>NZ_CP087132.1:0-2400000 GCF_020911885.1 Flavobacterium acetivorans
ATGAACAAAACTGCTCAATCAGTATGGGAAAACTGTCTGTCTTTTATAAAGGACAACATTCAAGATCAAGCTTACAAAACTTGGTTTGAACCAATCAAATCAGTTGAACTTACCGATAACGCTTTGTACATTCAAGTTCCTAGTAAATTTTTCTACGAATGGCTAGAAGAACACTATGTAAAATTATTAAAAGTGGCACTTACTAAAGAGCTTGGCAAAAATGCGAAGTTACTTTATAAAATCAAAATGGAAAACACTTATGGCAACAAACAACCTTTTACGGAACAATTGCCAAGTGCCAACAGGGCTCCAATGAAACCCCAAAATGTTGATGCACCTTTTAAAAATCTAGATCCAGAATTAAAGAATCCTTTTGTAATTCCAGGAATCAGGAATTTAAAAATTGAATCACAATTAAATGCCAACTATAGTTTTGACAATTTCCTTGAAGGAGATTCTAACCGTTTAGCGCGTTCAGCTGGTATGGCTGTAGCCAATAAACCGGGAGGAACATCATTCAACCCTTTATTGATTTTTGGAGGTGTAGGTTTGGGTAAAACACACTTAGCACACGCTATAGGTGTCGAAATAAAAGACAAATATCCTGAAAAAACAGTTTTATACATTTCAGCTGAAATTTTCACCCAACAATATATTGATTCGGTAAAGAAAAACAACCGAAATGATTTCATTCATTTCTACCAATTAATCGATGTTTTAATCATTGATGATGTGCAATTCCTTTCCGGAAAGTCTGGAACACAGGATGTATTTTTCCATATTTTCAACTATTTACATCAAAACGGAAAACAGGTTATCTTGACTTCTGACAAGGCACCTGTTGATATGCAAGATATCGAGCAACGCTTATTGTCTCGTTTCAAATGGGGATTATCTGCTGAATTGCATCAACCGGATTATGAAACCAGGATTTCAATCCTGAAAAACATCCTCTATCGTGATGGTGTAGAAATTCCAGAAGAAATCATAGAATATGTGGCCCGAAACATTAAATCAAATGTTCGTGAGCTAGAAGGTGCTATTATTTCGCTAATTGCCCAATCTTCTTTCAATAAAAAAGAAGTAACCATTGAGCTGGCAAAAAGTGTGGTTGAAAAGTTTGTTAAAAATGTCAAAAGAGAAATCTCTATCGATTACATTCAAAAAATCGTTTCGGATTATTTCCAATTAGATATAGAAACCCTTCAATCAAAAACCAGAAAAAGACATGTAGTACAGGCAAGACAACTGGCGATGTTTTTTGCTAAAAAGTTTACAAAAGCTTCTTTGGCCAATATTGGTTCACAAATTGGAGATCGGGACCATGCTACGGTTTTGCACGCCTGTAAAACTGTTGACAACTTAGTGGCTACCGACAAGCAATTTAAAAAATTCGTTGAAGATATCCATAAAAAATTAACGCTATAAGAGCATCATGTCTGTAAAAATTCTAATGGTTTGTTTGGGAAACATCTGCCGATCGCCTTTGGCCGAAGGTATATTAGCCTCAAAACTTCCAAAAGACAAATTCAGAGTAGACTCAGCCGGAACAGGTTCCTGGCACATAAACCAGCCACCTGACACGCGTTCTATTGCTACAGCAAAAAAATACAACATTGATATTTCCAATCAAAAAGGAAAACATTTTCAAAAATCAGATTTTGAAATCTACGATTACATCTATGTTATGGATCAATCCAATTACGACAATGTAATTGAATTATCAGAAACTCCTGAACAAAAATCTAAGGTAAAGATGATTCTGAATGAATTATTCCCTGATGAAAATGTAGATATTCCTGATCCTTATTTTGGATTACCAAATGGATTTGAAATTGTTTACAAAATGCTGGACGAGGTTTGTGATATTATAGCCGAAAAATTAATCACAAAACATCAATAATTCTTATTTCCCATAAATACTGAATTTTAAATCAATCGTATTCAGCTTTCATCTCATCAGCCTTTACATCTTATAATTAGAACAAAATACATCCCAATGAAACCAAACACTCTTCTAGGAAAACTCTATTTAATCCCCACTACTATGGGCGATTGTGACCCAATGGATGTTTTACCACAAACAGTAAAAAGAACCATTGATTTCATTGATCATTATATTGTCGAAAACGACAAAACGGCACGTAAATCCATCAAAGAAGTTAGTCCCGAAAAAAAACAATCTGAATTAATCCTTTTCACCTTAAATAAACGTACTGAAGTTAAAGAACATCTTGACTTTATCAAACCCTTACTGGAAGGTAAAAACATGGGACTAATGAGCGAAGCAGGCTGTCCAGGTGTCGCTGATCCTGGGGCAGTAATCGTAAAGCTAGCCCATGAAAAAGGCATTCAGGTTGTTCCATTAGTTGGTCCTTCTTCTATCCTACTGGCAATGATGGCTTCTGGAATGAACGGACAGAGTTTTACTTTTCATGGTTATTTACCCATTGAAAAAGACGAAAAAAAAGCCAGTTTCAAAAGCTTAGAAAGAATATCTTTCGAAAAAAATCAATCCCAAATATTTATCGAAACTCCATATCGAAACAATAAATTACTGGAAGATTTACTACAGACTTTACATCCGGAAACGCATTTGTGCATTGCTACTGATATTACATTACCAACAGAATATATTAAAACCAAGAAAATTGCAGCTTGGAAAAAAGAGACTATCGATTTACACAAACGTCCTACTATTTTTATTATTCATAAAATGTAAACTTTAAAATTTTACAATTAGCTTTTATTCTATCCGGAAGATTACACTTTAACAAGAGTAATTCTCTGGATTTTTTTTGTTCAATTTAAAAAACAATAAAAAAACAACTGATTACCAATACATTATGCTTAAATTTATTCTCCCTTAATCTCCAAAAAATTATTCCTAATTAAATTTAAAACCAAATATAATTATGAGAAACAAGATTTTTAAAGGAGGATTAGTCCTAATGATTATCACTTTGATGATTGCCTGCCAAAAGAAAGAGACTCCTATGGTCGCTGTTGACCTAGAAGGAGTAAAAACTGAAATTCAAGCACTCGAAGATGGCTTTGCCAAAGCTTTTAATGAAAAAAATGCTGATGGAATCATGTATTATTCAGAAGATGCAATCAGTTATTCTAATGAAAAAATGCCTCTGATGGGCAAAAAAGCCATTCATGAATCCATAAAAGAAGAATTAAAGAATTTTCCTAAAGGAGCAAAAATAGCCTTTAAAACTAATGAAGTCCATGTCTCAAATGACGGAAATCAAGTCGTGGAAATTGGCGGATACCAAGTTATGGATTCAACTAACACAAAAATGATGAGCGGAAATTTCATCAGTCTCTTTGAGAAAAAAGACGGCAAATACGTTTGCATTAGAGATATGGCCAATTCTGATATGCCTAAACCGGCTAAATAAATCAAAAACAAAGACTGAAGCGCTGAAATGAAACGCTTCAGTTTTTTATAAATCCTTATATAAAGATTTTATCAAACCGAAGCTTTTACTTACTTTTAGATCAATTAAAAAAAAGTATGTCAAAACTTCCCAATATTGGTACGAGTATTTTTACGCTAATGTCTAAAATGGCGGCTGAATACAGTGCGATAAATCTTTCGCAAGGATTCCCAAATTTCCCGGTAGACGAACGCTTAACGGATATTGTCGCCAAACTAGCCAAAGAAAACGTGCATCAATATCTGCCAATGTCTGGTTACACGCCTTTATTGTCCAGAATAGCTGCTCTTGTCGAAAAATCCTATGCAAGAATTATTCAACCAGAAAGTGAAATATTGGTCACTGCAGGTGCTACAGAAGGAATTTTTGCCAGCATTCAAGCATTGGTACAAATGAATGACGAAGTAATTATTCTAGATCCCAGTTATGATTGCTATGAAGCCCCCATTTTATTAAGTAATGCGATTCCCGTACGTGTAGCTTTAAATGATGATTATACCCCAAATTGGGAGAAGATTGAAAAAGCCTGTTCGCCAAAAACCAAAATGATTATCATCAATAATCCGCATAATCCAACAGGGAAAATTTTGTCCGAATCGGATTTCGAAGCTTTAGAAAAATTGCTTCAAAAACATCCTGAAATCATTGTACTTTCGGATGAAGTCTACGAATACATCACTTTTGAGAAAAAACACATTTCGGCTCATACTCGCTCGCAACTTTTAAATCGTTGTGTAATGGTTTCCTCTTTCGGAAAAACATTTCACGTTACAGGCTGGAAAGTGGGCTATCTGGTAGCTCCTGAACATTTGATGAAAGAAATCAAAAAAGTACACCAATTTTTAGTTTTTAGCGTCAATAGTATTTCTCAAGTGGCAATTAGTAATTATTTAGACTTTGTTTCTGTTGAAGAAATTGGAAGTTTTTACCAGGAAAAACGAGATTATTTTAGAAAATTACTCCGAACAAGCCGATTTGAATTGATGCCTTCCGAAGGAACCTATTTTCAAGTAGCTTCTTACGCAGCCATTTCAAATGAAAATGATGTGGATTTTTGCAAAAGGCTGATTATAGAACATGGAGTTGCCGCCATACCAATTTCTACTTTTTATGCTGATGGAAAAGATTTGCATTTAATTCGTTTTTGCTTTGCTAAAGACGATGAAACATTGGAGCAAGCCGCAAAAAAATTATGCGCCATTTAACAAAGCTGTTTTCGCTTTTTTATTATGCGTGCATATTATTTAATTTCGTTATATTTACAATCCAAAAAAATAATATACTATGAGTTATACCGATAAAATGCTACGCGATGACGCCCTAAAAGGAAAAGTAATTGTGGTTACTGGAGGCGGAAGCGGCTTAGGAAAAGCAATGACCAAATACTTCTTAGAATTAGGTGCCAAAGTCGCCATTACATCACGAGATTTAGAAAAATTAAAAAATACGGCAACAGAATTAGAAGCCGAAACTGGAGGCAGTTGTTTACCGCTTCAATGCGATGTTCGTCATTATGAAGAAGTAGAAAACATGCTGCAAGCAGTACTGAAAACCTTTGGAAAAGTAGATGTTTTATTGAACAATGCCGCTGGAAATTTCATTTCACCAACCGAAAGACTATCAGCCAATGCCTTCGATACCGTAATTGATATTGTCCTTAAAGGATCCAAAAACTGTACATTGGCCTTTGGAAAACATTGGATTGACACCAAACAAACCTCGGCCACAGTTTTGAATATTGTAACTACTTATGCTTGGACTGGATCCGCTTATGTTGTGCCAAGCGCCACTGCCAAAGCCGGAGTTCTTGCCATGACCCGAAGTCTTGCCGTAGAATGGGCAAAATACGGCATCCGTACTAATGCCATTGCCCCAGGGCCATTTCCTACCAAAGGTGCTTGGGACAGATTATTGCCGGGAGATTTGGCCGAGAAATTTGATATGTCCAAAAAAGTACCATTAAAGCGTGTGGGAGATCATCAGGAATTAGCTAATTTAGCGGCTTATTTGGTATCTGATTTTTCTGCTTATGTAAATGGTGAAGTGGTGGTTATTGATGGTGGTGAATGGCTCAAAGGTGCAGGACAATTCAATTTATTGGAAGCCATTCCAGAAGAACTTTGGGATCAACTGGAAATGATGATAAAAGCGAAAAAGAATAAATAATTAAGATCTGAATTCTTTTTTTAAAAGAGGGAGCCTGAAAAGGACTTCCTCTTTTTTGTATCATAAGACTAGATGAGCAGCTTTCTTGGGCTGATAATTAAGTCAAATATTTTACAGAAAACAAAATTCACTCCCAATTAAATTCCTATTTTTGCCCTAACAATTATAACACAATAGTATATGCTCATCATAGGGATTGCAGGCGGAACGGGAAGCGGAAAAACAACCGTAGTTCATCAGATTATGAATGAATTACCGGAAGCGGAAGTTGGTATTATTTCACAAGATTCCTACTATAAAGAAAACCACGGCCTATCATTTGACGAAAGAGCCCTAATCAATTTTGATCATCCGCGCGCGATTGATTTCGAGTTGTTAGTCGAACATTTGAAGGAATTAAAGGCCGAAAGAAACATAAACCAACCCGTTTATTCTTTTGTGACTCACAATAGAACAGATGACACTATTTTTACGCACCCTAGAAAAGTGATGATTGTTGAAGGTATTTTGATTTTGGCTAATGCTGAACTGAGAGAGCTTTTTGACATCAAAGTCTACGTGCATGCAGATTCTGACGAAAGATTAATTCGCCGTTTGAAACGGGACATTGCTGAACGCGGTCGTGATATGGAAGAGGTTTTAAACCGTTATCAAACCACATTGAAACCAATGCATGAGCAATTTATAGAGCCTACAAAAGCATTTGCCGACATCATCATCCCGAATGATAAATACAATACCGTTGCAATCGATATTGTTCGTGCGGTAATAAATCAAAAAATTCTATAATTTATTGTAATTTTATAAAATTCCAATATTTAGGAGACTTCCCCAATTTCTTCTTTATTCACTAGAACTGATTGCTGGAATATCTGGGGCAAAAAAACAAAATTTATGAAAAATCCTTACAAAGACAAACCTTGGTTTAAATTCATGAGTAATAAATACATATGGGTTTTACTGTTTTTTACGACTTGGATGCTTTTTTTGGATAACTATTCCTATTTTGACCATCGTATTTTAGATAATCAAATAAATGAACTTGAAGACAATAAAGAATATTATCAACAAGAAATAAAGAAGGACGAAGAGCAAATTAAACAGCTCAAAAATCCGGAACAAATAGAGAAATATGCCCGCGAAAAGTACTATATGAAAAAAGACAGTGAAGACATTTACATCATAGAATTTGAAGGTGACAGCATCGTAAAAAAATAAAATCTGGAATTATTAAAATCAGAATCAAAATGAACAGTAATTTATTCGAAGATTTCGATCCCGTTTCTTCCAAACAATGGAAACAAAAAATCCAGTTTGAGCTCAAAGGTGCGGATTATAATGAAACCTTAATCTGGAATTCTCCAGAGGACATTAAGGTTAAACCTTTTTATCATAAAGACGAATTTACAAAATCGATTCCGGTTGCCACAAAAGCCACAGACTTTAAAATTTGCCAAAATATTTTTGTTTTTGATATTGATAAATCAGTAGAAAGAGCTTTGGACACTCTAAATAGAGGTGCCGAAAGTCTTCGTTTTACTATTGAGGACGAAAACATAGACATCGCAGCACTTCTTGAAAAACTTCCTTTAAAAACGGTACCTGTTTACTTCAATTTCAACTTTTTCTCAATCGATTTCGTTCAAAAAATTGACGCTATTGCAAGGCAAAAGGAAATAAAAATATTCTACAATATAGATCCCATTGGGCAATTGGCCCGCGAAGGCAACTGGTTTGTTACAAGCGAAAAAAACAATTTCGATTCACTAAACACACTTTGTACCGCGATTCCTAACAGCTCGATTATTAGTGTTGATTCTAGTTTGTATCAAAATGCCGGCGCAAACATGGTGCAACAAATAGCCTATAGCATGGCGCATGTCAATGAATATTTTAACAGAATTCCAATTATCAACCAGCCAATTGTTTTTGAAATTGCAGTAGGGACAAATTATTTTTTTGAAATTGCAAAACTGCGCGCGTTCCGATTATTATTCAATTTAATTGCCAAAGAATACAACCACAATCTAGATTGTCATCTTTTAGTTTCTCCAAGCAAACGCAACAAAACATTATACGATTACAATGTAAATATGCTCCGTACCACTACCGAGTGCATGTCGGCAATATTAGGCGGAGCAGATGCAGTTGTCAATTTACCTTATGATTCTTTGTACCATAAAGACAATGAATTTGGAGATCGAATAGCCAGAAATCAATTATTGGTACTTAAAAACGAAAGTTATTTTGACAAAGTAAACAATCCCGCAGACGGAAGTTATTATATTGAAACATTGACCAAACAATTAGCCGAAAAAGCATTGGCCTTATTCAAAGATATTGAAGCAAGCGGTGGATTTTTGAAACAATTGAACGAAGGAATTATTAAAAGAAAAATCCAAGAAAACGCTGATAAAGAGCAGGAACTTTTTGATTCCGGGAAAGAAGTGCTATTGGGAACCAATAAATACCCCAACAAAGACGACAGAATGAAACACAATCTGGAACTCTTTCCTTTTGTAAAAATCAAACCCCGAAAAACATTGATTAATCCGATAATTGAAAAACGATTGGCGGAGAAAAAAGAACAAGAACGTCTGGATTTAGAATAATTTCAAATCATTACAATCAGATAATTAAACCGCTTAAATTAGTGTCAAAAATGATCAGAAATGACCTCAAACATATTCAATTAGACAACCAAAAGTCGAAAACCTCAGATCAAGCTCCTTTGACCGAAGGATTTTTAACGGCTGAAGGTATTGAACTCGAGTCCACTTATTCCGAAAAAGATATTGAGAATCTCAATCATCTGGACTTTGGAGCTGGCTTTGCGCCAAATTTACGCGGCCCTTACGCAACAATGTATGTCCGCCGACCTTGGACGATTCGCCAATATGCCGGATTTTCTACCGCAGAAGAAAGCAACGCTTTTTACAGAAGAAATTTGGCGGCAGGCCAAAAAGGATTATCCATCGCTTTTGATTTACCCACCCACCGCGGCTATGATTCTGATCATGAACGTGTAGTGGGCGATGTAGGAAAAGCAGGTGTTGCCATTGACTCGGTCGAAGACATGAAAGTATTGTTTGACCAAATTCCATTGGACGAAATGTCAGTTTCAATGACCATGAATGGTGCCGTTTTACCTATTATGGCTTTCTATATTGTGGCTGCCGAAGAGCAGGGTGTAAAACCAGAACAACTTTCCGGAACCATACAAAACGATATCCTCAAGGAATTTATGGTGCGCAACACCTATATTTATCCGCCAACTCCATCGATGAAAATCATTGCCGATATATTTGAATTTACGAGCAAAAAAATGCCCAAATTCAATTCGATATCCATTTCCGGCTATCACATGCAGGAGGCGGGAGCGACAGCTGATATCGAATTAGCCTATACCCTTGCAGATGGATTGGAATACATTAGAACGGGATTGGCCACGGGAATGAAAATAGATGACTTTGCTCCTCGCCTGTCCTTTTTTTGGGCTATAGGCATGAACCATTTTATGGAAATTGCCAAAATGCGTGCCGGAAGAATGATTTGGGCCAAATTGGTAAAGCAGTTCAATCCAAAAGACGATAAATCCTTAGCATTAAGAACCCATTGCCAAACTAGCGGCTGGAGTCTAACAGAACAAGATCCGTTTAATAATGTCGCTCGTACCTGTATTGAAGCGGCGGCGGCGGCTTTTGGCGGAACACAGTCTTTGCACACAAACGCTCTTGATGAAGCCATTGCCTTGCCGACGGATTTCTCTGCAAGAATTGCCCGAAATACCCAAATCTTTTTACAGGAAGAAACTAAAATTACAAAAACGGTGGACCCCTGGGGCGGAAGCTATTATGTAGAAAGCCTAACCCATGAAATTGCCGAAAATGCCTGGAAGCTGATTGAAGAAGTAGAAGAACTAGGCGGTATGACCAAAGCCATCGAAGCTGGGATACCAAAACTTAGAATCGAAGAAGCCGCAGCCAGAAAGCAAGCCCGTATTGATAGCGGACAAGATATTATTGTAGGTGTCAACAAATACCGACTGGAAAAAGAAGATCCTTTGCACATTTTAGATGTTGATAACCAAATGGTGCGCAAACAACAGTTGGAACAACTCGATCGTATCAAGGCGAGCAGAGATAATGAAAAAGTACAGGAATCACTAAAAAAATTAATCCTTTGTGCCCAAACCGGAGAAGGAAATTTATTGGAGTTTGCCGTAGACGCTGCCAGAAACCGAACTACTTTGGGAGAAATCAGCGATGCCTTAGAAACAGTTTTTGGAAGATACAAAGCACAAATTAAATCCTTTAGCGGCGTGTATAGTAAAGAAATTAAAGACGACAAAAGCTTCGAGAAAGCCAAACAACTAGCCGATACCTTTGCCAAACAAGAAGGCCGTCGCCCTAGAATTATGATTGCCAAAATGGGACAAGACGGTCATGATCGTGGTGCCAAAGTAGTGGCCACAGGTTATGCCGATGTAGGTTTTGACGTGGACATTGGTCCCCTTTTTCAAACTCCTGCCGAAGCCGCTAAACAAGCCGTGGAAAATGACGTTCACATCCTTGGAGTTTCCTCTCTCGCTGCGGGACATAAAACCTTGGTTCCTCAGGTGATTCAGGAATTAAAAAAATACGGTCGTGAAGATATTATGGTAGTTGTGGGAGGCGTTATTCCTGCCCAAGATTATCAATACCTATTTGATGCTGGAGCGTTAGCAGTTTTTGGCCCAGGTACAAAAATTAGTGAAGCCGCTATACAAATATTGCAAATTTTAATTGGAGACTAAGCTACAATTAGACGATTCAAAAGATTCAAAAAACACCAACAAAGTTGGTGTTTTTTTATTTTTACTCCATCTAATAATCAATTCGCAAAGAAACAAGTACAAGTTAAAATTCTTCTTAAAAAACTATACGCTAAATCAATACAAATTAACAAATTTTACACAACACAATGATAATCAGTTATATATAAAAACAATACCTTTATCAAAAGCCACGATTTCATAAATATTTTTTTCAAAAAAACATTGTTATTTAAAAAAACAAAGCTTTAGAATTAATTTGCATCATAAAAGGGGAAGTAACTATAAGCCTTAAAAATTATTCTGGAGCAGAATAGAAATAATTAAAATCAACTATTATGAAAGCGTACATTATTGTTTTTTTATTTTTAGGATTAACAAATTTATCCTACTCCCAGAATAAAACAGATTTAGAGCCATCTGATGGTAACATCTCTATTGAAAATTTACCCGCAGTGGTAATTAAAAGTGTTGGAGATGATTTTTCTGTGTATATAACTGACCGCAATTCTGATCCAAAAGTCCGGAAACTTCAAGATCGTTTTATAGCCTACGATCTAGGAAAAAACTTAGAAGGCTATGAAACTTATTTAGTTTATATGGAAATAAAAGGAGGAACATTAACCGCCACCTATGACGAAAAAGGAAAATTAATTCGTGTGGTAGAAAATTATGTCAATGTAAAGCTTCCTGCTAAGGTAATTTACTCCGTATATAAAAACTTTCCTGGATGGGAAATTATTAATGACAAATATTTATACTCTCAGGAGAAAGGAGATATTCTAAAAAAACAATACAATCTAAAAATAAAAAAAGGGAACGATACCAAGAAATTAATAGTTCGTCCAAATGGGGAGATAATATCTGGAATGTAATTTATAAAATACTTAAAATCAACTTGAGGCTGTTCATAAAAATGAACAGCTTTTTTTATACTATAATTATTAAATGAAATTTGCTATAATTAACAAAACATACATAAAACATTAACTATCAACCACTTATAATTTAATTACCTTTATTATGAAAAAAAACATTACGAGACAGCCCCAAAATTGACATTTTTTTAAACATTTACCTTAGAATGAACAACAACAGAAGGGGAAGTAAATAGCAAGCCTTATGTTCTATTTTATAGTAAACATTCAAACAATTAAAATCAACTATTATGAAAACGTATTTAATTGCTCTGTTAGTTATAGGACTGGTGAATATATCTTATTCTCAAGATAAAAAAAAGAATGATAATGCAATTGTTGGCATTGAAAACTTACCGGCAGTAGTCATCAAAAGTGCTGGAGAAGATTTCTCTGTTTATTTACCAGACAGAAACGCAGATCAGAAAGTTAGAAAATTAGAAGACAGTTTCATTGCCTACAACCTAGGCAAGGACTATGAAGGCTATGACACCTATTTAGTATACATGGAAATAAAAGGAGGCACCTTATCTGCCACTTATAATGAAAAAGGAAAACTAATTCATGTTGTCGAGAATTATAAGGGCGTAAAACTCCCTTCAGAAGTTATTTATTCTGTTTATAAAAATTTTCCTGGATGGGAAATCATAAATGACAAGTATTTATATTCACAAAAAGAGGGAGATATTGTAAAAAAACAATATAATCTTAAAATAAAAAAAGACAATCAAACCCGAAAATTAGTCGTTCATCCTAACGGCGAAATAGTAGAAGAAAAATAACTATAAATTATCTAAGACTGTCCAAAAATATGGGCAGTCTTTTTTATTAATATCACTTTTTAAACATTAATACAATAGCGTTTTATAGAATTCAAAAAAATGAAATGTGATTGAGTGCTAATTTAAAATCAAATATTATGAAATCAATTATTCTTACTTTTCTTTTAATAAGTTTAAGTGTTGTGTCCTATTCACAAGACAAACCAAAAAAAGACCCTCAACAAGGGAAAATGAAAATTGAAGAATTACCCGCTGTGGTAATTAAAAGAGTAGGTTCTGATTTTTCAGTATATCTTCCTGACAAAAATCCTGATATGGACGTAAGAAAGATGGAAGAAAAATTTATAGCCTATGACATTGGTAAAGATTATGAAGGCAATGAATCCTATCTAGTGGTAATGGAATCCAAAAAAGGGTCTTTGGCTGCAACCTATGATAAAAATGGAAAGTTAACTCGCGTAGTGGAACAATATAAAAATATAAGACTACCCAACGAAGTTATATATGCTGTTTATAGAAATTATCCAGATTGGTCCATTGTAAATGATAAATTTTTATACACCCAAGAAGAGGGAGATATTAATAAAAAACAATACAATCTAAAAATAAAAAAAGGAAAAGAAACCATGAAATTAACCGTTCGTCCTAATGGTGAAATTCTAAAAGCAAAATAAAGCTATTAATCACTGATAAAAAAAGGCATCCAGAGATTCTGAATGCTTTTTTAGTTTACCGTTATTTAATTAATTTAGACTCGCAATTGCATTAACATTAGCCACAATTAATGAAGTATCATATCCTCCAAATGCTTTCATATAACTTCTTATCGAAGTTCCATAAGCGTCTCTAATATATTTCTTTCCGTTATTTTTAAAGTATCTTTTTACGGAACCAGCACCTCCAAGATGGGCTGCAGCCAAAATTCCAGACTCAGTAACCAGGATTCCGTTTACTACTTTCCCATCATATTTATCAATAACATCTTGTAGAAGAGCTTTATTTTTTGACAAAAGCGCCACAAAAGCTCTTTCTTGCATTTTAGGGCTTCTCAAGAATAAAGTAGAATCATGTATCCCAACAGATTTCAGGGTTTCTTTACCAAACTGGTACTTCCCCATATAACCAAGTGAATTAATTTTTTTGTATTTACCTTCAGATTCTTTGAAAGCTATTGCTTCTTTGAAACCAATAAATAAATTTCCGGTGAAAGGGATGTTCAAATTTGTGTAGTCGTCTTCTTCAAGTGATGGAAATAAGTATCGAATTCCATCTGTGTTTTTTATTAGAAACCATTCGTTAGTATCTATTCTAAGGGGTTTAAAACCGGAGCTTAAAAAAGCTATAATAATAGTTAAACTTGTATAAAAATACCACTTCTTTATCATAAATTGTTTTTCTTCAAAACGCTGTCCCGTTTCAAAATTTCTGCGTGCAAATATACCACTATTTTCCATAATATTGACAATCAAGTTATTAAAGTTTTCTAAAAATGCAAAACATGTCCCTTAACCCCCTCTCTACGTGAGTATTCTAACGTTGGTGCTGGAATTTTCAGGGTGTTAAAACAATAAAAAACGGATTTTAAAAAATGGGATTTTGTCTCAATTTTAGTTAAATCAACGTCAAAACTCAAATAAATCTGGCGGTATGATCCCGCTGGTTGTTCATTTTTTTTGTCCAAAATTTTGTATTTTGAATCCACCCCTTCGCTACCATAACCTACAGCTAAATTTAACCACTTAGGAATTCTGGAACTTTTAAAAAAGGAGTATAAATTTATTGACATCCAAAAAGTTTGCTCGTCAAATTCACTTGTGACCCTTGATTTCATTTGCCCTGGTGATAGAGAAAAAAAATCGGTTGTTTCAAACGAAAATTTGGGAATTATCCGTTGTTCTTTCCATAACAACTCTTGAGAGACAAATAATGATGTTCCTGCACCATTAGCAATTATATCTCCATAAGAAGTTCCATTATCATAAGAAAATCCAGCTAAAATTTCTACGGTTGTTAAAAATGCAAACCCTATTCCTGCACCATAAATCAGCTGATTTTTTTTGCTCACACCACTCCATTGTAATGTATTTGCTCCCAAGCTTCCAATATGATAGGAAACAAAAATGTGAGCCGCCTTATCCATCCCTAAAGAAACCCCTTTATCATTAGCTAAATGAAACTTAGTATTCAAATGATCTCCATCAAAAGGTTTACTTATTTGAATTACTCCTCCAATAAAAAGAATACTTTCTGTAATAATAACTGCATTACGTCGGGCAACATTAAGTGAGTCTGATGGTTTTAAAAAATTATTAATTCCTGACTGACCCCAAGTAATATTAAAACATAAAATGGCAAAAAGTAATAACCACAATGTTTTAGTAATTTTTTTCATATGCTATTATTGAGATTAAACACCTCTCAAAACCCTATGAACATGGAAAATTAAGTCTAAAAACACTTTATTTCCATGGAAAAAGAAATCTATACCTTACAAAGTATAGTGATACATCAGTAGAATATCAATAAACTCTATTGAATTAGGAAAAAGAATACTCTACCTCGTTTTGATATGAAAGACCTAATCTTAGAATCTTTTTTATCAAATCGAGACGATAATGGTAAATATAAAATTGGAAAAGTCAAGTAAGCAATAGTCTTAGCTTGATTTTAAACATAAAACAATTCCTCTAAAGTCAAAAAAGAAAAATTATTTAAGAATCGTATCAACTATAATTGACAAATTCGCTAAAGGATCAACTATGGTATACAATTAATATAAACTCTCTTAAACTGAAATCTAAATTTAGAAAGTAATTCTGTTTTTAACTTACAAAAGCCTAAAATATCGCAAGTATATGAAAAATTATATCAAACATAAAAATCTGGCGATTTCATTTTTAATACAATCTCTAAGTAAATCCTGAACAAAATTTTCCTCAGGTGTTTAATGTCAATGCTAAAGTATCATTAATGTTTTCTAGAATTATCATTAATTTAACTTAAACCCTTTTATTGTTGAAAATCTTGTAAGAAATCAACTTTTAAATTAGATCTGATCAATAAAAAAAGCTTTTTTATAAAATCTTGATACTAAATTTAAAACAAAAAAAAGACTTATCAATATTTAGGTTCTAATAATAGATAAAATGAGCTTTAATTCGGTTAAACTGCTGAAATTCAATTGCTGGAGCAGGAATTTTTAAAGTATTAAACACTGTGAACACTGTTTTTAAAAAATGAGATTGAGTTTCTATCTTAGTCAAGTCTACATCAAAACTCAAATACAGCTGTCTAAAACTTTCCGTTTTGGGAGCCGAAAACAAATCTTCATTTGCGGCATTGCCGCTAATCATCCCTTCGGCGCCATATCCTATCGCCAGATTGAGCCATTTGGGTATTTTAGATTTTTTATAAAAAGAATGTAAGTTTATCGAAAGCCAATACGTTTGTCCATTGTAATCTTTCAATAACTGTTCGGCTAGAGAGCTTCCTAAAACAGTAGGCCTATATTTGGCATAATGGGTAGTATGGAATGAAAATTTAGGTACCATGCGTTGTTCATTCCAGATTAGTTCTTGTGAAACATACAAAGCTGTTCCTGATGCATTTGCAACTATATCACCGGCCGAAGCCCCCCACTCAGATGAAAAACCATCCAAAACTTCAACAGCTGTCAAAAAAGCAAATCCCATGCCTGCTCCATAAAGCAACTGCTTTTTTTGGGTCGCACCGCTCCATTGCATCATTTCAGCACCCAATCTCCCTAATTGATAGGACGAATAGAAATGCCCCGCTTTATCCATTTGCAACCACTCAACATTATCATTTTTGAAATGAAATTTGGATTTTGGGTAATCTGCATACCATAATTGGTTTAAACCAATTAAAGCAACCGAAGCCAAAGCAGTTTCGGTTATAATAAGTGTATTTTCCCTTTTGACATTCAGGCTATCTGCTGGTTTCAAAAAACCTTCAATTTTATTTTGGGCAAAAGCACTATAATTTCCTAATACTAAAAAGAGTAAAAAAAGTTTCCTTTTTTTACTCTTTAAAACTATCTTTTTACACCTTGACTGTTGATCCAATCCGAATATTTTTTAGCATTTACATTGTGCTCTTTCAAAGTAGCAGCAAATTCATGGTACCCAAAACGTTCTACACTAGCACAGAAATAAATAAAATCATTCTTTTCTGGAGCCAAAACTGCTTCTAATGCTGTTATGTCTGGCATAGCAATAGGTCCAGGAGGAAGTCCTGTATTTACATAAGTATTATATGGTGAAACCATTGTTAAGTCATTATAAAAAACTCTTTTAATAACTTGATCAAAATCATTGTCTCTTTTTTTAATGGCATAGATCACCGTAGGATCTGCCTGTAGTGGCATACCCAATCTCAATCGATTCAGATAAACTCCCGCAATTCTCGGTCTTTCGTCTTTTTTAACCGATTCTTTATGAACAATTGAGGCTAATATCGTGGCTTCAATGGGAGTTAGTCCTTGTACTTTTGCTTTAGCAACACGTTCAGAATTCCAGAAATTACGGTATTCCTTGATCATTTTATCACGAAATTTCACTGCTGATGTGTTCCAGTAAATTTCATAAGTATTAGGAATAAACATGGCCAAAACGTTTTCTTCATTAAAACCATTTTCTTTCAGAAAAATAGAATCCTTGAAAGAAGTAAGTAATGACAAACTATCTGCTTCGATTTGCGAACCAACGCGACCAGCAAAATTCTCTAAACGTTCTTGATTATTGAAGGCTAATTTTACAGGAATATTAGACCTCATGGCTCTCACTAATGCATAACTGTTCATTCCTTTTGTGAATAAAAAACGTCCAGATTTCACATTTTCAGGATAACTCATTTTATTTGCCACCATTTCAAACCGATCTATATTTTCGACATAAGGCGAAACTATTTTTTTAACAGCTTCATAATTGGCATCCGTTGGCACATAAACATAAACTTCATTTTCAACAAATTTAGTGTTAGCCGAAAAAATTTGTTTGACTAAAATAAATCCGTAAACGATTAATCCGGTGACTAAAACAATTGATACTATTGAAATAATTTTTTTAAAGTTCAAAATTTAAAATTTAAAGTTGTTGATTAATTAATTGAAAAACGGCTTCATCCACATAATTGCCATTGATAAGATTCCAATCTTTTTTTATGCCAATACATTGAAAGCCAAATTTAGTAAAAAGAGCCTTACTTGCTACATTTTCGACACCTATATTTGCATACAGCTGGTGTAAATTAAGGTTCCTAAAAGCATACTGAATCAATAATTCCACTGCTTCCGAACCAATATTCTGATTCCTGTTTTCATTACCCTGTATCACTATTCCTATACCCGCTCTATTGTTCTTTGGATCAAAATCAAACAAATCAATCAATCCTATAGCAGGAAAATCTTGATCTTGACAAATGGCCAATCGCAATTGCTTAGCTTCATAAATATCCTGATGTGCATTTTCTAAATATTGTCTTACTAAAAATCGACTATATGGCGTATGGGTATTACTCACTTCCCAAATGCTCTGATCGTTTTCTATGGCATAAATAAACTCCAAATCATTGGGTTCTAATGCTCGGATGTAGATATTGTCTCCTTTTAAGGTAATCATAGCGTTTTGAGTAGGTTTAATTAAATCGAAATGGTTCCTTTAAAAACAAATTCGGCAGGGCCTTTTAGATAAACATTGGTAAACTGATTGTCCTTTTTATCAAAAGAAACGATTAGCTTCCCTCCTTCCACATTCAAATCAATCGAAGTAGCCTGGGTTGCTCCAGTTGCATTCATGGCAATAGCAACTGCTGTTGCGCCCGTCCCGCAAGCCAATGTTTCATCTTCAACTCCCCTTTCATAAGTACGGAGCGAGAAAGTGTTTTCGTCAATTTTTTTAACGAAATTGATATTGCTCCCTTCTTTTCCATATAATTTGCCATAACGAATTTCGGAGCCTTTTTCTTTTACATTATAATGTTCCAAATCGTCAACCAATTGTACATGATGAGGAGAACCCGTGTTTAAAAAAGTATAATCCGACGCCTTTTTGATATCAGCGACATCAATCATTTGCAGCGAGACGATTCCGTCTTCACTCACAGAGGCATGATGCAACCCATCAACAGCATTAAACACAGCCTTATTATCAATTACATCGAGTTTTTTGGCGAAAGCCACTAAACATCTTCCTCCGTTGCCGCACATCGTACTTTGATTCCCATCGGAATTGTAATACACCATTTTGAAATCAACTTTCGGGTCATTTTCTAATAAAATAAGTCCGTCCGCGCCAATCCCGAAACGCCTGTCGCACAAATGGGCAATCTGTTTTATATCTTCTTTTGGAAAAGTATTGGAACGATTATCAATCATCACAAAATCATTTCCGGTTCCTTGGTATTTAAAAAATTCTATTTGCATTATCTTTAGATTGTGTTTCACAAAAGTACGAACTATTAACGAAATGTTAATCATTGTTAAAGAGCGTTAAACTGTTTTTTGTGGTATCATTTTAGCTTTATTTTTACTTAACAAATAACGTAAAAACAAACTCTATTATGAAACAATATTCTCAGCTTTTTCTAGTGTCGTTAGTAAGCGGAGCGATGACATTAGGAGCTTACAAATTACTATTTGACTCCAATGGTTATTTTTCGACCAATAGCAATTCAATAACAACTACAGCGGCCGATTCTTATGCAAAAAAAGTGGGCTTATCCGGCGAAGTACTTGATTTTACCGAAGCTGCCGAAAAAACAATACATACGGTAGTTCACGTAAAAAATGTATCTTATAAAACCATTTCAAATCCGATGTTGGAGTATTTCTATGGATACAAAGGAGGGCAAGCCCAAGAACAAATAGGAACGGGATCCGGAGTAATTATCTCGGAAGATGGTTATATCGTAACCAATAATCATGTGATAAAAGACGCCTCAGAAATTGAAATTACTCTAAACAACAAAAAATCATACAAGGCAAAGCTCATTGGCACCGATTCGAAAATGGACATTGCTCTGTTAAAAATTAATGCCGATGAAAAATTAGCTTATACCGCTTTTGCGAACTCCGATTCGGTTAAAATTGGCGAATGGGTACTTGCTGTCGGAAATCCGTACAACTTAAATTCGACGGTAACAGCAGGAATTGTCTCGGCCAAAGCCAGAAACATAGGAACCAGCGGTATTCAATCTTTCATTCAAACCGATGCCGCCGTAAATCCGGGAAACAGTGGTGGAGCCTTAGTCAATACCCGAGGTGATTTAATAGGAATCAATACCATGATTTCCTCCACGACAGGTTCGTATGTAGGCTATTCCTTTGCCGTTCCTTCTAATATTGCCCGAAAAATTATTGAAGACCTTATGGAATATGGCAATGTGCAAAGAGGAATTCTAGGTGTTCAGGGTGGCGAATTGAATGCTACGGCTTCTAAAGAACTAGGCATAAACCAAACGGAGGGTTTCTACATTAATGATGTGACCAAAAATTCCGGGGCTTCTAAATCAGGACTTCAAAAAGGAGACATTATCATTAAACTGGACAATCAAAACATCGCTACTTATGCCGATCTTTCGGGTTACATTAATACCAAAAGACCCAATGATAAAGTAGAGGTTACTTTTATCCGAGATGGAAAAAATAAAAATGTGACTGTCATCCTGAGCAAAAATGAGTTTTTTAGCACCGAATTCAAAGGAATAGAATTAGAAAACCTGAATGCTTCAGACAAAAAGAAATTTAACATCAATTATGGCGTAAAAATAAAAGCCATCAACAATGAAAATTTGATACGGTACGAAGAAGAACTGAAAGGAAACATCATTCTAAGTATTGACAATGTAAAAGCAACCGATATTGAAACGGTTTCCAAACTTTTAAATAAAAAAGAAGAAAACCAAAGTATTCGTCTCGAAATGATCAATAAAAACGGGGAACTCATTCGAATCATCATCTAAGCTTTCGATCCCCTAAAAAACAAAGCCAGCTTGAAAAAAAACAAGTTGGCTTTTTTTATTAAAAAAAACCGAAAATAGTTTACGAAATCGATTGAAATGGGTACTTTTGCACCAAATTTAAAAAAATAACCACTCAATTTTTACAAATTTTCACCTTATGAACAATACCGTTTTGTATCAAAAAGAAATTTCATTTCAAGTCGACAGACGTCGTGCAGGAGTCGAATTAATCAAAATCATCAGTGATTTATGGTATGACAAATCCATAGAAATGGTTTTGTTCAAAAATCAATTGCTCGATAAAAACGTAAGTGATATTATCAACCTGCATCAATATGCGGGTGAATTTGTGGGCAAACCAATTACAGTTTTTGATTCGGTAGAAATTGCAAGAGTCGTTTTAGAATTAGACTTGCCGCCTTCAAAATTAGATATTGGTAAACTAACTTACGAATACCTATTGGAAGATGAAAAATACCCAGATGCCAGACATTTTGTATTGGACAAATTAAAAGATGCCAGATTCTCTGAAGAAATTCAACCAAAAGACGTTGTTCTTTATGGCTTTGGTAGAATTGGACGTTTATTAGCTCGCGAGCTGATGTCCAAAACTGGGAAAGGAAATCAATTGCGATTGAGAGCTATTGTAACCCGAGATAAAAACGATGCTTCTTCTCTAGAAAAAAGAGCTTCTTTGTTGCGTTATGACTCTATTCACGGAGATTTTCAAGGCTCAGTAACTGCTGATCCGGAAAATAATGCCTTGATCATCAATGGAACCACTGTTCATATCATCACAGCAAATGCTCCAGAAGAAATCGATTATACAGCATATGGAATTGACAATGCTTTAGTCATTGACAATACAGGAGCGTTCACCACTAAAGAAGCCCTTAGCAGGCATTTAGTTTCTAAAGGTGCCGATAAAGTTTTACTTACCGCTCCAGGAAAAGGAGTTCCAAATATTGTTCATGGGGTAAACCAGAACGAGTACAATCCTGACGAAATTGACATTTTCTCAGCAGCATCTTGTACTACAAATGCAATTACACCCATCCTAAAAGCAGTCGAAGATACTTTAGGAGTTGTTAAAGGACACTTGGAAACGATTCACGCTTACACAAATGATCAAAACTTGGTGGACAACATGCACAAAAAGTACCGTCGTGGTAGAGCTGCAGCACTAAATATGGTTATTACAGAAACTGGTGCCGGAAGTGCTGTTGCAAAAGCATTGCCATCCTTGGAAGGAAAATTAACTTCAAATGCCATTCGCGTTCCTGTCCCAAATGGCTCATTAGTAGTATTGAATCTTGAAGTAAACAAAGAAACTTCGATTGAAGAAATCAATGCTATAATGAAAAAATACGCTTTAGAAGGTGAACTCGTAGAGCAAATCAAATATTCTTTGAATAATGAATTAGTCTCTTCGGATATTGTGGGTACATCAGCACCCGCAATTTATGATAGCAACGCCACTATTGTTTCGGCAGATGGAAAAAATATCGTCCTATATATTTGGTATGACAATGAATTTGGATACAGTCATCAAGTAATCCGTTTGGCCAAATATATTGCCAAAGTAAGACGTTTTACGTACTACTAGCCTACAGCTTACAGGTTGGTTATTGCGGTTTGAAATTTTTAGTTTTTAGTTTTTAGTTCAAGTTTTAGATTAAAGTTTACAGCAAGCCAACCTGAATTCAATAGAAAATCCGTCCCGTTATTGCAACGAGACGGATTTTTTTATACTTACAAAAAACAGAAGCTAAAATAAAGAAAATAGATCACACGGATACAGTGCCTTCTCTATGCGATTTATTTTAATTCTCTTTATTCTAGTATCTTTTCTCTTTATTCTAAAAAACTACTCCTTCGCCTTTGTAAGATAGTAAACCGGAATACCAACAAGCATAATTAAAACACCCCAACCACAAGTACTCGTTTTTGTGAACAACAAGGTAATGCAAATTGCGCTCGCGATAATAATATAAAGTCCCGGCAAAAAAGGATACATAAAAGCCTTATAAGGTCTTTCGGCATCGGGCATTTTCTTGCGAAGAATAAAGATTCCTAAAATAGTCAGGATGTAAAATATCAAAACGATGATCACCACAAAATCCAACAAATCACCATATTTACCTGTCATACACAAAGCCGAAGCCCATATACATTGAACCCAAATAGACCAAGCCGGAACACTGGCCTTGTTCAATTGAGCTGCTTTCTTGAAGAAAACACCATCTTGAGCCATCGTATAATACACACGTGCACCTGCCATAATCAAACCGTTGTTACAGGCAAAAGTCGAAATCATAATCATCACAGCAATAATCAGTGTCCCTATAGAACCAAAAATATACTGTGAAGCCACTACACCCACACGGTCAGATTCGGCTGTGGCAATTTCCTGTAAAGGCACTACGGCAAGAAACATCAGATTAGCCAAAACATAAATAACACATACTGTCAGAGTTCCCAGAAACAAACTCAATCCTACATTGCGCTTTGGATTTTTAATCTCTCCCGCGATAAAAGTTACGCCTTCCCAGGCTACGCTGGAAAACATAGAACCCACTAAAGCTGCCGACATGGCCGCAATCAATGCCGTTCCGCTGATAGGTATCCAAGATCCGCTGTTTGTATCAAGTGAAGCTGAAACCCAGGCATTGGTCCAGTTCGCATCCCAAACTTCTGCTTTGGCAGCAACAAGTCCAAAAACGATCAACCCTAATAAAGATAAAATCTTGATTAACGTAAGCACCGTTTGTAAAATCTTAGAGTTCTTTACCCCGCGACTGTTAATGTAACTCAAAAAAACGATGGTAATGATGGAAACTATTTGGGCAGCATTAAGTTTAAAGCCACCAAATTCATATAAAATATTAGTATCGCTAAAAGAAGGAAATATATAGGCGGTAAACTTGGCAAAAGCTACTCCCACGGCTGCAATTGTTCCGGTTTGTATCACGGCAAAAAAGCTCCAACCGTATAAAAAACCTACAAGTTTCCCATAAGCTTCTTTGATGTACACATACTGCCCACCTGCTTTGGGAAACATAGCGCTCAACTCGCCATAACTTACGGCAGCAATTACCGTCGTAACTCCCGTAAGAACCCACATGGCGATAAGCCAGCCGGCAGAACCGAGTTGACGCACCATATCCGAGCTCACTATAAATATCCCCGACCCGATCATAGAACCCACCACAAGCATGGTACCGTCTAGAAGGCCGAGTTCTCTTTTAAAATCTTCTGGTTTGTTGTCTTGCATATAAAACTGAGTTTTAATTTTGGTTTGGCTAAAGATATACTTTTTTTGGAAAAAGAATAAAATATCAATAAAAGTTACTCTTTTAATTGATCTTTTTGGAGCCTAATTTTAATAACAAACCGGCTTTTACCGCAACTAGATTCAACTTATCGAAACACTACTTAAACGCTACGAAATAAAAGTACTGTCTACATTAAAACAAAAAAAGCTAAACTTGTCAAAGTCTAGCTTATTTTTAAAGCGATAAAAAAAATGCTTTTTTTATTTTGCTTTTACTGGCGGCAAGTCAAATGCCTTAGACTCGTGTTCAAAACCATTACGGTGAGAACCGTCGCAAAAAGGTTTATTAGCCGATAAACCACAACGACAAAGCCCTAAAGCAGTTCTTCCTTCTAATCCGTATGTATTTCCCTCACAGTCTGTTATTTCGAATTCTCCTTCTATTTTTATAGATCCATTGCGATTGATTGTCAATTTAGTTTTACTCATAATACTATTTACTTTTATTAAAGTTCAAAGATTGCAAAATATATTTTGAAGGATTTGCATCGCCTTGCTTTTTTAACACTCAAAAGCCTAATTTACATTAATTCTATTTTAGCCAAAAACTAAACATTAGTAATATTGCATCAAAGCTCAAATCGCTTATCAAAATAAGCCTTCAAAAATGACACCTGAACAAGTACCATTAATGCTAAAAGAGTCAAAGCATATAATACAATTTTAGAGAAAGTAAATTGAAACATTGATGTAGAAATTTTTTGATTCAAAAGAACATTTAAATCTGGAAAATCAAACCAGTTTAGCGTTTGCGATTGTGTTCCTGTAACTGTATAGCCTAATAAAATTGCAAAACCAATAAAAATAACAAACCAAGCTGTTTTTGAAATCAAAGGTTTATAAACCGTGGTCTCACTTTGTTTTAAATCAGTAAGCTGAGTCATTATTTGAGCCGTAAAATCAAATGAAGGCGACTCTAAAGTGGCTTTCTCAATCACTCTTCTGGCCAAGTCATCTATTTGTTTATTTTCGTTCGTGTTCATAATGCTCTATTATTTCGGGTTCCAATTTTTCTTTTAACAACGAAGCCAATTTTTTTCTGCCTCTAAAGAGTTTTACTTTGACATTATTGGCTGTCAAACCTACAATTTTAGAAATTTCATCTAAAGATTGCTCTTCAAAATAATACAATGTCAATAAAAAACTATCTTCTTTAGGTAATCTATCCAAACAATCATCTATGGCTTGCCGTTGCTCTTTTTCGGCCAAAGCATCAAAAGCATTATCTAATGTTGCTAGCTCACGCTCCGAAAATTCGTCTAAGACAACTGTCGAATATTCCTGTTTGTACTTCTTTAAAACATCCAAGCAACTATTATAAGTTATCCTATAAATCCAAGTCGAAAACTTAGAATCTCCTTTAAACTTACTCAATGACTTAAAAACTTTAATAAAAGTATCTTGCGCAACTTCCTCTGCTTCTTCTCTATTTTTAAGCATCCGCAAAGCCAAGGTAAAAACCAAGTCCTTATAACGATCAACCAAAACAGCAAATGCTTTGGTATCCCCTGCTACAATTTTTGTAATGTAATATTGATCGTCGGTTTTGGTCATATAAAGATAAGACTGCAACAACAGCTTTTTGGTTACAAAAAAAGTAAAAAAAGTTTTTTTGATAAAAGTTGTAACCAAAATTAGGCTTTCATCGTCCTAAGCTAAGAACACATTAAAAATAATCAATTAAAAAACAAATTATCATGGGACCAGACATTCTAGCCTTACCAATTATTTTCGGAGCAATCTTCGGAGTATTTTATTTATTTTTTTCAACCAGAAACAAAGAGCGTCTGGCACTTATTGAAAAAGGAGCCGATGCCAGTATTTTTATGAGCAAAAGACAAGATACGGCGCCAATATGGAAAGTATTTATCCTGAATCTTGCGGTGTTGTTAATGGGAATTGGAGCAGGCATCTTATTCGCTTTAATCATTCAGGATCTTTTTGGAGTCACGAGTGAAGCCTTATTTCCTGGAGTGATCTTTTTGACTGCCGGTACAGGTTTACTTGTTGGTTTTAAAATGACCAAAGATTTAGAAAAGAAATAATCCGAGTTTCAATAATCAATCAAATCAAACTGCTACTTCATCAATAGCAGTTTTTTTTATGTCAAGAATATCTTAGCTAAAAAGGAAGCTGTCTTTTTTTTATCTGCATTAAACAGCAGCCTTAATCTTTAGCCAAATCTTTTTTAGCCCCATTTTATTTTGTATCTTAGCAGTTCAGTTGAAAACAATGAACAAACCACTTTTTTTTCACACAAACTCTTGTGCATTAGGACTTTTATTTTCATTGTCCTATCTGCATGATGACTCTTTTCTAAAAAGTTCCAAAGACTTTATATAATAATCCCTGTCAAACCCAAGGCAGGGAAATCTTCAGATATCCTTTATATACAATTTTAAACCGTCAATAGCTTATTGATGGCATTTTTGTCATTAAATGCAATCTCTTCAAAAAGACAATTGGCATTTAATGTTTGGGCCGTTAACAAAAATGCGTCAAAATATTGATCCTAAGAGAATAGAAAAATGTCACAAAATATCATTTTAACAACAGGAATTTACGATCTAATTAAAGATCATATTAGAAGAAAAAAAGTAACCCCTACAGAAGAAGAAGCTTTAAAATTACAGCTTAAAAATGCTACTCAGGTAACTCGAAAAAATTTACCGGAAGACATTGTTACGATAGATGCACGCATAACTGTCAAAAACCTTAATTCTGACCAAGAAGAAATCTATACTTTTGTTGCTCCTGACAAAGCAAAAAAAAGAAACAATACCGAATCTATCTTAACTAAAATGGGACTTGCATTAGTAGGTTGCAAAGTAGGAGATGTGATTAATTGGGATTTTGAAGAAGGCGAAAAACAACTGGAAATTATTAAAGTTGAAAGACTGGACTAATAAAAACCAAATAAAAATCAGCATTTCCTTTTTCGGAGGTGCTGATTTTTAATTTAAAGCCAAACGATTAAAAAGTTGCCAAAAAAATACAATTACCTAAAAATCAAAATTTTAATAGTTTTTTTTTATAAAATTTTTAGAACTATCAAAACCCTCTCTTCTTTATTTTTTTCGTAAATTTATCTACTATTCAAACTAAAATTTCGCTTAAAAAAAACATTTTTGACCGAAAAAAACATTAACAACCCAAGATTGCAAATAGCATAACCAGCAAACTACGCTTAAAAATTGAAATGAATATTTAACCAATAAATAATGATCATGGAAAATTTAAGACAAAGACCAAAAGGGGATTTTACCTGGCAAGCACAATGGCAACAATTATATACATTAACAGAACACTGGCAATCTGACTTGCAATTTTACAAAGACGATTTACGCTTTTTAGACCATCTCATTGACAAATATTTCATCTTTTTAACCCAAAAAGATAACTTGGATGAAATGAGAGAATTAACGAAACGACTAACCAACGAAAGTAAAGAATGTGATTCATTAATCGAAAAAACGACTACCCATTTATCTCATCTGGGACAACTTATTGACGATCCTTATAAATATGATTCCCATCAATTTAGAGAAGAACACGAAAAACTTGAGGATGCGATTGCCACTTTTATAAAAAAATTCAGAAAAAACAAAAAAGAAACATTCGCTATTACCGAAAAAGTCATCGGGAAGGAAATTAAAAAGAGACTGATGCCTTAAAATGTAAAAAGCTCAAATAACTTCATAAAAAAACTCCCAAGCATCCTTGAGAGTTTTTTTATGTTTTTTTATTTCAAAACGCTTATAAAACGCGATTAACCTGAGTAAATCTTTTGCTATAATACTTTTCTTTTACCGAAGAAATAATCACTCCACCACCTACTGAGGCATGTATAAATTTAATATCTCCGTCATTAGCCTCGACAACCATCCCAACATGATTGATTTGCTTTCTTCCGTTTGTTTTAAAGAAAATTAAATCTCCTTTTCTAGCTTCCTCTGTGCTAATTTTGGTTCCAAATCTAGATTGCTCCACAGAAGTTCTAGGCAACTGGATATCAAAAGTGCTAAAAGTGGTACACATCAATCCAGAACAGTCAAAACCATCTTTAGAGGTTCCACCTATACGGTATCTTGTGCCAATATTCTCTGAGGCCTTAGTTACAAGTTGATCCAGAAAATCAGTACTATGAAATGATTTAATATTATACTCAGAGTTTTCTTCAGCAATTCTGTCTTTAAACGCATTTTCCGCTTTTTCAATCGCTTTTTCAGCAGATTTTAAGCTTTTGATATTTAATTTATAACCTACTGGAAGGCTTTTAACAATCTGAGGATTTTGTCTTTCCAATTCTTTAACTGTAATACCAAATTCTTTAGCAATTCCGTATTTAGTTTCACGGGCCAACACCTCGCGTACCACTTCCGTTTCCAAAACATTATTATCAACTATTGCCTGAGAAGAAACCGGTGTTTCAATTTTGGCTCTTTCTTTAGAAACATCAATTGTTTTCATTTCTACGACAGCCACTTCCTTTTCAAGGCCTTTTTCAGTTTCTTTAGCAAGTTCTTCCTTCGCTACTGATACCGCTACAACATCATCTGCTTTTACAGGAATGTTAATTTTTTGTCCAATTTTTAAGGCTTCAGATTCTGACATTGGATTCGCTCTATCCAAGTCAGCAACAGTAATTCCATGTTCTTTAGCTATGGCATATTTAGTTTCTTTAGGCAAAACCTCATGAACTATAACCTTCATTGCAACTGTCGTCTCTGCTAAAGATTGAGGTTTAGCAACCACTTCCGTCTTAGGGATTATCTTTTCCGGAGTTGTTGTCTTTTGAATCCCTTTTTCTGTTTCGGCTTTAGCCAATGTTGCGCTTTGATTGGATGCCGTACCTGGAATTTTTATTACTTGACCTTTTTTTAATCCTGATTTCTCAAGAGTAGGATTGATCTTATACAAATCATTAACGGTCAGTCTATATTGCTTAGCAATACCGTAAATGGTTTCTTTAGGAAGTACTTGATGTTCTTTTTCAGGATAATTTGAGGAAGTCTCAACAGTAGTAAGCTTAGTATTCTTTTCTGCTTTTGCAGGAATCAATAAAACTGCATTGAATTTTATTCCCTTACGGGCATCTGGATTAAGTTCATAAATAGCACTGGACTTGATATTGTATTGTTGGGCAATTTTAGAAATTGTTTCTCCTTTTAAAACAGTGTGATTGGTGTATTTTTCCTGGGAAAAAACACTAAAACCACTAAAAAAAACAAAAATTAAGATCCAACTATACCGCACCATAAATTAAACTTTACCAAATTATATTATATCGTATTGATTTACAGATAAATAAACTACTATTTCACATTCTAAAAACTAAAAAAAGATACTTTATCATGCAAAATCACACAAATAAAGCATTCAATACGGCTAATATAGATTATTAATACAAATATCGCAATTTTTTAACCCCTCTTTATATTGATTTTAACAAATATGCAAAGAAAAAGCGCCCTGTTCACACAGAGCGCTTTCCATTTCAGATAGGTGTAAAGTAAAATTAAGCTTTACCAGCTGCTATTAAATTTAACGCTGATCCTGCAACGAACCAACCAATTTGTCCTTCATTATAAGTATGGTTTGCCAAGATTACATCTTTGCTTCCGTCAGCATGAACAAATTCAATAGTTAATGGTTTTCCTGGAGCAAAATCGACTAAGTCGGTAAAATTGATGGTATCATCTTCCTGTATTTTATCGTAATCTGCTTCGTTAGCAAATGTCAATCCTAAAAGACCTTGTTTTTTAAGGTTTGTTTCATGGATACGAGCAAATGATTTCACCAGAACCGCTTTCACTCCTAAGAAACGAGGCTCCATCGCAGCGTGTTCGCGAGAAGAACCCTCTCCATAATTGTGATCTCCCACAACAATAGATGGCACTCCTGCCGCTTTATAAGCACGAGCCACCGCGGGTACTGCATCATACTGCCCCGTTAACTGATTTTTAACCGAATTGGTTTTATTTGTAAAAGCATTAACTGCTCCAATCAACATATTGTTTGAAATATTATCCAAGTGACCACGGAAACGCAACCATGGACCAGCCATCGAAATATGATCTGTAGTACATTTTCCGAACGCTTTAATTAGTAATTTAGCTCCTGAAATATTTTTACCGTCCCAAGCTTGAAATGGCGCCAATAATTGCAAACGATCTGATGCTTCGTTTACTACTATTTGAACTCCTGATCCATCTGCTGCTGGCGCTTGAAAACCTGCATCTTCTACAGCAAAACCTCTTTTGGGCAATTCATCACCAAAAGGCGCAGTCAATTTCACTTCCTCTCCATTATCATTAATCAAGGTATCTGTCAAAGGATTAAAATCCAAACGACCTGAGATTGCTAAGGCAGCAACCATTTCTGGCGATGTTACAAATGCATGCGTATTTGGGTTCCCATCAGCTCTTTTAGAGAAGTTACGGTTAAAAGAGTGAACGATTGTGTTTTTTTCTTGTTTATCAGCACCTGCTCTATCCCATTGCCCAATACAAGGCCCACAAGCATTGGTAAACACTTTAGTTCCCATTTTTTCGAAAGCGGCAATCATTCCATCTCTTTCGATGGTATAACGAATTTGCTCCGAACCTGGATTAATACCAAATTCTGCTTTTGGAGTAATTCCATGTTCTACAGCTTGGTTTACAATTGACACGGCACGAGCCATATCTTCGTACGAAGAATTAGTACAAGAACCAATCAATCCCCATTCTACTTTTATTGGCCATCCATTGGCAGCCGCTTCCGTTTTCATTTTAGAAACTGGAGTTCCTCTGTCTGGAGTAAAAGGACCATTAATGTGTGGCTCTAATTCCGATAAGTTAATTTCAATTAGTTGGTCAAAATAGTGTTCTGGATTAGCGTATACTTCAGGATCACCAGTCAAGTAATCAGCCACTTTATCAGCAGCATCAACCACATCTTGACGACCTGTAGCTGCTAAATACCTTCTCATGGAATCATCGTATCCAAAAGTAGAAGTGGTAGCACCAATTTCGGCACCCATATTACAAATTGTACCTTTACCGGTACAAGACATATTAGTAGCTCCTTCACCAAAATATTCAACAATAGCCCCTGTTCCGCCTTTTACAGTAAGAATATCAGCCACTTTAAGAATCACGTCTTTTGGAGCCGTCCAACCCGATAACTTTCCAGTCAATTTTACTCCTATTAATTTAGGGAATTTCAATTCCCATCCCATTCCCGACATTACATCGACAGCATCAGCTCCACCAACACCGATAGCCAACATTCCTAATCCACCTGCATTGACAGTATGAGAATCGGTTCCAATCATCATTCCTCCAGGAAAAGCATAATTCTCCAAAACAATTTGGTGAATAATTCCTGATCCGGGTTTCCAGAATCCAATTCCATATTTATTAGAAACAGACGAAAGAAAATCAAAAACTTCTTTTGATTGTTTATTGGCGAAGGCTAAGTCGGCTTCTGCGCCCGATTTTGCTTGAATTAAATGATCACAATGTACGGTGGTAGGAACCGCTACTTTACTTTTTCCAGCATGCATAAATTGTAGCAAAGCCATTTGAGCCGTTGCATCTTGACAAGCTACTCTATCTGGAGCAAAATCAACATAATCTACTCCTCTTCCATAAGCTTGCTTAGCAGTACCATCCCAAAGGTGGCTGTATAAAATTTTCTCAGTTAAAGTAAGTGGGCGACCAACAATTTTTCTTGCTGCATCAACTTTACTTGCCATCTGTCCGTAAACCTTTTTTATCATTTCGATATCAAATGCCATAATATTTTGTATTTATATTTGTTATTCATCTTTAATCACCACAAGGTACAAAAAATTGAATAGCTATAAAAAAAGCCTGAGTTAATAACTCAGGCTTTTTGATATATTTAACAGTTAATCAACTATTATTCAACTAACATTTTATGTGAAGGTGCAAACTTAGTTAGGTTAATACCATCTACTGCTGTTATGTACTCTTCTATTGTTGGAGTTCTACCAAGGATTGTAGACAATACTACAACGGGTGTAGAAGAAAGTAAAGACTCTCCTTTTTTACCTTCCGTATCCTCAACAACTCTTCCTTGAAAAAGACGTGTAGATGTTGCCATTACTGTATCTCCTTTGGCCGCTTTCTCCTGGTTACCCATACAAAGATTACAACCTGGACGCTCTAAATACAACATATTTTCATATGAAGTACGAGCCGCAGCTTTAGGAACATTATCATCGAATTCGAAACCAGAATATTTTTGTAAAATTTCCCAATCACCTTCTGCTTTTAATTCATCAACAATATTATAAGTAGGAGGAGCTACAACTAGTGGTGCTTTGAACTCTACTTTACCTTTTTGCTCATCAATATTCTTAAGCATATGCGCTAGAATTTTCATATCTCCCTTGTGAACCATACAAGAACCAATAAATCCTAGATCTACTTTTTTAACTCCACCATAAAAAGATAAAGGTCTGATGGTATCGTGGGTATATCTTTTAGAAACATCTGCATTATTCACATCTGGATCAGCAATCATTGGCTCAGCAATTTGATCCAAATCTACAACAACTTCAGCATAATACTTTGCGTTTGCATCTGGTCTTAGAGCCGGTTTTTCACCTGAAATAATCTCAGCGATTCTCTTATCAGCAATAGCAATCAATCCTTTCAGCACTTGCTTTTTATTGTCCATTCCCTTGTCAATCATGATCTGAATTCTACCTTTCGCCATCTCAAGCGATTCGATCAAAGTATAATCTTCAGAAATACAGATAGAAGCTTTCGCTTTCATCTCTGCTGTCCAGTCTGTAAACGTAAACGCTTGATCTGCATTAAGAGTCCCTAAATGAACCTCAATAATTCTTCCTTGGAATACATTCTCTCCACCAAATGTTTTAAGCATTTGAGATTGTGTAGCGTGAACCACATCACGGAAATCCATGTATTCTTTCATATCTCCTTTGAAAGTTACCTTCACAGATTCTGGAATTGGCATCGAAGCTTCACCAGTAGCCAATGCAAGAGCAACTGTTCCTGAATCAGCACCAAAAGCAACCCCTTTAGACATTCTGGTATGAGAATCACCACCAATAATGATAGCCCACTCGTTTACCGTAATATCATTCAATACTTTGTGAATAACATCCGTCATGGAATGATAAACGCCTTTCGGGTCACGAGCTGTGATCAATCCGAAATCGTTCATAAATTTCATTAATCTAGGAATATTTGCCTTAGATTTATTATCCCAAACGGAAGCAGTATGACAACCTGATTGGTAAGCACCGTCAACAATTGGAGAAATCACTGTAGCAGCCATAGACTCTAATTCCTGAGAAGTCATCAAACCGGTAGTATCTTGCGAACCTACAATATTTACAGTAACACGAACATCTGAACCAGCATGTAAAACCTTACCTGGAGTTGTTCCAACCGCATTAGCATTGAATATTTTTTCTACAGCAGTAAGTCCCTGCCCTTCAACAGAAACCTCTTTTGATGGCGCATACACAAGTGGAGCAGTAATTCCTAATGTCTTGGCTGCAAAAGTTTGTAATTTCTTTCCAAATACAATTGCGTATGAACCACCCGCTTTGATGAATTCCATTTTCTGCGGCGTGAATGCTTTAGAGATGTCAATTAATTCTTTGTCTCCGTTGTATAATTTTTTTGATTTTGTATTAATCGTAAGAACCGTACCTGTTGCTACAGAATACACTTCTTCTAAAACTGGATCACCGCTTTCATTACGAACGGCTTCACCATTAGCATCAGTCTTTTTAACCCAGTTTTTAAGATCCAAACCAATACCTCCAGTTACATCAACTGTTGTAAGGAAAATTGGTGAAATACCGTTTGTACCTGCAACAATTGGCGCAAAATTTACAAACGGAACATAAGGACTTGCTTGTTTACCTGTCCAAAGTGCCACGTTATTCACACCTGACATTCTTGAAGAACCAACTCCCATAGTTCCTTTTTCAGCAATTAACATTACTGATTTGTCTGGATGTTGTGCTTGTAATGCTTTAATTTCAGCTTGTGCTTCAGGTGTAATCATACATTTACCGTGCAATTCGCGATCTGAACGCGAGTGTGCTTGGTTTCCCGGAGAAAGTAAATCTGTTGAAATATCTCCTTCTCCTGCTATAAAAGTAACAACTTTAATTTCTTCTTTTACCTCAGGAAGTTTCGTGAAGAACTCTGCTTTAGCATAACTCTCTAAAATTTCTTTTGCTATTGCGTTACCACTTTCAAATGCAGCAACTAAACGATCCGTATCGGCCTCATAAAGATACACTTGTGTTTTAAGAACTTTTGCAGCATCTTTAGCAATTGCAAGATCATTTCCTAATGCCAAATCAAGAAGTACTTCAATTGAAGAACCTCCTTTCATGTGAGATAATAATTCTAAGGCAAAAGCAGGTGTAATTTCAGCAACTACTGATTGGCCTAAAACAATTTCTTTTAAAAATTTAGCTTTTACATTAGCCGCAGGAGTGGTTCCAGGAACAACATTATAAATAAAGAAGTTAAGAGAATCTGCTCTGTACTCGTTATTTAAATCTTTAATCTGTGTAATGATTTCGCTTAATAATTCAGCGCCATCAATCGGTTTAGGGTGAAGTCCCTGACCTTTTCGCTCTTCGATCTCCTTAATGTAGTCGTTATAAATGTTCATATTATCTTTTCAATGTTAATGGCTAATTTTATTAATTATTTCAAAACAAAACGCCATAATGAGTTAGTGTATTTTTTTGCCCAGCAAATTTAAGTATTAAAGATGAGAATTAAAAAAAATTTAATCGAAGTCCCATTTTGAAAAATTATTATTGCAAAATAACAGAATCTATTGCGTAAAAATGCGAAAACACTAATTTTTCAACCTTAAATTGCATAATCAGCAAACTTTTAATTAAACACCTTTTTAATTAGCTATTAAGACATCCCAGCTTACCTATCCTCTTTTACTACAATGAATCTTATCGACCCCCTTAGATGAAAAAAACCACAACCGTTCTAACTCAAAAACAAATCAGACTATCACTAGATTATCTTCCAAAAAATCTAGAAAAGAACCCTCGACTCTCCTCTTCTTCCTCTTCTTTTAATTCCACTCTTTTTTGCGCATTCTGAGACTGTTCATAATCTAAAATACATTCTTTAACAAACTCAACATAGGTTCTGTTTTTTTCTTCCAAAAAGCCTATCAAATACTTTTCACTGGCTTCGATTCCGCTTACTGATTCAATTTGAAGCAATCTTTTATACAATGGCTCAATATGTTTTGTAATCACATCTTGAGGCACAGCCTTTCTTCTACCAAAATAATGGGTAGTTTCACCATTTTTATCTTTTGAAATTTCAAAGTCAGTAACAACCCAATAGTACCTTCCTGATTTTGCAAGATTTTTAACCACCGCATAGAAATTCTTTCCGCTTTTTAGATTCTCCCAAAGTACTTTAAAGATAACCTTAGGCATATCAGGATGTCTGATAATACTGTGAGGCTGAGACATAAGCTCATAATCTTCATATCCACAAACATCAATAAAAACCTCATTAGCATATTCAATGATTCCTTTTGAATTGGTTTTACTCATAATCACTTGGGTCTTATCCCAGGAAACTTCCTTATCAATTGGAGTTGGTCTTTTAAAAATCTCATTATTCTCGCTCATACTTCTTCTTTTTTTGTAAAATAAATAATCCTACAAAAATAATTTTTGAAGCCTAAATCCTATATGATTTTTGTCATGTTTTTCCCAAATAAAAAATCGTTATGAAGAAAATAGCTCATCCATAACGATTTTTTATTTCGATTTGCAAAAAGCAAATAATTTTAACTAAAAAACAAAAATTAAGCTCTCAAAACAACCCAAGATTTATTCATTTGCTGATAAATCCAAAATCACGTTCACTTCTTCTTCTTTAAGGCAACATAAAAATTTATTTTTTGTTTTAAAAAGAATAGCGGCTAAGAGCATAAATCTAAAACATTTCTAATTTCAACCTTAAATCAACTTGGAAATTATCATTTCTTCTGTGATTCCTTCGGCATCTGCCTTATAATTTTTAATAATTCTATGACGCAATATTCCCACCGCAACCGCTTTTACATCCTCAATATCAGGTGAAAATTTCCCATTAAAAGCAGCATGAGCTTTAGCGCCCAAAATCAAATTCTGTGAAGCTCTTGGCCCTGCTCCCCAATCCAGATAATTCTTGACAAACTCGTTAGCCAAATGATTATCAGGACGTGTTTTACTGACCAAAGTCACGGCATACTCCACCACATTATCTGCCACAGGAATTCTACGGATCAAATGTTGAAAATCAACAATCTCCTGAGCGGTAAATAACGGCGCGACAATCGCTTTCACATCAGAAGTGGTGCGTTTTACCACTTCGACTTCCTCCGCAAAAGAAGGATACTCTAATTTTATAGCAAACATAAAACGATCTAATTGTGCTTCAGGTAACGGATATGTCCCTTCCTGTTCAATTGGATTTTGGGTTGCCAAAACAAAATAAGGCAAATCTAATTTATAATTTTCTCCTGCAATAGTAACGGAACGCTCCTGCATAGCCTCAAGTAAAGCAGCCTGCGTTTTTGGAGGTGTTCTATTGATTTCATCAGCCAGTACGATATTCGAAAAAACAGGTCCTTTTATAAACTTAAATTGGCGGTTTTCATCTAATATTTCGCTCCCCAAAATATCCGAAGGCATTAAATCTGGTGTAAACTGAATTCTTTTAAAATCCAGCCCTAAAGCTTTCGCCAATGTATTTACCATTAAAGTCTTGGCCAAACCAGGAACTCCTACTAACAATGCATGACCTCCTGAAAAAATACAAAGCAAAATTTGATCTACCACCGCATCCTGTCCAACGATTATTTTTGCGATTTCGCTTTTGAGCTCGTTTCGCTTTTGAACCAAATTATGTATTGCTGCTACGTCAGACATTTTATGAAAGTATTTTAAATTAAAAAAGAGTTAGCTTTATGAATTCATAAAACTAACTCTTTTTATTTATTTTATAAAAATTATTTTTTCAGCCAATTGTTTGTAAAATCACAATCTCTGTATTCTCCAAGAATCTTAACATAAGTATCTTTGATGGTTGTGTCAAACCATTTTCCAATCGCTTTAATTTGTTTTTCTTTTAAAGCCAATTCCTTAATTTTAATATAATCAGTAGCATAATCAGCCGTGTGCTCATTTATTCTATTGGTCACCGTGATAATCTTATAGAATTGTCTTCCATTCTCGTCAGTATCTAATATTGGTCGAGAAATTTCATCATCTTTTAAATTAGAAACCTGACTGTAAAGAGACGGATCCATTTTAGTCAATTCAAAACGAGTATCACGTGTATTTGGATTAATCAAAGCTCCACCATTTGCTCTTGTTTCTTTTTGATCTGATTCTGTTCTGGCAGCATCAGCAAAAGTTAATTTTTTGTCAATAATTTTCTCTCTGATTGACGTAATTTTTTCTTTAGCAGCCTTCACTTCTTCTTCAGATACCGAAGGAGTCAATAAAATATGGCGCAATTCTATTTCCTGTCCTTTAATTTTTTCTACATAAATAATATGAAAACCAAAAGTAGTTTCAAAAGGAGCCGAAATTTCTCCTTGTTGAAGGCTAAAAGCAACATCTTTAAATTCTTTAACAAATGGGGTTTTTCTATTCATTTTATAGTAACCACCATTTGAACTGGAACCCGGATCTTTAGAGTACAAAACTGCTTTGGTAGCAAAACTAGCCCCTTCTTCTACTTCTTTTTTGAAACTATTCAGTTTATCAATTACTTTTTGCTTTTCTACTTCAGACACTTTTGGAGTCACTACAATTTGTGCCACTTCCATTTCTGCGCCAAAAAGAGGCAATTCATTTTTAGGTATTTTTTTGAAAAAATTCCGAACCTCTTCAGGAGTTATCTCCACTTCATCAACAATTTTATTGGTCATTTCTGAAGCTAATTTTTGTTCTTTTAAGATGTCAAAAAAACTGGTTCTTAGTTCTTCCTCCGAACTTTTCTTGTACATACTCAAAACCTTATCCATCGAACCCACTTTGTCCAATATATAAGTCAAACGCTCTTCCATCATTCCTTTAATTTCAGAGTCAGTCACTTTAATACTATCCTGAATGGCTTGATGCGCATACAATTTATCTTCCAATAATTTCCCAAGCATCTGGCATCTTGTAATGTCTTTTACAGATCCGCCTTGGGACGAAATTTCAAGAAATGACTTATCGATATCTGAATCCAAAACGATATAATCTCCCACAGTTGCAATAACACCATCAATTTTTTGTCTTTGTCCGGTTTGAATCTTCTTTGCAGGAGCCACAACACTGTCTTTAATAATTTCTTGGGCGCTAATAAGTGTGCTTGTAAACAGTAACAGAAAAAAAAGAAGAGCACTTTTATTATTTATGGAATTCATTTGCATTGTTTTTAATGGCATTATTTTGAAATTTATAGTATGATAAATATTGTTATTTCTTGTCTTTTAATTAATCCGCATAAAAGGATCTTTAATTTTGTCCAAATATACACTTTAAGAGTCAAAAAACGAATTGATTTTTCAATACAATTACTTACAATTCTCTCAACTTAAGGCAAACAAAAATAACAATTCAATTACATAATCCAACTTTACACGCTACTATTAACAAAAAATTATACACAGCTACCATCATCACCATAATTCTCCCAAACGATGACTCTCAATCAATCGCAGTTTTAATTCAAATCAACTGCTGCATCTGAGCGCTATTTTTAAAGTCGGTTTTTAGTATTCAAAGTCTTTCATTCTATCATTAAGTGTTCAACTTTTAAGAAAAAAGACAATGAATTTGAAGATCTCCAAAAAGACATCTTTTTTTTTTATTCGCATTTATAAATAGTACTTTTGCAAACTATTTACATTATACATGAGCTTTTTAAAAGAAATACAAAGAAGAAGAACGTTCGGAATTATATCACATCCCGATGCCGGTAAAACTACACTTACAGAAAAACTCCTCCTTTTTGGTGGTGCGATTCAGGAAGCCGGAGCTGTAAAAAACAACAAAATCAAAAAAGGAGCCACGAGTGACTTTATGGAAATTGAGCGCCAAAGAGGGATCTCGGTTTCTACATCGGTTTTGGCCTTTAATTATAAGGAGAAAAAAATAAACATTCTGGACACCCCGGGACATAAGGATTTTGCCGAAGACACCTTTAGGACTTTAACCGCCGTTGATAGCGTTATCGTAGTGATTGACGTTGCAAAAGGGGTCGAGGAACAAACGGAAAAATTAGTCGCCGTATGTAGAATGCGAAACATTCCGATGATTGTTTTCATTAACAAGCTGGACCGTGAAGGAAAAGACGCCTTTGACTTGATGGATGAAGTAGAGCAAAAACTGGGATTAACCGTAACTCCACTGAGTTTTCCAATAGGAATGGGTTATGATTTTCAGGGAATATACAATTTATGGGAGAAAAACATCAACCTTTTTAGCGGTGACAGCCGTAAAAACATTGAGGAAACAATTGCTTTTTCGGATGTACAAAACCCGGAATTGGAAAAAATAGTGGGACAAAAACCTGCCGATAGATTGCGCGAGGAATTAGAATTAATTGACGAAGTTTACCCAAAATTCAATCAACAAGATTACTTGGACGGAAAACTACAACCGGTATTTTTTGGTTCGGCATTGAATAACTTCGGGGTTCGTGAACTTTTGGATTGTTTTATCCAAATCGCTCCATCGCCAAGACCAAAAGATTCTGAAACGAGATTAGTTGATCCTAAAGAGGAAAAAATGACCGGTTTTGTTTTTAAAATCCATGCCAATATGGATCCAAAACACAGAGACCGATTGGCTTTTATAAAAATCGTCTCCGGAACTTTTGAAAGAAACAAACCTTATTATCACGTACGTCAAAAAAAGAATTTAAAATTCTCTAGCCCGAATGCCTTTTTTGCCGAAAAGAAAGAAATTGTAGACATTTCCTATCCCGGCGATATCGTAGGACTTCATGATACAGGGAATTTTAAAATTGGAGATACTTTAACCGAAGGTGAAATCATGAGTTTCAAAGGAATTCCTAGCTTCTCTCCGGAACATTTCAGATACATCAATAATGCTGATCCTATGAAAGCCAAACAGCTTGACAAAGGTGTGGATCAATTGATGGACGAAGGTGTTGCCCAATTATTCACCCTTGAAATGAATAACCGTAAAATCATTGGAACCGTTGGAGCACTTCAATATGAGGTAATCCAATACCGTTTAGAACATGAATATGGAGCCAAATGTACCTATGAGAATTTCCCGGTACACAAAGCCTGTTGGGTAAAACCGGATGACGCCAAGAATGATGAGTTTAAAGAGTTCAAACGAATCAAACAAAAATTCCTTGCCAAAGATAAATACGGTCAATTGGTTTTCCTTGCCGATTCTGACTTTACAATCCAAATGACGCAAAACAAATATCCGAGCGTAAAATTATTCTTTACATCAGAATTCGAATAATTCAATCAATCTATTTCTAACCAGATTCAGAAATAGATTTCCATAAAAAAATCCCATTCGCAGCGGCGAATGGGATTTTTTATTTTATAACACTTTAGGTACTAGTGACAGTCCTTATCCAAATGTTTTTTCTTTCTAGCCGGATCAGTAGTATTACCATCACAACTTGGAATTACTAAAAAAGGATAAGGCAATCCTGTCAAAGGATCTTTAATTTCTAATTTTGTAGTATAACCGTCACCATCATCATCTACATCCAAAAAGTTTGGAATACCATCACCATCCGTATCATCAGGGTTCGCCGTCTCAGGCTTTGTTGGGAAATTAGTTGTATCTCTATAATCATAAACATAGCCGTCCCCATCTAAATCCTCCAAATAAGACGGAATCCCGTCCCCGTCCTGATCCAGTCTTTGAATTTCAAACAATTTAAAGCTAAACACTAGAGGCGCATAGGCCGGAATAGCAGCACTTCCTGATGAAAAATAACCCAATCCTGAAGGGATAAACATAACACCTGCACCATAATCAGAATAACTAACCGTTCCATCAGCATTCGAAACATAAGTTCCAGTTTTAAACTGGGGAAAAATTTCACTCCACCCTCTTATTACTGATTGCAAACTAAACATTTGTTGTGGATTTTTAGTTTCCTCAAAAAATGTTGAACTAATAGTAGTCACTCCATCTACCGTTTTACTGGACAAATACTCTCCTTTATAGGCTGCCAACACTGCATCCATATTAGAAGGCGAAGGATTTCCTGCTTTACCTTCACTTAATACCAAATAATACAAGGTATAGCTAATGCCATGAAGTTTTACTGGACGACTTAGAAGTTTTGGAAACGATGCCTTGTCTTTATAAGACCAAATTGAAGGCTGAGTTCCTCCCGCAGGAATTTTAGTGATTTTAATATCAGCATCAGGGGAAACATCTTCTATATAATTTTCTTTCAAATAAGTCTCGATATCAGCTATATCAGTTTTATACTGTACTTCGTAATCACGAGGCGGAGTAATTTCAGGAGTATCATTATTTTTCGAACACGAAAATAACGAGAGTGTTGTAATTGATAAAATAAAATAAAACTTAAATTTGTTCATTATAGCTGATTTTTAAGTGCGCAATATACAATATTGATTTATTTTTGTAAACTATTTAACTCCGATTTTAGAATTTTTATGAGAATAGATAAATTTTTATGGTGTGTAAGATATTACAAGACCAGAAACATGGTAACCGAGGCTTGCAAAAAAAACCAGATTACTGTAAACGGCCTGGTTGCAAAACCCTCCAAGGAGGTTTTCCCTACTGATAAAATCACTTTTCGAAAAGATCAAATCACCCAAATCATTACCGTACTGGACATTCCCGAGAGCCGTGTAGGAGCCAAACTGGTTGATATTTACAGGCGCAACGATACACCGCCCGAAGTCTATCAACATTTAGAACTATTAAAACTCTCAAAAGAGCATTACCGAAAGACCGGAACCGGAAGACCCACTAAGAAAGACCGAAGAGACATCGACGAATTTGGCAATGCTATTGAAGACGATGACGAGGACTAATATTGACATTTTAAAACAAAACTTAAAACTAAAAAAATGAGTAAAAATATCATCCTAACAAATCAAGAAATTGAACACAAAATAAAAAGAATAGCTTACCAAATCTACGAGACATTTGTAGACGAAAACGAAGTGGTTCTTGCCGGAATAGCAAGCAACGGATTCGTTTTTGCCGAAAAAATTGCACAGGAATTAAAATCCATCTCACCACTAAAGGTTAGTTTATGCGAAATTCAAATCAACAAATTAAATCCTGAACTACCTATTCATACTTCTATACCAAAAGAAGACTATGCTAACAAAGGTTTGATTCTTGTTGATGACGTATTGAATTCGGGAACAACATTAATCTACGCCATAAGACATTTTCTAGACGTCCCTTTGAAAAAATTCAAAACTGCAGTGCTTGTAGATAGAAATCACAAAAAATATCCCGTAAAAGCCGATTTTAAAGGAATCTCTCTTTCTACCTCCTTATTAGAACACGTTCAAGTCGTATTTGATGAAAACAAAAACAGCTATGCTTATTTAAGCTAGAATCGCTACAATATCTAAAACGACCTGATCAATCGTCTTATCATCTACACTAACGGCATACTGCGCCTTATTATAATAAAAGCTTCTTTCAAATAGATGCATCGCAATAAACTCCTTCATCTCCACATCACTTTTGTTGGCGATAAGGGGTCTTTTGCTTTTATTAGCAGACAATCGATCAAATAAGGTCTCAATAGATGCTTTTAGATAAACTGACAATACATCCTCCCCTATTAATAACTCATGGTTATTGGCATAACAAGGAGTCCCTCCACCCAATCCTATAATAAAACGATCAGCAGAACTCAATAATTCCTTAAAAGATTCCTGTTCTAATTTCCTAAAATAAACTTCTCCGTGTTTCTCGAATAGGGCATTTATGGACAAATTGGTTTTTTTTTCGATATATTCATCCAAATCGACAAAGGGAATTCCAATATTTTTCGACAATGTTTTGGCAATGGTTGACTTTCCGCATCCCATGTAGCCTAATAATATAATTTTTTTCATAGAATAAAACCCTATAAACTAAGGCGTTAAAATTTATTGTTAAAAAAAGTCAAATTTAAGACAAATTTCTTTGGAAAACTCCAAATAAAGTCCTTATATTTGCACCCGCATTCAAGCAAAGAAATTATGACTCGATAGCTCAGTTGGTAGAGCACATCACTTTTAATGATGGGGTCCTGGGTTCGAGCCCCAGTCGGGTCACAAATAGTGATCAACACATAATTTACTTGAAAGCATTGACTCGATAGCTCAGTTGGTAGAGCACATCACTTTTAATGATGGGGTCCTGGGTTCGAGCCCCAGTCGGGTCACAAAAGGTCGAGTAATTTATTACTTGACCTTTTTTATTTTAGGCCACGTGGAGAAACGGTAGACTTGCCATCTTGAGGGGGTGGTGCTCGTAAGGGCGTGTGGGTTCAAATCCCACCGTGGTCACTTTTTAAATTAAAAAACCTTGTAAGTATTGATCTTACAAGGTTTTTTTTGGTTTTAATACCTATCTTGAACCAAGAGCGGATCAGCTGCAAAAGTTGGGGAGGAAATAAATAGTGCACGATCAAGTCCAAAATTAAGCATACACTATCCATGCACTATCCATACACTATCTATACACTATCCATACACTATCTATTTTAAAAACGACAGGAACAGACTTTAGCCCGTTTTGGATATCGAATAAAAAATTGGCTTTAGCCAAAATAGAGATTAAGTTTCGGCTTAAGCCTCTTTAAGAATTCAATTTTCATATCGGGCTAAAGCCCGATCCAATTGATAACAGTGTAAATTATTAAAATTAAAATAGTACCAATAAAATAACAATCGATAGTAATCCTCATCATAGAACAAAAAAAAGAGGCCCATTGACCTCTTGAAATTCTTCTTATTCATGTATCGCAAACTCCATTAGGAATGGATGGAGAGCGGTTCCGCTCAACAGGAGTTTCATTGTTGGCTTTTCAAGCCCAACTCTGGCTATTGGCAGTAGTTTTTTTTATAATTCAATCGAATTCGTTTTCATAAATTCCCCAACAATTTCACTAATGTTTGGAATCAACTCTGCTGTAATTCTATTTGTCAATTGTCTTGTATGAATTAATAATTTTGGTTTAGTTCCTGATTCATTCTGCATATGTATCCAAATTTTATCTTTTGCTTTTGAATCATGTAGTTTTATGAATTTTACATTAAATAGCTCACACACTTCTCCTGGATAAGTTACTAAGCGGATACTCATCGAGGAAAAAGTGAAGCGCCTTTGTAAAGTTTGCGATTAAAAAATAAGTCGCCCTAGGTTAAAAACTACTTCACGAACCCATAACAGAGAACTCACAACTCACTTCTACAACTGAATGAATTATTCAATTTTGATTTCCTTAATAACCGGCCAGCAAGTATGTTGTTTGGTGGCCTCTATACGGATCGCACGAATGGTTCTTCCTTCTAATATTGCTGTAGCCGTTCCATCGTCTTTGAAAGCGGCAATTTTTTCGAATGTCTCTCCATCCTCCGAAATCAGTAAATCGGCAAATTGAATATAATCTTTTGAATCACCTGTAAGCACCGAAATCTTAGTTGCTGTTACCGGCTCGCCTAATTTAATTTGATACCAATCGCCCACGCCAATACTTCTGCTTCCCCAATAAAAAGTATTCGATTTACCATCAAATATGTATTCCAGATGGTAATCCCCATGGTTTGGAAGATTGGTTGTTAACCAAGCATGTCTGACCAATGCCGGTTTTTCATTTTTGGGTTTAAACTCTGTTTCATTAATGGCATCGTCAATATAATAATTGATACCCAAAGCTTTCATGGAACCGTAACTTTGATCCAAACGCTTCAGATAGTCTTCCCAATTTCTATTTTCTTTAGGGGACCAAAGCACTTCTGCCAAGGCTGTAATTCTAGGATACAGCATCTCCTCTATCCTGTTTTGAGTACTCACACGCTCTGTCCATAAACAAGCCTGACCTCCAAGTACTAAGTTGTTTTTATTTAAAGCTTCCATTTCTGCAGAAATAGGATCCCATTCGTATACTTTTCGGGTTGCATTTCCGGCATAACCCCAATCGTAATAACATCCATGTTGTGGTGCCATTATTACAGGAACATTGCGTTGCAAAGCTTCCAGTCCTTGCTTGAATCCATAGTCACGCCAAACCATGACAATATCATCAGCAGAAGCAGCCTGTCGCTCATTAATCTCATCCCAGCCTACCATGGTTTTTCCTAATTTCTTAACTGCATTCGACATTCTTTTAGTGAAATAATCCTGTAGTTCTCCCCATTTCTCTAAATGCTCCTGCTGGTGCAGTTTTTGGCATTTTGTACATTTTTCCCAAATGGTAGTGGGCACCTCATCACCCCCCAAATGTATTTTTTGGGAAGGAAAGATAGAGGCTATTTCCTGAATCACCTTTTCTGCAAAAGTATATACCTCAGGATTTCCCAAACAAAGCATGTTTATATTAGTTCTTTTACGGTCTTTCAACGGCATTTCTTCCGGATAGACTTCAAATTCGCCACCTGTACAAGACAAATCGGGATAGGCAGCCAGAATAGCTGTAGCATGACCCGGAATATCAATTTCCGGAATAACCTCAATATTATGCATTCCTGCAAAAGCAACCACTTCTTTTAAATCCTCTTGGGTATAAAACTTACCTGATAATTCTGGATAATCCTTATAATAGGTACCGGCTGTAGTCAGTTTGGGATAGGCTTTTATCTCTATTCTCCAGGCATTATTATCGGTAAGGTGCAGATGCAATTTGTTCAGTTTAAAAAAAGCCATTTGTGTAATGGTTTCTTTTAATTCGGCTACAGTCCAAAAATGCCGGCTACAGTCCAACATCAATCCGCGATAATTAAAACGGGCTTGGTCTTCTATTTTTACTTGCATTACAATCCCATTTTCAGCATGAAAAACCAGTTGCTTCCATGTTTGTAAAGCATTAAAAGCACCTCCATAATCGGCAGCTTCTATCAGAACCCCATTCTTATTCACTAGTAAGCGGTATGATTCCAAATCTAAATTTTGGACTTTTTTTATACGAACGGCAGTCGAATTGGCCTTTTCAACAATCCTCAGAGGCTGTAGTTTATTCTTTTGGTTAAACTCCGCAAACTGTCCGCCTAAAGCACTCCATAGTTCAGGTAATTCTAATTCAGTGATCGATTTTATATCAAGTCCTTTATTTGAGGTCTCTATTGATTTTGGCTGCGGAATAATTGCGAGTGTACGGCTAGTTGGAACTACAATATTTTGACTCTTACAACCCAATAGGACAATACCAAAAAGCAGACTAAGTATTACTGTTTTTTTCATAAAATGGAATCTAATTATAGAATCAGGATACGATCCTTTTTTATACTGAAAATTATCACTTCTATTCGCTCTCATCAGGCATAGCTGCGGGCTGATTCGTTTTCTTATCAATTGGCATAGTTGCTTTCCATTGTCTTAATTGTTCCGACAATGTTTTGGATAATGCTTTTACCATATCGGGATGCGCAACTGATAGATCGCTATGCTCTCCAATATCGGTTTTCAAATTATAGAGTTGCTTACTTCCGTCACGCATATCGTATATCAGTTTCCAATCTCCTTTCCTGATGGCACTCTGATAGTTGATACCCGGTCCATCTTTTGTTGTCCATTTATTGGGAATATGCCAGATCAAAGCCCTGCTGTTGTCCTTCAAATCCGGATTTTTCAAAATAGGAACAAAACTTTTTCCATCTATATCCTGCACTTTTTTACCATCATTAACCTTAGCCATTTCCAAGAGCGTTGGAAAAAAATCTTCGATAATTACATACTGATTTGCCACCGAAGCCGCTCTAGTTACACCAGGCCACTTTACAATCATAGGAACCCTTATTCCTCCTTCGTTTACAGAACCCTTGCCTGCTTTCAAAGGCAAATTTTGGGTATGAGGTTCCCCTGCTCTTGATGGCGCAAGACTCAAGCCACCATTATCGCTCATAAAAACAATAATGGTATTTTTATCAGCTTTTTTAGAAACCAGATAATCCATTATGTCTCCTAGACTCTGATCCATACCTTCCACTAAGCTGGCATATTTTGCTTCTGTCTCATCTAATCCTGCATCTACATATTTTTGGTAATAACGAGGATCAGCCATCATAGGATCATGTACAGCATAATGCGCCATATTTAAATAAAAAGGCTGTTTGTTTTTTATCGGATTTTCCAATGTTTTTATGGCTTCTTTGGTGAGCGCGTCCGTTAAAAAAGTACCCGTTCCATAATATTCTCCCAAATCAGGAACCGCCTGCCAACTTGCTTTCCCGGGCTTATTACCATAATTATCCTCAGATAAATAACTTTGGGGATGCCCCGCTGCATGACCGGCAATGTTTGTAATAAAACCCATACTCAAAGGATTGGCTCCGGGAGTTCCCGCTGATCCCCAATGTGCCTTACCCACGTGTACCGTAAAATAACCCGCATCTTTCAATAATTGAGGAAAAGGAGTTGCGTATTGCGTATGTGGAATTCCTACCACGGGACTCATGCCATTGTAATTCCATTCTGGGGCACTAAACTGCTCGTCCGTATTATCGGTAGGATTGTTATTTGCCGGTGATGTCCAATTGGTGATTCGGGCATGAGCCGAGTTCATACCACTTAACATGCTGGCTCTGGTTGGCGTACATACCGGTTGGGCATAGGCATTGGTAAACTTCATTCCTTCTTTGGCCAATCGTTCCATATTTGGGGTATGATAGCGTTTATTCAAAGGCATAAGGCTATCTCCAAAAGGTACTGAAGTATCCACCCAACCCATGTCATCCACTAGAAAAACAATGATATTGGGTCTTGACTTCGTGTTGTTTTTTGAGGATTGGGCGAAAACTGCTCCGGTGAACAATAATGAAGTCAGTATACTGAAACAAAACTGTTCAACGCTAATTGTAAATCCAAGGGTAGCTTTCATTCTATTTTTTAATTAGTTCGTAAATTAATGAAATAAACAGTTTTTATTTGATGCGTTTTTTTAATTGAAATAAATCAGTGGCTTCTAAATTTTTCCAATCAGTGGCTCCCGATGGCTTCCATTTTATATCCATCGTTTCATTTGCTTCCGAATTTTTTAGCAGATAAACCGAAATTGGATGATAACCTGCTTTCAAAAACACCTCTTCAGTCAATTCTTCGCCCGCTTTGTAAGCAAAATCAGCATCAAAAAGACGCGCTTGGTGCAAACGCACAAAAGCCTTAGAAGATGTTTTCATTGAAAAACTGTATTTGCCATCGGATGGAACTTTCACAAAAGTGGTATAAAGAAACATTCCCTTTTTATGGGTTTGCGTATCAGCAGCTATTGCTTTGGTGATTTTTTGCTCTTTAGCTTTCAATTCTTTTTCCGAAACCACCCAAGGGAAATCGCCTTCAAAAAATTGCTGTACCACTCCTGGGAAAAATTTAGCTGAAACTTCAGCTTCAGGAATCAAAGCAGTGTCATAAGGACGAGGAGCTTCGGCATCGGCACGTCTTAGTTGCAAAACGGCAGCCTTCATCTGCTGTTGCATTTTTTCAAAACCGGGTTTTAGCGCCAGATTATTTATTTCGCCTGGGTCTTTCACAACATCGAAGATTTCGAAATTGTCGTCTGCGGATTTAATATCGTAACGAACGCCTTTATAATTTCCAAATCGGATTAATTGTTGTTGCCCACGTTTTTTGTTTCTATGCGTTGGGTCAAATTCTTTATAATTAGGTGTTCTACCTTCTCCTTCATATTCTACATATACAAGAGTTTCTTTTTGTTTTCCTTTAGCGGTTAAAGAAGGTAATAATGAAACGCCATCTGTTCTTGCAGGAGCTGGAACGCCAGCCATATCCGAAAAAGTAGCCATCCAATCAGATAACATCGACGGAGTGTTAATGACTTTTCCTGCTTGAATATTTTTAGGCCAATTGACCAAAACTGGCATACGAACACCTCCTTCTAAAATATCTCTTTTTATGCCTTCAAAATTACCATTACTCTCAAAAAATGTTGATTTATAATCTACGAATGGTGATGGAAGATAAGCTTCATTTGAAGCACCATTATCAGAAGAGAAAACTACAATTGTATTTTCGTCAATTTTTAGATCTTTCAATAATTGTAAAATATCACCAACTCCATCATCAATACGGCGATTGGCAGTAGCATAACGCTTGTAAGTATCTGGCCAAGCAATTTCTGCTGTAGCTGGATCATTGTCGTTATCATAAGTAGCATCTGCGTATTCAGGATACACAAAGCTATCCGGAACACCCGAAGCGGTATTAATCATCTGACCTTTTATTCCTGTCCATTGTACGCCTCCATTTAAACCCAATCCATTTGGATAAGCCTGAGTAGGCAACTCTAAAACGGCATGTGGTGCATCATAAGCAAGATACATAAAGAAAGGTTTGTCTGCATCATTCCCTTTGGCGTGCTCTACTATCTGTTTTTTGGCGACAGCCGTCCACAGATCGGTGGTATATGATTTAGCAAGTCCATCGGCCACATTTACATAATTGTCGTACACTTCTTTTTTACCTCGGTAGATACCTTCATAAGGATAATGTTCATGACCATCCATATGACGCATGTATCCATAATAAGAGTCAAATCCTCTCTTCAAAGGATGCGAAGGCCAGTTAGGACCAGTTTCTGCTACTCCCTGTAATCCCCATTTTCCAACAGCCATAGTTTGGTAGCCGGCTTGTTTTAAAACGCTTCCCAAAGTATGATTGTCTTCTAGCGCTTTGTCAAATTGATTGTTTCTAACATGTGCATTACCCTGATTGACCCCTGTTAACAAAGAGCCTCTTGAAGGTGCACAAACTGGCGCATTACAATATTGTTGTGTAAAAATTGCTCCAGTGGCGGCCATTTGGTCTAAATAAGGCGTAATTTGGTAGGGTTTGGAACGGTCATTACTTTTCATGCGTTGATTTTGGAAAAAAACGCCTACATCTCCATATCCCATGTCATCTACTAAAATGTAAATGATATTAGGTCTTTCTTGTGAAATCCCTTTTAATGCAAAACAAGTTATCAGTATAACCGAAAATATTTTTTTCATATTTATTTTTTTTAACTATTTAAGTTGTTCTTTATTTATTCTTTTTTTTATTTAATCGAAGGCCTTTTCTTATTACAAACATAGGGTGTCAAAATATTTGCTTACTTCTATTGTTCATACAAATTATGCCTCTCATTTGGATCGTTTTACAGATAAAGACTTATATTCTCTACATTTCTCGCAACCAAAAAAAGAACCCATAATTTCATTTTTTTTCCTATTCATCAAGTATTCATTTTTGTATTTTTCAAATAACAAAGAATAATTACTTCTATTTATTTTAAAAGAATCATTTATCAATTTCTTCGACATGATATGCCGAAAAATTTATTATATCCGGCTCCGCTACTGACTCATCAATCACCAACCTCAGCTTTTTTGTAAAAATAGGTTTGTCAGATAGAAAAATATATTTATTCCCTATTGCAGTGCCCTTGTTTACCGTTAGCCATTTCCCTTTCTGATAAACTTGTATGCTGAAAGCCCTTATGCGATGTCCTTTAGCAATGTTTTCCTGCACCAAAAACTGATTGATTGACGTTTCTTGAGCCAACTTCAATTCAATTATTTTTCCTTTTCCTCTTGTAGTAGCAAGAGGGAAGTCAAAGCGTCGTTTTATCTCCTGACCCCATTCCTTTAGGCGTTGTACATCTTCTTTTGGCATAAGCCCGGTGTTATCCGGTGTTAATCCCATAATAAGAGTAGCATTTCTTCCAACTGATTTGTAATAAATGTTCATCAGTTCTTTCAAATGATAAATACTCTTTTCATCACCAGGTTCCCAAAACCATTCATGTCTTCCGTTAAAACCACGTAAAGGCGCATCGGCCATCGCTGGTACCCAATATTTTCCATTTACATCTCCCTCTTTCAATAATTGAAATCCGTTTTTAGAGATTCCGGGAATAGCACTTTCTCCTGAACCTGTAAAATTGTATGGAAATGTAGACCAGCAAGGATAATTCACCATACCACTTTCAGAGCCGCCCCAACGTGCTTCGGCCAACTGGTCGTTGTGATAAAACAAACAATCAGGCTGGTACTTTTTCACTATTGGCAATACATCTGGCGCTCCTTTTTGTGGGGCACTGGCGCCCCCATCAAACCATATTTCGAACAAAGGGCCATAATTAGTACAAATTTCTTTTACCATTCCTTCCACCATTGTATTGTAATAGGCCTGCCTTTTTTTCTGCATTGCACTATTGGGCTCACCATCTACGATGAAATCATGTACGCCAAAAAATGAATTCCAACGAATACCCAAATAAACACCTGGCTTGATATCGTGTTTGCGACAAGCATCTGTAAAATCCTTAAAAAGATCCCCTTTTCCATCTTTCCATTTCAAACTCTTCATCGAATACGGATTTACATCCGATTGAAACAAAGCGAAACCGGTTTCATGAGTAACGGTAAGTATAGCAAATTTTGCACCCGCCGCTTTGGCAGAAATGACCCATTGTTCGACATCCAATTGTTTCGGATTAAAAATATTATAATCCACTAACGGGCTAATCCTGTTGGTACCTTGGTTGTATTTTGACTCATCAAATACGTGCAAATCATAATGAAAAACCACCCCAAATTCGGCCTTCTGCCAGGCCAATTGCTGTTTGTTTGGCAAAGGCAAAGAATTTATTTGTGCGTTTAACGAAAAAAAACACATTAAAAAAACACTCAATGGTAGCATTATACACTTTGAACTCATTTTAAACATTATTTGTTTTTACCTAAACAAGATTAAGATTTCACGATTAATTCTTTTTAAGATCTTAGTTAAAATACTGTCGTTTTTTACATCACTAAAGAAACATCCTTAAAACAGATTAGACTTTACTTTATTTAAGATTACTTTAAAATAATTTAACTTCTAAAATCGAACTTAATTCGCCGTCAAGATCTTTCTGGCATCCTGATCTTCGTATTGGGCAATCAGTTTGTTGAGCTCCACTTTCATCTGAGCGGTGATTTTTTCAAACCCTTTTTTCCCGTATAAATTATTAATTTCGTTAGGATCTTTCTTTAAATCATACAATTCCCAAGAACTCACTCTTTTGTAAAAACGAACCAATTTATAGCGTTTGGTTCTTAGACCAAAATGAGGAGATACCGAATGTTCTCCATTTTCATAATAGTGATAATAGATGGCGTCACGTCCTTTTGCTTTTTTATCTGTAAATAAGGGCAACATCGATTGTCCTTGTTCGTCTTTTGGGATGGCTACTCCGGCCGCATCAAGCATCGTAGGAGCAATATCCAGATTCATCACCAAATCATTCGATATGGTTCCGGGTTTTACCACTCCCGGATAACGCATCACCATTGGAGTTCTGAAGGATTCCTCATAAATAAAACGCTTGTCAAACCAGCCGTGTTCCCCCAAATAAAATCCCTGATCCGACATATAAATCACGATGGTATTCTCTGTCAAATTATTTTTATCCAAATAGTCCAAGGTACGCCCAATGTTTCGGTCCAATGAAACTGCCGTACTCAAATAGTCGCGCATGTAGCGCTGAAATTTCCATTCGGTCAATTCTTTTCCTTTTAGATTACGAGCTTTCAAATCGGCTGCTATGGGCAAATAATAGTCGTCAAACTTTTTACGCTGCTCGGCGTTCATTCTCGAAACAGTTCCTTCCTGATTGGTATCAGCTTCGTCTTTAAAGACTTTCAAGTCATATCCCATGACCATGGTTTTGGCAATGGACATGTCCTGGACTTTGGCTGCTTCCCGATTTTTGTAATCATCGTAAAAATTATGAGGCAAAGGAAAAGTTACATGATCAAATTTCCCCATATCCTGAATATCCGGTATCCAAGTACGATGGGTGGCTTTATGGCCTATAACCAGACAAAAAGGTTTGTCTTTGTCGCGGTTGTCCAACCAGTTTTCGGAAACATCTTCGACTATATCCGAGACATAGCCTTCGGTGCGTTTTTTAGTACCGTCCATCATGTGGAAATCCGGATTGTAGTACTGGCCTTGCCCGGGTAAAATTTGCCAATAATCAAAACCTTGGGGGTCTGTTTCCAGATGCCATTTTCCAATCCAAGCCGTTTCATAACCGGAGCCTTTTAGTTGCTTGATGAAGCTATCCTGACTTCCGTCAAAACGCGAGTTTTCATTGTCTTTAAATCCGTTTTTATGGCTGTACTTGCCCGTTAGAATCACCGCGCGGCTTGGACCGCAAATCGAATTGGTTACATAGCCTTTGTTGAACAGAACCCCTTCGCGGGCAATACGGTCAATATTGGGCGTTGGTTTCATGGTATTGCCATAGGCCCCAATGGCCTGAAAGGCATGGTCATCCGAAATGATGATGACAATATTGGGTCTTTTTGCTGTCTTATTTTGGGCCGATAGCTGAACGCAAAAACTACAGGATAAGGCAAGCACTATTGCTGGTATATTAAATCTTTTCATTTCTATTTATTTTTAATCGTTATGGTAACGGCTGTACTTTGTAATCCTTCGGCTGTGGCTGTAAGATTAAATTCACCTTCTTTATCCATAGACTGCAAAATGATTTGGCATTTTCCGTTAAATAGTGAACGCTTCCAGTTGCCATCCATGCATTTATCGGCTTCGTGTGAGCTTGGATCGCCATTACCCACCCCTAAGATAGTGGCATTGCCTTTTAACTGGAATTGGATCAAATTCATCGCATCGGGAATCTCTCTGCCTTGTTTGTCCAGAACGCTTACATTGATAACTGAGACATCATTTCCGTCAGCCTTTATAGCTTGGCGGTCCGGAGTCAAGACAATTTGGTATGGGGCTGTAGTGGTTTCGACAGCCGTTCGGATTATTTTGCCATTTTTCAAGCCTACTGCTTCTAATTTGCCCGGCTCGTAAATAACGTCCCATTCTAAATGGCTGTTGCGTGGCATGGTTTTCTTTCCTAAACTTTTACCATTTAAAAACAGTTCCACTTCATCGGCATTAGTGTTGCACCATACATTTACTTTATCACCCGCTTTGTGGCCGTTCCAGTGCGGATAAATTTTGATAACGTCTTTATCCGTCCACCAGCTTTGGTAGTAATAGTAGGTGTTTTTAGGGAATCCGCAAACATCCATTATTCCAAAATGTGAATTAACATTTGGCCAGGTAAACGGCGTTGGCTCCCCACGGTAATCAAAACCGGTCCAAACGAAACCGCCCATTAGCCAAGGTCTGTCCACGGTAAACTTCCACCATTCTTCTGCTCTTTGTCCCCAGCCCGGTTTGTTCATATCGTAATCTGGCAAATATCCTTTGATAGAATCCTTGGCATACATTCCTCTGGAGCTTACCATAGAAGACACCTCGCTAAAAACCATCGGTTGTGTAGGATGTTCTTTGTGGTAATCGTCTAATTCTTTGATGTGGTAATTGAACCCTCTGACATCCATTTCCTGGTTGATTCCCTTGAAATTGATTCCGTTATTTCCTCCATACGTACTCAAGCGCGAAGGATCTAATTCTTTTTGGCGTTGTACTAAAGTATGCGCCATGCGTCTGCCCAAATCGGTGTTTTGCACTCCGGTTTCTTCGTTTCCAAGACTCCAAAGCATGATACTCGCGTGGTTGCGGTCTCTTAAAATCAATTTTTCAAATTGCTCGTAATATTCTTTTCCGGTGCCAATGACACGAATTTCATCCATCACCATCATGCCCAGCTTATCACAGGCTTCCAAAACTGATTTTGAAGGCGGATTATGACTGCAACGGTAGGCATTGACTCCCATTTCCTTCAAGAGTTTGATTCTGTAATAGACCAAAGCATCTGGTACTGCCGATCCAACGCCTGCATGATCCTGATGCACACACATGCCTTTTATTTTCATGGCTTCTCCGTTTAGCGAAAAACCAGTAGTGGCATTATAATCAAAAGTGCGTACGCCAAATTCCGTTTGAAGGCTGTCTACTGTTTTTCCTGCTTTTTTCACAATGGAAACCAATCGGTATAAATTAGGCGTATCCAGTCCCCACAGTTTTGGGTTTTTGAGCGAAAACTGCTGCTCTATTTTATGTGTTTCGTTATTTTTCACTTTAACTTTCTCGGTCAAAGATGGAGTAACTTTTGTCCCTTTAGCATCCATCACATAAGAAACCACCGAGCAATCCACTGTTTTGCCTTCTTGGTTTTTAACTGTGGTTTGCGCCTGAACTTTGGCATTCGATTTTTCCACTTTTGCCGAAACATAGACTCCGTATTCCGGTATGTGAACCGGACTAAAGGACTCTAAAAAAACATTTCTATATATACCCGCTCCTTCATAAAACCAGCCTTCGTACTGGGTAGCATCGACGCGAATTACAATCAGATTTTCTTTTGAAAACTCGATAAAATCAGTGATATCAAAAGAACTCTCGGTGTAACCTCCAAAATTCCCTCCGATATAATTGTTGTTTACCCACAATTTAAAATCGCGGTACACCCCTTCCAATCGAAGCACAAAACGTTGGCCTTCCTTTTCTTTCTCTACATTAAAACGCTTTCTGTACCAGCCCACGCTGTTCTCCGGATAGAAACCGCCAACAGGTCTGTAGCCATGACTTTGAACATCAAAATGTTTATGATATTCAAAAGGAAGTTCAACTGCCCAATCGTGAGGCACATTTAGGCTGCGCCATTTACTATCGTCAAATTTTGGACTTACAGCCCCACCACCACCACCGGCGATTGTAAAATTACGAACAATCCCATAATCAAAATCTTTAGCCGGATTATTGGCACTTCCCAAATGGAATTTCCAGTTTTTGTTAAGGGATTCGGTTTGTCTGGCTGTTGTTATTGTACCATTTTTCTGTGCCTCGGTATTTTGAAAGGAGAGCAACAAAATTGAAATGAAAAACAATAATCCGTAGCCTTTTTTGAAAGAAATCATCATGTTTTAATTTAGTATATAGTTTTAATTGTTTTTTTCAAATGCTATCTAAGGATGCAGCTCTGAAGTAAATACGACAATCCCCAGATCTCCCAGCCTCTTTGAATGGGAATGAGCCGCCCAAATTGTACTAAGTAGAAAATGGGTAAGACCGTAATCATGATAATATTGTTTATCAATGGCTTCCTATTTCCTGGATTGATTTAGTTTGGGAATTACTTTTAGTGTCCTATTTTCTTTCTTCATAAAAAAAAGAAACAGTTTCAAAAATAAAACAGATTCCTTACTAAATACACCAGTACCTACCAGTTATTTTGTGCTTTTATAATAAATATTTTTTTGAACTTATGAATCGTTAGAACAAAGTATCACTGCTATACAAAACAATTAACTTTATTACACCTAATGTCTAGAGGGATTCGATGTTATGTCAAGAAAATCAAAAGGATCTCAATAAAAACAAAAAAACAGTAATAAACCTAGGCTTACTACTGTCTAAAAATTGTACTCTTATTTTTTATTAATCCTGTATCTCCTTTTTAGGACTAGACAAATCTTGCATAGCTTTTTCAGGACTAGGAATAATAAATAAATTTCTCTTAAAATAATATAAAGAAATTCTTTTTTCTTTAAAATATAATTCTGTTATAATACAGAGGGGAATTAATTGAAAAAAGACCTATAAAATCAATGTAAATGATTTACTTAACAAAATGACAAAAAAAATTAAAATTCAACCTCATCCGGCATCGGCACTACCTTGCCCGAATTTTTAAAAGTGGGCATCGGAGCTTTACATTTCCTTAATTCATTGGACAGTAATGATGAGAGTTGTTCCACTTTACCAGGATACCTATCTGACAGATTATTCTTCTCCCCGATATCATCATTAAGGTCATACAATTCTTTCTTGCCAGTTCTCATGCTGTAAACTAATTTCCAATTGCCCTGACGGATTGCACTGAAATAGTTAATTCCTGGAGCAGCAGAACTAGTCCATTTATTAGGATTATGCCAAACCAATATCCTCTCATTGTTACTATAATTTGCATTTTTTAAAATGGGCAAAAAACTTTCTCCGTCAAGCTGTTGAGCAGTCCTATAATTTTTTAGCCCTGCCATTTCTAAAATGGTTGGGAAAAAATCTTCGATGATTACATACTGTTGGGCAACCGTAGATGGTTTTACCACAGCAGGCCATTTTACAATCATCGGCTCCCTAATACCACCTTCATATACCGATCCTTTGCTGGATTTCAAAGGCAGGTTTGACCTATGGCTGGGTCCATTATCGCTCATAAAAATGACAATGGTGTTTTTTTCAATGTTTTTTTCTTTTAAATAATTCATGATGTCGCCCAGGCTTTTATCCATGCCTTCAATCATCGAAGCAAGTTTTGCTTCCTTAGCGTCCAGTCCAGCATCCAAATATTTCTGAATATAGCGGCTATCAGCCATCAGCGGATCATGAATTGCATAATGCGACATATTGAGATAAAAAGCTTGTTTGTTTTTGATGGGAGCTTCCAAAGATTTGATGGCTTCCAAGGTTAACGCTTCGGTAAGAAAACAATCTTTTCCAAAATATTCCTGCAGGTCCGGAACAGCATTCGGTGATGTTTTTCCAGGTATATTTCCATAATTATCTGTGCCCTTAAAACTTTGCGGATGGCCTATCGAATTTCCAGAAATATTTACCATAAACCCTAAATTATACGGACTAGAACCTGGTGTACCTGCCGATCCCCAATGTGCTTTTCCTACATGAATGGTAAAATATCCCGCATCTTTCAATAGTTGTGGGTAGGTAGTAGCATAAGCAGTGTGTGGTATGCCCGGCACAGGGCTTAACCCATTATAATTCCAATCCGCCTTTGCCATTTCCTCATCGCTATTATCAGTATTGTTATCTTTTACAGGTGAGGTCCAATTGGTAACACCATGATTTGCTGCATTCATACCCGAAATCATACTAACGCGTGTTGGTGTACAAACTGGTGTAGCATAAGCATTAGTAAATTTCATGCCTTCTTTAGCCAATCGTTCCATATTGGGCGTGTGGTATCGCTTATTGAGTTCGGTGGTTTTTGTCCAAAAAGGCAAAGAAGTATCTTGCCAGCCCATATCATCGACTAAAAAAACAATGATATTGGGTTGGGCTCTTTTTGCTACAGTTTTCGGAGATTGAGCGTAAACTATACCAATAAAGAATAGAAGAAAAGCGCCGAGGTAGTTTTTATTTGATCGCAAAGTTTTGATTGAATTCATACACTCTATTTATTAATATGGAATAACTTATTAAATAACTATTACACAATTTTTTTTTAATGGCTTCTTTCAGATTCTACCTCATCTTAGACAGCCTAGCCAGTTGCTAAAACTCCCTATCAACTCAGTGCCTACAGAAACTTGAAATCTTCAAGAAAAAGACCACGCACAACATACGCAAAGAGGCACTTTTTTATTAAAAGCACCTCATCAAATGCATTTCACAACTTCTGTTTTAAAGCATACAAAATCGGATTGCTGAAATTCAATTCTTTCTTCGAAATTATGGTTATTTATAACCCCTAGCTTCCAAATAATGACTTATAAATGGTTGTCAGTACTTTTAAGAAAAATAATATTTTCAAATACCAATTCTAAATCGATACATTGTAGCTATAATTTCATTATTATCAGCATTTTTATTTAGCTTATTCTTTAAAAACAAACTCTAATACCTATATCATAAGACTTCTTAAAAAATTTTATAAATTATATCCTGGATTTTGTTCCAATGCCGGATTATTCTCAATACTAGATAAAGGAATAGGGAAATAATAATGTTCTGGCTTAAATAATCGTACCAATTTTTCATTTACAAGAATTGCAGTAAAAGTATTATTAGCAACATCCCAAGTCCATTGAATATGCTTAAATTTTTCGGTAGGACTTAACTCTGTTTGTGCTATTCTCCAACGACGCAAATCCCAAAAACGATGATTTTCAAATGCCAATTCTATTTTTCGTTCATGCATAATATTCTGCATTGTAAGACTTGTTCTTGATGGCATTCCAGCACGTGTTCTAATTGCATTTAAGGCATCCAATCCCGAAGCATCCCCTAAAGCATGGGCTGCTTCTGCATAGTTCAAATAGGCCTCAGCTATTCTGTATACTACCAATGGCGCATCACCAATGTCATTAATTACCATTGGATTGTTTTCGTTGGCAGTTTTAATCACACACATACCTGAAGATTGACGGTTTTGAGTAGGTCCTCTAAGCGGAATTCCAGCCTGATTCGCATCTGCTGTATTTTTCACAGTATTATGCATGTAGGCGGAAAATCCTTGTATCTCATAAGGAGGTAGAGCTATTGAAGCACGAAAACGAGGATCTTTATCCGCAAAAAGTTGTGCTAAATTATAGTACTGTCCAGATGCTAGAGTGCTGCGTAAAGTTGCTGAATTATCAGGTAACATAATTCCGGGAATGCCATTTTTATATTCATACCACTCAAGAGTTTCCATCCAAGTTGCTTGCCACGCACCCCAGTTTACGTGTTCGGGTTTTGCTCTAGGCAATAAATAAACACCCTCGTTATTATATCTACCTCCTTCTCCGTTAAATTGTATGGTTAAGATAGACTCCTTATCATTAGCACTTCCTATATCATTAAATATTTTCCTATACTCAACTACAGTTTGACCAGGCCTTAAGGCAAAATTTCCTGTTCCAAAAGGAGCTGGCAGTATTTTTCTTGAAGCTTCTAAAGATAATTTATAATAGTTTTGGGCTTCAGAAGGATTAATTCCAACTAGCCCGTTAATATCCTTTAATGGTAGTAGGTTATTATTACTTGAGATACTACCAGCATATAACATTGCTCTACTCATAAGCATCCAAACCGCTGGTTCTGTAATTCTACCAATAGTAGTTGTTTTATTAGCCAATAATACTGCTGCCTTGTTCAGATCACTAGCAATAAAATCATAAGTTTCTTTCTCACTACTTCTAGGAATTCTAAGATCTTCTGCTGGTAAAGATGTTTCTTGAGGATAATCTACGATGGGAACACCACCATATCTAATCACTTTTCTGAAATACGCATGTGCTCTTAAAAAATACGCTTCTCCTAATCTTTGCTCTCTAAAGTTGGTACTCAATCTTGAATCTTCAATTGATAACTCTTTAATTGCCACATTTAAAGCTCTGATAAAAGACCAAGACTCTGTTCCAAAATAAGGCAATGCTACACCAGTACTAATACCGGATAAGTTACCCGTTGTATACCCATATGCCCCTCCTTGATCTCTACCAAAAGCCTCTCCTCCTAATGGTTGTGTACCATATCGTCTTACATGCGGATCTCCAGAATTGTCATTGGCTTCAATTAAATCAGATCGATCATACATATTTGCCATATATGCATCTACAAGAGACTCATCATCCCAAACTAAATCATTACCAATAACATCTAATCGTGTAGAGTCCAGTGGATTTTCACAGGCATATATAATAGCTACTACTACTAATAGTAAAATATTTCTAATTGTTTTCATATTGAATATTTTATTTTTTTTTTATAGACTTAAATTAATCCCAAGTGTGTAAACTTTCTGAATCGGATAAGAACCAACTCCTCCAACTTCAGGATCGACTGGAAATATTCCCAAATTATCAAGGGTAAATAAATTTGTTCCACTAAGATAAATTCTCAACTTATCAATTCCAGCAGTTTTAAGAGTTTCGGATGGCAACGAATAAGCTATTACTAAATTCTTAAGACGAACATATTTAGAATTAATAAAATATTTGTCTAAAGTGGCATTATTATACCTTCCATCTAAATCAGCTGGAAATTGTGCATTTGCTTCATTTTCTTCGGACCAAACTCTACCATACAAATAGCTATAAGGTGTTCTTGGTCCAGAAGCATGTAATAAAAGTCCTCTTTCTGTGGTACTCATACTTTGATAAAAATTGGCCGCTCCTTGCCAGAACATTGTAAAATCCCAATTTTTATATTCCAATTGTGTATTGAAACCAAATAGTATTTCCGGAACATTACCTTTTCCGATAAGGACTTGATCTCTAAGATCAATTACACCATCACCATTATAGTCTTTTACCCTAATGTCCCCTGGCCTAATATTTAAAGGATTTTCACCATAATCAATATATGCATCTGAATTATTTGTTTTATTTTCAATAAGGACATCTAACTCTTTTTGGTTCCAGAATCCGTCAAATTGATAACCAAATGTACGATTAACCCAATTTCCTGAAAGCCTCTGTATTCTTTCTAAATCCGCATCTTCCTGAACTAAAGTTTCTATTGTAGTTTTATACTTCTCACGAGCCCAAGAACCATTAGCTGAAATACTATATTTGAAATCTCCTTGATTATCCCTGTATGTTAATGCAGCTTCAAATCCACGATTATCCCTTGACTCCAAGTTTTCTAGTGGTAATTCTGCACCTGCTGTTTCCGGTATAGTTATACCCTGTGTGTCTCTTGTAAGAATACCAGATCGCAATCTGTAAAATGCATCAACCTCTAAAGTTAAACTATTATTTAAAAAACCAGCATCTATTCCTACATTGTATAATTCTGTATTTTGCCATGTAATTGAAGGATTTGGTACACCTAATGTTGCTATACCTGTCTGAAATTTATTATTAAAAACATAACCCCCATTGACATTTAAGACCTGAAATCCTTCAATATAATCGTAGGTATTTGCACCATCATTACCCAACTTACTATAAGATGATCGTAATTTAAGATTGCGAACAAAGTTTGTATCTCTCATAAAATTTTCTCTGGAAATTAGCCAGCCTGCAGAAACTCCAGGAAAAAAACCAGTACGTGTTTCTTTTGGGAATAAAGAAGATTTATCGATACGGAACGATAATTCCAATAAATATTTACCTGAGTAGTTGTAATTTAACCTCCCAACTAATCCCGTTCTTCCTAATTCATTAGCAAAACCAAGTGCATTTCTATTTTCAGGGTTCGAAAAATTTAAATATGGTGTTTCGGAAGATATAACATCATTACCTATAGCTGTTACAGATGTCGATTGTTCTTTAATTTTCTCGAATAATCCTAAAGCGGAAAAACTGTGTTCCCCAAATTGCCTATCATAATTTATTCTTAAGTTTGTAGTTAGTCGATCAAATCTGTAACTCGACTCAGTTAAATCTACTATTCCTCCATTAGAAATCTGATTTCCTATATAATTCGCACCGTCCCAAGCCCATAAACTAAAAGGTTTCTCTAATCTTTTACCGAAATCAAAATTTTGAATAAAAGCTACTTTCCCTTCTACAGATAATCCTTCAACATTTGGTATTTTGTATTTTAAAGAAAAATCTCCATTTTGAACATTATTTATACCCAAATTATACCCTCCAATTGATTTGGTTGTTGAAGCAACTGGCGATGTTGCATTACTAGAATTCACAACTACTAATCCACCATTTGGAATAGAGGCCGGAAATGCAGGATGTCCAAATACAAGATCTCCAATATCACCATCACCGTCTGCAGGCGAGCTGTCTCGTACTTCTCTTCTTAAACCCAATCCAACAGATAGTGAAAGATTGTTTGATATATTTGCATCAAAATTAGCTGTAAAATTCATTCTCTCAAATCCAAAATCTCCCGATTTCCATTGAGATCCCTGATTTAAATAACCTCCTGATAAAAAATACTTCATATTTTCACTACCTCCTCTAACATTTAAATTTTGCTGTTGTTGTAGAGCAAAACTGCTAGAAACTTCTTTAATCCAATTTGTTCCAAGATCAGAGCCATTATTTAGAGCCTCTAATCGTTCCGGAGTAATATAAGAGTCAAAAATGTGCCATTCATTTCCTCTTCTATGCGAAGATGCAATACTTTCATATTGCTTGAATGTAGCCATATCAGGATATCTTGTAGCTTCTGTTATCGAGGATGTAGCATTATATGTGATCACTGGTTTACCAACAACTCCTCTTTTTGTTGTCACCAAAATAACTCCAGAACCTCCTAGAACACCATATACGGCTGCAGAAGCATCTTTAAGAACCGTTATACTTTCTATTTCGTTTGGATCTAATTGATTAAAATTACGTTGTACACCATCAACAATTAAAAGTGGTTGTTCACCTTTCGAATTAAAACCTCTAACACTAATAGATGCAGCATCTGAACCTGGTCTTCCACTACTTTGGTTCACAACTAATCCTGGTAATCTTCCGGCCAATGCGGATGTCATATTAGGAGCTGGAGCTCGTGTAAGTTCTTCCCCTTTCACCGACACTACAGACCCTGTAACTTTACTTTTTTTCTGTGTCCCATAACCAACCACAACCACCTCATTCATCTGTTGAGCTTCAGATTTCAAGACAATCTTTAAAATCTTATTATCTTTAATTTGCATTTCTTGGTTAACGAACCCTAAATAAGTAAAAACTAATACATCTCCTTTATTTGCTTCAATAGTAAAATTACCGTCTAAATCAGTAGAAACTCCTGTTTTAGTCCCTTTCTTATATACATTAACCCCTGGAAGAGAAATTCCTTGCTCATCAACAACCTTACCAGTGACAGTCTGTTGGTCATCTATTGCTCCTGTAGCAGTTGTATTCTCCAAATTATTGCTCTTATTCAATACAATTTGATTATTACGCAACACTTGAAACTTAATATCCTGCGAGCTCAATACCTTATTAAGGACTTCCTGCAGGGTTTCATTTTTAAACTCTGCATTGATTTTGGCCTTAGAAGAAATTACTTGGGCTTGGTAAGAAAAAGTGACATTAGCTTGAGTCTCTATTAATTGAAGTAAATTTTTAATACTTCCATTTTTAATAGACAATGATACGCGTTCTGCTAAAGGGCCTTGCCCATAACTAGTATTAGAATAACACATGTTGATTGTAATAGTCAACAATACCAGCTGAATAAACGAGAATTTCATAATCTTAAAAATCGTTTTGTTACTAAAGTTTTTAGACATACTTTTGTTTTTTTGTTAGTTCATGACAAAATAAATTCAGCCCATTGCTACTAAGCAATAGGAAATGTTTAAAAGGGAAAGATGTTGCCGCATCTTTCTCTTTTTTTTTAAAACTTGTTTATAATGTATTTTTTCTTCTCATAGTTTTTTTGGTTTGGTTAGTTAGTATTTTATATAGTTTAGTTAGTACAGCCCTGGGATTCAATTACTATTTGTGAATCGACTTCTTTATACGTTCCTGCTATAATTTTACAAATTAAATCAAGCTGGTCATAAAGGGATTTATCTATTAATTTTGTAGTGATAGTACAACTTGCCAAAACTTCTTCATTATAAATAATTTTAATTCCATACCGATTCTCAATTGCGTCAAAAACTTTATTTATAGGCGCTTCATTAAACTCTGTCGGGCTTTCTTTTGCAATTACCACAGGAGACTCTACTAATTTTTTACTTAAATTTTCATCTGAACGATTGTAAATGGCTTGTTGATTGGGTACAAGTACTAAACCATTGGTCTCAGGATCTGATAAATTTATTCTTCGTTGATTAAAAACCGAAACCCTTCCTGTACTAACTTTTACAAATAGTTTTTCATCATTATCAAACGCTCTAATCCTAAAACTGGTACCCAAAACTTTGGTTACAATTTCATTGGCATACACATAAAACGGTTTATTGGGATCCTTTGCAATTTCAAAAAATGCGTCACCACTCAGTATGACAGTCCTACTGTTTTTATTAAAATGAACAGGATAACTCAACTTACTGTTTTTCTCCAATACAATCACACTGCCGTCCTCAAGCTGAACTTTTAGTGGAATATCACTTGTATTTATCTTTTCTATAAGAGTACTTTGCGCATCAAAAGAAGTCAGTAAATCGTGATAAGAAACTTGTCCGTCAGGATTTGACGTCCATACCAATGAACCAATGCCAAATAAAATAATTATACAAGCTACCCATTTAATAAATGGTCGCTGCCATAATCGCAATTCAACAGTCTCTTGAGAAACTTCTTCCACTTTAAGAGTCTGATTGATTCTACTCCATATTTTTTGCTGATCAAACTCATCCAATGGCTCTAGCTGAATTTCATTTATTTCTAAAATAAACTCGCTCGCTTCATTCATCAAACTGGCTTTCATTGGATGATCAATTAAAAATTGCACCCACTTATCCTTGTCTTGACCAAAGAGTGTCCAACGAACAAATGAGTCATCGTCCAAAAAATCCTGTATCTGATTGTAATTGTATTCCATAATGGTAAATGACTGATAAAGCCCTATACTAATACAAGTACCACTTTGACAAAAAAGTAACCATTATTTTTTATTTTTTTTCAAACAAAAAAAACACCTCTTAAAAATAGAGGTTTGGTTCAATCTAAATAGAGGTAAAAAAAGAATGTAATTCTTAGAAACCGATAGCTTATAAACACAGAAAAACAAGTCTGCTGGTTACAATCGGAAATTAAAAATGGCTTAAACCGCTTTACGAAGTGAGACTCTTAGAATTGCATAAGACTTAGACAACAAGTTTTTCACCACCTGTTTAGGGATTTCCATTATTTGAGAAGTTTGATCTAAGCTCAATCCCTGATAAAAACGCAAATGAACAGCCTCAGTCTGGCGTTTGCTAAGTTTTTCTAAGGATTTTTTTATTAATTGAGTCTTTATTTGCACCGACTCTTGTTCTATTGATTCTTGTTCAATAGACAGGGTCGAAAGAAAATCTAAAAAATGATCCACATTTTCTGATCCCTCAAAAATATCTTTTTGGATATTACGGCTAAACTGATTTCGGATAGCTCTGAACAAGTAGAATTTAACATTATCTACTTCACTTAAAAACTCTTTCCTCCTCCAAAGATCAACAAACAAATCGTGTATTGCATCCTCGACCAAGGAGCGGTCAGAATTCAGTTGAAACCCATAAGTTACTAAAACTTTAAAATACTTTTTATACAATAGTTCAAAAGCCGCATAGTCTCCATTCTTAAACGATTTCCATAGAAGAGAATCCTGCGTTACTTCAGTTTGTTTAGTAATCTTGCTCAATGGGTTTGGTTTTTGGTTGTTATGGTTTATCATCCTTTTTTAATCTTCAACACCTTTGCACAGAGTAAAAAGAGATAATTTCAAAAATATAATAGTTTACACAACAAACAAATCAGTACCTACCAGTTTTTTTTATGATATACATAAAAAAAAACAACTTATTTTAACGAATTACCCATACCCTCCATATTCCAAAAATTAAGAACTAAATCCTTCTTATTAAATCCAATTTGAAATTTGATATAAAAAAAAGAGTCGGGAACATATTGTCCCGACTCTTAATCAATTTTTAATGTACTCTTTAATTATTTACTATTTTACTTTTGAGTTAGCATACTCTTTTGATAATTTCAGCATAGACTCTTTAGTTCCTTTTTCGAAAGGGATTAAGTAGTAAGAATAGCCTTGAGCTACTTCTCCTTTGATTTTATATTTATCCTGTGGCGTAGCTCCCCAGCTATCGTCACCAGCTACACCTCTTTGACCTAAATCAATATTAAGCTCTACTAAATCGCGCTCTTTTATGTCATTAATGTGTTTACTGGCATTAATCTGTGGAATCCCATCAGTTCTATATTTTGTTTCAATTTTGGAAGCTTTTCCATAATCTAAACCATCAGCGGTATCAAAGTCTTCCATAGTCATATGCAAAGCACTTATTCCTAGACCTTTCTTTACATTATCAGCAACAACTAACAGACCGTTATCTTTTTCATCAGCTAATGCAACCCATCTAACATTTGTTTTATATCCATTTTCTTGCGGTCTTACATAAGGAACGTATTGATCACTTACGCTAGACTCATAAAGATCTACAAAAGCAGAATGGTATCTATCCGAATAATTCTCCCATGGACCACGACCAAAATAAGTCATTTTACTATACTGCTTAGGCAACTGCATACGCATTCCTAGTCTTGGTAAATCAGCCTTATAAGCCGTTTTATCCAAAAGATTTTCCACTTTTACAATTCCATTACCGTCTATTTGATACGTACTATAAAACTTAGTGTTCACACCTGGCAAATCGTAAGTAACTTTTAATTCGATTAGATTTTCAGCTAGTTTTTTTGTTGTCATACTTGTAACTTCAGAAAACAAAGTAGCTTTCTTCCATTCAATATTATTAGTATACATCCTGTTTCCTGAATCATTATCAGTTACCGCTCTCCAGAAATTAGGTTTTGGCCCATTTCCGTCTTTTAAAAGTTCATTCCCTTTGTACACATAAGAAGTGATGCGGCCTTGCTTTTTATTAAATTCTACGCTAACAACCTCATTGGATATTGTCACTCCTTTATCTGTACTTTTAACTTTCAAAGAAGCTCCTTGTGCCACTGCTGCTTGCTCTTCAACATGCAATTTGTCAATTTTTATTTGCTCATGAGCCACTTGAAATCCTTTTGGCAAAAGTCCCCAGTCCTTTTTTGTCACAGCTTCTACTTCAACATAATACTCTGTATTTTTCTTAAAGTCAATTCCTTTTAGATCAACACGCATTAATTTACCAGTTTGAGTTTCAACATCTAAAGTTTGAGCTGGAATGGTTTTTAATATTTTACCATCTGCTTTTATTTTAGCGATTAAATCAAATTCATTCAGATTAGTAAAGTCGTATAAATTCTCAACTAAAATTCTCAATTCATTATGACCGTTGATTCCTTTTTGTTTAAAATTAATAAACTCATGGGCTTTTTTAACCTCAAAAAGTGCCGGTTGTGGCGTTCTGTCCGGGAACACAATTCCGTTATTTAAGAACGAATTATCCGTTGGCATATTTTTACCATAATCACCACCATAAGCATAGAAGCGTTCTCCTTTTTCGTTTGTTTTCCAAAGAGACTGATCAACCCAGTCCCAAATAAACCCGCCTTGTAAATTTTCATATTGTTCAATGATATCCCAATAATCCTGGAAGTTACCTGTACTATTACCCATTGCGTGTGCATATTCACTCGGAATAAATGGTCGGTCAGTTTTTGATTTACCTATCGATTCAAAATGAGCAGGCGAAGGATATTGAGGAACAATAATATCTGTATTCCAATCCATATCATAGTCGCTACCATCGTAATCTTTATAAGGACGCTCGTACTGAACCGGTCTTTTAGATTTATCCATTGCTTTGATTGCTTTGTAACCAGCATAAAAATTTACACCGTTTCCAGCCTCATTACCCATAGACCAAATAATTACCGAAGGATGGTTTTTGTCGCGGGCAACCATACGAGTCATTCTATCTACGTGCGCTTTTTCCCAACTTGGTTTCTTAGCTAAAGAGCGGTCTCCATAATACATACCATGAGACTCGATGTTAGCTTCATCAACTACATATATACCATGCTCATCACATAATTCATAGAATCTGCTTCCGCGTGGGTAATGACTTAAACGTACTGCGTTAATGTTATTTTCTTTCCACAAACGAATGTCTTTCAAGATTAACTCTTCCGACATTACGTGACCTGTTTCAGGATCAGTTTCTTGAGCATTGACTCCTTTAAGTTTAATGCTTTTTCCATTTACTAATAACAATCCGTTTTTGATTTCAACACTTCTAAAACCTATTTTACGAATTGTTGATTCTATAACTTTACCTCTTGAATCCAAAACATCAATAGTTAAAGTATATAAATTAGGATGTTCAGCACTCCATTGTTTTACATTCTCGATAGAAGCACTAAAAGAAACTGTAGCCGATGAATCCTTAACAATAGTCAGCTTTTGAACCTCTTTTTTCAATACATTCGTACCGTCAAGGATACTATAAGCCACCTTTAGGTTTTGCTTATTTTGCAAATGATTCTTAAGTTCAATATCTAAACTAAAAAGTCCGTTTTCGTAAGCTTTGTCTAAGTTTGAAACCACTTCAAAATCTTTGATTCTCACCTTAGGCTGGGCATATATGTAAACACTACGCTCTATTCCGCTGATTCTCCAAAAATCCTGACATTCTAAATAACTTCCATCTGTCCATCTAAAAATTTGAATAGCGATGGTATTCTTTCCTGGTTTAGCATACTTTGTAATATTAAATTCTGCCGGAAGCTTACTCCCTTGGGAATAGCCAACATACTCGCCATTTAACCATACAAATCCACCTGATTTCATTGCACCCACATGCAGAAAAATTTCTTTCCCATCCCAGTCATTTGCAATATCAAAATCCCTACGGTAAGATCCTACCGGGTTATTTTCGTGAGGAACTTTCCCCGGATATTTAGGATAAATACCATCTAACTCCATATCAGCTGCGATAGGGGCTTTATAATCGGCAAATTCATATTGATGGTTTACATAAATAGGAATACCATAACCCTCTACTTCCCAGTTTGAAGGTACTTTTATTGAATCCCAATCAGAGACATTCTCAGAAGGATTCATAAAGCTTGTTGGACGATCTTTTGGGGAATCAACATATTTGAATTTCCACATACCATCCAGAACTTGCTTGTACTTTGCTTTTCCATTTGTTGCGTCTTCAACAGAAGTAAAGGATGTGAATGTTGCATGAGCAGGTTCTTTGTTTTCACTGATCACATTTTCATTTTCAATATAATGCCATATGTCAGCTTTCTGACTATAGGAATTAACACCAAAAAGAAACAAAGAGCTAATAACTAAAAGGCTATTAATTTTCATATTCAAAGGTTATAGTTTAAGGGTTTAATTAATGTTTACTTTTATCTATTTTAAAAAAATTGAATCTTCATCTCTAAATAACTTACTTTGATTATCTCAGTTTTTTAGAAAAATTTATCCCCGATTTTTTTTACATTTTTTAAAAAAATAAAGAATTCCAAATTTATACTAAAACTTTAAAAAAAATACCAGTGCCTACCAGTTTTTCGTTCTTTACAGACTACAAAAAACAAAAAATTAAAGCAAACCCCTATTTTTTCAACCACTTACCCTATAAAAAAAAACACTCTGGTTGCAATAACCAGAGTGTTTCCAAAAATCCTAATTAACTTTTGTTCTTACTATTTTTTACTTAAAATTAGCAATCCCTTTTTTTAACCAAGTGTGGTATTCTTCAACATCCGGAGTATAACCCACAGGATCAATTAGGTTTTCTCCTTCGTGATTGGTCAACACATAAAAAGGCTGCGCATTTGCCTTGTATTTTATGGTTTGGAACTCACTCCATTTTTGCCCAACGTACTTTAATTTTTTTCCCGGCCTTAGCTTGGATTCTATTTCTTCGCCAGCGGGAAGTGGTCTTTTATCATCAACATACAAGGAAATAAGCACTACTTCATTATTGAGGATGGATAAAATTTGTTCTTTTGGCCAAACTTGCTGTTCCATTTTACGGCAGTTGACACAAGCATAACCGGTAAAATCAAGCATAACGGGCTTGTTTACTTTTTTGGCGTAAGCCATTCCCAAATCATAATCCGTAAAAGCCAAAATATTATGTGGCGCCATTAAGTGTGCTCCTTCGGGAATTGCTGTAGTTGCAGTTGTTGCGCCGCTACCTTGGCTAGATCCCACTCCATAAGGAGATTCGCTGTAATGTTGCGCCGGTGGAAAAGCACTAATCAAGTTTAAAGGTGCGCCCCATAAACCCGGAATCATATAAATCGTAAAAGTTAAAGACAGTAAACCTAAACTTAGCCTTCCCACAGAAATATGGGTTAAAGGAGAATCGTGGGGCAATTGTATTTTTCCAAAAAGATAAAAAGCCAAAACGCCAAAAATAGCAATCCAAATCGCCAAGAATACTTCGCGCTCTAACAAATGCAATTGCAAGACCAAATCGGCATTGGATAAAAATTTAAAGGCCAAAGCCAATTCTAAGAATCCCAATACGACTTTTACGGTATTTAACCAGCCGCCTGATTTTGGCAATGAATTTAACCAACCCGGAAAGGCTGCAAATAAGGTAAATGGAATGGCTAGGGCCAAAGAAAAACCGAGCATCCCAACTATAGGTCCTACCTGATTTCCGCCTGCCGCTGCTTGTACTAATAAGGTTCCAACAATTGGCCCGGTACAAGAAAAGGAAACAATAGCCAAGGCCAAAGCCATGAAGAAAATCCCGATAAGTCCGCCTTTATCCGCTTTTGTGTCTACTTTATTGGCCCATGAATTAGGAAGCATAATTTCGAAAGCTCCCAAAAAGGAAACCGCAAAAACCACCAAAAGCACAAAGAAAATAATATTAAACCACACATTAGTAGAAAGTGCATTCAAAGCATCGGCTCCAAAAACGGCACTGACCAAGGAACCCAAGAGTACATAAATAATTACGATTGACAATCCGTAAATGATGGCATTTTTGATTCCTACAGCTCTGTTTTTACTTTGTTTGGTAAAGAAACTCACCGTCATCGGGATCATTGGAAACACACAAGGTGTCAATAAAGCGGCAAAACCGGAAAAGAAAGCGATAACAAATATGGCTAGCAAACTTCTGTCAGTAGATTTATCGCTTTTGTCAGCAGTGGTCTTTTCAACTGTATTGGCTTTAACTTCTGTTTTTGTTACCGGATCAATTGCAATTTCTTCTTTTGCTACCGAATCAATCGCGATTTTTTCTGCCCCAATCAAGGCTGTTGCATTTTCTACTTTTTCGGCTTCATTTGCTTTAGTAGCGCCAGCCATTGCGGTTTCTGGGATTTGAAAACTCAAATCAACATAGGATGGCGGCAAACAATTCGCATCATCGCAAACCATAAACTCCACTTCTCCCGAAATTTTGAAAGCTTTTTTTGAAAGCACATTGATGCGCTGTTTAAAAACGGCTTTGCCTTCAAAAAACTTAATTTTCATTTCAAAAATAGGATCATTAACGGTATGGCCTTTTTCTTCTGATGGTTTTCCAACTAGCTCATAATTGGCATTTTTGCTAAAAGTAAAAGCCGTGGGAACAGGACCGTTCTCGGGAACACTTTGGGAATACAAATGCCAACCATCATCAATGGTGGCTTGGATAACTAAATCATATTTAGTGTCAGAAACGGCAACTACCGATGTAGACCATTTTACCGGATTGTGTATTTGGGCAAATACATTAGCACTTAAAATAAAGGCTAAGAGTAGTATTATTTTCTTCATTGGATTGTGATTTTAGAAAACATTAAATTAAATAGGGCCATTGTAGCAATGACCCTATAAATCCTTTCGTTGTTTGTGTACTAATTCAAAATACTTAATTATGAAACTAAGTTGCAACGAAAGATGCTTTTAGAATTATTTTTGAGGTTTAAATATAATTTCGAAACTTTGGACATCATTCATCATTGCGCTAACGAATTTTTGAATGTCTTGTGGTGTAATTGCATTAATAAGGTCTACATTGTTTTTAGTGTCATTTTTATTATAACCTTCAATAAAGTAATCATAAAGCAAATTCAACTGGTAAGATGTATAGGCTTTCTCTTCTTTTACCTCTTTTAAATAACTGCTAAGTGCTTTGTTTAAATCCTCTTTTTGGATGGTACCGTTTTTAATTTTGTCTATTTCTTGGTGAACAATAGAAACTAATTTATCTGCCTTATCAGGATTACAATCAAAATAAACATAGAAACTGGCTAATTGCTTAGGTCTTTTAGTCAAAGAACTAAAAACGCTGGCTCCATAAGTACCCCCTTCTTGCTCTCTTAATGTTTCCATTAATCTAAGTTCAAGGATATCCTGGAAAGCCTTTAAGATGTAAGTGTTTTTTAAACTATATTTAAAATTGTTTTTAAAAGCAATACGCACAGTAGCTTTAGGATCTTCCATTGCTAAGAAAACATCTTTTTTATTGGTCTTATTTAACCAAGAAACCGAATTGTCATGCCATTTTTCTTTCTTCTTATTGGTTGGCAAACTAGCAATATATTTCTCTAATAAAGGTTTAAGAGCCTCTTTTGAGACATCTCCTGTAATAAAAAACACAAAATCAGCAGCATTGTTAAAACGATCCTGATAAATCGATTTTATTTTTTCGAATGAAATGTCTTTTATATAATTCTCATCAAACAATCGTTTTTTAGCATTGTTAAATCCATACAAAGTCGTGCTAATGCTATCTTCCATTTTATAAGCGATATCATTCCTTCTTTGAATCAAATTATTGTTCAGGTTATTTTGAAGAACCTTAAAGCTATTTTCGTCAAATCGAGGTTTTACAAATTGTAAATGCACCACTTGCAACATCGTTTCGATATCCTTTGTCGTAGTCATTCCCGAAATGCTTTCCTCTAAATCAGTAATACCTATTCTTGTATTTGCATTTTTGCCGGCCAAAACTTTTGATAAATCTGTAGCATTGTAATCTCCTAAACCAGACATTCTCACTAAAGTGCTCACCATCGCTGCCGAAGGAAGATCAGCATCTTTTATCAAAGAATTTCCTCCAAAACTAGCCGCTTCAAATAATACATTATTTTTTTCGATGTCACTAAACTTATAGTTCACAACGACTCCATTACTTAAAACAAATGTTGTCGCTCCTAATTCCTTATTGCTTTTTTCCGAAACAATCTTTCCTGCTTTAATTTCAACACCGGAGGTCAATGTTTTTCCAACAAACTCGTCAGCATAAGCAACTAAAGCAGTATCATTTTCTACTTCTTTGATTGTTTTTAAAGCCTCGTCTTGAGAAAGGTTATTTTCTCCTTCAACACCTGTTACATCTAAAACACGATTCTCAGCCGTATATAATTTTTTGATAAAATCATGCAAATCTTGAGCGGTCATCTGATTGAAAATCTGCTTCACAAGATCATATTCTTTTGCCATATCAGTCATTGCCTCATTTTCTAAATAGTTTTTCTGAATTGTATTCACTATTTCCGCATGAGGGGTTTGATGAATTTTGCTGATTTTAGTTTGGTACAAATTGTTATAAACGGCAATTGTCCTATCAATTTCCGATTGGGTGAAACCAAATTTAACGGCTCTGTTTAACTCTTCCAAAGCCGTTTTAAAAGCCTGCTGTTGCCTATTTGGTTTTGGCGAAATCAATAATCCGAAAGTGTTTTTTGCTCTTGCCAAACTTGAATAACTGCAGCTGGCCGAAACAAATGGCGCATCCGGTTTTTGTGAAATTTCTCTAAGCCTAGAACTCAACATTCTGGAAACCATCCCGCTGAACAAGGATTCTTTTAAATCGGCGACCGTTTCGTCTTTTAACGATTTTGGTTGATTGATCGTAAAAGAGAGCGTTGAAGTGGCAATTTCTTTATCCGTCCCTAAATTATAAAGCATTGCTGCATTGTCAGGAATTGCTACAACAAACCTTTCAATTGGATTCTTTATTGCCGGAATTGGAGAAAATAATTTTTCTATTTTTTGTTCTATCTCCGCGACATCAATATCACCTACAACAGCTATTGCCTGTAAATCGGTTCTATACCAATCGTGGTAAAAATCTCTTAATGCCTTGTATTTAAAATTATCAATAACACTCATTAAACCTATCGGCATACGATCGGCATACTTGGTGTTGTTAAACATGGTTGGCAATGATTTTTTAAAAAGACGCATATAGCCGTTTTGTCTGGTTCTCCATTCCTCTTTAATCACGCCACGCTCGGCATCAATTTCAGCTTCTGTAAGCAATAATCCATCAGCCCAATCGTGCAAAATTAATAGCGAAGTATCGATCAAGCCTGGAACATTTGTAGGAATGTTATCCATATTATAAACCGTTTCATCAAAAGCGGTATAAGCATTAATGTCTTTTGCAAAAACGGCTCCGTGTTTTTGAAGTGTATTTAAAACGCCTTTGCCCGGGAAATTTTTAGTCCCGTTGAAAGCCATATGCTCCAGAAAATGTGCCAATCCTTGTTGGTCGTCATTTTCTAAAATTGAGCCTACATTTTGAATGATATAATAACTCGCCACATTTTTTATTACATCTGTTTTGTAGATATAATAGGTCATTCCGTTTTTGAGAACGCCTTTTTTTATTTTTTGATTGACCGGAAGCGGATCATTTAATTTCAATTCTTGTGCGTTAACCGTGTACGCAGCCAAAAAAAGAGAAAATACAGTTAATAGATTTTTCATGTTTATTTATGGTAATTTTAGGTATTTTAGTGAATTCTTCTTCGCAAAACTCAAACCTGATTCGATTAAAGAAGCAAAATTTTATGAGATCGTATTGCTTTACTGCTTACTTCTAAACGGTTGTTTTTATGTTATTTTTTTCAATCCAAAACATCAAATAAAATCCCTGCCCTGTTTTAAAATGAATTTTTAAAAAGGGAATAGGATATGAAACTATTAATGGCTAGAAATACAGTAGTTTTTTTTACAAAAAACTATCATTCATCAGCACTGTAGTTTCATAAATGGAACAAAAAAATGTTGACTTTTTAGATGATATTAAGACTTTTAAGGATTTAGTAGATTATAATTCACAAAAACAAATTTCTAATTCTATTTACAACCAGAGAAACTAAATTCTCTGGTTGTAAAATCTAAATCTTATAAAAGAGGATTCATCTCATTGAAATAATTAAATATCAAGCGAATTTAAGAGATCAGTCAATTCAGGTTCAGAAGGTCTTGGCGTATCCGCATTAATTATCTTACCTTCCTTGTCTAATAAAATAAAACGAGGAATCCCTTGAATATAGTAAGAAGCAATAAATTTAGAATCGATTTCTTTATCGGCCAAAAGTTGAATTCCGGATAATCCTTGGGCTTTGATCATGTCGCGCCATTTTTGTTCGTCTTTTAATCGATCAATAGATATACTTACAAATTTTATATTTTTACCGTGAAATTCTTTCTCGACTTTCCCGATAAATGGCATTTCATATTTACAAGGCCCGCACCAGGTTGCCCATACATCAATAAAAACATAACTCCCTCTTAAATCTTTGAGCGATGTTTTACCTCCTTTATAATTGATATAGTTGTTGAACTCAGGAGAAGGCATTCCGGCGCCTAATTCATTTTTGTTTCTTTGTGCTTCAGTATATTGCTGTACCAGACCTTGCTTTAATTCTTCTACCTTTTTTAACTGAGAAGTTACAAAAAAAGGATCTAAGCCTGATTTCTTCAGCTCCAACTCTGATTTAAAATCATCAGTAAATTTATTAATCTTAGCTTCAAAAGCTTCCTTTTCTAAATTTAAAAAAACAGTGTAATCCGTTCCATACATTTCTCCTTCTAACTTAGATTTTAATCTTAAAAAAGCATTCTCTTTTTCTCCTTTTCCATTAATAGCGATACTTTTAGAAACATTTTTAGCGTCAAAATTAATTTCTAAATTCATATCATTCGTAAGATACAGACTAAAGAATTTATCATAAAAAGTATTAAAGAAAACTGGTTTGTCTAATTTGATGGTATCTCGATAGGTTCCGTCAGCGGCCACTTTGATGTTTATGGCTTTTGAGCTAACCGGATCAAAAAGCCTTATTCCAAGTCCTTCTATTGGGTTTTCAATTTTCCCGTGTAAAACCACATAATCCTTTTGTGCCAATCCTTTTTGGCTAGAAAGCAAAACAAACAGTAATGCCAGTAGTGATAATTTTTTCATTTTATTTCTTTTATAATGTTTTAAAAAAAATGAGAATGCGCTATGGGAAGGAAAAAAATATAATCCTTAACTCTTTACTGCATTCTCATTTAAAAGTTAGCTTTTAATATCCTTTATTTTGAAAAAGCAGGTTGTTTCCTATAATAACTTGTAAAGGTATAGGCAATACAAACTTATTGGTAGATATTAAACTAGGCTTAACTATCGAAGCAGTAAGGTCTCCAAGCGAATGATAACGCACGATATCAAACCATCCTTCACCGTTTTCAAAGAAAAGCTCCAATAATTTTTCATTGCGTATATCATTTAATAAGGTCGCCTTGTCCAAAAGATTTTTTGCTGTAACACCCGCACGATTTCTAATTGCGTTTAGACTTTCTAATGCAATAGTAAGATCTCCGCCTGTTTTACGCGCTTCTGCTTCTGCCTTAATTAAATATATTTCTCCAAGACGCAAATGATACAAAGTATTTCCTTGGGATGCTATCACATTTAAAAATGGATATTTACCATTTCCATTTGACTTTTTGGTATCTTCAGCATAGGCGTAAGAGAAACGAGGGTCATAACCAAAACCGCTTTCATCTAAAGTACCATCGTTAGAAGTTCCTACTTGGGCATCAGCCAAACTTCTAATTGATTCACTGTAAGTGGTATTATTTACTAGATACATGGAGGTTTTTCCTTCGTTATTAGGTCCGGTAAATGGTGCAAAAATAACCTCTGATGAGTTGAAACTCTCCGTAAAAATATCCGCATAATTATTCTCTAAAGCATAACCTTCACTATTATTGATTACTTCATCAGCTAGAGCAGCTGCTTCGGTAAATTTTCTCTCATATAAATATACTTTAGCTAACAAAGCTTTGGCGGCAAGACTTCCTGAGTAAAAATGCTCTACATAAAGAGGACCATTAGCTGAAGCAAAAAGCAAATCCTCTTCGATTTGGTTGTATACTTCTAATACCGTATTTCTTGGTCTGGCTTCAAGTTTAGCGGCGAAATCAGTTCTTAGCACCACCCCATAGGTAGAACTTAAGTCATAGAATTCCCCGAAATAACGCAACAAATTAAAATAGGCAAAGGCTCTTTGAAACTTAGCCTCGGAAATCATCTCTACTTTTTTAGAATCCGAAATACCAATTGCTTTACCTGCTTCTAATTCTTGAATCAAAAAATTACAGGAATTAATTATCTTATATTGACCACCGTATAAATTAGTCAAAAAGATATTATCAACTGGAACTTGATTGGTATTAAAACCTCTACTTCCGCTCAAAAAGCCTGAAATCGATCCTTCATTACCATAAGCAGCTAAGTGCAATGGAAAAAAGCTCACATCAAACTCTTTCCCTAAATCATAAACACCGTTAAGCACCAATTGTGCTGAGCCTTCATCTCTTACTGCGTCTTCTGGCGTTAATTTATTAAATGGTTTTATATCTTCAATATCACAGCTTGTAAAAGTGGCCGCTATTGCAAAAATCAAGACCGCATTAATTTTTCTTATATGTTGTTTCATCTGTTTTAAATTTAAAATTGAACTTGAATTCCTAAAGAGAACGACTTAGCTAATGGATACGGATCTTCATTACTGATTTGATCTGTTATAGTACCTCTTTCCGAGAAAGTTTCAGGATCCATTCCAGGCCATTTTGTCCAAGTAAACAAATTTGTCCCCGTTAAAGTAAGCGTCGCTTTATCAAATCCGATTTTGTTCAATAATTTTTGATCAAAATTATAGCTAAACTGCATACTTTTTAGACGCAAATAAGAAGTATCATAAACATATCTATCTGAAATTCTTCCATTAGCAGAAGGATCAGAATAAAGTGCTTTTGCATAGCGTGCATTAGGATTCTCAGGTGTCCATGTATTTAATGCATATTCACTATACTTATTTTCACCCAATAAATTATAGGTTCCCATAGGAATAGCATTCCAAATTGATCTTGCTCCTACTGAATACTGTAACAAGGCATTAAGGCTAAAATTCTTGTATGCGAATGTGTTTGAAATTCCACCAAAGAAGTCCGGCTGAATATTCCCGATAATAGTCCTGTCATCAACTGTTATTTGACCATCGCCATTAACATCTTCCATCATAAAATCTCCCACAGCTGTTGAAATTTGATCATAGAATCCTGAAGGTGAAGCTGCATTTAGAGCGTCTACCTCATCTTGAGATTGAAAAATTTTAGCTACTTTATAACCTTTAATAGTACCTACTGGTTGGCCTTCGATAAAATAATCCAACTGGTAAGCATTAATGCTGGCACCGTTTAATTTCACTAATTTATTTCGGTTCACAGACCAATTCACGTTAGTTGACCAAACAAAATCTTCTCCTCTGATGATATCTCCACCCAAACTGATTTCAAGCCCTTTATTGGTTACATCCATAAAGTTTGAATAGTAAGAATTAGGTCCTAATTCAAAAGGAATAGGCGTTTTTACTAAAGCATCTGTTGTTTTTCTATCATAAATATCAAAACTACCTTTTAGTCGGTTATTGAAAAATCCGAAATCCAAGCCTAAGTTCACCTCATCAGTAGTTTCCCAACCAATATTTGGATTTGGAAAATTATTATCAGGAACAACAGCAGAATTTCCATTGTAGATATTAGAAGATTGATTTTGGAAAAACTGCAAGAAAGCAAAATCAGATACATTAGTAGAACCTACTCTACCTGCACTTACTCTTAGTTTTAAGATGTTAACACTCTCGCTATCAAATAAGAAATCTTCATTAGAAATATTCCAACTTGCAGATAGAGATGGGAAATAACCTCTTTTATTACCTGGCCCAAATTTTGAAGAAGTATCTGTTCTAAAATTCAAAGTGGCATTATACAAGTCTTTGTAACCATAGTTCAAACGAGAGAACAAGGAATACAATCCTGTTTCTATACGATTTCTGGAATAACCGATTACCGTTCTTGCCGAAGACGCATTGATAAGCACCTCGTCATCAGGGAAACCAGAGTAAAAATAATCTGAATTATTAAAATTTGTTTTATCCCAAGCCGCACCGGCCAGTAAGCCAATTTTATGGTTTGAGATATCAAAATTATAATTTGCAGTCAAATTTGTTGTGATATTAGAAACTAAACCATCTGACTCATTCAAGAAGGAATCGTTAGGGAAATACATAAAATCAGTTTCTACAATTTTTGGAATAAATGAACTGTTGTTATTGTAAAATACCGAAGCATTCACATCCGATTTCAGCTTTAAATTTTTTAATGGCTCTACTTCAACATAAGCGCTACCAATAAAATTATAGGATTTTTTGTTTGTCTTATTGCTCAAACGCATCAATGGATTTGGCTCCAATGTAGGAAAATAAGCATACTGCCAATCTGGTTGTCCCAGTAATTTTCCATTTTCATCCCTTACAGGCAAATCTGGACGAGCACGAGCAATAGATGTATTAATCGTATATTGATTTAAAACATCATTCTCTCCAGAGTTAGCTTCAGTATGCCCAACATTTACAGAACTTCCTACTTTTAGATAATCATTCACATCCGTATCCACAGAAATGCCTAAATTATACTGTTTCATTTTGTCCTTAATTGTCAAACCTTCTTGATCTATAAAGGAAGAACTGAAGTTGTAATTGGTTTTATCACTACCACCACTCAAACTTAAATTAGCTTGTTTTGTTATCGCCATACTTCTGAAAACTTCTTTGTTCCAATCTGTATTAGCAGTACCAAAATAGTCGTTTCTTAAACCGTTATAATTCACCATGAAAGTATCCCAATCTAATTCTACATTAGCAATACCCTCTAATTCAAAAGAAACAAAAGGATCTAGTTGCCCACTATTCATCGCATTAACACTATTAGTCATCAACAGATTATAGTAATTTTTATATTGAGTTGAATTTAAGACACCTACTTTGCTTATAGGTTGTGCTAAAGTCGTTGCGTAAGAAAAATTAACTCTTGCTGCTTGCCCTTTCTTACCCCTTTTTGTCTTAATGATAATTACCCCATTAGCTCCACGAGAACCATAAATAGCAGTAGCTCCAGCGTCTTTCAATACGTCAAAACTCTCTATATCATTAGGATTCAAAGTAGATAATGGATTAGCACCTTGCAAAGCGTCAATATTAAATGGAACACCATCAATTACAAATAAAGGTTGATTCAATCCGCCTCCTACTGATGACAATGGCGAAGTAATTCCTCTAATGTTGATACGAACCGGCGCACCAGGACGACCTGTGTTTTGCGATACTTGAACTCCTTTTACTAAACCTCCAAGCGCTCTGTCAAAACCTATAGTTCCCGTTGCTGCTTGTACAATATCTTTGGCATCTATAGAAGAAACTGCTCCCGAAAACTCGGAACGTTTTTGTTTACCATAACCTACAAGTACCACTTCCTGAAGCTCATTAAATTCTTCTTCAAGTACTACTTTCAACAAAGAAGAACCTCCCAAAGGAATGCGTTTTGACTTATACCCTAAATGCGAAAACACCAAAAAACTCCCTGAAGCATTGGCACTTAATTTAAATCGACCATCAAAATCTGTTGATGTAGCTGTCCTAGTCCCTTCGATTAAAACAGTAACCCCCACCAATGGAATTCCTACTGCATCTGTAACTACTCCTTCAATTTGTTTTTGGTCCATAACCGAAGAAACACGCTCTCCTTTTTGCTTCTCTACTTTTTTAAGCACGATTTGATTTCCCAAAATTTGATAAGAAATAGTAGTGTTATTAAATAGCTTTCCTAATACCTCTACTAATTGTTTTTTCTGAACGTTCAAATCAATTTTTTGATTGACATTCAATTCATTGCGATTGTAAAAAAAACGGAAATCGGTTTGATCTTCAATAATTTTAAAAACATTGGTCAAAGCCACCCCATTTACATCCATGGTAACTTTGCTATTCTGTCCGTAACTACTCGAGGCATAGACCTGTAAAAGACTGGTAAATAAAAATAAAAGCGTGAATTTCATCTTTAGGTTAGAGTTATTCAAAATGCGCCTTAACGCACCTGTAATTGGTTGTTTTTTCATAAGTTTACACTGGTTTAATTTTGTTAGTTTAAGATTAAATCATTTTTAAAAATGAGAGGGAAGGTGTTGGCGCACCTTCCTTTTTTTTGGTTAATTGATTTTGTTACATTTTTTTTGGTTTAGTTATGGTTATTACTCTATTGTTAACAGTATAATTAAAGGCTTTATAAGTTTGAAATGTTTTCAAAACCTGATCAATATTCTCCTCTTTAAAAGTTGCCGTGATAACAATATCATTCAACTCGTCGTAATTATTAACGATATCAACATTGTATTTTCGCTCTAACTTATTTGCTATTACTCCGAACGAATCATCAATAAACATAAGTTCTCCAGAAACCCAAGCCACATATTTATCAATATCTACAGCCTCCGTCTTTAATTGTTTATTTTGAAAATAAGCCCGATTTCCAGGCTTTAAAAGTACTTGTTGATCTACTAGAAGTTTATTATAAGCCAGCACACTTCCTTCTACTAAAACAGCGTATGTTTTTTCGTCTTTATGGTAGGAGGTCACATTAAACCTGGTCCCCAAAACTTTAACATCCATATCATTAGCACTCACAAGAAAAGGATGTTTAGAATCCTTAGTCACATCAAAATAAGCTTCTCCATCTAAAAAAACCTGACGGCTCTCGCCTTTAATGAATCGAACGGGATATTTTAAAGAAGTCCCTGAATTTAAATGAACATTGGTTCCATCAGATAATTGGAGCTCAAACCGTTTCCCATAAGGAACATTTATGGTGTTATATACCAAACTGTCTTTTACCACAGTATTCGAATAGACCAATTGATTCCCTTTTTGAGACCCAACAACATTGCCGTTAGCATCAACAACCTGAGTCGATCCATCGTCTTTTATGATTTGAATAGCTCCATTTTCAAGCTGCAAGGTGATCGCTTCTTCCGGTATTGCTAAAGTAGATTGCGCAACAAAATCCTTTTGATAATAGAAATACCCTATTGTCAATAAAAAAAGAATCACTGCCGCATACTTCATTATAGCAGATGCTTGTTTTATAAATCGAAGCTTAGATTTTGGTTTTTCTAAAATACGAACCGATTCTAAAGGTCTCTCAAGCTGAGACAGAATATTTTGCCAAGCCTTATCTTTATCTGCTGTTTCGGCAAAAGCTATTCTTCTGGATTTTTTATAAAAAAGTAAATATTCCGAAAAAAGTGTTTCATTTTCCGAACTTTCATTTATCCATTGTTTTAATACAACAAAGTCAGCTTCACCTATTTCTTTGGATGTATAGGCTGCAATGATAGCTAAAATATTTGGTGGAATCGTATTCATTTATTGATCTCTTATAATATATAGATAATGAAAGATCAATAATGGGTGACAAGAAATTAAACTTTTTTTAAACTAAAAGTAACATTATGATGGTATCAAATGAATTACGCAATTGCTTTAATGCTCTTGAGTAATGTGTTTTAACCGTATTTACTGATACTCCCAGCTCTAATGCGACTTCTTTATATTTTAAGTTTTCCAATACTATGGCTTTAAAAACTTCTTTACTTTTTAAAGGTAAAGCTTCAATCTCTTCATAGAGCTTCTTTTTTTCTAACTCAAGAAAATCCATATCAAGGTTATCCTCATCCATTAATACATTTATTTGATCTTCTATTTCTTCAAAAATGTATTTGTTTTGCTTTCTGTCCGCCAGCAAAGTATTATTTTTAACTGATTTAAAAAGATACGGGCTGATCGCACCATCTAATTTCATGTATAATTTTTCATCCCAGAATTTTATAAATAAATCTTGAACAATATCTTCGGCTAATTCGAAAGAATCACAATACTTTAAAGAATAAATACACAATGGCATATAATATAAGTCAAATAACTCCTTATAAGCAGATGAATCTCCCAACCTGAGCTTTTCAAGAATTATTATATCTTTTGACTTCATAAAGGAAGAGTGCTAATAGATCAGAAAGTAGTTTAAAAATTGGATGGCAATAGTGTACTATAAAATTTCATTCGCTAAAACAAACAAATAGAAACAAAAATGAAATGCTATTAAATATGGGCCGAATATAGTATATTTTGCTATACTATCAAATTGCAAAATCTTAAAAACTACGACTTCTACGACTAATCATTCTTCTTTTTCAATAAAAAAAGAAGTATAAAAACTTACAGACACAAAAAACAATCCACTGAAAAACAACTAATTAAATTATATCACTAAAAACATAAAATTACTACTTCAATTCATCTTTTTTAATTCTATTCTTAGCGTTCTCCTCACATTTCAGCTTTTCTAAATACCAAATGCACAATCAAAATCAGAGAAGACAACGCGATCCCAAGTACCGATACTCCCATCCATCCATAAAGTTCCCAAGCAGCAGCTCCCACCGCAGTTCCAAAAGCGCCACCAATAAAAAAGCCAACCATATAAATGGTATTGACCCGGTTTCTTGCTTCGGGATTTTTAGAAAAAATAATCTTTTGGTTCGTAATATGTAAGGACTGCAATCCCAAATCAACCAATAAAACCCCAAAAACCAATCCTACAATAGAATGTCCGGAAATAAAAAAAATACCCCAAGAAATGATTAACAGCATTGTTGCAGCTAAAATAACAGAACTATTACTAACAGAACTACTTATCTTTCCCACAAAAGCAGCTGCCAAGGCTCCCACAATTCCCAGAATTCCAAAACCTCCACTAACGGCACTTCCATAACCAAAGGAATCTTGCATCAAAAAAACCAAAGTAGTCCAGAAAGCACTTAATCCTGCGAAAGCTAAAGCTCCTCTTAAAGTAGCCAAACGCAAAGAAGAATCCGATTTAAAATAATACAAAAGAGATTTCATTAAACTGGCATAACTCCCGCTGAATTGCGGATTAATCTTGGGCAATTTATATTTAAGGATTACGTATAAAACAACCATCATTACTGCAGCAGCATAAAACATGAAGCGCCATCCAAATTGTTCACCCACAAAACCGCTGATTACCCGACCTCCTAAAATACCAATCAATAAGCCACTCATAACAATCCCTATCGCTCGCCCCCGATTGGCATCATCTGAAAGTTGAGCTGCCATAGGAACAAACAACTGCGGTATTGCCGAGGTAAAGCCAACAAAAAAACTACTAATAATAAGAATCAAAAGTGAATTTGCAAAACCCGCCGCCACTAAGGCGATAACCATAATTAAAAAGTCAATTCGCAATATTTTTTTATTGGAGACCTTGTCACCTAAAGGAATAATGAACAACAAGCCCAAAGCATAACCCAGCTGTGTGAACAGCGCAACATGGCTCACCTCAGACTCAGAGACCCTAAAACTCACCGCAATTTGATGCAACAAGGGTTGGTTGTAATATAAATTAGCGACAACAAGACCTGCTGATATACTCAATAAATACAATACTTGATTGGTAAGCTTAACTTGCTTCATTTTTTTATTGTTTGGAAATGGAATGTAAAAGAAGATTCTTAATAGTGATTACCGTTTCAATTAAACGCAATACACGACTCACCGAAAGCAACTTTCAATTTTTTATCAAAATTAAAAATTAACCTATTGGTGAGCATTGCTCTAAGGCAACGTTTTTATTATAATTTGGATTTTATTCTGCTTAAAGTAGAAGGCGAAATCCCCAAATAGGAAGCTGCCATTTTATTAGATACTCTTAGCAGAAAATGAGGTTGGTGCTTTATGATCCATCTTACTTTTTCAAGTGCATCAAAGCCTTGAAAACCATAAATCCTTTTTTGTGCAGTTATAAAACCCAATTCTAAAATTCTCTTATAAATTTCACCAAATTGAGGCATTTCACCAACAAGCTTGTAAAAATCTGCTCTGGAAATAACCAATAATTCCGATTTCTCTATCGTCTGCAAATACTCACATGCCGGTTTTTGATCGATAAAACTGGGCAAAGCCGTACAAAGCATGCCTTCAAAAGCAAAGTATCGAGAAGTTTCAATCCCTTCACTGTTGATGGTGTAGAGTCGGATACAGCCTTTGTTTATAAAATAATAACTGTCACATATATCATTAAAATCTACCACAATTTCATTTCTACTCGTCAGTTTGGGCTTAAAACAGGAACAGATTAACTGTAAATCCTCTTCGTTAATTTCTGTTTGACTTTTAATATAGCTTTTTAAGAGTGAGTACATATCCTGATTTTAAATGTTTTCAAAATTACAATTAAATCGTCTCAAAGTCTTTTATTTCCTCAGAATTAAAAAACAAAAAAGCATTTCTACAATTGCAGAAATGCTTTTCAGTACTAATTCTATTTTTAAAATAATCGAGTTTAAAATCTATCGCACTAATTGCTGTAGCGGCTTCAATTGCTCCAAGTCTATATTCGACTTTTGAATTACCTGAAGCATGGTCATAATAGTCGTAGGATTCATATCTTTTCCTAAAACTCGAATTACGGCAAAACCATTTTCTTTTCTATTGGCATATAAAACAAACTCATCAATATGCTCATCAGAACCAACATAACTTACTGAAGCGCCTTCTTTTCCGGAGCTAAACTTCATCAATTGTTGGTACTTGGCATCTTTTAAAATCGCATCTACTTTCGCACGCTCTATTTCAAACTGCGCTTTATTAGAATCATTTAATTTAAAGGCCAAAACATTCATTTTGTCAAAAGACTCCAAAGCAGCATTCTGATCTGCAGACAACTTTGCTTTATCCACATTAAGGATAGTTGGTGAAATATCTAAGGCTATAAAATCCTTGCCGTCTGAATTTTCTACAAAATACTTCTGCAATGTTTGCTCAGAATTACAACTTACCATGAGCAAGCATAAAAATAGGCCTATAGTATTAATTGTTTTCATATTTACTTGTTTTTAGCCGCTTTTTTTAGCTCATTCCCACCAGGAATCCTCATCTTATCTGTAAGTACTGAAATTTCGTTCAAATCAAAATTACCCGTCAAAGACATCAAAACAGTTTCATTGGCTTTACCACTGCCTTCAATGAACATCAAAAGTTCTTTTATCTGGCTATCACCGGCGCCGGACTTGACCATTATTTTAATATTTTTACCGCTGTCATTGATGCGCATTAATTCCTCTAGTCCAGCTGTTTTTATGTATTTATCGGCGGTAGATTTCATTTCATTTGTTACCCTTGTACTGCTGGTGGTAAACACTTTCAAATTGTCCAGTTTTTTGATCAAATTAAAATATTGTTGCGCTTCCTTATCCGAAACATCAACTTTCACCTTGCTCATCAGGTCAAACATTTTTCTGTTGACAATAATCGAGGTGACATCATCCTGTCCGTCGAATTTATCAAAACTACTTTGTGCAAAAATAGGCGCAGCCATTAATATTATAATAAAGGAGATTAGAACCTTTTTGCCTAAACTTAGATTACGTTTTTTTTGAATTGTTGATTTCATTTTACTTTATTTATTATTGTTTAAAAACTAACTCTTTTGAATTCTGATATTCTTGTACATATTGCACACTTTCTATGCCGGTATTTACATGATTTGACAATAAAGCCAAGGCTTTCTGTGTTTGTCTAAAAGCAACTTGAGGATCGTCATAAGTCCCTAACTCCTGCTTAGCCGCTGTCACATCATGGTATACATAGGTTCCTATACCCAGCAAAACAACCGCTGAAGCCGCAACCGACAACCAGCCCCAATATTTTTTTCTAGATTGAGATGGAAATTCGGGAGTAAACTTTTGTTCTTTTTCTTGGGAAAAATAAGCAAATAAAGGCTGATATTGTAGTAAATGCTGCGCAACATCTGAGGAAGAAAAATATTTTCTCAATTCATTTTCTTCGGCAATACTACTTTCTCCCTGAAAATATTTTTCTAATAGTATTTCTATTCTACTGGATTCCATAACTGTGTGTTTTTAACATCGATTCTCTTATCGTTTTTCTCCCTCTCGAAAGCGCCACTCGAATGGCAGTTTCATTCATATTCAAAATCTTTGCCATTTCTTCAAATTCATATTGCTCAATGTCGCGCATTTGGATGATGATGCGCTGTTGTTCCGGCAATTGATCAATAATTTTTTCGACCCAATCCAAGCTGTCACGATCTTCAATTTTTTGTTGTAATCCGGCTTCTCTATCTGTAAAATTAGTATGGACAATTTTTAAATTTCCAGCTCTTTTTGATTTCAGCTGATCCAAACAATAATTTTTAGTCATTGTCATTGCAAAAGCCTCCACATTATTATAATCACTTAAACCTCCGTTTTTATTCCACAATTTCACTAGAACTTCCTGAGTGGCATCCTCTGCCTCCTCGGTACTCACCAACAAACGCTTGGCTAACCGAAAAACTTTGTCCTTAAAAGGATGAATTAACTGGACAAACTCATTTTGGTTCATTGCATTGGTTTTAATCAGTCGGTTATACAATCAAGACGAATCACATTATTATTTGTTACAAAGAAATAGGAAATAAAACTAAAGTTACTATTTTTACGTTAATTATCTATATGAAAACTATACCTATGAAGACCACCTACAAATTGATCTTATTACTTTTCTTGGCTGCTTTTAGCTTTCAGAGTTGCCAAGATAACGATGATATTGCTGCACCAAAAAACCTAGAGGTTCAAAATTTCATTTGGAAAGGCTTAAACCAATATTATCTATGGCAGAATGACGTTCCAAATTTAGCAGATGATCGATTTGAAAACCAAGCCAAATTAAATGCCTTTTTGGAAGGATACCCAGAGCCTGAAAAATTATTTGACGCTCTAAGAGTCGACAAATCAATTGATAGATTTAGTTGGATCGTAGACGATTATTTAGAACTTGAAGGATCACTTCAGGGAACTACAAAAAATGACGGAGTAGATTTTGGTTTAAGCTATAAACCAGGTAGTAACACCGAAATTTTTGGTTATGTACGCTATATCATACCCAATTCAGATGCTGCAAACAAGGCCATAAAACGCGGTGACATGTTTACTGCTGTAAATGGCACCCAACTTACCGTTAATAACTATCAATCTTTATTGTCAGCAGAAAGCTACACCTTAAACTTAGCGACCTATAATGGAACCACAATAGTTTCCAATGGAAATTCAGTTGCATTAACAAAAACTGTTTTATCCGAAAATCCAATTTTAATAAAAAAAGTAATTAATTCCGGCTCCCATAAAATTGGCTATTTGATGTATAATGGTTTTTATGCCAACTATGACACCCAATTAAATGAAGCTTTTGCGTTTTTCCAATCAGAAGGAATTACGGATTTAGTGCTCGATTTAAGATATAATGGCGGTGGTTCAGTTGAAACTGCTACTCGATTAGCCAGTATGATAACAGGGCAATTTAAAGGGAAAGTTTTTGCAAAAGAACAATGGAATCCTAAAATTCAAGCCTATTTTGAAGCTGAAAATCCCGATTATTTAAATAATTACTTTACAGACAAAATAGAATCTACGCCAATAAACAGTCTGAACATGACCAAAGTTTACATCCTGACCACTAAAAGTACGGCATCTGCAAGTGAATTAGTAATCAATGGCTTAAAACCTCATATTGATGTAATTCAAATTGGAGATGTAACCACCGGTAAAAATGTAGGCTCAGTGACATTATACGATTCCCCAACTTTTGGCAAACAAAACAGAAATCCGAATCATAGATACGCCATGCAACCAATTGTATTAAAAATAGTAAACTCCATTGGTTTTGGCGATTACTTTAATGGGCTTACACCTGATGTTGAACAAAAAGAAACGATAACAACTTATGGAGTTTTGGGCGAGTCTACAGAGCCATTATTGAGCACCGCAATAGGAAAAATAACCGGAACAGCGAAAATGGCAAAGCAAATTGGAAAAGATTTCAACTACTTTAAAGATTCAAAATCTTTAAACGGACAAAACCAAATGTATATTGAAGAAGCTCCCGAAGGGCTTTTGAAATCTTTAAAATAATTGAAATACAACAAAAAGACGAAATACAACGTTATAAACTAGCTATCAATAAACTAATACCTTAAAAATGAAAAATACAAGTCTTTTACTTTTAGTGTTCGCAACGCTAGTTTCTTTTTCCTTTGTGGCTCCAAAAGCGACCGTTCTAAAACAAATCAACGTGGTCATTGACGCTGGTCACGGTGGAAGTGACAACGGAGTATCTATTGACGGAACTACCGAAAAAAAAATTGTAGAACAGCTCATTACAAAAATTCAGGCTTTCAATAAAAACAAAAACATTGTCATTCATTTCACCAGATCGACAGATAAATTTATCCCACTTGATGACCGGACTACATTTATAAATACGATTAAACCCGATTTAGTTTTATCATTGCACGTTAATTCCAGCTCCAACACAAACAAGTCAGGGATTGAATTTTATGTTTCTAAAGAATCCAATTCTTATGAAAAATCAAACTTAATTGCCGAAAAATTTCAATCCAAATTTCTAAGTGCGAATTTTAAAGTAGCAGAGATTAAAAATGCGAATTTTTATATTTTAAAAAAATCAGAAGTTCCTGCCATAATAATGGAATTGGGCTATTTGAGCAATGAAAACGACAAAAAAGTTCTTGTTAATTCTATGGAGCAAAATCAAATAGCAAAAAAAATAATAGAATGCATTTCGGAATTGAAATAATTACTACAAACAAGAAAATGTTTTTTCAATAAAAAGAGTAAGCCCCAGTTTCAAAAGAAATTGGGGCTTTTTGCAATACCAGCTAAGATAAGTTCTTTACTTTAAAACAACTCAGTTAAAAACTAGTTATTAGAATAAAAACCATTTGGCCCCATACCAACTGCTACTGTTTTCAATTCGGTTCCCGTTGTGCTTAAAACCTTAACAATACCCGCTCCTGTAAATCCATTTGCATCACCTGAATACACTTTACCATCAATCACACCAAAACCATAAAAAGTAGACCAGCTATTGTCAGTAACTGAAAACAAGGGCGTTTCACTGAAAGTTGTTGCATTCAAAGCCATAGCATATACACCAGTTCCTTTGGTATAATATATTTTATCCCCATCAATATCCATGTTCAAAGCTTTAGTCAACGTAGTAGATTCTATTGAAGTTGCCGTATCTGTTTTAGTATCAATCTTAAACAGTTTACTTTTTACAGTATTACCACACAAAACATATACAGATCCGTTTTTCTCTTCAATTGAATTGATTCCATTCTCCACAGTAATTACGCTCATGGCATTATTACTTTGCGGATTAACTACCGTTACTGTATTTCCACTTCCATAGGCTCCGTTCATAATATACAATTTACCATTGGCACTAACTATTTTCTCAGAAGTCTTATTAATTGCAATACTTCCTAAGTAAGCGTATGTTTTAGCATCATAGATTGTAACTGCTTTAGAAATTGAATTAGTAACATATAATTTACCTTCCAAAACAACGCTATAACGAGGGTTTTTAAGGTTTTCGGTTATCGTAGCTAAACTTTTAAAAGTATATCTATCTACTACCTTTATTATATTAGAGGCATTCAAAACAATAAATGCTTTGTCCTCAGAAAAGCTCAATGATTGGGCTATATCTCCTAATTCTTCCGCTGTATTTTCAGTTCCAAAAACGTCTTCCATGAAAACAGTTAAATCATTAGAGATATAAGATACCGAAGCATTTGGCGTACCAAAATTCCCTTCATTCAAAATAAGGACACCATTATCATAAGCTCCTAAGGGAACGTCTTTTTCAACTGTATCGTCATTGCTACAAGAAGCAAGTAATAAGGCACTTGCAAAAATTCCTAAAAAAACATGTTTCAATTTCATTGTTTAATAATTAAGGTTTAAATAAAGAGTTAAATTCCGCCCAGGCATTAGACGACTGGGTAAAGCTTCATATTTTTCATTCCAAAGATTGGCTATTTTAAAACCGATCTTACAAACGTCTTTTTTGCTAAAATTATAATCGATTCCAAAATTTGAAACATTATAATCACTTAAAATATATTTTGGATTGTTATCTGAAGTCGTAAAAACTTCACCAGTAAACATAAACTGATAATAGGCATTCCATTTCTTGTAAGAATAAGAACTGGAGGCTGTTATTTTATGATAAGGAACATAGAAAAGCTGTTTGTTATTTTTTTCGTCCAAAGAAACGGTGTAGGCATAAGTCCCATTAAAATCCAAAAAATGAGCGTTCCATCTCTTGTTCCATCCCAGCAAAGCCTCTGCACCATAAATAGAGACCTTGTCTGTATTGACAGGAGACCAGTTGCCCGAATTATTTGGCAACCAACGAATCATATCATCAATTTTAGAAGCATAAACAGTAGCCGTTAATCGAAAATCATTGTACTGAAACTGATTCCCTACTTCCACCTGATAGGAGTTTTCTGGTTTCAAATCAGGATTTCCGCTAGCTTCCCAATACAAATCATTAAAAGTGGGGATTCTATAATTTCGAGAAAAATTAAATTTCAACCTATAAATTTCTGAAAAATCATAAGTAGAACCTACCGAAAAAACAACCGGGCTTTTATAGACATCCGAAACTTCTTTTCGGGCACTAATTTCATAATTCCAATCTTGACTAAGACTTTGTTGGAATAACATACTTAAACCGCCAATTTCTCTGCTATTAGCTCCAATCCCCGAACCAACTCCCTTGTTTTTAGTATAATCCAAAATAGCATTCCAGTTCATCTTAGGGGACAATTGATAAGCAAAATCATATTTTGCAATAAGACTTTTAACACCTCCAGAAGTGAATCCTTGACTTTCTACGTCTTCAAAATACTTATAATGTTCTGTAATGTAGGCCAGTTTAAAGTTAGAAACCGATCTTCCGATATAACTAGTCCATGTCAGTAAATTTCTGGTATTATAATCTTCATATTTTGTCTTGGTAGCATAAAGAGAGGTCAAAGAAAAATGACGTTCGCCATCATAAATTTGACTATAAAATTTAATACTATTTTGGGCATTTATTTTGTATCCAAGCGCCGTACTAAAACTGTTATTATAATATTGCCCATTAGTATTCCTAGCTTCTTTTCCTATGAATTTAAAATCATTATCCGAACTATTTCTAGAAAAACTAGCGTTTGCACTCCACTTATTTGTTGCAGCAGTGAGTCCATAAATGGCGCTCAGCGTATTAAAATCTCCGTAATAGATTTCAAAGTTATTTTTGAAAGTGTTTGTGAATTTTAAATCATTGTTCAAATGAATCGTTCCGCCTATAGCTCCGCTGCCGTAAACGACACTTCCTCCCCCTGCTTTCACATCAATCGAATTGTATCCTCTGGTAGAAACCGTATTAAAATCAGTTTGACCCAATAACTGCGAGTTGATATTAATTCCATTCCAAACCACCACTGTTTGCTGCGAAGTTGTCCCTCTAAACGATGGGGAAGAAACCATTCCCAAGCCATTTTCTTTAAAATAAATAGCAGTAGTATAATTTAAAAGAGAGGTTAATGAAGATTGATTTTTACTGATTATGGAATCATTTAATTTTTGAACCGATTGTGAGCTCGAAAAATTTTTAAGTTGATTATCTGATACAACTACCTCGTTCAAAGGAATTGCAACTTTATTTTGAGCCAAAACAAATTGGCACGATAACACGATCGAAAGTAAAAGTAGTTTTTTAGCTGTCATAATTTCTGAACTTTTTCTCCCGAAAGTTCGATATTAGTTAAGAAAAAAGGCAGGTCTCCTGGCTTGCGTCTTGTTGTTTACCTTCCCAACACAAAATGTGCCAGTGGTTTTGTAGATAACAACAAGCTTGATAGCTTACAGTTGCGGGAACAGCTCAAGATTTTTGATTTTTGATCGCAAATTTTTGATTACAGAATAATTCTGAAATCTAAAATCGTTAATCTTCATTCTTCAATCACTTGATTCCCTTTTAATGTGATTTGCAAAAAACAAAACACAACCTCAATTCGGCTGCAAAGATAGAGTTAAAATTAGCAGAAAAACAAAACTAAACTGATTTTGAAGTAAAAAATTAAATAAAACACCTATTATCAACCATTTAAAACTACTAATAACAAATAAAATTACAATTCGATTTTTATCACAGCACCAAAATTGACTTGATTCTGAAAAGCATCTTTTAATGGAAGATCCGTAATTTTGCATAGAATACTTCTAATGACGCCAGCATGAGCAACGATAACTATTGGCATATTGTGTGGGTTTTGAAGTTCATTTTCTAAAAAATCATCAACCCGATGGTACAAATCAACAAACGATTCGCCATTAGGAACAGCTACATTGACAAAATCATTCATCCAAGGAGCAAAATCATCCGGAGGAATAGCGTCCCATTTCTTCATTTCCCAATCGCCAAAATTCATTTCCATCAAACGAGAATCGGTAATTATGGATGACGAAGAAAGATAATGAGCCAGCTCCGTACAGCGAAATAACGGACTGGAATACACAATCGCAGCTGGAGGAATTTGCTTTTTAATGGACTCGAATAAGTCTAAATAGGGTTCTAAAATCGAAACATCCGATTGTCCATAACAAATTCCTTTTTCACAAACCGTTTCGGTATGACGTACTAAATAAACTTCCATAAGGCAATTACTGATAGATAAAATACAACTTCACAAAGCTGTTGGGTGGCACCCAAACAATCCCCGGTATAACCGTCAATCCATTTCTGGAAATAACGGGCTAGGAAAAATCGAGTCAAGAAAATAGGAACTAAAACCAATAGGAATTGCCATTGAAAATAAGCCAATACCATCAGAGGTAACAATCCAAAAAACAAGGCACCAACCACTTCTCGCCAACTATAATTTTGCGCAATAGGTTTGCTTTTACTTGTTGCATCTTCACGTGAATACTCATGGGTAAAAACGATTGAAATCGCAGCCAATCGGCTCACAGCATGGGCGGAAACAAACAATATAAAAATTAAGATTGCCGAATTAAAATTCAGGATTTCTGAAGAAACAATTTGAGAAAGTGATTGATATTTCAGTAACAAAAGCAGTACAACACCAATGGCTCCATAAGCACCAATAGCACTATCTTTCATGATTAAAAGAATTTTTTCCTTGGTCCAACCGCCTCCAAAACCATCACAAACATCGGCAAAACCATCTTCATGAAAAGCACCGGTAACCAAAACAGAGGCAATCATGGAAAAAAGAACCGCTATCTCTGGACCTACTAAATAAGTAAACAAATAAAAAGTAGCAAAAGCTACGCTACCCACAATCCAACCGATAACAGGGAAATACCGACTCGCTTTATTCAAATAATCGGGATTGTGATCAATATTTTTGGGACATGGAATACGGGTATAAAACATTAAAGCCGTAAAAAATATATGGATTTCTTTTTTCATTTTTTTTTTAAAATACCTAATAAATTAGGGGTTATTTGTTAAGCGTTTGAACTGACACCTACCAACTGATCACTTCTTGCTCACCCCAGCAGATTCAAAACTTGCCATTTCATTCAAGAAGGTGACAGCCGACTCAATGATAGGAAAAGCAATTGCACAACCCGTTCCTTCACCCAAGCGCAAATCCAATTGAAGAATGGCCGAAGCTTCCAGATAATCCAACAGTTTTTTATGGGCCTGCTCGGCTGACTGATGACTAAAAACGGTATTTTTAATAATTAACGGATTCTTTTTACTGGCAACCAAAAAAGCCACACTACAAATAAATCCATCAACTAAAATAAGCATCTTGTTTTCATAAGCCTCCAACATTCCACCAGCCATTTGTAGGATTTCAAAACCCCCAAAATAAGCCAACTGACTTTCTAAATCTGCTGAACCGCTATAATTATCTATAGCTTTTTTGAGTATTATTTGTTTTTGAATTAACTTTTGGTCATCTACTCCGGTTCCTCTTCCGATGCAATCTTCGATTGGAAAACCGCACAAAACACTCATCAAAACTGAAGCTGTAGACGTATTTCCAATTCCCATTTCGCCAAAACCAATGCAATTGCTCCCGCTTTTGGCAATCGCTTTAACGATTTCACCACCTTTTATAAAACAAAGCTCCATTTGCATTTTACTCATCGCCGGACCTTCAATAAACGACTGTGTACCTTTATCAATTTTAGCCGAAATTAGCTTAGCATTTGGCGGAAAATCATAATTTACTCCAGCATCTACAATAGAAAGATTGATGCTGTTTTGCTTACAAAACACATTTATCGCAGCACCACCTTCGAGGAAATTACTAACCATTTCTCGGGTTACATCCTGCGGATAAGCACTCACGCCATGTTGAGCGATTCCATGATCTGCTGCAAAAACAACAATATGAGCTTGGCTAATTTTTGGTTCCAATGTTTGAAATACTTCACCAATTTGTTTGGCTAATTTTTCCAAAACACCAAGCGCACCGATAGGCTTCGTTTTATGATCTATTTTGTATTGCAAATCTGCGGATAAAGAAATCGACGAATCACTAATTAGCTCCTTATCCTTTTTTATTTCAACTTCTTGATGCAAAATTGCAATTTCCTCAACAAAAGGAGATTCTGATTTTTGTTTCCAATTCAGTTGTTGCAACATCGGTTGATTATCATAATTTGTTGCGGGTTTGCCTACGCAAAAGTATCCCAAAGGTTCAATATATTCTGGCAAACCTAATAATTGTTTAAACTGATAATAATTCAAAATAGAAATCCATCCCATAGAATACCCCTGCTCTGTCAAAGACAACCAGATGTTTTGAGCGGCACAAACCGAACTAAATTTAATCGCTTCATTACTCCCAACAGTCCCAATAGTAAAATTATTCAAAACCGAACGATCATAACAAATTACCAAACCAAGCGGAGCTTCTTCAATAGCTTCCAACTTTAAAGCTGTATAATCCGCTTTTTGTTGCTCATTATCCGTTTGATTTGCTGCTTTAGTATCATAGTCCAAAAACAATTTTTTAACGGCTTTCTTTATTTCGTCCGACTTAATCAGATAATATTTAGTGGCATCCGTCAACCCAACGGAAGGTGCCCAATGCCCTGCTTGCAAGGCTTTTTGAATAACAGCATCAGGAACTTCATCATTGGTAAAATGACGGGTATCGCGACGGGATTTTAAAATTTCGTCTAATGTTTGCATTGGTTTATTTTTTTTCGGAAATATTCAGAATCTAGACATTAAAACTCATTACTGTCCTTTTATGGTAACAGGAATTCCTGAAACCATTAATACCACTTTCTCTGCTCTTTGTGCTATATATTGGTTCATCCATCCTTGCAACTCGGTGAATTTTCGCCCAATGTGAGTTTGAGCATGAACGCCCATGCCTATTTCATTGGTCACAATAATAATAGTGGCGTTTTCTTGATTTGCTACTTTGTCAAATTCTGCTTTGGCTTGTTCTAAACACAAAGCAACATCATTTTTAGTATCTATAAAAAAGTTAGTCAACCAAAGCGTAACGCAATCAACGATGGCTACCTTGCCGGAAAAATCGATTTCACTTAAGTGTTTTTCTTTTTCGATGTTTGTCCAGCGTTCGTCACGGTCTTTTTGATGACGATCGATTCTTTCCTGAAAATCACCATCCCATTTTCTGGCTGTTGCAACATACATGGGCTTAGCCGATAATTCTTTTGCTAAATTTTCGGCATAACTGCTTTTACCCGAGCGTTCCCCGCCCGTAATTAGATATATCATTATAATTATTTTTTAAAATCAAAAGGGCAATGTCTACAGTCATTTTTACAACAATTCCCTCTTTTCAAATGAAAAAATGCTTTAAATACATAATTCCCATTCTCTAAATAGTAATCGATTCCTTCGATTAAATGAGTCGATTTGGGCAACAAAGTCGCTTTATTATGAAGCGCAGTTTCCGGAGTCAATGTATTTACATATTCGTCAATTTTCTGCGAACAGGATTTTTTAAAACAAACAGGACAAAGACAGTCAATAGCTGTCGTGGGAACAAATAACGGCGGAAAATCATTGCACCAACATTTACTTCCTTCAGTGGTATCGCCACAACCAAAATCTATACCGCAGCTTGAACACTGTTTTACTTTTATACGATTCATGTCGTAAAGATAGTATTTGTTGAATTTTATAGGTTCAAAAATAAACAAGATTTTTTTGTAATTTCTTTTACCTTTGCCTCAAACATAACCTAAGCCCATGAAAATTCCTTCCTATAAAATTCTGTTATTCCTTGTACTGGTCACTTTTATCGGCTGTAAAAAAACCGAAAAATCAGAAAGCAAATCAATTTCAAATACAAAAAATGAGATCGAATATGCAAGCAGTCTGGCTCTATACAAATACGACGGTTATACGATGGTAAAGGTAATTTCTCCTTGGCCCAATGCTGAAAAAGATTTTACTTACATTCTAAAAGAAAAAAATAGTATTGTCCCTGATAGCCTGCAAAAATACAGTTCAATTCAAGTTCCCTTACAATCTATTGTGGTCACCTCAACTACAATCATTCCTTATTTGGAAATGCTTGGCGTTGAAAACCGATTGACTGGTTTTCCGCATACTGATTATATTTCTTCCGAAAAAACCAGAAAACGAATCGACAATGGTACCGTCAAAAATGTAGGTCAAAATGAAAAATTAAACATGGAGCAATTGATCGAAATGACTCCTGAACTTATAGTCACTTTTGGCATCGACAATAATAATCCAATGATTGACAACCTTGAAAAAAGTGGTTTAAAAGTATTGATTCAAGCCGATTGGATGGAGCAATCACCCCTTGGAAAAGCAGAGTGGATAAAACTGTACGGAGCTCTTTTTGCAAAAGAAAAAGAAGCCAAAACCCTTTTTGACGGCATTGTAAAAAATTACAAAGAAGCCTTGGATTTAGTGGCCACCAAAAAACCAGCTGCAACAGTATTATACGGATCGATGTACCAAGATCAATGGTATGTCGCTAAAGCCAATAGTTGGGTTGCCCAATTCTTGAAAGATGCCAAAGCCCATTACCTTTGGTCCGATACGGAAGGGACAGGCAGCTTAGGATTGTCATTCGAAAAAGTATTGGAAAAAGCCAAAACTGCCAACTATTGGATTGCCACTGGCCCTTATAAAACGGTAGCCGAATTGGCAAAGACAAATCCGCATTACAATCAATTTGATGCTTTTAAAACCAAACAAGTATATACCTTTGAAGGAAAAATAGGAGCAACCGGCGGAACCATTTATTATGAATTGGCTCCCAGCCGACCGGATTTAGTTTTAAAAGATTACATCAAAATCTTCCATCCTGAACTGCTTCCCAATTATACTTTTACCTTTGCACAAAAACTAAACTAAATTGGCCAACAAACAACGCAATATTCTTTTATTTTCCCTACTCGGCTTAGGTCTTGTCGTCTTGTTTTTTGTAAACATAAGTTTTGGCTCGATAACCATCCCTTTCAAGGAAGTTTACAACAGCTTAACCGGCGGACAGGCGAGTAAATCCACTTGGGAATACATCATCATCAATTACCGCCTACCCAAAGCCATTACAGCGGTTTTGGTTGGCATGGGACTTTCTATCAGTGGATTGCTGATGCAAACCTTATTCAGGAATCCGCTTGCGGGACCTTATGTTCTAGGACTGAGTTCTGGAGCAAGTTTGGGTGTGGCTTTTGTCATTTTAGGAGCTGCTTTTATGCCCACATTTATCAGTACTATTTTATTGTCTTCCTACGGAATCGTCCTTGCCTCCACCATGGGAAGTTCTATTGTTTTACTGGCTGTATTACTGGTTTCGCATCGTTTGAGAGATACTATGGCAATCCTAATTGTGGGATTGATGTTTGGTAGTTTTACCAGTGCGATTGTGGGAACGCTAACTTACTTTAGCACAGCCGAACAATTGCAAAAATTCACCTTTTGGTCCATGGGAACCTTAGGGAATTTATCTTGGACGTCAATTTCGATTTTAACAAGCTGTGTTCTAATAGGTTTACTTTTGAGTCTTTTTAGTATCAAACCTTTAAATGCCTTGCTTCTTGGAGAAAACTATGCCCGAAGTTTGGGAATCAATTTCAAAAAAACGCGACTCATCATTATTTTGGCTACCAGCATTTTGGCGGGAAGCATTACGGCTTATGCAGGCCCAATTGCTTTTATTGGCTTGGCCGTTCCGCATATTGCCAAACTATTGTTTCAAACCAGCAATCATTCTATATTGTTCTGGAGCACTCTGTTGCTGGGTGCCGCAATCATGCTTGTTTGCGATGTAGTTTCTCAAATGCCAGGATTGGATATCACCTTACCCATTAATGCCATAACTTCGTTGCTTGGTGCGCCAATAGTGATTTGGTTATTGGTTCGAAAACGAAAAATGATGGGATAATCTTTTAATTAAAAAAGAAATGATAACACAAAAGTATTTAGACGAATTAACCTATGAAGTTATTGGTTCTGCAATTGAAGTTCATAAAATAATGGGAAGGGGCTTGCTAGAAAATATTTATCATCATTGTTTGATTGAAGAATTAAATGCCAAAAAAATTAATTTCACAACAGAAATGAAAATTCCAGTTCTTTACAAAGAGAAAGAACTAAAGATTGATTTCAAATGTGATTTATTTATTGAAAACTGTTTGATAGTAGAGTTAAAAGCAGTTTCAGAAATCAATCCTGTCCATAAAGCACAATTATTAACTTATATGAAACTATTGAAATCACCTAAAGGAATTTTAATTAATTTTAATTGTTTTAATATTTTTAAAGAAGGACAGCTTACTTTAATAAATGAATATTTCAGCAAACTTCCAAAATTTTAAACCACATAGATTTATAGAATTTGATTACAAATAAAGATATTTATAGAAATAAAATTATTTTTCAAAATAGATAAACCTATATGAAAAGTAAAACATCTATCTAATTCTTTTAGTATAAAAAAACTATGAATCTATGTGGTTAAAAAAAAAAAAGATGAATAAAAACATCCTGACCACTTCAAGTTTAAGCATAGGTTACAAAACCAAAAATGCTGTGACACCTATTGCCCAAAACCTCAACTTGAATTTACAGCAAGGAAAACTCATTGCTTTAATTGGAGCTAACGGAATAGGAAAATCGACTTTATTACGAACGCTTACCGGAATTCAAAAACCCTTGGAAGGCACTGTTTTTTTGAATGATAAAAAAATAGCCTCCTATACTCCATTAGAATTGGCTCAAAACCTGAGTATAGTTTTAACCGAAAAACTACCGCCCAGTAATTTGACCGTTTTCGAATTGGTCGCTTTGGGCCGCCAGCCGTATACCAATTGGATTGGGACATTATCGGATCATGATTCGTCCAAAATCAAGGAAGCATTGGAACTGACCCAAATCAGTCATTTGGCTACCAAAAAACATTATGAAATCAGTGATGGACAACTGCAAAAAGTATTGGTAGCACGCGCTTTGGCACAAGATACCCCTTTAATCATTCTTGACGAACCCACCACCCATTTGGATTTATTGCACAAAGTGGCACTGTTCAAACTGCTGAAAAAATTGACAAAGGAAACCAATAAATGCATTTTATTTTCGACACATGATATTGATATGGCAATTCAATTGAGTGATGATATGATCCTAATGACAGCGGAAACCGTGATTCAAGACGAGCCCTGTAATTTGATTTCCAAGGGGAGTTTCAACACTATTTTCAAAGACGAGCACATCTCGTTTGATTCTGAAAAAGGGAAATTTATGATTATTTAATCAAAGTCCTTTCAGTAAATTAACACTAACGGTAGCAATAGGAGAATCGGGGAATTTTCTAAAAACAGCAGCATCAGAAAACAAACCTGCTTCTGCAGCTATTTTATGCATGACCTCAATTTCCACGATGTATTGATCCGAAAATCCATGGGTTGCATCATAAGCCGTTGCGGCAGTTTTACCCAAATTTACGGCAGTTAAAGAAGGGGCGATAGTATGCAATTCAATCATCAGCAATCCAAATTTATGAACATAAGGCGACCATTTGTTGAAATGCTCCAGCAAATTATCTTCCACTAGTTTATTACTTATTCGCTTACCCCTGTGTGCAAAAGCCCCCGTAGATTGGCTAATTCTATCCTTGTTAATCTGCTTTGGTTGTTCCCAAATGCGGTTATGATCCAGAAACGTCCGAACGTTTAATAATTCCTTCAAATCGATATTATAATTCTCTTTTAAATCATCCGATAATAAATCGGGACGACCAATATCTCCCCAAATTACTTTGGCCCAAATATCCGCTTTTATTAAATTGGCTCGCGTTACTTTCAAGGCTGCCTGATTATAATCAACACCCACAAGAAACAACGGATAATCATCGAGCATTTTTCCGCGCAAAGTTTGTCGGTCAATAACGTCAAAAATATGTTGTAAGAAAGCACCATTGCCACAACCCATATCCAAAATTCCTTTGGGCTGCTCTTCTATCGGTAAATTGAATAATTTGATGATAATCTCATCTATCACTTTAAAATAAGTATCGTGTGCGCCGCCACTTCCCCACACATTCATCTCGCGGTCCACATGAATTTCATCTTCTCCTTCCCCCACATTTTTCAATACATTGGGATCGCCAAATAGCAATTCGTCCATTTTACTAAAAGTAGGCAAATAAGAAACCGTTACCCCGTAAGCAGAGGCTCTTTTGGCAAAAAACAAACCCGTTTCGGTAAATTGATAATTTCCTTTTTTCTCCCTAAACCAGTTCAGATGAACCAAGAAGTCAAGGATTTTCTTGAAATTGTCTGGGGATTTGTGAAATTCCTCCGGACGAAAGGAAATTTCCATGAAATATTTGTGAAACATCCCGCTCATACCAAGACGTACCAGCGTAGGACCAACCAAAGAGCCTTCAATATGTTTTAAAACTTGATGCTGTATTTCATTGACCAAAGGATCCTCCGAAAATACAATACCGTAATTCTTTTTATACTTTTCGAAAATGACACTCAGTTTTTCAAAAGGTGCCTCTTCAAATAATCGAGGATGAAATTGCATCGAAAATTGCAATAAGTCTACAACATCTTGATACAAAGGAAATAGTGAAAAAGCCATTTCGCTTTTTTCGGTCAAGCCAAATTTAATTTCCTCGGTGACATTATTGATTTGATAACTCAGAAAACCCTGAGAACACAACGCACGCAAAGCCACATTTAAATAACCCTCATTGGCTTTAAACTGCTTGCTAAGTTCGTTAAGCGTCGTCTCTTTCCTATCCAATATAAAAGCCAGAACTCCTTTTTTATGCAAGGCATAACCCATAGGCGCAGTGACCAAACCATCCAAATGTCTGAAAATAGTACTTCGGAGAAGAGCCTTATCAATCATAAAAAAGAAATTTTAAAATGAGTTGCAGTCAACCGCAATGGCAAACAGCCTACTCAAATATATAAAATTTCAATCTAACAGAAATCTTTTATAATTCTAAATTTCATCTTTTTACTGCAACATGATTTGCCTTTTGGCTTCACCAATAACAAAAGCTACGGAATTGGCAATATTAAAACTTCGAATCAAATTAGACATTGGAATTTTTAGATGATTCTCAAATTGAGCCAAAACTTCTTCACCCAATCCTTTGCTTTCTTTTCCAAAAACCAACCAGTCTCCATCTTGAAATTCGGTGTCTAAATAGGATTTCTCCGCATGGGAACTCATCAGAAAAACCCTGGACTTATCAGGAATTTGAGCGGTCCATTCCGCTACATTTTGATATTCAGTCACATCCAGATGTACCCAATAATCGAGCCCGGAACGTTTGAGATTTTTGTCATTAATCACAAAACCAAAAGGATGAATCAGGTGTAATCTACTTTCGGTTCCCACACACAATCGGCCAATATTTCCGGTATTATTTGGTATTTCGGGTTCTACTAAAACAATGTTTAACATGTAAAAAAGATTTATGATTGTTGATTAACGATTGCTGATTTTTGATGGACACCCTTGACTAAATTTCTTTATTTTTGACATTGAAATCTTCAACTTCGATTACTTCTCCAGCTTGTAAATCATTCAGATGTACATTACCAATTCGCACCCGAACTAATCGTAAGGTAGGAAAGCCTACGGCAGCAGTCATTTTTCGCACTTGACGAAACTTACCTTCATTGACTGTTATCGATGCCCAGGAAGTGGGACCGTGACGTTCATCGCGTATTTTTTTGCCTCTGGCGCCAAAATTAGGAATTTCAGCAATCAAAGCAGCTTCACAGCTTTTAGTGAGGTATTTAGTCCCATTGAAACCTATTTCGACTCCCGCTTTCATCTGGTCTATTGCTTCCTGAGTAATAATACCGTCCACTTGCACATAATATTCTTTGTCCACTTTTTTAGAACGAATGATTTCGCTCATTTTTCCATCGGTGGTCAATAGCAGCAATCCTTCGGAATCTTCGTCCAAACGGCCTATAGCCATCGTACCTTTGGGAAAATCGTACAATTCCCCCAACAGCTTCTTTTTTCTTTTCAATTCATAAATAAACTGACTCAAATAACCGTAGGGTTTGTGAAGGATGAAATGACGTTGGGGCATTCTTTAAAATTTGAAGCAAAAATACAAATATAGAATCCTTCAACTACAAAAAACTTCACAGTCATCTAAAGAAAATATTTACAAAAAGATTAAAATATATAATTTTAATCAGTAAATTACTATAAATCATTTTATTAAAAACCCCAAAACGAAATAAATCATGATAAAAAGAACTCTTTTGGTCGAAAATAAATCTTCGATAACCACCAAAAATCTCCAGTTAGTCATAAAATCAGAAATACGGGAAAGCAAAACTGGAAAATGTGGATGCGCCCACGCAACTGGAACTGTTTTAAACTGTTTTTTTATAGAATTTATCTTTGTTCCAACGATTTGGATTATTCGCTATATAATTCACGATATTTTGATATGCCTTTTCATCTCTGATAATATGATCGTGAAAAGAACGATGCCATGCAAACGTACCATAATCTGCCTGATGAATTAATTTGGAACTTGTTGTTTTATAAGCACCCATAATTTCGGAAAGGGATTTTATTTTTATGTCCTCTGAATTCAATTGATCTGTATCGTTCTTACTAATTAAGTTTAGCTTTAGCGAATCGATTTCAATTATAGCATGGATATGATTCGGCATGACTATATAAGAGTGGAGTTCAATATAAGGATATTGAATTTCCAACCATTGCAATTGATTATTTGCAATAATTCCATATTCATTCAAAATCATTTCTGATTCATTTTCATCGGGATTATTTTCATCGGGATTATTTTCATCGGGGTTATGTACGGACAGGTCGCGACCTGTCCCTACCGGAACCACATCACCAAAACAACATTCCATATTTTTAACACATGATGTCACGAAATACAAATTATTCCGCGAATAATCATATCCAACCATTCGATTTCGCTTTCTATTTTTCATAAACAATTGATTTTTTATCGATTACAAACCGTACGGACAGGTCGCGACCTGTCTCTTTAATCAAAATTAAATAATTTAAACATCCCTAAAAATCAATACTTTCAAACATTAGAAACAAAAAAATGCGCCAATATTGGGTTATCAAGCCAAAAAAGGAGCATTTTACTTTACGACATTCTCAATTAATCAACTGATATACAGCAAACAACAAGCCTACTAATATCGTGTTTTCTAATCTTTAATCAAACCACAACCGTTTATCCCTTCAATAGCCCATCCAATCGAGTTTGTTCCTAAATCTAATCCTAATATTTTTGCCATAATAAATCCTTTTGTTTCAATTATATAAATATAGTAAGAAAAACTCTACAATAATAACCTTTGTTTATAATTTAGTTTTCCCTATATTTGTTTCTGATTAAAATTTCTAATCTTTAATCTTATCATAATAAGGCTATATGCCGTAGATGAAAATCTTTAGTCCTGCTTCGGTGGGACTTTTTTATTCCATACCAGATCGGTTTCAAAAAAAAACTTTTTATCTTATCTAGCAAAGTTGCCAATTCTGGATTCAATAGAGTATTTCCCATCATTTTTAGCTTTTGGTTCGTGAAACATATTTGAAAATTGGTTACTTTTGTTAAAGTAGACACAAGTTCCTCACAGTTCCTGTCATACAAAACCAATAGTACTGGTATTGCACCAAGATACATTGGCTTTTTACCAACAAAAATGTACAACCAGAACAAGTATCTTTATACTATGAACACAGCAAGCAAACCAAAACACATAGGACGTAACATCAGCCGCATCAGGGAACTTCGCGGAATGAAACAAGAAGCCTTGGCTATGGCCATTGGTGTAAGTCAACAAACTGTTTCTAATATTGAAGGGAGTGAGACTATTGAGGATGTTTTATTAGAAAAAGTATCAGAGGTTTTAAATGTATCACCTGAAGGAATCAAACAATTTAATGAGGAAACAGTGTTTAATATTATAAATAATACGTTCACGGATAGTAGTTCAAATAACAATAATTATCTGTGTTCAATAAATCCTCTAGATAAAATTTTGGAGCTATATGAACGCCTTTTAAAAGCTGAAAAAGAAAAAATAGAATACTTAGAAAAATTACTTAAAGATAAATAACCCCATATTTTTAATTTGAATACAGCCTTTCCTCGGAAAGACTTTTTATTGCACCCCTCTTCCTATAACCATATCGTAAACGAAAGTAGTCTTGAATATCGGATTCTTTATTTATAATATTATTCGTTCCATTAATCTCCAAAAACCACTTACACCTGCAAATCAACCACACTCAAGGCACACCCCTCCAAAGCATAGTGCTTCCCATTGATATCTTGATAAAAAGACGCAAACACCAAACCCAATAAAGAACCATTTCCTCCAACAGCAGGAGCAACCAACTCACACGAAGCTTCACGATCCTCTTTCGCAAAATAACAAACCTCGCTCGTTTGCAATTGATAGTCTAGAAGATCAAAATCAAAACGAAGCAACAAAAATTGCAATCCGATATGAGTAGCTCCCACAGGAAAAGAAAGCGATCCCATTTTAAAAACTGGAACCACAAACTTCCCTTCTGCCAACGAAACAGTGTAAGCAACGGGAAATACTTTTTTAAAAGACAACTCCTTGTTAAAATCAAACCCATTCAACAAAGACCGTCCCTCATCGCTGGACAAACCTAATGTCAAAGTTTTACCCCCTCTAAGGGATAAAGTGTCAAAATTTACAATTTGTGTCAACAACGAAACCACATAATTGTGCATATATGGCTCGCGTATTCTTCGAACAAAAGGAAACAATGCTATACGCAATGCCTTTCCCGCCCTGCTGCAATACCCAAATTGAGAGGCATTCTCTCGTGTCCGTACATAATTAGCTTGCGTTTTTATGGCATCCCCTTTAAACCCGCCAGTCTTCCGAACAACAATTTTCCCCCTCAGCTTATAAAACGACAAGCCTTCAAAACTCCCCGTAAAACGAACAATCCCCTCTAATTTCCCCATAGGTAAATAATATTTAGCTATACAATCACTAATATAATTCCAACTTATGCAAAATCTTTTAAAATGATTTAAAGCATAGATATAGTACTCTTATAGCACTATAATAGTACTAATATACTACAATTAACACGACTAAAACACTAAAAATAAACAACTTAGATAAAACTCCTAAACAATCTCCCTGTGCATTATTGAGCAGATGCAGCTATCGCATAAGCTTCTTCTGCCTTATCCAATTATAAACAACCATCTTAAATAACCAAAGGGTTTATGAAGCATGAAATAATGGTGAACCATGTCTAAAAGTAAATTTTGTGCAAAAGCACATTTTTAAATTGTCTATTATCAATTTTAACGAACTCTCCTATCTTTTTTATACTTTTACTTTTTATAAAAAACAACCCTTTTATGTCAACTATTCTCCCGTTTTTATTGGTATTTATCATTGCACTTGCCCTTGGTGCCTTTATTGGAAAACTCTTATTCTCAGCTCGTTTTCAATCGGAAAAGATTAGTCTCGAAGAGAAACTGATTGCTTTAAATTCCCAATTCAATCAATTAAAAGAACAATTTTCGAATGATAAAATGACTTTCGAAAAACAATTGGAAACCATAAATTCTGAGAAAGAAATCATCCGAAACGAAAAAGACAGTCTGGCGATTCAACTTTCCAAAAAAGAAGTCGATTTCGAAAATCTTTGGGAACGCAACAAAGAGCAAAAAGACGAGGTTGAGAAACTACAGGAGAAATTCACCAAAGAATTCGAAAACTTGGCTAATAAAATATTAGACGAAAAGTCCAATAAATTCACCGAGCAGAACAAGGAAAACATGAAAAACATCCTGTCTCCTTTGCAAGATAAAATTCAATTATTCGAAAAAAAAGTCGAAGATACCCACAAAGAAAGTATCGATTATCATGCGGCTTTACGCCAACAGATTTTAGGCTTACGCGAAATGAACATCCAAATGAGCAAGGAAACCATCAACCTGACCAAAGCCTTGAAAGGCGACAGCAAAATGCAGGGAAACTGGGGCGAACTGGTACTAGAACGCGTGCTGGAAAAATCGGGACTGGAAAAAGACCGTGAATATTATGTACAGCAATCCCACACCAATAGCGAGGGACAGCGCGTGTTCCCGGATGTTGTAATTAACCTGCCTGATGGCAAAAAGATGGTTGTCGATTCAAAAGTGTCTTTGACCGCTTACGAAAAATACATCAATGAAGAAGATGATAATCTAAAGAACAACTTCTTAAAAGAACATGTGAGCTCTATCAAGCGTCATGTGGAACAACTGGGAGACAAAAACTATCAGGATTTGTACCAAATAGAAAGCCCGGATTTTGTGTTGCTTTTCATCCCAATGGAACCGGCATTTGCCATGGCGCTCAACGAGGACACGACTTTATACAACAAAGCATTCGAGAAAAACATCGTAATCGTTACGCCTTCGACCCTTTTGGCCACTTTGCGAACCATAGATAGCATGTGGACTAACCAAAAGCAACAGGAAAATGCCTTTGAAATTGCCAGACAAGCAGGTGCTTTGTATGATAAATTTGAAGGTTTCGTTGCTGATTTAATCAAAATTGGTAAGAAAATCGACGAAAGCAAAGCCGAATATAGCGGCGCCATGAACAAGCTGGTTGAAGGAAAAGGAAACCTGATTACCAGCGTTGAAAAATTGAAAAAAATGGGCGCTAAGGCTAAGAAATCGCTTCCCGAAAGCATTATAAACCGAGCTGAAAAAGACGAAAACCAATTATTAAATTAAACGCTATGAAACCGACCTACAAAAAAGTAGCTTCCTCTAATATCAGTATTTCGGAATTAATGTTGCCCTCTCACGCTAATTTTAGCGGTAAAATTCATGGTGGATACATTCTTTCCTTACTGGATCAGATTGCTTTTGCCTGCGCCTCTAAATTTTCGGGAAATTATTGCGTGACTGCCTCAGTGGATACCGTAGATTTCTTGAATCCTGTAGAAGTGGGCGAATTAGTAACCATGAAAGCCAGCGTGAATTATGTAGGTAAAAGTTCGATGATTGTGGGCATTCGTGTAGAATCAGAAAACATCCAAACAGGACTAGTCAAACATTGTAATTCTTCTTATTTTACGATGGTTTCAAAAGACAAAGATGGAGCAAATGCAATGGTTCCAGGTCTTATTCTTTCCAATTTAGAAGAAGTACGACGCTTCGAAAATTGCCTGAACCAAATTGCCTTAAAAAAGGAAAAAAAACGCAATAAAGAGGCCTTTAATTTCTGTCCTGAGGAAACCATCATCCGTTTAGAAAAACACAATGTTCTAATCCAATTAGATTAAACCTATAACCTTTATAAAAAGAGCCTAAAAATCCGTTTTTCAGGTTCTTTTTTTTATGTTTTATATGCTGCTTTCGAAACCATTTTGGATTATTTTTCGTAACTTTAAGAAACAGCACACAAGCCATCAAAATGAAAACAACTTTACTTCTATTACTGTTACTTGTTGCCAATTCAATTGGTGCACAAGAAAAATTGAATGCCAAAAACAGCAGTATTGTTTTTGAAGCGTCTGTGCCTTTTTTTGAAGCTGTAGAAGCTAAAAACGAAATGGTAAATTCTGTTTTGAATACAAAAAAAAACACTATTGTTTTTGTGGCAATGATAAACCAGTTCCGTTTTGAAAGAAGCTTGATGGAGGAACATTTCAATAAAAATTATATGGATAGCAAAAAATACCCAAAGGCCATATTTAAAGGAATTATTGAAAAATTTGACATTAAAAACTTAGACGAAAAAAAAGGGGAATACCTGATCAAAGGAGAAATAATTATCCGTGGAAAATCCAAAAAAATAAATGTTATTGCCCAAATCCAAAAGATTGCCGAAGGCATGGAACTCATTTCTAATTTTACTTTAAACACTGACGATTTCAATATTCAAGTTCCCACTATCGTGAGAAGTAAAATAGCTAAAAACGTCAATGTTAGTGTCAAAACTGTTTTTCATTAAGAATTATTTATCCAAACAAACTCGGACTGTCTCCTCTAAATTTTCATTTCGAAAGTGAAATCCCAATTGTTTAATTTTATCCGAAGAAACCCTCCTGCCGGTTAAAACCAACAAAGCCATCTCTCCCAAAACCATTTTGATCAAAAAAGCAGGTACATGAGGCAGCCAAATCTTGTATCCATACACTTTTGCCAAAGTTTTAGAAAAACTGGCGTTGGTTGTATTATCATCAATGGCTGCATTATAAGCACCTTGCATTTGAGGATTTTTAACGGCTTCAAGATAGATCCTACACAAATCATTTACGGAAATCCAAGGCATGTATTGCTTTCCGGAACCCAATGCTGAGCCCAATTTTAACTTAAAAATTGGCGTTAATTTATTCAGGAATCCATCATTTTTCCCCAAAACCAAACCAGTACGAACTTTTACCGTGCGTATGCCCAACTCACCGATACGATCGGCAGAAGCTTCCCATTTTTGACAAGTAAGTCCTAAAAAATCATTGGCAGCTTCCGTCTCCTCCGTACAAACCTCCTCACCATTGAACGCTCCATAAATCCCGATTGCCGATGCGGAAACAAAAGCGTCTAATTTCTTATCGTATTTTTTTAAAACACTATGAATTAATTGGGCCGAAAGCTCCCTACTGGATAGTATTTCCTCTTTGCGGGCCTTGGTCCATTTTTTTTCAGCAATATTAGCTCCAGCCAAATGAATGACATAATCTGCTTGGAGTACGGCTTCTTTTTCAATGGTTTGTTTTTGAACATCCCAAGTATAATAAAACACATCTTCGGTATTTGTCCTTTTACTTCTGCTGAGAATAGAAACCGAAAAACCTTGGTCAATCAACAATTGAGTCAAATATTTCCCTACAAATCCAGTTCCTCCTGTCAACAATACATTTTTCTTCATCGCTATTCTAATTTATCATTCTTAAAGTCTATCAAAGATACGAATATATTTTTGTTTAACTTTAACATCATTTTGTTAAACATTTATTATCTTTATGCGGTATTAAAAAAAGAAAAAATGGCAACTAAAAAATCTAAAATAACTAAAGACTCTATTGTATCCATGTATATGAATTATACTTTAGAGCAAGGCGAGAAGCCTAAATCAGTATATCAATTTTCAAAAATTAATGAATTCACAGAAGCTGAGTTCTACACTTTCTTTGGAAACCTGGAAAGTATAGAAAAGGAAATCTACAATCTTTTTTTTGAAAAAACCGTTGAATTACTAAACAAAGACACTAATTATGACTCTTATGACATGAAAAGTAAGTTGCTGAGTTTTTACTTTACTTTTTTCGAATTACTCGCGGCTAATCGCAGCTATGTTAGCATGAGTCTCAAAGAAGATAAAAATCAGTTAAAAAATTTACTCCAACTTTCAGGTTTAAGAAATCATTTCAAAAAATTCATTGGCGAAATCACGACTGATGAAGTACGTATTCAACAAGAAAAAATTCAAGATTTTCAAGAAAAAGCGATACAAGAAAGTGCTTGGATTCAATTTCTATTTACATTAAAATTTTGGTTGGAAGACGGCTCTGCCAATTTTGAAAAAACAGATATTTATATTGAAAAATCTGTGAAGCTAAGTTTCGAATTGATGAACGTGGCACCAATTAATAGCTTAATCGATTTTGGGAAGTTTATTTTTAAAGAAAAAATACAAAATAAATAATGAAAACAATAGACTATATTCCAACTTCAAAAATTGAAAGAGCAACAAAACTGGTTCAGACGGGCGCTAAAGTAGGCGTAAACTATCTTAAATATTACGGGGAAAAAATAGTCAATTCAGACTTGACCCGAGATAAATTGAACGAAAATAATGCCGAAGACATTTATGATGGCTTGAAAAGTTTGAAGGGAAGCGCCTTAAAAGTAGCTCAGATGTTGAGTATGGACAAGAATTTCTTGCCTCAGGCCTATGTAGAAAAGTTCTCTCTATCTCAATTTTCTGTCCCGCCACTTTCGGCACCCTTGGTATTAAAAACTTTCAAATCTAATTTTGGCAAAACACCCTATGAAATTTTTGATGAATTTAATGCCGATTCGGTTAATGCCGCGAGTATTGGTCAGGTTCATTTGGCCACCAAAAACGGTAAAAAACTGGCTGTAAAAATCCAATATCCAGGTGTTGCCAACAGTATTTCGTCTGATCTGGCTTTGGTAAAACCCATAGCCATTAGAATGTTTAACCTTCAGGGAAAAGATTCCGATAAATATTTTAAGGAAGTAGAAGACAAATTGATTGAGGAAACCAATTATTTATTGGAACTTCAGCAAAGCCAAGAAGTTGTTGCTGCTTGCAAAAAAATTGACAATCTGGTTTTTCCGGAATATTATCCTGCATATTCTTCAGAGAAAATCATTACGATGGATTGGATGTCTGGCGTTCATCTATCAGAATTCAAAAATTCAGACCCAAAAATCGCCAATAAAATAGGTCAGGCTTTATGGGATTTTTATATGTACCAAATTCATATTTTGAAAAAAGTACATGCTGACCCGCATCCCGGAAATTTTTTAATTAATGACAAAAACGAATTGGTTGCCCTTGATTTTGGCTGCATGAAAACAATTCCTAATGATTTCTACATTCCTTATTTTGAATTAATCAATAAGGAAGTGATTGATGATGAAGCTCTTTTTAGAAAAAAATTATTCGAATTGGAAATCCTCAGAACTGACGACAGCAAAGAAGAAATTGCCTATTTCACGCAAATGTTCTATGATCTATTATCGCTGTTTACCAAACCGTTTCAAACAGAAACTTTTGATTTTTCGGATGAAGTCTTTTTTGAAAGTATTGCACAGCTTGGAGAACGCTTTGCAAATGATACCAATCTTAAAAAAATGAATGGCAATCGTGGTTCAAAGCATTTTATTTATATGAATCGTACCTTTTTTGGTTTGTACAATCTAATGTTTGATTTGAAAGCAAAAATTGTGGTAAACGCTTTTAAAAAATACAACTAGTGAAGAAAGAACATCTTCCGTCAAAAATATGCTTGGTTTGCAAGCGACCTTTCAATTGGCGGAAAAAATGGGAAAAAGTTTGGAATGAAGTCAAATATTGTAGTGAAAAATGCAAAAGAAACAAATAAATGTGGTTTGGTTTAAAAGAGACCTTCGTTTACAAGATAACGAAGCGATTTTTAATGCAACACAGTCAAGAAAACCTACACTGTTGTTATATGTGTTTGAAAAATCTCTGGAAAATGATCCGCATTATAGCCAGAGACACTGGAATTTTATCAAACAATCTCTTTTTGACCTCAACAAACAACTTAAAAAATCAAATACTCATGTTTTAACAATATCTTCAGAAGTTGCTCATATATTCAACACACTTCAGGAAATTTATAAAATAGATAGTGTTTTTTCACATCAGGAAACCGGTTTAAAAATTACTTATGAAAGAGATAAAACCTTCAAACGATTTTGTAAAAACAACCAAATCAATTGGGTTGAAAACATTAATAACGGTATTTTTAGAGGTTTAAAAAACAGAACAGATTGGGTTTCTAAATGGGAAAAATACATGAACGAACCCCAATTTATTTTTGATGCTAAAGCTGAAAATTTTCTTCCTTCAGCAGCAATTGTAGAACTCGAAAAAATAATAGAAAAAACCTCTTTAGAGACTATTCCGGATGCTGTTTTTCAAAAAGGAGGCAGCACGATGGGACATAAATATTTGGAAAACTTTCTTGACGAACGCTATCACAATTACAGTTCGCATATTTCAAGTCCTGTATTAGCCCGAAGAAGTTGCAGCAGATTATCGCCTTATATCGCCTGGGGAAATCTGTCTTCAAGACAGGTTTTACAAAAAGCGGCTACGTTTAGACCCACTTGCAGCCATAAAAAACAAATCGATTCTTTTGTATCCCGACTCACCTGGCAGGCCCATTTCATTCAAAAATTTGAAATGGAAGAAATCATGGAATTTGAAAGTATCAATAAAGGTTTTCATTCGTTAAGAAAGAAAATTAACCCGACTTATATTGAAGCCTGGAAAAAGGGACAAACAGGATTCCCATTAATCGATGCCTGCATGCGTTGCCTTAATGAAACTGGTTATTTGAACTTTAGAATGCGCGCTATGTTGGTCTCATTTTTTACGCACAATTTATGGCAGCCCTGGCAGGAAGCCACGCAACATTTATCCCAAATGTTTCTGGATTTTGAACCCGGAATTCATTTTCCGCAATTGCAAATGCAGGCTGGCGAAACCGGAATAAATATGCTACGCATTTACAACCCGATAAAAAACAGCCATGAGCACGATCCTAATGGAGAATTTATTAAAAAATGGGTTCCTGAATTATGTCAACTGCCTATTGCATTTGTACACGAACCCTACAAAATGACCTATTTAGACCAAAAATTCAACGATTTTGAAATAGGCATTCATTATCCAAAACCTATTGTCAATTTGGAACGAACAAGAAAATTTGCCAATGATTTTTTGTGGAAAATGAAAAAAAATCCACTGGTAAAAGAAGAAAGTTCCCGCATCCTGAAATTACACACCATGGCCGATATTGGCGACAGCGAATAAAGATTCAATATCAATTTCAAAAAAATATGAATTTCAATTTTTAAATAAAATAACGTGACGATAAAAAAAGAACTCACCGATTTAGACAAAGACCGCATCATCGAAATGGCTTGGGAAGACCGAACTACTTTTGAGGCAATTCAGCTACAATTTGGACTAAAAGAACAAGAAGTGATTGACCTGATGCGTACCGAGATGAAAGCTTCGAGCTTTAAAATGTGGCGCGAACGCGTGCAAGGTCGAAAAACAAAACATGAAAAATTACGCGATTTTGAGAAAGGACGTTTTAAATGCAACAGTCAAAGAAACATCAGTAATAATAAAATTTCTAAAAGATAGATTCAAAAACTTATTTTAAATGAAAAACATACTCATCATAGGCGGCAGCAAGGGAATTGGAAATGCGATTTTGTTACAGCAATTAGAAAACAATTACATCTATAATATCAGCAGAAATGCTACAGAAATTTCACATCCCAATCTGAAGCATTATTCCTTAGATGTAATGAAAGACATGCTTCCGGAAATAGAAAATATTGATACTCTAATTTACTGTCCGGGTTCCATTAATTTGAAACCAATTGGGAGTTTAAGCATTGATGATTTCAGAAATGATTTTGAGATTAATGTTATTGGCGCCGTGAAGGTCATTCAGCAGTATTTACCTGTTTTAAAAAAAGGAACAAATCCATCGATATTGCTTTTTAGTACGGTGGCGGCCAAATTAGGAATGCCTTTTCATGCCAGTATTGCCACGGCAAAAGCGGGTATAGAAGGACTGGTAAAATCACTTGGAGCTGAATTAGCATCAACAATACGAATTAATGCTATTGCTCCTACAATTACTGAAACATCACTTTCGGCAGGTATATTACGCAATGATCGAATGAAAGAAAACATGATAGAACGCCATCCCATGAAAGGCTATCTCACTCCAAACGAAGTGGCTAATATGGCCGATTTTTTAATTTCTGAAAAAGCAAAATCAATCTCAGGCCAAATATTCGAAATGGATTATGGTATAGTGACTTTTAAAATCTAATCTTTATAAAAAACAAAAAAATGATATTAAATAAAGCCAAAAATTACGAAAAAACAGAGCAATACGACACCGAAACAACGGACATACTTGCCACTAATTACAGAAATATAATTGAAAACTTAGGCGAAGATCCCAACAGGGAAGGTCTTGAAAAAACACCTGAAAGAGTTGCCAAAGCCATGCAATTCTTAACTCATGGCTATGATTTAGATCCTTTAGAGATTTTGAAATCGGCCTTGTTTACCGAAAACCACAGCCAAATGATTGTAGTAAAAGACATTGAAGTTTACTCGATGTGCGAACATCATATGTTGCCTTTTTTTGGCAAAGCACACGTAGCTTACATTCCTAACGGAAAAATTGTTGGATTGAGTAAAATTCCAAGAATCGTAGATGCATACGCCCGAAGAATGCAGGTTCAAGAACGATTGACGGACCAAATTAAAAATTGTATCCAAGAAGCATTAGAACCGCTAGGCGTTGCCGTGGTTATAGAGGCCCAACATATGTGCATGCAAATGCGTGGGATTCAAAAACAAAATTCGTTTACCACTACTTCCTCTTTTACGGGCGCTTTTGAAAAAAACAAAACCCGAAAAGAATTTATTAGTCTGATTTCGAATAAATTAAGCTAAATTTAAATAAAAAACCATGAAAATTCTCTTAACAGGCGCAACAGGTTATATCGGGAAGCGACTTTTACCCATTTTGGTCCATCAGGGTCACGATATAGTTTGTTGCGTAAGAGATAAAAACAGGTTTTATATTCCGGTTGAATTCAAAGAGAAAATCGAAGTTATTGAGGTTGATTTTCTAAAAAAAGAAACACTTCAAGCTATCCCAGAGGATATTGACGCAGCCTATTACCTCATTCATTCGATGTCGAGTTCCTCTGATAATTTTGATGAATTGGAACAAATTTCAGCAGAGAATTTTGTTTCAAAAGTTAATACTACCACAGCTCAACACGTGATTTACTTGAGCGGAATTGTGAATGACAAATCACTTTCAAAACACCTATCCTCCCGAAAAAATGTAGAAAACATTCTCAACTCGAGAACTTTTGCGCTAACCACTTTACGAGCGGGAATTATCGTGGGTTCTGGTAGTGCCTCTTTTGAAATTATTCGGGATTTAGTCAACAAACTTCCTATAATGATCACCCCAAAATGGCTCAACACTAAATGCCAACCTATTGCCATCAATGACGTACTCGATTTTTTATCTAAATCACTTTTAAATCCTATCACCTACAATCAGAGTTTTGATATTGGCGGCCCGGATATTTTGACTTACAAAGAAATGTTATTGGCTTTCGCCAAAGCAAAAAAACTACGCCGTTGGATTTTTACCGTTCCCGTGATGACACCTAAACTCTCCTCCTATTGGCTTTATTTTGTCACCTCAACATCTTATAAGTTAGCCACTGCCTTAGTGAGCAGCATGAAGGTTGAAGTGGTGTGTAGGGATACTAAAATCAATGAACTATTAGAGCTACACCCCATGTCTTATGAACAGGCAATTTCGAAAGCACTAATAAAAGTAGATGAAGACAAAGTAGCTTCGAGTTGGAAAGATTCCCTGATCAGTGGTCGTTTTAAAAGTAATATCTCCGAATATTTACAGGTCCCAAAAAAAGGCTGCTTCATTGACCGACGCAAAATGGAAATCATAAACCGAGAATATACCATTCACCAAATCTGGTCCATTGGTGGGGAAACTGGCTGGTATTACGGAGATTGGTTGTGGAGCTTGCGTGGTTTTATTGACAAATTGTATGGTGGTGTGGGCTCCAGAAGAGGACGTACCAACAAACACGATATTCATGCGGGTGATGCACTCGATTTTTGGAGGGTTTTGTATGCCAATAAAGAAGAAGGAAAATTGATTCTCTTTGCCGAAATGAAACTGCCAGGAGAAGCTTGGTTAGAGTTTAAAATTATTGGAAACACCCTCTATCAATCAGCTACGTTTAGACCTCGAGGTATTTGGGGAAAACTATACTGGTATTCCGTTCTGCCCTTTCATGGATTTATATTTAATGGCATGCTGAATAAATTGATAAAATAAGTCTATCCTAGTTTTATTTTAAAATTCCAGCCTTATAGGTTGCAATTGCCCTATCCCTCGCCATCGCATGATCGACCATAGGCTGTCCATAACCTAAATCGAATTCAGGAATCCATTTGCGGATGTAAATCCCCTTTTCATCAAATTTTTTCAATTGAATTTCGGGATTGAAAACCCGGAAATAAGGTGCAGCATCACAACCCGTTCCTGCAGCCCATTGCCAGTTTCCTACATTGGCAGACAAATCATAATCCAATAATTTTTCGGCAAAATAGGCTTCGCCCCACTGCCATTGAATCAATAAATGCTTACACAAAAAACTCGCTACGACCATACGCACACGGTTGTGCATATAACCCGTTTCATTGAGTTGACGCATACCAGCATCAACCATAGGATAACCTGTTGTTCCGGTACACCAGCGCTTAAAATCAGCTTCATTATTGCGCCATTGAATTCCATCATAAGCCGATTTGAAATTATGATCGATCACTTTTGGAAAACTATAAAGGATTTGCATAAAAAATTCTCGCCAAATGAGTTCACTCAAGAAAACATCGTTTTTTCGAGCTGCCCAATTCACTAATTTACGAATGCTGACCGTTCCAAAACGCAAATGAGGAGATAAATAGGAAGTCGTATCCAAAGCCGGAAAATCACGGGTTTCCTGATAATTACTTATTTGAGTGAGATTGTGAGGTTTTACTTTTATGGGACTTGCTGTAAAACCTATTTGTTCCAAAGTAGGGAAATCAAAATTACTTTTATAAAAATTAGAAAAGTAAACAGAACAATCAAATTCCGTTATTGGAGCGTTGATCCTATATTTTTCTAACCATTTATTTTTATAAGGCGTATAGACGGTATATGGCAAACCATCGGTTTTGGTGATTTCTTTTTCTTCAAAAATCACTTGGTCTTTATAGCAATTTGTAACCGTGTTATTTGCCTCCAATAAATCACAAATTGCGAGATCTCGCTTTATGGCATAAGGCTCATAGTCTTTATTGAAAAAAACTTCTTTGATATTATATTCCTGAATCAATGATTGCCAAACAGCGGCTTTTATTCCCTTTTTTATCAAAAGTGAACTTCCTAGTTCTTTAAGCTGGTTATTGATTTTTGACAATGATTCGTGAATAAAACCAACTCGTGCATCATTTTTTGGTAAACTATCCAGAATGGTATCATCAAAGATGAACAATGGAATTACAGGATAAGGAGATTGTAAAGCCTGAAATAAACCTACATTATCTTCTAAACGCAAATCCCGACGAAACCAAAAAAAAGCTACCGCTTGCTTGTCCATTATTTTGAATTAAAGAGTTGGTTCACCATTTTTTCTCTATGGGCAAAAATCTCTGTTAATTTTCCTTTCACTAAAAGCGTGTTCATGATGCGTCCTAAGATTCCTAATGGCAATCCATAATGCACTACATCAGTCATTTTTACCCCATTTGCTGTAGCTTCAAAAAAATGCTTGTGGTGCCAAAATGCATAAGGGCCAAAACGTTGTTCGTCTATGAAATAGCTCTTGTCTTTTACCTTCGTAATTTCGGTAACCCATGGCAATTTGATTCCTAAAAGTGGTGAAACTTTGTATTGAATGATTTGGCCGGCATACATGTTCTTGCCATCAAAATCAGTGATCTGAAAACCCATGGTTTCGGGCGTAATTTTTTGAAGGTTTCTTGGACTGGAAAAAAAAGCCCAACATTCTTCTATGCTTGCATTGACGTATTGAACGGATTCTTTTTTATAGAGTTTCATGGCAGTCGTGTTTTATATGCTATTCTTGAAGTATAAATAGGATTGCGTGAGGCATTGCAGGCGGTATCCTCGCAGCGAAGCGAAGAGATAAAGCCGTAAAACCCGACCCGCTTTTTTGAGGGTCACTCCCAAATAATATTACATTTTATAATATTTGAAAGGGACAAATAACATTCCAAAGCATTCTCCGTCCTCTTTTCCTAGGTGTTTATGGTGTACTTTGTGGGCTTTACGCAAACCAATGAGGTACTTATTCTTAGTGTTTTTAAACCACTTGAAACGTTGATGGATTAAAACATCATGAATCATAAAATAGCAAAGACCATAAGCGGTGATCCCAAGTCCGATGAAGAACAAATAATTGATTCCGCCTTCGACGCCGTAATAAAAAAGCACGATGCTTGGGATAGCAAAAATTACAAAGAAAATATCATTGCGTTCAAAAGGATGGGCGTATTTTGGCTGGTGATGGTCTTCATGAAAATACCACATCAAGCCATGCATAATGTACTTATGAGTGAGCCAAGTGACACATTCCATGAAGAGAAAAACGCTTATAAAAATTAAAAAAGAGATCATTATTTTTTTTTGTTTAAAAGTACTAATTGTTAAACTAGTTTTAATTTATAAGTGACAAATGATTGCGCTAAAAGTCCGGCTTTAGTATAATTAGATACTCGGATTCTGGCATTACCAATTTCGTAATAGGGTGTGTTTTCCAGTTTTTTAAGTAATTTTTTATAATATACAAAGGCCGTGTAAACTCCAAATTTAGCTTCAATTGGCAATTTTACAATGCCTTGATAGGCCACTTTAAAATCTTCATCAATTTCTTTGATAATAGCCGTCTTGGCTTTTTCATCAAAAGATTTTAGATCTACCCCAGGAAAATAATTACGGTTTAAAACCAAATTATCATCTTTTAAATCTCGCAGGAAATTTACTTTTTGAAAAGCAGAACCCAATCGCATGGCTTCGGCTTTTAACTGTTCATAACGCTTGGTATTTCCTTTGACAAAAACTTTGAGACACATCAAACCCACTACATCGGCAGAACCGTAAATATAGTCTTCGTATTCACTTTGAGTTTGATAATCTGACTTAATTAAATCTAATTTCATGCTTTTCAAAAAAGCCTGAATCAAATCATCAGTAATATTATATTCTTTGACGGTATGCTGAAAGGAGTTCAAAATAGGATTTAAACTGATTCCCAATTCATAGGCTTTATAATATTCCTTTTCGAAATCATTAATTAAATTTTCTTTATCAAAACCATGAAAAGAATCTACAATTTCATCAGCAAAACGCACAAAACCATAAATGCTGTAAATGGCATCTCTGATACTAGGAGACAGCATATATACCGCCAATGAAAATGAAGTACTATAGTTTTTTGTAACTAGCTTACTGCATTTGAAAGAGACATCATCAAATAATTGTTTCATAATTATGGTTCTTTAAATTGCTTTATCTATCAATTCTGACACTAATTTTCCAGAAATTAATGCTGGTGGAACTCCAGGTCCGGGAACAGTTAACTGTCCTGTAAAATAGAGATTTTTCACTTTCTTACTTTTCAACTTTGGCCTTAAAAAAGCGGTTTGTAGCAAGGTATTTGCCATTCCGTAAGCGTTTCCTTTATACGAATTGTATTGAGAAACAAAATCATTTTTACAAAAGGATTCTTTAAAAATAATGTTATTTTTAATACTTTGTTGTGTTAAACTCTCAAAACGATCGATGATTTTATCAAAATATTCCTCTCTCAGTTCCTGTGAATCCTCAATTCCAGGCGCTAACGGGATTAAGAAAAACCCCGATTCCATTCCCTCTGGCGCAGCTGTTTTATCTGTCAGCGAAGGAAAATTAGCGTAAAACAAAGGTTCCTTTGGCCATTGTGGCTTATCATAAATATCGGCGGCATGTTGATTAAAATCGACATCAAAAAACAAGGCATGATGTGAAATATTTTGAATCTTTTTATCAAAACCAACATAGAACAATAAGGACGAGGGTGCAAAAACACGACTTTCCCAATATTTTTCAGAATAAACTCTATGCTCTTTATCCAATAAGGTTTCGGTATGATGATAATCAGCTCCGCTTAAAACTAAATCCGCATCAATTCGTTGCCCATTAACCACAATTGCCTTGGCCGTTTTATTTTCGACAATAATCTTTTCGATATTCATTTTGGTGTGAAAATGAACACCCAGCTCAACCGCTAGGCTAACCATTGCCTTAACGACATCAAACATCCCTGTTTTAGGATGCCAAGTCCCAAGACCAAAGTCGGCATAATTCATAAAGCTGTAGAAAGAAGGCGTATCTGATGGTTTTGCACCAAGAAATAAAACGGGAAATTCTAAAATTTGAATTAGTTTTTCATTCTTGAACTTCTTACGGACATCGCGGCTTATGTTGCTAAAAAACTGTCCTATTTTTTGGGCGGTTTCCATTGTAACTAATTCTAATGGAGAAACTCCCGGACGATAGACTAACTCTTTGATGGCAATATTATAATTACTTTGTGCCTCCATCATAAAGTCGTGCAAAATTTGCCCACTCCCCTTTTCAATCGTTTCGAAAGTAGCTTCAATTTCGGCCAGATTATCTGCAATAGCGATAAACTCATTAATCCCAAAATAAACCCTGTAGGCTGGAGATAGTTTTATGAGTTCGTAAAAGTCAGTTGTTTTTTTTCCAAAGTCGGCAAAAAAACGATCAAAAACATCGGGCATCCAATACCAGCTTGGCCCCATATCAAAGGTAAACCCTTGTTTTTTTAATTGTCTTGCTCGCCCACCAATGGTTTCATTTTTTTCAAAAACTGCGACTTCATGTCCGCTTTTTGCCAAATAGCAAGCTGCAGATAAGGCGGAAAAACCAGAACCTATTATTGTAATTTTTTTCTTCATTTGTTTAGCAAATATACAAAATGTTTAAACAAAACTAAATATTTTCTACTAATTCTGAAATAGAATTAAAAACCCTAACATTTTGAGCAAGGTAACTCACATCAATCGAAGCTGCCATATACCCCAAATACCAGAGTTGGGTAGTTTCATCAATTAATGCCTCTTTCATTTCAGTAACATAAGCATCAATAGTATCTCGAGTTGGCTGAACAGTGCAATAGCTAATGTAAACTATTGGACTAAAATAATCTTTAAGCTCTTTTAAACTCTCTGTAGGCATGCTTTCGCCAAGATATACCCCCTTATAGCCTTTGAGTAAAATTTCATAATGAAGAAACATCAATCCCAATTCATGAATTTCATTTTGTGGTAATGAGAGAACAAAAACTTTATCGGTTTTAACCTGCTTTAAAACTTGTAGTTTTTCGATGTTGACCAATAATTTTTGTTTAATCAAATAACTCATAAAATGCTCATGAGCAGGACTTATAGTTCCTGTTTGCCACAACAATCCCATTTCTTGCATTAATGGAATAAAGACCTCATAAAAAACTTCTTTGAAAGATTTATGCGCAACCAACCAATTATAAGTGGCAAAAAACAAATCTTGATCAAAATTCATCATTGCCAATTTAAAATCACTAATAGCATGATTTTTAGCATTTTTGGAAGAAATTATTTCCCTAACCAAAGCAGGAATTCTATCATCTGAATAAGTAGCAATTTTTGAAATTTTATAACCATACTCATGTAATAAAGTTATATTCAGTAATTTTTGCAAACTAGCCAAATCGTACAAACGAATATTAGTGTCTGTGCGCATAGGCTGCAAAACATTATATCTTTTTTCCCAAATACGAATCGTATGGGCTTTAATACCGGAAAGATTTTCGAGATCTTTTATACTAAAAACGTTTTTGATATTGTTTATCATTATCTAATATTTGATAAACAAATATAGTTTTTTTATGTTAAAAATCTAAAATATATCGCAAAATTTAAAACAGATCAAAATACAAGTCTCCAAAAAAAATCCTTCCCTTCGCTTTAAAAAAAAAAAACTTATTGTTACAACCCGATAAATTTATAAAAAACAGCAAAGTAATATTATTCTTTAAGAATGGATTGGATCTAAAAAAAAGCAACAAAATAAGTTTCATTTTAACACAAACTAACTGAAAATCAGTACCTTTATGTTAAATATTTTAAGTTTTTAACATAATGATAAGTAACTATGTATAATGAGATGTTAAAAAACAGAATTGAAGCAGGTATATTACTTTCAGAAAGATTAAAAAAGTACCGAAACACGAATTCAGTTGTACTCGCCATTCCCCGGGGCGGAGTTCCCATTGGAGCCATTATTGCTAAAAACTTACAACTCCAACTAGATATTGTCTTATCTAAAAAAATAGGACATCCCCAAAATAAAGAATTTGCCATTGGTGCCGTATCAATGGATGCAATGATTATTGACAAATATTCTGAAATTCCAACAGCATATATTGATGAAGAAATTATTAGACTCCGAAAATTATTGCAAGAAAAATACAAACTTTACATGCATCAACGCAAACCTATTGATATAAAAGGAAAAAACATAATCATTGTTGACGACGGAATAGCCACTGGCAATACACTCTTGGTAAGTATTGCCATGTTACGAAAAAAGCAACCAGCAAAAATCATAGTCGCGGTACCCATTTTACCCTATGAAGCCATACAAACATTCGAAGAAAATACCGATGAATTAATTTACCTAATAGCTTCAAAAAACTTTAGAGCTGTTGGTCATTTTTACGAAGAATTTAATCCTGTAGAAGACCCTGAAGTAATCCAATTGCTGCTTAATACGAACCCAAATCAATAAAAAGCACAACCTACTAATTATTCATTTTAAATTTTTATAACATGAAGAAATTAGAAATAGACATCCCTTTAACTTCTGCAATACTAAAGGGAGATTTGGTAATTCCTGAAGACGCAATAGGAATAGTTATTTTTTCACACGGAAGCGGCAGTAGCAGATTAAGCTTCAGAAACCGAATGGTTTCCGACTTATTACAAAAACAAAAAATTGCCACCTTACTATTTGATTTACTTACAGAAGAAGAAAATCAAATTTATGAAAACCGATTTAATATCGATTTATTAGTCAGTCGACTGATTGAAACCACAGAATGGATTATGGAACAAAACGACACAAAAAATCTACCTATCGGCTATTTTGGCGCAAGCACAGGAGCGGCATCGGCATTGAGAGCGGCAGCCTATTTTGGCAAACCAATAAAAGCAGTAGTCTCTCGCGGAGGCAGACCAGATATGGCCATAAACGCCATCCATCAGGTTACTGCTCCCACATTATTGATTGTTGGAGGCATGGATATACCTATAATTCTTATGAATAAAATGGCGTTTGACGAATTAGAATCCGTCAAAGAGATGAAAATAATTGCCGGCGCAACCCATCTTTTTGAAGAACCGGAAAAATTGCAAGAAGTGGCTGAATTAGCCATTATCTGGTACAAAAGATACTTCACTAAAACATAAAACCATCTTAGAACTAAATTTTTAAAACTCCCATTATTATTCTTAATCTGATGTTTACACTTTTACTATCGAAATCAAACAAAATACTGAAAAAACATCCAGTTCTATAAATCAAAACACTGTCCCATAAAAAAAGCCCCAAACGGGGCTTTTTCAGTATAATAACTTGAACTTATTTGCTCAAATACATTTTTCTTCTAGAGTACAATTCGTAGAATTGGTCGTCTTTCAAGTCATCAATAAACAAGATGCTTTCTCCGGTTGATTTCATTTCAGGTCCTAATGCTTTGTTTACATTTTGGAATTTACTGAAAGAGAAAACCGGTTGCTTGATTGCATATCCTTTCAACTGTGGGTTAAAAGTAAAATCGGTTACTTTATTGTGACCTAACATCACTTTAGTAGCATAATTCACATAAGGCTCTCCGTATGCTTTTGCAATAAACGGCACCGTACGAGACGCTCTAGGATTGGCCTCGATAATGTAAACCGTATCATCTTTTATAGCAAACTGAATGTTGATTAAACCTACCGTTTTTAAAGCTTTAGCAATTTTTACGGTGTGGTCTTTTATTTGTTGCATTACAAATTCTCCTAAGTTAAAAGGAGGCAAAGTAGCATTACTATCTCCAGAGTGCACTCCGCAAGGTTCGATATGCTCCATAATTCCAATGATGTACACATTTCCATCAGCATCACAAATTGCATCGGCTTCCGCTTCAATCGCTCCAGCCAAATAATGGTCTAAAAGCAATTTATTACCCGGAATTGTTTTCAATAAATTGATTACATGCTCCTCTAATTCTTTTTTGTTGATTACGATTTTCATTCCCTGACCTCCTAATACATAAGAAGGACGAATCAATAAAGGAAAATCTAAAGTATCCGCTAAGGCAGAAGCTTCATCTGCTGTTTCAGCAATTCCAAATCTTGGGAAAGGAATATTAAGTTCTGTCAGCAATTCAGAGAAGCGTCCTCTGTCTTCAGCTAAGTCAAGTGCATCAAAACTAGTTCCGATGATTTTTACTCCGTATTTAGACAGTTTTTCAGCCAATTTCAAGGCAGTTTGTCCACCCAACTGTACGATAACTCCTTCTGGTTTTTCGTGTTGGATAATATCGTAAATATGCTCCCAGAATACCGGCTCGAAATACAATTTATCCGCTGTATCAAAATCAGTCGAAACCGTTTCAGGATTACAGTTGATCATGATCGTTTCATAACCGCATTCTTTCGCTGCCAAAACTCCGTGAACGCAAGAATAATCAAATTCGATTCCTTGTCCAATTCGGTTTGGACCTGATCCAAGAACGATTATTTTCTTTTTATCAGTTACAACACTTTCGTTATCTACATAACGCTCGCCGTTTGCTTTCTCGATTTCGGCCTCAAAAGTAGAGTAGTAATATGGCGTTTTTGCTTTAAACTCAGCAGCACAAGTATCAACCAGTTTAAACACACGGTTGATGTTCTTATCCATACGCAAAGCATGCACTTCACTTTCCAGACAGTTCATCATGTGAGCGATTTGTCTGTCGGCAAAACCTTTTTGTTTCGCTTCAAGCAACAATTCTTTTGGAAGATCCGAAACTTTATAGTTCGAAATCTCTTTTTCCAAAGTATAAAGCTCTTCATATTGTTTCAAGAACCACATATCGATTTTAGTGATTTCATGAATACGGCTCAATGGAATTCCCATTTGAATTGCATCATAAATCACAAAAACACGATCCCAACTTGCAAAAGTCAGTTTCTCGATAATTTGTTCGTAGTTCGTATATCCTTTTCCGTCAGCACCCAAACCATTTCTTTTGATTTCCAATGATTGAGTCGCTTTATGCAAAGCTTCTTGGAACGAACGTCCAATACCCATTACTTCACCAACGGATTTCATCTGAAGTCCTAAAGTTCTGTCAGCACCTTCAAATTTATCAAAGTTCCAACGCGGTATTTTTACAATCACATAATCCAAGGTCGGTTCAAATAAAGCCGAAGTCGATTTGGTGATTTGGTTTTGCAATTCATCTAAATTGTACCCCAAAGCCAGTTTTGAAGCGATCTTAGCAATAGGATAACCCGTTGCTTTTGATGCCAAAGCTGAGGAACGAGACACACGTGGATTAATTTCAATCGCTACAATGTCTTCTTTGTCATCAGGCGAAACGGCAAACTGCACGTTACAACCTCCTGCAAAATTTCCGATGCTGCGCATCATCAAGATTGCCATATCACGCATTTTTTGAAAAGTGGTGTCAGACAAAGTCATCGCTGGCGCAACAGTGATGGAATCTCCAGTATGAATTCCCATTGGATCCATGTTTTCAATGGAACAGATAATGACAACATTGTCGTTTTTATCTCTCAACAATTCCAATTCATATTCTTTCCAACCCAATAAAGCTTTATCAATTAAAACCTCGTGAATCGGAGACATTTCTAAACCATAGGTTAGTTTTTCGTCAAATTCTTCTTTGGTATGAACAAAAGCTGCTCCGGTTCCTCCAAGAGTAAACGAAGGACGGATTACTAATGGAAAACCAAACTCCTGTGCAATTTCTTTTCCTTCTAAGAAAGAAGTAGCCGTTTTGGCCGGTGCTGCAGGAATGCCTATTTTTTCCAAAAGTTGTTTGAACTGCTCTCTGTCTTCCGTAATATTGATGGCATTCACATCGACTCCAATCAATTTCACACCGAAATCCTGCCAAATTCCTTTTTCATCTGCTTCCAGACACAAGTTTAAAGCGGTTTGTCCACCCATGGTAGGCAAAACAGCATCAATTTGCGGATGCGCTTTTAGGATTTCAATGATCGACTTGGTTGTTAAGGGCTTCAAATAAACATGATCCGCCATAGATGGATCGGTCATAATGGTAGCCGGATTTGAATTTATCAAGATAACTTCAATTCCTTCTTCACGAATGGAACGTGCTGATTGTGATCCTGCATAATCAAATTCGCAAGCTTGACCAATAACAATAGGACCTGAACCTATTATTAAAACTGATTTTATGGATGTGTCTTTTGGCATTGTATTGTAATTATTGTGATGTGTTGTTGCTTTTTTATCGGTGCTTTAAGTCCAAAGTTACTCCGCTTTAGACCTTTAGTCCCTAATCTTAATTATATTTTAACGATTAGGTATAAAAAAAGGCGATACTAAAAAAAGTAACGCCTTTATTATGTTTATAGAAACATTATTTTTTGTGTCTTGGTTCACAAGAAACAGTCAATTTATGTCTTCCTTTAGCTCTTCTACGCGCAAGAACTTTTCTTCCATTTGCAGAAGCCATTCTGTCCATAAATCCGTGCTTATTTCTTCTTTTTCTTTTCGATGGTTGAAACGTTCTTTTGCTCATTGCTTTGTATCTTTAAAATCTTATTTATATGTCTACTTAATTTTAGAACAACCGTTGTCCCAAAACCGAGTGCAAATATACAAAGACTTTTTTTTCATGCAAGCAGTTTTATAAAAATATTTTTAATTCCTTTTACTATCTTTGCAATCTTAAAATATACACATACCATGTTAAACAAGAATATCAAACTTATTATCGCTGGACTGATCGTAATTACAAGTATTTGGCAATTTACGGAAAACAATATTGGTAATGGAATCTTCCTTATATTATTGACTGCAATCCCTATTTTTCTATACTTTAAAAACGAATTTATCTTACTTGCCTTCTTAAAATTAAGAAAACAGGATTTTGAAGGAGCTAAAAAATGGCTTGCCTTTATCAAAAAACCAGAATCTGCCTTAGTAAAAAAACAACAGGGATATTTTAATTACCTTCATGGAATCATGCTATCGCAAACTAATATCAACCAAGCAGAAAAATATTTCAAAAAAGCAATCGAATTAGGATTGTCTATGGATATGGATTTAGCTGTTGCCAAATTAAATCTTGCTGGTGTTGCCATGTCAAGAAGACGAAAACTAGAAGCTACCACTCTTTTGAACGAAGCCAAAAGACTCGACAAACAAGGCATGCTGAAAGAACAAATCACGATGATGAAAGATCAAATGAAAAAAATATAATTAGACAAAAAAACATCCGCAATTGCGGATGTTTTTTTTTAAAAACCAAATAATAAAACTATTTGTCCACTTGAGCCTCTTTCCCTAAAATAATACTTGGCAAATGAGCATTAAACCACCTGTATTTATTGAGAATCATCACATGGGTTCCCCCTTCGACCACGATACAATCCTTGATGTATTTTATTGGAAAAACATCGTCCAGATTGCCGTGAATATGAATTACATCTGGATCAACCACTGTCCTATCCCACATGATCACTTTTTCTACCGCCCATTCCAGATAACCAATATCACGAACTGACAGAAATTTTTCATACAATTTAATTCTATAATTTATTTTTTCGCCAAAAGAAAATTTAGCCAAATTCTCTAAATTCAAAATCAAATTCATCGGAATCAATTTATAAGCCTTGGTCGCTTTGGCTACTTTCATTCTTCGCGGAAATTCTAAATTGCTTTTCACACTTGAAACGATAATCACTTTTCTTGTAGCGATATGTCTTGCCATTTCCTGCACTAAAATCCCACCAAACGACACCCCAATCAAAACGGGATTTTCATGTTTAATTTTTCCGGACATTCTTTTAGCATATTCATCCAAAGACTCTTTATTCAGGGGGATTTCCCACTCCAATAACTGAATATCAAAAACGTCTTCAGGAAGCTTAATTCGTTCAAATATCAAAGCACTTGCTGCCAATCCTGGCATAAAATAAACGGGGATTTTACTCATATTCCTTTTAACTTTTATCAACGTTTTTCTGATCAAACAGCATTAATTGATTATAAAATTAATTTTTTTTATTGAAATTTACTTCGATTCCACCATTATATTGGCGTTAAATTTGCACCAGCTAATTTCACAACCAAAAATACCCTAAGACAACTTCATCAAACACCATTAAAACTACCCAAAAACAGAAAAATCATAAAACAACAGCCGCTTTAAACAAACAGCTTTATGACAACTCCTTGCAAAAACAACAGCAAACCATAAAAACGTTTGATATTGAAAATCAATTCAATACCTTTGTGCAAAATATTTTCAGCAATACAAAAATGACGAAAATGCTTTTTCGACCTATGAAAGTTGAAAAACAAAATGAATTGTTTTTCAGAATCAAACCTAAAAAAAGCTTTTATTCATTGACACAAAAAAACAAGAAACAAACTGTCATAGCAGCCATTTTCAAGTTATTCAAAACCAGCTGCACACCCTTAAAACAATTATATCCTTGGGCAATAATTATCCCAATCTTAACTTTTATAAATAAACTATAATGAAGCAGTCTATCGAGATGGAAATAAAAGACAATACTTTTGCAAGACAATTCGAAACAACAGCTGAAGAAGGATTAGTTTCAGTTGAATATTCCTTTCAGGAAAGGAAAATATTTTTAACCAAAATCAACACCCCAGATCATTTTGACAATGAAGAATTCATAGCTCGATTACTCGCAGAAATCATGGCTATTGCCATCGAAAAGAAGCTAAAAGTAGTTCCAATACTTCCTAAAATTGTCACTTTTTTCAAGAAAAATCCAGAATATAAAGAGCTATTACCACCAGGAATCCGCCTATAAAAAAAGACTGAATCAATACCTGATTAAGAGCTTTAAAGTTCGGCTTAAACAGCAATAGAAAAAGCAAACCCATTTTATTTTCACATTCCAGGAGGTCTCGATTTCTTAGTCTCGGTTTTCGATTGTCGTTCTATTTTTCTTATCTCACCGTTTGACTGCCTTGTTGCCGGGGGAGCTTGACGTTTAGTCTCCGGTTTATTTTGAGGTCTTGTCGTAGGTGGCGATTGACGTCGCTCTGCAGGTCTACTTTCCGGCCTAGTTATAGGTACCGATTGACGTTTTTCTGCGGGTCTGCTTTCAGACCTAGTTGTAGGTGGCAATTGACGTTTTTCTGTCGATCTTTTTTCTGTCCTTACAGATGGTCTTGTATTAGGTCTTGTTAAAACCTCCGGACGATTAAAATTACGCCCTTCATAAGTACGATCATACACTCCACTCCTTCTATAATCCCTTACTAACGGTGAAACATTTCTTATTTTCGCATAATTACGATAATAAACGGGATATCTTACAGATACAGTTCTACGATAAAAATTATTCTGATAATAACTGCGATGATAATTCCAATAATTATAATAATAAATTGGACGCCAAGGATTCCAATAGACCGGATAATATCCCCAATACCAAGGAGACACATAAACTCTAAACGAAGGAGAAAATAAATTAACAACAATAGGCCAGTCGTTAATATAAAAACCAATATTTCCACTCACGGAGCCAAAAGAGTTCCTATCGGGATAAATATAACCCGGATTTGGCGTTCTTCTGGTATAAATTGGTCCAGAAGGTTCAATTATATAATCTTCACCATACAAATCAACATCCCCAATAATCTGAATAAAAACAGTCCCCCTATTTGTTTTAGTAACTTCAATTACCGCGATATCTTGAAAACCTCTATCATTTACCAAATCACGAAGCACTATTAAAGTCGTATTTCCTTCCTGATGACTAACAACCCCTATATAATCAATGAAATTATCATTATTAAGGTCTAGATTATTGATATTGTTTTCTCTATTATTTATTGCTCTTTCAAATCCCTCCAGTGTTTCTGATTTCTGAAAAACATCCAAAACAGCATAAAGATTAAAATTATCCCCAGGAAAACCTAAAGCAACTGGCTGCGTTTCTGTTTGAGAAAATAAAGGAAAAACCAGCCCGCCAGCCATTAACACCACAAGGGTCAAAATCAACTTTTTCATGATTTCAAATTTTAATTACTCATACAAAAACCTCATACAAGTTACAAAAAATAAAAAAATAATATATTGACTAATAGATATTTAACTTTACTTTTAATTTAAAACCACCTGGGTTCAACATTCTAAAAAAAGCAAAAAGGCATGATTAAATCACACCTTTTTTGCTTTAAAATATAGATTCTAAAATTATTTCTACTTTTCTATTTCCCTCATGCTCTCCATTTTCTTATGCGCTAAGAAACCACTAATATCTTCAAAATGTTCTACCACTCGCTTGTTTCCAAATTCAAAAACCTTTGTCGCCAAACCATCCAAGAAATCACGGTCGTGCGAAACTAAAATTAAGGTTCCGTCAAAATCACGAAGCGCATCTTTGATAATATCTTTCGTTTTCATGTCTAAGTGATTTGAAGGCTCATCCAGAATCAACAAATTCACTGGCTCCAAGAGTAATTTAATCATTGCCAAACGTGTTTTTTCACCACCCGAAAGCACTTTTACTTTTTTGGTTACATCATCACCGTGAAACATGAAAGCTCCTAAAATATCTTTGATCTTAGTCCTTACATCGCCTACCGCTATATCGTCAATTGTTTCAAAAATAGTGGCGTTTTCATCTAACAAAGCCGCTTGATTTTGGGCAAAATAACCAATTTGTGCATTATGACCTATTTCAACACTCCCGCCATCAATTTCCAATTGCTTCATGATCGCTTTAATCATAGTCGACTTTCCTTCCCCATTTTTACCTACAAAGGCTACTTTTTGGCCTCTTTCGATAACAATATTAGCCTCTTTAAAAACAACATGCTCACCATAAGCTTTTGACAAATCTTTTACAATTACAGGATATTGCCCTGATCGCGCAGCAGGTGGGAATTTTAATTTCAATGCCGATGTATCAACCTCGTCAACTTGCACTATAACCAGTTTTTCTAACATCTTAACTCGTGATTGTACGGCATCCGTTTTAGAAAAAGTCCCTTTAAAACGGTCAATAAAAGTCCTGTTATCTGCAATCATACGTTGTTGCTCATCGTATGCTTTTTGCTGATGCATGCGTCGGTCTTTTCTAAGCTCTAAATAATGAGAATACTTGGCTTTATAATCATAAATACGTCCCATGGTAACTTCAATGGTACGATTTGTAATATTATCAACGAACGCTCTATCGTGAGAAATCACCACTACGGCTTTGGCTTGATTAATCAAAAAATCTTCCAGCCACTGAATACTTTCTATATCCATATGATTGGTAGGCTCATCTAATAGAATTAAGTCGGGCTTTTGCAAAAGAATTTTAGCCAGTTCAATTCGCATTCTCCATCCTCCTGAAAACTCTGAAGTTTGTCTTGTAAAATCTTCCCGAACAAATCCTAATCCAACTAAGATTTTCTCCACTTCAGCTTCATAGTTAACCTCTTCAATAGCATAAAATTTCTCACTCAAGTCAGAAACCCTTTCAATTAACTTCATATACGCATCACTCTCATAATCGGTACGAATAGTCAATTGTTCGTTGATTTCGTCGATTTCAGCTTTCATACTAAAAATTTCACCAAAAGCTTTCGAAGTTTCCTCCATCACCGTAGCCCCATCCGTGGTCAATAAATGTTGCGGCAAATAAGCCACAACAGCGTCTTTTGGAGCAGAAATATTTCCGGTCGAAGGCTTGCTTTGGCCTGCAATTATTTTAAGAAGCGTAGATTTTCCCGCTCCATTTTTTCCCATAAGGGCAATTTTATCATTTTCATTTATTGCAAAAGAAACATCACTAAAAAGCGTAGTGCCTCCAAAGTGTACTGAAATATCGTTAACTGTAATCATTATAAGAAGTTAAAAGTTATGCGTTAGAAGTTATGTATTGTCTCAACTTCTGTTTTTTTTTAAAAGTGCAAAGATAGATTAAATAACTAATTGGTTTATTATAAAATAAAAGCTTCTGGAAACTGAATAAAATTCATATTTCCAGAAGCTTTCAAAATAAACTACCACACCCTAAACCTCTTTGTTTTTGTTTATGGTTTTCCAAATATGTGCATTTGTAACTCCAATGTTTTCTGGATCAAACATAGGGTCTTTTCCTTCTTTTCTTTGTTTCTCATAATCTTTCAATGCTGCTAATGCCGGTCTTTGCAAGAGAATAATAGCCACAATATTAAACCACGCCATCAATCCCACTCCAATATCACCAATATCCCAAGCTAATTTGGCCTGATTGATAGAACCATACATAATTACCAACATCATAATTACTTTTAGTATATAATTAAAAACAGGAGATTCAAATTTACGGGTCAAATATGAAATATTTGTTTCAGCAATATAGTAATAAGCTAATATTGTAGTAAATGCAAAGAAAAACAAGGCTACAGCTACAAAATAAGAACCAAATCCAGGAAAAACGCTATCCATAGCACTTTGAGTATAGCCCGGACCAGCTGAGACATTTTGCACACCATTGTACAAAAATTCAGTAGCCGCGCCAGACCCGAAACCTGGATTATGCACATTATACATTCCCGTTATCAATAGCATAAATCCTGTTGCCGAACACACTAATAAAGTATCAATATAAACAGAAAAAGACTGCACTAATCCTTGTTTTACAGGATGCGAAGCATTTGCCGCCGCCGCGATATGCGGAGCTGTACCTTGACCTGCTTCGTTAGAATAAATCCCTCTTTTCACTCCCCATTGAACAGCTAAACCAAAAACAGCTCCAAAACCAGCTTCCATATTAAAAGCACTTTTAAAGATCAGAGAAATAACTCCCGGTAGCTTATCAATATCCACTGCAATAATTATCAACGCAATAAAAATATAACCAATTGCCATAAAAGGAACTATGTATTCCGTGAATTTAGCTATCCTTTTAACACCTCCAAAAACAATAGCTGCAAAAATTAAAACAACACCCGCTCCCGTAATCCAAGTATCGAGATTAAAAGCGTTCTTAATCCCTTCGGCAACAGAATTTGCTTGGACTCCTGGCAATAGTAATCCCGCCGAAATAACCGAAACTATTGCAAACAAAACACCAAACCACTTCATCCCCAATCCGCGTTCTATATAAAATGCAGGTCCTCCACGAAACTGTCCTAAATGCTTTTCTTTATAAATTTGAGCCAAAGTAGCTTCAACAAATGCAGTACTCGCTCCTAAAAAAGCTACTAACCACATCCAAAACATCGCTCCCGGACCTCCAAAAGCTATCGCAGTAGCAACTCCTGCTATATTTCCTGTTCCTACCCTACCTGCCAAAGACATCGACAAAGCCTGAAAGGAGGAAACTCCAGATTCTGAACTTTCACCGTCAAATAACAACCGAAACATTTCTTTGATATGACGCAGTTGTAAAAAACGCGTTCTCAAAGAAAAATAAAGCCCAGTTCCCAAACACAAAACGATCAAAGCATTACTCCAAACAATGTTGTTTATCATGCCAACTATTTCTTCCATATATTTCCTTTATTTATAATTATCATAAAACTAACAAAAACACATTTTTATTAATAATATTTGATAAAACTAAAACATACTGACAAAAAAAACTAAAAAACGTCGATATAAAAAACAAAAAAAAATTAATACACTAAAAACCAACCTTTAACAAAGCCGTCTTTTTTTACGATAAAATCACACTATTAACACTTCAAACCAACATCATTAAATTTTACAGTAAATATTAAACACAAAAAAACTGCCTCATTAGAACAAATGAGGCAGTTTTTTTGTGTTTTTAAAATTAGAATATAACTACTCTTTTCTCCATTTTTTAGTCTCTTCAAAAACATGTTCTAATATAGCCGCTTCCTTCTCATCAAATTCAATACCTCTACGCCCCATCACTATTCTTGCAGTTTCAAAAGCTTTTTTGGTCATGTAAGTGGTAAAACCGGCAGCCCCGCCCCACGAAAAACTAGGAACAAAATTACGAGGGAATCCTGTTCCAAATATATTGGCACTGACTCCTATTACCGTTCCGGTATTAAACATGGTATTAATTCCACATTTACTATGATCACCCATCATCAATCCGCAAAACTGAAGTCCGGTTTTAGCAAAACCTTCGGTTTCATAACTCCACAATCGCACCTCTTCGTAGTTATTTTTTAAATTCGAATTATTACTGTCAGCCCCAATATTACACCATTCTCCCAGAACAGAATCTCCTAAAAATCCGTCATGACCTTTGTTGGAATGCGCAAAAAGAACTGAATTCTTCACTTCCCCTCCAATTCTAGAATAAGGACCTACAGTTGTTGCTCCATACACTTTGGCAGCCATTTTTACCTGAGCTTCTTCACATAAAGCGAAAGGCCCTCTAATAACTGAACCTTCCATGATCTCAGCATTCTTACCAATATATATAGGACCTGCCGAAGCATTCAGTGTAACAAATTCCAGTTTAGCACCTTCTTCTATAAAAATATTCTCCAGCGCAATTGCATTGACACTTTTAGGAATTGCTTGTGATTTTCTGTCCTCGGTCAAAAAAGCAAAATCTTCTCTGATAGCCGCCGCATTCTTAGAAAATATATCCCAAGTATTTTCAACTGTCAAACAATCGCCTTTATATTCAATTATCTCATAAGTTTCAAAATTCACTTCTTCCTGCTCAACGTTAGTATAAAAAGCAATCACTTCATCACCTTTAAAAATAGCCTGATTCGATTGTAAATTAGAAAGCATTTCTACCAAAACAGCATTAGGCAAAAAAGAAGCATTAATCATCACATTCTCTTCCAGCTCCACCATAGGAAACTTATCGGATAAATATTCCTCGGTCAATGTAGTAGTTGTAGACCCCAAATACATTTCCCATTTTTGACGAATAGTCATTATCCCAATAAGAATATCAGCAACTGGACGGGTAAATGTAAAAGGAAGCAAAGCATTTCGAGCAGGACCGTCAAAAAGTATATAATTCATAAAAATTGTTTATTTATTGATTTGATTATTTATTAATTCACAAATTAATTCAATCAAATTATCGTTTTAATAATATTAACACCAAAGTTACAAAGTTTTTATTAGTTTTCGAACCGCTTTAGACTTCAACAATTAGTTTTTTAAACTAAAAAAACCTCCCAAAAGGAAGGTTTTAATGTATTTAAAAACAAGTTAAAATTATTTAACGTGTTTAGCGTATTTAGTTTTAAATTTATCGATACGTCCTGCAGTATCAATAAGTTTAGATTTACCTGTGTAAAAAGGATGAGAAGTTCTAGAAATCTCCATTTTCACAACTGGGTATTCAACACCTTCGTGAATAATTGTTTCTTTAGTATCTGCAGTAGATTTAGTGATAAAAACATCTTCATTTGACATGTCTTTAAATGCAACTAATCTGTAATTTTCTGGGTGCGTACCTTTTTTCATCTTTTTTTTATTTGTTTGGTTACAACTCATTTTGAAGCTTTTCTTGCAACAGAAAAGGTGTAAACTTATTATAACTTTTTGTTCTTACACTATTATTTTGAGTCTGCAAATTTACAATTATTTTTCAATAAACAAACCTTTGATCCATTTTTTTTTATAATTGTAAAATACGTTTTTTATTCTTGAATATATCGGGAATTGCTATATTTGTGGATTAATTATAAACCAACTATAATGATAAACGAAATTATTAAAAAGAACGGAATAACCTTTGGTGTGACAATTGGAATAATTTCCGCCTTAATTACTTCAACAATATATGCTATTGACTTAAATTTATTCACTTCTTGGTGGATTGGGTCCTTAAGCATTTTAACCTATCTTATATTAGGAATTGTTTTACTTTCGAAAACTAAAAAAGAAATAAAAACTTTTTTTTCTTTCAAAGATGCTTTTACAACCTATTTTATTGCTGCAGTAATTGGTATATTAATCGCTACTTTTTTTAATATTCTTTTATTCAACTTTATCGATCCATCAGCAAAGGACACTTTAAACGAATTAATGATTAAGTTTAATGTTGAAATGCTGCAAAAATTTGGCACACCGGCATCAGCAATTAATGAAGCTATCGCAAAATTAAAAGAAAACAACCCTTACTCAACATTTGAACTATTAAAAGGATCTATTTTTAGTATTGTTTTCAGTTCTATTTTCGGATTAATTTTAGCCGCTTTCTTTAAAAGCAAACCTTCACAAGAATAAATAATAAATGAATTTATCCATACTCATCCCACTTCTCAACGAGGAAGAATCACTAAAAGAATTGTACACTTGGATTATTAAAGTGATGCAATCCAATAATTACTCTTATGAAATTATCTTTTTAGATGATGGAAGTACGGATAATTCCTGGTCGATAATCGAGGATTTCGCTTCCGAAAACCCTAATGTAAAGGGAATTCGTTTCATGAAAAACTTTGGTAAATCCCAAGCTTTACATGCCGGATTTGCCAAAGCTCAAGGTGATGTCATTATCACCATGGATGCTGATTTGCAAGACAGCCCGGAGGAAATCCCAGGCTTGTACGACATGATTACTACACAAAAATTCGATTTGGTTTCCGGTTGGAAAAAGAAACGCTATGACTCTGTGGTAGCTAAAAACCTACCTTCGAAGTTGTTCAATTGGGCAGCCCGAAAAACATCGGGAGTAGAATTGAATGATTTCAATTGTGGCTTAAAAGCCTACAAAAACGTAGTGGTGAAAAACATTGAAGTTTCGGGCGAAATGCACCGTTACATCCCGGTTTTGGCCAAAAATGCAGGATTTGGAAAAATTGGAGAAAAAGTAGTACAACATCAAGCCAGAAAATACGGAGAAACTAAATTTGGAATGGAACGCTTTATCAATGGTTTCCTTGATTTGATTACCATCTGGTTTCTTTCCCGATTTGGAAAAAGACCAATGCACTTATTTGGTGCCATAGGATCGCTGATGTTTATCATTGGTTTTTTGTTAGCGGGATACATCGGCGTTTCAAAACTATACCACATGTACAACAACATGCGCTATAACTTGGTAACTGACAATCCTTGGTTTTTCATTGCTCTGACCACTATGATATTAGGAACTCAATTGTTTTTGGCTGGATTTCTTGGAGAAATTATCTTACGTACAAAAAACAATGAAGAACGTTATAAGATTTCGAGAGAAATTAATTTATAACAAAAACCATAACAAGCTGAACAGCTAATTTTTCTTAACCCGTATTACAAATAGGAAAACTAAAACAACCCTAATAATAATTTAGAACAAAGAAGCTTTCTTAAAATACGCCTATTTTTAAATAAAAATATAAAATGAATATCGCACAAAACATTTTAGACGCAGCAAACGATTGGCTTACACCAACATTCGACACTAAAACACAAGAAGAAATCAAAGCTATGATCGCTTCTTCACCTAAAGAACTAGAGGAAAGTTTTTACAAAAATCTTGAATTTGGAACTGGTGGTATGCGCGGTATAATGGGCGTAGGAGACAATCGCATCAATAAATACACTCTGGGAAAAAGCACACAAGGTCTTTCGGATTACTTGCACAGCGTATTCCCAAACCAAACCATAAAAGCGGCCATTGCCTATGATTGCCGTCACAACAGCGACACTCTAGCAAAAACGGTTGCCGATGTTTTCTCTGCCAATGGAATTGAGGTTTATTTGTTTTCAGAACTAAGACCTACGCCTGAATTATCATTTGCCGTTAAACACTTAGGCTGTCAATGCGGAATTGTACTTACCGCCTCCCACAACCCACCGGAATACAACGGATACAAGGTATACTGGCAAGACGGTGGACAAATTGTACCACCGGAAGATAAAGCAATTATAAATAGCATCGAAAACTTAAACTACGACCAAATTAAGTTTGATGCCAATGAAGATTTGATACATTATATTGACACCGAAGTTGACCAAGCTTTTATAAAATCATCCATTGAAAACGCAAGTTTCAATACGCCTGCTGAAGCAAAAGAAAATCTAAAGGTTGTTTTCACTTCATTGCACGGAACTTCAATTACATCAGTTCCCGAAACCTTATCCCAAGCAGGATATACCAATGTACATATCGTAGAAGAGCAAGCCGCTCCTAATGGCGATTTTCCAACGGTAAAATCTCCAAATCCGGAAGAACCAGAAGCCTTGACCATGGCATTAGCTTTGGCAGACAAAACAGATGCCGATATCGTTATTGGTACTGATCCGGATTGTGATCGTCTAGGGATTGCTGTTCGAAACAACGAAGGAAAAATGACTTTGTTAAACGGAAATCAATCGATGATTCTAATGACTGCTTTTTTATTGGAACAATGGAAAAAAGCAGGAAAAATTAACGGAAAACAATTCGTGGGTTCTACCATCGTCTCCACTCCTATGATGATGGAATTAGCTACTGATTATGGCGTGGAATGCAAAATAGGCCTAACAGGCTTCAAATGGATTGCCAAAATGATCAAAGATTTTCCGGAATTGGAATTCATTGGTGGTGGCGAAGAAAGTTTCGGATTTATGGTAGGAGACGCTGTACGCGATAAGGATGCTGTTGCAGCAACCTTATTAATCTGCGAAGTTGCGGCACAAGCCAAAGCTCAAGGAAGCTCTGTTTACAAAGAATTATTACAATTATATGTAGACCACGGATTTTACAAAGAACATCTCGTTGCTATAACCAAAAAAGGAATCGAAGGATTACAAGAAATCAATCAAATGATGATTGATTTACGTGAAAATCCATTGAAAGAAATCAACGGCCAAAGAGTCATCATGATGGAGGACTATCAATCTTCTGTAGCAAAAAACCTATTGAGCGGAGAAGAAGAGACCATGGCCATCCCGAAATCAAATGTATTGATTTACTATACCGAAGATGGTTCTAAAATTTGCGCCAGACCTAGCGGAACTGAGCCAAAAATAAAATTCTACATCAGCGTAAATGCTGAACTCTATGATGTAGCTGATTTTGAAGAAGCAGATAGCATTCTGAACGAAAAAATAAAAAACATAATCTCAGATTTAGGAATAAAATAATGGATGAAAATATAAAAAAAATTATCCCTTTTGCAAAAAAGTATAAAATTCATGTGATATGGAATATCATTCACAACGTATTATATGCTCTTTTTGGCACAATAGGAATGGTAATGATTTTTCCCGTATTAAAAGTTCTTTTTGGCAATGAAAAAAAGGTGACAAAGTTACCTGAATACCAAGGGATTTCTAGTATAGACAGCTATTTAAATGATACTCTTTTTTATTATGTGAATCATTTCTCCGAATCACGCGGAGCCAATTACGCCTTATTATTAACGGTTTCGTTAGTTGTAATTACTTTTTTATTCAAAAATTTATTTGGTTACTTGGGATTGCAACATTTAACCAAAATTAAAACAGGAGTTCTTCGAGATTTACGTCAAAAAATGTTCAAAAAAATCATCGAACTTCCTATTCCCTATTATTCTGAGAAACGAAAAGGCGATGTAATGGCGCGTATGCTTGGTGATGTTAACGAAGTTCAGAACTCTTTTTTCATGATTTTAGAACTTATAATTAAAGAGCCATTGACTATTATTTTCTCTTTGATTGCAATGATTAATATTAGCTGGAAACTGACTCTATTCGTGTTCGTTTTTATTCCCATTTCTGGATTTATAATTTCAAAAATAGGAAAATCTTTAAAAGGAAAATCGATAAGAGCACAACAAGAAAACGGACATCTGATTTCTATTGTAGAAGAGACATTAAGTGGTTTAAAAGTAATCAAAGGATATAATGCCGAAAACTTTTTCTCCAAAACCTTTAACGACTCAATCAATCAATTGTACGTACTCTCAAATAGCATTGGAAAGAAAAACAATTTAGCTTCTCCAATGTCAGAGTTTCTGGGTATTGTTGTTATTTCCATTCTTCTTTTTTACGGTGGTAATTTAGTATTAGTCGACAAATCTCTGGACGGCTCATTATTCATCGCTTATATTGGACTGGCTTACAACATCTTGACACCTGCCAAAGGGATTGCAAAAGCTTCTTATCAAGTAAAAAATGGTCTAGCCGCAGCCGAAAGGGTTTTTGAAGTTTTGGAAGTAGAAAACACAATCAAAGATAAAGAAGATGCTGTCGAGCTGAAGGATTTTAAAAATGAAATTCACCTAAAAAACATTACTTTTTCTTATGAAGAAGAGCCAGTATTGAGAGACTTTTCATTAACTATTCCTAAAGGAAAAACAGTAGCCTTGGTTGGACAATCTGGAAGTGGAAAAAGCACCATTGCCAATTTACTGACTCGTTTTTATGATGTAACCATTGGAGAAATTTCGATAGACAATCACAATATAAAAGACATCACGATGGAATCTTTGCGTGATTTGACCGGTTTAGTTACTCAGGACAGCATCATGTTCAACGGAACAATCAAAGACAATATTCGATTGGGTAATTTGGATGCAAGCGATGATGAAATTATCGAAGCCTTAAAAATTGCCAATGCTTATGAGTTTGTAAAGGACTTGCCAAAAGGAATTCATACTAACATTGGCGACAGCGGAAACAAACTTTCCGGTGGTCAAAAACAACGCTTGAGTATTGCCCGCGCGGTCTTGAAAAATCCTCCAATTATGATTTTGGACGAAGCGACTTCAGCATTAGACACTGAAAGCGAGAAATTCGTACAAGTGGCCTTAGAAAACATGATGCAAAACAGAACATCAATTGTCATTGCGCACCGTCTTTCGACCATTCAAAAAGCAGACACTATCGTTGTTATGCAAAAAGGAAGAATTGTAGAACAAGGAACGCACGAAGAATTAATTACGTTGAACGGAACCTATAATAAATTAGTGACGATGCAATCATTCGAATCATAGCTTGCCGATTTTAGATTGCCGATTTCAAAACGAATGAAAATTAAAATATCTCTGTAATCTCTTAATCTGAAAAAATGTACCTCAATAATCCGAACATAAAACTACCTGAGAACCCAGATACCATTGTTTGGAAATACCTGGATTTATCTAAGTTTCTGGATTTATTGATGTCCAAAAAACTATTCATGTCCCGATCCGATAAATTTGAGGATCAATACGAAGGTACTTTTAGCGAACCTACTTATGAGGAAATCAGAAAACTGTCTATAGACAATCCTGATTTTTTGAACTATTATAAAACCCACCGGGAAAAAGTAGCCATAAGTAGTTGGCACATCAACGAATATGAGTCCTTTGCTATGTGGCAAATTTTCACCCAAAACAGCGAAGGCCTGGCCATTCAATCCACTATCGGAAGATTGCAAAACGCATTAATTCCTGAAAATTGCTATAAGCAATACATAGGAGAAGTAAATTACATCGATTACAAAAAAGAATACATCCCTTTTGACGATATGTTTTTCCCGTTTTTATTTAAACGCAAAAGTTTTCAATACGAGCGTGAAGTTCGCGTCATTACTAATGTGGCCGATAAAAAAATATCCTTGAATGATGGTTTAAAGATTAGTGTAGATATTTGTCAATTAATTGAAAAAATCTACATTCACCCCAAATCCGAAAATTGGTACAAAAACTTGGTGATCGAGCTGGTAAAAAAACTTGACTTTGATTTTATCATTGAAAAGTCAGATTTAGAAAGCGACATCCTGATTTAAAGACATGTTCGTTTTATATTGGTTCATAACTGCTCACTTTCCATTCGCCATTTGATAGATTGACATAATTGTAATGCACCACATCATTTTTATCAAATTGCCCATTTTTATTAGTATCCTCAACAGTTCTGAAATACAAACGGTTTTTAGATTCAATTAAACTCCAATCTATTAATTCATGGAAGTTTTTGGAGATTTTAGTAAAACGTTCTCCGCTTACATCACTCAAATAAAGCGCTTTGATATCACTTGCATCTAATTTCCCGTCTCTATTACTATCCATATCAAACATAGTGTATACCATAATTTGTTTTTTAGCACGTTCAGCTACCGATCTTAAATAAGTCGCTGTTTGAATCAAAGCTGGTTTATCGGTTAAAGCTTTTATCGAATCAGAATCTGTTTTTTGAAATTTGAGATTTTGCAAATAACCTGTAATTTCATTTTCTCCATAATTGGAAATCGTAAAACTCAAATCAATCACACTCGAAGATCCGTATCTGGCTTTGGTTCCTCTTTCATAAACCCTTAAATCCCCTACTGGATGAATTAAATAATCCGTTCCTTCCATCTGGATTGGCAAATCAGAAATGGAAATTTGGGTTGAATCTATTTTAACAACTCCCTTTTCTTTATTAGTGGCATCATAAATTACTTTAGGCTTCTCTACTTCTTCCTTACAGCTCACCAAAAGTAAAACCGAAAAACCCAAAAGTGCTATATGTATTTTTTTCATAATGATGTAATATTAAAAAATAAATTCAAATGTAATCAATTTTAAAAACGGTTCTGATATTTAAAAGCTTTTTATGTACTAAAATTCAATCCAGAAATTTATCTGCTTAGCCTTATTTTGCTACAGCTTGGCACTTAACTTCACATTAAACACTCTGGTGGTCATATAATTTGGAATCGCATATTCGCTTTTTGAATACACATCGCGAACCCAAGTATTTGTAATTGCATTTTGATTATTAAACAGATTAAAAATTTCCAATCCCACGGAAAGTTCTTTGAAACTCCCTAACCAATTTGTTTTTGACTTTCCTATCGCATTATCGACTAAAACTTTGGAAAACCCAATATCAACCCTGCGATAATCATTCAATCTGTTTTGATACAAATAAGGATCAGAATACGATGGCGAACCACCAGGCAATCCGGTGTTATAAACCAAATTCAAATACAATTTCATACTTGGAATAGTAGGCATGTAATCTTGAAACAAAATTCCGAATTTCAAACGCTGATCTGTTGGTCTGGCGATGTATCCTTTACCTTCGCTATTTTCCTCTGTTTTGAGATAACCAAAGCTAAACCAAGATTCAGTTCCCGGGACAAATTCTCCATTCAAACGAAAATCCAATCCTTGCGCATAAGCTTTGGCAGTATTAGAAGCCTCATAACGTATCCGGACATTGTCAATCGTATAGGTATTTACATCTGTTAGTGATTTATAATACAGTTCTGAAATAAGCTTAAAAGGGCGACTCCACATCTCAAAACTATAATCATTACTTGCGACAAAATGAACGGATTGTTGTGCTTTGACATTGGGTCGCACCATTCCATCGGCGGCTCTAAGTTCCCTGTAAAAAGGCAGCTGATGATACCATCCTCCCGAAATCCTAAAAACCATTTCTTTCTCCCAATTTGGCTTTAACGCCAACTGCGCCCTGGGACTAAAAGTAAACTGAGATTTAGCTTGCTCTAGCGCACCTAAAACTTCCCAGCTGTGAACACGTACGCCGACATTGTACCAAACTTCGCTATTGCCAATTTCTCCTTTGCGGCTCCATTGACCATAAGCCGAAAATCTATTGATGGTATTATAATTAGTGGTGCGCACATTTTGATAAGGAACCAATGGGCCCGTATAAGAATAATAAGGCTCGTCCTTTTTTGGCAAATCAATAATAGGTGGATTTATCGAAAAACCTGCCGAATCAATCACCTCCCATTCTATTACACGATCTCGAATGGATTCACGGGTATATTTAATTCCCCATTCCAATTGGTTTTTTTTCCAATCGTGAAACCCTTTTATTTCGGCATTGATTATAAAAGCGTCCAAATCGTTCCGGGCATGATTGAGCTGCGAACCAATCCCTCTGGTAAAAGAAACGTCACCATAGCTCTCAGAACCAATATTTGAATCTACTTCTCCCAAACGGTATTGGGCCAAAATATCGAAATATTCTTGTTCTAAAGTATGAAATGCTGAACCTATAAATTTCAATGTAAAATTATCCGAAACCTTAAAAATGGTTTTTATGGCTCCAAAATAAGTATCGTATTGATCTTTTTCCTGCCCTTCATAATAAACAGAAAGGGCCATCGGCTTATCGATAGTACCAAATTTAGTCTGGCGGGTCAAAGGTTCATATTGGTACTTATTTTGAGAAATATTCCCTAAAAAACTCCATTGCCATTTTGCCGAAGCTTGATAGTTTACATTAGTTTGAACATCTACAAAGCTTGGTTTAAAATTAGTCTGGGTGTCCTGACTTTTCACTAAAAGACTATTGTTTCTATAACGAATCCCGGTAATAGCGTTCCATTTTTTGTCTCTGGAAACGGCATCTACGCTCAAGCTTGCTCCAAGTAAACTCGCCTCAAAGCTTGCGCCAGAATTTGTTGGTTTTCGATAAGTTATATCCAAAACTGACGAAAGTTTATCTCCATATTTAGCCTGAAAACCACCAGCAGAAAAATCAACATTTTGAACCAAATCAGTATTGGTAAAACTCAATCCTTCCTGCTGACCGGAACGAATCAAAAAAGGGCGATATACTTCTATTTCATTCACGTAAACTAAGTTCTCGTCATAATTCCCTCCTCGCACCGCATATTGGGTACTTAGTTCATTATTCGAGTTTACGCCCGGCAAAGTTTTCAGGATACTTTCGATTCCGGCATTAGCACCGGGTATTTTACGAAAAAGCTCAGGATCAAAAACAGTAACTCCATGAATTTCTTTTCTATTAGCGGCAGTAACTATAATTTCACCTATTTGTTCCTGTTGGTCATTCATAACCAAATTGAATTCATAGACTTCATTTGCTTTTAAAGTGAGCGAAATAGTTGCTTTTTTTAAAGCAATATGGGTAAATAAAATAGTCGTCTTTTGATTCGCAGAAATTTTTATCTGATAAAAACCATTTGCATCAGATCTTGTTCCAATACCGGAACAAGACACATTTACATTAGCTATGGGTTGGTTATTTTTATCTAAAATAATCCCTTTTACTCGCGCTGATTGAGCAAAAGAAGAAAATCCCAGCCATAATGCAACGAAAACAAAGATTATCTTATTGATGCCCAAGTTTGTATATGTATTATTATTTTTGACTTCTAAAGAAAGCTGTCTCAAATACAGCTGAATTTCCTACATTATCGGTCACTACCACTTTTAATTGATTAGCGCCTTCAGTCACAATTCCGTCACTAAAATTATGTGTTATTTTTCTGGTTTTGTTATCGTATTCAAATAAAATCCAATTCCCATTCAAATAACCATTGTATGTTTTTATACCAGATCTGCTGTCACTAATGGATAATTGAAGCTTCTTCTCTGTGCTCAACCATTTTCCTTCAATCGATTTTGCAATAGAAATAACTGGTGCGATAGTATCTATGGCCAAAGTATATTTGCCCAATGTTCTCACTTTGGTCGAGAACACATTGTCTTTTCTATAAGTTGAATTGTAGCCCATTTTTCCGTTTTTATCAATATCAGCTATAAAAACCTTTTCTTTTTGCGCGTCAGTATACTTATTACTTTCGATAGAAATTGTAAAATTAGAATGTGCCGGAACGGTATCATCATGAAGAAACAAGGTATCGTTTCTTACATCAAAATTCATATCAAAATCCTCATAAAAAGTACCCGCGGGGAAAAATACTGACATGTTGTTCTTGGCAAAACTATTGTCTTTGTTGACTTTTACAAAATAATTTGACACTGTCGCTTCCTTCTCAACAACGGGAGTAGACAAATCATAACTAATCGGAATTGAAACAGAAGTTGTATTGCCATAAAAATCAGAAACTTCAATACGATAGACCGAAGTCAAATTAGGAAGTATTGTTAAAACTCCATTTGTCTCATCGGTTTTTATGATACTTAATTTAAACGGATTGACCATGAATAATTTCTGAACTCGTTGAGAGGTTTTCTTATACTTTGAATAATCTACCAAAGCGTTTATATAGCGCATTTCATCAAAAGCATAGGTGTCAAATTGGTATCCAAAATTAGCTTTGCCATTCCAATAACTCTGTACTTTATAAGCACCGTTTTTATTAAAAGAAACATTATCATAATCGACTGCTGTGATACCAAAGCCTATTTTTCCATTGGCAACCACTTTATTCGCCAGATAAGTTCCGTCTTTTTGCAAAGAAACATTGAGCAATAAAGGACGCTTAGATTGATTAACCGATGTTTTTGCATCCAAAGGATAAACATAAACTGCCGAAACAACCGGTTTTTTAGTATCCGTAATCAACTTATCAAACCCAAATAGCATCGGGTTGATGATTTTTTCGGTTTTGCTGTCTCGAAATTCAAAATGCAAATGCGGCCCTTCGGATGAACCGGTATTCCCAGAGAGAGCAATAATTTGACCCTTTTTCACGACCAACTCATTCGGTTTTAAGAACAGCTCCATTTCGAATGATTTTTCTTTATAATGCGCTTTCTTGATATAATCCTCAATTGCATCGGTGGTTCGCTGTAAATGACAATAAACGGTGGTGTATCCGTTTGGATGTGTGATATAAATAGCCTTTCCGTTTCCAAAAGTAGAAACCTTTATTCTGGATACATAGCCATCAGCGACAGCATGAACCGAAAGCCCTTCTTTTTGCAAGGTCTTAAAATCCAAACCGGCATGAAAATGATTGGGTCTCAACTCTCCAAAATTCCCTGACAACTGCATCGGTATATCAAGTGGCGATCTAAAATAGTCTTTTGGGTATTCTGTTTGTCCAAAGCTAAGACCGCAAAACAATAGAAAAATAAGGGTAAATTTCATTATATACATTTTTGCTAAGATAAAAAAGTTATCCATAAAGCGTACTAAAAAAACACAATTTGTAACCAATTACATTGCAATTATTTGACTTTTTTTAAATAAAAAAACAAATAAAATATTGTAATAATAAAAACTAATACTAAATTTGTAATATTAAGTAATGAATAGGATATATAATGAGTGTAATTGCAGAAATAATTGATACTCTTGAAAATAAGGTTGAAAAACTCATTCTAAAAATACAAAATTTAGAGAAAAACAATCAAGAATTAAAAATCGAATTAACAAAATCTGCACACATCATAGCAACGCAATCAAATGATTTTGAAGCATTAAAGCTGCAATATGAAACACTTAAAATTGCCAATTCATTACTAGGCAGTGACGATAATAAGAGAGATACAAAGCTTAAAATAAATTCATTAATTCGGGAAATTGATTACTGTATAGCCCAGCTATCAGATTAGTAAAAAAGATGGACGAAAAGCTTAAAATTAAAATATCAATTGCAGACAGAGTCTACCCGCTAACGGTAGAACTCTCTCAAGAGGAAGGACTTAGAAGTGCTTCTAAAAAAATTGACGTGATGATAAAGCAATTTGAAGAAAATTATGCTGTTCGTGATAAGCAAGATGTTTTGGCAATGTGTGCCTTACAATTTGCCTCTCAAGTAGAACAAAAACAAATTGACAATACTATTAATGGTGAAGAGACCATTGATAGAATTAAAAAAATCAATGCGCTTTTAGATCAATATCTCGACAATTAAACGTTCTTTACAAAAACTAAGATACTGCCTACATTAGTTCACATTTGGTAAACTCAACACTAACAAATTAGAATGAGCAAATCATCACTACTAAAGCATGCCACGCCTAGGCGAGGAAACTTGAACAGTGAGTTAGCTCAAAACTTGTCATTCCGAGTTTATTCAATACTCCTAATGTAGGCTTTTTTTATATATAAATTTTAACAAACATGGACATATTAACGATCGTCATTTCAGGTATTATAGGTATTGCAGCAGGTTTTGGGATAGCCAAAATCATAGAAAAAAGCAATATTTCCAATTTAATCAAAAACGCTAAAAAAGAAGCCGTCTCTATTTTAAAAGATGCCAACCTTGAAGCTGAAAACATTAAAAAAGATAAAATTCTTCAAGCAAAAGAGAAATTTATCGAATTGAAATCCGAACACGAACAAGTAATTCTAGCCAGAGACAAAAAAGTGGCTGAAGTAGAAAAAAGAATCAGAGATAAAGAATCCCAAGTCTCTAATGAACTTTCTAAAGCCAAGAAAGTAAACGATGATTTTGAAACAAAAACAGCCGAATACAACGCTAAAATCGAAATTTTAGACAAGAAACAACTTGAAGTTGATAAATTACACAAAAGTCAATTACAACAACTTGAAGTAATCTCAGGATTATCTGCCGAAGAAGCTAAAAATCAATTAGTTGAAGGGCTAAAAGCCGAAGCTAAAACGAAGGCAATGTCTCATATTCAAGATACCATTGAAGAGGCTAAATTGACCGCACAACAAGAAGCTAAGAAAATCATCATCAACACGATACAGAGAGTAGGAACAGAAGAAGCAGTAGAAAATTGCGTATCTGTATTCAACATCGAATCAGATGACGTAAAAGGAAGAATCATTGGCCGTGAAGGTAGAAATATTCGTGCATTAGAGGCCGCAACAGGTGTTGAAATCATTGTAGATGACACTCCGGAAGCAATTATCCTTTCTTGTTTTGATCCTGTTCGTAGAGAAATTGCCCGCTTAGCACTCCATAAATTGGTAACTGATGGTCGTATTCACCCGGCACGTATTGAAGAAGTTGTTGCCAAAACAGCCAAACAAATTGATGACGAGATAATCGAAGTTGGAAAACGCACCGTTATCGATTTAGGAATTCACGGTTTACACCCTGAATTAATCAAAGTAGTAGGACGTATGAAATACCGTTCTTCTTACGGACAAAACTTATTGCAACACTCCCGTGAAGTTTCTAAACTTTGTGGTATTATGGCCGCTGAATTAGGCTTAAACGTTAAACTTGCTAAAAGAGCCGGTTTATTACACGATATTGGTAAAGTTCCAGATACCGAAAGTGATTTACCGCATGCACTTTTAGGAATGCAATGGGCTGAGAAATACGGTGAAAAAGAAGAAGTTTGCAACGCCATTGGCGCGCATCACGACGAGATAGAAATGAAATCCTTATTATCTCCAATTATCCAAGTTTGTGATGCAATTTCAGGAGCTAGACCAGGAGCCAGAAGACAAGTATTAGATTCTTACATCCAACGTTTGAAAGACTTGGAAGAAGTAGCTTATGGATTTACAGGTGTAAAAAATGCTTATGCCATTCAAGCCGGTAGAGAACTTCGTGTTATTGTAGAAAGCGAAAAAGTTTCTGATGATAATGCCGCCTCTTTATCATTTGAAATATCTCAAAAAATCCAAACAGAGATGACTTACCCAGGACAAGTTAAAGTAACAGTAATTAGAGAAACTAGAGCGGTGAACATCGCTAAATAAACAACTTTGTTCAAATCATAAAAAAAGCATTTCAGTTTCTTGAAATGCTTTTTTTATTTAACACTTTTTCTTGGATGAAAATTATTAACAACCTCCTTCAAAAACTTCCTGTCCAAATGCAAGTAAATTTCAGTTGTAGTTATGGATTCGTGTCCCAACATTAACTGAATGGATCGCAAATCGGCACCATTTTCAAGAAGATGCGTAGCAAAAGAATGACGAAAAGTATGCGGACTAATCTTTTTATTTAAATCTATTTTAACCGCAAGATCTTTTATAATAGTAAAAATCATAGCCCTTGTTAGCTGACCTCCTCTTCTATTCAAGAACAAGGTATCGCCAAATTCTTTCTTAACTTTCACCTGATTTCGCATTGTATCTTTATAAAGCTGAATATACTTTTGAGCCAATTTACCCACAGGCACAAACCGCTGCTTATTTCCTTTTCCTGTGATTTTAATAAAACCTTCATCAAAAAACAAATCGGATATTTTTAAAGATACCAATTCAGAAACCCGTAACCCGCATCCATAAAGTGTCTCCAACATGGCACGGTTCCTTTCGCCTTCGTTTGAACTTAAATCGATTGCCTGAATAAGAACATCAATTTCATCCACACTTAAAGTATCCGGTAACTTCCTTCCTGTTCTGGGTGCCTCAATAAGTTCCAACGGATTGTCTACACGGTAATCCTCAAATATCAGATAACCAAAAAAACTTTTAAGACCGGAGATTATTCTGGCTTGTGAACGGGCATTAACTTGACTTGAAATAGTATATACAAATTGTTGAACACTTTCCTCGCTAATTTTAAGCGGAGAAACAACAATATTATTCTCGGAAAGAAAAAGACACAAACGCTCAATATCAAAAGTATAATTGGCGATGGTGTTCTTTGACAAACCACGCTCTATCTTCAAATAAGACTGATAACTTTTGATGTACGAATCCCAACTCATGAATACAAAGAAACGATTTTTACAGTCATAAAAAAAACTCCCGTTGTGTCGGGAGTTTCTTGAATATTAAAATCTAAAACACTATTAGAATTTATATCCTAAACCTACAAAAAGTCCACTAAGTTTTGTACTAAAATTACTGTTACCTCCATCAATTAAGTTAGTCAAACCATAATTATATTTTGCATCCAAAGATAAATTTCCAGTTAAATCATAAGACGCCCCTAAATCTAAACCTAAATTAAAAGATTTAGCTCCTTCACCTGCGTCTAAAATAAATCCAAAATTTGGTCCAGCTAATACATTAAATTTTTCCGCTACACCAAATTTGGCAAGAACTGGAATTTGAATTTGATCTAAATCTTTAACTGAAACATACAACAATTCAGGTTGAACATGGAATTTATCTGAAACTGCAACATCTACAAAACCACCAACGTAAAAACCAGTTTCAGATTCACTATAAGAATTGCCAGCAAATTTACCATGCATTGACGCGAAATCGGCACCCGCTTTTACACCAAATTTAGCTTCTTGGGCATTTACAAAGCCAAATACAAATACAGCCGCAGCAGTTAAAATATTTTTTTTCATTTTTTTTTATTTTTTATTAAAAATTCAGGATAAATATAACAAATATCTTATTAAAAGCAATACATTTCCTATTCTGAAAGGAGTAAAACCTATTAAAAAAAGCAACTGAAACAAACTCAACAGATATATAATCCATTCTTATACTTTTAATTACAAAAAGCTACTCACCATATTTAGTGATATTTACATTGGAGATAAAAAAATTTAAATTTTAACAAGTTTTAACTTGTTTCTTATTACAATCAAGGCCAATTTTTGATCAAAAATGGACATGATTTTAAAAAAAAGTAATAAAAAAAACCTCCCGAAATAGAGAAATTCTAAAACTAATTATTTTTTAAAAACATTAAAATTTACAAGCCAATGACAATGATAAAACAGAGTTATAAACTTTAGTCTTTTCACCCAAAAGAGCATCAAATTCTTCAGTAAAAAGATTAGACAAACCTAAATTGTAACGAACCCCCACAGAAATTTTTTCTGTAAAATCATATCCGGCACCAAAGTTCAATCCAAAATCTGTTGATTTAAATAATTTTTTTACGTCACCTGATAGCCCTCCATCCTCTTTCACTTTTGCAGACGTCAAAAAACCGACTTGAGGACCAACTTCTAAATTAAATTTTGGAGCGGCTAAATACTTAACCATAACAGGAATATTAACATAAGCCGTTTTAAAATTCCCTCCATCACCATCAGCTCCTTGTGTAGAATATAATAACTCAGGTTGTATAGCAAATTTATCCGAAACATTAATTTCAGCAAAACCACCAACATTAAAACCAACTAATGTGGTATTATCTTGTATATCACCCGAAAAATTAGCAAAATTCAATCCCCCTTTTACTCCAAATTTAGCTTCTTGAGCATTAGCAAATCCAAATGCAAATACAGCCACTGCTGTCAAAATAATTTTTTTCATTTTTATTTTTATTAAAATTTCAGAGCGAATCTAATAATTATCTTGTTAAATACAATTAAAAATCTTTTTCATAAAAAAATTAAACATAGAAAACAATGTAAAACAAAAACTTAAATACAAGAACAAATCATTGAATTTCAAATGATTAAAAAACAAATCATCACCATATTTAGTGATTTTTATATAAAAAACAAAAAACTTATATTTTAACAAGTTTTAACTTTCTTTTATCCTCTAAAGACTATTATTGATGTAAAAAAAGACCTTTTTTTTTTGCAAAACGCAATAAAAAAACCTCCAAACATGGAGGCTTTAAATTTTTAAATTTTATTATATTAGAAATGCAATGCGAATCCAACTCTTACCTCAAAGATTCCTTTATCATAAAAATCTTCATTTAAACTTACGTTGTAACGCAAACCAGGCTCAATAGAAACATTATCTCCCAAAAAAATGGCATAACCACCCTGAATTCCGAGCCAAAGAGGATTCTCTCCAGCGTCTTTCCAAGAAGCTCCCGTCAAATCCACTTGCACCGGAATCATACTGCTAATATAATACTTAGCCCCTACTTTATAAGTAAACGAAGTAACATCTCCATCAAGAACACTAGAATATCCAAGTCCCGCCTTAATAGCCAAATCATTTATTACAAAATAACCTGCTTCAGCCCCAATAGACCATTCCGTATTCCCATCTGTTGTAGTAAAACCAAAACCAGTATTGGCCGAATGAGCCGCTGTTCCTCCACCAAAGCCAGTATTAGCCTCTATCAGCCATTTCCCTTCTGAAGTTTGACCTCCGTTATTATGCATTTTTTTGTCCTGGGCAGTTACTAAACCAAAAATGAATAATGCTACTGCCGTTAAAGTAATTTTTTTCATGATGTTTGTTTTAGAAATTAGTATCCCCAAAGTTACTTAACAGCATTAAAAAGCACCCATCTAAAAACAAAAAACCGTTGACTAACAATATATTACGACTAAAGCTGCGTTGAAAAAACAATCTGAAAGTTTAAGATTACTTTTTTAGAAGGATTCTTAAAAAACAAAAAGGCAAAAAAATGCCTTTTTTTCATAAAAAAAATAGCTTCGGTAGAGAAATTAAAACAAAAAAAGAAACTGATTCTTTCAAAAAAAAGAGAAAAAACACAATAATTATCTAATTAAACTGTTTTAAATTGCGAACTCAAATTAGACATAAATAAAAAACCTACTTTATGAAAAAAGCATTTTTAATTGCCACAATTTTTCTTGGTATGTCGGCAAGCATCCATGCCCAATCTGTTAAATTCGGAATCAAAGCCGGACTAAATTATGCCAATCAAACAGGTACTGATATTACCATAAACAGTATCAATTACAAGACAGAAGCCATCACAAGCTATCACGCCGGTTTTGTTGCCGAAATCAAACTTTTGAATAAGTTAGCTATCCAACCCGAGTTGATGTATTCTACACAAGGAGCCACTTACAAAAACGCAATTGACGAATTTAAAAATGACTTAGGCTATGTTTCTATACCGCTTTTGGTAAAAATTTACCTAAGCGATAGCTTCAGCTTGGAGTTAGGACCACAAGCCTCATTTTTATTGAGCGGCAAAGACGATGTTAAATTCCAAGACCAAAGTACTTTTGATGCAGCGGCTGTTGGCGGATTAGGATTAAAAGTAACAAAAAACCTATTTCTTCAAGCTAGATATGGCTTAGGATTAACCGATTTTTCTAAAAATGCTCAAACTAAGAACTCTGTAGTTCAGGTTTCGGCAGGAATCCTTTTCTAAAAATCACAAAACTAATTCCTTCAAAACCGTTCTTTAATTGGAACGGTTTTTTTATTTTTACAAAAACTAAAAACTATGAAATAGCCATGATTAACTAATTGCAATTACTAATAAAGATAATTCATCATGGCGTATAACATATTTCCAAAATTTAATATTATCTATATATGAAAATCAGCATCATCAACGGCCCAAATCTTAATCTTTTAGGAAAAAGAGAACCAGAAGTATACGGTAGCCAAACTTTTGAGGAGTATTTTACTGGCCTTCAAATAAAACATCCCACAATAGAATTCAGCTATTTTCAAAGTAATATAGAAGGCGAATTGATTGATAAAATTCAGGAATTTGGTTTTTCATATGATGGAATTATTCTTAATGCTGGCGCTTATACCCACACCTCAATTGGTATTGGCGACGCCATAAAAGCAATAAGTACTCCAGTTGTAGAAGTCCATATTTCGAATACTTTTTCTCGTGAAAGCTTCAGACACCAATCCTACATTTCTGGTAATGCCAAAGGAGTTATTTTAGGTTTCGGATTACGAAGTTATGACTTGGCTATCCAGTCTTTTTTATGACAATCCTAAAACCATTAAAAAGAAACCCTTAAAGCTTTAACATATTATTAATAGACTAATTATTAAGTTCTTATATTTTTGTGAAAGAAAAAACTTTCATGAAAACATATTTTTATATTTTAATCTCCTTAGCAACCACTGCAGGCTTTGCTCAAATCAAAGGAACGGTAACGGATGAAAAGGGAAGCCCTTTGCCTTTTGTAACAATATTCGAAGATGACACTTACAACGGAACTACTTCAAACGAGCAGGGAAAATATGAATTGAATTTAAAAACGGATGGCAAGAGTGCCGTAGTGTTCCAATACCTTGGTTTTAAAACTCAAAAAGTATCCGTTCAACCAAAAAAGCAACCTTATTCTTTGGATGTAAAAATGGTTGAAGAAAGCTTTTCATTGAATGAAGTAGTGATTAACACCAAAATCAATCCCGCCATTGCCATTATAAAAAAGGCTATTGCCAGCAAAAAAGAAAATACCGAAAAAACGGCTCGTTTTAAAGCCGACTTCTATTCCAGAGGTATTTTTAAGCTCAAAAATGCACCCAAAAAGATATTTGGACAAAAAATTGGCGACATGAATGGTTCTTTAGATTCCACCGGCACTGGAATTATTTCATTATCAGAAACCTTTTCCAAAATTATTTTTGAGAAACCAAATAATTTGAAAGAAATCGTGACTGCTTCAAAAGTCAGCGGAAATAATAATGGCTACAGCTACAATACCGCCAGATCATCATTTTATGACTTTTATGATAATACTGTCAATTTTGGCATTAACATGATTTCGCCTCTTGCTGACAATGCTTTCAATTATTATAAATTCAATTTAGAAGGCACATTCAATGACGAAAATAACCAAATGATCAATAAAATCAAAGTTATTGCAAAACGCGATAAAGAACCTGTTTTTGAAGGTTACATCTATATCGTTGAAGATTCGTGGGCAATTTACGCGGTAGATCTAGACATAAAAGGTTATCGAATGAAAGAAGAGTTTGTAGATGTTATGACACTAAAACAAAATTTCAGTTACAGTAAAACCAACCGATTGTGGGCAAAAAACACCCAAAGTCTTGATATTACTGCCGGAGCTTTTGGCATAAAATTCTTTGGAAAATACACCTATGTGTACAGCGATTATGAGTTCGTCAATTCTTTTTCTAAAAAAACGTTCACAAACGAAATTACAGCCATCGAAATCGATTCAAATAAAAAAGACACTCTTTTTTGGAATGCTAACAGACCAATTCCTTTGACATTGGAAGAAAAAGACGATTATACCCGAAAAGACAGTATTTACAAGGTACGTAACTCCGAAAAATATTTAGATTCCATTGACAAAAAAGGGAATAAGTTTAAAATACTTAAAATCATCAACGGTTATACCTACCGAAACAGCTCGAAAAAACAGTCTTTCAGCTATGATGGCTTGCTAAATCTCGGTTCGTTAAGTTTCAATACGGTTCAGGGTTATAATTTAGATTCCGGTTTTTCATTCACAGACTGGAATACGGAGAAAAAAGGAAAATACACCTCGGTAAAAACAAAATTTAATTATGGTTTTTCGGAAGACCGATTGCGTGTCACAGGTCAATTTACACATCGATTCAACAACCAAAATTATGCAACTTTAACCGCATCAGGAGGAAGCACAGTAAAACAATTCAATGAAAACCAGCCTATCAGTAAGACTATAAACACCATCAGTTCCTTATTTTTTAAGGACAATTACATGAAATTGTATAATCTGGAGTTTGCCCAGCTAAATTATGGTCAAGATATAGCTAATGGAATAAATTTAAACGGGAAAATAGAATTCCAACAACGAAAACCTTTGTTCAATACTACCGATTTTTCTTATTTTAACAAAGAGGATTTATACACTTCGAATAATCCGTTAGCTCCAAACGACTTTGTAAGTCCAGGTTTTGAAGAACATCATTTAATGAAGGCAAGTTTGAATGCAAAAATTAATTTTGGTAACAAATACTCCACCCGACCTGACGGTAAGTTCAATATACGAAATAGAAAATATCCAACGCTATTTGTGGCTTATGAAAAAGCATTTGCCGCAAGCGAGAAAAAATATGAGTTTGACCATGTCAGTTCCCGACTTACTTACGAAGCAACAATAGCAAACAAGGGGAATTTTGCCTTGAATTTAAAAGCAGGAAAGTTTTTTAATGCTAAAAATATTGCTTTTATGGATTATAAACATTTTAACGGAAACCAAACACACATTGGTCAATCTAATCGGTACTTGAATGTTTTTAATTTATTGCCTTATTATTCGAATAGCACAAACGACAGCTATTTTGAAGCACATATGGAACACAACGACCAAGGTTACATTATGAACAAAATTCCGTTGCTGAATAAATTAAAATCGACTCTCGTTTTAGGAGCTCATAGCCTTGCCATTCCTAATTCAAAACCTTATTCGGAATTTACTATTGGTCTTGATAATCTTGGTTTTGGTAAATTTAAGATGTTCAGAGTTGATTATGTTCGTTCTTACCAAAACGGATACCAAGGAGATGGAATCATTTTTGGCTTGAAATTTTTGGACATACTGGAATAATATTCTGTTTGTAACAAAAAAAAAAACGAGTCCTTTTTTTAATCGGACTCGTTTTTTTAATTCTTTCAAAAGAAATAATCAATGGTATTTATCAGGCTCCACATGTATCAAAACATGTCCCAATTCAGGAATTTCTTTTCTTAAAGTATCTTTTAACTTATGGGCTAAGTCGTGTCCTTCTTTTACCGAAATATCAGCATTGACAATCGCATGAAGATCAACATGGTATTTCATTCCTGATTTTCGAATAAAACATTTTTCGGTATCTATAATGCCTTCTACCTGAAAAGACACTTTCCGGATATGCTCTATCAAATCATCGTACAAATGTTCGTCCATAATCTCTCCGAGTGCCGGTCTGAAAATCAAATAACTGTTATAAAGAATAAATCCAGAAGCAAAAAGAGCTGCCCAATCGTCGGCTTCCTCGTAGCCTTTACCCAAAATCAAAGCAATAGAAATTCCTATGAATGCGGCAACCGAAGTGATTGCATCGCTTCTGTGGTGCCAAGCATCTGCTTTTAGCGAAGAACTATTGGTTTCGACACTTCTTTTCATAACCAGGCGAAAAGAGAATTCTTTCCAGATAATTATTGATCCTAACACAATAAGCGTCCAGGGCTTGGGCAATTCATGCGGAATGCTAATATTGGCGATACTTTCATAGGCAATGATTGTTGCCGAGGTAATCAAAAAACCCACTACCAAAAATGTTATCAATGGTTCGGCGCGACCGTGACCATAGGGATGATTGCTGTCGGCTGGTTTATTCGAATATTTGATTCCAAAGAGTACTAAAAGCGAGGCAAAAATATCTGTTGTAGACTCTATTGCATCGGCAATTAAGGCATACGAATTGCCAAAAAAACCTGCTAAGCCTTTAATAATTGCTAAGCAGGTATTTCCTATGATACTAAAATAAGTTGCCTTTACGGCTGTTTGTTCATTGTTCATTATTGGTGTTGTTGTTTATTCAACGCGAACAATGTTGGCTCCAATAGCTCTCAATCGTTCGTCAATTCTTTCGTAACCGCGATCAATTTGTTCTATATTTTGAATGGTGCTTGTTCCTTTTGCCGAAAGCGCAGCAATCAACAAGGAAATACCAGCACGAATATCTGGCGATGACATCGTTGTCGCTTTTAATTGCGACTGAAAATCATGTCCCATAACTACTGCTCTATGTGGGTCGCACAACATAATTTTGGCTCCCATATCGATTAATTTGTCTACGAAGAACAAACGGCTTTCAAACATTTTTTGATGAATCAACACATCCCCTTTTGCTTGTGTTGCCACAACCAAAACGATACTCAATAAATCAGGTGTAAACCCTGGCCATGGCGCATCGGCAACGGTAAGAATAGAACCATCAATATCCGTTTTAATTTCATATCCATCTTCATGAGAAGGAATATAAATATCATCTCCTCTGCGCTCTAATGTAATTCCTATTTTTCTAAAAGTACTAGGAATCACACCTAAGTTGTCCCAACTTACATTTTTAATGGTAATTTCACTTCTGGTCATAGCCGCAAGACCAATCCAAGAACCAATTTCAATCATGTCTGGAAGAATTCTGTGCTCACAACCGCCAAGATATTCTACTCCTTCGATAGTCAATAAATTTGATCCTACGCCAGTAATTTTGGCGCCCATAGAATTCAACATCTTGCATAATTGTTGCAAATAAGGTTCGCAAGCAGCATTATAAACCGTTGTAATTCCTTTGGCCAAAACAGCAGCCATAACAATATTAGCCGTTCCTGTTACAGACGCTTCATCAAGTAACATATGAGCACCTGTCAAACCTTCTGTAGCCTCAACTCCATAAAAATGATCTTCTCTATTGTAACGGAATTTTGCGCCTAAATTAATAAAGCCTTCAAAATGCGTATCCAATCTTCTTCTTCCAATCTTATCTCCACCCGGTTTTGGGATATATCCTTTTCCAAAACGAGCCAAAAGCGGACCAACAATCATAATAGAACCTCTCAAAGCTCCACCCTCTTTCTTAAATGCTTCGGTTTCTAGATAGCCAACATTAACTTCATCAGCCTGAAAAGTATAAGAACCGGAACCTATTTTTTGAATTTTTACACCTAAATTCCCCAAAAGGGTAATCAATTTATTGATATCAATAATATCAGGAATGTTGTTGATTGTTACTTTTTCGGGAGTTAAAAGAACCGCACACAAAATTTGTAATGCTTCATTTTTTGCTCCTTGCGGAGTAATCTCTCCCTTTAGGCGAATGCCGCCTTCTATTTTAAAAATTCCCATATTATTTTATTAAGATTATAAGGTATTTAGGCAGTCCGTTTTCGAAATTAATATAGGAAATCACCTTATATTATTCGACAATTTCACTCCTCAATTACTGATTATTTTGTTTTTTTGAAAAAGGTTTTTGTTTGGCCGTTTTCAGGTTTTTATTGCTCTGGATTTTTGGTGGTCCTGCTGGCGCAATTTTATTGGATATTCGTTTATTTGTGCGCAATAAATCTGTCGTGTTTATAAGCTCTTCTGTACTTTGACGTAAATCTAATTTACCACCAGACAATTCATACAAATGCTCAAAAATAACATCATCTTTCACCGTGTCTTTATTCCAACTCAGATAGGATTTCTTCATGTGATTGGCGATCACTTTCACCAAAGCACTTTTCATTTCGCCTTCCTCCCATTTATTGGCAACATCAATCATGTATTTAATATTATTGCCATAATATCTGTATTTGGGAAAATTTTGAGGGTATTTTAACGCATCCGGTTTCAATTGCAATACTTCGCGCGATGGTATTGGATATGGTGATTCAACATCTAATTTAAAATCAGACATAATAAAAAGCTGATCCCACAATTTATGCTGAAAATCAAGCACATCTCGCAAATGAGGATTCAAACTCCCCATAACTTGAATGATGTACTTTGCCATTTTATTTCGCTCTTCGGCATTCTCAATTGCTGTCGCCTGATCGATCAATTTTTGCAAATGACGCCCATATTCAGGAATAATTAAATGCGGTCTTTCAGCATTGTATTCCAGATGATGAACAACATCGTTCGCAATTTCTTTCTTGTATTTCGAATTCATAGGTGAATTTTATTTTGATTCTGAGTCGTTGCCAAAGCTGAAGACTATCGTTTTTACAAACGTGTGTGGGCAATAAAAAAGTACAAACTGATTATAGTGAAATAATACCTTCAATAACGGAGACTTCCTGGTACTTAGCAATTACTTCTTGAGAATCTTTCATCTGAACATCAACAGATATACTGGTAAATTTACCCGTTCTTGACTTTGTTGTTTTAATTACCGCACCCATACAATCAAAAGCCAACTCCACTCGTTCTACATTATCCTTCTCCGTAGGTACAATAAATTTAAATAGATATTCTGCCGGCCAAGTAGTACTCGAATCCAGCTCTGCTTTTAATCTATCATAAAATTCTTGAGTATTCTTATCCATTTTTATTTAAAAATTATAGCAAAGATACTGTTTCAATTGTAATTTACGAATTATGGATTATTAATTTTTTTCAAAAACAATAGTTTTAATGACAATCATTTTTTCTAATTCCAATTAGTTTGAGTAAGTTTGCGCCTTATTTTCCAAAAAAGTGCAGAAAGAAATTATAGTAATTATAGGTGGACCGGGAACTGGAAAATCCACAATCATAGACGGATTAACGGCAAAAGGCTTTTGTTGTTATCCTGAAATCTCTAGAGAAGTAACTTTGGAGGCTAAAAAACAAGGAATCGAACAACTATTTCTTGAAAAGCCTTTATTGTTCAGCGAACTGCTTCTGGAAGGAAGAAAAAAGCAATTCGCACAGGCATTAAACGAGCCTCATGATGTTGTTTTTATTGACCGGGGAATTCCTGATGTTTTAGCATACATGCACTATATTGGAGACAGTTACCCTCCTTCATTTGATGCTATTTGCAGAGAACACACCTATTCTAAAATTTTCATTTTACCACCTTGGGAAGAAATTTATGTGAGTGATGAAGCCCGTTATGAAAATTACGAACAAGCCAAATTAATCCAAAGTCACCTTATAGAAACTTATCAAGGCTACGGATACAATCTTATTGAAGTCCCAAAAGATACCGTTGATAATAGAATTCTTTTTATATTAGACAAAATTTCTAAGTAATTTAGAACTATTGGATTCTGAATTATATTTATAATTCAAAATTTGTAATTCAAAATCAAAAATTGATGTCTGAAGCATTACAAATTCTCCAAAAATACTGGAAACACGATACTTTTAGATCGCTGCAAAACGAAATTATTGATTCCGTTTTAAGCGGTCAGGACACTTTTGCGCTAATGCCAACCGGCGGAGGAAAATCGATTTGTTTTCAAATTCCGGCCATGATGAACATAGGAATTTGCTTGGTTATTTCGCCTTTGGTCGCTTTGATGAAAGATCAGGTTGCCAATTTACAACAGCGAAACATCAAGGCAATTGCATTGACGGGCGGAATAAAATCGGACGAAATGATTGATCTTTTAGACAATTGTCAGTTCGGAAATTACAAATTTCTCTATCTATCCCCAGAACGATTGCAATCTGACTGGATTCTGGACCGAATAAAAAACCTCCCTATAAATCTAATAACAATTGATGAGGCGCATTGCGTTTCGCAATGGGGGCATGATTTCCGTCCGGCCTATTTAAAGATTTCCAACTTAAAAACGCATTTTCCAAAAACACCTTTTTTAGCCTTAACAGCCACTGCGACTCCAAAAGTTAAAGAAGACATCATCAATGAATTGGGATTGCAAAAACCGCAATTGTTCCAAAAATCTTTTGCTCGCAAGAACATCGCCTATATGGTTTTTGAAGTCGAGGACAAACTTTTCAGAATAGAACAAATACTGAAAAAGAATCCTCAATCTTCAATCATATACGTACGAAACAGAAAATCATGCTTAGATATTTCGTCCCAACTGCAGTCCTTAGGATTTAAATCTACCTATTATCATGGTGGATTAACGCCAAAAGAAAAAGATAAAAACATGCAACTTTGGATGCAAAATCAAGCACAAGTAATTGTTGCCACAAATGCGTTTGGAATGGGAATTGACAAAGCCGATGTGAAAACAGTTATTCATATTCAACTTCCCGAAAACTTAGAAAATTACTATCAGGAAGCAGGTCGAGCTGGAAGAAATAACGAAAAAGCCTTTGCCGTATTATTGACCAGCCCTTCGGATATTATTCAGGCCGAAAATCAGTTCATTCATGTTCTACCCGACAAAAAATTTCTTAATCAAGTTTATCTAAAATTATCCAACTTCTTTCAGATTGCTTACGGAGAAGGAATAAACGAACAGTTTTCTTTTAATTTAAATCAATTCTGTTTAAAATATAATTTTCCTGTTTTAAAAACGTACAATGCAATGCAGTTTTTGGACAGACAAGGAATCATTACTTTGTCTCAGGAGTTCTCCGAAAAGATCACCTTACAATTTCTTATTCCTTCAAAAGAAACACTGCGTTACATGAGTTTAAATCCGAAGGATGAAGAAATTATTTTGACCATTTTGCGTACCTACCCCGGAATCCATGAAATGCCAATTCCTTTTAATCTAGAATTAATTGCAAGAAAATCAAATCATACGGAAACTCAAGTACATGCCGTTTTAGAGAAATTAAAAGAAAAAGACATCATTGAATACCATTCGAAAAACAATGATTCTAAATTAACTTTTAACGAAGTACGAGAAGATGAGAGAACAATTAGCAGAGTTTCAAAATATTTAGAAAATCAAAATGCATTAAAAAAGCAACATCTTCAATCCGTATTGAATTACATCAACGAAAAAGAAAGTTGCAAGAGCAAACTAATTTTGAGTTATTTTGGAGAAAAAACAACAGAAGATTGCGGCATTTGCTCCTATTGTATCACTAAAAAAGGGAAAAAGACAAACCATAATCTCCTTTCGAAAGAAATCATTTGTTTATTACAAACAGAAGATTTAAATTCCAGAGAGATTCAAGACAAAATCAATAATCAGTCGGAGGATGTTATCTTTGTCATTCAGCAATTATTAGAAAGAGAAAGTATCACAGTAAAATCGAACAATAAATATACCTTAAAACCATAATGGAAAAATTACGAATTGTATTTATGGGAACGCCCGAATTTGCGGTTGGAATCCTAGACACCATAATCAAAAACAACTACGAAGTTGTAGGCGTAATCACAGCTGCAGACAAACCGGCTGGACGTGGACAAAAACTAAAATACTCGGCCGTAAAAGAATACGCTTTAGAAAACAACTTAAGATTATTGCAACCTACAAATCTAAAAGACGAATCGTTTCTGGAAGAATTAAAATCCTTGAATGCCAATTTGCAAATTGTTGTTGCCTTCAGAATGTTGCCAAAAGTAGTTTGGGAGATGCCAAAGTTAGGAACCTTCAACCTTCATGCTTCACTCCTGCCTAATTATCGCGGTGCCGCACCTATTAACTGGGCTATCATAAATGGCGAAACAAAAACCGGCGTCACCACTTTCTTTATTGACGACAAAATTGACACAGGAGCGATGATTTTGAGTTCAGAAACGGATATTGACCCAAACGAGAATGCAGGACAATTGCACGACAGATTAATGAATTTAGGAAGCACAACTGTGGTGAAGACTTTAGCAATGATAGAAAAAGGCAATATAAATACCATTATTCAAAAAGAAGATGCAGACATCAAAACGGCTTACAAACTCAATAAAGAAAACTGCAAAATAGATTGGACAAAATCAGCTTTAGAGATCAATAATCTGATAAGAGGGTTAAGTCCCTATCCGGCGGCTTGGTCCATGTTTTCTGATAAAAATGAAGAATGGAACGTAAAAATATATGAGTCAAAGATAATTATTGAAAATCATGCTCATGAAGTTGGCAGTATTATTTGTTCCAAAAAAGAAATAAAAATTGCGGTTAAAAATGGATTTATCCAAATTTCGAGCTTACAATTTCCCGGAAAAAAGAGAATGACAGCATCGGAACTGTTAAACGGAATCTCTTTTTCGGAGGCTGCAAAAGCCTTTTAAAGCCACTAAAAACAGGATATAGCTATAAATAACAAGAAATACGCATTGTTTTATGAACAAAAAAAGCAAGTTATTAACAAAACAGGCTAAAATAAAAGAAAACGCTTGCGAGGTAGGTATTTCCTGCTAAATTTGTGTATTGACAATTTTTTTAACCAACATTTAACAACTATTTATTATGAACAAATCAGAATTAATCGATGCTATTGCTGCTGATGCAGGAATCACAAAGGCTGCTGCAAAATTAGCTTTAGAGTCATTTTTAGGAAACGTAGGTGGTACTTTGAAAAAAGGCGGAAGAGTATCTCTAGTAGGTTTCGGATCATGGTCAGTTTCTCCTAGAGCTGCCAGAGACGGTAGAAATCCTCAAACAGGAAAAACGATTCAAATCGCTGCGAAAAATGTTGTAAAATTCAAAGCTGGTGCTGAATTAGAAGGAACAGTAAACTAATAAAAAGTTTCAAAAACCTAATATAATTAAAACCTTCCTGATGGAGGGTTTTTTTATACACTTAAACGATTATATTTGGATTATTTTCATAGTTTTTCTTAAATTTATTATATATTTATTTTAAAAAATTACAGCGCCATGATTTCAGAAAAATTAAAAAAAGGACAACTACTTATAGCAGAGCCTTCTATAATTGGAGACTTATCATTTAATAGATCTGTGATTTTATTAGCCGATCATGACAAGCAAGGTTCCGTAGGGTTTATCATAAATAAACCACTAAAATATACGATAAACGACATCATTCCTGAAATTAACGCTAAATTCAAAGTTTACAACGGAGGGCCTGTAGAACAAGACAACTTATACTTTATTCACAACATCCCAGATTTAATTCCAAATAGCATTGAAATATCTAATGGAATCTATTGGGGCGGTGATTTCGAGTCTGCCAAGATACTTATCAATAGCGGCGAAATTAAGAAAGACAACATTCGCTTTTTCTTAGGATATACAGGCTGGGATGAAAACCAACTAGAAACAGAAATGCATGAAAATTCATGGATTAATGCTGCCAATAATTACGAAAATAAAATCATAGGCAAATCAGCTACTCATTTCTGGAAAGAGCAAATCATGGAATTAGGCGGTGATTATCTCATTTGGTCTAACGCACCCGAAAATCCTTATCTAAACTAATTTCTAAGCGATATCGTTATTTAATTTCTGTAATAATTCTGCTGCTAAAGCAACAACGAATTCCTTTTTTCGATACTTTGTGATAGGCTGTATCCCTTTTATAACATTTGTAACAAACAACTCATCTGCTTTTTGAAGATCAAACGGAGAAATTACATCTTCAACAACCTCAATACCTTCTATTTTCCTAGCCAATTCTAAAATTTGCTTTCTCATCACACCATTCAAACAACCTTCTGAAACTGGAGGAGTAATCAGCTTATTACCCATTAACATGAAAATATTTCCCTGAATCGCCTCAACTACATTCTTAGTATCATTCAACAACAAACAATTATCTAATCCATTCTCATCTGCAAAAATACTTGCAGTAATATTTAGAATTCTATTAGTGGTTTTTATAGAAGACAGCAACTGCTTTGTGACATAAAAGTCTTTATACAAATCTACTTCATATTTCTTTTGGTCAAATGAATACAAAGTGTTTTCAAGAGCTATAGCGTGAACCAAAAAAGAAACCGTTTGGGTTTTAGGCAAATAATAACCTCCATCATTTCTAAAAACAGTAATTCTGGCACGAGCTGAACCGGATACCCCAATTTTAGCTACCAAAGAAAGGATTTGTTCTTCTAGATACTCCATTGTAAAATTCATAGGAATTTCCATTCTAACAACACGCATCGACGCCATAAGCCTGAAATAATGATCTTCTAAAAAAAGAATTTTAGAATCGACGATCTTTACCGTCTCAAAAACAGCATCAGCATATAAAAAAGCACGATTACCTGTCAATATATTAGCATCCTCAGCTACAATAGCCCCATTAAAATTAATCATAAAAAAGCCCTAAATTTGATTTAGGGCAAATGTAAGTCATAAAATACAATTTTACTATACAGATCCAATAAGATGTTTAAGGTCTGAAATTTGATTTTCCCATAATAATGATGCCTCATCAACTTCATCCTTATCGGCAAAATCGACAACCATCAAAGAAACATCTTTTGTCAACTCATCCACTAAAATATGCAACTCAAAAAAATATTCAGTATCTTTTCCGTTTCCGTCGACCCATTTAAATTTCACTTTCTCTCCTGATTTTTTAGAAGCAAGCCTAGCTTTCTCCTCAGAATCGTTCCATATAAAAGTATAAAACTCCCCTCGCGAATTTACATTATCAGCAAACCATTCTGACAAACCAGAAGGAGTTGATATATATTGATATAACAATTGTGGAGAAGAATTTATAGGAAATTCGATTTCGTAACGTACTTTTTGATCCATGTGCTACATTTATTTTTTTCGAATATATAGATAATAAGCCCGAAAAAAAAATGTTTTCAAAAATATTTTTTTTTCTTCAAAATATGCTTGCGCGCTTTAATATAATTTATATATTTGCACCCGCATTCAAGGCAGTAATATTTGAAAGCATTTGGCGAGGTAGCTCAGTTGGTTAGAGCGCAGGATTCATAACCCTGAGGTCACGGGTTCAACTCCCGTCTTCGCTACAAAAACAAACCCTTAAACATCAACTGTTTAAGGGTTTTTTATTGGGATTCTATTTTGAAAATCCAGACTTCAGATCTCTCAAGTGAGGAATTGTATAAATAGGGATTCAAATATCACCAACCATTAAGCAAAAAGGTGTAAATGAAATATAGTTTTTCATTTATACCTTTTAAAAATTAATCAAATATTTTAATCTTCACTGTGAATACATAGCTATACAAAGTAAAAAAGTAACACATAGCTGTTTGATGTTTTTATCTTGTTTAAAGAAAAAAGTACTACGTTTTTAAAGTACACTACACTTTTACATCTTTGGTTACTTTAAATTGGAATTGGGTGGTCAATATCACTGGAATTTGAACATATATAAACAATGTTATGTAATTTGACTCACTTTTTTTAGTGAATCCCGATTCTCAATGCGTTTTAAACTTCCATGTTTGACCTATCGTTTCCCCACCCTTATTATCTTTAACTACGACTTTCCAATAATATTCTTTTGAAGGAAGTACATCAACATCTAAAGTATTGGTTGCTAAGTTTCCATTTACTTTTGATATAGGTGGATTGTCCGTTCCAAAAAACACATCATAAGTAAGTATGTCGCTTGTATCAACATCGCTTGCACTCCATTTCAATGTTGCTTTTGTTGTACTTAATTCGGAATTTAAACTTGGTTGTACAAGATCTGGTGAAAAAGGCAAATGATTTACGATTGCCACGACTTCCGTATAAAAATTATATGTTGAGGAATAACTACTGGATAAACTTTTGCTATCCGTTGCTTTTACTCTCCAATAATATGCGATTCCTTTTTCTAATAAAATAGTTTGATAATTTACAGGACTTTCTAATGTCTTTACAATTTGCGAAAATTGATTGTCCTTTGCCACTTGTATTTGATAGGTTATGGGATCTTTATTAGAGTCCGTAGACACATCCCACTGAAAATTAACCGAACTATCAATACATAATTTATTATTTGTTGGAGCGACTAATATTGGTGTTGTTGGTGCCGTATTTTTAGGCACCAGAACCGGATCATCTCCGCCACCGCCACAAGAAATTAACATAAAACCAATAAAAGATATATATAGATACTTTTTCATGTATAAATAATATTTATTCTTTAATGTAACATGGTATCGCCATTCTTCATAATTGTTTGTGTTTTTTGAATTATGGGATTCCTTTTTCATTTTTTTATGATTTTTAGAAATATAGGTGTGTCCAAATATATTTTTATAATATAAATCCCAGCCGATTCATTTTCAAGGTTTAGCTGTACTTTTTGGCTTACTATAGGATAGCTTTTTTTAAAAATTAATTGAGAAGTTATGGTGTACAAATCTATAACAACTTTGTTTCTGGAGATAGGCAATGCAATTTCAAATATTCCGGTTGTTGGATTTGGGAATGATGAAATGGAACCTAATAAATCATCCATTCCCTTTGAATAAATTCCTTCACAGGGTTTAGCTGTTTTTACTTCTAACAAATCGCCTTGTTTTACATCAATCGAAAAAGTTGGGGATTGGGTTTCAAACTGCGCTACCCTATTTACAAAAATTTGGTAAGGGGCTGTCCCCTCAACTATTTCAACTGAAACTTTGTTTGAGGACATACTTAATTTTCCTGTCACAGTTGTGCCCTTTGTAATAACAATACTATAACATTGCTCAAATTTTTTCCCTATAACCGTAATACAAACATTATAAATACCTGGGGCTAAATTTGAAACAGATAAGTTGTTATTAGTAAAATTATAACTTGTCCCATTTATAGTGGCTACATAGTCATGTGTTTCAGCAGCATTTATAATTAGTTCCCCATTGTTTTTATTTGTACAAGTTTCGCCTTTTATCTCAATGTTAAAATTATTTGAAGGCAAAGTAAAGTCTTTCATTGGACTAACGGTTATCATTACTGTTACGATATTACTATCTGAATTACCATCATTTGCCTTATAGCTAAAGCTATCAGAAATAGTTTCAGAACCATTGTGAACATAACTGAATGTTCCGTTGTCATTCAATATCAAAGTTCCATTGCTCACCCCTGAAACCAGAATTGCTGTAAGGATGTTATTTTCCGCATCAGTATCGTTTATCAGCACATTGGTTGAACCGCCAGCAAGAGTAGTAGCAGTGCCACCTTGTACAACAGTAATTTGGTCTGCAACAGCTATTGGCGCATCATTCACCGGACTAACAATTATTGTTACCGTAACGATATTACTATCTGAATTCCCATCATTTGCTTTATAGCTAAAACTATCCGAAATAGTTTCAGAACCATCGTGAGTGTAAGAAAAAGTTCCGTTGCTATTCAATATCAAAGCTCCATTGCTTACATCAGAAACCAATATTGCCGTTAGTGCATTATTCTCCGCATCGGCATCGTTTGTCAACACACTGCTTGCTCCACCAACAAGAGTTACAATAGTTTCTCCTTCGGCGACCGTAATTTGGTCTGCAACAGCTATTGGCGTAACATTCACTGGACTAACGGTTATCATTACTGTTACGATATTACTATCTGAATTACCATCATTTGCCTTATAGCTAAAGCTATCAGAAGTAGTTTTAGAACCATTGTGAACATAACTGAATGTTCCATTACCGTTCAATATCAATGTCCCATTGCTAACCCCTGAAACCAGAATTGCTGTAAGGATGTTATTTTCCGCATCGGTATCGTTTATCAGCACATTGGTTGAACCGCCAGCAAGAGTAGTAGCGGTGCCACCTTGCACGACCGTAATTTGTTCTGCAACAGCTATTGGCGCATCATTGAGTGTTATTTTTCCGTCTTCCAAAGCTAAACTACTGATGTTTTGATTTGTGGTGTTACTTAAAATCACATTGGAATAAATAAAAGAATAATTTCCGGAAACAAGATTGGAAGTCAAAGATACTGGGAAATTTATAATGGATTCGGTTCCTGCACTTAGGGATGAGTTAGAGAAGCTATATAACAATATCCTATATTTATTTGCACTTAATAGAGAAGCTGACACATTAAAACCTCCGGACCTAGACGTAGTTGTGAGATTAGAGGACTGTAAGTCAAACCCCAAAGGCAACTCGACATCAAACTGAATAGCCCTTACCGCATCAGTATTCATTAGTAGAATCGAAAAATTATTTAATTGATTTTTAATACCCACCTGATTTTTAACCATCAAATAATTGGGAGAAAAAATAGTGGACTGAACGTTTAGTATTTTTTGCAAATCAGGGCCGTTGTATCTAAAAGAAACCGTTTCCGAAAAAGAGCCTGTATTAGTTGGCTTAAAACTAAGTGCTACCATTTTACTTGCTCCAGGCAAAATTTCAATGGGTAAAGACGCCTCTATCTCAATCTGACCCGAAGATTTAACAATTGAATCTATTATTAGCAATGAAGAGCCTGTATTGTATAATGTTAGGTCACTTGTTCTTGATTCAGTAATAGGGACGTTTCCGTAAGACAGAGTGGCATTGTCTATGGTAAGATTCGGTGAGTTAATTTGAACAAAACCGTTGAAAGAATCGGATTCAATATTACCCAAAGTAGCGTTTGAAAGAATTGGATTTGAAATGTTCAAATTATAAGTCCCTGATGCTACTGCTGGTTTTAATTTGAATCGGAACAACTCTCCATCTTTTCCATTAAAATCTTTGTTTGAACTTGAATAGGCAATAAACCGCAATGTGTTTCCATTTATAATAGAGGCACTAATGGTGTGTGCGTTAGACCGTTGTGATGGTATGATAGAATTATTCACATACGAGATATCGGCAGGGAGCAAAACATCAAATTGAAACCCATTAAAGAGCTCCATATTATTGACATAAACAGGGATTTCAATTTCTGTATTAATGACACCACTCCCGTTCCCGATATGGATTTCATTTACAGCATACACCGTTGCACTTAAATCAACAGTTCGAATGTTTCTGATGGGATCCGGATCATTATTTTGAAATCCTAGATTTAACGTAGTATTTATTTTGGCAGTAGTGTTTAACCCAACCGTTATATTTTTAGTTTCGTTTGGACTAATGGTAATCGGATACGAATCAACAATAGTAAAGGGCGCAATCGTAGTATTTCCGTTAAGAACTAATGGGAGGTTACCGGTGTTTTGAATTGAAATTTGTTGTGTTGGGGTACTTCCGATTGGAACTCTACCAAAATTCAAACTAGTGGTCAAAAGGCTAAGTATTGACCCTTTTACCATAACATTTTGATTGATGCCCGAGATAAGTATCGCTGTACTAGTGGCAGAAGAACCCACAACATTATTAAAACCACAATTAAAAGTACCAGGCAGCGTTTTAGACTTCATTTTAAGTCGCAGCAGTAAACCAGAGCCCGGATTTAGAACTGCATTGGATGTAGAGAAAATGATAACCCGAACTACCCCCGGCGAAGGGGTGCTTACCGAAAGGGAATGATTGGGAGCTGCACTGGTTAATTCATGTCCGCTGAGCAATGCAAAAGCAGTTGCGTTATAATTGATGTCAAATTGCAAAGCGGCAATATTATCCTGATTTTGCAATGAAACATTTAAATCAAAATCCGTGTTGGTTCCTACTTCAACAGCTTGAACGGAAAGCGTGTTTTGCGCATAGAATTTTAGAGGAGCGACCGTAAAAAAAGCAAGGAGTAAATATATTTTTAATTTCATTGTTATTTTTTAACAATTATTTTTTTAACAATACGGTCTTTCAGCTCTCCATTTCTTTCCACATCCATGACTAAGATGTATATGTTATTACTAAGGCTATTTAATTCCAGGTTTGCAGTGCTGTATCCCGAGGTGTTTTTAAAATGATTTTGATTCCATACTCTTTGTCCTAATAAGTCAAAAACACTGAATGTAACATTATCCATTTTTTCGGGCAGGTAATATTCTATATTTACGGTTCCGCTTGTTGGATTAGGAGACAAACTGGTAATTACAGAAAAATTAGTTTGCAAAGGAGCTATAATATCAGGAATCGCATTTTTATTGTATAATGCGTTTAGTTTGTTGCCATTTGGCATTCCGACTACTGCCTTATTAATATCAAGAAGCCCCACAATACCAGCATTTTTCGTCAATAATTTTGTCTTTCCAGCTGGGATAGCCAAACCATTAAAGCTATAAATCATAATTACTTTTTGGTTATCTTGTTGGTATGAAATCGATTCAAAACTAGTAATAGCATCTGATTTTGAATATACAAAATCCGTATTAAAAGCTAATTGTAGTCCGCCAATTGCGTGTTTTGATTCTACAAACAAATCATTCCCTTCCCAATACAACACGGCATCACCAACTGCCTCTTTGGAGTAATATGCAATTTTGTTTTTGGTAGATGCAATTCTTCCTGCCTTTGGATTTAAAATAATATCAACGGTGCCCACGATATCCAATACATTGATAGATTGGTCTGCATTAACATCCGCCGCTTTGAAAATAAATGGGGTTGGGTTGTTACCCAAAATATAATCTACGGACTGAACCAAATCCATCACGTTCACGCTTAAATCACCATTTCCGTCTCCAAGTTTAGAAGTTAGGGGACTCGAAGCCACAGTCATCGAATAATCGGTTTCCTCAAAACTGGTTCTAAGGATTTTGTATTTGTAGTAGTACGTTTTTCCTTCTAGGACATCAAAGTCAGTATAAGTTGGTGCATCAATAAGTGTTTGGTTAATCTTTACAGGTTCTGTAAATGTTCCGTTTGTATTTGCTTTGTAACGATACATATTGTAACCCAAAACATCTTCAAGAACAGTACCGGATGGTGCGTCCCAATCCAATGCAATCTTGCCCAGTCCGGGAGTGGCCCCAAAACCTACTGAGGCAGAGCCCGCACTTTGAACCAGCATATTAAACCTGTAATCCTCAACAGGGATGTCAAAATAATCCAAGTCTCTGGCTCCCTGTACTCGTATTCTGTTGATACCATCGGCAACACCTATTTTCACCTCGTGGGTTACGCTATAAATTTTACCATCTGGCGACCAGGCACCTTTTTCTGAAATGATTTTTTGCGTGTAAGGTTCACGGACTCCGTAACTTATCTGGGGTGAATAATTGGTGTCCATTGCTCTATTGAAATAAACTTTGAATTCATGATTTCCTATTCCAACTGGATCCATTTGCTCATACTCATCTTGGGAGTCTTTATCATTCACGAGTACTTTCCATACGATGCCGTGGTTTTCTTCATAAGGTATCTTGGAAATATTATTCATGTTCATTAATCCCGAAAATTTAGAATTATTTAATGCATCCTGGACTTCTCTTCTATATTTAGATATATCACTTGTTCCTAAATATGCAAAAATTGGATATGATGTTCCAGGATTTAGAACAGAAAAAGACACTGGGTTATGGAAAATATTAATATCTTCATTATTTAGACTATTTGAATCCCCGCTTAATGTTAACCCCGCCCAATCTGAACCACCAAGTTGATCATTATTGATGATATTCATGTTTTTGAAAGAGTCTCTTTGATTTAAAAATGTATAAAATCTATTGTAGTATATATTAGATTTACTTATAAATGATTCACCAGAACTTGAAAAAATACTACTCGCAGAGCAATCATTTATTAATAGATTTGTACCTATAAGATTTCTAACTGATCCACTGTAATTTGAGAATAAATTATCGTAGGTATAATATGGAGTTCGATGTATCCCTTCAATCCTCACAAATTCAAGAATTGATTTATTGACATTCCCACTATTAAAAAGGAAGCCTTCCCAACCATTATTTTCATTTTTAAAAACAATGAAGGCATCTTTTGTACCCATAGCTACTACTCGTGCATTATCAAAAACACTTATTTTCTTGCCATCTGCAATTTTCAGGACAGTCCCAGGAAGAATTGTAATTGTTGCATTCTCGGAAAAAATCACATTATCCGACACAAGATATTCTTTATCTGGGGTTAGGATCATATTCTGATTTATAACTCCAAATAAAAGGATTGAATTCTTTACATTAATCACATATTCCGTAGAAGTCAAATAATCTTTATTTGGACCTGACCAAACTTTCAAATTAAACTTGATGTTGACATTATTGGCTACATTTGGGGCAATTTTTATTTTCAGTGATTTTGTTAAATCTTGGAGGCTTGCATAGGCTGTTATGGAACCAATGGTAATCTCACTTTCCATAATGGTCGCTTTGGTTTGGTCTTCAAATTCGGCAAATTCTATACCTACTCTCACATCATTTGTGGGTCCCCAGTAATTTTTTACTAAAGGCAAAATGTCGATTATTTCATTGGGTTCCAGAAAGCCATTCCCATTTTGACCGTCACTATTGTCTTTGTTAATAGCAGAAAGTATTTTTAATTCTGGAGTAGGCGTAACTTCAATCGCCGCTTTGAAGTTTACAAAGGATGCTGAAGTGTTTATCAAATTACCAAACAAGAGTTCTTTACTGTCATTTGGTTTTTGTTGTAAATATAATGCAATACCTCCGGAAACTAAAGGAGCTGCCATAGAAGTACCCGTCAAAGAACGATAGCCTCCATCTGGTACCGTACTCATAATTCCTGAACCGGGGGCTTTTAATTCGTAATTTAACAAATTAGGATATCCTGAAAATATCGATCCATCCTGATCATAGTTAGAGTATTTAGCAAGGTCTTGCACTCCTAAAACGAAAGAATACGCCCCTGGGTAAAAAGGCATACCCGGTAGTCCGTCATCACATCTACCAGGACCTATGCACAGTCCATTATTCCCAGCCGCCGCTACCAATACGCTGGTCGCATAGGCATTTTCCAATGCATTACGCATCGTTATGGATTCCACAAAAGAACCAAAACTCATGTTTATTATTTTTGCGCCATTATTACTGGCATATTGTATCGCCAATGCGATAGTGCTGGCGTTACCCTCACCATTGCTTTGAAATACTTTCAAAGCCATCAGTTTTACATTCCATACCGCACCGGCAATACCAAGATTGTTTCCGCCAGCCGCACCAGCAATACCTGCCACGTGGGTTCCATGCATGTTATCATCTAGTGGTGCATTATCATTATTGATAAAATCCCAACCTCTAATATCATCAATAAAGCCATTACCATCATCATCATATCCTTCAATACCATTTAGTTCTTCCTTATTTATCCAAATATTGTCTTTCAAATCAGGATGATTGTAGTCTACTCCTGTATCTAAAATAGCTATTGTTTGCGAACCATTACCCGTTCCATAAGTATCCCAAACTTCATTAATGTGTGTAGCTGAAATGTTCGATTGTTGGCTGTATAAAGGGTCATTTGGAGCGACAAGGGCAGCAGTGTTGTTTTTTAGTTTTTTTATTTCGTATTCAGTATAGATTTTAGAATCTACCGTAAAGTCATTTACACTAAAGGAATAATCCGGTTCGGCGTACTCTACACTTGGATTTTTTTTAAGATTTTCAGCAAGTGTCAAAACATTTTCTTGTTTGTCTTTTAAGTCCAATACGAAGGTATTTTTTAAAGAGTGAACTTCCTTCAATCGACTGTCTTTGAAATCAGTTTGTTTTCGCATCGTACTTTTCTCAACAGATTGCTGCGTAAACATTACTGTTGAACTCGAAACTTTACCTTCTATACCCAAAAGTTTACCTATGTTTTCACTTGTAGAACCAATACCTTTGCTGGTATAGGAAACCTTGGCGTTCACATTGTCTTTTAATTTTACTATGATCTTTCCAGGAACGAAGTTCATCATGTCTTGACGCGGATTGCGTTGCTGTGCCCAAATAAAAGGTGAAACCAATAGGAGTAGAAGTAAAGTTTTTTTCATAATTAAGAATCAATTATAAGTAGAAATAAGGGCTTTTAATGTATAAATTGTATAAGCACTTTGTTTGGTCTAATCACCAATAACTTATGTAAATTTCATGTTAAAAATTATATAATTATACAAATATAAACAATTAGGTTAACATTACTTTACGGCTTCCCACAAACGGTTGTTTTTTCGAATCATTATTAGACATATTTCTAATATACTAGATAAAGCAGGATATTGATCTTATGGTTAATAAATTAATTTAAAAAACCATTTTGGAACTAAGGAGTGAGGAAAACAAGTGAGGAAAAGTATAAAAAACAATAAAAACCTATTTTTATTAAAAAGACAAACACCTAATAATCAAAGTGTTTACAAAATAAAAATTATCCAATTTCAATTTTCATAACCCTGAGGTCACGGGTTCAACTCCCGTCTTCGCTACAAAACCGGACAGATGAGAAAACAACTCATTTGTTTGGTTTTTTTTATTATGTAAGTCATTGTTTATCAAAAAGATAACACTCTAAATCACATTAGTTCTTTGGGTTCGATATGTACTTCCGTCGAATTCCAGTTTTTCGGGATATATTGAACTTATTACGGAACGTTTAGTTTCAATATCTCCGTTTTTGTATAGTATTGATAAGTGAGTCAGCGCCTTTAAAGCGAGGTCAAGCTTATTTTTTATATTTAATTCCTTTTGCTCAGCCATTTGTCTAGTCAATTCTTCCTCCAGCTCCTCACTGCGTCTTTGAGCTTTTTTTCTAATTCGTGAATTTTTGCTTGCTCTGGAGTTTGTTTTAAATTTCCTTTTCCATGGAAACTTCCTTCTCCAAAGGTCTCAAATTCTTTGCGCCATTTATATAATTGTGGGGCTGTTATACCTAATTCTCTTGCATGCTCTGAAACATTGGTTCTGTCATAGCTCAGTTGAACTGCCTGTTCTTTAAAACTGGCATCATAAATTTTACGGACTTTTTTCATAAGTTAAAATTAAGATTATTTCTTAACTTTCTGTGTAGGCTAAGTTAGCATGTCCAACTTTTCAAAGCATAGATATAGTACTGATATAGCATAGATATAGTACTGATATAGAACAAATAGTGTATGACTGAACCATCAAAGCTAGCAACCAGCAATAAAACACTAAAGAAGAGCCAACCTAAGCACTAAAAAAACACCTATCGAATTCCTGCAAAAAAAACACTTTAGACTGATAGGAATAATTAGAAAAACAGAAGCTTTTTAATCATAATTCAGAAGAAGGAGGAATGTTGAATTTTTTCTTCTTAGACTAACTAATAGTTATGCCTAATTGTTCTGGCTCCACATGTCTTTGCATTTATCCGATCTGAAGTCTGCTTTTTCAAAATAGAATCCCAATAAAAAACCATTAAACAATTGATGTTTAAGGGTTTGTTTCTGCAGCCTTATCGGGAAAATTTTCGAACCATTTTATAGATGATTTGAAGAAGTTGATAGGAACGAATATTAATTATCAGTTTTAATTTTAAATTAATTTGTGAGTTGTGAGTTATTTTTTTGTCTCGTCCATCTTAGCTAAAAATAAAAAACAACCGAAGTTACTAAAGCAGTTTTTCTTTAAAATAAGCAAACTCAAAAAAATAACGCTTTTAAATTAGTCAAACTATGTCATTTGTCGGTGTATAAAATCTCTTTATCGAAAAAAAGACTCTGACGGACCTCAACCCAACATAATTAACTAATTTTAAGACACATAACATCAAATAAGTCACTAAAAAACTGACTACCTAAGCTCTATAAACATTTATCCTTATTATTCCCAAATACAATTTGGAATAATAAGGATAAACGGAAGATTTTTATTGAAAATAACACCTGTCATAACAACCATTTTGTAATTCAAGAATTGTTACAAAGATTCTTATATGTTCTCTTTTTATAACAAATAACTGTTTGATTCTAAAATGTAGGCTATCATGAAAGAAAAATACTTTTTCATAATTTTATTGTTATTAAGTTCTCTTTATAGTTTCGGGCAGGATTGTTTAGAACGAAACCTCTCTGATGACACTATATGTATTGGTCAAAATGCTACAATTATTTTGTCCAATAGCGAAACAACTATGAACTATCAATTACGAATTGGAGCCATTGATATAGGCAGTCCAATAATTGGAACCGGTTCTGACTTATCCTTTTCAGTTTCACCCTCAACAACAACTGTTTATTCTGTTTTTGCAAGTTCTAATACCGCCACTATTTGTAATATAACATACACTGATGTTTCTACCGTCACCGTCAATACTCTTTCAGTTGCTCCAACAACCATTTCTGGAACAACTACAATTTGCAATGGGCAATCCACAACGCTAACAGTAAGCGGAGGAACCTTAGGGACAGGAGCCGTTGCTGAATGGTTTTCGGGTTCTTGTGGCGGAACACCCGTTGGAATTGGAAATAGCATTAGTGTATCTCCAACTAGCAATACAACTTATTATGTACGCTATAATGGAACTTGTAATACTACTGCTTGTACTTCTATAATAGTAAATGTTAATCCAATTCCGATACCATCCGTACTAATTGGAGTCAACCCTGGCAATACTATTTGTGCTGGAACCTCTGTAACTTTTACTGCAACTCCTACTAATGGTGGTAGTTCGCCTTCGTACCAATGGAAAGTAAATGGTGTGAACGCTGGAACTGACAGCGCTATATTCACCTCATCATCTCTTACAAATACAGACAAAGTAACTGTTGTTTTGACCTCTAATGCAACTTGTGCTTCTCCCATAAACGCAAACAGCAATCAAATAACGATGACCGTCAATGACAGCGTAATCCCTTCTGTAAGCATTACTGCATCGACAACAACCATTTGTCCTGGAGAAAATATTACTTTTTCGGCAGTACCAATAAATGGAGGAAATACGCCCTTTTATCAATGGAAGATAAATAACAATAACTCTGGCACAAATAGCCCTAATTTTTCTACTTCTACATTAGCTGATGGTGATATCGTCTCCGTAGAACTCACATCAAATGCAATTTGTGTTTCTCCCGCTAAGACAACAAGTAACAGTATTCCAATTTCTGTAAATCCCGCCATACCTGCCGCCCCTTTGTCTATATCAGGACTAGCCACGCAATGTCCAACATTAAACAATCAAACCTATACGATTGCGGCTGTAGCCAATGCGACGGCTTATAATTGGACTGTCCCTTCAGGATGGATAATAACTGGAGGACAAGGAACTACTTCTATTAACGTTACAACTGGTACTAGCGGTCAAAATGGAAATATAAGCGTTACCGCTGGCAACAGCTGTGGAACAAGTTCTGTAAGTACTTTGGCTGTAACTATAATTTCTAATGCCAGTATTTCATCGGTAACTGGAACAAATACAATATGTATTTCAGCAACGACAACATATACAGTAAACTCCGTTGTTTTAGGTGGCGGAACCGGTTCTTGGAGTAGTACCAACACTAGTGTAGCAACAGTAGATGCAGCAACAGGTATAGTAACTGGAATTGCTGCGGGAACTTCAAACATAGTTTATACCATAACTGGAGGCTGTTCAGGTACTAAAACTGCCCAACAAGCAATTACTATAAATCCAAATGCAAGTATTACATCGGTAACTGGAACAAGTCCAATATGTGTTTCTGAAACAACAACTTACACGGAAAATTCGGTTGTACTTGGAGGAGGAATTGGAACTTGGAGCAGTAGTAATACAGCTGTGGCTACGGTTAATTCGTCAGGTCAAGTAACTGGAATTGGAGCTGGGAATTGTGATATCATTTATACTATAACTGGGGGTTGCACTGGAGCTAAAAGTGCCCAACAATCAATAACTGTAACTCCTAATACCAGTATTGCTTCGGTAACTGGAGTAAGTTCAATATGTATTTCCGGAACGACAACCTACACAGCCAATTCTGTTGTACTGGGGGGTGGAACTGGTTCTTGGAGCAGTAGTAACACTTCAGTAGCAACAGTAGATTCCGTAACAGGTATCGTAACAGGAATAGCAGCGGGAACTTCAAATATAATTTATACGATAACAGGAGGCTGTTCAGGAACTAAAACTGCTCAACAATCAATAACTATAACTCCTAATGCAAGTATTGGCTCCGTTATAGGGATAAGTCCAATATGTATTTCTGGAACGACAACTTATACGGCAAATTCTGTTGTACTGGGGGGAGGAATTGGAACTTGGAGCAGCAGTAACACTTCAGTAGCAACAGTAAATTCATCAACAGGAGTTGTAACTGGAATTGCAGCGGGAACTTCAAACATAATTTACACCATTACAGGAGGTTGTTCGGGTACAAAAACTGCGCAACAATCGATTACTATAACTCCTAATGCAAGTATTGCTTCGGTTACTGGATCAAGTCCTATATGTATTTCTGGATCAACAACTTTTTTAGCTAATTCTGTTGTTTTGGGTGGTGGAACCGGTACTTGGAGCAGTAGCAATACTGCGGTTGCAACAGTAAATTCATCAACAGGAGTTGTAACTGGAATTTCAGCGGGAACTTCAAACATAATTTACACCATTACAGGAGGTTGTTCAGGAACTAAAACTGCTCAACAATCGATAACTATAAATCCAAATGCGAGTATTGCTTCCGTTACTGGGATTAGTAATCTCTGTATTTCAACCTCAACAACCTTTACTACCAATTCAGCAATCTTAGGAGGTGGTAGTGGAACTTGGAGCAGTAGCAATAACGCAGTTGCAACCGTCAATGCTTCAGGACTTGTTACCACTACAGGTGCTGGCAGCTGCGATATTATATATACCATAACTGGTGGTTGTGGCGGTACCGTAACCGCATCACGCCCGATAACCGTATTTTCAGGCATTCCAACTACTCCAGGAATACCAATTGCTCCAGCCGGTCAGTCTAGTTCTCTATGCCCTATAGCTTATGGCTTAATGTATTCTATTCCAGCAGTTGTAAATGCGACCAACTACACTTGGAATGTACCCTCTGGATGGACCATTACCTCAGGACAAGGAACAACAGCCATAGTTGTTGATGCTGGCGTACAATCAACTGGAAGCAAAAACATTTCTGTTACTGCTACAAATGCTTGCGGATCAAGTACAAGCCCTAATTATATTGCAACTGTAGGAACTTTTGGATACGTCGATGCTGGCATTGATTTAATACTTTGTGCAGCAACAACTTCGGTTACATTGTCTGCTACAGGTGGTGGTGCGACTAATATAAATAATGATTTAACATGGTCAGCGCCTTCTGGAAGTTTTTCGAACAATAGTAAAGCCAATGCTACATATACCATCGATAATTCAATTGCAACCAATGGTGGATTCGTAACACTTACTGCCACTGTAAGAGCTGAAGGTAGTTGCCCGGTTTCAACCGACCAAATGACCATTACCGTTTTACCTCCAGTTACAGCAACCATCGCTGGGACAACCACTATTTGCTCTGGCTCAACTACCAACATCACATTCAATGGGACTCCAAATACTACTGTGAGCTACACTGTGTCTGGAGTTGCTGGAAGCTCAACAATAAATATTGGCGCAAGTGGAACAGCCGTATTGACAACTCCCGCCTTATCATCTAGCACAACTTATACTTTAACAAGTATAGATTATTCAACTGGAAAATCATGTAATCGAACTATTTCCGGAAGCGCAATTGTAACCGTAAACCCCATCCCTATTGTAAATCCAGGAGGCCCTGATACTGTTTGTCAATCTAGCTCGCCATCTGCCATTACTTTATCTGGAGCAACAGTTTCCGGTGGAGCAACAACAGCAGCTTGGTCTATCACTTCAGGAGGAGGATCATTATCCTCAACAGCACAAACATCTACGCCAGCATCTGTGACTTATACCCCAGTAGCAAATTATAGCGGAAATGTAATTTTGACATTAACTACAAATGCACCAACAGCCTGTTCTCCAACTAGTGCAACAAGAACGATTGTAGTTAATGCAGCTCCTACTGTAAATGCCGGAGGAGCAGATGTTGTTTGCCAATCTGCGTCACCGTCTGCCATAACCTTATCAGGGGCGACTATTGGAGGTGGCGCAACTACCGCTGGCTGGTCAGTTACTTCAGGCGGAGGCACCTTAAGCAATACTCTACAAACGGCTTCGCCAGCAACAGTGACTTATACTCCTGCTCCAAATTATAACGGAGCAGTTGTTTTGACTTTAACCACAAATGCTCCAAGTTCTTGTTCACCAATAAGTACCACAAGAACTATTACCATCAATCCTGCATCTACTGTAAATGCAGGATCTAATCAAACTATTTGCCAATCTTCAACTCCATCAGCCATAACTTTATCAGGTTCGTCAGTTGGTGGAGGAGCAACTACTGCTGCTTGGTCTATTACTTCTGGAGGAGGAATTTTAAGCAATACTGCACAAACGGCATCGCCAGATACCGTAACTTATACTCCAGCGGCAAATTATAGCGGAGTGGCCATTTTGACTTTAACTACAAATGCTTTAAATAGCTGTTCAGCCGTAAGTGCTACAAGAACAATCACTGTGAATGCAGCATCGACTGTAAATGCAGGATTGGATCAAACCATTTGTCAATCTTCATCGCCCTCAGCAATTACTTTAACTGGAGCTTCAATAGGTGGTGGAGCTACAACTGGAGCTTGGTCCATCACTTCAGGAGGAGGATCATTAAGTAGTACGTCACAAACGGCATCACCTGCAACAATAACTTATACTCCAGCGGTAAATTATAGTGGAAATGTCATTTTAACATTAACCACAAATTCTGCAACTTCATGTACTCCGATAACTGCAACTAGAACAATAACTATTAATGTTGCTTCAACGGTGAATCCTGGTTTGAATCAAACCATTTGTCAATCAGCATCCCCTTCAGCCATACCTTTGAGTGGAGCTTCATTTGGCGGAGGAGCAACAGCAGCAGCCTGGTCCATAACTTCTGGTGGAGGAACATTAAGCAGCACGGCACAAACAGCATCGCCAGAACTTGTCACTTATACCCCTGCGGCAAACTTTAGTGGAAATGTCATATTAACATTAACAACAAATTCATTAAGTTCATGTGTTGCGACTAGTGCAACTCGAACAATTACAGTAAACGCCAATTCTACGGTAAATGCAGGTGGGACTAATACTGTATGCCAATCTTCATCACCATCGGCAATTATCTTAAGCGGAGCTTCCATTGGCGGAGGGGCAACAACAGCTGCCTGGACAATTACTTCTGGAGGAGGAACATTAAGCAGTACTGCACAAACTGCATCACCTGCTACAATTACTTATACTCCAGCAGCAAATTATAGTGGGAATGTTATTTTAACCTTAACTTCAAATGCTTTAAATAGCTGTTCAGCCGTAAGTGCTACAAGAACAATCACTGTGAATGCAGCATCGACTGTAAATGCAGGTTCTAATCAAACTATTTGTCAGTCAGCATTACCTTCAGCTATCACTTTAACAGGAGCTTCAATTGGCGGTGGAGCAACTACGGGAGCCTGGTCGATTACTTCTGGAGGAGGAACCTTAAGTAGTACTGCTCAAACGGCATCCCCAGAAACTGTAACTTACACACCAGCCTCAAATTTTAGTGGAAATGTAATTTTAACATTAACTACAAATTCAGCGACTTCTTGTTCAATAGCAAGTGCTACAAAAACCTTGACCATAAAAAAAGCTGTCGTAATTACAACTCAACCTTCCAATACTAGTATTTGCGCTAGCTTTCCCGCTGATTTGAATATTGTAGCTATTGGTGATGATTTAACCTATCAATGGTATAAAGGCTCTGCCCCAAGCGGTACACCGGTAGCTAATTCAGGAAATATCTCCGGTGCTCAAACATCAAATCTTCATTTTAACCAAGCCAATTTATCAGATGATGGTCTTTATTATGTAATTGTAAGTGGGGCTTCTGCTTGCTCTGCTGTGACGTCCGCCCAAAGAACATTGAATGTTGATCAAGCCATTATTGTCGACTCGCAACCCATCTCGCAAACATTATGCAAAGGGTCTAATGTAACCTTTTCTGTAGTTGCCAATGCAAATGGAGATCCTTTGACTTTCCAATGGAGAAAAAACGGCACAAATATTGGCGGCTCCGTTTCTACATTGACATCCTCTTCAATAACACTAAATAACATTACAACAACAGATTCCGGAAACTATGACGTTTTAATTTCTGGACCTACAGGTTACACTTGTTCTTCTGTACAATCTGCAATAGCAACTTTAACAGTCAATCCTTTGCCTACAATAAACGGTACTCTTATAATCTGCGAGGGAACATCTACGTTATTAACAGGATCGGGTACAGCAGCAGTAATCAATCCATGGGTATCTTCTAATACATCAGTCGCAACAGTTAGTAATACAGGATTAGTAAGTGGTATTTTAGCTGGTACAGCAATTATAACTTATACCAATTCTAACGGCTGCGAAACAACTTCAACGGTAACAGTAAATTCCACGCCTGATGCAATAGCTACTAACAAGACACAAACCATTTGCTCAGCTGATCTGATTTTACCAATAAGTATTTCAGGAAATGTCCCTTCTACTAATTTTGCATGGGCAAGAGACAATACAGGAACCGTTACTGGCATAGCTTCTAGTGGCAATGGGAACATTAGTGGGAATTTAATCAATACTACCAATTCTCCTATTACTGTAACTTTTACAATTAGCCCGTCAACATCCAATTGTAACGGAATACCTATAACCGCTACTGTAGTCGTTAATCCATCTGCTCAGGTAAATCAGCCTCTAGATCAAGTAGTTTGCAATGATAGTTTTGTCACCGCAGTGAACTTTGGAACTACAAACTCAGCAGGAATTACAACTTATAATTGGATCAACGACACCCCTTCAATAGGTCTAGCCGCATCTGGAAGTGGCTCTATTACCTCTTTTTCAGCGATTAATAATGGAAATTCTCCCTTAATAGCCACAATAACAGTTACTCCAACATACACTAATGACGGAATAAGCTGTATTGGTTCAACAAAAAATTTCACCATTACCGTTAATCCTAAAGCGAATGTAACCAAACCAACTAATATTGATATCTGCAATGGAAATACAGTTGCTCCGATCATTTTTGGATCTTCAAATTCAGGAGGAACTAAAACCTATTCTTGGACAAATAACAACACATTAATTGGCTTGGGAGCTTCTGGAAATGGCAATATTCCTTCATTCACTGCTACAAATTCAGGAAGCCTGCCAATTACAGCAACAATTAATGTAACTCCAACATATGATAACGGAGGAATTAAATGCAATGGTCAAGTTGAAACTTTTATTATAACTGTTAACCCTGCGGCTCAGGTAAACCAACCAACAAATCTGGTAGTTTGTAATAGCAATTCTACCCCTATTATCACTTTTGGAACTGTTAATACTGGAGGAATAACAACCTATTCTTGGACAAATAATACTCCATCTATAGGGATAACATCTGGAAACGGAGCTATTCCATCTTTTACCGCTACCAATTCCGGTACAACTCCTATTGTAGCTACAGTTACCGTTACTCCTTCTTTTAATAATGGAAGCGTAAATTGTATTGGCTCGGCAAAAACATTTACCATAACAGTTAATCCTAACCCAACAGTATCAGTGCCTTCAAACATAACAGTGTGTAATCAAGCAGTTATTCCTGCCACTACTTTCACATCGACTCCTGTTGGTGGCACGTTTACTTGGACGAATAGCAATCCAAGTATCGGATTAGCTGCTTCAGGAACTGGCAATATTGGCACCTTCACCGCAACAAATTCGGGAACCAATCCTATCAATGCAACCATAACCGTTAATTCCACCGTTAATGGATGTACTGGAACCCCAAAAACATTCACCATAACCGTTGAGCCCTCTTCAGTGGGAGGAACAATTACCTATTCTGACGGCACTAAAACCCGCACTGACTGTCACTCTGCTTCTGGGCAAGTTACTTTAAGTGGATATACTGGTACCATTTTATATTGGGAAACCTCAACCGATGCCGGAAATACTTGGACTAATAGAGCTAATGGTGGCAATACAACATTTAACTATTCCAATATAATCACGAACACTATTTTTAGAGCTAGCCTACAAAATGGATCTTGTACAGTAGTTAAATCTGACATAGCCATATTATTCATCATTCCAAACATAAAACCTTCACCTATTAGCGCAACACCTGCTACTATTTGCGAAGGGGAATCAACAACATTAACTTCTAGCGCTACTTACTCTTCTAGTCAAAACTTACAAGATGGTGGTCTTTTTAATACTGCCCAACCTCCTGGATGGTATGTGGATGGAGGAAATTTTAATGCCTCTGGCGATAACGGAAAAGACCATACTTGGTTAGAAACCAATGGAAATTCTGGAACTGAATACGACACTGCTTCTAACGACAAGTTTGCAATTGTCAGAGGTGCTATTGATTCACGATTAGAAACTCCAATATTTGATTTAGTGGGTCTAACGTCTGCAAGTTTAACATTTGATTACGCTTATCAATTAAATTCAGGTGCATGGGGAAAAGTAGAACTCTCTTTTGATGGAGGAGCAACCTATCCAGTAACCTTAATTACTTATACCGGAAATAAAGGCCCTTATAATAAATTCAATACAGCCATGAGCATTCCTTTAGATGCTTATTTAGGCTATTCTAATTTGAGAATCAAATTTAATTTCCACGGAACGGTAGATAGTGTTAACGCGTTTGGAGGCAGTTCATGGGCTATAGACAATGTTAAGATTCCTCAAGCACCAGTTCCTGACTTAACATCACAATGGCAAAATCTTGGAACAGGTGCGATAATTAGTGTAAGCAATTCGACAAATGTAACGGTAAGCCCAACCGAAACAACTACTTATGCTGTAACCTCCTACCTTAACGGATGTACTAGCTACGGCCCTGAAGGCACGACCTATATTACTGTTACTGTAAATAAAAGACCTACGGCTAACATAGGTCCAAATCAAACAATTTGCTATGGAGGAACTGCAACTTTCAATATTACTCTAACTGGAAAAGCTCCTTGGATTGTAACCTATTCTAATGGAACCGCTTCCACAACGGTAACCACAAGTACTAATCCATATGTATTTAGTGTCCCTAACGTAACAGCAGATCAAACCTATACTGTGACCAACTTGAGTGATGCCAATTGTACAGTAGCACTACCCCAAGGCCTTACAGGTTCTGCATTTGTAGATGTACTGACTGGAACTCCGGGTGTTTGGACTGGTTTAGCAAGTACCGATTGGTTTGACTGCAAAAACTGGGAACAAGGTCTTCCATCCTATACAATTGATGCGCAAATCCCTGCTAATCCATCGGGAGGTCTAAGAATGCCTATAATTGATAGAACCTCTCCTTATGCTTCTCTCTATAGTTTTATAGCAAGTGCCAGAGACATCATTATCGCAAATGGAGCTTCAGTCACTATGGTCAACACTAATAATTCTGAATTACAGATCAGCCGTGACTGGAAAAATAGCGGAACATTCATTGCTGGAACCGGTACCGTGACTTTTAATGGAGGAACAGCCAATCAAATTCAAAATATAAATCTCGGAATAAAAACCAATGAAAAATTTTATAATTTAACGACTAATACTACAGGAGGAGCCAAAGGAATAAGTGTAGTGGATACTTTTGAATTAACCGTTTCAAACTTTGTATCTCTATTAAGTGGTGATATCCGCTTGACAGGAGAAGCTCAATTAGTTCAGGAAGGAACGGCGATAAATCCAACTAGCGGTTCAGGAATGTTATTAAGAGACCAACAAGGCCAAAGAAATAGTTTCAATTATAATTATTGGTCCTCTCCAGTAAGTACCAATAACAGTACCTATAATGTTGCTGGAGTTTTAAGAGATGGAACTGATCCTGCAAATCCAAAAATCATCACTTTTGGAGATGGAGCCTACTTTGCTGACGGAACTCTTTCTTCTCCTATAAAAATAAGCAACCGATGGATATTAACCTATAATGCTACCACCCCAGATTCTAATTCTGAATGGGACAATTTTTATCAGTGGAAACTTGTTGGTAGTGCTGGTCTAATTAAAGTAGGTGATGGATTCAGCATGAAAGGAACTGGCGGAACAGCGGCAATTAATGCTACTCAAAATTATGTTTTTGTAGGAAAACCAAATTCTGGGGATATCACAACTTCTTTTTTAACTACGGACCAAACCTATTTGATAGGAAACCCCTATCCTAGTGCGCTTGATGCTGACGCCTTTATTCGAAACAACTTAAATGGTTGTTCGGGTTGTACTGGGGCATCAAGCACATTTAATGGCGTTCTCTATTATTGGGATCATTTTGGATTATCAAACAACCATCTATTAGCGCAATACGAGGGTGGCTATGCTATTTATTCTTTGGCAGGAGGATTGCCAGCCGTTGATGACTCTTCATTAACATCGGGTACGAGCAATCCCAGCTCAAGAACACCTGGCCGTTATATTCCTGTAGGGCAAGCTTTCTTTGTAGATGCCACTCCTGATCCTTCTATTCAGGGATCCATTTCGTCAGCAACTACTCCAGGATATATCTATTTTAAAAATAGCCAACGAGCATTTATAAGAGAAACTTCAGGAAGTTCTATATTTATGAAAACCGTTGCAACTAAAAATTCAAAAGAGCAAAATTCAATTGAAGATAAAAGACTAAAAATCAGATTAGGATTCATTTCTGCTACTGGTTCACACCGACAAATTTTACTTACAGCAGATGCTAATACTACGAACCAATTTGATATTGGTTATGATGCTCCAATGATTGACATGACCAAAAATGATATGTATTGGGAAATGAATGATCGACCATTTGCAATTCAGGCAATTCCTGAAATTAATAAACAACAAACAATACCACTAGGTATTACAGTAGCTGCCGAAGGTAGTACAACAATCAAAATTGATGACTTAGAAAACATCCCCACTACTCTTGAAATATATCTGTACGATAAGCTAACTCAAATATATCACGATATCCGTAATAAAGATTTTAGTATTTCTTTGCCTATAGGGGAATACAACAAGCGTTTCTCGTTACAATTTGAGAATAAAACCCTTATTTCAGACGAACTCAACAGCAATGAAGAATTCACCGTATTTTATTCCAATAATAGCAAAATGTTGAATATTATAAATAACCTGATTGATACTAAAGTAACCAAAGTTTATGTTTTCAATATATTAGGTCAAAATTTAGGAAATTGGGCAATCAAAGATCAGAAGCAAAACAACATACAAATTCCAATTAAAAACATCAACAAGGCCATTTATATCATAAAAATCATAACTGATAAAGGAGAATTCAGTAAAAAAATCAATATTGAATAATATCATAGTCAAAATAAAACAAATGAATTTCAAACAGTTAAACCAAAATAAACACTAAAAAAACAAAGCGAAATTCTTAAGAAAATATTAACCAAACCTTTTTAATTAAAAAAGTTTATTATTCTTATATTTGAGCTTATTAACATCTAAAACCATGATAATGAAAAAAATAGTTACCCTTTTAGCAATTGCGCTTTTTACAATTAATGCAAGTGCACAAGAAACAAAGGCTACAAAAAAAGAAGTGGCAAAAAAAGAAAGTTGTTGTGCTAAAAAAATGACAGCAGAGGAAAAAGCGAAATGTAAAGGCGATGAAAAAAAATGTGACGTTGCCATGAAAGACAAAAAAAGCAAAGCGTGTTGTTCTAAAAAAGCATAATTTACTTTACTCATAAAAAACGCCTCCAAAATGAGGCGTTTTTTTATGGCTTTTATTCCAAATCTTGGAAAGCTAATCATCTAAAATTGGAAAATTAGTTTTTAGAACAAGAGTGCAGTTTCTTATTTTACCCTAACGCTCCATTCAAAATCCATTTCAGATACTTGGACTCCTTTTTCATCTGTCCCAATAGATTTCATCCAAAAGGTTTGTCCTTCCCCTGTAGTGATGGTTTGCTGTATGGCTTGTTCAATTAAGTGCCCATCATTACAAACAAAAGAAATTCTTCCTGTAGCTTTTTTGGTAAAATTCCCTTTATTATTGGCAACCAACATTGATATTTTTTTTCCGCTCTTCTGAATTTGGTACATTACTAAAGCTCCCGTTGTCAATTCGGCAGCCATGGCTTGTACGGCAAAATACATCGAATTGAAAGGATTTTGGTTGATCCAGCGGTGTTTTACCGAAACTACACATTGGGTTTCATCAATTTGTTTCACTCTTACCCCACATATAAATGCAGAGGGTAATTTGAACAACAAAAATTTATTCAGTCTGGAAGCTGTAAGTTTCATTATCACTGGTTTTTTGGCTAATATACAAAATAATGCTATGCGTACATATAAAACTATTTTGTTAATATTTTGTTAATATTTACTACTATGCGATACAAGATACTGTCTTTTCACCATATATTTGTATAAGAAATTACTAGGTACTCGAATAGGACATTCCTTAAGATCTAATCATCATCAAAAAAAATCAACTAAAAATGGAAACAACAACTGAAAAAAACATCGCAACATTTACTCATCTGAGTGCATTAACCCAATATTTTATTCCTTTTGGAAACTATATATTCCCAATACTAATTTGGTCTTCAAAAAAAGACAAATCAGAATTTGTGGATCATAACGGAAAACAGGTTCTTAATTTTCAACTGAGTTTGTTGCTTTACTCTTTGATTCTTATCATCATCGCAGTTCCTATTTTCCTTATCACACTATTAAAAAATATACCATTCAGCGCCATTATAAATGACAATGATGTTATAATTAACAATTTCGATTTCGAAAATAGCATCGGGTTAATCACCGTTGGTATAATAGCCGTTCTTATTTTTTTCGCATTAAAAGTAGCCGAATTTTTCTTAATCATTTATGCCTCCATAAAAACATCTAATGGAGAAAAATACAAATACCCAATCACCATACCGTTCCTAAAATAAAACTGAAGCGGAAAGGCAACAATGCAATCTAGCCCTGATTTAAATGGAAAGCAGGATTAGCTCCAAAAAAATCATCAATCAAAAAATGAATAGTTTAATCAACAACAAAATCAAAAAGACGAATTATGAACATTGAAAACACAAAAGCCCAGATGCGTAAAGGTGTTCTCGAATTTTGCATCTTATCTGTATTGAAAGAAAAAGATGCATACACCTCGGAGATATTAGACACTTTAAAAAACGCAAAATTATTAGTCGTGGAAGGCACTATTTATCCACTATTGACCAGACTTAAAAATGATGGTTTACTAAACTACCGTTGGGAAGAATCAACCTCAGGACCGCCAAGAAAATACTATGGCCTAACCGAAATAGGACAAACCTTTTTAAATGAACTCAATGGCACTTGGACTGAATTGTCAGATGCTGTAAACCTAATAACAAACCAAAAACAATAGCCATGAACAAGACTGTAAATATAAACTTAGGAGGAATGTTCTTTCATATAGATGAAGATGCATACCAAAAATTAACCCGTTATTTTGACGCTATAAAACGCTCTTTATCCAATTCATCCGGACAGGAAGAAATCATAAAAGATATCGAAATGCGCGTATCAGAATTATTGAACGAGAAGCAAAAAAGCGAAAAACATGTAGTGGGCTTAAAAGATGTAGATGAGGTTATTGCTGTGATGGGACAGCCGGAAGATTATATCATTGAAGAAGATAAGCAGACCAATCAAGCTTTTAGCGGAAATTTAAACCGAAGATCAAAAAAACTCTACAGAGACAAAGAAAAAGGAATGATTGGCGGTGTGGCAGCCGGATTGGGTCATTATTTTGGAATTGATGCCGTATGGATTAGAATTGTCTTAATACTTCTGGTTTTTGCTGGATTTGGTACAGGAATTCTTGCTTACATCATCCTTTGGATAGTAACACCTGAAGCAGTAACAACATCCGAAAAACTGGAAATGACTGGAGAACCGGTTAATATTTCGAATATCGAAAAAAAAGTTAGAGAAGAATTTGAAAATGTTTCTGACAAAATTAAGAATGCTGATTACGACAAATATGGCAACCAAATAAAATCAGGTGCTAACAAAATAGGAAACTCATTTGGTGATTTCATTATGACGGTTTTTAAGATTTTTGCTAAATTTTTAGGAGTAATTTTAATTATGACTGGTTTATCAGTACTTATCGGATTATTAATTGGTGTTTTTACATTAGGATCTAATGTGATCGACTTGCCTTGGCAAGGTTTTATTGAAGCGGGCAATTTTACTGATTATCCTATTTGGTCTTTCGGCTTGCTCATGTTCTTTGCTGTAGGAATTCCGTTCTTTTTCCTAGTATTATTAGGTTTTAAGTTATTGGCTCCAAACATGAAATCCATAGGAAGCATTGCCAAATATACCTTATTAGCACTTTGGTTGATTGCCGTTTCATTGGCGATTTCAATTGGAATAAAACAAGCTTCTGCTTATGCAGCTGATGGAAGAGTAAGTACAAAAGAAAACATTGTCTTGAAAACCAATGATACCCTTTTCATTAAATTCAAACACAATGATTATTTTGCAAAAAATGTAGATGACCGAAGAGATTTCATGGTGACCCAAGATTCTGCAAATACAGACATAATCTATTCCAATGACGTTAGATTGAGAATAGAAAAAACAGATGAAAAATTACCCTATATTCAAATTGAGAAGCAAGCCAAAGGAAAATCCTTAGCAGAAGCAAGACAAAGAGCAGAACAAATAAAATACAAATATAAAATTGAAGGAAATAAATTGATTTTAGACAATTATTTGTTGACTGATTTCAAAAACAAATTCCGCGATCAGGAAATAGAAATTACTTTATATTTGCCTGAAGGAACTTTGTTTAAATTAGATTCCAGCACTAAAAATTATGAATTTACTGATGGTGATTATTTTACATGGAATCCTGATTTTACTGATGCCGTTTACATAGTGAACAACACTAAAATAGAATGTCTGAATTGCGCAATCGAAGAAGATCAAGAAATGGCGAACGATTATGAATACAATGATAACGAAGGAACCAATGTTACCATCAATAAGGACGGTATTTCGATAAAAAATGACAGCACTATTCATTCAAAAAAAGACATCCAAGAGCTAAAAATAAACAAAGACGGTATAATCATTAAAACGAAATAGTCATGTTAAAAATCATCTCAATCATCACAAAATTTATTCTGGTTGCCTTAACAGCCTTACTATTTGCATCCTGTAACCATTCTGTAAACTTTAAATCGATAAAAGGAAGCGGAACTGTAACTACCGAAAAAAGAGCCGTACATGGCGAATTTAAAAGTGTCGAAGTAAGCAACGCTATTGACCTTGTTATTGAACAATCAGACAAAAAGGAAGTTATTGTGGAGGCTGATGATAATTTACAACAAAGCATTACTACAAAAGTGGAAAATGGTGTACTCATTATCGGATGTGATTACAATTCATTTGTCAATATTGAATCCAAAAAAGTGATCGTGAGGATGCCTGTTATTGAAGAATTGAGTGCTTCAAGCGCTTCCTCTGTAAGCAGCATCAATACACTAAAAGGAGAAAACATCAACCTTAGAACATCAAGTGCCTCTAGTATGAATCTAAGCATAAAAGCAGACTACATTAGCACAAAATCAAGCAGCGGAAGCACGATTAGCATTTCTGGTTTGGCACTGAATCTTAAAGCCATCGCTTCTAGCGGAAGTGAAATCAACGCAGCAGACTTATTAGTAAATGATGTAGAAGCAAAATCATCCAGTGGTGCTTCCATTCGATTGCATCCTATTGTCAGTTTAAACGCCAGAGCCTCTAGCGGAAGTAGTATTTCCTATAACACAATTCCTAAATCAATCGAAAAAAGATCGAGTTCAGGAGGAAGTATCTCACACAATTAAGCAGATAGAATTTTACCAATAAAAACAATCATCGAAAACTTTAAAACCGGCCAAAAAAATCCTTACTCCTTTCAAAGAAGTAAGGATTCTTTTTTATCATCATCCTTAAACTAAAAACGAATAAAAAGTCCCAACCTTCACGTATCAAATTAGCATACAAAACACTCCGCAATAGAAAATGTTTTAATTATATTTGTAGAAACACCTATTAAAGATGAAGAAATACACTTTCCTACTCCTGTTTATTTTGTCGACTACTTTGGCTTTGGCACAAAAAAAAGAAAAAATAAAAGGGTCAAAAACCGTCACTACTGAGCAAAGGAAAATTGGAAATTTCGACACCCTTGAAGTAGAAGACAACTTAGAAGTTTATTTGGAAAAATCGGAAGAAACTGCCTTAAAAATTGAGGCCGATGACAATCTCCATGATATTATCAAAATTGAATTAAGAGATAATGTGCTGCATCTTTACACTTCAAAAGAAGCGACTCAATACAAAAAACTAATTGTGAAACTGAGTTATACCGCTGATTTAAATTTGGTAATCGCCAATAAAAAATCACAAATAAACGCCATTCAAGAAATTAATCTGGAGGACATCACGATAAAAGCTTTTGACAATTCCCGATTATTTTTGAATGTAAATTCAACAAATTTTCTGCTACAAGCAGATGATGATACAAAAATGGAAATTAATCTAAAATCCGAAAAAGCAAAAATTGAATTAAGCAAAAATGCCAACCTAAAAGCATTAATTACCACTGTAGATTTAGGTTTTGACCTATATCAAAAATCGGAAGCAAACATAGAAGGCGATGCCACAAATGCCATTATCCGAATGGAAAACAACTCTAATTTTAACGGCAAAAAGCTCAGTATTAAAAATGTAGATCTAAGCGCCGAAAGCAGTTCCAGCTGTAGCATTAATACCCTAACATCCATTATTATAAATGCAGGAGACAAGTCGTCAATTCAGCTTTATGGAAATCCTAAAATTGAGATAACCAAGTTTAGCGAAGAAGCAAAATTATTCAAGAAAATAAAATAACAAAGTTTCCAAATAAAAAGCCCCATTCTAAGATGAACGGGGCATTTTTATTACTATTTTCGAATCTAATTATTCTTTAGAAGCCAAATATCTTTCGGCATCAAGTGCAGCCATACAGCCTGTTCCTGCAGCAGTGATTGCCTGACGATACACATGATCGGCAGCATCTCCTGCAACAAAAACTCCTGGTACGTTAGTTTTTGAAGTTCCCGGAGTATTTACAATATAGCCCGTTTCATCCAGAGTAATATAATCCTTAAAAATATCTGTATTCGGTTTGTGTCCAATAGCAACAAAAAATCCAGTAGCCTCAATTTCAAACGTATCACCTGTACTCTTGTTCAACACTTTAACACCGGTTACTACTTGTTCGTCTCCTAAAACTTCGATAGTATCATGATTCATCAAAATAGTGATGTTCTCCGTTTTTCTAACGCGCTCTTCCATGATTTTAGAAGCTCTAAACTTCTCGCTTCTAACCAGCATGGTTACTTTTTTACAAAGTTTAGATAAATAATGTGCTTCCTCACAAGCCGAATCTCCGGCCCCTACAATAACTACTTCTTGATTTCTATAGAAAAACCCATCGCAAACAGCACAGGCAGAAACACCTCCACCCATTTTTAAATAATGTTGCTCTGATGCCAAACCTAAATATTTAGCCGAAGCTCCAGTAGATATAATCACTGTCTCGCAATGCAATTCTTTACTGCCATTAATCCAAACTTTATGCACATCCCCCGAAAAATAAACTTCTGTAGCCCAACCATCGCGAATATCTGCACCAAAACGTTGTGCTTGTGCTTGCAATTGAACCATCATCTCAGGTCCAGTAACACCATCAACATAACCCGGGAAATTCTCCACTTCGTTAGTTGTAGTTAACTGTCCACCTGGTTGCATTCCTTGGTATAAAACGGGATTCATATTTGCTCTGGCAGCGTAAATAGCTGCAGTATAGCCTGCAGGACCAGAACCTATGATAAGGCATTTAATTTTTTCGATTGTATCTGACATAGTGTGTTTATTTTTATTTTCAAAGATACAAATGTAGTTTTTTAATAAAAACTACCATCAAAAAAATATCAATTTTGACTATTCCGAAATAATATTCCCCTATTTTTATTTTTGTCTTGTTTGAATAAAAAATATTTCTATCTTTGCACCAGCGTTACGGGGTGTAGCGTAGCTCGGTTATCGCGCCTGCTTTGGGAGCAGGAGGCCGCAGGTTCGAATCCTGCCACCCCGACAAAAGCCGAACATTTGTTCGGCTTTTTTTATTTCATCTAGCACTTCACAAAACAAAACCATCTCATTTCGTTTAAAAACTTATGTAGCGCAATGCTATACTCAATACCTAAAAATTCCTCTTTCCTAAAAAAAATCTTAACCCTAACGAAAAAGAATTGAAATTCAACCACTTGAATCTAATCAATAGTTGAATTTTATAAAAAAACACAAATTACAAAAAGAAAAAAAGAGCCAATCAGCAACAAATCAGCCATTAACAAATGTTAACAAAATAGATTTTCAGAAACCATATTTAATTGTATTTTTACGGTTCAAAATTTAGAAAACAAATGGGCAAAATCATTGCGATTGCTAATCAAAAAGGAGGAGTTGGAAAGACTACAACATCTGTAAATCTTGCCGCTTCACTTGGAGTTTTAGAAAAAAAAGTATTACTTATTGACGCTGACCCTCAGGCAAATGCCAGTTCAGGATTAGGAATAGACGTAGAGAGTGTAGAAATTGGAACATACCAAATTTTAGAGCACAGCCACACTCCTATGGAAGCTGTTATTAAATGTTCTGCTCCAAACGTAGACTTAATTCCAGCTCATATTGACCTTGTTGCCATCGAAATTGAATTGGTTGACAAGGAAAACAGGGAATATATGCTAAAAAAAGCCTTAGAAAGTGTAAAGGATCAATACGATTATATACTTATTGACTGTGCTCCTTCTTTGGGCTTACTTACCCTGAATGCATTGACCGCTTCTGATTCCGTAATTATTCCTATTCAATGTGAGTATTTTGCTCTTGAAGGTTTAGGAAAATTATTGAACACCATAAAAAGCATCCAAAAAATACACAATCCCGAATTGGATATTGAAGGATTATTACTAACGATGTATGACTCAAGATTGCGTCTTTCCAACCAAGTGGTAGAAGAGGTTCAAAAACATTTCAACGACATGGTTTTTGATACTATTATCCAAAGAAATGTAAAATTGAGTGAAGCGCCTAGTTTTGGAGAAAGCATCATCAACTATGATGCAACCAGCAAAGGAGCTACAAACTATTTACATTTAGCTCAGGAAATTATAAAGAAAAACAGCAAATAATTTTATGGCAAAAGCAATAAAAAAACAAGCTCTGGGAAGAGGATTATCTGCATTATTAAAAGATCCTGAAAATGATATAAAATCAGCGACTGATAAAAATGCTGATAAAGTTGTTGGAAACATAATAGAACTGGAAATTGATTCTATAGAAATCAATCCGTTTCAACCCAGAAGTAATTTTAATGAAGAATCATTAAAAGAACTGGCTATTTCCATCAAAGAGTTAGGAGTTATCCAACCGATTACAGTACGAAAATTAGACTTCAACAAATACCAATTGATTTCGGGTGAACGTCGTCTTCGCGCTTCTACTTTAGTGGGACTGACTACCGTACCAGCTTACATACGTATTGCAAATGACAATGAATCCTTGGTTATGGCTTTGGTTGAAAACATTCAACGTCATGACTTAGATCCTATTGAGATTGCGCTTTCGTACCAAAGATTGATGGATGAAATTCAGCTAACTCAAGAACAAATGAGCGACAGAGTAGGAAAAAAACGTTCTACAATTGCCAATTATTTACGCCTTTTAAAACTGGATCCAATTATTCAAACAGGAATTCGTGACGGTTTTATCAGTATGGGACACGGACGAGCTATCATTAATATTGAAGATTTAGACGCACAAGCTAATATCTATCAAAAAATTGTTAGCCAAAATCTTTCTGTTCGTGACACAGAGACCTTAGTAAAAAACTACCAAGAAAGTTTAAAACCAAAACCAGCAACCAAAGCAAAATCGTCTTCTTTTGAAATTGACGAGGACCGAAAAAAGGTTTTTACTAATTATTTTGGCAACAAAGTCGAAGTAAAAGTAGCCGGCAATGGGAAAGGAAAAATCACAATCCCATTCCACTCTGAAGAAGATTTCAACAGAATAATAGAACTAATAAAAGGATAGTGAAAAAAATTATTTCGATAGGAATATTTCTTTTTATTCTAGGCAACGCGGGAGTTTTTGCACAAGTAGAAACTCCCGCTTTTCCTGCTGCTAAAGACAGTCTAAAATCAAACGACATAGATCCCTTGACTCCGGCTAAAGCAGCTTTTTATTCGGCCATACTACCCGGATTAGGTCAGGCCTATAATAAAAAATACTGGAAAATTCCGCTTGTCTATGGAGCCATGGGAACCAGTCTCTATTTTTATCTGGACAATAACAAAAAATACCATCAGTATAGAGATGCCTATAAGCGCAGACTTGAGGGATATAATGATGACAATTTTACTTATTTGGATAACAATAGATTGATTGCGGGTCAAAAATTCTATCAGCGCAACCGAGATTTATCTGCGCTAGTAACTTTAGGTTTTTACGTACTAAACATCATTGATGCCAATGTTGACGCAGCCTTAATTCAATTCAACGTAGATGAAAACCTATCGGTAAAACCGGTTATTTATCCCAATGATGTAACATTTAAAACTAATGTTGGACTAACTCTTAATTACAGCTTCTAGTTCTTCAAAGAAACATTCGCTCACTTAATTCAAAAAAAAAAACACACAAAATGAAAATTGCTCTTTTAGGATACGGAAAAATGGGACAGGTAATCGAACGAATTGCATTGGAAAGAGGTCATGAAATCGTTTTAAGAAAAGACGAGCATAACACTTACGAAGGCCTTTCGAATGCTGATGTAGCCATCGATTTTAGTGTTCCTACAGCTGCAGTAAGCAATATTTCAAATTGTTTTCACAACAATGTACCTGTAATCTCTGGAACAACGGGATGGTTGGAGCATTATGACGAAATGATTGCTCTTTGCAACGAAAAAAACGGAGCCTTTATATCTAGTTCAAATTTTAGCTTAGGAGTGAATATTTTCTTTGAATTGAATGAATATTTAGCCAAAATGATGTCTAAACTGGACAGCTACCGTGTTGAAATGGAAGAAATTCACCACACTCAAAAATTAGATGCTCCAAGTGGAACTGCTATTTCATTGGCAAAAGGAGTTATAGAGAACAGCGCTTACACAGACTGGACATTAGAAAATCCTACAGAAAACCAAATTCATATAGACGCCAAGAGAATAGGAGCCGTTCCTGGAACACATACCGTGACTTATAATTCTGCTGTTGATTCTATCGAAATTAAACATACAGCTCACAACCGCGAAGGATTTGCCTTAGGTGCCGTAATTGCTGCTGAATGGATTATAGGAAAACAAGGAGTTTTCTCAATGAAAGATGTATTAGAACTAGATAAATAGATTTTTAGATAATTAGATTTTTAGAAATCATAAAACCTTGTGATTTTGAATCATCAAATAAACGATTAACCAAATAAACTTATTATGACACTATATCAATGGTTTGTGTTTTTCTTATTCATCCAAATTGTTCACTTTTTAGGAACCTGGAAATTATATGAAGCTGCAGGAAGAAAACGTTGGGAAGCAGCAATTCCTGTATACAATTCAATTATTTTAATGAAAATAATTGGACGCCCTACATGGTGGACATTATTGCTTTTCATTCCAATAATCAACTTGATTATGTTTCCCGTTATTTGGACCGAAACATTAAGAAGCTTTGGCAAAAAATCGAGCTTGGATACTTTTCTTGGCATAATCACTTGTGGTTTATATATTTATTACATCAATTATACTCAAAAACTAGATTACATAGCGGACAGAAGCCTACATGCTGAAAACAAAACTGCTGATACAATCAGCTCCTTACTTTTTGCCGTTATTGTAGCTACATTCGTTCACACTTATTTCATACAACCTTATACTATTCCGACTTCTTCATTGGAAAAATCACTTTTAATTGGCGATTTTTTATTTGTAAGTAAGGTCAATTATGGCGCCAGAGTTCCTATGACCACAGTTGCTTTACCTATGGTTCATGATTCTATTCCTCTTACCAAAAAGAAATCCTATCTAAACTGGCCAGAACTGCCTTATTTAAGATTACCGGGAATTGAAGACATAAAACGTACCGATATTGTGGTTTTTAATTGGCCTGTAGATACTGTTCACTATTTCTTTGAGCCTAAAGGAAGACCGGGCGTAATAAAACCTATTGATAAGAAATCAAATTATGTAAAAAGATGCGTTGGTATTCCCGGTGACAGCCTATCCATCAAAGACGGAATCGTATATATTGACGGTAAAATCTTAGAACTTCCGGAAAGAGCTAAACCTCAATTTTCTTATGCTGTCGCTTTAGATGGAAAAACCCCTATTGATTTTGAATACCTGCTAAAAGATATGGATATCACTGATGATGTTGGTTACAAAAACGAATCAAAAGACACTTTGATATTCCGTGCGTTAACTGCAGCCGGAGCAGAAAGATTAAAAAATGTTCCTGGAATAACGGCCGTAACAAGAATCATTGCGAAAGGTACCGAAGATGGCATTTTCCCTCATATCAATGATTGGAACCAAGACAATATGGGCCCCATTTATATTCCTCAAAAAGGAAAAAAAGTGGCTTTAACAACCCAAACCTTGCCTTTCTACAAAAGAATCATTACTGATTACGAAATGAATGACAATGGCGAAAAGAATGATTTAAAAGTTACTGGAAACGAAATCAGATTGAATGGCAAAATCGTAACTGATTATACCTTCAAACAAAATTATTACTGGATGATGGGAGACAACCGTCACAACTCAGAAGACAGTCGTTACTGGGGTTACGTTCCCGAAAATCATATTGTAGGAAAGCCTGTTTTCATTTGGATGAGCTGGGATACTAACGGAAAAGGATTAAACAAAGTACGTTGGGATCGTGTATTTACAACCGTAAACGGTGAAGGACAGCCGCAATCTTATTTCAAATACTTCCTTATTATTTTGGCTGCATTCTTTGTGGGTGAATATTTTTGGAAAAAAAGAAAAGAGAATAAAAATTAGTCAAAAGTTTCAAAGTCGAAAGTCATAAAGTACTCTTTTAAGAACTACTTTATGACTTTAGACTTTAGACTTTATAACTTTAGATAAATATGCACACCTTACTCCACCCTACTTATTTCCCCTCTATAAGCCATTTTACAGCTTTAGTTCAAGCTGAAAAGCTGATATTTGAAATAGAAGATAATTTCCAAAAACAGACTAATCGCAATCGTACGTATATCTATAGTCCTAATGGGATACAGCTTTTGAATATTCCCATCAAACATTCAAAATTGAACCGTCAAAAAACAAAGGAAATCCGTATCGAAAATGATTTTGATTGGCAAAAACAGCATTTCAAATCCTTAGAATCAGCTTACAGAAGCTCTCCTTTTTTTGAGTATTTCGAAGATGATATTCGCCCTATTTTTGAAAAAAAACATGACTTTCTGTTAGACTTGAACTTCAAAACTTTAGAAGTGATCTCTAAATGTCTTAGAATGAAATTTAACTTTGAAACTACTACAGAATTTTTTCAAGAAACAGATCCTAACGAATTTCTGGATTTTAGGTTTTTGACCAACGGAAAAAAAGACAGTTCCGTATTCGAAGCTTATCCACAGGTTTTTGATGACAAACACGGCTTCATCAATAATTTGAGTGTCCTTGATTTACTTTTTAATGAAGGTAAATTCACAGTCGATTATTTGAGAAACCAAAAGTTGTTTCTGAAATAATTTTTCGCATTATTACAAAGCCAACTTTGCCATGATAGGATAATGATCTGAATTATCAAATTCTGGAAAGGTTTCAAATTTTTTGACTTTCATTTTCTCATCCGCAAAAATATAATCAATTCGAGCTGGATAATACCTAAACTTATAGGTTTGTCCAAAACCAACTCCCGCTTCTTCAAAACTGTCTTTTAAAGAACCTTTTATACTTCTATAAACATAGGAAAAAGCACTGTTATTCATATCACCACAAATGATTATAGGATAGGCGCATTTTCTTTTATGCTCTTTAAAAATTTCGGCTTGCTGTTGTTGTTGCTTGAAAGCTTTACTGATTCTAATAAGCAATAATTGCGATTTGTCTTTATTGATAACGTCAATATTATCAGAAATTTCATTTACATCCGGAGAGATTTTTATTGACTGCAAATGCATATTGTAAACCCTGATAATATCCTTTCCTTTCTTAATATCAGCATAAACAACATTGTTATTAGAATTAGGAAAAACAATATTTCCTTGATCGATAATAGGAAATTTAGAGAAAATAGCCTGACCTGTCTTAATTTTATTGCCTTCCATAAAAATATATTTATGGCGATAGACTTTCAGATCAATATTAGCCGATGATGAATATTCCTGTATACACAAAATATCGGGGTTTTTATCGTTTATAAAAGCTAAAATCTCCTCAGGAACATAATGCTTGTCTTGCCATTTAAACAAATTAAACAAACGCACATTATAACTCATTACGATAAAATCTTTCTCGTCTTGTGGATATTCTTGCGCTGAAAATTTGTAGAATTTATTGATAAATGTAATTCCCATCAAAAGAACCAAACCCGAAAGAATCATTCGTTTTTTAAACTGTATAGCCCAATACACAAAAAACAAGCCATTGAGTATAAAAAATGCTGGCATAAAAAGTGTCAACACTGATAATATGGGAAATATTTTGGGCGCCAAAAAGGGCAAAACATAAGCAATAAAAGTCACTATTGTCAGAACAATGTTTAAAACAAACATTATTCTATTGAACCATGAAAGGTTTTTCATATTATGCTTATTTGTTTATTCAATTATAACGGTTGTCTTTCTTTATTATTTCAGTCAACAATCTTAAAAAGCTTACTTTCCAACTTTGAATAAAAACTCTTTTTCTTCTTTTGTCAAACTATCATAACCGGATTGACTGATTTTGTCTAAAATTTCATCAATCTGTTGTTGCTGCTTATCTTTGGTGATGATTTTAGAAACCGGTTTTTCTATGGGTCTGCCAGTATAATTTTTATGTACTTTCTTAAAAGGCGTCTTAGCAGACTTCTTAAATAAATTAGTAAAAAAATCAATAACCGCCGTTACCACTTTGCTCATATCGGTCCCATTTTGCAGTAATTTAATGTATAAAAAACCAAAAAAAGCACCTGCCAAATGAGAGATATGACCGCCGGTATTATCCAATCTAAACTGCATTAAGTCCAGAATAAGAATTACTGCCGTAATATGCCACAACTTGACATTTCCTATCAGCAACAACCGCACGTTCATTAAAGGCTGATACGTGGTAACTGCCACTAAAATCCCCATAATTGCTGCCGAAGCTCCCACAATAGAAGCACTTAAATTCAAAATATAATAACCCGCCACAAAACAAATCCCTGCAAATATGGCACTTAAAACATACAATCCAAGAAATTGCTTTTGAGTAAAAAAGGTTAAAAAAAACGAACTGGCGAAGTTCAAAATAATCATATTAAACAACAGATGCATAAAACCGCTATGAAAAAAAGCATAGCTAAGAAAAGTCCAAGGATTTAAGACAAAACCAGAAGGTTCAGATGACAGCGCAATCCAACTGGGAAAATTAAACGCACCATTTTTAAATTGATAGAAAAAAACCAACGAAATCAAAAAAAAGGCCACATTCCAATAGATAAGCTTATGCGCTATGCCTCCCAGCTTGTATTGCAATTTTAAGTCGTCTACTATATTCATTTTCTAAATTGGTTTATCATCTAATTAATTCACTATGCGACCTATTTTAATTCCATCTGTTATTATTAAACTGTGTTTTCTTCCAATACCACATCATAAGAAAGCCAAACAAAGCACCACCCACATGGGCAAAATGAGCAATTCCGGTTCCACTTCCAAAAATAGATTGCCCCGAAACTCCCAAATACAAATCTACTAAAACCAAACCAGGTACAAAATACTTGGCTTTAATTGGCACAGGAATAAACATCAAAGCCAATTCGGCATTAGGAAACATAAAAGCAAAGGCCACAATAATTCCATAAATAGCTCCAGAAGCCCCTACCATGGTTCCCATAAAAGCGCTAGTGAAATTTTGAAATTCAGAAACAGTCAACAACTCTTGCCATTGGGTGTTTATTTTCCCTTCATTCAAAATTTGCAAAATCTCGGTCTTCGAAAACCCATGGGCAACAAGCGTATTTACAGCATCATTAAAATAATAATAATTAATCCCCGTATGCAGTAAAGCAGCCCCTAAACCACAAGAAATATAAAAAAACAAGAATTTCTTGCTTCCCCAAAAATGCTCTAAAGCTGAGCCAAAAGAATATAAGGCAAACATATTAAAAAAAATATGCATAAAACCGCCATGCATAAACATATGAGTTATGGGCTGCCAGAACTGGAAATCTCTGTTTTCGGGGAAAAACATCGCTAAGATTTTATAGGCTGGATCACCTACCATTAAAGTTCCTACAAAAAAAAGAATATTAATAATAATTAATTGTTTTACCGTTTCGGTTACATTTCTCATAGTGCAAATTTTTTATCTATATCTTCCACACGCATGGTGATGAAAGTTGGTTTCTGAAAAGGGGAAACATTAGGATCTTTACAAGCAAAAAGCCCATTCACTAAGTTTTCTTGTTCTTTTACTGTCAAAGAGGTTCCTGTTTTTACAGCTAAACTTTTGGCCATCGATTTAGCAATAGTATCATTTTGACTAAAACTGCTATCCGGAATTCCGTCCTGCAAATCGCTCAATAACTGTTCTAAAACCATCGAAACTTCGCTTTCCGTAACATTTACAGGAATTCCCGAAATAACAACATGATCCGAATCTGTTTCTTCAAAAACAAAACCGGTATTAATTAGCGAAAGCTTTAATTCTTCAATCAATTCCATTTCGATTGACGAAAAAAACAAATCCAAAGGAAACAATAATTGCTGGCTCGAGGCTTGATGAACCGTCATGTTAGTCAAAAATTGCTCGTACAAAACCCGCTGATGGGCGCGTTGCTGATCCACGATAACCATTCCAGATTTTATAGGGGAAACGATGTATTTTTTATGGATTTGATAAGCGCTATTAACGGTCTGCTCCACTTCTTCTTCGTTAAATAAAGAACCTGTCACCTCTTCGCTTTCAAACGAAAAATCAGGATTAGTCGTTGTAAATTCAGGCTCCTGTTTCAGTCCCACATACAAACTTTCCCAGTTGGCCGTAGGTTCCGGTTTTTTATAACCTGATCCTGATGCATAATGCTTATTTACTTTGTCGTCCGAAAAAGGATTAAAACTGCGATCAACCTGAATTGTAGGCGTTTCTCCCTCTAAATCTTTATAATGATAAGGCGTATCTAAATTTGAATCCCTATCAAAGTCTAAAACCGGAGCCACATTAAACTGACCCAAACTATGCTTGATAGAAGCTCTTAAAATAGCATATAAAGCATGTTCATCATCAAACTTTATCTCTGTTTTCGTAGGATGTATGTTGATATCAATCGTGTTTGGCGGCACGGTCAAATATAAAAAATAACTTGGTTGCGCACCATCTTTCAAAATTCCGTCATAAGCAGCCATAACGGCATGATGCAAATAACCACTTTTGATAAATCGATCATTGACAAAGAAAAACTGCTCTCCGCGACTTTTTTTGGCAAATTCGGCTTTACTTACAAAACCCTGAATCGTAATAATATCCGTTTCTTCTTGAACAGGAACCAGCTTTTCGTTCATTTTACCCGAAAAAATATTGACTATTCGCTGTCTCAAACTAGAAGCGGGCAAATTATACATTTCGCTTCCGTTATGATAAAAAGTAAAATGAATATTGGCATGTGCCAAAGCCACACGTTGAAACTCATCAATAATATGACGGTATTCCACCGCATCCGACTTCAAAAAATTGCGTCTTGCCGGAATGTTAAAAAATAGATTTTTGACCGCAAATGAAGTCCCTTTGGGCAAAACGGCTACTTCCTGAGAAACAAACTTGCTTCCTTCGATGATAATTTGTGTACCAAACTCTTCCTGATCCTGTTTGGTTTTCATTTCCACATGTGCAATCGCGGCGATTGAAGCCAATGCTTCTCCACGAAAACCTTTAGTATCCAAAGAAAATAAATCCTCAGCAAGTCTAATTTTAGAAGTGGCATGGCGCTCAAAACACAAACGAGCATCAGTAACACTCATCCCTAAACCATTATCAATAACCTGTACCAATGCCTTTCCGGCATCTTTTATAATCAATTTAATATCCGTTGCCTTAGCATCAACCGCATTTTCAAGTAATTCTTTGACAACGGAAGCAGGTCTTTGTACGACTTCTCCAGCAGCAATTTGATTGGCGACATGATCAGGAAGTAATTGAATGATACTCGACATTAAAAATATATTTTATTTAAAGGTTTAAGTTTAATTTAAAAAACCAACGGTGTACAAATTTAATGATTTTCTATTGGGTTTTACCGTTTAGCGAATCATAAATAAAACAAAAAAACCTACACTATTTAAAGAATAGCATAGGCTTCATAATTTATGATGTACTCTTTTTATTCCTTAAGTTCTAAAGGCGAACCTTCTTCAATTTGCAAAGCACCACTTGACAATAAGTGTTGATTATCGATATGATGACTCATTGATGCCTGTTGACGAATATAAGCCATTTTTATAGCAGCAATAGCGGCTTCAGTCCCTTTATTTCCGTGAATTCCTCCACTTCTATCAATAGACTGCTGCATGTTATTATCGGTCAATACACAAAAAATCACAGGAATATCGGTTTGAACATTCAAATCTTTAATTCCTTGGGTAACGCCTTCACATACAAAATCAAAATGCTTGGTTTGTCCTTGAATAACACATCCAATGACAATCACAGCATCTACCTTTTGAGTTTGCAACATTTTCTTGGCGCCATAAATAAGCTCAAAACTTCCAGGAACATTCCAGCGAATGATCTGCTGTGGCGGAACCTGATTCTCTAATAACGCTTCAAAAGCACCATTGTAAAGTCCTTCGGTTATGGATTCATTCCATTCAGAAACAACAATCCCAAAGCGAAAATCTTTCGCATTTGGGATTGAGTTTTTATCGTATTCGGATAAGTTTTTATTTTCAGTAGCCATTTGATTGTTGATTTTTGATTTTACACTTTATGATTTCAGATGTTAAAGATAGATTTTTGAAACCAAAAATCCTGAATCTTAAATCAGTAATCTCAAATCATTTTTTTCTATTGTGCCAATCCGATCAAGACATCAACTGAAGCAGCTTCAGGAGTAGTATCGTAATTGTCTTTGATATCTGTGAAAAATTTCAAAGCCTCTTCTTTATTTCCTAATGCTAAAGCCGTTTTTCCAGCTTTCAACAAGAAACGTGGTGTTGTAAAATCATTTTTATTCACCTCTGCCGCTTTGATATAATACTCTAAAGCTTCTTTTTGTTGATTTTTTTGAGAATAAGCATCTCCAATTGCTCCTTTAGCCAAAGCTCCCAAAACAATATCATCTGATTTAAATTTCCCTAAATAATCGATTGCTTCAGCATATTTACCTGTATTTAGGTAAGCTAAACCTGCATAATAGTTCGCTAAATTTCCTGCGTCAGTTCCTGAATATTCATCTGCAATTTTAATAAATCCAAACTTACCTTCAGATCCGTTCAATGACAATTTATACAATGAATCACTGGCTATACCTTCAGTAGCTTGTTGAAAATTTTGTTGCGCTACAAACATTTCATTAGCCGCTTCCATTTGTTTTGGCTCAGCGATAAATTTTTGGTAAACCAAATAGCCTACCGTAAACAATGCAACCGCACCTACTACTCCAAAAATAATTTTCTGGTTTTTAGCAACCCAGTCTTCGGTTTTTGATGCAGTTTGATCCAATGCTGAAAAAACTCCAGCAGTTGTACTGTCTTTTTCATCAACTATTATTTCTTCAACTGTATCTTTAACTTCCTTCTCTTTCGGTGCTTTATACCCTCTTTTATTGTAAGTAGCCATTTAATTTTAATTTAGTGAGTCGCAAAAATAAAATTTTTATTCAAACTCACACAAAAAAAACGACTATAAATTTACTTTTAATGTATTTTAACGAAAGTACTTTCTCACTTAGTCAAATTAACACCTAAAGAAAAACGCTAAAAGCCTTATATATCGATATTTTTCAATAATTTGCACCCTCTTAAAAAACGGTTCAAAAAACAGCAAACTTCTCAGTACCAGTAAGACTTACAGATGTATTTAAAAAAGATTACTTTATTCAATTATAAGAATTTTTCGGAAGCAAGTTTCGAGTTCGACAACAAGATAGTTTGCTTCGTGGGCAAAAACGGCATTGGCAAAACCAATGTACTGGACGCCATATACCATTTATCATACGGCAAAAGTTATTTTAACCCAATAGCAGCTCAAAACATCAAGCATGGCGAAGATTTTTTTGTTATTGATGCTGAATTTATAAAAAACGAAAGAACCGAACAAATTGTTTGCAGCCTAAAAAAAGGACAAAAAAAAGTATTAAAAAGAAACGGCAAGAACTACGATAAATTCTCGGACCACATTGGCTTTATTCCCCTGGTGATTATTTCGCCTGCCGACAGAGATTTAATCGTTGAAGGCAGTGAGACCCGCCGGAAATTTATGGACAGTGTCATTTCACAATTGGATTCCCATTACCTGCAACAGCTTATTCAGTACCAAAAAGTAATGAGCCAGCGCAATGCCTTATTGAAATATTTTGCATTGAACCATGTTTTTGACAATGACACCCTTTCTATTTACAACGAGCAGCTGGATGGTTTTGGAAAATATATTTTCGAAAAAAGAAAAGAATTCATCGAAGCATTTATTCCAATTTTCAACCACCATCATCATGCCATAACAGATTCGCAAGAAACGGTTCAACTCGTCTATGAAAGTCATTTGTTCGAAAACGACCTATTGCTTTTATTACAGGAAAACATCAACAAGGACCGAGCTTTGCACTACACCAGTGTTGGCACACACAAAGATGATTTGTCTTTTGAAATTGACGGACACCCTATCAAGAAATTTGGTTCTCAAGGTCAGCAAAAATCATTTTTGATTGCCTTAAAACTAGCGCAGTTTGAATTCCTAAAAAAACAAAGCGGTGTAAAACCTCTTCTTTTATTTGATGACATCTTTGATAAACTCGACGAGCATCGCGTAGCAAAAATAATCGAAATGGTAAACAGCGATACTTTTGGCCAGCTTTTTATCTCTGATACGCATCCGGAACGTACGGAATCAATTGTTAAATCTACGCTCCAATCTTACAAAATTTTCAATTTGTAATTTAACGGTTTAAAAACCTCAAATAATGATAATTTAATTAATTTAGCCTTTCCACATTTCAAATCTATTTTCAATGAAATTCAATTCCATTTTTTTCTTATTACTGTCATTTGTGATTGTATCCTGCAATGGACAAACATCAACTAACATAAAAACTATAGAAGCCAAAGATTTTGCCGACAAAATAAACACAACAAAAGCACCACAAATCCTAGACGTTCGTACTCCAGAAGAATTCACCTCTGGACATATCGACAACGCAACAAATGTAGACTGGCTGGGCGATAGCTTTGTTGTTGATGCAGCAAAATTTGACAAAACAAAACCCGTTTTTGTCTATTGTAAAAGTGGCGGTCGAAGTAAAAAAGCAGCCGAAAAACTACAAGAATTAGGCTTCAAGAACATCTATGAACTTAACGGAGGCTTCTTAAAATGGGACTCTGCAGGACTAAGCAAACCTACCGATAAAGTCATTGGAATGTCAAGCCAAGAATACAAAGCATTATTAAATACCGATAAAAAAGTATTGATTAGTTTTTATGCTGAATGGTGCGCTCCTTGTAAAAAGATGACACCTTACCTTACCAAAATGCAGACGGAATTGAGTGACAAAGTAACCATTATCCGCTTGGATGCCGATAAGAACAAAACTTTGATGACCGAAATGAAAATTGACCAACTCCCTACTTTATTATTATACGAAAATAAAGAACTGAAATGGAAACACTCCGGTTTTATCAATGAAGAAGACTTAAAAAAACAATTGTAATAGTCCTGCAATGCTATCAAAAAACAGTCTACAATTTCTCGAAGATTTAAAAGCCAACAATAACCGGGATTGGTTTTTAGAAAATAAAAAAAGATACGAAACTTTCAAGAAAGATTATCACCAAATGGTGGCTGATTTTCTTGACGTCATGAAACCTTTGGACCCTTCATTAGAAATGCTCGAAGTAAAAAACTGCGTCTTCAGAATCAATCGGGACATTCGGTTTTCTAAAGACAAGTCACCATACAAAGCCCATTTAGGTGTCTGGCTATCTTCGGGAGCAAAAGGAAAAAATCGCTCCGGTTATTATGTTCATATCGAAAAAGGAGCCAGTTTCATTGCCGGAGGATTTTATGCACCAGAAGCAGAGGATTTAAAAAAAGTGCGCAAAGAAATTGCTTTTTTTCACGACGATTTAGAAGCTATTTTAAACGACCCGAATTTTAAAAGAGAGTTTGGCGATTTTAGCAGAAATGAAAAAAGCGTACTTAAAAACCCGCCGAGAGGTTACGAAAAAGAGCATCCTGCTATTGAACTATTAAAACTTAAAAGTTTTGAAACCATACAAAAATTTGACATTTCTGAAGTGAGTCAAAAAGATTTTGTTTCTAAAATGAGTAAAAAACTGATTCTCTTGAAACCGTTAAACGACTTCATCAACAGAGCCTTAACTGCTGACAAACTTTAAATCTACTTCAATGACCAAAAGGAAAATACTTTTTCTTGGAGAGTCCTACAGAGCTGACGCCATCAATTGGATGAATGGCCTAAAGGAATTTGGTCATTTTGAGATTATCAGTTGGGAACTAAAAACGCCCAATAACAGCGTTTACAATCGGATTATTCGAGTTTTAGAATTCAAATTAGCGTATTTTAAAATCAAAAAACTAATCCGTCAGCAACAGCCTGACATGGTAATTGCCGAGAGAACCACAAGCTACGGCTTCCTTGCCGTAATATCCGGTATAAAACCAATCGCTATAGCCCAACAGGGACGAACCGACTTATGGCCCGAGAATTCAATGCTGCTGCCTTTAAAAAAAATCATCCAAAATTACGCCTTTAAAAAAGCAACTCTAATTCATGCTTGGGGACCCGTAATGACAATTTCCATGGTTAAAGCCGGCGTGGATATGAATAAGGTTTTGGTTTTACCAAAGGGAATTGACTTGAAAAAATTCGAAAACAAAAACAAGGCAAATCCCGAAAAAATTTGTGCCATTGTGAGCCGTTCTTTATTGCCAGAATACCGTCATGACATCATTCTGCACGCATTTGCACTTTTGCACCAAAGAGGAATCGATTTTTCGTTAACGATTGTCGGCGACGGAACACGATTGCAATTCTTAAAAGATCTAACCAAAGAGTTACAAATTAAAAAAAAAGTAATTTTCACAGGAAAAATCCCGAATACTGAACTTCCAAAATTATTACAACAATCAAATATTTACATCAGCATGCCCATAACCGAGGGCGTTTCGGCCTCCTTATTTGAAGCGATGGCTTGCGGTTGCTATCCCATAACAACTGATATTCCCGGAAACCAAAGCTGGATCAACCATCGAGAAAACGGTCTCTTAATCCCTGTTGACGACGTCGAAATGCTCGCAAAAGAACTCATTTGGGCTTTTGAAAATGGTACACACCGAAACAAAGCTGTTTCAGACAATCGGAAATTTATCGAAGAAAATGCTGATTACAAAACCAATATGAAAATCATTTCTGACAAATATCACGAATTAATTGAGGCAGCTCAAAATTAATTGCGCTTTACCTAAATAAAAAAGCAACAAACTTCACTAAACTATTACTGTTTTATAAAGTTTATCTAATTGAAAAATGATTCTGAGTAAATTTTAATCCTTACTTTTGAATCGCAAATTCAATTTAAAAAAAGCACTTTCTTTTATGGAAATACAAAATGATTTTTCTTTAAAAAACTACAATACTTTTGGCATCGAAGCCAAAGCAAAACGTTTTATTGCCGTCCATACCATCGCTCAATTGACCGCTGTTTTAGAACAAAACAAAACCGACAAAAAATTTATCCTTGGCGGCGGAAGCAACATGCTTTTAACCAAAGACGTTGACGCTCTGGTAATTCATATTGATTTGAAAGGAAAAAAAATCATCTCCGAAAATGATGATCATGTATGGGTTGAAAGTCAAGCAGGCGAAAATTGGCATGAATTTGTACTCTGGACTATTGATCAAAATTTTGGCGGACTGGAAAACATGTCGCTTATTCCCGGCAACGTAGGCACAACGCCCGTACAAAACATTGGCGCTTATGGCACTGAAATCAAAGATACTTTTGACTCCTGCAATGCCATTGCAATTGAAAATTTAGCATCTACAAAATTCACAAAAGAAGATTGTCGTTTTGGATACCGAGAAAGTATTTTTAAAAATGAAGCGAAAGACCAATACGTTATCACATCGGTCGTTTTTAAATTAACAAAACGCAACCATCAAATCAATACCTCTTATGGGGATATATTGGCCGAATTAGAAAAAAATAAAATTTCTGAACCTAGCTTAAAAGACGTCAGCAATGCCGTAATTGCTATTCGACAAAGTAAATTACCCGATCCCAAAGAACTTGGAAACAGCGGTAGTTTCTTTAAAAATCCAATTCTACTGAAAACGGATTTCGAAAAAATTCATCAGCAATTTCCTGAAATGAAATATTATGAAGTTTCTGAAACCGAGGTAAAAGTTCCTGCGGGATGGCTGATTGAACAGGCTGGATTTAAGGGAAAACGTTTTGGAGACGCCGGAATTCATAAAAACCAAGCCTTGGTTCTGGTGAATTATGGGCAGGCTACAGGACAAGAAATCCTGAACGTTTCAAAGGATATCCAAAAAACTGTTTTCGACACTTTTGGAATCCATATCGAGGCAGAAGTGAATATCATTTAAGTTGAGAAATCAAAAGTTAAAAGTTCGACACCAGAAATTTAAATTCTAAAATCGTTAATCCTAAATCTAAAATTCCATGTACACTCCTGATATTTACAAAAACGAAAATCAAGAAGAGATAAATGTTTTTTTAAAAGAAAACAGCTTTGGAATCCTTATCAACCAGACGGAAGGCAAATTATGGGCCACCCATATCCCTTTAGAATTAGATACTAATACCGAAGGAAAGACGGTTTTGCAAGGCCACATTTCAAAGGAAAATCCGCAATGGAAAGGTTTTGCAGATAATGACGAAGTTTTGGCTGTTTTTTCAGGGCCACATAGCTATATTTCATCCTCTTGGTACGATCACGAGAATGTTCCCACCTGGAATTACATTGCCGTACATGTTTATGGAAAAATCAAAATAATTGAAGGCAAAGCGGTAATAGAATCTTTAAAAAAACTGGTAAACAAGTACGAACAAAATTCTGAAAAGCCAGTTAGAATAGAAGATCTATCGGAAGAAACCATGAAGCAAGCTTGTGGAATAGTCGCCTTTGAAATTGAAATAACAGCCATTCAAGCCACCAAAAAAATGTCCCAAAACCGTGACAGTAAAAACTACCAAAACATTATTTCAGAATTAGAAAAAACCCAGAAAAATCAGTCCATTGCCGTTGCAAATGAGATGAAAAAATGTCCCCGATAAATTCTTTTAAAATTCGCTATTTATAATTTATAATTACATAATTCAATTCATACCTTTGCACCCGATTTAATAACTCATAAAACTCAAATGCTTATACTGATTCTTTACTTTTTTATTGCTATCGTTGCCATTCAACTCGCTTATTATTTAGGTGTTTTCGGGAAGTTTGCTTTTGCGAAAGCACAAAAAATAACGCCCAAAAGAATTCCGATTTCTGTTATTGTCTGCGCCAAAAATGAAGAAGAAAACGTAGCAAAATTCATCCCGTTACTTGCTGAACAAGACTATCCTGATTTTGAAATAGTTTTGATTGACGATGCTTCGAGTGATAATACCTTGGAAATTTTTGAAGCTTTTGAAAAACAATATTCCAACATTCGCTTGGTTAAAGTTCAAAATAACGAAGCTTTTTGGGGGAACAAGAAATATGCGTTAACTCTGGGTATAAAAGCGGCCAAAAAAGAGTACCTACTATTTACTGATGCCGATTGCTACCCTACTTCTAAAGAATGGATTACAGCAATGAGTTCCCAGTTTACGATGCAAAAAACGATTGTTCTAGGCTATGGTGGCTATGAAAAAATTGCCAATTCTTTTCTAAACAAACTCATTCGTTTTGAAACAGTACTTACCGCAATCCAATATTTTTCTTGGGCTAAAATAGGACATCCGTATATGGGAGTAGGGAGAAACATGGCTTACAAAAAGGAAGAGTTTTTCAAGGTAAATGGTTTTATAAATCACATACAGGTGCGTTCCGGAGATGATGATTTATTCATCAATGAGGCCGCCAGAGGAAAAAACACCACTATTTCATTTACTCCTGAAAGTTTTACCTATTCTAAACCTAAAACCACATACAAGGATTGGCTTACGCAAAAAAGAAGACATATAGCAACGGCTAGTCACTATAAAAAGTTTGACCAATTCCAATTGGGTACTTTTTATTGCTCTCAATTCTTATTCCTATTACTTCCCATTCTATTATTGTCTTTTCAATTTCAATGGATATTAGTACTAAGTTTAATTGCTACCCGTTATCTATTTGCTTGGATTGTTATAGGATTTTCTGCCGGAAAACTTAAAGAAAATGATTTAAAATATTGGTTTCCTGTAGTAGAATTACTGCTTATATTGATTCAAATCAATATCTTTATAAAAAATATATTCTCAAAACCGGTCAATTGGAAATAAACACTCAAATAGAAAAAGCAAAAGAAGGTGATCAAACCGCCTTTACATTTCTATTAAATTTATATTGGAATGAAGTTTATGGCTTCATGCTTAAACGCACTGAAAACGAAACTATTGCCGAGGATATCACTATTGAAACATTCTCAAAAGCCTTTGATAAAATCAGCACTTACAATCCTGAATTTCAATTCAACACTTGGCTAATCAGCATTGCCAAAAATGTCCATATTGATTTATTACGAAAAAAGAAGTCAAGCCTTTTTGTAGAAATTACAGACAAGGAAGATCAAAAAGCATATAACATTGCTGATACCACTCCGTCTGCAGAAGACGAGTTGATTACAGAGCAAAACCTTTCGCAATTATTGCAGTATATTAAAGAATTAAAACCGCACTATCAGGAAGTGATTCAATTGCGGTATTTTCAGGAAATGAGCTATCAGGAAATCGCCAACAAAATTGACGAACCCTTGAGTAATGTAAAAATCAAATTGCTTCGTGCCAAAAAACTGCTGGCAGAAATTATACACAATAGACGATAACATTCTTTATAAAAAAATGGTCTAAATCAATATTAGACCATTTTTTTTATAATTGAAACCTGAAAATTATTTCACAATTCTTTCTGGATAATCCGTAATGATTCCACTTACTTTAAGTTCCTTCAAATTTTTAATATCTGCTGGTTCATTAGCTGTCCAAGGATAAATTTTGAAATTATTCGCCTTCATTATAGCTACATTTGCGGCAGTCAAAGTTTTATGATAAGGATTTATCGCCTGTGCCTTAAGCTCTTTTCCTGTTTTGATAACGTCCTCAATAGGATCTTTATAAGTAAGCAATCCTATAGCGATTTCATTGCTTAAAGATCTCATTTTTTGCAATTCGCTTATTCGAAAACTAGAAATAAAGAAATCTTTATTTTTCCAACCTTTCCTCTTATATTCTTCTATTATTTTATAAGTATCTGTAGCAGTATTAGCACCTTTCAACTCAATATTAAGCACCACTTTTCTGTTTATAGTTTCAATCACTTCTTGCAAAGTTGGAATTTGATGTTGACCTGCAACCAAAACTTTTCTCAATTCTTCAAAACTATACTCTTCTATTTTTCCTTTGGCATTTGTAATTCTATCCAAAGCATCATCGTGAAAAACAACCATTTCGCCGGTTTTAATTTTAAAAACATCAATTTCTAACATATCTGCTTTCAACTCGATTGCTTTTTCTATTGATGCCAATGTATTTTCGGTGGCATGTCCCATAGCTCCTCTGTGACCACAAACCACTAATTTATTTGACGAACAATTTGAAAAAAATAAGGCCAAGGATAAAGCCAATACTGGTTTAATGATTTTCATAAATATAATTTTAAATTTTCACTGTAAAAATAGCGCATCCAGTAGATTTCAAGATTAAGAGAGGATTAAATTTAGACTATTTTATCTAAATAAATCAGATACTCTTAGCGGTATTTTAGTTAACAATCCCTTAAGAAAACGCCTCATCCGAGTCGCTTTTTTAGTTTTTCTTTAACACAAAAGTATCCTAGTGTTATTATTAAAATAACCGTCTTTTCTGGATTAGTCAATTCCTTTGTCGGCACAAAAAAACAAAAAAAATATCCATGAAACACCTTAAGCTATTTTTATTTATGATTGCGCTGACGGCATTTGTCAGCAATAAAAATTTTGCCCAAACTACCGAAGCATCCATTTCGGGTGTCGTTTTAGGCAATAATTTAGAACCTGTTAAAGAAGCAATGATTCAAGTACGGAATGAATCAACAGGATTTAAAACTAATTCCTTGTCTAACTTTAAAGGAGTTTTTACATTCAAAGAGCTACCCTTAGGAGGACCTTATACGATAAGTGTTAAAGCCTTAGGTTATGGAGAACAGCTTCGCTCTGGCTATACTTTAAATCAAGGTGATTTAATAAATATCGAAATTTTGATGCAAGATGACATTCAAAACTTAGAAGTAGTTGAAGTGGTGGGTCGAGGTTTAAAAAACAAAACCGGAAATCTAGGAGCTGCAACTGCCGTTACTTCTAAACTAATCAACGCTCTACCTGTAAATGGAAGAAATTTTAGCAGTTTAACAGATTTATCTCCTTTGAGTCGAGGGGGAAATATCTCCGGCCAATTAGCTTCTTCTACTAATTACACTCTTGACGGAATGAACGCCAAAAACCCTACCTCGGCCGGAGCCACATCCAGCCGAAGCGGAGCACCTTACTCAATATCAATAGAAGCAGTAAGAGAGTTCAATGTAGTTACGAACCAATATGATGTTTCTTATGGTCGAAGTGGAGGAGGAACGGTAAGCGCTGTAACTAAATCAGGTACAAATGAGCTAAGTGGAAGTATGTTTGCCTATAACAGAGCGGACTGGCTATCTAGTTCCTATGACATTAGAGGAAATAAACGCACCGATGACTTTACAACCACCCAATATGGCTTTACCCTTGGTGGACCAATCATTAAAGATAAATTACATTTCTTTGTCGCTTGGGATCATCAGCAAGATTCTCGTCCCTTAATCATTGCCGACGTACAATCTGCAGAAGACGAACAGCGTTTCAACATTACAAAAACAACATTAGACAATTTTGTCAACATTGCACGAAACAAATATGGTGTTTCCAACGACCGTCAATATGGTTCTTTTGGAAAAAAACGCAATTCAGATGCCGCTTTTGCCCGTATCGACTGGCAAATTAACGACAATAATTTACTGACCTTACGCAACAACTTTACTTATGACAATAATAAATTAGGACTACAAGATAATACTTCGATCAACTTATACGAATCTTATGGAGACGATTTGAATGTTGACAATAGTATTTTAGCCTCTTTGCGAACCAAAGTAAACTCAAGAGTGACTAATGAGCTAAAAGTACAACATCTATATACCTTCCAAGACAGTAATCCAGGAGACCAATTGCCTTCATACAATATCCCAAGAGCAATTGTAGAAAATGTTGCTTCAAACATTAATGGCTCAACAAAAACTACTAATATCCAAATTGGAGGCCACCGATTTGCCCAAGAAAAATTCACCAATAATGTTTTCCAAATTGTAAACAACCTTTATTATAATACCGATAAAGTAAAATATACTTTTGGTTTTGATTTAATGCATACCAATTCAAAATCTTTATACGGTAGCGAAGTAAACGGTCGTTTTCATTTTAACGGTATAACTAATTTTGACAATCAAACGCCCTATCGTTATTACAGAGAAGTTCCTCTAGTGGATGACCCTACAGTCATTTCAAACATATTCAATGCAGGTCTTTATGGGCAGCTGCAAACTAAAATAGCCTTAGGACTAGACCTAACTTTAGGTTTGCGATTTGATTATGCAAAATACCCTACAGCAACATTCAATCAATTAGCTTTTGATGAACTAGGAATACGTACTGACAACAAACTAAAGTCGGCAATTTTTCAACCAAGAATGCAATTCTCTTGGGATGTAAATGAAAACCGTACTGATTATATTCGTTTTGGCGCAGGTGTTTTTGCTTCAGACATGAATAATTATGCCGTTATCAACAATTTATATTTTGACGGAAATCATACAGCTACAGTAGATGTAAGATCTCCAAATATACCAATGCCTAATTTTAATGACTATCGTACTAATTACTCCAGTATCCCAACTTTAGACGCTTTCCAATTGCCTACAATTAATTTCACAGGTACTGACGCTAAAGTACCGGTAGTATACAAAGCCAATTTATCTTATTCCCACTTCTTTACAGGCAAATTAAAAGCTGGAATTGCGGCTTATGCGACTTTAGCACGCAACAACTATACGTATGTAGATCGAAATATGGTCGAAAATCCGTTCTTTACCTTAGCCAATGAAGGAAATCGAGGAGTATATGTTCCTGCAAGTTCCATCCCTGCAAATGGAGCTGGAGACTGGATGCAAGGGCGCATCAGCGATAAACTAGGACGCGTTTTAGAATTAAACAGTGAGGCCAAAGTCAATCAATTTGCATTAGTTGCTGATGCTTCGTATCGTTACTTTAAAGACGGTGAAATTTCGGCGAGTTATACTTTGAATGAGACCAAAGATAATACCTCATATAACGGAAATGTAGCAAATACAGCCACATTAGTATTACCAGTTAAAGATGACCCAAGAGACTTAAGCAAAATGAGTTACTCTGACAATCATTTCCGCCATAAAGTCGTACTATACGGAACATTGCCTACTTTTTATGGGTTTAGCGTAGGAATTCGTTACTCTGGAATTGGAGGTACTCGTTACAGTTTATTATCAGGCGGAAATACAAACGGAGACTTTGTTTCTTCTTCAAATGATTTAGCCTATATTTTTGACATCAATAGTCCAGATGTTCCTCAAAACATAAAAACAGGAATCCAGACAATACTTGACAATCCACAAGCAAGCCAAAGTTTAAAAAATTACATCAACAAATATTCTGGTAAATTAGCCGAAAGAAATGGAGGGATAAACGAATTCTACGGACTTGTCGATGTAAGAATTAGCAAAAAAGTAAATTTATACAAAAAACAATATTTAGAGTTTACAGCAGATATATTCAATTTTGCCAATTTATTAAATAAAGAATGGGGTGTCAATAAATCTTTAGGAAACAGATCCATATATGCTTTAGGCACGCCGGCATCAGGAACTACAGCTGCAATTCCTGGCTTTGACAGCACCAAGCAACAATACAATTACAGAGTTAACAATGCTGGTCTTCCTACTCTTTCTGGAAACCCATTTCAAATACAAATTGGATTCAAATACGCCTTTTAAATAATTCAATTGAACAAAAGAATAAAGCGCATTCATTAACTTGAATGCGCTTTTATTTATAAATTAATTTAAATTTTATGATAAAATAAAAATATTTAAACAAATAAAAGTTAAATAAGTAAACATAAAACAAATTATATTAAAAATAAATACTAAATTTATATACTAAAATTCGCATTTTTAATATTCCAAAATAAAAATATTCTTGCTTATGATTTAATCTTTACCTAACCATTAAATCCATATATCATGTCAAAACCAAATCTTTACGAAACCAACTGGATTGATCTAGTTTTCGAAAACAAAAACAAAGAATATGGGGCGTATCAATTGCGCAAGGAAAGCACCAGAACGTCTGTGTTTGCACTTTTTATAGGCATACTATTATGTGCCTCATTAATGAGTGTTCCAAGGATTCTGAGCTATTTTAATGTAGAGAAAGACAATTCGGTCACAATTCCGGAATTAGACCAAATCATCCACATCACCAATATTGCACCTAACATAATTAAAAAAAAGCAAAACCCGATTCCACCAAAAGCTTCTCAACAAAAAGCAATAGCCCTCATCGACAAAAAACAACTAACAAACCCTACAATCGTTAAAGCAGATTTAGCAACACCCGATATCGCAAAAAATATTGAAAATAATGCTGTAGCAAACAATGACGGTATTACAACCATAGGAGTGAACTCAACAAATTCGCAAGGATCAGGAGCAGAAACTTCAAAAGGCATGGATTCTGGCAATGATGTTGTAACCAGCAACACTCTAGACAAACAACCGGAATTCCCGGGCGGCATCAGCAAATTCTATGCTTACATCAGTCGAAAATTTGAAAGTCCCGAAATAGAAGAAGCTAAAAACATTCGCATCTTTGTCTATTTTGTTGTAGAGAAAGACGGCAGCATGAGTGACATTCAAGTAAAAAACAATCCTGGTTATGGACTGGAAAAAGAAGCTATTCGCGTTTTAAAATCCTTAAAAACCAAATGGACTCCGGGAATAATCGATTCAAAACCGGTACGAACAGCCTACAGCCTTCCTATTACGGTTCAAATGAATTAATCCTAGAAAGACACATTTTTAAAAAGCAGTACTCATAATACTGCTTTTTTTTAAAACAATTCTCTACTGAACCTTCGGTAGCTAAACAGCTAATTTTAAATCAACATTTCTTATCTTTGCGGTCTGAAAATTGATTTATGGAAACTGTTACAGAAAATATTTTAGCTGCCGGAACCCGAAGCAAAGCCGAATCGAACGTAGTTAAACCAAAATGGTTAAAAGTAAAACTCCCGATAGGGCAAAAATACACTGAACTACGCGGTTTAGTAGATAAATATAGCCTGAACACCATTTGTACCTCAGGAAGCTGTCCTAATATGGGAGAATGCTGGGGCGAGGGAACGGCTACTTTTATGATTTTAGGAAATACCTGTACGCGTTCTTGCGGTTTTTGCGGGGTAAAAACCGGCAGACCCGAAACGGTAGACTGGGACGAACCGGAGAAAGTGGCACGTTCTATTAAAATCATGAATATCAAACATGCTGTAATTACAAGTGTAGATAGAGATGATTTAAAAGATGGTGGTTCTATTATTTGGATAGAAACCGTAAAAGCCATTCGACGAATGAATCCCAATACGACCTTAGAAACTTTGATTCCTGATTTTCAAGGAATCGAAAGAAATATTGACCGCATTGTAGAGGCAAATCCAGAAGTGGTTTCGCATAATATGGAAACCGTACGCAGATTGACCCGTGAAGTGCGTATTCAGGCAAAATATGACCGAAGCTTAGAAGTCTTACGTTATCTTAAAGAAAAAGGAATCAATAGAACCAAGTCAGGAATCATGTTGGGTCTTGGTGAAGAAGAGGAAGAAGTATTCCAAACCATGAGAGATTTACGCTATGCTAATGTAGATGTGGTTACGATAGGTCAATATTTACAGCCTAGTAAAAAGCATTTACCCGTTAAGGAATTCATAACTCCTGAACAATTTGCCCGATATGAAAAATATGGGTTGGAATTAGGATTCCGTCATGTAGAAAGTGGCCCATTAGTGCGTTCTTCATACAAAGCACAGAAGCATATTCTTTAAAAAAACGTTTCAAGTTTAAAGTTTCAAGTTGAGTATCTTTAAACCTGAAACTTTAAACTTTAAACAAAATCTATTGAAAACAAGAATTGCCATAAATGGTTTTGGAAGAATTGGTCGAAATCTATTCCGACTACTCCTAAACCACCCCTCTATTGAAGTCATAGCCATAAATGACATTGCCGATAAAAAGACAATGGCTCATCTATTGAAATACGACAGCATTCACGGAGTTTTACCCTACACCATAAGTGCTGATGAGAAAGGAATCCTTGTCGATGGTAAACAACATCTTTTTTTCCATGAAAAGAATATTTCAAACTTGGATTGGAAAAGCCTAAACATTGATTATGTAATTGAATCTACAGGCAAACACAAAACTTTTGAAGAGTTGAATGCTCATATTCTTTCGGGTGCCAAAAAAGTAATCCTTTCCGCTCCTTCAGAAGTAGACACCATCAAAACAGTCGTTTTAGGAGTCAATGAACACATTCTTGACGGAACCGAAACCATTCTGTCAAACGCCAGTTGCACAACAAACAATGCTGCGCCTATGATGAAAATTATAAACGAACTTTGTGGCATTCAACAAGCCTACATAACAACCATACACTCGTTCACCACCGATCAGAGTTTACACGATCAGCCACATAAAGATTTACGCAGAGCCCGCGGAGCCAGTCAATCTATCGTTCCCACCACAACTGGTGCAGCCAAGGCATTGACTAAAATTTTCCCTGAATTAGATGGAAAAATAGGCGGTTGTGGGATTCGAGTTCCTGTACCCAATGGTTCATTGACTGACATTACCTTCAATGTAAAGCGAGATGTAACCATTGAGGAAATAAATGAAGCTTTCAAACTGGCTGCTCAAACTAATCTTAAAGGGATTCTAGATTACACAGAGGATCCTATTGTTTCAGTAGATATAATAGGCAATAGAAACTCCTGTGTTTTTGACGCTCAATTGACTTCGGTTATTGACAGAATGGTAAAGGTAGTTGGCTGGTATGATAACGAAATAGGATACTCTTCCAGAATAATCGACTTGATATTACTAACAAACAAAACGAACCAACCTCAATCTTAAAATGAAATATCTTTTCATTTTTATATTCTTCACTTCGTTACTGCATTCTCAAAAAATAGAGAAAACAGATAGCATCAGCTATTATGACAACCTGTCCAATTACAATATTAAAACAAATAAATACAAGGACGCTCTTTTTTTTATACAAAAAGCGATTAATTACTGCGAAGCTAATCATAAAACCGAAGACCAAGCCAATCAAACATTTAACTTGGGTAAAATTTATTATGATTTAGCAAAATACAATGATGCCATTGAGAGTTTTTCAGAAAGCATCACCTTATTTGAAACCCAAGCACCATCATCCAGATACGCTCAAACTTATTACTTCCTAGGCGTTTGCCATATCAAAAAAGAGAATTATACTTCGGCGGGAATTTGCTTAAACAAAGCACAATCTATTTTCAAAGAATTGAATATTAGTGACTTTAACGAATCTATTAAACTTCAAAAAGGAATAATTTATAAATCGGATGGAAAATACGATCTCGCATCTAGAATATTCAGCACCATCATTTCGAATCAAGAAATTGCATCCCAATTGGATTTAAAAGCAGAAGCTTTGTATCAAATTGGACTTATTGAAAAAACAAAAAACCGAAATAATCTGGCTTTAAATTATCTCAAAAAAGCTTACGAATTAAATGCTAAAACTAAAAATTTAGAGCAAAAATCAAATATCCTGCTTGCACTAAGCGACATTCATGAAAGATTATTAGACAGAAGTAATGCTTACTCCTATTTGAAATTACACTTAAATTTGAAAGAAAACATTTCGATAGCAAATAACGAAAAACTTGGAATAGACGATTATGAAAAGTTTAAAGAATCACAGCAAGCCAAAAAAATAGAACAAATAAAGAAACAGAAAAAGGAGAAAGAAAAAGAAAATAAATTCGCCAAGCTGATCAACATTCTGTCTATAGCTTTAATTTCAATCTTGTCTTTATTAAGCTTATCACTTTACAAAAACAACATTATTAGAAACAAATCAAACCTATTATTAACTGAAAAAAATAATGAGTTAATTGTAGCAAAAGAAAAAGCAGAAAAAGCATCACAAGCCAGATCTGAGTTTCTTTCCACCGTTAGTCATGAACTTAGAACACCTCTAAATGCCATAAACGGAATTACCCACCTCTTATTGGAAGAAAAACCAAAAAAATCACAATTGCATTATTTATCTTCCTTGCAATTTTCAGGAAATTACCTGACTACTTTCATCAATGACATTCTTGAAATCAATAAGATTGAATCTGACAAAGCCGAAATTGAAAACATCAATTTCAATCTTAAAAAACTGCTAAAAGACATCAAAAAGTCTTTGAAAGAAGTTGCCTTAAAAAATGAAAATCAATTTCATTTAATCATAGACGAAACCATACCCGATATTCTGATTGGAGACCCCACAAAGTTGTCGCAAATTGTCATGAACCTGATTAACAATGCCCTAAAATTTACCCAAAACGGAAAAGTAACCATCATGGCTACACTTCTTTCTGCCCAGAATAACACAGCCTCTATAGGCTTTCAAATAATCGATACCGGTATAGGAATTCCTCAAGATAAATTAGAAAGCGTTTTCGAAAGCTTCTCTCAAGGCTCCATTGAAATCAATCGAAAATATGGTGGAACCGGGCTAGGATTAACCATCGTAAACAAATTAATCAATCTCCTTGGCGGGCAAATAAAACTGAAAAGTATTGAAGGAAAAGGCGCTTGTTTTTCATTCGACCTAGACTTCAAAATAAACGAAATTCAATTGCTCACAGAAAAAAAGACTAAAACTTATGACGAGTCTATTTTTAAAAACAAAAAAATATTAGCCGTCGAAGACAATAAAATAAACCAAATGATTACTAAAAAAATGGTCGAAAACAAAGGAATGCTTTGTGAGATCATTGGAAGCGGAGAGGAGGCTATTGAAATTGCCAGAAACGAAAAATTCGATTTGATTTTGATGGATGTCCATTTGCCTGGAATAAACGGAACCGTAGCCACAAAAAAAATCAGGGAATTTGATACCACCACACCAATTATAGCGATTACCGCTATTTCATTGAATGAAAACAGAGAAATGCTTTTGTCATTCGGGATGAATGATGTCATTACAAAACCATTTGCTCCCGCAGATTTCTATGACACGATTGCTCAAAATCTCGACTAATAACTCAAAATTAATTCTTTAATTAACTGCCTCACCCTAGGCTCTGCATTTTGGGCTGCCTCCAAAACCTCATCATGCGAAATGGAGTCTATATTATCTTCATCACCAATATCTGTGATTACTGAAATACCAAAGGTTTCCAAATTCATGTGTCGCGCTACAATAACTTCGGCCACAGTTGACATCCCAACACAATCGGCTCCCAATATTCGAACCATTCTATATTCGGCCAAAGTTTCAAAACTAGGGCCTTGCAAACCAAAATAAATTCCGTCCTTGACCTCAATATTCAAACTTTTGGCCAGTTCTTTAGCCTTAGCAATCATTTTTCTTGAATAAGGTTCACTCATATTGACAAAACGAGGACCAAATCGCTCGTCATTTTTTCCGCGTAAAGGATGTTCAGGCGAAAAATTGATATGGTCTTTGATAATTACTATTTCGCCCAACTTATAATCGGGGTTCACACCACCGGAAGCATTAGAAACAATTAATTTTTCGACACCCAAATATTTCAATACACGAACCGGAAAAGTAACCTCCTTCATAGAATAGCCTTCATAATAATGAAAACGTCCTTGCATGGCAACCACTTTCTTGTTTCCAATTGTCCCAAAAACCAAAGCTCCTTTGTGTCCCTGAACGGTTGAAACTGGAAAATTTGGGATTTCATCATAAGGCAAAGTAAATGCTATTTGAATATCATCTGTAAAACTACCCAATCCTGAACCCAAAATAATTCCATATTCAGGAGTGAAATTATTTCTGGCTTGAATATAACTAACGGTTTCTTGTACTTGTTCCCACATAATTCAAAATGGTTTTGTCAAAATTTTCACTTCCAGAGAGGAAAGCACTTTGTATTGGTAAATAAAAAAGTTGCTCGCTTGGCAATCGCCCTTTTAACCGAACATAATCTTTCTCAGTAGTAATAATAATATTGTTTTGAGCTGAATTTTTAATTTCTAAAATATCTTTATCGGTAAAATTATGATGATCCGGAAATGACAAACACGCATCATTTGTATCTTGTAAATAGGCAAAAAACGGCTCCGGTTTTGCAATTCCCGCCACAAGTAATTTAGACGCCGATTGAATTTCATTAACATTCATCTTTCCGCTTTCCCCATAGATAAAATTATCATAGGCTATAAAAGTAAAGTACAATTCTTGGCTTGCAGCAAGTTTTAATTTGTTTTTAATGTCATTCTGTTTTTCTTGCGAAAGATTAAAAGGACATTTCGTAACAATAATTATATTGGCCCGCTGGGCTCCGCTTCTGCTCTCGCGAAGATTTCCTGTTGGCAACATCAAATCATCACAAAACAAATCACCATAAGAAGTAAGCAAAATATAAAATCCCGCCTTGACTTTTCGATGTTGAAAAGCATCGTCGAGTAAAATCACTTCCGGCTTATCGGTTTGTGCCAATAATTGCTCTATTCCGTTTTTTCTGTTGGCATCAACCGCTACTTTTATATTGGGAAACTTTTGAAAATATTGAAAAGGCTCGTCTCCCAAAATTTGTGCATTCGAGCTGGCATCAGCCAAAACAAATCCTTCGGATTGTCTTTTATAGCCACGACTTAAAGTTGCTGTTTTGTATTTATCTGAAAGCAATCGGATCAAATATTCTATTTGAGGTGTTTTTCCGGTGCCGCCAACACTTAGATTCCCCACCGCAATTACAGGCAAATCAAAAGCATATGATTTTAAAATTCCCTTATCAAAAAGAAAATTACGAATACTCGTTATCAAACCATATAAAACAGCAAAAGGGAAGAGTATTTTTCTAAGTAAATTCATTATACGAAAGTAGAATAAATTATCTTTGAAAATAAATTTTATCTCTTTTGTTTGATGTTTAAAGTTTAAAGTTCTTCACGACAAACCTTAAACTTTGAACTAAGAAAACCTTAAACTAAAGAAAATGAAAATAAAAGAAATTCTTTCTGTATTAGAAGAAATGGCGCCACTCGCCTATGCCGAAGATTTTGACAATGTAGGTTTATTGGTAGGAGACCAAAACGCTGAAGCAACTGGCGTTTTAGTTTGTCATGATGCTATTGAAAACGTAATTGACGAAGCTGTGGCTAAAAAATGCAATTTGGTTGTTTGTTTCCACCCTATTTTATTTTCAGGTTTAAAGAAAATTACAGGGAAAAATTACGTGGAGCGCGCCATAATAAAAGCCATCAAGAACGATATCGCCATTTACGCCGTACATACCGCCTTAGACAATCATCAGGACGGAGTCAATAAAATATTTTGTGATGCGTTGGGATTGACCAATACCAAAATCCTAATCCCAAAACAAAATTTTATACGAAAACTCATTACTTATACAATTTCCGAAAATGCCGAAAAAGTGCGAAATGCATTGTTTGATGCCGGAGCGGGAAATATAGGCAATTATGAAGACTGCAGTTTCAATTCTAAAGGCATAGGAACCTACATGGGCAATCAACACAGCAATCCTCAATTAGGGGAACGCTTTGAATTTGTAGAAACTGAAGAAATAAAAATCGAAGTCACTTTCGAAAAACATCTGGAAACTAAAATCCTCAAAGCGCTTTTCAGCCATCATGCTTATGAAGAAGTAGCTTATGAAATTTATGATTTGCAAAACCAACATCAAAATATAGGTTTGGGGATGATTGGCGAATTTGAAACTCCCTTGAATGAAACAGATTTTCTGGCACTCGTTAAAAACAAAATGCAGGCCGACGGGATTCGCCATTCCGCTTTTATAGGGAAACCCATAAAAAAAGTGGCTGTTCTTGGCGGATCGGGAAGTTATGCCATAAAAAATGCGATTAGGGCTGGAGCCGATGCTTTTTTGACCGCTGATTTAAAGTACCATCAGTTTTATGAAGCCGAAAACCAGTTACTTTTAGCCGATATTGGACATTTTGAAAGCGAACGCTATACAAAAAATTATATTGTTGATTATCTTCGGAAAAAAATCCTTAATTTTGCAATCATTTTATCTGAAGAAAATACAAATCCAGTTAAGTACTTATAGAATATGGCGAATACGAAAGAATTAAGTGTTGAGGACAAGTTAAGAGCAATTTACGATTTACAATTGATTGACTCTAGAATTGACGAAATTAGAAATGTAAGAGGTGAACTTCCTCTTGAAGTGGAAGATCTTGAAGATGAAGTTGCTGGTCTAAGCACCCGTTCTGAAAAATTGAAAAGTGAACTTGAAGTAATCGAGGATCTTATCAAAGCAAAAAAGAATGCAATTGATGAGCACAAAGAGGCTATCAAAAAATACACAAAACAACAGGAAACGGTTCGTAACAATAGAGAATTCAACTCTTTGACTAAAGAAGTTGAGTTTCAAGAGCTTGAAATTCAATTAGCTGAAAAGCAAATGAAAGAAATGAAAGCTTCTATTGAACACAAGAAAGAGATTATCGCTCAATCAAAAGAAAGATTAGAAATTAAATCTAATCACTTAAAACATAAAAAGCTAGAATTAGACGCTATCATGTCTGAAACTGCCAAAGAAGAAGAATTCTTAACAGAAAAATCTGCTGAATTTCAAGCACAGATTGAAGAAAGATTATTAGCTGCTTACACCAGAATTCGTTCAAGTGTTCGTAATGGTTTAGCTGTTGTATCTATTGAAAGAGGTGCTTCTGCAGGGTCATTCTTCACGATTCCACCTCAAACACAAGTAGAAATTGCTTCTAGAAAGAAAATCATTATTGACGAGCATTCAGGAAGGATATTAGTTGACAGCGTACTTGCCGATGAAGAAAGAGAAAAAATGGAAAATTTATTTTCTAAATTTTAATTATATTTAAGTCCCGATTCACATCGGGACTTTTTTTTATGAAAAAATCAATCTATTTCGTTTTCACCAAGTCCGTCGGACTTTACATTAACCTCCTGAGTTTTGTATCTCCAGCCAAGGCAACCCAACTTGCCTATTCCCTTTTTAGCAATCCTAGAAAAGGAAAACTATCCAAAATCAATCTGCCAAAAGTATTAGAGGAAGCCGAAAAAGAAACCTTCCGACACAAGGAGCATTCTTTTCAGACCTACACTTGGAAAGGAAATGAAAAAACCATTTTATTAGTTCATGGCTGGGAGAGCAATGCCTCTCGTTGGGAAAATATCCTGCCTTATCTTCAAAAATCCGGCAGCACCATTATTGCCATAGACGGCCCAGCTCACGGCCTCTCAAGCGGTACTGAATTCAATATTCCGCAGTATGCAGAATTCATAGATATTGTAGTGCAAAAGTTCAAACCACAATCCCTCATTGGGCATTCTCTGGGAGGAAAAACTTGCTTGTACTACCAATCCGTTTATCAAAACAACAGTCTAGAAAAAATGGTCGTTTTAGGATCCCCAAGCGATTTCAAAATCATACTCAACAATTACATCTCCTTATTGAGCCTGAACACTAAAATATCCAAAGGCTTGGAAAGACATTATTTAGAACATTTCCGACTTCAACTGGACTATTTCTCCGGACAACTATTTGCCTCCAAAATAAAAATCAAAGGATTTATTGCCCACGATATGGATGACGAGGTTGTATTATTTGAGGAAGGAAAAAAAATAGCCTGCACTTGGGAAGGCGCAATTTTCATAGAAACCAAAGGCTTGGGACACAGCATGCATGATGACGAATTATACAAAAGAGTTTCCGAATTTTTGTTTGAGTAATTTCATCGAATTCAAATCTTGAAACCGCAAGATTGACTTTAAAAAAAGGCTTCAGACCTCTGTGCAAACATTTATCTAATTATCCCGTTTTCCAATTATCTTATTTTCCAATTATCTCATTTTCTAATTCTCAAATTGCTTACTTTTGCAGTATGGAAGAAAATCTAAAACGTCTCAATAAATTCATAGGAGAAACGGGCTATTGTTCCCGTCGTGAAGCCGATAAACTAATCGAAGAAGGACGCGTAACCATTAACGGAATTGTTCCGGAAATGGGGACCAAAGTAAGCCCTGATGATGAAGTGCGTATTGACGGTAAATTGATTCGAGAAAAGACAGAAAAACCGGTTTATCTTGCTTTCAACAAACCTGTAGGAATTGAATGCACCACCAATCTTGAAGTTCGCAACAATATTGTAGATTACATCAATTATCCCAAACGTATTTTTCCTATTGGTCGTTTAGACAAAGCCAGTGAAGGATTGATTTTCATGACTAATGACGGCGATATTGTCAACAAAATATTGCGAGCCAGAAACAATCACGAAAAGGAATACACTGTTACAGTAAACAGACCCATTACAGATCGTTTTATTGAACGAATGGGGAATGGAGTTCCTATTCTGGACACGGTGACTAAAAAATGTAAAGTAGAACAAATCAGCAAATACATTTTCAAAATCATATTGACGCAAGGACTAAATCGTCAGATTCGTAGAATGACCGAATATTTAGGTTATGAGGTAACAGCCTTAAAACGCATTCGAATTATCAACATTTCACTCGATATTCCCGTAGGACGCTACCGAGATTTGACCGATGCCGAAATCAAAGAACTAAACGAACTAATTGAACCTTCGAGCAAAACCGAAGAAGCGAGTTTACCCAAACCGGAAGCCTCGAAAAAAAGAACGGAATTCATCAAAAGAGATGATCCTAAATTTAAGAAAAGAGGAGATTATTAAACACAAAAAAAGCGTTTCAAAAACTTGAAACGCTTTTTTTACTTTAAAACCATCTTTTTCTTTTGAATAAAAACACGCCCAAGGCGGACAGAACAACAGAGAAGAACAGCACGATCCATAAGCCAAATGGATTAGTCTGCAAAGTATTCGGGACGTTCATTCCGTAGAAACTGGCAATTACGGTAGGAATCATCAAAATGATCGAGATAGAAGTCATTTGCTTCATAATATTATTCATATTATTCGAAATAACCGACGCATAAGCATCCATTGTTCCAGTCAAGATATCACTGTAAATATTAGTCGTTTCTTGGGCTTGACGCAATTCAATCTCTACATCTTCCAACAAATCAAAGTCGAAATTGACTCTTTGCGACTTAATATTCTTAATTCGGTGCAAAAGAATATCATTTCCTTTCAAGGAAGTCATAAAGAACACCAAACATTTCTCTATTTGAAGCAAAGCCTGTAGCTCTTCATTTTTGATAGATTTCTCCAAATTATCTTCGGCCAGTTTAATTTTTTGATTGACTTGTTTTAAGTATTTCAAATACCAAACGCTGGAAGACAACAGCAGCCTGAGCACCAAATCAAAATTATCCTTGATATCGATTCCTTTTTTCTGAGTGTAAGTCACAAAGTCTGTCAACATTTCTGTTTTATGAAAACTCAGGCTAACACAAACTTCGCCTTTGAAAACAATCCCAACGGGAATCGTATGAAAAGGAAGTTTTACATCGTTACTTTTCACAGGAATACGCATAATGATTAAGCACCAGCCGTTTTCTATCTCAATACGGGGTCTTTCATCAATATCTTCAATGTCGTTATAAAATGCTTCGGGAATTTGAAGCTCTTCGAGTAAATATTTTTTTTCGGCTTCTGTTGGACATTCTATATTTATCCAGCAATTAGGAAACCATTCTTGCACTGCAATTAATCCGTTATTGTTTTTGTAAAAAGCTTTCATTTCAAAAATTCCATAGGTTTTAGGTATAGCATTCTGAAATTACTCCGATTGCTATAACAAGTTCAACATTTCCGAATAATAATCGTCCATTTTAAGATTCTCTTTTTTTTAGTGCTGCAAAAGTATTCTTTATTTCTTATTCTATACCTATTTGGAAAATTTTTAAGGAATTTTAAATCTGAAATCATCGAAAAACTATTTTTATTTGAACACAAACCAACAAGCTTATTGTATCCTTCTTCGTCTGGTTTTAACGATTTGTTCGTCAATTAAAATAGCCTCATGAATTTTTTGCTTCAAAAATGAAATATCAATCTCTTTTATTGAAGTGAATATTTGTTTAGAACTAAATTGGGCTGTTTCAAAAGTTTCATCTAAAAAAGAAGCTCCTTTACAAAAACCTATTGCCACACTCTTTCCAACTTTCGCCCAAGGGACAGAAGCAGGCCAGATATAACAAATCCGCGAATGACGGTAATAAAAAGGAACATTGTAAGCTAATTTCTCTTTGCAATCCATCATGCATTCCAGAATAATTTTACGCAGATGGAGCACTATTTCCAGTTCGTCTTCTGGCAAATAACCCAGAAACTCTTCTAAAGTTTTAAATTGTATTCCTTGTGGATTTTCCATAAATAAAAAAAAGCCTATTCAGTTGAATAGGCTTGGTGATTTTATTATTCTTCTAATTTCAAAATTTTCATTTCTCTTGCCAAAAGTGTGTTTTTCATCAACATTGCAATAGTCATAGGTCCTACTCCTCCAGGAACTGGTGTAATAAAACTTGCTTTCTTACTCACATTGTCAAAATCTACATCTCCGGTAATCACATACCCTTTTTCGTTAGATTCATCGGCAACTCTGGTAATCCCTACGTCAATTACAACAACGCCATCCTTAACCATTTCAGCTTTCAAATAGTTAGGAACGCCAAGCGCTGTGATAATAATATCGGCCTGAGTTGTTATTTGAGCAATGTTTTTAGTATAACTGTGCGTTAATGTAACGGTAGAATTCCCTGGAAAACCTTTTCTTCCCATCAAAATACTCATTGGTCTTCCCACAATGTGACTACGACCAATAACAACAGTATGCTTCCCTTTTGTCTCTACATTATATCTTTCTAACAATTCCAGAATTCCAAAAGGAGTAGCAGGAATAAAAGTACTCATGTCCAAAGCCATTTTCCCAAAGTTCTCCGGATGAAATCCGTCAACATCTTTGCTAGGATCAACAGCCATCAATACTTTTTGCTCATCAATTTGCTCTGGAAGCGGCAATTGAACGATGAATCCATCAATGTTTGCATCTTCATTCAACTCTTTTATCTTTTTCAACAATTCTGTTTCAGACGTGGTGCTTGGCATTTTCACCAAAGTAGATTCAAAACCTACTCTTTCGCATGCTTTCACCTTACTTCCTACATAAGTTAAACTAGCACCATCATTACCCACAATTATTGCTGCTAAATGAGGTACCTTTTCCCCATTGTCTTTCATCTTTTGTACTTCGGCTGCGATTTCCCTTTTAATGTCCTCCGCTGTTTTTTTTCCGTCTAGTAGTTGCATTTTATATTTAGTTTCAAGTTTTAGAATTCTGAGACCTAAAGTTTTAGGTCGTATTGTAGTTATATATAAAAGAATAAGATTTAAAAACCCGAAAAATGGTCTTTAAATCTTATACATATTCTTAGTGCATTCCGCCTGGCATTCCTTTCATTCCGCCCATCATCTTCATGAGGTTTTTCCCTCCTGGTCCTTGCATCATTTTCATCATCTTACTCATTTGCTCAAACTGTTTCATCAATTGATTGACTTGTTCAATTTTTGTCCCGGAGCCTTTGGCTATTCTCGCTTTTCTTTTAACGTCTATAAGGGCTGGTTTTGATCTTTCAATAGGAGTCATAGAGTGAATGATAGCCTCAATGTGTTTGAAAGCATCATCTTCTATCTCTACATTCTTCATTGCTTTTGAAGCACCCGGTATCATTCCAACCAAATCCTTCATGTTACCCATTTTCTTCACTTGCTGAATTTGGGAAAGGAAATCGTCAAAACCAAATTCATTTTTGGCAATTTTCTTTTGAATTTTTCTGGCTTCATCTTCATCAAACTGCTCTTGCGCTCTTTCTACCAAAGACACCACGTCACCCATTCCAAGGATACGCTCTGCCATACGAACCGGATAGAACACATCAATAGCCTCCATTTTTTCTCCTGTTCCAACAAATTTAATCGGTTTGTTAACTACTGATTTTATCGAAAGTGCAGCTCCTCCACGAGTATCACCATCTAATTTAGTCAGGATTACACCGTCAAAATTCAAAATATCGTTGAATGCTTTTGCCGTATTTACAGCATCTTGACCTGTCATGGCATCCACAACAAATAAAGTCTCTTGTGGTTGAATTGCTTTGTGAACGCGAGAAATCTCATCCATCATTTCCTGATCCACAGCCAAACGACCCGCAGTATCGACAATAACCACATTAAAACCATTTGCTTTAGCGTGCTTAATTGCATTTTGAGCAATTTCAACAGGATTTTTATTCTCTGGTTCTGAGTAAACCTCAACACCAATAGAATCTCCCACAACATACAATTGCTGGATTGCCGCCGGACGATAGATATCACAAGCAACCAAAAGTGGTTTTTTGTTCTTTTTTGTCAAAAGATAATTCGCTAGTTTTCCCGAGAAAGTTGTTTTCCCGGAACCTTGCAAACCTGACATCAAGATAACGGTTGGTGCGCCAGAAAGGTTAATTCCTGCCACATCCCCACCCATCAATTCCGTAAGTTCGTCTTTAACTAACTTTACCAATAACTGTCCCGGCTGAAGTGTAGTTAATACGTCTTGTCCAATTGCTTTTTCTTTCACTCTTGTGGTAAAATCTTTGGCAATTTTAAAATTCACATCGGCATCAAGTAAAGCTCTTCGAACCTCTTTTAGAGTATCTGCTACGTTTACTTCGGTGATTTTTCCGTGACCTTTTAATATATGGAAGGCTTTATCTAGTTTATCGCTTAAATTATCGAACATGGTTTATTTTTTTATTGAAATGCAAAGATAAACTAATTAGATAATTAGGCAATTAGATAATTAGATAATTGACAACTCAAACAGAAGTTTATTTTAACAAAAAAACGACCTCAGTATGAAGTCGTTTTTTTGTTAAAATTAGATCAGTTTACATTCGCTCAGGAACATTAATACCTAACAAACTAAAAGAAGCCGCAATTGTATCAGCCACTTTTTTAGAAAGTTGGACTCTGAATATTTTTTTATTTAAATCATCTTCCCCAAGAATAGGAACAGCCTGATAGAACGAATTGTACTCACGAACCAAATCATAGGTAAAATTTGCCAGCAAAGCCGGGCTATGATGTTGTGCCGCATTTTGAATCACCTCAGGAAACAACTCCAGTTGTTTTACCAATTCTTTCTCTTTTTCGTGAAGTGTCACTATTTCAGACTTTACCGAAAAATCAAAATTAGCCTTACGAATAATCGATTGGATTCTAGCATAAGTATATTGAATAAACGGCCCTGTATTTCCAGCAAAATCAACAGATTCTTCCGGATTAAACAAGATGCGTTTTTTAGGATCTACCTTCAAAATATAATATTTCAAGGCGCCAAGACCAATTGTATTGTACAATTTTGCTTTTTCTTCAACAGAATAACTTTCCAGTTTTCCTAAATCTTCGGCAATATTTTGAGCTGTATCGGCCATTTCTTTCATCAAATCATCGGCATCAACAACCGTTCCTTCACGGCTTTTCATTTTTCCGGAAGGCAAATCAACCATGCCGTAGGATAAATGGAATAGGTTTTCAGACCATTCAAAACCTAATTTTTTCAAGATTAGGAACAAAACTTTAAAATGATAATCCTGTTCGTTACCCACTGTATAAACCATCCCGCCTACATCTGGAATATCTTTTACTCGCTGAATTGCGGTTCCAATATCCTGCGTCATATAAACCGCTGTTCCATCTGAACGAAGCACAATCTTACGATCTAAACCTTCATCAGTTAGATCAATCCAAACCGAACCGTCAGGATCTTTTTCAAAAACTCCTTTTTCCAGACCAATTTGAACTACATCTTTCCCTAATAAATAGGTATTACTTTCATAATAATAGCAGTCAAAGTCAACTCCCAAGTTTTTATAAGTAATAGCAAAACCATCGTAAACCCATTGGTTCATCATTTTCCAAAGTGCCTTTACCTTTTCATCGCCAGCCTCCCATTTCAAAAGCATTTCTTGTGCTTCTAATATAATTGGCGCTTGTTTTTTGGCTTCTTCTTCGGTTTTTCCTTCGCTCATTAATTGGTTAATTTCTTCTTTATAGGCTTTATCAAAAGCCACATAATAATTCCCAACTAACTTATCGCCTTTTTGACCAGTCGATTCTGGAGTTTCTCCGTTACCGAATTTCTGCCAAGCCAACATCGATTTGCAAATATGAATTCCCCTGTCATTAATGATTTGGGTTTTGTATACTTTTTTGCCCGAAGCCTTAATGATTTCGGCAACTGAATAACCCAAAAGATTATTACGAACGTGACCTAAATGAAGCGGTTTATTAGTATTTGGCGAAGAATATTCTACCATTACCGCCTTGTCGTCAGGATTTGGTGTTACAAAGCCAAATTTAGCCTCATCTTTAATTTCATTAAAGAAATTCAAATAATATTCATCCGAAATAACAATATTCAAGAAACCGGAAACCACATTAAAACGACTTACTTCAGCAAGATTTTCTACTAAATAATTCCCAATTTTATTTCCTAATTCTACCGGATTGCTTTTGACCAATTTTAATAAGGGAAAAATAACCATCGTGATATCACCTTCAAATTCTTTCCGTGTCGCCTGAAATTCAACTTTGTCAATTGCAATGTCAAATAAAGCTTGGACTGCTTTTTCAATAGAGGGCGTAAGAATTTCTGATAATGTCATTTTATGTATTTTTTTAAGACGGCAAAGATAGGCATAATGCAGCAAATTGAAAATTAGAAAACAAGATAATTTCCTACTCATAATAAGCACTTTAACGAAGATACAATTAGATTTCTTCACTTTTTATAAAAATTGTGTAACATTTTTTTCGTTTAGAAGTCTACTATAACAACTTTAGGAATTACAACTATCAAAACGGTAATATGTAAAAAAAAGTACTGTGTATTACATAATATTAAATTTAATATCCTAACTTTGCATCATCAATCATCTTTTAAATCAAAAATCATGAAACTTAAATCAATCTTAATCTGCTTTTTCGGAACCTTGCTTTCGATGCAGGCACAAACCTCAGCAAAACCAACTTTAATAGCAAGCCCAGGAAGTATTAGCGGAAAAGTGGTAGACAAGAAAAGCAACCAGCCTTTGCCTTATGTCAATGTCATTATTAAAGAATCAAACCAATTTATTACTGGCGGCATCACTTCTGACAAAGGAATTTTTGTCATCAAAAATCTGGAATTAAAAAATTACACTGTTGAAATACAGTTTATGGGATACAAAACCATTTCAAGAAAAGCTTCTTTAACCAATGACGACAAAAGCGTTGACATAGGTAGTGTCGCTCTGGAGGAAGACGCAATTGAACTAAAGGGCGTTGATATTGTCAGCGAGAAATCGACTATTGAACAAAAAATTGACCGAAAAATAATCAATGTAGGAAAGGATTTGATTTCTGCCGGAGCTACAGCTGGTGAAATCATGAATAATATTCCTTCGGTTAGCGTAGATCCGCAAACAAATGCGATCAGTTTGAGAGGAAATTCTAACGTACGTGTTTTAGTAGACGGAAAACCATCCAATATTGATCCTTCACAGTTATTGCAACAAATTCCATCGGCTTCGATCAAACAAATTGAGTTGATCACCAATCCATCGGCAAAATACAATCCCGAAGGAATGAGCGGAATCATCAATATCGTTTTGAACAAAAACAGTAAAATAGGATTCAACGGAAGCATTAACAATGGGGTAACCTTTGGAAAAACGCCAAAAGTAAATTCGTCTTTAGACCTCAATTACAGAAGCGGGAAATTTAATTTCTATGGAAATTATGGTTTTAATCATGGAAAAAATACCAACCACGGTTTTATAAGAAGCGAAGAAACGAACAAAGAAAATTTACAAAAATTTGAATTCAACAACAAAAATACTTCGCATCTGGCAAAAGTAGGATTGGATTTCTACCTGAATGACAACAATACTTTATCATTTTACACAAACCAAAGTTTCTTTTCGGGGAATGGTTTTGGAAGCACCGATGTAGATTATGTGAACAACACCACTAATACTGATTTACTGCAACTTTTTAATAATAAAAATAAAAGCAATTCTCAAACTTATAATTTTGACTATAAATTGAAGTTTAAAAAAGAAGGCCATAATCTGGAATTAGAAGTAAATTACAACAAAAACAATGAGCCCGAAGATGCTTATTATGCTGACTTGAACAGAAATGACCTTTCTTTAATAAGTTCATTTACTAATGATGTTGAAACAATTGGAAAAAACACCATCATCAATCTTGATTATGTGAACCCACTTTCAGAAACCACAAAACTAGAATTGGGATTGGAAAATAGACTGGAAACAACCAACAACAATTTATTTAGAAACAACAGCTACAATTCTGATTTTAGCTATGACCGTAAAATATATTCGGCCTATGCTACTTTGGGAAAACAATGGAAAAAATGGAGTTTTCAGGCTGGCGCCCGTTTAGAACAGTACAATGTAGAAGCTTTATTTAAAGAAGTTTCTAAACCTGACGGACCATTTGAGGATAAAATCCTAAGCCTTTATCCTTCTTCCTTTTTAAGCTATAATCCAAGTGATAAGAATTCCTTTAATTTAAGTTTTTCAAGAAGAGTAGACAGACCAAGTATTGGGCAAGTAAACCCAATCAGGGAATGGAGCACACCCACAATTGACTCTAAAGGAAATCCAGATCTTGTTCCTCAATTCACAAATTCGTATGAGTTGAATTACACCCGAAAAACAAAAATAGGTTCTATCACCTCAGGTGTTTTCTACAGAAGAATTGAAGACGAAATTACAAGAGTCATTTTTACAAATCCTGAAAACCCAAACAAACAGGTGTTGTCCTACGATAATTTCAACAACAACAATGCCTATGGAATTGAGGTATCCAGCAATTTAGATTTCAAAAAATGGTGGAGTGCCAATATCAGTTTAGACGCTTACAAGAAAAAAGTAAAAGGAACTATTGAGAATACACCTGGTAATTTTGAATTTGTGGAAGTCAATGCCACTACATTCAACGCCAGAATAAACAATACTTTTAAGGCTACAAAAGATTTGCGTTTTCAATTGTTTGCCATGTACAGAGGAGAAGATTTAAGCTTGCAATTCTTAAGAGAACCAATGTGGAAAATGGATTTAGGAAGCAGTTATAACATCCTAAAAGGAAAAGGAACCATCAGCGCGCGTTTCAGTGACATATTCAATTCGATGCACTTTGCCTTTAATGGAGACCGTCCTTACAAGTCAAATGGTCAATTCAATTGGGAAAGCCAATCTGTATATGTAGGATTCAATTATCGTTTTGGAAGCGGTAAAAACAAAGCAATCCAAAGAAAACAAAGAGATCAAAACGAAACCCAAGGAAGCGGTGGACTTTTATAAAAATTAGTTTTAATTATTTTATGTTGTAAAGAAGCTCGAAGCATGCCACTTCGGGCTTTTTTTTTACATAAAAAGCTATTCGTTTTGAAACGAATAGCTTTTTATTTTTATGCTCAACCTCGAAGATTAAACGCGAAAAACTACCATTTAATTATAGCACTTCCCCAAGTAAAACCACTCCCAAAAGCAGCCAAAACTACCGTATCACCAGTTTTTATTTTTCCTTGTTCCCAAGCTTCGGTCAATGCAATAGGAATAGAAGCCGCTGTAGTATTTCCGTATTTTTGAATATTATTGAAGACCTGATCGTCTGTCAATTTGAATTTATTTTGAATAAATTGAGAAATTCTCAAATTAGCCTGATGCGGTATCAACATATCAATATCCGAAACTTGCAAATTATTAGCCTGCAAACCTTCATTTATTACTTCGCTGAAACGAACTACAGCATTCTTGAACACAAATTGCCCGTTCATATATGGAAAATAACTTTCATCCTCTGCATCCGTATCGGCAAGAATATCAGTAACCCATCTTCCACCCATTCCCGGAGCTTTTACCACTAATTCTTCGGCATGCTGCCCTTCTGAATGCAAATGAGTCGAAAGAATACCTTTGGACAAATCTTCTTCTCTGCTCAAAACTGCCGCTCCTGCCCCGTCGCCAAAAATTACTGAAACCCCTCTTCCGCGCGTAGTCATATCCAAACCTGTTGACTGCACTTCAGATCCAATAACTAAAATGTTTTTGTACATTCCTGTCTTGATGTATTGATCTGCAACAGACAAAGCATAAACAAAACCGGAACATTGATTTCTAACATCCAATGCACCTACGGTTCTCAATCCTAAATCTCTTTGCACCAAAACTCCCGGTCCAGGGAAATAATAATCTGGACTTAAGGTTGCAAAAACCACAAAGTCAATATCCTCTTTAGCCACACCCGAACGCTCAATTGCAATTTTAGCAGCCTTAACACCCATCGAAGTCGTCGTGTCTTCTCCTCTTATAATGTGCCTTCTTTCTTGAATTCCGGTTCTTTCCTGAATCCACTCATCATTAGTGTCTATAATTTTCGACAAATCGTCATTGGTTACTATGTTATCAGGAACATAATATCCCAATCCTGTTATTTTAGAATGGTACATATTGTTATTATTTAATTAAAATAAGATTACAAATTTAATTATCCTTTAAAATTTCAGCTCACAAATTACAGTTTTTTTAATAAACTTCGGTTTTATATTCATTTCTTGAATAAATTAGGTGCTCTGGATTTTCTTTTTCCAATAAAAAAATGGGCTCTCATCAGTGTTTAGCACAAGAGGCAAAACAAACCTCATCGCTTGGCTGTAACAAACTTGGACTTCTATAGACAAATACCTAAATTTACACGCATACAATCAAAAAAAACTAACTATGAAATTAAAAGCTAGCTTTATCTTATTTCTATGTCTCGGTTTATCTGCCTTTGCGCAAGAAAACCTAACATACCAAAAACCATCCAAATCCATCTTAGATTTGGCCGATTTCGAAAGAGCACCTTCTGTATCAATGGATACCAAAAAAGAATACATGCTTCTTACCTACAGAAACACTTATAAAACTTTAGACGATCTAAATCAAGAGGAAATGCGTTTAGGAGGTTTAAGAATTAATCCAGTTACCAATATTTCTAGTACGGTTACTTATATCAATAATTTAAAAATCAGAAAAATAAACGCCAAAAACGAAACTCAAGTTTCCGGCTTACCTGAAAACCCTCGCATCAGCAATTTATCTTGGTCACCTAATGAAACAAAAATTGCTTTTTCGCACACCACAGCTACAGGAGTAGAATTATGGGTTATTGATGTGGCTACCGCCAAAGCTACAAAATTGACGGCTGCAAATGTAAATGCGAATCTTGGAAATCCATTCAGCTGGTTCAAGGACAACGAAAGTATTTTAGTAAAAATGTTACCTAAAAACAGAGCTGCCTTATTGGATGCTAAAAAAGATTTGCCTTTGGGACCAATTATTTCCAATGCCGACGGTTCAAAATCGCAAAACAGAACTTATCAGGATCTTTTGAAAAACAAAAATGACGAAGCTAATTTTGAAAACATTATCACTTCTGAATTGTACAAAGTAAACATCAACGGGGCAACCACCTTATTCAAAAGCGCTGATATGTATGCCGGAGAAGATTTCTCCCCTGACGGAAACTACCTAATGGTAACCACCATTGAAAAACCGTTTTCGTACATTGTTCCTTTAAACCGTTTTCCATCAAAAACAGTAGTTTATGACAAAGAGGGTAAAATGGTAAAAACAGTGAATGAAGTTCCATTATTCGAAATTATGCCAAAAGGTTTTATGGCGACCAGAACAGGTAAAAGAAGTATGAACTGGAGAAGTGACAAGCCTGCAACTTTGTCTTTTGTAGAAGCATTAGACCAGGGAGACCCTGCTAACAAAGTAGATTTTAGAGACGAAATATCTTTATGGAATGCTCCTTTTGATGCTACCCCTACTTCAATGATGAAAACAAAACAACGTTATGGCGGAATTATTTGGGGAAATGAAACTACTGCTATTGTTGTTGACCAATGGTATGATACCCGAAATACCAAAACTTATTTAATCAACCCATCGGATGCTAACCAAGCGCCAAAAGTGATTTCGGACCGAAATTCGCAAGACATTTATTCTGATCCTGGAAATTTTGAAACGATTAAAAACCAATACGGAAAACGCGTATTAGCCATTGAAAACAATAATTTATTTTTAATAGGTGCTGGTTTTACTAAAAATGGTCAATTTCCATTCATCGATGAATTCAATTTAAAAACATTAAAAACCAAAAGACTTTATACCTCAACTTACAAAGACAAGAAGGAGGATTTATTGTCTATCGAAGATTTCAAAAAAGGAACTGTATTAGTTCAAATACAGTCTAAAAATGATTATCCGAATTATTATTTCAGAAATATCAAACAAAACAATAAACTAACACCAATCACCAATTTCCAAAATCCGTTTGAAAGCATCAAAAATGTGAGTAAAGAAGTGATTAAATACAAAAGAAAAGACGGAGTAGAATTATCCGGAACCTTGTATTTGCCTGCAGGTTATGACAAAGTGAAAAAAGAAAAATTACCTTTATTGATTTGGGCTTATCCAGCCGAATACAAAGACAAAAATTCAGCAGGACAAAGCAGCCAAAACCCAAATGAATTCACCTTTCCTTATTATGGCTCATTTGTGTATTGGGTGACCAAAGGATATGTTGTTTTAGACGATGCTGCCTTCCCAATTATTGGTGAAGGAACTACGGAACCAAATGATAATTTCATCTCTCAACTGGTAGACAATGCTGAGGCGGCTATTAATGCAGTTGACGCTTTGGGTTATATCAACAAGAAAAAAGTAGCCATTGGAGGACATTCATATGGTGCTTTTATGACCGCTAATTTATTGACCCATTCGAATCTTTTTGCTTGTGGAATTGCCCGTAGTGGAGCTTACAATAGAACGCTTACTCCTTTTGGATTCCAATCAGAGCAACGCAATTACTGGGAAGTACCGCAAGTGTACAACACCATGTCTCCATTTATGAATGCAGATAAAATGAAGACTCCTTTATTGTTAGTTCATGGTGAAGCCGACAATAATCCTGGGACTTTTACCCTTCAAACAGAGCGTTATTTCCAAGCATTAAAAGGACTTGGAGCGCCAGCCAGAATGGTAATCTTACCTAAAGAATCACACGGATATGTGGCAAAAGAAAACATCTTACACCTACTTTGGGAGCAAGATCAATTCTTAGAAAAATACTTAAAAAATTAAGTGCTTCATTCTAAATAAAACAAAACCCGAAATGGATTCCATTTCGGGTTTTGTTTTTAGGATATCATCAAGGTGATTTCTTGGTTTAGTTCCAAAGGTTTGTCGTGCTCAAAGAAAATTACCTTTCGATCAAAAACCGCTTTAATCAAATAATGACTTCCTTTAAAATAAGATTGTTTTGCAACTGCTTTCATTAAGCCATTGTTTACCACCTTAAGCTGATGCGGATAGAGCAAAACCATTTCGTCCTCTCCATCAACGGGAACCAACTGTGATAGTTTCAACTCATTGACTTCACCAAAAAGGGAAGCCACATATTTATTTATGGGATTATTGTACAAACTATGAGAATCGGCTTTATCAACAATAATTCCGTTTTGCAACACAATGGTTTCATCGGCAAAAGAAAGTGCATCTGTACTGTCATGCGTAGCAACTATACAGCTAATTCCTCTGGATTTCAAATAGGCAAACAAGTTTCTCCTTAGCGCATTTTTCCTAAAATTATCAATATGACTAAAAGGCTCATCCAGCAATAATACTTCAGGTTCTAAGGCTAAAACTCTTGCCAAAGCCACTCTTTGCTGCTGACCACCGCTTAAATATTTTGCTTTTACATTTGCAAATTCAGTCATTTCAACAATCTCAAGCAATTCCTCAATTCGATCATTTTTCTGTTCCGGAAACGCATTCGAAAGATATTTACCTACATTCTCCGCCACTGTAATATAAGGCATCAAATCAAAATCCTGAGATAAGTATTTGATAAACGGCATTCCGGGAACCAAATTAAATTTTGGTCCCAAAATTTCGGTTTCGTTCCAAAAAATTTGTCCTTCATCCAGATCATACAAGCCATAAATCAGCTTCAAAAGTGTACTTTTTCCGCATCCGCTTTCGCCAATTACAGCTATATTCTGCCCTTTTTCTACGGTGAAATTAATATTATGAACTACTTTTTTATTGGTATAACCAAAAGAAATATTTTGAACTTGAAGCATGTTGTACTAATGAAATTTTGAGTCTGCAAAGATAGATTTCTTTGACAAAGATGAATTGACGAAATCTGATTTTATGATAAAAAAAAATCGCGCCGTTCTAAAACGACGCGATTTCCTGTATCTAAAAAAGCTTGTTTTATTTTCCTGCTTCTTTTTCAGCGTCCTGACGCATTTTGTCATTTGCAGTAATAGCAAACTCAACACGACGATTTTGACTTCTACCTTCAACGGTTTCATTTGATGCAATTGGATCGGCAATTCCCATTCCAGTTACGTGAAATCTAGCGGCAGAAATCCCTTTGCTTACTAAATAACTTCTTACTGAAGCGGCTCTTTCACCTGAAAGTTTCAAATTATAATCAGCAGGTCCTGTACTATCTGTGTAACCAAATATCGTAATATCAGTATCAGCATATTCTTGAAAAACAGGAACTAACTTATTCAAATTAGCTTTTGCAGCAGCAGTCAAAGTAGATTTGTTAGTATCAAAACGTACTGCATTCTCATTTAAAACCAATTGAATTCCCTCACCTACACGTTTTACCTCAGCCCCCGGAAGCGCTTCATCAATTTGTCTGGCTTGTTTGTCCATTTTGTTACCAATAACGCCACCGGCAACACCTCCAACAACGCCTCCTAGAACAGCACCCATGGCTCCTTTTCCGCCTTTCCCAAGATTATTCCCTAGAATAGCGCCTATTACCGCACCACTGGCAGCACCTATTCCGGCTCCTCTTTGTGTATTATTGGTGTTTTTCAACGCTTCACAACTGGTAAACATTGATCCAATAACCATTACTAATGCTATTGCAACTACTGAAATCTTTTTCATATCTCTATCTTTTTATCTTAATTAATTTGCTCTTTGAAACTGGTATACTACATCGGTTGCTTTTCCGCCCACATTGATTTTATCAATCAACTGAAACGAACTTTCGGTTTGATTAGCGATGTGCAACACATAACCGTCTCTTACTTTTCTGGCTTTTTCACCAGCATCCAAAATCTTCAAAATAAATTCTCCATTAGCATTGATAAACCATGTTATTGGTGAGCTAAACGCTGGACAATCATATTTTGTCAAGGCCATATTTCCTTTGTTATTGTTAGAAACAAATTTCCACGTGCTTCCTTCGAAACATTTGGAATCAGCCAATTGAAAGCTATTTACTTTTATGTACTCTGACCCAGGATAAGTCACTGCGCTAATTACCCAGTTCCCTTTTAAAGCAACTTGTGAATTTCTGTCTAATTTCTTCTCAGTAATTGAAGACGTTTTGCACGAAAATAACATTAAAGTTATTGCCGCTAAAAAAATTATTTTTTTCATTGTCATATAGTTTTATAATTAAACTAGTACAAAGATACAATCCTACAAACTGAAATTGTTTTAAAATTTAATTTTTTTATTTCAAAATTAGCAGTTACGACAATTTGTCACTTGCCCGTTAATTGGTATTCTATTTGAAAGTATTCGAAGAGATTGTAAAACCCTATAAAAAATTTAAATATGACAACTGGAAAAATTAATGTTTCGGTAGAAAACATCTTCCCATTAATCAAAAAGTTCCTATACAGTGATCACGAGATTTTTTTACGTGAATTAATTTCGAATGGGACTGATGCAACATTAAAACTAAAACATCTTACGAATATTGGCGAAGCCAAAGTAGAATATGGCAACCCAATTCTTGAAGTAAAAATTGATAAAGAAGGTAAAAAACTACACATTATCGATCAGGGAATCGGTATGACAGCTGATGAAGTAGAAAAATACATCAACCAATTGGCTTTTTCTGGTGCCGAAGAATTTTTGGAAAAATACAAAGACACGGCTAAAGATTCCGGAATCATAGGACATTTTGGTCTTGGTTTCTACTCTGCTTTTATGGTGGCTTCCAAAGTGGAAATCATCACCAAATCCTACAAAGACGAACCTGCTGCCCACTGGACCTGTGATGGAAGCCCAGAATTCACTTTAGAGCCAGCTGATAAAACCTCTCGTGGAACTGAAATTATTTTGCACATTGCCGAAGATTCTTTAGAATTCTTAGAAGATTCTAAAATCAGCGGTTTATTGAATAAATACAATAAATTCATGCCTATTCCAATTAAATTTGGAACAAAAACAGAAACACTTCCCAAACCAGAAGACGCTCCCGAAGATTACGTGAATGAAACGGTTGAATTAGACAACATTATCAACAACCCAAATCCGGCTTGGACTAAACAACCAACAGAATTGTCAGATGAGGATTATAAAACTTTCTACCACGAATTGTATCCAATGCAATTTGAAGAACCTTTATTCCATATTCATTTAAATGTAGATTATCCGTTCAACCTTACCGGAATTTTATATTTCCCAAAACTGGGTGCTGACTTGCAAATCCAAAAAGACAAAATCCAATTGTACCAAAATCAGGTATATGTAACCGATAATGTAGAAGGAATTGTTCCCGAATTCTTAACGATGCTAAAAGGAGTAATTGATTCACCGGACATTCCTTTGAATGTTTCTCGTTCTGGCTTGCAAGCCGATGCTGCGGTGAAGAAAATTTCGAACTACATTACCCGCAAAGTGGCTGATAAATTGAAATCTCTTTTCAACGAAAACCGTGAAGATTTCGAGAAAAAATGGAACGATATCAAAATTGTTTTAGAGTACGGAATGCTATCCGAAGACAAATTCTATGAAAAAGCAGGCGCTTTCGTTTTATACCCAACGGTAGAAAACAAATATTATACCCTGGAGGAATTAAAAGAAAACCTGAAGGAAAAACAAACCGACAAAGACGGAAAACTGGTTGTTTTATATGCCGGAAACAAAGAAACACAGCATTCTTATATCGAAATTGCACAGGAAAAAGGATACGAAGTATTGCTTCTTGATTCTCCGATTATCTCGCATTTAATACAAAAACTGGAGTCGGACAATAAGGATTTGGTTTTCGTTCGTGTCGATTCTGATCATATCGATAATTTAATCAAGAAAGACGATGCCGTTATTTCAAAATTGTCTGATGAAGAAAAAGAAAGCCTAAAAACTGTTTTAGAAACCATCGTTCCAAAACAAACTTATAGTGTACAAATGGAAGCTATGGACAGTCAAGCGGCTCCATTTATTATAACCCAACCGGAATTCATGCGTAGAATGAAAGAAATGAGTCAATCAGGTGGTGGCGGAATGTTCGGGATGGGCAACATGCCAGAAATGTACAATTTAGTGGTAAATACTAATTCTCCATTAGCAACCACCATTCTAAACACAGCCGACAAGACTGATCAAGAGCACTTGGTAAAACAAGCTTTAGACCTGGCTAAACTGTCTCAAAACCTATTAAAAGGAGAAGCTTTGACTGCCTTTGTAAAACGTAGTTTTGAAATGATTAAATAGTATATTCGGTTATTTGATTATTCGTTTAACCGTTTAAAAAAAAGACCTGCTAGTGAAAACTTGTGGGTCTTTTTTTTTGGAGCAAATCGATTGATTTTCACAACAACTTCCCTCCCGCTATTCGTTGCAATCTTTTACTTTTAAAGAAAAAGTAAAAGGATTTCCACTGCTATCGGGGCTAATAATTTCGTTTCCTTTCGAAATACATTTTGTAGGAATATTTTAATATATTTGACAATAAATAACTAATGACAAGCTATACGAGTAAAACTACTTTAAAACATTGTTTTATAGATAATCTGAATTGAACAAAACATTCTTTTTAAACAAACTAATAATCATAAACACCAAAAACATGAAAAAACTTTTATTCAAGATAAGTGGAATTTCTACATTGCTACTATTTATTTCCTGTGCAAATTTGCCATCAAACAACATCAATCAAAATTTCACTCCTTCAAATGACGAAGGAATGATAATTGGTGCATTATCATTTAAAAACGAAAAACCTATATTTAACGGATACTCTTTATTTTATACTGGAGAAAACATTACTGACTTGAAAATCAAAAATAGAATTTACATAACTCCTGAACAAATGGTTAAAATGAAATTTAAACCAGATTTTTTTGATAACGAAAAAGCTGTATATTATTTTTCTATTACAGAAAAAGAAGGTCAATATAGTTTTTCTTCTTTCTCCACATTCATGAATGGTGGATATATTCAAAAGCATGGTTCTGTTCCAATTAATATTCCTTTCAAAATTGAAAAAAACAAGGTGCTATATATTGGTGAAGTTTATGTTGATTATAACAAAAACAAGATAATCCTAGTTGATAAAAAAGATAGAGATATTCCAAGATTAAAAACAAAGTATCCAAACTTAAAAATAGAATAAACACCATCCAATAGTGCGAATTTGCAATCCATGTCCACAAAAAAAGCAACTTTGTAGAGTTACTGAATGAGATTGCTTCGTTCCTCGCAATGACAAACTTGGTGGCTTAAGTCATTGCGAGCGGTAGCGAAGCAATCACACTAAAAGGAGTAAATCTAGTGTATAAAATGCTATTACATTGCTAGCCCTCCATAAAACTAAAAAAGATGAACCCAGGATTTGTCTATATCATTACTAATAAATATCAAACAGTAGTGTATGTTGGTGTCAAATCAAATCTTCCGCAAAGAATTATAGAACATAAAAATAAGAAATATCCAAAATCATTTTCAGCCAGATACGATGTAAACATATTAGTTTACTATGAGCAATTTCAATGGATTGGAGATGCTATAGCCCGTGAAAAACAAATAAAAGCGGGTTTAAGGACTGCCAAAAACAAATTGATTCAATCTATCAATCCAACATGGAAAGATTTATTTGACGAAATTAGAGATATAATGACTGAATAATAGCTATTTTAAATTTAAAACCATGGTCAAAACAATGCGCTAATTTGTCGAATTACTGAATGTGATTGCTTCGTTCCTCGCAATGACAATCATGCGGATATAAAAAACCCCGCTCCGCAAAGTGTAGCAGCTTTGCAAACGTTGCTGACTTTGTACTATGGGAAGTCTAGTGTAGTGAAATCAGAAATTGACGCAAATTAACGTAATAGATAACTAATTTTAAAAAATAGTAACTATATGATACATTTAACCTCTTTATTTCTTCTTTTACTTTCGCCATTGCTATTCCAGTTATTCTTTGGAATCAAAGCGATTAAGTGCTCAATTTCTTTAAGTTTTTGGCAAGTAAGTTCAATAAGTCTACTTGGACATGTATTTTTTGCAATTTTGAACCTTTATCTAATGAGTGAATCATTAAGACATGCCACTCATAAAAACGGATTGGCTTGGGTCTTTGTTTTAATCATTGAATGCATCGTTGGAATCATATTATTAACAACAATTTTTATACAACGATACATACAATATCGGAAGAAGAAATCGAAGTCGTAAACAAATAATTCATACCCGCTCTTCCTAATATTTCTCAACATAATCAAAGTCAACGTGGTTGAGTATCCATTACTAAAAGATTTTAATTTGTTCTAAGAGTGTTTATTACATAATATTTTGTAGCAAAAATCAACATAATTATCCTTTTAATTCGTATTTTCGATTAATAGATAAAACTGCTTTAGCAACATAAAAGCAGCTAAAGAGAACAAACTTTTGATATCAATTACAAAATACTGTCCTGAATTCAAAACATTTACACCAAAACAAAAATGAAAAATCAAGCAGATAATTATTTAGACAATCACTATATCCATAGAAGTAACTGGCTTAGAGCAGCCGTTCTTGGAGCCAATGATGGAATCCTTTCTACAGCCAGTTTAGCAATAGGAGTTGCAGCGGCGAGTGACAACAGAGAATTAATTGTTTTTACAACTTTGGCAGGCTTAGTTGCCGGTGCCTTATCAATGGCCGCAGGTGAATACGTTTCGGTAAGTTCTCAAACAGATATTGAAAAAGCAGATATTGAAAGGGAAAAGCAGGAGCTAATAGAAACCCCTGAACTAGAATTACAGCGATTAGCAGAAATATATGAGAAAAGAGGTTTGAAAAAAGAAACCGCACTAACCGTTGCAACTGAATTGACACAGCACGATGCGTTAGGCGCGCACATCAGAGATGAATTAGGTCTTAATGAAATCAGTCAGGCCAAACCCATTCAAGCCGCATTTGCCTCGGGCGCCGCTTTTACCTTAGGCGGAATGCTTCCGCTTTTAGTCGCTCTCTTTCTGCCATTAAAAAAAATGGAATATTCTCTTTATGGATTTGCCCTTTTCTTTCTGATTATTTTGGGATCATTTGCGGCCAAAACCGGAGGTTCAAGCATGACCAAAGCAATCCTTCGAATTACTTTTTGGGGAACCATCGCAATGGGACTAACTGCTTTAGTTGGTTATTTATTTGGTGTAAATCTATAGCACAACATCCTCGAAATGCACTTTTATTGATTCCGTTCACAAAAAACCAAGAATAATTTCATTCTGATACCCAAGACCTCTAAGTCCTTATTTCCCGATTTTTTTTATTGAATACATAGGAGTAGTAATCTCGTTTTACAGGATTATATAAAAAAGCAAAACGGCCAATTCAAAACTTAAAGCGCTATCTTTGCCGGACTTTTTAAATAAAAAAAATGATTAAAAATAGTGTTCTAAAGGGAGTTTTTTTAGTTGGATTTGGAGCCACCAGTTATGGAATGTTAGCCACTTTTGTAAAAATGGCTTATGATGAAGGCTACACAACTGCCGAAGTCACCAGCTCACAATTCATATATGGAATTTTAGGCTTACTGCTTATCAACTTATTTCAAAAGGCAAAAAACAAAAATACAGCTACAAAAGCTTCAAAAAAAAACATCTTCCATCTCATGCTGGCTGGAACTTCCTTAGGAATGACGAGTCTTTTCTACTACTTAGCCGTAAAATACATTCCGGTTTCTATTGGAATTGTGTTATTAATGCAAACGGTTTGGATGGGTGTTTTACTTGAAATGATTTTAGAGAAAAAAATCCCTTCGACCCAAAAAATCATTTCGGTGGTGATTGTTCTAGTAGGAACCGTCTTGGCTACTAATTTAATCAATAATGAAATAAAACTAGACTGGCGCGGCATCGTATGGGGATTTTTGGCAGCAGCCTCTTTCACCACAACAATGTTTACCGCTAATCGTGTTGCAGTTGGGATTTCTTCTGCTCAACGCAGTTTATATATGCTCTTTGGAGGTGCGGTGATTGTGTTTTCATTTGCCTTAGCCACACAAACCACCGCATTTAACTTTGCTATTTTTCTCAAATGGGGTATTATTTTAGCCCTTTTTGGAACCATAATTCCACCGATGCTCTTGAATGCCGGATTCCCTCTTACAGGAATCGGATTAGGGAGTATTGTCTCAGCATTGGAACTTCCTGTTTCGGTTATGATGGCTTATACTCTTCTAGGTGAAACCGTAAATCTAACCCAATGGTTTGGAATTCTTTTAATTATTCTGGCAATTATAATTATGAATATCAATTTCAAAAAACAACTTAATTAATAGCAATACGTATTTTATCGTTAATTTTTTATTAAATTCGTAATGAATAATTTTTTATTATGAATTTACCTTGGCATCTTTATATAATGGCTTTTGTGTACTTGCTCGCAGGAATAAACCATTTCAGATCTCCCCGACTTTATTTAAAAATTATTCCGCCTTATTTCCCTAACCCCAAATTATTGAATGTGATAATTGGTATTGCCGAAATTGTTTTGGCAATATTGCTATGCATTCCTAATTTTTCAAAATATGCTGCCTGGGGAATAATAGCCTTATTGATTGCTGTTTTTCCAACCCATGTTTATATGTACAATAATGAAAAAGCAAGAATGGGACTAGCTAAATGGGTTTTATTTTTACGTATGCCTTTACAACTAGGCTTGATTTACTGGGCTTTTCAATATACTTTTTTTCAATAATTAACTCTAAACCTTTTAATTACTCTATTATGAAAAAACTATTGGCAGAATTTTTCGGAACCTATTGGTTAGTCTTTGGTGGTTGTGGTAGCGCTCTTTTTGCGGCAGGGATTCCTGATTTAGGAATTGGATTTGCTGGGGTCGCTCTCGCTTTTGGTTTAACCGTTTTGACTATGGCTTATGCGGTGGGACATATTTCTGGCGGACATTTTAACCCAGCTGTTTCGTTTGGATTATGGGCCGGAGGAAGATTTTCATCCAAAGATTTAATCCCTTATATTATTTCGCAATGCATAGGCGCGATTGCCGCAGCGGGAACTTTGTATCTGGTTGCTTCAGGAAAGGTCGGTTTTATAATTGACAATACTAAAGCAGGCGCTTTTGCCTCAAATGGTTTCGGTGCCTTTTCTCCAGATGGCTATTCGATGCAGGCTGCTTTCACCGCCGAGTTTGTACTGACTTTATTTTTTCTATTAGTAATCCTTGGCGCAACCGATAAATTTGCCAACGGAAAATTTGCAGGGATTGCCATAGGTTTAGCCCTTACATTGATTCATTTAATTAGTATCCCCATTACCAATACTTCTGTAAATCCTGCAAGGTCTTTATCTCAGGCATTATTTGTAGGAGGCGAACCTTTATCACAAGTATGGTTGTTTTGGCTCGCCCCTATTTTAGGAGCTATAGCTGCCGGTTTAATTTATAAAAATCTACTGCAAGACCATTCTGAAGCTTAAATTATTATTAAAGAGAAAAACGAAATTTAGCCCTTTCGTTTTTCTCTTTATTTTTGTACTATGAAATCACTTTTTCAATTAGATCCTATTCCGCTCCATCTGCCTGATGCAGAAATCATGTATTATCCCGCTTTTTTTGACAAGAAAGAAGCCGATGAAATTTATGAGGAATTAATGAATAGCATTCCTTGGCAACAGGATGAGATCACCATTTACGGCAAAAATCATTTACAACCCAGACTGACTGCTTTGTATGGAAATGAGGGAAAGTCCTATTCCTATTCTAATATAAAAATGGAACCACATCCTTGGAATTTGCTTTTGCAAAAAATAAAACTAAAAATTGAAAGCACAACCGGTACCACATTTACGACAGTCTTGCTCAATCACTACCGTGATGGAAAAGATAGCAACGGCTGGCATGCTGACAATGAAAAAGAATTAGGAATAAATCCGGTAATTGCTTCTTTGAGTTTTGGAGCTGAACGAAATTTTCAACTCAAACACAATTCTAATAAAGAACTCAGGAAAAGTATTATTCTGGAGCATGGCAGTTTATTATTAATGAAAGGCAGTACGCAACATTTCTGGAAACATCAAATTCCAAAAACTGCAAAACCCATTGGCCCCAGAATAAATTTGACTTTCCGGTTTATCAAATAATTTCGCATCTGAAAAATCATTACATTTAAAATATCCACTTGCCATATGACTGAAATTATCTCCTATTTTTCAAGCATCCCTTCATCGCACCGAAGTCTGATTTTAGTTGGTGGGATTGCTCTTTTTTGGCTGATAGAAAATGCCTTCCCTCTTTTTAACTTCAATTATAAAAAATGGCATCATGCAGGAATCAATATTTTTCTCACCTTGACAACTATCGTAATTAATTTTCTTTTGGCTTTTATTTTATTGCAATCGGCCAATTGGACTATTACTAACCAATTTGGCATTCTACAATGGCTTCCGCCCATGTCTTTATGGCTTTATACCTTAGTTGGTTTACTTCTGCTGGACTTGATTGGCGCCTACCTCGTTCATCTTATCGAACATAAAACAAAAATGTTATGGCGTTTTCATTTGATTCACCACACTGATACCTGGATTGACACCACTACGGCTAACAGGCATCATCCCGGAGAAAGTGTCATCCGGTTTGCATTTACAACCTTAGGTGTTCTCATGGTAGGCAGTCCCATGTGGATGGTTTTCGTCTACCAAACCCTTTCGGTCATTGCAAGCCAGTTCAATCATGCCAATATTGCTATACCTGAAAAATGGGACAGAATATTGAGTTACTTTATCGTTTCCCCAAATATGCATAAAGTACACCATCATTACCAACTTCCTTATACCGACAGTAATTACGGAAATATTTTCTCTATTTGGGACCGTCTTTTTGGAACTTTTATGGCGCAGCCAAAAGAAAAAATCGTTTATGGAGTAGACACTCACATGAAGATGGAAGAGCACAACCAATTAAAAAATTTATTAAAAATACCGTTTCAAAAGCAACGATTATTAAAAAAGAATTAAAGTCTAAAAAAAAACACCTTTTTGATCAGAACTAATTATTTTTTTTATTAATATTGGTATCTAATTTAGAATCAATTATATTAATCATTTAAAACTATTAGAATTAATTTTCACGTGATGAAAAAGAGTAACCGCAAAGAATTAAACTGGGAACAAACAGAAAAACTTGTTACATTGGCCTTAGAGGAAAAAAATCCTTTTGAAATCATTAAAAAGGAATTTGGCTTGGCCGAGAAAGAGGTTCTTGAGATTATGAAAAAGAAGATGCCCGCAGAAAAATTTGAAATGTGGAAAAAGAAAGCGGCAGCAAATAAACCGAAACCAAAACCAGTTAAGATAGATGATTTTGACGAAGATTTGGATGGAAAATATTACATAAAAAACAAATTAGACTAAAATAAAACTCCCGTTTAAGGGAGTTTTTTTATGCAAAAACTGTAACGTTTTCATCCTTAGAAGAACATATAACTAAAAACCAAATAATGAAAAAACCACTATTATTACTGTTAGTTTTACTTTCAACACTTTGTTTTTCACAGGAAAACAAAGAACTTATTTCTTTCAACAAAAAGGAAATAACGATCAATCCGTTAATAAAAGGAGCTTTGTACTCCCCTTTAAAGGAAAATAAAAAAACAAATCTTGTCATTCTAATTGCGGGTTCAGGCCCCACGGACAGAGATGGGAATCAAAAAGGAATGACTAACAATTCTTTGAAATATTTAGCAGAAGATTTGGCTAAAAACGATATTGCCGTTTTCAGTTATGACAAAAGAATTATTGCTCAAATGGCTGCTGGAATCATGGATGAAAAAACGCTTCTTTTTGATGATTTTATAAAAGATTCTAAAGACATTTTGACCTTCTTTAAAAACCAAAAGAAGTACAACAAAATTATAATTGCCGGTCATAGTGAAGGGGCATTAATAGGAATGATTGCCGCAAACGGGAATGCTGATGCCTATATTTCATTGGCTGGAGCCGGCCGAACAATCGATGCTGTTATACTGGAACAAATAGAAAAAAAGGCTCCTTTTCTAAAAGAAGAAGTTCAAAAAAATCTTGAATCGCTGAAAAGCGGAAAAACATTCGAATTAAAAAATCAAATGTTAGCTTCACTTTTCAGAGAAAGCGTTCAACCTTATATGATCTCTTGGATAAAATACGACCCACAAAACGAAATAAAGAAACTACAAATCCCTGTGCTCATCCTTAACGGAACTAAGGACTTACAAGTAACCGTTTCCGAAGCTGAATTATTAAAAAAAGCAAAACCCGAAGCAAAACTTGCCATTATAGAAGACATGAATCATATTTTTAAAGAAATCAAAGGCGATGATAGCGAAAACATGAAATCATACACTGATCCAAATTTAAGGCTAACAGATAAACTAGTAACCACAATCAATCTTTTTATTAAATCATTATAAGTTGTAACATTTAAAAATTTAAAAGACTTATAGCTCAAATAAAAAAACAATGAAAAAAATACTTTTTGCTTTTGCTTTTACAACTGTTCTCTGGAGTTGTAAAACGGCTTCAACATCAGCCCTTACAAAAAAAGAAGAACTGGTTCAGGTCAACATTAATCTGAATGAAATAATCGAAGACCGAGTAATGGTTACGGTAAATCCTCCATCTATTTTGGCTGAGGAAATCACCTATCACATCCCTAAAACGGTTCCCGGAACCTATTCTGAGGACAATTACGGGAGATATATTGATGATTTAAAAGCCTACGACAAAAAGGGAAATCTACTCAATGTAAAAAAAACAGACACAAATTCCTGGTCGATTGCTAATGCCAAATCTTTGGACAAAATCACTTACTTAGTCAATGATTCTTTTGATACCGAAACCGGAAAAAAATTTGGTGGTGATGAAATCTTTTCACCTGCAGGTTCTAATATTGACGCCGGCAAGAATATTATGTTAAACACCCACTGTTTTGTAGGTTATTTTACAAATCAAATGGCGACACCTTATCAAGTCACTGTGTCGCATCCGGCAACACTTTGGGGCGCTACTTCGATGACGGATTTGGATTCAAGCGACACCAGTGATCGCTTTCTAACAACTCGTTATGCTGAATTGGTCGAAAACCCGATTATGTATTCTAAACCGGATTACACCACTTTTACAGTTGATGGAATGGAAATACAAATTGCCGTTTATTCCCCAACTGGTAAATACACTGCCGAAAGTATCACTCCTGAAATGAAAACAATGATGACGGCTCAAAAGACTTTTTTAGGCAAAATAGACGCCACTAAAAAGTATACCGTTTTACTATATCTGTCCACCTTACAAGAGAATGATGCCAAAGGTTTTGGCGCCTTAGAACATCCTACTGCAACTACAGTAGTTATGCCCGAATTGATGCCAAAAGAAGAATTGGTAAAATCGATGATGGATGTAGTTTCTCATGAATTTTTTCACATCTTAACCCCTTTAACAATTCACTCTAAAGAGATTCAAAATTTTGATTACAATGCGCCAAAAATGTCAGAGCATTTATGGATGTATGAAGGTGTAACGGAATACTTTGCCAATCTTTTTCAAATAAACCAAGGCTTAATTACCGAAGACGACTTCATTAATCGTCTCGCTGATAAAATAACTCATGCTGCTGCTATGAACGACACCATGTCTTTCACAACCATGAGCGCCAATGTATTGAAACAACCTTACAAAGACCAATACCTAAATGTCTATGAAAAAGGAGCACTTATCGGAATGTGCATAGACATCATCATTAGAGAAAAAAGTAACGGAGAGAGAGGAATCCTCGACTTGATGCAAAAATTATCCGCTGAATACGGCGTTTCAAAACCTTTTGATGATGCAGAACTTTTTGCAAAAATCACTTCATTAACCTATCCTGAAGTAGGTGCGTTTTTAGAAACCCATGTGGCTGGTACAACTCCCATTCCTTATGCTACTTATTTAGCCAAAGTGGGATTAACTAAGGCAACCGAAAAAGTAGCTACTAATGTTTTCTTAAAAGGTCAGTCTCCATACATAACAGTAAATCCGCAAACCAAAGAAATCCTTGTTATTCCTGAAATCGAACTAAATGATTTTTATACCAGTTTAGGACTTAAAGGAAATGACATTTTAGTATCTATAAATGAAAAGGCCTATTCACTTGACAATATTTATGATATGATTTCGGCTAGCCAAAACTGGAAAGAAAATGACACTATCAGCATAAAAATAAAACGCGAGGGTAAGGAGCAGCTTATCAAAGGAAAAATAAAACTTCCTTATGAAGAAAAAGCAAGTTTTAAAGCGACTGACAGCTCTAAAAAGCAACTAAAAGAAGCTTGGCTAAAATCCTAAATTTAAAAAAAGCTAAAAAAATTCCAATTTAGAAATAGATTGGGATTTTTTTATGAATTTTTAATCCGCACTCAAATCATTCCAACAATTTTCTTTATTTTGCGCCAAAATATAAACACCAATGAAAAAATCAATTCTTGCATTAGTTACACTGATTTTAGTATCATCCTGTAACAAAAGTGAACCAAAAAACAATTTACATCTTACCGGAAATATCAAAGGATTAAAAAAAGGAACTTTATACATCCAAAGAGTCCTAGACACTACTCTTGTTCCTATTGATTCGATTACAATCGACGGGAATTCTGCCTTTGAAAGAAACATTGCATTAGAATCTCCTGAAATGTTATACTTATTTCTAGACAGAGGTATGACTAATTCATTAGACAATAATATCTCCTTTTTTGCTGAACCGGGAAAAATAAACATAGAAACCAATCTGGATTCTTACATTGCTGGAGCTAAAATATCCGGTTCAAAAAATCAAGAATTATTTGAAGAATACCGAAAAACAAACTCCCGTTTTCAAGACGAGAGCCTAAATTTGATCGAAGCAAAATTTAAAGCAATAAAAAGCAATAATACTAAGGCAGTAGATAGTTTGACCGCAAAACAAGAATCGAATCTAAAACGAAAGTATTTATTTGCAACTAACTTTGCAATCAATAATAAAGACTATGAAGTGGCGCCTTATATTGCTTTATCAGAAATTTACGATATTAACATCAAATATTTAGATACTATTCATAAATCAATGACTCCAAAAGTAGCAGAGTCTCTCTACGGAAAAAAATTAACGGAATACATAAAATCAATCAAAGCTCAAAAGTAGAGTCCGATTTTCTTTAAAAATTAAAAGCCATCCTGTTTGATCAATAGGATGGCTTTTTTGAATAAAAGCAATAGCATTTAAAACACAACAGTCATAATCCCAGACCTCAAAAAGGCATACTAAAAACACTCCAATTTATTTGAAATTATTTTGCTATTTTTACCCTCCAAAGCCCCCAAAACCTATGTGGAAAAACCTATCTATTAAAACACAGTTAATTTTAATTCTTTTGATCCCCGTTTCGGGATTAGTGTATTTAACTTTTACAAGCAGTCAGAATTCCTACAACAAATACACTAAAATTAATCATAGTTTACAAAATATAAACAACATTGCTAATTTCTCAAAAGTAATTAATTTAATAAATGATGAAAGAGGTCTCTACCTGATTTCTACATTTGATTCAAGTAGAAAAGCAGAATATCAAAATAAAGTTAAGGAAACAAGCGAATGGTTTTTGAATTTTAAGACATCCGATTCGACAATAATAAAAAACCTAACTATTGCCAAAGCTCTTTTAAAAACGGTACGATCTGATGCTGAAAAGAATCAAATTTCTCCTGAAAAAATATTCAATCAATACGTCTCTATAAATTTCTTTTTCAATAACATAATTGAAAGCCAAATCATAGATTGCCAGATTCCAGAATTTACAAAACTGGCCAACAATTTCAATTGTTATAACGACTTAGAAAATGCAACAACACTAATCAGAGGGATTATACTTAATAAAGTAACTAATAAAACTACCAGTGCTACATTAGAAGCTTTCTATCAAGAAGCAAAGATAATTAATAATAGTATCCACTTTAGATTGACCAATTTCGAAACAAATGGGATAAACAATGGAATCATTGAATATAAAAAATCAGATGAATTTAAATCTTTTTTGGCCAATTCAGAATCAATCATCAATAATAAACCCAATAATATAACTACCGAAAAATGGTGGAACACATCCGCTCTTATAGTTTCTAAAATCAGCAAATTAGAGAAAGATAATCTAGATTACATACTCAATTATGGAGAACAAAAAAAGCGAGAAGCTTTCACTTCTGTCGCTTTAACAATCACATTATTGATTGTATTATTACTAACTAATTTTCTTTTATTTTTCAAACTAATAAACAATACTTCGAGTAACCTTAAAAACGTTTCTAGCGCGATAAGGAGAATTGCATTGGGTAAAATTGACTTTAAAGAAAACCTTTCCGGCAATACTGAATTCTATTCCATCAATAATTCTTTAAAAGATTTGATTAAAGCTATAAAAGAGCAAATCTATTTATCAGCCAAAATCAGTTCGGGAAATTATGGCGACACCATCGAACTAAGAAGTGCATCGGACACGCTAAACGACTCTTTGAACAACATGTCTTTAGAGCTGAAAAAATTCAATGATAAATCTAATGAAAATAGTTTATTAGAGAAAAATATCATTCAGGTCAACAAGACAATCATTGATTCTAAGGATTTGAATGAATTTGGAACTAATTTATGCAGCATCCTGATTAATCAAACGAATAGCTGTCAAGCGACTTTTTATATAACAAACTATATTGATCACAAAGAAGATTTAATCAAAATAGGAAGCTTTGCAGAGAATGAAGATACGCCAAAAACAATACAAATTGGAGAAGGTTTAGTAGGCGAGGTTTTCAAAAGCAACCAACAAAAATGTTTGAATAATTTACAAAACGGCTATTCCTATGTTGCATCCTCACTTGGAAAGACAGCTTTATACAATGTATTAATAACGCCCGTTTCGTTTAAAAACGCCGTAATTGGCGTAATCGAAATTGGATCATTTGAAAATTTTACTGATACCGATAAAAAATTATTAAATATCTTAGTCGATTCCGTAGGAAGTGCCATAGAAGTATTCATCCGTAATGAAGAATTAAGACTTTCGGTTGCTGAAATCAACCGAAAAAATAATATTCTACAAGTTCAGGAAGAAGAACTTAGACAAAACAATGAAGAACTCAATAAACATACTTTACTACTTCAACAATCAGAAGAAGAATTAAAAAATCAAGCCGCCGAATTAGAGCAAACCAATGCTTATTTAGAAGAAAAAGGAAGAGAACTTGAGAATAAAAATTACGAAATAGAAATTAAAAACAGCGACTTGATTGTTGCTCAAGAGGAACTCAATATCAAATCAGAAGAAATTGCACAAGCAAGCAAATACAAATCTGAATTCCTGGCCAATATGTCCCATGAATTGAGAACTCCTTTGAACAGTATTCTTATCCTTTCTGATCTCTTGAAAGAAAATGTAAACGGAAATCTATCCAATGCTCAAATCGACAATTTATCTGTGATTAATTCCTCAGGGAAAGATTTATTGAATTTGATTACTGATATCTTAGACATTTCTAAGATAGAATCCGGCAAGGTAGAAGTATATCCAGAAGAAACCGTTATTGAACGAATCTTCTCTGATATGGACAGTTTATTTAGAGTCCAGATGGAAAAAAAGGAGATCGATTTTAAAACGGTCATCACTGACAATTGCCCAAGAAAAATTAACACCGATGTTGGAAAGATTGAACAAATTCTCAAAAACTTCTTATCTAACGCGCTCAAATTCACACCAAATAAAGGAGAAGTAATCCTAACCTTTGATTCCGGAACAGAGAAACAGGAATACCTGACACCATCATTAGCATTATTGCCTGCAAATGAAATCCTGTCCATTCATATTAAAGATAACGGAATTGGAATTTCAGAGGAAAACAAGAAAAAACTGTTCCAAACCTTTCAGCAAGCCGACAGTTCAACCAGCCGAAAATATGGCGGGACAGGTTTAGGTTTATTTATATCCAAAGAATTGGCTATCCTACTAGGAGGAGAAGTTTCCTTTACAAGTGCGATAAACAACGGCAGCACCTTTAGTATCTTTGTACCAATCACCTATAAAAATACCACTTCAATCCCGGTTGAAGCGAAAGAAAATAGCGTTCAAGAAGAAGTAACGATAGAAACCGAATATCCAAATCCAGACAAAGAATTTGTTGATTTGGCCGCAAATATTAAAGATGACAGAAACAAAGCTGACATTGATGATAAAACCATTCTGATCATAGAAGATGATGCTTCTTTTGCCGAAGTTTTGCTCCAAGTTGCCCATGATAACGGATTTAAAGCAATTATAGCACATCAAGGGGAAACTGGATTTCAATATGCCAAAAAGTACAGTCCTAAAGCTATAATTCTCGATATGAAATTACCTGGAATAGATGGCTGGACGGTATTAAAATGGTTAAAAGAAGATCCTGAATTACAACACATTCCTGTGCATGTCATGTCAGGAATGAAAAGAGAAAAACTAGCAAAAGAAATGGGTGCCTTTGACTTCTTAGTAAAACCAATTACCCCACAAAAATTAAAGAATGCCTTTCAATCGATAGACAATCAAATCAATAAGATATACAAAAAAGTACTTATTGTAGAGGATGACGTAAAACTCAATTATTCCATAAAAGAGTTAGTACATTCTAGTGATAAAAACGTAATTTGTATACAAGCCCATTCGCGTTTAGAAGCCGAAAACATTCTAAAAAATGACGAGGTAGACTGCGCTATAATTGATTTGAGCTTACCTGATTCTAATAATATCAAATCCATTTCCGAACTAAAAAAAATATCTAAAAATCCAAACATCAAAATAATTGTCAATACCGGAAAAAACCTTTCTGATGAAGACCAACTTGAACTTGAAAAAAATGCAGACAGTATTGTCATCAAAACAAATGATGTTACTGAGCGATTAAAAGACGAACTTTTACTTTTTATCAATAAAATTGAATCTACAGAAGACTTAAAATATAAAAACGCACCTAATTTATCCGGTGGCGAAATTCTAAAAAACAAAAACATCTTAATTGTAGATGATGACATTAGAAACATCTATGCTTTATCGGCTGCATTGACGAGTAAAGGAGCTGTAATATCAACCGCTTTTAATGGAGTTGAAGCTTTAAAAGCCTTAGATAGTAATTCTAATATTGATATTGTACTGATGGACATTATGATGCCAGAAATGGATGGATTTGAAGCTACCAGAAAAATTAGAGAAAACATCAAATGGAAAGATTTACCTATCATTGCCCTAACGGCTAAAGCGATGAAAGGGGATCGAGACGAAATCATAAAAGCGGGAGCTTCTGATTATCAATCTAAACCAATAGACATACAAAAGCTTATTTCATTAATTAGCATCTGGATATACAAATGATAGATTTTAATGACCTAGATGAATTGCTTTTTACGATACAAAAACAATTCGATTACGATTTTTCTGAGTATTCTAAAGCCTCGATGCTTCGGAGAATTAACCGTTTTATGGAGATCAATTCTATGAAAACAGCGGTCGATTTACAATTTGAACTCATCAATAACCCGGAAATTTTTAAGGAATTTATAAATGAAATTGTAGTCAATGTCAGTGAGTTTTTTAGAGATCCCAGTTTTTATCAGTCGCTAATAAAAAATATTTTCCCCTATCTCGACAGTTATCCAAGAATAAACATTTGGAGCGCTGGATGTTCATTTGGAGAAGAAACCTATTCTTTAGCCATATTGTTAAAAGAAATGGAAATGTATGAGAAAACAAGATTATATGCGACAGACATCAGTTCCAATGCGATAGAAAAATCAAAAAAAGGGATTTATTCCAATATCAATTTTAAAGATTACACTAAAAATTATTTTGAATGTGGCGGACAAGCTTCCTTAAATAATTATTTTATTTCGGACGAAAAAAACTCAATAATCAATTCTGATTTCAAAAAAAACATCTTGTTTTCAAATCATAATTTGGTTACAGACGGAGTTTTTAAAGAATGCCAATTGATTCTTTGCAGAAACGTTCTCATTTATTTTAATGATGAATTGCAAAATAAGGTTCTAAAATTATTTTATGACAGTTTGCCTATTCATGGATTCTTAGCTTTGGGAAAAAAAGAATCTTTACGATTTAGTAGTGTCTATGAAAATTTTAAGGAAATTGATCGAAATGAAAAAATATATCAAAAAATAAAATAATATGGATATGATAATCATTGGTGGATCAGCGGGTTCGTTTAATACAATACTATCTATATTAAACGGTCTGGACAAAAGTGTTTCTGTACCAATTGTAATTGTTTTACATAGATTAAAAAACTGCGAATCTTCATTTGAAGATATTTTAAGAAACAATACCCATTATATTGTAAAAGAAGTAGAAGATAAAGAAATTATAAAAAAAGGCATACTATATACCGCTCCATCAAATTATCATCTCTTATTAGAAGAAAACTATACATTTTCATTAGACGTTTCAGATCTGGTCAATTATAGCAGACCCTCAATAGATGTAACTTTTGAATCTGCTTCTGCCATATTAAAAGAAAAATGCTGCGGAATATTGCTATCGGGTGCTAATAACGATGGAGCAGAAGGTTTAAAACTAATCGCAGAAAATAATGGGACGACTATTATTCAAGACTGCCAAGAAGCAGAATTCGATAACATGCCCAAAGCCGCAAAACTAATATACAAATACCATCAAGAATTAAATACCAAAAATATCATAAACAAATTGAATAATGAATACTGCTAAAACGCATACCCTGTTATTGATTGATGACAAACCTGCTAATTTAATTGCTTTAAAAAGCATGCTTGAGCATCCCACTAGAGAAATTATGTGCTGTCAATCTGCCAATGAAGGATTACAAATACTGCTAAAAGAAAAAATTTCACTCATTTTAGTAGATGTTCAAATGCCCGAAATGGATGGTTATGAGTTTGTTGAAATAATAAAACAACATCCAGATACGGCCAACATACCTACTATTTTTGTCACAGCCATAAGCGATGAACCTAAATATATTAACAAGGCTTATGATCTAGGGGCCATCGATTTTCTTTTTAAACCTCTAATTACAGAAGTTACTAGGAAAAAAGTGGACTCTTTTTTAAAAATATGGGATTATGATCAACAATTAAAAGCATTGAATGAGAAGCTTCTGGTAAAAAACAGCGAGTTAGAACAATTTGCAAATATCATCGCGCATGATTTGAAAACCCCTTTAAACAATATAAAGTCTCTAATTGATTTTATAGAAGAAGAACATGTACTAGACCTAAAAGAAGAAGCTACCGGACTGTTTGAAATGGTAAAAAGCTCTGCAATGGATATGTCTAAATTGATTGATGATTTATTACATTATTCTAAGAATGTAGAAAACAATGAGGGCAAAGAGAGTATTCATATTTTAACAGAAATTAACGGAATAATCAAACTTATTGATACCGATAATAGTATTAAAATCAATAAAGAGAATTTAAATCATACTGTTTTATTCCAGCCCGTAGCATTTAAACAAATCATTCAAAATTTATTATCAAACGCTATCAAATATAACGACAAAGAGGTTACTGAAATAAACATCATTTACTCCGAAATTGATAAAAAAATATCCATTATTGATAATGGACCAGGAATACCCGAAAATCAACATGAAAAGGTTTTTGATATGTTTTACACTCTTGGCAAATCATCCCGAGGAGATTCTGGTACTGGTATCGGTTTGAATTTGGTCAAAAAACTAGCCGAAAGAAACGATGTTAGAGTTCATTTCAATAGCAATTATACCGAAGGAACAGAAGTCATCATTTCAAACTTAATTACTTCATAAAACCAGTAACAAACCTAGTAGTAGTAAAAAAGGCTGTATTAATAAAAATACAGCCTTTTTTAATTACAAGTTAATTCTTCAAAACTTCTTCTAAAACATTAGCCTCTGTTCCATTAGGGAATGGAATTTTTAATTTTTGAGCTAGTGTTGGTGCAATTTCTGTGATATTTTTTTTATCATATGATTCCCCTTTTTTAACATTCCAACCATAAAAAATAGCTGGTACATGTGTATCATAGCTGTACGGAGTTCCATGAGAAGTTCCTTTTCCTTGATACTCAATATAACCCGGCTTATCTAAAATGACAAGGTCTCCATTCTGAGTAACATCATATCCTTTAACAATAAAATTTAAAAAATAATCATTTCCTGAAGCATCCAAAATTTCTTCTTCAGTATACACTCTTTTGACATAATCCTGAGACATTAAGTAGGTTTTAAAAGAAGCTTTAACCACATTCAAATCTAGATTCTTATTCTTAATCGTCTCTTTATTAAAAAACAAATTGAAACTAGAATAATTCAAAATTAGATCAGCTCCAAAAGTTTTCATAGAGAAATCTTTAAGATTTGCTCTAATATCTTTTGGACTCACACTTCTTACGTTATACTTGTTTTCTTTTAAAAAATTAACATTCTCAGCACCTGCGTGATCTGCAGTCAAGAAAAGCAAATAATTATCCTTACCTACTTTCTTATCCAGATACACTAAAAAATCAGCTATAGTTTGATCCAATCTTAAATAAGTATCCTGTAATTCCATAGAACGAGGCCCTAACAAATGCCCTACATAATCAGTAGAAGAAAAACTAACCGCTAAAAAATCAGTAACATCATCTTTACCTAATTCTTCCATTTCGATTGTTCTCATAGCAAATTCAGCCACAAGATCATTACCAAAAGGCGTTGACCTTAATACTCCTGCATCATTTTTCTCATACATCGCTTTCAAGTTATATGGAAAAACCGGAGCTGAACTGTTATACAATAAACCTTCATACGGATTATCATCTACTAAACTCTCATTGTATGTACTCTTAGGTCTATACAAATCCCAGCCTTTATTAATATAGGCCATATATCTCTTTTCATCATTGAATTTGGTTACCCATTCCGGTAATTTTTCACCGTAGAAAGTACTCGAAACAAAAGCACCAGTTTTACTATACCAAAAGGCCCAATTTGCAAAATGGCCTGCCGGCAATATCGCTCCACGATCTTTAATACTCAATCCTATGACCTTACCTTTAAAATTGGTCGCCATACGCAATTCATCCGTAATTGTAGTACTTTGCAAATTTTTAGGTGACATCTCACCTTCCTCTTTAGTTCCATTCCCAATGGTACTCACAGAAGCATCATCTGTACAATACATCTCTTTACCCAAAGTTCTACTGAACCATTCGTTCCCAACAATACCATGCACGGATGGCGTTGCTCCAGTATAGATAGAAGCATGTCCAGGAGCAGTATAGGTAGGCATATAATTATAATGCATGTTTTGAAAAGTATAACCATTATTCATTAACCTTTTAAAACCATTCGCAGAAAAATCATCTGAAAAACGATACAAATACTCAGTCTTCATTTGATCCACAACAATCCCAATCACTAATTTGGGACGTTGTTGGGCATAAGCATTTACAATCCCTATAAATGCAAAAAATAAAATCAATTTTCTCATAATATACTTTATATAGCTCGTAAAAATACAAATTAAACTCTAAAACTAGTCTATTAGAAACCTAAGAATTACCATATGATGTTTATCATTTAACATAATGAATTCACATGCAAAACAATAGCTCTTATTAGAAACAGGGTTTTCAAACAAATGCGACAAACCGAGGATCAATCCCAAAACCTGGGGGGAAATGTCAAAATAAATTGAGAGATTTGCAATCTTAAGAATGAGAGATGCCCCCAATAGACCTTTTAAAATTCATGTTACCTGACTTTTTAGTAGATCACTTTGAAGTGGTTTCTTCTACTAACACAGAAGAAATAGTACACCTATATTTTGAAGAGAATGCCAAGCCTCCAAAAGAATTTGATACACTGGAACTAGTATCAAAGGGCTTTCAGGATGAGATAACCATTCAGGATTTCCCTCTCAGAGGTAAATATGTATATCTACATATAAAAAGACGTCGCTGGACAAATAAGACAACAGGCGAAATTCTTAAAAGAGATTGGAATTTAGTTGCTAAAGGAACCCGCATGACTCAAGAGTTTGCGGCTTTTTTAAAAGAAATTAATAGATAAGAGTGCTACTGATTGTCACACCATTGGTGGTTTCTTCGGAGTCAACGGAAAGAAACTCCAACGACAATATAAAAAACACCTGAGTTCCTTTAATGCTTGGGCTCCACGAGAACATGCACATCAATGGATTGTTTACCCTGAAAATATGGGCACCCATTTATCAATTGACGAAGTAGCTTTGTCTCAGGGTGAACTTTATACTATTGTAACCAACAAGAAGTTCAAAGGTAAAAAAGGTTCCTTAGTTGCCATTGTTGCTGGAACAAAGGCAGATAAAGTCATAGAACATATCAGAAAGATTGATTACAAGAAGAGAAGCTGTGTCAAAGAAATAACACTTGACATGGCTAATTCTATGAAATTGATCTCTAAAAGATGTTTCCCTAAAGCCACACAGGTAACAGATAGATTTCATGTCCAAAAACTGGCACTGGAAGCCTTACAAGAGATTAGGATTAAACATCGATGGGAGGCTATGGATTTTGAGAATCAATTGATATTGCAAGCCAAAAGAGAGAATCAAACCTATATTCCGGAGCTCTTAGCTAACGGTGACTCTGTAAAACAGCTATTAGCCAGGAGTCGATATGCACTTTATAAATCTCGCGAAAAATGGACTGAGAATCAAAATGAAAGAGCTCAATTATTATTTGGACTATATCCAGATATAAAAACAGCCTATTATCTAAGCCAACAACTTCGAGGTATCTACAATAGCAACAATGACAAGCACATTGCGATGACTAAACTAGCACATTGGTATAGGAATGTAGAGGAATCTGGTTTTAAAAACTTCAATATTCTACTCAATACTATAACTTTCAATTACCGGTCAATCTTAAACTACTTTGATAATAGAAGTACCAATGCTTCTGCTGAATCTTTCAATGCAAAAATAAAAGCCTTTAGAAGTCAGTTTAGAGGAGTAAGGAAAATAGATTTCTTCTTGTTCAGATTATCTAATCTTTTTGCCTAATCCCCAACTTTTGCAATTGACCCCAAACCGAGCTGTTAGGCGAGAGAGGGTAGTTGTAAAAAAAAGAACCCCAACCTTTTCAGGTTGGGGCTCCATAGATCCTGAAACAATTTCAGGATAAAGAAAGGCGACGACATACTCTCCCACATAATTGCAGTACCATCTGCGCTGGCGGGCTTAACTACTCTGTTCGGGATGGGAAGAGGTGAGCCCCGCCGCAATAACCACCTTAAGATTATTGTTTAAGGAGTTTCAAGTTTTTATAGTTTCAAGTTAACAACTTGTAACATTAAACTTCAAACTTTAAACGCAGCTTTGCTGCAATATCTTAACATACTGAGATAAAGAAAATAAAAAGTTTTAGTTCCTGAAACAAGTTCAGGATAAAAGAAAGTTTCTCCCTCCCGATTGCTCGGGAGGAAAAGGGTGTACATAAGCTTACGGATTATTAGTACTACTCGACTATGACATTACTGCCTTTACATCTATAGCCTATCAACGTGGTCATCTCCCACGATCCTTAAAAGAAATCTCATCTTGTGGTGGGTTTCGCGCTTATATGCTTTCAGCGCTTATCCCTTCCAAACGTAGCTACTCTGCAGTGCCACTGGCGTGACAACAGATACACTAGAGGTTTGTCCAATTCGGTCCTCTCGTACTAGAATCAGATCCACTCAAATTTCTTGCGCCCACAGTAGATAGAGACCGAACTGTCTCACGACGTTCTGAACCCAGCTCGCGTGCCACTTTAATGGGCGAACAGCCCAACCCTTGGGACCTTCTCCAGCCCCAGGATGTGACGAGCCGACATCGAGGTGCCAAACCCCCCCGTCGATATGAGCTCTTGGGGGAGATCAGCCTGTTATCCCCGGCGTACCTTTTATCCTTTGAGCGATGGCCCTTCCATGCGGAACCACCGGATCACTATGCTCTACTTTCGTACCTGATCGACCTGTATGTCTCTCAGTCAAGCTCCCTTATGCCATTGCACTCTACGCACGGTTACCAAGCGTACTGAGGGAACCTTTAGAAGCCTCCGTTACTCTTTTGGAGGCGACCACCCCAGTCAAACTACCCACCAAGCAATGTCCCCCGCAATCGCGGGGTTAGGCCTCAGATAAACAAAGGGTTGTATTTCAACAATGACTCCACAACGCCTAGCGACGCCACTTCACAGTCTCCAACCTATCCTACACATCATTTATCCAAGGTCAATACTAAGCTATAGTAAAGGTGCACAGGGTCTTTTCGTCCCACTGCGGGTAAACGGCATCTTCACCGTTACTACAATTTCACCGAGCTCATGGCTGAGACAGTGTCCAGATCGTTACACCATTCGTGCAGGTCGGAACTTACCCGACAAGGAATTTCGCTACCTTAGGACCGTTATAGTTACGGCCGCCGTTTACTGGGGCTTCAATTCAATGCTTCTCCGAAGATAACATCTCCTCTTAACCTTCCAGCACCGGGCAGGTGTCAGGCCCTATACTTCATCTTACGATTTTGCAGAGCCCTGTGTTTTTGATAAACAGTCGCCTGGACCTCTTCACTGCGGCCAGCATTGCTGCTGGCGACCCTTCTCCCGAAGTTACGGGTCTATTTTGCCTAATTCCTTAGCCATGAATCTCTCGAGCACCTTAGAATTCTCATCTCGACTACCTGTGTCGGTTTGCGGTACGGGTACTATTAACCTGAAGTTTAGAGGTTTTTCTTGGAAGCCCTTAGGTGCACTATCTCTTTGTCCGAAGACGCCGAGTACTATCGTATTTCCCCAAAACCCGTGGATTTGCCTGCGGGTCTTATAGGTAGGTACTTCAACGAACTATTCCGTCAGTTCGCGGCACTTTCATCACTCCGTCACCCCATCACAGTTAACAGTAGTACGGGAATATTAACCCGTTGGCCATCGACTGTCCCTTTCGGGTTCGCCTTAGGTCCCGACTAACCCACAGCTGATTAGCATAGCTGTGGAAACCTTAGTCTTTCGGTGTGCGGGTTTCTCGCCCGCATTATCGTTACTTATGCCTACATTTTCTTTTCTAACCAGTCCAGCATGCTTTACAACACACCTTCTACCCTGTTAGAATGCTCCCCTACCACTTACAATAAATTGTAAATCCATAGCTTCGGTAATATACTTATGCCCGATTATTATCCATGCTCGTCCGCTCGACTAGTGAGCTGTTACGCACTCTTTAAATGAATGGCTGCTTCCAAGCCAACATCCTAGCTGTCTATGCAGACAAACCGCGTTCTTTCAACTTAGTATATATTTGGGGACCTTAGCTGATGGTCTGGGTTCTTTCCCTCTCGGACTTGGACCTTAGCACCCAAGCCCTCACTGTTAGTGAACATTATATAGCATTCGGAGTTTGTCAGGAATTGGTAGGCGGTGAAGCCCCCGCATCCAATCAGTAGCTCTACCTCTATATAACTTTATAACTAACGCTGCACCTAAATGCATTTCGGGGAGTACGAGCTATTTCCGAGTTTGATTGGCCTTTCACCCCTACCCACAGATCATCCCAAGACTTTTCAACGTCAACGGGTTCGGTCCTCCACTGTGTGTTACCACAGCTTCAACCTGTCCATGGGTAGATCACACGGTTTCGCGTCTAACACTACTGACTAAAGCGCCCTATTCAGACTCGCTTTCGCTACGGATCCGTGGCTTAACCACTTATCCTTGCCAGCAACGTTAACTCGTAGGCTCATTATGCAAAAGGCACGCCGTCACCCCACGAAAGGGCTCCGACCGCTTGTAAGCGTATGGTTTCAGGATCTATTTCACTCCGTTATTCACGGTTCTTTTCACCTTTCCCTCACGGTACTGGTTCACTATCGGTCTCTCAGGAGTATTTAGCCTTAGCGGATGGTCCCGCCAAATTCAGACAGGGTTTCACGTGCCCCGCCCTACTCAGGATACCACTATCCTTTACACTTGTTACCTATACAGGACTATCACCCTCTATGGTTCTACTTTCCAGTAGATTCTAGTTCCTCGTGCAAGAAATGTCGTGGTCCTACAACCCCAACATTGCCGTAACAACATTGGTTTGGGCTAATCCGCGTTCGCTCGCCACTACTTACGGAATCACTTTTGTTTTCTTCTCCTCCGCCTACTTAGATGTTTCAGTTCAGCGGGTTTGCCCACCTATCGGTGTACTATGTCTTCAACATAGTGGGTTGCCCCATTCAGGTATCTACGGATCAATTGGTGTGTGCCCATCCCCGTAGCTTTTCGCAGCTTATCACGCCTTTCATCGCCTCTGAGAGCCAAGGCATCCCCCATACGCCCTTATTTTGCTTATTGTACCAATCTTAAAATTAATTAAGACCGTTTTTGTTTGTCTTTTACTACTAATAGTAAAAAACGCTTTCTACTTTTAATATTTTTCTTATCTCAATATGTCAATGAACTTTGATTCAGTGTTCAGTCTACAGTTTTTAGTATTCAGTTTTACCCGAACACTGATCACTTTTTTTCTGACCACTTCTTTTGTGGAGAATAACGGAGTCGAACCGTTGACCTCCTGCGTGCAAGGCAGGCGCTCTAGCCAGCTGAGCTAATCCCCCATTTTTTAGTTGTCAGTTAACAGTTTTCAGTTAACAGCACTTAAAACGGTTACTCAACCTCTAAAATTTCCTTTTTTACTAAGCTTTTCAGTTTTTTATTTTGTTTTTTATAATTTACAATTCATAATTAACAACTTAAAAAGTAGTCCCGGGCAGACTCGAACTGCCGACCCCTACATTATCAGTGTAGTACTCTAACCAGCTGAGCTACGAGACTCTGTTTTTACTTAATTTTCATTATTTTTTAAATTAACAGCAAGAGCAATAAATTCTTTAAATATTTTCCAAATTCTCTTTTCGTCTCTTTCCTTAACGTGTTGATAAATCAACTAACAATAAGGCTCTAGAAAGGAGGTGTTCCAGCCGCACCTTCCGGTACGGCTACCTTGTTACGACTTAGCCCTAGTTACCAGTTTTACCCTAGGCAGCTCCTTGCGGTCACCGACTTCAGGCACCCCCAGCTTCCATGGCTTGACGGGCGGTGTGTACAAGGCCCGGGAACGTATTCACCGGATCATGGCTGATATCCGATTACTAGCGATTCCAGCTTCACGGAGTCGAGTTGCAGACTCCGATCCGAACTGTGACCGGTTTTATAGATTCGCTCCTGGTCGCCCAGTGGCTGCTCTCTGTACCGGCCATTGTAGCACGTGTGTAGCCCAAGGCGTAAGGGCCGTGATGATTTGACGTCATCCCCACCTTCCTCACAGTTTACACTGGCAGTCTTGTTAGAGTTCCCGACATGACTCGCTGGCAACTAACAACAGGGGTTGCGCTCGTTATAGGACTTAACCTGACACCTCACGGCACGAGCTGACGACAACCATGCAGCACCTTGTAAATTGTCTTGCGAAAAGTCTGTTTCCAAACCGGTCAATCTACATTTAAGCCTTGGTAAGGTTCCTCGCGTATCATCGAATTAAACCACATGCTCCACCGCTTGTGCGGGCCCCCGTCAATTCCTTTGAGTTTCATTCTTGCGAACGTACTCCCCAGGTGGGATACTTATCACTTTCGCTTAGCCACTGAAGTTGCCCCCAACAGCTAGTATCCATCGTTTACGGCGTGGACTACCAGGGTATCTAATCCTGTTCGCTACCCACGCTTTCGTCCATCAGCGTCAATCAATTAGTAGTAACCTGCCTTCGCAATTGGTATTCCATGTAATCTCTAAGCATTTCACCGCTACACTACATATTCTAGTTACTTCCTAATAATTCAAGTTTAGCAGTATCAATGGCCGTTCCACCGTTGAGCGATGGGCTTTCACCACTGACTTACTAAACCGCCTACGGACCCTTTAAACCCAATGATTCCGGATAACGCTTGGATCCTCCGTATTACCGCGGCTGCTGGCACGGAGTTAGCCGATCCTTATTCTTACGATACCGTCAAGCTGGTTCACGAACCAGTGTTTCTTCTCGTATAAAAGCAGTTTACAATCCATAGGACCGTCATCCTGCACGCGGCATGGCTGGATCAGGCTTGCGCCCATTGTCCAATATTCCTCACTGCTGCCTCCCGTAGGAGTCTGGTCCGTGTCTCAGTACCAGTGTGGGGGATCTCCCTCTCAGGACCCCTACCCATCGTAGCCTTGGTAAGCCGTTACCTTACCAACTAGCTAATGGGACGCATGCTCATCTTTCACCGTTGTGACTTTAATACTAAGTTGATGCCAACTCAGTATACTATGAGGTATTAATCCAAATTTCTCTGGGCTATCCCTCTGTGAAAGGTAGATTGCATACGCGTTACGCACCCGTGCGCCGGTCTCTTGGTTCGAAAACCAATACCCCTCGACTTGCATGTGTTAAGCCTGCCGCTAGCGTTCATCCTGAGCCAGGATCAAACTCTTCATCGTATATTATGCGAATCAAATTGCTTTGATTCTATTTATGTTCGACTGAAGATCTAGTGGTTTTATTATAATCTATCGATTCTATTACTCTTATTCTTTTGTTTTAAGATCTCTCTTAAAACGGCTGTCAATTCAATATGTCTAGGAACGTGTCTTATCTTTTTTTTCGTCTCGTATAACTCACTTAGTGTGTTTCTCGAAGCGGGTGCAAAAGTACAACTTCTTTTTAATCTCGCAAGAAAAATTTAAAGTTTTTTTTCGAAGTTTTAAACCTCTTTTTCTTTAATCTTTCTTACCAATCTCTCAAGGAACTTTGCATATTTTGCGGGGTGCAAATGTAATAAGCCAATTCAAATCTCACAAGTTTTTTTTGATTTTTATTTTAGAAACCTTAATCCCTAAATCAAATAATAACTGGCAATATCTTAATGAACTTTGTCGCTGTTGCGGGTGCAAAAGTACCACCTTTATTCGCTTAAACAATACTTTTGAACAAGTATTTTTACCCTTTTTAAAACTTTATTTTTAACCATCTGAAAACGTGTGTCTTGAAATTGTAGCATCTTAAACTTTAAAACTCTTTTTATGGAAAAGAAGCACTTTGACCATAAAAAACAATCGAAATTCTTCTTTATGTTTCTAAAAATAGATCTCAAGCCCATACCCTAGCCCTGATAGAAGCCGAAATCCTTCCAGTCCGGCTTGCGAACAGGAAGATTCTAGCGAATAACAGGTAAATGCTACGACTTTAACTTTTTCAGAACTAAATATACATAAGGTATCACACAATCGTGAAACGCTACGACTTTAAGTGGATCAAGTGCAAAAGTTGGGGAGGAAATAAATAATTCTGAGCTTTGTAAAAAAAAAAAAAAACACTCTTTGGAAAATTACATAGAACTCTTAAAAACTTATACTTCCTGAATTAATTGTAGAATACTTTGATTTAATAAACACCAAAATCGAACAAGAGAAAACGCATTTGTTTTTTGAAGAAAAAAATATACCTCCAAAAGAGCACAATAACAAACAACTTGTATCCAAAGGCTTTCTAAATGAAGTTACTATCCAAGATTTTCCTCTCAGAGGCAAATTTATTTATCTTCACATAAAAAGAAGACGTTGGACTGACAAACAATCTCAAGAAATCATTCAGCACAATTGGAACATCGTAGCACAAGGAACCCGCATGACTCAGGAGTTTGCGACTTTTTTAAAAGAAATCAATCGATACTAAGGCAAACGATTGTCGTACTATTAGCTTTTTCTTTGGTGTCAATGAAAAAAAAAAAAAAAACTACAACGACAATATAAAAGACATCTCAGCAATTTTTCTACCTGGGAACAGCATGAACAAGCTGAAGATTGGTTACTATTTCCTGAAAACATGGGACATCACTTGTCTATAGACGAAGTTAACTTATCAATAGATGAACTCTATACGATAGTTACCAACAAAGCAGCTAAAGGCAAGAAAGGATCTATTCTCGCTATTATTGCAGGCACTAAATCAGAAATTGTCATTAAGCATTTGCAAAAAATAGATCTAAAAAAACACAATCAAGTTACTGAAATCACCCTTGATATGGCTAATAGCATGAAATTGATAGCTAAAAAATCCTTTCTAAAGGCAATACAACTAATAGATCGTTTCCATGTTCAAAAACTGGCATTAGAAGCCATACAAGAAGTTCGAATTAGACTAAAATTGGAGGCTCTGGATCAAGAAAATACAGCCATAGTAGAGGCTAAATCAAATAAAACGCCATTTTTTTTCAAAAGAATTTTCTAATGGTAATACGGTCAAGCAATTACTCACTAGAAGCCGGTTTCTGCTATACAAAAGTCCAAATAAATGGAGTGAGAGTCAAAAAGAAAGAGCGGCAATAGTATTTGCTGAATATCCAGAAATTAAAATAGTTTATTCCTTAAGCCAAAAATTACGTAAGATATACAATAGTAGTATAGATAAAGCAGTTGCTATCAAAAAATTAGCACACTGGTATAATGATATGCAGAACTTAGGAATTAGAAGCTTCAATACCATTATGAACACTATAAAATCAATTACAAGGGATCAATCCCAAAACCTGGGGGGAAATGTCAAAATAAATTGAGAGATTTGCAATCTTAAGAATGAGAGATGCCCCCAATAGACCTTTTAAAATTCATGTTACCTGACTTTTTAGTAGATCACTTTGAAGTGGTTTCTTCTACTAACACAGAAGAAATAGTACACCTATATTTTGAAGAGAATGCCAAGCCTCCAAAAGAATTTGATACACTGGAACTAGTATCAAAGGGCTTTCAGGATGAGATAACCATTCAGGATTTCCCTCTCAGAGGTAAATATGTATATCTACATATAAAAAGACGTCGCTGGACAAATAAGACAACAGGCGAAATTCTTAAAAGAGATTGGAATTTAGTTGCTAAAGGAACCCGCATGACTCAAGAGTTTGCGGCTTTTTTAAAAGAAATTAATAGATAAGAGTGCTACTGATTGTCACACCATTGGTGGTTTCTTCGGAGTCAACGGAAAGAAACTCCAACGACAATATAAAAAACACCTGAGTTCCTTTAATGCTTGGGCTCCACGAGAACATGCACATCAATGGATTGTTTACCCTGAAAATATGGGCACCCATTTATCAATTGACGAAGTAGCTTTGTCTCAGGGTGAACTTTACACTATTGTAACCAACAAGAAGTTCAAAGGTAAAAAAGGTTCCTTAGTTGCCATTGTTGCTGGAACAAAGGCAGATAAAGTCATAGAACATATCAGAAAGATTGATTACAAGAAGAGAAGCTGTGTCAAAGAAATAACACTTGACATGGCTAATTCTATGAAATTGATCTCTAAAAGATGTTTCCCTAAAGCCACACAGGTAACAGATAGATTTCATGTCCAAAAACTGGCACTGGAAGCCTTACAAGAGATTAGGATTAAACATCGATGGGAGGCTATGGATTTTGAGAATCAATTGATATTGAAAGCCAAAAGAGAGAATCAAACCTATATTCCGGAGCTCTTAGCTAACGGTGACTCTGTAAAACAGCTATTAGCCAGGAGTCGATATGCACTTTATAAATCTCGCGAAAAATGGACTGAGAATCAAAATGAAAGAGCTCAATTATTATTTGGACTATATCCAGATATAAAAACAGCCTATTATCTAAGCGTATCCACCCCAGCAACTACATCAATCCAATAAATTCTGATTGAAGTATTGAGGAAGAAGATTGTGAAGTTCTGAAGATTTGGTGTCGTTGATATTTTCAAGGACATGATGTAGCCATTTGGATGGATTGATATTATTTTTCTTGCAGCTGGCAAAAAACGAATAATACATGGCAATATCCTTTGCAGCTTGGTGTGAACCTGCAAAAAGATAATTTTTTCTTCCCAAGGCCAAGGGTCGAATGGTATTTTCAACCTGATTGTTGTCAATATGCAGATTTCCGTCTTTTAGATAAGCCATCAAACTGTCCCAACGTTTCAAGCAATAATTGTAGGCCTTGCCCAGCGGACTTTTGGGTAATTCTAATTTTGACTGCACTGCAATGTAGTTCCCTATTTCGTTAAGTAAGGGATGTGATTCTTTTAATCTTAAAGCATATTTTTCCTGGATTGAAAAGTTTTCAGAAGTGGCTTTTCGTTCAATTTCATATAGCTTTTGGATAAGCAACATCACGTGCGAAGCATTTGCTTTGTTATAATCCAATGCTTTTTCAAAATAACGGCGCGCATGTGCCCAACAAGCTATCTGTGTGACGTTTTCTTTGAGTGCAAATTGCGGATATACTCCATAACCATCGGTTTGAAGATAACCTACAAAATCGTTTAACATTTCCAAAGGGCCTTCGCTGCCGCGTCCTTTTCGATAATCAAAATACACACTTTTGGGTATAGGCGCGTGATACACCCACATAAATCCAGTATGTGTTGCGCCTTTTTTATCTGTGTCCTGTACTTTTATTGGGGATTCATCCGCCTGAAGATAACCGTTTTTCAGCGTATGCTGTCGGTGACATTCGTACAAGGGTCGAAGTAATTGGGATACTAATCTTACCCATGAATCGACCGTAGAAGAAGGTATATCGACTCCTTCTCTTGAAAATCGCTGTATCTGTCGGTAAAGCGGAAGGTGATCCACAAACTTATCGGTGATGATTTGAGTCAAAAGATGGGTTCCAGCAATACATTTTGGAATCGGACGAAAATCGAGAGAGGCAATTTTGACTTGCTGGTTTCCTTTTTCATCCACCGGGGCAACATATTTATTTCGGATGTAACGGTTGATGAACAATTTTGCGGGAGTATATTCCAATTCATCAGTAATTTCCTGACCAATGCATTTCAATCCTTCTACATTTTCAGTCGGTTCCAAAATGATTTCGTTTACCGCAAGGTGCGATGGTAAAGCCATACGGCCTTGATGCTTTTTGCTTGCTTTTTCGCGTTCGTAAGTGATTTGCTCTTTTACCGATTCAACGGCTTGTGCTACTTCTTGCTCATCGATTTCAAAAGGAATGGCTAATTGCTCCGGATTTTCACTGGCGATGAAACGTTCTTTCTTAGAACCGTACATTGCTCTTTTGAACTGTTCAATCTGGAATTTTAGATAACTAACCTCTTGTTCAAGTTTCGTGGCTACAATCTCTAATTTTTCGGTTTTGGATTCTAATTTATTAGATTTGGATTCTAATTTGGAATTCGCTTTTATTTGACTTTTGAGTAATTTCAAAAGTTCGTCTTTAGAGTAATTATCAAACAAATCTGGTGCGTTTTCCATGCTTCAAAAATAAGAAAACAACAGTAAAAATGCAAAATTTCAAAGGTATTTACGATTATTTTTCGGCTGTTTTGTATCTCTTTTTTTGCTTGAAATCTCTCAATTTAAGACCACCCAAAACCAGTAGCAATTCCTCTCTTTTTAATTCCCTTGAAACCGAATCGCTTGTCAAAAAATCAAACCTTCCTTGTTCTAGTCGTTTGTAGAAAATCGCAAATCCGTCGCCGTCCCAATACAGCAGTTTGATATGGGTTTTGGATTTGTTCAAAAAAACAAAAACATCGCCCGTTTGAGGGTTTTGGTTCAGATAATTCCGAACCAAGCCCGAAAGTCCGTCAAAACCCTTTCGCATATCCACCAAAGTACAGCACATGTGATAGCGAACACCTGCACTCAAGCCCAGCATCAGTAAATCGTAATGGTGATTCCTCCAGGAAGATCGATTCGCATGGTTTTCTGATCTATCTCTTTTGAGGCTGACTGTTTTTTATCTTTTCTCGGGCTATCCGAAACCGAGAAAAAGGAAACTTCCGGTTTGGACTGTCCGAAATCCATCTCCTTATTGTACTTTTTTAGCCAATAATTGAATTGATGATAACTCAGCGATTTTAAAGCTGAAAATTCTGCTTTGGTTAAGTCGGATTGTTTCCATTCTTCAACCAAAAAATACATCTGTTCTTGTTGATTCATATCCCATAATATTGAATCAGCAAATTTAAATTAGCGGGTTTAGGTATCAAATATGGCATTGGTGGGAAGGATACATCTAAGCCAACAACTTCGAGGTATCTACAATAGCAACAATGACAAGCACATTGCGATGACTAAACTAGCACATTGGTATAGGAATGTAGAGGAATCTGGTTTTAAAAACTTCAATATTCTACTCAATACTATAACTTTCAATTACCGGTCAATCTTAAACTACTTTGATAATAGAAGTACCAATGCTTCTGCTGAATCTTTCAATGCAAAAATAAAAGCCTTTAGAAGTCAGTTTAGAGGAGTAAGGAAAATAGATTTCTTCTTGTTCAGATTATCTAATCTTTTTGCCTAATCCCCAACTTTTGCAATTGACCCCAAACCGAGCTGTTAGGCGAGAGAGGGTAGTTGTAAAAAAAAGAACCCCAACCTTTTCAGGTTGGGGCTCCATAGATCCTGAAACAATTTCAGGATAAAGAAAGGCGACGACATACTCTCCCACATAATTGCAGTACCATCTGCGCTGGCGGGCTTAACTACTCTGTTCGGGATGGGAAGAGGTGAGCCCCGCCGCAATAACCACCTTAAGATTATTGTTTAAGGAGTTTCAAGTTTTTATAGTTTCAAGTTAACAACTTGTAACATTAAACTTCAAACTTTAAACGCAGCTTTGCTGCAATATCTTAACATACTGAGATAAAGAAAAGTAAATTTATTTTTAGAAAGTTTCTCCCTCCCGATTGCTCGGGAGGAAAAGGGTGTACATAAGCTTACGGATTATTAGTACTACTCGACTATGACATTACTGCCTTTACATCTATAGCCTATCAACGTGGTCATCTCCCACGATCCTTAAAAGAAATCTCATCTTGTGGTGGGTTTCGCGCTTATATGCTTTCAGCGCTTATCCCTTCCAAACGTAGCTACTCTGCAGTGCCACTGGCGTGACAACAGATACACTAGAGGTTTGTCCAATTCGGTCCTCTCGTACTAGAATCAGATCCACTCAAATTTCTTGCGCCCACAGTAGATAGAGACCGAACTGTCTCACGACGTTCTGAACCCAGCTCGCGTGCCACTTTAATGGGCGAACAGCCCAACCCTTGGGACCTTCTCCAGCCCCAGGATGTGACGAGCCGACATCGAGGTGCCAAACCCCCCCGTCGATATGAGCTCTTGGGGGAGATCAGCCTGTTATCCCCGGCGTACCTTTTATCCTTTGAGCGATGGCCCTTCCATGCGGAACCACCGGATCACTATGCTCTACTTTCGTACCTGATCGACCTGTATGTCTCTCAGTCAAGCTCCCTTATGCCATTGCACTCTACGCACGGTTACCAAGCGTACTGAGGGAACCTTTAGAAGCCTCCGTTACTCTTTTGGAGGCGACCACCCCAGTCAAACTACCCACCAAGCAATGTCCCCCGCAATCGCGGGGTTAGGCCTCAGATAAACAAAGGGTTGTATTTCAACAATGACTCCACAACGCCTAGCGACGCCACTTCACAGTCTCCAACCTATCCTACACATCATTTATCCAAGGTCAATACTAAGCTATAGTAAAGGTGCACAGGGTCTTTTCGTCCCACTGCGGGTAAACGGCATCTTCACCGTTACTACAATTTCACCGAGCTCATGGCTGAGACAGTGTCCAGATCGTTACACCATTCGTGCAGGTCGGAACTTACCCGACAAGGAATTTCGCTACCTTAGGACCGTTATAGTTACGGCCGCCGTTTACTGGGGCTTCAATTCAATGCTTCTCCGAAGATAACATCTCCTCTTAACCTTCCAGCACCGGGCAGGTGTCAGGCCCTATACTTCATCTTACGATTTTGCAGAGCCCTGTGTTTTTGATAAACAGTCGCCTGGACCTCTTCACTGCGGCCAGCATTGCTGCTGGCGACCCTTCTCCCGAAGTTACGGGTCTATTTTGCCTAATTCCTTAGCCATGAATCTCTCGAGCACCTTAGAATTCTCATCTCGACTACCTGTGTCGGTTTGCGGTACGGGTACTATTAACCTGAAGTTTAGAGGTTTTTCTTGGAAGCCCTTAGGTGCACTATCTCTTTGTCCGAAGACGCCGAGTACTATCGTATTTCCCCAAAACCCGTGGATTTGCCTGCGGGTCTTATAGGTAGGTACTTCAACGAACTATTCCGTCAGTTCGCGGCACTTTCATCACTCCGTCACCCCATCACAGTTAACAGTAGTACGGGAATATTAACCCGTTGGCCATCGACTGTCCCTTTCGGGTTCGCCTTAGGTCCCGACTAACCCACAGCTGATTAGCATAGCTGTGGAAACCTTAGTCTTTCGGTGTGCGGGTTTCTCGCCCGCATTATCGTTACTTATGCCTACATTTTCTTTTCTAACCAGTCCAGCATGCTTTACAACACACCTTCTACCCTGTTAGAATGCTCCCCTACCACTTACAATAAATTGTAAATCCATAGCTTCGGTAATATACTTATGCCCGATTATTATCCATGCTCGTCCGCTCGACTAGTGAGCTGTTACGCACTCTTTAAATGAATGGCTGCTTCCAAGCCAACATCCTAGCTGTCTATGCAGACAAACCGCGTTCTTTCAACTTAGTATATATTTGGGGACCTTAGCTGATGGTCTGGGTTCTTTCCCTCTCGGACTTGGACCTTAGCACCCAAGCCCTCACTGTTAGTGAACATTATATAGCATTCGGAGTTTGTCAGGAATTGGTAGGCGGTGAAGCCCCCGCATCCAATCAGTAGCTCTACCTCTATATAACTTTATAACTAACGCTGCACCTAAATGCATTTCGGGGAGTACGAGCTATTTCCGAGTTTGATTGGCCTTTCACCCCTACCCACAGATCATCCCAAGACTTTTCAACGTCAACGGGTTCGGTCCTCCACTGTGTGTTACCACAGCTTCAACCTGTCCATGGGTAGATCACACGGTTTCGCGTCTAACACTACTGACTAAAGCGCCCTATTCAGACTCGCTTTCGCTACGGATCCGTGGCTTAACCACTTATCCTTGCCAGCAACGTTAACTCGTAGGCTCATTATGCAAAAGGCACGCCGTCACCCCACGAAAGGGCTCCGACCGCTTGTAAGCGTATGGTTTCAGGATCTATTTCACTCCGTTATTCACGGTTCTTTTCACCTTTCCCTCACGGTACTGGTTCACTATCGGTCTCTCAGGAGTATTTAGCCTTAGCGGATGGTCCCGCCAAATTCAGACAGGGTTTCACGTGCCCCGCCCTACTCAGGATACCACTATCCTTTACACTTGTTACCTATACAGGACTATCACCCTCTATGGTTCTACTTTCCAGTAGATTCTAGTTCCTCGTGCAAGAAATGTCGTGGTCCTACAACCCCAACATTGCCGTAACAACATTGGTTTGGGCTAATCCGCGTTCGCTCGCCACTACTTACGGAATCACTTTTGTTTTCTTCTCCTCCGCCTACTTAGATGTTTCAGTTCAGCGGGTTTGCCCACCTATCGGTGTACTATGTCTTCAACATAGTGGGTTGCCCCATTCAGGTATCTACGGATCAATTGGTGTGTGCCCATCCCCGTAGCTTTTCGCAGCTTATCACGCCTTTCATCGCCTCTGAGAGCCAAGGCATCCCCCATACGCCCTTATTTTGCTTATTGTACCAATCTTAAAATTAATTAAGACCGTTTTTGTTTGTCTTTTACTACTAATAGTAAAAAACGCTTTCTACTTTTAATATTTTTCTTATCTCAATATGTCAATGAACTTTGATTCAGTGTTCAGTCTACAGTTTTTAGTATTCAGTTTTACCCGAACACTGATCACTTTTTTTCTGACCACTTCTTTTGTGGAGAATAACGGAGTCGAACCGTTGACCTCCTGCGTGCAAGGCAGGCGCTCTAGCCAGCTGAGCTAATCCCCCATTTTTTAGTTGTCAGTTAACAGTTTTCAGTTAACAGCACTTAAAACGGTTACTCAACCTCTAAAATTTCCTTTTTTACTAAGCTTTTCAGTTTTTTATTTTGTTTTTTATAATTTACAATTCATAATTAACAACTTAAAAAGTAGTCCCGGGCAGACTCGAACTGCCGACCCCTACATTATCAGTGTAGTACTCTAACCAGCTGAGCTACGAGACTCTGTTTTTACTTAATTTTCATTATTTTTTAAATTAACAGCAAGAGCAATAAATTCTTTAAATATTTTCCAAATTCTCTTTTCGTCTCTTTCCTTAACGTGTTGATAAATCAACTAACAATAAGGCTCTAGAAAGGAGGTGTTCCAGCCGCACCTTCCGGTACGGCTACCTTGTTACGACTTAGCCCTAGTTACCAGTTTTACCCTAGGCAGCTCCTTGCGGTCACCGACTTCAGGCACCCCCAGCTTCCATGGCTTGACGGGCGGTGTGTACAAGGCCCGGGAACGTATTCACCGGATCATGGCTGATATCCGATTACTAGCGATTCCAGCTTCACGGAGTCGAGTTGCAGACTCCGATCCGAACTGTGACCGGTTTTATAGATTCGCTCCTGGTCGCCCAGTGGCTGCTCTCTGTACCGGCCATTGTAGCACGTGTGTAGCCCAAGGCGTAAGGGCCGTGATGATTTGACGTCATCCCCACCTTCCTCACAGTTTACACTGGCAGTCTTGTTAGAGTTCCCGACATGACTCGCTGGCAACTAACAACAGGGGTTGCGCTCGTTATAGGACTTAACCTGACACCTCACGGCACGAGCTGACGACAACCATGCAGCACCTTGTAAATTGTCTTGCGAAAAGTCTGTTTCCAAACCGGTCAATCTACATTTAAGCCTTGGTAAGGTTCCTCGCGTATCATCGAATTAAACCACATGCTCCACCGCTTGTGCGGGCCCCCGTCAATTCCTTTGAGTTTCATTCTTGCGAACGTACTCCCCAGGTGGGATACTTATCACTTTCGCTTAGCCACTGAAGTTGCCCCCAACAGCTAGTATCCATCGTTTACGGCGTGGACTACCAGGGTATCTAATCCTGTTCGCTACCCACGCTTTCGTCCATCAGCGTCAATCAATTAGTAGTAACCTGCCTTCGCAATTGGTATTCCATGTAATCTCTAAGCATTTCACCGCTACACTACATATTCTAGTTACTTCCTAATAATTCAAGTTTAGCAGTATCAATGGCCGTTCCACCGTTGAGCGATGGGCTTTCACCACTGACTTACTAAACCGCCTACGGACCCTTTAAACCCAATGATTCCGGATAACGCTTGGATCCTCCGTATTACCGCGGCTGCTGGCACGGAGTTAGCCGATCCTTATTCTTACGATACCGTCAAGCTGGTTCACGAACCAGTGTTTCTTCTCGTATAAAAGCAGTTTACAATCCATAGGACCGTCATCCTGCACGCGGCATGGCTGGATCAGGCTTGCGCCCATTGTCCAATATTCCTCACTGCTGCCTCCCGTAGGAGTCTGGTCCGTGTCTCAGTACCAGTGTGGGGGATCTCCCTCTCAGGACCCCTACCCATCGTAGCCTTGGTAAGCCGTTACCTTACCAACTAGCTAATGGGACGCATGCTCATCTTTCACCGTTGTGACTTTAATACTAAGTTGATGCCAACTCAGTATACTATGAGGTATTAATCCAAATTTCTCTGGGCTATCCCTCTGTGAAAGGTAGATTGCATACGCGTTACGCACCCGTGCGCCGGTCTCTTGGTTCGAAAACCAATACCCCTCGACTTGCATGTGTTAAGCCTGCCGCTAGCGTTCATCCTGAGCCAGGATCAAACTCTTCATCGTATATTATGCGAATCAAATTACTTTGATTCTATTTATGTTTGACTGAAGATCTAGTGGTTTTATTATAATCTATCGATTCTATTACTCTTATTCTTTTGTTTTAAGATCTCTCTTAAAACGGCTGTCAATTCAATATGTCTAGGAACGTGTCTTATCTTTTTTTTCGTCTCGTATAACTCACTAAGTGTGTTTCTCGAAGCGGGTGCAAAAGTACAACTTCTTTTTAATCTCGCAAGAAAAATTTAAAGTTTTTTTTCGAAGTTTCAAACCTCTTTTCTTTAATCTTTCTTACCAATCTCTCAAGGAACTTTGCATATTTTGCGGGGTGCAAATGTAACAAGCCAATTCAAATCTCACAAGTTTTTTTTGATTTTTATTTTAGAAACCTTAATCCCTAAATCAAATAATAACTAGCAATATCTTAATGAACTTTGTCGCTGTTGCGGGTGCAAAAGTACCACCTTTATTCGCTTAAACAATACTTTTGAACAAGTATTTTTTACCCTTTTTAAAACTTTTTTTTAACCAACTGAAAACGTGTGTCTTGAAATTGTAGCATCTTAAACTTTAAAACTCTTTTTATGAAAAAGAGGCACTTTGACCATAAAAAATAACCAAAATTCTTCTTTATGCCTCTAAAAATAGATATCAAACACCTAACCTAGCCCTGATAGAAGCCGAAATCCTTCCAGTCCCGCTTGCGGACACGAAGATTCTAGCGAATAGCAAGTACATGCTACGACTTTAACTTTTTCAAAACTAAATATACATAAGGTATCACACAATCGTGAAATGCTACGACTTTAACTTTTGAGCTTTGGATTCCCAAAAATCATCAAACTAGCATATAATAAAAAAACCACCTAACAAAAGTTAGATGGTTTTACGATGAGCCGGCGGAGGGACTCGAACCCACGACCTGCTGATTACAAATCAGCTGCTCTAGCCAACTGAGCTACGCTGGCGTCTCATTTCGGGTGCAAATATACAGCGGTTTTTTAATTATCCAAAATAAATTCGCCCTTTTTTATCCTTTTTTAAGACTACAATTCGTTGATTTTAGCAATCAATTGATTAGCAGTTTGTTCCAATTCAGCATTAATTTGTTTGAAGTGCGCTTTTTTGTTTTCAACGTTTTTAGCGTTCACTTTTGCGATCAAAACATCAAAAGCAGCAATAGCTTCATCTATTAAATCATTAGTTTCTGTTGTAGGTTTCCCAGTTGTAGAAATTTCAAACAAATAAACTGCTTCAATAATATCTCCTAAAACGTAGTTGATGTCTTTTTTTAAATTCTTAACGTTTGCCATTTTTCTTTAATTTTAATTTGCGTCTGCAAAAGTACACATAATCTTTCTATTAACGACTATTAAATCTAATTTTCTAATAATGACGTTTTTCGAACCAAAAAAAACGTTCCGTTAAAACCAATTCAAATTATTTCGCACGACCTTCACTAATTTCTCTAATCATTTCTAAAGCCTTTGATATGTGCTTTGCAGCCATCATACTATCAAAGATCATTTTCACAACCCCACCTCTATCTATGACATAAGTAACTCGTCCAGGAAGTAGTCCAAATATATTTGACGGTACTCCAAAAAGCTTTCTGATGTTTTTATCATTATCAGACAATAATATAAAAGGCAACTTATACTGTTTAGCAAAATTTTGATGAGAATCGACACTATCGCTGCTAATACCGATAACTTCGGCACCTAAATCTTTGAAATCCTCATATTGATCGCGAAAACCACAAGCCTCAGCAGTACAACCTGGTGTATTGTCTTTTGGATAAAAATAAATAACCAAAGGTTTTTTTCCTATTAGCTCTCTACTGTCAAAATCATCCCCTTTAGCATCTTTAGCCAAAAAATCAGGGACTCTATCACCTACCTTTAATGCCATTATTCTCCTTTATAGGTTACAAAATTACGAGGCGTTTCATAGAGAACTACTTCTAAATCAAACTCTGACTTAATTCTTTTTCGGATTTTATTCCAAATCACCACTACAATATTTTCTGCTGTTGGATTTAGATTTTCAAATTCAGGAACATCCAAATTCAGGTTTTTATGGTCAAATTGACTCTCAACTTCTTCCTTTATAATATCGGATAAAATCTTGACATCTATAACAAATCCAGTTTCCTGATTCACTTGACCCGTAACACTCACAATCAACTCATAATTGTGTCCATGAAAATTAGGATTGTTGCATTTGCCAAAAACAGCATCATTTTGCTCAAAAGTCCAATCCTTGCGATACAATCGGTGAGCCGCATTAAAATGTGCCTTTCTACTTATGGTTACTTTCATGTTGAAATTTAGGGTTTAAGATTCTATATCTAGGATTGTATGTCCTAAATTTTATGGTCTTCCAAAAAATGATAAAATTCGTCGAAAATTATTTTAAACCATACCGTATAAATTTCTGGATGTACTTCCATATCTTTTTTAACCTCGTCAATAGCCATCCATTTCCAACTTTCGACTTCATCCTTATTTATTATCGGATTTTCATTATAATACCCGATCATTACGTGATCAAGCTCATGTTCTGTCAAACCATTATCAAAGGGTGCTTTGTATATAAAATGAAACAATTCCTTAAGTTCTGTATTGAAACCCATTTCTTCAAATAGTCGACGATTTCCTGCTTGAATATTCGTCTCTCCTTCTCTTTGATGGCTGCAACATGTATTGGTCCATAATAATGGAGAATGGTATTTGTGATGAGCACGCTGCTGCAACATGATTTCATTTTTATTATTCAAAACAAAAACCGAAAAAGCACGGTGTAAAACTGCCTTTTCGTGCGCCTCTAATTTAGGCATCAAACCAATTTGCTCATCGGCTTGGTTGACTAATATTACGTTTTCTTCTATCATATCATTTTTTAGCAACACAAAAATACAAAAAAGATAATCATTGACAGGGGCTTTAACATTCTCTTTCTATTTGTTTAGTTTAAACCAATATTCGTAAGAAAAAACACCATCACTGCTTTATCGTTTTATTACTATTACTATAAACGCCAGAACTTAAAAACCAAAAATCGTTTTTTATCGTAATTAACAATAGTTAAAACTTGCACAAAGAGCTGTTAAATTGTAAAATAAACAACATTGAATAACAATTTAGCAACTTAACTTTGTAATATACAATCACCAAAGATCTTTACCCTATGAAAACAACTTCATTTTTAAACCTTCTGTTTTTGCTTCCCTTATTGACATTTACTGCTTGTGGACAAACAGCAAACAAACACTACCAATCTCAAAAACATACTATCATGGAAAATAAAATCAGCAAACCGGAAAACCCCTATTATTCAAACACAGATACTACAAAACTGAATTTGACCGATGCCGAATGGAAAAAAGTATTAACCGAAGATGTCTATGAAGTAATGCGCCATGCCGACACCGAAAGACCTTTTACAGGGAAATACTGGAATACCGATGAAAAAGGAACTTATTACTGTACTGCTTGTGGTAATAAATTATTTCGATCCGGAGCTAAATTTGCCAGCAATTGCGGTTGGCCTAGCTTTTTTGAACAGGACAATAAAAATAGCGTAGTCTATAAAAATGATAATTCACTAGGAATGGAACGAATCGAAGCACTTTGCGGCAGATGTGGAGGACATCTTGGACACCTTTTTGACGATGGTCCTACTCCTACCGGAAAAAGATACTGCATGAATTCCATCGCTCTTGATTTTATACCTGATACTAAATAACTATGAAAAAATTAATTTTATTAAGCCTGTTTCTAACTGCTAGTCTAATTGGACAAAATAACAAAACTGCAAAAAAATCCAATTTGGAAACAATCACCCTAGGCGGCGGATGTTACTGGTGCGTTGAAGCTGTTTATGAAAACTTAAACGGAGTTAAATCAGTAATATCTGGTTTTTCAGGAGGAAAAAATGCCAATCCAAGCTACCAAGAGGTTTCTTCGGGCAAAACGGGATATGCAGAAGTGGTTCAAATAACCTATGACAAAACGATCACTAACTTAGATGAAATATTCAAAGTTTTCTTTACCGTTCACGATCCTACGACACTCAACCGACAAGGCGCGGATGTGGGCACCCAATACCGCTCTGTTATTTTCTACAAAAACGAAGAACAAAAACTAGCGGCGCAAAATATTATAAACGCTTTGAACAAAGCAAAAATATACCAAGATCCTATAGTGACAGCATTGGAACCATTCAAAAACTTTTATAAAGCCGAAGATTATCATCAAAACTATTATGAAAACAATAAAAATCAGCCCTATTGCAGGATGGTCATTCAACCCAAAATAGAGAAATTTGAAAAACTGTTCAAAGACCGATTGAAAAACAAAAAATGATTTTAAAACCTCGACTAACTATTATTCGAGGTTTTTTTATTCAAACTCTCGCCAATTTTTAAGGCACATTTCTCCCCATCAATCGCTGCCGAAATAATTCCACCGGCATAACCCGCGCCTTCACCACAAGGATACAAACCTTTTATTTGCAAATGTTCGTATGTAAATGGATCTCTCGGAATACGCACCGGTGAGGAAGTTCTGGATTCAGGTGCATGAAGTATGGCCTCATTCGTCAAATACCCTTTCATCGATTTCCCAAACTCAGAAAAGCCTTCTCGCAATATTTGGGTCAAAAAGCCCGGAAAAACCTGTCCCATCTCGACCGAAGCAGTTCCAGGAACATAAGAGGTCTTTGGGATTTCGGAAGAAACTTTATTTTTTGTAAAATCAATCATGCGTTGGGCTGGGACTTTTTGAGTTTGTCCTGCCAAATTCCATGCCTTTTGTTCGATACTTTTTTGGAATTCCATTCCTGCCAAGGCGCCAAATTTTGCAAAAGGCTTAAAATCTTCTAACTTTAATTCGATGACAATCCCAGAATTAGCCGTGGCCTGATCCCTTTTTGAAGGTGACCAACCGTTAGTTACCACTTCGCCGGGACTCGTTGCGCAGGGTGCAATCACACCTCCCGGACACATACAGAAAGAATACATTCCTCTACCCCCCACTTGCTTTACAATACTATAAGGAGCGGGCGGCAAGAATTCACCACGATAATCACTGCTATACTGAATACTGTCTATTAAAGATTGCGGATGCTCTGCTCTTACTCCTAAAGCAAAAGATTTTGCCTCAATAAATATTTTCTTTCTATCCAATAACTCAAAAATATCACGGGCAGAATGCCCTGTAGCCAAAATCATTTTGTTAGCCAAAATAGATTCTCCTTTTTGAGTTACCACACCTTGAACTTCATTATTTTTTACCAAAATATCAGTGACACGGGTTTCAAACAATACCTGCCCTCCGCATTCGATGATTTTTTCTCGTATATCTTGAATAATTTGAGGCAACTTATTAGTTCCAATGTGCGGATGAGCATCCACTAAAATATCTGGAGTAGCACCATAAGCAACAAACAATTCTAAAATTCGGGTTACATCTCCTCTTTTTTTAGAACGAGTGTATAATTTCCCATCTGAATAGGTTCCGGCTCCGCCTTCTCCAAAACAATAATTAGAATCCTCATTAACCACATGATCTACATTGATGGCTTTTAGATCCCGACGACGACCGCGAACATCTTTCCCTCTTTCTATCAAGATAGGCTTTAAACCCAATTCAATTAATTGCAAAGCGGCAAAAAGCCCAGCAGGACCAGCGCCAACCACAATAACCTCTTGGGCAGTTGCTACATTTTTATATTCAGGAAGTTGCAATTTTGTTTCCTGAAATGGTTCATTATTGAAATAAACCGACACTTTCAGATTGATTTTTATTGCTTTTTGGCGGGCATCAATCGAGCGCTTTAATATGGAAACATGCTGAATTTCTTTTGGGGAAACCTTAATTTGTTTACCAATATAATCTTTCAGCAACAATTCGTTTGCAGCTATTTCCGGAGATACTTGTAAGAGGAGTTCTTGAGGCATTAGATATTGTTTATTTGTTGATTTTGCTAGTCAATAATTCGAAAAACAAAATCATCGTGCAAAAATAGTATTTTGAAGTGAACTTTACTTAAGATAAGCATTCAAAAGAATTACAAACTATTTGTACATTTACAAACTGAAAACAAAACAACCGATTTAACGACTAAATAGTTAGGCTGTTAAAAACAATTAACTCTGATAAAATGTCCAGACAAATAAAATTAATTTGGGATTTTCGTGGCCCAACTTCAGCAAAAACAGCCGAGCATCATGAGATTCACTTAAAAGAATACATTACAGCCGAAAAATTACTTTTGAATATTACTGGTTTTGAAATCTATAGCGAAATGCATGCTATTGCCTATATGGTAGTAAACGACGAAAACATGCTTCAAGTTCGTGATGCTTTAAAACCCCATCGCGGCGTCTTATTTGAATAGTTTTCAGTTCCTAATTTTCAGAAAACACAAAGCAGATTACAGATAGCAAAAAAAAGAATTCAGATTAAGTCTTTAACACCTCAATCTGAATTCTGCTTTCTAAAATCTGTAAATCGTATACTAATTCGCTACTTCACTGATAAATTTAATTCGCATCAGGCGCAATTCATCAATATCATAATCGCCTTCAAATTCCTTTAAAGCTTCCTCGATTTTATCGGTTGTGGACTCCATAAAATAGTCATGAATTTCTTCTTGCTGATCTTCGTCAAGCATATCGTCAATCCAATATTTTATGTTCAACTTTGTTCCTGCATAAACAATTTGTTCCATTTCTTTGATTAAACTATCCATGGTCAAGCCTTTTGCTTTAGCGATATCGTCCAAAGACAGTTTTCTGTCAATATTTTGAATAATATAGAGTTTATTTACTGAGTTGACTCCGGTGGATTTTACGACCAAATCATCCGGACGGATAATATCATTATCAGCTACATAATGACTAATTAAATCTATAAAATCTCTACCGTATTTTTTTGCCTTTCCTTCACCTACTCCATGAATATTGATTAGCTCTTCCAATGAAATTGGATATTTAAGTGCCATATCTTCCAGAGACGGATCTTGAAAAACCACAAAAGGCGGAACTCCTAATTTCTTAGCTACTTTTTTACGCAAATCTCGCAACATGCCCATCAATACTTCATCAGCAGTTCCCGTTGATTTGGCTGCAGTTACAATAGCTTCATCTTCGCTTTCATTGTATTCATGATCTTCTGACATCATAAAAGAGACCGGTTTTTTTATAAAATCCAAACCAGCTTTAGTAATCTTTACAATCCCATAAGTTTCTATATCCTTAGATAAATAACCCGCCACAAGTACTTGTCTAAGCAATGCCATCCAGTATTTCTCATCATGATTAGCACCAGACCCAAAAAAAGATTGAGAGTCCGTTCTATGTGCTTTTATAACTGCATTAACACGTCCTGTTAAAGTGAAAACGATCTCTTTGGATTTGTATAAATGCTTGGTATCTCTTACTACTTCTAACAATTTAAGGACTTGATCCTTGGCTTCAATTTTTGTCTTCGGATTTCTGACATTGTCATCCATATCTGCTCCTTCGCCTGTTTCGCTGTCAAATTCTTCTCCGAAATAATGCAGTAGAAATTTTCTTCGAGACATGGAGGTCTCAGCATAAGCTACTACTTCCTGCAATAAAGCAAAACCTATCTCTTGTTCAGCAACTGGTTTACCGGACATGAATTTCTCCAGTTTCTCTACATCTTTATACGAATAATAGGCTAAACAATGTCCTTCACCACCATCACGACCGGCACGACCTGTTTCCTGATAATAACTTTCTAATGATTTAGGAATATCATGGTGAATCACAAAACGCACATCCGGCTTGTCTATTCCCATCCCAAAAGCAATGGTTGCCACAACTACATCCACATCTTCCATCAAAAACATATCCTGATGCTTGGCTCTGGTTTTAGCATCTAATCCGGCATGATAAGGCACGGCACTTATTCCATTTACCTGCAAGACCTCGGCAATAGCCTCCACTTTTTTACGGCTCAAACAGTAAATAATTCCGGACTTCCCTTTGTGTTGTCTTATAAAACGAATGATATCCGCTTCTATATTTTTGGTTTTTGTACGTACTTCGTAATACAGATTAGGTCTATTAAATGATGCTTTAAAAGTAGTGGCATCAGACATGTCCAGATTCTTTAAAATATCCTCTTGAACTTTTGGGGTAGCCGTTGCAGTAAGACCTATAATAGGCACATCATCACCTAACTGCTTTATAATATGCTTCAAGTTTCTATACTCAGGCCTAAAATCATGTCCCCACTCTGAGATGCAATGTGCCTCATCTATAGCCACAAACGAAACTGTTACACTTTTCAAAAAAAGAACATTCTCTTCTTTAATCAAAGACTCTGGAGCAACATATAACAATTTAGTCAAACCGGAACTAATATCCTTTTTGACCTGTGCAATTTCTGTTTTTGTAAGGGAAGAATTTAAAACATGTGCAATTCCATTTTCCGAAGACAAACTTCTTATGGCATCCACCTGGTTTTTCATTAAAGCGATTAAAGGCGAAACTACGATAGCAGTCCCTTCCTGAATTAAAGCGGGCAATTGGTAACAAAGTGACTTTCCGCCACCTGTTGGCATAATAACAAATGTATTTTGTTTGTTAAGAATACTTTTAATAACCTGTTCTTGCAACCCCTTAAATTGGCTAAAGCCAAAATATTTTTTTAATTCTTTGTGGATATCAATTTCGTTTGAATTCATTCTTGATTATGTGGTATTTTGTATAAATTTGCATCATATAAAGATACAAAATTCTTTTACACATACAAATTTAAAATATTTCTGTTTTGATTTCAAAAGAAAATATATTGGCGATTGCCAAAAAAACCATTTTATCTGAAAGTGAATCGATTACAAACCTCCAGAATCTGTTGGATGAAAATTTTTCAGATGCAACACAGGCAATCTACAATTCTAAGGGACGATTAATTGTAACTGGCATTGGAAAAAGCGCTATCATAGCCCAAAAAATGGTTGCCACATTCAACTCAACAGGCACTCCCTCTATGTTCCTTCATGCTTCCGAAGCAATTCACGGAGACTTAGGAATGGTTCAGGCTGACGATATTATTATATGCATCTCAAAAAGCGGAAACAGCCCGGAAATAAAAGTTCTAGTACCGCTTTTAAAACGTTTTGGTAACACTTTAATTGCCATCACTGGAAACATGACTTCTTTTCTTGCCAAGGGTTCTGACTTTGTTCTGAACACCACCGTAGAAACAGAAGCTTGTCCTAATAATTTAGCTCCTACAAACAGTACCACAGCCCAATTAGTTATGGGAGACGCTCTTGCAGTTTGCCTGATGGAAATGCGTGATTTCAAAGCAGAAGATTTTGCCATATACCATCCCGGAGGTGCTCTCGGTAAGAAACTTTTACTTAAGGTAAAAGACATGCTAGAACACACTTTGAAACCGATGGTTTCTCCTGATAGCGCTATAAAAAAAGTGATTTTTGAAATTTCAGAAAAAAGACTCGGCGTAACAGCAGTAGTAAATCAGGAAAAAGTAGTCGGAATCATCACCGACGGTGACATTAGAAGAATGCTAAACGAAAGAGATTCTTTTGCCGATTTGACTGCAAAAGACATCATGACCAAAAATCCAAAACTAATTCAATCCACAGCAATGGTAGTGGATGCATTAAATATTTTAGAAGATTTCTCTATCACCCAATTAATTGTCGTAGACAATGGCGAATACAAAGGCGTTTTACACTTACATGACATTTTAAAAGAAGGAATAGTATAATGGCAAAGAAAAACCTAAACGAAATGTCGTTTCTGGATCATCTTGAAGATTTAAGATGGTTGCTGGTTCGAAGCACAATTGCAATAATAATAATGGCTGTAGTCACTTATTTCATCAGTGATTACTTATTTGACACCATCATTTTTGGACCTACTAGACCCACCTTTTTTACCTACGTCTTTTTTTGTGAACTATCCCATTCTCTTGGTTTTGCAGAAAGCATTTGTATAACCGAAATGCCATTTATCATTCAAAACACCCTGATGGAAGGACAGGTTAATGTCTTTATTTGGATTTGTATACTCGCTGGTTTTATTTTGAGTTTCCCTTATATTCTATGGGAAATTTGGAAATTCATTAGTCCCGCACTTTACACACAAGAGAAAAAAAATGCTAAAGTTTTTATCTTTTTCTCTTCTTTACTTTTCTTCTTAGGTGTACTATTTGGCTATTTTGTAGTTATCCCAATGTCAGTAAATTTCGTAGCAACCTTTACAGTTAGTGATATTGTAAAAAATCAATTTACCTTAGAATCCTATATTGGTATGGTAAAAACATCCGTACTGGCTAGCGGTTTATTTTTTGAATTACCCATCATCATCTATTTCTTGACCAAACTAGGACTGGTTACTCCCGAATTTTTAAGAAAATACAGAAAATATGCAATTGTATTGGTACTAATCATAGCAGCCATAGTCACTCCACCAGACGTTGTGAGCCAGACTATAGTTGCAATCCCAATGTTATTAATCTATGAGGCAAGTATCTTTATTTCGGTATTTGTCGCTAAAAATCAGAAAAATTAAATGGCTACAATAATCGAAGAATTCAATGAATATCGTTCTCGAATGAACGAAAAATTACTGGCTGATAACAATAAAATTGTAAAGCGAATTTTTAATCTGGACACCAATGCCTATGCGGCCGGCGCCCTTGATGTTAAAACAAAAGAGCTATTAGGACTAGTCGCTTCAGCTGTTTTACGTTGTGACGACTGTGTAAAATACCATTTAGAAACCAGTCACAAAGAAGGCGTTACTAAAGAGGAAATGATGGAAGCCATGGGAATCGCCACCCTAGTAGGAGGAACTATTGTAGTTCCCCATTTAAGAAGAGCTTACGAATTCTGGGAAGCACTCGAAGAAAGTGATACCAAATAATTGTTAAGAAACAAGATCGTTTAATTGTTTATTCGTTTATTTGACCCGATTAATCGCTTAACAAATAAACAAATACACCGTTAAACGAATAAAACGGTTAAACCCAATCATATGATATTAAGAGCCGAAAATTTAATAAAGACATACAAAGGGCGCAGCGTAGTAAAAGGGATTTCAGTCGAAGTAAACCAAGGTGAGATCGTAGGTCTTCTTGGTCCTAATGGTGCAGGAAAAACGACTTCCTTTTATATGATTGTAGGCTTGGTAAAACCCAATTCAGGAAACATCTATCTTGATGACTTGAATATTACCGATTACCCAATGTACAAAAGAGCGCAACAAGGCATTGGTTATCTGGCACAAGAAGCTTCTGTTTTTAGAAAACTAAGCATCGAAGACAATATATTAAGCGTATTACAGCTGACTAAGCTTTCAAAAGAAGAACAAGTAGCTAAAATGGAAAACCTCATTGCCGAATTCAGCTTGGAACACATTCGTACCAATCGCGGGGATTTACTATCAGGTGGAGAACGCCGCCGTACCGAAATTGCACGCTGTTTAGCTACCGACCCAAAATTTATCTTGCTTGATGAACCTTTTGCCGGAGTTGACCCCGTAGCCGTTGAAGATATTCAAAGAATTGTGGCTCAATTAAAGAACAAAAACATCGGGATCCTGATTACAGATCACAATGTTCAGGAAACTTTAGCCATCACCGATAAAACCTACCTGATGTTTGAAGGAGGAATCCTGAAAGCTGGAATTCCTGAGGAATTAGTAGAAGACGAAATGGTACGCCGCGTTTATCTAGGACAAAATTTTGAATTGAGGAAAAAGAAACTGGAGTTTTAATTTATATTTCAAAAGCAGAATTCAGGTCGCAGAAAATAAATAAATTAAAGCAGATTTCAGATAAAGTGTATTAACATCTAATCTGAAATCTGTTTTTTTTGCTAGCTATTTCGGTCTTCTAAAAACTATTCCAATGTAATGAACTGCAATTGCTGCAAATCTCCATTATAAATATTGACATCTACATTTCCTTTAATTCCTGATACAGAAGCTTTTTCAGTAAATTGCCAAAAGAGCCAATCTTCGTCCATTTTCTCTCGGTAAAAATTATAATTAGCTATCCAAAAAAGATAATCGCTAAACTCATCTTTCAAAAAATCATCATAATAACTTTCTCCCGTATAAATAATAGGCTTTACCTTATAATGAGCTTCTACAGCTTGAAGCCAGCGCCTCAAGCCTAGCTTTAATCGTTCTATAGATTGATTCTCAGGCAATTTTTCAATATCCAAAACCGGCGGTAAATCCCCTTTTTGCAAAGAAACGGTTTTAATAAAAAGTTCTGCCTGTTCTAGGGAATTTTCATTGGGACGGTAGTAATGATACGCTCCCCTGATGAGTTGTTGCTTTTTGGCTCCAAGCCAATTTTCCTTAAACTTCCTGTCCAATCGGTCATTTCCTACTGTGGCACGTACAAATACAAAGTCTATCGGATATTTATTTTCTAAAGAATCAACCGCTGACCAGTTAACTTCTCCCTGATATTCCGAAACATCTAAACCAACAGCCTTAGTTCCTTTTTTTTCCAATACCTGAAAATTCCGAACATCCGAAATACGTTTCTCTTCGGCTGAATCAGATAAAACCTTATCGGATTTGAAGCTAAAATAATAAGCCAAACCATCACGATAGTGATAAACCAAGCCAAAAAAGAGCAAGAATACAAGGGAAATTAAAGAGAAATTGACTAGCTTTTTTGAGAAACCACTGTTTTTCTTTCTCGGTTTACGAGCTACAGCCGTTTTTCTCCTTACTATTTTTTTTCTCATCTAGCAAAAACTACTTTTTAGAGAATGTATTATTCAATACAGACAGCAATACATAAACGATAATAATCAATGGAATGGCTAAATACTGTAAGAATAAAAGCAGTAGAAACGACAACAACAAGAAACCAATTTGAAGTGTATTTTCCTTAATGCTGAATTTTTTAATTTTCAAAGAAAACAATGGAATCTCGGCATTTAGAATATAAGCGCTAAACAAACTAATTCCTAAAAGAATCCAATTATTAGTCAATATTTCCAGCATCAATAAGGAATCTGAATATTTTAAAACCAATGGCAAACTCAAAATAAACAAGGCGTTAGCGGGTGTAGGCAAGCCTATAAAAGAATCCGTCTGGCGGGTATCGATATTAAAATTAGCCAAACGATAACAAGACCCCATGGTTATGATGAATCCTAAAAACGAGAAATAGGGATTTGAATTAGAAGCCGATTCCATCATCGAAAACATCACATAACCCGGAACCAATCCGCTGGTAACCATATCAGCCAACGAATCCAACTGTAAGCCTAATGGACTGGAAACCTTGAAGAGACGCGCAAAAAAACCGTCAAAAAAATCAAGAAAAATTCCCAAACAAACAAAATAGAAAGCCAATTCAAAATTAAGCTGAGCCACAAAAACGGCCGCTATACAGCCACAAAAAAGATTTAATAATGTGATGGTATTGGGGATGTGTTTCTTTATGTTCATAGTAAATTGATTTATCGTCTAAGCTGACAAATTTAATACAATAAGTGGTTGTGATGCTGGTTTTTTGATAGAGATTGTTAACAGTCTTTTACTCATTTCTATTTATTTAACCAAAGCAGAGCCCAAGCTCATTAAAAAATTATATTTTTGATAAAAATTACAAGGAGATTCCAGCAAAGACTAAATGTAAACAGCCGAAGGGATTTATAAAAAGATGTCTTTCACTTGAATCATTTTTAACCGCAAAAACACCATTTTGCATTTGATGTGTTCAAAATAAATCTTCTCTCTTTTAGCAATTAAATTATGATGACAATGAATTTATCGCTTTTAAAAAAAATTTCATTCCTAATTGTTTTACTAACAATAATTACAAATAATAGTTACGGACAAACTCCTCTATTGTCAAAAAGTGCCCTTGTGAGTGTTTTGACCTGTGGAACTGGTAATGAATCCTATTCCATGTTTGGCCATACAGCCATTCGCATTAGCGACCCGGAGCAGTTTATAGATGTGGTGTACAACTACGGTGCTTTCGATTTTAACACTCCTAATTTTGTAATGAAATTTACAAAAGGAGACTTACAATATTTTGCGGTAGCCCATTCCTATACTGACTTTATCAAGGAATATACCTATGAAAAAAGATCAGTTTATGAGCAGGTGTTAAACATTCCCGAAAAGCTAAAACAAAAGCTATTTGATAATCTACACGCCTCTTTGACCTCGGGCGACAGCCATTATACTTACAAGTTTATTGATAAAAACTGTACCTCGATGGTCGTGGACATCATCAACAAAACATTAGACACGGTTGCTATCGTAAAAAACACTGATACTGACCTTACCTATAGAACCATATTATATCCTTATTTTGACCATCATTTTTATGAGAAATTAGGAACGAGTATCATTTTTGGAAAAAAAGTGGATGAATTAGGCACTCAAATTTTTCTACCCTTAGAATTGCATAAAAGTTTAAAGACAATCCAGTTCAATCAAATTCCGCTGGTTAAAGAAAATAAAACCATTTTAGAATTCAATAAAACACCACCAACTTCCTGGTGGAATAACTACTACACTTACATCCTTTTTCTGGGATTACTACTCCTGGCAAATAAAAAAATCGGAAATCAATTGTTCTTTTTAGCAATGGGATTATTGGGATTATTCTTTTTATTTGTGGGCTTCTATTCAAGTCATCAGGAACTAGCTTACAATTATAACATCTTATTATTTAATCCTGTTCTACTTATTCTTCTTTATTTTTACCAAATGGAAAACAAGAAATGGATTTATAAACTGTCTGTTTTTAACTTGCTTGCTTTATTAGTTTATTTGATTGTACTAATCAACAAGGCTCATTTATTAATTGTACTTCCGTTGATTGTTACAAGTGCCATACTCTTAATCAAGCTAGCCTTAAAAAACAAAAAAAAGATTCCGATAATTATTTAAACAGCTGATAAGCTGTTTCTTTTTAGAAATTCTTAAAAGCTTATTGTCCTCTATAAAACAATACTGTAGTTATAGTTCTAAGGCTAATATTCAGGTCTAAATATACGCTTCTGTGCTTGATATAATAGAGATCATATTGCAACTTTATCAAGCTGTCTTGAATGCTTTCCCCATACGAATAGTTGACTTGTGCCCAACCGCTAAGACCCGGTTTAATCACATGTCTGGTTTCATAAAAAGGCATCAATTCTGCAATTTCATTGACAAAGTAAGGGCGCTCTGGCCTAGGGCCTATGATAGCCATATCTCCTTTCAGTATATTGTAAAATTGAGGAAACTCATCAATCCTGGTCTTTCTTAAAAAGCTCCCAAATCGAGTAACCCGAACATCATTAGCTACAGTAAAAACAGCGCCATTAGACTCCGCATCCTGAATCATAGTACGCAGTTTATAGATATTAAAAACGGTTCCATCTTTACCAACACGCTCCTGTTTATACATCAAAGTGCCTCTGTTTCCGATACAATTCCCTAAAAGAACCAGAGGTAATAATACGAATCCCAGAAGAATCCCAATTATAGACAAAAGTACCTCAAAAAAACGCACTATAGACAAATACAATTTATTGCTATTACTTCTACTGAAAGGAAAATAACGATAAAAATCTCTTGCCATATACTGCATCGGAATACGATGGGTTTTACTTTCATACACTTGGGTATACTCCCGAATGCTTCTGCCTGATTCTAATAGTTGTAGCAATTGTTGATATAATTCAGAAGTAATACCCTCTGTTTTTTGAGAAGCAACTACCACTTCTGAAACGCTATATTTCTCAACAAAAGAAGCTAAGTTGTTTTTCTCTATCTGTTGTACATAATCGAGATTCACAAAATCCTCAATAGGATCTACGCTCACATAGGCAATTATTTTATAATGAGGGTCAATATTCTCCAAACCCAAAATCAACTCTCGCAGTTGTTCCTTTTCACAAATCAAAACCACATTCTGAACAAATCGATTGCTAGCTAAAAACCGAACATAAAACAGCCTCCATAAAACAAGACTGATTAAAACAATTCCATAAAATAGAAGGATTTGAATTCTGTTTGTAGGCAAGGTGGGAGAAAAAATAGGCGTCAGCAGGTATACTAAAACGGTCGTAGAAACAGTAAGCACGGTACTTTTCAAAACTTGAAATTCATTACTGGCGACCTGAAGATTATACATTTCGAAAATCGAACCAAAGAAAAGAAGATATACTCCCAAAACCACTGTCCAGTAAAAATTACTGACAGAGAACTCTAAATAACTGATTTCAAACTGACTTTGAACAAAATATAAACTTAGAAAAACAAAAATAACATCAAAAAGACGAAGAAGGATTCTTCGCTCAGCAATTTCAAAATACATTTTGCTATTCGATATTATTTTGGCATTGGTATCCATTAGTTTGGGAATTTTGACTCTATCTAAATTCTAGCCTAGGTTAAGTTAAAACAATCCATCGGCCAAATAAAATATAATCCATCAAAAACAGAATATTCTGTTAAATGACAACTATTAACCCAAAACAATATCAAAAACAAAACACAAAAAACAACAAAAATGGCATAATGATAAATAAATCACGATACTTCATTCTGCCTTTTAGATTTACTCAATTGAACATTAAGTAATGAAAGAGAATATACAAATGCCGGAACAGCAGTTCGCATGGCGGCATGATTAATGGTTAAAAACCAAAAGGCTACAAAGCACAATAAAAACAGGTTAAAACTATTTTCGAGATACAAAATAAAAGGCGTGAAAAACAAAATCAATAAAGCCAATATACCCAAAGAACCATGTTCAGCCATCATCCGGGTGATTTCATCATGAGACAAAGTACCGTTTCCTGTTTCTGCCCTTCGAACCTCAACTCCCTTAGCAACTCCTACACCAAAAACAGGGTTTTTTAAAAACAGATCAATCTCATTCATTGCCACTTCCCCTCTACCTGAAAGTTGGGTTTGCTTTACCCTTCCCTTGGCATCTTGATTCGCATACCGCTTATTGATCAAGCCCCCGGTCTGAAACGAGGTGTAACTCCAACTTACGACAAGAGCCAAAGCAATCAACGAAATGATATAATTCAACTTCAACTTACCTCTTAAATTGGATTTAAAATACAGAAAAAGCAGTAACAACATTATCATTAATAAACCTGTGATCATCCCTCCGCGGGAAAAAGTAACCATTCCTCTATAGCTTATATTGACTGCTAAGATTAAATTGATGACAACCATGAATTTCGTTCTAGAATTCAATATAATTCTGGAAAAAAAGATAAACATCCCTAAGCCTAAGAAAGTAGCCACCTGATTAGGTCCATAACCTCCCGAAGTTTCAAAATTAGACTGGGTACTGGTCAATACATCCCGAATGTTAGGCGTATAAAAAGCCAGATAAACCATACAGCTGATAATGGGCAAGCCCATACAAAGCAGAATATCATACATCCGTTCCAATGCTATTTTCCGTCTATAAGTATAAATAGAAGCAACTCCAAGACAGACCGGTCCCGAGATATTAAAAGCAATTGTGGTCCGGATGTTAGTATCAAAATTCAATACAAAAGTCGAAAGGATGACACCAGGAATCAATAACAGTAAAAAAATCCAATACGGAACGGCTGTTTTAGAAAAACCGCTGTAGTACATCCCCATAACTAAAAAAATCATCACTCCATACTTAGAAAACTCATAGGAAATGGTTCCGCCAGTCATCCTTAAAAAAACCTCACTCCCAACCAGATAAGCTGCTACCAAAAGCACTTCTTGGTTTTTGTTTTGCTTTTTTATAATAAAATAGCTCCCTAAAAAAAGAATCGAAAACCCATAAACTTTTGCCAAAATGGGAAATAAAAAAATTACAAAACCAATCCCAATATGGAACAATATCAAATAGAAATAGTATAGTTCTTCTCTTTTCATTTAGCGATCTTTTGCAACCAATTTAAATAGTGTCGAATGACAACCTTAGTTGAATATTTATCCATCACAGTCCTATAAAATGCATTTCCGAAATCAATTCTTAGTTTCTCATTTTCAATTAATTGAACCAATGCTCCAAAAAATAATTCCTCGTCTTGCGCAACAACTATAAAACCGTTTTTATTATTCTGAACCAGAGAGGGGATTTCGCCCACTTGAGTCACAACTACAGGTATTTTACACCTTCCATATTCCAACAATGCCAAAGGAAAACCTTCTGATTTTGAAGTCAATACACCAATAGTCGATTGTCTAAGAATAGGACTGACATCTTCCCTTGAACCGTATAAGAAAACGGAATCCTCTAAATCATATTCAACAAGCAGTCTTTTAATTTCTTCCGAATAGGCATCCCCAAAATCCTTTCCTATCAAATGAAAGCTCCAATCGGGATGCGATTCCTTCATTCTTTTGGCAACTCTCAACAATAAAAAATGATCTTTCTGCATTCGTAAATTGGCCAGACAAACAATCCTCTTACCTTCGATACCTTTCAAAGAAGTTCGTTCAGAAACCGCATTCCAATCTGAAGGGAAATTATCCAAACAAATTGCATTTTTAAAATTCAAATATTCTTCTGACCAACTTCTTAACTTTTGGTTTACTGCAATTATCCCATCAAAAAAAGGTAGGGTTCTTTTTAACACAAAAGAAGTTCGCTCTAATAAAAATTCGTTGTTACCATAATGATCGTGCCAAATTAACTGAACGGAAGGGCAAACCAATTTCAACAAAGCCGCAATAAAAAAGGAACTGCTATGCGCATGGACAATCCTTATTTTATTTTTTTTAACATAAGCCCTCAATCTAAAAAGAGCCGCTAAGTCCAAGCTGTTTTTTTTATTCAAAAACAAATAAGAGACGCCTTCTTGTACTTGATTCCGCAATAGCCCTTCTTTTCTTGTGGCTACCAATCCCGAAAAATCAATTTCGCCCACAAGAGCATTCGCATAGTTAACTGCCATGCGCTCGGCACCACCCGCCTCAAGAGAATCTATAATTTGTACGATACGCATCTAAAGCTTGTTTTTCTATATTTGGCGAAATCAAAGTAAACAAAATTTATCAAATAATCCGCATTCAATCCTTGCATAAAACTATAAAAATCAGATAAATGCAATTAGTTTGACTGCAACAAATCTCCGATCTCTTTCTCAAAAACATCCAGGGTATAGGCTCTGGACCAGTCAACCGCTTTTTTTTGTTTCTCCTCATAATCTCCCTGATTCTCCAAAAGAAGTGCCATTTGTGCCTGATCTTTCTCTAAATCCATCTCAAGCAAAACCCCTCTGCGGCCATGATCCAACATATAAGGAACACAAGAAACAGCAGTCGCCAGCGGTACACAACCCCAGAACATGCCTTCGGCCACGGCTTTTGGCCAACCCTCACTAGCGGAAGGCAAAATCACAAAATGACTATCTTGATAGGCTTTTGTAAGCACAAGCTGTGACTGATTCCCTTTTAAAATGACAGCATCCATTAATTGATGCTCCCTAATATACTTTTCTAAAAGCTCGCGTTCCATCCCTTCCCCATACAAATCCAAATGTACTTGGTATCCTCTTTTAGCCAAAACGGCTATTAATTGTATAGCATATAATGGATTTTTGCTCCTTGATAGCGTTCCTGCAAAGACAAATTTAATTGTACCCTCTAATCTTTTAGATTTTATGGGTCGCTTTTCTTCTTCTTTATAAGTGGCTGTAAAAAAGGGTTTCACATTCGGGGAGCTGTCCCCCCACGCTCCATAGACTAAAACTTGCATGTTTCTGGTCAAAAAAGTATTGCTTAGCAACCACTTTTGCAAACGATAACTCCAAGGTTGCTTTGATTTGGGATCCCAATTTCCCGCATATTTGGCCGTTTTTATTTTTTTAGGAAACAGTATTTGAACAACGCAACCTATCAAACCAATATTCCCAGGACAACGCAAATGAATGTGATCGGCTTTTTGCATCGCTTTATAAATCTGCCAGCTTATTTTGGGTATTTTATAAATCGAAAGCAAAATCGTTTTTAGGCTTAAAACATCAAAGCCTGCAATAGGCATCAATTCAATGTTTTCGTGCTTATAACTGGCATCAATGGGGGCTTTGGCAGACTTCGCTATTGACGCCACCAGAATCACCTCATCCGCATTCCTGATCCAACTGTTCATTTCCCTCACATAGGGTGCATAGGCAAAATATTGTTTTTTTTGCAACAGATAGGGCACATGAGTGATGATGGCAAAAATCATTGGCTGATATTGGGTTGGGAATTCGTATTTCTATTGGTAAATATATTACTAAATATACTGATTATCAAGACCACAATTCATTCTAAAACTGATTGATCTGATGCAGTACTTCGAGATTGGACAGAGATTGAACCGATTTTGGCGAATATCTGTACCACATTTTATGGCTTGATCGATTTATTGGAAGAACCACCCATTATCGCATTTCATTACTTTTTACCCACAATGCTATGGCTTGTTACAGTTATTAAGATGCTTTTTGCATGTCGAATTTAGACAAGACTCCCAATACTTCCTCCAGATTTAAACCATAATAATGACAATATTCCTTTATAGTCACTTTCTGATGCGGTTCTTTGTTGAGGACTCTTTTCAAGTTTTGAATTTCCTTACGGGCATAGCTTTCACTTTTATCGGTGAGCATCCTGATATCGTTTGGGTAAATTACTATTCTTTTCATTTTAAACAGCTTACACAGCCTTTTATTTTACATCGAATATAAAATTAGAGAAGCTTCGAGTATAAACAAATTTTACTTATTAACGATGCTTTAGCGTACAATTTCCCCCTCCTTTCACAAACAATGCAAAACAAACACAAATGGCATCATTTTAAATTTTAGCACGATCACCACTAAACAAGAAATGATACAAAATGATACAAAGGCAAATTATTCCAATTGTTGATAAGTTATTAGAGCCTTCGATAAAAAGGGGATAATCATCGGTGACCGATCACAGTAAGTCTAAAGCTAAAATGGTATCCCTTGTATCCATCGCTCAGGGATCAAATATATTTATACCGTTTTTTTGTTTTGGCAACTTCCTAAATGTGTGTGGTTTTTATAGCGGTTTGTTGCAAGTATCTTGCGGGATGGTTGCGGGTATCTAGGGGTGTGTCAGATGGGGCGTCTTCCAAAATAAAAAAAGTGATTCGCAAACAGGAGTTAGTAATGGGTCAAAAGTGATCCAAACGGTAAAAACAACCCTACTCCGTTTTAACAGTAAAAACCATAAAAACAAAGCACTTACAATCCAATACCGTTAAATGTTTCCGAAGCGCTCCCAACGGTACCCAGTCTTTGTATGTCCGAAAAAAGCAGTCTAGTTTTGGTTCAATATAAATCCATAAAAACAAAAAAAATGGGAAAACTAAAAGGCATTATCAAGTTAGAAGGAACGTTTGACGGTTTGACTTTTTACAAGAGTCCCGATGGTTACATGGTGCGAACCAAAGGCGGAGTGAGCAAAAGCAGAATCATGAATGATCCTGCTTTTGCCAGAACGCGAGAGAACATTAATGAGTTTAGAATGAATGTGCAAGCGGGCAAGCAATTGCGCAATTCGATTGGACCCTTGCTAAACAGGGCCAAGGATTCGAAGCTATCGAGCAGGATGTTCAAGCTCATGAGCGACATCAAGAATTATGACAGCAGTTCGATACGCGGCCAGCGGGCAGTTCACAAGGGAATTGCCACCATCGACGGCATGCTGCTTTTAAGAGGATTTGACTTTAATGCAAGAGCCCGATTACAGACAGTGCTTCATGCTCCTTATTCGGTGGATACAGCCACGGGAACGATAGCCATTCCGGACTTTGTTGCAGGCGAGCAATTGTCAACTCCCGAAAGTGCCAGCCATGTGAGTTTTCGTTCGGCATTTGTGAATCTGGATTTTGAGACCGGTCTTTTCGAGACTAGCTATAGCCCTGTCAGTAATTTGCCCATTAACCTTACTGAGAGCTCATTGAATTTGGTTCCAGCAGGAATTCCGGCGGGAATAGGCAGCCAATTGCATCTGTTGTCTATTGAGTTTTATCAGGAAGTCAATGGCGTGCAGTATCCGCTAAAAGACGGTGCCTTTAATGCCTTAAACATAGTGGAGGTGGTTTAAATGTTATTGGTTTCCGTTTGGCTGTTATCCGTTTACTGCCAGCTCAGCAGCTGATTTTGGATGGAAGACTGGCTGCAAAGGATTAAGCTACCCCGCTGAAAAAGCGGGGTTTTGTTTTTGACTTAGCTATATGCTCTTTAATTAGTATGTTGTGGTTTATTAATAAACAAACTCCACCATCCTACTGTTCGTCCTAAAGCTTCGCTCCAAGCCTCTTTTTTCTTATCCGTACTTACTATATTACTAAATCGTACCAGTATCAAAAGTATCGTGATAGCATGCCATTTGAATTGGTCTTTCCACTTGGGATTGGGGTTCTTGACCCGCCAAACGTACCAACCATTGCGAACCACCATTTTTCCGTATCGGTATGGATCAGGTCTTCCCGATTCATCATGAAAATGATTTAACTGTACTTTAGTATTAATTACATTTATCCCAAACTCTAAAGCTCTGACACTAAAATCAGCATCTTCATACAGCCCATATCCTTCAAAATAAGCGGAAAACCGAATAGAATCGAAAACTTTTTTTCGAAATGCAAATGACATCCCTACCAACAAATCTACTTCATAGATTTTAGCAGTTAAAGGAAAACCACAGCTTCTCCCATGAGAATAATCAGGCATCTTACCTGGCAGAACATTAGACTGCAAACCCAAATAATTACGAAGCACATTTCGCTGTCCTTCCTTATACGCAAATCCTTCAAATTGAAAATACTTGTGTTTATTGTACTTTCTATGTGCTTCAATTGGCTTCCATCTATTTTCATTAATCGCAACCCCACCTACTCCTGACACTAAATCATTTTGTTTGAATGTTTTAATCAATTCTTCAAAATAATTAGGCAACAATTCGGTGTCGTCATCCAGAAAACAAACAACCTCAATATTTTCGCCTAGTCTTTCAATCCCGTAATTTCTTTGCCTGGTTAAGCCGCGATGCTCTTTTGGAACCCGGAAATAAGTCAAATTTTCGAATGCCTGCTCTTCCAAAACCAAGGCTGTAGCTGAATTTGTTGATCCATCAATTACTAGGATCTCATTTGGATACCATGATTGCTGCTGAACCGATTGCAGCAATTGAAGCAAGGGTTTCGGTCGCATATAAGTACAGATGATTAAAGTAAATTGCATGATTCTATTAATTTTTAAAAATCGCATGAATGCTCTTAAAATAGGCTTCCCTATGTAAGGTAGCTTCCCATAAATTTCGATTATTTAATTGTATCCGTTCAAAATCCTCATTACTTATATTTTGATGAAAATTAATTAATACTTCCATAAAATTATCTTCGTTTGCGAGTACACAATGCTTATCCCAAGAGATAAAATCTTCCAAAGGCAATTGTATATCAGTATTGATTACTAATGGAATCCTTCCCATAGCTAATGTTTCGTAGAAACGCACCGAAAAGTTACCGGCTCCTCTCAAACAAAAAGTATAGGGACAATGATACATATTAGTAAAAAACTCAAGCGTCGTTTCTTTAAGTCTCTGAGCTGTTTTAGCTCCTGCTCGGTGTTTCTTTCGAAAAATAAAATCACATTCAATCAGCTTGTTTTCTTGCAACTGTTTTAAAAATTGATACCGTTTATATCCAATAGGATAAAAACATTGAAGATCAAAATAGTCCAGTTTAAAAATACGTTTGCAATTTAAATTCAAATAAATAAGATATTCTTTTAGCAAGCCCATAAAGGAATGTGTCGCATGTCCTACAAAACCTATTTTGGGCAATTTAGGTTTGGCTAATGGTTTAAACTCATTGGACAAAAGAGTATAAGGATCCAATGCATAAGCAGGCATTATAAAAGTTTGTTCATTTATTTTACTTGCAAACCCTCCTAGCCTAAATGTATAAATATTTTTCTTTAAAGTAATTCCAAAATCACCAGCACTATACACCCATACTTTCTTTTTCTGTTCATTAGCATTATCAATAAATTCAAATAACCAGTTTTGCTTATTATTCTTAAAAAAATACGCAATATCAACAGGTACAATCACGACATCTGATGATTCTAAGTGTGTTGTCAATTCATATATCTTTGAAAGATTTGGATTGAGTATATAACACAAATCAAATAATAACGGAAAAATAATTCTCCGATTTCCTTCTGTTATAAATTCAGTTGCCGTATAAATTTTAATCATCGTTTAAACTAAATTTTGTCTTACAAAGATTGTGTTGAATTTATCCGTATTGTAACTTTTCTCAATGTTAATTATTTTTCTTTTTAGCATCATACTTTATGGGAACAAAATCATTAGCCGTCAATAATTCAAATATCTCTTGATTTGTATGTCCAAATTTAGCCGACAAAAAATTCAATTCAATAATAATGTATTTGAGACTTTCATTAGCAAGCACCCTTTTCGCTCCTTTCAACACAAAATACTCATAACCTTCGACATCTATTTTTAAAAAAGTTGGTTTTTCGCCTTCCAAAATAGCATCTAATGTTTTAACTCCAACTCTTATAATTTCGGAATCATATTCTTGAGCAACGCTATTCATGGCATCTCTATTCGTTGTAAAATTCAAAAAAGTATTTTCATCTCCAATACCTAGATTAAATATTTTAACTTTTCCATTCAAATTATTCAAATCAATATTCTTTTTCAATTTAGAAAAAGCTGAAGGAATAGGCTCAAATGCTATAACCCTCGATTCGCAAATACCTGCTGCCAACAATGAATAATGCCCAACATTTGCGCCAATATCTATAAATAGATGATTCTTTTTTAGATGGTGCAATAAAAACATCGAATCTTCATAATCAAAAAGTCTAAAATAAATATTCACCACTATTCCTAACATCTCCTTTTTGCGCGTAAAATCTTAAACTACCTATCCATTTATAAACTCTCATTTTAGGAAATAAGTTTTGAACAAGATTAAATGACATGTATCTAAACAAGGTAGTCCCTCTTTCGTTTTTGGTCAATGGATGATTTTTAAAATCTCTATTAATTAAATAAATTTTCTTGTAAATTTTCTTGTAAATTTTCTTAATATCCATTTTTTTATTTGCTTAATTGTTTTGCCCAATACAAACTGACTTTCCATCGTTTTTGATATAAGTACAAAAATTGTATTGGATTTTTCCAACCCGAATTTTTAAACAACTTTATAAACAACACTAATTTATAGCCCAAAATTTGTTCTTCTGTATTGTGCATAATTTGATATAGCATCAACGTTGGTGATGGCTTGGGCTGAATAACCTCGTTTTGCCATTGCAACACAGGCTTTACTCTAAAACCTCCTACAGATGCTTTTAGGTGCAGAATCCGTATTTCCGGGAAATAAATTATGTCGGTTCCACTGTTACGCAATTGCAATCCAAAATCAGTGTCTTCTCCATATCCAAATTCAAAATTCTCATTAAAAGCAACTTTTTTGAGAATATCTGTCTTTAAAAAACTATTTCCAGAACCAAATATAGTCGACTGACTAATTATCTTATACTCTTGTTTTTCCTTTAATTGCAAACAAGAAGTTGTTAAAACCCAAACCCCATACTTGAAAATATTTATTAGCACTTTTTCTAATAAATCATCTCCAAATCGAATATCATCATCCGCCAAAAAAACCCATTCACTGTCTACCTGTTTCAAAGCAATATTCCTCGCATTACAAGCTCCTGGCTGATGGGTAAAACTATGCTTAATTACAAAAGGCCAATCTTCAGTCTGCAAATAATCCAGTTCAGAAACACTGTCAGCCAACGGATTCTGTTCTACTATAATGACATTTTTGGGCAGATGGCGTTGCTTTCTTAAATCACAGAGAACATCATACAAATACATTTTTCTCCCTATGGTGGGAATAATCACGTCTATTGTGGCCCGCTCAACCACTTGTAACGAAGAATGAACCGCAATGCCATCCAGATTTATCCCGTTTTTATTTCTGTTCTTAAAAAATCCAGCGTAGAGAAAGGCTCCAAAAGGAAAACGTCGCTCATAAATGATAAGATTCAATACCAAAAGGAGTGTCCATCTTTTTTTATAATGCTGCCGTACAAACCTAAAAAGGGTATACATAGATGCTTGTGGAATTGAAACTTTTTCTAATCCCTGTAAAAGTTTCGGCTCTGAATAACAAAACAAACCCAAAGGCATACACAGCTTGGCCAGCGAGTTCAGATAATAATCAAAATTGGAATCCGCTTTTATCTTGTCTTTAACCGACAATAACAAAGAAGCATGTAAAACACCCACCAAGCTGGTCATCTGCCAACTAGGATAAGATACTTTTTTATTTATTTTTATAAAAGGGGATTCTTCTATATAACCTATTGTACTTTGGAAATAATTACTGGAAATTCCACTGTAAGAGAACATCATTTTATTATGGTGAAAGCTACTTTGTATCGCATCTAAATCTAAATTCTGAACCCAGTCTGCATGACACCAAACAATTTTCTCATTGGGGAACCGTTCTGCCAAAAGAAGCAAACCCTTAGCGATGGTTCCCTGATAATCAAAATGGATTCGTTGATTATCCCGGCTGACCACCGAGGTGATTTTATCTCTTAAATGGCAAACTATAATCAAAATTTAGTTAATTAAGGATTGATAAAATGCTATATTCTCTTGGACGACTTGCTCTATATCAAAAAGCTTTTCCACCCTTATCCTTGCTTCTTTACCAATGGATTGGCTCAAAACCGGATCCTTTATCAAAGCTAGTATTTTTTCGGCAAATAAAACAGCATCTTTAGGATTCACCAGAAATCCACTTTCACCATCTACAATCAATTCTTTTGACCATCCCATATTGCTGTTCACCACTGGTTTCTGCAAGGCCATCGATTCAATGGTAACCATCCCTAAAGTTTCTGCAAAGGTAGGAAACACGCAAAGCTGTGCTTTTTTGATATGATGCTGCACTTCTTGGTAGGCTATTGCTCCCAAATAACTCACTTTTTTAAGATCTTCCGCATCGAATTTTTTCTTCAACAGCTCCCAAGTGGAATTGGATTGGGTTTCAATATCCCTGGCATCTCCTCCAATAAGGATTAATTTGGCTTCGGGATACTGCTGCCGCACCAGATTAAAAATTCCGGGAAGTTCCAGAACTCCTTTCTTCCTGATAAGAGTACCCACATATAGAATCAGCCCTTTTTCATAGCTTTCCGGATTTGAATTTTCAAAGTTTTCGAGTCCTAATCCATAATGAATTGTTTGTATCGTTTTGTTTTTAATTCCAAATAATTTTGCCGAGAGCGCTCCGGCAAAACGAGTGGGCGCGATATAAGCGGTCGCTTTATGAACAGCCCATTTTTCAAACCAATAATTTTTTAGTTTTTGTTTTCTTTTTTCCAAATGACAAAAATAAGTATCACTGCCATGAAAACGAATCACCAGAGGAACATTGAAATTCATAAAAGCCGTAATCCCAGTCCAGTCGGGCGCTTCCAATAGCTCGATTTTTTCTTTCTTTATAATCCTGTTACAATACTTTTGAATATACTTTCTATAGAAAAACCATTTGGCAAAAGGGTATTTTTTGTCTTCAATCAGATGAAAAGCAATCCCTTTTTCGATAAAAATTTCGGATTTTTCCTGAGCATAAACAAATACCGTTACCGCAACACCTTTGCTTACTAAAGCCGAAACAAGATGTTCGATACTGGTTCCTAAACCAGCAGCATTCCTTACTTTAGCATGCGGATATTCAGGGGTTAGAAAAGCTATTTTCATAAAAATTATTTATTAAAAAAATCTTTTAAAATCCGAGCGGTAAACATTCTGGCTCCGGTATCATTCATGTGTCCACAGGATGAAAAATAGTGGTCTCCCTGTACCGCGTTTTCGTAATTGTGAATCTCGGGATACACTTCATTGACTTTTTCAAAATAGTCCATCCCTTTTACATTAGAGCACATGGGAGTCATTAAGGCAATCAAGTGAATCTTATTGGCTGCACAAATTTGCTTAATTTCTTCATAATACTTGTTATGCATGGGCTTCAACGCTCTAAGATCATTCTCCATGTTTCCTTTCTTATTCCCTAAAGCATAATAGCCTTTATTTTCTAAATGGGATGTTTTCTTTTGTATTGTATTAAAAAACATTTCCCTGAACCCTATTTTAGAGTCAAATGCCACATAACGATAAAAGGGGATATAATACAATTCATAAAAATCTTTTTCTCTTGCAAAATGTTCTTTTATTGTTTTAGAATCATGGATATAGGGTAAAAATCGTGCTGCAATTCCATCAGCCCGATGCTCGTTGGAGAGATTCAAATCGGTCTCAATAATTAGATTCTTAATTTTATATTCTCTTTCTACCATCAGTTTCAGCATCAATGAGGCTTCAAATAAATGCGAACCGCTCATCCCGAAATTAAATGTTTTCAAGCCTTTGTCCTCAAACATTTGGGCAACAAAATGATTGTTGGCTCTGGATGAACCTAAAATAGCTACATCATAGTCCTTGGCCTTTGAATTGTAAATATAATCTATTTTTCCTCGATGATCCGACTTCAAATACGCTCCTGTATAGCAAAAATCTAAAACAACGACAATCAATAGCAATAGCAACATCATTTTAGCAATAAATATTAAAAACTTTTTCATCTGCAAATTCTATTATTTTTTTATCTTTTTGTAATCGCTACTTTAGTTGTTGGCTCGAAGCCTACGGTATCTTTGTCAGTTTGAGCGCAGTCGAGACACATTTATTGATCTACACCTCCATTATCTGGATGATATTTATGATGCGTTGCATTTTTTAAGCTTGAACAAATCTCGACTCGCCTAGCATTGCCATTTTTAGTTAAATAAGGCTTCGACTGCGTTCAGACTGACATAATGAATGTCTTTATATATTGCTTTTTTGGTAAAAAATTAAACCTCAGTATGACAGCATGAATATCCATTTATTTGCTTTAAAAAAAATATGCCTCGAGCTGACAACTAATGTTATGATAATTAAACCATTGTCAGCTTGATCCGTTTATACTTAGCAAAGCCGAAGTATTCGATTTGACAACTCTGTTGCTCTCGACTAGCCTAGTATTGCCATTTTTAGTTCAATAAGGCTTCGACTGCGCTCAGCCTGACACAATGAATGTCTTTATATATTGCTTTTTTTGTAAAAAATTAAACCTCAGTATGACAGCATGAATATCCATTTATTTGCTTTAAAAAAAATATGCCTCGAGCTGACAACTAATGTTATGATAATTAAACCATTGTCAGCTTGATCCGTTTATACTGAGCGAAGCCAAAGCACTCGATTTGACAACTCTGTTGCTCTTTGTCAGGTCGAGCGCAGTCGAGACCCTAAGCACATTTATTCTAATTTTTTTCATTATCTGGATTATATTTATGATGCGTTGCATTTCTACATTCTGATAAATTTTGCAATCTATCGAAATCCCCATCTATCAACGCCTGTTTTTTTATTCTACTCCATTTTTTTAATTTCTTCTCAAACTCAATTGCCTGATTGGCATCTGTAAAATCCTGATAAAAAACTAAACTTACCGGCCTTCTACTATGTGTATAGGCTTCCGGGTATTTACCAGCATTGTGTTCCATCACTCTTCTTTCTACATCTGAAGTTATTCCAACATACAAAGAATTATCATTGCACAGAAGAATATATACATAATAGAATTTCATATTACATTTTTTAAGATTGAATGAATCTCGACTAGCCTAGTATTGCCATTTTTAGTTCAATAAGGCTTCGACTGCGCTCAGCCTGACATAATGAATGTCTTTATATATTGCTTTTTTTGTAAAAAATTAAACCTCAGCATGACAGCATGAATATCCATTTATTTGCTTTAAAAAAAAATATGCCTCGAGCTGACAACTAATGTTATGATAATTAAACCATTGTCAGCTTTATCCGTTTATACTGAGCAAAGCCAAAGCACTCGATTTGACAACTCTGTTGCTCTCGACTAGCCTAGCATTGCCATTTTCAGTTCAATAAGGCTTCGACTGCGCTCAGCCTGACACAATGAATGTCTTTATATATTGCTTTTTTTAGAATAAAAATGATTCCTCGATTTGACAAAGGTATTTCATCAAAACTGAAAATAGATGAATTCTTTATAATCCGAATAGGTTCCCAAAGCGACAATAGCCATAATACACAGGGCAACTTTAAGCCCACTGAATCTTCCCGAAATGGGTTCGAGCTTTGTTCGGCTATTCCATTCGACCCAAATAAAAGCTATTATCAAAATTATGATTTCATAACTGTATCGCTCATTTTTCAAATATTGTGACACAAAGCTTCGATTGCTAAAAACCCTTCCTATATAATCGAAAGCAACATTGATCGATTCGGCCCTGAAAAACACCCAAGCCAAGCAAGTTAAAGCAAAGGTACTGAGCATACTGAATATCACTTTTAACGAATCCAAATTCCAATTCAAACTAACCGTTTCTATATTGGATCTGTTCTTATTGAGTAGCAACAACGGCAAAAAGTACAATGCATTGATAAAACCCCAGGCTATAAAAGTCCAATTGGCTCCATGCCAAAAACCACTCAATAGGAAAATGACAAATACATTGCGTAGCTGTTTCAACTTGCTGCCTTTACTGCCTCCTAACGGAATATAGACATAATCGCGAAACCAGGATGACAAGGAAATATGCCAACGACGCCAAAACTCGGCAATGTCTCTGGAGAAATATGGGAAATTGAAATTGCGTAACAATTCCAGTCCAAACAATTTAGACATTCCCAAAGCCATATCCGAATAACCCGAAAAATCCCCATAAATCTGGAAAGCAAAATAAAAGGCTCCCAATACTAATGACAACGAATTCATCGATTCATAATTGTCAAAAATGGCATTGGCATAGGTAGCACAACTATCTGCGATAACCACTTTCTTGACCAATCCCCAGATAATTTGATAAACTCCCTCTTTGGCTTGATTGAAATTGAAAGTTCTTTTGACCTTTACTTCCGGCAATAAATGTGTTGCCCGCTCTATAGGTCCCGCCACTAATAATGGAAAATAACTCACAAAAAGCGAATAATCAACAAAATTATATTCCGCCTTGATTCGTTTGTAATAAATATCAATCACATAGGATAAGCCGTGAAAAGTATAAAAAGAAATCCCAACGGGAAGGATAACATTCAGCAATAAAGGACTGGTTTTTAGACCAAAACCATTCAATAATTCCGAAAACGAGGCTGCAAAAAAATTATAGTATTTAAAAATACCCAGAAAACCCAGATTGACAATGATACTCAGCCAAAACCAAAATTTCCGTCCTTTTTCTGTCTCGCTTTTTTCGATTCGGATTCCGGTATAATAATCCAAAAAAGTGGAGAAAATCAATAAAAACAGGAACCGCCAATCCCAACAGGAATAAAAATAATAACTGGCTACGATTAACAAAAGGTTCTGACTGCTTTTGGTTTTATTAAAAACAAACCAGTAGAGCACAAATACTATTGGCAGGAATATAGCGAAAGATAGGGAGTTAAAAAACATCGATTATTTTATAATTTGATTTATTTCTTGCCAAATATTAGCTGAAGCTTGGGTGGGTGCTTTTCCAAGAATAGTCTCAAACCATTTTTTTCCTTCTGACGCACTGGAAAGTTTAGCCTCCAAAATGTTTTTTAGGATTGTAGTCAGCTCCCTCTTGTCAGTACACCACAAAGCAGCCTCTTTTGAAGGCATGGATCTAAAATGAATGTACTTATAATTTTGTCCAATATCGCGGATTCCCTTCTGAAGTTGGGGTTGTTCATAATCAAAAAACAGACAGGATTTATCATGGGCCACAAAATCAAACACCATAGAAGAGGCAATATTGACTACAAATTCGCTATGTTCACATACATTAGCTTGCATAGCAAAATCTTCTTTAGTAGGCATAATTTCATTCCAATTGCTCCCTATGGGCCTCCAAATAGGATTAACCACAGCAATTACATCCTTATATTTCTCTAAAACAGCATCATAGCGACTTGTAAAATCAACAGGGCATTTTCGATACAATATCCCTAAATTATACCCCTGTTGATTCAATTCGATAACGGATTGAGCCAAATCTTCCAAATAATACTGGTCCAAAGGAGAAGTTACACTATCATCACCCGAATAACAGATGTATTTTTTATTAGCATCCAAATTATTTTCTTCAAAAAACAGCCTTCTCGTTTTTATAAGGCTTTTGTCAAAATGACTTTCAAATTGCGGAGTTCCCGTGACAAAAATATTTTGTGTTTTCGCATAAGGACAATATTGAAGGATTTCGTTTTTCATGTGCGCACTCCAAACAAAATAATAATCGGTTTCCACTAAGGTGGTTGCCTTGGGCAAATTATCCCATGAAAAAATAAAAGTGGCCGTTGGAATTCCCAAATCTTGGGCAGCCAGCAGAGGAGCTATCCCTTGAGAGGAACGCTGGTTTGTACAAAAAACAAAATCAGGTTGATATTGTTCCAATTGTAATTTGCAATACTCATATTTGGAATTTTTTCTTTCGAATTTTTTAATTTGGTCTCTTACCCATTGCAATCCTCTTTCATTAGAACCGAAAAATACTAATAAATCGACAAAAATACTTTTGAAAACAGAATTAAAGCCTTGATAAGATTGCGGAAAATTGTACGTATTATAAACCGTTTCCTTATATTTTCTGTCAAAAAGATTCAGTTCAATTCTTTTTCTGGCTCTTGTAAATACTGATGTAAGCGGATGAAGTTTATTATTCTCAATTTTTACTTCTTGATAGCTTAGTTCTTCTTGCAAAGAAAAAACGGTATTGTTCCAATAAACGATTTCGTATCCTTTTTGGACTCCAATATCCCTAAACTCGCTAAAAGCAAAATTGCGCAAGCCAACACCGTCTGGCAAAAAAACAAAAACTTTTTTTTTCATAATTCAATGTATCAAACTCCTTTTATGAATTAATTATTACTTGTTTCCTTCCGCTCATTAATGAAAAGTATCTGTGTCATTCCGTCCCAAAAAGAATCACATCCAAAAAAAACCAACTATGTCATTCCGACGCAGGAGGAATCACATCTGGGCCAGCAAAACGTCCATTCAAAAATTCAAAATTTGCATTAAATGAACGTATTAAATTTAATTTCTTTTCTCTTACAATTGCCAATTGTAACCATGTAAATTTTTCATAATAAACTAAAAACTCAATATTATACTTAGAAGCAAATGTTTTATTCCCACGAATTATATTTTGATGATGCTGCTCTAATCTTACTTTTAGATTATTTGTCATACCAATATACAATGTCGACCTAATACTTATTGGTAACAATATAAACATAATACGAATAATAACCTTCGTTGAATTCATACATTATTATTGCTTTTTTAATTAATTATTTTTCCAAATTCTAAACAAATCATCATTCTCTTGACTCCTTTGCTGTGATTCCTCCTTCGTCGGAATGACAAAAACAATAACCAACTATTGAACCCTATCGTTTATCGTGTTTTTATGCTTTTCAAAACGGACATACTTTCATCAATCCATCCCGAAGATGCTCAAGCACTGATTCTTTGGGCAAACAGGGCAATCTTTCAAATAATTCCTCTAGTATGTCATAAACATATTATATTTTTTTATTTTTTAATTTATCTCTTTGCACTTGCTCAATAGGCAAAATATCGGTTTGTTTATAATCCAAAGCAGCATGTACCGCTTTCAAATCACGACATAATTTTCGCAATCCCATAGGTTCCAAGGAAGCAGCATGATCTGTCCCTTTCCATGTTCTATCCAATGTATAATGCCGCTCGATAATATTTGCTCCCAAAGCATAGGCCGCAACATCTACCGCTATTCCCAGATGATGACCTGAAAAACCGATGTGTTTTACTTGCGCTCCATACTGTTGTTGCAAGAAATGAATATCCAACAAACAGACGTCTTCAAAAGGCACCGGATAACCCGAAGTGCAATTATATAATACCAAGTCTTTATTTCGATTTTTTTGGACAAAAAATTGAAATAAATCGGCTATTTCCGCTTTGGTCGTCATTCCGGTCGAAATGTGTATTTCACCTTGATAATGATCACACAACCATCCTAACATCTCATAATTATTATTGCAGGCCGAAGGGATTTTTATAAATTCAGGATTTAGGGAGACTATCTCTCTGGCTGAAGTAGCATCCCAGACGGAGGTTGAATACGCCACGCCCACTTCCTCACAGTATTTTTTTAGTTCTGCATGTTGGTTTACATTAAATTCCAAGAACTCCCGATGCGCCCCATAAGTACTGCCATAAGCATTCGACTCATTAGGATGTGGCGCATTGTATTGCGCTTCGGTTAATAATTCCTTATTGTTTCTTTTTTGAAATTTGACGGCATCCACATGACAAAAAATCTTGGCGATTTTAATCAACTCTTTGGCAATTTCCATATCACCTTTGTGGTTGCAACCAATCTCGGCAATGATATATGGGGCTTTGTACTCATTCTTTTTTAACATATTAAAAAGATAAATAAAGTTAATACTATCAAATCCTTAATCTCTAAATTAATTGTCTACACAAATGTCAGACTGAGCTTGACCGCTGTTTATTCCACTTTTATAAAATCTTCGCTGTCAGACTGAGCTTGTCGAAGTCAATGGCTCAACACGGCAAAACTGAACTGAACAGCGGCAAAACTCAAAATCTCCTATTATACTTTAAAATCCACTCACAAACCTCTCTTATCGCACCATCGGCCGAATTATGGTTTAGTAAGATATCAGCATGAACTTTAACGCTGTCGGTGGCATTAGCAGGAGCAAAAGACCAGCCGGAACTACACATATTAGCCAAATCATTGACATCGTCTCCCACATAAGCCACCGCTTCAAATCCAGTGTTTTTATCGGCTAAAAAATGCTTCAAAAAAGAATATTTATCCTTAACCCCAAAAAAAGCATTCGCTATTTGAAGCTTTTTCATTCGCTGTTCCACCAATTTGGAATTCTCAGAAGTTAGTGCCACCACTTCCACATTATGCTGACGTAAAATTTCCAGCCCCATGCCATCACGCATGTCAAACTTTTTGGCAAACTCCCCTCCTTCATTATAATAAATGCCTCCATCAGTAAAAACGCCGTCTACATCCAACACCAAATATTGAATTCGTTGATTACTTTTACTCTTTTTTTGTCGTTCTATCAAAAGATTTTCTATGATCGTCCAATCAGACAGACTGTCGATTTCCATTAAGGCTTCTTCAGGCATTTCTACCAGCCCAATTGTTCCGCTTACCCGATTTTTGGATTTCAAAAAGCCTTCTTTCGTTGTACAGTAAACCGCTCCATTTTCTATCAATAAACCTTCAAAATCCTGTCTTCTGGGCCTGTTGAACACATTGTAATTTTGTGCTGTCCCATCTGCATTCCAAGTGAAACGATGCGTTTTGACTACGGTCAAAGCGGCATCATACTGCTCGATGGAAATTTTATCCAATGCAGCATTAATATCAGTAGCTAAGGTTAAAGGCGAAGTAGCCTGAAGCAAACACAAAATGGCATAGTCATTATTTATTTTTTCTGAAAACTCCAGCATCGTACTCTCGGTAGAAGCTGTATCATTGGCATTGTCTTCGCTACGAAGCATGGCTTTTACCTTGGGGGTCCAATGGTATTCCCGCTCCACATAGGCTACAATTTCCGTATCATTGGTAAATACAACTACCTCATCCAAATTAGAGAAAATAGCTTCTGTAAGAACCCATGAAAATAAGGGACGTCCCAGCATTTTCTTTTTGTTCTTTCCGGGAATTCCTTTTGAATCTTTGCGAAGGGGAATGATTGCTGTTTTTTTCATATTATATTTTTTCGCTTTTGTTTAAAAAATAATTTTAATGGTTGAAAAAGTATTAGCTACAAACTAATATTTTATTCCTTTTATAGTTTTTAATTTTCGCAAAGTGCTTTTTTGAACTGGTTTCCTATATTTTAGGACATGAAATATTTCTTTGCAAGTATTAAAAATTGATTTCCAAAACAACTGAAAATACTTAAAATCATGTAGAGCATATTTTTTGAAATTATGAAATAGCAATCTTATAATTTTCAGTATTGGATTTGGAAAATAAACCACATAATAAAAGATAGTATTTTTTAGTTGCTTTTCAAATCGAAAATAATTTCTGCCCTGTGTTAAACGTTTTTTTTTGTTCACTCTATGATTCACTATTATTGTATTATCATAGTAAATTTCATAACCTAAATCTAACACTTCAATAGACAAACAAGATTCTTCACCATAAATATCTATCCAAACAGGGAAACCATTGGTTTTCTCATAAATTTCTTTTCGAATAGCGAAGCCACATCCCACAAAATCATTTGTTTTGTAATTTTCAATTTCGGCTTCCGCCTTTTCTAAGGATTCTTTATCCGATACGAAAACACCTCTAATTTCTTGAAAAGCAATAATACCAATTCTTGTGTCTGATAAAAAAATAGATTTGATTTTAGTAATAAAATCTTCATTCAAAGGATGTGAATCATCATCTAAACCTATAAAAAAAACACCTTTTGCCTTTTTATACAACTCATTTCTTGCAGGAGAAGCACTGATACTTATTTCAGAAATTTCCCATTTTACCCATGGATATTTTTCAATTAAAACTTCCGTTTTTTTGCAACCGTCAACAAAAACTAAGACTTCTTGAATAGATAAATCTAATAATACAGATAATTTGTTTAAGGTGATTTCCAGTTCATCCGGTCTGTTCTTTGTTACAATTAGTATCGATACTTCCATTCTAAATATTTATGATATAATGTCTTTATATAATTGTACAATTCCTGCTTTTAAATATTCTCTATTATAATTCTTAGCAACAAAATCTACATTATGCTTTTGCGCTTGAGCTCTTACTGCTGGATTTAAAATAGCCCATTCTATATTTTTGGCTATTTCTAATGAATCAAACGGATTTTCAATTAACAAACCATTAACTCCATGCGCTATAACTTCTTCCGTCGCTTTTCCTGGATTAGATTGTATGGGAAAAGCTCCCATACCCATAGCTTCCAATAAAACATTTGGCATACCATCAGAAATATTGTTGGCAATATGTAAAATACTTCTTCCCATCAATTGTAATAAATCGGCATTAGCTATAAAGACCTCTCTTTCATATATTTCAACTTTTAAGGACTTGAAAAAATCTGATTTTTCAACTCGCTCTTTTACCGAAATATCGGCACTATAAATAATAATTTGAAGATTTTTCAATAATTCAAAAGGTACTAATTCTATCGCTTCAATCACCTTTAAAGCTTTACCTAGTCTATCTTCGTAACCTTTTATTATTAAAACATTTCTTTCCTTTATAGCTTGAATATACTTTTCTTCAATATTTATTCCACCATTACCAGGATAAACTCCTAAAAACTTCCCCCTAAAATCATTTTGATTTATAATTTCATAATCCCTTTTACAATCGGTAATTAAATAATCAACTCTTTTTAAAAACTTTTTAAATTGTTCTTCTGGAACCCCTAACTCTTTATAAAAATAAACATCATTACCCCATGAAGAATAGATAAATTTTAAATTTACTCTTTGCTCTATTACTTCTAATACAGGTAAGCCTGCTAATTGCATTTCAAAACAATGTATAATATCGGGCTGAATATCATTGACCACTTTCTCAAAAACAGTAGTTATTTTCCTTTCGTTGTAAAATTGAATGTTTTGATAAATTAGAGGGAACTTATTTTTAATAAAATACCTAAAAGGGTAATCATATTTTAATTTCCATCCTTTAATTTGATGTACCCAATCTATTCTATCAACCTTGCTGCCACCATCGGTGCTGTTAAACCAATACACCTCATATTCTAAACCTTTCAGCTGGTTTACCCATTGAAAAAAATGATGATTCGGTATGGCTATCATAAGAATTTTCATGTTAATTTAATGAATTAGGAATCGTGATTAGAATAGCTATCATTTATGTTAAAAGTGGATTTACAATATTTTGTTTCTCGAATATATATTTATTTTCTTTTATTTGATGGAAGAGTCTTAAAAAATCCGTCTTAAAACTTGTACTAGTTTGATTAATGAAATAGATAAACTCACTATCAATATAATCCTTATATATTTCCTTCCCTATTGAATTTATAATTACAGAAGGAACTCCCATCATTTTCGCTTCAATTACACTTCCGGAGAAAGCAGTAATATGAATAACTGCTTTACTCATAATTTCTGGTAAAGGAACTTCCTTTGCATCATGAATGTCATAATTTCTTTTGTCAACTCCTAAACTATCCAAATAAAATTTAATGTCATCTATACTAAACTCATTTCTAGGATGAAGTCTAATTGCCCACGAACACTCGGAATCATTTATAGATTCTCCTAGCTTTTTATTAAACATTTCCGACAAGGGCATCAGATTCAAAGTATATAAGATTACCTTATTTTCAGGCTTTAAATTACTGTTTTTTTGTTTCCAATACTGCAAATAAGGTTGTCCTACAACTTTTGTAATAATATTCGATGTATTTTTGGCCCAATAATCTATGCATACCTTAGATTTTTCATCCCAACTCCAATATTGTTTGGGCATAATATTGAAACCCTCCAAAGGCATTTTTGTCCATGATGAAAAGACCATATGTACATTTGATTGTGTGCCATGTTGAAAATCGATTGTTTTAATATTTAAGTTGTTGGCTGTCAAAACGGCTGCATATAAGTCATCCCAGCCAAAATATCCCGAAAAAATAATCTTATCAGGTTTTACTTTTAAATAAAATCTTTTATAAAAAATAGCCAAATTTTGTATTTTAGTAGACCATTTTAGTAGATCTTTTATCGTGATCTTTAACATTTTTGTATTTTCTATCTCATCCTCAACAACGCTTAGAAAATCTTGATAATCATTTAACGAATAATTATTTCTTTGGGACTGGAATTGAGCCTTTAATTTCATAACTAATTTAAAATCCTCAAGTAACCTTTCCAAAGGTATAATCGCTTTTTGATTATAATTATATTGATATACTTTTTGATATTCAATCATATAGACTTCCTTTTCTAGTTGATGATGAGAAACCATAGCATCAAAGAATCTATTAAAATACTCTTGCCCGTGTTTAACCCGATGAAAATGAGCTCCAAAAAAAACAATTTTCTTTTTCTTTAAAGAAAGAAAAAAAGATTCAACTCTAAAAAGACCTGTGACTAAGTTTAACGCTAACTTCAGGTTATCAATCCATTTTTTATCTATTTTATTTTTACGATTATCATTAGCACTATTGTCAGTATTTGGCTCTAAATTAGAATTTCTAAGTAATAAAAAGTATAATTTTATTCGAACATAAGGCCAAATATGAATCCCGTTTACAATCCATTGATCAACCTCAAAACTTGATTCTAATGCTAGAATTTTTTCTTTAACAATCAAATGGCTTTGGTTCATCTTTCAATAATTTATTCTCTTTTTGACTACAATTAGGACATGTGATTCGTTTTCGAGAATAGTTTTATCTTTTTAAGTAATATTATTCTGCACCTAGAGATTATTAAAGATTCCGTTTCACAAAATTCAATATTAACCTCTTTAATCCAAATTTATCTAATATTTCACCCATAAATTTCCGACAATTGAAATAAGAACGGGGTACAATACGCTTATTGCCGATTCGCTTTTTTTCTTTAATTGCAATATTAATAAGTTCTAAATTTGGCTCAATTAAAACATCTTTTTCTTTTCTTAAATACCAAGTCGGATACCAACAGTATTGTACATCTTCTTGCCCTCCAGTCACTGAGAGTTTAGCTCCGAGCTTTGATGTAAAATCATTAACAGCCCACTTAACCAATGGCCAATCATCATGATAATCATCTCCTGCTAAAATACCTCCCACTTTTAACTTTTTGTACCATTCAATAATTGTTTTACCTCCTTCCTCGCCAGTATGAGCATACCCATCAATATATATAAAATCAAAATAATTATCGTCGTATAAGTCATAAGCTTCCTCGAATGTCATCCTTAAAAGCCGATAGTTAACTACATCAAGTCCTATATATCTTAAGGCTCTCTTATACTCTGTAGTGTTATGCATGTCCCCATACTGGTCAACGCCCCAAAAAAGCTTAAACTTACCACTATTAATCATTCGTTTAGAATAAACACCAGTCGCAATACCCAATTCAATACCAATGTTATCAACACCAACTAACTCATTAACAACATCATGCCTGAGCATATTATCCATTATCTCAAGTTCGACATTAGGCGTTTTCTCTCTAGCAATTTTAACGACACTGGTTTTATTTAAAAACATAGTAATAAACTTTTTAATTAAAAATAATTCTTCTCAAAAAACAGATAGATTAAAAAAAACTAAATTGTTGTCACGCGACCTTTAGACACTTATTCACTAACATAAACAATTATTAATAAATAAATTATTTCGATTTACTAATTTATTAAAATTTTTCCGGCTTATTAAAAATGAATCGAATTAAAAAAAATGACCTTTTTAATAGGTAATATAAATCGATTATAGCATATTTTGAGATTTTAAATACTGAAATTACAAAACCATTAAAAATACTTTGTAACGCGATATCGTGATGCCAAAGTTGATAATTACCAACAACATCATTCTTGAACCTAAAAAAAATTTGGTCCTTTGTTCTTTTGATTTCATAATGAAATATAGCGGGGACGAAATCAATCTCATAGCCTTCTCCCAGAACTCTTACTGTCCACTCCTTATCTTCAAAAGTAGCTACATCTTCTCGAAAGGAATGTTTTTTCCAAACTTCCCTACTAAAAGCGGATCCAGAAAAAATCAATCCTGATTTATTAGGATCTTTCTTTGCATCGATTTTATTGATAAAATTTTTATAATCACTCGAATTGTGTAAACATCTTAACCCTGCTAAATTTGGATTCGCCTCGAATTTTTGTTTTATCAGTTTAAAAAAATCATGACTTACGGGATAAGAGTGGGCGCTAAAAATAACAATGATAGGTGCTAAACATTCACTGGCTGCTATATTAGCACTCCTTCCATAACTAAACTCTTCAAGAGTAACGAATCTTGCACCAAATTTACCTGTGATTTCTTTACTATTATCCGTTGATAAATTATCAATGACAATAATTTCGTTGATATCATTACGGTATCTTTCTGTCAAATTTTTCAACAAAAAAGAGAGAGCGTCAGATTGATTTTTATTTCTGATAACAACTGAAATCATGCTTTACTTTTGAATTAAAAACAGTTTTGAAATCACTTTAAAAGGCTTTGTAATTACCTTGCCAATTTTATACTCTATAGAACTTTTAATTTTCAATTCAGTTTCTTTCTGTCTCCGTAGCAAATAAAAAAAATGAGAAATCATATTATCGTAATTTTCAATATAGATCTTCTTATGTTTTTTAAATACATACTCCATATTAATTTCACGATGATTTTTTAGCGTATCCATCAACATTGAATTCCTTGATTTCCGATAATAAAATAAAAAATCCTCTACAATCTTATATTTTTGACCATTCTTAGTAATAGCAATCCAAAACTCCCAATCCTCAAAGCCTCTTTTCATAGACTCATCATAGCCTCCCACCTGCTGCCAGCATTTTTTCCTAAAAAGGGAGGTTGCAACTAGATTATTTTCAAACATAAAATTAAGGTAAGTACTCCCATAAGGTCGTAATTTATGAACTACATTCGTTATATTTTTGCTAAAAAACTGGGTAAAGCAAGAAACTATTGCTAAGGAGTCATCAGTATGCAATTCAGGCACTAGCTTCGTTAAATAATCCTTATGTAGCATATCATCTGAATCTAAAGGCAAAATATATTCTCCTTTGCTTATTTTAATTCCTGCATTTCTGGCACTTGACAATCCTCCATTTTCTTTATATAAATAACTAAATCGATTGTCTTTTTCACACCATAGTTGAGCTACCTCAGCAGTATTATCAGGACTTCCATCATTAACAATAATACATTCCCAATAGGGATAACTTTGTTCTAAAACCGAGAGTAAAGCCTCATCAAGAAAATGGGCTTGTTTATAACAAGGAACAATTATAGAAACAATTGGAATATTCATCTTATGAACCTGTTTATTATTACATTAAATATCCTTAGGGGATTCATCATTAAAGTTCCTATTTTATAGGTGAATGATTTTTTCAATTGCTTATTTTTTTGATTTAAAGCTGAGTTGTTTTCTAATAATTGCAAAGCATATCCTTCGAAAGAATTAAAATACAATTCTTTGTGCTTTAGAAAGATATATTTTTTTATCTCATAGTCATGTATTTTCTCAGCAGTTTGATCGCGAGATGTATTTTTTATTCTATAATTAAAGAGAACCTCATTAATTATATACATTTCCCAGTTATCTTTTAAAATCGAAATCCAAAAATCCCAATCTTCATATCCATAAAGCATATTCTCATCAAATCCTGATATTACTTCCCAACATTTCCTTCTAAACATTGAGGTTCCTAAGGCATTGTTCTTGACTAAAAAATTTCTAACATTCCCTCCTAATGGTTTAATTATATTATTATTCCTTTCTTTATTTCCAAAGACTTTATACCAACAACCTACAACTCCTATATTTTCATTTTCATTTAAAACTTGAACTGCTTTTTCAATAAAAGTGGGCTCAAAAGAATCATCGGCATCGAGATTCAAAATATAATCCGTTTTAGCCAAAGAAATTGCCCTATTTCTAGCACTGCTGACACCTTTATTCTCCTGATAAATAATTTGCACATTAGGAGAACTTATAGTTTTTAAAATTTTTATAGTTTCTTCCCCAGATCCGTCATCCACAATTATGATCTCATCTGCTTTGACTGTTTGATTCAATATAGACTCTAAAGCTTCCATAATATATCTCCCGTCATTATAACAGGGAATTACCACAGTAACATTAGAATTAGACATCATTATATTTATATATTAAAACAAATAAATACTAGTATTATATTTAGCAACTCTATTTTAATCGCTTTGGAATAAATAAGGAAACATTTTTTTTCTAAGCCTAATTGGCGGAAAATATTTAACACTTAACACCGAGAACAAAATCCTGGGATTACTACTAAATAAAAATCCCCAATAAAAAATATACTTCCTCATAGTACTCTTATCCCTATATTTAAAAAACCACAACCATTTTAATAGGGTATCTAAATTTTTTATTGGAATATCATTTTTGCAACTCCATCTAAGAGTTGACTCATATAGTTTTATATTAAAAATTCTGAATAAATCTTCTCTAGTGAAAATATTGGCCTCATGAACACCTCTTATCGCTACAGGACGGTCTATTATCCCTGATTCCAATTGACATTTTAAGGCCATTTTGAATAGGATATCTGAATCTTCTGCAACAACCAACAATTCATTAAAAAAACCAACTTTATCAAATACAGATTTCTTTATCGTTAATCCATTCAAATGTAGATATCCATATTTACTTGAAACAATTGAATTAAAAAGTTCTTCTGGTGGTATCTTTTTGGACACCGTAGACATTTTAAGTTTTTCTTTTTCATTATCCCTTGCCTTACGATAAAAATGAAAACCAACCGCATTATATACCCCATCAATATTCTTATTAGCCTCCAGTATTTTTAAATCATTTTTAAATCTATTTTCTAAATAAAAATCATCAGCATCCAAAAATGCAATATAATCCTTAGTAGCCATTTTTATTCCCAAATTTCTGGTCGCAGAACGACCTCTATTAACTTTTCTCTCATGCTGATAGACTTTTAATTTATCATATACTATTTGTAATGATTGAATTATTGCCCACGTCGTATCAGTACTTCCATCATCAATCACTACAACTTCTCCAACTTCTAACTGTCGTACAGCCGATTGAATTGCTGTTTCGATAAAACGTTCTACGTTATATGCAGGGATTATTACGGATATTGAAAAAGCCATTTATACTAATTTAAATAATTTGCGTGAAAAAAACTACCAAATCTAAACTACTTTATGATTTCTTAAAAATTTTTCAATACGATAACTTGATCTATTTAATAGTAGTAACAAATTACCAAACAATAATAAACTCAAACTGAGATTTCCGTTTTTAACATTCAATATAGGAGATAATCTTTTTAAAATATCTTTAGAGAGATTTCTATGATTTTTTTCTATTCCTCTAAAAAAACCATCTATCAAAATTTTATAATTATAATTCATTAACTCTAAGTCATTTAACTCAATACTTCTTTTTAAATTTTCCAAAGCAATATAACATTCTGAAACTTTAAATCTTTTTTCATACGACCTACTTCTCCTCGTTTTTGTATTTATATGCTGTCGATATAAAAATAAAGGGACATTAACAATTTTAAATGAATCTAAAGGCAAATTAAAAAAGAGTCTAGAAAACAGTTCCGTTTCTTGCCCTCGATGAATATTTAAATCAAAAAGATTTCTGCTTTCAAGAAAACTTCTTCTAAAAAGAATAGATGGCGTCATAATTCTTAATTCCCATCTTACATAATCCTTAAACAGAAATGTTTCAATTTTTAAATTTATTTTTTCCATTTCGACTAAATTTTCATCGACATAAAACCCTGAACATATAACCATTTTTAATTGTTCATTTTTAAATAGATTAACTTTTGAAAAAATAAAACCCTCTAACATCACATCATCATCATCAAACCAATTAACATACTGTCCTTGACTCAATTCAAAACCATAATTCCTACAGGCATTCGAGCCTTTGGGTATTTCTCTAGGTCTGAAATGGTATTGAAATCTGGAATCTTCTACTACATAATTACCCACTATTTCTGATGTATTATCAGTTGAACCATCATCTACAATAATACATTCCCAATTTTGATAACTTTGCGCTAAAACACTATCGAGCGTTTCACCAATCAGGTGTGCCCGATTGTAGGTTGGAATGATTATCGAAACTAAAGAATTCATATCAACTGATTATAATCCATAAGGTGTAATGTCAAAATCGTTTTTATTAGAGAAATAGGTATATCTATCTTTATTTATCTTGAAACACTTCAAAATCTGATGCCATAATTGAGCTATTTCCTTTTCTTCAACCCTGTCTGTATCATCTAAAAAAATGGCGAAATTCTCAGAGATTCGATCTTTTAAAAATGGCACTGCTGAATATCTTGCAAATGGAGTTGTTTTACCAAAAGGACCATCGACAATTAATAAGTCAAATGATTGATGCCTGCTAATTTCTTCACTGATAATTAAAGTATCGTACCATTTTTCCTGTCCCTCTTTAGCAATTGTTTTAGAAACTTTAATAATTGGAGCATAAATAACATTAACATATTCAGACAATTCTAGTTTTAAAAGAATTCCTTTCAAATTTTCATACCATTGTTCATCATTTTCAATAGACATAAACGAGGCCTCAATTTTATTTATCTTCAACAGTTGTGCTATACAAATAGTTGAAAACCCTGAACCAAACTCAATTATATTCTTCCTTTCATTTATTACAATATCATTACAAATATGCAATACTTGCTTAGGACTAATGGCCCAAGCTGTCAACGGCAAAAACACTTTATTATCGAAAAGTTTAAGCAATTGAGCCAATGCTATAGTATCTTGCTCTAATTTATATTTTTTAAGAAGCAAATGCTCAAACCACTTTACTTTATTTTTAATTTTATTAATTATCATATTCTACTTTAAAATCAATTAAAAATTTGCTTTGTTTAGTCGGAATATTTCTGCCTGAACCATAATAATCCCCTTTGTCTATTTTGAAAGAAAAGGCATTTTGTATCCAATCTGTCACTACATTATCTATCATAATATGAGTAGTAACATAATAAGTTCCTTCATTTAAATTTAGCTTCTTTATTTTGAAAACTAATTTGTCTCCAAAAAAATGATCCGATGTTTCCAATAATGAGGTACTCATCCAAACTATTCTTTGCCCCATATTATCATCTATTCTTAAATCAAATAAAATTTTTGTCAGGTCAATATTTTTCGGATTATCTAAAATGAATTCCATAGTAAAAGGTTTTCCTGTTTGTGGTATTACATCCTCATCCACTCCATAAGTCTTTACCGCTTTTATTTTAACTAAACCGCTACCAACTCTGTCTTGAAAATCTTCAAATTCATAATTCAGTGAACTATCATTCAAATAATGCTGTGTACAATCCTCAATCCCTCCAACAAAATCAATTGAACCATTCTTCATCACAATCCCTCTCGTACACAAAGCTTGAACCGCCGCCATATTATGGCTTACAAACAAAACCGTCCGTCCTTCACCCCTGGAAATATCCTGCATCTTGCCGATGGCTTTTTTCTGAAACTCGGCGTCACCCACAGCCAGCACCTCATCGATCACCAAGATTTCGGGTTCAAGGAATGCAGCCACAGCAAAGGCCAATCGTACCGTCATTCCGCTGCTGTAGCGTTTTACAGGAGTGTCTATATACCGTTCGCAACCTGAGAAAGCAATAATTTCATCGAGTTTGGAAGCAATCTCTTTTTTAGTCATTCCTAAAATGGCTCCATTGAGGAAAATGTTTTCCCTGCCGGTCATCTCCCCATTAAAACCGGTCCCCACTTCAAGCAAGGAAGCAATACGCCCCCGGGATTTTATGCTGCCCGTTGTAGGTGCAGTCACCTTAGATAATATCTTTAACAGGGTCGATTTCCCCGCTCCGTTTTTCCCTATAATTCCCAAAACTTCGCCGCGCGCTACCTCAAAATTAATATCCTGCAAAGCCCACACATAATCGCTTTCTCCTTTGGTACTGCGATCATTAGTCTCTCCTATTTTCAAATAAGGATCCTCTTTCCCTCTTAATTGGCACCACCAACGGTTCAGGTCATGACTCAGCGTCCCCGTACCTACCTGTCCCAGACGGTATTGCTTGGAGATGTTTTCGGCTTTTAAGATGATGTCTTTCATTTTAGTGAATCGTGAGTCGTGAATCGTGAGTCGTGAGTCGTGAGTAGAAAAATGACTCACTTACTACTCACTATTCACTACTCACTAAGTCACTTATTTAAATAATTTCTAAATCCTATCAAAAGTTTTTTAACATCAATCATTTGTAGTTCAAAAACTTGCTCGTTCTTAATAAATTCCAATCGTATTGCTATTAAATATTGTGTTTCTAGTTCTGAAAGTGACCCCAAAGCAACATGAAGAAAATGAATCAATTCTCTATCTCCTTTTCTTGCGGCTCCTTCAGCAATATTAGATGGAATTGAAACAGCTGCTCTTCTCATTTGACTAGTCAAACCAAATTTTTCTGAATCCGGAAATAGCTGCGTAATTTGATATACTGTAACAACCAAATCCATACTCTTCTTCCAAACATCCAACTCTTTATGATCCATATCTTCTCTTTTTAGTGAGTCGTCAGTTGTGAGTAGAAAAATGACATCACTTACTACTCACGATTCACTATTCACCACTCACTATTCAGACCGTATCAATAAAACTTTTCTCCGTTTTGTTAAAAATAAGCAAACCCATAAAAAAAATAAGAATCGTAACAGCAAACGTATAAATAAGTCCCGAAACAGAAAGCTGTCCCACATTCAGCAACATATACCGACTGCTTTCAATAATATAAGCCAGCGGATTATAGTTTACCAACCAAGCATAATTGGGGATTTTCTCCTTGATCAGCGCCATGGGATACATCACTGCCGAGAGGTACATCAGCAATTGCACCCCAAAACCAATCAAATAACTCAAATCCCTGTATTTAGTGACCAAAGAGGAAATAATCATCCCCAATCCCAATCCTAAAACCCCCATCAAAACCACTAAGAGCGGGAAAAACAATAGGCTGAAATTAAGACTGATAGCAGCCCCTTGGTAATAAAAATACAAATAAAAAATTACAAAAATCAGAAACTGAATTCCGAATTTCAACAAATTAGAAACCACTACCGAAAGCGGCATGATGATTCTCGGAAAATAGACTTTGCCAAAAATAGAAGCATTGCGCTTAAAGGTATCCGAAGTATCATTAAGGCAAGCCGTGAAATAATTCCAAACCGTGATACCGGCCAAATTAAACAGAAAAGAAGGCACAACTCCGGTGCTAATCCCGGCCACATTGTTGAAAATAATAGTAAAAGTAATCGAGGTAAAAAGCGGCTGTATCAAATACCAAAGCGGCCCTAAAATAGTTTGTTTGTATACCGTGACCACATCCCTTTTTACAAAAAGCAACAACAAGTCGCGATAGTGCCAAACTTCTTTGAAGTTCAACGAGAAGAATTTGTTCTTGGGTGTTATCTCAAACAACCAGTCCGAATCACTGTTATTGGTAGCATTCATAGTCTATCAGGATAAAAACCAAACCTATTATAAAGCCCTTTTTGATACAATCTGAATCATCGCCTAACAAATATAAGATTTTTCGTTTAGATATAAACAACTCCTAATCAAAACTATATACATTAAATTGGATCTGTACCATTTCGAAAACTTTGAAAATCACGGCAAGCAAGCATCCGCATCCCTTTCACCTCCTTCTTTTTCTCGATTAAATAACAATAATTTTAACACCAAATTAGTGCTATCTAATAAGTAAACTTTTATTTTTGCGCCCTAATTTAATATAGTATCACCATGAAAGATTTATTCGAAAAAATCAATGCCGAATTTGAAAACTTCAAAACAGAGGCTGAACTGCACATCGAAAAAGGAAACAAAGCGGCGGGAACAAGAGCACGTAAATCGACTTTGGACCTGGAAAAACTTTTAAAAGAGTTTAGAAAAGTTTCTGTAGAGGAATCAAAAAAATAATTTATTTTTCAAAAATAAGCCTTCTGAATTTTCAGAGGGCTTTTTTTATCAACTTCGTTGTTGCCCCCACTTCAAGAATTAGCCTTTCATCTGCATTCTTTAATTATGGCATCCCTCTTCTAGCGTTTACAAAATCCCTTCCTGTATTTTAGCAATCCTGAATTAACCCCAAGGACACAATCTCTACACCTATATCTCTTTTCACTTGGTTTTAACAGCTCCTAATAGAGTACTTCCTATTAACAGCTTCCCTTCCTTAAAAAAAAAATTTTTTTTAATAAAAACAGTCATACCCCTATAAAAATAATACTCATTTACCTTAATACCATTAATAAAGTTAAAAAAAAATCATTTTAAACAACTATAAAACGAACATACCCCATAAAAAAACAGCCCCTTAACAAAAATAACCATTATATTAAAATCAAAAAACAACACTTAAAATAACAAATAAGCATTACTTTTTTATAGATTTTTTGATATCGATAATTCTGCTCCAAATTTTAAAAAAAAGAAGGAAAGAGAACTCAAAGTTGATAATTTAGCTTCAAATAAATGTAAAATAAATGGCTGAAAACTAAAAAATTACCCCCTTTACTCACAAGAAAAACAAGTCCGATTTCAGTAAAAAAATAACTATAAAAACCACAACAACCAACGCCAAAATTAACCAACAAACCAAAATAACATGAAAAAAACAGCAAGCGTTTTAGGACTCCTATTTACAAGCACGATGACATTCGCACAAGAGGCTTCACAATCATCAACCACTTTCGGCGGATCGGCTGACCTCTACTACAAGTATGATTTTTCAAGTCTGTCTCCCAATGGAAAAACCAGCTTCACCTATGCTCACAATTCTTTCGAACTAGGAATGGCATCTATTGAGGCATCTCATACTAGAGCCAAGGGCGCCGTTTTTGTAGATTTGGGATTCGGAAACAGGGACAAAGAATTCACTTACAACGACAACAACAGTTCTTTCATGATCAAGCAACTCTATTTAACCTACCAACTCTCAGAGCGTTTTAAGCTCGTTGCCGGTAGCTTTACCACCCATATCGGATATGAACTATTGGATGCGGTCGATAACAAAAATTACAGCATGTCCTATGCTTTCACAAACGGCCCTTTTTTTAATACGGGTCTAAAAGTTCAATATACCTTAGGGAAATGGAGCCTTATGGCAGGCCTGACTAATCCTACCGACTTTAAAACTGCCCTGGAAGCAGGCTCAAACCAAAAAACAGTTATCGGACAATTGGCTTATACCACAAACTCCGAAAGCCTGTATTTTAATCTAACTACAGGAAGCGCCAATCCGGCCAGCAGCGTAAATAAAACACAATTTGATATTGTTGCCTCTAAAAACATCAATGAAAAAATGTGTCTCGGATTCAACGGAACCTATTCGTTAATAAAAGAAGACACCACCAGCCATGATGAAAATTGGTTTGCCTTGGTTGGATATGCCACTTATGCCGTCAAAAATCACATTAGCTTGGCCTATAGATTGGAATATTTTGACGCCAAAAAAGCGGCTATAACACTTCCTGTCTTAGGGGAATCTAAGCTTGTAGGCAATACGCTGTCACTAAATTACAAAACAGGGAATTTGACTATTATTCCCGAAATCAGAATCGATCTTTCATCAGAAGCCGTTTTTTTGAATACTGATACAAATCCATCCAAATCCAATGCTTATCTTTTAATGGCAATGACCTATAGTTTCTAATTTGAAAGCTTGTGCTAAAAAAAGCGGATTAACCGACCGACAATCCACCCAGCACAAACCCCCTAATGCACTAAATTAAAAAGCCGTTTCTGAAAAGTATTCAAAAGCTATCAAGCTTAAAAATATTTTTCAGAAACGACTTTATAGTTTAATACTCATCCGCTTTTAACTCTCTTCCTCTACTAAGAACGGGGCTTCCTCGCTAGCGAATAGTATGTTTTATACCCTCTTGCCTCTATCTAAAGCGTACTAATTCACAAAGAATTGCTTTGCTGATTTAGGCCAGACTGCCAATTCTTTCTTCATTCGTTTTTTCTTGCTTTTCCAGCACCTCAATCAAGGCCGATTTGACCATGGTGAAAGCATAGTCTTTGGCTTCGGCAAAAGAAATAGCATATTTTCGCTCGATATTTTGAAGATTTTCAGGAAAGGAACGCAATAATGTATCATAATAAACATCCAAAATATCCGAAGTCGGCATTTCAAAATGAATCTGCAGCTGAAAACGTCTCAAAAGTGCGCTGTCAATAATTTCAGGATGATTCGTCGCACAGAGCAACAAAGCATTTTTAGGATAATAATCAATGAGTTGGATAATCGTATTAACCAACCTTCTCATTTCTCCTACATCCTTATCATCACCCACGCGCTCTTTAGCAATCTGATCAAATTCATCGAGAAAAAGAACCGCATTTTCTCTGGCCGCCTTGTCAAAAACCTGCTTTATATTTTGAGCTGTTTCACCAATTCGGGCACAAACTACATTACTCAAATTAAGAATCAAGATAGGTTTCTTCAGTGTGTTTGCAAGCGCTTTGGCCGTAGTTGTTTTTCCGCAACCAGAACTCCCGTACAACATTATTTTATTGTTAGTTGTCAATCCGTATTTAGCGAGTTCATCTACATACTTATGCTCTTTTACCAGCTGTAGTATCTTTTGCTGATTCAGTTCATTAAGAAAAACAGTATCGAGAGAAACCACCTCCTTGTCGTTGATAATTAGATCAAATATATTCATTGTGGCAATTAAAAATTCTTGGCTGCAAATTTAAGAAATAATAGCGTCTCTTTTGTCATCTTAGATGCTAAGGCTATCCATTCCTGTTCATCGCAATGCAAGCCAAATTATTTTTACTCGGCCTAAATACTAACCGCCAAGACTTTTTGTTCTATTGGAAAAGCCGGAGTCAAAGTTGAAGCCACAACTCCCGAAAGAATAATGGCCGTGTCCATAGTAAAATCCTTTGCGCTCTTTGCGGTAAAAACAACTATAATTCATGAAGTCCTGGCAGATCCCAACACTTCGCAAGCTTTGCGGTAAAAAACAAGCGAAGCAGCTTTTGCGCTCTTTGCGGTTAAAAACAACTAATAATTTATGACGTCATGGCAAGACTTTAAAAGCCTACACAACTCATCGCTTTTCACAACGCTCGCTTATAATGCAACCTCTATTCTCCCAAACAAGTAATAGTATTAAATTTATACTTCACACGTTCAAAATCGATAGGCACGCCTTTAACAAAATAAGAAGCCCCCATAGAAGTTTCAATTTGCCCATTTCCTAATATAAGTTCATTGCCTCGCTTCAAAAAAGCCATCGGATTTTTGAATGTTACTTTCTTATTTGCTCCCTCGATAAAGGTATAGCTGGCAAACAAAGTGTCACCACGAAATTCTCCGGCAATTTCCCCAACCTTTTTAGGCATATCAAAAACTTTCATAACCATATCCCCTGTTATGGTACCGTCTTTCAAAGTATTCATTTTAAAATCAATTGTATCTTTTTCATACAGCGCTCTATAACACTGTACCTTTATCGGTTTTTCGACTGCAACAACTTTAGGGTTTTCATTTTTTTTACAGCTTTGGAATCCAATACAAACCAACAACAAACAAAAAAGACTTAGATTTTTCATAATAAAATAGATTTAGTTAATCATTCTAATAATAACTCTTGCTAATTTACGCATAAATCAGATAAATAATCTGATTCAAATGCAATCAGTACTTCTTATTTAACGCGCAAAATGGCATCCATCTTGCGCCCTTTCGCCAACTCATCTACCAGTCGGTCCAAATATCGGACCTGCTGTGTTAATGGGTTTGTTATTTCTTCTACGCGATAGCCACAGATCACTCCTTTAATCAGATCCGCATTAGGATGTAGTGTAGCCTGCTGAAAAAACACTTCAAAGGTAACTTTTTCTTCAATGAGCTGTGCCACCCTTTTTTTATCATAAGTGGTCAACCATTCAATGACCTGATAGAGCTCTTCTGCTGTTCTCCCTTTCTTTTCTACCTTGGCAAGATAATGTGGGTATACTGATGCGAACGTCATTTTTGCAATACGTTCATCCTGATTGTGTGCCATTTTCTATCTATTTAGTCATTGCTAATCTAGTAAAAAAATTACTGCTGTTAATTTGACGGTCTGTATAACCAGCTGGCCTAAAAAACATTTTACTTTAACAACCACTTACTCGCCCAAAAAAAGGACTTTTCAAACTTTCAAGTGGCTGTTTTTTTTGATTAGGGGTAGATCATAAGGAATATGAAAGCAAATAAATTGACCAGAAGCACTACCCCATAAACAATATTAGACTTGCCTTTACTTAACGACAACATCACAGTAAAGACGGACAAGGCTAACAGAACAATCGACTTAATATCAAGTCCCAGAATAATCGGCATGTCCATCATGATACAAACTGCTGCCACACTCGGAATCGTCAATCCAATACTTGCCAAAGCCGACCCCAAGGCCAAATTAATACTGGTTTGCAATCTGTTTTTTCTAGCGGCTATAATAGCCGCAATAGCTTCAGGCAATAAAATAATAGCCGCAATCACAACCCCCACCAAAGTTTTTGGCAAACTATAACTAACAATAATACTTTCAATTGTAGGAGAAAGCGTTTTTGCCAACAACACTACAACACCCAAGCTTACAACAAGAAAAATCAAACTCGTAAAGAAGACCTTGTTATTGATTAGTATAGGCTCAGCCACTTCCTCATCTTCATCAGCTCCAATAGTGAGGAAATATTGCCTGTATCTTCTGGTTTGCGCAAACAGAAAAGAGCTATAAATAACAAGACAGGCGCCGGAAGCAAAAACCAGTTGGGGTACCGAATAATAAGATCCCTTAACACTTTCTGTGAAGGTAGGAAACACCAATGTAAATACGATAATCGAAACCAGTGAAACCAATCCAATGGTGACTGAAGAGGCCGAAAAATTTTGCTCATAATGTTTCAAACCCCCTATCAGAAGGCAGAATCCAATAATACCGTTAAGAATAAGCATTGTGGCAGCATAGACCGTATCCCTGGCCAGCGAAGCTGCTGCTGAGCCCTCAGACATCATGAGCGATATAATAATTGAAACTTCAATGACTGTTATTGATATGGCTAAAATAATGGTTCCATAGGGTTCTCCAACTCTCTCTGCTATGATTTCCGAATGATGCACAGCCGACATAACACTAAGGATAAGCAATAGGCTTGCAATAATTTGAAAGATGCTGCTGTTGTCCACAAGTCCGCTAAAAAATAGAATCCAGGACAGTACTGGAATGATGATGGTCCACTGAAGTAATTGTTTCATTTTTTTAATATATATGGCTAAAATAATATTTTAACCATAATTCTTACGATAAATTGGCTTTTTTATTCCTTCTAGACGACAGTTCATAACCGACAACTCACTTCTCATGGTCATCCTGAGCTGAGCTTTTGTCGAAGAGCCGAAGGGTCGAAGAACACTTCTCACAACCCACAACCCCTAACCGATAACTCACAACCCACAACTCAGCTTCCCTAAAAAAAAGGGAGCCAAAAAGAAAAATTCTCCTTTGGCCCAGCTCCTATATTCTCTATTCAGTACTCACAACCCCAAAGAACCATTGGATCAGAAAAAATGAAAAGAGTCATTTTTTTGGGTAAATTTTACTCAGCATAATTCTAAAATTACACAGCGTTCACATCTCAGAAAAAACAGTCAAACAAAACAAAGCCTTGTAAATAGGCTACTTAGGCACCCGGTCTCCCATGAGAACGAAACGGCATAATTATTTCATTATCCTTACTAACGAACAAGTAATTATAAATATAAAATTAAATTATTATGAAAAAAGCAGTTTTATCATTCGCCATTCTATTAGGGAGTCTATCCACATTTGCAACTCCAATCCAGCCAAATCATGAAGTAACAACCAACCGTATCCTACAAGAAGAATACACCGAAGTAAAACTAGAAGAGTTACCGGCCGCAATTAAAGATGCACTAAAAGCAGCTTATCCAAAAGCAATCCTAGACAAAGCCTATGTAAATGCAAGCAAAAAATACAAATTGGAAATCACTCTTGAAGATAAAAAAGGCAATCTTTTTATCGATGAAAACGGAAAGTGGATCCAATAACAAATAAAAAACAACCCCAAAAATTAAAAAACATGAAAAAGACAATCGTAGCAGCAGCAATCGTTCTAGGAAGTTTAACCGCATTTGCAACAACTCCTGTTCAAATCGCATCAAACCAATATACCCTAACTCAAGAGGAGTTTACTGAAATTGGAACCGATAAATTACCAGAAGCAGTACTCAAAGCAACTGAAAAAACACATCCTGGAGCAAGGATTACAAAAGCCTACATCAATAAGGAAAATCAATATAAATTAGAGATCACAGTCAAAGACCAGAGCGCTACTGTCTATGCGGATGCCGATGGGAACTGGATTACCAAATAAAGTTTCTTTTTTTAAATCAAAGAGCGGTTGTTTTTTACAATCGCTCTTTTTTTGCATAATTTTGTGAAAATCCAATTTTAATACCTTTATTTTAGCGCTAAAGTTTGAAATACATGAAAAAGATTTTACTAATTGAGGATGATGTTTCTTTTTGCAAATTATTGGAAAAATTTCTGCTAAAAAAAGGCTACGAAATAACAACTGCTTTTTCAGCCAATGAAGCGAGAAGCAAAATAAATTCAATTCGATACGATCTTGTTCTTACCGATTTAAGACTGCCTGACACCGATGGCATCGCGCTAATGGCAGAAATAAAAACAGTTTTCCCTGATACTCCTGTGATTTTAATGACCGGATATTCTGATGTAAGCACTGCCGTAAAGGCCATCAAAAAAGGAGCTACAGATTACATTTCAAAACCTTTTAACCCCGAAGAAGTACTGCTGGTAATTGCCAACGCCTTGCAGGAATCCAAAGAAGAAATCATCTCACAAACAACCTCAAAGCCCCAAAAACCAACCCATACTCAAAACTCAAAAGAATTGATTAAAGGCATTTCCAAAGCCTCATTAAAACTAGCCGAATACATCGAATTAGTTGGCCCAACCAATATGTCGGTTTTGATTATTGGGGAAAGCGGTACAGGAAAAGAGGTAATTGCCAAAAATATTCATCAGGCAAGCTCCCGAAAAAATGACCCTTTTATCGCCGTTGATTGTGGAGCAATCCCAAAAGAGCTGGCTGCAAGTGAATTTTTCGGTCACCTAAAAGGATCCTTTACAGGAGCCATCAATGACAAAATTGGTTTTTTTGAAGCCGCAAATAAAGGCACCCTTTTTTTAGACGAAATTGGAAACCTATCCTATGAAAACCAAATTCAATTGTTACGCGCCTTACAAGAAAGAAAAATAAAACCCGTAGGCTCCAATAAGGAAATTGCAGTCGATATTCGAATTATTGCAGCAACCAACGAGGACTTACGTGAAGCAGTAAAAAAAGGAGACTTTAGAGAAGATTTGTACCATCGCATTAATGAATTTTCGATTCATTCGCCTTCCTTGGTAGAAAGAGACATCGATTTGATGGTGTTTGCCGACTTTTTTCTCGAAAAAGCCAATGAAGAACTCAATAAAGCAGTGATTGGATTTTCTCCTGAAGTAAACACTATTTTTCAAAAATACAGCTGGCCAGGAAACCTGAGGGAATTGAAAAACTGCATCAAGCGAGCAACTCTTTTGACCAAAGGGAATTGCATCGAAAAAACGAGTTTACCCCTTGAGTTTTTTTTAGAACAACATACCGAAACTCCTGATTTGTCTTTATCCAAAAATGAAAAAGATACAATTCTAGACGCCCTAGAACAAACAGGAAGCAATAAATCTGAAGCGGCTAAACTTCTCAAAATCACTCGTAAAACCCTGTACAACAAAATAAAACGCTACGGTATCGATTAGTCAATTTCTTTTTGCAGCAATACAAAAAGAGCCTTGATCTTGCATTTCACTTCTTCAAATAGAACCAAAATTTCATTTTGGTTGTGGTCTCTTAATTCCAATTCATCCAAAATACTACTGATCTCATCTGCCTGAAGCTGCTTAAACATGGGATTTATTTTATGCGCTATATTTTTAATTTGCTCCATGTCCTTAACCAAAATGGCTTCTTCCAAAAGAATTAAACTAGCCTTAGTGCTATGCATAAAGGAGCTAATGATTTCTTGCAGCGATTCTTTTTCGTCATGCAAAAAAGCCTTGACGTTAGCCAAACTATAACTTTCATGAATTGATTTCGGTGCAATAGCAGCGATAACAGGAACCTCCCCTTCTTGATCAATACTGTTTTTTAAAGTCTGAATCAGCCTGCTGGGCGCAAAGGGTTTGCGAATAACTGCTGTAAATCCCATCTTCTTGTAAGTGGCTAAATCCACTTCGCTTCTGCCCGTCATGGCAATTACAGCTTGGTTTTTATAATTGCTCCCCTCTTGGTTTTGCAACTTTTCGATAAAAGCAAAACCATCCATAACCGGCATTTGAATATCGCTGACAACACAATCAAAAGGGTTTTCTTTCATCCACTCTAAGGCCTCACTGGCAAGACAGAAAGCGACCGCCACAAAGTGATTTTGTCGCAGAACTTCAGAGGTCAATTTTAATAGATTTTCATCGTCATCAATCACCACAATCGTATATTGAGATGGAGACGCTAATAACAAATCCGATTCCCCTTGAACCACATCGTCAAAAACGAGCGGAAGGCTAATGGTAAAAATACTCCCCTTTGCTAAGCTGCTGCTCAAACTTAAATCTCCTCCCAAAATACGGGCTATTTTTCTCGAAATAGTCAATCCTAGTCCCGTTCCTCCATACCGCTTTTCAATCTGTTGGCTAGCTTGGGTAAACGCTTCAAAAATTAACTCTTGGTTTTCAACCGCAATGCCAATCCCGGAATCCGCAACAATAATTAAGATTGTATTTGAATGCTGATCGATCCTAGCTTCAATCTTTACAAATCCTTTTTCGGTAAATTTAAAAGCATTGCCAATAATATTGCTCAATAGCTGTCGAAGTCGAAAAGGATCGCCAACAATATGCTGCTGAAATTCAGGGGCAATATTTAAAACAAGCCCAACAGCCTTGTTTTGATAAACAGACGAAAGGCTTTCGGCCACCTCTGTAATGATTTTGGCCAATGAAAAGGAAACGCTTTCAACACTAATTTTACCGGCTTCAATTTGAGTAAAATCCAATAAATCCTGTACCAATTGCGAAATATAATTAGACGAACTTTTTACATTCTCTACAAACTGCTGTTGCTTGCTACTCAAAGCGCTGTTGCCCAACAACTCGGTATAACCAATGATGGTACTCAATGGCGTTTTCAAATCGTGACTAACGGTCGAAATGAGCTGCTCGCGACTATTGAGTATTTTTTTGGTAGTAACATGAGCCGCTTCCAATTGTCTTTTGTACGACTGACTTTTAGAAAAATCATTCAAAATAATAATCAAAAATAACAATGCTAGTAAGAGACCGATGATTGCCGCCTGAGTGACAATTTGATTCGTTTTTCCAAGAGATTTTTCTCGGTCAAGATAGCTTTGGGTTGACTTTTTTATAATCTCACTTTCGATCACTGCCAAAACTTTCTGCAATTGCTCAGATATTGAAAGTTCATTTTTAATGAGTTTACTCTCCTCATCACTGATCAATTGCTTTTTTTGGGCTGTCTTTATTTTTACGGTATTAAGTAACTTTCTGGAAGCCATCAAAATAGAATCTGACGCTTTTCGACTCAAAGTATTAGAACTGTCATCGGGAATGTTTTGATTCAAATACACAATGTATTTTTTAAGGACATTTCGCTGATAAGACCCCATCTCAGCTGGATATTTCACAAAATCCTCCAATTCTAACTTGCGCAATGAAGCCTCCATCTTAGTCAAATCAACAATCGCATTTTTTACAGCAACTTCGTCTTCGGTTTTGCCCTTAATGATCTTTAATTGCTCAATGTTCTTTACTTTTTTGGTCAATAGAACACCAACACTATCAAGTAAAGCAATCTGATAATTGGTAGATAAATGCGCTTTTAACGACGCAATAGTGCCGTTCAAACTATTACTTTTGTGCAAATAGTTTTTAAAATCACTACTTTTATTGGATTGTATAGCCAATCGGGCTAAATTTTCGGTTTTGTGAATTTCAGTTAGTAAATTACTGACTTTTAGAATCGTACCGCTTTCTAATGCATTTTCTTTTTGGGTACTGACAAAGCTTTTATTCTCCGAATATAAAAACCAACTCACGCTTACAAAAAGCGCAATTAATAGCAAGTATCCAACCAGAAATTTTAAAGGAATATAATTTTTCTTATCCATTCTCAAAGATAAAAATTAGAAAATAGCCTACTCCTCTCTTAATCGATTTTATGTTTTCTTTAAGTTTTGTACAAAAAAAATAATGAGACACAGACCAATAAGAACCGTAACACTCTCCCAATTGGCAAACTTTAAAATTAAGATCCAATTCTTGACTTTCGCTAAAGGCGAAGTATGTATGTTCAACCGAAAACTGATAACCCACAACTCACTATTCACAACACTTTCCCTATCTTTGCACCATGTTTACACTTTTCAAATCCAAACACGCACTTAAGGATCTAATTCCTGACAATCACATTGACATCCACTCCCATCTACTGCCCGGTATAGATGACGGAGCCAAAACCTTTGAAGACAGCCTACAACTGACTAAGACACTGCAAAGCTTTGGCATTTCACAATTCATAACGACTCCCCACATCATCCAACAGCTATGGGAAAACACCCATGAACAAATTTTATCCAATAAAGAAACAACCCTTAGGAAACTTCAAAAAAACAATATCAGCGCTCCTTTTAAAGCAGCAGCCGAGTACATGATGGACGATCAGTTTGTCCGCCTTTTCAAATCAGGCGAATTACTAACATTAAAGGACAACTACGTCTTGGTTGAGATGTCCTACATCAACCCACCAATACAATTGTACTCCATTTTGTTCGATTTACGCATAGCAGGCTATATTCCGGTTTTAGCCCATCCGGAACGCTATCTGTTCTATCATAATAATTTTAATGAATACCACAAACTAAAAAAAGCAGGCTGCCTCTTTCAATTGAATTTGCTAGCCATAGTAGGTTATTATGGAGCCAATATCACTAAGATAGCCGAACAATTATTACAAAAAGGAATGTATGATTTTGTCGGTACTGATGTGCATAATGATAAACATCTAGCCGCCTTCCACCAAAAAATAAAACTTAAAGACCCAACACCCCTAAAAGAAGCCATAGCCAACAATCAATTTTTCAAATTTGACTAAATCTAAAACAACAGCTATACGAATTCCTCCTGCTAACTATCGGAACGACAACTTCAAACTGAACACTAAACACTCTTCACGATCTGAACTCATAAACCCGGCCTTCTTGCCGCTTCATTCCTAACTCTCCATTCAAAATTCAAAATAAACCCCTTACCTCTAAACAACCGATAACTGACAACCCACAACCCACAACTTACTGTCACCCTGAGGTATAATTTTTATTCTAAAAAAAGCAATATAAAATGACATATGATATTTGCATTCAATTATGCTTCAAATTACTGTCATTTCCGGGATTCAATTGTCCTTAGCTTCCGCAGTCGAGCGTCAAATGTTTGAAGAAGTCGTAACCCGAGTCCCGATAATTATCGGGACGAACTGGCGAAGCAAAACAAAAACTGTTTGAGTCCCGAAAGCTCCTATGTTTGCAAAGTTATAAATTTCCCAAAAAGAAAGCTTTAAATTTGAAAGCATAAAGTAAGAAGAATGAGAGTACACCGAAGGCTAAATAACTCAAGAAGTATATTGTTCGAAAGAAATCACCTCATTCTTTTTTATCTTTTAGAGTCTGAACAGAATGTAAGGAATTAAGCAAGACTTAATATCCAGAATATCCAACCAGGAGAAAAGACGAAGGGAGATTCTTTACTTTATAAACAACCTTAAAGTTTAAGAATGAAAGTATTAAAACAAGTATTGGGAATTGATGTAGCTCAGAAAGAATTGGTAGTTACTCTAGGTAGAATGGTCGAAGATTTATCAATTGAATTGTATGCCTTTAAAGTTTTTAGAAATAATGAGAAAGGCTTTTTAGGACTTTTAGAATGGGTAAAAAAGTTAACAAATGACAAAATAAAGGTTCGATTTGTCATGGAAGCCACAGGTGTTTACCATCAAAAATTCGCTTATTTTTTAGATGAAAAAGAGTGTGAAGTTTGCGTTGTTTTACCCAATAAAATCAGCAACTATATGCGGACTTTAGAGAATAAAACCGTTACAGACAAAACCTGCTCTGAAGCCATTGCACAATTTGGGTTAGAAAGAAAATTAGATTTATGGCATCGTCCAAAGAGTATTTATAGGAATATGCAACAGCTTACTCGTGAACGCGATCAGATAGTGTTTGAGAGAGCAATGGTAAAAAACCATCTTCATGCAGAACAATCAGAAGCTGAGCCTAATGAGAGTAGTATATTGCGGATTAGTACCCGAATTAAGTTTTTGAGTGGACAGGAGAAAGAGATAAAAAAAGAGATTGAAAATTGGGTAAATAAGGACGCTGTCTTAAAAAATGAAATTGAGAATATTTGCACAATACCTGGAATTGGAGAGTTGACTGCTGTGATTATTTTGGCGGAGACTAATGGTTTTGAACTAATACGAAGCAAGAGACAATTGACAAGTTATGCAGGACTTGATGTTAAAGAAAAACAATCTGGAACATCAGTAAAAGGAAAGCCTAGAATATCAAAAAGCGGAAATAGACACCTGCGGAAAGCGATGCATTTACCAGCGTTAACTGTTGTAAGGTGGGATGATAATTTTAGAGATTTATATGCAAGGATAGTCTCCAAACATGGAGTCAAAATGAAGGCTTTGATAGCAGTTCAAAGAAAGCTTTTGGAAATGGTTTATACTATATTCAAGAATAAGTGTTCTTATGACAAAGAATATGAAACCAAGAGGATGGGACAAAAAAATAGCGTGCATGCACAAACGGCATAAACACGCTATACAGGCTGGCTCAATGACCGCCTTAGAAAAGCAAAATTAAGAAAAGAAATGTGATTAAAACTAATCAACCCAAAATAAAAGACATTGGGGTATCAGAATAAATGAAACAATAAAATAATAATCTCAAGGATTACCCGAAGTCCTTTTTTGAAAAAAATAAAAATTAATATTTTAATTGTAAATCAACACAGAATCTTTCGGGACGAGTTTTTTTGTTTTAGACTTCGAAAACTAATTTGACCGACGAGGGAGCGCAGACTTGATTTTTTTGTTTCTTTTTTGATCAAGCAAAAAAGAAAATTAGCAACCTTAATATTTCTCTTTTAATAAAAACGTCAATGGTAGCTGAGCCCGCCCTGAGCTTTTGTCGAAGGGTCGAAGGGCACAACTCACAACTCCAAAAAAAAAGTTTACAAAGAGAAAACACCCCTTGTAAACTTTTTTATAGTAAACCAATACAAACTACTTATTCCAAATACGCTTATACCACGGCTCTTTTTCCACATTTACCCCATAACCATAACCATAGCCGTAGCCTTTGCTAGAGTCTGTATCATTCAAAAGCATACACATATTAGGCAACTTGTTTTCCTTGTACAAACTATTCGGGATGGCCAGCATACGTTTTTCTAAGAAATTAGCACGGGCAACATATACAAAACAGTCTGCATATTGAGCAATCAATAAGGTATCCGTCACCAGACTTACTGGAGCCGTATCCACAATAATATAATCATACTCGGCTTTTAGACTTTCAAAAATACCGGCAATTTTTTTACTCATCAACAACTCGGCTGGATTCGGTGGTATAACCCCCGCTGGTAAAACATGAAAATCCTCATAACCCTCATACTTCACAATCAAATCCTTTAAGTCTAAATTGTTACTGGACAAATAATTAGTCAATCCGCGATCCGGTAAAGTCAAATAATCATCTAATCTGGGATTTCGGATATCAGCCCCAATCAGCAACACTCTTTTACCCGACAAGGCAAAAGTAGCCGCTAAATTGACCGAAACAAAAGTTTTCCCCTCCTTAGGAAAAGTAGAAGTCAAAAAGATCGTTTTGGCCTTACCTTCAGCAACCTTACCAACCATAAATTCAAGGTTGGTTCGAATGATTCGTAAAGCTTCCGCCGAACTACTTCTGCTATCCGGCTGCATAATTTGTGAAGGATCCTCAGAAGAAGGAACATCCCCAATAAACGGAACCGAAGTTTTTCCCTCCAAATCCAAACGGCTTTTTATCTTGGTATCAAGCAAGTCAATCAGATAAATTACTCCAAAAGGAATCAAAATACCCAACAATAATGCAGCTAGATAAATAATACTCTTCTTAGGCGAAACAGGAATCTTTGAGGCCTTGGCCGCATCAATTACTCGGGCATTAGGTTCTGTTGCCGACAAGGAAATAGCAGTTTCTTCTCTTTTTTGCAACAAATACAAATAAAGCTCTTCCTTAACTTTTTGTTGGCGGGCAATAACCCTGAACTGACGCTCCTGCGATGGTATTTTTTCTACCTTACGGTTCAAAACACCCTCTTCACTTTTCAAATCAGACTTCTGAATCCTTAAATTCGATTGCAGCCTGCCCAAGCTCGATACCACATTAGACCTCAAAGAAGCAATTTGCTGATCCATCTTAACAACAGAGGGGTTCAGACTCGTGGCCGACTTTAATAAGCGATTGCGATCCAAAATCAACTGATTGTAGGTATTAATCAAACTAGAAGCGTCTGCATCTCCACCGATAACATTGGTAGGCAACAAATCGGAATTACTGCTCTTCTTAATAAAATCAAGCATCGACTGTACCATATTCAATTGTATAGCGGCCTCAACCCCCTTCTTATCATACTCACTCGATCCTTCTATAAAAAGTTTGGCCTCCGATTCAATATCGGTAAGTCGATTCGACTTCTTAAAACGCTCCACACTCTGTTCTACCCCATCCAATTCCTCTGTAATTAACGCCAACCGACCAGCGATAAATTGAGAAGTATTTTCAGAGATAGCATTTTTATCATTTACAGCAGCTTCATTATAAATTCGAACCAAAGCATCCAAAAAATCTTCAGCCCTATGAATGACGGCATCCGTCAAAGACAACTCAACCACACTACTCGTCTTACTCAAAGGACTGATGACAAGGCGGCTTCGGTAATTTTCTACGACTTCTTCTAGAGGCCTGATAACAATTTGGATAAACTTACTACTACTGACTCCTTCAATAGTCGACTGCAGAATCCTCAAATCACCACCTCTTGTTTTGATGATCTCCCCATAAGCATACTCCTTTTTGGAATCAAAAAGAATCGGCAATGACAAATCGTTTAGCTCTTCTTCAAGTCTAAAACGCCCCCCTCCTGTACTGCTAAACTTCAAAGTACTGCTACTGCTGTAAAGAGCGGCTGTAGGACGGATAAAACGAACACTAATCGGGCTGTTATCATAAAGAGTGGCATCAATAACATTACCCTCAACAACCAAGTTGACATTCAAATGCAACTCCCTAACCGTACTTTCAACCAGGGTTCTGGACTTCAGAATCTCAATCTCATTATCAACATTGTTCTTTAGTGCTCCTCCTAAACCCATATCCGCAAAAGCAGAAAGTTCAGAAAGACCTCCTCCCTTTTTTTCGTCTTTGACCAAAATAGTAGTGCTGGCCTTATACTGCGGAATGACATAACGCAAATAGCCAAAGGCGATGCCTAGACATAAAAACACACCTAAAACAAACCATTTCCAATGGAAAATATATTGATCTAGGATGGCTCTTAATTGAAAATTATCTTCTGTATCTTCGTTTAAAATGTTATTTTGCATGAAAAATTTATTTGCTGGTCGAAATAATTAAGGTAATCAAGGTAATCAAGATAGAGGTAATCGAAATAAGAACCCCCGTATTAGGCCCCACCTTAGCGCCGTTAATTTTAGTTTTATTGGGTTCCACATAAACCACATCATTCTGGGCCAAATAATAAAAAGGCGAATGGATAAAATCAGCCTTGGTCAAATCCACCCTGTTATAGGACGCGACCCCGTTTATTTCTCTAATGATTAAGATATTGTCGCGCTTACCGTAAATAGTAAGATCCTTTGCCTTACTCAAAGCTTCAATCAAAGTAATGCGTTCAGAATCCACCGCAAAAGTACCGGGAGCCAAAACTTCTCCCTGAACCGAAACCTTAAAATTCACGATGCGCATGTTCACTATCGGCTTTTTAATATAAACCGCAATCTTATCTTGAAGCATCTGCAATACTTCCGTACGGGATAAACCACTTACTTTTAACCGTCCCAGTATGGGAAACTCGATAAAACCATTGGCATCCACCAGATACAACTGCATGGTCTGCTGACTCGTTACAGCATCAAGCCTATTCGGACTCTGAACTGCAACCGATTTTAAATTAAAGGGAGCCGCTATTTCAGCATCCTCAGCCGAAACAATAATACTCAACAAATCATCGGGTTGAATTTTAATCTCATAGCTCGAAGAAGCCGCTTTAGGCTGTAAATTGTCAATATTCTGATAGTAGACAATTTCTTTCCTGTTAGCACAGGAAAAACATAAAAATACCAAAATGAAAGGAATCGCTTTTTTTATGGAAAAAATAAAGTTCATTGAAATGTAGATTTAAAGGACTGCGAAAGTAATCAAAAAAATAATAATTTCTATAAGATAAATCCCGTTTTATATACGACCCCCAATAAACATCAGGCTTCTGTCTGCCAAAATTGCATAATAACAAAATACAGCACGAATAAAATAAGCGATCTGCTAAAACCCAAAACCCTCCCGAGCTATCGGGACTCACAACCCACTGTCATCCTGAGCTTGTCGAAGGACACAACTCACAATTCACGATTCACTGTCATCCTGAGCTTGTCGAAGGACACAACTCACGACTCACGATTCACGACTCACGATTCACTGTCATCCTGAGCTTGTCGAAGGACACAACTCACAACTCACAACTCACAATTCACTATTCACTACTTATCCAGCACCTCATAAGCCGAATTCATACTCTTAAACTCCGGAACAATCTTCTTCATCTTAGAAACAATACCCTCACTGTCAAAAAAATTGGCAATTGCAATCAATTCCTCAATATCACTATGCAGCATGTCAAATTCATCCTGAACATCCTCAGCAATCATAATTTTCTCATGATGGGTAGCCAATGTCTTTGAAGTATCATTGAGCAATTCCTCATACAATTTCTCTCCCGGACGCAAACCTACAATCGCAATCTTTATGTCTTTATCAGGAACAAATCCAGCCAGCTTGATCATCTTTCTGGCCAAATCAATAATCTTAACCGGCTTCCCCATATCAAAAATATAGATTTCACCTCCCTTACCCATGGCCCCCGCTTCCAATACCAATTGGCAAGCCTCAGGAATAGTCATAAAATAACGGATGATATCGGGATGTGTAATCGTAATCGGACCGCCCTCAGCAATTTGCTTGCTAAACAAGGGCACCACTGATCCATTAGAACCTAGCACGTTCCCAAAACGGGTCGTGATAAACTTTGTTGCTTTGACACATTGTTCTTCCCTGCTTTTCTGTTGCAGGCTTTGAACGTATTTCTCCGCAATCCGCTTACTGGCTCCCATGACGTTACTCGGATTCACCGCCTTATCAGTAGAAACCATAACAAACTTTTTAACTCCGTACTCACAGGACAAATCAGCCAGGTTTTTTGTCCCTTCAATATTGGTCAAAATCGCCTGCGAGGGATTCTCCTCCATCAAAGGCACATGCTTATAGGCCGCAGCATGAAAAACAACCTGCGGTAGATAGGCCTCAAAAACATGACGCAAGGCCACTTTATTTCTAACATCGGCAACGACACTGTGTATGGCTGAATCAGAACGAATCCCTTCAATTTCTAAAGAAAGATGATGCAAAGGAGTCTCAGCCTGATCAAGGATAATAATTTTTCTGGGATTAAAACCCAATACCTGCCTTACAATTTCACTTCCTATAGAGCCCGCACCTCCGGTAATTAAGATAGTTTTATCTTTCAACTGCTTAGAAATCGATTTACTGTCTAGTACAATCGCCTTCCTTTCTAACAAATCTTCAATTTGTAAATTCTTTACTTTTTTGGAAATTTCCTTCTGATTTTCCCAATCCCTAATCCCAGGAACGATATACACCTTGTAGTTAAACTCCAAGCACTGATCCACAATAACCAACTGCTCTTCCTTACTCAACCCCTTATCGGCTATAATAATCCCTTGGGCTCCAACAGAACGCATCAGCGTCGGCAACTTCCTCTTCTGCACCAGAATCGGCAAATCCAACATTCTCTTGGTCGAATTTTGATTTTTCTTATCCACAAATCCAACAATCTTAAAACGACTTGGTCTTTCTAATTTTAAGGCATTAGCTACCGAAATGGCATTGGCATCCGTCCCATAAATTAGAGTGCGAACCAACTTAACATCGTTTTTCTCAGCAACATAATGTTCAAAGGTTTGTTTTACAATAACCCGATACAGAAACAAACCACAAAAAGACAATACAATATTAATAAAAAGTGCCGTGTTCAAAAAAGCCTTATCGCCATTAAAAAACTCGAAAACCAAATTATAGACCAAGAAAAAAACCAATACCGCCAACTGTGACAGCAAAAGCTTAACCGCATCAATATAGGAAGAATGCCGAATGATACCGGCATAAGTCCGAAACAACCAAAAGAAAAACACATTAACACCTAAAAGAAAAAGGACATAGCTCACTTTATCGAAACCTATCACATAAAGCATCCCTAAGCCATTAATAATCAGTTTTGTAAATAAAAAAGAAACCAATAAAATACTAACATCAATCAAAACAATAATCCACCGGGGCAGATAACTTAAATTATGAATGTTAAAACGTAAGTTTTCCCTCGAAAAAAAAGAGGAATTCTCCCTTTCGGAACCAAAGTGCTTATTACTACTCAAAATATCTTTATATAGGTTAAAACGGATTAGTTTTTAGTCTCCCAAAAATAATCTTAAAAATTTAAAAAAAAATACAATTGCGTCAATTAAATTTAAAAAAAGCAAACAGTCAATGACATAGACGATAGGCTATACTCTGCTAAAAACAACGCACAACCCACAACCCACAACCCTCCCGATAACTATCGGGGCTCACAACCCACAACCCACAACTCACAACTCACATCTCACGACTCACGACTCACGATTCACATCTTCATCTTCAACAACCCCAAAAGATACTCCCCATATCCGGATTTCTTCAAAGGCTCTGCTAATTCTCTTAATTGCGCATCTGTAATAAAACCCTGTCTCCAGGCAATCTCCTCAATACAGCCCACTTTCAGTCCCTGACGCTCCTCAAGTACCTGAACAAATTGCCCCGCCTGCATCAGGCTGTTAAAAGTTCCGGTGTCCAGCCAGGCGGTACCTCGGCTCAAAATACCAACCTTCAACTGGCCTTTTTCAAGATAGACCTTATTGACATCGGTGATTTCATATTCCCCTCGGGCACTGGGCTGGATATTTTTGGCGATTTCTACAACCGAATTGTCATAAAAATACAAACCCGGTACGGCATAATTCGATTTGGGCGCCAAGGGCTTTTCTTCAATCGAAAGCGCTTTATGGTTTTGATCAAATTCCACTACACCATAGCGTTCGGGATCTGCCACATGATAAGCAAACACCACTCCACCTTCCGGTTGGCTATTGGATTGCAGCAACTCATCCATATTCGAACCAAAGAAAATATTATCCCCCAAAACCAGAGCGACACTATCATCTCCGATGAATTCCTCTCCAATAACAAAAGCCTGCGCCAGTCCGTTAGGAACCGCCTGCTCGGCATAGCTGAACTGACAACCGATAGCCGAGCCATCACCCAATAATTTCTTGAAATTCGGCAAATCATGCGGAGTCGAAATAATCAATATCTCATGAATCCCCGCCATCATCAAAGTCGATAACGGATAATAAATCATCGGCTTGTCATAAACCGGCATCATCTGCTTGCTCATCGCCAGGGTCAACGGATGCAATCGGGTACCGGATCCTCCGGCGAGTATAATTCCTTTCATAGTTTTCACGAATTATTCGAATTAATTCGAATTTGTCAAATTAATCATTCTTTTATAAGTTAATGAAGGCCTGCCGAAATTAATCAGCATACCTAACTCCATTTTTGTACATCTTAAATAATTGCTCAACTGCATATAAAACAACTTTTTATGCTTAAATTAAGTGCTTTTTTTAAATGAATCCCTTTACCCCAGACTTCTCGATACAATTTTATAAAAACGCTCTCGCTATTTTATAAAATCACTCGAAGTGACAAAAACCGAAAACTGACAACTCACCACTCCTCTCCCGTCCTTCGCTTCCGCAGTCGAGCGTCAAATGTTTGAAGAAGTCGTAACCCGAGTCCCGATTGTTATCGGGACGAACTGGCGAAGCAAAACAAAAACTGTTTGAGCGAAGCGAAATCGAAGATTCATGAATTCCATAAAAATATAAACGCATGAATAGTTTTTTTGTTTTAGACCCGAGCCGCAGGCGAACAGAGCGAAGCTACTTCGAAAACAACCCGAGACCGAAGGTCGAACCGAGCAAAGCTAAATTTGACCGACGAGGGAGCGCAGACTAGAAATCGAAGATTATTTCATCCGTTCGCCTTTCAGGCTCGGGCCATGAATACCAAAAAACAATAATAAAGCATGAATATTTTTTTGTTTCCGTCACCCTGAGCGAAGTCGAAGGGTTGATCAAGGCAAATCGAAGATTCAGTGAACACCGCTAAAAAATAATAACCCAGTGAACTAAAAGAAAATTAGTAATCCTTAATTTTTTACTTTCACAACAAAACGTCATTGACAGCATCCATTCGTCTCAATTTGCTTAAAAATTCGCTTTAAATTCGTTTTCAATTCGAGTACTGTTTCTCGTAATAACTCGCATATTCCCCCGAAGTCACATTATCCAACCAAGCTTGATTCTCCAAATACCAATTCACCGTTCTTTCCAATCCTTGCTCAAAAGTAACCGAAGGCTTCCATCCCAACTCCTTATTAATCTTAGTCGCATCAATCGCATAACGCAAATCATGCCCCGGACGGTCTTTGACATAGGCAATCAACTGCTCCGATGTGCCGGCTGGACGACCTAATTTCTCATCCATGATTTTGCAAAGCAATTGCACCAAATCGATATTCTGCCATTCGTTAAAACCACCAATATTATAAGTATCATGATTCTTCCCTTTGTGAAAAACCAAATCAATCGCCACCGCATGATCTTCCACAAAAAGCCAATCGCGCGTATATTTCCCATCGCCATAAACCGGCAGAGGCTTATTTTGAATAATATTATGAATGAATAGCGGAATCAATTTTTCAGGAAAATGAAAAGGCCCGTAATTATTCGAACAATTCGTCAACACATAAGGCAGGCCGTAGGTTTCGCCATAAGCACGCACAAAATGATCCGAACTGGCTTTGGAAGCCGAATAAGGCGAATTAGGATCATAAGGCGTCGTCTCGGTAAATAAGCCTTCGGCACCCAGACTGCCATACACCTCATCAGTACTGATATGGTAAAAACGTTTGCCCTCATAATTGTCTTCCCAAATCGCCTTAGCTGCATTCAACAAATTCATGGTCCCAATCACATTGGTCTTCACAAAAGACAAAGGATCAGTAATGGAACGATCCACATGCGACTCGGCAGCCAAATGCAACACCCCATCAAACTGATGTTCGGCAAACAAAGCATCAATAAACGGAGCATCCACAATATCCCCTTTGATAAAAGTATAATTGGACTCCTTCTCAATATCGGCAATATTCTCCAGATTCCCAGCATAAGTCAGCGCATCCAAATTAAAAATCTGATACTGCGGATATTTTTTCACAAAAAGCCGCACCACATGCGACCCAATAAAACCGGCCCCACCGGTAATTAATATTTTTTTCATTTATTTCTATTTTTCCGAATTGACACGAATTAACGCGAATTAATTATTCTTTTATAAATTAATGAAGTCGTACCAAAATTAACCAACATGCCTAACTCCATTTTTGTACACTTTAAATAATTTTTCAACTGCGCATAAAACACATCTGGAATATGAGATACCGCTTTTATCTCCAAAACAATAGCATCATAACAAATAAAGTCGGCTCTATAGTGTTTATTTAATTTCTGATTATCATAATATAATTCCAACTTCACTTGCTTTTTAAAAGGGATTTCTTGAACTTGAAATTCTTTCTCCAACGCTTCCTCATAAACCGCTTCCAGAAATCCAGCTCCTAATGAACGATGTACTTTCATACATGCCCCAATAATTTTAAAGCTTTCTTCTTTGTAAAGTATTTTATCGGTAACATCCATTCGCATAATTCGCCTTAAAATTCGTTTAAATTCGTCTTAAAATTCGTTTTAATTCGCTTCAATTCGCTTCAATTCGTTTTAATTCGTAACAACCCCATGCACCTCCTCAAACTCTCCCTATACTCTGGAACTTCAACTCCAAAACTAGCTTTTATTTTACATTTATCCAACAAAGAATAAGCCGGACGTCGCGCTGGCGTAGGATAAGCTGAGCTTGGAATCCCACTAATCTCACAATCAAAACCGCCAATTTCCTGAATCACCAAAGCAAATTCATACCAGCTGATTTCGCCTTCATTAGAAAAATGATAAATTCCCGCCTGCCAGTTTGGATGATGGATAATCGTTAGAATCGCCTGCGCCAAATCCGCCGCATACGTCGGACTCCCGATCTGGTCGTTCACCACACTCAAAGAGTCTCTTTCCTGCATCAATCGCGACATGGTTTTTACAAAATTGTTCCCAAAACTAGAATACACCCAGGAGGTTCGGATAATAATTGAATCCGGGTTGTACTTTAGACAGGCCTTTTCACCGGCCACCTTAGTGACCCCATACACATTAATCGGATTGGTTTCAGCCGTTTCTGTCAAAGCCACAGCCGAATTCCCGTCAAAAACATAATCGGTCGAAACATGGATCAATTGACAACCATGAGCTTGGCTCCATTTAGCCAAAACCGCAACCGCCTGATGATTCAACACATCTGACAATTCTATCTCTGTTTCTGCTCTATCAACCGCAGTATGCGCCGCACAATTAATAATTATTTGAGGATGAATAGCATCCAATTGTGCTTCTAATCCAACCAAATCACATAAATCCAGTTCCTCCTGATCAGTAAAAACCCATTTAAATTGCGGATAATCCACTGCCAAAACTTGCAACTCTGATCCCAACTGCCCTTTGGCACCTGTAACTACTATTTTTTTCATTTATTTTCTTATCTAACGAATTTCACGAATTAAAACGAATTAATCCAAATTATAAACTTTCTTTAAGCTTGTACAACTCATCCCGATAGTCCCGATAGCGATCAGGATCAGGCTTAATCTTTTGTTACCGTCACCCTGAGCGGAGACGAAGGGTTGATCAAGACAAATCGAAGATTATTTCATCCGTTCGCCTTGCAGGCTCGGGTCAGAGAACACCGCTTAAAATAAAAGTTAAGTGAGATAAAAAAGAAAAAATCCCTTCATGAAAATCAAATCACCTTAAATAAAAACAATTCCAACTTACCAAATTATCTGCCGCTACTTGTGTGATCTTTCCTTCGTCAAGATGACAAAGTAAAACGACCCGACTCACTTCTCACTTCTCACTATTCAACTCTCACCATCATCCTGAGCGAAGTCGAAGGACACTCACCACTCCACAACCATAACTCACAACCGATAACCGATAACCGACAACCGATAACCGATAAACTACTCCTCTTGTTCATTATTCTTAGCATCCAGAAGCTGTTTTGCATTCAATCCTGTTACCACTTTTTTACCCGTTCTCGCTTCCAATTCTTGTAAAGCTACTTTAGCTACATTACCTCCTTGCTGTGCAACTTTCTTACTTTCTTCAAAACTTTCGGGATTTACGGCTTGAGAGATGTCTTTCGTAGAAGCTTCGGCAAGCATGTTCAAAATAAGCTCCGTGTTCGTCATATTATCGCGAAGATTTTCTTTCTTCAGCCCTTTCAACACTTTATACTCTTTAGTAGTTTTATCCGACCAGGCTTTAGAGATAATATCAGTCAGTGTTGCAAATTGCATACCCTCTTTTAATCCTTTTCTTTTCCATTCGTCAGTTAATTCTTTTCTGACCTCAATACTTTTTAAGCGTTGATTAATCCAGCTTTCAGAATAACCCAATTGCAAATATTGCTCCAATGCTCGGTCAATTGTTAATTCCGGATCCTGCATTTCATCCAAGCGTTCTGAAGCTATTTGGGCCAACCATAGCTTAAAAGGTTCTGCTTTTGGTGATGGAATAGATTGTATCAGCCTAAAAAGTTGCTCAGTATCGGCAACATCAGTTTTATAATATTTCCCATCACTGGACTGCATTTTCAGTTGTACGATATTCTCGTACAACTGACTTCCTTCTTTAGCCAATTTCTTTTTAAGATCCGACCAATATCTTTTAGGAATAGTACTCCCCGTCAAAACCTCTATAGTATCAACAATAGAGAAATACCATTGCTCTTTATCTGTATCCCAAAGAGCTCGCACTTTCGTATTTTCAAATAATTGTAAGGCTTGGCGTTGTGTCATAACCGAAATTTTAAAGTTTTACAAAGATAATAACTACTTTCCATTCATCCCGATCGCTATCGGGACTCACAACTCACTTCTCACAACTCACTTCTCACATCTCACTATCCTAATACTCCCTTACTGCTGCCAATATTGATAACGGAACACGGATGACACGGATTTCTATATAAAAAATCAGCGAAAATCCGCCTAATCCGTTTCATCTGTGTCCCAACATTGAATTACTAGTCCGCTAAGCGGACACTAATCGAGGAAAAATCCAAGCCTCTTTGCGGTTAAAAACCACTTCACGAACCCACAACCCACAACCCACAACAGAGAACCCATAACACACAACCCATCCCGATAACTATCGGGGCTCACATCTCACTATCCTAATACTCCCTTACTGCTGCCAATATTGATAACGGAACACGGATGACACGGATTTAAACTGATAAAAACGGATTCTATATAAAAAATCAGCGAAAATCCGCCTAATCCGTTTCATCTGTGTCCCAACATTGAATTACTAGTCCGCTAAGCGGACACTAATCGAGGAAAAATCCAAGCCTCTTTGCGGTTAAAAACCACTTCACGAACCCACAACCCACAACAGACACCCCACAACAGAGAACCCATAACACACAACCCATCCCGATAACTATCGGGGCTCACATCTCACTATCCTAATACTCCCTTACTGCTGCCAATATTGATAACGGAACACGGATGACACGGATTTAAACTGATAAAAACGGATTTCTATATAAAAAATCAGCGAAAATCCGCCTAATCCGTTTCATCTGTGTCCCAACATTGAATTACTAGTCCGCTAAGCGGACACTTATCAAGTAAAAAGCGAAGCCTCTTTGCGGTTAAAAACCACTTCACGAACCCACAACCCACAACAGACACCCCACAACAGAGAACTCATCCCGATAACTATCGGGGCTCACAACTCAAAACCCTCTATTACAATCCTCAAAATGCGGCAAAACCAAATCCTTCTCCGATACAATCGCATCCGCTAAATCAATTCCCCAATCAATATTTAGCGATGGATCGTCAAAACGAATCCCGCCCTCACTTTCTTTGTTATAAAACTGATCACACTTATACAGCACCACAGCCGTTTCGCTGATAACCGAAAAACCATGGGCAAAACCCTGAGGAACCAACAATTGCTTCTTATTCTCAGCAGATAACAAAACACTAAATGCCTTCCCATAAGTAGCCGAATCCGTTCTTAAATCAACTGCAACATCAATAATCTCCCCCTCTAGTACACGAACCAACTTCGTCTGAGCATAAGGAGGGTTTTGATAATGCAAGCCTCGCAAAGTCCCTTTCTTAGAAAAAGATTGATTGTCCTGCACAAAATCAATAGCAATCCCCAAATCTTCAAACTTAGTCTTACTATAGGCTTCAAAAAAATAACCTCTTTCATCTCCAAAAACAATGGGCTCTATAACAACCAAATCTTTTATAAATGTTTTCTCAATCCGCATTTTATATTTTTATTTTTTTTCTAAAGAACAAAATCCGACTCTAAATTAAATGTTCTAACAGAATCGTCAACAATCAGCCAACCTAAAACCTGAAATCCAGAATACTCTAAAAAACTCAAACACTAGCGCTCTAATTTACCCACAAAGAAAATCAAAATAATTCTTTTAACGGTACTTTTATCGAAACCTAATCATCTCTTTAGTAAAAAAATCTGTATAGTGAACTTTTATGAAACTCCTAACTTTCATGACAGTTCTAATATGTTTGTTCTTTCACAGCTCCATTGGGCTACTTTCTCTTTAAAAGCTTTATCGTAAATTTTAAGCACTCGTTTCGTCAACTACAATTAAGATTCTTTCTTAACCCGCCGCTGTAATGGCTAAAATAACTGACAACCGATAACCGATAACCGATAACTGACAACAGACAACAGACAACCGACAACAGACAACCGATAACTGACAACCGATAACTGACAACCGATAACCGACAACAGATAACCGATAACTGACAACCGACAACCGACAACAGACAACCGATAACTGACAACCGATAACTGACAACCGATAACTGACAACCGACAACAGCTAACCGACAACAGATAACAGATAACCGACAACTGACAACTGACAACCGATAACCGATAACTGACAACCGACAACTCACCAGCTACGCAGGATTGGATGTGGTTGAAAAACAGTCAGGGACGTGCGTAAAAGGTAAACCGAAAATAGCGAAGAAAGGAAATCGATATTTGAGAAGTGCTTTACATTTGCCGGCACTTAGCACGATAAAATGGAATGATAATTTTCGAGATCAATATGCAAGAATAGTAGCGAAACACGGAATTAAAATGAAAGCATGCGTGTCTGTACAGAGAAAATTATTGGAACTGATATATGTAATTTATAAAAACAAAACAGTGTATGATAAGGATTATGAATCAAAAAAAAATAGCATGCTAGCACAAAAGGCATAAAGACGCTATACAGTCTGGCTCTAAGACTACAAATTCCAGCTATATTGAGCACCCAATTCCAATTTAACATTAAAGAATCTTAAATTTCAACCCAAAAAACTAAGTAAACTTTCACTTCTCACCCATAAACAACTTCTAGTCCCGTTCAACAGCGACTTCTTGCTGGGCCTTGCAGACCGTATGAAATCTTACTTATTGGCAGTAGTTATAATTGTAGATAAAAATGGTTTGGCTTATTTGATTAGATGTTTTTTGATTTCATCTAAATTAGTTTTTGCAAGATTTGCTTTTGCAGTAGACACTCTATAATTTGAATATCTGGCATTCATACAAGCATCCAAAAGCCATCTATAATGAGAAAAACAGCTGGGAATATGTATTCTAACAAGTTGTTTTGTACCCTCGTGTTTGGAAATCCTTCTACTTTTTAATACTAAATTATAATAAGTATTAAAATGAGGATATGTTGTGCCATTCTCTGTTAGAGGGAATATTTCATGTTGAACATAGTGCAATGCTGAATAAAAAGAAGTTGTTACAATCCAATCAGTAAATTTGCCATCTGCTATGAGAAAGTCACATACACCCTCATTATGCTTTGCATGATCTTTACTCATTTTATTATTTTGAAGACTTATGTTTTAGGTTAAATCCATCGGCCTTAATACAACTATCGTCAATTTCTCCATCAGTATCATAGATACTAACATTGAGTTTATAAAATTCAGAGCCAACGTTGTCTTCTAAATTAGTCAGATAATCATAAACTGAATAAATTTTATCACTTAAAAATTCATTTTCTGGCAATATTAATAAAATAGAAAAATCATCCCATGAGTTTATTTTTAAATAAGCACCTATTGGATTAAATTTTTGTTTTTTCAGGTATTTTAATATTTCATTTGTATAAGAACCTGAATTATTGATATTGGTTTTTAGTTTATCAACAATCAATTTTTCTGTTTGTTCTAATGCTTCATTTTTACCTGTAAGATAAGCATCAATAACATGGTCTGATGTATATAAGCGTTCACTTGGAGAAGTAAATTCCCAATTTACAGGTGCTAATATTTTTTGAATAGTTGCCATGATTTTTTTTGCAAAAGTACGTTAATTGATCAAATATACAATAGATAGAGAAATATACAACAAAAATTAACTTTCTTAAAGTATTATAATTCTTCACTTTAGTTAGATTCTTGATTCGACCTAACAATTACTGCCAACTTATATACAGACCTAACAGCTATCATTTTTTATTCAAAATCAAATATATTCAATTTTTCTTACAAATAATCAAAAGCACTTTTTATTTGCCGCAGGCTTTTCGTACTAACGCGAGTGCATATTTCAGTAGTTTCACCACTTGCAATACCTTATTGTAAGGCCATAAAAAAAGAGGACACTAAATCCTCTTGACATTCTCTCTCAAAACTTTACGATAACTCCATAGTACCTGCCAGTGACCGGTTCCGTTCAACCGGAGTTTCATTACTTCGTCCGTTCGCTGTCGCTCGGGTGTTCGTCCTGCGCACGCAACGAAAACTTAACTGTTACCACACGTTTTTTTTCTAAATCATTGTCATCTTGTCTCCATTTTTAACCATTCCAGTCAAGTCTATTTTAAAATCTTCTTTAACTTTCTTTGCAAATTGAAATGGATTAACATCTTTTAATATTAAAATTTGTCTTGTTAAACGAGGATAATATAATGTTCCAAAATTACCCATCGGAAAATGTATTCCAATTGCTGGCTGATAAGGGTTATTGGATATTAAATAGCTATATGAATAAGCCCCAGTTTTAGCATCACCAAACGGTATTGGAATTGATTGGTTGCCATAAATTGTCATTGAAGTTGGTTGTCCCATCGAAATGGACATTTTCATTAAATATTCCAATCCTCTTTGAGTTGTATGCACAGTTATATGAAATCCTCCAATACTTTCTATGCTTCCGCTTGAAATAACTTCTTCAAATGCTTTAGAATGTACGCCAATAATATGTTTCATATCGGTACTCTTTAAATTTGACAAGAAGTTTCGTTGAAATAAATTTAATCCAGAAATATCGCCAATCCAATGATTCTGATTTGAGGGTACTATTTCACCATTTGAGATTTTATAAAGCAAAGGTTGATTTTCTAATGCGCCAATTAAAAAGTCAGTGTTATAATTTGAAGTTTTATTTATTTCGAGAAGCAACTTTTTAACTTTGTCTATTGTTAGTTCATTTAGTTTATAAACTTCTTCAATTGCTTCTTGAGCATTATCGATTCCGCCAGCATAAGAAAAGCAAAGCCTTGGATTTAAAATGATTGTTTTTAGTAAACCGGAAAAAATACTATTCCGATTAGAGGCTATATTTGGGTCAGTGATTTTTGAATCACTGTCAATTCTTAATGAACCTTGAACTATTTTTCCGATTACTAATGTCATTTCTTAAAATGTGTGCTAACTTGTATATAACATCAACAAGTAACGCTTTTTTAAAGTTTTACAATAAATTAAGTAATATATCCTAGCTCGTAAATAAAGTCTTTTTTAACTATTGCTACAATACCCCCTTTTGGTGATATTTGACTAGAATTAGAAAGCTTTCTTCAGATACAAGACCGCTATAAAACAAAAAAAAACACCCAGTCTCTTTTTCTATATAGTTATATTCCGGTTCCGTTCAACAGGAGTATCATTCTTGGCTTTTCAAGCCCAACGAAGCCTTATCTGTTAGCGGTTGCCATTTTTAGTTTGTAACTTTTATTTAAGTTCACGATGTTCAAATCTATAATTATGATATTACTACTTTACCGCTAAATAAACTATTCGCTCCAATAGTTACGTTACCTTTTTCATCGTGATTTGATGATACTCCAACTTCTTGATACATCAATCCATCTTTTAAAAAAGTTTGAACTTGAGGGGAATTACCAAGTCCGTGTTTTTTTGCTTTGATATACAAAGTGAATCCATTAGAATCATTTGCCCAATTATCTTCTTTAAAATTATAAGTATAAGTTGTTGGAACGAAAATTGATATAATAGAGCCTAAAGTTCCACATACTAAACTGATAAATCCTAAAACAGACGAGCTTTTTTGCCAGTTTGTGTTTGGTACTAAAAGTATTACTGCAATGATTAAAAATGTAACTGCAATTATTTGTATAATTTTCTTTGTGGACATAATTTTGTTTATTATTATTTTTTTTGTTCTGAGGTATGGTTATCGCTAATCGAGTCACGCAAGGGAATTTCACCCCTACGTTCTCACGGAACCGTACGTGAAAGTCTCCCTTCATACGGCTCTTCATGTTAATAAATCACACTAAATTCAATTTATGGATATACCAACAACCAATGTGCAAATAACCAAGGTTTTTCATCATACCTTGTTTTTAAGTATCGAACTGAAGCCTTTTTATACAAATCCTTTTCCCATTTTACCCATTTCAGCAACCGTGCATTGAGCTGAAACCACACCATACGCATATCATCTTTCCAAAAATGGTGGTAGTAATTAATGATACCACGCAGTACTGGATTGATTTCGTTGGCAATTTGCTCCAAAGGTTTTCTGCGTTTGTGAAGATTCATTTCCCTGAATTTCTCCATAATACTGGACTTGGACTTTTGACTAACACAAATACAAGGGATGGATTTTATAACTCCTGTTCCTTTGACTTTATAAGGTCGTGATTTGATTGTGAAGCCTAAAAAGTCAAATCCTTTTGGATACTTCTCCAATGAGAATCCCCGCAAATTTACGATTTTACTTTTCTGCTCATGCAACTGAAGTTTACACGATTTCATGCGCTCTTGTATTTGTCGCAACATAAATTTCGCTTGCTTTTCGGTTTTGCAATGCACAACAATGTCATCTGCATACCGCTCAAAGGGCTTTTGAGGGTGAACTTTGTCCATCCATTTATCAAATACTACATGTAGAAATAAATTGGCTAAAAGTGGACTAATTACTCCGCCCTGCGGTGTGCCTGAGAGCGACGGACTAAAGTTTCCGTCTTGCTGTACAATGCCAGCCTTGAGCCATCTTTCTGCATACATCAAAATCCACTTATCCGAACAATAATGACCCAATGCTTTAAGCATAAGATCGTGGTCGATGTTGTCAAAGAATCCTTTGATGTCCAAATCTACAGCAAAATCGTGGTTGTACGAATGGGCAAGAGCTTGTTCTACTGCCTGATGACAATTGCGCTTTGGGCGATACCCGAACGAACTCGGATGGAATTTAGGTTCTAAAATTCGTTCTAAATGTCTTCTTGCTACTTGTTGAGCAATACGGTCTAGAATTGTAGGAATGCCAAGTAGGCGCTCTCTACCTCCTTTCTTAGGTATTGCAACTTGCTTGACGGGTTTTGGAAAGTAACTCCCAGAACTTAAGCGATTCCATAGTAAATAGAGTTCGGTACTTGCATTTTGTTGCAAATATTCCCAACTCATTTTGTCTATTCCACCACTTCCAGCATTGGATTTTACCTCCTTGTATGCCTGCCAAACCATTACTTTGGTTATTGGCTGTGATTTTGTCTCATAGTAATCAATCATTCCTTTTACGGTTGTAAATTGTTTTGAAACTTAACATGCTTAGCCCTTCGCTCCATTTTCATTACAAAAACTTCTGCACTACTACGACTAAGTCTGCCCCCTACATCTCAAGCACATCCTCTCTTGTCTGCTTCCTCTAAATGATTTTACAGAACGATGTAGAGTTCACTTGTTCCTTAAAACAGCCTGAATACCTGTCCTGCCAACTTAACCCCGGATGCCGTGTACCCAGTAGTCAGGTTTCCGATACACTTTTATCATAGGTACAAACGTAACTACCTATTTTTGACATCATCTGTTGCGCTTACGAGGCTTCGTCATTGGTTCACTTGCGTTCAGCTCAATGTATTCGTACCTACAGAAGTCATAGCTTCCGTTTTTCCTTATCGCTCACCACCAGCATGTTTCCAATACTCGCAGCATAAGGTGGTTTAGTAACTATTCCTGAAAATCGTCACTGAGAGACCTACTCTCATCTGTCTTAAAGCACCAATCAGACAAGGCTGATTGTTCAAGTCACACACGTTTGGCCGCTTGGCGATGTGGCGGATTAAAGAATCCTAAACTTTCGGTTAAACACTGATTTTCCCAGTACAAAATCATCTTTAAACTAAGCCTAATCCCGCCATATAGCCAAACGGCGGTTACAGGAAGCCTTTACTTTTTTGGTACTGATATTTCTATTTAATTGCAATTTTGTTTAACAAATTTGGTTGTCTTATTTCCACAATCTACAGGTTTATGAAAATATATTAACAATAGATTCAATGCTTTTATCTTTGAAGGCAATGGTGAAGTGTTGAAAGCAAATAGGTTGACTGAAGAACCTATTTGCTTTTTTACAATATCATTCGATTTTATTGACAATCAAAATTTCTTTTGATTTATTTTTATAAACATCTAAAAAAAGTTTAACTCTTTTGTTTTCTAGATTATTATAAATTTTTGAGTTAAAATACTCATAATTGAAAGTTTCATCATTTATTGGCAATCCAATAATTTTTTTAGAATTTTCATAGTAATATAAACTAGTTGTTAAATTACTTTCATTAATTCCTGTCAAGTTCGCAGTTAATTTTTTGTCTACATTTGTTTTTCCCACACTGTTTAAGACAACCTCAATTATTCTTCTCTCCATTATTTTTTTACTTTGAGAAGAACAATGATTAAAGAGTAGCATCATTAAAATTAAAGATATTTTTTTCATTATAATTTAGTTTTACTTTTCCTAATTTGTGTTATTATATAATCGTGAGCTACAGAATTAAAGTAGCCACTGCATTGCGATTTACCACTAATTTTACCCGTTGACGAATTGTAATATAATAGATTCAAGGGACTAGTTCCTTGACTTGTATTACCTGAAGCGTTATCATAAAACTGAAAGTAATTACCATTGCTATTACTACCCATTCCTACTATTACTATAAAATGATCCGTTGAATTATCAGGATTACCAGGGTGTCCAGGATTGTCATCAACTCCAACGATAACAGGTATGTTATTACTCAAAGCATATTTTAAATAACTTAAACCTTTTGTTAAATTCGCTTGATTAACTCTGTTTTGTTCAGTGTAATGCAAATTCCAGTGATATTGACCACCCAATTCCAATTTAAAGTGAGCACCTGATTCCAATTCAAAATGACCACCTAATTCCGGAGCAAAATGACCACCTCCATTTTTCATTAAAAACAACTTTTTTTCATCTGTTAATTAGTATTCAAATATACTTAAATATTAGCTTTTGTTTATGCCCCTTTTTTTTCTCATAGATTCTCCGTGCAATTCGATTCGGTGAGATTGATGTATCAGCCTATCCAAAATTGCATCAGCTATTGTTTTTTCTCCAATGATGTCATACCAGCCTTGCACTGGGATTTGTGATGTTACAATTATAGAACCATTATTATGTCTGTCTTCAATGATCTCTAAAAGGGTAATTCGGTTATGACTGTCTAGTGCTTGGAGTCCAAAATCGTCCAGTATAATAACATCTTGCCGTTCTATTCTTGCCAGTTCTCGAAGATAAGAACCATCTGCTTTGGCCATTTTTAATTTAGCAAACAACTTTGAAGTATTAAAATAACTTACCTTAAAACCCTGTATACAGGCTTGATAACCTAATGCTGTACCTAAATAACTCTTACCTACACCAGTACTTCCTGTGATTAAAATGTTTTCGTTTTTCTCTACAAATTCGCATTCTGCCAGACGTAGCACCATGTTTCGATCCAGATTACGGGTTTGGTCAAAATTGATACTTTCAATATTTGATTTGTAATGGAATCGGGCATTTTTGATACTGCGTTCAATGCGACGATTATGCCTTTCATCCCATTCGGCATCAATAAGCATCGATACAAACTGATCAAGTGTGTAATGGTCAGTTTTCCCGCTTTCAATGGCGGTTTTAAAAGCATTATGCATACCATAAAGCTTCATTTGTTTCATTTTTGTTACTGTAGATTCATTCATGATTATTGGGTTTTAATTTAATTATAATACTGTTTTCCTCTGATGTTGCCGTGAACAGGGAGTTCCTGCTCGGGTTCTTGTTCAAAATCAATGTGGTCTAGGTTGTTTTCTAAAATATTTTGTATGGTCTTAAAATTGTAAATTTTAAAATCAAGTGCCCGTTTACAGGCATTTATTAATCGCCGCTTGCCTACCTTTTTCTCGAAGTTTAGTATTCCCAGACAACTTTTATAGGCTTGTTCGGGGTGGTTTCTGCTTTCGATTATTTGCAAAATATATTCTCCTACGGATTCATCAATACTACTGGCCCAATCAATGAAGCGGGCAGCGCTCCATTGGGCTACAAATTGGTGGGTACTGGCTAAATGTTCTGGGGTTGTGGTATAGACATAAGGTTTGTAATTCCTCGGATGAATGGCTATTCGATTGTATTTGTAATAGATCTCTACCGTTGATTTGGTATACAAGAGTTTCGCTTTTTTCTTTACATATTGATACGGAACACTATAGTAATTTTTGTCTTGACTTAATTGTATCCACCCCAGCAACTACATCAATCCAATAAATTCTGATTGAAGTATTGAGGAAGAAGATTGTGAAGTTCTGAAGATTTGGTGTCGTTGATATTTTCAAGGACATGATGTAGCCATTTGGATGGATTGATATTATTTTTCTTGCAGCTGGCAAAAAACGAATAATACATGGCAATATCCTTTGCAGCTTGGTGTGAACCTGCAAAAAGATAATTTTTTCTTCCCAAGGCCAAGGGTCGAATGGTATTTTCAACCTGATTGTTGTCAATATGCAGATTTCCGTCTTTTAGATAAGCCATCAAACTGTCCCAACGTTTCAAGCAATAATTGTAGGCCTTGCCCAGCGGACTTTTGGGTAATTCTAATTTTGACTGCACTGCAATGTAGTTCCCTATTTCGTTAAGTAAGGGATGTGATTCTTTTAATCTTAAAGCATATTTTTCCTGGATTGAAAAGTTTTCAGAAGTGGCTTTTCGTTCAATTTCATATAGCTTTTGGATAAGCAACATCACGTGCGAAGCATTTGCTTTGTTATAATCCAATGCTTTTTCAAAATAACGGCGCGCATGTGCCCAACAAGCTATCTGTGTGACGTTTTCTTTGAGTGCAAATTGCGGATATACTCCATAACCATCGGTTTGAAGATAACCTACAAAATCGTTTAACATTTCCAAAGGGCCTTCGCTGCCGCGTCCTTTTCGATAATCAAAATACACACTTTTGGGTATAGGCGCGTGATACACCCACATAAATCCAGTATGTGTTGCGCCTTTTTTATCTGTGTCCTGTACTTTTATTGGGGATTCATCCGCCTGAAGATAACCGTTTTTCAGCGTATGCTGTCGGTGACATTCGTACAAGGGTCGAAGTAATTGGGATACTAATCTTACCCATGAATCGACCGTAGAAGAAGGTATATCGACTCCTTCTCTTGAAAATCGCTGTATCTGTCGGTAAAGCGGAAGGTGATCCACAAACTTATCGGTGATGATTTGAGTCAAAAGATGGGTTCCAGCAATACATTTTGGAATCGGACGAAAATCGAGAGAGGCAATTTTGACTTGCTGGTTTCCTTTTTCATCCACCGGGGCAACATATTTATTTCGGATGTAACGGTTGATGAACAATTTTGCGGGAGTATATTCCAATTCATCAGTAATTTCCTGACCAATGCATTTCAATCCTTCTACATTTTCAGTCGGTTCCAAAATGATTTCGTTTACCGCAAGGTGCGATGGTAAAGCCATACGGCCTTGATGCTTTTTGCTTGCTTTTTCGCGTTCGTAAGTGATTTGCTCTTTTACCGATTCAACGGCTTGTGCTACTTCTTGCTCATCGATTTCAAAAGGAATGGCTAATTGCTCCGGATTTTCACTGGCGATGAAACGTTCTTTCTTAGAACCGTACATTGCTCTTTTGAACTGTTCAATCTGGAATTTTAGATAACTAACCTCTTGTTCAAGTTTCGTGGCTACAATCTCTAATTTTTCGGTTTTGGATTCTAATTTATTAGATTTGGATTCTAATTTGGAATTCGCTTTTATTTGACTTTTGAGTAATTTCAAAAGTTCGTCTTTAGAGTAATTATCAAACAAATCTGGTGCGTTTTCCATGCTTCAAAAATAAGAAAACAACAGTAAAAATGCAAAATTTCAAAGGTATTTACGATTATTTTTCGGCTGTTTTGTATCTCTTTTTTTGCTTGAAATCTCTCAATTTAAGACCACCCAAAACCAGTAGCAATTCCTCTCTTTTTAATTCCCTTGAAACCGAATCGCTTGTCAAAAAATCAAACCTTCCTTGTTCTAGTCGTTTGTAGAAAATCGCAAATCCGTCGCCGTCCCAATACAGCAGTTTGATATGGGTTTTGGATTTGTTCAAAAAAACAAAAACATCGCCCGTTTGAGGGTTTTGGTTCAGATAATTCCGAACCAAGCCCGAAAGTCCGTCAAAACCCTTTCGCATATCCACCAAAGTACAGCACATGTGATAGCGAACACCTGCACTCAAGCCCAGCATCAGTAAATCGTAATGGTGATTCCTCCAGGAAGATCGATTCGCATGGTTTTCTGATCTATCTCTTTTGAGGCTGACTGTTTTTTATCTTTTCTCGGGCTATCCGAAACCGAGAAAAAGGAAACTTCCGGTTTGGACTGTCCGAAATCCATCTCCTTATTGTACTTTTTTAGCCAATAATTGAATTGATGATAACTCAGCGATTTTAAAGCTGAAAATTCTGCTTTGGTTAAGTCGGATTGTTTCCATTCTTCAACCAAAAAATACATCTGTTCTTGTTGATTCATATCCCATAATATTGAATCAGCAAATTTAAATTAGCGGGTTTAGGTATCAAATATGGCATTGGTGGGAAGGATACACTTAATTGGACATGTCCGTTTTGCATCACCGTTGCAAAGGATTGGTATTTGATTTCAAAGCGTTCTTGTGGTAGTGGGCGTAGTTTTTGTTTCTCATCTTCTAAAAACAATTCTTTACGGGAGTAAGGACGTCCTGTGAGTTTTCGACTATTATGAGCATCTAATAAATCCCATATCTGCTGGTTTAATTCTTCTAGAGAAAAGAATTTGGTTTCTTTTAGAGTTACGTAAATCCTTCTGTACAATATCTTTACCGCACCTTCAACCAATGATTTATCCCTTGGTTTATAAGCCCTGGCAGGTAAGATTGTGGTTTGATAATATTCCGCTAAATCAGCCAGGGTTTCATTGATTGTTGGCTCAAAACGACTGCTTTTTATCACTGCAGATTTTAAATTATCGGGAACAATTGCCGCAGGAGTACCTTCAAAAAAACGCATGGCATTTTCTACCGAAGTAACAAAATCTTCCTTTTGTTGGCTCATGGAAGCTTCTGCATAGGTATATTGGCTGGCTCCCAATATGGCTACAAAAAACTGTACTTCTTTGATTTCTCCGGTATCTTTATCAATGATGGAGAGTGTTTTTCCGGCATAATCCACATACATTTTATCACCGGTTTTGTGATTCATATGCATTACAGGATTGACTCGTTTACCCCATACTTTGTAATGATGAGCAAATTGCGAACTCCTGTAACCATCGGGGTTTACGGCAATATATTGCTCCCACATATGTTGTACGGTAACGCCAACTTTTTTTAGTTCACGTTCCATTTTAGGGAAAAAATCGTATAGGATCTGCAATTTGGGACTAATGGATTCCACAGTAGTCTGTGAAAACAAAAGTTCTAGTTCTGCATCTGTTTTTCTATCAATTAATTCAAAGTTTAATCCGAGAACTTCAAATAAAGAAATATACTTCTTTACCGTATTCCTGGAAAGGGATAAGTAGCTACTTATAAACAACTTACTCTTTCCTTCACAATAGAATTTAATTACTTTTCTAATTTTACTCATGTCTGTTATTTTGTTTGCCATAATCCGTATTTTTTTAACGAATGTATGGTGCTAACAACATGAAAAAGTCAGTAGTTTTTAATAATCAATTTACCCCAAAATTAGGTGGTCAATTTGAACTGGAAAGTGGTGGTCAGTTTGCTCCGGAACTGGTGGTCAATTTACACTGGAAAGTGGTGGTCAATTTGACCGGTTTTTCCAGTCTTGCAACTCACTTCTCACCAAAAAAAAAAGGTCAAAGAAGAAAAAATCCCCTTTGACCCACTACATATTCTCTATATTCTGAATTCTCTCGTAAAATCACAACCGATAACCAATAACTCACGACTCACTGTCATCCTGAGGGAAGTCGAAGGACACAACCGATAACCGATAACCGATAACCGATAACCGACAACCAACTTTATAAAATCACTACCATTGACGTTTTTTACATTACAGCCTCTCGACTCCGCTCGAGGTGACACTGTGGATATAATATCATATTGCTTTTTTTGGTAAAAAATTATGTCTCGAAGCGACGGAAGTTATTTCGATTTTTACAGTCGTCAGTTCGAGTGTTTTTGGTTTTGAAAATCAGGAATTAAAGGGCAATCAAGTTGAAACCAAAAATGTATCGAGAACCCTGCTTAGACATTCACTTCTCACGATTCACGACTCACGATTCACTGTCATCCTGAGCAGAGCCTGTCCTGAGCTGAGCCTGCCCTGAGCTGAGCCTGCCCTGAGCTTTTGTCGAAGGGTCGAAGGGTCGAAGGGTCGAAGGACACAACCGACAACCGATAACCGACAACCGTCAACCGACAACCCACAACTCCCTGTCATCCTGAGCAGAGCCTGCCCTGAGCTGAGCCTGCCCTGAGCTGAGCCTGCCCTGAGCTTTTGTCGAAGGGTCGAAGGGTCGAAGGACACAACCGATAACCGACAACCGATAACCCACAACCGATAACCCACAACCGATAACCCACAACCGACAACCGACAACTCACTGTCATCCTGAGCAGAGCCTGTCCTGAGCTGAGCCTGCCCTGAGCTGAGCCTGCCCTGAGCTTTTGTCGAAGGGTCGAAGGGTCGAAGGGTCGAAGGGTCGAAGGGTCGAAGGACACAACCGATAACCGATAACCGACAACCGATAACCGATAACCGTCAACCGACAACCGATAACCGACAACCCACAACCGACAACCGACAACCGACAACTCACAACTCACAACTCACAACTCACTTCTCACAAAAGAAACCTCTCACCACCTCAGCAATTCGCACTCTCTCTTCATCAGTCAAATTAGATCCCGAAGGCAAACACAAACCGTTCTCAAACAGCCTTTCAGCTACATTCGCCCCATAATATGGGTAGTTTTCAAAAACAGGCTGCAGATGCATCGGTTTCCACAAAGGACGCGATTCAATATTCGCCGCTTCAAAAGCCAGTCGCAAAGCCTCACGATCAATTCCTTTTTCTGAATTAGGAGTAACCAAGATCGCACTCAACCAATAGTTAGCATAATAATCATCATTGGGAGTGCTAAAAACTTTGACCGCATCAATATCTTGGAACAAATCCACATAAAAATCGTGCATTTTTCGACGCAAAGCCACATGGGCATCAAGAACCTGCATCTGTCCGCGACCGATTCCGGCACAGATATTACTCATTCTATAATTATACCCTATTTCACTGTGCTGATAATGCGGAGCAGCATCTCTGGATTGGGTCGCAAAAAACACCGCTCGGTCTTTTAGCTCTTTTGATTTCGTAACAATGGCTCCTCCTCCCGAAGTGGTAATGATTTTGTTTCCATTAAAGGATAAAACACCAATGTCACCAAAAGTGCCGCATTGTTGTCCTTTATAGGAACTTCCTAAAGCCTCCGCACTGTCTTCTAGAATTGGAATCCCATATTTATCTGCTATAGTTCTAACTTCATCAATTTGATAAGGAACCCCATACAAATGCACCGCTATAATCGCCTTAGGTTTGCGTCCTTTGGCAATACAATCCACGATCGCTGCTTCTAAAGCAGTCGGACAAATATTCCAGGTTTCTTCTTCACTGTCAATAAAAACAGGAGTAGCACCCAAATAAAGGATCGGGTTAGCCGAAGCCGAAAAAGTCATACTCTGACAAAGCACGGTATCACCAGCCTGAACCCCCAATAAAATGAGTCCCAAATGAATAGCAGCCGTACCCGAACTCAAAGCCCCAACATGGACTTCACTTCCCAAATACTCTTCTAAGTCTTGTTCCAAACCATTCACATTAGGCCCCAATGGCGCTACCCAGTTGCTATCAAAAGCCTCCTGTACAAACTGTTGTTCACTTCCTCCCATATGCGGCGAAGAAAGCCATATTTTTGAATTGTTCATTTCTATTTATGCTTTAAGCCTTAGGCTATTTCTAATTTATATATAACAGTCCGCTAGGCAGACCAAAAAATATTTTAATGTCAAACCATTCAGAAATTAAGAAAATTTAGTTTTTCACCCTCAATGAAATTGAATCCCTTAATGTTTTACCCTCATAATAAAAGGGAAGTGAGCTAAAAAGGGAAAAATTCAACTAACACCTCTAAATTAATCACCAAAACAAAACACAAAATCTGTTTCCTCTTTTATCGAACTCGAGAGCTTTATTCGAACAGGCATAGCAATGACAATCGACACCATCTTTTAATTCGTGAATTCGTGGCAAAACCTATTCACCACTCACCGTCATCCTGAGCCTGTCGAAGGACACCACTCACAACTCACAACTCCCCCGCTAGCGCAAGCTATTAGCTCGTGCCCACAAACAATAGCAATTCAAATCTATTTCCAGAATTATCTGATCGCTATCGCAACCACTTCTCCCCCGCCCTTAAATTAAAAACGTCAAAAAACAACGATATTTGAAATTAAAAGGAGGACTGCCAGTGGCAGTCAGGTAAAAACTATAATCCTTTTTAAGTTTTCAATCCCGATAGCTATCGGGATCAGGCTTGATTTTTTTGTTACTTTTTTTATCAAGAAAAAAAGTAAAATACCCGCTAGCGCTAGCGAAGTCACTATCGCCTCGAACACACGAAACAATGACGAAACAGTATGGTCCAGAAACGCAATATCACCTAAGCTTGTTATCTCGACGAAGCAAAGATCTACGCAACTAACGCGACAACCCTAGTAAAATCAGTCTTTTTCTTAACTTAACAACATGGCACAACCCAATTGCCAGCAAAAACTCCTTTAATAAATCCTTGTTCACTTCCTCCCATATGCGGAGACGACAACCATATTTTTGTGTTATTCATTTCTATTTATGCTTTAAGCCTTAGGCTATTTCTAATTTATATATAACAGTCCGCTAGGCAGACAAAAAAAATTTAGTTTTCAAACCCTTAAGAAATTAAAAACAAAGTTTTTTCACCCTGAATGAAATTGAATCTCCGCTAGCGCAAGCTATTAGCTCGTGCTCACAAACAACAGCAATTCAAATCTATTTCCAGAATTATCTGATCGCTATCGCAACCACTTCTCCCCCGCCCTTAAATTAAAAACGTCAAAAAACAACGATATTTGAAATTAAAAGGAGGACTGCCAGTGGCAGTCAGGTAAAAACTATAATCCTTTTTAAGTTTTCAATCCCGATGGCTATCGGGATCAGGCTTGATTTTTTTGTTACTTTTTTTATCAAGAAAAAAAGTAAAATACCCGCTAGCGCTAGCGAAGTCACTATCGCCTCGAACACACGAAACAATGACGAAACAGTATGGTCCAGAAACGCAATATCACCTAAGCTTGTTATCTCGACGAAGCAAAGATCTACGCAACTAACGCGACAACCCTAGTAAAATCAGTCTTTTTCTTAACTTAACAACATGGCACAACCCAATTGCCAGCAAAAACTCCTTTAATAAATCATTGTTCACTTCCTCCCATATGCGGCGAAGAAAGCCATATTTTTGAATTGTTCATTTCTATTTATGCTTTAAGCCTTAGGCTATTTCTAATTTATATATAACAGTCCGCTAGGCAGACAAAAAAAAATTTAGTTTTCAAACCCTTAAGAAATTAAAAACAAAGTTTTTTCACCCTGAATGAAATTGAATCTCCGCTAGCGCGAGCTTCTAGCTCGTGCTCACAAACAACAGCAATTCAAATCTATTTCCAGCAAAACCTTCAAAAACACTCCCAATAACCCCCGCTAGCGCGAGCTATTTTTAAATCGCATCAAAAACCCGTCAGTTCGAGTGATTTTAAAAACAGCGTCAGCTATTTTAAAAATCGTATCGAGAACCCGTCAGTTCGAGTGAATTTTCAGAAAATGCGGATAGCTTTTTCAGAAAATTTGTATCGAGAACCCGTCAGTTCGAGTGAATTTTCAGAAAATGCGGATAGCTTTTTCAGAAAATTTGTATCGAGAACCCCCGCTAGCGCAAGCTTTTAGCTCGTGCCAACAGACAACAGCAACTCAAATCTATTTCCAGAATTGTTTGATCGGCCGCTAGCGCGAGCTATTTTTTGATCGTCCCTAGAACCGTCAGTTCGAGTGATTTTAAAAACAGCGATATTCCCTATACTGTTCTTTCCCAAAAAACAACCCCTACCCTATCGATATGATTCAGTAGCGACTGATTTTCAATTTTACTCTTAACAGAAAGATCTATTTTGTAAGGCAAGAGCAAATCATCAAGGCTCATTTCTATCTCAAAAATTTTGGAAAGCGAAAGACCGCTTCCCTCCAAAGTTAAGTCAATATCCGAATCCGAACGATAATTCCCTTTAGCTCGGGAACCATACAATATTGCACTTTTTATTTCCGGAAAGTTTTCAAACACTTCCTTTATTTTTGCAATATCTTCATTCAAAAGTCCGTACTTCATTAGTCTTTATCTTGCTGATTATTTCTTTTCGACTCCATTTTTTTCTGAAATTCCATAAATGCAGGATGGTATTCGCCAATAATTTTTCTGAAAATCTCATCTGCTGTATCCTCATTATAGGTGTGTGAAGTTTTGTTCCGACTGGCAATCATTTCCATCCATATCTTGCCGTTTTCTATAATATGAAGTTGTAAAGCCTCTCGCACAGCATCGCGCGAACCTCCAATATCCGGATTTCCCTGAAAAAAAGCATAATCTTTCATCACCTTCCAAGCCAGCTCATGGGTATATTCAAATCGCTGTATCAACCCTTCCTTGACAATTTCAAAACCAAACAACAAACTATCGTCCGAGATTTCACCTTCAGCATCCCGCTTTTTTATGGACAACACAATTTGATTGAGTTTTGATAGCGCCTTGTTAAAATTATCCAGTCGTTGCTCCCATCTAATATCCGGTTCTTCCATAACTTTACATTTATATATGATTTAACTATTCCTCGAATAGCTCCGATTATTTGATAATTGAATTTCAGATGCCTCAAAACTACAAAAATTAGCAAGAAGCATCTATTTGATTTTTCAACGCAAAACTGTTTTCCAAATGATCTCCAAATCACCCCAAAAACTCCTGTTGTAATAATACTCCAAATTCATCCTCACCTTATCCGGAAAAATAACTTCATCATTGTATTTCTCTGGATTATCTTGCAATGCTAATAACTCTTCTTCATTGGCATATTTCAAACTTGCAGGCCCAGTAATTCCGGGTTTTAGTAACAAAACTTTTCGATCTTCCCCTACTAATTTATCTGCATATCCTGGCACATCCGGTCTGGGGCCTACTAAACTCATATTTCCAATTAAAACATTCAGAAGCTCAGGCAATTCATCTATTTTGTATTTTCTTAGAACAGCACCCAATGGAGTTATTCTACTTTCCCCTTTTACTGAAATTGAAGAACCACCATGAGAAATGGACATTGAACGAAACTTATACATATTGAATAACTCTCCTTTTTGCCCAACACGTCTTTGGATGAAAAAAACGGGGCCTTCAGGCATTTTTATTTTAATTAGCATTGATACAAATAAAATAAATGGTAACAAAACGATTAATCCAAAAAAAGCAGCAATCTTATCAAAAACAATTTTAAATATCATATCTTATTTTTTAAACAACACATTGAAAATTCCTGCCAAAGACCCTATACCATAAGAAACATGTAATGAAATAAAACTCGAAAAAAGATAAAAGAAATTGATTTCTTTAGACAATGACAGCTTCAAACTTAATATACCAACCAACATTACATACATACTAAAAGAAAAAGCACCTAATAGGATAAAAGGAAAATAAAACAATGAAGCTCCCAAAGGAAAAAATAGAGACAAAACAAAAAACATTGGGATGAAATGCCTTAGAGATAAAGAATCAAACATTTTTGTATGATAGACGGTTAGAATATTCCACTTCCCGTTTTGAAAGTTATTCTTCATAATACCCCTAAATGTCTCACGAGCATAATAAGTGCAAAATGTTTCCGGAATAAGGAAAATTCTCCCTCCACCCCTTTTAATTCTTTTATTTAACTCAATATCTTGATTTCTTATTAATCTGGTATCATAAAGTCCGTGTTTCTGAAAAACATCTTTTCTATAACAACCAAAAGGAACCGTATCCACTTCAGTGATTTCATCAACACCGGTCCTAAATAAAGAATTACCAACGCCAAAAGGGTTACTCAACACTTCGCGAATTGCCAAAGTTTTTTTATTCTTGTTTAAAACATCGGTTTTACAAACCACTCCAACATTGTCAACCTCTAATGAGACAAGTTGAGAAACCAAAACACTGACATAATTGGTAGGATAAAAAGAATGGGCATCAATTCTAATAATAATCTCCCCTTGAGCATTCGCTATACCTTTGTTCATCGCAAAAGGAACTATTTTCTCTGGATTATCCAATAACTTGATGCAACTGTGTTGCTGCTGATAATTCGCGATAATGGATCTTGTGGCATCTGTACTTCTACCATCCACAAATAACACTTCTAATTGCATTATTGGAAAGTCTTGTGCTATAATTGACTCAATACATTTTGCAATGTATTTTTCCTCATTATATGTTGGACAAATTATGGATACTTGTATACTCAAAATCTAAAATTTAATTAATTTTTTTGATAAAAGCTGCCGGAATACCTCCATAAACAACTTTCTCTTCTGTATATTCCCTAGACAATACTGCACCAGCTGCTAAAATAGATTCTTCTGGTAAAACGGAACCTCCTATACCCTAAATTAGAACAAAGTATCCAAGGTTTTTACTAATCAATATATGTCTTGATAAATCCTTTAGTCTAGAAGACCAATGCAGAACACCGTAGTTGTAAGGAATGTGAAATATTTGGACGGGACGGCTTAGATTCATATTAATCGTCTAAACTTGAAATAAAGTCTCTTAACTTACCTTCCATAGTATGTAACTTCTGATTGAACAAAATTTCTACCTCCAAATCATTCTTAAAATATTTTTTTAATTCTATTTTTATTTGTTTTAGATATTTAATATCATCTTGCTCAATTTTCAACAATAACATACCCGCTTCGTTTTGAATGGCCTGATAATTCAACAATATTTTCTCCTGAAAGTATAGGTTTTTAAAAACATAATATAATGTTAAGCTCGGATATTTATTAGCTACACCATGAATAAGTTTTCCAACTCTACCTAAAACATCATCAAGAACAATATGATTTCTACCGCACTGACATTTAAATTCCTTTGAAGCCAGTGTAATATAATCTCCTAAATTATATCTTATAATAGGAAATGAAAAAGAAAGTAAATTGGTAACAACAGCTTGACCTTCAATTTCTTCCAGAATCACATTCTGCATATTAACATGCATTTTTCCATATTCTGGACATTCGAATGCAATTAAGCCTGATTCCCCGGCCCCATATTCACTAACTATTTTAGAACCAAATGCTTTTTTTACTTCTTCTTGATATTTTTCATAAATTTTTTCCGAAGTACCTTTAACCAATTTTAAATTATATTTTCTTTTGAAATTTAACTGATTGACGGTTTTAGCAACTTCATATATCATTGACGAATAGCCATGTAAGTATTTTGCGTGAACAAGTTTTTTGTTAAATTTTGCAATATTTTCATCTTTATATGAAAACAATCTAAACCTATTCTGTAAAAAATCTTGTAGTTTGGTTTTTAATATTTTAGAAGGATGGATGTTATATCCCCAAAAATACCCGTTCCTGTCCCAAGGTTTAACATTATACCAGTCATAATACCTGAATAATGCAGCTCTATTTCCAGAATCCCACCTCTCATCTTTAGTATATTTGAGAGACTCTCCAGTAGTTCCAGATGTTTCTACAACTTTAACGGATCTAAATTTATAATCCGGAATGATATTCTTATTTTCTTTAATTAAAGTCTTCTTCGAAGTAACAGGTATTTTATATAAGTCCTCTAGATTTTTGAAATTCTCAGGATTATAGTTGGCTTCATCAAATAATACTTTATAATAACTAGTGTTGTTATAGGCAAACAATATTAATGCTTTACATTTTTCTAATTGAATTAGTTCTAAATCTTTAAGGGATAACTTATCTGTTTCTTTTAAATAACTTAACTGCTCATTCAATGATGGATTTCGTAATTTAACTCCTAATTTATACAATAATTTATGCACAAAAATCATAGCCTTCTTTTAATAAAATCAAAAAAAACTGACATAACATCACCCATCTTAAATTTATGCAAAGATTTAAGCAAAGTTAGATGATTCGCTTTTCTGTTCTTTTTAATATGGTTAAATACTTCTTTAAAATATAATTCGTTTTCTTGCTCCAAATTTAACCTAGTATTTAAATATTCAAATTTAAATTTATCAGGAACAATGGATGCATCTACAATTTGCGGAAAGTTGTCTTTTCCAATATTTACATAATCATAAGTAATTTCAGCAACTTCAGAATCAAGATTTAGATTTAGCACAATCGAATATCTTGTAGACTCTAAAGGCATATTAAATACAAAATTCCCCATCGAATAGAAAATATACTTGCCTTTGTAAACTTCATATCCCTGTAAAACATGTGGATGCAATCCAACAATTAAGTCAAAACCTAAATCAATTAACCAATGTGCAAATTTCTTCTGGTCAACATATGGTCTATTTATATATTCAATTCCCCAATGGATATATACAATTTTAAAATCTGATGAAGAAATTCTATTATATTCCGATTTAATATCAGAATATTCCGGATCATACCAATACATAGGATCTGTAGTGTACTTTTCTTCACGTTGAGAAAACGAAACTATTCCTACTTTTTTTCTCTGATGGGTAAAAACAATAGATTTCGAATCTTTAGAACCAACGTATTCACTATTGGTTGATTCGATATACTGCAAAGTCTTTTCAAATGCTTCTTTACCATGTTGCATGACATGATTATTTGCAACATTATAATAATCTAGATGTTTTATGTGCGACATCTTATCTGGTGAAAGTATAAATTGCTTATTATATATACCATCCTTATTGGAAACACGAGAAATTACACATTCGAAATTACCAAACCACACATCTTCAGCACGCCTATCTATATGTTTAAATGGATCTTGACCTTTTTCAATTTCGCTTCCAATACCAAAACCAGTATCAAAAAAACCGTCTGTAAAATTAACATCCCCTACGATTCTAATCATTCTTTATAAAATTAGCTGGTACTCCCCCATATATTGCATTAGGGGTTTCAAATTTTTTATTCAAAAAACTGTTGGCTGATAAAACGCTACCTTCTGGCAAAGAACTATTCATTCCAATTGTACAGTTTGAAGTTATCCAAGATCCTCTTCCTATAAAAATATCACCCACTTTAGCTTGACCATATCTATATGAGTTTCTATATTTAGTGTGATTGCCACTAATAATTACAACATGCGGACCAATAAGCACTTCATTTTCAATACTTAAATCCCCACTCCCCATAATCACAGACGAATTTCCCACAAAAACATTACATCCAACACTTATGTTTTGCAAATCCTTAATTATTGCATTATGGGTAACCTGGAAATCTTTACCACATTTAAGCATACCGAAAGAATACAGAAAACCTCTAAATCTCATACATAAAGGGACATCGGGCAAGAAATACAATAATGCTCTAACGAACCAGGAATAGATTAAAAGTAATTTACTTATCATAAAAAATTGTTTTTAAAAATTTTTGTATTGTATAATCAGTGACTTTGTCAAAGGCATTTTTTCGAATAGTATAAACTTGCGAATCCTCACTAACACAATAATTCATTTTCTCACTAAAATCCGCAGCGTTGTTAAAATCCGCAAACAATACATCTTTACTATTTTCAAATGTATAAGGTAACGACCCCACAGGGGTACTAACCACATTTAGACCATTTGCCATGGCTTCTAAAATAACGCGCGGAGAACCTTCAGATAAGCTGCCAAATGCAAAGATATCGTGTGACCTAAATAAGCTGTTCAATTGATTTCTGTCATCTACATGTCCAGCAAATACAACATTAACTACATTTAAATCAAAAACCAATTGTTTTAACTCGGTCTCCGACTCACCAGAACCAACAATTGTCAAACAGGCTTTAGGATACAACTCCTGAAAAATTGCAAACCCGTTGATAATTGTTTCAACCCCCTTAGCTTTTCTCAGATATCCAACACTAAGTACTTTTGGCGCGTCTCCAATTCGGGTTTTATTTTCATCAAAATAAAAATCCATTTCATTCAAAGTAGACGAAATCATGGCTTTACAATCAATGCTATATTTGTGCAATCTCTTCGCGATATGAAAACCATTAGTGTAAACACTGGCTCCTCGACACGCCCACATGTACATCAAGTGTTCAGGCATAAAAAAAGTAATTAACAAAAATTTCTTTAACTTATTAATATTGGGATTTGATCTGATGGTATCAATCGGATCCCCCACAAAATGTATTGTTCTTTTACTTCCCTTCATGAACACTTTTTGCAACCATCCAAATGGCACAGGATATCTTGCATAAGCTACATCATACTTGGCAATATTTTTATATGCTTTTATGTACTTAAAAAAATGAGGTATCGTATGAACATAAGAACTTGCATTGGGCAACTCAATCACTGAAACATTCTCAAAACAACTTATTGAAACTAAACCCTTTTCTTTAGCTGCTTGATTAATCAAAACTGGAGATAACAAACAAACCTCATCATAATATTTAACAATCTCATTCAAGTAAACCCAATGGGTATAAGGTAGGTAGTAATTATTTCCTGATTTATTTACTGTCCAGGCATGAATAAGTATTGATCTCATAATCTAATTATTAATCTTAACAAATTAAACAATAACATTACAACAAATGCTATTACAAAGTATCGCAGACTCTTTTTTAATCTTATTTCATATTGAAAACATATAGGTAAAATTAAATACATGACATAAGTTGCTCCTAAAGATTGTCTTGCACTAAAAAGACTGTTTATAGAAGTAGCCAAACCAATTTTAAAAAAAACTAAAATCAAGATGATTAACAATAATCCTGGTTCAATTTTCTTTATATTTTTAAGACAATAAAAAAAAGCTAGTATTATAAAAGGTAAAACAGCTAAATGATATAGCAAGGCAGAAGCCGAATAATTAATTGTTTCTGCATCTCCTAAATTTAGAAACATGAAAGTTGGTAAAAACACACTCGCAATTAAAAAAAAAGGAAGTCCTACTACCGCTAAAAAGCTCAACTTACCGAGATTTGACCCTGAAGAAGTTACATCTTTATTCATTAAACCATTAAATCTGGTTTCATAGTAAAAAGCAGAATCGTTTATAATATTAAGGCCAGAAATATAATCCCAAATTTTAAAAAAAGCAAAAGCTAAGAATCCAATTATTACAATAGATAAATAGGAAAAATTCTTTTTCCCTTTAAAGAATGAAACCAAATATGTTACTATAAACGCTAGGAATAGAGGAATAATAGTAGCTGCCCGAAAGAATATCATAGCAGTCAAATTAACTAATATTAAAGAGATTGTCCAAACAGTAACCGTACCTTTTAATATTTTAATAAACCCATATATTGTTACAATTGTAAATAATAATAATAGAATATCCTTTAATATAAAACTTGAAAAATAAATTATTAAAGGCGAAAAAGCAATTATAGAAATTGTTATTTTACTGGATTTCTCGTTAAAAAGCAAACGCATTGTTTTATACGCATAATATACAATAAAACTTGATGCTACCGCATTCATTATTCTAAGCACATGTTCACTTTCACCAAAATAATAAATCCCCAAAGCACAAATATTAGGATAACCGGAGTAGAAACCTGTCGAAAATTGAATATCTTCTACAATCGATATACCTTTCGTTTCCCAGACACGAGCTATACTTACTGCACTATGATAATAATTATAATCGTCTTTATAAGATAAAAAAGGAATGCTGTTATAAAATTTTAATATTTCTGTAAAAACTACAATGGCAACTAATTTTATACAAAAAGTTACAATTATTAATTTAAAAATATAAGTTTTCTCCCCTAGTTTAGATTGACTTTGATAAAATGATAATGCAAATCCAATAAAAAATATTGGTAAAAAAAAAGAAAATGAAAAATCTTCAAAACCTTTATTAAAAACAAAAGCTAAAACAAAAAGAACAATTACAGAAAAAACACTGTATTTGTAGACATCCTTTTTAAATATATAAAAATTATTCCCCATTCTATAAATTACTAAGAATTAAAACTTGAACTTTAAAAGCATAAAAATTAGGGGCTAAACTAAATCTTGATATATACCCAAAATTGTCATTATAGCTGACATTTTTACCATTTACAGCAAATCCCATTTTATATACCTTAGCTACTTGTTCTATAGAATAATCACATACCGAATCTTTATTACCATTTGGAAAAGCAAAATAATCACATTTCCCAACCCAGTTTATAATTTTATCTCTACTGGCAATAAGTTGATTTTTTATTGTTTCTTCTGATTGTTGTTGATGCAATATTGAATGATCATCACAATGGGAAGCGATAGTACAATTTGGAAAAGCAGCTAATTGCTTAATTTCATCGACTGTTAACATTTCCTCTGATTCAAAATCATTATTCATTTCAATCAATCCCTCATAACTAAAATTTGATTTTATATCTTCTATTATTTCATTAACCAATTCTCTTCTAGAAGTTTTTATAATATCAATCAATTCTTTATTAGCAATGTTTTTTGATTCTTCTGTCTCAACATTATAAACTTTCCTTAATATAGGTATATTAATTTCCTTCAATCTACCTGAATAAATAGACGATCTTGCATAATAAGTTGGCACCCTTAAATTACGTTCCGTCAACAAAGGACAAATATAAATAGTATAGGGTATGTTCTTTTTGTTTAAATAAGGAGCTACAACTGTTAAGTTGTTTTTATATCCATCATCAAACGTAATTACTACCTCTCTCCCTTTTAAAACTCTATTTTCAAATCTATATTTAAATTCATCAATACTAATAATCTCAAAATTCTTATCAAGATATTCAATCTGCTTTTTAAAATCTGTAAAAGACATTTGGTTAGCTTGAATAATAGTGTTTTTTATAGGCTTGTCTATAACCCCGTGATAAAAAACAATCTTAGTCCCTTTGTACATTTTGTTTATCATCTCGGGTATAAATGTTGCCCCTACTATTGATGCCAATTTCTTTTTAACACTCATTTTAATGATATTTAATACTCTTTGATAACTTTCATTGGATTGCCTACTGCTAAATGCCAGGCCGGCACATCTTTGCTCACAACTGTACCTGCACCAATAACAGCTCCTTCTCCAATTTTTACTCCTGGCAATATTAAAACATTAGTACCAATTGAGGCACCATCTCCTATTATTACTTTACTTTTCTGATGAGAAACCGTTTTTATTAATTTTCCTTTTTCATATTCTTTCATATTTCTTTTGTGAAAAAGTATCGTTATATTTGGTGAAAACAATACGTCATTCCCAACTTCTAAATGCTCTGCATTATTATCGATATAAATACCATTAGAAAAATAAACTCCTTTACCTACTTTTGCTCCACAAAATCTTAAAATTACACTTCTAAGTTTGGGAGAAATAAAATTCAGTATTACCCAATACCTAAAAATTTTATACAGTAAAAATGTTTTTATCAAACTATTCGCTTTCCTAATAATCACTTTCATCTTTTTACTTTTTTTAAAAACGTTGTAAATACTGTATGCTTAGTTAAATGAGATAATAGTAAAAATAAAATCAGAAATAAAAAAACTTTTAAAATTAAGTTAACTATTAACCCAAAACTTATATATTTTTCAATAAAAAAGAAAAACATATAAATTAGAACACCTATTAAAAAAGATTTATACAATCCTTTTAATTGATTTAACATAGATAAACTAATCGTTTTCTGTGTCATATACATTGTTATAAATGAATTTATTATAACAGCGGCTATTTGCCCAAAAATTAAAATTCTAATACTAAATGTGATTGTACTTAAGACTAAAACTATTGTAACAATTCTTTTATAGATATTTGTTACAAGATAATCTCTTCCTTTTTTCTTTACCAAAAGTATGTTCATTCCTAGATTATAAACTGGTAGAAAAGCTCCCACAAAACATAAATATTTAAAATATTCAATTGTTTGTATCCAATTACTCCCTAACAACAACCTAACGAATTCATTTGATGAAATTGACAAAAAAACAAATGAGTTAAAAATTATATAAAAAGCAATATTTTGTGTTTCTAAAAAATATCCATTTAGTCTATTATCGTCATCTTGTATCTTCGACATTGCGGAAAAAGTAACATTCCTAATTACGGCGACCAAAGCATTAGATGGTATACTTTGTAAATTATAAGATTGACTAAAATACCCTAATGTTGTTTTATTATAATACTTTCCAATTATTAAAACAGGAGCATTAGAAACTAAGGTATCTAAAAGCGACGAAAACATTATGTTTAAACTAAACTTATACAGAATTTTAATAGGCTCCAAGCTAAAGTACCTCAAAGGTCTCCATTTAATACTAAACCACAATAATAGCGTTTTAAAAATACTTGATAATAAAATTTGTAATGCTAAAGACCAAACTCCGGCTCCATAAAAAGCAAAAAATACGGCAACAATCCCAGCTAAAATATTAGCTATAAGTGTCCTTTTAGCTAATATTTTAAAATCCATTTCCTTTTGTATTATTGCATTAGGAACAATTGAAAATGAATTTACAATTAACGTTATAAAAGATACTCTTGCTATATCTATCAGTCTTTCATCTTTATAATAATCTGCTATATATGGAGCTAAAAAAAAAAGAACCAAATAAATAAAAACAGCTATTACAACATTAAAATAAAATACTGAACTATAATCTTTATTATCTAAACTTTTGTTTTGAATCAAAGTTTGTGTAAATCCACTATCAATAAAAACTTGAGAAACAGCAGTAAAAACAACTAACAATCCTACTAATCCAAAATCTTCAGGAACTAGCAGTCGAGCAAGAAGTATTGTAAACAAAAATTGTATGAAGTAACCGATAAACTTTTCTACAAAACTCCAGCCAACCCCAATTAATGTTAATTTCCCAATATCATTCTGACTCATTATTCCTTTTTTTTATCACTTTTGCAGGTATGCCTCCAACAATTGAATAAGGTCCAATATCTTTTGTCACGACAGATCCCGCTGCAACAATAGATCCTTTCCCTATTATTACACCATCTAATATTGTTACATTAGCTCCTATCCAAACATCATCTTCAATAATAATTCCTTTACTAGATACCCCCTGTTTTTTTATTGGTAAATCTAATTTCTGAAAATTATGATTTGAACCAACAATCACAGAATTCGGTGCAATTAATACAAAATCCCCTATAGTTACTTTTCCAATTACTAGGGAATTTCTATTTATTGTACAGTTACTACCAATTACGATTTTTGAAAAATTTGTTCTAACTTCAACATTTTCACTTAATGAAGTATTATCTCCAATCTTAATATTTCCAAAAATTTTTGAGTTATCATAAATTCGTATATTTTTACCAAGAGTTATATTTTTACCTCTAAAAGAAACATTTCTTCCGCAATACAACATTTTCGCTTTTCCCTTGAAAAACAAAACATTGTATATTATGGACTTAATAAAATTCCTCCCCCTTCGAATATTAAATAGTAGATTTATCATTTACTTATTTATAATCTCGAATCACAAACTTCCAATATCCCCTTCACATCATACAGCACACTAGTAGTGTTTTGCAAAGAAGCCAAATCCAAATCCAAAAATTCTTTATGCGCCACCCCTAAAACTACCGCATCAAATTGTTGTCCTTCGACAAGCTCAGGATGACAAGCCAAACCATACTCGTGCATTACTTCTGCGGGATTAGCCCAAGGATCATAAATATTCACCTTAATTCCATAATCGGCCAAAGCGGCGACCACATCCACAATCTTGGTATTGCGTACATCAGGGCAATTTTCCTTAAAAGTGATCCCCAGCATCAATAACGAAGCCCCATTAATGCTGATTCCTTTCTTAATCATCAACTTCACCACCTGAGACGCCACATACTCCCCCATGCTGTCATTCAATCGGCGTCCGGCCAAAATAATTTCGGGATGATAGCCAAATTCCTGCGCTCTTTGCGCCAAATAATAAGGATCTACCCCGATGCAATGCCCGCCAACCAATCCGGGCTTGAATGGTAAAAAATTCCATTTGGTTCCCGCCGCTTCCAATACGGCATGGGTATCAATAGCCATCAAATTAAATATCTTAGCCAATTCGTTGACAAAAGCAATATTAATATCCCTTTGGCTGTTCTCAATCACCTTAGCCGCTTCAGCTACTTTGATGGTGGGTGCCAAATGCGTTCCGGCAACAATCACACTTTTATATAAATCGTTTACTTTTTGCCCTATTTCAGGCGTGGAACCCGCCGTTACCTTCAATATCTTTTCTACCGTATGCTCCTTATCTCCGGGATTAATACGCTCAGGCGAATAACCGGCAAAGAAATCAACGTTAAATTGTAATCCTGAAACCCGTTCTAAAACCGGTACACATTCCTCTTCGGTGACTCCTGGATATACGGTCGATTCGTAAATGACGATATCCCCTTTCTTCAACACCTGACCAACAGTCTCACTCGACTTATAAAGCGGAGTCAAATCAGGACGGTTGTTTTTATCTACTGGTGTAGGAACAGTAACAATATAATAAGTACAATCAGCAATATCGCTCAGAGTCGAAGAACACAACAAACCGTTAGTATTCCCACTAAAATCATCCACCAACACCTTTTGCAAAACCGCATCCGAAACCTCCAGCGTACTGTCAGTTCCCGAACGCAGGCCTTCAATCCGACTTTGATTAATATCAAAGCCGACAACCGGGTATTTCGTGGCGAACAATCGTGCCAAAGGAAGACCAACATACCCTAAACCAATAACCGCAATTTTTATACTCATAATTATTCCTATTTTATTTGTACTATTTTCAAGATGCCAATCCAATATAAATCAGCATTAAAGTCATTTTATTTTAAATTTTCCCAATACCATGCAACAGCCTGTTCTAAGCCTTCTTGCATAGAAAATGCAGGCTGATACCCAAGTAGTCTTTGAGCCTTATCAATACTGGCCAAAGAATGAGGGATATCTCCGGCCCGATTGGCGCCGTAGATTGTTTGCACATCGGCAATTGCAGGATCAAAATTAGACAGATATTTTTTTAAGGAAACCATTAGGTCATTCAGCGTAGTACGATCCCCATAAGCCGTATTATAAACCGTATTTATAGCCTCGGGATTCTGGGTCGTCATAGCCAATTCATTCATTTGAATCACATTGTCTATATAGGTAAAATCCCTAGAATAATGACCATCCCCGTTAATAACAGGACTTTCATGTTTCATAAGTTGCATAACAAACTTAGGAATTACAGCTGCATAAGCACCATTAGGATCCTGTTTACGCCCAAAGACATTAAAATAACGCAAGCCAATAGTTTCTAATCCGTAAGTTCTGCTAAAAATCTCCGCATACAATTCATTTACATATTTAGTAATAGCATAAGGCGAAAGCGGCTTTCCAATGACTTCTTCTACCTTTGGCAATCCCACTGAGTCCCCATAGGTAGAAGAACTGGCAGCGTATACAAATCGTTTTATTTTAGCATCGCGAGCAGCAACCAACATGTTCAAAAAACCAGAAACATTCACCTCATTTGTAGTGATGGGATCAACCAATGAACGAGGCACTGAACCTAAAGCAGCTTGATGCAAAACATAATCGGCCCCTTCAACTGCTTTATGACAATCTTCCAAATTCCGAATATCGCCTTCAATTAAAGAGAAATTTTTATGACCCTCAAATGCTCTAAGATTATGACGATGTCCTGTTGCAAAATTATCTAAACAGCTGACCTGATAATTTTTTGATAAAAAATATTCACACAGATTAGACCCTATAAACCCTGCTCCTCCCGTTATTACTATTTTCATTTCTTCTGTAATTGATTCACTATAACCTACGGCTTCGCCCTTCCAACTCCCTTTCTGATAGTTGAAAAATGCCTTATTTTGAGCGCAAATATAGTTTTAAAATATGGGCTTAGGAAGTTAGAACACAATTTACAGCTAGAACAGCATCTAAAAAAAACAAAAAAAAGCAGTCTAACTAACTACTAGACAGCACTACTAACAAAGTAATCTGATTTTGTTTAATTTAAAAAAAATCACCAAATTTAGTGATACGATTTAGGAAGAGCGCAGCGCTCACAGAGCACAATACAGCACGAGTCGGCAGTCGACAGAAAACCGACAACAGACAACCGACAACAGACAACCGACAACAGAAAACCCACAACCGACAACAGACAACCGACAACTGACAACCGACAACCGACAACAGACAACCGACAACCCACTGTCATCCTGAGCTTGCCGAAGGACACAACTGATAACCGAGAACTGTCAACTCACAACTCACAACTCACAACCCACAACCGATAACCGACAACCGACAACAGACAACCGACAACAGACAACCGAAAACCTCAATCCAATAAACTCGAATTCTCCCGCTCCAACTCACTAAACAAACTCTTAACATCCTGCGAAAATTCCTTTTTCAGAATTAGATTAGCCGTATCCGTACAAACAAAAATAGTATCCTTCATCCCTATAAAAGCAGTATAATTAGAGGTACCAATGACCATATTTCCGTTTTCATCCACAGGATGACCAATCGAAATTAAATAATCGTATACCGACTCAAAAGAACCCAAATCAGACCAAGTGAATTGAGAAGAAACCACCTTAATCTTTTTAGAACGTTCCATCACCGCATAATCGATGCTGATCGAAGGAATAGCAAGAGACAAATCCAGATCCAGGTTTCCTTTACTGCTATTTTCCCAAGCAATTTTCGATTTCTCATAAACTTCGGGCTGAAAGGCTTTCAACTCTTCCAGCAATACCCCAGCTTTAAAACAAAACATGCCGCTGTTCCAAAGGAAATTCCCTTTGGCTATAAAATCCCGTGCCGAAACCTGATTGGGCTTTTCCCGAAAGGAAACTACATCATCGCCTTTGCGCTCAATATAGCCATAACCCGTTTCCGGTTTGGTCGGAACAATCCCAAAAGTAACAATAAAACCTTTAGAAGCCTTCTCGATCGCTTCCTGCATAGCAGCCTCATACTGCTCCATCCCATCAATAATATGATCCGAAGGCGTCACTATAAGGATGTCATCCGACTTGCTGGCAAAGGCAGCAAAAGCAATCGCCGCAGCCGTATTTCTTGGAGTCGTCTCGATAATATCGATATAAGCAGTATTCGTTTTCTCCAATACCGCTCGACTCAGATGGCAATTATCAATATTCCCAACGACCATCACCCTATCGGCAATATTGCGGTTGCGATCAAAGGTCATTTCAAACAAGGATTTGCCGTCAAACAGATCCAAATACTGTTTCGGCCGACTCTTACGTGACAAAGGCCACAAACGACTCCCCACGCCTCCAGTAAGGATGACATGCGTAATCGATTTTATATTTTCCATAGTATTCATTCTTCTTCTTCTTATGCAAATCTATGTATAAAAAAACAATTCATTTTAAAAAGAAATAGCAATTTAATTCATCCATCCCCTACCTCAACCCAAAACCGACAACAGTATTCAGTTATCATCAGTAAGTAAACAACAGACAACTCACAACCCAAAACCCACTGTCATCCTGAGCAGAGCCTGTCCTGAGCTTTTGTCGAAGGGTCGAAGGACACAACCCAAAACCGACAACTCACCGTCATCCTGAGCGAAGTCGAAGGACACAACCCACAACTCACAACCCACTGTCATCCTGAGCTTGCCGAAGGACACAACCCACAACTCACAACCCACTGTCATCCTGAGCTTGCCGAAGGACACAACCCAAAACCGACAACTCACTGTCATCCTGAGCGAAGTCGAAGGACACAACCCACAACTCACAACCCACAACAGACAACCCACAACTCACTTCCTCATCTTCAACACACAACCCATCGACTCCAAAACAACAACATAATGTGTCTTATTCACCTCCTGCACGATTGCCGCCTGATTCGAAAATGGTCCCGACTGCAACGCTATAGTATCACCCACCTGAAAGGGATGCAAAGAAACATCACAACTACCCGAGCCATCAAGCCCCTTTTTGATAATGGCAATCTCCTCATCCCTAACAATAGCCGGCTTCCCCAACCAAAACAAATAGCGCACAGCACCCGGGGATTGAAAAACCTGATTCCTGTCAGCCTCCTCCAGCCGAACAAAAACATAGGAATTAAAAAGCGGAACCTCCACCTTTTTTTTTCGATCAGACCATTGACGAACCTGTGTAATCAACGGACAATAAGATTCTATCCCGACTTCCGCCAATTGCTCCGCCACTTTTTTCTCCCACTTCGGTTTTGTATAGATTACATACCAATTCATACCCTACTTTTATATTGATGTAAAAAATAGTTTCTTTACTAAATAATAATAATAATCTTATGTGTTAACAAGTCGCACTTACAATGTTCAATCTGCCACTTCCAAAAAACAAAACCCACAACCCACAACTCACAGTCATCCTGAGCGAAGTCGAAGGACACAACTCACTTCTCACAACTCACAACCCACCGTCATCCTGAGCTTGCCGAAGGACACAACCCACAACAGACAACCGACAACTCACGACTCACTGTCATCCTGAGCGAAGTCGAAGGACACAACTCACAACCCACAACTCACCGTCATCCTGAGCTTGCCGAAGGACACAACCCACAACAGACAACAGACAACTGATCCCGATAGATTATTTCTTAACTTTCTGTGTAGGCCAAGTTAGCATGTCCACCACAACAGACAACCGACAACTCACAACCCACAACAGACAACAGACAACTCACAACAGACAACTCACAACAGACAACCGACAACAGACAACCCACAACTACGACCCTATCCCCTGATACACAAAACCAATCGCTTCCATTTCAGCACGATCTAGTATATTCCTACCATCAAAAACAAAAGCAGGCTTTTGCATCGAATCGTATATGCGTTGCCAGTCATAAGTTATAAACTCATCCCACTCCGTAAGCACAGCAATAGCATGCGCCTTCTCACAGGCCTCATAGGGATTCTCAAAAGACACAATACTCTCGGCATTAGCTGCAGCAGTTCGGCTCTCCAGATAATCCAAATCCGCCAAAACTTTCTTTCGCGACACCTTAGGATCATAAACGGCAATTTGAGCCTGCTCATGAATCAAGTCATCAGCCACATAAATAGCCGCCGATTCTCGCGTATCATTAGTATCTTTCTTGAAAGCCCAACCCAGAAAAGTAATTTTCTTATCGGCCACCGTATTGTAAAGCGTTCGAACGATCGTATTAGAAAAACGTCTTTTTTGATGGTCGTTCATGATAATGACCTGCTCCCAATAATCAGCCACCTCATGCAAACCGTAGGATTTAGCGATGTAAACCAAATTCAAAATATCCTTTTGAAAACAGCTGCCACCAAAACCAACAGAGGCTTTCAGGAATTTGGGGCCAATGCGGCTGTCCATCCCAATAGCTTTAGCCACCTCGTTGACATCGGCACCGGTCTTTTCACAAAGTTCCGACATCGCATTGATTGACGAAATTCTTTGTGCCAAAAAAGCATTGGCCGTCAACTTTGACAATTCAGACGACCACACATTAGTCGTTAAAATTTTATCGGCAGCCACCCAATTCGAATACACCCCTACTAGAGCCTGTATCGCTTGCTGCCCTTCAGCAGAAGCATCCCCTCCTATCAGGATTCGATCCGGATGCAATAAATCCTGAACAGCCGTTCCCTCTGCCAAAAACTCCGGATTGGAAAGAATTTGAAACTGCACTCCGTTTCCGGTATTATCCAAAATACTCTTAATAGCCTCCGCCGTTCGTACCGGCAAAGTCGATTTTTCCACTACGATCTTATTATCCTTAGCCACCTTAGCAATTTGTCGGGCACACAATTCGATAAATTTCAAATCGGCAGCCATACCTTTTCCTTTACCATAGGTTTTGGTAGGCGTATTAACCGATATAAAAATAATCTGCGCCTCATCAATTGCTTTTTCTACATCGGTAGAAAAAAACAGATTTCTCCCTCTCGCTTCTGCAACAATAGCAGATAACCCTGGTTCATAAATAGGAATATTGGCTACATCCGCATCATTCCAGGCCGCAATTCGTTCGGCATTCAAATCCACCACAGTCACTTCAATCTGCGGGCATTTCTGTGCAATAATTGCCATAGTAGGCCCTCCAACATATCCAGCCCCAATACAACAAATCTTTCTAATCTTCATTTATCTAATTTTCAATTTCTTAATATACTTTATTCAGTTTTTCGGTTATCAGTCCCGATAGCTATCGGGATCGGTTCTCGGTTGATTCCGTCACTTCGAGTGATTTTATAAAATAGCGATAGCCTTTTTATAAAATGGTATCGAGAAGTCGGTTTTCGGTTGATTCCGTCACTTCGAGTGATTTTATAAAATAGCGATAGCCTTTTTATAAAATGGTATCGAGAAGTCGGTTATCTGTTTTCTAAAAAACTGACAACCCACAACTCACAACTCACAACTCACAACCCACAACCGATAACAGACAACCGATAACTCACAACCGATAACTGACAACCCACAACCGATAACTGATCCCGATAGCTATCGGGACTGATAACCGACAACTCACAACTCACAACCGACAACCCACAACCCACAACTTTCTCAAACTTTCCAATGTTCCTCTACATATTTTATAAAGGAAAAAATTTTAGCTCCCAAAGCATCATACTTTTCATGGAGTATTCTCATGTCGTCAGCCAAATTAGGATACAAATTGACTATTTTTTCAATATGATTAAGCGTTTCTAAATTACTCGCATGCGAATAAACTAAAAACTTAATAAAATCATTTTTATATCTTTTGCGTCCGTAGCCTTCTACAATATTTGTTACAACAGAATCGGAAGATCTTCTAATCTGACTCCCTAATTCATATAGCTCATATTTCGGCAATTGCAGTGATAAAGCATGTGTTTTATAAAACAATTCCAATCCGATTGTATAAATATCCAAATCTTTATAGCTCTTCATTTGCTTTTGATTTAAATGATCCTACTCGCTTTTTCAACTCACAACAGACAACCCACAACCGATCCCGATAGCTATCGGGACTGACAACCCACAACCCACAACCCACAACCGATAACTGACAACAGACAACCCACAACCGACAACCCACAACCGACAACCCACAACCGACAACTGACAACCGACAACTGACAACCGACAACTGACAACCCACAACTCTCTACCTCAAATTCCCCCAATACCAATCCACTGCTTCTTTCAACCCTTCTTGCAAAGAATATTTCGGATCATAACCCAACAATCGCTTCGCCTTATCAATACTCGCCAAAGAGTGCGGAATATCCCCCATCCTGTTCGGACCGTGCTCAATTACAACATCGGCAATCCTAGGATCGTACTCCGCCAAATATTTTTTCAAGTAGCCCACCAAATCATTCAACGTATTCCGATCGCCATAAGCCGTATTGTAAACCGTATTTACCGCCTCTGGATTGGTTGTGGTCATAGCCAACTCATTCATCTGAATCACATTATCGATATAAGTGAAATCACGAGAATAATTTCCGTCACCATTAATCTTCGGACTTTCCAACTGCATCAATTGCGTGACAAATTTAGGAATTACCGCCGCATAAGCCCCATTGGGATCCTGCTTTCTTCCAAAAACATTAAAATAACGCAAGCCTATGGTTTCAATACCATAAGTTCTGCTGAAAATCTCCGCGTACAACTCGTTCACGTACTTCGTTATCGCATAAGGTGACAAAGGTTTCCCTATAACATCCTCTACTTTTGGCAATCCCTCCGAATCTCCATAAGTAGAAGAACTTGCCGCATAGACAAAGCGTTTTACCTTGGCATCACGGCTAGCCACCAATACATTCAAAAAACCGGAAACATTAACATCATTGGTGGTAACGGGATCATTGATGGAACGAGGAACCGAACCCAATGCCGCCTGATGCAAAACATAATCCACTCCTTTAACCGCATTAAAACAATCAGTTGCCTTACGTATATCCCCTTCTATCAACTTAAAATTGGGATTGTTTATAAAATCCTTCAAATTGTGTCGGTGTCCTGTGGCAAAATTATCCAAACAAACCACCTTATGTCCCTTTTCTAAAAAATACGCACACAGATTAGAACCAATAAACCCAGCTCCACCGGTAATCAATATCGTACTTTTTGTTTCTTCCTTCATCTTTTTAGTATTCAATGCTCTAATTTATACTTTCTTAAATTTTTCAACTATTCTGCTAAAAATGGACTTCGGTTTATCCTCTTCATAATAACCATTTGAATAAGTACCATAGCTATAACCATAGGTTGCCCCATACTTTGCTTTATTTTCAAAGCCGTTCAAAACAATACTGGCATTTTTCAGCTCGCCACGCTTAACCCTATTATTCAATAAGGTAATCATTTCTTTTTTAGAAAAATTCTGCCTTACAATATATAAGGTAACATCACAATATTGTGCCAACTCCAAGGAATCCGACACTAAACCAACCGGAGGGGTGTCCAAAATAATATAATCATACCTTTTCTTTAATTCTGAAATTAGCTCCCCCATACCCTCACTTAGAATCATCTCAGCCGGATTAGGAGGAATAGGCCCCGAAACAATCACATCAAGGAAAGGAATCTGCGTGGGATTAATGATTTCATCAATACTTTTTTGCTTGATCAAATAATTTACGATACCCACCTTATTCGTTAAATTAAATTCATCAAATAATCTGGGTTTTCTTAAATCCAAACCAACAATAACCGTCTTTTTTTCGCTTAAAGCAAATACGGTCGCAATGTTAATGGAACAAAAGGTCTTCCCTTCCCCACTAACAGAAGAAGTAATCATCAGCGTTTTGGCTCCATCTACATGTTGACTTTTATACAAAAACTGAAGAGAGGATCGAATCGCTCGGAAAGATTCCGACAAAGACGATTTTGGCCTATCAAAAACAGCCAAATTAGTAATCTCCTTATTGAGCCCCACGACACCTATCAAAGGGATCTGTGTTAGCTTACTAATATCTTCCGTATTCTGAATGGAGTCGTTAATAAAAAAGATAATAAAAACAAGAACTAGCGGAAAAAGTATCCCTAAAAATAAGGCCAATACATAATTAACCGACGTCCTTGGACCAATCAAACCTCCGCCTACATCTTTGGCCGGATCTATAAAACGAATATCGGATAAATTAGCGGCTTTAACGATGTCGGCTTCACTTCTTTTTTGCAAAAAAGTACTGTAAATATTATTGCTTAGATCATATTTCCGTTTAATTTTGATCAGTTCTTGCTGATCATCCGGAAGCCTCTTTATGGAGCTTTCTGTTTGATTAATTTTTGCGTTTATCGTAGCCAAATCAAATTGCAAAGAGGATTTTGCAGAAGCGATATTCTCTAATAATACTTTTTTCACCGCTTCCATTTGGCTATCAAAATCCTTAAAAATCTTATCGCTTTTTACCGCATAAGCCATTTCAGATCTTTGAGTGGAAAGTGCAATCAACTTAGAAATATTGACCACTATATTTGGATCTTCGATACCAGCCACTGATGGCGCAGGAAGCTTCGAGTAATCGACACTGCTTTTTAAATACGCCTTCAAGGAATTGTAATAGGCCAGTTTACGGCTCACTTCATCTTTCTTAACATCATATTCTAAAACCTGATTCGAGAATTTACCGCCGCCTTCTTCTATATCATATATGTTTTTTCCTTTTCGGAATGATTTCAACTCTTCTCCGGTTTCTTTCAGCTGAGACTCCATCGCTACAAGGGTACTATCAATAAAACTGATGGTATTGGTGGCAAATTGGTTCTTACTGTCCAATTGCCTTTTCATGAGCATCTTTACGGTCGAATTCAAATATTCGACCATTCTGGCTTTATTATTTCCCTGCATTGCAAGTGTAATGATAGAACCTCCTTTATCATCCGATCGCACATTGATACCTTTATAACGGGATACTGTAGCATCAAAATCATTAAATCGAACGAAATACTCATTGCCTTTGTAAAATCCAGGATTGTCTTTTAGGAGCAATTTCCAGTTCAAAAAAGGCAATAAAACTTGCTCTCCCACCCTGTATTTTTTTACAAAATCACCTGGCACAACAGCAGTATTATCCCTAGAATTAGTGGTATAACTAATTAATGAAACTGTATTATTTTCAAATGGAATTCGGATTTCATATTCATTTTCGTTCAAGAACTTAATTCCTATGAGACTCCCGGCAAGCTGCCCCTTTGATTTATCAATAGCAACATAAAAAGGTACAGCCCCATAAGCATCTACAAGATTGTATTTTCCTTGAACCAAATAATCAATATAATATTGTAATTTATCAACGACCAGTTCGTTATGGGATCTGGACTGCAAAGTCGTAGAAATAGTCTGGACCTGATCAGAAGTCCCTCCCCAGTTGAACACCAGACTGGTATTAGAAGTAAAAAGAGGATTGCTTTCTTCTTTTACAGAAATCAGCGTTTCCATGCCATAAATCTTTTCAATCCTGACATTTACCTGGTAAGCAATTGTAAAGGTGATCAAAAGACTTAGTAAGAACCACCGCCAATAGCTTCCTATTTTAATTAAAAACCCTTTGAAGTCAAAACTGACTTGGTTCTCAAAAATTGAAAAATCTTTTATATCTAACATTTTTTAAAATGTATTTTTAATTTTTTAATAGTAAAAAAGTAGTGGTAGCCAGTGATAACAACGTTATAATGGTTCCTAAAGATTCAATTCCTGTTTTTCCTGTTCCCCAAGTTTTCTGCCTAAGGGGTTTTACATATATATAATCATTGGGTTGTAAATAAAAATAAGGTGATTGCATTACATTGATGTCTGTAAGATCAAGCTCATGCATCTGACTCCCGGTAGGGGTTTGTCGAATAATTGTTACTGCTTTTCTATTTCCTGTTAGAGTAATATCTCCCGCATTGGCTATAGCTTCTAAAATAGTTACATGCTCTTGAAATAAAGTTTTGGTTCCTGTACTCCCCACTTCACCATTAATGGTATATCTGAATCCGGCTAATTTAACCGTCACAAAAATATTGGCTTCTTTATTAAAATATTCTGCAAGTAATTGTTTTTCAATTCTAGTCCTTACTTCATCCAAAGTAAAACCCATGACATTAATCTCTCCCAAAATTGGCATTCTGATATTACCATGATCATCCACGGTGAAACCGTCAAAATACAATCCTGATTCTGATTTACTTCCTAATTCTGCTTGGTTTGTTGTACTGAAAATGGCAACTAACTTAGGGTCAATTGCCTTTATGTTGATACTCAACACATCATTAGTTTGCAATCGGTATGGTTTAGTAACTACTGCTGAGATTGCAGTTTCTGTTTGAACACTATTCTTTTTTTGTAAATAAATCAAATCCTGAGTTGGGATACAGGACGTAAACAACACACTAATACTTAAAAACAAATAGAATATCGGTTTGTTCATCTTTACAGTTTAGATAACAAATATAGCTTTTCCTTTACTATATTAAAAGCTTCTCCTTTCTTTTTAAGCCACTTAATTGTTTTTGAAGGACTTCTCAAATGGCACTCGTTGCAATATACTTCTTCCTAAGGTAACTTCATCGGCATATTCTAACTCATCACCCACAGCTATTCCTCTGGCAATTGTAGAAATAATAATTGCCGAAGCTGCAATTTGCTTATAAATATAAAAATTAGTGGTATCGCCCTCCATTGTTGAGCTTAGCGCAAAAATAACTTCGCTGATTTTGCCCTCTTTTACTTTTTCCACAAGTGTAGCTATTTTGAGCTGACTTGGACCAACACCGTCTATAGGCGAAATCTTACCACCCAAAACATGATAAACACCTCTAAACTGACCGGTATTTTCTATAGCCATTACATCCCGAATGTCTTCAACCACACACACTATTTGATGATTTCTGTTCGCATTAGAACAAATTTCACAGATGTCGCTATCCGAAATATTATGACAATTTTCGCAATACTTAATATCCTCCCGCATACTTGTTAATGCCTGTGCTAAAAAACCGGTCTGCTCTTTGGGTTGTTTCAACAAATGCAAGACTAATCGCAAAGCAGTTCGTTTACCAATTCCTGGCAACTGTGCAATCTCATTTACCGCTTTTTCTATTAATTTTGAAGAAAATTCCATGAAGAATAAATAATTAAAGAGTCCTACTCCCCGATTTAATTTCTAATATCGATTTATAGTCAATAAAACCAGTGTACAAGCCACTTCAACCTTGATATCATTTAGTTCTAAAAGCTGATACAGCTCCGGATTTTCAGTTCCTGGATTAAAAACCACACGTTTGGGTTTAGCTTCCACGATATAATTGTAATAATCACGTTGACGAGCTGGGTTTAAATATAAAGTAATTGTATCTACGTTTTTTAACGGAATGGCTTTTGTTTGGATTTTAATTCCCTCAACTTCACCTGCATTTTGACCTATCGCAAGCACGGGATGCCCTTTTTCGACAAGCATTTTAATGGCTTTATAGGCATATCTGTCCGGTTTTGCAGAGGCTCCAAGAACTAAAGTTTTTTTACTTTTCATTGAATTGTTATTTTTTTTGTAAAAGTACTAAAATACTATAGTCCGTTTTCAATTAAAATTAATATCTTTCGATTTTTGTATTACTTCTAATCTGAAGTTAAATTCATCTTATTGTAACTTTTTCTTAATTATAGAAATACTTTATTCTTCCGTAAAACCAACTAATTTCGCGAAAAAAAATGGATCTTTTTATTTATTTATTTGCTGCCCTTTTTTCAGTTTTAAACCCAATTGGAACAATCCCAATTTTTGTGGGACTTACCCAACATGACAGCGCAAAAGAACGCTCCCGAATTTCCTTATGGACTGCCATTAATGTCTTTATCATCTTAGTGGTTTCCTTTTTTCTAGGTGAATATGTGCTGTCCTTTTTTGGAATTAGCATTGAAGCCTTGCGTATTGCCGGAGGAATTGTTATTGCCACATCTGGATTCTCACTACTTACAGGCAAATTCAATAAAAAAAGGGGAGTGAACAAAAAAGTAGAAAATGACGCACAAACCAGAAACGACATTGCGCTTACCCCATTAGCAATTCCTATGCTTGCCGGACCGGGATCGATTTCTTTATTAATAGCTTTTTACCATGAACACCAAAATACACCTGAAATCATCATTTCTGTTCTAGCCATTTTAGCGGTAGCTGCTTCTATTTTCGTTACTTTAAGAAGCGCTCATTATTTAGCCAAAATTCTTGGAGCCTCCGGAATTGTAGCCATATCAAGAATCGTAGGATTCATCGTAATTGCAATTGGAGTACAGTATATTATTAGCTCAATAATCACAATAGTCAAGAGCAATTTGACTTAACAATAAACAAAAAGACCTTCATTCCTGAGAGCATTGAAAAAGTCTCTCTTTTTAAAAAGTCATTAAAAAATCGATCAAATAAGGGTTTGATTTAATTTAATCTCTATTTTTTACTCAAATTTTATTTTCTGATAGCACAAGGCTTTAGAACAAGAAAAAAAAAAGCATAAACGGTAGTGTTTATGCTCTTTTTTGGTTTTTTCCATTTTTTGTCTTGAAGGGACTTTTTCAGTGCCTCTCATTCCTGAAAGTCTTTTTTTATTCTCTTGGCAAGAAAATCTCTGCCATCATACATCTGGCACTTCCACCACCACAGGCTTCAATAGTATCTAAACTGGAGCTGAGAATGGCAGCATGTTTTTCTAGTTGTTCTATTTGCTTCGGTGTCAAACTCTGATGTGCAGCGGTACTCATTACTAAATATCTTTTATCATCACCCCCACGAACTTCGAGCATGTTTCCTGCAAAACTGTTGACTTGATCTTCGGTAATTAAAATAACTTCTTTATCGTCTTTTTTAAGATTATCCAAAACCATCTTGCGCTCTTTTTTATCGTCGATACAATCAGCACAAATAACAGCAAAAGTTTCTCCTAAACACATCATCACATTAGTATGATAAATTAATTTTCGCTCTCCATCTATAGTTTGAAAAGCCTCAAAAATTACTGGCGCATAATCAAAATCTTCACAAAACTCGATGAACAACTCCTCATCGGCTCTGGGTGATAAGGCACAATAAGCCTTTTCATTGGCTCTATCTAAAAGCAAGCTTCCTGTTCCTTCTAAATAAAAGCCATCCTCTTCGGCAGAAGTATAATCTATAATATTATCTATTTGAAATCCTTTATCTTCAAGAAGGTCAAAAATTTCTTCGCGACGTTCTTCACGACGATTTTCGGCAAACATAGGATACAAAGCCACGTCACCATTTTCGTGAAATGAAACCCAATTATTTGGAAAAATACTATCCGGACTATCTGAACCTAAGACATCATCAACAACAGTCACATCTATACCTACAGCTTTCAATTTTTCGACAAGAGCATCAAATTCCTGCTGCGCTTTAGCATTCACAGTTGCTGGCAAAAGTCCTTCTACTGCTTTTTGGTAATAATTATTTACAGCAGTTTGCTCATTCATTCGAAACGCCGTCGGGCGAATCATCAATATGGAATTTGTTGTTTGTTTCATAATTTACAATCCTTCAAAGGAAAATTTATTTATGGTTAATACTATCTTTTTAGAATCTGATTAACAACTCCAAGACTCGATTAATTCAGAATGAGACAAAGATAAAAAAAGCCTCACTAGAAGTGAAGCTTTTTCAAATAGATTATCTTTTCTCTTTTGGTGTAAAGTCCCTTAAAGGAGCACCTGTATATACTTGCCTTGGTCTACCAATAGGTTCTTTATTTTCACGCATTTCTTTCCATTGTGCAATCCAGCCCGGTAATCGTCCTATTGCAAACATAACGGTAAACATATCAGTAGGAATACCTAAAGCTCTATAAATAATTCCAGAATAGAAATCTACATTTGGATATAAATTTCTAGATTTGAAATACTCATCTTCTAAAGCGGCTGCTTCTAATTTTTTTGCAATTGCAAGAATTGGATCGTTCACCCCTAAAGTTTCCAAAACTTCATTTGCCGCCTTCTTGATGATTTTGGCACGAGGATCGAAATTCTTATATACTCTATGACCAAATCCCATTAATCGGAAAGGATCATTTTTATCTTTGGCTTTAGCCATGTATTTCTCGGTATCTCCACCGTTCTTATGGATCTCTTCTAACATTTCAAGAACAGCTTGATTTGCTCCTCCGTGCAATGGCCCCCAAAGTGCAGAAACCCCGGCAGAAATAGAAGCGAATAATCCAGCATGAGAAGAACCAACCATTCTTACAGTTGATGTCGAACAGTTTTGCTCATGATCACCGTGAAGAATAAACAATTTATCCAATGCATCAATTACTATCGGATTGGCTTTATAAGGCTCCGTTGGTAATGCAAACATTAAATTCATGAAGTTTTCTACGTAACCTTTTGTATTATCATAATAATTTAAAGGATAACCCATGCTCTTTCTATAAGTCCAAGTTGCAATAACCAGGAATTTACCCATAGTTTTACAAACAGCCTCATACATTTCCTTTTCGTTTTCAACATTTACCGACTTAGGATTAAATGCTGTCAGAGCACTAGTCAAAGCTGCCAACACTCCCATTGGGTGTGCCGTTCTTGGAAAACCATCAATGATGTTTTTCATTTCCTCGTTAACCAAGGTATACTTTCTGATATCCGTTTCAAATTGCTCTAATTGAGCTGCATTTGGCAATTCTCCAAAAATCAAAAGATAAGAAACTTCTAAAAAGTCCGCTTTCTCAGCCAAATCCTCAATTGCATAGCCTCTGTAGCGCAAAATACCAAGTTCTCCATCTAAGAAAGTTATTTCGCTAGTACAAGAACCTGAATTTTTATAACCTGGATCAAGCGTGATTACTCCTGTTAGATCTCTTAATTTGTTTATATCGATAGCTTCTTCATTTTCGCTTCCTTTGATTACTGGAAACTCATATTTCTTACCATCAATTTCTAATATAGCTGTTTTTGACATAATATTTTTAGTAAATCTTCATTTTTAATAATTTACCAAATCTAAGGATTAATACATTAATTAAAAAGAGAAAACTTCATCGATACTGTTAAATTTAACAAAAAAAGCCATTCGCTTAAAACGAATGGCTTTTCATAAAAAATGATATAAAAAATTATTTTATTTTGAAAGCATTTTTTCCAGGAAAATAAGCTGTATTTCCTAATTCTTCTTCAATTCTTAACAACTGATTGTATTTTGCCATACGATCTGAACGAGAAGCCGAACCTGTTTTTATTTGTCCACAGTTCAAAGCAACTGCTAAATCAGCAATTGTATTATCTTCTGTTTCACCTGAACGGTGTGACATTACTGAAGTATATCCTGCATTTTTAGCCATATTTACCGCAGCAATCGTTTCGGTCAAAGTACCAATTTGGTTTACTTTGATAAGAATTGAATTAGCGATTCCTTTATCAATACCTGTAGATAAACGCTCTACATTAGTCACAAATAAATCATCACCAACTAATTGCACTTTATCACCGATTTTCTCTGTAAGCAATTTCCATCCATCCCAGTCATTTTCATCCATACCGTCTTCGATAGAAATGATTGGATATTTAGCCACTAATTCCGCTAAATACTCCACTTGCTCAGCAGAAGATCTTACTTTTCCTGTTTCACCTTCAAATTTAGTGTAATCGTATTTTCCGTTTACATAAAACTCAGCAGCAGCACAGTCTAAAGCAATCATAATCTCATCACCAAATGTATATCCGGCATTTTCAACTGCTTTTTTGATTGTATCTAAGGCATCTTCAGTTCCTCCGGCTAAGTTTGGAGCAAAACCTCCTTCGTCACCAACAGCTGTCGAAAGTCCTCTATCGTGTAATACTTTTTTAAGACTATGGAAAATTTCCGTTCCCATTTGCATAGAATGAGAAAAAGAAGTTGCTTTTACAGGGAAAATCATGAATTCCTGGAAAGCGATAGGCGCATCAGAATGTGAACCTCCGTTGATGATATTCATCATAGGAACAGGCAAAGTATTTGCCGAAACTCCTCCAATGTATCTGTATAATGGCAATCCTAATTCATTTGCAGCCGCTTTGGCAACAGCAAGCGAAACTCCAAGTATAGCATTTGCACCTAATTTAGATTTGTTTGGAGTACCATCTAAATCGATCATCATTTGATCAATTAAATTTTGTTCGAAAACAGATGTACCCAAAAGTTCTTCGGCAATAATGGTATTAACATTATTCACTGCATTCAAAACTCCTTTTCCTAAAAAGGCTTTTCCTCCGTCACGTAATTCAACCGCTTCATGTTCTCCTGTTGAGGCTCCAGAAGGAACTGCCGCTCTTCCTAAAACACCGTTATCCGTAACTACATCTACTTCTATTGTAGGATTTCCTCTTGAATCGAAAATTTGTCTTGCGTGAATTTTGATAATAATACTCATACTACTTGATTTTAAATTTTAAAATACAAATATATTCTATCTTTTGAAATGATATTATGAAAATAATGAATGTTATTAACGAAAACGATATAATTATTTATAAAATATTTGATTAGCACTATTTTACTTAAACATTCTCCAAATCTTACTATTTAGATCCCACAGTCAATTAAAAAAAATTCGCTTTTATAGCCGTTATTCAGAAAATAGAATGCGGACTACCTAATTATTTTTTACTTATTCATTTTTATTATTAACCACTCATTTTAAGCTATTTAACGTAAATTTACTATTGCCAAACGCCAAAACAAGCTTACACTATTTTCAGAAAGGTTTTTTTTAGAATTTTAAAAAACAAAATAACATGAGAACAATTGACAACTCAAACAATCCTATTGATTTTGATGAAATTATAGCATTATTAAGCAAAACATCTTTCTCATTAGAAAACCCAAACGACCTAGATCCTTTAATGGATTACATAGGCGATGCCAAATATGTATTGCTTGGCGAAGCCTCTCACGGAACCCATGAATATTATACATGGAGAGCTAAAATAACGCAACGCCTCATTAAAGAAAAAGGGTTTTCGTTTGTTGCAGTCGAAGGAGATTGGCCGGATTGTTATCGATTAAATCGCTACGCAAAAGGATATTTAGATTCTGGTAAAGACATCTTTAGCGTTATGGACGAATTTAAACGATGGCCAACATGGATGTGGGCCAATTGGGAAACCGCCGCCTTCATTGATTGGCTAAAAAACCATAACGAAAATCTTCAAGTAGAGAAAAAAATTGGATTTTACGGCTTAGATGTATATAGTTTTAGAGATTCAATGAATTCTATAATTCAATACTTAGAAAAAAACGACCCAAAAACCCTAAAAACAGCTCTAAAAGCAATAAAATGCTTTGAACCTTACGGTGAAGACGAAGGACAATCCTACGCAAGAGCTTCTGCTCTTGTACCTGAATTATGCGAAAAGGAGATTTTGAATCTACTTATGGAAATAATAAAAAATATACCAAATTACAATTCGGATGCTGAAAACGCAATGAGCACGAAACAAAATGCATTCGTTGCAAGAAATGCCGAAAAATATTACCGTGCCATGATAAAAAGAGGTGCTGCCTCCTGGAATATTCGGGACGAGCATATGGTTTCCACAACCGAGCGGTTGATGAAATTTCATGGAAAAGAAGCAAAAACAATCATTTGGGAGCATAATACCCATATTGGCGATGCGCGTGCAACCGACATGGCTGCTGAAGGAATGGTAAATGTAGGACAATTACTGAGAGAACAGTATTCTAGCGAAGGCGTAATTGCCGTAGGATTTGGTTCGTATAAAGGAAGCGTGATTGCCGGCCGTGAATGGAGAGATTCTATCCGAAAAATAAAGGTTCCGGAAGCTGAACAAGGAAGTTGGGAGCAGCTTTTCCATATTGCAAGTAAAGGTTCGAATAAATTATTATTAATGAACAAGCTTAGAGAAGAAAAAAGTCTTTCATCGAGCATAGGGCATCGTGCAATAGGTGTAGTTTACAATCCGGAACACGAAAGATTCGGTAATTATGTACCCACAATTATACCCAAAAGATACGATGCTTTTATTTTTCTTGATACGACCAATGCATTACACCCAATACACATCCAACCCCAAGGAAATCAAATTCCAGAAACCTACCCTTTTGGAATGTAAATTAATATTTATCAATAAAAAAAGGATTGACTTTTACAAAGTCAATCCCTAAATATCATAAACTTTCCAGTTATGTTTAGGATCATTACCTAAATAACTATTACCCTTTTATATTCTCAATAAATTGATCAAATAAGTAAGAGGAGTCATGTGGTCCAGGACTTGCTTCCGGATGGTATTGAACAGAGAAACAATTTTTGTTTTTCATTCTCATACCCGCAACAGTACCGTCATTAAGATGAAGATGTGTGATCTCTAAATCAGGATGATTGTCTAGTTCTTCTTTATTTACTGCAAAACCATGATTCTGCGATGTGATTTCCCCTTTTCCAGAAATTATATTTTTCACCGGATGGTTAATCCCTCTATGCCCGTTGAACATTTTATAAGTAGATACTCCATTTGCCAAACCAATTACTTGATGCCCTAAACAGATACCAAATAAGGGTTTATTGTTTGCTAAGATTTCTTTTGCCACTTCAATTGCGCTTGAAAGCGGTTCTGGATCTCCAGGTCCATTAGACAAGAAAAAACCATCCGGATTAAAAGAGTCCATTTCTTGATAAGTGGCATCAAAAGGAAAAACTTTAATATAACAATCTCTTTTGGCTAGATTACGAAGTATATTAGTTTTAATACCTAAATCTAAAGCTGATATTTTATATGTTGCATCCTCATTCCCGAAGAAGTAAGGTTCTTTAGTTGAAACTTTTGAAGCTAGTTCCAATCCTTTCATATCCGGAACATTTGCTAATGCCGCTTTTAAATCTTCTACTGATGTTCCATCGGTACAAATAACCGCATTCATAGCTCCGTTATCGCGAATATAACTCACTAATGCTCTAGTATCAACATCGGATATGCAAATCAGATTATGCTTTATAAAATAATCCTCTAAACTTCCAGAAGCATCTTCTCTTGAATAATTGAAACTGAAGTTTTTACAAACCAAGCCTGAGATTTTAATCCCATCAGATTCTACTTCCTTTTCATTTACTCCATAATTACCAATGTGCGTATTTGTTGCCACCATAATTTGACCAAAATAAGAAGGATCGGTAAAAATCTCCTGATATCCCGTCATACCGGTATTGAAACAAACTTCACCAAAAGTAGTTCCGCTGATTCCTATCGATTTTCCGTGAAAAATTGTTCCATCACTTAGTAAAAGTATGGCACTTTGTCGTGTTGTATATTTCATGTATAGTTAAATATTGTGCAAATTTAATTCATTAATATAATGGATGCAAACTTTTAATTTTTATTATAAATAAAAGTATTAATCAGCAGGAGCTACATACCATTCCTTTTTGATATTTTGCTCCAAAAAAATCAAAAAAAAAGGATAAACTATTAATAGTTTATCCTTAATTCTTATTGAATGATTATTCTCATAACTATTCAGCAGCGTCTGTAGTAGTTTCAGTTTCAGCAACTGGAGCCTCAGTAGCTTCATCAGCTTTCTTAGCTTTTCCACCACGACGGCTTTTTGCTTTTTTAACTTCTTTTTTACCGCCATTGTAAAGTTCATTGAAATCTACCAATTCGATCATTGCCATATCAGCATTATCTCCTAAACGATTTCCAACTTTAATAATACGAGTGTATCCACCTGGACGATCTCCTACTTTAGCAGCTACATCTCTGAACAAGTCAGTTACAGCATATTTACTACGTAAGTAAGCAAAAACGATACGACGATTGTGAGTCGTATCATTTTTAGATTTTGTTATAAGCGGCTCAACAAATTGTTTAAGTGCTTTTGCTTTAGCAACAGTAGTGTTAATACGTTTGTGCTCGATAAGAGAACAAGCCATATTAGCCAACATAGATTTTCTATGTGCAGTCTGTCTGCTTAAGTGATTGAATTTTTTTCCGTGTCTCATGACGTGTTTTTTTATACTTTCATCTTGATACTATCCATTTTGGAGATCAAAATATGAAGTAATTTATTCTTTATCTAGTTTGTATTTTGCTAAATCCATACCGAAGTTCAAATTTTTAATAGCTACAAGTTCATCTAGCTCAGTTAAAGATTTTTTACCGAAATTACGGAATTTCATTAGGTCATTTTTATTGAACGATACTAAATCACCAAGTGTATCAACTTCAGCCGCTTTCAAACAATTTAATGCTCTTACAGACAAATCCATATCAACAAGCTTAGTTTTAAGCAATTGTCTCATGTGTAATGATTCCTCATCATACGATTCTGTTTGTGCGATTTCATCAGCCTCGAGTGTAATCCTTTCGTCAGAGAATAACATGAAATGGTGAATTAAAACTTTAGCAGCTTCAGTAAGAGCGTCTTTAGGATTGATGGATCCATCAGTTTTTATTTCAAAAACTAATTTTTCATAATCTGTTTTTTGCTCTACACGGAAGTTTTCAATGGCGTATTTTACGTTCTTTACCGGAGTAAAAATAGAATCCGTAAAAATAGTTCCAATTGCAGCATTTTGTTTTTTGTTCTCCTCAGCAGGAACATATCCTCTACCTTTTTCGATTGTTAAATCGATATTCAGTTTGATTTTACTGTCTAAATTACAGATCACAAGTTCTGGATTCAAAACTTGGAAACCTGAAAGGAATTTTTGAAAATCACCAGCTGTTAATTGATCTTTTCCAGAAATAGAAACAGTAACTGCTTCGCTATCTATATCTTCAATTTGACGTTTGAAACGTACTTGTTTAAGATTAAGAATGATTTCGGTAACATCTTCAACAACTCCTGAAATAGTAGAAAACTCATGATCTACACCTTCTATGCGAACAGATGTAATTGCATAACCTTCTAATGCTGAAAGCAAAACTCTTCTAAGTGCATTACCAACAGTCAATCCATAACCCGGTTCTAAAGGTCTAAATTCAAATTTACCTTCAAAATCGGTTGAATCGATCATGATAACTTTATCGGGCTTCTGAAAATTAAATATTGCCATAAATTTCGACTAAGTCAATTATTATTTGTTGTACAACTCTACGATTAATTGTTCTTTAATGTTTTCTGGAATTTGAAGTCTAGCTGGTACAGTAACAAAAGTACCCTCTTTAACGTCATTATTCCAAGTAATCCATTCATAAACATGACTTGAATTAGATAAAGAACGTTCGATAGCTTCTAATGACTTAGATTTTTCACGAACTGCAACTTTATCACCAGGTTTAAGGTGGTAAGAAGCAATATTTACAACATCGCCATTTACGGTAATATGTCTGTGAGAAACAAGCTGTCTAGCACCTCTTCTAGAAGGAGCAATACCCATTCTAAAAACAACGTTATCTAATCTTGCTTCACATAATTGTAAAAGAACCTCACCAGTAACACCTTTAGTAGCTGATGCTTTTTTAAATAAACCTCTGAATTGTTTTTCTAAAATTCCATAAGAATATTTAGCTTTTTGCTTTTCCATTAACTGGATTGCATATTCAGATTTTTTACCTCTTTTTTTAGCCATCCCGTGTTGTCCAGGTGGATAATTTCTTTTTTCGAAAGCTTTGTCATCTCCGAAAATTGCCTCGCCAAATTTACGAGCAATTCTAGTTTTTGGACCAGTATATCTTGCCATTTCTATGAATTAATTAAGGTAGAGATTATGAATTCAGGTCAAATCCTTCGATAATCGTTATTCTACCTAGTTATACTTAAATTAAATTATTAAACTCTACGTCTTTTTGGAGGACGACATCCGTTGTGAGGCATTGGAGTAACGTCGATAATTTCAGTCACTTCAATTCCACCATTATGCAAAGAACGAATCGCAGACTCACGTCCGTTTCCTGGTCCTTTTACATAAACCTTAACTTTTTTCAATCCAGCTTCAAGAGCTACTTTACTACAATCTTCTGCTGCCATTTGAGCTGCGTATGGAGTATTCTTTTTAGAACCTCTAAAACCCATCTTACCAGCTGAAGACCAAGAAATAACTTCACCTTTTTTGTTTGTCAAAGAAATGATGATGTTATTGAAGGTAGCAGAAATATGAGCTTCTCCCGTTGATTCAACGATAACTTTACGTTTTTTTGCAGTTGCTTTAGCCATATTACTTATTATTTAGTTGCTTTTTTCTTGTTAGCAACAGTTTTTCTTTTACCTTTTCTAGTTCTAGAGTTATTCTTAGTTCTTTGTCCTCTTAAAGGAAGACCAGTTCTATGACGAATACCTCTGTAACATCCAATATCCATTAAACGTTTGATGTTTAAAGAAACTTCAGAACGCAATTCTCCTTCAATTTTAAAAACTCCAACAGCTTCACGAATTGCTCCGATCTCGTCATCATTCCAGTCTTGAACTTTTTTGTCTTGGCTAACTTGAGCTTTATCTAAAATCTCAATAGCTCTACTTTTTCCTAATCCAAAGATATAGGTAAGTGCTATAACACCTCTCTTATTTTTCGGGATATCAACCCCTGCTATTCTTGCCATAATTATCCTTGTCTTTGTTTAAATCTAGGATTCTTTTTGTTTATAACGTACAATCTCCCTTTTCTACGCACAATAATGCACTCGGGACTTCTCTTTTTTACTGATGCTCTAACTTTCATTGTGAATATCCTTTAATATCTATAAGTAATTCTTGCTTTTGACAAATCATAAGGACTCATCTCTAGTTTCACTTTATCACCAGGTAATAATTTGATGTAATGCATACGCATTTTACCAGAAATATGAGCAATTACAATATGTCCGTTTTCTAACTCCACACGGAACATAGCATTTGATAATGCTTCAATTATGGATCCGTCTTGTTCTATTGCTGATTGTTTTGCCATAAAATTAAGCTACTGCTTTTCTATTTTTACCACTTTTCATTAAACCATCATAATGTTTGTTTAACAAATATGAATTAATTTGCTGAATTGTATCTATAGCGACACCAACCATAATTATTAATGAGGTACCTCCAAAAAACATTGCCCAAGATTGTTGAACATCCATAAGACTTACAATAATCGCTGGGAACACAGCTATTAAAGCTAGAAATAAAGATCCTGGGAAAGTAATCAAAGACATCACTTTATCAAGAAAATCAGAAGTTTCTACTCCTGGTCTAACACCTGGAATAAATCCTCCGCTTCTTTTCAAATCATCAGACATCTTATTAGTAGGAACGGTAATCGCAGTATAAAAGTAAGTAAATACAACTATTAAAGTTGCAAAAACAAGATTATACCAAAACCCGAACATATTACTAAAAGCACCAACAATAGATTGTGAAGCATCTGACTTTGATAAACCAGCTAATGCAGCAGGAATAAACATAATTGCCTGAGCAAAAATAATAGGCATAACACCAGAAGCATTAAGCTTCAACGGAATCCATTGTCTATTCCCCCCCATCATATCTTGTTCAAAATCACCTGATGTTGTACGACGAGCGTACTGAACTGGTATTTTTCGTATTGCCATAGTCAATAAAACACAGGCAATAATAACCAAAAGCCATATAATAATCTCGATAACCAATAACATTGGTCCACCGTTGTTATTTGTAACTCTTGTTGTAAATTCTTGTATAAATGCTTGAGGAAATCTTGCAAGTATACCTACCATAATCAAAAGCGATATACCATTTCCAATTCCTTTATCAGTTATCTTTTCTCCCAACCACATGGCAAAAATAGTACCTGTAACTAAGATAATTACTGAAGAAAATAAGAATTCAAAAGAATTAAACCCTAATAAAAATGCACTACCAGGTAAAGTTCTATATAGATTATAGATATAAGTTGGACCTTGAACTAAAGTAATTACAATAGTTAACCAACGTGTAATCTGATTAATCTTTTTTCTACCGCTTTCTCCATCATTTTGAAGTTTTTGCAAATAAGGAATAGCAATTCCCATAAGCTGAACCACAATAGATGCCGAAATGTAAGGCATAATTCCTAAGGCAAAAACTGACGCTTGAGAAAATGCTCCACCAGTAAACATATCTAAGATGGATCCGATACCACTTTGGGTTTGGCCAGCTAGATTAGCTAATTGTGTTGCATCGATACCCGGAAGCGTAACATGTGCTCCAAATCGATAAACTAAAAGCAGACCTAATGTGATTAGGATTCTGTTTTTTAGTTCCTCGATTTTCCAAACATTACTTATTGATTCAATAAATTTCTTCATAAATTGAAAAATTATATTGTTACAGCCTCTCCACCAGCAGCTTCAATAGCAGCTTTTGCAGTAGCAGTAAATTTGTGAGCAGTTACTTTTAATTTCGCAGTCAATTCTCCTCTTCCTAAAATCTTAACGATTTCATTTTTAGTAGCCAAACGGTTAGCAACAAAAACTGTCATATCAACAGTATCTGTAATCTGACCATTATCCACTAATAATTGAAGTGTATCAAGATTAACACCTTCGTATTCTTTACGATTGATGTTTGTAAAACCAAACTTAGGTACACGTCTTTGAAGTGGCATTTGTCCACCTTCAAAACCAATCTTTTTAGAATAACCAGAACGAGATTTTGCTCCTTTGTGTCCACGTGCAGCGGTACCACCTTTTCCAGAACCTTCTCCTCTACCTAATCTTTTATTTTGATTGTGCGTTGACCCTTCAGCTGGTTGTAAGTTACTTAAATTCATAACAGTATGTGTTATTTAGCTTCTTCAACAGAAACTAAGTGTTTAACTTTGTTTATCATCCCAAGGATTGCAGGGTTTGAGTCATGCTCTACAACCTGACCCATTTTACGTAGACCTAAAGCCTCTAATCCTCTTTTTTGATCAAGTGGACAGTTGATTTTACTTCTAACTTGTTTTACTAATAATTTAGCCATAATTTCCTTGAATTAACCTTTAAAAACTTTCTCTAAAGATACTCCTCTTTGTTTTGCAACAGTGTGAGCACTTCTCATTTGTAATAAAGCATCAAAAGTTGCTTTCACTACGTTGTGAGGATTTGATGATCCTTGAGATTTAGATAATACATCGTGAATACCTACTGACTCAAGAACTGAACGAACAGCTCCACCAGCAATAACTCCTGTACCATGAGACGCAGGAATTAAAAACACACGTGCACCACCAAATTTTCCTTTTTGTTCGTGAGGAACTGATTGTCCGTTCAAAGGAATTTTTACTAAATTTTTCTTTGCATCTTCTACTGCTTTCGCAATTGCTTCAGAAACGTCTTTAGATTTTCCTAATCCATGACCAACAACACCATTTTCATCACCTACAACTACAATAGCAGAAAAACCGAAAGCTCTACCCCCTTTTGTAACTTTAGTAACACGATTCACACTCACCAAACGATCTTTTAATTCAAGACCACTTGGTTTTACTAACTCTACATTCTTGTATTTATTAGACATAATATATTAGAATTTAAGTCCAGCCGCTCTTGCGCCTTCCGCTAATGATTTAATACGACCGTGATACAAATAACCTCCTCTATCGAAAGTTACCACATCTATCCCAGCTTTTAACGCTTTCTCTGCAACAAGTTTTCCAACAGCTGCAGCGATTTCCACGTTCGTACCTTTACCTATCTCTTTTTCTCTTGAAGAAGCAGCTAATATAGTAACTCCATTTACATCATCAATAAGTTGAGCGTAAATTTCTTTGTTACTTCTAAATACAGACAGTCTTGGATTAGCAGCAGTACCGCTAATTGTTTTTCTGATTCTGAATCTAATTCTCTGTCTTCTTTCAGGTTTTGTTAATGACATAATCTTATTTTTTAAGCTGATTTACCTGCTTTTCTTCTTAATACTTCACCTACAAATTTAACACCTTTTCCTTTGTAAGGTTCTGGCTTACGGAAACCTCTAATTTTTGCCGCAACCTGACCTAAAAGTTGTTTATCAAACGATGTTAACTTAACAATTGGGTTTTTACCTTTTTCAGATATCGTTTCTAAAGTTACTTCTGGAGCAATTTCTAAAACAATATTATGAGAAAATCCAAGCGCTAAATCTAATTTTTGTCCTTGATTAGAAGCTCTATAACCTACTCCTACCAATTCTAAAGATTTTGTAAAGCCATCAGTTACACCAACAATCATATTATTGATTAAAGATCTGTACAAACCGTGTTTTGCTCTTTGGTCTTTGTGATCAGACGATCTGTCTACTTGAACCTGACCGTCTTCAACTGTTACAGTAACGTCCGAAAACTCCTGTGTAAGTTGACCATTTTTTCCTTTTACTGTAATAATACCGTCTTTAACTTCTACAGTTACACCAGCAGGGATTACAATTGGATTTTTACCTATTCTTGACATCTTATAGTCTTTTTATTAGTATACGTAACAAATTACTTCTCCACCAACGTTAAGTTGTTTGGCTTTCTTTCCAGTCATCAAACCTTTTGATGTAGAAACAATAGCAATTCCTAATCCGTTAAGGATTCTTGGAATAGAAGCAGAACTTGAATATTTACGCAAACCTGGTTTACTAATTCTTTGGATATCTTTAATTACTGACTCTTTAGTATCTTTATCATACTTCAAAGCAATTTTGATTGAACCCTGAACAGCGTTGTCTTCAAATTTGTAACTTAAGATATAACCTTGATCAAATAAGATCTTAGTTATTTCTTTTTTTAGATTAGATGCAGGAATTTCGACAACTTTGTGGTTTGCTGCCACAGCGTTTCTAACTCTTGTTAAATAATCTGCAATAGGATCTGTATACATATGTATTAATTTGCGGTTATGGTTTTCATAGGATACTCATCCTATGAACCTTTAACCAATTTATAAATGTGTTTGTATTGACGTAACTAAGTTACTGTCTACCAAGATGCTTTTTTAACACCTGGGATTAATCCGTTATTTGCCATTTCACGAAATGTTACACGTGAAATACCAAATTGACGCATATAACCTCTAGGTCTACCCGTCAATTTACAACGATTGTGCAAACGAACAGGAGAAGCGTTTTTCGGTAATTTTTGCAAACCTACGAAATCTCCAGCTTCTAACAAAGCTTTTCTTTTCTCAGCATACTTAGCTACCGTTTTTTCTCTCTTAACCTCACGGGCTTTCATTGATTCTTTAGCCATATCTTAATTCTTTTTAAAAGGTAAACCTAATTCAGCCAATAGTGATTTTGCTTCTTTATCTGTCTTAGCAGTAGTAACAAAAGTTATATCCATACCTGATATTTTGTTTACTTTATCAATATCAATTTCTGGGAAAATGATTTGCTCCAAAACACCAAGGTTATAGTTTCCTCTTCCATCAAAACCAGTAGCTTTGATTCCGCTGAAATCTCTTACGCGTGGTAAAGCAGAAGTGATAAGCCTATCTAAAAACTCATACATTCTTTCTCCACGCAAAGTAACTTTTGCTCCAATAGGCATTCCTTTTCTCAATTTGAAAGACGCAACGTCTTTCTTAGAGATTGTAGAAACTGCTTTTTGACCAGTAATTTTTGTCAATTCATCAACTGCATAGTCAATCAATTTTTTATCAGAAACTGCTGCTCCAACTCCACGGCTCAAAACGATTTTTTCCAATTTTGGAACTTCCATTACGTTTATGTATCCGTACTCCTCTTTAAGAGCAGAGATAACTCTACTCTTATATTCCTCTTTTAGTCTAGGTATATACGCCATTACTATAGTACTTGATTAGATTTTTTTGAAAATCTTACTTTCTTATCTCCTTCAACTCTAATTCCAACTCTAGTTGCTTCCTTAGTTTTAGGATCAATTAAAGATATGTTAGAAATTTGTATAGAAGCTTCTTTTTTTACGATACCACCTTGAGGGCTTTTCGCACTAGGTTTCGTATGTTTAGAAACCATGTTTACACCTTCAACAATCGCTTTGTTTTTCTCACGGTCAACACGTAAAACTTTACCTTCGGCACCTTTATGGTCTCCTGCAATAACTCTTACGATATCTCCTGTTTTTATTTTTAGCTTTATCATCTTATAACGAATTAAAGCACTTCTGGTGCTAATGATACAATTTTCATGAATTGTTTTTCACGAAGTTCTCTTGCTACCGGACCAAAAACACGAGTTCCTCTCATTTCTCCTGCAGCATTCAAAAGAACACATGCATTATCATCGAAACGGATATAAGAACCATCAGCTCTTCTCACTTCTTTTTTGGTACGCACAACAACTGCAGTTGAAACAGCTCCTTTTTTAACGCTTCCGTTAGGAGTTGTATCTTTTATAGATACTACAATCTTGTCACCAACAGAGGCATACCTTCTTTTGGTACCTCCTAAAACACGGATAGTTAAAACTTCTTTAGCTCCTGTGTTATCTGCTACTTTTAGTCTTGATTCTTGTTGTACCATAATTATTTAGCTCTTTCTAGGATTTCAACTAATCTCCAACATTTTGATTTACTTAAAGGACGCGTTTCGCTAATTCTTACAGTATCTCCAATGTTACAGTCGTTTGTTTCGTCATGTGCAACAAATTTCTTTGTTTTCAACACGAACTTACCGTATAATGGGTGTTTTACTTTAGTAACTTGTGCAACAACAATGGACTTATCCATTTTGTTTGACGTTACAACACCAATTCTCTCTTTTCTTAAATTTCTTTTTTCTTCCATCTTTCAGCAGATTACAATTATTGCAATTCTCTTTTAGTTAGCTCTGTAGCCAATCTTGCAACTGTTCTTCTTACACTTCTAATTTGAAGTGGATTCTCAATTGGAGATATTGCATGAGCCATTTTTAGGTCAGCATATGTTTTCTTAGTCTGGCTAAGCTTTTCTTGCAACTCCGCTGCAGAAAGATCTTTTATTTCTGATTGTTTCATAATATAATATAGATTATGCTTCGAAATCTCTAGCAACAACGAATTTAGTTTTTACTGGAAGCTTTTGAGCTGCAAGACGTAACGCCTCTTTAGCAACTGACAAAGGAACTCCTCCAACTTCAAACATAATTCTTCCGGGTTTAACAACGGCAGCCCAATACTCAACTGCTCCTTTACCTTTACCCATACGTACCTCAAGAGGTTTCTTAGTAATTGGTTTGTCTGGAAATATTTTGATCCATAATTGTCCCTCTCTTTTCATGAAACGAGTTGCAGCGATACGCGCTGCCTCTATTTGACGAGAAGTTAAAAACATTCCATCTTCATGTACAGATTTAATACCAAACATTCCATTAGAAAGTTCATGCCCTCTATTAGAGTTCCCTTTCATTTTACCTTTTTGTACCTTACGGTATTTTGTTCTTTTAGGCTGTAACATTTTTCTTTAATTTAAAAATTACTTTCTTTTACGAGCGTCTGGTTTTCCACCTTTATTAAAGTTAGATTTGCCACGAGGAGCATCTCCACCTTTTCCGCCAGATTGTTTCTTATCCATTCCAGCAAGCGGAGAAAGATCTCTCTTTCCGTAAACTTCACCTTTCATGATCCACACTTTGATACCCATTCTACCATAAGTAGTATGCGCCTCAGCTAATGCATAATCAATATCGGCTCTGAAAGTTGATAGAGGAATCCTTCCTTCTTTGAAACCTTCTGAACGTGCCATCTCAGCTCCATTCAAACGACCAGAAATTAAAACTTTGATACCTTCAGCGTTCATACGCATAGAAGCAGCAATAGCCATTTTAATTGCACGTCTGTAAGAAATTCTGCTTTCAATTTGACGACAGATACTTGTTGCAACTAAATAAGCATCAAGTTCAGGTCTTTTGATTTCAAAGATGTTGATTTGAACCTCTTTGTCAGTAATTTTCTTAAGTTCTTCTTTTAACTTGTCTACCTCTTGTCCACCTTTTCCGATAATGATACCAGGTCTAGCAGTAGTGATAGTAACGGTTACAAGTTTCAAAGTTCTCTCGATGATTACTTTAGATACACTAGCTTTTGATAAACGAGCATGGATATACTTTCTGATTTTGTGATCTTCGGCAAGTTTATCACCATAATCATTTCCACCATACCAGTTTGAGTCCCATCCTCTGATGATACCAAGTCTATTTCCAATTGGATTTGTCTTTTGTCCCATCTTGTATTAAATTGCTTGTGTGTTATTAATAGATCCCAACACGATTGTTACGTGATTAGAACGTTTTCTAATTCTGTGTGCACGACCTTGTGGAGCTGGACGAAGTCTTTTCAACATCATTCCACCATCTACTCTGATCTCCTTAACAAATAAACCAGCTTCTTCTAAACTAGCTTCACTATTTTTTTGCTCCCAGTTGTTGATTGCAGATAATAATAGTTTTTCTAATTTTCTTGAAGCTTCTTTAGAACTAAATCTCAAGATGTTAAGTGCTCTTTCTACCTTCTGACCTCTTACCAAGTCCGCTACTAAGCGCATTTTTCTAGGTGAAGTAGGGCAGTTATTCAATTTTGCGAAAGCAATAGACTTATTAGCCTCTTTTCTCGCATCTGCTGTTTCTCTTTTACGAACTCCCATTGCTTCTTATTTTTTACCTTTATTTTTTGCTCCAGCATGACCTCTAAAAGATCTAGTTGGTGAAAATTCTCCTAATTTGTGACCCACCATGTTTTCTGTTACGTAAACTGGTACAAATTGACGACCGTTATGAACTGCGATAGTTTGTCCAACAAAGTCTGGAGTAATCATAGAAGCTCTAGACCAAGTCTTAACCACTCCTTTATTTCCACCTGCGATGTTTTCTTCAACTTTCTTTTCTAACTTATAATGAACGAAAGGTCCTTTTTTTAATGAACGTGCCATATCTTATTATTTCTTTCTACGTTCTACGATATACTTATTACTCGGGTTTTTCTTAGAACGAGTTCTATAACCTTTAGCTGGTATTCCATTTCTTGAACGTGGATGTCCACCAGAAGAACGTCCTTCACCACCACCCATTGGATGATCGACAGGGTTCATTGCAACAGGTCTTGTTCTAGGTCTTCTACCTAACCATCTTGTTCTACCTGCTTTTCCAGATACAACTAATTGGTGGTCAGAATTAGATACAGCTCCAATAGTAGCAGAACAAGTTAACAAGATCAATCTTGTTTCACCAGAAGGCATTTTAATTGTAGCATATTTTCCATCTCTTGCCATTAATTGAGCAAATGTTCCAGCAGAACGAGCGATTACCGCACCTTGACCTGGACGCAACTCAATACAAGAAATAACAGTTCCCAAAGGAATTCTGCTTAAAGGCAATGTATTACCAATTTCAGGTTGAGATTCTGGACCAGAAACTAATTTCTGACCAACTTTCAATCCGTTTTGAGCAATAATATAAGTTTTCTCACCATCAGCATAAGCCAATAGAGCGATAAACGCAGTACGATTTGGATCGTATTCAATAGATTTCACAGTAGCAGGAATTCCATCCTTTGTACGTTTGAAATCAATAATACGATATCTCTGCTTGTGACCACCACCCGTATAACGCATGGTCATCTTTCCTTGACTATTTCTACCTCCAGAGTTTTTTATCGGCGCTATCAAAGAGCGTTCCGGCTTATCAGTTGTAATGGCGTCATAACCATTCACAACTCTAAATCGCTGACCTGGGGTAATAGGTTTTAATTTTCTTACTGACATCTTTCTATCTTAGATTTTGTTGTAAAAATCAATTGTTTCTCCTTCTTGTACTTGAACAATTGCTTTTTTGATTGCATTCGTCTTTCCACTGATCAAACCACTTTTAGTGTATTTTGTAGTTCTATCCGGTCTTACGTTCATCGTGTTAACACTCAAAATAGTTACTCCATAAGCAGCTTCAACAGCTTTCTTAATCTCAACTTTATTTGCTTTTTTGTTAACTACGAATCCGAAGCGGTTTAAAACTTCACTTTCTTTGGTTACTTTTTCCGTTACTATAGGTTTAATTATGATGCTCATATCCTATTATTTACTTAAATTTTCTTCAATTACTTCCAAAGAACTCTCCAAAAGCACTAAATTATTAGCATTTAATATAGCATAAGTGCTTAATTCTAAGCTACTTACAACATTAGATGCCTTTAAATTGCGTGACGACAAATATACATTTTTATTAACATCGCCCAACACAAATAGTGATTTTTTATTTTCTAACTCTAAAGCTTTCAAAACGTTAATGAAATTTTTAGTGTTTGGAGTTTCAAAATTAAAGTCTTCAAGAACGATAATGTTTGATTCTTTTGCTTTTATAGAGAAAGCAGATTTTCTAGCCAAACGTTTCAAGTTTTTATTCAATTTAAATGAATAACTTCTTGGTCTTGGTCCAAAAACTGTTCCACCACCTTTAAACAAAGGGTTTTTTGCAGACCCCGCACGAGCAGTACCTGTTCCTTTTTGTTTTTTAATCTTACGTGTACTTCCCGCTACTTCAGCTCTTTCTTTAGCCTTGTGCGTTCCTTGTCTTTGATTAGCAAGATATTGCTTAACATCAAGATATACAGCGTGATTGTTTGGTTCAATTGCGAATACTGAATCAGAAAGTTGTACTTTTCTTCCAGTATCTTTTCCGTTGAAATCTAATACTTTTACTTCCATTACTTCTGAATGATTACATAAGAGTTGTTATGACCAGGAACACATCCTTTTATAACAAGTAGATTCTTTTCAGCAACTACTTTTAAAACTCTAAGGTTTTGAACTTTTACATTATCTCCTCCCATACGTCCAGCCATACGCATTCCTTTGAATACTCTAGATGGATAAGAAGAAGCTCCTACAGAACCCGGCGCTCTCAAACGGTTGTGCTGACCATGAGTTGCTTGTCCAACACCACCAAAACCGTGACGTTTAACAACCCCTTGAAAACCTTTACCTTTAGATACACCTTGTACATCTACAAATTCTCCTTCAGCAAAAATAGAAACATCAATAAGATCTCCTAATTTTTGTTCAGTTGCAAAATCTTGGAATTCAACGACTTTTTTCTTAGCAACAGTTCCCGCTTTTTCAAAGTGACCTAAAGCCGCTTTTGTGGAATGTTTCTCGTTTTTGTCATCGAAACCAAGTTGCAACGCTTCATACCCGTCAACACCTTTGGTTCTGACTTGGGTAACAACGCATGGTCCAGCTTCGATTACTGTACAAGGAATATTCTTCCCGTTCTCGTCGAAAATACTAGTCATGCCGATTTTTCTACCAATTAACCCAGACATAAATATTAATTATTAATTATTAAATATAAAAATAGAACACATCATTTAAGTGAACCCCATTTTTAAAGTGGTGCAAAAGTATAACTTATTTACACACAATCCAAAAAAAGTTTCCACTTAAACAAAGTGCCCTTTTTACTCTTAAGTAAATCCTTAAACTTTGATCTCTACTTCAACTCCACTAGGCAATTCTAATTTCATTAAAGCATCAATAGTTTTAGATGAAGATGAATAAATATCAATCAATCTCTTGTATGACATTACTTCAAATTGCTCTCTCGCTTTTTTGTTAACGTGAGGAGAACGTAGTACTGTAAAAAGTTTTTTGTGAGTTGGTAATGGAATTGGACCTGTTACAACCGCACCAGTAGTTTTTACTGTTTTCACGATCTTTTCAGCAGACTTATCTACCAACATGTGATCGTAAGATTTTAATTTTATTCTGATTTTTTGACTCATTTTCTTAAAGATTAAGCGTTTCCTTTTGCTTTTTTGATTACTGCTTCTGAAATATTAGAAGGAGTTTCCGCATAGTGTGAAAATTCCATTGTAGAAGTTGCTCTACCAGACGAAAGTGTTCTTAATGTGGTAACATAACCAAACATTTCCGATAAAGGCACATCTGCTTTAATAGTTTTCGCACCATTTCTATCACCCATATCATTCACCTGACCTCTACGACGGTTAATATCACCTACGATATCTCCCATGTTTTCTTCTGGTGTAATAACTTCCATTTTCATGATTGGCTCAAGGATAACAGCTCCTGCAGCTTTAGCGACTTCTCTATACCCCATTCTTGCTGCTAATTCAAAAGAAAGAGCATCAGAATCCACAGGGTGGAAAGATCCGTCAGTCAAAGTTACTTTCAAACTATCCACTTGGTATCCTGCCAAAGGACCCGTTTTCATAGCTTCACGGAAACCTTTTTCTACAGATGGAATATATTCCTTAGGAACGTTACCACCTTTAACAGCATTAACAAACTGCAATCCTACAGGAACTTTACCATCAACCTCGTCAGCTGGCTCAAGTGTAAATACGATATCACCGAATTTACCACGACCTCCTGATTGTTTTTTGTATGTTTCTCTATGCGTAGCAGATCTTGTAAAAGCTTCTTTGTATTCAACTTGAGGCTCACCTTGGTTTACTTCCACTCTAAATTCACGTTTCATACGGTCAACTAATATATCTAAGTGAAGCTCACCCATACCTGAGATAATCGTTTGACCCGAAGCCTCATCTGTTCTAACAGTAAATGTAGGATCTTCTTCAGCTAATTTAGCCAAAGCCATACCCATTTTATCTACGTCAGCTTTAGTTTTAGGCTCAATCGCAATACCAATTACTGGCGCAGGGAATTTCATACTTTCTAAGATAATTGGGTGTTTTTCATCACACATAGTATCCCCAGTCTTGATATCCTTAAATCCTACTGCCGCAGCAATATCTCCAGCCTCGATATATTCGATTGGATTTTGCTTGTTAGCGTGCATCTGATAAATACGAGAAATTCTTTCTTTATTACCTGAACGCGTATTCAATATATAAGAACCCGCATCTAAACGACCTGAATAAGCACGGAAGAAAGCTAAACGACCAACAAATGGATCAGTAGCAATCTTAAATGCCAAAGCAGCAAACGGCTCCTTAACATCTGGCTTACGCAAAATCTTTCTTTGATCTTCCTCTAATAACTCAGCATCATCAGGGTGAATCCCTTCAATACCTTCTTTATCCATTGGAGACGGCAAGTACTTACATACTGCATCTAACATGAATTGAACTCCTTTATTTTTAAAAGAAGAACCACAAAGCATAGGAATAATAGCCATATCAATAGTAGCCGCTCTCAACGCTTTATTAATCTCCTCTTCAGTAATAGAGCTTTCATCCTCCATGTACTTATCTAAAAGATTCTCATCGTAATCAGCAACCGCCTCAATAAGCGTTGAACGATACTCTTTTACATCAGCAAGCATATCCTCAGGGATAGGCACAATATCAAAAGTAGCTCCTTGAGTTTCATCATGCCAAATAATAGCCTGATTTTTTACCAAATCAACCACACCTTTGAAATCATTCTCCTCACCAATCGGCAAAGTGATCGCAACAGCATTAGACTTCAACATATCTCTAACTTGTTGACATACATTCAAAAAGTTAGAACCTTGACGGTCCATTTTATTCACAAACCCCATACGAGGCACTCTATACTGATCTGCAAGTCTCCAGTTAGTTTCAGATTGAGGCTCAACACCATCAACAGCACTAAACAAGAAAACCAACCCATCAAGTACACGTAATGAACGATTTACCTCTACAGTAAAATCAACGTGACCTGGGGTATCAATAATATTAAAGTGGTACGGTTTTGATTCCGGCAACACTTTACCTTGCTCAGTTGGAAAATTCCACTCACAAGTAGTAGCAGCAGATGTAATAGTAATACCTCTTTCCGCTTCTTGTTCCATCCAGTCCATTGTAGAAGCACCATTATGTACTTCCCCAAGCTTATGTGTCTTACCAGTATAAAAAAGAATACGCTCTGTTGTTGTTGTTTTACCAGCATCAATATGAGCAGCAATTCCTATATTTCTTGTATATTTTAAATCTCTAGCCATTTCTTTATGAATTAAAATCTAAAGTGAGAGAACGCTTTATTAGCCTCTGCCATTTTGTGAGTATCCATTCTTTTCTTAACAGCCGCTCCTTCTTCTTTAGCCGCAGCTAAACACTCTGAAGCCAACCTTTGAGCCATAGATTTTTCATTTCTTCTTCTAGAATAAAGTATCAACCACTTCATTGCCATAGAAATCTTACGGTCTGGTCTAATTTGCATCGGAATTTGAAATGTAGCTCCACCTACTCTACGACTACGTACTTCTACGTGAGGCATAACATTAGTTAAAGCATCTTTCCATATTTCTAATGATGGTTTTTCTGCATCTTGCTTTTTAGCCTCTATAATGTCAATTGCATCATAAAAAACTTTAAAAGCTGTTGATTTCTTACCGTCCCACATTAAGTTATTCACAAAACGCGTTACCAACTGGTCATTAAACCTTGGATCTGGTAAAAGTGGTCTTTTCTTTGCCGCTCTTTTTCTCATGTCTTTTTTTTAATAAAAAGTTACAGGTCATCCGTTAAATGTTATACGTTTTCAACTTTCGAATCCAACTACTAACTCCTAACCTCTAACTGTTAACATTTTTAAATTACTTTTTTGCTTCTTTTGGGCGCTTAGCACCATACTTAGATCTCCTTTGCGTTCTTCCTGCTACTCCTGACGTATCAAGCGCACCACGAACGATGTGATACCTAACTCCTGGTAAATCTTTTACCCTTCCACCCCTAACTAATACTATCGAGTGCTCTTGTAAATTGTGTCCTTCTCCAGGGATGTAAGCATTCACTTCATTACCATTTGTCAAACGTACACGCGCTACTTTACGCATTGCAGAGTTTGGTTTTTTTGGTGTTGTAGTGTAAACACGCGTACAAACCCCTCTTCTTTGAGGACAAGAATCTAAAGCAACCGATTTACTCTTCTTAGTCATCTGAGTTCTTCCTGTTCTTACTAATTGTTGAATTGTTGGCATAATTAATACTAAAAATTTATTATGTATATTTAATTCCCGCTTTTTACGGGGTTGCAAATGTATAAATTATTTTTTACCCCACAAACGTTAATCTATTAATTTTCAACAAGGTTGTTTATTTTTTCATTTTTAACCCCCACAACAACACAACCTAAACAACAATTCCAAAAACCAATTGCCTAAAATTAAACATACCAAACAACAGTAGTTCATTCAAAAATTAAAAACAAAACCAACAACTAATTAAAAGGTTAAAAAAAAGTTAATAAAAAAATCAAAACAAAACACACGAAACAAAAATCTAAAAAAAAACAACACCAGTAAAAGCATACTATTTTAACATAAAAAAAACACTTAAACAAGAAATAACATTAAATTACAACATTAGTCATTACTATTGTTATAATGTTAAATTTTAAATGCACACATAAAAAACATTCCAAACATTAGGAATATTAACAAATTATTAAGAAGTTTGTTAAACTAATTCAAAATAATTAAAAATGAAACTAAAGTTCAATGGAATCTTAGTACTGCTTTTAGTACTAATAGCGCAACTAACCTTTGCGCAAGAGAGAACCGTGACAGGTGTTGTTTCCGACAATGCAGGAATGCCATTACCTGGCGTTAGCGTACTCGTTAAAGGAACAAAAACGGGAACGCAAACTGATTTTGACGGAAAGTACACCATCAAGGCGTCACCGAGTCAAGTATTAATTTTTAGCTACATTGGAATGAAAACCCAAGAAGTAGCAGCAGCTTCAACAAGCCTTAACATAAAACTAAAAGATGACTCACAAGTTCTTGAAGAAGTTGTAGTAACAGCTCTAGGAGTTCAAAGACAAAAGAAAACACTTACCTATCAGGCAGAAAAAATTGAGTCAAAGGAATTGCTTAAAGCCGACCCAACAAGATCGGCTAGTGCATTGGCCGGTAAAGTTGCAGGTTTGCAAATTAACGTTCAGGATAACGGCGTTGACCCTTCTTCGCAAATTATTTTAAGAGGCCTAAGGTCTATCAGCCAAAGCAACTCCGCCTTAATAGTAATTGATGGTTCTATTTCTACACAAGGGGCTTTTGATGATTTAAACCCTCGAGACATAGAAAGTTTAAACGTTTTAAAGGGTGCTACTGCAGCTGCGCTTTATGGCTCGTTAGCAGGTAATGGTGCCATTATTGTGGAAACCAAAAAAGGAAAAATAGGAGAATCCTTCACAGTTGGATTAAACTCAACCACTACAATTGAAAATGTTGCCTATATGCCTGAATTCCAAAGTGAATATGGAACTGGTTGGCAAGGCGCTTATGACAATATTGAAAACACAAACTGGGGACCACGTTTTGACGGACAAGTTCGCCAAATTGGACCTATATTTGCTGATGGCACTTTTCAAGCGGTGCCTTATGCTCCAGTAAAAAACAACTTGAAAGATTTTTTTCAAACTGGAACTACTGTCCAAAACACAATATCTTTTAGTGGTGGTGATGAATCAAGTACCTTCTTTATGTCTATTGGAGACCAAAGAACCAAGGGTATTGTGCATAGGGATGAATACAAAAGAAATACTTTCCGTGTGAATGCCACAAAAAAAATAGGTAATTTAAAATTAGGATTAACTTCTAACTTTTTAAAAGATAAAACAAGCGTAGTTGGGAATACCATAGGTAACCAAGACAGACCCTTGTACTGGTTTATACTTAATACAGCTTCCAATATACCTTTAGCGTCATATAAAGATTGGAGAAATGATTTATATTCTTCACCTGACGGCTATTTTAATGGTTATTACGAAAATCCTTGGTGGGCAATTGACAATAACAGAAATGATAACCAAACATCTAGGTTAACAGCAAACATCTCCGCAGCATATGATTTTAATAAATGGTTAAATTTCACCGCTAGAGCTGGTGTCAATACAACATCTGGAATCGGAAAAAATTGGAGATCAAGACAAGTTTATGACAAAACGCTACAACCGGCAGCTAATGACATCTCTTCTTTTGTTGAAGACAGGGAGTTTCAATCATTATCATATACAACAGATGCGCTGTTAAGCGCCAAATTGGATATTACAAGTGACATAGATTTCATTGGACTTCTAGGGGCTTCGACTTCTAGTATTAGCAATAGAGATAGTTTTATTAGAGCAAATAATTTAAGTATTCCTGATTTTTATGATGTTTCTAACGGAACTGGACAACCAGAAATTAATGTTGCTGAATCAAACAAAAAGACTTTTGGTTATTTTGCTGATTTAACGTTTGGATTTAAAAAGTTTATCTATTTAAATCTTCAAGGCCGCTATGACTATACATCTACATTACCCGAAGCAGACAATAGTTATTTTTACCCAGCGGCAGGTTTATCATTTGTTATAACTGAAGCTTTTCCTTCATTGAAAGACAGCAGCTTATCTTTTGGTAAATTGACATTCAGCAACTCTACAGTTTATAATGACTTAGGAGCTTATCAAATAAACGAAACTTTCTCACAATCAAATGGCTTTCCTTTTGGAAGTTTGAATGGATTTTCACAAAGTGGAACAGCTGTAGATTCCAATATTTCTAAAGAAAAAATTAACACCTCAGAAATTGGGGCAAATCTAGCCTTCTTCAAAAACAGATTAAGAATTGATGCCTCTTACTTTATAACTAAATCTACCAATTTAATTACATTTACCACACCATCTGTATCTTCAGGCGCTACCAATTACTTAACCAATATTGGAGAAATTGAAGGTAAAGGTATTGAATTGACTATAGGAGGAACTGTTTTAAAATCTAATGATTTTAGCTGGGATTTAAATGTGAATTATTCAAAAAATGAAGCCGTTGTAAAATCAATTACAGAAGGCGTAGATGAAATTACAGTCACTAGTAATGGAACATATGGAGTTTTTGCTGTTGTTGGGGAAGCATTCCCGCAAATTAAAGCGAGTTCTTATGTCAGAGATCCACAAGGTAACGTGGTAATTGATGCTGCAAGTGGAAATCCTTTAGTTGGAAGTTTAAAAAACTTGGGGAAAACTACCCCAGATTATATTGTTGGCTTAACTTCTTCTATCAATTATAAAAATTGGAATTTATCAACTACTATGGACTATAGAACTGGCCATGTTTACTACGAACAAGGTTCAGATGTAATGGAGTTTACAGGTAGATCCATTGAATCTGTTTCATCAAATAGACAAGATTTTGTATTCCCTAATTCTGTAATAGAAACCAGTCCTGGAGTATTTGTACCAAACACTAATATTCCTGTCACTGATGGTCGTCAAGATTTTTGGACAAATACCTATAATGAGATTAAAGAAAACTACGTAAAAGATGCAACTGCATTTAAAATCAGAGAGGTGGCTTTAAATTATGATTTACCAAAAAACTATTTAGCCAAAACAGCTCTTAAATCTTTAAGAATTGGTTTTGTTGGCAGAAACATATTAACGCTGTTACCAAAAGAAAATCGTTTCTCGGATCCTGAGTTTAACAACACTAATTCTAATGCTATTGGTGTTGGAGGATATTTTCAGTCACCACCTACAAGATCATTCGGTGTCAGTATTAATGCAGAATTTTAAAAAATAATCTAATTATGAAAAATATTTTAACATCAATCAAAATGATGGCAGTAGTTTTAGTACTGACATCGTGTAGCGATAATTTTGGGGACATTAATACCGACCCAAATAATCCATCGAAAGTTAGTCCCAATTTACTTTTACCAGTTGCACAAAACTACTCAGCGTTTGCTCAAGAACGCAACCGAGGTAACAATACTTTGGGAAATATGATGATGTATAACTGGAGTCAAAGTGACGGTTTTTCTTGGTATACTGATGAATTTTTATATCTTGTTACTTCTTCATTTTACCAACAGAACTTTGACTATGTGTATACTAATGTTTTAAAACAGTATAACTCTTTAAGCACGCTTCAAGGTGATGAAAATGGTTATTATAAGGCAATCGGCAATATTATGAAAGCTTATCACTTCAATATTTTAGTTGATACTTATGGCGATATCCCATACTCTGAAGCCTTAGCCAGAGGTGGTGACCCTACTCCTGCTTACGACAATGCACAAACAATTTACGATGATTTGGTTGTTCAATTATCTGCTGCAATTGCCTTAATTGACGCAACAGAGTCAAATACTAATATCAAAGCATTAATTCCAGGTGCAGATGACGGTATTTTCGGAGGAGATATGTTGATGTGGAAAAAATTCGCTAATTCCATAAAATTAAGAATGTTGGTTCGCCAATCAAGTATGACAGGACGCGCAGCTTATATTCAAACTCAACTTGCTGCTATAACAACCGAAGGATCAGGATACATAACAAATGACGTTGAAGTAAACATTGGATATAAAGCATCTACAAATCAACAAAATCCTAAATGGGATGCATTTGGCTATGATGTTTCTGGAACAATCACAAATAACAATAATGCTACTTGCGCTACTGACTATATTTTGGATTATCTAACAAACACCAATGATCCAAGAATTGATTATATTTATGAAAAACCCGCCACAGGTCATTTAGGTGTAATGCAGGGTTTACAAAATTATGATGAAACCGTAAATGGTGTCGATGGATTAACACCTGAATTTGTCTCTAATATAGGCCCTGGAATTTTAAAATCAGCCTCACAAGGAGCTGTTTTATACACAGCTGCAGAGTCTTATTTTAACCAAGCTGAAATTGATTTAAAATTTAATGGAGGAGCAAATGCCAAAACATTATATGAATCAGGAATCCAAGCCTCATTTACCTATTTAGGAGCTGGAAATGCAACAACATATTTCTCACAAGCTAAAAATTTGGTAAATTGGAACACTTCAACCAATAAACTCCAAGCTATCATTACTCAAAAATGGATTGCAGTTAACGGTATAGATGCTATTCAATCTTGGTTTGATTATAATAGAACCGGTTATCCTGCAAATCTACCAATTTCTGCTCTGGCGACATCAGCTAACAGACCTGTTAGATTGGCATATCCAGCAAGTGAGGTTACTTCAAATGGTTTAAATCTTCCAGCACAGCCAAATGCATTTACAGCTAAAATATTCTGGGCTAATTAATTAAAAAAATAGAATTTATGAAAACAATTAAATATATATTAATTTTTGTGTTCTGTTTTGCTTCTTTTACATCTTGTATAGTAGAGGACACAGAACCATCAGCAGCAAATGGAGAAGGGCCTAATTTAGCCGGATTTAATGATTCCAGTTTGAATTTAGGAAGTGTAGCCGATGGTCAAGCCTATGACTTTAATTTAAAAATGGAAGTTAAAGGGCCTACTTATAAGGAAATGACTTCTGATATTGAAGTTACTATTGCAGTAGATCCAGCATCAACGGCAATTGAAGGCACACATTTTAAATTTACTTCAAAAAAAATAACCCTTTCCGCTAGCAATAATTATTTAGGACTATTGCCAATCACCATGTTAACAGATGGCATTGTGGCACCTTTAGATGTTGCTCCTGTATTAATATTGAGAGTTTCTGAAGCAAGTGGCAACAATAATGTAGTCAATAATGGTAAATTATTGAAAATTACATTAAATTATCTTTGTTTCTCAAATTTAGCTGGGACTTACAATGTAAATGTACATTATGTACGAGCAGCTTCTGGTATTGATGAAATTCTAAATTATACCGATGTAATTACAGAAACCGGAAGCGGCGAATACAGAACAGGTTTGATTGGTCATTGGGCAGCAGCAGACTTAGGTGGCACACCAGGATTTACCTTTTTAGACGTTTGTAATGTAATAACAATTCCACAACAAAACTTAGTAGACACATACTCTAATTTAGTTGAAGGAGTTTCAGGAACAAGTTCTGTAGATCCTGAAACAGGGGTTATTACTATGCAATATACCGTTACAGGAGGTAATTTGAGAGAATATTGGGTAACCTATACTCCAGCTAATTAACTTATAATTCAAAAAAAATGAAAAAATATATAAAATTTAAATTATTTATTTCACTAGCTTTTTTAGCTTTAATTGCTGTATCGTGTGATGATAAAAACGATCCTGAACCTATTATTAGTACGGAAGATTATCCAACAGCTACTTTCTCAGTAAGCAACACTACCGTTAACGAAAAAGATGGTTTAGTCACTGTAACAATTACTACAGATAAAATGTTAACCAGAGGGATTACCTTTTCTGCTGAACAAACGGGTGGTACAGCTGTATTACATGAAGATTATGATATTGTAGAAGCAACAATAGCTCCCTATTCAAAGGAAGCTAAATTATTAGTAAAATTTTATGGAGACATAATCCCGGAAGTAGCTAAAACGCTGCAAATACAAATTACAACGCCTTCTTTGGCAAATAGGTATTTTTTAAACCCAACAACGGTTTTACCATCCTATAACATTACCATTAATAATTATGTTAGTAACACATTAGATATTTCATTTGCATGGAATAAAGACATTGATGGTTACGATACTGGATCAAATATTGATTTTGATATATTTGTTGCAGATGCAGCAGGTTATGACAATAATGATCCTTGGGCTACATATAATGATACCGATTATGCAGCAACAGGAGACCATCCAGAGGTATTATCAATGAATTTAGCAGATTGGCCAGATGGTGAGTATATTTTATTTCACGATTTGTATCAAAATGGTTTTTATGGATATGGAGCTGCAGCAAACGTTACTGTTCCTATAGTTGCAACTTTTGTTAGAGCAGGCTCTTTTTCAACTGTAGTTACGCAAGACCCTTCGCAATCAGTAAATGCGAATACTACAAATGGGACTGTAGATGATAATAATGCAAATACAGGTGAGTTCCATAATGGTTTTATTGCTAAAGTAGCTATTTCTAACGGTAAATTTACTGTTTCAGATTACAATGGAGCACAGTTAGCCTCTGGAAAATTGTCCGGTATTAAGAAAAATTCAAGACTAAAATCTATTTTAAAAAAATAAATTATTACTCATTGTCTAGTCCTGAAAAAGTAATACAGGATTAATCAAAAATAAAAGTACAATTTTAGACAGTAGTAAGTTCAGGTTTACTACTGTTTTTTTTTGTTTTATAAGCTTTAATTTTATTTTGATTACACATCTGATTCGGTTTAACAAAAAATCAAAAAAACCACCACCCTAAAAAGTGGTGGTTTTTTTATATATTTGCACCATGGAAAAAGAACATCAAATATTTGGGATTAGAGCAATTATCGAAGCGATACAAGCAGGTGCAACAGTAGACAAAGTTTATATTCAAAAGGAAGCGAGCAGCGAACTGATGAAGGACTTAATGAAAGTGATGAAGCGCGGTAATATCAACTTCTCCTATGTTCCTGTTGAAAAACTGAACCGATTGACTCCCAATAACCATCAAGGTGCTGTGGCGACTATCTCTCCTATTTCATTTTTCGACTTAGAAACTTTAATAAATACTGTAGTCGAAAATGGGAAAAAACCTTTGTTTTTAATATTGGATCAAATTTCTGATGCGCGTAATTTTGGCGCTATCATCCGAACTGCGGAGTGTACTGGAGTGAACGGAATCATTGTTCAAAAAGCAGGATCGGCACCGGTAAACGGTGATACCGTGAAAACATCGGCTGGAGCCGTATTTAATATTCCTATTTGTAAAGTAGAACACATCAAAGATGCTATTTTTCTTTTGCAGGCCAGCGGAATAAAAACAGTGGCCGCAACTGAAAAAACAGATCAAAACATATATGATATTTCATTAAATGAACCTGTGGCAATAATTATGGGATCGGAAGACAGAGGAGTAAATCCTTCTGTATTAAAAATTATTGATGAAAAAGCAAAACTACCCATGTTCGGAACTATTGGATCTTTGAATGTTTCGGTTGCTTGTGGCGCTTTTTTATACGAAGCAGTAAGACAAAGAAGTTAAGAATTTTTGATTCTAGATTTCAAAAATCATACATAATAAAACGAATTAGAGCTCTTGTTCTGGTTCGTTTTTTTGTTCTGAGATAATCACGTATTTCACTTCTTGACTGGAAATATAGTAACTCTGGAAACCACCTAATTCCGCTACTTCTTCTATTTTTGGGAGATTCACAAAATTCCCATTTTCATCGAAACGTTGCATGAATTTATCTTCTAAAGGGTTATAATCCGGTTTTTCCCAATCGTATTTTGGAGCTTTTTTAAACTCCGGTGTTTGATATAAAACAGACAGAACAAAGCCTGTAATTAAACCAGCTAAATGTCCTTCCCAAGAAATAGTTTCATCTACTTTAGGGAACGCAAACCAAACCATCCCTCCATACACTACAATTATCATCAAAGACAAAGCGATTAATCGATAATATTTGGTCAAAATTCCTTTAAAAAAAATAAAACTGACCAGAACATAAACCAAACCGCTCGCCCCGATGTGATAACTGGACCGACCAATTACCCAAGTAAAGATACCCGTAAATAAAATTCCATATCCAATTACCCTCAAAGACTGTTTTCGATAAAAAAACTGTAAAGCAGCTAACAACACTAATAAAGGCAATGAATTACTATAAAGATGTTTCAAATCTGAATGAATAAATGGAGCAAAAACAATTCCTTGTAAACCCGATACTGTTCTTGGAAAAATACCGTTTTCAACAAAATCGTAATCAAATCGAATTTCGAGCCAATAGACAAACCATAAGAACAGCACAAAAAAAAGTGGCATTCCCACAACTGCCGTCGTGAATTTAAAATGTTTATTGCTCATCTTTAGCTTTTTATTTACTATTACTAATTTAAGTCAAAAATTCAACCAAAAATAATTTAGTGCTACTTTGTCATACAAGATAATTTGTTGATTTGTCAGTTCGACCGCTAGATTATGACTAAATTTGTAATCGGAAATTTTTCGAATTCCCGAATAATCAAATTTGCGATTAAAAAAATGGAAGCACCCTTAGCAGAACGCATACGACCACAAAAACTACAAGATTACATCAGTCAATCCCATTTGGTAGGACCAAGCGGTTCTTTAACCCAACAAATTGCAAAAGGAATCATTCCTTCCTTGATTTTATGGGGACCTCCTGGAACTGGAAAAACAACCTTGGCACAAATTATTGCCCAGGAATCCAAACGTCCTTTTTATATTTTGAGCGCCATAAATTCAGGTGTAAAAGACATTCGTGATGTTATTGAAAAAGCAAAGCAAAGTGGCGGATTATTTACATCCAAAAACCCTATTCTTTTTATAGATGAGATTCACCGTTTTAGTAAATCACAACAAGATTCACTTTTGGCGGCTGTAGAGAAAGGATGGATTACCTTGATAGGCGCCACAACAGAAAACCCAAGTTTTGAGGTAATACCCGCTCTTTTATCTCGTTGTCAAGTCTATATTCTAAATGCGTTCACGAAAGAAGATTTAGGATCTTTATTGCAGCGCGCAATGAAAACGGATGTGATTTTAGCAACTAAAAATATTGAATTAAGAGAATCAGAGGCGCTATTGCGACTTTCGGGTGGCGATGGGCGCAAACTATTAAATATTTTTGAACTTGTCGTAAACGCTTCCGCTGAAAACGAAATTATCATCACTAACGACCGTGTTTTTGAATTAGTACAACAAAACACCGTTTTGTATGACAAAAGTGGTGAACAACATTATGATATAGTATCGGCTTTTATAAAATCGATCCGAGGAAGCGATCCAAACGGAGCGGTATATTGGTTGGCAAGAATGATTGAAGGAGGCGAAGATGTAAAGTTTATTGCCCGTAGAATGTTGATTCTTTCCAGCGAAGATATTGGTAACGCCAATCCTACGGCTTTCATTATGGCCAACAATACTTTTCAGGCGGTTTCCACCATTGGTTATCCGGAAAGCCGAATTATACTGAGTCAATGCGCTATTTACCTAGCGACCTCTCCAAAAAGCAATGCTTCTTATTTGGCAATTGGTACTGCTCAGCAATTAGTAAAACAAACTGGCGATTTGTCTGTGCCCATTCATTTGCGAAATGCTCCCACTAAATTAATGAAAGAATTGGGTTATGGCGAAGAATACAAATACTCCCATGATTTCGCCAATAATTTTGCCGAACAAGAATTCTTACCAAATGAATTAAGTAACAAAGCCATCTATGTTCCCGGAAATAATTCTCGCGAAAACACAACTCGTGAATTCCTTAAAAACAGATGGAAAGACAAATATGGATATTAGTGTTCAGTCAAAGTTAGCAGATAACAAGTGATAAATAACAAAAAAAAACAGATTTCAGATTAGATATTTAACATCCTTAATCTGAAATCTGAACATTAGAATTTAACATCCACTTTTTCGGAGATTAATTTGTCGTTTTCGTAATATTCAAAAGACCAGTGATTTTCTTTCCCTATTAAAACGCCATGAATCGATCCTTTCACTGCAATAAAAAAACTTGGATTAGAAGTCTTATAAACTTTCATAACCACTTTAGGTGTACTGTCGACCAGTTGAAAACCATTGTTCATAGGCTGAGCATAAAGCAAATTTACAGCAGCCGTACTTTGGGACTGAATCATTACATTTGATGGAGAGACAGGTGTTGAAACCGCAATCATTTCTTGACTAACCTTATTTATCGCTTGACCACTGTATTTATATTGCAAAGCATAAACTGATTTAAAAGCTTCATTCAAAGCCTCTGTATAGGACAATTGATAATCTTTCTCCTTACTTTTTCCAATTTCTGATTGAAAAACTATTTTTCCGTAACAATCTTTAAGAGTAATGAAAAGTTTAGTGACTAAAAACCCATTATCTTTTACTACATCATAATAAAGCAAGCCACATCTATCATTATATTCACTTGAAATGGACTCATTAGCATAAAAAGCTTTAAAACCTGCTTTGTCTAAATTAAATTTAGATAAAGTCGCGAGGCGATATTGATTATCCGTTTTCATAAAATCAAACTTCAATGGCAAAACAACGGCCTTGTAGTCATTAACCGATTGTGCAAAACCGAAACTACCAACAAACAATAACACAAATAAAAATCTTAGCTTCATAATTATAAATATTTTTTTAGTTCTAATAAATGATTGACTTGTTTAATATTTTGTTCAACTTGAACATTACTTTCGTTAAAAAAAATGGCGTCTAAACCCGCGTCAAGGGCTCCTTGAACATCTGCATCAAATGAATCACCTATCATAATACTATGCTCTTTTTTAGCATTGGCAATGTTTAATGCATGTTCAAAAATAATAGGATTTGGCTTTTTTACTCCCGCCATCTCAGAATTAGTTACCGAATCAAAATAAATCTCCAACCTAGAATTTTTCATTTTTCTAAATTGAACGTCCGCAAAACCATTAGTAATAATATGAAGTTTATACTTCCCATTGAGATAGTCCAAAATCTCAAAAGCACCATCAAAAAGATGATTATTATCTGGTAACAACTCAATATATTCCTTAGAAATCGCTTCAATTTCCTCATCAGAAATATCATAATTTAAGGCATCAAAGGATTCTTTCAACCGCTTGTAACGCAACTCCTGATGGGTAATTTTATCGTATTGATACAATGCCCAACAGGCCTGATTGATGGGTACATATTTTTCAATAAATTCATCAATTTCAATTTCAGGATGCTTCTGTCTGAATATTTTCTCAAATGTTAATTCGGAATTTTTATCAAAATCCCAAAGTGTATGATCTAAATCAAAGAACACATCTTTTATATTACCAATTTTCATTTTATTTTTTTAGAATATTCCTTCATCAACAAAGCTAAAGTAATTATTTTCAGTAACAATCAAATGGTCCAATACTTTTATCTCTAAACTATCCCCGGCTGATTTTAACTTTTTAGTAATTTGCTTGTCGGCATCACTAGGAACCAAAGTCCCGGAAGGATGATTATGACACAAAATCAAAGCGGTAGCTCCCATTTCAAGAGCAGTTTTAAATACGAGCCTTACATCAACCAAAGTTCCGGTTATTCCGCCTTTACTTAGTTGTGATTTTGAAAGTATTTTATTCGAATTATTCAAATATACAATCCAAAATTCTTCATGTGGCAATTCCCCAATCAGCGGTTGCATAATCTCGAAAATCATCTTGCTTGAAGTAATCTTAATCAATTTAACAGCTTCTTCAGCCCTTCTTCTCCTTCCTAATTCTAAAGCAGCTATAATCGAAATGGCTTTTGCCTCGCCTATTCCTTTGAAATGCATCAGCTGAGAAACTGATAATTTCCCTAAACTATTCAAATTATTATCAACGCTGGCCAAAATCCTTTTGCTTAAATCAACTGCCGATTCGTTACGACTTCCTGAACCAATCAAAATTGCGATTAATTCAGCATCACTCAAAGCACTTTTGCCTTTCAGCATTAGTTTTTCTCGTGGCTTATCGTCTTCGGACCAATTCGCGATTGAAAAAAAGGAATTTTCAGCCATAACAATAAATTTTAGATTAGTTCATCTCAGCTCATTTAATTCGAAATCAATCCTTTCACCTCATCAAAATCCAAGCCGCCATAATTCCCAGAACTCATCAGTAATAAAGCTGAATTTTCTAGATTTTGATTAAATAAATAATCCTTGAATTCTTTTGGGTTAGTATAAATAATCAAATCTTTTCTATTGAAAGCAGTAGCAATTTGTTCATAACTCACTTCTTCCAATTGTTTTATTTTTACTGCGTCAGGCGAATAAAAAACAACCGCTTTATCAGCGTATTCCAAAGCTCCTTCATATTCTTTTAAAAACTCCGCATTTAGACTGCTATACGTATGTAATTCTAAACAAGCCACCAAAGTTCTATTTGGATATTGTTCTTTTACGGCTTTGGTCGTAGCGGAAACTTTAGATGGTGAATGTGCAAAATCTTTATAAGCAACTTTTGTTTTGCTTTCGGCAATTTTCTCCAAACGTTTAGAAGCTCCTTTAAAACTGGCAATTGCCTCATAAAAATCGGCCTCATCAACTCCCATGTTTTGGCAAATCCATTTGGCTCCAGCCAAATTATTAAGATTATGCGCCCCAAAAACTTCGATAGGCATGTCCCCTTCCGGAGTTTCTAATAAGGTTGTCCCGTCTTCTACTTTATAATTTGGTGTTTTATATCCTAATTTACGAATCGGGTTTACGGCTGCTTCAGCAACTCGTTTCACCTCCGAATCTTCTTCATTATAGACTAAAATTCCGCCATTAGTAATCTTACCAATAAAAATCTCAAACTGTTCTACATAGTTATCATAGGTGGGAAAAACATTGATATGATCCCAAGCAATGCCCGAAATTAAAGCAATATTGGGCTGATATAAATGGAATTTTGGTCTTCTATCTATTGGTGAAGACAAATATTCATCTCCTTCCAAAACGATAAAATCATTTTCTTCGGTAAGATGAACCATGGTATCAAAACCTTCTAATTGCGCTCCAACCATATAATCTACAGCAATATCGTGATAATGCATCACATGAAGAATCATCGAAGTAATGGTTGTTTTCCCGTGGGAACCGCCAATGACTACTCTGGTTTTATTTTTGGATTGTTCGTATAGAAATTCTGGATAAGAATATATTTTCAACCCTAATTCCTGAGCTTTCAATAATTCCGGATTATCGGCTTTGGCATGCATTCCTAAGATTACTGCTTCAATATCTGAGTTTATTTTTTCAGGAAACCAGCCTAATTCCACAGGAAGAATTCCTTTTTTGTCCAATCTTGATTTAGACGGCTCAAAAATAGCGTCGTCACTTCCCGTGACCTGATATCCTTTATTGTGTAATGCTAGCGCTAGATTGTGCATGGCGCTTCCTCCGATAGCGATAAAATGTGTACGCATTCTAATTTATTGGTTTATGGTTGTTGCATTCAAGATTACTACTCTATCTTGAATTTATTATTATAAGACTCTAATACTTTATTGGCTTTTTCAGGCTCTTTCATTTTGTTTTTATACAAATTAACTAGTTTTTGATAACTTTTCTTCGAACCTCCTTCAATTATTGCTTTATTGTATTGCTGCTCAGCTAGAGTATATCTTTTAAAATATTCCTCGATATGTCCCCTTGACAAATAACCATCAACGGGAGACAATCGCAATAATTCGTTAGAATATTGTATGGCTTTGGCTTCGCTACCCCCTACAATTCCAGGCAACTGAATATAAAGTTCTATCAAAGCCCAGCGCGATTCAATATGTTTTGGATCGAGACTAATGGCTTTTTCAAAAGAATCTTTAACCTCTCCAACCATACCAAGAGCCTTAAACTTATTCGATTCTTTGGCTTTCATTCCTAAGGCGCCTCCATATTTGTAATAATAATCAGCCTCTTTGGTTTTCAATTGTTTGAGTCTTTTATAATACCCAATTGCCTTGTCCCAAGATTTGTTTTTTCCGGCAATATCTCCCAAATATTCCATCGTTTTTAAATGATTTGGATTTTCATTTAAAAAAAGCTCAAAAACAGCTTCTGCCTGAGCCCATTTTTCTTCTTTAAAAAGCTTTAGCCCTTTATCAAAATTAGATTGAGACCAGGCGATTATTGGAAGAAATACCATTAAATATACAAAATGCTTCATGGTTCAAAAATAAGGAAATTTATAATTGTAATCCACTTTCGTTCCAAAAGGTTTAACAATAAAAAAGCCTCTTAACTTGTTTTCACACAAGATAAGAGGCTTTTAAAGTTTAAACCAATCGCTTATTTCACAATGGTCATTTCATCAATGATGTGTTTAGCACCAGCATATTTATCAATAATCCAAAGTACATAACGAATATCCACACTAATTGTTCTTTGCAATTTTGCGTCAAAAATAACATCACCAGCCATTGCTTCGATGTTTCCGTCAAATGCAATACCGATTAATTCTCCTTTTCCATTCAATACCGGTGAACCTGAATTTCCACCCGTGATATCATTGTCAGTCAAGAAATTTACCGGCATATAACCATCTTTATCCGCATATTGTCCAAAATCTTTGGCTTTGTTCAATTCTAACAATCGAGCCGGTAAATCAAATTCTTGGTCTCCTGCTTTATACTTTTTAACCAATCCGGTCATTGTTGTATAATTATTTACCTCAGCATCATTGCGTTTGTCTGCAGGCAAAGCACGTACTTTTCCGTAAGTCAATCTCAAAGTTGAGTTAGCGTCTGGATACTTTATCAAATTCATTTTAGATTCACGTAAACCTTCTACTAAATTACGGAATGCTTTGGCAAAATCATCATCTGATTTCAGTTGTTCTGCAGATTTAGCTCTCATTTTTACACTCAAATCATTCGAAACCACATACAAAGGATCATTTGCAATGTTTTCTGGTTTTGGATTTTTCATGAAAGCTAAAACGCTTTCTTTTGTAGCAAAAATACTTTTGGCAACAGCCTCATTTACAAAAGCCGTAAAATCACCATTATTCGCTTCTTTTAATTTCGCAACACTTTCAGGTAGTCCGTAAGCTGCCGCTTTTGAAGCATATAAATTTAATTGAGCCGTAAAAACATCTTTCTCTAGAGGAGCATAGAATTTCCCATAGGCCGCATCAATAAATTGATTCAATCTAGGTAACATTTCTGTTCTTTTGGCTTCATTTTCTTTAAAATATGCTAACATTGCATTCCCTAAATTAGCAGGAGTAGCACCATAAGTTGCCGTTCTCATTAATTGAGTTAAATAGCTGTCATGGCTCGATTTTAAATTCGTTGCCGCATAATAATTATTTATTGTTGCAATAACATTCCCAAATTTCTCTTTGTTGGCTTTTTTATTAGCCCAAGTATTGAATTTAGCTTCTTGTTTTGCTTTGGTTTTTGCTGTTCCGGCTTTGGTCAAAGCATCAATCATTCCTTGACGGTTTTTCCAATAATTAGCCGTTGAAGCATATTTAGAAGCATATTCCAGATTAACGGTTTCGTCTTTATCCATGTATGCTTTCATTCTGTCCATTCCTGTTTTTGCCCCTTCAACCCAGGCAGGATAAGCAAATTTTACGTTTTGTTCTATTCCGCCTGCTGGCATCCAACGGTTTGTACGCCCTGGATAACCCAAAATCATTGCAAAATCATTTTCCTCAACTCCTTTTAAACTTACAGGCAAATAATGCTTTGGTTGCAAAGGCACATTGTCTTTAGAGTATTCGGCCGGATTTCCATTGGCATCAGCATAAACTCTGAACATGGAGAAATCGGCTGTATGACGTGGCCATTCCCAGTTATCCGTATCTCCACCAAATTTCCCTAGACTTTCCGGAGGAGTCCCTACTAAACGAACGTCTTTGTAATCTTGGTAAACAAAATAGTAATATTCATTTCCTTGAAAGAAAGGACGAACAGAAACCGTATATTTTCCACCTTCACTATTCTCTTTTTCAATCAAAGCCATTTCTTGTTGAATCGCTTTGTTTCTTTCTGCCTCCGTCATTTTATCATTTACTTTAGATAAAATTCTTTTGGAAACATCGTCCATGCGAACGAAAAAACGAACAAATAGAGATTTAGGTTTCATTTCGGCACTTTTATCTTTAGCCCAAAAACCATTTTTTAAATAATTTTGTTCCTCAGACGAAAGCTCAGCTATCGCGTCGTAACCACAGTGATGGTTCGTTAAGACTAATCCTTCTTTGGAAACAATTTCGGCTGTACAACCACCGTTGAATTGAACCACGGCGTCTTTCAAACTATGGTTATTGATACTGTAAATTTCTTCGGCTGTCAGTTGCAAGCCCATTTTTTCCATATCTCTATGGTTTAATCTTTCGATAAACATCAAAAACCACATCCCCTCGTCTGCTTTCACAGGGAAAGTCATCAAGCACATTGTTAAGAATAAAATTATTTTTTTCATAATTCAAATATTTTTTTTGTGGTGCGAATATAAATCATTTTCTCAATTTTATAATCTATTCTCTTTAAAAAGCACCAGCAAACTTGTCGTTTTTAACTTAATTTTAGGGATTTAACAAATTCAACCCTAAAAAAAAGGTGCTCTATCTCTAGAACACCTTTTGTGTGAAAAATTTTATTTTCTAATCATTCAACATTTTCCATAATTTATCTTTCAATTCTGTCAAACCTTGTTGAGAGACAGATGAAATAAACATATAAGGAACATCTTTGAAAGCAACATCTAGCTCTGCTTTTAATTCCGCTTTTAGTTCATCATCCAGCATATCGCATTTTGATATTACCAACAAACGTTCTTTGTCCAGCATTTCCGGATTGTATTTGGTCAGTTCGTTTACCAAAATATCGTACTCTGCTTTTATATCTGGTGTATCAACAGGAACCAAAAATAACAAAGTCGAGTTGCGTTCAATGTGGCGCAAGAAATAATGTCCTAAACCTTTTCCTTCAGCGGCTCCTTCAATAATTCCGGGAATATCAGCAATTACAAAAGATTGAAAATCTCTATAAGCTACAATACCAAGATTTGGTTTTAAAGTCGTAAACGGATAATCGGCAATCTTTGGTTTGGCAGAGGTCAACACAGATAGAAGTGTTGATTTACCCGCATTTGGAAAACCGACCAAACCTACGTCGGCAAGTACTTTCAATTCTAAAATCACATCCATCTCCGTTCCTGGCAATCCTGGCTGGGAATAACGTGGCGTTTGATTGGTTGAACTTCTAAAATGCCAGTTTCCTAAGCCTCCTTTTCCTCCTTTAGAAAGGATTCTTTTTTCGCCATGTTCCGTAATTTCAAACAAGATTTCTCCCGTTTCCTTATCTTTTACAACAGTACCTAGCGGCACTTCGATGTATTTATCTTCACCATCAGCTCCTGTACTTCTGTCACCACCACCGTCACCACCGTGACCAGCTTTGATATGTCGCGCGAATTTAAGATGAAATAATGTCCAAAGTCCTTTGTTCCCTACAAGGTACACATGTCCTCCACGTCCACCATCTCCACCATCAGGCCCCCCTTTTTCAATAAATTTTTCTCTATGCAAATGCGTAGATCCTTTTCCACCTTTTCCAGATGAAACAAATATTTTTACATAATCTACAAAATTCCCTTCAGTCATTTTCTTTTGTTTAAAAGCTTAAAAATTTACTAATTTAAAGCTTTGGCAAAACCAGCTTTAAACTTTAAATCATAAACCAAATTCTATTTTCGCAATGATTTTACCATTACTTTATCAATCTTCACGCCATCCATATCAATGACTTCTAACTCAAATTTATGCCAAATCAATTTTTCTCCTTGTTTTGGAATATGAGATAGCTCTGTCATTATCAAACCACTAACTGTAGTGACTTCGTAATCATTTATTAATTCGTCCAATTCAAAATAAGTCAAGAAATCGTGTAGAGAATAATGCCCGTCAACCAGCCAGGTACCATCTTCTCTTTCGACCAACTTAAAATCTTCCTTGTAAAAATCAGATGCATTACCGACTAAGGCTTCAAGGATATCATTCAAAGTAATTACCCCCTGGAAAACCCCGTATTCATCCGATACAAAAGCATAATGAATCCCTGTTTCTTTAAATCTTTCCAAAGCCTTATATGCGGTAGTATATTCCATCATAAAAGGAGCTTCGGTCATCATATCGGCCAAATTAAATTCCTTATTTTCAAAATTGGCAAAAATATGCTTCAGATTGACCACCCCAACGATGTCATCAAAATTATCCCTGTACACTGGATAAATTGAATGCAATTCTTTAAGCATCGTATCCCTAACCTCTTCTTTACCAGAATGCAAAGGTAAAAAAACCACTGATTTTCTATGAGTCATCAATGAATTTATTTTCCTGTCGCCAATATGAAAAACGCGTTCTACAATATCTTGCTCAATTTCCTGAACTTCTCCTACTTCGGTACCTTCTCTGATTATGGCTTTTATTTCCTCTTCGGTTACCTTTCCATCAGCAGTAGGCTTGATTTGCATGATATTCAACAAGAACTCCGTAGAATGTGTTAGCATCCATATAAAAGGAGCGGTTACAATCGAAACTATTTTCATTGGCATGGCGACTGCTTTAGCAATAGCTTCAGGATAATTTAGACCAATTCTCTTGGGTAACAATTCTCCTAAAACCAATGAAAAAAATGTCAATACAACCACAACTATTCCTACAGCAATAGTATTAGCAAAAGGTTTTAAAATTCCAAATGTCGCTATAAATGTCTCTACATTGGTGGTTATTTTATCGCCACTGTAAATCCCTGTCAGAATCCCAATTAAAGTTATTCCAATTTGAACTGTGGATAAAAACTTATTAGGAGAATTCGCTAAATCCAAAGCTATTTCAGCGTTCTTATTCCCTTTTTTGGCAGCATTTTCTAATCGGTTTTTTCTTGCCGAAATCAAAGCGATTTCTGACATGGAGAAAACCCCATTCAATAGAATTAGAAAAAGTATTATTAGTATTTCCATTTTCTTGTTTAAGGTCTAAAGTTTAAAGCTTAATGCTACCGAAGGCAGCTCTAAACTTTAAACATCAAACAATTTTTTTTAACTTATAAATTATCAATAACTGAACTCAATCGCTCAGTAATTTCTTGAATAGACCCTATACCATTGACAGCATAAAACTTCCCTTGCTCTTTATAATAGCCCATTAATGGAGCGGTTTTCTCGTTGTATTCTTGGTATCTGTTGCGAATTTTATCTTCGTCCTGATCATCAGCTCTACCAGAAGTTTTTCCTCTTTCCAGCAGTCTCGCCACAAGAATCTCATCATCAGCCTCTAAGGCAATCGTTGCCGTAATCACTTCCTTTTTTGTTGCTAAAAAAGCGTCTAAAGCTTGCGCCTGTGCAATTGTTCTAGGAAATCCATCAAATAAAAAACCTGCTGAATCAGGGTTTTTATCAACCTCGCTTTGCAACATTTTAATGGTTACTTCATCCGGAACCAGATCCCCTTTATCAATAAAAGTCTGTGCTAGTTTGCCCAATTCAGTTTCATTTTTGATATTGAATCTAAAAATATCCCCTGTTGAAAGGTGTGTTAATTTATATTTTTCTTTTAAAAACTCTGCTTGAGTTCCTTTTCCTGCTCCTGGTTTTCCAAATAAAACAATGTTAATCATAATCTGTGTTGCCTAGTTATTCTTTTAGTTTATATACTTCTGGTAAATTTCTGCCCAAACCATCATAGTCCAGTCCAAAACCTACAATAAATTTATTCGGAATCCTGATTCCGATATAATCTATTTTTATATCTTTTTTATAAGCTTCCGGTTTAAAAAACAGTGTAGCTATTTTAAAATGTTTTACATTTTGTTTTTTAAACAACTCTTTTAGTTCTACCAAAGTATTTCCTGTATCCACAATATCCTCAATGACAATTACAGATCTACCAGTTAAATCCTGATTTAAACCAATCAATTGTTTCACTTCATTTGTTGAAGACGTACCCTGGTAAGAAGTCATTTTTATAAAACTTACTTCGCAAGGCTTTTTATAGTTCTTCAAAAAATCAGAAACCACCATAAAAGAGCCATTTAAAACTCCCACAAATACTGGCACCTCATCGGCAAAATCATCTTCGACCTGCTTTACCATTTTTGTTATAGCAAACTCTATCTCTTTGGCAGAGATAAACGGAACAAATTGTTTATCGTGAAGTTGAATCATTATTTTCTTATTTTAAAATAATTGCCAAAGATACAGAATTCACTTTTTACAATTGTCAATTAGTCATTAATTTGTATTTTTAAATCGTAATGACAAAAGGAATGGCTCAAAACCTAGATCAAAAAATAGCGAACAGCAGTGCTTATAGGAAAAGTAGAGAAGAGAATTCACAATACATATTTGACAATCCTCAATTATTTCCAGAACTAGTTTACTATGCTTTAAATTCAAAGAAAAAAGATCACTATAAAGCCTGTTGGATTCTTGAATTGGTCTTAGAAAAAAAACCTCACTTATTAGTCCCATTTCTAAGCATTTTCTGCGACAACCTTCCTGCGATAACTAATCTTGGAGCTCTTAGATCTCTTTCAAAAATCTGTCTTTTTCTAACCAAAAGCATTTCTTTGTCTCCAAACCAAGAGAATAAAATCACCGAATCTTGTTTGGACTGGCTAATCCTAGAAAATGTAAAAGTGGCTACAAAAGCATATTCCATTCGTACCTTATTTGAATTAGGCAAGAACCAAGACTGGATTTACCCCGAATTAAAGAGAATAGTAGAAGATGATTACACCAAATATTCGGCAGCTTACAAGGCGGTTACGCGGGAAATTTTAAAGAAAATAAAATAGCATTTCCCTATTAAAGCATTATAAAGTATCTTTGCTTTTCATAAACTTTCAACACATGAATTATTTTTCTTCTGATTTTAAATTAGGAATTCTAGGCGGTGGACAATTGGGTAAAATGCTTTTGTTTGACACCAGAAAATTTGACATACAAACCTATGTTTTGGACCCGAGCGATGAAGCGCCTTGCAAAATTGCCTGCAATCAATTCTTCAAAGGAGATTTGATGGACTTTGAAACCGTTTACAATTTTGGAAAACTGGTCGACGTTTTGACTTTCGAAATTGAACTGGTGAATCTTGAAGCCTTAGAAAAATTAGAAAACGAAGGTTTGAAGGTCTATCCTTCGCCTAAAACGTTGAAATTAATTCAAAATAAAGGCACCCAAAAGGATTTTTATACAGAACACGCTATTCCAACAGCAAACTACAAACGATTCAAAGACATCAAAAGCTTAGTCTTGGCCATTCTTGAATCTAAGATCGAATTGCCTTTTGTATGGAAATGCACCGAATTTGGGTACGATGGAAATGGCGTAAAAGTCATCAGACAGGTCTCTGATTTAGACAATTTAGCCAATGTAGAATGCATTGCCGAAGAAATGGTTCCGTTCAAAAATGAATTGGCAGTTATCGTTTGCCGCAATCCTTCTGGCGATATGAAAACCTACCCAGTTGTAGAAATGGAGTTTCATCCCGAAGCAAACCAAGTCGAATATGTGATTTGTCCTGCTCGTATTGATGATCACGTAGCCGAAAAAGCAAGAGCCATCGCCTTAAAAGTTTCCGAAAAATTCAATCATGTTGGACTTCTTGCTGTTGAAATGTTCCAAACAGAAGGCGACGAAATCCTGATCAACGAAGTTGCACCGCGTCCGCACAATTCCGGACATTATTCCATTGAAGCCAGTTACACTTCCCAATTCGAAAATCATTTGCGCGCCATCCTTGATTTACCTTTAGGAAATACTGAAAGTAAGGTGGCCGGAATTATGGTAAATTTAGTCGGTGAAGAAGGTTTTTCCGGCGACGTAGTTTATGAAAATATCGAAAAAATATTAGGTTGGAATGGTGTTACGCCACATATTTATGGCAAAAAGCAAACGCGCCCTTTCAGAAAAATGGGACATGTAACCATCGTAAATTCTGATATTGCAGAAGCAAGACGAATTGCAGAAGACGTAAAAAACACGATAAGAGTAATCAGTGGTCAGTAAGCAGTGGTCAGTTGCAGTTTTCAGTTGTCATTGGATAACTTTAAACTTTTAAACCTTAAACTTAAACTTTAAACAAAATGAAAGTAGCCGTAATCATGGGAAGCATATCTGATATGCCCGTAATGCAAGAAGCCATAGACATCCTAAAAGGATTTGATATAGAAACCGAAGTCGACATTGTATCGGCACACAGAACGCCCGAAAAATTGTTCGATTTCAGTCAAAACGCCCACACTCGCGGTATTTCGGTAATTATTGCCGGAGCCGGCGGAGCAGCACATTTACCGGGAATGGTCGCCTCCATGTCGCCACTTCCTGTAATTGGAGTACCGGTAAAATCAAGTAATTCCATCGATGGCTGGGACAGTGTCTTGTCAATTTTACAAATGCCCGGTGGCGTTCCCGTTGCAACAGTTGCGTTAAACGGAGCCAAAAATGCCGGAATCTTAGCTGCCCAAATCATTGGAAGTCACGACAAGGTTATTTTAGACAAAATGATACAATATAAATTAGGACTCAAAGACGCAGTAATAATTGCTTCTGAAAGTTTGCTTAAAAAATAAAGTATTAAACATTTAGAAATTAAAACCCATTAAGGAGTTTAGAAAATTAGCATCACTTAATTCTCTAAACTCCTTAATGATTTAAAATCACATCAGACAATGAATATCTTAACAACAGCATTCGTTACAAAATACAATACGGCTCCTTTTTCGAAAATAAAAAACGAAGATTACCTTCCTGCATTTATAGAAGCAATCGCATTGGCTAAAGCCGAAATTGATGCCATTGCAAACAATCCGGAAGCACCTACATTCGAAAACACCATTGAAGCTTTGGATTTCAGCGGTTATACCTTGGATCGAATTTCAAGTATTTTTTTTAATCTGAATTCGGCAGAAACCAATGACGAAATTCAGAAAATAGCACAGGAAGTTTCACCTTTGTTGTCTGAATTTGGCAATGATGTGCGACTTAACGCTGAATTGTTTGCAAAAGTGAAAGCCGTTTACGAGCAAAAAGCAACTTTAAACCTCAACCCGGAACAAACTACCTTATTAGAGGAAAAATACAAAAGTTTTTCCCGAAACGGTGCCAACTTAGCCGAAGACAAAAAGGCAAAACTTCGCGAAATAGACAAAGAATTATCCAAAACAAGTTTGAAGTTTGGCGAAAATGTATTGGCCGAAACCCAAGCTTTTCAATTGCATCTTACGGATGAAAAAGACTTATCAGGTTTGCCGGAAGGAACCATAGAGGCGGCTCGTTCTTTGGCTAAAAGCCAAGAAAAAAACGGTTGGATTTTCACTCTGGATTACCCTAGCTACGTTCCCTTTGTCACTTATGCGGATAATCGCGAGTTGCGCAAAAAAATGGCTATTGCTTTTGGCGCCAAAGGTTTTCAAAATAACGAATTCGACAACCAGGAAAACGTGCTCAAAATTGCCCAACTTCGTTTTGACCGCGCCCAACTTTTGGGTTATAAAACCCACGCTGATTTTGTTCTCGAAGAACGCATGGCCGAAAATCCTGAAAAAGTACTGACTTTCGAAAATGATTTATTAGCCAAAGCAAAACCGGCAGCTCTTAAAGAATTTGCCGAGTTGACGGCTTTCGCCAAAAAACTAGATGGAATAGACCAATTAGAAAAATGGGACGGCGCTTATTATTCGGAGAAATTGAAACAGGAATTATTCAATTTGGACGATGAAAAACTAAAACCATATTTCCAACTCGAAAAAGTTTTGGATGGCGCTTTTACCACCGCTCAAAAATTATACGGACTCAGTTTTGAAGAAAGTTTTGAAATTGACAAATACCACGAAGAAGTTACCACTTATGAAGTAAAAGACATTGATAATAATCTGGTTGCTGTTTTTTATGCCGATTTTTTTCCAAGAAAAGGAAAACGAAATGGTGCTTGGATGACTTCGTACAAATCGCAATTTGTAAAAGGCGGAATTAACGAAAGACCACATATTTCTATCGTGTGTAATTTCACAAAACCTACCGAAACCAAACCATCGCTTTTGACATTTAATGAAGTGACTACTTTGTTTCATGAATTTGGCCACGCTTTACATGGCATGTTGGCCAATACCACTTACCCAAGTTTATCCGGAACTTCGGTTTATTGGGATTTTGTCGAATTGCCAAGCCAAATTATGGAAAACTGGTGTTACGAGCCGGAAGCTTTGGCTTTATTCGCTTACCATTACCAAACTGACGAAATGATTCCGATTGAACTGGTACAAAAAATCAAGGAAAGTGCTAATTTTCAGGAAGGAATGGCAACGATGCGCCAGTTGAGTTTTGGATTACTGGACATGGGATGGCACGCACAAGATCCTTCAAACATAAAAGACATTAAATCTTTTGAAACGGAACAATTCGCCCAAACGCAATTGTATCCTGAGGTGGCAGAAAATGCTATGAGCACTAGCTTTTCACACATTTTTCAAGGTGGTTATTCCTCCGGTTATTACAGCTACAAATGGGCCGAAGTCCTCGATGCTGATGCCTTTGAATTTTTTAAAGAAAAAGGAATTTTTGACAGAGAAGTTGCCGATAAATTCAAAGACAACATCCTTTCTAAAGGAGGAACGGAACATCCGATGGTACTCTACAAACGATTCAGAGGTCATGAACCAAGTCCAGATGCTTTATTAAAAAGAGCAGGATTGGTTTAAGATCTTTAGAATTCATAGAATGTTAGACATTTAGAAACCGAGGTAGCAATGCTTCGGTTTTTTTTTTATCAAAAGAAAACCACCATCAGCCACCAAAAAATGGGAATACTTTCTACCCAAAAAGAAGTATAATATTTGGATCTTTTTTCATTGGCAAAAAGCAAAAAAGAAGAAATGGCAACCACAAGAACCAAGTTCACGATTAGCTGCTTTTCGATAAAATTAGTTTTTAAAAACTCTAAAAAATAAAAAGGAAGCAACAATAACAAACCTAAAGCTTTAGTTCGCTTTGCTCCAATTTGTTGAGGAACGGTTTTCAAATGCGGATCATCATTGGCCAAATCTAGAATTTCAAAAATGAGGATCAAAACAAAAATCAATATAAAACGTTGAATGCACTTGAGATAAAAATCAGCCCCAAGATCAGCATGTGCATTAACCAAAGGCAACGCCAGCGTAACTCCAACCCAGCATAAAGACACGATATAGATTTTTACGCCGGCCCAATTTCTGGCATTCTTTCTATTGGGGAAAAAAGGCAAGGTATACAACAAGGTTAAGACTAAAAAAGCAACAGAAACCATTTGGGTTACAAATTGCAATTGAAAAAAATAATAACTTACTCCTACCAATGAAAAGAAGCTCAACAATGCAATTAATTTAAGTTCATTCCTCATTTGCTTTTTTTTGACCCTAACCAAAGCATCATACTTTACAAAATTATAACCGACAATTGTTCCTAGAAAAGCAAAGTTAGCCATGGGTTCGTCGGCAGGAAGACGAAACATAAAATGAGTCATTCGTACTAAGGCATAAACTGACAAAGCCACATGAATGCTGCTCCTGATATAAAAATCAAACACTTGCTTAAAACGAATCATTAAACAAAATTAATCAATTGTGGACAAACTCATCATTTAGTTTGAAAATTGATGAAAAATCAGGGTCAAAAAACCGTTTAAATTATTAATAATACTTAATTTTGCACCACTAAAAAAACACAACTTTACTATACTTACATGAAAACAGATGCTTTTGCTTTAAGACATATTGGTCCAAGAGAGAACGACCTTCAAAATATGTTACAAACTATTGGAGTTGAATCAATTGAACAGCTCATCTACGAAACACTTCCAGATGACATTCGATTAAAAGCACCTCTGAATTTAGATCCAGCAATGACGGAATATGAATATGCGAATCATATTCAGGAATTGGGTAAAAAAAATAAAGTTTTCAAATCATATATCGGTTTAGGGTATCACCCAACGATTGTTCCTGCAGTAATTCAAAGAAATGTTTTTGAAAATCCGGGATGGTACACGGCTTACACACCTTATCAGGCGGAGATTGCTCAAGGGCGTCTGGAAGCGATATTGAATTTTCAAACTACTGTTATTGAACTGACAGGAATGGAAATTGCTAATGCGTCTCTTCTTGACGAAGGAACTGCAGCTGCCGAAGCGATGGCTTTATTGTTTGACGTTCGTACTCGTGACCAAAAGAAAAACAACATCAACAAATTCTTCGTTTCTGAAGAAATTTTACCTCAAACTTTATCGGTATTACAAACTCGTTCTACTCCGGTAGGAATTGAATTGGTTGTTGGAAATCACGAAACTTTTGATTTTTCTACTGAATTCTTTGGAGCAATTCTTCAGTATCCAGGGAAATACGGTCAGGTAAACGACTACGCTGGTTTTATCGCTAAAGCAAAAGAAAACGAAATTAAAGTGGCTGTTGCTGCCGACATTTTATCTTTGGCTACTTTGACTTCTCCGGGAGAAATGGGTGCTGCTGTAGTAGTAGGAACAACTCAACGTTTTGGTGTACCAATGGGTTACGGTGGTCCTCACGCTGCTTTCTTTGCTACTAAAGAAGAATACAAACGTTCTATGCCGGGAAGAATTATCGGGGTATCTATCGATGTTAACGGTAACCGCGCCTTACGTATGGCTTTGGGAACTCGTGAGCAACACATCAAACGTGAAAAAGCGACTTCAAACATCTGTACTGCTCAAGTTTTATTGGCAGTTATGGCCGGTATGTACGCAGTTTACCACGGACCGGACGGTTTGAAATACATAGCAAATAAAGTTCACGCAAGTGCAGTAACTACTGCCGAGGCTTTGAACAAATTGGGAGTTTTCCAAACTAACACTGCTTTCTTCGATACTATCTGTGTAAAAGCTGATGCTGCTAAAGTAAAAGCTATCGCTGAGAGAAATGAAGTAAACTTCTTCTATGTTGATGCGGATACAATTTCAATTTCGTTAAACGAAACTACTTCTGTTTCTGACATCAACCAAATCATCGCAATTTTCGCTGAAGCTACAGCTAAAGAAGCTTTCACAGTTTCTGAACTGACTTCAACTACAAATATCCCTGCATCATTAGAAAGAAAATCTTCTTTCTTGACTTACGACGTTTTCAACACTCACCGTTCTGAAAGCCAATTGATGCGTTATATCAAAAAATTAGAGCGTAAAGATTTATCATTGAACCACTCTATGATTTCATTGGGTTCTTGTACAATGAAACTGAACGCAGCTTCTGAAATGTTACCTTTGTCTATGCCAAACTGGAACAGCATTCACCCGTTTGCTCCAATTGAACAGGCTGAAGGTTACATCACGATGCTTAAAAAATTAGAGCAACAATTAAACGTTGTTACTGGTTTTGCAGCAACTACATTGCAACCAAACTCTGGTGCTCAAGGTGAATATGCTGGTTTGATGGCTATCCGTGCTTACCACTTATCTCGCGGTGACAACCACAGAAACGTATGTTTAATTCCTTCATCGGCACACGGAACAAACCCTGCTTCTGCTGCTATGGCGGGAATGAAAATCGTTGTTACAAAAACAACTCCTGAAGGAAACATTGACGTTGAGGATTTAAGAGCCAGAGCGATCGAGCACAAAGACGATTTGTCTTGTTTGATGGTAACTTACCCTTCTACTCACGGAGTTTACGAGTCTTCTATCATCGAAATCACGCAGTTGATCCACGATAACGGAGGATTAGTTTACATGGACGGAGCCAACATGAATGCTCAGGTAGGTTTGACTAACCCGGCAACTATTGGTGCTGACGTTTGCCACTTGAACCTTCACAAAACTTTCGCTATCCCGCACGGTGGTGGTGGACCTGGTGTTGGACCAATCTGTGTGAACGAAAAATTAGCTCCTTTCTTGCCAACTAATCCTGTATTGAATGTAGGTGGAGAACATGCAATCACTGCTATTTCTTCTGCTCCTTACGGATCTGCTTTGGTATGTTTGATTTCTTACGGCTACATCACTATGTTGGGTGCCGAAGGATTAAAATCAGCTACTGAACATGCGATCTTGAATGCAAACTACATGAAAGCACGTTTAGAAAAACACTATCCGGTATTGTATTCTGGAGAGTGCGGAAGAGCTGCTCACGAAATGATCTTGGATTGTCGCTCATTCAAAGAAAACGGAATTGAAGTTGGTGATATCGCTAAGCGTTTGATGGATTACGGTTTCCACGCTCCAACAGTATCGTTCCCGGTTGCCGGAACTTTGATGGTTGAGCCAACTGAATCTGAAGATTTAGCTGAATTAGACCGTTTCTGTGATGCTATGATCTCTATCAGAAAAGAAATTGAGACAGCTAGTGCAGACGACAAAAACAACCCATTGAAAAATGCTCCTCACACACAAGCGATGCTTACTGCTGATGTTTGGAACTTCCCTTACTCTAGAGAAACTGCAGCTTTCCCATTGGACTATATCTCAGACAATAAATTCTGGCCATCTGTACGTCGTGTAGACGATGCTTACGGAGACAGAAATCTTATCTGCTCTTGCGCTCCAATTGAAGCTTACATGGAAAGTTAAATCTTTTCAAATAAATACAGAAAAGCCTCGTCGTTGTATAATGACGAGGCTTTTTCTATTATCTATATACTGAATCACCTCTACTTGTTTCTAAAAAATTAATCCTAGCCCTAGCTACACTACATTTTTTATCTAAATTGTCCTCATTGACAATTCGAATGATGTTGAAAATAAATTAAACAGATCGGGCTAATCCATTAAAAAATTATCAGTAATTTAGCTAAAAATGCACTATCTCATAATTATATGCATGCATAGTAAATAAGATGGCTGTAATTATTTTTTTATCTTTACATTAGCCTAAATTTTTTGGAAAACAAACCGATGAAAATAAAAATAACTGGAATAGGAAGTTATATTCCTGAGAAAAAAGTAAGCAATACAGATTTTGGAGATCACGTTTTTTTGAATGAAGATGGCACTCCTTTTGGCTATCCGAATGAAGTGGTCATCAAAAAATTTAAAAGTATAACCGGAATTGAACGCAGACGTTATGCCGAAGACGACTTAAACTCCTCTGACCTGGCCTATTTGGCGTCAAAAAAAGCAATAGAAAATGCGGCTATTGACCCTGAAACTATAGACTATATTATTTTTGCACACAATTTTGGTGATGTCAAATGCGGAACAACCCAATCTGACATGCTACCAAGTTTAGCGACACGTGTAAAAAATAAATTACAGATAAAAAACCCAAAATGCGTTGCCTACGATATCCTTTTTGGATGTCCCGGCTGGATTGAAGGCGTTTTACAAGCAAATGCTTTTATCAAATCCGGAATGGCCAAGCGTTGTTTGGTTATTGGCTCCGAAACCTTATCCAGAGTCGTTGACGATCATGATAGAGATTCCATGATTTATTCTGATGGTGCTGGTGCTGCCATTGTAGAAGCATCGGATGATGAAGCTGGTTTACTTTCCTATGAAAGTGCAACTTATGCCATGGACGAAGCGAATTATTTATTTTTTGGAAAATCATACAATACGGACTTAGACCCAGATACACGTTATATAAAAATGCATGGTCGAAAAATTTATGAATTTGCTTTAAGTAACGTTCCTACGGCAATGAAAAGTTGTCTGGAGAAAAGCGGCATTGCCATTGATGATGTTAAAAAAATTCTGATTCACCAAGCCAATGAAAAAATGGATGAAGCAATCATTCAACGCTTTTACAAATTGCACGACAAACCGGTTCCGCAAGATATTATGCCCATGTGTATTCACGAGCTAGGAAACAGCAGTGTGGCTACGGTACCTACCCTATTTGATTTATTAGTTAGAGGCGAAATAAAAGATCAAAAAATCAATAAAGGAGACATTCTGTTATTTGCTTCTGTTGGCGCAGGAATGAACATTAATGCCTTTATTTACAGATATTAATTCAAACATAATTCTGAAAATTCACAGTCAAAAAGTCCACAGTCAAAATTATTTTTTTACTGTGGACTTTTCATTTCTATCTACAATAAAAAACTGCAAAAGAAGAAATATATCTTTGTACCTTTGCATCCTTATTATATCAGTAAAAAAATGTACGAAAAAACGTTTCCCAATAAAAGATTCAAACACACTTTAGAATTTTTAAACAAACACATTTCAACAGAGAATACTATTTTAGACTTAGGCGTAGAAAACCCTTTTTCTAAAATCATGAAAGCCGAAGGTTTCTCTGTTAAAAATACCAGCGGAGAAGATTTAGACATTGACCAATCTGTATTTTCAACCGAAAAGTCAGATGTTGTTACCGCTTTTGAAATCTTCGAACATTTACTGAATCCGTACACTATTTTGAACGAAATAAAATCGGACAAACTTTTTATTTCCATTCCGTTGCGATTGTGGTTTTCCTCTGCCTATAGAAGCAAAACGGATATGTGGGACAGACACTACCATGAATTTGAAGACTGGCAACTGGACTGGCTGCTCGAAAAAACAGGATGGAAAATTGTCGCCAAAGAAAAATTTACTCACCCAGTCAAGAAAATCGGTTTTCGCCCTTTATTGCGTTATTTCACCAATAGGTATTACATTGTTTATGCCGAAAAAATAAAATAATGAATTATTATATCGTTATTCCTTCTCACAACGAAGAAAAGCTCATTTCGCTCACTTTACAATCGCTGATAGAACAAACTGTTTTACCAAGTAAAGTTGTGGTTGTTAATGATAATTCCACCGACAAAACTGCCGAAATTGTTCAGGCTTTCGCCAAAGAGAATCCGTTTATTACCTTAGTGAATAAAACTTCTGAAGCGATCCATTTACCAGGAAGCAAAGTGATTCAAGCTTTCCAAAAAGGTTTTGAAACCTTGGATGACAATTATGACCTAATTGTAAAAATTGATGCCGACTTGATTTTTCCGAATAATTATTTTGAAACCATTATCAAGCACTTTAAGTCAGACGATTCAATTGGTATGGTTGGCGGATTTTGTTATATCGAGAAAAACGGCGAATGGATTTTAGAAAATCTAACCGATAAAGATCATATTCGCGGAGCTTTGAAAGCCTACCGAAAAGAAACTTTCAAACAAATTGGAGGTTTAAAACCTCAAATGGGTTGGGACACGGTTGACGAATTGCTTTGTAAATTCTACAATTGGAAAGTAGTTACCGATGCTTCTTTAAAAGTAAAACATTTAAAACCTACCGGAGCCAATTACAACAAAACGGCACGCTATAAACAAGGCGAGGCTTTTTACACCTTGGGTTACGGATTTTTAATCACTGCAATCGCCTCGGCAAAACTGGCAATGATGAAAAAGAAACCGCTGCTTTTTTTTGATTACATAAAAGGATTCTGGAAAGCCAAATCAGCTAAAACACCTCTTTTAGTGACCAAAGACCAAGCTAAATTTATCCGAAACTACCGTCTAAAAAAAATGAAAGAGAAGCTTTTCTAAGGAAAACTCACAACTCATAATTCATAACTGATAACTATTTTTGTAATTTAGCCCATATTCGCAAAACTATGATGCTCATTCGATATATAACGCAGATAGGAAGATATTTCCTGATGCTCAAAGAAATTTTCAACAAACAGACCAAATGGTCGGTGATGAAAAAACTTATCTTCAAGGAAATCGATGATTTAATTATTGATTCTCTTGGTATTGTTTGTTTCATTTCCTTCTTTGTTGGAGGAGTTGTTGCCATTCAAACAGCATTAAATCTCACTAATCCTTTGATTCCAAAATACCTTATTGGTTTTGCTACACGTCAATCAGTAATATTAGAATTTGCCCCAACATTTATTTCAGTAATTATGGCTGGAAAAATGGGCTCCTTCATCACATCAAGTATAGGAACCATGCGTGTTACAGAGCAAATTGATGCCTTAGAAGTTATGGGAGTTAACTCATTGAATTATCTAGTATTCCCTAAAATTATCGCCTTATTGCTTTATCCTTTTGTCATAGGAATAAGTATGTTTCTAGGTGTTTTAGGAGGTTGGATGGCTGGCGTATATGGCGGATTTACTTCCAGTGCCGAATTTATCAATGGTGCCCAAATGGAATTTATTCCGTTTCATATTGTTTATGCCTTTATCAAAACTTTAATATTTGCCATGCTTTTGGCGACAATTCCTTCTTTTCATGGCTATTACATGAAAGGCGGCGCACTCGAAGTAGGTAAAGCCAGTACCGTTTCCTTTGTTTGGACATCGGTTTCCATCATTCTTTTCAATTATATATTAACTCAGTTGTTACTAGGATCATGATAGAAGTAAAAAACGTAGAAAAATCATTTGGAGACAGCAAAATCCTTAAAGGTGTTTCGACCATTTTTGAAACTGGGAAAACCAATTTAATTATTGGACAAAGTGGTTCGGGTAAAACAGTGATGCTCAAAAGTCTCTTAGGCATTCATACGCCAGAATCCGGTACCATCTCTTTTGACGGCAGAATCTATTCTGAATTAGATCCTGACGAAAAGAGAGAACTCCGAACCGAAATAGGAATGGTTTTTCAAGGAAGTGCCCTATTCGACTCTATGACGGTGGCCGAAAATGTAGCTTTCCCGTTGAAAATGTTTACCAATGACGACAAAGCCAAGGTTCAAGATCGAGTAGATTTTGTGCTCAAAAGAGTGAATCTTATCGACGCGCATAAAAAATTACCTTCGGAGATTTCTGGAGGAATGCAAAAACGTGTGGCGATTGCCCGCGCCATTGTAAACAATCCGAAATATTTATTTTGTGACGAACCTAATTCCGGATTAGACCCTAATACGGCCATATTGATCGATAATTTGATCAAAGAAATCACCGAAGAGTACAATATCACCACCGTGATAAACACTCACGACATGAACTCGGTTATGGAAATTGGAGATAAGATTTTATTTCTAAAAAACGGTCTAAAAGCTTGGGAAGGAACCAAAGAAGAAATTTTCAGAACGGATAACGAAGCCGTTGTTGACTTTGTTTATTCTTCTAATTTGTTCAAAAAAGTAAGAGAAGCTTATTTAAAGGAGTAATAAATTTTCCTAGCTTTTAAAAAAATTAGCTTGGCAACAACTCCACCTCAGCATTGGGATTAAAAAGATACATGCGTCCCGAATTGATTTCGACACATTCGTATCTTTTTATTCGAAGAGCTCCTTTTTTGAAAATTTTACCGTTTTGTATTCTAAAAACGCTATCATAAGGAATCTCAAAGATGTAGTTTTTGTCATTTTGGGCATCAAATTGCTTCAAAGCTAAAGACAAAGTAGTATCGGTATCACTGCTAGCACTAGGATTCCTGAAATGTCTTGCCAGTAAAGGCAATAAATGACCGGGGAAAATCTCCGGACGAATATAAGGAACCATCAATTGCTGAAAGGTATATTTCCATTCGTTACCATGCGGTTTGATGTTTCGTCCAAACTTTTCGAAAGCTACTAAATGGGCTATTTCATGAATGAGCGTAATCAAGAAGCGGTACTTATTCAAACTCCCGTTTACGGTAATTTCATGTTTTCCGTTCATGGCTTTTCGATAATCACCATGACGAGTAGCGCGTTCGTTAACTATTTTTAAATGCACCCTATGAGTGACAATCAGCTCAAAGGCGGGCTTGACTGCATGATCCGGAATATATTTAGCTAAGGTTTCGCTCAAGAGTTGTAAATTATGAGTAATGAGTAATGAGTTTCCTATTTGAAGATACTTTCAGTCATAATTATTTATGGATTCGTAGTTGAAACCTGCAATACTTTTCCGTTGAAATATTTATTCCCATTCAGTGTAAAATCAAAAATATAATTCGCCATACCTTCGGCCGAAATTGACGCTTGATAGCCCGGGAAAGCTTCTTGAAGCATTTCTGTTTGAACCGCTCCCAAAGCCAAAACATTGAAAGCAATGCCGCGTACTTTGTATTCTTCTGCCAATAATTCCGAAAGTGTAATCACAGCTCCTTTACTGGAACTATAGGCCGCCAATCCTGCAAATTTAAGGCTTCCTTGAATTCCTCCCATCGAACTGATTGTCACCACATGACTTCCTTTTTGCAAATAAGGAATACAAAGACGGGTCAAATTAGCCACTCCAAAAACATTCACTTTGTAAACATTTTCAAAATCAGTTTGGGTCAAGGTTTCAAAGGGTTGGCAAATTAAACTCCCTGCATTATGCACAATCGCATCGACGCTCTTCCATGAAGTGGAAAGGAAGTTTTGAACTTTTTCCAAATCCGATTCGTCAGATAAATCTACTGACAAACAGCTGATATTCTCATGATCTATTAAGGCTTGAGGCGTTTTTCTTGAAATTGCCAAAACCTGATGTCCTGCGTTTGCAAATTGCAATGCCAATTCAAAACCAATTCCTCTACTCGTTCCTGTTACAATGATATTTTTCATAAAGCAAAAATAAACAAAAGCCTTAAAAAACTACAATCAAAACTCAAGGATTGTTTTCATTTGAAAAACAAATCGGCAATCCATCGCAAAAAAAAGCCCAAACTCAAATTTTGAGATTGGACTTTCGGTAAAACTATATTTTATATCCGTTATGAGATCAACGTTCTTGAAATTACGATACGCTGTATTTCGGATGTTCCTTCATAAATCTGGGTAATTTTCGCATCACGCATCATACGCTCTACATGATATTCGGCTACATAGCCGTTACCTCCGTGAATTTGCACCGCTTCAATCGTCGTATCCATAGCTGTTTGCGAGGCAAACAATTTTGCCATTGCTCCAGATTGAGAGATATCCATTCCGGCATCTTTTTCAAAAGCCGCTTTAAAACACAACATTTTGGCAGCTGTAATTTGAGTTGCCATATCAGCCAGTTTGAAAGCAATTGCCTGATGTTTGAAAATTTCCTTTCCAAAAGCTTTTCGCTCTTGGGAATATTTCAAAGCCAACTCATAAGCACCAGTAGCAATCCCTAGAGCTTGAGAAGCAATTCCGATTCTTCCGCCGTTTAGCACTGCCATTGCAAAATTAAATCCGAAACCATCGGCTCCGATTCTATTTTCTTTTGGCACTTTTACATCAGTAAACATTAGAGAATGCGTATCTGATCCGCGAATTCCCATTTTCTTTTCTTTTGGACCAATATCAAAACCTGCCCATCCTTTTTCAACGATAAACGCATTAATTCCCTTATGCCCTTTCTCGATATCCGTTTGTGCAATAACAATATAAGTAGATGCACTAGCTCCGTTTGTAATCCAGTTTTTGGTACCATTCAATAAATAATGATCTCCTTTGTCAATTGCAGTCGTTTTTTGAGAAGTGGCATCAGAACCGGCTTCCGGCTCTGACAAACAAAAAGCACCAATAACATCTCCTTGAGCTAAAGGAACTAAATACTTCATTTTTTGCTCTTCATTACAATATTTTTCCAGACCGGCACAAACTAATGAATTGTTTACCGACATTACCACGGCAGCCGAAGCATCTATTTTAGCAATTTCGGTCATCGCCAAAACATAAGAAACGCTGTCCAATCCTGAACCGCCATATTTAGGATCAACCATCATTCCTAAAAATCCAAGTTCAGCCATTTTTTTTATTTGCTCCGTTGGAAATTTAGAATGCTCATCCCTTTCTATCACTCCCGGCAACAATTCATTTTGAGCAAAATCTCTAGCAGCCTGTTGTATCATCAACTGCTCCTCAGTTAGATTAAAATCCATATTTGTATCTATATTTTATACTATTAAAACTACAACTCTTCAAACAAAAACAAAATTCATCAAAAACAATTGGTTAAACCCATGGCATGGGAGCTCAAATTACTAGCTTAGTTTTTACTTTAAAATTAAATATTGTCTTGCAATACTCAAGTTAACTCTGTTTTTATTCAAAAAATGTCTCCAAAAATACTTTTTTTTTATGATATTACCAATTTCAGTTTATGAATTTAATACAACAAAATCATTATACTATATCGTTATCGTTAACATGTAAGGATCTTCGCTTAATCTCATTAATCCAACAGCCTTTTGACCAGTTAAAACAAAAAGATCTAATTACAGAAAGTAAAACTATACCTACATGTTTTTAAGCCCATTAAAAAAATAAATTTATTATAGTTTCATCCCACAATCTAATCCTAAAAATTCTATTTTGAAATATAACAAGCACCTTATAAAGTAATTTCACAAGTAAACTATTTTTTCAAATAAAAACAGTTCCTATATAAAAAACTCGCTGTTAACAGTATTTAACATGAAAACTAATCTTCTTTGACTATGAAATATAGTAATTAAAGCTAATTTTACCCAAAATAATTCAATACAAAATATCATGAAGAAAATTTTATTACTGCTTACTTTACTTTTATTTGTCCCATTTTATTCTGCATTTGCACAAACTCAAGTAGAAATTGACGGAGTCATTGTTCCTCGAACACTTACAATACAAAATAAAAACCTGACACTAAACGGAGTTGGAGGCAGATCTAAAATGTGGGTCGAAGTTTATGTACAAGCCCTCTACTTATCAAAACTTTCGCAAGATGCCAATTATATAATTGAAAGCGACACCGAAATGTCTATAAGAATACACGTTACCTCGTCATTAGTTTCATCAGGGAAACTGACAAGAAATTTCAATGCAGGATTTGAAAAATCTACAGGCCCTAATCTGAACTCTTTAAGACCTAAAATCGAAGCTTTCAAGAATATGCTTAGTGATGAAATAGTGAAAAATGATGTTTTTAATCTTTTTTACAACCCTATAGACACCTCGGTTTGGGTATATAAAAATGACGTGCTTAAAGGGAAAATTCCCGGAATTGATTTCAAAAAAGCCTTATTTGGCATTTGGCTTTCAGACAAGCCAGTAGATGAAACCCTCAAAAATAATTTATTAGGTATTTATTAATCTGTCTGTTCAAAAAAAGTAAATTTTCTAGTTGAATTTCTGCTGCCATTGAAGCTGCTAAATCGAGTAATCAAAGCCCGAAAACCCTGTCAAGTGAAATAACATCTTAAATACACATTTCGCATTATACTATTTTTTATATTTGTCAAAATTAAACATATCGCAAAAAATGAAAGATTTATTAAAGAAATTCGAAAATAAAGAACCTGAAATCATTTTTAACTGGAAAGATGCCGAAACAGAAGCCGAAGGATGGACTGTCATCAACTCGCTTCGTGGTGGTGCTGCCGGTGGCGGAACAAGAATGAGAAAAGGATTAGATATGAATGAAGTTTTATCTTTGGCAAAAACGATGGAAGTAAAATTCACCGTTTCTGGACCAGCAATTGGCGGTGCTAAATCTGGTATTAATTTCGACCCAAACGATCCTAGAAAAAAAGGCGTATTGCAACGTTGGTATAAAGCTGTTTCTCCATTATTGAAAAGTTATTACGGTACAGGTGGCGATTTGAATGTAGATGAAATCCACGAAGTGATTCCGATGACGGAAGAATGTGGGGTTTGGCATCCGCAGGAAGGGGTATTCAACGGACACTTTAAGCCTACCGAAGCTGATAAAATCAATAGAATTGGTCAATTACGTCAAGGTGTGGTTAAGGTAATTGAAAACCCAAAATATTCTCCTGATGTATATCGCAAATATACTGTTGCTGACATGATCACGGGTTTTGGTGTAGCTGAAGCAGTGCGTAATTTCTACAACATTTATGGAGGTGATGTAAAAGGTAAAAAAGCAATCGTTCAAGGTTTTGGTAATGTAGGTTCAGCTGCCGCTTTCTATCTTGCCGAAATGGGAGCAAAAGTAATCGGTATTATCGACCGCGACGGAGGATTAATAAACGAAAACGGCTATACTTTTGAAGAAATAAAAGCCCTTTTCCTAGCCAAAGACGGAAACAAACTTGTTGCCGAAAACATGATTCCTTTTGAAGAAATCAATGAAAAAATCTGGACAATAGGTGCCGAAATATTCACCCCTTGCGCCGCTTCACGATTAGTGACCCAGTCTCAAATTGACAGCCTAATCGCAAATGGGCTGGAAGTAATTTCCTGTGGTGCCAATGTTCCTTTTGCCGACAAAGAAATCTTCTTTGGCCCGATTATGGAAAATGTAGACAGCAAAGTAAGTTTGATTCCGGATTTCATTTCTAATTGCGGAATGGCTAGAGTTTTTGCTTATTTTATGGAAAAGAAAGTACAAATGACCGATGAGGCTATCTTCCAAGACACCTCGGAAATCATTAAAAACGCCATTCAAAAAGCTCACGATTTGAACAGCTCAAAAACAAACATTAGCGCTACTGCTTTTGAAATTGCTTTGAAACAGCTAGTATAATCAATCCTTAATTATAAACATTCATTTCGTTTATAGTTTCATTAATTAGGAGTCAGTTTGACGCAGTCGTTTTGTAACGAAGGCATCAAACTGACTTTTTTTTATAGCTACAATCAACCTCAAAAATTATTAGTTTTTCTTGACTATATTAATCTTAGAGAAATAGCAATTTTTATAATATATTAGCGTTTCCATAATAAAGAAAATTTCTATGAGTCTATTGTTACAGGCAGACAGCCTAGCTGTTGCACAAGAAAGTTTAGTTGATGCTGTCCCAGTTGAAAAAACTTTATCCATTATTGAATTATTAACTAGCGGAGGATTAGCCGGTCAGCTGATCATGATTTCCTTAGCCCTGATGTTATTTGTTGCATTATACCTTTATTTCGAAAGACTTATGGCTATTAATTCGGCTTCAAAAATTGATGTGAATTTCATGGGACAAATCAGAGAAAATATTCGAAACGGACGCATTGACAACGCTAAAATTGCCTGCGCCCATTCTAATTCACCTGTTGCCCGCTTGATTGAGAAAGGAATTTCAAGAATTGGTAAACCCCTAGATGATATCAATACTGCGATAGAGAATGCAGGAAAACTAGAGATTTACAAACTGGAGAAAAACGTAAGCATGCTCGCTACCATTTCTGGAGCCGGACCCATGACAGGCTTCCTTGGAACAGTAGTTGGAATGATTCAGGCTTTCCATAAAATGGCCAGCTCTGGTGGACAAATAGAAGTGGGAGCACTTTCCGAAGGAATTTATACCGCCATGACTACAACAGTAGTTGGTCTTGTTGTAGGAATTATTGCTTATGTAGGCTACAACCATTTAGTTGTAAAAACGGATAAGATTGTGCACCAAATGGAAGCCAATGCAGTTGACTTTTTAGATTTATTAAATGACCCAGCCTAATTATGAATTTAAGAGGAAGAAATAAAGTTAGCCCCGAATTCAACATGTCATCCATGACAGATATCGTATTTCTATTACTGATATTCTTTATGCTAACATCAACAATGGTAACAACAAATGCCTTAGATTTAGTCTTACCAAAAGCCAAAGGAAAAACAGACAGCAATAAAAACATAGCCGTTAGCATCAATAAAAAACTGGAGTTTTTCATTGACAAAGAACCCGTTTCAGAAACTGAATTGGAATCTAAATTATTGTCCTTATTCTCAGCTGACAAAACCAAAGCTATCATTTTAAGAGCCGAAGAAGGAGTGCCAATCGAAAAAGCGGTAAATGTTTTAGACATTGCAAACAGAAATCAAATCAAGGTTGTTTTAGCAGTAAGACCTAAATAATTGCAACTCCCTTAAAAGATTTATTCTACATGAAATATTTAGAAACAGAAGAAGAAAAAAAATCGTTTGCAATCACATCAATTATTTTTGTGATTCTATTGGTTTTGTTCTTTTATTTAGGATTAACTTCTTTAGATCCACCACCTGAAAATGGTATTGCCATTAACTTCGGAACCACTGAGCAAGGATCAGGAAACATTCAACCTACAGAAGCCATTCAATCAGCCCCTAAAGCTGCTGCTGCGAAACAGGCTACAGCTGCAGACGACAACGTACTCTCCCAAGATATTGAAGAGGCTGTGGTGATGAAAAAAACAGAAAAAACGCAGCCCAAAAAAGAAACCACAAAAGAGGAAATCAAACCCAAGCCAAAAGAAAACCCAAAACCCTCCAAAAGCACATCTGACGCTTTATCGAGCTTAATAAACGGCCCAAAATCTGACGGAAAAGCTCAAGGCGGTGAAGGCAATGATAATGTGGCTGGCGACAAAGGGAGCTTAAACGGTAACCCTTATGCTAACAGCTATTACGGCTCAGGAGGCGGAAGCGGGAACGGAAGCGGCTGGGGATTAAACGGAAGACAAATAAGCAGTCGAGGGAAAGAAGTACAAAAATGCAATGAATTTGGAACTGTTGTCGTACAAATTACCGTAAATAGAAATGGCAATGTCATCGCCGCCAAATACACCAAAGGAACAACAAACACTAACCCTTGTTTGATTGAACCCGCATTGGCAACAGCCCGAAAATACAAATGGCAACCGGATCCTAAAGCTCCCGAGACCCAAATTGGTTTTATAACAGTTAATTTTAAATTAGGAGAATAGCATACATTTGAAAATTCTTATCCATTTTCAAAATTTCAACACACATCATGAATTACCAAGAAACAACAGCATGGATGTTTAAGCAACTCCCTATGTACCAACTTCAGGGCGCATCTGCTTATAAAAAAGACTTAACAAACACTCATTTACTGATCAATCATCTTGGTAACCCACAGAAAGACCTAAAATGCATTCATGTAGCCGGCACAAACGGCAAAGGATCTACCTCTCACATGCTAGCCTCTATACTTCAAGAAGCAGGATACAAAGTGGGTTTATACACTTCCCCTCATTTAAAAGATTTTAGAGAACGTATCAAAATAAATGGAATAGAAATTTCAGAAGATTTTGTTTGTGATTTTATTAATCAAAACAAAGTTTTTTTCGAATCCAATGACATTAGTTTCTTCGAAATGAGCGTTGGATTAGCATTTGCCTATTTTGCAAAAGAGAAAGTCGATATCGCTATTATCGAAGTCGGAATGGGCGGAAGACTCGATGCCACAAATATAATCACACCCTTAGTTTCGGTTATCACTAACATCGGATTAGACCATACCCAATTTTTAGGAAACACACTAGAAGCGGTGGCTTTCGAAAAAGCGGGAATTATAAAGCCAGCTATTCCTGTCGTTATAGGCCAATATACACCCGAAACTAAAGCCGTTTTTTTGGCGAAAGCCAAAGAAACAAATTCGGAAATCTATTTTGCTTCAGACTTGATTAACGAAATATACCCTTCTGATTTAGTTGGTGATTATCAAGTACACAATAAAAAAACGGTACTTCAAACTATTGCTGTTTTAAACAATCAAAAAGAGTTTAAAATAGCTCACAAAAACATCACATCCGGACTCTTGCAAGTCGTAAAAAACACCGGACTCCAAGGAAGATGGCAACAATTAGGTAACTCACCAAAAATCATTTGCGACACCGCCCACAACAAAGACGGCCTAGAAATAGTATTGAATCAAGTACAAAACGAAATTTTTGACACTTTACATATCGTTTTAGGCGTCGTTAATGACAAAGACTTGGACGAAATCCTACCTTTATTTCCAAAGAAAGCAATTTATTATTTTTGCAAACCCAACATCCCTAGAGGATTAGATACTTCCATTTTATCAGAGAAAGCAAAAAAACACGGACTTAATGGCAGCTGCTATTCTTCAGTCACTGAAGCTTACAACCACGCTAAGAATACTGCCACAGAAAGTGATTTTATCTATATTGGCGGAAGTACCTTTGTAGTCGCTGAATTACCTATAAACAAAGGCATCTAACTTATCCTTGTCTTTTTCCTAATAAAAAAACTTTTATTTATTACAATTAATTGTCAGCATTTTAAAGTTAATACTGATTTTAATTAATTAATCATTAAATACAAGATTTATCATGAAAAAGAACAAATTTTTAGTATTAGGAATGTTAATTGCAACTTTCCTATTGGGTACTGAAATGAGAGCCCAAGAAGAAGTAAAACCCGTATATAAAAGCCTATTATCCGCATCGTCACTTATGGGACTCAGATAGCAGGGATTTCATGGAAGCCTCTTTTTATGATTCACTTGCTGACTTAGAAAAATCAAATGATAAACACACTGAATTAATAAATACCGCCTGGCCAAAAGAAAAAGACCGAAAAGCATTTATGACTCAAATGAACATGGCTTTTACAGGGATTCATGGGGATTACATCTATTATAACGAACCTACATTATCAAAAGAAGTCGTTAAATAAAGAAAAGTGTACCCAAAAAACAATGAAGTCATTTATTTTTTAGACACTCCCCTAATCACAATAAACTAAAATTCAACGAGATATAAATTTGATTAAAAAAAACAATCAAATATTTCAAAAATGTTTTGCAAAAGCGAAAAACTAGCGTATATTTGCACACGCAATAACGGCAACGAAAGTTACTAAATTGCTTTAGGGCGATTAGCTCAGCTGGTTCAGAGCACCTCGTTTACACCGAGGGGGTCGGGGGTTCGAACCCCTCATCGCCCACAAAAAACTCCTTAAGAAATTAAGGAGTTTTTTTTTTGTTTCAGGATTATACTTTTATCCGTTTTCTAGAATCAATACAAAAACCTGTGGAGCAGCAAAAATATTAGTTAGCCTAAAAAGGAAAAATTCAATATTCTTCACGCCTCTAAATTGATTTCTAAATGCTTTTATTTTTCCATTAAAAGATTCTGAAGCTGCGTTTGCGCTTCTTCTTTCAAAATAGTTCAAAATGGACTTGTAATGGATCATGCGCAAAAGTTGGGGGATTAGGCAAAAAGATTAGATAATCTGAACAAGAAGAAATCTATTTTCCTTACTCCTCTAAACTGACTTCTAAAGGCTTTTATTTTTGCATTGAAAGATTCAGCAGAAGCATTGGTCCTTCTATTATCAAAGTAGTTTAAGATTGACCGGTAATTGAAAGTTATAGTATTGAGTAGAATATTGAAGTTTTTAAAACCAGATTCCTCTACATTCCTATACCAATGTGCTAGTTTAGTCATCGCAATGTGCTTGTCATTGTTGCTATTGTAGATACCTCGAAGTTGTTGGGGATCATGCGCAAAAGTTGGGGATTAGGCAAAAAGATTAGATAATCTGAACAAGAAGAAATCTATTTTCCTTACTCCTCTAAACTGACTTCTAAAGGCTTTTATTTTTGCATTGAAAGATTCAGCAGAAGCATTGGTACTTCTATTATCAAAGTAGTTTAAGATTGACCGGTAATTGAAAGTTATAGTATTGAGTAGAATATTGAAGTTTTTAAAACCAGATTCCTCTACATTCCTATACCAATGTGCTAGTTTAGTCATCGCAATGTGCTTGTCATTGTTGCTATTGTAGATACCTCGAAGTTGTTGGCTTAGATAATAGGCTGTTTTTATATCTGGATATAGTCCAAATAATAATTGAGCTCTTTCATTTTGATTCTCAGTCCATTTTTCGCGAGATTTATAAAGTGCATATCGACTCCTGGCTAATAGCTGTTTTACAGAGTCACCGTTAGCTAAGAGCTCCGGAATATAGGTTTGATTCTCTCTTTTGGTTTGCAATATCAATTGATTCTCAAAATCCATAGCCTCCCATCGATGTTTAATCCTAATCTCTTGTAAGGCTTCCAGTGCCAGTTTTTGGACATGAAATCTATCTGTTACCTGTGTGGCTTTAGGGAAACATCTTTTAGAGATCAATTTCATAGAATTAGCCATGTCAAGTGTTATTTCTTTGACACAGCTTCTCTTCTTGTAATCAATCTTTCTGATATGTTCTATGACTTTATCTGCCTTTGTTCCAGCAACAATGGCAACTAAGGAACCTTTTTTACCTTTGAACTTCTTGTTGGTTACAATAGTGTAAAGTTCACCCTGAGACAAAGCTACTTCGTCAATTGATAAATGGGTGCCCATATTTTCAGGGTAAACAATCCATTGATGTGCATGTTCTCGTGGAGCCCAAGCATTAAAGGAACTCAGGTGTTTTTTATATTGTCGTTGGAGTTTCTTTCCGTTGACTCCGAAGAAACCACCAATGGTGTGACAATCAGTAGCACTCTTATCTATTAATTTCTTTTAAAAAAGCCGCAAACTCTTGAGTCATGCGGGTTCCTTTAGCAACTAAATTCCAATCTCTTTTAAGAATTTCGCCTGTTGTCTTATTTGTCCAGCGACGTCTTTTTATATGTAGATATACATATTTACCTCTGAGAGGGAAATCCTGAATGGTTATCTCATCCTGAAAGCCCTTTGATACTAGTTCCAGTGTATCAAATTCTTTTGGAGGCTTGGCATTCTCTTCAAAATATAGGTGTACTATTTCTTCTGTGTTAGTAGAAGAAACCACTTCAAAGTGATCTACTAAAAAGTCAGGTAACATGAATTTTAAAAGGTCTATTGGGGGCATCTCTCATTCTTAAGATTGCAAATCTCTCAATTTATTTTGACATTTCCCCCCAGGTTTTGGGATTGATCCCTTGTAATTGATTTTATAGTGTTCATAATGGTATTGAAGCTTCTAATTCCTAAGTTCTGCATATCATTATACCAGTGTGCTAATTTTTTGATAGCAACTGCTTTATCTATACTACTATTGTATATCTTACGTAATTTTTGGCTTAAGGAATAAACTATTTTAATTTCTGGATATTCAGCAAATACTATTGCCGCTCTTTCTTTTTGACTCTCACTCCATTTATTTGGACTTTTGTATAGCAGAAACCGGCTTCTAGTGAGTAATTGCTTGACCGTATTACCATTAGAAAATTCTTTTGAAAAAAAATGGCGTTTTATTTGATTTAGCCTCTACTATGGCTGTATTTTCTTGATCCAGAGCCTCCAATTTTAGTCTAATTCGAACTTCTTGTATGGCTTCTAATGCCAGTTTTTGAACATGGAAACGATCTATTAGTTGTATTGCCTTTAGAAAGGATTTTTTAGCTATCAATTTCATGCTATTAGCCATATCAAGGGTGATTTCAGTAACTTGATTGTGTTTTTTTAGATCTATTTTTTGCAAATGCTTAATGACAATTTCTGATTTAGTGCCTGCAATAATAGCGAGAATAGATCCTTTCTTGCCTTTAGCTGCTTTGTTGGTAACTATCGTATAGAGTTCATCCATCGATAAGTTCACTTCGTCTATAAACAAATGATGTCCCATGTTTTAAGGAAACAGTAACCAATCTTCGGCGTGTTCACGCTGTCCCTAGGTAGAAAAATTACTGAGATGTCTTTTATATTGTCGTTGTAGTTTTTTTTCAATGACACCAAAGAAAAAGCTAATAGTACGACAATCGTTTGCCTTAGTATCTATTAATTTCCTTTAAAAAAGCCGCAAACTCTTGAGTCATGCGGGTTCCTTGTGCTACGATGTTCCAATTGCGCTGAATGATTTCTTGAGATTGTTTGTCAGTCCAACGTCTTCTTTTTATGTGAAGATAAATGAATTTATCTCTGAGAGGAAAATCTTGGATAGTAACTTCATTTAAGAATCCTTTAGATATAAGTTGCTGGTTATTATGCTCTTTTAGAGGTGTATTTTTTTCTTCAAAAAACAAATGCATTTTCTCTTGTTCTATTTTGGTGTTTACTAAATCAAAGTGTTCTAGAATTAATTCAGGAAGTATAAGTTTTAAGAGTTCTATGTAATTTTCCGAAGAGTGTTTTTTTTTTTACAAAGCTCAGAATTATTTATTTCCTCCCCAACTTTTACACTTGATCCCGAATTTATGTAAGTATTCTTCCGTATTAATATTTGTATTAAGATTAATGAGGTTGTATTTTTATGATATTTTCTGTTTTTTTGTGAAAATAAAGGATTTAATCTGTTTTTTTTAGTTTATTTTTGAACTAAACTAAAGATAAGTCTATGGATCTAAAAATACTTTTCAGATTAAAGGTTCGTTATTCATATGTTATTTTTATTATATTATTTCTTTCTTCAAGGGTTTTAAATGCACAATGCGCTGGTAATGATAATACTTTAATAGTATGTAATATACCGGATCCTGCTAATAAAAATATTGATCTTAATATTCTTTTAGGTGTTTATGAGTCTGGAGGAATCTGGAAAGATAATTTGTTTTCTGGTGGATTAAATGTTAGTACAGGAATATTAGATGCTCAAAAAGTCAAAAAAAGTGGCGTTTATACTTATACTTATACTGTTGACAATGGTTTAGGATGTAAAGACTCTTCAGTTATAACAGTCACAATTGGAGCTTACTCCGGTATATCCAGCCCTAACGTTTCAGCTTGCAGTGATGATCTTAGTTTTAATCTTTTTCAAGGGTTTAATGGGAATTTTTTGAGCCCACAATCTAATGGAGTGTGGACAGATAATGATGGGACTGGAGCACTTAATAATAATTTGCTTGATGCTAAGAAAGCGGGTTTAGGCACGCATTCTTTTACTTATACAGTTCCGGCAATAGGAACTTGTCCTGCACAATCTTCTACTGTTAATGTAACAGTTTTTAGAGTCCCTGAGCCTGGTATACCCTCAACACTTTTATTATGTAGTTCTGACAAGGCTACATTTGACACAAATTATGATTTGAATGATTTATTGAGTGGTGAAGATGCAAATGGTATTTGGACAGAAATAAATAGTAATGAATTATCAGATCCTAGTGATTCATCAGTTGATATTAAGAACATATACAATACTCTGGGAGCAGGAGTATATAGTTTTACTTATACTGTTTTGCCAACAAATCCAATTTGTAACGAAAAGAAATCTAATGTAAGTATTATTATTGAAGAACAGCTTGATTTTACCGGAGCAACACTTGTAGTGAATTCAGACATATGTGAAAATGAAATTTCCACGGCAAAGTATAACGCTGTAATAACACAAGTGAATCAGCTAAGCCAGAATATTCCAAATGGAAGCTATTTGGTGAAGTATGAAATTGCTGGAATGGGATTGATTTTTACTAATTCAGTAGTAGCTGATTTTAATAACGGGCTTTTAGTATTTGATTTCAAAGATCCAACAAATGTTAATCGAGTTTTTTTTCCGGAAGTGGGTGCTTACACTGTAAGTATAAAGGAGATTACTAGTGTTACAAGTCTGGGGGCTTGTACTAATATTATAGATGATCTTTCGGATATTTTGAATGTAAACCCGTTGCCCAAAATTAATGGAGCAACACTTAACATTGTAGATGTTTGTAAGGGTTCAGATGCTGCAGTCGAAATTTCCGGAAATACTAATTTAACTGATGGGAATTATTCTATTGATTATAATTTATCGGGTAGCAATTCAGCAACTTTACAGCAACTAACTTTTAATGTCACAAATGGAATGGGAAGTTTTAGTATTCCATCCGCTTTAATTCCAGCTATTGGTAACACAACAATCTCGATTTTGAAAATCAGGAATATAAATACGGGTTGTACTAACACATCTAATTTGGTTAAAACTTTTATTGTTAAAGCGTTACCTAATGTTGCAAATCTTACTTTTGAGATCAAAGATGTTTGTCAAGGTGAGCCTATTTTGGTGTCACTTTCAGGCTTAGGTAATTTGACTGATGTTACTATCAATTACACTTTAAGTGAGAGTAACACAGTGCTTAATCAGATAATGCCATTAGCTGTTACTTCAGGTAAAGCCAGTTTTACAATTCCTTCAACTTCCCTCAATATAGGAGTAACAAGTCTTGAAATAACCTATTTAATAGATAATACTAACGGCTGTGGAACCTCAGTTGCTAATGGAAACAAGAGTTTTGCAATTAATATTCTTCCGAGTCTTCCAATTACGAATAATTTTGAATTTTGTAAAAACGACAAAAAAACAATTGCTGATTTGGTCCCAAATGGTACTCAATACCAATGGTTCGATTCAGTATCAAGTACGACGGTTTTAAATGCTGGGACTCTTCTAGTGTCTAGAACCTATTATGTTAAGGGGGTAAATTTGTCCACGGGATGCGAATCATCAAGAGCTGCTGCGATTGTTGAAATTAATGAAACGCAAGCACCAGTGTTAAACCAAGGTGGAGAAAGTTTCTGTGGATTAGATAATCCGACTATTCAAAATTTGACAGATAAGACTGCTACAAATGGTAATTTGACTTGGTATGATGCAGCTGAAAATGGTAATTTGATAGCATCAACAGAACTACTTATAGATGGTTTTACGTATTATGGATTCGATTATTCAAATGATACAAGTTGTTATTCGGATGCTTTGATTGTAACCGTATCTCTTTCAAACTGTGACGAAACCCCTGATTTTTTTATTCCTGATGGTTTTTCTCCAAATGGTGATGCGATAAATGATACTTTTAAAATTACTGGAATTGAGTTTATATATCCAAATTATGCATTGGAAATTTATAACAGATATGGAAATTTAATGTTCAAAGGCAATAAAAATAAGCCAGAATGGGATGGAAAAAATTCTGATTATAAAATTGGGATCGATGGATTTGCTCCAAATGGAGTCTATTTTTATATTATCAATTATAACAAAGGGAATAAAGCTCCTAAACAAGGTAAGCTTTATTTAAGTCGATAATCGATTTTATTACTTTAAAATAATCTTCAAATGAGAGAAAAAATACTGTTTGTAAGTTTTTTATTTTTTATGATAAACGCTTCCGCCCAACAGGATCCACAATATACACAATACATGTACAACATGAGTGTAGTAAATCCGGCTTATGCCACCGGAGCACAGTCTATGTTAGATGTAGGTATTTTATATAGAACGCAATGGGTTGGAGCAGTTGGAGCCCCAAAAAAGATGACTCTTTTTGGACACATGCCAGTAAATAATAAAGTTGAATTAGGGTTTTCATTGATTTCTGATGATATTGGAGATGGAGCCAAAAAAGAGAATAATTTTTCAGCAGATTTTGCATACGTACTTCAATTTAATAACAATCACAGACTTTCTTTAGGACTAAAAGCAGGGCTTACTTCCATGCAAACTAATTTTAACGGTTTTAAGTTTGAGAGTACATCACCTGATTTTGCATTTGAGGATATTGATTTCTTAAAACCTAATATTGGTGTTGGGGCTTATTATTTTACAGACGACTATTATGTTGGACTATCTGCTCCCAATTTACTTAATTCAAAACACATCGAAAAGCGTTCAGGCATTAGTGATTATGGTTCAGAAAACATACATGCTTTTTTTACCGGAGGTTATGTATTTACCTTGTCGGATTCATTCAAGTTAAAACCTGCTTTTATGTCGAAGTTTGTCAAAGGAGCTCCGGTAACTTTAGATCTTTCTGCCAATGTTTTGTATAATGAAAAATTTGAATTTGGCGCATCTTATAGATTTGACGATGCCGTAAGTGCTTTGATGAACATAAAAGTTACTCCAGGTGTCAGAGTGGGTTACGCTTATGATTATACTATTTCTAATCTGGGCCAATTTAATTCGGGGACACACGAAATTTTTGTGCTATTTAATTTAGATTTATTAGGTAAAGGGTATGATAAATCACCGAGGTTTTTCTAAAAAAGTAAATATGAAAAGAATATTTCTCCTCATCGTCGTATTTTCGATACAACTTATATCAGCCCAAGGACAAGATCTGCAAAGGGCCAAACGCTTTTTTGACAAAACTTATTATAGTGAGGCCATTCCCTTATATGAAAAATATATTCAGAGAAATAGTTCTTTTGAAGCATTGAAAAATCTGGCAGATTGCTATTATTTCACCAATGATTATGTAAATGCACAAAGATTCTACAGTCGACTAATTTCGAGGTTTAGTAATGATTTGGGAGAGGAATATTACTTTAGGTATTCAAATACTTTGAAAGCAACAGGAAATTATGAAGAAGCAAATAAAGTTAGCCGCGATTTATTGCTAAAATCAAATAATCAACAAGCCCTAGCCGTTTTTGAAAAAGAAATTAAAGTACTTGAAAATATATCAGCAATAGGAAACCGATTCGAAATAAAGAATCTTGCGTTAAATACCGAAAATTCTGAGTTTGGGGTAGTGAGAGTGGATCAGAACTTGGTTTTTTCAGGAGTAAAAAAGAAGGTTGGTTTATTTGATAAAATGTATAAATGGAATAACGAACCTTATCTGGATTTACTTGTAATTCCATTTGAAAATGTAAAATCAGGAGATTCTATTGTGAATTATTTATCGGATGAATTAAATACTTCAATGCATGAGGCGAATTCCGTTTTTACTAAAGATGGTAAAACAATCTACTTTACCAGAAATAATTATAAAAGCGGAAAAAGAGCTAAGAATGGAGACAAGATTTCTAACTTAGGTATTTTTAAGGCCGAATTTGTAGATGGAAAATGGACTAATATTGTGTCGCTTCCTTTTAACAGTGACGATTATTCTGTTGAGCATCCTGCGTTGAGCAGCGATGAAAAAACATTGTATTTCTCTTCAGACATGCCTGGAACCTTAGGCTCATTTGATATTTTTAGCGTTAAAATAGTAGGATCGTCCTATAGAGATCCAATAAATTTAGGAGGTAAAATAAATACCAATAGAAGAGAACAGTTTCCTTTTGTCTCAAAAGACAATAAATTATATTTTTCATCTGACGGTCATTCAGGATATGGATCATTGGATGTTTTTGTTTCGGAAATACAGGATAATTCCTTTTCGGCCCCGTTAAACATTGGACTTCCGATAAATTCCGGTTATGATGATTTTTCTTTTAATATTGATTCTGATTCTAAACTGGGATTCTTTGCTTCTAATAGACTAGGAGGAAAAGGGAATGATGATATTTATGAACTCAAAGAAACCAAACCATTGCTTATTGAAGATTGCAAGCAATTTATTGCAGGAGTTGTCACAGACGTGGATACAAAGCTTCCTTTGGTTAATGCCTTGGTAGTTTTGCAAAATTCGGATAAAGTCGAAATTCAGAGAGTTTTAACTTCAAATGACGGGAAATTTAGTTTCAATGCTGATTGTGAAACTGCTTATTCTGTTTTTGCATCCAAAGAAAATTATACAAAAGATTCTAAAACGGTTAGAATTGCTAAAGAAAGAAATAAAAGTAATGTAGTTGCACTAGCTTTACGATCGATGACGGCTATAAAAAAGGAAGAACAACTAGCGCAAGAGAAAAAGAAAAATGAGGAATTGACGGAAGCCGAACAAAAGAAAAAAGAAGCATTAGCCTTGGCTCTAAAAGCTAAAAAAGAAAAAGAAATTGCCGCAAAGAAAGAAATTGAGGTAACGGAAATAAAGAAAAAAGAAAAAGTTGAGCAAATAGTTGCTGCCGAAAAAGACGTAGTAAAAGTCAAAGATCGCCTCGTTATCAAAACTGACCCAATCTATTTTGATTATGATTTATGGTACATTAGAAAAGAGTCAAAACCAATTTTAAATCGTGTTATTGAGCTGATGAAGAAATATCCCGAAATGGTTGTCGAAATAGGTTCACATACGGATAATAGAGGAAATTCGAAGTATAATATGAATCTTTCTTCCAATAGAGCACAATCAACAAGAGAATATTTCATAAGCCAAGGAATTCCTAAATCGAGAATTTTTGCAAAAGGATATGGAGAAAGCGTTCAGATTATAAAATGTGAACCAAGCGAATCTTGTACAGAGGAACAACACGAGCTTAATAGACGCAGTGAGTTTGTGATTAAAAGTCTGTAACGGTTATTTAATATAAAAAAATGGATGCTCAAAAAGCATCCATTTTTTATAAGTGTATTAATTTCTATTTTACAACAGTAAAAGGGATTGTTTATATTCCTGATTTAGAGTAAAAATTAATCTGAGCTATCTTCTGTTTCTTCCAAATCCTCTGATTTCCGACCTATTTTTACTTTGGGATTGTCTTTGTTTCCGGTGATAAGCAATGGTACGCCAATGATTCCTAAAGGAGGTAGTCCCAATCTCATTTTTAAGTTTAGTTTTCCGTCTAAGCTGGTTGTTCCTTCTATTCTTGGCCTAAATCCGGCAAACTTAAACTTGAATCTTTCTAATGTTATTATATTATTTTTGATGGAGCTCTTGATGTCAACTTTGTTTATTTCTGGATTTTTTATTTCGTCAACTTCTGTTTTTTTAGCCACGGTACTAAACATTTTCATCCCATATAGTTTGATGTTTTTTACAGAAATCACTCCGCTTCCAGCCAAAGAGGGAAGTATCGGTTCCATATTTGCATCCAGTCTGCCTTTTAGATTATAGTCTAAAGATACAATTCCTTGCGCTTTTTCAGCGGCACTTGCCATTTCTCTAAAAAGTTTTACTTCGTTATAGGCTCTTTTGATATCAAAATCAGTTGCCTTAATATGGTAATCAAATTCCGCTTTTTTAGTAGTGTTACTTTTATAATTGGCATCCATAGCAACATTGCAACCTATCAAGTTAAAGCCGGTATTTTGCATACTTAGTGAGCCGTTTTTCATTTTCAATGTTCCTTTAGCGTCTTTGATCTTAAGTTCGTTAAAGGCTATTTTTTGCGCATTGGCTTGAAATTGTAAATCAAGATTAGTAGGGATTACGATAACACCTTTTTCTGCGGTTGTTTGGTTGACTTCGGTTGTATTTGTTACAGTGCTCGACATGAATTCATCGGCATTAATGTATTTAGAATTCAGGGTAAAAAAACCTTTTAAAACGCCGTTTTTTGAAGCAATAAAATTGAATACATTTTGTAAATAGCCATTCATTTTAAAATCAGATTGACCATAAGAAGCTAAGAAAGTATTGAAACGCATCTTGTCATTATTGAATTTAAAAATTCCTTCCTTGATAAGAAATGTTTTTGGCAAATATTCAGAAGCTAATTCTATGTTGCGTATTTCTAACGTTCCACTATTTTTAAGTTTTGAATAATTCCCTTTTTTGGCATCACTTTGTTTTCCTTTCAAAGTTAAGTCGGCTTTAATAAAACCCTTAACATCGAGACCTTTTTGAGAAAAAACTTGGTAGATTTTACCAATATCTAAGGTTCCTTTGGCTGCAATATCGTATTTGAGATCGTTGAAGTTACTTAAATCAGCCTCTACAAAAACGGGATTACCTTCAAAAGTGAATTGTGCCGGTTTTGTAGTTACTTTTAAATCATCAAAGGTTCCTTTTGGGTTGGAAATAGTTGAAACAACTTCAATATTTGTAATTGGGTTTGGATAGTATTTTGTTTTTAGATATCCGTTTTTTAAGTTAAGTTCAAAATCTGTTACAGGAAAAAGGCCGTTTTTTTGATCGAATTTTCCTTTGGCTTTTACATTGGCAATTAGCATTCCTTTTAGTTCTAAATCAGGAATTCCAATTGCCTTGTTTAGTTTTTCTAAATCGATCTTAGTATCTAGAATAGCATCGATTTCAGGAACGCTGGTTCCTTTGCTAAAGATTTTAGTTTTTAAATAGTCTTTGTCAATATTCAAGGATAGATTCTTCAGATCCACAATCAGAAGTTCTGGATTTAGAGAAGGTAATTTGGTCGAAAAATCTAAATTTAGATTCGTTACCGGTGTTGTGCTCTTATTGTAGTTTACAAAACCTTCTTTTATTTTTAAATCGAGATTAAGTTCAGGAGCAATTTGTGCTGAAGCAATGTAATTTCCTTTTAACGTTAAAAGAAAGTCAGTCTTTCCTCTTAAGTCCGTTTTGTTAAGCCAGGTGATGTACTTTGGTGGAAAGGCGGTGAAAAGATCATTCAGATTGCTGTTGACCGCTTTCAGAATAAAATCCATGTTGTAACCCTCTTTGAGGAAATCAAATTTACCTTTGAAATCTACCAGAAGATCATTTATTTTTAAATCGTTTTGCTCAAAAAGTAACGAAAGTGAGTTAGTATTTATTTTAGTAATTAAATCAGCATTTACCTTTTTGTTCATCAAATAAGGTTCATTTTCGTACAGAAGATTCAGTTTGTCAATTTTTGCTTTGGAGTATAAATCAAAAACCGCTTTACTCAAATCTCCTTTTCCTAAGTAATTAAATCCAAAAATGTCTAAATGCAGCTTAGTTGATAAATCATCATAAACGATTTGGCTGTTTTCGATTACAATTTTTTCTAATTTTAAAGCGCTGTCTTCTTGTTTTTTTTCTGTTGTTTTTGTTTCCGCTTTATAAACGTTGTAATTAGCAAATCCATCTTTGTTTACTTTTACATTAATAAAAGATTTGGACAAGAAAATTTCATCAATCTTTACGGTTTTGCTAAATATAAGACTTGAAATATTTATCCCAAATGAGACTTCTTTTGCAGTAATTAATTTTTCATTCTCGTAGGGCGCTGAACCGTTAAGATTAAAGTCATTTAATGTTACTGTTAATGATGGAAAATGATGAAAAAAAGACACATTAGAAGTGGAATAATCTAGTTTTGCGTTTAGTTTTTCATTGGCAATTTTTTTGATTTCCGTATTAATTTTATCCGAAAAAAGATATGGAGTTGCAATCATTAAAACCAGTATTGCTGCAAGAAAGAAACCTATGTATTTCAGGGTTTTAAAGAAAATATTTTTTTTCGATGACATAAAGGCTGTTGTTGTTTAGAAGATATATAAAATGGGTTTTGATAAAAAAGAATTTAACCGTGAACGGTTTCGTTTTTACCGTAATTTACAATGATGGAAGTTTCATAGTCAATCCATTCTTTCCAACGTTTGTCAACGTCAACATTATCAGCGTATTTTTTAGCAAACCCTAAGAAGGTCGTGTAATGTCCCGCCTCACTAATCATTAAATCGCGGTAAAATTTAGCTAATTCAGGATCATTGATGTTTTCTGACAGGACTTTAAAACGCTCGCAACTTCTGGCTTCAATCATAGCCGAGAATAGTAAACGTTCGCATAAAGCATCGTTGCGACTTCCGTCTTTTTTCATGAATTTAAAAAGTTCGTTTACATAACTGTCTTTACGTTCTCGTCCAAAAATAAGTCCTCTTTCTTTGATAAGATCATGAACCATTTTGAAATGATCTATTTCTTCCTGAGCAATAATCATTAGCTCAGTAACTAATTCTTCTTTTTCAGAATTTTGCGTAATAAGACTAATTGCATTAGAAGCGGCTTTTTGTTCGCACCAAGCGTGATCGGTCAAAATTTCCTCGATATTCGATTCTACTATATTCACCCATCTTGGGTCTGTTGCTAATTTTAATCCTAACATAATCCTTAAATTTAATTGCAGCAAAATTAGTGTTTTCTTGTTGATTTTTATTATAAATGAAGGAATTGCCGTTGAAATACCATTATTTTGCAGGAATAACTTTTTAATGGTATATATCAGATGCGATCGCTTTTAATAATTGGTTTTGTTTGGCCTGAGCCCAATTCTTCGGCGGCAGGTAGCAGGATGATGCAGTTGATTTCTTTGTTTCAAGAACAAGGTTATAAAGTCACTTTTACTAGCCCGGCTCAGGACAGCGAGTATATGATTGATTTCAATAATTTTGGAATTGAAAAAGTTGCTATAGCTTTAAATAATTCCAGTTTTGACGACTTTATAAAAAAATTAAATCCTTCCGTTGTACTATTTGATCGATTTATGATGGAAGAACAATTTGGATGGCGGGTTGCGGAAAATTGTCCCGATGCGTTGCGAATTTTAGATACCGAAGATTTGCATTGTTTGCGATTAGCAAGACAAAAAACTTTTAAAGAAAAGAGAAGTTTTCAAACTCAAGATTTGTTAGTTGAAGAAGTTGCCAAAAGAGAAATCGCTAGTATTTTACGTTGCGATTTATCTTTGATAATTTCGGAATATGAAATGGAGTTGTTGGCGACTGTTTTTAAAATAGATAATAGTCTGTTGTATTATTTGCCTCTTTTGTTAAATTCTTATGAAATGCCAAATTTGAGTGAATTAGCCTCATTTGAAGAACGAAAGGATTTTGTTTTTATTGGTAATTTTTATCACGAACCCAATTGGAATGCGGTTCAATATTTAAAAGAAGCCATTTGGCCTTTAATTATAAAACAATTGCCAGAAGCAGTTTTAAATATTTATGGTGCTTATCCATCTCAAAAAGTATTGCAATTAAATAATGTTAAAGAAGGTTTTTTGATTCAAGGTCGCGCTGATGATGCCAATACCGTGGTCTCAAAATCCCGAGTTGTTTTAGCGCCTTTGCGTTTTGGCGCCGGAATTAAAGGAAAATTATTAGAAGCAATGCAGTGTGGAACGCCATCTGTCACGACTTCTATTGGAGCCGAATCGATGCAGGCCAATTTACCTTGGAATGGTTTTGTGGAAGATATGCCGGAAGTTTTTGCTAACAAAGCTGTAGGATTGTATCATGATAAAGAGATTTGGCTTCAAGCTCAAAAAAATGGTTCAATAATAATTAAGCAACGTTATTTGAGAACATTGTTTGAAGATGATTTTGCTAAGCAAATGGAGTTTTTAGTTTCGAATATAAAGCAGCATCGCCTAAATAATTTTATGGGTGAATTGCTGCAACATCATACTTTAAGAAGTACTAAATACATGTCAAAGTGGATTGAGGAGAAGAATAAAAATTAACAAAAAACCCGTCAAGTTTTATACGAGACGGGTTTTAGATTTATATTGAATCAGTACTTATGCAAGCATAGTCACTGGGTTTTCAATGTATTGTTTTAATGTTTGCAAGAACTGTGCTCCAGTTGCTCCATCGATAGTACGGTGGTCACAAGCAAGAGATAACATCATTGTGTTTCCTACAACAATTTGTCCGTTTTTAACCACTGGTTTCTCTACGATAGCTCCTACTGAAAGGATAGCAGAGTTAGGTTGGTTAATGATAGAGTTGAATTCAGTGATTCCAAACATTCCTAGGTTAGAAACAGTGAAAGTACTTCCTTCCATTTCCTGTGGTCCTAGTTTTTTGTTTTTAGCTCTTCCGGCAAGATCTCTTACACTAGCGCCAATTTGAGATAAACTCATAGCGTCAGTGAATTTCAATACAGGAACAACTAATCCGTCTTCAACAGCTACGGCAACTCCAATGTTTACATGGTGATTGATGATGATAGCATCTTCTTTCCATTGCGAGTTGATTTTTGGGTGTTTTTTCAATGCTAAAGCACAAGCTTTGATTACCATATCGTTGAAAGATACTTTGGTATCTGGAACGCTATTGATAGTTGTTCTAGATTTCATTGCTTCATCCATAGTTACTTCTATAACTAAGTTGTAATGTGGTGCAGTGAATAAAGATTCTGCCAAACGTTTCGCAATGATTTTACGCATTTGTGAATTTTTGATTTCTTCAGTATAAACTTCTCCTGCTGGAACAAAAACTTGTGGTGCAGCTGCAACAACAGTTTCAGTTTTGGCAGCAGCAGCAACAGCTTGTGGAGCGGCGGCGGGAGAGAAGTTTTCGATATCGCTTTTTACGATACGTCCGTTTTCTCCAGAACCTTTAACTTGAGTTAATTGGATTCCTTTGTCAGAAGCAATTTTCTTTGCTAATGGAGAAGCTAAGATTCTTCCTCCGTCTGCAGGAGCTTCTTGAGTCACTGGAGCCGAAGTTGTAGCTGGAGCAGCTTTAGCTTCTTCGGCAACTGGAGCGGCTTGAGGAGTTCCTCCAGCTAAATAATTGCTAGCGATTCCGCTTACATCTGTTCCTGCAGGTCCAATGATAGCTAAAAGACTATCAACTGGAGCTGTATTTCCTTCTTCGATTCCTACGTATAATAATGTTCCTTCATTGAAGGATTCGAATTCCATTGTTGCTTTGTCGGTTTCAATTTCAGCTAAAATATCTCCTTCTGAAACTTTATCCCCTACTTTTTTCAACCAAGTGGCTACAGTCCCTTCGGTCATTGTGTCGCTTAAACGAGGCATAGTTACTACTACGACTCCTTTAGGAAGTGTTGTGCTTGTAGGAGCTGCAGTTACTGCAACTTCTTCTTTTTTTACTTCAGTTGTAACAGGAGCAGCAGCCGAATCTCCACTTATTAAAGAAGAGATGTCCTCTCCTTCTTTTCCTATGATTGCCAGCAAAGAGTCTACTGGAGCAGTTTCTCCTTCTGGAATACCTATATGTAATAAGGTCCCTTCGTTGAAGGATTCAAATTCCATTGTTGCTTTGTCAGTTTCAATTTCAGCTAGGATATCTCCTTCTGAAACTTTATCTCCCACTTTTTTTAGCCAAGTTGCTACTGTTCCTTCCGTCATAGTATCGCTCAAACGAGGCATTGTTATTTTAATTGCCATATTGATTATAGTTTATGAGGTATAAAAGGATAGTTTTCTTGTTCGTATACTACGTCGTAAAGTTGTTGAATTGGTGGGTAATCAGATTCTTCTGCAAAAGTTGCACATTCTTCGACTAAGTCTTTTACTCTTTGGTCAATCGCTTCAATTTCTTCTTCAGTAGCGTATTTTTGATCTTTGATTACATCCAACACTTGAGTGATAGGGTCGATTTTTTTGTATTCTTCAACCTCCTCTTTTGTTCGGTATAATTGAGCATCAGACATAGAGTGTCCTCTGTAGCGATATGTTTTCATTTCAAGGAAAGTAGGTCCGTCACCACGACGTGCTCTGTCGATAGCTTCAGTCATTGCTTCAGCTACTTTCACAGGGTTCATTCCGTCAACTGGACCGCAAGGCATTTCATAGCCCAATCCAAGTTTCCAAATATCAGTATGATTGGCAGTTCTTTCTACAGAAGTTCCCATTGCATAACCATTGTTTTCAACAATAAAAACAACAGGAAGTTTCCATAGCATAGCCATGTTGAAAGCTTCGTGTAACGAACCTTGACGTGCAGCTCCATCACCAAAATAGGTCATTGTTACTCCGCCAGTTTCGAAATATTTATCTGCAAAAGCTAATCCAGCTCCTACAGGGATTTGACCTCCTACGATTCCATGACCTCCGTAAAAACGGTGCTCTTTAGAGAAGATATGCATAGATCCACCCATACCTTTAGATGTACCGGTAACTTTTCCTAAAAGTTCAGCCATCACACGTCTTGGGTCTACACCCATTCCTATTGGTTGAACGTGATTTCTATAAGCAGTAATCATTTTGTCTTTTGTCAAGTCCATGGCATGTAGCGCACCTGCAAGTACAGCCTCTTGACCGTTGTATAAGTGTAGAAAACCTCTAACTTTTTGTTGTATGTATAGTGCAGCAAGTTTGTCTTCAAACTTTCTCCAAAGTAGCATATCTTCATACCACTTTAAATAAACCTCTTTTGTAACTTCTTTCATCTCAATTGTTCTTTTGCTAAAGTTTTATTGTGTTATCAACTAGTACCTATGACGCAAAATAGTTTCCTCCCACAAATTTGCGAACCGCAAAAATAAGACATTCCAACTTAGAACTAAAATTTAAAAGCTAATTTTTGGACTTTTTACAAGAACTTTTTGTCAAACATAAGTGGAAGTAAGTTTTTTAACGATGCTGATTTATGTATTTCGCCTGATTCCCCCATAAAATAAATTTCAATTGGAGATTCTTGCCTAGTTTCGTATTCGGCGACAGATTGTCTACAGGCTCCACAAGGAGGGATAGGAGCAATTGTTTTGTTGGTGTCGGAGGCTGCTGTTATAGCCATTTTTATGATTTTTGCCTCAGGAAAAATTGCGCCCGCTTGAAATATAGCCACACGTTCTGCGCAAAGTCCCGAAGGATAGGCTGCGTTTTCTTGGTTTGAACCTAAAACAATTTCTCCATTGTCTAAAAGAAGGGCAGCTCCTACTCTAAATTTTGAATAAGGAGCGTATGCTTTTTTTCTAATGCTGACTGCTTTTTCCATGAGGTTTTGGATGTCATTTGGTAATTCTGATGTTGACTCATAAACTGAGAATTTGCTAACAATGGATATTTCTTTCATTTAAAGGTGCTTTTTTTAGTAAAAAAATCCAAATTTCATAATGTTGAAATTTGGATTTTTAATGTTGTTTTGTAAGGTGTTAATATTGATCGTATTTGTCTCCAAAGTTAAAAGTAAGAGAGAAACGCAAAGTATTTTCTAATGGATTTGGGATTTTGGATGCCGAGAATAAATAAGAAACGTCTACCTTAATTGTAGTGTATTTAAATCCAGCGCCAAGTGAAAAATATTTTCGCGCTCCTTTTGAGGGGTTTTCATGAAAATAGCCTGCGCGAATGGCAAATGAATCTTGGTAAAGATATTCGGCTCCTGCGGCGTATGTAATTTCTTGTAATTCTTCTTTGAATCCGTCTGGTGCGTCTCCGAATGATTTAAAGATTCCGGAAGCCCATCCTATTTTTTTGTAATCGGCCTTGTTTTTGTTTAGTAAGGCAAGTTCATCGGGTCCGCTAATTGTTCCGTCTCCATTTATGTCTGAATTCTGGGGGGTTGGGACGAGTAGTTTGTTAAATTCAAGATTCAAGGCAATTTTATTTGCGTCATCTAGTATGAAATCAAATCCGGTTCCAATCTTTAAATTAGCTGGTAAGAAATTAGAACTTATTTCGTCATTGTCATAGCTAATTTTTGGACCAAGATTTTGGATGTTAAATCCGGCTCTCCATCTTCCATTGAAACTGTTATAAACGATTTCTTCTGATTGGTAAAAACCGGCTACATCTATTGCAAATGAATTTGCAGCTGATGCGTCACCATCATTTGATATCACTTTTAGGTTGGAACGAATGTATCTACCCGCAACGGCCATGGAGAATTTTTCGCTTAATTTTAAGGAATAAGATCCGTCTAAGGCAAATTCATTTGGAGAAACGGTTCTGGGGTCGTCAAATGCGTTTTCCCTTAGCTCAATGTCGCCAAAGCCAAAAAAACGTAGACTTCCTGCAAAGGCGCTTCGTTCACTAATTTTATTGTAATAGGTTAATTGCCCTAGAGAGATGTCGTTTGCTAAATCTGTAAGATAGGGAGTGTAGCTTATGGAAAGGCCTTGTTTTTCAGTCGAAAACGCATATTTTGCTGGATTCCATTGCTGAGAAAAAGCATCTGCAGAAGTTGCAACGCCAATATCGGCCATACCCGCGGCTCTGGCATCGGCAGCTACCATTAAGAAAGGTACTGCGGGATTGATTGTTCTTTCTTGTCCTTTGATAAAAGAAAATGAAAACAAACAAATTGTATAGAGTATTAGTTTTCTCATTATGATTAGGTGTTCATTGAACAAATATAGTTATTTAACTGTTATATAGTTCTTAGGTTTTGTTGTTTTAAAGGAAATAAAATGAAATAATAGCTTTTTTTAGTATGGTTAAATACATTTAAAGGATATCAATTGATAACTTCTTTTTTGGATTAATATTGTTATTCGAGAGGTGTATTTTTGTTTAATTAAGCTGATATCCAATAGTTGTTTTGTTTTTCTATTTGGTTTTAAAATATCAAGAAGTAGAGGTTTGATTTAATTGAAGAAATTTTCTGAAGCTTACTTGTTAAAAGAAATTTGATAATATGTAAAAAATTACCATTTGATATGTAAATAAATAATAAAAAGTATAAATTTGCGTTTGTTTTGTATGCTGTAGAGTATACAAGTTATCAGATTAAAATAATCTAGAATGGTGTTGCAAATTAATGGTTAATTATTATATTGCGCCACTTAAAATATCACCCCAAAAGAGTATGAAAGTAAACAAAATTATGGCTTTACGATTGATGTTATCAATGTTACTGATGGTTGGTTTAGCCAGTTGTAGTAAGAAATCCAGCTCAAAAAGTGCTTCTAGGGCTACTGGTTGGAATGTTGACAGTAAAAAAGCTTCAGCTAATAAAAAACAAGTTGCGGGTCCAGGTTTAGTTTTCGTCGAAGGCGGAACTTTTACTATGGGTAAAGTAGAGGATGATGTAATGCATGATTGGAACAATACTGCAACACAGCAGCATGTCCAGTCCTTTTATATGGATGAGACTGAAGTGACTAATTTTATGTATTTGGAATATTTGGACTGGTTGAAAAATGTTTTCCCTCCAACCGAAGATAACTATAAGCATATTTATGAAGGCGCATCTCCAGATACACTTGTTTGGAGAGATAGATTGGGATATAATGAGACGATGACTAATAATTATTTAAGACATCCTTCTTATGCTGATTATCCTGTTGTAGGTGTTAATTGGCTTCAAGCAGTTGAATTCAGTAAATGGAGAACAGATCGTGTTAACGAGGCGATATTAGAAAAGAACGGTTATCTTAAAAAGAATGCAAAAACAAATGATGTTTCTGCTGAAAGTTCTTTTAGTACAGAAACTTATTTGAATGCCCCAACGATGACTTACGGAGGGAATGAAGAAGTTGTTCTGAAAAAAGGAGTTGGAAAGAAACCTAAAACAGGAAAAGATGGTGCTGTAATTGAACAAAAAAATGTATATGCGCAACGTTCTTCAGGAATTATTTTACCTGAATATAGACTTCCAACAGAAGCTGAGTGGGAATATGCAGCTGCAGCAGATGTAGGGCAAAGAGAATACAATATTTATAAAGGGCAAAAGAAATACCCTTGGTCTGGTGGTTACACTCGTTCTGGAAAAAGACAGAATAAGGGAGATCAATTGGCTAACTTTAAGCAAGGAAATGGTGATTACGGAGGTATAGCAGGTTGGTCTGATGATGGAGCTGATATAACTAATGCGGTTAAAAAATACCCTGCTAATGATTTTGGTTTGTATGATATGGCAGGAAATGTTGCAGAATGGGTTGCCGATGTATACAGACCTGTAATCGATAATGAAGCAAATGATTTCAATTACTTTAGAGGGAATCTTTATACCAAAAATAAAATAGGAAAAGACGGTAAAGTAGAGATTGTTACCAAAGATAATATCAAGTATGACACATTAAGTAATGGAAAAATAATTGCGAGAAACTTTCCTGGTCAAATTGCACAAGTTCCAGTTGATGAGCAAGAAACTTATTTGAGACAGAATTTTGATAAGAGTGATAATATTGGTTACAGAGACGGTGACAAACAATCGTCTAAGTTTTATAATTTCGGATCTTCTGAGTCTGAAAATGACAAAGCAACGACTGATAAAAATATGTATAACTCGCCTAAACATAATGTTACAACTGACAGTTTAGGGTTAATGGTTAGAAAATATGATAAGTCAAGTAAGAGAACTACTTTAATAAATGATAAGGTAAGAGTTTATAAAGGGGGATCTTGGAGAGACAGAGCTTATTGGTTGGATCCAGCTCAAAGAAGGTATTTCCCTCAAGATATGGCTACAGATTATATCGGATTTAGATGTGCAATGTCAAGAGTAGGTCCAAAAGCTGAAAAAAGAAAATCACCTAGAAATTAATTAAATTATAAAATAAAGCCCTTTGATTAGGGCTTTTATTTTTTTGAATCGTTTTGAAATGGATATCAGTTACATTCATAGTTTATTTTTAAAATGCCAGTCGGTCTCAATCGATACGCGTAAAATTGAAGTGAATTCATTATTCGTTGCTATAAAAGGCGAACGTTTTGATGCTAACACTTTTGCAAAAGAAGCTTTAGATAAGGGAGCGTCATTTGTCATAATTGATAATAAAGATTACTATATTGATCAGAGAACTATTTTAGTTGAAGATAGCTTAATTACTCTTCAGGAATTGGCTAAGTTTCATAGACAATATCTTAAACTGCCTATTATTGCACTTACAGGGAGTAATGGTAAAACAACTACAAAGGAATTAATTCAAGTTGTACTTTCTAAAAAGTATAAGACCAAAGCTACTGTTGGAAACCTTAACAATCATATTGGTGTTCCTTTGACTTTACTGTCTTTTAATTCAAATACTGAAATTGGGATTGTAGAAATGGGAGCTAATCATAAAAAAGAAATTCAATTTTTGTGCGAACTAGCCCAGCCAGATTATGGTTATATTACTAATTTTGGTAAGGCACATTTAGAAGGATTTGGTGGTGTGCAGGGAGTTATTGAGGGCAAAAGTGAGATGTATGACTATCTTTCCAAGAATGATAAATTAGCTTTCATTAATATGGAAGATCCTATTCAAGTTGAGAGATCAATAAAATTGAGGACTTATTCTTTTGGTGTAAAAAGGGATAACGTGGCTGTAAGTATAGGTTCAATAAAGGCAGATCCTTTTGTAGAAGTTTGTTATAATGAGACTGTTATTTCTTCGCATTTAATTGGGCTTTATAATGCTAATAATCTGAATGCGGCACTTGCTATAGGGAAATACTTTGGGGTAGAGGATTTGTCTATTAAGGAGGCTTTGGAAAATTATATACCAGAAAATAATAGGTCTCAACTGTTGACTAAGGGTTCAAATGAAATAATCTTAGATGCTTACAATGCAAATCCCAGCAGTATGGAAGTGGCAATTGTAAATTTTCTGCAACTCAAGAATCCAAATAAAGTTATGATTTTAGGAGATATGTTTGAGTTAGGAAAAGAAAGTCAACAGGAACATCGAGCTATAGTTCAAATGCTTTTAGATGAAGAAAAAGCAGAGTGTTGTTTTATAGGTTCTGAATTTTATGCAAGTAAAATTGAAAAACTCAACTTTAAATTTTATAATACATTTGAAGATTTTTCTGCTGATTTAGCTAAGACAAAATATAAAGAAAGTACTATTTTAATAAAAGGTTCGAGAGGAATGGCTTTGGAACGAACGCTAGATTTTCTAGGATAGATAATATATATAAAGCCATCATGCATTAGCTTGATGGCTTTTTTGTTTTTTTAAATACTCATCAAAAAGCCCACGAGATTCTCTTTTTTATTAAGTTCTAGTTTTTTTCTCAATCTGTATCGGGCTAGTTCTACACCTCCGCTTGAAATATTCATAATCTCAGCAATCTCCTTTGTAGACATGTTCATTAATAAATAGGTCGACAGATCCATTTCTCGTGGAGATATTGTAGGATATTTTTCTTTTAATCTTTTGAGAAAGTCAAAATGTACATTTTTGATGTGTTTTTCTAAATCTTTCCAGCTTTTATCCGTATTTACTTCTTTGACAATGCTTTTATTTAATTTAGTGAACTTAAATTTTGTGTTTTCATCAAAAGAGTCAGTATTAATTTCTTTCAGGTTATTGATGATACCATTGAAAATTTTATTCTTTTTAGCTACTTGCAAAGAGCTGCTCACTAATTCTTTGTCTTTTGCCAGGATTTTAATTTGAAGTTTGTCATTCTTCAATTTTTCAATTTCTTTTTCTAAGTCATATTGTTCCTGTCTGATTTTTGATTCTTTTTCTAAATACAATCTTCGTTGTTCGAGGGTTTCGTAGTATTTGTTTTTTCGAATTTTAATTTTAATTCTTTCACGTATAAAATAGATGCTTGCTACAACAATGAAGAAGTATAGAATATAAGCTAAGAAATGCCTGTACCATGGTGGCGAAATGGTAAATGCGACCGTGGTTTCTTCAGATTGAATCCCGTAGCTATTTCTGACTTTTACTTTCATTTTGTAGTCTCCTTCTTTTAGATAAGTGTATTCTTTCATCGAAACGGTAGACCAATTGCTCCACGCCTCATCGAATCCTTCTAGTTTATACGAGAATTCCACATTTTCAAGATTTTCATAAGTAGGTGATGAAAAAGTAAATTTTACATGATTAGAAGCGTACGGAATTTTATATTTTTCAATTTTACTTTGTCCATTTTCTAAAATTAGTTCCTCGCCTGTGAAGTGAAAACTTCTTATAAAAGCGTTAGGCTTAGTAACAAAATTATTTGGCAGTGTAGAGTCATAATGTGCTAGACCGTCTGTTAAACCTATAAAAATGTTTTTGGGATCTATGGCGTTGATCGAAGTATAGTTGTGGACCAAGTTTCCGGTAAGATTAAAAAATGGTGCAACAACGTTTCTGTAACTTCCATTTTCATGCTTCATTAATGCCCCCAGAGATTCATTAAAGATATACCAGTAGTTGCCATAAGTGTCTTCAGTTAAGGAATTGATTCGAGGAATATTTTTGAAAAGTAATGACATTTTTTTGTCTAAAAAAAATGACTCTTGTTCTTTTGAATATTTGTAAAAATGATTGTCAGTTTGAAAATAGACAGTATTTTTTATACGTTGAATACTTCCAATGCCTTTGACGTCATTTGATATGTTTTGATGGGTTTTGATAGATTCAAATTTTTTTAAATCTGATGATAAGATCATTTGATAAACTAATTCATCTTTTTTGAACCATAAAGTGGAGCTGTCTAGTTCAAAATTGTTAGATGATTTATCAAACCCTTTTATTTGGTTTTGATATTGCCAGCCGTTTGATGTTTTTTTAAATACGGCATAGCCATTATAATTTGAGGCAATCATATAATTAGAGAGATTCGGGATTTTTTTGAAATCCAAATATCCTTTGTTGTCTAGTGTTTTAACTGCTTTTCCCCCTTCAATGACTAATGCTCCTCTATTATTGGCGCATAATAATTCATTGTCAATAACTCGTATACCCCATGTTTGTCCTATTGTGCCTTCTACAAGCTCGAAATTTTTTTCCATGAACGGAGTATGCCAAGAATGATAAAAAAGACCTCTGTTAGTGGCAACATAAAGATTGCCCTTGTGTATCACTGATGCGTAAACGGTACTGATGTCGTAGCTGAATCCGAAATAGGTAAAAGGAGAATTCTCATTTAAAAACGCTATGCCGTTATCAAGACCTAACCATAAATTGTTTTTGCTGTCTACAAAAGAAGAGAGCACAGTATTGTTTTGAAGTCCTTTTTTATGATTGATATGTTGTACTATTTTACCTTTAGTATCACAGATGATGACTCCATTTAGGACAGAATTGAGAACAATGAATTTGTCTTTGATCACAGTGCCTCCTAAAGAGCTGTTTTTTTTAATAAAAGTGTTGGCATCAGTATTCCATGGAATAATTTTTTTGAAGTCATACAGGAAGAGGCCTTTCTCTAGTGTTGTAATTAATAGTTTGTTGTCTGGAAGAGGAAGGATTCCCCAAATTTCACTATTATTTAGAAGAGTTGTTCCCGGTAATGGATAGAGATTTCCATTTTTATATTCAAGAATGCCTTTTTCAATATCTTGAAAATAGATTCTGTCGTCTACATGAAATGAAAATTGGAATCGGTTAGGGGCATCTAGTATCTCTAGTTTGTTATTCCTGAGGATATAGGCTCTGGCAAAGGACTGGAAAATCACGGATTCCTTATGGATGTGTATTTTCCAGATGATATCTATTATTTTAGTAGGGGTCTTTTTTATTAATTTGGACAAAGAATAATAGTTTAGCTTTCCCTTTGAGTCGGGTTTGAAATACCCAAATTCACTGTAACTTCCAACGAAAATTTTACCGGTTTTATCAATTTTAAAACTTCTTATCAAACCTGAATTTGGTAATGTGTATTTGCGCCATGTAGAACCGTCAAATTGTAGTAAGCCTTTTCCATTGGCAAAATACAAGTTGCCATTTTTGTCTTGGTCAATATTCCAATTTTGTGGCTCGCCTTTATAATCAGTTCTTTTATAATTTCTTACTTCAGGTAAGCCAATATTTTTTACTTGGCAGACCAATGTTGGCAACGGAATTAAAAGAAAAGAAAAATAAAGAATAAGTTTTTTTAATGTCATAGCTGAATTGAAAAATGAGATACGGATTAGTACTTAAATTAGTTTTTATCGTTTAATGATGGCTTTATTTTTTTAAAGTGTCTGGGAATTAACACTAAAGTATGTTTTTTTTATAAATGTAGTGTTTGTTTTTTTATTAACATTTTAATAACATGTTTTTTTAATTTGTAAATAATTGATTTATAGTTATTTAATTTTTAATTGATGTGTTTTTGTTTAGTGTTGAAATTTGTTTTGATGTGTTTTTGTAATAAAAATAAAAAATGGAATTAAAAATAAATGTAATAATATTGCTTTGAATTACTAATTAATTAACCAAAATTCTTAGAAATATGAAATTTACAAAATCATTTATTTTTTGTCTTTTATCTATTCTATTTTCAGTTTACTCACAAGCACAAGAGCTCACTGTAAGCGGAAAAGTATATGACGAGAGCGGATTACCCATTGAAGGAGTAGTCATTCTAATCAAAGGAAGCTCTAAGGGAACAACTTCGGATAGAGAAGGGAATTATAAAATAAAGGCTGCTTCTGGCAGTTCTTTGGTATTTAGTTACATGGGGTATACTTCCATTATGGAAAGCATTAACGGGAGAACTGTCATCAATGCAAGGCTTCAAGCCGAGTCACAATCCTTACAAGAGGTTGTGATCAATGTAGGTTATGGAACTCAGAAGAAGAAGAATTCGACAAATGCAGTTTCTACGGTTAAGTCAGATGCATTTGAAGATCGCCCTATTTCATCTGTTGCTCAAGCAATGCAAGGTAATGCAGCAGGGGTAAATGTTATTCAAACTTCAGGAAAACCAGGAGCAAGTTTTGATGTAAGGATTAGAGGACTGAGCTCGATCAATTCTGAAAACTCACCTTTATATGTTGTAGATGGAATTCAGACAAAAGATATTTCTGGTTTAAACACAGAAGATATTGTGGATTTATCCATTTTAAAGGATGCCACCGCAACCGCCATTTACGGGGTTAATGGTTCAGCTGGTGTTGTGATTATTACAACTAAAAGAGGAAAATCAAATAAGAATGATTTTCAGTTTAGTTCTTATTTGGGTTTGTCAAAAGCAGTTAGCAATGTAGATGTTTTAAATTTGACAGATTATAAAACATTGCTAAATGAAATTAATCCAAGTTACTTAACAACTGCAAATGATGCAAGATACGTAGGTATAAATACCAATTGGCAAGACGAAATTTTGAGAACCGGAATTGATCAGAATTATAATTTTTCTTATGCTGGAGGTACTGATAAAATAAAATTCTATGGGGCTTTAGGATATCAGATGATAGAAGGGATAATAAATCCATCAAAATATAACAGATTTTCAGGAAAAATAAATGTGAATGCCAATCTTTATTCTTGGTTGAAAACCGATGTTAGCATGAATGTTATTCAATCGGATGGCTCATATATTAGTGATAATAATAGTGTAGGACAAGGTGGTGCTGTGATGAGTGCTTTAGTTACGCCTTCATTTTTACCTATTTTTGGCTCTCAATTGAAAGTTAGAGAAACAAATACTGACGGATCTTATAAAGATGGTTATAAAGATGGTCAGTATGCCGAAAATCCGTATCAATCAGGCTGGGAAAATCCAGTTTCATTATTGTCAAGACAAAACACTACAGCTGTCAATAGATATTTAAGCAGTATTAGTTTTGATGTTAATATTTTACACAATTTGCTTTGGAAGCCAATGCTGTCGTTAGATTATACTAGATCTTATAATGTTCAGTTTGTTGATCCATATAGTAATGTGTGGGGAAGAAATGGAGACAATAACCCTAATTCTGATAAGGGAAGAGGTAGTAATACGATAGTGAACAATAATAATCTGAATTTTGAAAACACTTTAAGCTATATATTGAAATTTGATGATTCTGAACTAAACTTATTAGCGGGGATGTCAATGCAGAAAAATAGCTATACGAAAGCTGCAAATTCTGGAACTGGGTTTTCTATTGATCAAACTAGCTATGATTTTGATGCTGCTAAAAATCAATTTTTTGAAAATAGGGAAAACGAGGTAAGAAGTCTTTCTTATTTTGGAAGAGCTACTTATAACATTAAAAATAAATACATTCTGAATGGAGTATTCAGACAAAGTGGTGCTTCTCAATTAGCAAAAGATAATAAATGGGGTTTTTTTCCAGCAGTTTCTGCCGCTTGGATTGTTTCCAATGAAGATTTCTTGAAAGACGCAAGTACGATTAGTGAATTAAAGCTTAGAGGTGGTTGGGGAAAAACGGGTAATTTATCCGGATTACCAGCTTATTCAAGCTTTGATCTGAATTATACAAATCCTTCGACCAATGCTACAACATTAGATCAAATAGGTAACCCTGATTTGAAATGGGAAACAGCTACTGATATTAACCTGGGATTGGATCTGGGGTTATTCAATAATAGAATCAAATTTACGGCAGATGTGTACAAAAAGAACACAAAAGATTTGCTCCAAATTATCTATTTTCCAGGTTTTTCAAAACCATATTATTACAATGCCGGTGAAATTGAAAACAAAGGATTAGAATTAGGTTTAAATACGGTAAACTTCACAGGCGATTTTAAATGGAATTCTAATTTTAATATTTCTTTCAACGATAATAAAGTGGTTAAATTAGGCTTACTTAAAAAAATGCCATTTCAAAATTTAACTTCTGTTGGAGAAAGTGTAATTCTATTAACTGAAGGAAGTTCTTTAGGAAGTTTTTACGGCTACAAAGTAGACAAAGTAAGTCCTGCGACAGGGGAATTATTATACAAGGATATGAATGGGGACGGAAGTATAACACCAGATGACAGAACTAATATAGGGAATCCTAATCCGGATTTCACCTTTGGTTTGAGTAATAATTTTAGTTATAAAGGATTCAGCTTAGACGCTTTAATCACAGGTTCACAAGGCGGAGATGTCTTTAATGCCTCAAGAATGGATTTGACGTTGATGAGTAATTATAACAATCAATCAACCGAAGTTTTGAATAGATGGACTGCTTCGGGTCAAATTACGGATGTTCCAAAAGCCAACGATGCAAGTGCTTTGCACGTTTCTGACCGATTTGTGGAAGATGGTTCATACATCCGATTGAAAGCCGTTACGCTTGGATATCAATTTAAATTGGAAAATTGGAAATTAAATTCAATAAAATTATATCTAACTGGGCAAAATCTATATACAATAACTAACTATAAAGGTTTTGACCCAGAAGTAGGAGCATTTAATAATGCTACAGGAATTGGTCAAGGGATTGATTTAGGAACATATCCTCAAGTTAAAACTTTTATTATTGGACTAAAAGCCAATTTTTAATTCTAAAATATAAATACGATATAGTTATGAAATTATTTGAAAATTATTTAAAAATATTCGCGGCAGTGATGATGTTGTTTTTGACATCCTGTTCAAATTACTTAGATACAGAACCAATAACAGAAGAAGCAACTTCTTTAAATAGTGGTATTGTAATAAAAGATGCAGCAAATGCTGAATCTAGGATGAATGCAGTATATGGAACTTTTGGATCGGGTTATTGGCAATTAGATTATTTCTTGATTGGGGACGGGCAATCTGATAATGCTTATATTGGAGCTGATAATCCGGCTGTTTTTCAATATGAAGCGTACCAGATGCTATCTACCAATTCTCAAATGAAAGGCGATTGGAATGATATTTATAACAGTATTAATACTTGTAACATAGTAATTAATTTTGTTGACCAAGCATCAGATTTAAGTGCAACCCGTAAAAACGAAATGATTGGTGAAGCTTCATTGATTAGAGCCCTGAATCATTTTCAAGCTGTTCAATTATGGGGGGATTGCCCTATTGCCAAAGAAGCAATTTTCTCAATTTCCAGTGCTAATTTTGACGCCGCATTTAATGCGCTATTTCCAACAAGAAAACCGGTTTCCGAAGTATATGCACAAATCATTGCCGATTGTCAAGTCGCTATTGAAAAAGCACCGGATGCTTCTAATAAATTTAAAGCCAACAAAATGGCCGCCAATGCGCTCCTTGCAAAGGTATATGCTACGATGCCAAATCCTGATTGGGCAAAAGTGATTCAATATTCTGATGTGGTTATTGGTGGAGGATATACACTTTTACCAACTTTTGATCATCTCTTTGATAGTGCTCATGAAGGGAATGCTGAATCAATTTGGGAAGTTAATGGAAACGGATGGAGTAGTCCAATTGGAGCTTGGAATACTTTCATGTTTTTAGGAACAGACTGGAAAAAATTTAATGCTCCATCACATACTTTAGTAGAGGCTTTTGCAAATAATGGAGACGCTCAAAGATTAGCTTCAACTATTACAAGAGCAAATGTAGGTTGGTCTGACAGCTATTGGCCATCAGTAGACTATCCTTTTGCTTATAAGATGAGGGAAACTAATGGGAATCAAAATTTCTATCTTGCCCGATTAGCAGATGTTTTATTGCTAAAAGCTGAAGCTCAGGCTAGTTTAGGAAATATTAGTCAGGCCATCGCTTTGGTAAATCAAGTGAGATCCAGAGCGGGAATTGCTACAGTTGATGCTTCAAGCCAATCTGAGGCTATTGATGTTATTCTTGAAGAAAGATTAATGGAACTAGCGTTTGAAGGCGATCGTTGGTTTGATCTTAAGCGAATGGGTAAAGCAGTTGAAGTATTATCGAAACAAAAAGATGGTAATGGAAATATATTACCTACTGCAACAAATATTAATCAAAATAGACTTTTATGGCCTATTCCTCAAGATAAATTAGATGCGAATGCATTGTTAACGCAAAATCCGGGATATTAATGTTTTTAAAAGCCTGTTTTTGTTTTACAGGCTTTTGTTTTTTTACACTTAATGCATTGATTTTGTACCTTATTTTTCGTTTGTGTTTATGTGTGAAATTAGGTTAGGATTTTAAATAGATGTTTTTATTTTTAAATCACATTAAATTTTATACTGATGCACAGTTGTTTTTTTTTCTAAAAAAGGCGAAGGAATAAAAAATCATTTTAAAAGTAAAAAAACAAACCATCTTGAGCAACTCAAAAGATTTGAGATGCCTTCGGATCATTTGCCTGTTGATATGGAAATAGACTTTAAATAAAAACAGCAATAATATAAAAAACACACTATGAAATTTCTCTATTTATTAACTCTGCCCTTCTTGTTTTTGAATTGTTCTTCATCAAATGAGATTGCTCGTTCCACACCGGATTTACCTACAATTGCAAATCAGGTAGACTTTTGGTTGACTAAAGGGGATCAGAGTGTAACTCTGCAAAAACAATCGACAGCTTTGGCATTTGGTACAAGGTCTAATACATATCCCAACATTGAAGTTGATGAATCCAAAACTTTTCAGACTATCGATGGTTTTGGTTATACTTTAACCGGAGGAAGTGCCCAGGTTATAAACCAATTGAATTCCCAAAAGAGAACCGAATTACTGCAGGAGTTGTTTGGTAAAAATGATAGCTCAATCTCTGTTAGTTATTTGAGGATTAGTATCGGGGCCTCTGATTTGGATGCGATTCCTTTTACCTATAATGATTTGCCAAATGGACAAACAGACGTTAATCTGGAAAGTTTTAGTTTAGCTCCAAATAGGGATGATGTTATACCCATGTTAAAAGAAATATTGAAAATCAATCCTGATATAAAAATCATGGCGGTTCCTTGGTCTCCGCCTGTTTGGATGAAGGATAACAATAGTTTTATAGGTGGGAGTTTATTGTCAAAGTATTATCGCGTTTATGCTCAGTACTTTGTGAAATACATCCAAGAAATGAAAGCAGAAGGAATCACTATAGATGCCATTACACCACAAAACGAACCTTTGCATCCCGGAAATAATCCTAGTTTGTTGATGGAAGCGTTACAACAGGCTGAGTTTATAAAAAATCACTTAGGCCCTGCTTTTCAAACAGCAAATCTGAAAACTAAAATTGTAATTTATGACCATAATTGCAACAAACCCGAATACCCTATTGCTATCTTGAAGGATCCCGCTGCCCGCTCTTTTGTTGATGGCTCTGCTTTTCATTTGTACGAAGGCGACATTAGTGCACTATCTACAGTTCATAATGCTTTTCCAGATAAAAATGTCTATTTCACTGAGCAATATACCGCTTCAACCGGAACTTTCAATGGCGATTTAAAGTGGCATTTAAAAAATGTAATTATTGGTTCCATGCGCAATTGGAGTAAAACAGCATTAGAATGGAATTTAGCTAGTGATGTTTCCTTTGGTCCGAATACTCCCGGTGGATGTACGACGTGTAAAGGAGCTTTAACGATAAATGGGAGCAACAGTTTCACTCGAAATGTAGCCTATTATATCATTGCGCATGTTTCTAAGTTTGTGCCAGCAGGCTCTGTTAGAATAGCAACTAATCTAAATAGTAATTTATATAATGTGGCTTTTAAAACTCCTGATGGTAAAAAAGTGTTAGTTGTGGAAAACGATAGAGATAGAACAGAGTTGTTTAATATTAAATACAATGGAAAATGGATTACTACTTCATTAGATGGAGGATCGGTAGCAACATACGTTTGGTAAAAAGATAAAATACAATCATGAAAAAAATAATCACAACAGCACTTTTGGCGGTGTCTTTTTTAGCCTTAGCTCAACAAAAAAATAAAACAAAATCGGCATCTTTTTCTACAAAGGATAGAAAAGTTACCGTTTTTACCTCTGCAGACAATAGCAGTTTAAGATTATCAGAAACAGATAATTTACAATTTACAGATTTAAATCAACCGTTAGAAACCCAATTGTGTGTGTTTGTAAATCCGAAGAAGATGTTTCAAACATTCCTAGGGATCGGTGGTGCTATCACTGATGCAAGTGCTGAGGTATTTGCAAAATTATCTAAAGAAAGTCAACAAGAATTTTTGAATGCTTATTATGATAAAGAAAAAGGAATTGGGTATTCTGTGATCAGGACTAACATTCATAGTTGTGATTTTAGTTCAGGAAGTTATACTTATATAGATGAAGGTGATGCGGCATTAAAAACGTTCAATATCGATCATGATAGAGAATTTAGAATTCCATTGATAAAAAAAGCAATGGCAACTGCTGGCGGTAAAGCTATATTTTATGTAAGTCCATGGAGTCCACCAGCTTTTATGAAAGACACTAAAAATATGCTCAGAGGAGGAAGATTATTGCCGGAATTTTATCAATCTTGGGCAAATTATTATGTGAAATTTATTGACAGCTATCAGAAAGAAGGCATTCCGGTTTGGGGGTTAACAATTCAAAATGAGCCAATGGCTAAGCAAACTTGGGAGTCATGTATTTATACAGCAGAAGAAGAACGTGATTTTCTAAAAAATCATCTTGGACCAACACTAAAGAAAGCTGGATTTGGAGATAAAAAAATTACGGTTTGGGACCATAATAGAGACCTAATAGCTCAAAGAGCAAATGTGATTTTGGATGATCCTGAAGCTAGTAAGTATGTTTGGGGAATTGGCTTTCACTGGTATGAAAGCTGGAGTGGTGGAGATTCAATGTTTGATAATGTTGGAAAAGTACATGAAATGTATCCGGATAAGAATCTCATTTTTACCGAAGGTTGTGTAGAGAAATTTGATGATAAAAAACTGCAACTTTGGGCAAATGGGGAGCGTTACGGAGAATCCATGATCCATGATTTTAATAACGGTACTGTAGCTTGGACAGACTGGAATGTCCTGTTGGATGAAAATGGAGGTCCAAATCATGTGGGGAATTTTTGTTTCGCTCCAATACATGGAAACACAAAAACGGGTGAGCTAATCTATACGCCTTCCTATTATTTCATTGGACATTTTTCTAAGTTTATTGGGAAAAACGCAAAAAGAATCAGTAGTGTGTCTAGTCAAAGTTTTTTATTAACAACTTCTTTTTTAAATGAAAATGGTAAAGTAGTGACCGTTGTTATGAATAAAACAGATAAGAGTTTGAAGTATAATTTATGTATTGGGACAAAAGCAACCGAAGTTTCGATTTTGCCTCATGCAATCCAAACTTTAGTGTATTAATTTTGAAAAAAAATAAAAAATGCTAAAAAATAAAGTCAATAGTTGGTCTTTGGTAGTGATGTTATTGGTGTTTTATCCCATTAGATCGCAGATTTCAATGCCAAATTTCTTTGCCGATAACATGGTTTTACAACGGGACATTTCTATTCCTATATGGGGAAATGCTGGACCTTATGATAATATTGAAGTACATTTTCATAACCAAAAGAAAAAAGTAAAAGCAGATAAAACTGGAAAATGGACTCTGTATTTGGAACCCGAAAAAGCTGGAGGTCCTTATTCGTTATCAGTAAAGGCCAAAAAAACGGTTCGTATTAAGAATGTTATGGTTGGTGAGGTTTGGATTTGTTCGGGTCAATCGAATATGGAATGGACAGTAAGGCAGTCGGATGGGGCAAAGGAGGTAATGGAAGCAGCAGATAATTTTTTTATTAGACATATGAAAATTGATAAGGAAATTCAGGCTATTCCTCAAAGTAATTTAAAAACAAGTGGTTGGCAAATATGTGATTCCACTACAGTAGGTGATTTTACTGGAGTTGGTTATTTTTTTGCTAAAAAAATGTATCAAGAATTAAAAGTTCCAATAGGGCTGATTAATGCTTCTTGGGGAGGAACAAACATTGAAACATGGATAGGTAGAGATGGTTTTGAAGGGAGCAAAGAGTTTAAGGAAATGATTTCTTTAATGCCAAAAATAGCTTTGGATTCGCTTTTGAAATTGAAGATAAGAAAAGAATATGAGAAGATTGAAAAATTACAGGGTTTTGCCTTTGATGAGAATTTAGATGCGAATGTGTATAAGAATGCTGCTTTTAACGATGCTTCTTGGTCAGAGCTTTATCAACCAGAACCATGGGAAAGTAAAACCTTACCAGGCTTCGATGGGGTAGTTTGGTTGCGAAAAAAAGTATTTTTAACAGCAGATAATTTGCATGAAAATGCGAGTTTGCATCTGTCTAAAATCGATGATGAGGATATAGCCTTTGTAAATGGGATTCAAATAGGGAATTCTGAAGGTTGGGATGTTGTGCGAAATTATAAAATACCCAAAGGAATTTTAAAAGAAGGAGAAAATAGTATTGCCGTTAGAGTTGTTGATAATGGATCTAATGGTGGAATTTATGGTGATTCTAAAGATTTAAAACTGGTTTTAGGAAATGTTGCTTTTCCTTTAGATGGCAATTGGAAGTATCAAATAGAATCGGTTAAAGCTAGGGTTAATGAAAATGATTTTCCTTCTTTAACTTTTAATGCAATGATTAATCCATTAATCCCTTATGCTGTAAAAGGAGTTTTATGGTATCAAGGAGAGTCTAATGAGAGTCGGGCATTTCAATATAATGAGGCATTCCCTTTATTGATAAATGATTGGAGATCTAAATGGAATCAAGGAGATTTTCCGTTTTATTATGTACAATTAGCTACTTTTGGTACAATGGGTAATAGTAACGAAGGATGCCCATGGGCTGAGCTTAGGGAGGCGCAGTTTAACACCTTGAAGTTAAGAAATACCGCTATGGTGGTTACTACAGATATTGGAAATCCTAATGATATACATCCAAGGAATAAACAAGATGTAGGTTATAGATTATCGGGATTAGCTTTGAATAATTTGTACGGTAAAAAAAATGTTTGTAATAGTCCAAGTTATAAAACAATTGAGATAAAAGAGGACAAAGTAGTAGTTTCTTTTAATGATATTGCTGATGGATTGATTGCAACAAATGATGGTGATGTTAAAGGATTTGAAATAGCTGCTATTGATGGTGTTTTTTATAATGCAAAAGCGTATATCGATAACAATACTGTCGTGCTTAGTACTGAAAAGGTGTCCAATCCTGTGGCAGTCCGTTTTGGTTGGGTTGGTGATGCATCAGATAATAATTTATTTAATTCGGCTGGACTTCCGGCAATTCCTTTTAGAACAGATGATTGGAAAACAATTACCAAAGAAGAGAAATACAAATTAGAGAATATGAAACCTTAAAAATTGTCGATTATTTAAAATGATGATTTTTATTTAAGTGAATCAAACTGTAAGCTGTTTTCGCTGCTCAAAAAACTAGCATTATGGTACTAAATGTTAATGTATCTGTTATGAAATTAGAAAGTAGAAAAAACGCTCAATTGAATCAATATAATTTCGGTGTACGAATAGCTTTGTGTTTTCTTTTTATGTGTTGTGTCTTCAGTGGAGGAGTAAGGAAAATAGATTTCGGATCAATCCCAAAACCTGGGGGGAAATGTCAAAATAAATTGAGAGATTTGCAATCTTAAGAATGAGAGATGCCCCCAATAGACCTTTTAAAATTCATGTTACCTGACTTTTTAGTAGATCACTTTGAAGTGGTTTCTTCTACTAACACAGAAGAAATAGTACACCTATATTTTGAAGAGAATGCCAAGCCTCCAAAAGAATTTGATACACTGGAACTAGTATCAAAGGGCTTTCAGGATGAGATAACCATTCAGGATTTCCCTCTCAGAGGTAAATATGTATATCTACATATAAAAAGACGTCGCTGGACAAATAAGACAACAGGCGAAATTCTTAAAAGAGATTGGAATTTAGTTGCTAAAGGAACCCGCATGACTCAAGAGTTTGCGGCTTTTTTAAAAGAAATTAATAGATAAGAGTGCTACTGATTGTCACACCATTGGTGGTTTCTTCGGAGTCAACGGAAAGAAACTCCAACGACAATATAAAAAACACCTGAGTTCCTTTAATGCTTGGGCTCCACGAGAACATGCACATCAATGGATTGTTTACCCTGAAAATATGGGCACCCATTTATCAATTGACGAAGTAGCTTTGTCTCAGGGTGAACTTTACACTATTGTAACCAACAAGAAGTTCAAAGGTAAAAAAGGTTCCTTAGTTGCCATTGTTGCTGGAACAAAGGCAGATAAAGTCATAGAACATATCAGAAAGATTGATTACAAGAAGAGAAGCTGTGTCAAAGAAATAACACTTGACATGGCTAATTCTATGAAATTGATCTCTAAAAGATGTTTCCCTAAAGCCACACAGGTAACAGATAGATTTCATGTCCAAAAACTGGCACTGGAAGCCTTACAAGAGATTAGGATTAAACATCGATGGGAGGCTATGGATTTTGAGAATCAATTGATATTGCAAGCCAAAAGAGAGAATCAAACCTATATTCCGGAGCTCTTAGCTAACGGTGACTCTGTAAAACAGCTATTAGCCAGGAGTCGATATGCACTTTATAAATCTCGCGAAAAATGGACTGAGAATCAAAATGAAAGAGCTCAATTATTATTTGGACTATATCCAGATATAAAAACAGCCTATTATCTAAGCCAACAACTTCGAGGTATCTACAATAGCAACAATGACAAGCACATTGCGATGACTAAACTAGCACATTGGTATAGGAATGTAGAGGAATCTGGTTTTAAAAACTTCAATATTCTACTCAATACTATAACTTTCAATTACCGGTCAATCTTAAACTACTTTGATAATAGAAGTACCAATGCTTCTGCTGAATCTTTCAATGCAAAAATAAAAGCCTTTAGAAGTCAGTTTAGAGGAGTAAGGAAAATAGATTTCTTCTTGTTCAGATTATCTAATCTTTTTGCCTAATCCCCAACTTTTGCAATTGACCCCAAACCGAGCTGTTAGGCGAGAGAGGGTAGTTGTAAAAAAAAGAACCCCAACCTTTTCAGGTTGGGGCTCCATAGATCCTGAAACAATTTCAGGATAAAGAAAGGCGACGACATACTCTCCCACATAATTGCAGTACCATCTGCGCTGGCGGGCTTAACTACTCTGTTCGGGATGGGAAGAGGTGAGCCCCGCCGCAATAACCACCTTAAGATTATTGTTTAAGGAGTTTCAAGTTTTTATAGTTTCAAGTTAACAACTTGTAACATTAAACTTCAAACTTTAAACGCAGCTTTGCTGCAATATCTTAACATACTGAGATAAAGAAAAGTAAATTTATTTTTAGAAAGTTTCTCCCTCCCGATTGCTCGGGAGGAAAAGGGTGTACATAAGCTTACGGATTATTAGTACTACTCGACTATGACATTACTGCCTTTACATCTATAGCCTATCAACGTGGTCATCTCCCACGATCCTTAAAAGAAATCTCATCTTGTGGTGGGTTTCGCGCTTATATGCTTTCAGCGCTTATCCCTTCCAAACGTAGCTACTCTGCAGTGCCACTGGCGTGACAACAGATACACTAGAGGTTTGTCCAATTCGGTCCTCTCGTACTAGAATCAGATCCACTCAAATTTCTTGCGCCCACAGTAGATAGAGACCGAACTGTCTCACGACGTTCTGAACCCAGCTCGCGTGCCACTTTAATGGGCGAACAGCCCAACCCTTGGGACCTTCTCCAGCCCCAGGATGTGACGAGCCGACATCGAGGTGCCAAACCCCCCCGTCGATATGAGCTCTTGGGGGAGATCAGCCTGTTATCCCCGGCGTACCTTTTATCCTTTGAGCGATGGCCCTTCCATGCGGAACCACCGGATCACTATGCTCTACTTTCGTACCTGATCGACCTGTATGTCTCTCAGTCAAGCTCCCTTATGCCATTGCACTCTACGCACGGTTACCAAGCGTACTGAGGGAACCTTTAGAAGCCTCCGTTACTCTTTTGGAGGCGACCACCCCAGTCAAACTACCCACCAAGCAATGTCCCCCGCAATCGCGGGGTTAGGCCTCAGATAAACAAAGGGTTGTATTTCAACAATGACTCCACAACGCCTAGCGACGCCACTTCACAGTCTCCAACCTATCCTACACATCATTTATCCAAGGTCAATACTAAGCTATAGTAAAGGTGCACAGGGTCTTTTCGTCCCACTGCGGGTAAACGGCATCTTCACCGTTACTACAATTTCACCGAGCTCATGGCTGAGACAGTGTCCAGATCGTTACACCATTCGTGCAGGTCGGAACTTACCCGACAAGGAATTTCGCTACCTTAGGACCGTTATAGTTACGGCCGCCGTTTACTGGGGCTTCAATTCAATGCTTCTCCGAAGATAACATCTCCTCTTAACCTTCCAGCACCGGGCAGGTGTCAGGCCCTATACTTCATCTTACGATTTTGCAGAGCCCTGTGTTTTTGATAAACAGTCGCCTGGACCTCTTCACTGCGGCCAGCATTGCTGCTGGCGACCCTTCTCCCGAAGTTACGGGTCTATTTTGCCTAATTCCTTAGCCATGAATCTCTCGAGCACCTTAGAATTCTCATCTCGACTACCTGTGTCGGTTTGCGGTACGGGTACTATTAACCTGAAGTTTAGAGGTTTTTCTTGGAAGCCCTTAGGTGCACTATCTCTTTGTCCGAAGACGCCGAGTACTATCGTATTTCCCCAAAACCCGTGGATTTGCCTGCGGGTCTTATAGGTAGGTACTTCAACGAACTATTCCGTCAGTTCGCGGCACTTTCATCACTCCGTCACCCCATCACAGTTAACAGTAGTACGGGAATATTAACCCGTTGGCCATCGACTGTCCCTTTCGGGTTCGCCTTAGGTCCCGACTAACCCACAGCTGATTAGCATAGCTGTGGAAACCTTAGTCTTTCGGTGTGCGGGTTTCTCGCCCGCATTATCGTTACTTATGCCTACATTTTCTTTTCTAACCAGTCCAGCATGCTTTACAACACACCTTCTACCCTGTTAGAATGCTCCCCTACCACTTACAATAAATTGTAAATCCATAGCTTCGGTAATATACTTATGCCCGATTATTATCCATGCTCGTCCGCTCGACTAGTGAGCTGTTACGCACTCTTTAAATGAATGGCTGCTTCCAAGCCAACATCCTAGCTGTCTATGCAGACAAACCGCGTTCTTTCAACTTAGTATATATTTGGGGACCTTAGCTGATGGTCTGGGTTCTTTCCCTCTCGGACTTGGACCTTAGCACCCAAGCCCTCACTGTTAGTGAACATTATATAGCATTCGGAGTTTGTCAGGAATTGGTAGGCGGTGAAGCCCCCGCATCCAATCAGTAGCTCTACCTCTATATAACTTTATAACTAACGCTGCACCTAAATGCATTTCGGGGAGTACGAGCTATTTCCGAGTTTGATTGGCCTTTCACCCCTACCCACAGATCATCCCAAGACTTTTCAACGTCAACGGGTTCGGTCCTCCACTGTGTGTTACCACAGCTTCAACCTGTCCATGGGTAGATCACACGGTTTCGCGTCTAACACTACTGACTAAAGCGCCCTATTCAGACTCGCTTTCGCTACGGATCCGTGGCTTAACCACTTATCCTTGCCAGCAACGTTAACTCGTAGGCTCATTATGCAAAAGGCACGCCGTCACCCCACGAAAGGGCTCCGACCGCTTGTAAGCGTATGGTTTCAGGATCTATTTCACTCCGTTATTCACGGTTCTTTTCACCTTTCCCTCACGGTACTGGTTCACTATCGGTCTCTCAGGAGTATTTAGCCTTAGCGGATGGTCCCGCCAAATTCAGACAGGGTTTCACGTGCCCCGCCCTACTCAGGATACCACTATCCTTTACACTTGTTACCTATACAGGACTATCACCCTCTATGGTTCTACTTTCCAGTAGATTCTAGTTCCTCGTGCAAGAAATGTCGTGGTCCTACAACCCCAACATTGCCGTAACAACATTGGTTTGGGCTAATCCGCGTTCGCTCGCCACTACTTACGGAATCACTTTTGTTTTCTTCTCCTCCGCCTACTTAGATGTTTCAGTTCAGCGGGTTTGCCCACCTATCGGTGTACTATGTCTTCAACATAGTGGGTTGCCCCATTCAGGTATCTACGGATCAATTGGTGTGTGCCCATCCCCGTAGCTTTTCGCAGCTTATCACGCCTTTCATCGCCTCTGAGAGCCAAGGCATCCCCCATACGCCCTTATTTTGCTTATTGTACCAATCTTAAAATTAATTAAGACCGTTTTTGTTTGTCTTTTACTACTAATAGTAAAAAACGCTTTCTACTTTTAATATTTTTCTTATCTCAATATGTCAATGAACTTTGATTCAGTGTTCAGTCTACAGTTTTTAGTATTCAGTTTTACCCGAACACTGATCACTTTTTTTCTGACCACTTCTTTTGTGGAGAATAACGGAGTCGAACCGTTGACCTCCTGCGTGCAAGGCAGGCGCTCTAGCCAGCTGAGCTAATCCCCCATTTTTTAGTTGTCAGTTAACAGTTTTCAGTTAACAGCACTTAAAACGGTTACTCAACCTCTAAAATTTCCTTTTTTACTAAGCTTTTCAGTTTTTTATTTTGTTTTTTATAATTTACAATTCATAATTAACAACTTAAAAAGTAGTCCCGGGCAGACTCGAACTGCCGACCCCTACATTATCAGTGTAGTACTCTAACCAGCTGAGCTACGAGACTCTGTTTTTACTTAATTTTCATTATTTTTTAAATTAACAGCAAGAGCAATAAATTCTTTAAATATTTTCCAAATTCTCTTTTCGTCTCTTTCCTTAACGTGTTGATAAATCAACTAACAATAAGGCTCTAGAAAGGAGGTGTTCCAGCCGCACCTTCCGGTACGGCTACCTTGTTACGACTTAGCCCTAGTTACCAGTTTTACCCTAGGCAGCTCCTTGCGGTCACCGACTTCAGGCACCCCCAGCTTCCATGGCTTGACGGGCGGTGTGTACAAGGCCCGGGAACGTATTCACCGGATCATGGCTGATATCCGATTACTAGCGATTCCAGCTTCACGGAGTCGAGTTGCAGACTCCGATCCGAACTGTGACCGGTTTTATAGATTCGCTCCTGGTCGCCCAGTGGCTGCTCTCTGTACCGGCCATTGTAGCACGTGTGTAGCCCAAGGCGTAAGGGCCGTGATGATTTGACGTCATCCCCACCTTCCTCACAGTTTACACTGGCAGTCTTGTTAGAGTTCCCGACATGACTCGCTGGCAACTAACAACAGGGGTTGCGCTCGTTATAGGACTTAACCTGACACCTCACGGCACGAGCTGACGACAACCATGCAGCACCTTGTAAATTGTCTTGCGAAAAGTCTGTTTCCAAACCGGTCAATCTACATTTAAGCCTTGGTAAGGTTCCTCGCGTATCATCGAATTAAACCACATGCTCCACCGCTTGTGCGGGCCCCCGTCAATTCCTTTGAGTTTCATTCTTGCGAACGTACTCCCCAGGTGGGATACTTATCACTTTCGCTTAGCCACTGAAGTTGCCCCCAACAGCTAGTATCCATCGTTTACGGCGTGGACTACCAGGGTATCTAATCCTGTTCGCTACCCACGCTTTCGTCCATCAGCGTCAATCAATTAGTAGTAACCTGCCTTCGCAATTGGTATTCCATGTAATCTCTAAGCATTTCACCGCTACACTACATATTCTAGTTACTTCCTAATAATTCAAGTTTAGCAGTATCAATGGCCGTTCCACCGTTGAGCGATGGGCTTTCACCACTGACTTACTAAACCGCCTACGGACCCTTTAAACCCAATGATTCCGGATAACGCTTGGATCCTCCGTATTACCGCGGCTGCTGGCACGGAGTTAGCCGATCCTTATTCTTACGATACCGTCAAGCTGGTTCACGAACCAGTGTTTCTTCTCGTATAAAAGCAGTTTACAATCCATAGGACCGTCATCCTGCACGCGGCATGGCTGGATCAGGCTTGCGCCCATTGTCCAATATTCCTCACTGCTGCCTCCCGTAGGAGTCTGGTCCGTGTCTCAGTACCAGTGTGGGGGATCTCCCTCTCAGGACCCCTACCCATCGTAGCCTTGGTAAGCCATTACCTTACCAACTAGCTAATGGGACGCATGCTCATCTTTCACCGTTGTGACTTTAATACTAAGTTGATGCCAACTCAGTATACTATGAGGTATTAATCCAAATTTCTCTGGGCTATCCCTCTGTGAAAGGTAGATTGCATACGCGTTACGCACCCGTGCGCCGGTCTCTTGGTTCGAAAACCAATACCCCTCGACTTGCATGTGTTAAGCCTGCCGCTAGCGTTCATCCTGAGCCAGGATCAAACTCTTCATCGTATATTATGCGAATCAAATTGCTTTGATTCTATTTATGTTTGACTGAAGATCTAGTGGTTTTATTATAATCTATCGATTCTATTACTCTTATTCTTTTGTTTTAAGATCTCTCTTAAAACGGCTGTCAATTCAATATGTCTAGGAACGTGTCTTATCTTTTTTTTCGTCTCGTATAACTCACTTAGTGTGTTTCTCGAAGCGGGTGCAAAAGTATAACTTCTTTTTAATCTCGCAAGAAAAATTTAAAGTTTTTTTTCGAAGTTTTAAACCTCTTTTCTTTAATCTTTCTTACCAATCTCTCAAGGAACTTTGCATATTTTGCGGGGTGCAAATGTAATAAGCCAATTCAAATCTCACAAGTTTTTTTTGATTTTTATTTTAGAAACCTTAATCCCTAAATCAAATAATAACTGGCAATATCTTAATGAACTTTGTCGCTGTTGCGGGTGCAAAAGTACCACCTTTATTCGCTTAAACAATACTTTTGAACAAGTATTTTTACCCTTTTTAAAACTTTGTTTTTAACCATCTGAAAACGTGTGTCTTGAAATTGTAGCATCTTAAACTTTAAAACTCTTTTTATAGAAAAGAAGCACTTTGACCATAAAAAACAATCAAAATTCTTCTTTATGCCTCTAAAAATAGATATCAAACCCCTAACCTAGCCCTGATAGAAGCGGAAATCCTTCCAGTCCGGCTTGCGGACCGCGAAGATTGTAGTGAACAACAGGTAGATGCTCCTAATTAATTTGATTATATTATCTATTTAATCAAAACGAATGGCTTTGACTGGAGAAATTTTTGTTATTATATAGGAAGGAATCAATAAAACCAAGAAACAAACACTAATTGTAAGTAGATTTAGCAATGCTATATACCCAAAGTTCAGGTAAACAGGAGCCTGATCTACATAATAATTCTCAGGATTAAGCTTTATTAACCCAAAATACTGCTGAATCATCAAAATAGTAATCCCTATTAAATTCCCCCAGAACAATCCACGAAGGATAAGGTAAGATGCATTGTATAAAAATATTTTTCTAATACTCCAATTACTAGCTCCCAACGCCTTTAAAATCCCTATCATTTGAGTACGCTCCAAAATAAGCACCAAAAGCGCCACAACCATATTTATGGTAGCAACAACAATCATTACAATTAAAATAACAATAATATTGAAATCGAATAATTGCAACCACTCGAATATATAACTGTATTTTTCTATTATAGTTTTTGTATCAAGTGTAGACCCTGTGTACTCATAAACCTGATCTCCTACCGTTTTAATATTATCAAAATCTGAAACAAAAACCTCAAAAGCTCCTACTTGATCCGGCTTCCATTTATTAATTCGTTGTATGTGCCGAATATCGCCTAATACATAAGAAGCATCAAATTCTTGAAATCCGGAATTAAAAACACCTGTGATTTTAAACCTACGAATATTGGGTAACTTGTTTTGCCCTTCCTTCATAAAGAAAGTATTAAAAACGTCTCCAACTTTTAAATTTAATCTATTAGCCAAAAACTGAGACAACAAAACCTCTTGATTCACTTTATTAGAATAATCAGGCAATTTCCCCGCAACAAGATATTCCTTTATATTATCCCATTTGTAATCTGAACCAACTCCTTTAAAAATTATCCCTTCAAAAGCCGTTTCTGTCCTTATAATCCCTGCCTTACTAGCAATTGCCTGAATATGATCTACTCCATTAACCGAGTTAAACTTCGGATAAAAATCTTGATTTTTAGAAATTGGCGCCAAGGTTGTTTCTGACTGATTACTATCAAAATTTGATATAATGATATGGCCATTAAAAGCAGAAATTTTTTCTCGTATTTTTTGTTGCAGACCAATTCCAGTTGCTACTGAAACTATCATCATAACCATACCTATAGCGATTGCCGATATGGCAATTTTAATAATTGGTGCCGATATACTACTTTTATAATCCTTAGCAGTTATAAGTCTTTTAGCGATAAAGTATTCTAAATTCAAGATCTAAGTATTAGTTTAAATGCAAATATACATTAAAGTTTCCAGCGTTGAATTGCATGAACGCTCTGCAATAAAAGCCATTATGTTTTCAAATTATTTAAAGAGGCAATTTCTTTTTCATTTCCTCTACGATATTATAAGCAGCAGGACAAATGGCAACATTTTTTAAAGTAAGATCAGAAATTTGCTGAAACTTCTTTCTATCCGTATGAGGAAACTCTCTACACGCTTTTGGACGCACATCATAAATCATACAAGCATTTTCATTATCAAGAAAGGTGCAAGGCACACTTTGCAAAACATAATCTTTATCTTCATCAATCTGCAAATACTGCTCAATAAACTGCTGTGGTTTTTGTCTTAAATATTTTGAAACACGCTCAATATCTGCTAAAGTAAATAATGGTCCCGTTGTCTTACAACAATTGGCACATTTTAAACAATCTATTTTTTTGAATTCAGCATCATGTAAATCTTGCATTACATAATCTAAATTTTTAGGCGTTTTCTTTTTCAGCTTATCGAAATACTTTTTATTTTCAATATGCTTATCTTTGGCATCTTTAGGAAGATTATTCAAAATTTGTTTCAAGTTTACAATTTAAAGTTGGATCCACAAAAGTAACAAACTTGAAAGCTGAAACCTGAAACTTTAAACAAAAAAGATGAAAGACCTTTTTGGCCAAGCCATACTAGACTATCAAACTAACAATTCCCCAGAGGATTTAATTACCGAAACCACCATATCTGAAGCTGACGAAATGAGCGTTGCCTATTTATTTCGATCATATGTTGATATGCCTCCGCTAGAGCAAAAAGCGCTACAAATAGCCAAAGGAAAAATTCTTGACATAGGATGCGGAGCAGGAAGCCACAGTTTATACCTGCAAAACGAACTAAACTTAGCTGTTACCGCCATTGATATTTCTAAAAATGCTATTCAAGCCTGCAAATTAAGAGGTGTTTCGAATGCCCAAACGATAGACATGCTGGATTTAGATTCAAAAGAAAAATTCGATACCATTTTATTGCTAATGAATGGTACCGGAATATTTGGAAAAGTAAACAATCTTCCCAAGTATCTTCAAAAATTAAAAACCCTTTTAAATACAAACGGTCAAATACTGATCGATTCATCTGATATCATTTACATGTTTGACGAAGATGAAGACGGAGGTAAATGGATACCTAGCAATAATTATTACGGCGAATTAGAATTCTCCCTTACTTATAAAAATGAAAAGGAAGAATCATTCCCTTGGCTCTACCTTGACTATAACACTTTACAAAATGCAGCAATTGACAATGGATTAAATTGCGAATTAATTCTTGAAGGTGAGCATTATGACTATTTAGCCAAGCTTTCCATCTAGACAATCTTCAACATTAAACAAAAAAAGCCAAACAAAATATTGTTTGGCTTTTTTCATCCTCTTTATAATTTAAGGAATATTCAAATATTTATGTGTTTGTAATGAAACTCTCCATTTTGGATTGTTCATTACATAATCCACTATCAGCGGAGTCATCTCCTCTTTCTTACTCCATTCTGGTTGAAGAAACAAAATAGCATTATCATTGACTAAATCTGCCTGTTCTTCTGCAAAAATAAAATCATGTTTATTATGAATAATCACTTTCAATTCCTGAGCACTATCATAAACTGTTTGAGTAGGCAATTTATTTTTCTTTGGAGAAAGACAAATCCAATCCCAAGTTCCAGATAAAGGATATGCCCCAGAAGTCTCTATATGTACTTTTCGATTATTCTCTTTTAGTTTTTGAGTCAAAAGATTCATATCCCACATTAAAGGTTCTCCTCCAGTTACCACTACCGTTTCAGAATATTTACTTGCATTTTCGACAATTCTGCCAACAGCAGTAGGAGGATGCAATTCTGAATTCCAACTTTCCTTAACGTCACACCAATGACAACCTACATCACACCCACCAATTCTAATAAAGTAAGCAGCCGTTCCTGTATGAAAACCTTCACCTTGAATGGTGTAAAACTCTTCCATCAACGGAAGCATAGCCCCTTTATTAACTTCTAATTGTATTTCTTTTGATAACATTATTGTAATTTAAAGTGCAAAGATAGTTAATTTGAAAAGGAGTCAATTTAATAATATTAAAATCATTAAAGATGAGTTTTAATATTCATCAATAATCTTGGTAAAATAGCTGTATAAAAAAACCGATAGTCCTTAAACTATCGGTTTTTTTATGTAAAATCGAATGAAATACTATTTTAGTCCTTTCAAAGATTCTGTTGCAAATTTATTCGCTGGATCAATTGCAAGTGTTTTAGAAAAATACTCTTTAGCTTTCACTGTATCACTAGAATTAGCAGCGATAGTGTTATAAGCCTCAATAAGTTTTGCCTTAGTTGAAGACTTAGCCAGTTCTTCAGCTCCATTTGCCGTTACAACTTTGATAAATTCTTCATAATACTGAATCATCATCGCTGGCTTTTCAGCTAAACCATTAACTCTTGCTCTGTAGATGTAAGCATCTTGGGTAGTAGGTGAACCGGTAATTAAGTTCCCTAGAGCAGTATCCGCTTTTTGCAAAGCAACAAAGTCCGGTTTTTGATCCGCAGTAACATTTGCGTTAGCAAAATAAATTGATGTTCCTAAGTAGAAATTATCAATTAGATAATTCTTAGACTCCACATTTGTTACTGCAATTTCTAAAAGTGCAGCTGCTTCTTTATACATTTTTTGTCCGTATAATTTTGTAGCCACTTCGTTCAGATCGTTAGCAATATACTCTTCCATCTCTACCGCTTTCTTAATAAAAGATACACCTTCGTTAAAAAGAGCCGGATCGATAGACGCTCCATCTGCACTTGTCCCTTTTTTAATTTTTGCTAAACCTAAATATAAATAATCTTGAGCAATTACTTTATTAGATGGGTTTCCAATAAAATCATTCAATGATTTGATAGCTAAATCAACATTACCATTTTCATAAGCTGAATACCCTAAATAACGGTAAATTCTTGGATTTACAGCATCAATTTCTTTCATTTTATTAGCTTCAATTTCTAAAGCTTTATAATCTTTTGCCAAGATAAGGAAATCGGCATGACGCATACGAGAAGCCAAAGAATAATCAGTAAGAGTCATATATTTCTCATAATAAGACAAAGCTTCTTTGATATATTGATCGTATCTACCTGGTACATTAGCAGCCCAATAGTAATAAGTCTCCGCTAATTCTCTATAAACTGGCCCATAATTAGGACTAATAGCGATTACATCATTATAGGCCGTTACTGCTTCAGTATATGCTTTTGCTCCTTTTAGCAAAACTCCCAATTGCATTTTAGCTCTTATCATTGAATTATCTGCTTGAAAAGCATTTCTATAAGCAGCATAAGCTTCATTTTGATTCTTCTCACCATAAAAAGCATCACCTAAAGCCAATTGTACTTGTGCTTCTTGTCCACTGCGCTCTTTAGCAAGATTCAAAGTTTCAATAGCCGCTTTATAATCAGGCTTAGAAGCATTCATATAAGCACGAGCTATATACACATACTCTTCAAAATCCTTTTTTCTCATTTCTTTTTTAGCCAATTCGAATTTAGCCTTTGCAGCCATAACATCGCCATTGTCCAAATCGATTTGCCCTAGACCTATTTGATTTAAATGCGCATGATCCTTAGCGGTCAAACCATTTTGATAAGACATTTTAGCAGAATCAGCGACATTTTGAATAAGATAAACGTTTCCTAAAAGAAAGAACGCTGTCCCTTCGGCTGGATTAGTTTTAATTATCGATTTTAAAGTCGATTTAGCATTTTCAAATTGTTCGGCGTCAATAGCTTTCTTAGCTTGATTTATATCCTGAGCTTGTGTAACGGATACGGAAGCCAAAAAGGCAACACTTAAAATTTTAAATTTGTTCATTTTAACTTTATTTGATTTATTCTTATTTAATTTTTTCGGTTTGATTGGTCTTAAAAATAACTTTTCTTCCAGGTACTCTTACTGGCAATAATCCTGATTTCAAAACGATACGTTGACCAACCTCTCCAGCAACGAATGAAGCAAAGCCCATCCCTAACCCATTATAACCCTGACAATTTATTATAAACAAATCACGTGCCAAAGGATAAGAACCTTCTGCCAAGTTATTTTGTGTTGGAGCAAAAAAACCATTCTTACCTACCGCTTTCACATTCAGCACATGTACGTCCTTTATTAAATTCTTAATTTCCGCAGATGGTTGATAAAGCCAATTTAAACCTACAACACCTATCATTCCATCATTTTCCGAAACAAACTTAACGACATCCTCATTCACTTTAAAAGAATAAATTCCTTTTTTAGGAAGTTCTTTAATCCCCGATAATTCAGTCATATAACGAACACTACTCGAATTTAAATTATCAAAAACCAACCCTTTAATTGCTTTTTGATCCTTTCCTTGCATAAAATGAATCACATCTTCCAAGGCTATTAAAGTATCGTTCGATTTTTTATTAGAAATAAATGCAATGGCATCAGTAGCAATCTTTGTTGTTTTTGGTTTAATCTTAAGTATTTCAAAATGCTTTAATTCTTCTGCATTTAAAGTTCTAGGCAATATCGCGATTTGCGAAGTATCATTAAGGAAAGATCTTAACACTTCTTTTTCAGACTTGGCATCTAAACTAATTTTAGCTTTATAATCACTTTGAAAAACAGCAATTTGCTCCTCGATTAAGGGCTTTATACTTTCATCTACCAGAATTGTAGCAGAACCTTTTAAAATCGTTTCTTTTTCTTTTGTAGTGCCATCTGACTGCTTACAGCCAATGAACAATACAGTTATAAAAAGAATTGACACATACTGAAGTTTTACAAAATTTTTCATAATCTAATCTTTATTATCGTTAATAATACGGACAAACCTGATAGCGGCATATCCTACCAAAAGAACCCCAAAAACAAGTCTGTAACCCGCACTCATATCTAAGGGAAAATTCTTCATAAAGATAATAAATAAACCTAAAACAAGGTAGGTCAGAAAAAACAAAATTCCTATAACGAGAAGAAATCGCTCTTTAAGCGATTTCTTCTGAATATTTCTACTAATTTTATCCAACATTACTCTGCAGTTTGAATAGTTATCGGAAGAGAATAAAGCACCCTTACCGGTTTTCCATTTTGCACCCCAGGATTCCATTTTGGACATTTTTGTAACACTCTCATAGCTTCTTTTCCAGTACCGTAACCGATATCTCTTAATACTTTAATATCAGTTAACGAACCATCTTTTTCTACAACAAAAGTCACATATACTTTTCCTTTAAGACCTTCTTCTTCAGGTGCTCGGTAATTTTTCGCTACAAAAGAGTAAAATTTCTCAATTCCACCAGGAAATTCAGGTTTCACCTCGATACCAGCCGTGTTGTAAATTTGATTATCTTCTTCCACAACCTTACTTGGCCCTGTACCTACTGGTGCTACAGTTAATACTGCATCTGGATCTCCCTTAATTGTTTCAGCACCTATCTTTTTTTCTTTGATCTCAACAATTTTCGGTGGCTCTTCAGTCACTTCTTCTGCCTTAGCCACTACTGGCTTCACAAACTTAACCTGATCCACTTTTGGTGGTGGTGGTGGTGGTGGTGGAACATTTAATTTAGGCTCTTCTTTCTTCTTTGGAGGTAGTTTTACTGCAGTGATTTTAATATCTCTGTCAATATCCTGGTCTTCTCCTTTAGGAATTAAGTCCATGATTAGAGGAGCAGCAACAGCAATACTAAAAAATATAGCCCCAATAATAAGCGCTTTAATAGTAGTTTTTCTATTGGTTCTTCTTAACTCATAAGCTCCGTAAACTTTATTACGTCCTTCGAATACGATCTCAAGCCATTGATTTTTTAATATGTCTAATTTCATTTTTCTTAATTATTAGGTTATTAAGAAAACAAGATTGCTCTTATTTTCCTTCTAACAATTTTTGTTCTTCAGGAGAAAAATCATTAACAATAGTATAGGTCGGAACATCAGAAATTGCCATTTCATCTAGTATATCAATTACATTTCTATAATTTGCTTTCTTACTAGGCTTGATAATTACAATCATACCTTTATCCTTGTTTCCAGTATACTCTAATACTGACTTCTTTCTAGTTAAAATCTCCTTACGTATACCGTCTTTACCATATGGCAATTCCTTTGGACCTGCAATAGGAGTAGCCAACAAACCAACGTAGTAAACTAACTTATTGTCAGCACCCAACATAATTGTCATAGTACGATTTTCGTCAACCTTCATATCTACGTTATCTTTGCTCGGATCTTTATCTGGCAACCCCAAGTTCATCGATTGAGGTTTAGACAACGTCGTAGTAAGCATAAAGAATGTGATTAATAAGAAAGCTAAATCCACCATAGCAGTTAAATCTACCTTTGCGTTTGCTTTTTTAGCTCTTACTTTACCACCTTTTTTGCCTCCACCGTCGTCGGTATTTAATTCAGCCATTTTAGTGTATTTTTTTTATTAAAAATCTTTTCCTCTTAAACCAGTAACTAAACTAAAGCTATTGATTTTTTGATCTTGCAACATATCCATCACTTTTCTAATGGCTGGATATTCTTCTTTTGCATCACCTTTAATAGCGACTTGCAATTCTTTATCATTCACCTCTATATTTGCAATACGTGCATTATAGATCCAGTCTTTCAACTGATTATCAAGCGAGTCTGCTGGAATACCAGGTTGCCCTGCTTTACTTCTATCAGCCGCTTTCATGTCAATGATTTGTTTAAGATTGAGAAGTGGCACACCAAAATCATCCATCCTTGAGAATGTGTTTTTATCTTCCTCAGAAAAAGCCACACCATATTTTTCGCCCATCAACTCTAAGGTTCTGATTCGAACTTCTTTTCCTTTCAAATCAAAAAAAACTTTTCCTTTTCCTACAGTTAAAGTAGCCAAATCAGTCTCAGGTAATTTTGTCTGAACTGTTGAAGTAGGCGTATCTACAGGCAATGCTTCCGGAATCTTAGCTGTCGAAGTCATTACAAAGAAGGTAAGCAATAGAAATGCGACATCACACATTGCGGTCATATCAGTAGACCCCGCATTCTTTTTTATATTTATTTTAGCCATTCTTTTTGTTTTTTATTTGATATAAATATCAACCTAATTATTGCTTCAAACTTCCTCTGAATCTTCTGTAAGTATTTACAATTGATACCGCTGCCTCATCAATAGAGTAAGTCAAATCATCAATTTTAGAAGTAAAGAAGTTGTAAGAGATAATTGCAACAGCAGAAGTTCCAATACCTGTAGCAGTATTAATAAGTGCTTCAGAAATACCGGCTGCAAGAGCTGCTTGATCAGGAGTTCCGGCAGCAGCAAGTGCACCAAACGCTTTAATCATACCAGAAACTGTTCCTAACAATCCAATAAGAGTTCCTAATGAAACTAAAGATGAAATAATTGTCATGTTTTTTTGTAACATTGGCATTTCAAGAGAAGTTGCCTCTTCTATTTCTTTGTGAATAGTCTCAGAAGCTTCTTCACTATTAAATCCTTCTTTTTTAACTGCTTGGTATTTCACTAAGGCTGATTTAATTGCATTTGCAACAGATCCTTGTTGTTTATCGCAAGAAACGATAGCTTCATCAATTTCTCCTGCTTTGATACTTGTTTGTATCTTTGTCATAAAAGTATCTAGTTTCGTTTTACCAGCTGCTTTAGAGATAACAAAATATCTTTCGATAGAAAACACAAGAACCATTAATAACATCCCTAATAATACTGGTACAACAATACCTCCATGATAAACTTGGCCTAAAGTATTCAATGGATGTCCAGTTTCTGCATTCCCACCTTCAAAATTCGCAGGGTTACCCATGATAAATTTCCAAATTAACAGACCAACACCAATACATGCTAAAATAATCATACCTGAAACCATTCCTCCACCATTTGAAGTGTTTTCTTTTTTAACGTTTGCCATTTTTTTTTAAATTTTAATAGTTTTAAATAATTTATTTTTATGTTATAATAAACTTGTTAGGAGCAAATTTATATGTTTAGTTCAAATAAAAAAACTTTTTTTAATTTTATTCATATTAAATTTAAACTATTTGAGCTTAGTGATTTTTAATCAATTTGAATAATCATCAGCATTCACAATAAAATTAATTGTTTTTAAAAAAATATATAATCGTTTTATGATTAATCATCACAAATAAGCATTACAACTAAGCCGAGTGTTAAAAATATTTTTTTTAACTATTAACAACAAAATTGGAATAAAATTGCACTAAATACTAAAATTACTTACTTTTAAAAGGTTAAATCCCGCAAAGTTCTAGTTCAATTAAAACATTATGATCAGAAAAAACGATTTCGTAGAAAAAATTATTGAAGGATATAGTTCAAAAGGAGAAAGTATACTTTTAGGCGGAGCCATCCTTGATGAAGAAGCTTTAGCTGATGTTTATGTTAAAATCCCTCTAAAAACCCTAAATAGACATGGTTTAATTGCCGGTGCAACCGGAACCGGAAAAACTAAAACCATTCAAGTCTTATCTGAGCAATTATCCGCAGTTGGAATCCCTGTTTTAATGATGGACATCAAAGGTGATTTTAGCGGTATTGCCAAAGAAGGCGAGGAAAAACCGTTTATAACTGAGCGCCACGCAAAAATAAACATTCCTTATAAAACAGCTAAATTCCCTGTCGAGTTATTAAGCTTATCCGAACAAAGCGGAGTACGTCTTCGGGCAACCATTTCTGAATTTGGACCTATTCTATTTTCAAGAATATTAGACCTGAATGACACTCAAGCTGGCGTCATGTCAATAATATTTAAATATTGTGATGACAACAAAATGCCTCTATTAGATTTAAAAGACATTAAAAAAATCATCAACTATATTACCGAAGAAGGAAAAGATGAAATCACTGCGAGCTACGGTAAAATTTCGACTTCGACAACGGGTATCATTCTGAGAAAAATTATCGAACTTGAGCAACAAGGAGCTGATTTGTTTTTTGGAGAAATGTCCTTTGACGTAGACGATTTAATGCGAATTGACGAAAACGGACAAGGATACATCAACATTATCCGATTGACCGACATTCAGGATAAACCAAAATTATTCTCCACCTTCATGCTAAGTTTACTTGCCGAAATTTATCAGCAGATGCCCGAAAAAGGAGATTCAGACCAACCTGAACTCGTTGTTTTCATTGATGAGGCGCATTTGATTTTTAAAGAGGCCAGCAAGGCTTTATTAGATCAAATAGAAACAATTGTAAAACTAATACGCTCAAAAGGAATAGGGATTTACTTTATTACACAAAATCCAATGGACGTTCCCAGTGGCATATTGGCTCAATTAGGTTTGAAAATCCAACATGCTTTAAGAGCGTTTACCGCCAAAGACCGTCAAGCTATAAAACAAACAGCTGACAATTACCCTACTTCTATTTATTACAAAACCGATGAAGTATTGACTAGTCTCGGAATTGGTGAAGCTCTCGTTACAGCTCTAAACGAAAAAGGAATTCCTACCCCGCTTGTCGCCACAATGATGCGTGCCCCAATGAGCAGAATGGATGTTTTAACCGAAAGTGAAATTCAGGAAATCAACAATAAATCGAAATTAGTAAAAAAGTACAGTGAACTTATTGATCGCGAAAGTGCTTATGAAATGCTCAATAAAAAAATTGCTGTAATTGATGAAGAAACCGCCCAAAAAGAACAAGAAATAGAAGAACAAAAAGCAGCAAAAAGAAGCTCAACCCAAGGATCTAGTACAACTGAGGCAGTTGGAAAATCAGTTTTAAAAGTATTGACAAGCGCTACTTTTATCAGAGGAGCATTTGGAATATTAACAAAAATGTTGAAAAAATAATATTTTAAAATCCCCACGAGCAACAGTCCGGAATTAAAAACTTAATTCTGGATTGTTGCTTCTTTATTTAGCAAATCTAAGATTTTAGATTCCACCTCTTCACTATCCCAAATTGCTTCTACATTCTCCATCTTTAAAACCTCCTCCATAATGGCATTTTGATAATCTCCAATAGCCAAAGCCTCTGCATAAGGCCGATCACTAAAAGTCACCCTACTATATAAAGGAATCCATTTTTCCGGATGTTTATCTGAGAACCATTTCTCTATTTTCTTTTGCAAAAGAAATTTATCATCAGCCGTTTTTGAACTCATTTCCAAAAAATTGCGATACGAAAGTTCCGCAATAGCATCGGCATTTGGTTTACGCGATTTTTGATATTCAGCAAAAATAGTTTCCCAATCATCACCAAATTTCTCGATCATTTCATAGAGAACTGATATGTCTTCAAAACCGGCATTCATTCCTTGACCGTAAAAAGGAACAATTGCATGACAAGCATCACCTATTAAAGCAATTTTATCTTTATAAGTCCAAGGAAAACATTTCATCGTAACCAATGTACTGGTAGGATTTTTAAAGAAATCTTCGGCTAGTTTAGGAATAACGTCAATTGAATCAGGGAAGTTTTTTTCAAAAAAAGCTTCAACATCTTTTCTGTCTTTGAGTGATTCAAAAGAATTTTTTCCCTCAAAAGGCATAAATAAAGTACAAGTAAAACTACCTTCTAAGTTAGGCAAAGCAATTAACATATACTCTCCTCTAGGCCATATATGAAATGAATTTTTATCCAGTTTATGGGAGCCATCTGGATTTGAAGGAATATTTAACTCTTTATATCCAATATTTAAAAACTCCTGCGAATAGTTAAACATACTTTGGCGTTGCATACGATGACGAATTCTAGAAAAAGCACCATCAGCACCAAATACCATATCGTATTTTTTTTCTTCCCATTCTCCTCTTTCCGTTTCTCCAATATGTAAAGTGGCTTCATTCAAAGTCACATCCCAAATTTTTTGTTCAAAGAAAAATTCAGCACCGGCAGCTTCGGCCAAATCGATCATTTTTCTATTTAAACTTCCTCTAGAAATTGAATAAATACATTCTCCTTCCTGTCCGTAATTCTGAAAATTAAGCCTATCTACTAAGTGAATAGCGCGCTTATCCATCGGAATTGCTATTTCTCTTACCGCATCACCTACATTTACGTTGTCTAAAGCTTTCCAGCCTCTATTTGACATCGCTAAATTTATGGAGCGCCCCGAAAATTGAATCTGTCTAATATCCGGGCTTCTGTCGTATATATGAACGATATGTCCCGCTTTGCGTAGGTAAATAGCCAATAGCGAACCGACTAAACCGGAACCTACGACAGCTATTCTTTTTTGAGTTTGCATTATTTTCTATAAAAGTTAAGCAAAATTACTGATTTATTATTTCAAGGAGTCTAAAAACCCTAGTTTTCAGCTGGAATAAAAACTAATTTTGTGGAAGTTTTAACAATCTCCTCCTTATTCATTTTCATTTTCCTGAATTTCCCAGCATTATACATTTCGGCTTGATCACGATAATGAGCACTCAAAGGATTTCCAGATTGTCCCGTTGGTAAAATACTCCAGCTGTTCTCTACATCCGAAAAATCAACGATTCGTCTTGTTGAAGGTCCTCCGGTCACTGTATACTTTGCTTCATCGGTAAAATCAAACATTTGATTATTAATCACTTCATTAGAGCCCGAAACTTCAAACGGACCTACGTTAAATATCCTCCTTAAAGCAGCCACTTTCCCCAGTGGATGCTGGTATTCTACCACATGTACTTTATTCCAAGTCCATGCTGAAACTGAGTTCCCCAACTGTTTCTCCAAAGCAAGAATCGCTTCTTTAAATGATTGGGAAAGAATATCTTTTCTGCTTTCTTTTCTGTTTTTAGTTGTAATATTATCCCACCAAAGCGAATTATCATTAGCCACTTGTTCTGCAATTATTTGCTTCATTATATGTGTCCCCAAAAACTGTTTGAAACTTTGCTTTCCAAGTTCGTCTTCAAAAGTATTCTTTAGATACAAATAAATCCATTTATTGTAAATCGTAGGTGCAACTTCTTCTTTCTGATTTCCTCCTTTCCAAGATTTCAAAACAGTAATTGCTTCTTTTTCATTTCTCGAAAGCGTATTTCCATTTAGAGCCGAAATTAAATTCTTAACTATGTCTGGAGCTACAGATGAAACATCATCAGTAATCATTCTACTCACCGCCTCCTTATCCCAATTTGATTTTGGATCCAATAATTGGGTAATTCTTTTTGCTCTGTCCTCAGGCAAATAATACCCTGGATATAAAAACCCATCAATGGCTTCGGGTTGGTTATTAGCTGAATAAACATAGTTCCAATCCGGATTTACAGCCGAAGGATTTTTGGAGAAATCCAAATACTCAACTATATCATCTTTGCCGGAAGCGCCATCCAAAATAAAATGAGTGTCAACGTCTTTATTGTGCTTGTATAATTTTCCCGTTGCCCACCAGCCCACATTTCCTTTGGCATCACCATACATTACATTCAGACCTGGCGCAGCAATAAGACCAACCCCTTTTTGAAAATCAGCTTTACTCTTTGAATGGGAAAGTATGTAAACTGCTTCTAAAATCTGAATCGGCTGCTGAGTATAAATCCACGACAAGGCAACTGGTTTATTTTTATCCAAACCTTCAATCATATCATTCATAATAGGTCCGTGACGGCTGATTTTTACATTCAATAAAACATCGGAACTGTCTTTTACTTTTATTACTTTTTTTTTCAGCTCATAATCGCTGACCCCATTTGCTGTTTTGTATTTATTCGCATCCTTAGGATCATTTTCTTCCTGATACAAATCGATATCATCGTTCTCGAACATCGTCAAACCATAAGCATAATCTCTGTTATGTCCCAGCAAAGGATAAGGAGTTCCCGCCAGATAACAACCATACAATTCAAATTCCGGTGTGACCAAATGCGCTTCATACCAAGTTCCCGGTTGAGAAAAACCAATATGTGGATCATTGGCAAAAATCACTTTCCCGTTTTTGGTTTTCTTTGGCCCAATTACCCAACTATTACTTCCTATAAAAGGCGGAATTGGAGCTTTTTCTAACAAGGCTGCAATCGATTTTGAAATAGCGGCAAATTCCTGTGGCTTTTCTTTTGCCGTTTTTATAATTGTTTTATCCAACGATCCATCTAGTCCAAAATCTTTGAGATAATCCATTCCATATTTATTGCGAATATCTGTCAATAACGGATCTGTTTTTTGTGCCATAGCAAAACTGAAGGACATGTATCCAAAAATATTATAAACATCTTTGATCGTGAATTTCTCTTTTTTTACCCCAACCAACTGAAATTCTATCGGACCAACTCCCTCATCCATATATTGATTAATTCCGTCCAAATAAGCCATTGCTAATTGATAGCTTGGACTATTTTTATCCAAAGCCGCAATGGCTTTTTCCGAAGCTTCTTCGATACCGAGTCCAGCAAAAAATTGATCGTTCTTTAAAGTCACTTTCCCAAAAATTTCGGACAAACGTCCCGGAGCGATGCGTCGCATTAACTCCATTTGCCACAAACGATCTTGAGCATGAACATAACCCAAGGCAGTCATAGCATCTTTAGCATTATTAGCATATATATGAGGAACTCCAAAATCATCAAAATAAACCGTGGTTTCTTTCTGAATATTTTTCAACTCTACTTTACCTTCATATTTGGGTTTTAGATAAAAACCATAAATTACCAAAGCAATAGCAACTATACCTAAAATCGATAAAACAACAACAACTACTTTTTTAATTTTTTTCATATTCGAAGAAATTTCATTCACAAATATAAAGGTTTTAAAAATTAAACTGAACGAAATTAAATTTCATCAGCTCAAAACCACAATATAAAAAATCAGTACCTTTGTTTAATCTATAGCCAAAAAGAATAAACAAAAAAATGAAACAACTATCAACAGAAGATTTTTCCAAGATGGAAAGAATAGAAAGATTGAATTTAATTAACTCTTGTACTGGATATAAATCGGCAAATTTAATCGCAACTCAATCAATCGATGGCAAATCCAATATTGCAATTTTTAGCAGTGTAACTCACCTAGGAAGTGATCCCGCTTTAATTGGATTCATCGTCCGACCAACAACAGTGCCAAGAGACACCTATAAGAACATCAAAGAAACGGGATATTTCACTGTCAATCATGTAACAGAATCGATGATTGCTGATGCGCATCATACTTCAGCAAACTACGCACCTGGCATTTCTGAATTTGAAAAAACGAATTTAGAAGAAGAATATAAAGAACACATAAACATTCCTTTTGCAAAAGGAAGTCCAATACAACTCTATTGCAAATATGTAAACGAATACTATATTGCAGAAAATGATACTATCCATGTTATCGCCTCCATAGAAAATATTTTTTTTGAAGAAAACTTAAGACATGATGATGGATGGTTGCAAATTGATAAAGGAAATGTAGTTGCTCTAAATGGGCTAGACGGATACTGCTTACCCAAATTAATTGATCGCTTTCAGTATGCAAGAAAAGATACCCCAACAAAATCATTCTTAAAATAGACTAAAATCAGGAAAATAACCCATCAAAAAAAGGCCTTTTGAACACATGATTCAAAAGCCCTTTTTTTGATGTAAAATTATATTATTTCTTACTTCCGTCAATAATTGCTCCAGTCCCTGCACCTACACCAGCACCAGCTAAACCTCCAATTATAGCACCCTGCCCTTTTTTCTTGCTAATAATAGCACCAGTTGCAGCTCCTACTCCTGCTCCAATTACAGCTCCTTTTGCAGTATTACTCCAAGCTTTCTTCTTTGCAGTGGCGGCAGGAGCTGAAGTCGAAGGTTGCTGAACAATAACAACCTCTTTTTGAGATTCAACTTTTGCCATTTCAACTTGCATTGAATCAATGACTTTTTGTTTTTCAATTTCTACTTTCATAGAATCAATAGTTTTTTCCTTTACGGCTTGACTATCCATTTTCCTTTGATCTTTACAAGAAATTACAACAACAGCTAATAACAACAAGTATAATGCTTTCATAGTTTTTTATATTTTATTTTACAAAGTAAACTCATAGCATACTATTTTAAGTTATATAATTATACGCAAAACTTATATAATTACTAAAATCTTAGACTATTTCAGTATTCCTTTTTTCAAAATCTGCCCAAAATTGTACATATCCTCAAAAGAACAATACAAAGGAACAGGCGCTAAACGGATAACGTTTGGTTCTCTCCAATCTGTAATTACGCCACTTTTCATTAAATAATCAAACAAACTGCGTCCTTCCCCATGAAGTAAAACCGATAATTGGCATCCTCTTTCAGATTGATTTGTTGGTGTAATAATTTCAAAACTGCTATCGACTTCCTTATCAATTTCGTGAAGAATAAACTCCAGATAAGACGTGATTTTATCTCTTTTTTCGATTAAAGCGTCCATTCCTATCTCATCAAACATTTCTACAGAGGCTAAATAAGGAGCTAACGAAAGTACCGGCAAATTACTGATTTGCCAACCGTCAGCACCATGAACAGGGTCAAAAACCGGTTCCATCTTAAAACGACGTTCCTTGTTATGTCCCCACCAACCGGCAAATCTTGGCAATTCAGAATCGTTATGATGTCTCTCATGTACAAAGCAACCCGAAGCATTTCCAGGTCCTGAATTCATATACTTATAACTGCACCAAGCCGCAAAATCTACATTCCAATCATGAAGTTCTAGTTTTATATTTCCCGCTGCGTGTGCCAAATCCCATCCCACTTTTGCTCCAACCTGATGTCCGGCAGCAGTTATCGTTTTCATATCAAAAACCTGACCTGTATAATAATTAACTCCGCCTATTAAAATTAAAGCCAACTCCTCTCCCACTTCTTCAATTTTAACCAAAATATCTTCCAAGCGGATGTTGTGTTCCCCATCTCGACGTTTAATTTCAACAATCGCCTCCTCAGGTTTAAAACCATGAAAATGAACTTGGCTTTGAAACATATATTGATCTGAAGGAAAAGCTTTTTCTTCGCAAATAATCTTGTATCTTGATTTTGTTGGTCTATAAAAAGAAACCATCAACAAGTGAAGATTTACCGTCAAAGTATTCATCACCGTTACCTCAGATGGCAATGCGCCCACTATCTTACTCAATGGTTCAGCAAAACGTTCTTGATAATCCCACCAAGGTTTATCGGCATAAAAATGCCCTTCTACTGCGAGCTCAGCCCAGTCATTCATGACTTCATCAATATAGGCTTTGGTGCGTTTGGGTTGCAAACCCAATGAATTTCCTGTGAAATAAATCACCTTTTCTCCATTCACTTTTGGAAAAATAAATTCATCTCTATATTTACTTAATTTATCTTGCAAATCAAGTCCTTGTGCAAATTCTTTGGTATTTTCGAAAATCATCATTCTTTTTTTGTTTTGTAAAAATAACCAATATTTATTTTGACACAAAGCGTAACCACTTTATTTTGTAACTTCAACAATGTACTATTGTGAAAATTAAGAATTTCCTAAAAACACAAGTTATTTGACTCTGAATTTTAACTATATTTGATTGTAACTTAACTCCTGTTTTTATGCTTAAAAATAATCTAAACGCAATTATCCTATCGATAGCTGTCGTAATATCAGCTTTCTTGTTTGCCAATGCTTTCCAGAACAGGAATAGAAGCAATGATACCATTAGCGTTACCGGCCTGGGAAAAACAGATTTCATATCTGATTTAATTGTTTGGAAAGGTTCTTTCTCTAAAAAAAGCAGTACCTTGAAAGAAGCCTATACCTCATTGGATGCTGACCGCGAAAAAATTAAAACTTACTTACTAAACAAAGGAATCCCGTCTGCTGATATCATATTTTCGGCCATTAATTTCAACAAAGATTATGAGACCACTTATAATGAAAACGGAAGCATCAGACAAAATTTATTTACCGGATTTACGCTAACTCAAAACGTAAGCATTCAGTCCAAAGAAGTAAATAAAATTGAAGATATATCCAGACAATCCAGTGAACTAATCAATGCTGGAGTCGAGTTTTATTCGAATGCGCCTGAGTATTATTATACCAAGCTTGCCGAATTAAAAATAAAAATGATTGCCGAAGCCACAAAAGACGCCAGTACAAGAGCGCAAAGTATTGCCGAAAATGCCAATGCTGATTTAGGGAATTTAAAGAAATCAGATATGGGGGTTTTTCAAATTATAGGACAAAACTCTTCCGAAGATTATTCTTATGGCGGTTCATTCAATACCAGTTCCAAAAACAAAACGGCTACCATTACAGTAAAATTAGTTTACCAAGTAGACTGATTGCAATTTTTGATTTAAAATATCTAACAGCGAAATCTGTGGAAATATTAGACTAAAAAACTTAGAAATATAGAATATTGCAACTATCAAGACATAAAAAAATCTCGCCATTGCTGACGAGATTTATGAATTAACCTTTATAAGTGCATTAGATGATTAACATCGCGTCACCGTAAGAGTAGAATTTGTATTTTTCTTTGATTGCTTCCTCATATGCTTTCTTCATTAAATCGTGACCACAAAATGCAGAAACCATCATTAATAAAGTAGATTTTGGAGTATGAAAATTAGTAATCATACAAGTTGGTATTGTAAAATCATGAGGAGGAAAAACGAATTTATTTGTCCAACCATCAAAAGGATTTAAAGTGTTTTGTGAAGAAACAGAACTTTCAACGGCACGCATTGATGTAGTTCCTACGGTACAAATACGTTTCTTTTTGGCTTTAGCTTCATTGACAATATCACAGGCTTCTTGAGTGATTTTTAATTCCTCAGAATCCATTTTGTGTTTAGACAAATCCTCAACCTCAACTGGGTTAAAAGTTCCTAAACCTACGTGAAGCGTCACCTCAGCAAACTTAACTCCTTTAATTTCCAGTTTTTTCATCAAATGCTTAGAAAAGTGCAAACCAGCAGTTGGTGCTGCAACAGCTCCTTCTTCTTTAGCATAAATAGTTTGGTAACGTTCCGCGTCTTCTGGAGTTACGTCTCTGCTTATGTATTTTGGGATTGGAGTTTCTCCAAGTTCTGTTAATTTATTTCTGAATTCTTCATAAGAACCATCATAAAGGAAACGCAATGTTCTTCCACGAGAAGTGGTGTTATCAATAACCTCAGCTACTAATGAATCATCGTCACCGAAATACAATTTATTACCGATTCTAATTTTACGAGCCGGATCAACCAAAACGTCCCAAAGACGCTGTTCTGCATTTAATTCTCTAAGTAAGAAAACTTCAATTCTGGCTCCCGTTTTTTCTTTATTTCCGTACAAACGTGCAGGAAAAACTTTGGTGTTATTTAAAATTAAAACATCACCATCATCAAAATAATCAATAACATCTTTGAACATTTTATGTTCGATAGTTTGTTTTTTACGATCAATAACCATCAGACGAGCTTCATCTCTATTCTCAGCAGGAAATTCTGCTAAAAGTTCTTTAGGTAAATCAAATTGAAAATGTGATAATTTCATTTATTTATTTTTTATTAAAAGTTAAGCCTTCGACTATACATAGGCCGACAAAAGTTAATTGAAAATCAAATAACTAAGCTGGTGCAAATATACGACTGTGAGATAGGCGTTGTCAAGTGTTTTGATGTTTAATTTAACCCTCAAAACAAAAAGCGACATGTTTTCAGCAATTTAGCCCCATAAACATTAAGATTTATAGCTCTGTTTCTGAAATTATAAATCCTAATTTCTTCATATCTTCCCAAAAATCAGGGTAAGATTTCGAAACTACTTCGGCATCTTCGATTATTATAGGCACTTTTAAAGCCAAAGGTGCAAATGCCATTGCCATTCGATGGTCATTATAGGTGACAATTTTCACGTTGTGATTGATATTATTTGATCCTACTAGTGTCAAGCTATCATTGGTTACCGAAATATTGGCTCCCAATTTTGTCAATTCGACACGCAAGGCTTCTAAACGATCTGTTTCTTTGATTTTTAAAGTATGTAAACCCGTCAAATGACAACCAATTCCAAGTCCAAGGCAAGTCACAACAATGGTTTGGGCAATATCAGGAGTGTTATTAAGTTCGAAATTTACGTCTTCGAATTTAAAATCCTTTTGTTTGGTCAAAGTTATTTTATTCCCTTCGAATTGCGTCTCTACTCCCATTTTTTTATAAATAGAAACCAATTCTGAATCGCCTTGCAGGCTGTTTTCTTTGTAGCTTGTCAATGAAATAGTAGCTTCATCTGCCAAAGCGGCTAAACTGAAAAAATAAGAGGCCGAACTCCAATCGGATTCTACAACCATTTCTTTCGTTTGCACTTCTTGTTTTGGAAACACTTTGATTACATTTCCTTCAAAACTGGTTTGGATGTCTAAATCATTCAATAAACCTAATGTCATTTTGATATAAGGAACAGAAGTAATTTCGCCTTCTAAGGTGAGTTCTAATCCGTTTTTTAATTTCGGAGCGATTAATAAAAGCGCCGAAATATACTGACTGCTCACATTAGCCGCCATGGTAACTTTGGAAGCCCTGATTTCTTGTCCTTTAATTCGAATTGGCGGATAGCCCACTTCTTTTTCATAGGAGATCTTCGCTCCCAACTGCTCTAAAGCTTCCACCAAAATTTTGATAGGGCGTTCGTGCATTCTGGCGGAACCGGTCAACACTACTTCACGTCCTTCTTGCACCGCAAAATAAGCGGTAAGAAAACGCATTGCAGTTCCTGCATGATGAATATCTATTATTTCCTCTTTCCCTTTTAATGCTTTTTGCATTACCTCACTATCATCAGAATTGGAAGTATTAGCTAGGCTAACGTTAGGAAATAGAGCCTGTAACAATAATAATCGGTTGGTTTCGCTTTTTGAGCCGGTAACGGCAATCTGGGTTTTTAAATCAGAATGGGTGGTTTGTAACAGTAAATTCATGTTGTAGTTATGAGTTATGAATTATGAATTATGATCCGCATAATTCAAGCCCGCAATTTACCACTCCTCCTTTATAATTCATAATTTAAAATCCACAAATTATTTCAGTTTATCGTTGTTTTTGTGACGATCTTTATCTCTAACTGATTTTAAATCCATCTTTTTATCGAAAGCGGCTTGCAAATCGATTCCGGTTTGATTGGCCAAGCACAATACCACAAAAACCACATCGGCTAATTCCTCGCCAAGATCTTTGTTTTTATCGCTTTCTTTCTCGGATTGTTCTCCATAACGGCGCGCAATGATACGGGCAACTTCGCCAACTTCTTCAGTCAATTGAGCCATATTGGTCAATTCGTTGAAATAACGAACACCATGTTCTTTTATCCAGTTATCAACTTCTAGTTGGGAATTTTTTAAGTTCATACTTTTATTTGTTATTTTAGGAAGAATTGCAAAGGTAGCAGAAAGATTCCTTTTAAATCTTTTCAAAAATTCAACTTCTACATTTGGGCAATTATTCTAGCTGTAAATGGTCATTTCCAAATCAATACAATCTTTGAAATAACACCAAAATTAATTTTAACACATTGAAAATAAAGCTTTCAAATCTTATCTCCTTTATAAACCAGTTCAATTATGAGATTATACAATTCTTCTGATTCGAAAGGTTTGGATAAATACCTATCTATTCCTGTAGAAGAACAAGTTTCTACAACTGAGCCAGTCACTACTGCGCTTAATGCAATAATAGGAATGTTTTTTTTAGTCTGATCTTCCAAATTACGAATAATCGAAGTCGCTTCATAGCCATTCATTATTGGCATCATAATATCCATCAAAATAACATCAAAATCACCATTAATAACTGCCTCTACAGCTAGGCTCCCATTGCCTACAGTGACACATTCAAAATTAAATTTTGAAAGCACTTTTTCTGCCAAAATTTGATTAATACGATTATCCTCGGCTAAAAGAACTTTGATTCTTTCGCCAGTATCTCTAGGAAGAACTGACTTACTGTTATTTTCAAATGTCTTTAGAAGAACTCCATTAGGAATTTCTTTAACAAAAGGCAAGTTTACTATAAATTTAGTTCCTACGTTTAGCTTACTTTTCACCTGAATATCACCATCCATGATACTGATAATTTTCTTAATGATAGTCAGTCCTAATCCTGTTCCATCATACTTCCTAGTCGCATCATTACTGACTTGAATAAATGGTTCAAAAATAGTTTTAATCTTATCTGAAGGAATTCCTATTCCAGAATCTTTCACTATCACTTTTATGTGATGGAAGCCTGTCTCTTCTCCATTAAACTTAATTTTCAATCTAATTTTACCTTTTACATGAGTAAATTTAACGGCATTACTAATTAAATTAAATAATATTTGAGAGATTCGAATGGAATCGCCATTAAGTATTGCCGGAACTTTTTTATCGATTGAAATTTTAAAATCAATTTCTTTTCCTTCTATCTTACTAGAAAAAGTATCGTGAATCAGCTGAGTAAGTTTTGATAAATTGAAAGGTTTTTCATAAAGTGTAATTTGCCCCGATTCAATTTTTGCTAAATCCAAAATATCGTTGATAATCACCAGAAGAATATCGCCGGACATCTTGATGTAATCTAACTGTTTTTTGCTTTCAGGATTCAAAGCAGGGTTTTTCAACAATAAATCCGTAAATCCCAAAATACCGTTAAGAGGCGTGCGAATTTCATGACTCATGCTTGACAAAAATTCATCTTTTGCCGTTGCTAATCGCTCAGAACGTTCCTTTTCTTCAACTAATTTTTTATTAATCGTTTCCAATGATTTTTTGGAAACCATAACGGCTTTTAATTCTTCGATATAGGTATTAAATCCCATACAGAAAACATCTAATTCATCCTGTGAATCTGAGATGGGCAAATAATTAAAAAAATCTCCTGAATAACAATCGGAAATATGTTCAATAATAGCATTGGTTCTATTCTTTTTGGACTTTATTTTTTCTGCCAAAAAAAGCAATTCTTTATGCACATCATCTAAACTGTCTCCATAGGTTAGTTGCTCTTGAAACTCATCTTCATTGATGGAACGAACCAAAGCTAATATTTCTTCTAATTTAGACATCTTATACTGATTTTATAATCTTAGTCTTTCCGTTTTTTCATCTCATTGAGCCATTTTACAGCATCGGTTTCTGAGGAAAATACTTTAACAGGAATTTTTCGTTTTTTCATTCGATTGAAAACGTTAACCATAAATTTCATTAAATGGGAATTAACAATCATCGCGCAAGCATACAAAAATTCCTCTCCATATTCATCGATGTACTTCTTGGCTTCATCAGATGTGTTTTTTAGATTTCTGAGATCCATGCACCAATATTGATGTTGATTATTTGAGATATTGTGCCTTAATTCTATTGCACTTTTGGCAATCTCTAAGGTCATATCAGTAGGATTTTTAAAAACACTAAATAGTAGTCCGTTATCAATCCAAAGTTTATAATCCTGATTTTCAATTATTGTCATTATTTAATACCATTAATTTCATTCTTTGCTTTTATTTCCATGAGCCATTCCGTTGCTTTTTCTTTGTTTGTGAATGTCTGAAACGGAATTTTCGATTTTTTTAATTTTAAAAATGTATTAAATAAAAATTTTTGAATATGTGAATTGATAACTAATGCACATGCAAATAAGAAATCTTGACCATAAACATCCGCATAATCTCTACATTCTTTTGAAAAACCAATTCCTTCTTTAACATCATAACACCAATACTGATTGACATTATTCGAAATAGCATGTCGCGTTTCTATCAATTGTTTTATTTTATCCAAATCAAAATTCACTTCACATTTGAATTTACTATACAAAATCCCATCGTCAATCCAAAAACGGATAAATTCATTCTCTAATTCTGTCATCTATTATCCTTTTTTTATATTTGACATTGACTCTATTAATTCCATATTAAAAGTATCATCTAATTTAATAAAGGCATATAAAGAAATGGTATTTGCGCCATATTTTTGTTTTTCATAATCAGCAGAATATCCTAAAAATACTTTTTCTTTACCTAAATAATTGGCTCTTTTTACCAATTGAAAAATGGCTTGTTTATACAGATTCATTGACTCAACATATTCATAATTTAATCCCATAATTAATGGAGAATAATGCTTGTCTCCCCTGAATGACCAAACGCAGCAGATTGTCTCGTCACCACCTTTTAACTTAATGTCCATAAACTCCCAATCTTCATATTTAGACAGTATTTGGGTTATCTTGGCCGGATATTTAAAATAATTAACGGCATGATTGTCTTTTTTAACATTTTGAAATAAATTGTAATAATGTTCCGCTTCTTGACTAGTTATTGTGTTTTTAAACGTAATATCAAATTGATCTTCAAATTTAAAAACATATCTTTCAACATTTCTTTTATTATTTTTTGACGGAATCTGACTGAGGAACTCTTCGTTTGTTTTCCAGCTTTGAATTGGAATCACATTAACATTTGGCATATTTATTTTAACAAAGCCTTCGTTTTCAAAACATTCCATATATTTAAAATCGGACTGAAAATCTCTTAAAAGAACAACTGTTGAATCAGTAGCTTTTTTTAGTTTTTCGACTTCAATGAAAAATCCGCTCAAAGCTTCCTTCAGCAAAGGATGTTTTTCATTGACAAACAAATGATTCCCTTCGGTAAACAGCGAACCCATAGCTAATGTTTTTGAACATAAATAATAAGGATCCTGCTCTCTTTGTTTTTCAATTTGCTTCGAAATATTTTCTAAAGACAACATATCGTCTTTATAAAGCGCACTTGTAAAAAATGTCGCCAATAGTATTTCATTCTTTTCATCTTTTATGATGATATAATGAAATCCCCAATTTTCTTCTACTTTTTCATTATTCGAAAAAATCTCTTCAATGCATTGCAAGCCGTTATGTGAATAACTCCCATTATCCTTAAACAGATTATCCCATGTTGTAACGTCTATTTCATTAATAGTATTATAGACTTCTATAAAAATTTTCTCTGACCCAACTGTTTTTACAGTGTTTCTCCCTTTAAAAGGGACATTAAATGTCTTATATATTTTTTCTAAATCTTCATTTTCTTCATCAACTGCGATATGAAAGTTCCTGCCTATTGAACTCACTAATTGGTCAATATGCTCTTTTGTATTGTGTCTTGTGAGCGTAAATCGCAATCCTGTTTTATCGTTTGGCACCACTGGGAACGTCGCCGTATTAACATACAATCCGTCAGCCAAAACACGCTGAACCAGATTTTGAGCGACCTTCACAGAACCCGTACCTATAAAATAAATTGGTGTTTCGCTTGAAGAGGTGTTGGTCAAATTAAGTTCTTCTAATTTCACATTCAAATACTCCATCGAATCCTTTAACTCTTTTTGAAAGATATGAATTTGATCTGAAAGTAATAGTTCTGCCGATCCAATTGCTGCGCCAACATTAGATGGAGACAAAGGGTGTGTATAGGCAAGAATCCCACCATAAATATTAACTTTTCTATGCATTTCAGCATCATTAAAAACAGCTATTCCTCCGATACATCCAAAACCTTTGGCCAAAGTACTCATTAAAATAACTCTTTCACTATGCTTGAAGTGCTCAAAGACACTTCCGCATCCATTTACGCCAGTCCATCCCACACCGTGGGCATCATCAAAATACAAATGAAGTTTTGGATATTTTTCCAGCAAATAAAGGAGTTCTGTTTTATGAGGCAAATCACCATACATAGAATAAACGCCATCGGCCATATACCAAATCTTATCGTATTGGTTGTAGCCTCTTTTGATAAATTCTTCCAGCATTTCCATGTTGTTATGACGAATCATTTTTACCATGGTACCCTGTAATTTTGCGAATTGACAAGGATATTGCACACTATAATGTACTTGTTGATCCAGAATAATTAAATCACTAGGCTGTATAATAGTTCCTATTACCGATTGATGGGCAACCGAGGTCGAAGTAAATGTTATAACAGGATGATTGTCAAAAATTTTACTAATTAAATTTTCTAATTCATCTTGATATGATGCCTTAACATAGGTTCTTGAAATGGAGAAATGAGAGCCATATCGATCTAACAAATTACGACTTTTCTCTAAAACATGCGGATGCTTTTCTAATCCTAAATAACCACAAGTACCAAAATTGATTAACTCTTCATTATTTATTTTTAAAAACTCTCCATTAAATTCTTCTTCCTGAGAAGAAAGATGCATTACATTCTTTTTTTTTGCAGTTGTAGCCACATGATCAATTACATCATAAGCACTAGTGTGTTTGATTTTTGCCAAAATTCGAGGTTATTAAGTTAATAGATTTGGGAATCTGACCTCAAAAGTAAATAATAAAACACAATTTAAGAAGCTGAGTAAAAGCTAAATCGAGAATCTTTTTAAATAAAAAAATACAATAAGAATAGTCGTATTAAAATAGACTACTTACTCCCTGTTTTTACTATCAATTAGAATCGTTACCGGACCGTCGTTCAACAAAAGTACTTTCATGTCGGCGCCAAAAACTCCGGTTTGCACTTTTTTTCCGAATTCCTTTTCAAGTGATTTTACAAAATTTTCATACAATGGAATCGCAACATCCGGCTTTGCAGCCTTTATATACGACGGACGATTTCCTTTCTTAGTACTGGCATGAAGCGTAAATTGACTCACGACAATTATTTCACTATCAATATCTTTAACGGAGAGATTCATGACGTGGTTTTCGTCATCAAATATGCGAAGATTCACAATTTTACCAACGAGCCAATTAATGTCTTCTTGAGTATCGGCATCTTCAACACCAACCAAAACCAACAATCCTTTTTGGATATCGGCAACGATTTTAGAATCAATGGTTACCGAAGCTTGAGAAACCCTTTGGAGAACTACTCTCATAGCCCTCTCGTTTTATCACTCTCTTTTCGATCATCATCATATACATCAGTACGATAATTCTCATCATCTCCTTCCAATATCTTAAGATAGCTATTGTATCGCGACCAAGCGATCTCGTCTTTCTCTAAAGCTTTTTTGACTGCGCAATGCGGTTCATCTTTATGCAGGCAATTATTGAATTTACACTGGTCTTTCAACTTGAAAAATTCGGGAAAATAACCACTTATTTCCTCTTTTTCCATATCTACAATTCCAAAACCTTTTATTCCGGGAGTATCGATAATTTTAGCATCAAAAGACAAATCATACATTTCGGCAAAAGTCGTCGTGTGTTGTCCTTGCTTGCTGGCTTCAGAAATGGTTTTTGTTTTAAGATGTAAAGAAGGTTCCATCGCATTCACCAAAGTCGATTTTCCTACACCAGAATGTCCCGAAAACATGCTCACTTTACCTATCATCATTTCTTTCAACGCCTCAATTCCTTTCATTTCTGTTGAAGAAACACGCAAACATTTATAACCTATTTCCTGATAGACATGCTGCATATACAGCTGTTCGTCAAGCGTAGCTTCGTCAAAAGTGTCTATTTTATTGAAAACCAAAACCGTTTCAATCCCATAGGCTTCGGCAGTTACCAAAAAACGGTCTATAAAATTGAATGTCGTAGGCGGATTGTTTATCGTTACAAGCAAAAAAACCCGATCAATATTCGAAGCGATAATATGCATTTGATGGGATAAATTCACTGATTTTCGAACGATATAATTCTTCCTGTCGTGAATATTATTGATAGTTCCCGTTACTGTATCAGAAGATTCTTCAAGTTCATAGTCCACAATATCGCCCACGGCAATAGGATTGGTACTTTTGATTCCCTTTATTCTAAATTTCCCCTTCATACGGCATTCAATAAAATCACCTTGTTCTGATTTTACGGTGTACCAACTTCCTGTAGATTTGTATACGAGTCCTGTCATTCGGCAAATTTACGATTTTTGATTTTAGCTTTTTAATTTTTGCATAACAAAAAAAAGACTGCCTAAATTGATAAGCAGTCTTAAAATTGTTTTAAATAAAAAACGGTTTAGTATTTATAAGTAATCCCTTTTTTTATTGCTTGTGCCCCCCCTAGTTGATTTGAATTTGCTCCAACAGTAGTTTTATCAGAAGTCAACAATATAAAAGGACAACCAAGGGCAGCTGCAGCCATTTTCAATTTTTTATCCGCTTTCTTGTCACCAGTATTTCCTGTTTGAAAATTTATAAGTCCTGTTTTTCCTCTAACCTCGTCACCTTTTTTAAGGCCTGATATGTAAGCCTTATCCTCAAGGACTACAACTTTCTCCCAATCATCTTCATTATTAACGGTTACTTTCTCGGTAACTTCCTCGACTCTTCCACTTTTGCCATAAACAATTTTTTCAATTGCATATTTGCTCATTGTGTTTTCAGCATCCTCACCATCGTACTTATAAACGATAGTGTACTCTTCTAATTTTACAACTTTACCTTTTACGGTTTCACCATTGTGTTTTGTAATTACATCGACTTGCGCATTTGCGGTAGCAAAACCAAAAGCAAGTGTTACTAATAAAATAATTTTCTTCATCTTTTAATTTTTTTTAAATTTTATATCATATTTTAAGAGAAAACAATATTACGAAAAAACTTATAAAAAAATTATTTTTTATAACAAGAAAAATACAACTACTATTCTCTTTATCAATCCAACAGCATGACAAAAACCCATCCCTAACCATAAATAAAAAATCCCCACAATTTAAAAAAGTGGGGATCTATCTATTTAAAACAAGCGAATTAAGCGTTTACTATTTTTTCTTGGTGTCCAATACTTTCTTGGTGGATTGCTTTGAACATTCTAAGAACAAATTCTTCGGTCAAACCTCTTTTTTCTCCTTCAAGAATCATTTTTCCTAAAATTTCATTCCAACGTGTGTTTTGTAGAACGGCAACGTTAGCGTCTTTTTTCACTTGACCAATTTCGTCCGCTACTTTCATACGCTTTCCTAATAAGTCTAATAAATTCGTATCCAAAACATCGATATTCGCTCTCAATTTTTTCATTTTTTGAGTGTACTCATCCGATACATCGTCTTGTTTTCTTACTCTCAAGTCTTTGAAAATTTGTTTCAAGGCATCTGGAGTCACTTGTTGTGCGGCATCACTCCACGCATTATCTGGATCAGTATGCGTTTCGATAATCATACCGTCATAATTTAAATTCAAGGCTTCCTGTGTCACTTCAAGAATCATGTCTCTGTTCCCTGTAATGTGAGATGGATCAATGATTAATGGTAAATCAGGGAATTTATTTTGCAAATCGATAGCAATTTGCCACTCTGGAATGTTTCTGTACTTTGTTTTTTCATAAGTAGAAAACCCTCTGTGAATTACTCCTAATTTTTCAATTCCGGCAGCATGCAAACGTTCAACACCACCCAACCATAAGGCCATATCTGGGTTTACCGGATTTTTAATCAAAACAATTTTATCGGTTCCTGCCAATGTATCTGCAATTTCTTGAACAGCAAACGGATTTGCAGTTGTACGAGCACCAACCCATAAAACATCAATATCATATTCCAAAGCCAATTTACAATGTGCAGCGGTAGCCACTTCGGTTCCCATTAGCAATCCTGTTTCTTCTTTGGCTTTTTTCAACCATTTCAAACCAATTTCCCCTACACCTTCAAATCCTCCTGGACGCGTTCTTGGTTTCCAGATTCCAGCTCTAAAGATACTTACATCCGAATCTTTCAATTCATGCGCAATTTTCAACACTTGTTCTTCTGTTTCAGCACTACAAGGTCCTGCTATCACTAATGGATGAGATAAATTGAATTCATTCAACCAATTTCTCATTTCTTTCTTGTTTTCCATCTTTTTTTAATTTTTAGCTTATTTAGTTTTTAGTTTTATTGTTGAACAACGGATTGACTATTTCTTAACGTTCATTCCGTTTAATATCTCTTTTATTTTATTCACGCTCTGCATTTCGTTGTAAATTGCATCGTAATCTTCCTTTTCTAAAAGTTCTTTGAACTTAGACAAATTCGAAATGTACTCCTCCAATGTTTTCATCACCTGCTTCCTGTTTTGTTTAAAAATTGGCGTCCACATCGCCGGAGAACTTTTGGCCAGACGAACCGTGCTTTCAAAACCTGAACCTGCCATATCAAAAATATCCTGTTCGTGTTTTTCTTTGTCGATCACCGTTTTCCCAAGCATGAAAGAAGAAATGTGAGACAAATGCGACACATAAGCAATATGCTTGTCGTGCGATTTGGGATCCATGTAACGGATTCTCATCCCCATAGCTGCAAACAATTGCAAGGCTTTCTCCTGCAATTTGAAAGCGGTTTTCTCGACCTCGCAAATAATATTCGTCTTTCCTTGAAACAATCCTCGTATTGCCGCCGAAGGTCCAGAAAACTCCGTTCCCGCAATGGGATGTGTGGCAATAAAATTTCTTCTTTTCGGATGATTCGCAACCGCTTCGCAAATTGGCATTTTGGTGGAACCTACTTCAAAAACAATTGTATTATCGCCAATTGCATCTAATACAGTCGGTAAAACCTCCATCGCAACATCTACCGGAACCGATACAATCACAAAATCAGCCGAAACTAAATCCTCCATATTTCCGGCAACATCAACCACTCCTAAAGTAATGGCTTCCTGCAAATGATTTTCGTTATTGTCAATCCCAAAAATCGTTGCATCTGGGTTTAACGATTTAATGTCCAAAGCCATCGAACCACCTATCAATCCTATTCCTATTACGTAAATTTTCATTTTAATTAAAATCTATCAATTGCTTCCTGTATTTTCTCCTCTTTTACACACAACGCAAATCGAATATAACCTTCTCCATTGCTGCCGAAAATTGTTCCCGGCGTAATAAAAATAGATTTCTCGTATAAAATCTGGTCAATGAACTTTTCTGCCGATGTGATTCCGTCCGGCAATTTTGCCCAAACAAATAATCCAACGCCTTCTTTATACACTTTACAACCCAATTTTTCGGCTAATTGTTCCGTAAGAATTCTGCGTTTACTGTAAATGGCATTCATTTCATCAAACCAAGAAGCGTCGCTTTTCAAAGCTTCGATTGCCCCTTTTTGGATTCCAAAAAACATTCCGCTGTCCATATTACTTTTTACTTTCAAAACAGCATCAATACAAGCGGCATTCCCCAAAACCATTCCAACTCTCCAACCCGCCATGTTGAAAGTTTTACTCAACGAATTCAATTCCAAAGCCACTTCTTTTGCTCCTTCCACCTGCAACAAACTCATTGGTTTGTCGTTCAAAACAAAACTGTACGGATTGTCATTGACCAATAGTATCTGATGTTTTTTGGCGAAAGCCACCAACTTTGCGAACAATTCCAAACTTCCTCTCGCTCCTGTTGGCATGTGCGGATAACCAATCCACATGATTTTCACTTTCGATAAATCCAGTTTTTCCAAAGCTTCAAAATCTGGTTCCCAGTTATTATTTTCCTTTAAATCATAATAAACTGGAACCGCTCCCACCAAATTCGTCACCGAAGTATAAGTCGGATATCCAGGATTTGGAATCAAAACATGGTCACCTTCATTCAAAAAAGCCAGCGAAATATGCATAATTCCTTCTTTGGAACCCATCAATGGCAAAATCTCTGTATTGGAATTCAATTCCACGTTGAAATTATTCTTATAAAAATCAACCATCCCCTGACGCAACTCCGGCAAGCCTTGATAACTCTGGTATTGGTGCGCATTCGCATCTTGCATTGCCAAAACCACAGCGTCAATAACCGCTTTCGAAGGCTGTAAATCTGGGCTACCAATTCCCATATTGATGATTGGCTTTCCCTCTGCAGCCAATTGCCTTACTTCTCTTAACTTCGATGAAAAATAATATTCTTCAATTATATCTAAACGTTTCGCTGTTGTGATCATTATTCTATTTTATATTTATCAGCTCTGGGCTTTCAACTTTATGTCTAATTAGGGCTTTGTGTTTTTATATTCTCCCAACACTTTGAAATACTCGGCCATGATTTGCAATAAGGATTTTGCCTTGGCATAATCTTCGTATTTTTCGAAAGTCACATCCACAAAAAAGGAATATTTCCAAGGGGTTTCAATTTTGGGAAGCGATTGTATTTTAGTCAAATTCATTTTACAATCACTCATTACATTCAAAACAGCCGCTAAACTTCCACGTTTGTGATCCAATTCAAATTTGATAGAAGCTCTTCTAATTTCATTTTCCGGCACAAACGAATTTTCCTTTTTTATAATAACAAAACGCGTCATGTTATTTTTAATGGTTTGGATTTCCGGAGCCAAAATCTCTAAATCATACATTTCAGCAGCCGTTTTGCTGGCAATTGCAGCAATTCCTTTTAGTTGTTTTTCCTGAATTCTTCGAGCCGTTTCAGCTGTATCTTTATCTTCAACTAATTTTATATTTGGATACTGTTTCAAGAAATCCATACATTGCAAAATAGCCATAGGATGCGAATGTACTTCCTGAATATCTTCCATTTTCTGACCTTTTAATGCCATCAAATTTTGGTGAATTCTCAAATAATGTTCTCCTATTATGTGCAAATTATTTTTGTCAATCAAAGCATAATTTGGAATAATTGGTCCCGCAATAGAATTTTCTATCGCCATAACCGCCTGATCTGATTTGCCTGAAAGTAAGCTATCTACCAACTCCTCAAAAGACAAACATTCGTCAACTATTACATTTTGCTCGTAATATTCTTGTGCCACCTGATGATGAAAAGATCCTTTTATTCCTTGTATTGCAACTTTATTATTCATTTTGTAAAAAATTAGGCAAAAAAAAATCCCGATTTGCATCGGGATTGTATATTTATAATTATCAATTTAATTTTTGAATTAAATAACCATACGACAATCCCTACCCTGTTCCCAGAAGAAATAATAAGAATTGCTAAAATAAAATCGGTTATCTAACATTTTGTTTTGTGTTTTTTGCATTAAATTCTATGCGAATGTATAAATTATTTCCAGCTCACCAAAAAAAAAATTGCATTTTGTGAAACAAAAAAAGAATTCTCGATAAAACTAGTTTTAAATTATACAATCATTAAAAATTTACTGATAAAATATCATATAATCAGGGGCTTAATAAGGACTTTCAGAACTAAAAAATAATTCTTCTTCTTTTACAACGACATTTTTTTCTATTTTTTTACTCTTGAAGGCGTATCTTCACCGCTAATGATAGTTTGCGAACTAATGGCAATTGCCTTTATAATTTCGGTCATATTATCTAAATCCAGAGTCGATACCTCATCGCTCAATTTATGATAATTAGCCTCTACATCCATTTTGGAAGTTGAAATAGTATGTGCAGGAACTCCTTGAGCTGCCAATCTCGCATTATCGGATCGATAAAAAAGTTGCTCTTTTGGATACGGATCTTGATAGAAATTGAAATTTGTGCCTTTTAAATTTTTCTGCAAAATAGTTCCAAAATCCGTTTTCTCGAAACCGGTTATATAGGCCGAATTTTTGCCCCATTTGCTTTCGGTTCCAATCATTTCGATATTGAACATGGCTACAACCTTGCTTGGATCCATTTTTTCGGAGAAAAACTTAGCTCCAAAACCGCCTACTTCTTCTCCGGTAAAGGCCACGAAAATAATGGTTCTTTCATTTTGTCCCAATTCCTTGAAATATTTTGCCAATGCAATTACTGCCGTTGTGCCCGAAGCGTCATCATTAGCTCCATTATAAATTTTATCAATTCCTTCTTTTGCCATTTCCAAATGATCGTAATGTGCCGAAAAAATAACATATTCATCCGGTTTTGATTTTCCGGGCAATATCCCAATCACATTGTTTGCCGCTTTTCCTTTTACATCAAATTCCTGACGATAGTTTTTTAAATCTTTAAAATAAGAAAGCTCAATTTTCTTGAATTCGCCCTCGATAAAAGCGGAAGCCAAATCAATTCCGGGCGAAAAAATAGCTCTTCCTTCCATTTCATCCGAAGCGAGTTCTGTTTCAATTCTCACAACTTCCTCTTTATCAATTACTAATTTCTCCTGAGCCTGAACAAAAAGCCCAAGAAAAAGAAACAATAAGATGCTTTTGTTTTTCATAATATATATGGTTTAGTTTATTGGTTTTAAGTTTCAAAACATATAAATCAAAGCAATCATTCATAATTACTTTCTATTTTGACTATTTATTTTTAAAATTCCTTAATTGGCAAACAAAGAAACAACAAATCAATCCTTTTTCTGTTTACTTTTGCAACAAATAATTCGCCAATGTCAATAGAAGTAAATAACATTTCAAAAAGTTATGGTGCCCAAAAAGCGCTTGATAACATTACATTTTCTGTCAAAAAAGGAGAAATTGTTGGTTTCTTGGGTCCAAATGGAGCCGGAAAATCTACTTTGATGAAAATATTGACAACCTATCTCCATGCCGATGAAGGCACTGCCATCGTTAATGGACATGATGTAAACTCAAACCAAAAAGCGGTTCAACTTTCCATTGGCTATTTGCCCGAACACAATCCGTTGTATTTGGATTTATATGTCAGGGAATATCTGGCTTTTAATGCCGATGTTTATAAAGTGGCCAAATCCAGAATCGAGGAAGTAATTCAACTTACCGGTTTAACTGCCGAAAGCCATAAAAAAATAGGACAGCTATCCAAAGGATATCGCCAACGTGTAGGACTTGCTAACGCTTTGTTGCACAATCCCGATGTTTTGATCTTGGATGAACCAACAACCGGTTTAGACCCAAATCAATTGATTGAAATACGAAATGTCATAAAAAATGTGGGCAAAGACAAAACTGTTTTTCTTTCTACACACATTATGCAAGAAGTTGAAGCCATTTGCGACCGCGTAATCATCATCAATAACGGCCTAATAGTCGCTGACAAAAAACTGGACAAATTAATCTCTGCCGACAAAGAACAAGTAATTGAAGTAGAATTTGATTATAAAATCGAAGAACAGGCCATTGCCAAAATAGAAAATCTTACTTCCTATAAAAATACCCACGACATGATTTGGGAATTAACTTTCCTGGCTGACAAGGATATGCGCCCTGTAGTATTTGATTTTGCCACTGCCAATGGTTTAAAAACCTTGCAACTCAACCAAAAAAATAAAAATCTGGAAGCCGTTTTTAGGGAAATTACCAAAAAATAGTTCCCAGAAAGGAAATTTCATATTAAAAGAAAGCTCGTTTACATCCCAAACAATTGGAGTAAACGAGCTTTTTAAATTTTAGTTTAATATCTTATTAGCTTTTTGGCAAAGGAGCTCCTACTGCAATATCACATCTATGCCCATCTTTTCCATGTGGAGGATTCATTCCCTCTGGAGTTTCGGCATCGGCTGTGCTTGTCGACAATAAAGCAGGAACGGGCTGTTGCACATTTATTTGTTGCGAAACCTGACCAGTTGTTGTTGCGGCAGTATTTGAAGTCGTTGGTGCTGCAGCTTTTGAATTCAAAGGGGCTCCAACCGGAATATCACAGCGATGTCCAGGCTGTCCATGTGCAGGATTCATTCCTTTAGCAACAGAAACTGGAGCTGTTGCAGTCGTAGTATTTACACCTTGCTGATTAGCCGGTGTTGTTGCAACCTGATTGTCTACCGGTGTAACATTTTGATAAAAAGGCACCACATTAGTTGAACTATTATTGACCTCTTTTTTGCTTTCCTCTTTACAAGAAGTCAATGCAATAAAAGAAGCAAAAATGAAGTAAAATTTAGATCTCATAACCGATTATTTATTTTTTATTTGAATCAAATATAAGTCTTTATAAATGTCCTTCCAAAATTAAATTTCACAAAATCAACTTCCTAAAAAACCCGAGAGGCAATTTGACGAATATTCTCTGATTTTCCCATAGAATAATAATGCAGTACAGGAACACCGGCTGCCTTGAGCTCTAATGATTGCTGAATAGCCCATTCTACTCCAACCTGTCTAATCTCTGCGTTGTTTTTACACTGATCTACAGCATGAATCAAATCTTCGGGTAAGTCAATCCTGAAAATTTGAGGCAATATTTGTAAATGCTTTTGTACCGCAAGAGGTTTGATTCCCGGTATAATAGGCACTGTGATTCCCATTTCTCTGGCTTTGGCAACAAACTCAAAGTATTTGGCATTGTCAAAAAACATTTGGGTAACCACATAATCAGCGCCCGCATCTACTTTTTCTTTCAGGCGTTTTAAGTCTGAAAGCAATGATGGCGATTCCAAGTGTTTCTCCGGATAACCAGCCACACCAATACAAAAATCGGCCTTGTTATCAATATGCATCACATCGTGCAAATATTTCCCTTCATTCAATTGGTTAATCTGTTGCACCAAATCGACCGCGAAGTTATTCCCACCAGCTTTTGGGACAAAAGATTGCTCTTCTTTCATAGCATCACCACGCAATGCCATCACATTATTAATGCCTAAATAATGACAATCTACTAATAAATATTCGGTTTCTTCCTTGGTAAAACCACCGCAAAGTACATGAGGAACTGTATCAACATTGTATTTATGCTTGATTGAAGCACAAATACCCAAAGTTCCAGGACGCATTCTGGTTAATTTTTTATCTAATAATCCATTGCCTTTATCAACATAAATATACTCCTCACGCGAAGTCGTAACATCAATAAATGGCGGTTTGAACTCCATCAACGGATCAATATTATCGTATAATTCCTGAATATTCTTTCCTTTTTGAGGCGGAATAATTTCGAAAGAGAATAATGTTTCCCCTTTTGCTGCTTCTATATGTTGTGTTACTTTCATTCTTTTTTTTGTTTAAAGTTTAAAGTTTAAGGTTTCTTTCGAACAACTTTAAACATTTTTTTAATCTGCAATATTCGGGTTCAACCATTTCATAGCTAAATCAGTTGAAATACTTCTACGTTTTGCGTAATCAATCACTTGATCTTCTTTTATTTTTCCAAGTCCGAAATACTTACTTTCTGAATTCCCAAAATAATATCCAGAAACCGAAGAAGCGGGCCACATCGCCATACTTTCGGTCAATGTTACTCCAATTTCTTCTTCCACATTTAACAGTTTCCAAATTGTTGGCTTCTCTAAATGGTCAGGACAAGCAGGATAACCCGGTGCCGGACGAATTCCTTTATAGGTTTCCGCAATCATATCCTCGGTACTTAAAGCTTCATCCGGAGAATAGCCCCAAATTTCTTTTCTTACTCTTTCGTGCAAGTATTCAGCAAAAGCTTCCGCAAAACGATCGGCCATTGCTTTCACCATGATTGAATTATAATCATCTAAATCCTTTTCGAATTCAGCTGCCCATTCGTCAACGCCAAAACCGGTCGTTACACAAAATGCACCCATATAATCGGTTTTACCGGAATCTTTTGGAGCAATAAAATCTGATAAGGCAATGTTTGGCGCTCCTTTTGTTTTTTGAGATTGCTGGCGTAAGGTCAAAAATTTCTCCAAAACTTTTCCGTTTTCATCTGTCAATTCAATATCATCATCGTTGACTTGATTCGCCGGAAAAATTCCATAAATCCCTTTGGCTGTCAATTTCTTTTCTTTCAAAATCACTTGCAACATTTCCTGTGCATCTGCAAAAACAGAAGTTGCTTGTTCTCCTACCACTTCATCGGTAAGAATAGCCGGATATTTCCCGAACAATTCCCAAGTCCTGAAAAATGGCGTCCAGTCAATATAAGGAACCAAAACATCCAAATCGACTTCGATTGTTTTTGCTCCAATAAAATTAGGTTTCATTGGAGTGTAATTTTCCCAGTCTAACAGTAATTTGTTTTTTCGAGCCTGCTCAATCGTTAAGAAATTTTTGTCGCGCGAACGATTCAAAAACGTCTCTCTAAAAGCATCATATTCTTCACGAATCGATGCTGCATATATTTTTTTATCGCTGTTTAATAAACTTCCGGCGACCGTTACGGCTCTAGAAGCATCATTTACGTGAATTACTGTTTCTCTGTATTGTGGAGCAATTTTCACGGCAGTATGCGCGCGCGAAGTGGTGGCACCACCAATCATCACTGGAATTTTAATATTTCGTTTATCCAACTCTTTGGCTAAATAAACCATTTCATCAAGCGAAGGAGTAATCAATCCACTTAATCCGATAATATCTACATTGTGTTCTATGGCAGCCGCAATAATTTTCTCGGGAGCAACCATGACACCCAAATCTACAATTTCATAATTATTACAAGCCAAAACGACAGATACAATGTTTTTTCCAATATCATGTACATCGCCTTTTACCGTTGCCATCAAGATTTTTCCATTCCCTTGTTTGTCTCCCGCTTGCTTGCTTGCTTCTATAAACGGTAATAAATAAGCCACTGCTTTTTTCATCACACGAGCCGATTTTACCACTTGAGGCAAAAACATTTTTCCGCTTCCGAACAGATCTCCCACGACATTCATTCCGGCCATCAAGTTGATCTCGATAACTTCAATTGGTTTTGTTGCCGCCAATCGGGCTTCTTCGACATCAATTTCTATAAACGCATCAATTCCTTTGACCAAGGAATGGGTAATACGTTCTTGGACTGTTCCTGAACGCCATTCTTGGATTGCTTTTTCATTGTTTTTGCTATCTCCTTTTACATTTTCGGCAAAATCCAACAATCTTTCGGTCGCATCATCACGTCGGTTCAGAATTACATCTTCTACATGTTCCAATAAATCTTTTGGAATTTCATCGTAAATAGTAAGCATTTCCGGATTCACGATTCCCATCGTCATACCATTTTGAATAGCATGATACAAGAACACCGAATGCATCGCTTCCCTCACCACATCATTCCCTCTAAAAGAAAAGGAAACATTACTTACTCCACCGCTAATGTGTGCATGCGGTAGATTTTCTCGAACCCATTTTGTCCCTCTAAAGAAATCCAAGGCGTTCAGGCGGTGTTCTTCCATTCCTGTTGCTACCGGAAATATATTCAAATCAAAGATGATGTCTTGTGGTGGAAAACCAACCTTATTGACCAAAATATCATAAGAACGCTGGCAAATTTCCACTCGGCGTTCATAATTATCGGCCTGACCTACCTCATCAAAAGCCATGATAATGGCAGCGGCTCCGTAGCGTTTGATAAGTTTAGCGTGGTGAATAAATTGCTCTTCGCCTTCTTTCAAAGAAATCGAATTTACGACGCATTTCCCTTGCACAACTTTTAAACCCGCTTCGATGATATGCCATTTAGAGCTGTCAATCATAATGGGCACACGAGAAATATCCGGTTCGGCAGCTATTAAATTCAGGAATTTTGTCATAGCATATTCGCCATCAAGCATTCCTTCATCCATATTAATATCGATGATTTGCGCGCCACCTTCTACTTGCTCTTTCGCAATACTTAATGCTTCTTCGTATTTTTCCTCCTTAATTAATCGAAGGAATTTTCTAGAACCAGTTACATTGGTTCGCTCTCCAACGTTCACAAATACACTTTCAGGTGCAATGATTAAAGGTTCTAATCCTGATAAAACTAAGTTTCTTCTAGTTTCTTTTTCTGCCATTTTATTTACTTTTAATCCTAAATCGTTTTCAAAACGACATAGGTTTAATCTTTATTTTTATTGCAACTTTTTGCTAATGAATTTCCGTTTCCTTTTTTTAAAAAGCTTTTTCTCATTGTCGGCACAAGCGAGACGCTTGCGCTAGCGGAAGAAGATTACTTCCATTTTGACTTTTCAAAATACTTGTTTGACACGCCACTATCATATATATAATATTTAGTTTTAGTAAAACCGGCTTTAACAAGAGTAATTGAATCTGGTTTTAATTCTTCATTTAAAATAATATAGTTGGCTCTTGGGTTCTTTAAATCATATTTAACTTTGTAATATTTTTTTAGAATTAAATTATTGTTCCCCGTTACTTTCATAGATGATAAAATTTTTCCATCCTTATAAAAATAATATTTTATATAAGTAGACTTAGAAATATGCTTATACCTTGTTGCAAAACCAATCGTTTCTCCTTTAAATGTTTTTCTATAATCATCGTATTTATGATCGTCCCAATATCTAAGAAGTAATAAAAAAAGTACCGCTGCACAAAATATAATAATAGCCCAAGGATTAGTTTTGCTTTTTTCCGGCTTACTTTCTTCTATCATCTAACTAATATCAAAATTTTACATTGTCGCTGTTGACACACGCGGCTTATAATCTTTTGCGATTTCTGCAATCAACTTTATGTGTTCCGGGGTTGTTCCGCAACAACCGCCTATGATATTCACTAAATTATCGTCTAAATATTCTTTGATAAAAGCCTGCATTTGCTCCGGGGTTTCATCATATTCACCAAAGGCGTTTGGCAATCCTGCATTAGGATGCGCTGACACATTAAAAGAGGTGTTTTGTGATAGGGTTTGCAGATAGGGTTTCAATAAATCGGCACCTAGGGCACAATTAAATCCCACGCTCAACAAAGGGATATGCGAAACTGAAATCAGGAAAGCCTCTACTGTTTGTCCTGATAGTGTTCTTCCCGAAGCATCCGTAATGGTTCCTGAAACCATGATTGGAATATCAATATTGCGCTCGTCTTTGACTTCCTCGATGGCAAAAAGTGCCGCTTTGGCATTCAAGGTATCGAAAATAGTTTCTACTAATAACAAATCGCAACCGCCGTCCATTAAAGCTTCGACCTGTTGTTTGTAAGCAATTCGTAAATCATCAAAGGTTACTGCTCTGTATCCCGGATCATTTACATCGGGCGACATGCTTGCAGTTCTGTTCGTTGGCCCTACTGAACCAGCCACAAAACGAGGTTTATCAGGATTTTTGGCTGTAAATTCGTCTGCTACTTCACGAGCAATTTTTGCCGATTCGAAGTTGAGTTCGTAAACGAAATCTTCCAGATGATAATCGGCCATACCGATAGTGGTTCCAGAAAACGTATTGGTTTCTACAATATCTGCTCCTGCTTCAAAATAGGCGGCATGAACCGCTTTGATAGCTTGCGGTTGGGTAAGTGACAACAAATCATTGTTCCCTTTTAGAGAATGAGGAAAATCTTTGAAACGTTCTCCACGAAAATCTTCTTCGGAAAAATTATATCGTTGCAACATGGTTCCCATAGCTCCGTCGAGCACGAGTATGTTTTTTTTAATTGCTTCTTGAATTGATGCCATTTATTTATTTTTTATAAATTTAAATGCTCACTATACCCAATCTTTAGCCCTGATGCTCGAATTGTTTTCACAATTCCCTTTTATTCTGGTATTCAGAATAAAAGATATAGCGCACAGCAGGAAGGATGCCGGCCGAAAAAAGGCCAAACAATTGCTCTAATTACTGAAAAAAATCAGTAAGCTGGTATATCGATAAAGTTGTCAAGAAAAGTTTTTGAGAAATACTGTGAAAGTATTCTTATGTTATCTATCTTATAGTTCTGAAATAAAATCAGAATAAAGTAGAATGTAGCACCTTCTTTAAAGATAAAGGGTTGCTAAGGTTTCATTGGGTCTTTCCCTCCGCCTTTCGTGATAACGATCAATAAATATAGGAACGGTGCAAAACTAAGAAATAGCGTTACTACTTGCAAGTAATAACGCTATATTTTTTAACTAGTTTGTCCTAAGTTGTTAAACTATGGCTTTAACGACTGCTTTTGGAGCTTCTTTACGAGTTCCGTCAAATCCATCAATACCACTTACGGTGGTATATTTCAATACATATTTTTTGCCCGGATTGATGATTTGATAGGCCGCCTGACACATTAACGTAGCTTCATGAAAACCACAAAGAATCAATTTTAGTTTTCCCGGATAGGTATTTACGTCACCAATGGCAAAAATTCCGGGAATATTAGTTTGGTAATCCAAAGCATTATTTACTTTAATCGCATTTTTCTCGATTTCCAATCCCCAGTCTCCAATAGGGCCTAACTTTGGTGTTAATCCAAAAAGAGGAATGAAATAATCCGTAGCGATAGTTCTTTGGGCTCCGTTTTCTTCGACAACTACAGATTCCAAATGCTCATCACCATTTAAGCCAACCACTTCCCCTGGAGTAATCATTTTTATTTTACCTGAATTTTTTAGCTCCTGCACTTTTTCGACTGAATCCAAGGCGCCGCGGAATTCATTTCTGCGGTGGATTAAAGTCACCTCGGATGCCACATTCGACAAGAAAATACTCCAATCCAGCGCAGAATCTCCACCACCGGCGATTACTACTCTCTTGTCTCTGAATTTTTCCGGGTTTTTGATAAAGTATTTTATCCCTTTATCCTCATAAAACTCAATGTCTTCAATAAGTGGCTTTCTTGGCTCGAAACTTCCCAAACCTCCGGCAATGGCAATAACCGGAGCGTGAAATCTTTTACCTTTATTTGAAGTCACAATAAAACTTCCGTCTTCTTGCTTCTCTATAGTTTCAGCACGTTCTCCAAGCGTAAATCCTGGTTCGAACTGCTTAATTTGTTCCATTAAATTATCGACTAAATCTCCCGCCAATACTTCTGGAAAACCAGGGATATCGTAGATAGGTTTCTTTGGATATAATTCCGAAAGTTGTCCGCCTGCTTGTGGTAAGGCGTCTAATATATGGCATTTTAATTTTAATAATCCTGCTTCAAAAACGGCAAATAAACCAGTTGGACCGGCTCCTATTATAAGGATATCTGTTTTAATCATTTTTTTATTCTTTATGTAATTATTCTAAATTATCTGATTACAAATTAACGACTGATTTTTACTTCATAAAATGACAATTATCATTCGTTAGTTTTGGCTGTATTATTCTTTATTTTTTAATGATTGAGTAATCTCATTCATTTTATTGACTTTATCTTCAAAATTCCCTTTCAATGTTTTGCGGTATTCGTTCAGATTCAATACCATTTGATTGATATCTTCCGGTATTATTTCTTCAAAAAACTCTCGTAATCTTTTGGCTGTTGTAGGTGATTTTCCGTTGGTCGAAATGGCAATTTTCACATTCCCTTTGGTTACAATTCCACCCAAATAATAATCGCATAAATCAGGCGTGTCGGCAATATTGCAAATCAAATGTCTTTTTCGGGACAAATCATAAATCCTTTTATTCACTTTTAAATCGTCGGTACAGGCAATTACCAGATGCCGTTTTTTCAACATTTTTTTCTTGAACTTCGCCTCAGTCAATATCACCGAAGGATGTTTTGCCACCAATTCTTCTAATTCCGGTAAAAACTTTGGTGCGACCACCTCAACATTGGCATTCGGGCTGGATTTTAGCAGGAAAGATAATTTTTCCAATCCTACATTTCCTCCGCCTACAATCAGTACATTAAGGTTGTGTAGTTTTAAAAATATTGGATACAATTCATTCCTTTCCATATGCCAACACCTTATGATTCGATTTTAATTCCTTATAAAAACCTACTCTTTTCTTATTATCTCCAACTACTTCCCCAATTACGATAATTGCCGGAGAACTTAAATTGTTCTCTGCCACCACTCTTTGGATCGTATTTATAGTTCCAATTCCGACTTTTTCCTCCGGAGTGGTTCCGTTTTGAATAATCGCAACAGGAATTTCTCCTTTCGATTCTTTTTGGAATAAAGCGACAATTTCCGCTAGTTTACTCATCCCCATCAAAATCACCACTGTTGCGGTAGATTGAGCCGCTAAAGCTACATCTGTTGACAATTTTCTGGCAGAAGTTGTTCCCGTGATTACCCAAAAACTCTCCGAAATTCCTCTTTTGGTCAACGAAATTCCCTGAGAAGCCGGAACCGCAATCGATGATGAAATTCCCGGCACTACAAATGTAGGGATTCCAAAACTTTCTACGAATTCTATTTCTTCACTTCCTCTTCCAAAAATGAAAGGATCTCCACCTTTCAAGCGAACTACATGACCGTAAGTAAGCGCATTATCTACAATCAATTGGTTGATTTCGTCTTGGGTATAAGCATGACAGCCTTTTCTTTTTCCGACAAATATTTTCAATGCTTTTTTAGGAGCATAAGACAATAGTTCGTCATTTGCCAAAGCATCATACAAAACCACCTTGGCTTCCGCCAATGCTTTTGCTCCTTTGATGGTAAGCAAATCCGAATCTCCCGGACCGGCACCTACTAAAGTAACTTGAGGTTCTATTTTATTTTTCATCTTTTAGGTCTTTGGCTCTGAATGCTTCTATCGTATCAAAAAAAGTGATTGCTTCTTGAATATACTTTTTGGCGAATTCCTCAGATGGTTCATTCTGATTAATTTGAAACACTAAATCTTTTAAGGTGGATTGCAATGGAATTTTATTGGTTTCTACAAAAACAGTATCAAACAAACTTATTATTCCTGCTTGATGGTTTGTTTTTTGGTTTTCCGAAAGCAATAAAGCTTTCGCGCCGTTTACAAAACCTGCATAAGCATGATAAATTGCATCTGACCATTTTTTGTCTTCGAAAGCTTCCTGTGCAAAAGTCAATTTATCTTTGGCTTCTAACAATAAAGTAGCCACCAAATCAATTACAACACCGGCACATTCTCCCACTCCAACCGCTTTTACGTAATTATCGGCATTTCCCCAATCTACAAAATCAGCTTCGGTAAGGTTGGTTACATCGGCTAAAGGTTTCAAAAATTCATAGAAATATTTCTCTCCTTTGGCATCGTAATAATCCAAAAAGGATTGTCCGTTTCCATTTTCTTCAAAATCATTTAAGATAAAACGCAAAGCATCTGGCCCTCTACGGCTTGGGATTTTGATCACTTTATCGGAAAATCTCCCTACTCCGTTTCCTAAATTTCCTCCGCCCAATAACACCTGAAGTGCCGGCGCAACCAATTTTCCGGCATTGATAGACATTCCCTGAAAACCAATTTCGGCCATATTGTGCTGCCCACAAGCATTCATACAACCACTAATTTTAATCGTAATTTCTTTATTATTGCTGTATTGCGGATATTCCGTTTGTAATACTCTTTCCAATTCCTCAGCAATTCCGGTGCTGCTTGCAATACCAAGATTACAGGTATCGGTTCCCGGACAAGCCGTGATATCTGCTGTGCTGTTGTATCCTAAAGCTACAAAATCCAATTTGGCCAATTCTTGATAGAAAAACTCCAGATTTTCCTCTTTTACATTTCGTATTAAAATATCTTGTCTTAGCGTAAAACGCAATTCATTCGCCGCATAATTTTTTATCAAATCAGCCAATGCTCTGGCTTTATCAGTATAAAAATCACCCAATAAAACTTTGATTCCAATCGCTACATAACCCACTTGCTTCTGTGGAATTACATTTGATTTTTTCCAAGCTTCGAAAGCTACTGTATCTTCGATTGTAACTTTTGGCGCCGTCAATAAAGGTTCTGGAATCGCCACTTCAAAAGCAGTCGTATCGATTTCAACCACTTGATGTGACAAGGCTAATTTTTCTTCTTCGACCAATTTTAAAAATTCGTCACGACCAATATCTTTAATCAAGAATTTCATACGCGCTTTCAATCTTTTGGCTCTTTCTCCAAAACGATCAAATATTCTTAAAACTCCTTCGGCTGTCGGGATAATTTGATTTACAGGAATAAATTCCGACAACAATTCGGCATGACTCGGCTGCGAACCTAATCCTCCACCTAACATCACTTTAAACCCTCTTTGACCATCAACAATTTTTGGAATAAAACCTAAATCGTGTAAATAACTCAGTGCCGTATCTTTATCCGAAGAAGAAAATGAGATTTTGAATTTTCTTCCCATTTCCTGACAAACCGGGTTTCTCAAGAAAAACTGGAACATGGCATGGGCATAAGGCGAAACATCAAAAGGTTCATCAACATCAATTCCCGCCGTTTCACTTGCTGTAATATTTCGTACGGTGTTACCGCAAGCTTCTCTCAAGGTAACATCGTCTTTCTCTAAATTAGCCCATAATTCCGGAGTTCTGTCCAAACTTACATAGTGAATCTGGATATCCTGACGCGTGGTAATGTGCAAACGCCCTGTAGAATATTCATCCGAAACTTTAGTGATACGATTTAATTGCTCGCTGGTCACTTTCCCGAAAGGCAATTTGATACGTATCATTTGCACGCCTTCTTGACGTTGACCGTACACTCCTCTTGCTAAACGAAGGCTACGAAAACGTTCGTCATCGATTTTTCCTTCTTTGAATAAACGAATTTTTTTCTCTAAATCGATGATGTCTTTTTCGACAATCGGATTTTCTATTTCGGTTCTAAAACTTTGCATCTGTAGTTAGGTTTTTGGCAAAAATTAGTTTTATTTTATAAAACCAACTCCTGCGGTTGTATTGGTTGCGGCATCGATCAAAATGAAAACTCCGTTAGATTTGTTGTCATTGTAGGCATCAAAATATAATGGCTTGCTTAATTTAATACTTACTTCTCCAATTTCGTTAATAGCTAATTGAGTGGCTGGCGTTGAACCGGAATAATCGGTTGCGATTACGTTTTTCACACTGTCAATTTTGGCCAAAACTCTGTTGGTGTTGTGCTGGATCAAATATTTTGTTCCCGGAACCAATTTTTTGCTGTCCATCCAACAAATCGTTGTCGTGATGTCTTTTTCGATTCTTGGAAGTTCATCCGATTTTACAATCATATCCCCACGAGTCACATTGATGTCATTCTCTAATTCGATCGTGATTGAAGAACCGGCAGCAGCTTCGTCAAATTGTCCATCAAAAAAATGAATGTTGCTAACTTTTGATTCCGTCAAAGATGGAAGAACCGTTACTGCATCTCCAACTTTAATATTGTTTCCGTATAATTTTCCGGCATATCCTCTAAAATCGTGGTATTCCTCGGTTTTTGGTCTGATAACCGTTTGAACCGGGAAACGTGCTTTTCCTGTTTCAAAAACATCTTCTGGCTCTAAAGCTTCTAAATGCTCCAAAACCGTTTGCCCTGTGTACCAAGGCATATTTTCTGACCTGTCAGCTACATTTCCTCCATTAATGGCGCTTAAAGGAATGTAACTTACCGTTTGTTCTTTGAATGCACTTTTACTGTTTAATTCTTGGAAATCGGCTTTGATTTTATTGAATACTTCTTCCGAATAATCAACCAAATCCATTTTATTGATAGCTACAATCACTTCTTTTACGCGCAATAAATTATTGATAAAAAAGTGACGATAGGTTTGCTCAATCACTCCTTTTCGAGCATCGATCAAAATAATTGAAACCTGTGAAGTTGAAGCTCCCGTAACCATGTTTCTGGTATATTCTACATGACCCGGCGTATCGGCAATAATGTAACTTTTCTTGGCTGTCGAAAAATAAATATGCGCCACATCAATCGTAATTCCTTGTTCTCTTTCTGCAACCAAACCATCCGTTGCTAATGAAAAATCTAGATAATCATATCCTTTTTGTTTGCTGCTTTTTTCTATCGCTTCTATTTTATCTGTTGTCAATGATTTTGTATCGTACAATAATCTCCCGATTAAAGTACTTTTTCCGTCATCTACGCTTCCTGCTGTTGCTATTTTTAAAACTTCCATCAGTTTCTATTATTTTAAATTATAAATTTTGAATTTTAAATGGTAATCGTTATTTGAATTTTAAATTATTGGTGTTTCATTCAACATTTAAAATTCAACATTTAAAATAATTTTAAAAGTACCCTTGTTGCTTTCTTTTCTCCATCGCGGCTTCCGAACGTTTGTCATCAATTCTGGCTCCTCTTTCGGAAATGGTAGACGATCTGATTTCGCCAACTACTTCCTGAATAGTTGCCGCATACGACTCTACTGCTGCAGTACAACTCATATCCCCGACGGTTCTGAAGCGAACAATTCGTTCTTCGATTTGTTCGTCTTCTTCTTGGTACACATAAGGAGAGTGTGACCAGATCAAACCGTCTCTCAAAAAAACTTTGCGTTTGTGTGAAAAATAAATAGATGGAATCTCGATTTGCTCTTGTTCGATATAACTCCAAACATCCAATTCGGTCCAGTTCGAAATCGGGAAAACACGAACATTTTGACCATTTTCAATTTTTCCGTTTAATAAATCAAACAATTCCGGACGTTGGTTTTTCTCGTCCCATTGACCAAAATCATCACGTACCGAAAAAATACGTTCTTTGGCTCTTGCTTTTTCTTCGTCACGACGCGCTCCACCAATACAAGCATCAAATTTGAATTCTTCGATTGCATCCAAAAGTGTCGTTGTTTGCAAGCTGTTTCTGCTCGAATATTTCCCTGATTCTTCTACTACCTTACCTTCATCAATAGCATCTTGCACATTACGAACGATTAATTCCAATCCTAATTCGGCTACCAATTTATCTCTAAATTCTATTGTTTCAGGAAAGTTATGCCCAGTGTCAACATGCAAAAGCGGGAAAGGAATCTTGGCAGGAAAAAAAGCTTTTTGTGCTAATCGAACCAATGTGATAGAATCTTTTCCTCCCGAGAAAAGCAAAACCGGCTTGTCAAACTGAGAAATCACTTCTCTAAATATGTATATCGCTTCGCTTTCTAAAGCATTTGTTTTTAATATCGTACTCATTATTATTTGGTAATTTGTTTATTTGTCTATTCGGTTAAACGACCAAACAGATAAACGATTAAACTTTTTATTTTTGGTGCAAACCGCACTCTTTATGACTCGACTCCCATGACCATCTTCCCGCTCTGATATCTTCTCCCGGAGCAATTACTCTGGTACAAGGTGCACATCCTATACTCACAAATCCTTGTTTGTGCAATGCATTTTGAGGCACATTGTTATCATCAATATATTTTTGAACTTCTTCTAATGTCCATTTCAACAAGGGGTTGAATTTTATGATATCAAAGTGAACATCATATTCAAACAAATCCAAATTGTTTCTGTTTTCCGATTGTTCGGCTCTTAAACCTGTAATCCAAATCGAATTTCCTTTTAAGGCTTTGGTCAATGGCGCCACTTTCCTGATAAAACAACATTCTTTTCTATTCTCCACCGATTCGTAAAAACTGTTTGGTCCTTTCTTGTTTAGCAATTCTTCGACCGCTGTAGCTTCCGGAAAATAGGTTTTAATATCTATTTTATACTTTTTCAATGTCTTATGAAAAACATCATAAGTCTCTTGAAACATTCGTCCCGTATCTAAAGTAAAAATGGTGATTGGCAACTCATTTTTCGCGATAAGCGCCGTAATCACTTGGTCTTCTTGCCCGAAAGAAGTTGAAAAAACCACTTTATCCTTGTACTCATTAGCTAAAAATTCTAAAGTTTCCTCGATCGAAAATCCTTTTGTTTTCTTTAATAAGGTATTTGTTATTGCTGTACTCATTATAATAATTTAGACAATGTTTTTAAACTCAAAATAATAATTAAAACGCCCACCAAAATCATCATCGGCTGTCTTTTGATTTTATTCACTAATATAGCGGCAATTGGAGCGGCAATCACGCCACCCAAAATCAATCCGATAATTACCTGCCAACCTTGGATTCCTCCAAAAAGCATGAAAGTGATTCCGCTGGCAAAAGAAACTGCAAACTCCGCAGCATTGACAGAACCGATTGTATACCTCGGATTTCTGCCACGCCCTAGAAGAGTAGAAGTTACAATTGGACCCCAGCCGCCACCGCCAACCGAATCCATAAAACCACCAAAAGAAGCCAAAACACCTAATTTCTTGGTTTTCTTTTTGATGATGTTCTTCTTCATGGCTTTTCTAATGATAATACAAGCTAACGCAATCATATATACTGCAATAAACGGCTTAACAACCTCGCCATCAATCACATTAGATAACAAATAAGCTCCTGTTATTGACCCTAAAACACCCGGTATAAGCAAGTGTCTAACTAATTTTTTATTGATGTTTCCAAATTTATGATGTGAAATAGCAGACACCCCTGTAGTAAACATTTCTGCGACGTGTACTCCGGTGCTACTAACAACCGGAGGGACTCCATAAGCCAATAAAAAAGAGGTAGAAGTAGCGCCGTAACCCATTCCTAAAGTCCCATCAACTAGTTGAGCAAAAACTCCTATACAGAAAAATATTAAAAACTCCTGATTAAAACCTCCTACAAAACCATCCCAAGAAAACTCAGCATAATGGTTGTATACTAATGTCGAAAATAATCCAACCAACAAAACAATTGGAATTATAACCCACAAACGCTGCGCGAAAGTAACTTCTTGTTTTACCGTTATACTATCTCCATTTAATTCTGAATTCATCCTAAAGTATTTTTTAAATAAAATCTATTACCCTATCGGGTTTGTAGATTAAAAAGCAAAAGTACTGTTTTTTATTAAATTACAAACTTTTTTTTAAAAAAAATTATGGATTAAAAAGCGATATCAGCCAGGGTATTATTTTCTAATATCATCAGGGTATTGTCTCTTACTTCGGTCATTAGCCTTCTAACAGCACAAGTAGCTTCATCGGTACAATCTTCACATTTTTCGTAAAAATTATGACTAGCACAAGGCAATAGCGCTATAGGGCCTTCCAGAATTCGGTAGACATGAGCCATATTAATGTCTTTGGGTTCTTTGATCAGGTAATAACCGCCCCCCTTTCCTTTTTTGGCACCCAAAAAACCCGAATGGCGCAATAACAACAAAATGCTTTCTAAAAATTTAATCGAAATGTTTTCACTTTTTGCAATTTCAGCAATTTGAACTGGCGTTTGATCTTTCTGGCGTGCCAAAAAAGTCAAAGCTTTTATTCCGTATTTCGTTTTTTTAGAAAGCATTTATGGAGATTTTTGATTGTTGAATGAGTATTAACATTTTAGATCTTTAAAAAATCATTAGTTTATTTTTAAATTTCATAAATTTTAGTACCAACACCAAATCTACAATCTAAAATCGTTAATCACAAATCTACGATCTTAATGCCTGCTCTAAATCGGCAATTACATCTTTTACCGTTTCCAAACCTACAGAAACTCGTACCAAACCATCGGTGATACTTACCGCCAAACGCTCTTCGACAGATAATTTACTGTGTGTTGTTGATGCCGGATGTGTAACTATTGTACGGGTATCTCCTAAATTTGGTGACAATGAACATAATTTTATTTTATCCAGAAAGGCTCTCCCTGCTTCAATTCCTCCTTTGATTTCAAATGCAACGATGTTACCACCCAATTTCATTTGCTTTTTTGCAATTTCATATTGGGGATGTGATTTCAAGAAAGGATACTTAACGGTATTTACATTAGGATGACTTTCCAAAAATTCAGCTACTTTCATCGCATTTTCACAATGTCTGTCTACTCGAATAGCTAAAGTCTCTAAACTTTTAGACAATACCCAAGCATTAAAAGGCGACAAAGAAGGACCTGTAAGTCGAGAAAAAAGATAAATATCTTTTATCAAATCCGCTTTTCCAACAGTTACCCCTCCTAAAACTCTTCCTTGCCCATCCATTAATTTAGTCGCGGAATGTACCACCAAATGCGCTCCCCATTTTATCGGCTGTTGAATATATGGTGTTGCAAAACAATTGTCGATAATCAAAATCAAATTATGCTTTTTCGCAATAGCTCCTAACAGTTCTAAATCTATAATATCAACCGCTGGGTTCGTAGGCGATTCGGCAAAAAGAATCTTCGTATTTGGCTTGATAAAACTCTCGATGGTTTCTGGTTTAGTAAGATCAAAATACGATGTTTCGATATTCCACTTCGGAAAATAGTTTACAAACAAGGAATGAGTTGCTCCAAAAACACTACTGGCAGAAACAATATGATCACCAGATTTCAGCAAGGCAGCAAAAGTAGAATACACCGCTGCCATTCCAGATGCAAATGCAAAACCAGCCTCAGCACCTTCCATTTTACAAACTTTATCTACAAATTCGTTGTTATTTGGATTGCTGTATCGGCTATAAATATTTCTATCTTTCTCTTCCGCAAAAGAGGCACGCATGTCTTCGGCATCTTCAAACACAAAGCTTGAAGACAAAAACAAAGGCACGGAATGCTCTAAATATTGGGTTCTTTCTAATTGGCTGCGTATAGCGTGGGTTTCAAACCCAAATTCTTGTTCGTTCATTTTTTCTTTTCTTTTACAGATGGCTATTAACCAAGTGCTATATTATTCAAAACTACTTTATAATGTATTGTGGCTGTTGGTTCTAATGTTTTAGAAACGGAACAGTATTTCTCAAAAGAAAGTTGGGCCGCGCGCGCCGCTTTTTCAGGATTAATTTCACCTTCTAAGAAGAAAACCACGTTAATATCTTTGAATGGCTTAGCCTCTCCTACTTGCACTCTTTCGCCTTCGACCTCAGCTTTAAAAGAAGTAATTTCCTGACGTTGTTTTTTTAGAATCGAAATCATATCAATCGCGCTGCATCCCGCAACTCCCATCAATACCAATTCCATTGGGCTTGGTCCTTGATCATTGCCTCCAAATTCCGGTCGGCTATCAACATTTACTAAATGTCCACGTTCGTTTTTTAATTCGAAATGGAAGTTGTCATTTACTCTGTTTAATGTTATTTTCATATTTATCCCCTCCCCCCCCCTCCCCGAAGGGAAGGGAGCCAAGACTGGAGGTAAGTCCCTTTTTTAATTAATTTTAATAAAAGTCCTATATTATTCCCCCTTCGGGGGCAAGGGGGATTTATCCCTTATCTGACAATCTCAAAATATCTCCAAAAACTCCTCTGGCCGTTACTGCTGATCCGGCTCCGGCACCTTGAATCACAATTGGTCGATCACCGTATGATTCCGTATAAATTTCGAAGAAAGAATCCGATCCTTTCAATCCTCCCAAAGCGGTATCCGAAGGTACGGAAACTAATTTTACTTCGAGTATTCCCTTATCATGTTGTAAATCTCCTGACAACTCGCCAATGTATCTCAAAACATGGTTGGGTTCTTGCTCGCTCTTTATTTTATCATAAATAGGATCAAATTCTTTCAATTTATTTAAAAAATCAGAAACATTTCCTTCGCGTAAATGTTCTGGAATCAAATTCTGAATTTCAATTTCTTCAAATTCATTTTGCAAATCCAATTCTCTTGCCAAAATCAATAATTTTCTACCCACATCATTCCCACATAAATCTTCTCTTGGATCTGGTTCGGTGTATCCGTTATCAATTGCCTCTTTCAATATTTCGCTGAATGGAACATCCTTGGCAGAAAAATTATTGAATAAATAACTCAAAGTTCCTGAAAACACGCCTTTGATTTTAGTGATGTTTTCGCCCGAAAGATGCAATAATTTTATCGTATCAATTAATGGTAATCCGGCGCCCACATTGGTTTCATACAAATAATTTTTCTGATTGTCAGCCAAGGCTTTTCTTAGTTCTTTATAAAAACCGTAACTCAAGGTATTGGCCACTTTATTCGAAGAAATCAAGTCAAAACTACTTTCTACCAATGGAATATAATTTTCGACAAATGCGGCACTGGCCGTATTATCTATTGCAATTAAATTCTCTAAATGGTGCTCATTTGCATAAGCGATCACATCATCAATTGAATACGAAAAGCCGTTAGTTTGTATTTCATTTTTCCAATTTGGAGACACTCCATTTTTATTCAAAAGGATATTCTTAGAATTGGCAATTGCAAAAACATTCAATTTAATTCCTTTTCTTTTCTCAATCGTTTCGGCAGACTCTAATATTTGATTAATTAGGGTTCCTCCCACTAAACCATGACCAAAAACAGCAATATTGATTTTCTTTGAAACCCCAAAAATTTCCCCGTGAATAACGTTCAACGCTTTGTTCAATTGGTGTTTGTAAACCACCAAACTCACATTCTTGCCCGTTACCGTATTATTGAAAAGTATTGGAACAATTTTATTTTTTATCAAGGCGGTGTAAGGCTTGTGAAACGTACTCAAATCTTGTCCAATAATTGAAATTACCGAAACATTATCAGTTACCGTAATTTTATTGACATCCTTCGAATAAAAATCATTTTCAAATTCTTTTTCGAGCTCAATCATCGCCTTTGTTGCTTTATCAGCGGCAACCACTAACCCAATTCCTCTTTCAGATGATCCTTGTGATATGATACTTACGCTAATATCATTATCTCCCATGACTCTGAAAATTCGGGCATCGACTCCTGTTTTCCCTAACAATCCGCGTCCTTCTAGATTTACCAAAGCCACATTCTCTAGTACCGAAAGTGTTTTGATTCCTTCTTTATTAGAATTAGAGGTGATTAGCGTTCCTTTATTTTCGTGATTGAAAGTGTTCAAAATACGAAGTGGAATGTTCTTTTCCAATAAAGGAATAATCGTTTTGGCATGTAATATTGTCGCACCAAAATTAGCCAACTCATTGGCTTCGTTAAAAGTCAGATGATCAATTTTCTTGGCATCCAAAACCAAATCCGGATTAGCAGTGTAAATTCCATCCACATGGGTATAATTCTGAAGTTCTTCGGCATCCAAATAATTAGCCAGCAACGAAGCGGTGTAATTACTGCCATTTCTCCCTAAAGTCGTCGTATCATTGTTGTTATTTGAACCAATAAAACCGGTAACAATATTTACTGTTGTCCCATTGTTTTCCTTAAAGTGTTGGATCACATTTTTCTTCGAAAGTTGTTCTAAAGGTTGCGCATCACCAAATTTAGAATCTGTTTTCAGTAAAACTCTAGAATCTGTAAAATGAGCCTTTACACCCTGTGAAACTAAGATTGCGGTCAATAATTTTGCCGAAATCAATTCGCCCTTAGAAAGAACCTGATCTTTTATTTTAGTGCTATAATCTCCAATCAGGCTAATTCCCTCAAAAAGTTTTTCCAATACTTGAAATTCTTCTGACAAATCAACTTCTGGATAATCTCCGTTTTGGTATTTTTTAAAATCTTCAAATAATGCTTTATAATCTCCATTTTTAGAAGCCAATTTTAGAATCTCTTCTAATTCGTCAGTTGCATTTCCGCGAGCTGATACAACCACAGCAATTTGTTCTCCTTGATTTACTTTGTCAACAATAATTGAAACAACTTTACTTATTCCTTCACCGTTCGATAGTGATTTTCCTCCAAATTTTAATATTTTCATTTTATTCTATTTTATTATTGCCATTAAAAAATATCGGCAAGTAAATTATTTAATTGTTCGTATTCAATCAAAAAGGCGTCGTGCCCGTGTACTGATTTAATTTCCTGATAAGAAACTTCTAGATTAAGTTTCTTTAATTGCTGATAGGTTTCTTTATTTTCTTTTGCTGTAAAAAACAAATCTGAATCAATCCCTATAATGTGAACGGAAGCTTCGATTCTGGAAGCCAAAATCTCAAATGAAGCTGTTCCTCTGCTAACATCAATTGTTTTAAGCAATTGGTTCATCATTTTATAAGATGACAGCTGAAATCTTTTTTGTAGTTTTTCTCCATGATGAAGCAGCCAGCTTTCGACATTAAAAATGGCTAATTCTTCGTTTTTGGTTCTTTGAAATTTTTCTTTGAAAGATTCAGGCGTGCGGTAACACAACATGGCGTGTGTTCTGGCGTCCTCGATAGGTTTACTGGAATTATTTAATATTTGTTCTTGTAAAAAACAATTGGCAATCAACCAGTCAGTCGATTTCCAATCGGTCGCAATAGGAATCAAATGCTTGGTGATTTTTGGTTCCAAAGCGACCATTTCCCAAGCAATTCCGCCACCAACTGAACCGCCAATTAAAGCATACAATTGATCAATTTTTAAAAACTGAAGCCCTTGAATAAACAATCTAGCGATGTCTCTGGCCTTAAAATCCAAATAATTATCTATAATAGTTTCATCATAACCATTGCCCGGTATGTTAAAAGCAATTATGGTGTATTTATTGGTGTCTATGGTTTTATTGTCCCCAATTAAATCATTCCACCAGCCATCTATTCCTACAACGCTGGAATTTCCGGTTAAGGCGTGGTTGACCAAAACGATTGGGGCAGTATTTAACGTTGGTCCAAAAACCTCAAAAGTTAAGTTTATGGCAGGATAAAGAACGCCACTTTCGGTGGTGAAATTTTTTATGGTAACAGGATTGAGTTTATTTTCCAATTTCAAATCTTTTAAAATTTTGATTTGTCTGGAAATATTAGAAAGAAAAAGCTAGAAATAAACTAGAAGAATTCTTGTTGTTATCTTTCCACTTGAGTGTGGTAGAATGCAGCACCTTCTTCGATTTCTCGAAGGGTTGCTAAGGCTTCATTGGGTCTAATCCCTCTGCCTTTCTTTATAACATTTCAGTACGTTTGTGAACTTATTGGCGCAAATTAACTACATTTTTTGTTAATATGCAAACATTAATGCTTTAGATTTTATTCTTAAAATAGTACAAACACAAAAACGCAAGACAATACTGAACATTGCTATCCAGAAATTACTTGCGGTTAAGTTCCTATCAAAAAAAGGGAAAGCCCGTTATATGAAAAGGGTATCATTCTCTTTTGAATACATTAAGACTTGTAATAAATTAGACTGTTTTTTAAAGCCATTTTCATCCGTTGGGTCCATTCCAACTCTTGAATTAACTAAGTCGTTATTTGATAAATTAATTTTATTTCTATTTGGCCATAAATTCCTGAAGAAATTAAATCTTTTTCTAAATGTGTTTGTTGTGCTCATTTTGTTTGTTATTTTAGATTCTTATTTTATTTTAGTGTTTGTTGTTTTTCTTTATTCCTGATGACTAGTTAACGATTATAAAAAAACCCTTTTGGACAAAATACCAAAAGGGTTAAAGTAATATCTACTCCTAACTTTTGGAAATCAGCATCCTTTTGCAAAAAACTTTGCAGACAGCGATTTACTATTTTTAATGACGTAATTATTCATCTTGTATTTTATCAAAATTTATTCAAATTAAAAAGCCTCCCAATTTATTTACTATTGGGAGGCTTTTGCTATATGGTGTGTAAATTAAATGTAGTTACAACCCGGCAGATTCCTCCGAAATATTTTTAACCTTTTTGCAAATCTTAAAATTCATTTTTTGTTTTTCTTGATGTAACAAATATGGTTATTTTTTCTTTATTTTCCAAATGATTTAAGGCATTTTAACGTTCTTTTATTAGAAAAAATACTTTTTACTCATCTAATTAACAGACCCATAACAAATGCTTAACATCTAGACCAATAAATACCAAATTGACCGTTTAACTTCAAGTCTTATTTCTCAAGAAATAGATCCTTTCTTCAATTATACAGAATCGATTCGGCTTTTACTACAAACTCTCAAAAACAGCTTTCAAATCTGCTTTTAAATCCTCGATATCTTCCAAACCTACTGAAAGGCGAATCAAATCATGACTAACGCCAGAAGCAACTTGCTGCTCTGCTGATAATTGTTGGTGGGTTGTACTGGCAGGGTGGATGATTAAAGACTTTGTATCTCCAATATTAGCTAACAGAGAAAACAACTTGGTTTCATCGGCCACTTTCTTAGCAGCTTCAAAACCGCCTTTTAAACCAAATGTTAATAAGCCATTTTGTCCTTTTGGTAAATACGCTTTTGCCAAATCATGATATTTACTTGACTTTAATCCCGGATAATTTACCCAAGCCACCGCTTCTTGATTTTCTAACCATTGTGCCAAAGCCAAGCCGTTTTCGCTGTGTTTATGAACACGAAGCGGCAAAGTCTCTAAACCTTGGATAATTTGAAATGCATTAAAAGGACTCAAAGCCGCTCCATAATCGCGTAAACCTTCGATTCTCACTCTGGCGATAAAGGCTGCAGCTCCTAAAGCTTCATGATAAACCAAACCATGATAACCCGCATTAGGCTCGGTAAATTCAGGAAAACGACCACTGCTCCAATCAAAAGTTCCTGCATCTATAATAGCTCCTCCTAATGAAGTTCCGTTTCCGGCGATATATTTTGTCAAAGAGTGAATCACAATATTAGCACCATGTTCAATCGGATTTAATAAATAAGGCGATGCAACAGTGTTATCTACAATAAAAGGTACTTTCGATGCTTTCGCCTCTTTAGAAATCGCTTTCAAATCCAAAACATCTAACTTAGGATTTCCTAAAGATTCCGCAAAAAACACCTTTGTGTTTTCTTGGGCTGCCTTAGTAAAATTTGCAGGGTCTGAAGGATCTACAAAAGTGGTTGTGATCCCAAGTCGAGGTAAAGTAACGCTTAGCAAATTGTACGTTCCACCATACAAGCTATTAGAGGCTACAATATGGTCTCCCGTCTTAAGCAAAACAAGCAAAGCCGTTGTGATAGCCGCTGTTCCTGATGCAGTAACCACGGCTCCAATTCCTCCTTCTAAAGCTGCCAGTCGCTGCTCCAGAATATCATTGGTTGGATTATTTAATCTGGTATAAATATAACCTGCCTCAGCTAGGCCAAATAAATTAGCTGCGTGCTCTGAATTATTAAATACATAAGAAGATGTCTGATATATAGGTACTGCCCTAGTTCCTGCGTGTTGTGTAACATCATGCCCTGCATGTAAAGCTTTGGTTGCAAAATTTTGTGTGCTCATTGTTTTATAGTGTTATTTAGTTAATAGTTCATTCTGTAAAATGTGAATTTTGAATTTGGACTAAAAAAAAACCTCCCAATAAATCGGGAGGCTTTGCTGAATCTTAATTATTTTAGTTTAAGCAATAGGGTACCCGCAGGAATTTTCCTGAAACATATTGACCATCATGCACTTTGTAAACTTCATCTTTTATATTTGAAATCCAAAATTGCAAACTAAATTTTAAATAAACAAACAATTATAGGCCAATTAACATTTTTTAACTTATTTGTTGTTTTTAACTTTACACCGATTGAATTTACAATCTGAATATTTTAATTTAAAAAATAGTGAAGTTTAATTTGCAATTCAAAATGGTTTCATACATTTGCACCCGAATACAAGAGGAAAAATTTGAACTGATTGCAACCTCTTCATAATGAAACAAATTCGTTATGAATACTGAACATTTTTCAGTAGAAAAAATGCTAAAGCAGAAACTCTTCTTTAGCATTTTTTAGCAACTTTTTTTCCTCGCTTAATTTTAAACTATAATTATTATGGCCTATTTATTTACGTCAGAATCTGTAAGCGAAGGACATCCAGACAAAATTGCAGATCAAATTTCGGACGCATTAATTGATAACTTTTTAGCATTTGACCCGGAATCAAAAGTGGCTTGTGAGACTCTGGTTACAACTGGACAGGTAATTTTGGCCGGAGAAGTAAAATCAAATACTTACCTAGACGTACAACAAATCGCTCGTGAAGTAATCAAAAAAATTGGTTATACAAAAAGTGAATATATGTTTGAAGCTAATTCTTGTGGAATTCTTTCTGCAATTCACGAGCAATCTGCTGACATAAACCAAGGAGTTGACAGACCTAATCCTGAAGAACAAGGAGCTGGTGACCAAGGAATGATGTTTGGCTATGCAACAAACGAAACGGATAGTTATATGCCCTTGGCACTTGATTTATCTCATAAATTATTACAGGAATTAGCCATTTTAAGACGTGAGAATAAGGAGATTACTTATTTACGTCCAGACGCTAAATCTCAGGTAACTTTAGAATACAGTGACGATAATAAACCAACTCGTATTGACGCGATTGTAATTTCGACACAACACGATGATTTTGACGAAGAAGCTACTATGCTTGCAAAAATCAAAAAAGACATCATCGAAATATTGATTCCAAGAATCATTGCAAAAAATCCTAAACAAGCCCACTTATTTAATGATAAAATCCAATACCACATCAACCCAACGGGGAAATTTGTAATTGGAGGTCCTCACGGAGATACGGGATTAACAGGAAGAAAAATCATTGTGGATACTTACGGTGGAAAAGGCGCTCACGGCGGTGGTGCTTTCTCTGGAAAAGACCCATCTAAAGTGGACAGAAGCGCAGCTTATGCTACACGTCATATCGCTAAAAACTTAGTCGCTGCTGGAATTGCTGATGAAATTTTGGTTCAGGTTTCTTATGCTATTGGTGTTGCAAAACCAATGGGAATCTTCATTGATACTTACGGAACATCAAAAGTAAACTTAACCAATGGTGAAATTGCCAAAAAAGTAGAAGCTATCTTCGATATGCGCCCTTACTTTATCGAGCAACGTTTGAAATTAAGAAACCCTATTTACAGCGAAACGGCTGCTTACGGACACATGGGACGCACGCCAGAAACCGTTACAAAAACATTCTCTGCTCCCGGAGGATTAACAAAAACAGTTGATGTTGAGTTATTCACTTGGGAAAAATTAGATTTTGTTGACCAAGTTAAAACCGCTTTTGGATTGTAATTTATAATCTTAGCTTTTCAATTTCAAATTTTAAACCCCGAAGTCTGCAATTACAGACTTCGGGGTTTTTGTTTGGTAATATGCTATAATATCACTTACTTAGTACAAATTAACCTACTTAAAATTATGGCTGAATTTCCAACATTGCGAAGTATTTTAAATAAAGCAAAAGAAACACTCTCTCGATTTCCTTTAGAATCATTAACAGCGATTTTTGGAACCGTTTTTGCCATTTTACTCTCAGAAGAGAAAAACGACATCCAAGAAAATTTCTATGTAAAAGCAATCATGTGTTGCACTTTAGGTCTAGTACTTTTCCTCTCGGTTAGTTTGTATTCTTCAGCAAGAAAAATAGAAATCTGGATGCGATTCTTGATCAGTTTGATCCTTGCTGGCTTAGTCAGTGTTTTTATCTTTAGCTTTTCTGAGAAAATAACAACAATTGAGTTTTTGAACTATTTTGTTCTCAATATCGCAATCCATTTACTGGTTTCCTTTTCCGGTTTTCTTCCAAGAGCTTACAATCAAGACGCATTTTGGGAATTCAACAAACAGCTTTTTTTACGCATTTTGACCTCTGGCTTATATAGCGCTGTACTTTTTGGCGGCTTAGCGCTAGCCATCTTGGCTGTTGCCAATCTTTTTAATGTTAATTTTTACAATAACATCTACATCCATTTGTTTTTTATCATTGGCGGTACTTTTAATACAATCTTCTTTTTGTCTGGAGTTCCTGACACTAACAATGAAAAAACACCACTAGTTCTTAATTATCCAAAAGGCCTTAAGAACTTCACCCAATATGTTTTACTGCCACTAATAAGCATCTATTTAGTCATTTTAATTTCTTACGAAGCCAAAATATTAATCACCTTTTCCTTGCCTATAGGCTGGGTCTCTAACTTAGTGTTAGTTTTTGCCATCTTTGGCATTCTCTCTTTTCTATTAGTTCTTCCTATTGCAAAAAACACCGAAAATCTTTGGATACGAAACTTCAACAGATGGTTTTATTATCTGCTGGTTCCATTATTAGGGCTCCTTTTCTGGGCAATATTGTACCGCATACACCTCTATGGATTTACCCATGAACGTTATTATGTATTGCTACTATCCATCTGGCTGACCGTAGTTGTGGGTTATTTTATAATTCAAAACCAACCTAAAATAAAATTCATTCCTATTAGTATGTGCTTAGCGGCATTATTCTCGATAATAGGCCCGCAAAGCGCCGACACGATTTCGAAAAACAGCCAACTCTCGAGGTTTGAGTCCTACATGCAAAAGACCGAAAAGCAAAAACTTACTTATAAAGAAGAGCAAGATTTAAGCAGTATCGTCGATTTTTTAGAAGATAATTATTCAACAGAAATATTGATTCCTTATACAAAAGACAAATTAAGCGCCTTGCTTAAAAAAGACAAATCACCTAATTCTACACAGATTATGAAAGCATTAGGCTTAGAATACCGTTCTAAATATGAAAATCAGTCCGACAATAAAACTGCTTTTTATTACACCTTTTATAACGATAATGACTTCACTATAAAAAACATTCATGGCTATGATTTTTCATTCTCCATTTCTGATAATTCAAATTTAGAATGTTTTGATTGTATAAAAATTGACCAAACAACTTACACAATACAATCTACCAAGAGAGAATACGGACTGGATTTACAAATCAACCAAGACACTATTCCGTTTAGAATTGTAGATTTTGTTAATAACAATCCCGCTTTTGAAAAAAACCATTCAAGTGAAAAAATCATACAAAAAATAGAATCCAACAACTATTCCATTCTACTTAGTTATCGCAATATGAGCGGGAAAAGAGAAGGTAAAACTAAAAAAATAGACCAGTTCCTAATCGATGTATTAGTCCGAATAAAAAACTGAAAGCACAATAAAAAGTAAAGTTCTCTGATTCCAAAGAACTTTTTTCATTGTCAGCACAAAAAACAGCATCATTATAGATTCTATTTTGGTTTTTGAAGTTCATATTCAACACCTAATAATTGAAATGTTAATTTTAAAAAATTCCACTACAAAGCCTAAATTTTATCTATTTTTACAATTGAAGAAATTACAAATTATAAAATCATAACAGCGTAATGCACATAGCAGTAGCAGGGAATATAGGTTCAGGTAAAACAACTTTAACGCGTTTATTAGCAAAACATTTCAAATGGGAGCCTCATTTTGAAGACGTGGTAGACAATCCTTATTTGGATGATTTCTATCACCAAATGGAGCGTTGGTCTTTTAATTTACAAATCTACTTCTTGAACAGTCGCTTTCGCCAAGTGATGCAAATTCGCGAAAGCGGTAAAAAAATCATTCAGGACAGAACGATTTATGAAGATGCTCATATTTTTGCGCCCAATCTTTATTCGATGGGACTGATGACCAATCGGGATTTCCAGAATTATTCTTCTCTTTTTGAATTGATGGAATCTACGGTTAAAGCGCCCGATTTGTTAATCTATTTAAGAAGCTCTATCCCAAATCTTGTGGGACAAATTCACAAGCGTGGTCGAGAATACGAATCTACTATTTCCATTGATTATCTAAGCCGTTTAAATGAGCGCTACGAAGCATGGATCCATACTTACGACAGAGGAAAATTGCTTATTATTGATGTAGACAACATCAATTTTGTTGATAAACCCGAAGACTTAGGAAACATCATCAGCAGAATAGACGCAGAGATAAACGGATTATTTTAATCCTTATATCCATTCCTAAAAAAGAAGCAAAAACTCTTTAAAAAATAAAAATGCCCCACGAAAGTGAGGCATTTTCTTTACAATCAAGTTAAATCAATTCTTCAAGCCATCAATTTTGGCCCGAACCTCAGCTTCCGTTCCTTCAAAAACTTGAACCTCAGATTTTCCATTGGTAGTTGTTTTGACTGTCGCCTTCACCTTTCCATCAGTATTTATTTTTTCGATAGAAACTTCTTTAGAAACAGTCTCAGTCATCATATTACCTGAATTCATATATTTGCACGATTTACTGTTACATCCATTAGCTATACATTCTTCTTTAGACATCGAATGACATGTCCCTGAAGAAACGCAACAAGAAGCTTTATCAGAAATAGTATGGCTTCCGTTTCCTAAGATAGGTGCCATAACCAATCCAATCAAACAGGTCAGTTTAATCAAAATATTCATCGACGGCCCCGAAGTATCCTTGAATGGATCACCAACAGTATCTCCTGTTACGGCAGCCTTATGCGCATCTGATCCTTTATAAGTCATTTCGCCGTTGATCATTACACCTGCTTCAAATGATTTTTTGGCATTATCCCAAGCTCCTCCCGCATTGTTTTGAAACACCGCCCAAAGCACTCCCGAAACAGTAACACCTGCCATATATCCACCTAACATTTCGGCTATTAATTGATTGTTTTCTCCGTAAACCAATTTACCCAAAAGAACAATCGCAATTGGAAAACCAATTGTTAAAATTCCCGGCAACATCATTTCTCGTAAGGCTGCTTTTGTGGAAATGTCAACACATTTTGCATATTCCGGTTTCCCGGTTCCTTCCATAATTCCAGGAATTTCTTTAAACTGACGACGCACTTCATATACCATATCCATCGCTGCTTTTCCTACAGAATTCATGGCTAAGGCCGAAAAAACCACCGGAATCATTCCGCCTACAAATAACATGGCTAGAACCGGTGCTTTAAAAATATTAATTCCGTCGATTCCTGTAAAAGTTACATAAGCCGCAAACAAAGCCAACGAGGTCAATGCTGCCGAAGCTATCGCAAATCCTTTTCCGGTTGCTGCAGTTGTATTCCCCACAGAATCCAAAATATCTGTTCTTGTACGCACTTCTTTTGGCAATTCACTCATTTCGGCAATTCCTCCTGCATTATCTGATATTGGCCCAAAAGCATCAATTGCTAATTGCATTGCCGTTGTTGCCATCATTGCCGAAGCCGCTAATGCCACACCGTAAAATCCTGCAAAGGCATAAGAAGTCCAAATTGCTGCAGCGAACAATAATACCGTTGGAAAAGTTGAAATCATTCCGGTCGCTAAACCTGCAATTACATTAGTTCCTGCTCCTGTACTCGATTTTTGAACAATTGCCATAACCGGTTTTGTGCCTAATCCGGTATAATATTCCGTAACCGATGAGATCACGCCACCCACAACTAAACCAACAATTGTGGCATAAAAAACCCTCATCGATGAAATGTCTTGACTTCCCTCTCCGAAAAATTCCATTTTCATGGTTTCTGGTAACATATATTGCACTAAGAAAAAACAAGCAATAGCTGTTAATATAATAGAAACCCAGTTCCCTACATTCAATGCTTTTTGCACTTGCGCTTCTTTTGCATTTTCATCGGTAATTTTCACAAGCATGGTTCCTATAACAGAAAATAAAATTCCAAAACCGGCAATAGCCATTGGCAATAAAATAGGACCTATCCCTCCAAAAGCATCTTGAATATTTCCGCCCATGTCTTTAATAACATAATTCCCAAGAACCATGGCCGCCAATACCGTAGCTACATAAGAACCAAATAAATCCGCTCCCATTCCAGCCACATCCCCAACATTATCCCCAACATTATCCGCAATCGTCGCCGGATTACGAGGATCATCCTCAGGAATACCCGCTTCGACTTTACCCACTAAATCAGCACCTACGTCAGCGGCTTTTGTATAAATCCCACCACCAACACGGGCAAATAAGGCGATAGACTCTGCTCCAAGAGAAAAGCCTGCCAATGTTTCCAGTACAACGGTCATGTCTTCGGTAGAAGTCCAGCTTCCGTTCATAAAAAAGTGAAAAAAGAATATAAAAAAGGAGGTTAAACCCAGAACAGCCAAACCTGCAACACCCAATCCCATCACCGTTCCACCACCAAAAGAGACTTTTAATGCCTGAGGTAAACTCGTACGGGCGGCTTGAGTTGTTCTAACATTAGTTTTTGTTGCTATCTTCATACCCATATTTCCGGCAAGAGCCGAGAAAAAAGCACCAAAAACAAAAGCTACTACTATTAAAAGATGTGTTTTAACTCCCTCAATAAATGTAATCCCTGCTAAAACGATACTCGCTAAAAGTACAAAAACGGCTAACAATCTATATTCGGCTTTCAAGAAAGCAAGCGCTCCTTCATAGATGTGATCTGAAATCTCTTTCATCTTTCCGTCTCCGGCATCTTGTTTTAAAACCCAAGTTCTTTTAACCCACATAAAAAGAAGCCCTACAATTGCCATGACTATTGGCAAATAAATCATCATTGTATTCATAAATTCGTTTTGGTTTTTGGTTAATAATCAATAGTATAGAAAAACGAATTTAAACAAAAAAAGCAATATTCTTACAGAATATTGCTTTTTTTAAGATATTTGAAAAAGATTATTTAATGCTAAATAAGCCTTCTGGTTTATTTTCTATTTGATCAAAACGCTCCGTACATGCTTTCAAAATTGCATAGGCTTCGTCTCTATCTCCCCAACCACCTACATCGACAGTTTTGTTTTCAAGATCCTTATATACTTGGAAGAAATGTTCGATTTCTTTCAATAAATGCGGATTCATATCGGATAGATTTTCCAATTTATTCCAGATTGGATCAGAAACCGGCACACAGATAACTTTCTCATCTGGTCCTTTATCATCTGCCATATGGAAAACCCCGATAGGCTTTACTTCCATTACACATCCAGGAAAAGTAGGCTCATTTACTAAAACCAATACATCCAAAGGGTCTCCATCTAATGCAAGAGTTTCTGGTATAAAACCATAATCGGCCGGATACATCATTGAAGAGAACAACATTCTATCGAAACGCATTCTTTTAATTTCAAAATCGTATTCGTATTTATTTCTACTCCCTCTTGGGATTTCGATTAATACATCGAAAGTTTTTAATTTGTCTGCAGTCATTTTATCGTATGTCTTAAATTCTATTTATGCGAGTGCAAAAGTAGTTTAAAAACCCATTCACCACAAGAATAATCCGTCATAAAACGCAAGAAAACAAAAGCTTTACTATTTATTAGTATGAAATTGTCCTTCCTCTTTTTTTTAAATAATAATGCCATAAAATAAAAGTAGCATACGAACGATACGGGCTCCATTTTACGGCTCGTGCTGCCATGGCTTCTTTTTCATGGATATTGAGTAGCTCTTTTATGGTATTAATTATGGCTATATCTCCCAGTGGCAATAAATCCGGCTCCTCAAGGCAAAACATTAAATAAATATCAATGGTCCAGTTGCCAATTCCTTTAATCCTGATAAGTTCTTCTCGAACCTGTTGAGCAGGCTTATTGGCCAGACTCTCTAAATTGATTTCCTTATTCACAACCGCCAAGGCTAATGCTTTAATATAAGCTGTTTTTTGTCGGCTTACGCCAACGGATCTAAACTCTTCATCGGATATATTTAAAAGAATCTCCGGTTCAACCTTTTTTGCTGCTGCTTTTAATTTCAAAAAAGCAGCCTTGGCAGAATCAATAGAAACTTGCTGCTCTAAAATCAGCAAAACTAAAGTCCCAAAACCTTGTGGTCTTTTGGGAATTACGGGCAGGCCATATTTTTCAATTATCAAGCTGAAAACTGACTCTTTTTCTAAAAGATATTCTATAGCTTCTTGCATGTTCTTTTTTTAGCCCAGATTACTTCACTTAATATCTATTTTAATAGGTGTTCAGTGAACTTCGTTTGCAGTGTAAATCCTTTTCCTTTTTTTAATAAAAAAGGAAAATATTGAAACGAATAGCTGGAAATAGCTCCTAGAAATAAAACCCAAAAGATCCTTTTACAGAAAAACGCTGGGTGTCTGGCGTATTCAAATAATTTCCTCTCCAAGCAAAATCAATACGCAGAACTTTGAAAATATTTCCGATTCCCGCACTGTATTCCCAGTATACATCTTCGGGTGCGTTATAAACTAATCTCGATGCATTAATGGCTCTATTGGCATCTGATGCGGTTCCGTAAACGGCTTTTGCGCCAATAATTTCTCGCCAATTGAGCTTTCTCATAAATGGAATTCTTGACAACAAACGCCCTCCAAAATTATGATCCCACTGCAACATGGCATATTGATCCGTTACAAACTCGTAAAAATTAAGATTGCTAAAAGTGTTCTCAATCGTAAAATAAGTCTGATTTCCCGGAATAACATTCATTAACCCCAAAGGAATGGTGCCAAAGGTTTTACCCACTTCCATAATCACATTAGTACGGCCCAAAGGCCCTATGATAATAGGCTGTTTGTAATACAATTGGATTTTTTCGTATTTGAAATCACTATCTAGTAAACCTTTGAAACCATGACTGTAATTCACATAAAATCGGCTAAAAGGACTATCAACATTATTCCTTTCTACTCCATATCCAATGGTTTTTCGGTTGGGAGTATATTCGATCTGAAAGTTGATTTCTGATTGTTTTACATCGCTTTTGGTCGTTGTATACGTATTATCAGTGTAATAATCCAAGCTAAATGTATTCGAAGCCGACTCTAAAGTTCGATACGAAAATCCGGTTTGAAAAGTCAAGTTCTTGATTGGCTCTATTTCAACTCCCAAATTACTCAGATTAATATTGGTCAGTTTTCCATTACTTCCTGTAGAAAACAGTGACGAAGAAGCAAAACTTCTGCCCAAAACATCATTTGTAGTAGTGAGACTTGCGCCTATTTGTTCTATATCACGCCTGTTCCCTCCTGAAATTATAATTCTGTTTTTCTTGTCGACCATCCACTTACCTGAAAGTCCGTATTTGAATTTATCATCCCCAAATCCATAAGCAGTGTATCCTTGCAATCTCCAAGGATCATTTGGACCAAAATAAGTTCTTCCTCCTACCCTAATGCGTATTGCCTCGACTTCATTGTAGCCGAAAGTAGAAAAGATAGGGCCGTAATCGAAATGACCGAATTGTACATAACCACTTCCCAGAATAGAAACTAAATTATATAAATTCTGGAATTTCTTGACTGTCTGCAAGGTATCGAGCATTTTATAAATCCCTTTTTCATCTTTATTTAGATTTTCAAAACGGTTTTCGTCCCAATATTCTTCCGATTTATTATAGACTTCATTATCAATATAATTGACTTCCTCCTTATAGAATTGAGCGGGTTTTTCGATATTGAATTTATGATTTTGATACAAAGAAGTCCGTTTTCCATAAACTCCTTTAGATTCTTCTTTTTTATTCAAAGCAAAATCAGACATCATATAATCCCGAGTTAATAGAAAAACAGAATCATTTTGCACTTCAAACTCCTGCTCGATATAAATGTCTTTCACCCAGTTAATATTGGCACTTTTTGTAACGGCCATATTAATTTTTTTAATCGCAAATGTGGTATCGTTAACCCAAAAATCGCCTTTAAAAGTCAACTCGTTTTTACGTCTTGGATAAAACAGAATATTATAGCACCATTTTTTATCAATATAAGCACTATCCCGAAGAACGTAATTATAAACGTCTATTCCGGTCTTTGACAACGGACTAGTGAAACTTTTATCAAAAAAGGTCAGGTGATTATTGTAAATATCATAATCAGAGTACAAATCTTTTACAAAAGATAAAATTTGTTGATTATCACTGAATCCTGAGTTTTTATTGGCCTTTAGCTTCTCTTTTACCTTCTTTAATTTATTATTCCCATAAACATCCGATAAAGACTCGTTTATAAAAATAGGTAAATAGGTTTTTCCGGTAACACTCGAAGTATCAATATGTTTGAACACAAACTCCATTCCTTTGAAAAGCTTTTTCTTCATAAAAGCACTATCAATGCTATTCATGTCAAATTCTACTTTTTCGTACTTCTCCATCTGGTATTGATCGAACTGGTAAAGCCCATTTTTGCGCTTTCTCTCCCATATTTTTCGAAGAATATCAAGAGCCGGATTATTTTTTTTAGAAGTTTTTCCTGTAAAAATTACGACTTCGTTTAAAGACTCGGCTTCGTTTAAACGGATTCTCAAATTATAATTAACAGCCTTTTCCAAAGTGATTTCTCTGTCGGAGAAACCAACCGAAGTTACTATTACTGCAGTATAGGTATTTTTAGATTCAAGATAAAAATGACCGTCCTCATTAGAAACTATACCTTCGTTAGAATCCTTAAATACAACATTGGCAAAAGGGATCGGCTGATTCAATTTATCCACGATAACACCGCTCACTTTTGTTTGTCCAAAAAGGTTTCCACCAATTGTCCATAAAAAAAGCAAACACAATAATAGACTCTTATTCATAATTTTCGTTTAAAAAAAAAGCTTCATCAAACTAACGTAAGATGAAGCCTTAATAGTATTGGCAAATGTATGTATTATTTATACATTACTTTTTTTACTGCTTTTATTACATCTCCTGCGTTTGGCAACCATTCTTTCAATAATACTGGAGAATATGGTGCTGGTGTATCAGCGGTAGTAATTCTTTGTATTGGGGCGTCAAGAAAATCAAAAGCGCGTTCTTGAACAACATAAGTAATCTCTGAAGCAACACTTGCAAAAGGCCAAGCCTCTTCAAGAATCACTAATCTGTTTGTTTTCCTAACCGATGTCAAGATTGTTTCATGATCCAAAGGACGAACGGTTCTTAAATCGATAATTTCACAAGAAATTCCTTCTTTAGCTAATTCGTCAGCTGCAATATGAGCTTCTTTTATAATCTTACCAAAAGAAACAATGGTTACATCTGTTCCTTCACGTTTGATATCAGCAACACCAAGTGGAATGATGTATTCTCCTTCTGGAACTTCTCCTTTATCACCATACATTTGTTCTGATTCCATGAAAATAACCGGATCATTATCACGAATAGCTGCTTTCAAAAGACCTTTTGCATCATAAACAGTAGAAGGAACTACTACTTTAAGGCCAGGCGTATTAGCAAACCAGTTCTCCAAAGCCTGAGAGTGCGTTGCTCCTAATTGTCCTGCAGAAGCCGTTGGCCCACGGAAAACAATAGGCACATTAAATTGCCCACCAGACATTTGTCGCATCTTTGCAGCATTATTTATAATCTGATCGATACCAACCAAACAGAAGTTGAAAGTCATATATTCTACAATCGGTCTACAACCATTCATTGCTGATCCTACTGCAATTCCAGTAAATCCAAGCTCTGCAATTGGAGTATCAATCACTCTTTTTTCACCAAATTCGGCAAGCATCCCTTTAGACGCTTTGTAAGCACCATTATATTCAGCAACTTCTTCACCCATTAAGTATATGGACTCATCATGGCGCATTTCTTCACTCATCGCTTCGCAAATGGCCTCTCTAAATTGTATCGTTCTCATATTTGATTATTGTATCTGTATAATTTTCGAAAAGCAAAAATAAATATTTTAAATCACTTAAAGCATAAATTAGTTTAAAATAATCGGGGCTTCTATATATGTCTATACTATATCTCGCTGTCAGTAAAGATCCCGCAGCAAGCTGGCTATTACTTAAAAGACAACGAAATCGTAATAGTTTGATTAAAATATTATGCATGCATAGTAAATTATTCGAATTAATATTATATTTTTGTGACAGCATTTTTAGAAAATCAAAAAAATATACCTATGAAAATATTAGTTTGCATCAGTCATGTTCCTGATACTACTTCAAAAATTAATTTTACCAATGGTGATTCTGAATTCGATACCAACGGCGTACAATATGTAATAAATCCTAATGACGAATTTGGTTTGACTCGTGCTATTTGGTTCCAAGAACAACAAGGAGCAACGGTAACGGTTGTCAATGTTGGAGGTCCAGAAACAGAACCTACTTTAAGAAAAGCATTAGCTATTGGAGCAAACGAAGCCATTCGTGTCAACGCAAATCCTGCTGATGGTTTCTTCGTAGCAAAACAACTTGCCGAAGTAATAAAAAACGGAAATTACGACTTAGTGATAGCCGGAAAAGAATCATTAGATTACAATGGCGGAATGATTCCTGGAATGATTGCCGGAATTCTAGGTTACAACTTCCTGAATTCTTGTACAAACATTACTGTTGAAGGAACTGCCGTAACCGCAGTGCGTGAGATTGACGGAGGTAAAGAAACCGTTTCCACAACACTCCCATTAATTATTGGAGGTCAAAAAGGGCTGGTTGAAGAGAAAGATTTACGCATACCGAACATGAGAGGAATCATGACTGCAAGAACTAAGGTTTTAACTGTAGTTGAGCCAATCGAAGCAGCAATAAACACCAAAGCGGTTAAATTTGAAAAACCAGCTCCTAAATCGGCAGTAAAATTAATCTCTCCGGATAATTTAGACGAATTAATCGACTTATTACACAACGAAGCGAAAGTGATTTAAGATTGTTGAATGAAGATTTTTGATTGCTGATTTGCAAAATAAAATCAAAAACTTCAACATCACGAAAATCTAAAATCATAAATCGTTAATCTAAAATCACAAATCTTATGTCAATATTAATATATGCAGAATACGCAGAAGGAAAATTCAAGAAAGTAGCTTTTGAATTGGCTTCCTATGCAAAAAAAGTAGCCGAAACTCTAGGAACAACCGTAACAGCCGTAACGATTAACGCTCAAAACGTTTCTGAACTATCAAAATACGGTGTGGATAAAGTACTCAAAGTAAACAACGATAAATTATCAGGATTTACCGCTAAAGCTTATGCTGATGTCATCAAACAAGCAGCTCAAAAAGAAAGCGCTAAATTAGTTTTACTTTCTTCGTCTACTGACAGCATTTATCTTTCTTCTCTTGTGGCGGTAGCCTTAGAAGCCGGTTATGCCTCAAATGTAGTTGGATTACCAGTAAGCACTTCTCCATTTCAGGTAAAAAGAAACGCTTTTTCAAACAAAGCTTTTAATATTACCGAAATCAACACTGATATTAAAATCCTTGGTCTTGCCAAAAATTCTTATGGTATTTTTGAAAACTCATCAACTTTAACAGAAGAAGATTTTAATCCAACGATTGGAGAAAATGATTTTGGTGTAAAAGTAGCATCAGTTGAAAAAGTAACCGGAAAAGTATCTATCGCAGATGCAGATATAGTTGTATCAGGCGGCCGCGGATTAAAAGGACCTGAAAACTGGGGAATGATTGAAGAACTAGCATCAGTACTTGGCGCAGCAACTGCCTGTTCAAAACCAGTGTCAGATCTTGGATGGAGACCTCACTCTGAGCACGTGGGACAAACAGGAAAACCTGTGGCAACCAACTTATACATCGCAATCGGAATTTCAGGAGCAATACAACATATTGCAGGAATCAGTTCTTCAAAAGTAAAAGTAGTCATCAATAGTGACCCAGAAGCTCCTTTCTTTAAAGTAGCCGATTATGGAATTATAGGAGATGCTTTTGAAATTGTACCAAAATTGATTGAGAAATTTAAAGCATTTAAAGCGCAACAGTCATAATTCAATAAAACTGCTCAAATTGCTGCCTAAAAAATAAGATATTTGTATCTTTGCTTTTAGGCAGCAATTTTTTTAAACCCAATTAAGTACCGAGTACTTTAGCATATCACAACTATGAGCTTAGTTAAACTATCTATAAAAGGAATTTCATACAGTCAAACCCAAAACGGAGCTTATGCCTTGATTTTAAATGAAGTTGACGGTGAAAGAAAATTACCTATAGTTATAGGCGCCTTTGAGGCACAATCGATAGCGATAGCCCTAGAAAAAGAAATTAAACCCCCGCGTCCTCTGACTCATGATTTATTCAAAAATTTTGCGGAACGATTTGACATCACCATAAAGCAAGTCATTATTCACAAGCTTGTTGATGGCGTTTTTTATTCCAGTATTATTTGCGAAAGGGATAAAATAGAAGAAATAATAGATGCCCGAACATCGGATGCAATCGCATTAGCTTTGCGCTTCAACGCTCCTATTTTTACCTATAAAAACATCTTAGATAAAGCTGGTATCTTTTTAAAGGCAAATCCTCAAGACACTGATAAAGACTCTCAGGAAATTGACGATATCTTGTCTAACCCTGAAACCTTTGGCAATGAAGAAGAGAACAGTCAGCCCGCTAGAGCTTACATTAAAAATAGTTTGCAAGAACTAAATGAATTACTCGAACAGGCAATTCAAATCGAAGATTACGAAAAAGCAGCCAAAATTAGAGACGAAATTTCCAGAAGAGAATCTTAATACTTACTTCTTAATCCGATTATTTAACGACCAAATAACCAATCAAAACATTCTCGAATTAGCAAATAAAAATTTTAATGAAGCAATATTTAGATTTAGTGCAGCACGTTTTGGAAAATGGTTGCCAAAAAGGAGATCGAACTGGAACCGGAACAAAAAGTGTTTTTGGGCATCAAATGCGTTTTGATTTAAGCGAAGGTTTCCCAATGGTTACTACTAAAAAACTACACTTCAAATCGATTGTTTATGAATTGCTTTGGTTTTTAAAAGGTGATACAAACATAAAATACCTTCAAGAAAATGGGGTAAAAATTTGGGATGCTTGGGCCGATGAGAATGGTGACTTAGGTCCCGTATACGGACATCAATGGCGCAACTGGAATAGCGAAGAGATTGATCAAATATCCGACTTAATTCAGGAATTAAAAACCAACCCAAACAGCCGCAGAATGCTTGTTTCGGCTTGGAATCCGTCAGTGCTTCCTGACAACAGCAAATCATTTGGAGAGAACGTAGCCAATAATAAAGCTGCCTTACCTCCCTGCCACGCCTTTTTTCAGTTTTATGTTGCTGACGGAAAATTATCCTGTCAATTATACCAACGTAGCGCCGATATATTTCTGGGAGTTCCATTCAACATTGCCTCCTATGCTCTGTTAACCATGATGATTGCTCAAGTTTGTGATCTTGAAGCAGGCGAGTTTATCCATACTTTTGGCGATGCCCACATTTACAACAATCATATTGAACAACTTGAACTACAACTATCAAGAGAGCCTAAATCATTACCGAAAATGATTTTAAATCCAAATATTAAAAACATTTTCGACTTTAATTTCGAAGATTTCACCCTTGAAGGATACGAACCTCATGCCCTCATAAAAGGAAGTGTTGCGGTATAAGAAACGTATCCCTATTTTAAAATTTTAAATAAATTAAAAATAGGCAACAATCTTAATCGTACTGAAAAAAGATTTAAATCCTAAAAAATAATTAATCCTAAAAAGAACATAAATACCCTAAACATCAAACACACATCGCTAAAAATAATCCAGATCTCAAATAGTAACTTTTATAAATTAAATTTTATCTTTATAAAATAAAATTTACACTAATGGAAAGAGATCAACACGAATTATACGAAACCGCCAGAAGAAGAATAAGACAAAAGAAAAGACTTTATTATCATTTCGTTCTATTGACACTTGGTAGTTTATTTCTCTTCATATCAACCAAAATTTTCAATACAACAGTAAATACAAGTTGGTATATCTGGGTAATCACTTTGTGGGTTTTTCTTTTTATTTTACATTTTATAAAAGTTTTCATTACGGATCGTTTTATGAATAAAAACTGGGAAAGAGACCAAATAGATCGTCTTGTTGCTTTACAGCAGAAAAAAATAAACGAATTACAGTCAAAAATAGCCGAGGACTTACCTAATAAACTTGAAACGGAATGATTATAATGATTGCGGCAGTAGCTGAAAACAATGCACTTGGAAAAAACAACGAATTAGTTTGGCACCTGCCAAATGACTTTAAGAGATTTAAAAATCTGACTTCGGGGCATCACATCATTATGGGGAGAAAAACTTTTGAAAGCTTTCCAAAACCATTGCCTAACAGAACCCATATTGTAATAAGCCGTCAGGAAAACTACAAGCCCGAAGGCTGTATTGTGGTCAACAGTATGGAAGAAGCCATAAAAATATGTCCCGAAAATGAAACATCTTATATCATTGGAGGTGGAGAAATATACGAATTAGGAATGATTCACTCTGATAAAATAGAACTTACTCTGGTACATCACAGTTTTGACGCAGATGCTTTTTTTCCGGAAATAAAACTAGATGATTGGAAAATAATCAATTCTGAGTTTCAACCAAAGGACGAAAAACATCTTTTTGACTACACCTACCAGACTTACATTAGAAAATAAAAAACACCTCATCACGAGGTGTTTTTTTTATCAATGACTAGGAAAAAAGATTTATGCTTGGAACAAGATTTGATAAGATAACATAAAAATCACAAACGTTAACAATACTCCTGAAATACAAGTGATAACATTTGATGTTTTATGAGAATACATCTCAAAAAAGCCTTTAATACCAAATACCACGAAGGTACTAAAAACAAAAAAAATAAAAATTTCCAAAAACAAATTTAATCCTAAGAACGTATGTTGCGCTAAAAGTACACTACCGTTTTTTAAAACGGCACCATCAAAACAGCTCACAAGAACAAGTGACAAAATTAGCGCAAAAAGCAGCCACTTGATTTGAATCATTAATTCCCTGTTAATCATTGAAAATAAAATGTTGTCATTTATATTTTGTAAAATTCGCTATTAATATCCTCCCTTACAATACCCACTTTTAGTGATATTTAGAATGAATTCGAACTAGCGTTCATTTAAATTTTGATCAAAAAAAGAAAGACTATATATTTAGCCTATTATTTCTCACTATTTAAAAAACTAGAATACAGTTCAAAATAGATTGTATTATATTTGTGAAAATTTAAAAAAAATGTCAAAAAACATAACTCCATATAAAGATTCCTCTTTAGGCAAAAAAGAACAAGTCGCAAAAATGTTTGACACCATCTCGGGAAATTACGATAACTTGAATCGTGTGATCTCATTTGGGATAGATGTAAAGTGGCGTAAAAAGGTTTTAGGAATTGTAGCTAAATCAAATCCTGAGACGATTCTTGATATTGCGACAGGAACGGGTGATTTGGCTATTTTAATGGCCAATACAAATGCTAAAAAGATTATTGGTCTGGACATATCGGCCGGAATGCTCGAAGTAGGCGTAAAAAAAATTGCCGAGAAAAAACTATCCAATACTATAGAAATGGTTTTGGGAGACTCTGAAAACATTCCTTTTGACGATAATTATTTTGATGCTATAACGGTTGCTTTTGGAGTTCGAAATTTTGAAAATCTCGAGAAAGGACTAGCTGAAATTTTGAGAGTTCTAAAACCAAACGGAACATTCGTAATTTTAGAAACTTCAGTACCAGACAAAACTCCTTACAAACAAGGCTATAATTTTTATAGTAAAAATATCCTTCCTATTATAGGAAAACTATTTTCAAAAGATAATGTGGCTTATGGCTATCTATCTGAATCAGCAGCCGCTTTTCCTTATGGCGAAGCCTTAAACAATATTTTAAGAAAAATTGGGTTTATAGATGTTGTAGCATTGCCGCAAACATTTGGCGTGGCCACTATTTATTCTGCATCAAAAAAAATATGAAAAAAATTGCCGTCATAGTTTTACTCATTCTATCGTTTGAAGGATACGCTCAAGGTCAAAATAGAATATTCGGAAAAGATCCAATAATCAATTTGGAAAACTTCCAAAAGCAAAGACTTTATTTTGGGTTTTACTTAGGCTTTAACTCTTTTGATTTTAAAATAGACTACACGACAGACGGCCCTGACATACTGGTAAAAAGAACAACCGGATTTAACGTAGGCCTAGTGAGCGATTTAAAACTGCAAGAATACCTAGACTTACGTTTTGAACCGGGCTTGTATTACACTAAAAGAGAGCTGAATTTCCCTGGTTTTACGAGAGAAATAGACGCCTTAAGAGAAGTGAACAGTACTTATATTCATTTTCCTTTACTGTTGAAATTTTCATCTCTCAGGACCGGAAATGTCAGACCTTATTTATTGGGCGGGGTGTCGACGACTTTGAATTTATCCAGTAATTCAAAATCAAAAGATGACAACTCTGCTCAAAAATTCAGAGTACAACCCTGGACTAAAAACTATGAAATAGGATTTGGAATCGATATTTTCTCTGAATACTTCATATTCTCCCCTTCCATAAGAGGCGTTTTTGGACTTTCGGATGAACTGATACGTGACAATGACCCTAACAGTCCTTGGACCAGCAATATTGAATCTATGAAAAACAGAGCCGTTTTTATTAATTTCACCTTCCATTAAAACTAGGATTCCTTTTCTGCCTATCAGCCAACAACTCTGATTAGTTAATGATAGAATTATCCTCTTCTAAACTCACTAAGAATAATAGCCGTAGCGGTAGCCACATTTAAACTTTCAGTTTTTTGAATATCTCCAAAACGCGGGATTGTAAGTCTGTTGTTGATGCTCTTTTCTAGCTCCTTAGAAATTCCATTAGCCTCATTGCCCATGATAACTATTCCTTCTTCTGGTAAATCTGTTTTATAAATATTCTCTCCGTCCATAAAAGTGCCAAAAACAGCTAATTTACTTTGAGAGATAAACACATTCAAATCAATATAATTGACATTAACCCTAGCGATAGATCCCATGGTGGCTTGCACTACTTTTGGATTGTATATATCAACCGTTTCTTTAGAGCACAGCAATTGCTTTATCCCAAACCAATCACATAATCTTAATATGGTTCCTAAATTTCCGGGATCACGAACCGAGTCTAAAGCCACGATCAATCCTGATTCGATGATTTTTTTCTCAACAGGGATTTTAAAAACCGCCAAACAAGTATTAGGCGTAGCCAAGGCGCTAATTTTCTTTAAGTCTGCCTCATTAATCAAGGTTCTTTTTGAAGCCTCAACCTCTTCAAAATCATTTTGAAGAGTATACAAATGCTCGAGTTCAAAATTTGATTGCAATAATTCTTGAATTACTTTTACACCTTCGGCAAAAAACAATTGATTAGCAACTCTATACTTTTTTTGTTGTAAACTAGTTATAAGCTTTATTTGGTTTTTACTAACCATAAAAATATGTACTTTTGAATTAAATATTTTAGAACACTTGAAAAAAATTTCAACAAAAATATCATTATTTATTCTAATAGGGATAATTATATCTGCCTGTAACGCTGAAAAAAGAGTTCCAGAGGGAAAACAACTCCTGATTAAAAATCAAATTACAGTAAACGGAAAAAATACAAAAGATGAAAACACCTTTAATCAGTTGTACCAAAAACCAAACGGTACTTTATTAGGGAATCGTTTTCGTTTGAACTTATACAACTTAGCCAACCTTAATCCTGACTCAACCTATCAGGCTAAATTCACCAATAATCCAAAAAAATACGAGCGAAAAGTGAAATGGTTGTCTGCAAAACAAGTAGATCGTCTTGGAAAATCTTTTTGGCACAAAGGAATTAATGATTTTCTGAAGAAAACTGGAGAACCACCCGTAATAATTGACTCCTCTAAAACAGAAAAATCACTATTACGCCTGAAATACCATTATTTTAACAAAGGTTTTTTCAATGTAAAAACCGCTTACAAACTAGACAGCATAGCTCCTAAAAGAGGGAAAATAAAATATACCATAACTACAGGCGAAGGTTATTTATTAGATTCGATAAAAACAACCATTTCGACTCCTGCATTAGACTCTTTATATGAGTCGCACAAATCACTTACTTTCCTTAAATCAGGTAAACAATACCAGACAGTAGATTTTGAAGATGAGAAAAACCGTATTTCAACACTATTTAGAAACAATGGAGCTTATTATTTTCAGCCCACTTATGTTACCTATGACATAGACACAATTAACAAGAAAAATGGCGCTAATGTAAATTTAATCATAAACAATTATTCATACATAGAAAAGGACTCTACAAGAACAGAACCTTTTAAACTGTATGAAATAAGTGATGTAAATATTTACACTGATTATGCAACAAATAGCAATAGTTCCATAATTAAAGACAGTGTCTCTTATAAAAATTTCAATTTATACAGTCATGAAAAATTAAAATACAAGCCTCGTGCTATAACAGATGCTATTTTCATTACTAAAGGAAGCCTTTTTGCAGATAACAAAACAGTACTTACGACCCGTTATTTAAATAATTTAAAAATTTTTAGCTACCCCAGCATACAATATGAAGTAGACAAAAGAGATTCTACTGCTAATTCACTAATTGCAAAAATCTATTTAACCCCAAGAAAAAAATATAGCTTTGGCGCCTCGGTAGATTTGACCCACTCCAATATCCAAGATTTCGGGATTTCGTTTAGCCCTTCACTTTCGATAAGAAATGTATTTAATAGAGCTGAAACTCTAGAAATTTCGGCCAGAGGAAACGTGGGTTCCTCTAAAGATTTAGCAAATCCAAAAAACCAATTATTGAATGTGTCAGAATATGGTATCGATCTAAAGTTAAATTTTCCGAGAATCCTCATGCCTTTCTCTACCGAAAAAATAATCCCAAAAAGTATGATTCCTTCCACACTCATGGCGGTAGGATTTGCAAGACAGACAAATATTGGTCTGGACAAAGAAAATTTTACCGGATTATTTTCTTACAATTGGACTCCAAAGAAAAACAATACCGCTCGTTTTGACTTATTCAACATACAATTTGTCCGAAACCTAAATCCTAAAAACTATTTCAATGTTTATGGCTCCTCTTATAACGCCTTAAATAGTATTGGAAAAATATACAATACAAAAACGGAATATTTTGATAATATAGACGACAAGAATTTAATAATTGAAGAAGGTACTAAAGGATTCACAAATGACGTACTAACAGGCGGTATCACCTTGCCCGAAAAAGATTATGCCACCATAAAAAGTATCGAAGAAAGAAGAATGAGACTTATAGAAAATGATTTTATTCTAGCCACCAGTTTCACTTTTTCTAAAACCACAAAAACGGATTTACTTGACAATACCTTTTATCTTTTTAAAACCAAAATTGAATCTGCAGGTACTCCATTATCTCTGATTTCCAAGGCTACAAAAAAAACTGTAAATGAAAAGGGAAATTATGACATCCTCAATTTAGAATATTCTGAGTATCTAAAAACCGAATTCGATTATATCAAGCATTGGGATTTATCCAGGGAAAAAGTACTTGCAGTAAGAAGCTTTTTCGGGATTGCGGTACCTTTTGGAAACTCGGACAATATTCCTTTTTCAAGAAGTTATTTTTCTGGAGGCTCAAATGACAACAGAGCTTGGCAACCTTACAGTTTAGGCCCCGGAAGTAGTGGCGCCACCAACGACTTTAATGAAGCCAACCTAAAAATTGCTGTGAGCGGAGAATTTAGATTTAAAGTTTTCGGCGACTTAAAAGGAGCTTTCTTTGCAGATGCAGGAAACATCTGGAATGTATTTGACAATGTAGAAGATGAAAAATCTACTTTCACAGGATTTAAGAGTCTAAAAGACCTAGCACTGGGCACCGGATTTGGCCTTCGCTATGATTTAAGCTTTTTTGTTGTCCGTTTCGATTTAGGATTTAAAACCTATAATCCGGCCAATGATGAGGGTAAAAAATGGTTTCATGAATACAATTTTGGACACTCTGTTTTAAATTTTGGAATTAATTACCCTTTCTAATGCTAATTAATTCTTATTTTTGCAGACTTAAACTAAAAACTAGAGAAACCAACTAAAAAAAATTACAATGGCACATAACATCAAATCAGGCGTAGCTACAGGAGATCAAGTTCAAGAAATATTCAATTATGCAAAGGAAAAAGGTTTTGCTCTTCCTGCGGTAAATGTTACTGGTTCAAACTCCATAAATGGTGTTCTTGAGACTGCAGCAAAATTAAATGCTCCTGTTATTATTCAATTTTCTAATGGAGGCGCACAATTCAACGCAGGAAAAGGACTTTCTAATGCAAATGAAAAAGCGGCAATTGTAGGTGGAATTGCGGGAGCAAAACACATTCATACCCTTGCTGAAGCTTATGGAGCTACAGTAATTTTACATACTGATCACTGCGCTAAAAAATTATTGCCTTGGATTGACGGATTATTGGACGCTTCAGAAGAGCATTTTGCAGCAACTGGAAAACCATTATTCAGTTCTCACATGATTGATTTATCTGAAGAACCAATCGAAGAGAATATCGAAATCTGTAAAGGTTACCTAGAGCGAATGAGCAAAATGGGAATGACATTAGAAATCGAACTTGGAATTACAGGTGGAGAAGAAGATGGTGTTGACAACTCTGATGTTGACAGTTCAAAATTATATACTCAGCCAGAAGAAGTAGCTTATGCTTACGAAGAACTATCTAAAATAAGCCCTAAATTTACAATTGCAGCTGCTTTTGGAAATGTACACGGAGTTTACAAACCAGGTAATGTAAAATTGACTCCAAAAATTTTGAAAAACTCTCAAGATTTCGTTCAAAATAAATTCAACACAGGACACAATCCAGTCGATTTTGTTTTCCACGGAGGATCAGGTTCAACATTAGAAGAAATCAGAGAAGGAATCAGCTATGGTGTAGTTAAAATGAACATTGATACTGATTTACAATTTGCTTTTACAGAAGGTTCTCGTGACTATATGATTAAAAACATTGACTATTTGAGAACTCAAATTGGAAACCCTGAAGGTGCTGATGTTCCTAATAAAAAATATTACGATCCAAGAAGATGGTTGCGTGAAAGCGAAGTAACTTTCAACACGAGATTAGAGCAAGCATTTGCTGACTTAAATAATGTGAATACACTATAAAATTACGATATAAGAATTATGACATGCGATTTTAAATCGTATATCGTATATCGTAAATCTTAAATTAATAAATATGGCTTGGTTTAAAAGAAAAGAAAAAGGAATTACAACGGCTACCGAAGACAAAATGGATGTCCCAAAAGGACTTTGGTACAAGTCACCTACCGGAAAAATTATTGATGCCGAAGAACTGGAACGCAATTTATTTGTAAGTCCGGAAGATGGTTTTCACGTTAGAATTGGTAGTGCTACCTATTTTGAAATTTTATTTGACGACAATAAATTTGTTGAATTAGATAAAAACTTAACTTCCAAAGACCCTTTACACTTTGTTGACACAAAGAAATATGCAGATCGTCTTAAAGATGTGATGGAAAAAACTAAACTAAAGGACGCTGTACGTACTGCAGTTGGAAAATCAAAAGGCAAAGATTTAGTAATTTGCTGTATGGATTTTGCCTTTATTGGTGGTTCAATGGGAGCTGTTGTAGGTGAAAAAATAGCAAGAGGAATTGATCATTCGATCAAGAACAACATTCCTTTTGTAATGATCTCAAAATCAGGTGGAGCCCGTATGATGGAAGCAGCTTATTCATTGATGCAATTAGCCAAAACATCTGTAAAACTTGCCCAACTTGCCGAAGCTAAAATTCCTTACATTTCATTATGTACAGATCCAACTACCGGAGGAACTACTGCTTCTTACGCTATGCTTGGCGATATAAACATTGCTGAACCTGGTGCCTTAATTGGATTTGCAGGGCCTCGAGTTGTAAAAGATACTACCGGTAAGGATTTACCAGAAGGTTTCCAAACTTCGGAGTTTCTTTTGGAGCATGGTTTCTTAGACTTTATTACACCAAGAAAAGAATTGAAAGACAAAATCAATCTTTATATCGATTTAATTCGAAATCAAGAAATTAGATAAATAAAAAATCCCGATTGCTCGGGATTTTTTTATGTTTAAAAAGTAAATTTACAGCTATTTTAAACTAGCCATATCAATTACAAAACGATATTTCACGTCACTTTTATTCATACGATCATAGGCTTCGTTAATATAGGACATATCAATCAATTCAACATCAGAAGTAATGTTATGTTCCGCACAATAATCTAACATTTCCTGAGTTTCGGCAATTCCTCCTATCAGGCTTCCCATAATGCTTCTTCTTTTCATGATCAAAGTAAAAACAGGGATTTCGGCAGGCGTTGGTGGCGCACCAACTACAATCATTGTTCCGTTAGTTCTCAATAAATTCAAATACGCATTGTGATCGTGCTTAGCAGATACGGTATTTAAAATAAAATCAAAGTTATTCGCTAGAGAATCCATTGTTGAGGCATCAGATGTCAGGGCAAAATGGTGAGCCCCTAGTTTTTTTGCATCAGCTTCTTTAGAAGGAGAATGACTCAACATGGTCACTTCGGCACCAAAAGAAACAGCAAACTTCACTGCCATATGACCTAAACCACCTAAACCTAAAACTCCTACTTTATGGCCTTTTCCTACATTCAAATAACGCAATGGAGAATAAGTTGTAATACCAGCGCAAAGCAAAGGAGCAACAGCCGAAAGCTCTAACTTATCCGAAATATGCAAAGTATAATCTTCATCAACGCTAATACTGGTTGAATATCCGCCATAAGTAGGTATATTTGTTCCTCTTTCATAGCTATTATAGGTACCCGTCATCCCTTCTTCACAAAACTGTTCTTCACCTGACTTACAACTAGGACAAGTTCGACAGGAATCTACAAAACACCCCACGCCCGCTAATTCTCCAATTTTGAATTTAGTCACCTCACTTCCTACAGCAGTAATTCGACCCACAATTTCATGTCCCGGTACCAATGGATAAATCGCAGGTCCCCAATCTCCTTTAGCAGTGTGAATATCAGAATGACAAACACCACTATAAAGTATCTCTATCTGAACTTGTTTAGCACCAAGTTCTTTCCTATCAAATGAATACGGTTTTAATGAAGTTTCCGCATCGTAGGCCGCATAAGCTTTAATTGCTGTCATATTGTAAATTTTAGATAAAGGTTAAAAGTACAAAAAACACAGCCTAAAAATGCGAATAAGACAATAAATCGACTTGAAAAAATTGATAAAAATTACTTTTTTTCTACAACATCACATCCCCGTTCTAATTGCCTCTACAGGATCTAATTTGGAAGCCGTTATCGCAGGAACAATTCCAGATATCAAACCAATCAAAGCAGCCAGACCAGTTCCTAGAATAACATTCCCCATTCCAAGGACGAATTCAAAGTCCAAAACTTTTGTGAGTACTACAGAAATAATCCACACTAAAACCAATCCTATTATCCCGCCTATCACAGAAAGAATGACAGCTTCAAATAAAAACTGAAATAAAATAAATCTGTTTTTAGCGCCTAAAGATTTTTGAATCCCTATTAAATTAGTACGCTCCTTAACCGAAACAAACATGATATTAGCAATTCCGAAACCGCCAACCAGCAGAGAAAATCCACTAATTATCCATCCTACCACATTCATTTGACCAATAATTCCATCAATTAGATCTGTAAATCCTGAAAGAACATTAATAAAAAAATTATTTCCCTCATCTGGTTTCATTCCTCTAATAGTTCTCAATTTTTGTACAACTTCAGCTTTATAAGCATCCATATCGATTCCTTTTTGTGGCTTAATCAATATCACAGGCGTCATAGAACTGTTATTATCCCCATACATGCGTCGCAAAAAATTAACCGGTAAAAAAACCGAAGTATCATTGTCATCACCAAACAAACCCGCGCCCTGCTTATTCAAAACACCAATAACGGTAAAACGTTGTCCATATAAGCGTATATTTTTCCCGATGGGTTCACTTTCTTCAAATAAATTCTTAGCGATTTCATAACCTAATACAATAACCGCCGTCCCGGAATTAGACTCTGATTCATTGTAAAATCTTCCTTTTTCAAACTCAAGTCCTTGTATATCTATAAATTCATAGGAAACCGGAACCACATTTACATCGCTGACTGTTTTTGATTCGTATTTAATACTCTCGCGTTTCACAAAAAACTGATAGGCAATTTGTTCCGTATTATTCAAAGATCCTTTTAAAGAAGTATATTCATCGTATTTCACATCGGGAAACTGCTCTCTTTTCCATTGCGGAATTTCTGACGGACCAAAAGAAAAACGCATTAAATAAATAGTATTTTTATCTAAACTACTCAAATCTTTAGTGATTTTTCTATCCAAAGAATCTACCGCTGCAAGAACTGCTATAATAGAAAAAATTCCTATGGTAACCCCCAGCAAAGAAAGCAAAGTTCGTAACTTATTGTTGCGCAAAGCATTCATAGCAAAAGCGAAACTTTCTTTCAATAATCGAAGATAAACTAGCATAATATCATTTTTGTGTTACAGTAAAATTCTATAAATATTATTCAAAAACCTAGAAAAACAAATATTCATTGTAGCTCCATCATTACATTTTTTTATCAATAGTAAATTAATGTCATAATTTCGAAATTATCTCATTTTCAAATAGTCTAATTTTCACATTAAAAAACTATTTTTGCACTTTATAATTATAACTACACATGAACACAACAAAAACAATTCAATCTGCATTAATTTCAGTTTTTTCGAAAGAAGGTCTTGAACCAATTGTAAGACTCTTAAACAGTCAAAATGTTACACTTTATTCTACAGGTGGAACTGAAGATTTTATAAAAAACTTGGGAATTCCCGTAGTTCCTGTTGAAGACGTTACTTCTTACCCATCCATTTTAGGAGGAAGAGTTAAAACTTTACACCCAAAAGTTTTTGGTGGAATTTTAAATCGTCAAGACAACGAAAGTGACGTGCAGCAAATGGAGGAATTTAACATCCCCCAAATTGACTTGGTAATTGTTGATTTATATCCTTTTGAAAAAACCGTTGCTTCAGGAGCGAGCGAAGCGGATATCATTGAAAAAATAGATATTGGTGGAATTTCTTTGATTCGCGCTGCCGCAAAAAATTTCAAAGACACCGTAATTGTTGCCTCTGTTGATGAATATAGCACGCTTTTGGATTTGATTACAACTCAAAACGGAGCAACTACTCTTGCTGACAGAAAACTATTGGCTACAAAAGCCTTTCATGTTTCTTCGCACTATGACACTGCCATTTTTAATTATTTCAACACTGACGAAACTTTTTACAAAGAAAGTATCGCTAATGGCCAAGTCTTGAGATACGGAGAAAACCCACATCAAAAAGGATTTTTCTTTGGAGATTTTGATGCGATGTTCCAAAAATTACATGGAAAAGAATTGTCTTATAATAACTTATTAGACGTAGATGCTGCAGTAAATTTAATTCATGAATTCAAAACTGACGGACCTACTTTTGCTATCCTAAAACACAACAATGCGTGTGGCCTAGCTACAAGAACCACCATTAGCGAAGCATATAACGCTGCATTGGCTTGCGATCCTACATCTGCTTTTGGCGGCGTATTGATTTCTAATACAAAAATTGACGTTGCAACAGCAACAGAAATCAACAAATTATTTTGCGAAGTAGTTATCGCTCCGGAATATGATACTGAAGCCGTTACAATTTTACAAGAGAAGAAAAACCGAATTATATTAGTTCAAAACGAGGTTGAATTACCTAACAAACAAGTTAGAACTTGCCTTAACGGACTTTTAATTCAAGAAAGAAACAACATTACTGACAATAAAGACGATTTAAAAACCGTTACTACAACAACTCCTACTGAGCAGGAAATTAAAGATTTAATATTTGCTTCAAAAATTTGTAAAAACACTAAATCAAATACAATTGTTTTTGCAAAAAACGGAACTCTTATTTCATCAGGAACGGGGCAAACTTCAAGAGTTGACGCTTTATTACAAGCAATTGAAAAAGCAAAAACATTTGGTTTTGATTTGCACGGTACCTCAATGGCGAGCGATGCTTTTTTCCCATTTCCTGATTGTGTTGCTCTTGCAAAAGAAGCTGGCATAACTGCTGTAATCCAACCTGGAGGATCAATAAAAGACGAATTAAGTATCGATTATTGCAACGAAAATAATCTTGCAATGGTATTTACTGGAACACGTCATTTCAAACATTAATTTGTTTAACTTTGCATGCTATTATTTATTATAACTTTTAACCCTAAATAATTTATGGGATTTTTTGATTTCATGACCGAGGATATTGCGATAGACCTTGGTACCGCTAATACTTTAATCATACATAATGACAAAGTAGTTATTGACAGTCCATCGATTGTTGCCCGTGACAGGATCTCAGGCAAAATCATTGCTGTTGGTAAGGAAGCCAACCTAATGCAAGGTAAAACACATGAAAACATTAAGACAATAAGACCTTTGAAAGATGGTGTAATTGCTGATTTTGATGCTTCAGAAAAAATGATCAGTATGTTTATAAAAAGCATACCGGCATTAAAAAAGAAAATGTTCACTCCAGCCTTGAGAATGGTAGTTTGTATCCCATCTGGAATTACTGAAGTGGAGATGAGAGCCGTTAAGGAATCTTGTGAAAGAGTAAATGGTAAAGAAGTATATCTAATACACGAACCTATGGCAGCAGCCATAGGTATCGGCATCGATATTATGCAACCGAAAGGAAACATGATTGTTGACATAGGTGGTGGTACAACCGAAATTGCTGTTATAGCATTAGGCGGAATTGTATGCGACAAATCAGTAAAAATTGCCGGTGACGTATTCACAAATGACATCGTGTATTATATGCGTACCCAACACAACCTTTTCGTTGGAGAAAGTACTGCCGAAAAAATAAAAATCCAGATTGGAGCAGCAATTGAAGACTTAGAAACTCCTCCAGAAGACATGTCAGTTCAAGGAAGAGATTTACTTACGGGTAAACCTAAACAAGTTGACGTTTCTTATAGAGAGATTGCTAAAGCATTAGACAAATCTATTCAAAGAATTGAAGATGCTGTTATGGAAACTCTATCTCAAACACCCCCTGAATTAGCAGCCGACATTTACAACACCGGTATTTATCTTGCAGGTGGAGGATCCATGTTAAGAGGATTGGACAAAAGAATCTCGCAAAAAACGGATTTACCTGTTTACATTGCAGAAGATCCTTTGAGAGCAGTAGTTAGAGGAACAGGCATGGCTCTTAAAAATATTTCAAAATTCAAAAGCATCTTGATAAAATAAGCCTCTTTTAAATAGGCATTTGGGTATCAAGCCAAAATACAATCTTAAAAGTTCAAAGAAATCAGACACTTAAGCTCATACTGAAACAAAATAATCAAATAAGAGAATGCAGCAAATATTTAATTTTATATTCAAAAACAGTAATAGACTACTGTTTTTGCTGTTATTATGCGTTTCGCTTTTGCTTACTATTCAATCTCATTCCTATCACAAAAGTAGAATAATAAGCTCTGCTAATTTTTTAAGCGGTGGTGTTTATGAAAAAATAAACAATGTGAACGAATATCTGAATTTAAAAACTGAGAACGATGCATTAGCCCTTGAAAACGCAAGACTAAAAAGTATTGTATTTAATACAAAGGACACACTGGCCTTACAAAAATTTGAAAAAATTAAAGGAGTTGAGCCAAAAGACATTGTTGTTTCTAAAGTCATTCATAACTCCTACAACGTTCATGAAAATTTCATCACCTTAAACTCTGGCTCCCTACAAGGCATAAAACCTGATATGGGAGTTATTAATAGTCTTGGAATCATTGGAATCATTGACAAGACTTCTCCAAAATACTCCACCGTTGTTAGTATCCTGAATGTAAAATCTAGAATCAATGCCAAAATTAAGAAATCAAATCATTTTGGTTCTTTGACTTGGAATGGAAAAAGTACCGGCTTTGTTCAATTAATAGATGTACCTAGACTAGCCTCGGTTAGAAAAGGAGATACCATAGTAACTGGCGGTCAATCTGTGATTTTTCCTGAAAATATCAATATTGGAACGGTCCATAAAGTAGAAATAGATGACCAAACTCATTATTATACAATAACAGTTAAATTATTTAATGACATGACAAACCTTGGCCATGTCTATATCATAAAAAGTAAAGATAGAGAAGAGCTTACTAATTTAGAAAAAAGAGAGAAAGATGAATAGCACTTTATTAACCAATATTTTGAGGTTCATTTTGTTGTTGGCCGTCCAGATTCTTATCTTCAATAACATGACTTTTTTGGGATTTATAATCCCATTGCCTTATATCTTGTTCATCATTTTATATCCGGTAAACGGCAATAAATCAGGATTACTGATTGCCAGTTTTCTACTTGGCATAATTATGGATGTGTTTTCAAACTCAGGAGGGATTCATGCTACTGCTTGTTTAACTTTAGCTTATTTCCGTCCCTCTCTTTTTAAATTTGCCTTTGGAGTGAGTTACGAATATCAAACTATAAAACTAAACGATGTTTTAACCCCGGAACGATTTTCTTTTATTTCGTTAGCGGTGCTTATTCATCATTTCACATTATTCCTATTAGAGGCCTTTCAAATAAGCTTCTTTTTAGACTTATTAATACGAACCTTATTAAGTGCCGTATTCACCATTATTAGTTGTATTATCATAATATACCTTATTAAGCCCAACAAAAAATGAGAAAACTTCTGCTGCCTTCTTTAATCATTGTTGCAGCATCATTGCTAGTAATCCGGATATTTTATTTGCAAGTGGTCAACGACACTTTCAAACTAAAATCAGAAAACAATGCCATTAAAATCAAGTATGATTATCCCGAAAGAGGTTATATCTACGATAGAAATGGGAAATTATTAGTAGCAAATCAGGCGTCCTATGACATCATGGTAATTCCTAGAGAATTAAAAAACATAGACACGCTGGAATTCTGTCAATTACTGAATATCACAAAAGAAGATTTCATTAAAAAAATTGCCAAGGCTAAGGTTTACAGCCCTCGTTTACCTTCGGTTTTTTTACCTCAATTAAACAAGAGTGAATTTGCGGCTTTTCAAGAAAAAATTAGAAAATTTGAAGGCTTCTATTTCCAAAAACGTTCACTTCGTGACTACGAAGTCGATTTTGGAGCCAATATTTTTGGATTCATCACCCAAGTTAACGAACAATTAATTGCAAAAAACCCCTACTATAAAAGCGGTGATTTAATTGGACAACAAGGCGTTGAACAATACTATGAAGAAATTTTACGCGGTATAAAAGGAGTAAAATATTTTCAGAAAGACAAATACAACCGGGAAATTGGGTCCTATAAAAATGGGAAATACGATACTATTGCTGTTCAAGGTGAAGACATCAATCTTACTCTTGACGCAGAACTTCAAAAATATGGAGAGCAATTAATGATCAATAAAAGAGGAGGAATCGTCGCTATTGAACCAAAAACCGGGGAGATTTTAGCATTGGTTACCGCCCCATCTTATGATCCTGGCATCTTGGTAGGCAGACAAAGATCGAAAAATTACACGATGCTTTATCATGATTCCATTGCAAAACCACTATACGACAGAGGCCTTTTGGCTGAGTATCCTCCTGGCTCACCATTTAAAATACTAACAGGCCTTATTGGTCTGCAAGAAGGCGTCGTAGATGAACAAACCTCATTTATGTGTAATCATGGTTTCAGTTACGCCCGAGGACGATTTATGAAGTGTCATGATTCAGGACCGCATCAATTGCACAATGGAATATACCACTCTTGTAACACTTATTTTGCACAAGTTTACATGCGAACCATTAACAAATACACAAAACCTTCTTATGCCGTTGATGTATGGAGCGATCATGTAAAAAGCTTTGGTCTTGGCCAATTTATGGGCTACGACTTACCAACTGGGAAAAGAGGAAATGTTCCAACATCTAAAACCTACAAGAGAATCTATCCAAACGGAGGATGGAGAAGTACCACTATCGTTTCTAATTCTATAGGTCAAGGTGAGGTTTTAATGACACCAATTCAACTGGCAAACATGATGGCTACAGTGGCGAACGAAGGTCACTATTTTACTCCTCATATCATCAAAAAAATAAAAGGAGAGAATATCGACCCTAAATTCAAGGTAAAACACGAAACTACAATAGACAAAAAATATTTCAAACCCGTGATAAGTGGTTTGTTTGACGTATACAATCTAGGAACAGGAAGAAGTTTGAAAGTCGAAGGCATTGACATCTGTGGTAAAACAGGGACAGCAGAAAATTTCGCTAAAATTGGAGGTAAAAGAGTACAACTGGAAGATCACTCCATTTTTGTTGCCTTTGCGCCAAAAGACAACCCGAAGATTGCCATTGCTGTTTTAGTAGAAAACGGTGGATTTGGAGCCACCATTGCAGGACCAATAGCCAGTTTAATGATTGAAAAATATCTTCGAAAAACCATTACAAGAACCGATTTAGAAAAAAGAATTCTAGAACGAAGTCTTCAAGATCGTTATGCAAAGCTAGGCGGACTTTCGGATGTGGTTAAGCTGCAATTGAAAAAACAAGATTCAATTTTAAAAAGTAAAAAAATAATTCCAGTAATAAAAAAAGATACTACTAAACAAAATTAATAAGCATTCATTTCAAATGAAAAACCAAAGTATAAAGAAAAATCTGGACTGGACTTGTGTCATCATCTATTGCCTATTAGTAATTATGGGCTGGTTGAATATATACTCTTCCTCATTGTCTTCTATAGAAGACACTTATCAAAAACAGCTTATCTTTATTTTACTGACCATTCCATTAATTTTTATTGTACTTGCTATTGATGGAAAATTTTATGAAAAATACGCCAGTATAATTTTTGGTATTTCGTTATTGTCCTTGGTCGGTTTATTTCTATTCGGAAAAACCATCGCTGGTCAAAGATGTTGGTACGCTATTGGAAGCTTTACCCTTCAACCATCTGAATTTGCAAAAGCAGCAACTTCCTTAGCCTTGGCTAAATACCTCAGTGATTCTCAAATTAACTTAAAAGACGTCAACCGACAAATTCAGGCACTTGCTATTGTTTTTTTACCGGTAATACTCATTCTGCCTCAACCTGATCCGGGTAGCGCCCTCATCTATAGCATCTTTATTATTATTTTATACCGCGAAGGACTTCCAGCTTGGTATGTTTGGACAGGATTTACTGCAATAATATTATTTATGCTAACCTTGATAATAGAACCTCAATACGTCATTTTAATGGCCTTATTGGTTATAGTCCTAATCTATTATAAGTCCAGATTAGCTGACAGAAATATTATAGCAAGCAGCCTACTTTTTGTTCTAATTTCGGGTTTTGTTCTATCAGTAGATTATGTTTTTGACAATGTTTTCAAACAACACCACCGCGATCGTTTTAATATCTTACTTGGTAAAGCGGTAGATTTAAAAGGAATTGGATACAATACAAACCAATCGGAAATAGCTATCGGATCAGGGGGATGGATTGGAAAAGGCTTTCTTGAGGGAACACAAACTAAAGGTGGATTTGTGCCGGAACAGCATACCGATTATATCTTTACCACCGTTGGAGAAGAATGGGGTTTCGCTGGCTCAGTTGTCGTTATCGGTTTATTTGTGGCTTTATTTCTTCGTGTCATTTATTTGGCAGAAAGACAAAAAACAAAATTTAGCAGAGTTTATGGCTATTGCGTTGCTGGTATCTTATTCACCCATTTCTTTGTAAATATTGCGATGGTTGTAGGTATATTCCCTACTATCGGAGTTCCCTTACCGTTCTTTTCTTATGGAGGATCTGGTCTTTGGGGATTCACTATCTTATTATTTATCTTTCTAAAAATGGATGCCAATAAGGTAAATGAGTGGTAATGTAAAGGCTATTTTGCATGACTACTTAGAAAGCCAAGACTTATAATTACTGTTTTTTTCTAATTCATTTTCGATCTTATCATCTAATATCGAAAAAAAATCTATGCCTGTCATTTTCTCAATGCTATCCACAGAAACTACAAAATCATACAAAGGCTTATCACTTTTCTTGTTGGGTATCAAAAAAGCTATCATTTTAAAATTTCCTTTAGAATCATCCAATATAATTTTATAAAAAAAGTCTGGCACTCCAACCTTCTCTTTACCTATAGTCTTCAAAGAAGGACTTAAAACACCACCCGTTACTACAAAAACGTCATCATATCGCTCTGCCCAATAACGCACTTTCTCTTCTAGTCTATTCCAAATTCCACCGTTGAAACCACGATCTTGTGGTGAAATATTTGAGGTATAAAACGTATCGTTATAAGCTAGAATACTAAACTGCATATCACCCGCTGGACAAAGATGCCCTTTATCAAACCCAGAATTTTTAAAATTACGCCAATCTGCTGAAATAGTTTTAACTTTAGGATCTTCAATAAAAAAAGGTCTTTTGAAGCTGTTTTTTTTAATATATTCCTTTTTCAATTCGTAAGCTACCCACTCCGCTTGTTCCCATTTTTCATTATAGGACAAAGTATAATAATTATGATTCACTATTTGCCCTGTTGTGGAAGTAGGCAGAAAATTAAACGAGCCAGCACTATTAACTTCTGAACGGTCTGCTGTATCTAATACTTTGGCTTCTTTAGGCAGCACTTCATCTTCTTGAAGTTCTTGAGAAGAATAAAGAATCAAAGAACTTATCCCAATGACAATGATCAAAAGAATTTTAATATATTTCATCTATAAATGTAAATTTAGGTTCAAAATTAATTGAAATTATATGCCAATAATAAAAAAAAGCTCCAAAATTACTTAAATTTTTGGAGCTTTTTGTGCTATGTAGTTTATTAAAAATAGTATTTATGACTTAACAAACTTTTCTTTTTTTAGCTTCGAAGGAATACTTTTTTTCAAATCAGTTTTAGGCTGTAAATCATCCAAAACATTCAAAGCTTCTTCAATATAAATATCTTTAGACAAACTTTGATGCCATCTTTCTCTTTTCTCTTTTAAAACACTGTCTTTTGCAAATTCAGCAATTTCATAAGGCAGAGAATTAAATTTCAAATCATTCTTATATTGAGAGATAGGCTTGTATTTTTTAGCTTTTTGCTCTATTTCATTTTGAGCCATCCTAAATTTATCAATATTTAAACTATAAGTATTGTCTTCTTTTCTACTGTCTATCCATTTTGCATTATCCTCAATCAACTGAAATTGTGGATTACTCGCAATTCTATTTTTACTATTCAAGATAGCCTTATTAAAATTTTCATTTTTATTCCAAACCGTATAGTCAGCGGCATCAATTTTATCCCAAGGCATAGCGTTTTCTACGTCACGTTCGCCCATTTTTAAATAAGCAAATCTATCCGGCATAACTATATCACTGCTCACCCCTTCCAGCTGAGTGGACCCACCGTTTATTCTATAAAACTTTTGGGTAGTCGTTTTCAATGCACCCAAATCACCTACAGAACTATTGCGTACAAATTGATTAAAGTCAATCACATTTTGCACCGTTCCTTTACCATAGGTCTGTTTACTACCTACTATAATTCCTCTTTTATAATCTTGAATTGCAGCTGCTAAAATTTCTGAAGCCGATGCAGAGAAACTATTGACCATAATTACCAATGGTCCATCCCATTCGATCTTTTTATCTCTATCGTATAAGACTTCTTTTTTTAATCCGGCAGATTTAATTTGAACTATTGGACCTTGTTCTATAAACAAACCAGCTATATCAACAACTGTTGATAAAGAACCCCCTCCGTCATCACGTACATCAAGAACGATTCCGTTAATTTTTTCTTTTTTCAATCGCTCTACTTCAAGGGCAATGTCTTTTCCGGCATCTCTGCCACCTCGATCTGCAAAATCAATATAGAATTTAGGCAAATAAATCACCCCATATTTCAATCCGTCTTTAACAACCACACTAGACTTAACGTAGGTTTCTTCAATTTCGACAATATCTCTTATGATGGATATCACTTTAATGGTTCCATCTACTTTCTTAACGGTAAGACGAACTTCAGATCCCTTAGGTCCTTTAATCTTTTTTACCACATCTTCAAGACGCATTCCTACAACATCTACCGGATCCCCGCTTCCTTGTGCTACCTTAGTAACTAAATCACCTGCTTCAAGCTCTTTCCCTCTCCAAGCTGGACCACCAGATATTAGTTCAGAAATTTCGGTAAAATCATTCTTCTTTTGAAGACGTGCTCCAATACCTTCTAACTTCCCACTGATGTCCACATCGAATCGCTCTTTTTCCTCAGCTGCAAAATAATTCGTATGAGGATCAAAACGAGCTGTAATAGAATTAATATAAACTGAAAACCAGTCATCACGGTCTAGATCTTTCATAAAACCAAAATACTCATCTAATGCTTTTAAAGCATTTTCCCTGGTTTCTTTTTCTAGCTCAGCGAAAGTTTTATCTTTATCTGAATTAATCGTTGCTTTACTTTTAGTCTTGATTAAATCATTTCCAATTTTATCTCCACTTTTTACCAGCGCTTCATCATCGTCAGTAGATTTACTTTCAACTCCTTTTAGCCTGTCTTCTTGCATCTTCAAACGATCAGTTAAAGACGAAAGAGCCGACAATTTAATTTGTTTTCTCCAACGATCTTTAAGCTCTTTTTCATTTTTAGCATAAGATGCCTTATCATAATCCGTATTAAAACTCTCATCAATAGAGAAGTTGAACGGGACACTCAATACTTCCTTATAAATTTTCTTGCTTTCATCCATCCTTTTCATCAACCGATCATAAGTCAAACTAAAAAAGGTCAAATCCTTATTGATTAAAGCATCATCTAATTCTGTTTCAAATTTAGAAAACTCATCTATATCAGATTGCAAGAAAAATCGTTTAGACGGATCTAAAGCCTGTATATAATCCTTATACACCCCTTTTGAGAAGTTATCATCAATCGCGGCAGGACTATAATGTCCTTTTTCGATGACAAAAGTCAATAATTCCAAAAGCAATTTGTCTTTTCCTGGATCAGCCTCAGTTCCTGATTTGATTTTAAAAGCAAATAGTGTTACCGAAACGACAACAATTGCAAGAAGTATTTTATAATTTCTCTTCATAAAGTTAATAATAGTATTCATCCAAATTTTTAAACTAATTTACAGTAAAAAACATGCCAAGCCTTAAGCTATCCACATAAATTTTTGTTAAAGATATAAAATAGTCTTTTTGTTTTAGCATTAATCCACAAGTTAATAAATTTTGTTTCCTTTGCTTGAAAGATACAAATCTGTACAATTTGATTTAATTTTCCAAATCATAAAACTCAAAATAACATGAATAAAGTCAAACCTTTAATTTTAATCACAAATGACGATGGGGTTTCGGCTCCCGGACTTAGAACTTTAATTTCGGTTATGTCCGAAATTGGAGAAGTGGTTGTCGTGGCTCCTGATCAACCACAAAGTGGTATGGGGCACGCCATAACTACTAATAACACTTTATATTTAAATAAAATTTCAAAAGAGAATGACTCCATTTTAGAATACAGCTGTTCTGGTACGCCTGTAGATTGCGTAAAATTGGCCGTAAATGAAATCTTAAAAAAGAAACCGGATCTCTGCGTTTCAGGAGTCAATCATGGTTCTAATTCTTCAATCAATGTTATTTATTCCGGAACCATGAGTGCTGCCGTAGAAGCGGGTATCGAAGGAATTCCCGCTATTGGTTTTTCACTTTTGGATTACGACTGGAATGCTGATTTTGAAACCATGAAACCATTTATTCGAAAAATAACTTTGGAAGTCCTTAAAAATAGTCTTCCAAAAGACATCGTTTTAAATGTAAATTTCCCCAAGCTAAAAAAGGACAATATTAAAGGAATAAAAATTTGCCGTCAGGCCAAAGCGCTTTGGGTCGAAAAATTCTACAAGCGTCAAACACCCCAAGGAAGAGATTATTACTGGCTGGCGGGCGAATTTGTAAACCAAGATAAAGGAGAAGACACTGATGAATGGGCTTTGGCAAACGGTTATATTTCTGTGGTTCCCGTTCAATTTGACTTAACAGCGCATCACGCCACACAACAACTTAACAGCTGGAACTGGAATGAATAAAATGGATTTACTTATCGGATTACTAATTGGTTTTTTAGCTGCAATTGCTGGCTGTTTTATTTTTATAACTTTTTTCACCCCTTATGATTTTCTAAACGGATTTTACATCCTGAAATCTCAAGGTTCACTAGGAAAATTAATCACCCTCGGATCCATTCTAGACTTAGTTGCATTTGCCGTTTTACTGAAATTAAACAAAGAACTCATGGCTCGCGGCATTATATTGGCCGTTATTATAATGACGATTCTCACTTTGTTTGTATAAAAATAACATCCAATTAGCTTGATTGATGCCCTTTCAATACCTATTTTTGGTATCGAAAGTTTTTTAACCCATTGACTGTCTCAAAAATGAAATACTACATTATAGCTGGTGAAGCCTCAGGCGATTTACATGGTTCTAATTTAATGAAAGCCTTATATAAAGAAGATTCCAATGCCGACATTCGATTTTGGGGTGGTGACCTCATGCAAAAAGTAGGTGGCACCTTGGTAAAACATTATCGAGAATTGGCCTTTATGGGATTTGTTGAAGTGCTATTCAATCTAAAAACGATTCTTGGCAATATTAAAATATGCAAAAAAGACATTCTTGAATTCCAACCCGATGTGATCATTTTCATTGATTATCCGGGATTTAATATGCGTATCGCAAAATGGGCCAAAGAATTAGGTATCAAAACACACTATTATATTTCACCCCAAATTTGGGCTTGGAAGGAAAACAGAATCACTGCTATTAAACGCGATGTAGACAAAATGTATGTTATTTTGCCTTTCGAAAAAAACTTTTACGAAGACAAACACCATTTCCCAGTAGAGTTTGTAGGGCATCCATTAATTGACGCCATTCAAAACCAAGAAAGCATTGATCCAACGACTTTTAGGGCGGAAAACCAATTGAGCGACAAACCTATTATTGCCTTACTTCCTGGAAGCAGAAAACAAGAAATCACTAAAATGCTTTCGGTAATGCTTAGTGTTGTCGATGATTTTCCGGAATACCAGTTTGTGATTGCCGGTGCTCCAAGTCAGGAATATGATTTTTATAAGACCTTTATTTCTAACGAAAATATTAAGTTTATTTCTAACAAAACCTATGATTTGTTGAAAAATGCTACGGCAGCCCTAGTCACATCTGGAACAGCTACACTTGAAACGGCGCTCTTCAAAGTACCGGAAGTGGTTTGTTATAAAGGCAGTTGGGCTTCATATCAAATCGCCAAACGCATCATTACCTTAAAATACATTTCGCTTGTTAATCTTATTATGGATGAAGAAGTGGTAACTGAATTAATTCAGGATCAATTTGATACGAAAAACATCAAAAAGGAATTAGAAAAAATACTGCAACCCGAATACCGCAAACAGCTTTTGGAAAAGTATGATTTGCTAGAAAAAAAACTTGGCGGAATAGGCGCTAGTGAAAAAACAGCTCGATTAATTGTTGCCGATCTTAAACAGCATTAATCCAAAAAAACACCTCTTTTGAAACAACTATTTTACTTTTTATTACTGCTTGTTATTTTTACTTCCTGTAATTCTTCTAAAGCCGTTTCTAATTCGACTTCAAAGAAAAAGATGGACAAGACAAGCTTTCTAGCCGAACAGATTATAAACTCAGCCTCTGAAAACATTGGAGTTCGCTACAAAATGGCCGGTACTACAAAATCAGGTTTCGATTGCTCCGGATTGGTTTATTCTACCTTCGGTTTATACGACATCAAACTCCCTCGAACATCGTATGAGCAATCAAAAATTGGGATTGAGTTAGGGAAAGACACCGGAAAAGCCCAAAAAGGGGATTTAATATTTTTTAGAACGAGCAGCAAATCAAAGATTAATCATGTGGGAATTGTAACCGAAGTAATGGATGACGAAATCCTTTTTGTTCATTCTTCTACCTCAAAAGGAGTGATTGTATCCTCTACAAAAGAACCTTATTACCAAAAGGCTTTTGTTCAATTGAATCGTATTATTCAATAAAAGCTTTCGAAAACAAACTGTTTTTTTTCGCTAAAAAGCTGTACTTTAGAACAATGAAAGTACTACAATTCCCTTTGGCGAGAATTACAGTGAGCTTTATTTTAGGAATACTAGCCGTCTTTTATCTAAAACCAAATCCAATATTAGTATTTGGACTGCTTTCTATTGCTTTTTTATTTTTTGCTATAAGCTACTTTTTACAAAAAAAGACCTTCGAGAAAACTATTTACTTTGGAATAGCGACCTATTTTGTATCGTTTTTTATTGGAGCTGCAACTCAAATTACGCACACAGATGCTTACCAAAAAAACCATTACACGCATAACTATGTTGCGTTTCATAAACCACAAACCTTTTCAATCACCATTAGAGAAAAGTTAAAAAACACAAACTTTAATGACCGATACATCGCTCTTATCAATCAAATCAACGATGAAAAATATACCGGCAGAATCATACTGAATATCTCTAAAGACAGTCTAAATCTCCCATCATTGGAAGTAGGGTCAACATTACGCGTTAAAGGAATCTTGTATAAAAATAAATCCCCAAACAATCCAAACCAGTTTGATTATGGCGCTTATCTACAAAACAAGCAAATCTATGCCCAATTATACTCTGACCGTGAGAAGCTAGAAGTAAGTCTTAAACCCAAAGAAGACATTTGGTATTACACCTCGAAATTAAGGACTTCTATTATTCATAATTTAGAGAAAAGTGGATTCAGCAAAACCGAATTGAATGTTGCCGTTGCCTTAATTATGGGTCAGAGACAGGATATCTCACCGGAAATTATCCAAGATTATCAATATGCGGGAGCTATTCATATCTTGTCCGTTTCAGGGCTTCACATTGGATTCGTATTTCTTTTCGTCAGCTTTCTACTCAAACCCATTCCTAACACAAAAAAAGGAGCACTTATAAAACTACTGATTACACTGCTTTCCTTATCCTCATTTGCCATAATTGCGGGCTTAGCGCCTTCTGTTGTGCGATCAGTAACTATGTTTTCTTTTGTGGCAATTGGTTATTCGTTGCGAAGAAGTGTCAATATCTATCACACTTTATTAGTCTCCATACTGCTTATTTTACTTTTTCAGCCTTCGTTTCTTTTTGATGTTGGGTTTCAGCTAAGCTATATTGCTTTGTTTTTCATTATTTGGTTTCAACCGATAGTAAGTGCTATTTGGAACCCAAAATCCAAAGTACTAAAGTACTTTTGGGGAATACTCACCGTATCTTTTGCAGCACAACTAGGCACTTTACCATTGAGTATTTATTATTTCCATCAATTTCCAGGCTTATTCTTTCTGACTAATTTAGCTATCATTCCCTTACTGAACTTCATTATGATTTTAGGATTATTGGTGATGATATTAGCCTCATTGGGTTATGCGCCCTTGCTGTTTACAAAACCATTTGAATACAGCATTTACTGCTTAAACAAAATTGTAAATTTCATCGCCTCATTCGAACAGTTTATAATCAAGGATATCCCGTTAAATATTTACTTGTTAATAAGTTCCTATTTAGCGGTTATTGCAATTATAGTCTACTTTAAAAATCCTAATTTTAAAAAACTTACAATAGCATTAATAGCCATCATAGGCATTCACCTTGCATTTATGACAACCCAATGGAACATCAAAAAACAGCAAGAATGGCTCGTTTTTAACATCCTAAAGAACACTCTAATTACGGAACGTTATGGAAATAATGTGACTTTATACGCTAATGACAGCGTACAAAAAACCTCTAGTAAAAACACTATTCTTCAATCTTACTTAGTAGGCAACTTCTCTTCGGTGAATGCAAAAGAAAAACTAAAAAATGTATTGTATTACAAGGGAACTAAAATTCTTGTTATTGACAGCTTTGCTGTTTATCCAAAAAATGCCAATCCAGACGTGCTTTTGCTTACTCAATCCCCTAAAATAAATCTGGAACGAATGTTAGCAATCCTAAAACCTAAAATTGTAATTGCAGATGCCTCCAATCAAAAGACCATCCAAAAATACTGGAAAGCAAGTTGTGAAAAACAAAAAATCCCTTTTCATGCAACTGCTGAAAAGGGATTTTATATACTAAATTGAAAACTTACTCTTCTTCAACTCTGGAATTTAATATTTTATTAGAATCTTCAATCCAAGTCTTTACAGAACCTGACTCGTATCCTATTTTACCTAATAATCTATAACTTATTTTGTTTTTTCTAACTATTACATTTGAAAAACAAATCTGAGGTAAATCTTGGACTCCAAATGCTTTTTTAAGCGACTGATTTCGCTCAAAATTTTCATTTGAAGTATCATTATTCAAATCAAGTTTTACCAAAACCACATTATCTCTTGACCAAAGGGCAAAATCCAAGGTTTTCAATATTTGAGTTTCTAAAGCTTTATCTGAATTATTATCTGTAAACAAAATCAACATCGGTTTTTTTTGTTCTTTACTAATCGTAATCGCATTACTAATATCTGCGTTCCAATTTAGAACTTGGGCTCCTAAGTTTAAAGAAAACAGAATCAACAACGACAACAATAATTTTTTACACATCAAATTTTGGTTTATTCAATTACCTCGCAGACAGTCATTATCTGCGTTAATAATTTTGGTTTTACATTAGTTATAACGCACTAAAAGTAATAAAATAAATACAAAATTCAGTTAAAAAAACTATAGTTTAGGTTTAATAATTTTATTTGCAATCGCTAACCAAGCTACAGGTCCACCTGCTACATAACCCGTACTTCCTAATCCGTCAAAATTGACTTTCCCTCCTTTATTAGTCACCTTGGCAAAATGAATCGTTGGATAACCTTGGATACCAAAAGCTTTCTGCAATTCATCATTTTGTTTCTTAATTTCTGGAGTCTGTGGTGTTCTTCTTGGATAATCTAACTCTACCAAAACCACATTTTCTTTAGCCCATTTCTCGAACTCGGCCGTTTTCAAAACTTCTTTTTGCAATCGAATACACCAACCACACCAATCGCTGCCTGTAAAAAACAATAACAAAGGTTTTTTACTTTTTTTAGAAATTTCAATTGCTTTGTTAACATCCGTATGCCAAACTAATTCTTGGGCTTCTACTGCAAAAGAACCAATCAAAAGCAGTAATGTGATAAAAATCTTCTTCATTTGTTATTATTTTATAAAGTCCTTCTCAAAAACTAAACCAAAGTTTATCGAACACCGTGCATTAATTTTTTAATCACTGGAGTCATTGCAATCGAAAATAAAGCAACCACCAATGAAATGATCGTTAACATCCAAAAGAAGTAGCTCAATCCATGTTCATCGGCAATTTTATCAATATTTTCACCAAACATACCTGCTCCTTTCATTCCAATTGCCACTGCAAGATACCAAACACCAAACATGAAAGCAATCATCCTTGCCGGAACTAATTTACTTACATAAGACAAACCTACTGGTGAGATACACAATTCAGCCATTGTATGGAATAAGTATACTAAAATAAGCCAAATCATACTCACCGAAGCTGTTTTTGCCCCAGCTTCAATTCCATTCGCTCCAAAAGCGATACAAGCCATTCCTAAGGCTAACAATCCCATTCCTATTCCGTATTTCAAGTTAGCAGAAGGGTTGTATTTACTTTCCCACCATTTAGAAAACAAAGGAGCCAAAGTTATAATAAATAAAGAATTTAGCGTAGAGAACCAGGTAGCTGGAACTTCCGTCAATGCCGCAGTTACTTTATCAATTTTTAATAATCTCAAAGTATCATCAGATAAATCTAAATAACCAGCCGTGTAATAATCTTTGGCCAACATCCAAATTGCAATAGCCCAAATAATGATAAAACTCACACTTAGAATTATATTAGCCAAGGAGTACTCTTTAAATGTTCGTTTAAACATTAAATACAAAACATACGAAATGATTGTTAATGGCAAGATGGTAATCAAGGAATTCATAACCAAGAAAACAACACTCCAGTTTCCTTCCAAAATTCGGTTCGTATAATCATTTGCAAAAATGGTCAAACTGTTTGGAGATTGTTCAAAAATGGCCCAAAAGAAAATCGTCAAAAAGGCAAAGAAAGTCACCGCTATAAGCTTTTCTCTGGTAATTTTTGAATACTGTGTAAATCGGTAAACCAATAAGATGATGAACAAAACCAAAGCTGAAACAATAGCAATCGCATTTCCATTCTCGCCCAAGAAGCCAAAAACATTTACTTTTCCTCCTGAAATTTTAGAAGCAGGATCATTCAAAATCCAAAGCAAACCTAAAATAGAAGATATGGCGATAAGAACCAATTGCCAAGAAGTAAAAGGATTTCTTTTATCTGTATCCAAAGCAGCTGCCTTAGCAACACTTTCTTTGTTTGGTTTTAAACCAATATCTCCAAAAATATTTTGTGACAACCAAAACTGTAACATTCCAAAGAACATAAAAATCCCGGCAAGTCCAAAACCATAACTCCAACCCACTTTTTCTCCTAAATACCCACAAAGTAAAATACCAAAGAAAGCCCCGGCATTTACGCCCATATAGAATAAAGTATAGGCCCCATCTTTTTTCTCTGGACGATCCTTGTACATCTCAGAAATTATAGAAGTCATGTTAGGTTTGAAAAAACCATTCCCAAAAACTAATAAAAGTAATCCCAAATAAATAGAAAACTCCGTTTCAACAGCCATCGAAGCATGTCCAAGGGTCATTAAAACAGCACCAACTACAACAGCCCATCTAAAACCGATAACTTTATCAGCAAAATAACCTCCCATCATTGTTGACAAGTACACCAAACCAACATAAGATCCAAATAAAGCGGATGCATTTTCACGAGTCCATTCCCAACCGCCATCAGCAAATGATGTTGTCAAAAATAATATCAATAAAGAACGCATTCCATAGAATGAAAATCGTTCCCACATCTCTGTGAAAAACAAAACGAATAAACCCGCTGGATGTCCTAAAACGGAATTATTAAAAAACTGATCTGTACTATTCTGACTCATATTTATATTGTTTTATTTTACTTCTTGCATTAATTTTTTAACCAATGGCGAAATGACAATTAAAACTACTCCTGCAATTAAGGCATAAATAGCTAATTGATAATAACCATCGGTATAGGTGTTTAGTTTTTCTAAATTAGTTGCATTTCTTGAAGCTTTTGCAATATTTGCTCCTAAAATTCCGGCAAAATATTGACCGTAAGCACTCGCTAAAAACCACATTCCCATAATTACAGCTTGTGTTTTTTGTGGTGATAATTTTGTCATAGCGCTCATTCCAATTGGAGACAAACACAACTCTCCAAAAGTGATTATAAACCAACCAAAAGCAAATACACCAAGTGATGTTCTTCCTGAAGCATCTGCAAAAAATTGAGTGTAATAGAAAATCCAGAAACCTCCAGCTAAAAACAAAAAGGCCAAACCAAATTTTATGATTGTATTAGGCTCAATTTTCTTTTTGGCCATCCATAACCAAACCAATCCAACTAAGGCTGCAAAAGTAATTACAAAGAAAGAATTAGCAGAGTTGTTTACTCCATTTGGACTTAATGTAACTCCAGCAATTGTATTATTCAAGTTATTTGCAGCAAATAAACTTAAAGAGCCACCACTTTGCTCAAAAAATGCCCAAAAGACAATGGAAAAAAGGATAAACACTAAAGCGGCTAATAATTTTTTGTTTTCAGCTATAGAAAAATTTCTCATTTCATAAAACAAATACAAAATAGAAATTGGACCAATGGCATACATGAAATAATCAGTATATTCAGTATTTGCAACCATTATGATTACAATTGGAATGATTAAAACAGAACCTAAATAAGTTAAGTTTTCCAATAATTTTCTTCGTGAAGCTTCTAAGTTAGGTAAAGGTGAAAGTCCAATAGTTGCTAAACTTTTTTGAGTTTGAGTAAAAGTCAACAAACTAATTACCATTACTAAAGCCGCAAAACCAAAACCTACATTCCAACGCAAATGTTCCGGAACTATTGATTTCCATAAAGAACCTTCAGCGACTGCAATACATAGGTATCCGCCAATGAATGCTCCTAAATTCACACCCATATAAAAGAATGAAAATCCAGCATCACGTCTTGGATCATTATCTTTATAAAGTTGCCCAACCATAGAAGAAATATTAGGTTTAAAAAATCCTGTCCCTACAATTGTAAATCCCAATCCGATGAAAAATAAACTTCTGGGATCAATGGCTAAAATGACACTTCCAATAATCATTAAAATTCCACCCCAAAAAAGAGACTTTCTTAAACCCAAAATTTTATCTGCAAATAATCCGCCAATAAAGGTAAAAGCATAAACCCAAGCTTGAGTAGCTCCATATTGTAAATTAGCAACTTCTTCATCCATGGCTAAATGACTCACCATGAATATCACTAACATTCCCCTCATTCCGTAAAAACAGAATCGTTCCCACATTTCTGAGAAAAACAAATACCACAATTGTTTTGGGTATTTGCCCTTAAAATTTTGTATTTCTTCTATTGTTTGCATACTAATTGATTCCGTGATCTTTCATCACTTTATTTAAGTTTTTTACCAAAGCAAACATCAATACCGTTGCAAACATCAATAAGCCAAAGTTCACCCAGAAAAAGTTTGCTTTGTCATCGTATTGATCCCACATACTGGCCAAGACGCCACTTAATTTATTTCCGATTGAGGTCGATAAAAACCAACCGCCCATCATTAAAGCCGTAATGTTTTTTGGCGATAATTTAGATACAATTGATAATCCCATCGGACTCAGAAATAGCTCTCCAATTGTGATAATTCCGTAATTAGCTACTAACCACCAAACCGACACTTTTTCGGCACCATTTCCACCAATATGAACCGCGGCAACCATTACCAATACCGATAATGCTGAAATCAATAATCCGAATGCAATTTTGGTTGGAGTTGAAGGTTCTTTCCTTCTGCTGCGTAAAAAGGTGAAAAATGCCACCACCAAAGGCGTCAAAATAATCACCCAGCCCGGATTGATAGACTGACTTAAATTAGTCGCCCAAATCGAAACTTTTGAACCTTCGTCCGGTTTTTTGTCTTCGGCTACGTTTCTAAAATAAACCGGATAATCAACGGTCTTTACTACTTCGCCGTTTTCCTTTTGCAATCTAAAACTGGCATCATATAATTCAGTTGAATCTTTTTTAAATTCGACTTCCTTAGCCAATTTCAAACTATTGAAAACCGTTTGCGTAGTTCCGGTAATTTCTCTATCAGTATAACGATCTGCCCAAGTAGTTAAGGCCGAACCATTCAATTTGAAAACCGCCCAAAATAAAATAACCACAGCAAAAATAGAAAGCAAGGCACCTATTTGTCTCTTCTCTTCTACTTTGGCTTTGAAATATAAACTTCCGTAAAAATAAACCACCGGAATACAAGCAAAAATGAATGCATCGGTACTATCAGAACCAAAAATGGCGCTATCTGCATTCATATCAGACTGCACGCCTTTGATTAACCAACCAATAACTCCAAACACAACCGAGGGAACAAGAATATACAACACAATTTTTGAAAACGGCATATCGCCTTCTTGAATTCCCTTTTTCTCGGTTTTATCGCCATAATGTTTTGTTCCCAAAAGGAAAACGATAACCCCAATAAACATTCCTAATCCTGCTGCCATAAAAGCGTAATGCCAGCCCAAAAGTATCTGTAAGGCCGCGCCAAAGAAATTACAAATGAAAGCACCCACATTTATTCCCATATAGAAAATATTGTATCCTTCGTCTTTCTTGTCTTTGTATTTCTCTTCGTTATAGAAGTTTCCTAAAAGTGTCGAAATATTGGGTTTGAAAAATCCGTTACCCACAATAACCAGTGTCATTGCAACATACAACATGGTCAAACTATGAATTCCCATCATAAAATAACCAGCACCCATCATCAATCCACCAAGAACAATCGAATTCTTATATCCTAAATACCTGTCGGCAACTAAACCACCAATGAAAGGAGTTAAGAAAACTAATGCTATGAAAGTTCCATACAAATCGGAAGCTTCTTTCTCGGTCATGGCAAATCCGGCTTCTACATCTTTTAGATATAAAGTAAAGATTCCAATCATCAAATAATAACCGAAACGTTCCCACATTTCAGATAAGAACAAATAAGGCAATGCTTTAGGGTGATTTTTCCACATAGAAAACTAGGTTTAAAATTAAAAAATTACCTACCCAAATAAATCGGATAGGTAATTGTATATAGTTGTTAAATTTTAGCGAACGCCATGCATCATTTTCTTTAATAATGGAGTTAAAGCAAATAAAACTACTGCCGCAATCCCCGTTAAAATTACAAAAACCATGAAGAATTCAAAAAGATTATGAATTTCAAAACCAGCAAAAAATGGATTGGTTGCACTAATCTGGTTCGACTCTAAAAGCTGCAATTGCTCTGGAGTGGCAGCAACCGTTTTATCTAAAATAGGCTGTAACTCAATTCCCAATTCTTTAGCTTTTGCAAACTTCTCTCCTGTTGCAGGCATGATGGAGCCCAAGGTACCCGATAAAGCATATCCAGCAGCATTAGACAAGAAAAACACACCAAAAAGCAATGAAGAAAAACGTTTTGGTGATAATTTACCTACCAAAGACAATCCTATTGGTGACAAACACAACTCAGCAAAAGTTTGAATTAAATACAAAAGAATCAACCATTTTATAGCCAGAAGCCCACTGTTTCCTAAATCTTTTACGTTGTATGCAATTATAAAATAACTTAGTGCAATCAACGCCAAGCCAATTGCCTGTTTCACCGGAGATATTGGTTCTTTACCATTTTCTCTCAATTTATCCCACAAAATACTAAAAGGCAAAGCGAAAGCAAAAACGAAAATTCCGTTGAAAACCTGAACCATTGAGGCTGGCATTTGCCATCCAAACATAAAAGTTCTATCGGTTTGATTTGCGGCAATAAATGTTAAAGAAGATCCTGCTTGCTCAAAAGCCGCCCAGAAAAATATAATAAAAAATGCTACAATATAAATAACAAAAATTCGGTCTCTCTCTACTTTTGTCAACGAACTATCCGAAATAATCAATCCCGCCAATGTCAATCCGCTGGCGTAAATAATTGGATAAATTAATGTTTGTATAAAGTTATCTCCATCTAAAATATAACGGAAAACAAAAAACAAAAGCACAAAAGCAATAACAGCTCCAATTAAAGCTCGTGTTGAGAAAACTGCTTTTTGAGCTTCGCCTTCTTCATAATCAGTAGTATCATTCTTAGAAGGCAAGCCACCTAACGGTTTTCCTTCTGGAGAAACAACATACTTATTTTTCAATACATAAAAAACAGCTGTTCCAATCAACATCGCAATCGATGCCGCCAAAAATCCCCATTTGAAAGCATGGATATTCTGAACACCATTTACCACTTCGTCACCTAAATAAGGACAAATTGTTTGCCCTAAAAAGGCGCCCAAATTGATTCCCATATAGAAAATAGTAAAAGCGGTATCTAGTTTTGTTTTTTCTTGTTTTGGATACAAGCTCCCAACCATGCTTGAGATGTTTGGTTTAAAAAATCCATTTCCAAAAATAATAATTCCTAATGCTGACCACATTAAAGTATTGGCCAAACTCATATTTGAACCAAAAACACTAGCGCTGGTAAACAGTAAAAACTGTCCTATAGCCATCATCAATCCACCCAATAAAATGCAATTTCTGTTTCCAAAGAAACGATCGGCAATAAAACCACCTAACATTGGAGTTAAGTAACAAAGTCCTAAGAAACCTCCATAAATCAAGGACGCTTCTGACTCTTTCATTAATAAGGAGTTTACCAGAAATAAGGTAAGAATTGCTCGCATTCCATAGAAATTGAAACGCTCCCACATTTCGGTTCCAAATAATACCCAAAGTCCTTTTGGATGTTTTGATTTTACTGCTGTTTCACTCATTTTTATTATATTGGGTTATTAGTTTTATGTTATAAATTTTCTTTGATGAAATTGGTCATTTTAGTGTACAATTGAACTCTGGTTTTACCACCATAAATTCCATGATTTTTATCCGGATAAATCTGTGAATCAAATTGCTTGTTAGCCTGAATCAAAGCTTCCATCATTTGCATCGAATTCTGCACATGCACATTATCATCGGCACTTCCATGAATCAAAAGAAATTTCCCTTTCAATTTCTCCACATGGTTTATTGGCGAATTATCGTCATAACCGCTTGCGTTCTCTTGTGGAGTTTGCATGTATCTTTCGGTATAAATACTGTCATAAAATCTCCAATTCGTCACTGGCGCAACAGCAATTGCCATTTTAAAGGTATCATTCCCTTTCAAAAGACAATTAGAAGCCATAAATCCTCCATAAGACCAGCCAAATATACCTATTCTGGATTTATCTACAAATGAATAATTTCCTATCATTTTAGCGGCATCGATTTGATCTTCCACTTCATACTTTCCTAATTGTAATTGAGTCACTTTCTTAAAATCGGCTCCTTTAAAACCGGTTCCTCTTCCGTCAACGCAAGCTACAATATAACCTTGTTGCGCCAGCATCATAAACCAATAATCATTGCTACCAATACCTTGATTAGCTACCTGCTGAGAACCCGGACCAGAATACTGATGCATGAAAACCGGATATTTTTTGTTGGGATCAAAATCTTTTGGTTTAATCATCCAAGCGTTTAATTCGATTCCTTTGGCTGTTTTTAAAACAAAAAACTCTTTTACTGGCAAATCATAGGCTTTTAATTTGGAAGCCAGTGCAGCGTTATCTTCAATAACTTGTAGTTGTTTCCCTGATTTGGATTCATTCAAAGAATAGCTAACAGGCTGTGTGGCATTAGAAAAAGTTCCAATAAAATATTCGAAATTTGGACTAAAGGTAGCGCCACTTGTTCCAGTTCCGGTAGACAAGCGCACTTTGTTTTTTCCATTTAGACCTATTCTATAAACATCACGATTAATAGAACCATTCTCTACCGATTGATAAAAAATAGTATTTGATTTTTCGTCAAAACCATAATAATTAGTTACTTCCCAGTTTCCTTTGGTTACTTGGTTTTTCAACTTCCCATTTTTGTCATATACATAAATATGATTGAAACCGTCTTTTTCACTTGTCCAAATAAAACTGTTGTCTTTTAAGAAAGTTAAATTATCTGTTACATCCACATAAGCTTTATCTTTTTCGTTCAAAACCACTTTTGATACGCCTGTGTTTCCTTCTACAAACAATAAGTCTAAATTGTTTTGATGACGATTTAAAACCTGAGCCGATAAAACATTGGCATCATTTGTCCATTGCAGTCTGGCAATGTAGAAATCATTATAGTTGCCCAAATCGATTTTTTTGGTGTCTTTAGAGGCTGCGTCAAATATATGCAATGAAACTAGAGAATTTTTTTCTCCAGCTTTTGGATATTTGAATGTTTCAATCGTAGGGTACAAATCTTTGTGAAACATAGACATTGAAAATTCTGGAACCTGACTTTCGTCAAAGCGAATGTAAGCCAGTTTCTTACTGTCTTTACTCCAATCAAATGCTCTCACAAAAGCGAATTCTTCTTCGTAAACCCAGTCCGTTATTCCATTGATAACCGCATTTTTCTTACCGTCAGTAGTAATTTGAACCGTCGCTTTTGAATCGATATCATAAACATAAAGATTATTCTCTTTGGCATAAGCAATCTTTTTTCCATCAGGTGAGAAAGTAGGTTCTTGCACCTGAAAATCGAATAATTTTGTCAATGCCTTAGTTGTCGTATTATATAAATAGTAATCGGCAGTAAAGGAATGACGGAAAATTTGTTTCGTATTACAAGCTAACAAAATATTTTTCTCTGCAGCATCGAAGGTGTAGCTGTCAATCATTGGCAAACCAGAATGGTTTTTTGTATCAATGAGTGTAGATGTTTTCTTAAGAGTTGCAAAATCATACAAATCGATTTGCATCGACCGTGCTGCTCTATTGAAATTCAAGACCGTATACTGGTTAGAATTTTTCATGGACTGCAATTCATCCATTCCTTGGGCACGGAAAGTACCATTATAAATTTCCTCAACGGATATCTTCTGTTGTCCAAAAACGGAAAAACATAAAAATAAAAATAAGACCGTAACTTGCTTAGAATTCATACTATTGATTTATATATAAAAAAGACCCCAATTTTAGTGAAAAAATTACAATTACATAACATTTTATATGTTAAATATTAAAAACAATATTTTTAAGCTCGTATTAATGACGATTAGAAAATGACTAATAAAACCGCTAAAAACGTATCTTTGCCACTAATTACATTATAATCTATTGAAAATGAATAAGCCTGTTGCCGGATTTTCAAAACTATCCAAAGAAGAAAAAATAAACTGGATTGCCAAAGAATACTTTTCAACGCCTCTTGAAGCCATAACTTTACTGAAAAACTATTGGAATTCAGACGAAAAAATACAAAAGTTACACGATGAGTTCATCGAAAACACCATCAGTAACTTCTACATTCCCCTTGGTGTGGCTCCTAATTTCCTAATTAATGGAAAATACCAAACCATTCCGATGGCAATTGAAGAAAGCTCTGTAGTTGCTGCTGCTGCTAAATCCGCTAAATTTTGGTCTACTCGAGGCGGATTCAAAGCCACAGTAATTAATACTGAAAAAATAGGTCAAGTGCACTTCTTGTTTAAAGGTGATGTTTCCAAATTAGAATTATTCTTTGCTCAAACAAAAGCAAAGTTTTTTTCGGAAACGAAAAGCATCACAAAAAACATGCAAAAAAGAGGTGGCGGAATCCTGGATATTGTCCTGAAAGACAAAACCAACTTGCTAGACAATTATTTTCAACTTCATGCCACTTTTGAAACTAAAGACAGCATGGGGGCTAACTTTATCAACTCTTGTTTGGAACAATTTGCCAAAACATTAAAACAAGAAGCCCAATCCTACGAACTTTTTACCGAAACAGAAAAAGAGCTTCAGGTCATTATGAGCATTCTTTCAAATTATGTTCCCAATTGTATCGTACGTGCCGAAGTTTCCTGTCCAATTGAGGATTTAACAGAAAAACACATCACAAACCCACAAGACTTTGCCGAACGCTTCGTTCAGGCCGTTCAAATTGCCGAAGTAGAACCTTATCGAGCTGTAACCCATAATAAAGGAATCATGAACGGAATTGACGCCGTAGTGCTTGCTACAGGCAATGACTTCCGCGCCGTTGAAGCAGGAATCCATGCCTATGCCGCAAAATCCGGTCATTATTCCAGTTTATCGCATGCCAAAATAGAAAATGGCATTTTCAAATTCTGGCTCGAAATTCCTTTAGCACTAGGAACCGTTGGCGGATTAACCTCTTTGCATCCACTGGTAAAACTATCTTTGGAAATGCTCGAAAACCCTTCTGCCAAAGAACTAATGCAGACTGTGGCAGTTGCCGGTTTAGCACAAAACTTCGCTGCTTTGCGCTCCTTGACAACCACAGGAATTCAGGACGGCCACATGAAAATGCATTTGAATAATATCTTAAATCAATTTGAAGCCAATGAAGATGAACGCATCTTGATTCAAAAGCACTTTAAATTGAATGCCGTTTCACATAGTGCCGTTGTCGAATTGATTGAAAATTTAAGAAAATAATTATCGCTTTCAGAAAACCCTTCCAGAGTTTAAAACTCTGGAAGGGTTAAAAAGAACAAAAATGAAACAAGAATTTTACAGCAACGGAAAACTATTAATTACAGGGGAATATCTGGTTCTCGATGGCGCCAAAGCTTTTGCACTTCCTACTAAATTTGGTCAAAACTTACTTATTGACGAAGGTAAAAACCAAGAGATAACTTGGAAAAGCTATGATTCAGATGGAAAAATCTGGTTTGAAGAAAACATTTCTTTTGCCGAAATTTCGTCTTTTAAGATCCCAGAAATGGAATCCGTAAAAACAACCTTATTAGAAATTCTACACCAAGCTTTTTTATTAAATCCTGATTTCTTAAAAACGTCCAAGGGTTACACCATCACAACCCAACTTACTTTTCCTAGAAAATGGGGATTAGGAACTTCGTCCACGCTAATCAATAATATTGCACAATGGCTGCAAATAGATGCATTTGAACTTCTCAACAATAGTTTTGGAGGTAGCGGTTACGATATTGCTTGCGCTCAAAACAATTTTCCTATTTTGTATCATTTAGAACAAGGAAAAGCTGTGGTCGAAAAAATAACTTTTGCTCCTGAGTTCAGCCAAAACATCTATTTTGTTTATCTCAATAAAAAACAAAACAGCAAATCATCCATAGCTAAATACCGAACCAACAAAAGTTTCAAACCAGAAAAGACCATCGAAAAGATTGATGCACTAACTCAAGTCCTTTTACACACAAATGATTTGAACCTATTTTCAGAAACTATAAACGCACACGAAGCCTTGATGAGCCATGTATTAGAAACAAGCACCGTAAAAGAAACTTTATTTCCTGATTTTGAAGGAGCCATAAAAAGCTTGGGAGCTTGGGGAGGCGATTTCATCATGGTGGTTGCTAAAGAAGATCCAAGCCATTATTTTAGCTCAAAAGGATTTGACACCATTATCACTTACAAAGACATGATTTTAAGCTAGACTAAGCCCATTACTTTTTGTGCTTTGATATTTAAAATAAATCCATAAAAAAACCGATACACAAAGCGTATCGGTTTTTTTATGAGTGAATTAGTAATTTACCTTAAGTGAAATTAATAATTGAATTGTTTTCTATTGTCTTTAATTTCTGCACTGTTTTTAAGAGCTGGTAAAACTCTGTTTACATCACCAGCAGCCTGTGCTTTTAATTTAGCTACATAAGGAGTGTGATCTTTCAAAGCTGGAGCTTTAGTAGTACTGATGTTTTTAACAACATATACTCCTGTATTCCCTTCGATTGGTGCTGATAATTTATTTGCCGCTAGTGCAAATGCATTACCTACCACTTTAGGCTCTAAACCTACCCCTGTTAACATTGGATTATCCATAGTTACATCTGCAACTTGAAGAACTGAAGAACCCGCTGCTTTTGCAATAGCTTCCAAAGAACTTCCAGTCATTTTGGCTTTGATTAATTCGGCTTTTTTCTTGTTTTTAAGAATTGACTCTACATAAGGTCTCGCCTGAGTAACAGAAACTAATCCCGAATCGTCAATACTTTTCACTCTTGCGATAACGTGACCAATGTTAGCCACTTCAAAACGTTTTACCGTACCTACTTTAGAATCTCCTTCAAAAGCCCATCTTACAATTGCTCTTTGATTTCCAAGTGGTCCAAAGTTTTCGTCCATTGCAGCAACAGTAACTGGAGCTGCGATAGTAAGCTTCATTTCTTTAGCTACTTTATTGAAATCTTTATCTGCAGCATCCATTTCAAATTTAGTTGCCTCTGTAAATATTTTATCCGAAGTAGCTTCAGAAGCTTCTACTTTTTGAGCTACAGTCGCTAAACGAATTCCATCTTGTTTATCGGCAATTTTAATGATGTGAAAACCAAAGTCAGTTTCTACTAAACCTACTTTTCCTATCCCATTATTGAATACGAAATCATTGAATGGTTTTACCATTTGATTTTGTTCAAAATAACCTAAATCTCCACCTTGTTGAGCCGAAGAATCATCAGAGTTCGTGAAAGCTAGCATTAAGAAACTATCTGGATTAGCATTTACCTGAGCCAAAATAGATTCTGCTTTTGCTTTTGCTTCTTCTTTAGTTCTTTTCTCTTTCTTATTAGGAACTTGTGTTCCTTCATAGCTAATCAAAATATGACTTGCTTTAGCGCTTACGCCCGCTTTTTTGCCCATAGATTTAGAAATACAGTAGTATTTTCCAAACATATAAGGACCATAAACTTCTCCAGGAGCAAGATTGAATAATCTATCAGCATCTATAGCTGGCAAATCTTTCTTAGCAACATATGTAGAATCATAAGGTACATCAGAATTTGAATTTACAAATTCAACTGTGTTTTTAGCCGATTTAAAACCAGCCAAAGTATCGTTTTTACCCGTTGCTTGGTTATACACTACACTGCCTGAAAGCAAAGCTGTTATTCTTGACTTCACCTCAGCCACATCAGCTGCAGAAGCTTTATCTTCAATTAAAACATATTCTACTTCGCGAGTTTCATCTGCTTTAAATTTCTTTTCGTTTTTCTTCATATAATCCAAAATCTCAGCATCAGTAACTTTTACATCACTGTCTTTAATCGTAGAATACAATCCGGCAACATAAGCAAAGTTTACTTTATTAGCTTCCATTTCATATTTCAGCTTTCCTTCACTTTCTGTTGTAAAAGCGCTCGCTTTAATCAACGTATTATAGATTTGATATTTTGCGTTTAATTCAGCGTCTTTTTCTCTATCTTTTAAAAATTGAGCTTGTGCAGGATTTGCTTTAAAATATTCTTTGAACTTTGCAAGATCAAATATTCCGGCAGCATTCAAAAACATAGGATTTCTACCAATATTTTGATCTGCTTTCAAAACTTCCATTAAGTGTTTCTCTCCAACTCTTAATCCAATTTTATCAAATTCAGAAGTCAACAAAGCAATAGTAACCTCTTGATCCCAAACTCTGTTTGCAGCTGCTGTAGCAGTAATCCCTTGACCACTTTTCTCAACATTACCTACTTTAATTCTAAAATCTTCAAATGAAATATCTTTTCCATTGATACTCCCTACATCTTTTGACGTACTGTCGAAACTACCACTTTTAAATAAATCACCTATGATAAATGCAAATAAAGCCAATGCGATAACTGCAATCATTAAAGCGGAACGTTGTCTAATTTTTGATAAAACTGCCATTTTTATTGTTGTTAATTTTATATTCAGTTTGCGAAAATACAATTATATGATTAATATTTATACTAGTAGCGTTTTATTTTACAAAAAAAATGTTTTTATAAAATAAATTACTCTTTTATGGTCATTTTTACCAATTCTATTTTTTTATTTGTCGCTTCTTCTATCACAAAATGATAGTTCCCTATGACAATCACCTCTCCTTTTGACGGAATTTCCTTAGTGAAATCGACAATAAAACCACCCAAAGTACCATAAGAATCGCTCTCAGGAATTGATAGCTTATAAGCCTGATTCAAATACTCGACATCAAATCGTGCCGAAAAAAGATAACTATCCTCATCCAGCTCTTTTTCAATCAGTTCTTCATCTGAATCGTGTTCATCTTCAATCTCCCCAAAAAGTTCCTCCACGATATCTTCTATAGTAATAATCCCCGAAGTCCCTCCGTATTCATCTAGCACTACTGCGACGCTTTTTCGTTTTTTGGTCAGCAGATCCATTACATCTTTTATATAAATGGTTTCAGGAACAAATTCTACAGGAATAACAATCGACTTGATGCTTTGAGGCTTCTTAAACAAATCAAACGAATGCACATAACCCACAATATCGTCCAATGAATTTTGATAAACCACAATTTTAGAATAACCTGTCTCTACAAATAAATCTTTCAGCTCCGCTACAGAATCAAACAAATCAATCGCAACAATTTCGGTTCTGGGACTCATGACATCCCTGGCTTTTACTCCTGAAAATTCCAGTGCATTTTGAAATATTTGAATTTCTGAATCCACTTCTTCATCATCTTCAACAGTACTCATTTGCTCCGTAATATAATTCCCAAGCTCGACCTTACTAAAATAAAGCTGAATTTGATCTCCCTCTGTTTTAAAAAATGTCTTAAGTATAAAATCCGAAACCCAGATCAAAAAAGTAGAGATAAAATAAAACAACAGGTAAAAAACATAAGCTGGAACAGCGAAAAACTTTATTAAAGCATTAGCATAAATTTGAAAAAAAACCTTTGGCAAAAACTCAGCCGTAATCAACACAATTAATGTCGACAACAGGATTTGAATAAAAAGGCTCAACACATCCGAAAACTGATAATTCAGCGAATTGATCCAGCGCATCAATAATTCGCCCATAAAAAAACCGTAAACCACCAAAGCAATATTGTTACCAATGAGCATGGCCGCAATAAATTTTGACGGTTTTTCCGTTAATTTAGTCAGTATTTTAGAGAGAAAATTATCTTGTTTTTTTTCTATTTCAAGATAAATTTTATTGGAAGAAATAAATGCAATTTCCATTCCTGAAAAAAAAGCAGATAATATTAGACACAATATTATAATACTAATTTCCATGAATTATTGTTTTTTATTGCGCTCTTCTATTTTTTTTGCGAATTTCATTCTAAAGAAAAACATAAAAACAGCAAGTCCAGCAATTAAAAGACTCAGTTTAGGCGTAGCATCAGCCATTTCCCATTTTACAAATGCATCGTAAACAAAAACTGCTGCAAAAACAAGATAAAGATACGGTGTGTATTTTAAGTAACCCATAATTTAAAATTTAGCTATTTATTCGGCGCTTTCCACTTCGCCGGTTATTCTTTGTGAATTTATAATTTTAAAGTCTTTACTGAAATCTATTCCCTGACCGTTAGAAACCCCTTTGATATCAGTAAATTTAAACTTTTTCTCAGTAAAAAACCATTCGTTTTTTTGATCGTAATAGAGTTGTTCTGTTTCGAGCATTTGCCCGTCTTCGGAAGCAATTTTAACTTTTCCTCTTAAATCAATAATTCCGGTCACTTTGTAAGAAACTGCGTAAACAGAAGTTATGCGCGTTTTCTTAGCCTTGGCATCATACAAGGTAACATCTATTCCTTTTGGGAATTCGGTAAAGGGAAAATCGACACTGGTATAATCTAACATCTTCGGACTTAGCAAAACGGCTTTTATAAGCCCTGAATCTGTATATTTCAAATTAACGTTATCTGCATCGCCATTAGGAGTAAATTCTGAAAAATTTATTTTTTGAACTTCCTTAAAATTACTTTCGCACCCAAAAAACAGAGTCATGGCTAAAACCATGACTGCTGTGATTGTTTTATATTTATTAAATAAAATCATATATCGATACTGACAAAATGAAATATAACTATTGTCGTTTCTAAAAAATTATTCAAATTTTCTTTTTACAAACCATTTGTCGTTAAGAGAAAATCCTACACTAATATTAGCATAGTTTTCTTGAACTAAATTAGAAGAAGTTGTTCCTTTTTTACCTAATTCAAAACCAATATTAACATTAGAGAAACTACCTGATATAGGTAACCCAAGTCCTAAAGTTAAGCCTATGTCATTTATAGATTCTGAGTTAACCATTAATCCGGTTTTATCAAATTTTAAACCTCCTCTATAAACGATTCTTTTGGCATAGCTCGAAAAAGAATTGTAGTTAGGAATATAATATCCACCAAGACTGTACTTCATCGACTTCTCATAAGAGACAATATTCATATCATTATACGTATTCACTAAATCGCCTTTACTTCCAGCTACTATCTGAGCTCCTATTAACCATTTTTGAGATTCTCCTATTCCAGCTCCAAAAGACAATTTACTAGGCAACTTTAAATCCTTTGCAAATTTTTCCTGATCAAGAACATCATCAACCCTCATATCATAGCTCACGGTCAAAATATTTCTGGTATTATTAGATGTCAATGTACTTTCTAAGGTATAATTTAAACTACTATAAAAATTAAGCTTTTTACTTATCTTGGTTTTATACATTGTTCCCACATTAAAATTGACCCCTGACAAAGTCGCAGTATTCAACTCTTGAGTTCCTAACGGAACTCCAGTAACAAATTCTAACCTAGTATTTTCAATTTTTCCAAAATTATATTGCACATCGGCACCAATACTGAAATTAGGCGCAATTTTATAACCCACGCCTAAAAAAGCCTTATTTAAACCTCCCGAACCAGAAAAACGCTTACTACCACCTTCCAAAGATTCTACTTTATATCCCACCGAAGAATAAGGAATCAATCCAAACCCAATTCCAAATTTTCCCATAGGAAGTCCTACAGCAAGATAATCCAAAGTGGTTCTTTTAGCCGATTCAGACTTGGAATCCGATTTCAATTTATTAGTATTATAAGTCCCTCCTAAAGAAAAAGTGGTGAGTTTTAAATTAGCAAAACTCGCCGGATTCTCTAAATTAAGATGTATACTGTCTTGTTCTACTGCTAAACCTGCCATTGAACGATTCTCTGCCGCTCCTTTAAATCGCACATCACCAATTCCATAAAAAGAATAAGGAGACGAAGTCCCTTCTTGAGCAAAAGACACTAACGACAAAAGCAAACAAGTGCTTACTATAATTTTTTTAATCATTTTTGATTTTATATTGAAATGTTCGGTTCAAACTCTCTAAAAGAAAATTTGAATTGGCAAATATGGTATTTTTTAATCGTTTAGCCAAAAATTCTGTATCCCCACCCGTTAAAATTATTATAAATTTTAAACATTGTCCTCTATATTCGTTAATAAAACCATCGATCTCATAAACCAATCCGTTCACCACACCGGAATGAATTGACTCAGAAGTAGATTTCCCAATAAAATGCTTCGGTTCATCCAAAGTTAACAAAGGTAATTTTGAAGTAAAATTATGCAATGCCTCATACCTCAAACGCAGCCCTGGCGAGATCGCTCCGCCAAGATAATGATCATTTTCATCAATAAAATCGTAGGTGACACAGGTTCCGGCATCAATAACCAATCGATTTTGATTAGGATACTGCAAAGTGGCTCCCGCAGCAAGAACCATCCTATCAATCCCTAAAGTTTGCGGCGTTTCATAGCTGTTGACAAACGGAAAAGAATCCTTGTGCGAAACAAAATGTATTTTCACCTCTTTTTCTAACTCTAAAAAAGACTCTTTTTCTATATTTCCAACTGATGCCACAACCAAATGCGTCGTTTTCTTATATTTATTTAAAATATTTTTAATTTTTTCCTGAAGCTCCTTTTTCTCAAAAACAAAATATTCAATAAGGATATCATCCTCAAAAACAGCACCTTTAATTCTTGTATTCCCAACATCAACCGTTAAAACCATAATTCCATTTTTGTTTTTGCGAAGGTACGAATACATTTTTTTTAAAAAATGTATTGCACAAACAAAAAAACATCCTATATTTGCACCCGCAACAAGCACGGTACCTTAGCTCAGATGGTAGAGCAATGGACTGAAAATCCATGTGTCCCTGGTTCGATCCCTGGAGGTACCACAAAACCCGAATAGAAATATTCGGGTTTTTGTTTTTAACCTCTTTTTAATTGCATTGCATAAAAAGGATCAATACAAAAACCTGTGGAGCAGCAAAAATTAAGCATAAATATTAGTTAGCCTAAAAAGGAAAAATTCAATATTGCTCACTCTACTGAATTTTGATCTAAATGCTTCTGTTTTTCTAATTAATCCTAGTGTTTTTTTGTAGGAATTCGACAAGTATTTTTTAGAGTTTAGGATGGTGATTTTTTAGCGTTTTATTGCTGCTTTCCAGTTTTGATATTTCAGTCATACACTATCCATGCATTATCCATACACTATCCATGCTTTAACTATGCTTTATCCGTTAGGTGATTTCATGTTGTTTTTCAGTCTAAAAGCTTGATTTTATATGTTTTTTCTTATAATTAAAAACTTCTTAAAAGATTAGCTTATTGTGGCTTAGCAAGCTCAATTTGTCCTACAAAAATGGATAATCGATGGCTTTAATTCAGATCAATTTTTAAAGTTATTGAGCGGTAAAAATCAAGCCTAAAAAGTAGTTGCCTTGTGGCGGACGAAATTGAAGGATCGGACTAAGCTCTTAGTAATAGGTTCAGACGTTAAGCTGTAATGTAGCATCTTTTAACCCCAAAAGCAACCAAGCTTATCTTCTTCAACAATTTTTACAAAAAAAAGGAGCTGATCCTAGAACAGCTCCAATCAATCTTTTATTCAATCGTAAAATTATCCTACATTTTATTAAACTTGAACTTCTGTCCTCCCACTGATGCTTCATACATCAGCCCACCTTTTTGCATAGTAAACACCATAATCCCGTCTGCATATTTTACATTTGCCGAAGCCCCCTCGGTTACGGCTACTGCGGAAACTTGGGCAGAGAACTCGAATCGGCTTTCTTTAAACCGCTCCATATCCTTTTTAGATTCAAAAAATATCACTTCACGGTACGCTTGTCCTCCAGCTTGAAAACCTATACTCAGTTGTGAGAGTTTCGCCATTCCCGTTAGCTTGTTGTGCTCATAAACAGATCCATTTCCGGCCGCGCCACCTACACCAAGTCCTCCTTTTCCAACATTAGGAAAAATAACATAACCATAGGCTTTTTCAAAAAGTCCTTTCATAAGAGGATCTGCTTTAATAAACTCGGCTTTTGCAGTCTTGCTGTCGGCAACAATTTTATTCTTCTTAGATGCCGATTGTCCAAACATAGGCACTGTACTTATCAAACAAGCCATCGCCATTACCCAAATAATACTTAAATTTTTCATACTTCTCCTTTTTAAATTGTTGTAAAGCAACTTATAGCTATGTTTTTACCCATAAACAAAGAGTAAAATACACCTTCTCAAATATACCAAAAATTCTTCAAATAAATTAAAAATCAATTGATTATCAACAATATACATTCAAAAAAAACAAAGTATCAATTAGTTTTAAACGCCCATATCTGACCCCGTGTTTCTCCTCCTTTATTGTCTTTGACCACAACTCTCCAATAATAATTTTTAGAAGCTTCCAAATCAACATCCAAAGTGGTTGCCGTTTTATTCTCTCCTAGTTTTTGCGTAGGCGGATTAGTTGTACCAAAGAACACATCATAAACAAGAACATCATTTACATCTGCGTCACTTGCATTCCACTTTAAAGTTACCGCAGCAGCATTTAAAACCTGATTTAAAGTTGGCGAGAGCAATTCTGGCGCGAACGGTAAATGATTCGTCAAGCCGTTTCCTTCGGTGTAAAAGCTGTAAGTTTGGGAATAAGCACCGGATAAATTTTTACTATCTGTTGCTTTCACGCGCCAATAATAAGCCACTCCTTTTTCCAAAGAAATAGATTGCGTATTGGCTGTTCCTTCGCTTGTTTTCACTATTTGCAAAAACTGATTGTCCTTTGCCACTTGTATCTGATAAGTTATCGGATTATTTTCGGCATCAATCGCTTTTTCCCATTCAAAATTAATCGAATTATCAACGCATAATTTATTATTTGTGGGCGACACCAATAAAGGGATTGTTGGTGCAGTGTTTTCCTTTTCTGGGGGAGTTCCCGGATTATCGCTTCCTCCTCCACAAGAAAAAATAAAAGAACAAATAAACGACAGGTATAAAAAATTTTTCATCATTATTTTTTTATTATGGTTAGCACTTTAGGATTATCCAGAAAAATCTTGGCAAAATAAACTCCCTCTGATTGGTCTGCCAAATTAAGCTGCACCTTATCATTTACAACCGGATAAACCTTCCTTGAAATCAACTGAGAAAACACATTATAAAGCGCTATTTCTAAGGTATCTTTCGAACCCGGCAATGCAATTTCAAAGACATCAGCGGTTGGATTTGGATACAACGATATCATTTCCGGTACATCTTCTATCTTTCTTGAATATATTCCTTCGCAGAGTTTGGCCGTTTTTACCTCAACAAAATCCCCTGATTGCGCCTCTATAAGAAAAGAAGAAGAGGTCGTTTCAAATTGCGATTTTCCGTTTACAGCTATTTGATAAGGAGCGGTTCCTTCTTCAATTTCAATCAAAACTTTATTTGAAGAAACGGTAGATTTTCCGCTGATTGTTTTCCCTTTGGGAATAGTAATGCTATAACATTGTTCGAATGTTTCTCCCGCTACCGAAATACAAACAACGTAGGTATCCGGAATCAAATTTGAAATATTCAAGCGATTATTAACAAAAGCATAGGCTTTTCCATTAACAATAGCCGTATAATCGTAACTTTCAGCAGCATTGATATTTATTTCACCATTATTTTTCCCAAGACAAGTTTCGCCTTTTGATTCAATCGAAAAATTATCTGTAGGCAATTCAAAATCGGAGGGTTGAATATCTAATTTTGATTTTTGATTGCCATAGACTTTAAATCCTCCGGGCGGTAGCGAAATAGGAGCATTAACATCTACTACCTCAACAGAAGAATTATCCATCAGATTGTACCAGGTTCCGGTATAAGGAAAAGCAGTAGCCACATTTTGTTGTGTTACATCAAAATTAGCCAAGATCAAAACATCTTTAAGCTCCGTATTTGCCAATGCAGCATTCGTAATTTTAATATTCGGATACAGCGAACTGGCATTAGCCATCGTTGCCGTTCCGGAAAAAACAGCCTCGGTTGTTTTTAAGGCAATCATTGTAGACCAATTCTTATAGATTTTGCTTCTTTTAGCATCTCCTAACCAGTTGTTAGTCCATTGTAATTGTGGTTTAGTATCCAATTTACAGTCGCCAGAAATGGCATCATTAGACGTATTAACCGAACCATTATTACACGTAAAAATAGAAGAATCCCAACCCAATTCCCCAAATTGCCAAATCATTTTTGGTCCGGGAACCAATAAAGAAACAGCTCCGATTGCCGACATTCTAGATAAGGCCGTACTCAGATTCTTAACATTGTGTGTTGCATTGGTACTATTGCCAAATTGCAAATTTTTGTACATCAAACGTTCTTCATCATGGCTTTCGGCATAACCCATCAAACGATTAGCAGCGAAACCTCTGCTGGCGTTATTCATTCTGGAAATATTAGAAGTATATCCCATAGAAAGTTCGTTATAAGCCCCGTTCATATTGCCCCACATCATAATTCCCTTACTTGGTGTTTCGGTAATTCTATAATTGGCCCATTGCTGCTCTTCGGCATCTGTACCTAAATGTTCAAAAATGGTATAATGTGTTGGGTCCAAGCTCCAAGAATAATCAGCATACGATTTCAAAACATCTACTCGATCTTGCTGGTAGGAATTGGTACAATTCTCATCTGAAGCTGCACAGTTTTGCGTAAAGCCTTTGGTTAAATCCCAGCGAAATCCATCAATTTTATATTCTTCAATCCATTGTTTTATGACTCTCTGGACATAATTTTGTGTCCTGGCTTGTTGATGATTAAAATCTTCGCCAACATTATAACTGTGCTTGGCAACCATATTAAAATAAGGATTTTCGGAAGTTGGCGCACCAAATCCGTCACCATCGGGATCGTTCATCCACATGCGCACCATTGGATTTCTTCCAAAAGCATGATTTAAAGCCACATCCAAAATCACCGCAATTCCGTTTTGATGGCATAAATCGATGAATTCTTTTAGCTTATCCGAAGTCCCATAAAATTTATCCAAAGCCATATGAAATGAGGTATTGTAACCCCAACTTTCATTGCCTTCAAACTCCATAACGGGCATCAATTGAATCGCATTAATTTTAAGATTTTTAAAATAATCGATTCGATCTATTAAACTCTGAAAATTACGGCCGCTATCAAAATCCCGAATCAAAGCCTCATAAACCACTAATTTTTCTTTCTCCGGTTTTACGAAATTTGGAGTTTGCCAATTGTAAGGAGTTTGCCCCGTTTTTAAAACCGTTACCTCAAAACTTTGACCCGAAGGATAAGTCGGCATATTAGGATAAGTTGCATTTGGAATTCCGGCATCATCATAAGGAGACAAAACCAAAGTAGAATACGGATCGGCTGTTTTTACCAGCGCAGGAGAGTTTGCAATTGGCGTTGTTTCAACCACCCAGTATTGATAGCTATTATTTTCTCCCGAAACCAATCCGGTTAATTCCAACCAAAATTTTCCTGAAACCGGATCCTTTTTCATTGCAAAAGCCGAAGTAGGATTCCAATTATTGAAACTCCCGGCGACGTAAACAAAATCTTTTAAAGGCGCATCTAGAACCAATGTCGCTTTAGTCGCATCGGCCAAATTATGATTTATTCCATCAACTAAACCCGCAGGCATCGCTTCTAAAATGGTATTGGGATTTACAATTACCGAGAACTTTTTAGAGATTACCGTTGAACCTTGAGTCACAATTAATTCGTAATTCTGGTTTGTAGCTATCGCCGAATGGGTATAAGAATAGGATGCTGTACTTGAATTTGAATTCAAAATAATCCCATTTGACTTTAAAACATAGCTAGCGTTTCCGTTTGAATTAGTCGCTGCAATATTAAAATCTGATCCCGAAGCGATAATCGCAGTACTATTTTGCACAGGCGAAGACAATGTTACTTGAAACGAGCCAACGGCAACCAGAATATCCTGCGATTTTTTGTCGCCGGTTCCGTCTTTGGCTTTGATCAAAAAACCGATTTTCCCAATTCCTGTTGTGTTGTAATAGGTTTTTGGCGTAAAGGTTTTGGTATAGGTATCGTTTGCTGAATTATAGGTGAATTTTGCCGCTTCATCAGATGCTGTCCAAGCCCCATTATTTGGTGTTCCCTTTTGAGTAACACCACTTGCATCGAAAGCCCAAGCCCAAAGGTAAAGCGCGTTTCCAGCCACTCCCCAAGTAGCCTCATTAATGCTGCTACCGTTAATGGTTATGGTTATCGCAGTGTTTTCCTCAAATGTTGTGGGGCTTACAGAATAACTCACTGTTTGCTGTTGGGCAACAGCGATTAGTGTAAATAGTGTAAAAATTAAAAGTAAAGTTTTTTTCATGGCTTGACAGTAATTAAATTAAATAAAAAAAGGGCCATACGAAGACAGCCCTTTTCAATAAATAAAATCAATTTTGATTAAAAATTAATTTGGTATTAATTTTAAACTGTAGTTTGCTGAATTATTTAAATCCAACACTACTTTGTAATTTCCAGCCGCTGGAACTTTCATATTCCCTCCATTAAGCTTTATTTTATTTTGGGATGTAGCTACAAGAGTTTCTACATTTCCAGACATTGTACCCATTTTTATAGACCAATCGTCTTTTAGACGAACTAGAAATTCATCCGCTTTTAATACTAAATCTTTGGTGTACATTCTATAATAGGGTGAAGCCGGATTAGTATCAAAAACTAAATCGGTAGGATTATCCCAACCATTAGGTGTAGCTGCTCCTATTATAGCCACTCGCACTTTAGCAATAGTATAAGTATTTGCTAACCAATCTACAGTAAAGAAATAAGTTCCTGCACCATCTACTGGTTTAATGTCTTTTCCGCCTAATGTTGTAAATGTATTTGGATTTTCAGTAAGATCACCCTTATCACCAGACCAAGCTGGACCAGGGGTAAATTTGAATGCTGGAGAAGCATTATTCATCCACACAAAACCTTCGTATTTGCCGTTGTTATTTGCCGAAAATAATCTTGGTGCGTTATCTGGTGCCCAATCAGCAAAAGTGCTTGAGCCACCATAATTACCCGGAACATAAATCCTATCGAACTCATCAAAAGTATCAAAAGGATTTCCGGTAAAAGCTATTTCTTGAGAAATTGATTTAACTCCATTTGCAGAAGATTCAAGTTGAGTAGATGGCATCCCTACCACTCTCATTTTAAAACTTCCAGAAGCTCCAATTGCACCTCCGGCACCTAACAACATAGAATTCAACTGTCTTTGGGTTAAAGTTTTCTCGTGATTTGATTTGGAACTATCATTAAAACTTCCAAGAACAAAAGATTGAGGTTCAGAAAAATCGGCTGTAGCTTTAACAACTTGCAGTGAATAAGTCACCGAAGCAGAATATCCAAAATCAGCGGAGGACCACTTTATTGTTGCTACATCATCAGCTGCTTTTGGAGCCGTCAACACATAATCAGCTCCCGCCGGTGTGCTCAAAACGATATTTTGAATTACCGAAGCAACCGGATCCTGATTCTCATTTGTACAAGAAACCAACGAACTGGCTATTCCTGTCAATAAAATCAAACTTAAAAATATTTTTTTCATAATATAAATTTTATTTAAACTCGTTAGTTAATCGATTCGAACCAAGGAGTTGTTTTATTAATATCCAGGATTTTGCGACAAATTAGCATTAGCTCTCAATTCTTTATTTGGAATTGGGAATATCAACCTATTTGGAGATAAATCGGAACCAGATTGACTTCCGCCCTTCCACTGCCAACTGTAAGTGTCTAAATACTTTTTAAATCTAATTAAATCTTGTCTTCTGTGTCCTTCCCAGTACAATTCTTTAGCTCTTTCATTTAAAATGAATTGAGGTGTCAAATCAGATAAGGCAACAAGACCTACACCGGCTCTTTGTCTTAAATCATTAACATAGGTCAAAGCCGTAGCCGTACTTCCTTTTCCATTAACAACAGCCAATTCAGCATACATTAAATAAGCATCTGCCATTCTAAACAATGGGAAATCAGTATCGGGAAATGTTTGATCTTTACCATTTCCTCCGGTCGAAGTTTTATTGGAAAATTTTATTAATTTTTTTCCTTGTTCAAATTTAGAATAGTCAGAAATAGAAGCTGGACTTGCATCACCAGGAACATACATGACACGAGCATCACTTGTACCAACAATATCAGCAAATTCTTTACGAACTCTAAAACCTTGCCATCCAAAATCTATACCCAATAATGGTGCAGATACAGCATCAGTAGACCCATGTAATAAATAGGTCATTCCTCCCCATGTTTTTGTATTTACCCCATCAAATGCAATAGGAAAAATAACTTCATCTTGGGCTCCATTAGTATTATTGTCAGCCTTAAACAGGTTTGCATAAGGTATTTGTGCAATACCATATCCTGAACCAATGATAGCATTTACAGCGGTCAATGCTTCTGCGCTTTTGTCAACTCCTGTATAAATAGAGGCATTCAAAAACAATTTGGCTTTAAGCATCCAAAGGGCCGCTTTATCTGCACGACCATATTCATTTGCTTTTGGCGCAGCCATATCCGCTTCTATAGCATCTAATTCGGTTATTATATAATTGAAAACAAATTCTCTTGTTTGCATTTGAGGCGGCGTCCCTAAAGGATCTGCATCAGTTCCAAAAGGTAATTTTCCAAAAATATCTATACCATGATAGTAAGACAATGCTCTTAAAAAGCGAGCTTCTGCCCTGTATCTTTTAATCTCTTCACGCAAAGTTGCCGAAACGCCTCTGCTATCTAATTTTGCATCTGTAGTTTCTCTTAAGAATTCATTACTCAAACTAACCTGATAAAAAACTCGGGCAAAAAATGCTTCAAGAAAAACATTGTCTGCGTTCCAAGTGTTGAAATTCAAATCCTTAATAGTTGGATTATCACTTTCTCCCCAAGCTATAATTGCTTCATCGGTAGTTAATTCCTGCAATTGCCAGTATCCTCTTAAATATTGGGAGAATCCCTCATTAACAGTTCCTGCTCCGGATCCTAAGTCGGATTCCCCATCTGGCCCTTTCTGACCTGTAACGGCTAAACCACCGTAGATTTTTGCCAAAAATTGTTTGTATGCCCCCGGTGTAGCATAAAATTGCTCACTGGTAAAATCATCATCATCTTTTGGAGTGATATCTAAGCTGCAAGAGGCTAATGTTACTAAGACAAATGCAATTAACACCTTTTTTATATCAAAATATTTTCTATATTTTTTCATCCTTTATTTTATTAAAAATTAGCATTTACACCCAACATATACATTCTTGCTCTAGGGTAAATTGACCCATCGATACCATCATTAAAAACTTCTGGATCAATGTTCTTATAATTCGTTATTGTAAGCACATTTTGAACACCTGCATAGAATCTTAAAGATGTTTTACCACCTAAAACTTCGCTAAATTTATACCCTAATGTAACATTGTCTAACTTAAGGAAAGAACCATCTTTAACATAATAATCGGATTCTTTTACAGCCGAAGTAAAAAACGTATTGCTATAATCAACCGGCGCATTATTCAAGGTATTATCAACCGTATTATTGATCGAAGTCAATACCGATCTATCCGCAGATATTCTATCATATACATAATTACCTAAACTTGCTCTCCAAGCCATTGAAAAATCCCAATTTTTATAAAATGTTGCATTTGCCATGAAGCCCATGGTAACATCTGCTTGTGGTTTTTTATAATTGTATTTATCGTTGCTGTCAATAACACCATCTTTATTTCTATCCACATAAACCCCTTGAATAGCTTTACCAGCGACATCATACACTTGCTCGTATACCCAATAAGAAAAAGGAGCCAATCCTACTTTATGTGTCTGTACAAAACCGCCTAATCCTACTCCGCCTATTTGAAGCCCATCAGAAAACAAATCCGTTATCTCCGATTTATTGTAGGCAACGTTATAATTTAAATTCAGATTAAATTTTTCGTTTTGTACTGCCTGATAGTTTAATGAAAAGTCTACTCCTTTTGATTGTAAAGAACCGATATTTCTATAACCATAGATTCTCAAATTCTGCAAAGATCCTTCGGCAACCTGAGAAAATAAATCATTTGTCTCTGAGAAATAACCATCCAACGATCCTTTTAAACGATTATTCATAAAGCCAAAATCCAAACCAATGTTATATTTCGTGCTTCTTTCCCATTTTAAATTCTCATTGTAACCTTCTGGCTTAGAAATAACCACGAATGAATTCCCGAATTGGTAGGAATTATTGTTAGAAGTAGAATATCTTTTGAACCAATCAATAGGTGCATTAATATTTTGTTGACCCACTTCGCCATAACCCAATCGCAATTTCAGATCAGAAATAGCGTTAGAATCTTTCAAGAAATTTTCTTCTTTAATTTTCCATGCAAAAGCATAACCAAGGAAATTTGCCCATTTGTTTTCTGGAGAAATTTTAGAAGAACCGTCTCTTCTAAAGTTAACTGTTAGCAAATACTTGCTGTCGAAACCTAAGTTAGCACGACCAAAATAAGCTCCTAATTTATTTCCCGGATCAGTATAAACATCTTCATTTTTTTCTTCTCCCAGATTCAATCCAAAAAGATTTCTGTTTCCTGATCTGTAATCTCGTTTGCCAAATTCCTGATATTCATAACCTCCTAGGAAATCTACATCTAATTTGCCAAATGATTTATTGTAGTTCAATTGTGCGCTTATGTTATTGTTTTTATTGTGATACCAAGTTTCTGAATATGAACCTATTTGCTCATTTCCTACAACACTCGCATTATAACCGGAACGAGAAAGTGGATTTATAGTTACACTACCGTCTCCGTCTTGTTTGTCCATCCCAGCATTCAAAATTGCTCTTAACTCAGGTAAAAAATGGAATTTATAATCAATATTAATATTTCCAAAAAATCTATGACCATTAGAAATATCTCGTCTTTCTTTTAATTGACTTACCGGATTTGAAGTTCCTCTTGGATTTCCTGAAACAGGATCTGTCCATTCTGTATACCCTCCAAAAATAGAATTGGAATCATATACCGACTGAGTAGGATCATAAGAAATAGCACTTCCTATTGCGCCTTCATCAGCATTTCTTTTGGTTGTATAAGAATAATTAGCTGTAAGATTAACTTTCAAATGATCCTCAAAAAACGTTGGATTTAAAGCTGCCGATGCCGTTGATCTCTTGAAATTAGAAGTCATCAAAATACCGTTATTATCCGTATTTCCTATTGTTAATCTTGAAGGTATTTTTTTAAACAAATTACCCATCACCGATAAACTAACATCTGAAGTTACAGAAGTATGGAAAATTTCTTTTTGCCAATCCGTTTTTGAATTGCCTAAAAGTCCAACTTTACCGGGTGCTACTTCGCCAACTAAGGCTCTGTAATCATCGGCTGAATATACATCAATCTTCTTAGCCAAAGTATTCAAGGTCGTAAAGGTATTCAATGAAACCTGAATGTCTTTTTTAGATCCTTTTTTAGTCGTTATGATAATCACCCCATTTGAACCTCTATTTCCATATATAGCAGTTGCAGATGCATCTTTTAATATAGAGAATGTTTCAATGTCATTTGGATTAACCGCCGAAAGTCCGCCATCAATTGGCAAACCATCAATTACGATTAATGGATCATTACTTGCTGCTAAAGACGAACCCCCACGAATTCTTATAACCGCTTCATTACCCGGCGTCCCAGATGAAGTTACCACAACACCAGGAGCTCGCCCGTTAAGAAGACCGTCTACACTTGTAATTGCTCCTCTGTTAAATTCCTTGGTAGTAATTAAATCTACAGCACCTGTAGCATCTTTTTTCTTAACGCTTCCGTATCCTACCTGAACCACCACTTCTTTTAATTGATTCTCATCTTCTCCTAAAGAAACATTTACTATTTTTTGGGAATCATAATTAATTATCGCGTTCTTATATCCAATAAAAGAGAATACTATTTTATCTCCTTTTTTAATATTTGATAATTGGTACTTGCCGTCAAAATCTGTTGAAACACCATTTGTACTGCCTTGTATATTTATATTCACTCCCGGAATAGGTTGTCCTGATGTTTTATCCAGAACAATCCCGCTTATAGTATTCTGTGCCAGAACACCAAAAGGCAACAGCAGCAATAAAAATAACAACTTCTTATAAATTGTTTTCATACTTTTCGTTTAAGTTAATTTGGTTTTTACTGATTTTTACTCTTACTTCGAATGTTAAATTTATGTAAATTTTAGAACGCCCGACAAAAGCATTTTTCAAATGGCTTACGAAAACGTGGTAGTGTTGAAAACTTTATATATATTACAGGTTTTTGAGCACATAATTAGGATAATCTAAATAATTAATACCTTAATTTACGGAAACAAAATTTATCAAATTGTTATCATGAAGAAGAAAATAACCCTTAAACAAATAGCCCGAGAATTGGACGTGTCCATTTCAACCGTTTCGAAGTCACTTAGAGACAGTTCCGAAATTGGAGAGGAGACCCGATTAAAAGTACAGGCTTTTGCCAAATTCTATAATTACAAGCCCAACAATATTGCCCTGAGTTTAAAAAACAGAAAGTCAAAAGCTATAGGAATAATCATCCCCGAGATTGTACATCATTTTTTCTCGACTGTCATCAACGGAATTGAACAAGTAGCCAACGAATACGGCTATAGTGTTATCATCTGTCTTTCGGACGATTCTTTTGACAAAGAGGTCCTTAACATGGAAATGCTGGCCAACGGAAGCATCGATGGTTTTATCATGTCGTTATCTAAAGAAACCCAGTTCAAAGGCGATTTTCATCATATTACCGAAGTAATCAATCAAGGAATGCCCGTTGTCATGTTTGACAGGGTAACCAATGAAATCCTTTGCGACAAAGTCATTATTGACGACAAATCGGCCGCCTACGAGGCAGTTCAAAGCCTGATTGACAATGGAAAGAAAAAAATTGCCCTGGTAACCACGGTCGATTATGTAAGTGTGGGCAAACTAAGAACGGATGGTTATGTTAAAGCGCTTTTGGACAACGGAATCCCATTTGATGAAAATTTAATCATCAAAATTGAAGATGTAGATACTTGCGAAATCATCATCAGCAAACTATTGCAAGACAAAGCCATTGATGCCGTTTTTGCGGTAAACGAGCTTTTTGCGGTAACCTGTATTAAAACAGCCAATAAAATGGGGATAAGAGTTCCCGAAGATTTATCCGTAATTGCTTTTACTGACGGTATCATTTCAAAATACTCGACTCCTACCATTACTACCGTAAGCCAAAACGGAATAAAAATGGGCAATAAAGCCGCAAAAATGCTCATTGACAGATTAGAATCTGAGGAAGATGAAGAAGAAAATTACAAAACCGAAGTAATTGAGACCCATCTGATCGAAAGAGAATCAACTAATTAAGTGAGTTGTGAGTTATCGGTTGTGAGTTTTGTGACACTTCTTCACTCCTAACTTCCCGCCTCTAAGCTTTTTTTCTTACTTTATTCATTACTACAACCTTGTAGTTAAAAATATTACCTTTTATTATTCCCTAAAAAGTAAAAGTTCAAAATAAATTTTTACTTTTACCTCATCAAAGCTTTTACTTTTACTTCGAAAAACAAGTTAAGTTTTGATAAGCATCGCGCTTATCGCATTCATTTTAAATGACGATAATGGAAAAGCGTAAGTTAGGTTTCTGGGAAATTTGGAACATGAGTTTCGGTTTTTTGGGAATACAAATGGGTTTTGCCCTTCAAAATGCTAATGCCAGCAGAATTCTTCAAATTTTTGGTGCCGATGTGCATGAACTATCCTGGTTTTGGATAATCGCTCCTTTAATGGGATTGATTGTTCAGCCCATAATAGGCTATTACAGTGACAAAACCTGGGGCAAATTTGGACGAAGAAAACCTTTCTTTCTAGTTGGCGCTGTATTGGCGTCTATTGGTTTAATTTTAATGCCACAAGCCGAAATTTTCATTGCGCTATTACCCGCCATTTGGGTTGGTGCCGGAATGCTGATGATTATGGATGCTTCCTTCAACATTGCCATGGAACCCTTCCGGGCTTTAGTAGGGGACAATTTAAGAACAGATCAAAGAACCCTTGGATTTAGCGTTCAAACTGCCCTAATCGGATTTGGAGCGGTAATCGGTTCTTGGCTGCCTTATGTGCTTACCAATTGGTTTGGCGTTTCCAATAGAAACGAAGATGGAGGTGTTCCCTCCCATCTTATTTGGTCCTTCATCATTGGAGCCATCATTCTTATTGGTTCGATACTAATTACCATTTTGACCACCAAAGAATATTCACCTGAAGAATTAGCACAATTTGAGGACGAAAATGCCCATCAAGAAGCTTTAGAAGCAACTGTTGCCCAAAAAAAATCCAGCCTATTAGACATTTTTGAAGATTTTAGAAAAATGCCTACCACAATGCGACAGCTGAGCTGGGTTCAGTTTTTTTCTTGGTTTGGTCTTTTCGGAATGTGGGTATTTACCACTCCCGCTATAGCGCATCATATTTACGGTTTGCCAATCACTGACAACAAAAGTGTGGCTTATCAAGATGCCGGTGACTGGGTTGGCGTATTATTTGGGATTTACAATTTTGTTTCGGCTTTCTACGCCTTTGCTTTGCCTTACATTGCTAAAAAAATCGGAAGAAAACTAACCCATTCCATTTCCTTAATCGTCGGTGGATTAGGGTTAATCTCGATGTATTTTGTACCCAATGAAGACTGGCTAATCCTCTCTATGATTGGTGTGGGAATTGCCTGGGCAAGTATCCTATCTATGCCTTATGCTATTTTAGCAGGTTCCATTTCCCCAATGAAAATGGGCGTTTACATGGGAATTTTCAATTTCTTTATCGTTATCCCTCAAATCATCAATGCCTTAATTGGCGGCCCTTTAGTTAAGTATGTCTATCATGACAATGCCATACTTGCCTTAGTTAGCAGCGGAGTTAGTTTTCTTATTGCCGCCGTATTAGTGGTAAAAGTGAAAGATGTTGATGATGTAATAAAACAATAATCATGATTAAAAAAGCATTTATATTCGATCTTGACGGTGTGATCGTAGATACTGCCAAATACCATTATTTGGCTTGGAAAAAAATTGCAGAGGAACTAAATATCGATTTCACACTCGAACACAATGAATTATTAAAAGGAGTCAGCCGAGTGCGTTCCTTGGATATCATTTTAGAATTAGGCAAAATTGAAGCCTCACAAGAAGACAAAAACAAATGGCTCGTTCAAAAAAACGAAGACTATTTATCCTATTTGGTTGATATGGATCAAAGCGAAATATTACCAGGTGTTTTAGACATTTTAAAACATTTGAAAGAACAAAACCAAGCTATCGCCTTGGGTTCGGCAAGTAAAAATGCCAGACCTATTCTGGAGAAAACAGGAATCCTCCATTATTTCGACGCTATTGTTGATGGTAATGATGTTTCAAATGCCAAACCCGATCCGGAAGTTTTCTTGATTGCTGCCCAACTATTAGGAGTACAACCCAAAGATGCCATTGTTTTTGAAGATTCTGTGGCTGGTATTCAGGCGGCCAATATCGGAAAAATGATCAGCATCGGAATTGGAGAAGAAGCTATTTTGAACGAAGCAAAATACATATTTAAAGATTTTACACATATAAACAGAAGCTTTATAGAGGCTTTAATTCAAAAATAAAAAGATAGAATAAAAAGTGATAAGAAACACAGAAGTCTGTCATGAGTTTCTCAGTACTAAACTTCTAAACCTTACACTTTTTAAACTTTAAACAAAAGGAAACAATGAATCAAGATTATATAAAGCCAGACAATTGGTCTATCATTGAAGAAGGATTTGATGCAGAGAGAGTAAAATCGTCTGAAAGCCTGTTCAGCATCGGTAACGGAGCCATGGGCCAACGTGCTAATTTTGAAGAAAAATATACCGGAGACAGCTTTCAGGGAAGTTATATTGCCGGAATTTATTATCCGGATAAAACCAAAGTGGGCTGGTGGAAAAACGGTTATCCCGAATATTTTGCCAAAGTTTTGAATGCCCCAAATTGGATTGGAATTGACATCGAAATCAACGGTGAAAACTTAGATTTAAACAGTTGCACTTCCATAAAAAACTTTCGTAGGGAATTGAATATGAAAGAAGGTTGGTACCATCGCTCCTTTGATGCTACTTTAAAAAACGGTACCGAAATTTCGGTTAATGTACGTCGTTTTCTTTCCTTAGACTTGGACGAAGTGGGAATGATCAATTATGAAATCACTCCTTTGAATAAGGATGCAAAAATAATTTACAAGCCATACATCGATGCCGGAGTAACGAATGAGGATGCTAACTGGGACGAAAAATTCTGGGAACCGCTAAAAGTCAAAAAATCAGGAAATGAAGCTTTTGTTACGGCTCAAACCTTTAAAACCCATTTTGAGGTAACGACCTTCATGCAAAACAGCATTTGGCAAAATGGAGAAAATTTGAGCATCTCCCCTTCGGCAATTGACAGCCTTCCGGACAAAATTAAATTCAGTTACGATGTCATTGTGGCTCAAGGCCAAAAATCGGCGATCCAAAAAATTGGTGGATATGCGGTTTCTTTAAATCATAAAAACACCTTAGCTGCAGCAGAAAAAGCAATCCAATCGGCATTAGCCAAAGGATACGATCAATTATTGAATGACCAAATTGAAGCTTGGGCAAAAATTTGGGAGATGTCGGATATTACCATAGATGGCGATGTAAAAGCCCAACAAGGAATCCGTTTTAATATTTTCCAGTTGAACCAAACCTATTCGGGAAAAGACAGCCGATTGAATATTGGACCAAAAGGTTTCACCGGTGAAAAATACGGAGGTTCCACTTATTGGGACACCGAAGCTTATTGTATTCCTTTTTATATGGCGACCAAAGATCAGGAAGTTGCCCGAAATTTATTGACCTATCGCTACAATCAATTGGATAAAGCGATTGAAAATGCTCAAAATAATTTGGGTTTCAAAGACGGAGCGGCTTTGTACCCGATGGTTACCATGAATGGCGAAGAATGCCATAACGAATGGGAAATTACCCATGAGGAAATTCACAGAAATGGCGCCATTGCTTTTGCGATTTTTAATTACCATCGTTTCACGGGTGACAATTCTTATATTCCTGAAAAAGGATTGGAAGTTTTAATTGGGATTGCGCGTTTTTGGCATCAAAGAGCCAATTTGTCTAAAGATAAAAACCAATTTGTCATCTTGGGAGTTACCGGACCTAACGAATACGAAAATAACGTCAACAACAATTTCCACACCAATTATATAGCCAAATGGTGTATCAATTATACGCAGGAACAAATTCAGAAAGTTGCCTTAGAATTTCCTTTGGATCACAAACGAATCGTTGAAAAAGTACAATTATCTGATTCTGAGATTCAACAATGGAAAAAAGTAGCCGATAATATGTATTTCCCAAAATCGGAAGAATTGGGGATTTATTTGCAGCAAGACGGATTTCTGGACAAAGATTTGGTTCCCGTAGCAGGTTTAGACCCTTCGCAAAGACCAATCAACCAAAAATGGTCTTGGGATCGGGTATTGCGTTCACCTTATATCAAACAGGCCGATGTGTTGCAAAGCTTTTATTTCTTTGAAGAACATTTCTCCAAAGAGGAATTGAAACGCAATTTTGAATATTACGAATCTTTTACGGTTCATGAAAGCTCGCTTTCGCCTTGTGTGCACTCGATTCAGGCGGCGGCATTGGACAAAATGGATATGGCTTATGCTTTTTACCTAAGAACTTCCCGATTGGATCTCGATGATTACAACAAAGAAGTCAAAGAAGGCTGTCATATTACCTCGATGGCAGGAACTTGGATGAGTATCGTGGAAGGTTTTGGCGGAATGAGAGTCAAAGAAGACAAGCTTCATTTTTCTCCAAAAATCCCAAAACAATGGAAAGCCTACTCCTTTAAAATCAATTTTAGAAACCAGATTTTGACGGTTGCCGTTAGCCAAAACAAAACCACTTTTTCGGTAAATGGAGATACTGATTTAGCCCTTGTGGTTAACGGACAGGCTGTAATGGCCACTAAACTTGAAATAGCATAAATAACAACCCCTAATATTTTTAAAATCCGAAACATGAAGAATTTAATTGTAACAGCATTCATTCTGCTTGCATTTTGCAACACCGGCAAAGCGCAGCAACTGAAATCCCCCGAAGGAAAATTTGTCATGGAATTTTCGTTACTCAACGATGGAACTCCAAGCTACAACCTGAAATACAAAAACAAAGAGGTTATAAAATCCAGTAAATTGGGATTAGAACTAAAAGACGATACGAAATCATTGTTGAATGATTTTGCTGTTGTTGACACAAAAACGGCAACTTTTGACGAAAGCTGGAAACCGGTTTGGGGTGAGGTGAATCAAATTCGCAATCATTACAATGAATTAGCGGTAACCTTAAACCAAAAAGGAACAGACCGTCAAATTATCATTCGTTTCCGCTTGTTTGATGATGGTTTAGGTTTTCGTTACGAATTCCCAACACAAAAAAACCTGACTTATTTTGTAATCAAAGAAGAGAGAACACAATTTGCGATGGCGGGAGATCATACCGCTTTTTGGATTCCGGGCGATTACGATACGCAAGAATACGATTATACCCAATCGAAATTATCTGAAATCAGAGGACTTTCAGAAAAAGCCTATACCGAAAATGTTTCTCAGAAATCTTTTTCGCCAACAGGAGTTCAAACTTCATTGATGATGAAATCGGCTGATGGGATTTACATCAATTTACACGAAGCGGCCTTGATTAATTATTCGTGCATGCATTTGAATTTGGATGACAAAAACATGATTTTTCAATCTTGGTTAACACCGGATGCAAACGGCGACAAAGGATACATGCAGGCACCAAATCATTCGCCTTGGAGAACGATTATTGTGAGTGATGATGCGCGCCAGATTCTGGCTTCAAAAATGACATTAAACTTAAATGATCCTTGTAAAATTGAAGATACCTCTTGGATCAAGCCTGTAAAATATATTGGAGTTTGGTGGGAAATGATCACCGGAAAAAGCTCTTGGGCTTACACCAATGATTTCCCTACAGTACAATTAGGTATAACTGATTACGCCAAAGCAAAACCAAATGGAACTCACGGAGCCACTACCGCTCACGTAAAAGAATACATTGACTTTGCAGCTAAACATGGTTTCGACGCAGTTCTTGTTGAAGGTTGGAACGAAGGTTGGGAAGATTGGTTTGGACATTCAAAGGATTATGTTTTTGATTTTGTAACTCCTTATCCTGATTTTGACGTAAAAGGAATTCATGCTTACGCAAAAGCAAAAGGAGTAAAAATGATTATGCATCATGAAACTTCTGGATCTGTTCGCAATTACGAACGCCACATGGATAAAGCCTACCAATTTATGAATGACAACGGTTACAATGCCGTAAAAAGTGGTTATGTAGGTAGTATTTTGCCAAGTGGTGAAAACCATTACAACCAATGGGCGATAAACCATTATCAGTATGCTATTGAAAAAGCTGCCGATTATAAAATTATGGTCAATGCACACGAAGCCGTTCGCCCAACAGGAATTTCCAGAACTTACCCAAATTTAATTGGTAACGAATCCGCAAGAGGAACGGAGTACCAAGCTTTTGGCGGTTCTAAAGCAAATCACGTAACAATATTGCCTTTTACCCGTTTAATTGGCGGACCAATGGATTACACGCCCGGTATTTTCGAAATGGATATCAGTAAATTGAATCCTGACAACAAATCGCACGTAAACAGCACCATTGCCAACCAATTGGCATTGTACGTAACCATGTACAGCCCGTTACAAATGGCCGCTGATTTAATTGAGCATTACAATCAGTTTCCGGATGCTTTTCAATTCATTAAAGATGTAGCTGTAGATTGGGATGAAAGTAACTATCTTGAAGCAGAACCAGGCGATTATATTACCGTTGCCCGTAAAGCAAAAGGAACTAACAATTGGTTTGTGGGGAATGTAAACGGAAATATTAGCCGTACTTCAAACATCAACTTTGATTTCTTGGAAAAAGGCAAAAAATACACTGCAACTATTTATGCAGATGCTAAGGACGCCCATTTCAAAACGAATCCGCAAGCATACAAAATTCGCAAAATGACCGTGACCAATAAATCTAAATTGTCACAGTTATCTGCCCCAGGCGGAGGTTATGCCATCAGCATTATCGAAAACAACTAATTTCTTTAAAGACAACTAATGCCATTTAAAATCATTAGTTGTCTTTTTTCAATAACCGAAATATTTTTAGATTCTTCAAAGGCTCAAAAAGCTTGAATCAATTCTATTAATCGAATTTTATATCTTCAAATTATGAATAGTAAAAACCAACTCTCCAAAACAAGGATTCATTTACTCCATAAAATAATGTTGCTTGTTTTATTGTTCTCTGCTTCCGCAAATGCGCAAATCCAGCGAACAGAACCTCCTTTCTGGTATGCCGGGATGCACAATCTTGAACTTCAGATTATGTTTTACGGCAAGAATATAGCGCAAAATGACATTTCTGTTTCAAATAATATTGTCATAAAAAACGTTCAGAAAACCGAAAATCCCAACTATGTTTTCGTCACAATTGACACCAAAAACATTCCGGCTTCTGAGTTACTTTTTACATTTAAAAACAAAAACAAAGTTGCTTTCACTAAAAAATACTCTTTAAAACAAAGAAGAGAAAATTCTGCTCAACGCAAAAGTTTCGATGCTTCGGATATGATGTACTTAATCATGCCCGATCGTTTTGCAAACGGGAATCCGAAAAACGATAGCGATCCTTCATTAGTAGAAAAAGTAAATCGTTCAATCCCTGGCGGACGTCATGGTGGTGATATCGAAGGAATCATCAAGAACTTAGATTATATTTCATCTTTAGGGGCAACAACAATCTGGAACACGCCATTAAACGAAGACAACGACAAAGAACATTCGTATCATACCTATGCGCAATCTGATGTTTACAAAATCGATGCGCGTTACGGAACAAATGAAGATTACGTTCGTTTATCTAACGAAATGCATAAAAGAGACATGAAATTGGTTATGGATTATGTAACTAATCACTGGGGAATCACGCATTGGATGATGAAAGATTTACCAACAAAAACATGGACTAATCAATTTGAAAACTACACACAAACACATCACAGACGTGAAGTAATTACCGATATTCACGCTTCAAAACTAGACAAAGAAGTTTGTATCGATGGATGGTTTGTACCTTCAATGCCAGATTTAAATTTAAAAAATCCATTAGTTGCAAAATACCTAACTCAAAATGCAATTTGGTGGATTGAATATGCAAATCTTGACGGATTTAGAGTAGACACGTACAACTATTCAGATCCTGCAGCAATGGCAAACTGGGCAAAATCAGTTACAGATGAATATCCAAACTTTAATATTGTTGGAGAAATCTGGATGCACAATCAGGCTAATTTAGCGTATTGGCAAAAAGACAGTAAAATTGGGGCAATCCAAAATTACAATTCAAATTTACCAAGTGTAATGGATTTCACTTTACACAACCAAATCGGGTCGGCTTTTAATGATGACGAAGCAAACTGGGATAATGGTATGATCAAATTTTACAACAATTTTGCCTTAGATTATCTGTATCCAAATACAAATAACATTCTGGTTTTTGCCGAAAATCACGATACAAGCAGAATCAACGATCTTTACAAATATGACATTGCTAAATACAAATTAGTAATGACATTAATGGCAACCGTTCGTGGAATTCCGCAATTGTATTATGGTTCAGAAATTGGAATGGGTGGAGACAAAAGCCAAGGTGATGGCGGAATACGTCTGGATTTCCCTGGTGGATGGGAAGGCGATGCAAACAATGCCTTTACAAAAGAAGGCAGAACAGCTAAACAAGCAGAATATTTTGATTTTACATCAAAATTATTCAATTGGAGAAAATCTAATGAAGCAGTTCACTTTGGAAAAATGACGCACTATATTCCAGAAAACAATACCTATGTTTATTTCAGATATACAGATGCCAAAACAGTAATGGTAGTTTTTAATAACAACGCAAAACCGCAAACTATTAAGACAAACCGTTTCCAAGAAAACATCAAGAATTTCAAAACAGGAAAAGATATTCTAACAGATAAAAAATTCGATTTGACATCTGAAATTACCTTAGAACCAAAATCAGCTCTAGTTCTAGAACTAGAATAAATTCAAAAAAACTCATAAACCAAAAGCAGCAATTGATTTCAATTGTTGCTTTTTTATTTTAGCATACCTTTACCAAAAATAAAAGCAATGCTCAAAATAGGTCATCGCGGAGCCAAAGGACATGCGCCTGAAAACAGCTTAATTTCTTTCCAAAAAGCATTGGATATGCAAGTGGATGGCATAGAATTAGATGTTCATCTGAGCGCTGACGGGGAACTCATAGTCATTCATGATGAAACAATCGACAGAACGACGAGCGGAAAAGGTTTGGTAAATAAACTATCTTTGCACGAATTGAAAAGTGTCCTGATCGAAAACAAACACGAAATTCCCACCTTACAGGAAGTATTCGATTTGGTAAACCAAAATTGCGTGATCAATATCGAATTAAAAACCTACGAAACTGCCGCTAAAGTCACGGAACTAATCGAAAAGTATGTTTCGGAAAAAAACTGGCAGTACGATTGTTTTCTGGTTTCCAGCTTTGATTGGAACGCCTTGCAACAAATTCGGTTTCTAAACGATGAAATCCCGATTGGGATATTGACAGAAACAAATTTGGACTTGGCTTTGGCTTTCGCCAAATTCATTCAGGCAAAATCAATTCATCCGCACTTTCATTTATTGACGAAAGAGAACACAAAACGAATGCAAGAAAAAGGCTTCCAAGTTTTCCCTTGGACCGTCAACGAACAGGAAGACCTTAAAAAAATAAAATCATTTAACGTAAACGGAATCATCACCGATTTTCCAGATAGAATATGAACCAGAATTTTGATATAATTATAGTGGGCGGTGGCGCTGCAGGTTTTTTCACAGCCATCAATATTGTGGAGAAAAACCCAAAATTGAAAGTAGCCATTTTAGAACGCGGCAACGAAGTACTCCAAAAAGTACGTATTTCAGGTGGCGGACGTTGCAATGTGACCCATGCTTGTTTTGAACCCAACGAATTGGTAAAATTTTATCCGCGAGGCGAAAAAGAATTACGCGGTCCTTTTCATCAGTTTTGCTCCGGAGACACGATTGAATGGTTCGAAAAACACGGCGTGGAACTCAAAATTGAAGATGAAGGACGAATGTTTCCCGTTTCAAATTCCTCTCAAACTATCATTGATTGCTTCCTCAAAGCCACCCAAAAACTGGGAATTACGGTTCTTACAGGCCAGAGTGTACAATCGATTTTCAAAAAAGATGATTTCTGGAAAATAGAAACCCAAAACGAAAATTATATTGCCACGAAACTAATTTTGGCCACAGGAAGCAACCCTAAAGTCTGGGAAATGCTACAAACTTTCGGCCATGCGGTTGTCAGTCCGGTTCCTTCCTTATTCACCTTCAACATCAAAGATTCCAGAATCAAAGAATTGCCTGGCGTTGCGGCGCAAGTCAGCGTAAAAGTAAAAGACACAAAACTGACCTCAACGGGACCATTGTTAATCACGCATTGGGGCATGAGCGGTCCTGCAATTTTGAAATTATCGGCTTGGGGAGCGCGCATCTTGCATGATAAAAATTACCAGTTCACCATTTTCGTCAATTGGCTCAATGACATTGAAACTTCCGAAGCCGAAAAAATCCTGAAAGATTTAAAACAAGAAAACGCCAAAAAGGCTGTTTCTAAAAAATCCCCTTTCGACTTCCCAAATCGCTTGTGGGAAAGTCTGGTTCTTGCCTCTGGCATTGAAACGGAAACCAAATGGGCCGATTTATCTAAAGTTCAATTGCAAAATTTGGCTGATCAGCTAACGAATGCGTCTTTTCAAGTTAACGGAAAAAGCACTTTTAAGGAAGAATTTGTAACCGCTGGCGGAATCGATTTAAAAGAAATCAATTTCAAAACCATGGAAAGTAAACTACATGAAAACCTTTATTTTGCCGGAGAAATCGTCAATATCGATGCCATTACCGGCGGATTTAATTTTCAGAATGCCTGGACGAGTGGGTTTATTTTGGCCAACAACATTTAAAAAATCACTAAACAATTGAAAACCATATGGATTACAATTAAGAAAGAATTAATTTTTGATTAACATTAATTTATAAGATATTTCTCAGCTACACAAGTCCAATTTGAATATGTTTGTAAGCAAATTGATGTAAATGCTTAAATATCATATCTCTGCGCTATTCGCTTTCTTACTTGTACAAGTAACTTTTTCACAATCTGAAAAAATAATCCGTGGCAAAGTTGTACAAGAACAATTTGCTCTGGCCAAAGTCGAAGTTGCGAATTTTAATTCAAAAGAAACAACCATTACAAGCGCCTCAGGGCAATTCTCTATACTTGTAAAAAAAGGGGATGAACTGGTTTTTATTTCGAAAAACCACATTATCAAAAAAATTGTAATGGATCAAAATACCCTTGACAAAAACAATCTCCTGATTCAATTGGTTCTAAAGCCAGAAGAACTGGAAGAAGTTTTAATTACAACAATGCCTTCCATCCAATTGGATTTAGATAGTCCGTATGAACAAGAAAAGCTATCTGAATTAGCAATTAAAAAAGCGTCCAGAGCCCCAAAAATTATTGGGGTCAACAATGGAACAATAGAAAATGGAATGAATTTTATGCGAATTGGAGGTCTCCTTTTTGGTCTATTTGCCAAAGAAAAAGAGAAAGTCAAGAAAAAAACTCCTCCTATTCCATTTACAGCACTGGCAAAAAGCAGCTGTGATCAAAAATTTTACACTGAAACTTTAAAGTTAAAACCGGATGAGATTGAACTCTTTCTTCAATTTTGTGATGCTGACCCCAAATCCAAAACTCTTTTAGAGAGTAGCACCGTCCTGTCTATAATGGATTTTTTAATGAGCAAACATCTTGAGTTTAAAAAACTGTAAAGCAAATCACTAACGGTTCAACCACCAAATACTGGCATTCAACACCGTCGCAAAACTTACCCAAGCCAAATAAGGCAAGATTAAATAACCCGCTATTTTATTGATTTTGGAAAAATGGATATAGGTTTCATAAATTAATAACCACAACAATACAATCTCGATTCCGGCAAGCATCGGGTTGTGTAATCCAAAAAACAAATAGGACCACAAAGCATTTAAAGCCAATTGAATTGCAAAAATGAGCAAGGCTCTTTTGACCGCTTCCTTATCGGATTCCATTCGGTCCCAAACTAGTGCCGCCGCAACTCCCATCATAATATACAGCATACTCCACACTGGAGCAAAAACCCAATTGGGCGGATTAAAACTCGGTTTTATCAAGGTAGGATACCAGGTTTCAATACTGGAACGGGTCACAATACCAGAAAAATAACCGATAGCTAGACAAGTAACAACAACAATAAGTATTTTAGTAATTTTATTCATTTTGATAATTTTTAAATTAGAAATCAAATGTTTTAAAACAATAACAACTTAATCCCTTCTAAGCCCAATCACTCTAGAAAACGTAATTGATTGCATCTAAACAGACGCAATATTAAACTATTTTTTAAAATAGGAATACTAATACAGGATTCTTTTTCTACGATTAAATTTACTTTAAGATTTCTACTGATTAAATTCAATTAAAGGAATAAAGCTATTCGCCAAAAAAAGTATCTTTGTCAAAATTTTAAAATTCATGTTTTCAGCAAACGATTTTATTCCTACTTCTTATTCTCAAAATGTGGAACAAGGCAATTTCCACTGGAGTGCGCCCAGCAATATTGCTTTGGTAAAATATTGGGGGAAAAAAGATGATCAGATTCCGGCCAATCCATCGGTGAGTTTTACTCTGAACAATTGCAAAACGACTACTAAAATGGCTTTTGCCAAGAAAGAAAAACAAGATACTTTTTCTTTTGATTTGCTTTTTGAAGGAAAACCAAAAGAAGATTTCAAACCAAAAATCCAAAAATTCCTGGAACGAATTGAAATCTATTTGCCTTTTTTGAAAGACTATCATTTTACGATTGATACTGAAAATACCTTTCCACACAGCTCGGGGATTGCCTCTTCGGCTTCTGGGATGGCGGCTTTGGCGATGAACCTAATGAGTTTGGAAAAAGCATTAAATCCTGAAATGACCGAAGACTACTTTTATCAAAAAGCCTCTTTTCTGGCCCGATTAGGATCTGGCAGCGCCTGCCGCAGTGTGAAAGGCGAGGTCGTAGTTTGGGGAAATCAGGCCAATATTAAAGACAGTTCCGATTTGTATGGCGTGGAATTTCCTTATACTATTCATAAGAACTTCAAGAATTATCAAGACACCATCTTATTAGTCGATAAAGGCGAAAAACAAGTCTCCAGCACTCTGGGACATGACTTGATGCACAACCATCCTTTTGCCGAAAGGCGATTTGCACAAGCGCATGAAAACCTGGATAAGCTGATTTCTATTTTTGAAAGCGGGAATCTGGAAGAATTCATTAAAATTGTCGAAAGCGAAGCTTTGACCTTACATGCCATGATGATGACCTCGATGCCGTATTTTATATTGATGAAACCCAATACCTTGGAAATCATCAATGCCATTTGGAAATTCAGAAATGACACTAAAATTCCAATTTGTTTCACGCTGGATGCCGGTGCCAATGTACATGTTTTGTATCCCGAAAACGTTAGCGCTACTGTATTACAATTTATTCAACAAGAATTAGTTGGCTTTTGTCAAAATGGGCAGTACCTTTGCGATTCGTTAGGAAATGGCGCAATGCAGTTATAATACATTTTTTTTCATACCTTTAGCTCTAAATAGCTGAAATCATGGACATTCAATCAGAAAAACTGGAATTGATAAAAATGCTGTTAGAAACGGATGACAAAGCCATAATTGAAGCAGTAAGAAGCATTTTACAATCGGAGAAAAAAAATTCTTTCAAAGAATTATCTTCGGAACAACAAGAAGAAATCAATCTTGTGATACAAAAAGAAAATCGAGGCGATATCGTCGATTTTTAAAATTAGTCAAAATAAATTATCACTATTAAGTCGTTAATTTTTAAATACATATGAAAGGACCCTTATTTTACTCAAAAATATTACTCTTTGGAGAATACGGAATTATTCGCGACTCTAAAGGACTGTCTATTCCTTATAATTTTTATAACGGGGCATTAAAAAGAGATGAAAATCCTTCTGCCGAAGCCCTTGCATCCAATGCCAGCTTGAACCGTTTTGCCACTTATTTAGGCACTTTACAAAGTGAACAGCCTGAATTAGTCGCTTTTGATTTAGAGACATTAAAAAATGACATTGAGACTGGAATGTATTTTGATTCCAGCATTCCACAAGGCTACGGTGTGGGAAGTAGTGGCGCTTTAGTTGCTGCTATTTATGACAAATATGCCCAGGATAAAATTACGGTTCTTGAGAATTTGACTCGCGAAAAACTATTGCAACTTAAAGCTATATTTTCTCAAATGGAAAGTTTTTTTCACGGAAAAAGTTCCGGATTAGATCCTTTAAACAGCTATTTAAGCATCCCTATTTTAATCAATTCCAAAGACAATATCGAGGCTACCGGAATTCCGAATCAAAGTCTTGATGGCAAAGGCGCCGTGTTTCTATTAGATTCAGGAATTGTGGGAGAAACTGCCCCGATGGTCAATATTTTCATGGAAAACCTAAAAGACAAAGGATTCCGTGCGATGCTAAAAAACCAATTTGTAAAATACACTGATGCCTGTGTTGAGAATTTCTTGGGCGGAGATATGAAATCATTGTTTTTGAACACCAAGAAACTTTCAAGAGTAGTTTTGAACAACTTCAAACCGATGATTCCGGAGCAATTTCATGCCATTTGGCAAAAAGGAATTGACACCAATGATTATTACCTAAAATTATGCGGATCTGGCGGTGGTGGTTATATTCTTGGTTTTACCCAAGACTTAGAAAAAGCAAAAATTGCTTTGAAAGATTATAAACTGGAAGTGGTTTATCAGTTTTAATTTAATTCAAAAAAATACAATCTAATTATACCCTAAACAAAACGAAAGGGCTAAACTTTAAAATCCTATAATGTTAAGCAGACAGCACAAACTTCTCATCATGAAAATTGTCAGTTTGTTCTCTGTCGTTAGAGGGTACAACATTCCAGTTATTATTCTTGCTCAATATCTTTCGGCCATATTTATTCTTGCCCCCGAAAAAAGAGCACTTGCCGTATTATTAGATTTTCACTTGTTCCTGCTGGTTTTTGCCTCGGCCATAACAATTGCTTCCGGCTATATTATCAATAATTTTTACGACAGCAAAAAAGATTTGATCAACCGCCCTAATAAATCCATGCTGGATCGATTGGTCAGCCAGAAAACGAAATTAAACGTTTATTTTACGCTAAATTTCATTGCGGCTTTGATGGCTTTGGTCGTTTCTTGGCGTGCTTTTTTATTCTTTTCGGTTTATATTTTCTTAATCTGGTTCTATTCTCATAAAATAAAAAAAATCCCTGTTGTAGGAAATCTAATGGCGGCTTTACTGGCTGTAATTCCTTTTTTCGCCATATTACTGCATTATTATTTCAAACTTACATTTGAAGAAATCGAAAACTACAAGGATCATCTTGCGGTAATTTTTGCACACGCCAACTTCCTATTTCTGCTACTGCTTATACGTGAAATGATTAAAGATTTAGAAAACATAAAAGGAGATTTGGCGAATGGCTACCAAACCATCCCGATTATTCTGGGCGAATTGGTTGCTAAAAAAATCATAACCGCTTTAACGTTTTTGACCATAATCCCAGTCTATGTTCTGATTGAAATCTATGACGTGGGCTATATGGACATTTATTTTTATTCTTGCCTGATTGTCCTTATTTTCTTCCTCTTATACTTATGGAAATCCGACCGTAAAGGAGAATATTTACTACTTCACAACATCTTAAAGTTTCTTATTGTTGCTGGAGTTTTTTCAATTGTTCTTATCGATCCGTCTGTATTATGGAATGGCAAAAAGATACTTTTAATCATTTAGCTTTAAAAAAAACAGCTACAAAAGACTTCCTAAAATATTAATATCTTTACAAAAAAATTCTTGATTACAGCCGCCGATATATTTGCCATTTCGAACCAGAAGCAATTTGAAAAAATAGCCTTAAAAGTATTTCGTTACCAATATGAAAACAATTTAGTCTATCAGGAATTCTGCAATTACCTAAAAGTAGATGTGCAAAAGGTAAAATCATTGGTTCAAATCCCATTTTTACCTATACAATTTTTCAAAAGCCATGCTGTGGTTTCCAATACTGACGCCATCGAAGAAACCTTCACCAGCAGTGGAACAACCGGAATGATTACCAGCAAACATCTGGTAACTGATGCTTCTATCTATGAGGAAAGTTATCGAAAAGCATTTTCTCAATTTTATGGAAACATTGAAGATTATGTTGTTTTGGCCTTGCTTCCATCCTATTTGGAACGCGAGGGTTCGTCACTGATTTACATGGTCGAAGATTTGATTCAATTATCCAATCAGCCCGAGAGCGGTTTTTATTTGCATAACCACGACGAACTGATCAAAAAACTACTCGAATTAGACCAAGCCGGACAAAATGTAATTCTTATTGGTGTTACTTATGCCTTATTGGATTTAATCGAAAAACACCCTTTTCAACTGCAACATACCATCATCATGGAAACTGGCGGAATGAAAGGCAAGCGCAAAGAAATGATTCGCGAAGAACTGCACCAGCAACTTTGTGAAGGTTTTGGCGTTTCGGCCATTCATTCAGAATATGGTATGACCGAATTGCTTTCGCAAGCCTATTCTCTTGGCGAAGGCATATTTGAATGCCCTTCCTGGATGCAAATCCTCGTTCGCGATACCGAAGATGCTTTGACTTACATAAAAGACGGAAAAACCGGCGGCATCAACGTAATTGATTTGGCCAATATCAATTCCTGTTCCTTTATTGCCACGCAGGATTTGGGCAAAAAAAATCCCAACAACTCTTTCGAGGTATTGGGACGTTTTGATAATTCGGATATTAGAGGTTGTAATTTAATGGTTATTTAAAAGTTGATTCGTTATTTGTTAATTCAGTAAATCGGTTCAACAATTAAACGGTTCAACAGTTAAACTATTCTAACCACAAAATAATTTTTCTTTCCGCTTTGTAACAACACAAACTGATTGTTGATTAAATCATTAGCTGAAAGCACAAAATCTTCTTTCACTTTTTCTCTGTTTACCGAAATCGAATTGGCAGTCAAAGCACGTCTGGCTTCCCCATTCGATTTGAAAAATCCTGTTTTTTCATTCAAAACAGCCACAATATCAATTCCGGCTTCCATTTCATTTCTTGCAATTTCAGCTTGAGGGACACCATCAAAAACATCTAAGAAAGTGGCTTCATCCAATTCTTTCAAATCATCTGAAGTAGAATTTCCGAACAAAATATTCGATGCTTTAATCGCATTTTCTAAATCTTCTGCCGAATGCACCATTACCGTAATTTCCTCGGCCAAACGTTTTTGTAATAAACGCAAATGCGGCGTTTCTCTATGTTTCTCTGTTAAAATCTCAATTTCTTCTTTTGATAAAAAGGTAAAAATCTTAATGTATTTCTCGGCATCAACATCCGATGTATTCAACCAATATTGGTAAAACTTATATGGAGAAGTCCTTGTAGCATCCAACCAAATATTTCCGCCTTCGGATTTTCCAAACTTGGTTCCATCTGCTTTGGTGATTAGCGGACAAGTCAACGCATAGGCTTTCCCACTAGCGATTCTGCGCACTAATTCGGTTCCTGTGGTAATATTTCCCCATTGATCGCTTCCGCCCATTTGTAACGTACAGTTTTTCTCTCTGTACAAATGCAAAAAATCATATCCTTGAACCAGTTGGTAGGTAAACTCTGTGAATGACATTCCTTCGGCAGCTTCAGAAGACAAACGTTTCTTTACCGAATCTTTGGCCATCATATAATTCACGGTAATGTGTTTACCCACATCACGAATAAAATCCAGAAAAGAAAAATTCTTCATCCAGTCGTAATTGTTCACTAATTCGGCAGCATTTGGCGCATCGGAAGTGAAATCTAAAAAACGAGCTAATTGTCCTTTGATAGCGTCTTGGTTGTGACGCAAAGTCGCTTCGTCCAATAAATTTCTTTCATTTGATTTTCCTGATGGATCACCAATCATTCCTGTAGCACCGCCCACTAAGGCCAATGGTTTGTGTCCAGATAACTGAAAATGTTTCAATAACATCACTCCAACTAAATGTCCTATATGCAATGAATCGGCAGTTGGGTCAATTCCCACATACGCCACACGCATTTGTTCCATCAAATGTTCTTCTGTGCCTGGCATAACATCGTGGAGCATTCCTCTCCAAGTCACTTCTTCAATAAAATTCTTCATCTTTTAATCAATTTACTTTCGTCAGTTCAGCCATTAAGGCTTCGTGTGCGCAAAGATAAAATTTATTGTGGATTCGGTTATTTGTTTATTAGCTTATTCGAAAAAAAATATTCGTATTTTCGTAGCATGATTTTAGTTACAGGAGGAACAGGTTTAGTCGGTGCGCATTTATTACTTCATTTAATTGAAAATGGAGAGAAAGTACGCGCTATTTATCGCAATACAGCAAGTGTCGAAAAGACTAAAAAACTATTTGATTTATACCAAAAAATCGATTTATTTAAAGCTATCGGATGGATTCAGGCAGATATTACGGATATCCCCGCCTTAGAACACGCTTTTGAGGGAATTGATCAAGTGTATCATTGCGCCGCCCTGATTTCATTTGACCCAAAAGACGAGGAATTAATTCGAAAAATTAACATTGAAGGAACCGCAAACATCGTTAATTTTTGCCTTACCTACGATATTAAAAAATTGTGCTACATCAGTTCGATAGCGGCATTGGGTGATCTAGCAGCGCATGAAACGATTATCACCGAAGAAACCGAATGGAATCCGGAAAAACCACACAGTGATTATGCCATTTCTAAATATGGCGCCGAAATGGAAATTTGGCGTGGACAACAAGAAGGATTAAAAATATTAATTGTAAATCCGGGCGTTATCCTTGGTCCTGGTTTTCAGGAACAGGGAAGCGGCTTACTTTTCAAGAAAGTTGCCCAAGGCCTGTCCTTTTACACGCTTGGAACTACCGGATTTATCGCTGTGCGTGATGTAGTGAGCATTAGCCATCAATTGATGATAAGCGCTATTTGCAACGAAAGATTCACCTTGATTGCCGAAAACTTGATTTTTAGAGATGTTCTAAACAGCATTGCTACCGCTTTGAAAGTAAAAAAACCGACACTTCACGCGAGGCCTTTTTTGATGGAAATGGTTTGGCGACTGGATTGGATTTCAGCCACTTTTTTTATGCAAAAAAGACAATTTACAAAAGCCACAGCAAAAGCTTCCTATTCTAAAAATGACTATTCAAACAATAAAATTAAAGACCTCCTGAATATTGAATTTACTCCTATTGATTCATACATCGAAGAAATTACAAGACTCAAAACCTAACAATCTCTTACTGCAAAGCCTCTTTTTTTAGCAAAGCTTGTTTTACCAAATTTTGCTTCTTAAACTGCGTTCGTTTAGGATTCACAGTATCTTTTTTAGCCAAAGAATCTTTAGCGATTTTGGCCTTTTTAAGCTTTGTTTTTTTCTTGTTTTCTAATTTCACCAAAGAATCTGCAACAGCTTTTTCTTGGTCGATGCGTTTTAGAATTTCATCAGACATGGCTTTATACTCGACATAATCAGCAGCATAATACCTATTATTTTGAGCAAATTGAGCGCTGTCAATTTTATATTTTTTAAAGATAAATTCGGCAGGATTTGTTTTATACTTCTCTACCGAAGTTGGATTTTGATATCTTATAGCTTCCAAAAGCGATAAATCATACATAATATCCACCATAACGCCTCTTTCGATAAGTTTTTCCGGTTTTTCTACTACTTTCTCTTTACAGCTACTCAATACTATGAGAAGCACAAAAATTGATATCGCTTTTTTCATATTTTGCTTTTATCGATCAAACAACAATCGTTTTCCTGCCTTAATTTCTTTTACCTTAAATGCCGTGTAAACTAATTGTCCGTTTACAAAAGTATGGGTAATTCTGGATTTAAAGGTAAAACCTTCAAATGGAGACCAACCGCATTTGGCCAAGATATTTTCTTTCTTCACACTCCAAGGCAAGCCCGGATTGACGATAACTAAATCGGCATAATAACCTTCTTTGACAAAACCACGTTTTTCTATTTTGAAAATTTTAGCCGGATTGTGACACATTTTCTCCACAATTTTTTCGATGCTGATTTTCCCTTGATGAAAAGCTTCAAACATAGCCACAACAGCATGCTGTACTAGCGGCCCGCCTGAAGGCGCTTTAAGATAAGGCTGCTTTTTCTCTTCCAAAGTATGAGGCGCATGATCTGTGGCAACCACATCGATTCTGCCATCATTCAAAGCTTCCCAAAGCACTTTTCTATCATTGGCCGTTTTTACAGCAGGATTCCATTTAATTAAATTCCCTTTGGTAGCATAATCTTCATTGGTAAACCACAAATGATGTACACAAACTTCGGCTGTAATTTTCTTTTCTTCCAATGGAATTTTGTTGGTAAACAAATCCATTTCTTTGGCGGTAGACAGATGAAAAATATGCAAACGCGCTCCTGTTTTCTTGGCTAGCGCAACCGCTTTTGAAGATGAAATATAACAAGCCTCTTCGCTACGGATAAGGTGATGCACCGTTACCGGAACGTCTTCTCCATATTCCGCCTTATATTTTTCCGTATTATTCCTAATGGTAGCCTCATCTTCACAATGTACCGCGATTAACATCGGCGTACTCGAAAATATTTTTTCTAAAGTAGCTTCATTATCCACCAACATATTTCCGGTTGAAGAACCTAGAAATATTTTTATTCCCGCTACATTTTTAGGATTTGTTTTTAGAACTTCCTCTAAATTATCATTGGTAGCTCCCATCATAAACGAATAATTCGCATAAGATTTTTCGGCAGCCAATTGGTATTTTTCTTCCAGAATTTCCTGAGTAACCGCATTAGGAACCGTATTGGGTTGTTCTATAAAAGAGGTAATCCCACCAGCCACAGCCGCTCTGGACTCTGACTCAATATCTCCTTTGTAAGTAAGACCCGGCTCTCTAAAATGCACCTGATCGTCAATGGCTCCCGGAATCAGGTAATTCCCTTCGGCATCAATGATTTTACAATCCGATGATTTCGCACTAATGCTTTCTGAAATCTCAACAATTAAGTCATTCTCAATTAATACATCGCCTTCAAAAATCGCCCCTTCATTTACTATTTTGGCATTCTTAATTAAAACCCTATTCATTGTTTTCTATATTATAAACTATTAACTAACTTTTTCAATCTCAAAGAAATCACCCCAAAAACGGCTTCAACAATAATTGAATTGCTCATTTTGGATTGTCCTTTGGTTCTATCGGTAAAAATAATGGGAACTTCCACAATTCTAAATTTCTTACAATAGGTTCGGTATTTCATTTCAATTTGAAAAGCATAACCCACAAATCGTATTTTATTCAAATTGATTTCTTCCAAAACCTGCCTTTTATAACAAACAAAACCTGCCGTGGCATCATGAATTTTCATTCCTGTAATAAAACGAACATAAACTGACGCAAAATAAGACAGCAACACTCGGCTTAAAGGCCAGTTGACCACATTTACACCAGTTACATATCGCGATCCGATGGCCAAATCAGCATCACCAAAATGGCAGGCATCATACAGTTTTTGTAAATCATTAGGGTTATGGGAAAAATCGGCATCCATTTCAAAAATAAAATCGTATTTTTTCTCCAATGCCCATTTAAAACCATGAACATAAGCGGTTCCTAAACCGGACTTTTTCTCTCGTTTTTCCAAAAATAACCTTCCGCTAAATTCCGATTGTAACAACTGAACCTTATCTGCGGTATGATCCGGAGAATTATCGTCAATGATAAGCACATGAAAGAGTTTGTGTTGCGAAAGCACTGATCTGATAATGCTTTCGATATTTTCAATTTCGTTATAGGTAGGAATTATAACAATACAATCGTTCATATTTCTAAAAAATTTCACCGCAAAAGTAACCTTTTTATAGCATTTGATTCATAATAAAATTATAATAAAAGATTGATACAAAAAATTAGTAATTTTGCCCCGCTATGATTGAACATGTACTTCATCCCAGAATAACCGAAAACAAAGACTGGATCACGCTTTTGTTCGTGCTGTCGTTTGCCATAATTGCCATAACCAAATCTGTTTATGAAAATCGATTTGGCGATTTTATAAATCTATTGTTTTCCGATAAATATTCGAAAATATACCGAGACAGCAGCCACCTCAAAAGCGGTTTCACCATTTCGTTATTTTTAGTTCAGGTCATTTCTTTTGCCTTTTTTATTCAATTCTCGTTGAGTCTTTTTGGTTACGCTTCCAAAACAGATTGGATACTTTACATACAGATCATAACCTTCTTAATTTTCTTTATCCTATCTAAATATCTGATTGAAAAAATAATTGCTACCGCATTCAATATCGAGGAATTTGTTGAACAATTTAACTTACAAAAAGTCACTTATCGGACTTATATAGGGCTTTTTATACTCCCAATCAATGTTATTCTATTCTACTACGACAGCATATCAAAAAATATTCCGTTAATTATTATTTTGATGATATTGATTTTCAATATATTAGCGTATTTGATCTCAATAAAAAACTATCAAAAACTAATATTCAGTAAGTTGTTTTATTTTATTTTATATCTTTGCACTCTCGAAATAGCACCTTATTTTTTTATGTATTATTGGTACACAAAAGGGAGCACTTAGAAAAGTTAAAATATGAAAGTGAAAACAATTTTGGTGTCACAACCCGAGCCTAAAGTGGAAAATTCTCCTTACTTTGAGCTCCAACAAAAGCATAAAGTTAAAATTGATTTCAGACCTTTTATCCACATAGAAGGAGTTAATGCCAAAGAGATTAGACTTCAAAAAATCGATCTTAATCATTATACTGCAATTATTTTAACAAGCAGAAACGCGGTAGATCATTTTTTTAGAGTCGCTGATGAAATGCGATTCAAAATTCCCGAAGGATTAAAGTATTTTTGTCAATCAGAAGCAGTTGCTTTTTACCTGCAAAAATATGTAGTGTACAGAAAACGTAAAATTTACGTTGGCGCAAAAGATTTTGCCGATTTATCACCGTTGATCAAAAAATACAAAGACGAAAAATTCCTTTTACCCGCTTCAGATCAATTGAATGCAGATGCTCCGATTACTCTTAACGGATTAAAAGTGGACTGGACTCAGGCAATATTTTACAAAACAGTAATGAGTGATCTTTCTGACTTGGCCGACGTTTATTATGATATTTTAGCGTTTTTCAGCCCAACCGGAATAAAATCTTTGTTCAAAAATTTCCCAGATTTCAAACAAAATAATACCAGAATCGCTGTTTTTGGAAGTTCGACTCAAAAAGAAGCTTTAGATCACGGATTAAGAATTGATATCCTTGCTCCAACTCGAGAAACACCTTCAATGACAATGGCATTAGAAAAATACATCAATGAAGCCAATAAAGGGAAATAATCCTTAATTCTGTTTCAAATAAAATTAAAAAACCATCAGCAAAGCTGATGGTTTTTTTATACCTGAATTCATTAAAATCATAAATTCCATAAAAAACTGTTGATTTTTATTTAAATTTGGTTAAAATTTATAACTAAACTATTATTTTAAGTTTCAAAAATAAAGTCATGAAAATTAACTCTCTGGCAGTAGAAATTGACGGCATCGACAAAGAAATCTTACGCGACCTGATGGAGGATGCTCGAAAACCAATCCTGCAAATTGCTAATAAAATAGGAATCTCGGGAGCCGCTATTCATCAGCGATTGCGAAAACTAGAACAATCAGGCGTGATTTCGGGATCTAAATTTGTCGTAAACCATAAAATACTAGGATACAACACCATGGCTTTTGTAGGCGTCTATCTTGACAAAGCCGCCAGAAACCTAGAAGCAGTAAAAGAATTGAGGAAAATTCCTGAAGTCCTAGAATGCCATTATACTACCGGGAATTGGTCGATATTAATCAAAATTATCTGTAGAGACAATGAGCATTTAATGCAATTATTGAATACTAAAATCCAAGCAATAGAAGGCGTTTCCAGAACAGAAACCTTTATCTCCTTAGACCAACAAATTGACAGACAAATTCAGTTATAATTAGAAAATATAACAATTAGAAAATTAAAAAAGCCGACTCATTTACAAAATGAGACGGCTTCTATTTACAAAACAAGAATTATCTAATTAACTCATTGCCTAATTATCTTATTATTCTCTTCTGCTTCCTCCCATATATATGGAAACATAATACAATAAGGTAGCAATAGAACCTAAGGCAGCAACCACATAGGTTCTGGCAGCCCATTTCAAGGCGTCTTTAGCTCCTGCTTGTTCTTGTTGCGTAAGCATTCTTTTGTTCTCTAACCATGCTAATGCACGATGACTTGCATCATACTCTACCGGCAAAGTAATTACCGAAAACAAGGTTGTGGCAGCAAACAATATGATCCCAAACAACAATAATCCCGGAAATGTATTTAGCAATAAAATTCCTCCCAGTAAAATCCATTGCATATAACTAGAGGCCACATTGACAAAAGGAACCAACTTAGAACGCATCGTTAGCCACTCATAACCTACTGCATGCTGAACCGCATGACCACATTCGTGAGCAGCAACCGCAGCCGCCGCAGCATTGCGCTGATTGTACACCGCCTCACTCAGATTCACCGTTTTATCCATAGGATTGTAATGATCCGTTAAGCGTCCTGGCGTAGAAATCACTCGAACATCGCGAATTCCATTATCAGCCAGCATTTTCTCGGCAATTTCAGCACCTGACATTCCGTTTTGCAAATGTAATTTAGAATATTGCTCAAATTTACTTTTTAGCCTTGAACTAACTAACCAGCTAAAAAGCATAATTGCTCCTGCAAGAATTAAATAACCCATTCCCATATTTCTTAGTTTTTATAAAGTTACAAAGGAATCATCAAATTGTACACCAAATTTAAAAAATGCCAATTTGACATTAGTTAAATTAATGCCAATAAAAAATCCAAATCCCAACAGATGTCAGAATTTGGATTTTATTTTAAAAATATTCATAGTAAAGACGCACAGCAGTGCGCCTTTACTATCCTACCAAATTGATAATTTTCCCAGGAACAATAATCACTTTATTCGGTGTTCTGCCATCTAATTGTTTTTGTGTTCTTTCGTCTTTCATGATGATTTCCTCGATTTGCTCTTTGGTTAAATCCAAAGGCAATTCGATGGTGAAACGCATTTTTCCGTTGAACGAAACCGGATATTCCTTACTACTTTCTACCAAATGTGCTGGTTCAAAAACCGGGAAAGCCACCCCAGCAATTGAGCCTTCATGCCCTAATAATGACCATAATTCCTCGGCGATGTGTGGTGCATAAGGAGACATTACAACAGCCAATGGTTCTAAAATCGCTCTTGAATGACAGCCTTGAGCAGATAATTCATTCACACAAATCATAAATTGAGAAACCGAAGTATTGAAAGAAAAATTCTCAATATCTTCCGATACTTTCTTGATGGTTTTGTGCAATGATTTCAAGTTGTCTTTCGTTGGCACTTCATCGGTTACAATCATACCATTTTCGTCAAAATACAAACGACACAGTTTTTTCAAGAAACCAAATACTCCCGAAATACCCGCCGTGTTCCAAGGTTTTGCTTGCTCTAAAGGACCTAAGAACATTTCGTATAAACGTAATGTATCCGCCCCGTATTCATTACAAATATCATCTGGAGTTACTACATTGTATTTGGATTTCGACATTTTTTCGACTTCGCGGCCAACGATGTATTTGCCATTTTCCAATTCAAATTCGGCGTTTTTATATTCAGAAGAATAAATTGGATGTGATTTAAATTTCTCAATATTTAATTCATCTGAAGTATTAACCAAAGAAACATGAACATGTGTAGAATTTATTGGCAACATTAAATGTAATTTCCCATTATCTATATCAGATAAAACATCTGAAGAAATATATTTTCTCGCAATATTATTTATCTCCTCCTTATCGTTAGTTCGAAGCGTTTTCCAATACAAATCTTTTGAAATAAGGACCTTCTTTTTATCAATAATAACATCTCCCGTCTCTTGATTAATTACCGAGTAAAATATATAATACATAAAAGCACTCGTTCCCAAAATCATTCCCTGATTGATCAGTTTTTTGAAGGGTTCTTCTGTTGGCGCAAAACCTTTGTCTTTTAGGAATTTGTTCCAAAAACGAGAATACAATAAGTGACCGGTTGCGTGCTCACTTCCGCCAATGTATAAATCCACGCTTTCCCAGTAAGCCAAGGCTTCCTTGCTGGCAAATTCATTTTCATTGTGTGGATCCATATAGCGCATCCAGTAAAATGAACTTCCTGCCCAACCTGGCATGGTGTTCAATTCTAATGGAAAAATCGTTTTATTATCCACTAACTGTGTACTAACCACTGCGCACTGAACACTGTCCCAAGCCCAAACTAAGGCGTTTCCTAAAGGCGGCAAACCGTCTTCTGTTGGTAAATATTTCTCAACTTCCGGCAAGATGATAGGCAAATGTTTCGCATCAATCATTTGTGGCAAGCCATTTACATAATACACCGGAAAGGGTTCTCCCCAATATCTTTGGCGGGAGAAAACCGCATCACGCAGGCGATAATTAATTTTCCCGTAACCTTGGTTTAATTTTTCCAGTTCTTCAATGACTTTCTTGGTTGCTTCTTTATAATTCATGCCATTTAGGAAATCCGAATTGGCAATAACCACATTGTCTTTTGATCCGTAAGCCGCTTGAGAAATATCTGCATTGGCAAAAATATTTTTAATTTCGGGCATTCCGTTTTGCCCTTTGAAGAAATTCGCAAAAGCATAATCTCTTTCGTCTCCGCAAGGAACCGCCATCACAGCGCCTGTTCCATAACCTGCGAGAACATAATCGCCAATCCAAACCGGAATTGGCTCCTTAGTAAACGGATGTTCCGCATAAGCTCCGGTAAATACGCCCGAGATTGTTTTTACATCAGCCATACGCTCTCTTTCGGAACGTTTTGCCGTTTTTTCGATATAAGCTTCAACAGCCGCTTTTTGTTCCGGAGTTGTGATGTGAGCGACCAATTCGTGTTCTGGCGCCAAAGTCATGAAGGTCACACCAAAAATAGTATCAGGACGCGTTGTGAAAACTTCAACAAAAAGTTGTGAGTTGTGAGTTGTGAGTTGTGAATTACTCAGTTTGAACTTAACCATTGCGCCAACCGATTTTCCAATCCAGTTTCTTTGACTTTCCTTGATGCTTTCGCTCCAATCGATATCATTCAGACCTTGCAACAAGCGTTCTGCATAAGCCGAAATACGCATGCTCCATTGGGTCATTTTTTTTCGAATAACTGCATAACCCCCACGCTCCGAAACGCCATTAATGATTTCGTCATTGGCCAAAACCGTTCCTAATCCCGGACACCAATTTACTTCGGTTTCTGCTAAATAAGTCAAACGGTATTGCAAAAGGATTTTCTCTTGTTGTTCTTTTGCAAAAGCATTCCACTCAGCAGCTGAAAAAGGCTCAATATTATCATCGCAAACTGCATTCACATTTGCATTCCCTTCTTTTTCGAAAATAGCCGTCAAAGTCGAAATATCCTCGGCCTTATCGCTGTTTTTGTTGTACCAAGAATTGAATAATTGAATAAAAATCCATTGGGTATGTTTGTAATAATCCGGATTTGAAGTGCGCACTTCACGAGCCCAATCGAAGGAGAATCCGATTTTATCCAATTGCTTTCTGTATCCTGCAATTGCATTTCCTTCTTTATCAACGCCGCCATCGATATTTACACGAGTGGTATCTTCCGGACGTTGGCCGGTTTGAATTGCGTATTGCTCCGCTGGCAATCCAAAACTGTCATAACCCATTGGGTGCAATACATTAAAACCTTGGTGTCTTTTGTATCTTGAATACACATCCGAAGCAATGTAACCCAGCGGATGCCCTACATGCAGTCCCGCTCCCGATGGATAAGGAAACATATCCAAAACATAATGCTTTGGTTTGTCAGAATTATTTGATGCAGCAAAAGTTTGATTTTCTGCCCAATACTTTTGCCATTTGGCTTCTACTTCGTTCGGATTGTATTTCATTCTCTTTAAAATATGTTTTTTACGGAATCTGCTTGTGCTAAACTACAGCCTTCCATTAGGTTCAAAGTTGCAAAGTGACAAAGCCGTATCGGTTTTCCGACAATGAATTATCAAGCGGCAAATTTACGTTTATTGTACGAAAGTCAAAACTTTGAGCGTTATTAACTTTAAATAAAGAAATTCTTTATTATTTTTACCCCATAATTAAAATAAACTATGAGTTCTTCATTTGATAAGTTTCAAAAACGCAGGTTAATTTCCTCTTATTTTTCGGTAGTACTAAGTGTATTCTTGGTTTTATTTTTACTGGGCGTATTAGGTCTTTTCATTATAAATTCGAAAAAACTGGCTGACGATTTTAAAGAAAAAATTGCCATGACAGTCTTCTTCAAGAACGAGGCCAATGACACTATCCTAAAAGCTTTTGGAGGACAACTAAAAATTGCTCCTTATGCCAAGTCGAATGTGTATGTTTCCAAAGAAGCTGCCGCAAAACAGCATACGGATATCATTGGCGAAGATTTCATGACTTTTCTAGGCGAAAACCCTTTGCAAAACTCCTACGACATTCACTTAAAAGCCGATTATGTCGTGAAAGACAGTATCGTAAAAATTGAGAAACAACTTCGAACAAATCCGATGATTGCTGATATTGTGTACGACAAACAATTAGTAAATCTGGTAAATGACAATATCAAGAAAGTGAGTATGTGGATTTTAATCATCAGCGGATTCCTTACTTTCATAGCCGTTTTATTAATCAACAGCTCCTTGCGCTTATCAATTCATTCTAACCGATTCATCATTAAAACCATGCAAATGGTAGGTGCTACAAAAACATTCATTAGAAAACCTTTTGTAATGCGCAGCATCAAATTAGGAATGATAGGATCCGGTTTAGCCATCTTGGCATTGATTGGTTTATTGATTTATGTAGAAACCAGTTTCCCGGATCTAGGAATCCTTGACGACAAAATATTGATTCTTTTAGTTTTATTGGCCGTTTTTGGAATTGGGATTTTAATCACATGGTTGAGTACTCATTTTGCCACACAACGATTCTTAAACTTAAGAACGGACGATCTTTATTAGATTTAAGATTGAAGATTACCGATTTTAGATTTCAGAATTTTAAAAAAACAACATGAAAAACAACGAACACAAACACGAATTCCTTTTCGGAAAAATAAATTACAAAATTCTATTCATTGGGATTGGCGTAATTGCTTTAGGATTTATTCTAATGTCTGGAGGAGGAAGTGACGATCCTAATGTATACAGCGATGAAATCTTCAATTTCAGAAGAATCCGTTTGGCTCCCACTACTGTTCTAATTGGTTTTGGAATCACTATTTATGCCATTCTAAAGAATCCAAAAAAACAGTAAACAGTAAACAGTATTCAGCGTTCAGTTAGTAACTGACTGAAAACCGAAAACTTTCTCAAAAAATGAATACATTACAAGCGTTTCTAATTGCAATTATCGAAGGATTGACTGAATATCTTCCTGTTTCCTCAACTGGCCACATGGTATTTGTTAGCTCTTATTTTGGCATCCAAGAAGATGATTTTGTCAAACTTTTTCAGGTTTCCATTCAATTTGGAGCCATTTTGGCGGTAGTCGCTTTGTATTGGAAGAAGTTTTTCGACTTTTCTAAATTCAATTTTTATATTAAATTGGCCGCCGCGGTAATTCCGGCTTTGGTTCTGGGAAAATTATTTGACGATAAAATCGAAGCCGTTCTGGGCAATCCGGTTCCTATTGCCATTGTATTGATTCTAGGCGGAATCGTATTACTTTTTATTGACCGTCATTTTCAAAGTCCAACTGTTGACCGAGAAGAAGACATTACCATAAAAAAAGCAGTAACCATTGGATTTTGGCAATGCTTGGCTATGATGCCCGGAACAAGCAGATCAGCAGCTTCTATCATTGGCGGAATGCAACAAGGATTAACTCGCCATGCCGCAGCCGAATTCTCTTTTTTTCTAGCGGTTCCTACAATGCTGGCGGTAAGCTGTTATTCGGTTTTTTTAAAGACATACGAAACCTCTCAAATGAAAGGCTATGAACTCATCTTGAAATCCGATGAGAATATTAAAATGTTTCTAATTGGAAATGTAATTGCTTTTATCGTTGCAGTTTTAGCCATTAAATTTTTTATTGAAATTATAAAAAAATATGGCTTCAAACCTTGGGGCTGGTACCGAATCATTGTTGGTTCTTTTTTACTTATCTATTTCACATACCTAAAATAAATTCCCTTGCTAACTCCCGAAGACTATTTAAACGGACAAATTTTACTGATTGACAAGCCTTTAAAATGGAGTTCTTTTCAGGCAGTGAACAAAATAAAATATGCGCTGATCAACAAACTGGGACTTCCAAAGAAATTCAAGATTGGGCATGCCGGCACTTTAGATCCGCTAGCCTCTGGTTTATTGCTAATTTGTACGGGGAAATTCACCAAAAGAATCTCTGAACTTCAAGGACAAGCCAAAGAATATACCGGAACTTTCTTCATAGGAGCTACGACTCCTTCCTATGATTTAGAAACGGAAATTGATGCAACTTTCCCAACAGAACATATTAACGAAGCCTTAATTCACGAAACGGTGAAACAATTTTTGGGCGAAATCGATCAAAAACCACCTGTTTTTTCGGCTATTAAAAAAGACGGAATTCGTTTGTACGAGCATGCTCGCGCAGGAGTCGAGGTTGAAATAGCCAGCCGAAAAACCACTATCCATGAATTTGAAATTACCAGGATAGCACTTCCAGAAATAGATTTCAGAGTAGTTTGCAGCAAAGGAACCTACATTCGCTCTCTTGCTTATGATTTTGGTAAGGCGATGCAATCCGGTTCTCACCTGACTGCTTTACGCCGAACTAAAATTGGTGATTATGACGTGAAAAATGCCATAGAAGTTACACTTTTCGAAGAGAATTTAGCCCCCAAATAATCTTAAATCTCTAAAAAACAATAGCACTGTTGTTATTTTGACTAACAGTGCTATTGCTCATTTTAACTAAAATAAAAAACCAATCACTCTTCCTGATCGGCAACATTATCAAGATCAAGCATCATATCGATAATTTCTTCTTGAGTTGAAATCCCCTTATCATGTAGGTACCACAATTGTAAATCAGTTTTAGCCTTTTCATCAACAATACCATGTTCTTTTTTATAATTCTGTATTAAATCCGAAGCTCCTTTTGGTCTTGGTCCCCAATGAGCCAAAGCACCGCCAGTTGCTCTGTTGATGAGAATTAATTTAGGAATGGCTCGGCCTTTATTTGTCAAAAACAAATCCATCAATTCAAGATTCTCGTCTCTAAGAACGACTTTTAATTCAATTTTACCCTCAGATGCGACAGCCATTTTATTAAAAATCGGCAACAATTGCGCAGCATCACCACACCAGCCTTCTGAAATCACTAACCATAGGTAATCATTTTTCAAGGATTTCAGTTTCTGACTGGTTTCGTCTGATACCTTCAAGGTTTTTTCCAAACGATTCATTCGAGTCTCGTTCAAGTGACTATAATTTGTAAGTTCTTCAGACTGTTCGTTACCCGTCGATTTTTCTTCAAGCAACAAATCAGCAACTATTTTTCGGTATTCCGGATAGGAATAACTCTTAAACAAGGCTTTAGCAATAGAGGCTTTCATATTTTTTAATTATTTGTGTAAAGTTAGAACAAAATACTAATTTTAAACATGACAAAAGTCACTTTGACATAAACAAAAACTGTAATTTTATACCAAAGAAAAACAAAGATGAATCTGAAAACAAAATCGATTGGTTTAGCGCTTTCAGGCGGTGGAACAAAAGGTTTGGCACATGCAGGTGCCATTAAATTCTTAGAAGAAAAAAACATTCGCCCCTCACGAATTGCAGGAACAAGCGCCGGATCTATTGTGGGTGCCATGTATGCTTGGGGAAAATCACCCGAAGAAATTCTTGAATTTTTCAAATCCGTCTATCTTTTTCATTGGAAACACATCACTTTCAAAAAAGCAGGCTTAATTGATTCCTCCTCCTTTATAGAGTATTTTTATTCCATTTTTCAAGATGCCGTCATAGGCGATTTAAAAATTCCGACTCAAATCACCGCAACCGATATGATAAGGGGAAAATTGAAAATATTTGAAGCCGAAACCAAAATTATTGATGCCTTAATTTCTTCCTCGGCTTTTCCAGGAATCATATCTCCGTTTGAGATAAAAGGAAATCACTACAGCGATGGCGGAATTTTGAATCATTTTCCTACGGATATTTTACAGGGACGCTGCGAGACCATCATTGGTATTTATGTCAGTCCGATTCAAAAGATCGAAGCCAAAGACTTAAATTCGATAAGATCGGTTACTAATAGGGCATTCGACATTCTTTCGGAGAATTCAAACAGCCAAAAATTCAACATTTGCGACTGGATTATAGAGCCTAAAGAACTAAGCCGTTTTAGCACATTTGAAACCAACAAACTCAAGATGGATTCTATTTTCAACCTTGGTTATCAAGCGGCGAAAAATACCTATGAGAAACAAAATTTATAAATTTTGAACGACACTTTTTAAAAAAAAAGAATATACCTATATTTGCACCAAACAACTCAACATACACATGAAATATAAAAGAATTCTTCTAAAATTAAGCGGTGAAGCCTTGATGGGTGAAAAACAATATGGAATTGATCCTGTAAGACTAGCCGAATATGCCGAAGAAATTAAAAAGATTCACGACAAAGGCGTAGAAATCGCCATTGTTATAGGTGGTGGAAATATTTTTAGAGGAGTTGCGGGCGCAAGTAATGGAATGGACAGAGTGCAAGGTGATTACATGGGAATGCTTGCCACCGTTATCAATGGAATGGCTCTACAAGGCGCCTTAGAAGACAAAGGAATGCTAACCCGATTACAAACCGCATTGAAAATTGAAGCTATTGCTGAACCTTATATCAAAAGAAGAGCGGTGCGTCATCTTGAAAAAGGAAGAATCGTAATTTTTGGCGCCGGTACCGGAAATCCTTATTTTACAACAGATACAGCAGCTGTTCTACGTGGTGTTGAAATCAATGCCGATGTAATATTGAAAGGAACACGCGTTGATGGTGTTTATGATTCTGACCCTGAGAAAAATGCTTCTGCTTTAAAATTTGATTCCATTTCGTTTGAAGACGTCCTTAAAAAAGGATTAAATGTAATGGACACGACCGCTTTCACCTTGAGTCAGGAAAACAAATTACCAATTGTAATTTTTGATATGAACAAAGAAGGTAACCTTTTAAAAATTTGTGAAGGACAAAACGTAGGAACTGAAGTAAATATATAGTTAACAGTGTTCAGTTGTCAGTTTGCAGTTTGCACTGATAACTGAACAGTGATTACTAAACACTAAATAAAAAGACTATGACTGAAGAAATTGAATTTATATTAGATAGTACCAAAGAATCTATGTCAGGTTCTATTGCTCACTTAGAAAAAGAATTCTTAAATATTCGTGCCGGAAAAGCATCTCCTGCCATGTTAGGAAGCGTTTTTGTTGATTATTACGGCTCCTCTACGCCACTTTCTCAAGTAGCCAAAATCAGCGTTCCTGATGCAAGAACGATTACTTTGCAACCTTTCGAAAAAAACATGTTGCAAACCATCGAAAAAGCGATTATGATTGCCAATATTGGTTTTAACCCAATGAACAATGGTGATTTGATCATCATCAGCGTTCCGCCTTTGACAGAAGACAGAAGACGCGAATTAGCCAAACAAGCAAAAGTAGAAGCAGAAGACGCAAAAATAGGGATAAGAAATGCTCGTAAAGATGCTAACTCTGATATTAAAAAATTAGAAAAAGACGGAACTTCAGAAGATATCTGTAAAAGTGCCGAAGAAGAAGTCCAAAACTTAACCAATAGTTTTATCAAAAAAATTGACGAACTTCTTGCAGTAAAAGAAGCCGAAATTATGAAGGTTTAAGTTTTGATTAATAATATCAAAAATCCGTCTCGCTTAAATAAGCAGACGGATTTTTTTATTCTTATTTTTGCGGCAACAAAACGAAATTCGAATCGTTTTGTACTAAAACGGTATCTATGAAGCATTTTTGGCTGTTGCTCTTATTCTTTACGCTTTCACTACAGGCACAATTTCAAATCAATGGAATTGTCAAAGAAGCTGTAACCCATAAACCGCTACCTTTTGCTACAATTATTTCGAATGACGGATCCAATACCGTTACAGATGTGGACGGAAAATTTACCGTTTTTTCAAAAATAGCCATCTCAAATCTCCGAATTTCCTATCTTGGTTTTACAACCGTCAAGGTTGTTATGGAACAAAATAAAAATTATTATACCGTTTTACTTTTACCCAAAAGCAATGATTTAAACGAAGTTGTAATTCCGCGGGAAAATCCCGCTCTTGCCATAATAAAGAAGACAATTGAGAACAAAACCAACAACAACCCTCAAAAGAGACTAAAGAGTTTTGATTTCAAATCGTATAACAAACTCATCGTTACCGCTAATCCTGACTCCATTTCTGGGAAAATAGATTCTGTGTTTGTGGAAAAATCCATAGGAAAAGTATTCTCTAAAATAGATTCTTCGGCTTATAAGTTTAAGGAAATCATAAACAAGCAGCACTTATTTCAAACCGAAAAAGTATCTCAATATCAATACGCCGATCATAAATTGAAAGAAACTATTTTAGGGACAAAAATGGCCGGCTTTAAACAACCCATTTACGAAATCCTTGGTTTCAATTTACAATCCTTCTCCATTTACGATTCCAGTTACGAACTCTTTGAAACCAAATACAACAGCCCTCTCGCAAAAGACGCTTTTAAGGACTACAACTACAAATTATTGGATACCATTTCCATAGATGGAAGAAACTCTTATATGGTGTATTTCAAAAATAAAAAGAAAAGAAAAGCATCTGGCCTAGAAGGCGTTCTATACATCGATCAAAGCAGTTATGCCATTTCTAAAGCCATCATGCGGATAAAAGGGGTTCTTGACATCAGCGGAATTCATGACTTCCAGTACATTGCCGAAGAAAATATTTGGTTCCCAACACGCAAGACATTTAAAATCATTAAAGGAAAAAATGATGATGACATCAAAATCCTTGGCGGCACCATACAATTTGATGGCGACGTCGAAAAAGATTTCAAAGCCCGAAAAAAAACGGCTACTGATTATGCTTACCTTCTTTCTGAAACTAATAACTTCGACTTCCAGTACAATGTGCCTGTCGAAATTAAAAAAAGTAGCATTTCGATTGAAATTAAAGACGATGCCATTGACCAACCCGAAAGTTTTTGGAACACTTACAGAAAAGACAGCCTAGACATTCGAAGCCAAAAAACCTATTTGGCTTTGGATAGCATCGTTATCAAAAAGCGAATTGAAAGCAGAATCCGTTTTGGAAGAAAAGTAGTCAACGGCTATATTCCAATGGGCGCTATTGACTTAGATTTACGCAGAATATTTCGCTACAATAATTACGAAGGTTTCAGACTCGGGATTGGCGGGACCACAAATGAAAGATTCTCCAAAACATATAGAATTGATGGATATGCTGCTTATGGCACAAAAGACGGGGAATTCAAATACAATTTAGGCATAGCTGCCCGAGTAGGTAAATTTTCTAATTCATGGATTGGCGCTTCCTATACTGACGATGTTCGAGAGATTGCGAGCACCTTATATTCTATTGAAAAAAGACCCTTCAAACTCTATGATCCAAGACCCATAAACATCAGTACTTTTTACAATTATGTGAGCTGGAAAACCTTTTTAGAAACCAAAATCATTCCTAAAACCGAAAGCAAATGGGAACTTTCTCGCTCTGCTATCGAGCCTAAATTCAATTATACTTTTAATCATGACGGTACTTTATATACTAATTATGTAATAACAGCAGCGATGGTTTCATTGCAATGGAATCCTTTTAGCGATTACATGCAAACGCCAAACGGCAGAATTGAAGTAGACAAACGTTTCCCGAAATTCACTTTTCAATTTACCCAATCCTTGCCAAAAATAGCCGCCAATGATTTTGAATTCAGCAAAATTGACTTTAAAACTGAATTTGAAAAGAAATACTTGAACGGTCAAAAAACCAATTTACTTCTCGAAGCCGGATATGCCTTAGGCGATGTTCCACTGACCCATTTGTACAACACCTCGCCTAATAATATCACGAAAGAAACCATTATACAAAGAATCACTTTTGCAGGAAGAAACAGCTTTGAAACCATGTATTTCAATGAGTTTTTCTCCAGCGAATTTGTTTACTTCCAATTCAAACACGGCTTCAAGCGAGTTGCGCTTTTCTCAAAAGTAAAGCCATCCTTAGTCTTAGTCTCCAGAATGGCATGGGGAAATTTACAAAAACCGGAACAACATCTGGGCTTGGATTACAAAACCCTAAATAAAGGCTATTTTGAATCCGGAATTGAGCTCAATCAAATTTTGAACGGCTTAGGATTGACCGCCTTTTATCGCTATGGTCCAAACGGCCTACCCCAGTTTGAGGACAATATTGCCATCAAACTGAGTTTTGTTTTTAATTTAGGACTATAAACGTTTAATGGCTCGACACAAATTTCAAGCCTACGATTGAAGCAATTAGCGTGGTTAAAAAGAAAATCCTCCAAAAAGTGGCTGGCTCCTTAAATATAAAAATTCCTACTATCACTGTTCCCACAGCGCCAATACCAGTCCAAACCGCATAAGCCGTACCTATAGGCAATTCCTGTGTCGCTTTGTAAAGCAACACCATACTTATACTAAGACAAGCCAGAAAGCCTAGCATCCAATAAGTCGAGACCATACCACTTGTCTCTTTGGCTTTTCCCAAACAAGAAGCAAAACCTACTTCAAATAAACCTCCTAATATTAACAGAATCCAACTCATATTTATTGTTTCAAAATTAAAACCGAAGGAACACCACTCAACCAATCACTTCGAGAATCCACTAATGTTTTCCAACTTTCAAGGCTAATTAGCATTAAATCCTGTTCTGCCAAAAATTCTTTTTTGATAATTTTATCCTCTATTAAACCAATATTATTAGGATACCTTTGTTGTAAAGAATTTATGGCACTTTCCATAACAAAATTGGTGTTTACATGTCCATTCACATCCAAAATCATTATTTTAGAGTTATTGTTATAAATTAATTTTTGAGCATAATCAATCAGGAAGGAATCCTCAGAACTGAAAATTGGAATAAAAACTTGATTTACATTTTGCAGTTCTTTGTCAATCAAAATTCCTATAGGCATCTTTGTTTTAGAAATAATTTGCCTTGTTCTTTCATCAAATGGTGAATTTTCGAAAAGCCCTTCTTTACCCGTAAATTTATCAATCAATCGATCCGGATTAATTATCCTTGTGGTAAAACCAATTACTTTTCCTAGGATGGTTCCTTCAAAAATTGATTTCCCTAAACCTACCAAAAGCAAATCATAATCTCCTTGATTTGCAACATCGGCAATTTCTGTTTCGATATCCGTTGTTGCTTTAAATATGGTCGTAATTTCCTGATTTAAAACCTTTGATTCTTTCACAATAGGGATAAAACTGCTTTTTTCTTTGTCCTCTATATTATAAGGGTTCATCTCATCGCTCAATGATAAATGCATGGCCGTGATGGTCGATTGTTCTTTTTGTTTTTTCATCAAACTATGAGCCAATCGCAAAAGCGATTTCCCTTTTTCGTTGTTCCCAAACGAGATTAATATTCGATATTTATTCTGATTGGTGATTTCTTCAGCATCAGAACTTTCCTTAGTTTTAAAAACAAAATTAATTAAATCCAAAGCCGGACCTGTCATGAATGTAGTTACTAATGCCATAATCACCATCATCGTAAAAACCTCCGGAGTCAACACTTTGAGTTCTAATCCTATGTTCAAAACAATCAATTCCATTAATCCTCTGGTATTCATCAAAGCGCCTATGGTGAGACTGTCGCGCCAGTTTTGTCCAACAAATCTGGCTGCCAGCGCACTTCCTAAAAATTTACCTACAACAGCTACCAAAATGATGAAACCCGTCACTTTCCATAAATAAGGATCATTTATAAGTCCGATTTCTGTTTTTAAACCTGTAAAAACAAAAAACAAAGGCAACAGAAGAATAACCGAAACGTCCTCTACTTTTTCTATAAATATGGTTCTGAATTTAGGAACATCCGGCATAATAGCACCGGTCATAAAAGCGCCAAATAAGGCGTGAATTCCTATCACTTCTGTAGCATACGAAGAAAGGATAAGTATCAGAAAGAAAATAGCCACTACTGGTTTGACTATCGCATCTTTTGAACCGTATAAATCTCCAATTCGTTTCAGGAAGGGTTTTACTATAAAAAGCATAACTACAACGTAAATCATTGCCAAACCTATAATGTATAATGAACTTACAAAAGTTCCTGCTTTTACAATTGCAATTACAACAGCCAATAAACACCAAGCCGTGATATCATCAGCAGCGGCACAGGTGATAACAATAGCACCCAATCTGGTTTTATGAATGCCTCTTTCCTGAACAATTCGTGCTAGAACAGGAAAAGCGGTAATGCTCATGGCAATTCCCATAAACAAACTAAAGGAAAGAAATTTTACGCCTTCGGGAGCAAATCTATTATACACAAAATATGAAAGTCCAATTCCTAAAGCAAATGGAATAACAATACTGGCATGACTGATGACAACAGCGTCATTGGCTTTGTTTTTCAATACTTTCAAATCGAGTTCCATTCCTATGACAAACATAAAAAGTATCAATCCTATCTGACTTAAAAACTTCAGATTCCCTAAGGATTCTACCGGGAATAATGCCGCCGAAAAATCCGGAAAATACATCCCTAACAACGAAGGTCCAAGAACAATTCCTGCGATAATTTCGCCAATTACGGAAGGTTGCCCTATTTTCTTAAAAATCCAACCGCAAAAGCGAGCCACCAAAATAATGGTAATAATTTGCACCAAAAGAATAGCCAAAGGATCCTGAAAATTATGCAGCATTGATGTTATAAAGTCATCCCAAGAGGCCTTTCCAGATTCAGGAACCACAATGGTTTCGCGAGCTTCTAAATGTTTTCCTTTCTTTATTATCCAATAGATTAATGCGGTAAAACCACCCGTAACACCAAAATAAAATAATGCGTTTTTATAATTCTTCATACTTGTTTTTAAATAGAAATCGTCAACTTAAAAAAGCAAAGTTGAGAAAATCAAATATATAATTTATAACTCACAAAATTATTTTATTGTAAAATAAAAAAAAGCCCTTGTATTATTAGCCTTACAAGACAAAAAGTTTAACAGAAACCCCATGATTTATAGCTGTTTTAACTACATTTGCGGTCGATAAAAAGGAATTATGATCAAGTGGCTTAGTTTAGGATTTTGGGAGTTAATAGCCCGAACAATCCTGAGAAATAGAATAATTATTTTGTGCGGAATTGTTTTAATAACAATTCTATTTGCTTTGCAGTGGAAAAACGTAAAGTTTACTCAAACTGAAGCCAATCTTATCCCGGCAGATGACAAGGTGAATGTGGACTACGATTATTTTCTTAAAAACTTCGGCGAAGAGGGAAACCTAATCGTAATAGCAACCAAAGATCCGAAGCTATTTACTCCAAAAGTATTCAAAGCCTGGAGTGTACTTATGGAAAAAATCAAAAGTGACAAAGAGGTAAGTCTGGTAATTTCCGTAGACAATCTTCAGCAATTAGTCAAAAATGACTCCTTGCAAACTTTTGAATTAAAACCATTTGTAAATGCTGAAAAAGTAAACGATGCCGCTTACTTAACCCAATTGAAATCAGATTTTTTTAAAAATCTTCCTTTTTATGAAGGCTTACTTTTTAATAAAAAAACAGAAGCAGTTCGTTCAGCCATTTATTTGGATAAAAAGATTGTCAATACTAAAGCTCGAAAAGAATATATTCTTCATAAATTTATTCCTGAAATAGATAAATTTTACAAGGAAACAGGTATTAAACCTCATGTCTCGGGCATGCCCTACATCCGAACACTTAATGCCAAGACTATAACTGATGAAATTGGCCTGTTTATAGGAGCTGCATTATTAGTAACCTCACTTATTTTCTTTTATTTCTTCCGTTCTGCCAGAGCTACTCTTACTTCTTTGCTTATTGTGATTATTGGAGTAATGTGGTCTTTCGGGATTATGGGAGCAATGGGTTATGAAATAACAGTACTTACTGCTTTAGTACCAACATTGGTAATTGTAATTGGTATTCCAAATTGCATTTTCTTCATCAATAAATACCATCAGGAATACTACAAACACGCCAATAAAGCCAAAGCACTCCAGCGCGTCATTACCAAAACCGGAACGGCTACTCTTATGACCAACATAACCACTGCTGTGGGTTTTGCAACATTTATCATAACTAATAATGTGCTGCTTAAAGAATTTGGAGTAGTAACAACAATCAATATTCTTGCTATTTACATGCTAAGTTTATTGATTATACCAATATTTTTCAGCTATTTTCCTCCTCCAATACCAAGACATCTCAATCATTTAGAACGCAAATCGCTGACTTCTTTTTTCAATTGGATTATCAATACTGTAAAATACAGACGTTTTAGCGTATATGTAACTTCGGTAATTTTATTGGTTTTCGGAATTATAGGCATCTATGAAATTAAAATCTCAGGAAGCCTTATAGAAGACATGCCTAAAAAAACCGAATTCTTTGACGACATCCGTTTCTTCGAAAAAGAATTCGACGGTGTGATGCCCCTCGAAATAATGATTGACACTAAAAAGGAAAATGGGGCAATGAAACTTACCAATCTGAGAAGAATGGAAGAATTAGAAGAAACAATTATTGACATTCCGGAACTTTCTAAACCGCTGTCGATTGTTAATGTGGCCAAAAGTTTCAAACAAGCCTACTACAACAGGAATCCTGATTTTTACGAATTGCCTTCTTCACAGGAAGAAACATTCTTAATTCCTTACATTAAAAATTCGCTCAACAAGTCAAAAGACAATCAGCTCAAAAGCTACATCACTGATGATGGGAGCATTGCGCGAATGACTGCATTTATCAAAGATGAGAACGGCGAAAAAATGGAAGGCATCGAGTCTCAAATTCGCAAAAAAGTCGATAAGATTTTCCCCTCCCCAAAATACGAAGTGATTATTACCGGAAAGGCATCGGTGTTCCAAAAGGGAACAAAATACCTGCTTGACAATTTATTATCCTCATTGCTTTTTGCTTTTGCATTAACCGGCGGTTTAGTTGCTATCATGTTCCGTTCTTTCAAAATGGTATTAGTATCTATTATTCCTAATTTACTACCCTTATTGATGACTGCAGGCCTGATGGGCTTTTTGGGAATTCCATTAAAACCGTCTACCTTATTGGTTTTCGGTATCGCATTTGGAATGTCAGTAGACGACACCCTGCGTTTCCTAGCACAATACCGATTGGAACTGGCAAGAAACAACTGGAAAATAAAAAAATCTGTTTTTGCTACATTTGAAGATTCGGGTATCAGTATGTTCTATACTTCTATCGTATTATTTTTCGGTTTCTCTGTATTTATGCTTTCTAGCTTTGGAGGAACAGTAGCACTTGGAGGCTTAGTTGCCATTACTTTATGTTTTGGTATGTTATCTAATCTTGTTTTGCTGCCTTCATTGGTATTGACATTAAACAAAACATTGGCTAATCAGCAGGAATTTATCGAACCTACAATTGATATATTGGAACATTCAGACGAAGCCCTTGACGAATTAGAGAGAAAAAGCAAATAACATTCTTATGAAATGTTTCCACTGCATATAATAAATGAAATTTGCTAAATTTCAATAAAAATAGCAGAATCCTTTTGAACCAACTCAGGTACAAAAGGATTTTTTCTTTTCAACTCAAGAAAATCGAGCAATAGTAAAAACGAATAATCCCAATCAAAACGTTTTTCCCCAATTTAGATTTCCTTAATTCCTTGTTTGAGTAGATTCCTCCTTCGTCGGAATGACAAGTTTGTCGTTTCTCAGATACTTTAATAAAGAAAAAAAAACAAGCATTTTGTCATTCCGACGAAGGAGGAATCTCCATAAAGTAATTAACCTAAAAATAGTCTATGCAATTTCAAGAAGGTTATTTATATTATCACAAACAAAGCCAAAACAGTTCTATACACAGGTGTAACAAATCATCTAAAAATAAGATTGCAACAACATACAGAAAACATAGAAATGGGTAATAAAACTTTTGCATCAAAATACCATGTCCATTATTTATTATATTTTGAGAAATTCACTTGGATTCAGGAGGCGATTGCTAGAGAAAAAGAAATTAAAGGCTGGCGTAGGGAGAAAAAAATCAATCTAATCAAAACGATTAACCCTAATTTAGAATTTCTTAATTCCTTGTTTGAATAGATTCCTCCTTCGTCGGAATGACAATAGAAACGAAAAAGTTCTAAATAACTCCATTCGTTTAGCCCCGATAGAAACGGCATCCTTTTACTTTTTTTCTTTAAAAAGTAAAAGATATAGTGAATAGCGGGAAATAGCTCCTGAAAAATAACAACAAATCGATTATATTTGCAGTTCGAATAGGAGACAATTTTAATATCAACAATATACATAAAATGAGACATACAAAAGTTAAAGACTTGCTGAACAGCAGCTCAACGCTTCATGAAGTAAATGCAAAAGGATGGGTAAGAACTTTTAGAAACAATCAATTTATCGCTTTGAATGATGGTTCTACCATTAACAATATACAATGTGTAGTCGATTTTGAGAATACTGCTGATGAAACCTTAAAAAGAATTACCACTGGAGCCGCGGTTTCGGTAACTGGAACTTTGGTAGAAAGCAAAGGTGCCGGGCAGAAATTTGAAATACAGGTTTCAAAACTGGAAATCCTAGGCGACTCGGATGCGGAGAAATTCCCTATGCAACCAAAGAAACACTCCTTGGAATTCTTGCGTGAAAATGCACATTTACGTGTAAGAACCAATGCTTTTGGTGCCATTATGAGAGTACGTTCGGTATTGTCATTTGCGGTTCACAGCTATTTTCAAGAAAAAGGTTTTGTGTATGTAAATACGCCAATCATCACCGGATCAGATGCCGAAGGTGCTGGCGAAATGTTTAAAGTTACCGCTTTGCCATTTGACAATACGCCAAGAACCGAAGACGGAAAAGTCGATTACAAAGAAGATTTCTTTGGAAAAGAAACTAACTTAACGGTTTCAGGACAATTAGAAGGAGAAACTTTCGCAATGGCTTTAGGCCAAATTTATACTTTTGGACCCACTTTTAGAGCCGAAAATTCAAATACTTCTCGTCACTTGGCTGAATTTTGGATGATTGAGCCCGAAGTAGCGTTCAACGATTTGAACGATAACATGGACTTGGCCGAAGATTTTATCCAATACGTGATTAAATACACGATGGACAAATGTCAGGATGATTTGAAATTTCTAGAAGGAAGATTACTGGAAGAAGAAAAGTCTAAACCACAAGCCGAAAGAAGCGAGATGGCTCTATTGGAAAAATTAAATTTCGTCTTAGAAAACAATTTCAAACGTGTTTCGTACACCGAAGCAATTGACATTTTAAGAGATTCAACTCCAAATAAAAAGAAAAAATTCAACTATATCATCAAGGAATGGGGCGCTGATTTACAATCAGAGCACGAACGTTATTTGGTTGAAAAACACTTCAAATGCCCAGTAATCCTATTTGATTATCCAGCCAATATCAAAGCGTTTTACATGCGCTTGAACGAAGACGGAAAAACAGTTCGCGCCATGGACATTCTTTTCCCTGGAATTGGAGAAATCGTAGGAGGTTCTCAAAGAGAGGAACGTTTTGATGTTTTGGTCGAAAAAATGAGAGCCTTGGGAATTGACGAAGAAGAATTATGGTGGTATTTGGATACCAGAAGATTTGGTAGCGCTGTTCACTCCGGTTTCGGACTTGGATTCGAAAGATTGGTGCTTTTTGTAACTGGAATGACCAACATCCGTGACGTAATTCCTTTCCCAAGAACACCAATGAACGCGGAATTCTAAGAAGAAAAAAGTTTCAAAAAATGTTTCAGGTTTCAGGTTTCAGGTTCTCACAACTTGAAACTTGAAACTTTGAACTTTCAAACAAAAATACATGCTAAAGCAATTCTTAAATTTAAAATTATCCCAGAAATTATCTCCACAGCAAATTCAGCTGATGAAGTTAATTCAATTGCCTACGCAAGCCTTTGAACAACGTTTAGTTGAAGAGATGAATGAAAATCCGGCTCTAGAAGCAGGAAAAGAAGAAGATGATTACGAAAAAGAGGAGTTTGAGAACGAAGATTATGATGACTATGATGATGCTGAATCGGATAGAATTGAAGCCGATGACATCAATATTGACGAGTATCTAAGCAGTGATGACACCCCTGATTACAAAACGCAAGCCAACAACTACAGTGATGATGATGAAGATCGTGAATCTCCACTGGCGGCGCCTATCAGTTTTCATCAGGATTTAATCAATCAATTGAACACTTTTATCCTAACGGACGAGGAGCGCGACATTGCCGAATTTCTAGTAGGAAGCATTGACGACATGGGTTATATCCGCAGAAGCATTCCCGATATTGTTGACGACATGGCTTTTACCCAAGCAATCTATACTGATGAAGCTACGGTACAAAGAATGCTCCATGTCATCCACGAACTGGAACCGTCTGGTGTAGGTGCGCAGGATTTACAGGAATGTTTGTTATTGCAATTGAAGCACAAAACACCTACAGAATCTGTAGCATTGGCAACCGATATTATCGAAAATCAATTTGATGCTTTTACCAAAAAACATTACGACAAACTCATTCAAAAATATAACATTTCGAATGAACAGCTTAAAAAAGCGATTCATGAAATTGAAAAACTAAATCCAAAACCAGGTGGCGCTTTTAGCGGAAACAATAAAGTTACCGAAAATGTAGTTCCTGATTTTGCCATTCGAATTGTAGATGGCGAACTGGAATTGACTTTGAACGGAAGGAATGCGCCTTCGCTGCATGTCTCAAAAGACTATCAGGAAATGATGCAAACCTATAAGGATTCTAAAGACAAATCTTCAGCACAAAAAGATGCTGTACAGTTTATAAAGCAAAAACTGGATTCGGCCAAATGGTTTATCGACGCCATACGTCAACGCCAAGAAACCCTTTTTGTAACCATGAATGCCATCATGCATTATCAGCAAGAATACTTCTTGGATGGTGACGAAACCAAGCTAAAACCGATGATCCTGAAAGACATCGCCGATTTGGTGGGATTGGATATTTCTACCGTATCCCGTGTAGCCAACAGTAAATATGTCGAGACGCCTTATGGAACGAAATTGATCAAAGAATTCTTTTCGGAAGCAATGAAAAATGACCAAGGTGAAGATGTCTCTACTTTGGAAATCAAGAAAATTCTTCAAAACATCATTGAAGACGAAGACAAGAAAAAACCACTTCCTGATGATCAGTTGGCCGAATTGCTAAAAGAAAAAGGCTATCCGATTGCCAGAAGAACCATTGCCAAATACAGAGAACAACTGGATATTCCTGTGGCGAGAATGCGAAAAAAAATATAAGAACACTGAATATTAATTCAAAACCATTAAAAATTTAAGAGAGATCAAGATAAAACTTAATTAACTAAAATTTTTAATGGTTTTTTAGCTTTTATAAAAAAAGGAAAGACAATATCTTTCCTTTTTTTATATTCCATTCTATGAATTACTTCTTTCCCTCCTGATCTTTTCGCATCGCATGATAAAAAGCGGCACGACTCAATGGTTCGTATTCCTCTGTTTCGCCCAGCATCACCAATTTATCATTATCCGTTTTTCTAAAACTATAATTGGCTAAATTTCCGGTGCGCGTACACACGGCGTGAACCTTTGTCACATATTCGGCAGTAGCCATAAGTGCCGGCATAGGTCCAAAAGGATTTCCTTTGAAATCCATGTCGAGTCCTGCCACAATAACGCGAATTCCCTGATTGGCTAAATCGTTACAAACCCGAACAATTTCGTCATCAAAAAATTGAGCCTCATCAATTCCTACCACATCACAACCTTGAGCCAAAATGGCGATATTGGCCGCAGCAGGAACTGCCGTAGAACGAATTTCATTGGCGTCATGTGATACCACCATATCGTCATGATAACGGGTATCAATTTCTGGCTTGAAAATCTCCACTTTTTGCTTAGCAAATTGCGCTCTTTTGAGTCGACGGATTAATTCCTCTGTTTTACCCGAAAACATCGAGCCACAAATTACTTCGATCCAACCAAATTGCTCTTTATGATTTACTGTATTTTCGAGAAACATTTCGTATTTTTCTAACTTAAAAAATGAATAGTTTTTATTACTTTGTATCGTAATAAACCGACATGTATTTTATACTTTTACATGGTCTCAAAAGTAGAAAATTTTTATCAATTCGAAGATTTGTGGACACTTAATTAAAAATTAAATGTTACCTCCAGAGGAATCTTACTTCCTTAAGCATAATACAGAAAAACAAAGAGATACACCATACATACTATAATTTAAACGTTATGAAAAAAAAATTGGAAGCCGATTTAATCAGCATTGCACACAGAATATTACAACTTAAGAATAAATCTGATATCAACCAATTGTATTTGGAAACTCAAAAATTATACGAAAAACTGTCTGTGCTTCGTTTTGTGGACACGCATTATGGTGATGTAAAACCTACCATTGGCTATGCCGAAATTGAAAAAGAAATCGAATCTTTTTTTGAAAAAGATGCCCAAGCTGCTGTTGAAGAAATAGAAATCACCCAAATCAATTTGGCAACTGAAACAACTTCGGAAGAAACTGTCGAAAAAGAAGCCGTTCTAGCCGAAATCGAGCAAAAACATCTGGAAGTTGAAGAGAAAACAATTGAAGCAGCTATTGAGACAAACACTGCGGAAGAAATATTAAATACCGAGGAAACTTTAGAAGAAAAAAAAGAGAGCCTTGAATCCATCAGCGAAACCGACGAGGAAATCGATGCCGTAGCATTATCCAATGAAGAGAGTTTAGTTACTGATGAAACTATTGAAGATATTAAAGAAGACGAAGAAGAAATTTCAAATGAAAAAGCTCCTGAAAAATTCAAAGCCGCCTTTGAACTATCAGAAGAAATAGAAACCCCTGCAAAACCGGAAGCGGTACAAATCTCGTTTGAAGATCTATTGGGCGGAAATTACAACAACACTCTTTTTGTAAAAGTGGACGAGGTAGAAGCCGTTCCTACTACTCCAATATTTGACGCTGTAGAAGAAATTGCTACTGAACTAAAGAAACCGGAACAAAATATTGAAACCAAATCTGAAAGTGCAGAGCCAAAATCCCTGTCACTAAATGATAAACTTGCAAAAGGAATCAACATTGACTTGAATGATCAAATTGCCTTTGTAAAACACCTTTTTGGGAACAGTAATGAGGATTACAACCGCGTTTTGAACCAATTAATCACTTTTGACAACTTTTACGAAACCAGAAATTTCATCGAAGAAATGGTAAAACCAGATTACAATAACTGGGAAGGAAAAGCCGATTACGAAGAGCGTTTCATGGATATCATCGAGAAAAAATTCCTTTAAAAAAGTATATGTCAAAATTATATATCGTTCCCACGCCAATAGGCAATCTTGAAGACATGACCTTTAGAGCCATCCGGATTCTAAAAGAAGTCGATTTGATTCTTGCCGAAGACACCCGTACCAGCGGAAAATTATTGAAGCATTTTGAGATTGGCACACACATGCATAGCCACCACATGCACAATGAACACAAAACGATCGAGAATGTAATTTCCCGATTAAAAGGCGGCGAGAACATCGCATTAATTTCTGATGCAGGAACTCCAGCGATTTCTGATCCTGGTTTTTTACTGACTCGTGCTTGTGTAGAACATGGAATTGAGGTAGAATGTCTGCCTGGCGCCACGGCATTCGTTCCTGCTTTGGTAAACAGCGGACTACCCAATGACAAATTTGTTTTTGAAGGTTTTCTTCCTGAAAAAAAAGGCCGCCAAACCCGATACTTAGAACTTGCCGAAGAAACAAGAACCATGATTCTTTATGTTTCTCCCCATAAATTAGTAAAAACACTAGCGGAATTCATCACTTATTTTGGTGAAGACAGACAAATTTGTGTTTCCAGAGAACTCTCTAAATTACACGAAGAAAACCGCCGTGGAACAGCTAAAGAAGTTTTGGCTCACTTTGAAAAAACAGCTCCGCGAGGAGAAATCGTTGTGGTCGTAGCCGGCAAAACCATCGTTAAAGAAGCCAAAAAAAATAAATTCCAAAAAGAAGAAGAATAACAACTCGAAAAATGAATATAGCCGATTTTATCTCAAAATTAAAACAAACACCAGAAGCAATTACTTTCTCAGAAACGATAGCTGTGATTGAAGAAAATTACAATTTTACTCCAACTGCATTCGAAAATGGATTACAGCACAATGCGGCAGGAGAAAACTCCGGTTCTTGCAAATTATTTGCTTTTGCCGAATTGCAAAATTTATCCCAAGCCGAGACATTAGCTTGCTTTGGTGCTTATTACCGTGAAGAAGTATTGGGAGATCCGGAAGGAACCAATCACCAAAATATTCGCAACTTTATTACCCATGGTTGGGACGGAATTTCATTTTATGGAAGTCCTTTAGAATTAAAGTAAATTATTTAAGAATTTTTGAAGGTAAAATCCCAAATTAAAAATTGTTAATCCTCAATCAAAAATCAAATGCGCTGGACTCTTAAACCAAAACCTTCCGAAGATAAAATCAAGCATTTGGCGCAAGCCTTGAATGTGGAAGATTTTGTGGCCACTTTATTAGTGCAACGCGGCATTGAAACTTTCGAAGAAGCTAAAGCTTTTTTCCGCCCATCGCTAGATCACCTGCACGATCCTTACTTGATGAAAGACATGGATAAAGCGGTCGGGCGAATAGAAAAAGCGATCGAAAATCAGCAACGCATCCTTGTTTTTGGCGATTATGATGTTGACGGAACCACGGCCGTTTCTCTCGTTTCTTCCTATTTAAAAAGCTATTACCCAAATGTGGCTACCTATATTCCGGATCGTTATGACGAAGGTTATGGCGTTTCCTTCAAAGGAATTGACTTTGCCGATGACAATGGATTTTCGTTGATCATCGCCTTAGATTGCGGTATAAAATCAATTGATCATGTCGCTTACGCAAAAGAGAGAAACATCGACTTTATCATTTGTGACCACCATAGACCCGGAAATGAATTGCCCGAAGCAGTTGCTATTTTGGATCCAAAAAGAGACGATTGCCACTATCCTTATGATGAATTGTGCGGTTGCGGAATTGGCTTTAAATTGATTCAGGCTTTAGGCGCGAACAGAAATCAAACCATTGCCGATTTAGTACCTTATTTAGATTTGGTTGCCGCCGCCATTGCCGCCGATATCGTCCCGATGACAGGTGAAAACCGAGTGCTGGCTTATTTTGGATTGCAAGTAATCAATAGCGATCCAAGACCCGGAATTAAAGCTCTGATTCATCAAATAAAAAAACAGACTTTAGATATTACCGATGTCGTTTTTATCATTGCACCTCGAATCAATGCAGCCGGCCGAATCAAACATGGCAATCATGCCGTGGAATTATTAACTGAATTTGATTTTGAGCAAGCCCAACAATTTGCTTCGGAAATAGAACAATATAATTCAGATCGTAAAGATCTGGACAAACAGATTACCAAAGAAGCTTTTCAGCAAATTGAAAAAAATCAAGAACAAGAACGATTTACAACCGTAGTTTATCAAGAAGATTGGCACAAAGGCGTTATCGGAATTGTCGCTTCCCGATTGATTGAAACCTATTATCGTCCTACACTCGTTTTCACAAAAAGTGGCGATAAATATGCTGCTTCGGCCCGTTCTGTAAAAGGCTTTGACGTTTATAATGCCCTTGATGCCTGCTCGGAACATTTGGAGCAATTTGGCGGACACATGTATGCCGCTGGAATGACATTGAAGGAAGAAAATTATTCCATTTTCAAAGAGGCTTTTGAGAAACAGGTTCAGGAAACCATTCATCCGGATATGTTAACTCCGGAAATCGAGATTGATGCCGAAATCAACTTTTCGGATATCACTCCAAAACTCATTCGGATTTTAAAACAATTTGAACCTTTTGGCCCACAAAATATGACACCGGTTTTCTTGAGCAAAAATGTAAAAGATACCGGTTATGCTAAAAAATTAGGTGCTGAAGACGAGCATTTGAAACTCTTTCTAAAACAAAATACTTCTGAAGGAATTCCGGCAATCGGTTTCGGATTAGGTAATAAAATAGATTTAACTACAAATCAAAAACCCTTTCAAGCAGCCTACTGTATTGATGAAAATGAATGGAACGGGAAAGTTTCTGTTCAATTGAGATTAAAAAGTATAAAATAATGAATTCAAATAAGAGTAATAAAAAAGATCCCTACGCTGCTTTGCGTTATAAAGAATTCAACACTTTTTTACTGCTGCGTTTTGCTATGGTTTTCGCTTGGTCTATGCAATTTATCATTATTGAATGGCAAGTCTATAGCATTACCAAAGACCCTCTTTCACTGGGAATCATCGGATTAATGGAAGTGATTCCCGCTCTTTCTTTAGCCTTATTTGCCGGTCATGTTGTAGATCAAAAGGAAAAAAAAGGTCTTTTAGTGAAATGTATTTTGGCCTTTTCCGTAATTAGTTTTGGACTGTTTTTATTGACTTGGCCATCTGTAGTAAGTGATTTTTCGACAAAAACTATTTTGTATTCTATTTATTTCTTGGTTTTTTTGGGTGGCTTAGTCAGAGCTTTTCTCGGTCCAACGATCTTTTCGTTACTTTCCTTACTCGTTCCTAAAAAAGCCTATCCCAACGCAGCCACCTGGAGCAGTTCGGTTTGGCAAATTGCTTCGGTTGTGGGACCTGCTGTCGCCGGATTTTCAATAACCCTCATTGGTGTGCATTGGTCGTTATGTACGGTTTTTGCCTGCTCCCTTTTTGCCTTGCTTGCTTTATCACAGATTGAAAAAAAGCCTATTTTGAACCCTAAAATTGGCGAACCGATTATGCAAAGTTTATCCGAAGGAATCAAATTTGTCTTTAACAACAAGACCGTTTTAGGCGCTATAACATTAGACATGGTAGCGGTACTTTTTGGTGGTGCTATAGCTCTGCTGCCTATTTTTGCTCAAGATATTTTAAAAGTAGGACCCGAAGGTTTTGGATTTCTAAGAGCAGCGCCAGCCGTTGGTGCTTTTTTGACCATGATTATTACTGCTTACATCCCTTTGAGTAAAAATGCGGGAATGAAACTTCTATCAGCCATATTTGGCTTCGGAATTTGTATTATAGTCTTTGGGGTTTCCACCATTTTTTGGGTATCGCTGATTGCTTTATTTTTAAGCGGTATATTCGACGGTATTTCGGTAGTCATTCGTCAAACGATTCTACAATTAAAAACACCCGATCATATGCGAGGCAGAGTTTCGGCAGTAAATTCGATGTTTGTAGGTTCCTCTAATGAATTAGGCGCTTTTGAAAGCGGATTGACTGCAAAATTAATGGGAACCGTTACCGCAGTAGTCTTTGGCGGAAGTATGACATTATTGGTTGTTTTGACTACAGGAATGGTCTCTCCTTCTTTTAGGAAACTAGATTTAACAAAAGATCTGGAAGAACACGAAAATCAGGAATAATTTCAAATTCTTTATTTAGAATAATTACAAATAATACCTATATTTGTTTCAAACATTTTTCAAATGAAAGAAATAAAACAAATATATTACAATGACTCGGGGACTTCTTTTTACTGGAGAAAACAGAATGAAGTGGTCATTGACAAAGTACAATTGATTTTCAGAGAAACCGGATTTTATTTTAACAAGCAGGAACTGCAGCAATTTAGGCACTGCATTGAAGAGAGCTTTGCTCAAAATAGTCTTTGTGAAGATTGTGAACTAAAAAATAATTGTCATAAGTTTTTACTGAAAACGCCTTGCATTCAAATTGATCTGGCTGTTTCCTTGCAAGAACTAACTGCGGTAAAGGATCTGGTCGAAGGCACTTTATTTAAAATAAATCTAGATGACTATCTGTTTGGGGTGGGAATGAATTAGTTTTCGAAATTTTTGATTTCGAAATTCTCTCCGTCAAAAACACCATAGGTAAAATAACTAATCCAGTCGCCTAGATTCACATATTCGGAGTTCTCTCCTACCGTTACTTTCATAGGTAAATGACGATGCCCAAAAACGAGGTAATTGTAGTGTTTAGTTTCCAATTTCCTTTTGGAATACACAATCAACCATTCATTGTCTTCACCAAGAAATTTAACGTCTTCGGCTCCAGAAATGAGTTTGTTTTTCACCGAAAGGTATTGGGCTAAACGCACACCAATATCGGGATGTAACCATCTGAATAGCCATTTCGAAAATGGATTAGTGAAAACTTTTTTCATGCGTTTGTAGCCCATATCTCCGGGTCCTTTTCCGTCACCGTGACCAATAAGGAACGTTTTATCTCCAAAAGTAAACTCTTTGTTATCATGATAAACCGGAATATTCAATTCTTTCTGGAAATAATCTTCCATCCACAAATCGTGATTTCCTACGAAAAAATAAATTGGGATTCCGCTGTCTCTAATTTCTGCTAATTTACCCAAAACTCTTACAAATCCTTTGGGAACCACCGATTTGTACTCGAACCAAAAATCGAATAAATCTCCTAATAAAAAAATAGCTTCGGCATCTTTTTTTATCTCGTCAAGCCAAGCCACAAAACGCTGTTCCCTGGGAAAACTCAATTCGGCTGTAGGCGCACCAAAATGCTGATCGGAGGCAAAATATATCTTTTTATTATTGGCTAATTGCATGAAATTGAAAAGTCAAAATTGAATTAAAAATTATCGCTGGCGTACCATTCAGCAAAAGAAGACTCCGTTTCTTGCAGTTTCAAAGAGAAAAGCTTGATGTTTTCAGGCAGTCTACTACTAATTCTTTTGGCAAAATCGACAACCATATTCTCACTCGTAGGCTGGTAATCTACCAGAATTACGTGATGCCCTCTGTTTTTTAATTCTTCGGCCAATTCAACATGAGGAGTTGTTTCATTAAAAACAGTCGCATGGTCAAATTGATCTACAACCTCTTCTTTTACGATTTTTTTCAAATCGGTAAAATCGATCACCATTCCAAATTTGACATCGTTTCTATTCTCTATAGGACTACCGATAACGGTTACCGACAACTTATAACTATGCCCGTGAACATTCTTACATTTGCCGTCATAACCATATAAGGCGTGACCGGTTTCGAAACTAAATTTTTTTGTGATTCTGATTTTGCTCATTTCCATCTAATTTTGAATACAAATTTAGTGAATAATTAACCGTTTTTGTCTCTTTTTTTTGCAGAAGCATACATCCAGTAAGCCAATCCCGCTAAAACAACAAAAGGGATAAAGGAGCCTATGAGCACCCCAATTTGATAAGTACCATCGGGTGCAGTTTTTAATTTCTCTGCAATATCAACTTCCTGAACAAGAGCTATAATCTTCATTGTCTACTGTTTTTTAAATTGTTCCAAAGCATTTCTGGTAAAATCAGACAAAACTAACTTCCCGGAAATTGCTGCCCTGTCTATTAATACTTGATCCCAATTTTCAGTCCCTTCCCAAAAAACCTTTTTCATCTCCACCAAAGCTTCCGGATTATAATTCGCTAGTTTGGCGCAAAAATTAACTAATGCCTCATCTAATTCTTCTGTTTTTTCATAGGTAGCCGCGTAGAGTCCTTTGGCTAAAGCCCAATCAGCTGACTTCCACTCGTGAGCCGATAAAGTCATCTCAGCCAAAGCCGTCTTGCCTATTTTTCTCGAAACCGCAGGCTCAATTACAAAAGGACCAATCCCTATTGCCAGTTCAGATAACTTAATTGAAGCGTTCTTGCTTGCAAAAACATAATCACAGGCCGAAGCAATTCCCACACCTCCTCCAACTGTTTTTCCATGAACGCGTCCTACAATTATTTTCTTGCAGCGGCGCATGGCATTAATCAAATGAGCAAATCCTGAGAAAAAATATTTGCCTTCTTCCAGATTAGTCACCGCCAAAAGTTCATCAAAAGAAGCCCCAGCACAAAAAGCTCCAGATCCTTCGCTTTTCAAAATAATTACAGACACCTCACTATTTTCACTTAACTTATTCAGTTCGGCAGTTAAAAGATCTAACAACTGGCGCGGAAAAGAATTACTTGCCGGATGTGCAAATTGAAGTGTTGCGATTTTATTTTTGATTATTGTGGTTAACGAACCATTTGAATCTTGTACGGACATTTTGAATTGTTTTGCGGTAAAGTTAAAAATATTCAGATTAAAGATACTTTTTTTGAACTTGAAATTGTTTAACCTAAGAAAATAAAAAAAGGCTCTGCATTGCTGCAAAGCCTTTTTTTCTGGTGGAGAATACCGGATTCGAACCGGTCACCTCTTGCCTGCCAGGCAAGCGCTCTAGCCAAATGAGCTAATCCCCCAATTATGGCGCAAATATAATATAATAATGGATTAAAACTACAACTAAACTATAAAAAAAGGAATCATAATGTACTTTATTTATTCAAACCAAAGCATCATTAACAACTAATTCACTAAAAAATAAGCGGATTTTTCTTTAAAACAAGCACTTGGGTAAAAATAATAATTATAGTAAATCATTAATATACTTAGGTTTAAGCATGTTAATTTTGAAAAAACTGGAATCATAGTGCGCTTGTTCAGAACATTGGCAGTATATTCGCCAACTTAAAAATAATCTATTACGAAGCCTTTAGAGGCTTTTACAAATTAGCATATATCATGAAGCATTTATTTTCGAACTTACTGTTTAAAGTTTTTCTTGCCATCGTTCTAGGTATTGTTTTCGGACTGTATTTACCCGAATCTATAAACAGGGTATTTACAACATTTAATGCTTTTTTCGGACAGTTTTTAAATTTCGCTATTCCATTAATTATAATGGGATTAATAATGCCGGCTATTTCCGATTTAGGAAAAGGCGCAGGTAAATTATTATTGCTTACCGCCGCAATTGCCTATGGATCGACTTTATTTTCGGGTTTTATGACTTATTTCGTCACCTCGGGTATATTTCCACAACTTCTAGAATCTCATGTCAATAATGTAGCTAAAATTGGAAGTTCAGCCCCGGAATTAACTCCTTTTTTTACTATTAGCATTCCTCCTGCCTTAGATGTTATGACTGCTTTAGTTTTTGCTTTTGTTATTGGATTAGGATTATCCTATCAAGAAAAATCAAGCTTGAAATTAGTAGTAAAAGATTTCGAGACGATTATAATGCAATTAATAGCAAACGTAATTGTTCCGCTATTGCCCTTATTCATCTTGGGGATATTTGCAAGTATGTCCTTTAGTGGAAAAGTATTTTCCATTCTTTCGGTGTTTATTAATATTATCGGTGTGATTTTCGCCTTACATATTATCTTATTACTTCTTCAATATACTATTGCAGGTATAGTTACAAAGAAGAATCCTTTTAAATTATTACTCACAATGATGCCTGCTTATTTCACTGCATTGGGTACACAATCTTCAGCAGCTACTATTCCCGTTACCCTGGAACAGACTTTAAAAAATGGCGTTTCTGAGAAAATTGCTGGTTTTGTAATTCCATTATGCGCTACTATTCACTTGTCTGGAAGTACTATGAAAATTACAGCTTGTGCAATTGCATTAATGATTTTACATGGAATGCCGTTTGACTTTACGCTATTTGCAAGTTTTATATTTATGCTGGGAATTGCAATGGTTGCAGCGCCCGGAGTTCCTGGAGGAGCAATTATGGCAGCAGTGGGAATCTTGCAATCTATGTTGGGTTTTAATGATGAAATGATCGGGTTAATGATTGCCTTATATATTGCAATGGATAGTTTTGGTACTGCATGCAATGTTACGGGAGATGCCGCTATTGCTTTGGTTGTAGATAGAATTACCAAAGAGAAATTGGTTTCTTAATCCTTATTTTATTATGGTAATTAATTACATCAACAAAACGCTATTTAAATAAGTAAGAAATCCCAATTGACCCATAAAAATATCCCGTATTAACATCATGCTTTAATTCCTTTCCTCTATAAACAAAGGCGTAGGATAAATTGAGATTGTTTTTGCGGTATTTTAAACCCGCTTCGCCATTAAACCGAAAAGGAATTAAATCATAGGTCACCGGACTGTCATTATTAAAAAGACTACCTTGAATTGTGGCATCATACAACTGATAGTTAATACTCGGAAGAATATAAAAATAGAACTCACTCCTTATTTGGCGAGAATCTTTATCAACAGACGCTCCGTAAAAATTAGAATTATAGATCGGAACCAATTTTTTGAATCCAATTCTGGTCAAAAAACCAGTTGAAATTCCTGTAAATGCCATTCCCAAATCAGTCTTTGTTTGAGAGTAAAAATCAATAACGGGAGTATCTTGCTCTGAAAATATTTTTTTGGAAAACAAAAAATGAGACTGAATTACTATTGTATTTCTAATTTGGTTCTTCCAGCCTTCTACCGACTCATAATTAAAAAAATAATGAAATCCTCTTTGTGTCTCTTCGGCAAATGAATTAGAACCGATAAACCCCAATTGAAAACTCACTTTTATTACCGATTCATTTTGATAAAAGAAGGTCTTTCCCGCTCCGGCAAAAAGATATCCTGCAAAAGGACGATCGTTTTTTTCAATTGATTCTGATTTGATACTTCTGGGATTATAAATATGCTGACCTATTCTAAATTCCGAAATTATCTTATGGATTTTATTGCTCTTATTTTTAGCTAAATACCTATAAAAAACCTCCAAACCATTGGTGTAGTACATATCATTCTTAGAAGAAGTATACAAATCATTGTCCGTTACAAGCCCTATTTCGATAGTTTTGTCTTGCCCTTTTACAATGGCAGAAACCAATACCATAAAGACGAAAAGCGCTTTTTTAAATATCATCTAATAATTAATTTTCCCCACAGTTCTCATGATCCGAACAATTTTGGCCTTTCTATTATTGATGTAAGTTGAAGAGCTAGTTGCTCTATATTTTCTTGGACTGGGCAAAATTGCGGCTATTCCTGCCGCTTGTATCGGTGTAAGATTAGCAGCGTCTTTGCGGTACCAATGTTCAGCCGCCGCTTGCGCTCCGTATATTCCATCGCCCATTTCGATACTATTCAGATACACTTCCATAATGCGTTCTTTGCCCCAAATCAATTCGATTAAAACGGTAAAATAAGCCTCTAATCCTTTTCTCAGGTAACTTCGTCCCTGCCATAGGAACACATTTTTGGCTGTTTGTTGCGAAATAGTACTCCCACCTTTTATCCTGCGTCCTCTTTCATTATTTTTATAGGCCTTTTGCAGCGCTTTAAAATCAAAACCATTATGAGTCAAAAATGTTCCGTCTTCGCTGGCGATTACGGCTTTTTGCAAATTAATCGAGATGTTCTCCAAGGGTTCCCAATTGTGATTAAAGTACACTTCTTTACCGGCAGTTTTATTTTCGATGGCACGAATAACCATCAAAGGAGTAAAGGGAACCGGTACAAATTTATAGAGGACCACAAAAAACAAAGAAAGTCCAAAGAACCACAACATCATTTTAAACAAAAGCCGGCTTAACTTACTCATAAAGCTAGTAGTTTCTTTTTTAACGGGTTTTTTAGTGGGTTTCTTTTGTGTAATTTTTGTTGCCATTATACTAAATCTGCTAATTCTGTTCCTATTAAACTTCCTATTGCTACTCCCATTCCGCCTAATCGTACTCCGCAATACACATTCTCTGATAATTGTGAAACTATAGGACTCTTGCTACTACCAATTCCCATGATACCACTCCAACGGTGGGCAATTTTAAAATCTTTATTGGGCAAAATTACTTCTTTTAATAATTGTTCCAATCTATTTTGAATAATTTCTGTTTGAGCAAATTCAGTTGTGGTTTCTCCTTCAAAGTCAAGATTTCGCCCACCACCAAGTAATATTCTATCTCCAATATTTCTAAAATAATAATAACCTTTGTCTAAATGAAAAGTACCTTTTATTCCTAAATCCTCAATAGGCTCCGTTATTAAAACCTGGGCTCTGGCTGGCTTCACTCCTTCATCGGTTAACGCATCAGCAAAACCATTAGTGGCAAATAAAACTTTCTTTGTCCTAAAACTAAAATCATCCAGCGCTATTTCGACCTCATTTCCTTTGTCGAAAAAAGAAGTAACTGTCTGTTGATTTAAAATTAATATATCTTCAGAAACTGCTTGTTTTAACAAGGCCTGCATCATATTCCCAGTGTCAATCTGGGCTTCAAAAGGATTAAAAATCAAATCTTCACGAATACCGTTGAAACCAAAACGATTTCCTTTTTTCGCAAACACATCGGCCTTAAAAAGGGGCTTTAAAATTTCATTTATAAAAGGCAATTTGTTGACACATTCCTCGTAACAACTCGTATCCTCCTTTAAAAACAATTCATATCCGCCGTAAGGTTTAAAATCTATCGCTGCATCCCCAAGTCGGTTTCGCAACAATTGGAGACCTTTCCAGCGTTTCTGAACCAGATTAAAAACCTCTTCTTCTGAATGCGATTTTAAATCATCTATAATTTCCGAAATACTTCCAAAACAGGCGAAACCAGCATTTTTAGTGCTTGCTCCCTGTGGCAACATCCCTTTTTCGAGTAGCAGTATCTTACTTTTTGGGAATTTCTCTCGCAAACGTAAAGCCGCATGCAAACCTACAATGCCACTTCCCACCACGGTGTAATCCACATCAGTGAACCAATTTTTTAATTCCCAATAACTTAGTTGCATCTGATAAATTTTTATAAAAATAATATTTTTAGTCTAATGTAAAATAAAAAGAGTTAACATAATCCCCTGAGTCTTTTTAGAATAAAATCATTACTTTTAAATTCTTAAAAAACAAACACTTTTATGAAAAAACTATTTTTTATAACACTGACAATGATGAGTTTAAATGCAATTAGTCAAAATGTAATGACACCGGAGCTGCTATGGAAACTAGGCCGAGTTACTCCTTTAGGCATTTCTAAAGACGCCAAAAATGTTGTTTACAAAGTAACAACTCCTTCGGTTGAAGAAAACAAATCCAATTCAAAATTCTATATTATTCCTATAGACGGAGGTGTACCTACAGAAGTTTCTGAAATAAAAGACTTATTGACAGACAAGAATATTTCTCCAGATGGCAATTACCTAGTTTATAATGAAGAGGTAAAACTGAACAAAGTGCTAGGTAAGGATTTTTATCCTAAAATGGATAAATCAGAGGCTCAAATCTACGATGGCTTAGACTACCGTCATTGGGATACTTGGAACGAAGGAAAATACAATCATGTTTTCTACAAAGAAACTACCCCAGATGCGGTAGGAACGGATATTATGGGCAATGAAAATTTCGACAGCCCACAAAAACCATTTGGTGGTGACGAAGATTACATTTGGTCTCCTGACAGCAAAAACATTATATATGTAAGTAAGAAAAAAGCAGGAACCCAATATGCCATTTCTACTGACACCAATATTTACGAATACAATCTGGAAACTGGCAAAACCACTAATAAAACAGAAGAAAATCCAGGTTATGACACCGCTCCACAATTTTCTCCTGCGGGTTATTTGACTTGGTTGCAAATGAAACGCGACGGTTATGAAGCAGACAAAAATGACATTATTGTCAATTTCAAAGGACTAAAAATGAACCTAACCGCAAGTTGGGATGGTACTGTTGATAGTTTTCTTTGGAGCAAAGACGGAAAAAAAGTCTATTTTCTGGCTCCAATTAACGGAACAAAACAACTATTTGAAGTTAATTTTCCTGGGCTTACTAAAATCGCTTATAATGTTAATCAAATTACCGATGGTGATTTTGACGTGAATGATATGGTGGGTTTTTCCGGAAACAGTCTTATTGTTACCAGAACTGACATGAACCATGCTTCAGAAATTTTCTCTTTTGATCTAAAGGAAAAAACTTGGAAACAATTGTCTAATGTCAACACCGAAGTATATAATTCCTTGGCGTTAAGCAAAACCGAAAGAAGATATGTGACCACAACAGACGGTAAAAAAATGTTAGTTTGGGTAATCCTTCCCCCTAATTTTGATAAAACAAAAAAATACCCAACGCTGTTATATTGTCAAGGAGGGCCGCAAAGTGCTTTAACACAATCTTATTCTTTCCGATGGAACTTTCAATTGATGGCTGCTAATGGCTACATCGTCGTAGCTCCAAATCGTAGAGGAATGCCAGGACATGGTGTAGAATGGAATGAGCAAATCAGTAAAGATTGGGGCGGACAAGTAATGGATGATTACCTTTCGGCGATTGATGATGTTACTAAAGAAAAATATGTAGACAAATCTCGTTTAGGTTGCGTTGGTGCCAGCTATGGTGGCTACTCAGTGTTTTATTTAGCCGGTATACACAACAATAGATTTAAAACATTTATTGCTCACGATGGTGTTTTTAATACGCAAAGTATGTTTGGAACTACCGAAGAAGTTTTCTTTAACAACTGGGATTTTGGAGGTCCTTATTGGGAAAAAGACAATGCAGCAGCTCAAAAAACATATACTACATTCAACCCAATTAATTTAGTAGACAAATGGAACACTCCTATCTTAATCATTCAAGGAGGGAAAGATTTCAGAGTTGCAATTGGACAATCACAAGAAGCTTTTCAAGCGGCACAATTGCGCGGAATAAAAAGCAGATTCCTTTATTTTCCAGAAGAAAATCATTGGGTTTTACAACCACAAAATGCCCAAGTTTGGCAAGGAGAATTTTACAAATGGCTTAAAGAAACATTATAACTATTAATACTTGCAGACTAAATCTAATTAGTAAGTAACATTTTTGTTATTTTGCGACCAACAATAAAAATTAAAATTCTAGAATATGTACAAATTCCCAATTAAAAGTCTTTTTATTGCCTCAGCATTTTTGTTAGGTGTAAATACCATTTCGGCACAAGACGGTCTGGTAAATTCGCTAAAAGTTAACGCCAGCGAAAAAAGCAAAGAAAGTTTCAAATTTACAGATGTAATCAATCTGGCTAATACTTCGATAAAAAACCAAGGTTCTTCTGGAACTTGCTGGAGCTATTGCACTAATTCGTACCTAGAATCTGAAATGATTCGATTAGGCAAACAACCGGTTGAACTATCTCAGATTTTTTCAGCTCGTAATACTTACATAGAAAAAGGTAAAAATTATGTACGCATGCACGGAGCCATAACTCTTGGTGACGGTGGCGCGCTGCATGATGTTATCAATATGTACGCTAAATACGGAGCATTGCCTCAAGAAATTTATACGGGCTTAAACTATGGAACTTCTAAAAATAAGTTTGCCGAAATGGGCTCTCTTATCGAAGGGGTATTAGCTGCTGTAGTAAAAAATCCTAATGGAGAGTTAACCCCAAATTGGATAAAAGCCTATACTGCTGTAATCGATTCTTACCTAGGAGAAGTTCCGGAAAATTTCAATTACAAAGGAAAGAATTACACTCCGCAAACATTCGCTAAAGAAATAGTAGGAATCAACCCAGCTGATTATATCGAAATATCATCATTTACAGATTCTCCATACTACGCTAAAACGACTATGATGGTACCGGACAACTGGTCTTTAGATCAAATCTACAATGTAAAATTAAACGATATGACTAATATCATTGACAATGCATTAAAGAATGGATACACCGTAGCTTGGGCATCTGATGTTAGCGAAAAAAGTTTCAGTTGGAAAAACGGTGTTGCATATGTTCCAAATAAGAACATGGAAGACATGACCGCTGAAGAAAAAGAAAACATGTTTAACGGCCCTAAAGCAGAATTAGAAATCACTACTGAATTACGTCAAAAAGCATTTGATAACTACCAAACTACTGATGATCATGCGATGCACATTGTGGGACTTGCCAAAGATCAAACAGGAAAAGAATACTATGTAGTTAAAAATTCTTGGGGTACGACTAATGATTACAAAGGATACCTTTATGTAACTAAAAATTATGTGAAATATAAGACTACTGCTTTTATGGTACACAAAGCTGCAATCCCAGCTGAGATTGCTAAAAAAATGGGCGTATAATCTCAGAATAAACCACAAAAAATCCCGAAAATTATTTCGGGATTTTTTTTTTAGACATAAAAAAACCTTGCGAAAGCAAGGTTTTTTTATTTTTATTGTGGATCTATCATTTTAAAAGTATCCATAAAAGCTGTGGTATAATCTCCCGCTATATAGCGTTCATCATCCATTAACTGTCTGTGGAAAGGAATGGTAGTTTTTATTCCTTCAATAACAAATTCGTCTAATGCTCTTCTCATCTTACTAATTGCTTCTTCACGTGATTGGGCAGTAGTAATCAATTTAGCAATCATAGAATCATAATTTGGCGGAATTGTATAACCTGAATATACGTGAGTATCCAATCGAACTCCATGTCCACCTGGCATATGAAGCGTCGTGATTTTTCCTGGTGAAGGACGGAAATCATTATAAGGATCCTCAGCATTAATACGGCATTCGATACTGTGCAATTGAGGCAAGTAGTTTTTTCCAGAAATTGGCACACCAGCAGCAACTAAAATTTGTTCGCGAATCAAGTCATAATCAATCACTTGTTCCGTAATTGGGTGTTCTACTTGAATACGGGTGTTCATTTCCATGAAATAGAAGTTACGGTGTTTGTCCACCAAAAATTCTACTGTTCCTGCTCCTTCATATTTAATAAACTCTGCCGCTTTCACCGCAGCTTCTCCCATTTTTTGACGTAATTCGTCAGTCATAAACGGTGAAGGTGTTTCCTCTGTCAATTTTTGATGACGTCTTTGTACTGAACAGTCTCTTTCAGAAAGGTGACAGGCTTTTCCATAAGCATCACCTACGATTTGAATTTCGATATGGCGAGGCTCTTCGATTAGTTTTTCAAGATACATTCCGTCATTCCCAAAAGCAGCGGCCGATTCCTGACGGGCACCTTCCCAAGCTTTTAGCAATTCTTCTTCTTTCCAAACAGCACGCATTCCTTTTCCACCACCACCAGCAGTAGCTTTCAACATTACTGGATAACCAAATGATTTAGCTAATTCCTGAGTTTGTTCGAAAGATTCTAACAATCCGTCAGAACCTGGTACACATGGAACACCTGCAGCTTTCATGGTCGCTTTTGCAGAAGCTTTGTCTCCCATTCTATCGATCATTTCAGGAGCTGCACCAATAAATTTGATTCCATGTTCCTGACATATTTTTGAAAACTTAGAGTTTTCAGAAAGGAATCCGTATCCTGGATGAATCGCATCAGCATTAGTAATCTCTGCGGCTGCGATTATATTTGACATTTTCAAATAAGACAAGTTACTAGGAGGTGGTCCTATGCAAACAGCCTCATCAGCAAACTTCACATGTAAACTCTCCGCATCAGCAGTAGAATAAACAGCTACTGTTTTTATGCCCATTTCCTTGCAAGTTCTGATAACACGAAGTGCTATCTCTCCCCTATTTGCAATTAATATTTTTTTAAACATCTATTTTGAGTTATGAGTTATGAGTTATGAATTATTTAAAATTAAGAATGATGGTATGATCAATTCATAATTTATAATTCATAATTTATAATTAATTAAGATGGGTCTACCAGGAATAAAGGTTGGTCAAATTCTACCGGTGACATATCGTCTACCAATATTTTTACGATTTTACCTGAAATTTCAGATTCAATTTCGTTAAATAATTTCATTGCTTCAATAACACAAAGAACATCTCCTTTAGAAATTGTATTTCCTACTTCAACAAAAACAGCTTTGTCTGGTGATGGTTTTCTATAAAAAGTTCCAATGATAGGTGATTTTATAGTGATATATTTAGAATCCTCAGCAACTGGTGCCGCTGCAACTGGTGCTGCTAGTGCCGCAGCTTGAGGAGCTAAAGCTTGCTGAAGTTGACCTTGAGCAGGTAATTGTTGAACATAAGTAGTTTCAGTTACATTTCCTTCTAAAGTTGTTCTGATAGTGATTTTTACATCATCCATTTCCAATTTAACTTCTGCAACTCCCGAATTTGCTACAAATTTGATTAAGTTCTGAATTTCTTTTAAATCCATAATTATTTGTTTTTAGTTTAAATTTATTTTTTGTCGTATGCCCATTTTAAATAAATAGATCCCCAAGTGAATCCGCCACCAAATGCAGCAAAAACAACTGTGTCTCCTTTTTTCAATAAGTGCTCGAAATCATTAAGAACAAGAGGCAAAGTAGCCGAAGTAGTATTTCCATACTTTTCTATGTTCATCAAAACCTTAGATTCTTCTAAATTCATTCTGCTGGCCGTAGCATCAATAATACGCTTGTTTGCTTGATGTGGCACTAACCAGTCTACGTCTTCATTAGTCAAGTTATTTCTTTTTAGAATCAACTCACTTGCGTCTGCCATATTGGTAACAGCATATTTAAAAACCGTTTTACCGTCTTGCACGATATTATGACGATTCTCTTTAATCGTCTCTAATGAAGCTGGATGAAGCGATCCACCGGCATCAATTTTCAAAAAGTCACGACCTACACCATCACTTCTTAAATATTCATCCTGTAATCCTAGACCTTCATAATTAGGTTCGAATAATACTGCTCCTGCACCATCTCCAAAAATGATACAAGTAGATCTATCGGTATAATCTACGATAGAAGACATTTTATCAGCCCCAATTAAGAGTACTTTTTTATATCTTCCGGATTGAACATAGGCAGCTGCGGTAGACATTCCGTATAAAAAACTTGAGCATGCTGCTTGTAAATCATACGCAAAAGCATTTGTAGCTCCAATTTCAGTAGCCACATATACTCCTGTAGAAGCCACAGGCATATCTGGCGTTGCAGTTGCCATTATTATTAAATCAATATCTAAAGGATCAATATTCCCTTTCGCTAATAGATCTTGAGCTGCTTTAATAGCTAAAAAAGAGGTTCCTTTATCTTTATCTTTAAGGATTCTTCTTTCTTTTATACCTGTTCGAGTGGTAATCCACTCATCGTTTGTATCAACCATTGTTTCAAGAACCTTGTTTGAAAGTACAAAGTCAGGAACATAAGCTCCTACAGCGGTGATTGCGGCCGTAATTGTATTCATTGTATTCGAATATTTTTTATCAAATGTTGCCATTTAATAAAACGTTTAAAAGAGTTGAAAATTACAAAAAAAATCCTAAACCCTCTGTTATAGAACTCTTTAATTTATTTAAAATAACAGACAACAAAAAAACTCTCACATAGTGAGAGTTCAAATATCATTTGTAAAAAATGCATTAAGCAACAGCTACAGACTTATCGATAACAACCTGTCCTCTGTAATACATTTTACCTTCATGCCAGTAGGCTCTGTGGTATAAATGTGCTTCACCCGTAATTGGGCAAGTAGCGATTTGAGCTACAGTAGCTTTATAATGTGTTCTTCTCTTATCTCTTCTTGTTTTGGAGATTTTTCTCTTAGGATGCGCCATTTTACTATATTATTTATCCGTTAATAGTTGCTTTAATTTGTCCCAACGTGGGTCAATATTTTCTTCTTCTTTTTCTTCTTTTTCTTTTGTTTGTTCTTTTAATGTCAACTCATTCAGTTTTTCAAGAGCTTTCGTTTTTAAACTCCCGTCTTTCACTCCTGGATGAACCCGTCTTAGAGGCACAGAAAGCGCAATCATTTCATATATATACTGCGCAATGTCTATCTCAAACTCTCCAAAAGGCAAAATAAGCAATTCTTCATTGTCATTATTAAAGACCTCTCCAAAACGAACAATCAATTTCATACCTCCTTTTATCGGCATATCGAAATCCTCACTCGTAAGATCACAAGGCACATTTACTGTCCCTTTATGCTTGAAGGTTAATTCTAGCATTGTGCTTTTTTTCTCTAAAACTACATTTACTTTGATGTCTGAATTTTGAAATTCATCATAATCAAAGATTTCAAAGAACGCATTACCTACTTGGTACTCAAATTGATGTTTCCCTAGCTTTAATCCCACAAAAGGAATTACATATTCTTTTGTCTTATTCATTTCAACAAAATTTTACCCCAAACTTCGGGAGTGCAAAGATATAAAATTATTGCAAAACTAATAATCTTATTTATAATTTTTTACCTGCTTCTATTTTTCTCTAACTTTTAGCGGTTTTTGACTGATTTCTGCATACTGCGCCCTGGAACGATAAATATCCAAACCAAGATAAACTGCTTCTTTAAAAGAATTATAGTCTGCAATACCCTTTCCCGCAATATCATAAGCAGTACCATGATCCGGAGACGTTCTGATTTTATCCAAACCAGCCGTAAAATTCACTCCTTTTCCAAAAGACAAGGTTTTAAAAGGAATCAATCCTTGATCATGATAGGTTGCTATTATAGCATCGTATTTCTCATATTGTCCACTCCCAAAAAAACCGTCCGCTGCAAAAGGCCCAAAAACCATAGTCCCTTTGTCAAATATTTTCTTTAATGCAGGTTTCAAAACAGCATCATCTTCCTTTCCAATTACTCCACCATCTCCACAATGAGGATTGAGTCCCAAAACTGCAATTTTTGGTTTATTAATACTAAAATCCTGAATCAATGACTGTTTTACTGTTTCTATTTTCTTTACAATCAATTCTTCAGTAAGATGCGATGCAACCTCACTCACAGGAATATGATCCGTAAGAAGCCCCACTCTTAAACCATCCTGAACCATCAGCATAAGAGCATCTCCTTCTAACTCCTGATCTAAATAATCTGTATGCCCAGGAAACTTAAAACTTTCCGACTGTATATTGTATTTATTAATAGGCGCCGTTACTAAAAGATCAATCAAACCTTCTTTCAAAGCTGCAGTTGCCGCCACAAATGATTTTATTGCATACTCCCCTACTTTTTCATCGTTGACTCCTAGATTCAAATCAACCCCTTCTCTCCAAAGATTTAAAACATTAATCTTTCCCGGAAGAATTTGATCTAACTTATCAATCCCATGAAGCGCAACTGTAGAATCTAAATTCTTTTTTATAAAAGACATTATTTTCACATTGGCAAAAATAACAGGCGTACACAACTCCAACATTCGCACATCTTCGAATGTTTTCAACACCACTTCGCTTCCAATACCGTTTAAATCTCCGATTGAAATTCCAACAATTATATTTTCTGCTTTTTTCATCATGACCACAAGTTATTTATTGCTAATTTTGAAGTGCAAATTTAGTAAAATAAAACAAGAAATGTTTACAGGAATCATAGAAACCCTTGGCACGATCCAAGAAATAAAAAAAGAGAAAGACAATATCCATATTACGATAAACTCCTCTATTACCGCTGAACTCAAAATAGACCAAAGTGTTGCCCATAACGGGATATGCCTAACCGTGGTAGCCCTAAAAGACAACAGCTACACCGTAACAGCTATTGACGAGACGATAAAAAAAACAAATTTAGGCGATTGGAAAATCAACGATAGTGTAAATCTGGAAAGAGCTATGAAACTAGGCGATCGACTAGACGGCCACATCGTACAAGGGCATGTTGATCAAACCGGAACTTGCATAGCTGTAGAAGAAACCAATGGAAGCTGGCTATTTACTTTTGAATATGACGACACTCTAAACAATTTAACAATCGAAAAAGGCTCCATTACCGTAAACGGAGTAAGCCTAACAGTTGTCAATTCGAAAAAAAATCAATTTAGCGTAGCCATCATTCCATACACCCATGAACACACTAATTTCAAAAACTTCGAAGTAGGCACAAAAATAAACCTTGAGTTTGATGTAATTGGAAAATATGTAGCTAAATTACACAGCAACCGTTAAAACAACATACTTAAAATTCATTAAAAAAAGCAAAAGCTCCAAGTCAATTTGGAGCTTTTGCTTTTTTTAATCTATGCTTGTAAATAGTATAAATCCCAAAGAGCGAGGCAACAATAACTAATATTAATATATTCTCATCAATAGGCAATCCGTCCGGCGGTGCTGGAGTCTTCATAGGAGAAGCTGGCGCTGGCGGATTTCGCAAGGAAAATTTAGCCCAAGAAACAAAAACTCCCGAAAGAAAGGCAATCAAAAGAAATAATTTATTTTGGCCAATTTTCATAATCTTGAGAATAAATAAAGATTTAAAAAAAACATGCCGTTTTTAGAAAAACAACAACAGTCATAACAAAAGTATGATTTTTTATCATAAAAACCTGATTTTCATACGCATAAAAAAAGCCTTTCAGAAAATATCTGAAAGGCTTTTGTGGTCCCACCTGGGCTCGAACCAGGGACCACCTGATTATGAGTCAGTCCCTTAGATCTTTCATTTATTCTTTTTTGTTTTCAATTGCTAAGACACCAAGTGATTAGACAATTTGGGATTTTCTTTTCTTATCTCTTTTTTACTTTTAATCTTATAAATGTTTAACCTATGTTTAACCTGAATAAAAATGACAATTATATAAATTTTTAAATCTGCCTTAAATTCCATTTCTATAAATTCAAATTTTTAATATTCCTCATTAGAATTAAAGATAAGTTTATTATCTAATATAACATCAAATTTAATTTCAAGAATTGACCTATAGTCATAGTAGAGATATATGGTTACTACAATAAGGACTATAATGATAATTTTATTGTAGGTTTTTAAATTTGGTTTTAGCAATGACATAATACCTAAAGATACTAGAATTGCTGCAAAGAAATAATACCATAGCATTAAAAATGCAAATATTATATTCAATGCAAAATAAAGAATTGGAAGCCCAAAACAAATACATAGGTATGCATAGATAATATTAACTGTTTTAAGTTTTATTTTGTCAGCGAATGCATTTAGTAAAAAGAACACGAGTACAACTAAGGATACTGAAGCTAAAAACAAATATAAGTATTCCATTATTCATTAATTATTTTAAGTATTCCACAGGCTTAATCATGTAACTACAAAACAAATCACCATTAACATCTTTATAAATATACTCAAAAGTTACTTTAGCTTTAATTAAGGTTGCATTGTCTGGATTACTTTTTATAACATCTATTTGAGATTCTTTAAGATTCTGAATAATACTTTCAATTTCCACCTCACTTTTATCTCTCTTTTTTAAGCCAGTTATTTGATAGTTATAAACCAACTTGTTTTCTTTATCTAAATATTCAACTTTTGTAACCGTAGTTTGTTTGTCTATTGTTTTGGGAAGACTATTGTTCATAATAGAAGCAACTTGTTCAATTTCAAGTTTTGCGTCTAGAGTTTCCATTACTGGAGAATTATTAATATCGTTTTGCATTTTGCTAGAAATTATCTTGTTGCAAGAAAAGAATACAATATAAATTAGTAACAAGCCTCCTAATATTTTAAATATTTTGTTCATGATTTTAAACTTTGAAATTACTGTTGTGTATTAGAAAATATAATATTTTAATTCTTAGTTTATATACTAATAAAATTTTATATGCTTTGTTATAGACTTTAAGGAAAAGAGTTAATTACAATTACTATTTATTTCCTTTAAGTCATTTACATCACTTCCTCCTAATTCAATATATTCGTCCCAGTCTTCACAAGCTTCTCTTCTTAAGTTTAAGTCATGTTTTGCCTTTCCTCTTGAAAAATAACCAGTTGGATCATCAGGAGATAAATGAATAGAAGCATCAAAATCATTAATTGCATCAGAATAATTTCCAAGTCTTAAATTTGCGGTTCCTCTATCTAAAAAAACCAAACTCTTGAAATTTTCATCAAAATTGTTAAGCTCAATTGATTTATTAAAATCACTTATTGCATCATTGTATTTATTAAGACAAATTTTCGCATATCCTCTATAGTAATATGCCTCTCCATTGTTTGGATTACTCTTTATTCCTTTGTTGTAATCAAGAATTGCTCCTTGATAATCTTTCAACTCAAATATTTTTTTATATCCCAAATCAAGAAATTTGTTTTCTTTACAAGAATTCAGAATAAAAAATAAAGAAAATATTATAATTATATTTTTCATGCTCATTACGTTTTCTAGTTAATATCCATTTCTACATATTGCCAAATTTCTTCTTTTCCAATTGCTAATATTTTTAAATTTTTACTTCCATCTTCAAATTTAAAGGCTGGGAGACCATTTAAATTGTTTTTTAGAATTCCTAAATTATCAGAATGAAAATATGATGGAATTATGTTATTTACCCAATCCAATTCACTACTCTGAATATAAATTACTACCCCTTCAATTTTTTGACTAGAATTATGTTTTCCAAAAGTTATAAGCCCACCCTCACTTTTAAATGTAAATCCTGTTATTTTCTGATCATCATTTTTTGTTACTGATGGAATGTTTTTATAAATTTTTATACATTCATTATATGCTTCATCAAGATTATTACTTGTTATAATTGTATTAAAAGTAATTCTAAATACATTCTGAGAATTAACTTGGAATGCTAGGAGATAAAAAACTATTGTTAATATTGCTTTTTTCATAAAACTGATTTTTAAAATAAATATGGTTACTAGGTAATCAACGGATGTTATTAATTGTTAAAGCCTATTTCTTTTTTATATGAAATTGTATTATTACTTTCAAAGTAATTTCCTTTTTTAGGTATTCTATTACGGTTTTCCTCATTTTAATAAAATAGTACAAATACTATTTTAAATAAGCTTAGTTTATTTTGCAGTTGGGGGAATTACTTTTTAATTCTAAAATCTCATTTTCATCAAAAGCATAAGATTCTAGGTCATCATAATTTAAATTATTATAATGGAGTTTTAATTTCTTTAATTTTTTAAAATTACATATTGGTTTTATGGTTTTTAAAGGGTTTTCTAATAGGTATAGTTCTTCAATTTCTGTTAGCTTACTTATTGGAGTTAAATCTTCTATTAAAGAGTAATTTATATCCAAGTATTTAATTTTTTTTAGATTCTTTAGCGGCGTCAAATCTTTTGTCTTACCTTTTCCATTAATACCGCAGATATAGATATATTCAAGATTAACACACTTTTCTAGAAAATATATATTCCCATCAAAGTAAAAATCATCAATAATTACGAATTTGATTTGTTCTAAATCTTCCTCTTTTAACTGATATATGAAATCGCGATTATTTCCATATATCTTTTTCCATAATTCAAAACAACCAACATTCTCGAAGGGATTTTCATTTCTTAATTCAGTCCTGATGTTTAACATCTCAAAAAAACTCATGTTGGTTTTATTTAGGAAGTAATTATATTTTACGTAGTTTTTCATTGAGTATTTCTTGTGTTAAGAATCAGGCTATTCTTTTTGTGTTCTCTAAAACGACACACAAAACACCATCTTCTACATCATTTACAGTAAGCTCTTTATTAAGAATGGTATCTTTAGAAGAACAGTAATGGATCAAAGTTTTTGTCGTAATTCCTATATTTTCTGAATATTTTGATAAATTACTTAAAGCTTCTTGATTTTTGCTTATTAGGAGAGCAATTGCATCTTGATTTTGTGGGGCTAACTTAATATTTGCTCTTTTCATAGAGTGTGAAAAAATCTCCCTGCCCAATTTTGATAGTTGGTCTTCAAAAGTAACGTAGTTCCCATTTTCATCTTCTGACATCCCATCTTTTAATTTGAATTTCAGGAGTCTTGAAAATTGGTCATCACTGTATCTATTGTAAAACTCATATATTTTCACTTCACTTAGTACTTTATCGGTGTAGCCTGCTGTATCCCAATTGTTTTCAGCATCATAATTTGAAGGTACTTCTAGGGTTTCTCTAACCTGAATAATAACCTCAAATAGTTTGTTTGACGAAGCTTTTTCATATTGATAAAGCTCTTGTCTAAAATCTGTTTTAACCTTCCAAAAGTCAAATAGTCCCATAAAATATAAACTGTCTAATGATTAAATATTGCCATATATGGCATTAACTAAAGCTAATATAACCTCTTTTTTTGACTTGTCAAATATGTCAAGTATGAAGAAGTCTGATTTGCTTAAAATTATTGGTAAAAACATACAAGATATTAGAGTGAGCAAGGGTTTGTCTCAAGTTGACTTGGTAGGTAAAATTGAAGGCAGCATTGATACAACTAATATTTCAAGAATAGAATCTGGGAGAACCAATCCCACAGTTTATACTCTTTATAGAATAAGCGAAGCACTAGAGGTTTCAGTTCAAGATTTAGTAAGTATACCTTCTACAAAATAAGATTTTATTCATCTTTGTTTTGGCACATAAGTTTTATTGCCATTACTGTTTATGTAATATTGACCTCCTTTTGACCCTGTGTAAATTGTTTTTTCATTATTGTAATTTGTTACTTGGATAGAATAATCTTTAGCTTTTGTCCCAGATGTTCCCGTATAAATATTTGTATTTCCTGTAGTAGAAAAATTATCCGTATTGGTGTTATTGGAAATTGTTTTGTAATGGCCTTGAACATAAGTACCTGTACTTGGTTTTATATAACCTTGCTGATAGGTGGTTTTCATATTGGTCTGAGAAAACACCATCCCAGAAATAAACATAAACGTTACTAAAAATAATAATCTTTTCATTTTGCTATACTTTTTATATTAAAGGTAGAGCAAATGTATAGTCTAGTTGAATTCAGTTTACAGAGTTGCAAATTTGCAAGCTAATCATCAAATTCGGGGTCATAAACTATTTTAGGTCTTATTATTGAAATGTATTTAAAATCATCCCCAAAAGTTCCTCCCGCTACAATAAAGTTTTTAGCATAAACCAAATCCATTTGTTTATAAAATGCTGACTTTATTCTTGAAATATGAGTGTAAATGGCTTTGCTTTCGGGCTTAACTAAGTCTTCAATACTTTGCATCATCTTATCATAATCCAATTGATTAGAAATTTTGGAATATAAATTCTCCAGTTCCTTTTTGTATTTATAGAGTTCCTTAATATTTATACCGTAAGGATTATTATAGAACAAAATGTAAACAGCTTTTGTTAAGTGACTTAACTGTATTTCTAAATTATCAAAATGAGGCAATACAATTCTGTAATCATTACTAATTGCTATGGTGTTTGTGGAATCCAGGTTGATCTTATTAACTTCATTATTCAAAATGTCTTTAAGAATTGGCAAAGCAAATAATAACTGTCCACTATTTTTTAATTCCCTTAATTGAATTTGTATATCTCTTATCTTCTCTTTAGCATCTTCATCAAGATTTTCATAAGGGTCATGTCCCTGAGTATTTCCAATCATGCAATCAGATTCCTCAATCTTCCCTTTAGCATTCTTAAAAAAGGTTGTTAAATCATTGAAGAATAATTCAGTATTACCTTTGATAGCAAAGTCATTACAATCTAAAATTGTGGTGGTATCACTATCAAAAAAGAGTAAACCACATTTAATATTTCCTTTATAACCTATGTAATCTAATATACTTTGGTACTCTGATAGGAAAGAGGAGACATCTGGTTTTTCATTAAATAATTCTGTGATTTGGTTTGTAAAAGTTAAAGCAATATGTTTTTCAGAATAGAATTGTTTTAGATCACTTGCGGATAGATAAGGCAAATAGAATTTTAAAAGACCTCTTATGTCTTTAGGATAATCTAAATTTGATAAATAGATGAAATTTTTATCAACTTCAGCAAATTTTTTATTTAATTCTGAATGTTGATTTTTAATGTATTTATTAATCTCCGGGTTATTCTCTAAGTCAAAGAAGATAATAGCATTTTGGCTTATATTAAGGCTAGATAAGTTGTTGTTAAATTTAAAACTATCAAACTTTTCAATTCTCAAGTTTGCAAAGTAATCCTGAAGATTGGCCATATTGTTCTAAGTTAAAATCGTAAATATAAATATTCAAGAGAAATTAAGCATCAAATTAATGAAAAACGCTATTAATAGTAATCTGTGAAAAAGTAAATATTTGAAATTTAGTTACTGCAAGGTGTGTCTTTATAAGTTTACGCTTTCACGTTAACATTCCTTCACTTGAAAAGCTATAAAAAATATTCTTAGTAATTATCAAGTGGTCTATTAAGGTAATATCAAGTAAATCAGAACATTTTTTAATTTTCTTTGTTAAACTAATATCAGCATCACTTGGTTTTGTGTTACCTGATGGGTGATTATGGGAAATGATGATACCACAAGCATTGCACTTGAGAGCTACTGCAAATAGTAATCTTACATCTACTACAGTTCCTGTAATACCGCCTTTGGACAAAGAATATATACCTAGAGCCTCATTGGCTCTATTAAGTAAAATGACTTTAAACTCTTCCTGAAGTTCCAGTGTACCTAGATCCCAAGATTGTAATAAGAACTCGTAAGCTGTTTGCACAGAATTAATCTTCTCCTTATGCGTATTTTGTGTAGAATAGTAAACCTGTATCTCTGCTAATTCATTTGCTGTGTTGGTTGTTGCCATAATTGGAAGTATTTATAAAATTTGAAAATAAATTAAATACCCTCTATACATTTTAACCATCCAGGTTTACACGAATAGAGGGTATTTTAAATGAAATTAATGTTGCAATTGTCCATTGCTTGAAAAAGAGTTTTCGTCTTGACTGTCTTTCATAACATCATTAAAAGACAATTTGCTCATTTCAACTTTGGGAGCAGTAGCTTTTTCTTCTTCAACGTATTCAAATCTATGGGTTAAGGTAATAACCTCTCCAGTATCTTTGATTACATATTCGTAAGCTTCACATTCTACTTTCTCCACCTTACCGGGTAATTCAGTTCCTATTAATGCCTGACAAGTCAATTCATCAAAAGTTGAAGAGATGGATGCCTTTCTTGCTGTTACATAGAATTTACCTGTTTCTTTGGATTTAACCATTTCAATTCCACCTTGAAGTTCGAGTACAAAGAATTCTTTCCCCTCCTCTGTTTCTCTTTTTTTGTAGTTAATAATTCTTACCATTTTCTTTAAATTTTTGAGTTAAACATTTTAGCATTCAAACACATAAACCTGTAGCTTTAAATACAGCTATCAACTTGTATCTATATCTACGGGGAATAATTTTCTGATATGCTAGTGATGGGTGGGGGTATTGAGTTGGGTTTGGTGAGGGGGCAGTCTTAAATCAGTGTAGAATACTCTCTCAAAACCCAGAGTGAAAAATTTTATAAAAAAATAAAAATTCCTACCTTGCTTTACTATGAGAGAAACTTTAAATGAATATTTGGCAATAGGAGATTTTGATAATAAAACCCCTCAAGATATAAATTTAATTCTAGGGTCAATATTTGAGTTCTCCAGAGAATTAAATTGCATTGACAGTCTAAAAAAAGGGATAGAAATATCCTCATCCATTAGTTTGCAAAACTTTAGCGATGATTATAAAATGACATTCTATTATAATCTCTCAAATGCTTGGTCATATAAAAAGAATATGAAACAAGTATTATATTCTACAAAATATTGGGAATTTGAGAATCACGAATTAACACAAGAAATTTTAAATTGTCGTAAAGCACTTTTACTTTCAGAAAATTCCAATGATTTAAAAAGAAAATGTGAGATACTTACAAATTTAGGAAATGACTTAAGCTATTTGGGTAGGTATTCTGAAGCAATAGAACTATGGAATAAAGCTCTGCATTTGGACAAGAATTTCTCAATGGCTATTGGAAATCTTGGCTTTGGACTTTTTCACTATGCTCAGATTTTATATGATGATGGACATAAATCTTATTTTTTAAAAGAATCTTATTTGAATTTAAAGAGAGTCATTGAATCTGAAGATATTTATTTAGAAGCTAAAACTTCATTTAAAAATATCATTTCACTTATTGAGAAACAAATTGATTTTAATTTTCTAAATTCTCCAAATGAGAATAAAAATTACTCATTAGGAAGTACAGATGAAGAGATAAAATATAGAAAATGGTGTGTAGAAAATTGTCTATTTATTAATCCTTTAAATGACATTTACAAAGAATCTATTGTTGCACAAGATGTCCTATCTCTGCCCACAATAATGGTAAAAAAAGAGGATGCTAACATTTATAATTATCATTCATTTTACAATCAAATAAAACAGGAGTACTGTTCTGCAAGATATCTTTTTTATGAATCTATTACAGATAAAAATGTGCATTACTCAGATGAAGGAAACGTAATTATAGACACTCTTGATTATGCAACTTATTCATTTAATATTGAGAAAGCAAAAATAGCTTTTAAATTATTTTATTCCATTCTAGACAAAATTGCATATCTAATAAATTCCTATTTCAAATTAGAACTCAAACCTTTTGACATTTCCTTTAAAAAGATATGGTTAGAAAAAAACCGACTAAATCCTTTAATTGAAGACACCCAAAATTGGGGATTTAGAGGCATGTATTGGTTATCTAAAGATTTTTCTGAAAAGGATGAGTTATATAGTTTATTAGAGCCTGAAGCAAAGGAATTATCCACAATAAGAAATTTCATAGAACATAAATCATTCAAATTAATTGAATTTGGTACTTCTGGAGTTTCTGAGGACGGTTTTACATATAATATCCAAAGGGATGTTTTTGTAAATAAAACTTTTAAACTAATGAAAACCATAAGAGCATCAATAATTTACACCTCTTTAATGATTAGTATTGAAGAAAGTAAAAAAACAAAACCAGGAAATGTAGGAACAATAATTTTGAATTCTATTGATGATAGCACAAAATGTTGAGTTCTGCATAAAAAAACCTCTTAAAAATTATTTTGACCTATTTTCCATTTGTCTTTTCATTTCTATCAAAGCATCATCTGAAGAATATTGTCTAATTCTTGCTTCAATATATATAGATTTCTCTATAATGGGGTTAATATCTGCATTTGGAAAGTCTTTTAATACTACAAACAATTCTCCGTAGCTAATCTCCATTAATACCAATCTAAACAACTCTATTTCATTAAGCTCCTCATTCTCTTCTCTTTCCCTCCTAACTTTTAGAGTTGCTACTTTATTTTGTAGAAAGTCTTCAAAATCATTCATAATTTAAATTTTATTCGAAGATATATAATCTTATGAAGTCATTTTCTTATTTTTTTATTTTTTTTAAAATATTATGAATTACATTTGAGAATTGTTAAAAAGGATATTTTTTTTTAAATGAATAAGACAAGATATGAAATAACTTCTGCTTCAGATAAATCAATTGGATTTGATTATCAGTTTTATTATTACATGTACTTAATCTTGGATTTAAGGCACAATGAAAAAATTGCAATAGAGATAAAGGATGATATTCATATTGAATTTACTGATGGAAAATTAATATTAATTCAAACTAAACATACCACCCAAACTAATCAAGATTCAACAAGTATAAATCTAACAGAAAGAGATAGTGATCTTTGGAAAACATTAAGCAATTGGGTAAAGGTAATTAATGAAGCAACAGATAAAAAAACTTTTTTAAAAACTACCTCTTTTCAATTAATTTCAAATAAATCCCTTTCTTCTAATCCCTTTTTTATTGAGCTTCAAAAATTACTTAACACAGATATAACTGTTAAGGAATTTAAAAATTATTTACAGGTTTTAATTGATAAAGGAACAGACATAACAATTAACGGCTACATTAAGAGCTTAAAAAGCTTGAATAATGAATTACTATATAGTTTCATTAAAAAATTGGAATTTAAATTAAATGAAGACAACATTATAGATAAAATCAAGGAAAGAATTCTGGAAAAAATATACTTCAAAGAAAGGGTGGATGATGTTTTTAATGACCTTTATTCAGAATTGAAAACAAAAGAATATTTAGATGTTAAAAAAGGAAATAAAAAAGAATTGTCTTTTGAAGATTTTGTTTCAAATTTTAGAAAATGCTTTAAAAAAGGTTTAAATGATAAGTTGCCAATAAGAAAATTTGATATTAACACCCCTTCTGAAATTGAAAATCAGAAATTTATTCTTCAATTGATAGATATTGGTGATATTGGTAGTAATGATACTGATGAAATGTTAGAGTACACCATTCAAATGTTTCAACTCTTCAACAATTTAAAAAAATGGGAAGAAGATGGAGATTTGTTAAATCATGAAATTGAAGAATTTCACAAACAATCTATATTAATTTGGAAAAATTCATTTCGAGAAAAATTTAGGCAAATTAAAACAAAAGTTGAAAGCAATATTTCTGTAGATGACTCTGAAATAAAACATAAGGCTTTAGAATGTTTAGATGAGATGAGAAAAGCTATATTACAAATTGATGAAACTTTATTATCTGTAGAATTAAGTAATGGGCATTTTTATAATCTGACTAATAATGACCAAATTGGATGGCACTATGACTGGAAAACAAGATACTAACCCTTTGAAAAACAATTTGTTTATCTACAATAATGAAGCAATTTCAACAATAGCTTTAGGATATTTTATGAGTAGAGTGAAAGTAATATCAATTCCAAAATTTATGTTGATATTACCTTTTGTTTTACATGAACAAACATTAAAACAATTGAATAATAATTCAATAAATAGAAGTTTGGAAGAACTTATAACAAAAAAACCTTTATTATTATCTAATTTCAATTCAAGATTTAAAGACTTTCTTCCTCTATCAATTAATTCAGTTACTATTCTTAATGAATTACAAATTATAAAAATTGATAGGGAATATATCTATTTTAATAGAGATAGTAATTTTAAAACAAGTGAGCTTAAAGATATTGGCACCAGGATTCAGAAAATCATGAAGGGATTAGACCGTTTAATTGAAATTATTACAAGTATGGATAATAACTCCCTCTACTTAACTTTAAAAGTCGAATTATGATATTTAGAATTAATAAAATAAAATTGTGGTTTAAAAATAATTCTAAACCACAAATTCTAGAATTCTTGCCAAATAAGGTTAATGTAATAACAGGTGGTAGTGGTACAGGGAAGACTAGTATTTTAGCCATTATTGATTATTGTTTATTATCCACTAATGCTAGAATACCAGAAACTGTTATAAATGAAAATATTATTTGGTATGGTATTGATTTTACTATAAACAATAAAAATTTCTCAATTGCAAGAAAGCATCCTTTAAGTAATAACGGGTCCAAAGAAGTATTCTTTTCAGGAACCGGTATACTTCCAGAATTTCCCATACATAATAATGATATTGTACAAGTAAAGAAAGTATTAGAAAAAGAATTTGGTATTGATGAGAACTTTAGAATGCCTTATGGAGGCAAACATATTACAGCAGGTAGTAAGATATCATATCGTTACTTTTTATTATTTAACACCTTGTCAGAAGATACAGTTGCCAGCACTACTACTTTTTTTGATTATGATCTATATGATAGAGAGAAATATGTTGAAGCTTTAGAGAGAATTTTCTTCCTAGCAATTGGTGTAGATGATGTTGGAAATGTTTTAATAAAAGAGAAGATAAATTCATTAGAAAAAGAATTACTTAAGATTGAGAAGCGAAAAAAAACACTTGGAAAAGAAGAATTGCTTTTTGGAAAAAAAATTCAAGAATTACTTTTAAAAGCTCAAGAGTATGATTTGATTGAAAGAAGATTATTTACCAATGAGGAAGCTTTAGAAAAGCTGAATAGGCTTATTAAATCATTTGGAAATCAAATTACATATTCTAATAATTCATTACAAGTAGATGAATTAAATAGTAGAAAAAGAAGTTTATACAGAAAATTGAGGAATTTAGAGCGTTTTGAAAATGAGTATAAACAGTATAAAGAAAATTTGAAAAATGATTATGATAGTCTTAAACCAATTAAATATTTAACTAAAAATTTTGACCAACTTATTCCAACATTAGAGTTAAACAGTTTCTTGGAGTCTTTAGAAGAAACTCTAGAAAAAGTTAAAACTGAAATCTCAAAAAAAGTCACATTAGTAACAAATGTTAAATCAGAAGTTACTAGTTTAAAATCTCAAATTGAATTTATTGATGGTGAATTATCAAAATATGCATCAAAAAATGTAGACTTTAATAATGAAATTTATAAGTATATTTTTATTGGAGAAGTAAAATCTCAACTAGAATTTTATGAAGATAAATGGGAAATTGAAGAAGAGTTTATTAGTACAGATGAAATAGAAACTGATATTGAATCTCTAAGAGAAAAAATAAAAGATACTGAAGAGAAAAAGAGAATTCTTCTAAATGATTTAGAAAGTTTAATTCAAAAATATTATGATAGTTCAGATTCAATGGATGTTTATAAAAATTATAAAGTATATTTTGATGTAAGAGCTAAATCCCTTAAAGTTAGAAAAACAATAGAACCTATCAGCCTAACTATTGGGAGTAAATCTAATTACATGTTCCTCCATCTATTTTTGTTTTTAGGTTTACATGAGCATTTTATAAACCAAAAAATAAGTTTTGTCCCTCAGTTCTTGATTATTGACCAGCTTAGTCAGCCTTATTTTGAAAGTAAAAGTTCAGATACCATTAAAATAGATGATGACAAACAAAAACTTCAAAATGCTTTTAAATTGCTTAATAATTTCATTACTGAAATAGAAGAAGATTATATTGAGGAATTTCAAATAATTTTACTAGAACACGCATCTCCAAGTTATTGGGAAGATATTCAACTAAATAATTTTCATTTAGTAGCTGAATTCAGAGATGGAAATGCTCTAATACCAGAAACTGCTTTTGAATAAATTATAAAACCCAACCCCTAATTAAAGAGGTTGGGTGGTATTAACTCAAAAACCAAGAATAGTTGGTAGAACCATCACTTAGTGCTTTTGAGATGCCATCAGAAAAACTGAAGGCATTCACTCCTCTTTCAAGGAAAGTATCTACATAGGAAGTCTTATTACTTCCTGTTAGCAGGTTATAGAACTCCCATATACTAATATCACCATTTGCATTTCTACAAAAGCTTTCATCTTGGTAGTAGTCTTTTGCTACAGCATTAATATGTCCATCATTCAAGAGTAGCTCAGGTATTAGAACCTTTTCTTTTTTAGGCAGATAATTATATAATCTCGCTTTACCTATAATTTGAGCAAAATCACTTTCAGAAAGAGAATATTCCAACAAGTTTTTCATAGAGTTTAAATGATGGTTGATGTTATAGCCTTGTATTACTTGAAGCATTTTATCTTCCAGGTCTAAATAGCTCATGGCTCTAATTTCACTCTGGAAACCATCTGTAGAAACACAGAGGTTGCAGCATACCATATTTTGAAAACCTATGAAGAATTTAAACTTTTCATAAGTTTTCTTGTTATAAAGGTTCTCTAGGCTGTAGCTTCTTACACCTCCTATTGTTAGTGATAACTTGTTGCCATTTATGGTTTCAGTAATACCTGGAATCCTTATAATAAAAGCCATCCTCTCAAAATAAGAAGTTCTTTGATGCTCTTGCAAATCTTTAGCAGCAATATGCAAAGCATCAGGAGTTCTGCCCTTGATTTGGTGGCTTACCCTAATTTCAGGAGTGTCCAGGTTTTCATTTGGGAATACCTTAGTAATAGCTGATAGTGCAGTTTCTATAAACTCTTGATGACTTAGAGTAATTTCATTGTCCTTTGTGAAAACTGGAATCACACATTTCTCTTTTAAATGAAAAAGGCTAACCTCTTCCGTGTTAGCCTCTATAAAAGGTGATTTTTGTATGATATTTGAAGATTCGTGTAAACCTGGATCCTTTATATCATTAAGGATTACAGGTGAATGTAAAACTTGTGTATCTTCTCCAAAATTTACACTTCTATTTTCTAAATTAAATTCAATAAAAGAAGTATTTATGTGCATTTGTGAAGAGTCACTTAAACCTGGAGATATTATCTCCTTAAAGGCTCCAGGTAAATGTGAAAGAGTCTCCTCGTTTCTGATTTTAGTGAGTTCCATTTCCATTTGATGACACATTTGAGGTTAGTTGTTGTAAAAGGTTTCTCTTAGCTACAAAATCCTGTTCAATTGTTTTGGCTAAATCTAGGTTTTCATTATAAAGGATTAATAGCTCAGATTGGTTATTACATTCACTTACCTTAACCTGTAGCTCTCCTTTAGTCATGTTACTGTTGCACCAGTCTAAAATCTTTTTACCTGTATTAGAGTTAATAACAAACTGAGGTTTTCCTTCAAACAGATTTGTCCTGTCTTTAGAAGCAGTTGCAAAATGTTTATAATCGATGTCAAAAACTATTGTAAACTCGTAGCTAATCTCATCTCTTTGAATGGCTTTTAATCCTACTTTTTCAGGAACCATTTTTCCATTTCTTTCACTTAACACATAGTCTTGTTTTACTCGCATTGTGCAAATGACATGAACATCACTTTGAAGTATCTTTTCTACAAAAGCTTTTTGTCTTGGAGTTATCTTGTTCCAATTCGTGAACGAATTTCCAGTAAGTGAAGCATGATAGTCCAGTAAGAAATCCCAACAATGGCTGATGCTATCCAGAACTATCACTTCCATACCTGACTTGATACATAAGTCTATTGCCTCAATATATCTTTCAGGTGAATGGGGAGACTCCAGGTTTAAAACATTGTAACTACCTATATGCGCATACAGATTACTTGAACCTGCTTCTGTGTCAATGACAGCTACTTTAGAAAGGTTTCCATTGGTTAAACCTTGAGCTAATAATAAAGCACTGTAACTCTTTCCTGCTCCTGATGGAGCCTGTAAAGCCATTTTTATTTTGGCTTTACTTCTTTCTGATTTTTTTAATTCCATAACAAATAATTTAATGATTTATGTGGTTTTTTGTAGGTTTTGATTTTCCATCAATGGAAATCCTCCAATAAAAGAGAAGGCTTTAATTATGTATAAGCTTACTTTCTATACATAATCTTAATAATATATTATAACTTATTGAAGGAAATTCCTTGATGGGTTATTTAAGCAAAAAGAGAAAGCTATTAGCTCTCCCTTTTTAATTATTGCATGATGTTAGAAATATGTATTGTTTCAGCAGGAGTATTAACTTTCTTTAATGCAGGTTCAAGATACTTTTTAATGTCCCTATCAATGTCCTCGAAATGTTCTTCAATGTAAATTTTTGGTAATAACTCCAAGATCTTATCTGTGTCCAGATGGTAATAGGTTACCTGTGAAGGTCTTCTATCAATCAATTTTGTTTTTATTTCAGTTTTTAAAAATCCTAGCCTTTGAAATTTTTTTGAAATAGTTATAACCCTATCTTTCTTAATTCCTAATTCATTAAATATTGTAGAGTAAGAAATAAAAAAAGGTTTAAACCTGAATCCATGAAACTTTATTAATAAGGTTTCGAAGAAAACCCTTTCATCACAGCTAAAATATTTACTGTTGTACTTTTGAAAGACTAATAGTCTTAGACCAAACATAGTGTTGAAATCCATTATAAAAATGTCTGAAATGATATCCAGATTCTGTCTAAATCCATCATTGTTCACTACTATTTTGCCACCAGCATTTAGGAGTGGGGTGTATGAGTTTTCATTTACTACTCCGTCTTTATTAATGGGTAACAAAACGTATTTAGTTTCTATGCCATCTTTAAAGTTTTCTTCAGAATCTAAAGTCAAATCATAGAGAGGTACGTCTATTAATTCTTCGAATTCTTCAGGCTCTTCTTCATAATTTCGCATGGATTCTTGAAGGTTATTTTTCGTAAATGTTGCAGGGTCAATATACCCGTATTCGATTTTTTTAATCATGATTTTTTTGAAATTTTATAAAACAATTTATTTATGTAATTAAACATTAATCTTAAAGAATCTTAAGATCAATGTTTAACATATTATTAAGCTGAAAACCTTATATCATTTCTTGTAGTATAGATAGATATAGGTTCTTGTAATAGCTTCTCATTGGCGTCATCAATAATGTTGTTGTCAAAATCTTTTAGATAAGCAGTAGTGATACTTACGTTATGATGCCCCATAGATTGACTTATAATATCAGTTGAAATCCCTAATTCTTTCAGGTTAGTAGCAAAACTGTGTCTCGCTACATAACTCGTAACAGGCTTGTCTATACCAACTATTTCTGCAATCTTCTTCAGATCACTATTAAACTGCTTCAGCTTCTTAAATTTCCTATACTCAATTTGAATAGGAGTAAGTCCCTCTTTTAAAAGGATTGGAAACACATAACCTGTTAAAGTATTTACTGTTTTGTAAAAGTTGAGAATTTCCTGAACTGGTTCTAGAATCTTAACAATAAATTTTCCTTTAGTCTTAGAACGAGTATAGATGATTTTATCATTATCAATATTATCCCATGTTAGCTTCATCATGTCATAAAAGTTCATACCTCTTGTGTAATAGGAAAAAACAAATAGATATTTAGCTTCTAATAAATGAGGGTATTTATTCTCATCCAGATTTTCAATCTTTTTAACTTCATCTCTTGTCAAGGCTTTTTTGAAACCCTTCCCTTTTAATTTCGAAACTTTATAAACTTTGAAAGGATAGTATTTTTCTAGGACTACACCTCTTCTAATAGCTTCATTATATAATGCTCTTAGTTCACGCATTCTTACTCCTATCCCTCCGTCATTACTGCCATTAGCCCTTAGATGAGTCTCATACTTATCCAAAACTTCAACAGTGACTTCTCTGAAAAGAACCTTCTGGTTTTTATGAAATTTAAAGAAAGAATTTTTTGTGTCTTGATGAGCACGGGCACTTCCTGTCCTTCCTGCAAGGTTTAAATCATTTATTTTTTCCAACCAAAATTCTAAAACAGTTATTTTACTCTGCTCTTTTCCCCTAAGTTTCTCTTCAAATTGATTTAAAGTAAAGTCTATCTCCTCAAGGTTAAACCCGTCTATTATAGTCAACGCCTTTTGTTTGAAGTTTAATAGCACTCTATTTCTCTGAAGATAATTAGGATAACTTTTTTTAAACTGGGATGATTTCTCATCCCAATCTTTTTTAAGGCAATCTATACCTAATGTAATTATCTTCGTTTTTCTTTCTTTAGTTATCTTAAATACGATAGGATATAATCCCTCTCTATTAGGCTTGTCTCTTAAGACTATTTTTATAGTTGCCATACTTTAAAATTTAAATTTTTGACTTTTTGCAACATCTTTATTATACTATTACTGGTTTTAAATTGATTTTTAATGACATATTAGAGCATTTTTTTTCCTTACTTGCTTCATCATTTATCCCTAAAGGTTGATAAGACGTGGTTAACATAGAATAACGACCCTTAAATATGGAAGCCGTTTTCTTTTCTATATTATTGGCATAAATTGGATTTTCAAAATCAAAACCAAATTCTAATAGAGCCAGTTCCGAGCTTTTTAAAAAAGGTAACTGTTCAATTATTCTATCTATAGCAACACATAGATTTTTATAAGTAAAATCATAATGATAATTACCTTTAAGTTTATGCTCTTCGCTATAAAATTTATACAATGAATTTATCAAGTAAGTAATCTTTTCTATGACTACTGAATCACTAGTTACAAAAGTTGTCATTATCGGAGAGTCTATTTTCTCTGAATGGATCTGATAAGTAATTTTCACATCTTCAAAGCGTCTTTGAGCAGAAATAAAAACTTCTGATTCTTTCTGGATTCTTAATCCAATCCTAATAAAATCTAACATGACATTTGGATTTTAGAGTTTCTACTCAAGTAACGTTCAGTTTCCAAATTGATTTCACTTACAGGATTAACCTTGCCACTTAAAACCCAATTATCAAGATCCCCTTTAAGGATGTATATTTTTTTACCTCCAGGTACGTAATAAGGGATTTCCTTATTACTCGTTTTTTTGTACAAAGCAGATTCCGAGATACTCAAGTACTTAGCTGCTTCTACAATAGTTAAAAACTCTTTACTTAAATTATCTTGCCTATTTGTCATAGGCTTTATTTCATTGTGTTCCATAATTTTCAAATGTTAATATTATAGATATGCGCATATCTCTGTTAATTTTCATCAAAGAAAAGACATAAAAAAACCCTCATTACAAAAGTGTAAGGAGGGTGTAAGATGAAGTGTAAGGTAAAGTGTAAGTTTAGAATTTGTATTTTTCTTCCATATCTCTAATTGCGTCTAAAACATCTTTATACTTAGAATTAGAAGTATCAACTTTTCTTAAATCATAATTAATTTTATCAATGTTGTTTTGTTTTAATAGAATGGATTTTTTATTCTCTGTGGGTTTTGAAAAAAAAGATTCGCTAATACTTATAGCTGATGGTGTAAGATTGCTAAAATGCTTTTTAATGTTGTTAATAAAGTAAAACGCTATTCTGTTGTCAATATTGAACACTATCCTGTTATCAATTTGTTTTGGGTCTGGATGTGTAAATACATTAATAAAGTCATTTTGACTAACAACATTTTCATCAAGAATTTCTAATTCGAGAGTCAAGTCATATATTATTTTCAGTTTCCCCGTTTTTATATTAGGTTTAAACAATCCCTTTTTGTTAGTAGTTTCTATAGATGATTTTCTACTCGATACTCTTCCTTTGCTTAATTCAATTAAAGTATGGTTTATGCCTTTTAAAATAGTTGTTATTTCTTGATGCAGTTTATTGTTGCTACGTACATCTTCTAACAAACCAATCATTTTGGATTTAGTATTGTTAATATAATTAAAAGTTGAATTTCCTGAATTTTCAACATCTTCAACTTTATCACTAATTAACCTTATAGATTTGTCTCTTTGTGAAGTTAATATTTTGATTATTTCATCTTTGAAATAAACTTTCCTTGGAACTACATCTTCGTTTAAATATTCACTATCTAAATACTCTACATATCCTTGCTCTCTAAATGGAACAAAAGAAGGATTAATTGAATTATTATAGAAAGCATTTTCAAACATATCAAAGTTATCTTGCGTCAAGAAAACTTCAAGGAAAAGTAATGGTTTATTTTGTGTTGACAGCTGGTTTGGAAACATAAGTCAAATTTACATTTTTCAAATTGTTTAACCTATGTTTAACCTGTAAAAACAAAAAAGCCTCTACATTTTTGTAAAGGCTTGATTCTGAAAGTGGTCCCACCTGGGCTCGAACCAGGGACCACCTGATTATGAGTCAGGTGCTCTAACCAGCTGAGCTATAGGACCGGTTAAGAGTTTGCAATATTACTACTATTTTTCGTTTGCTCCAAATATTTTCTGCCTAGATTTCATATTAAATATACTATTTCAACATTCGAATCAGAAAGCTATTGATTATTAGAATTCTAAAATTCTAATAAAAACAAATTATTTTATCTCCTGACACAATTCAATCAAAACCCCATTAGTGCTTTTGGGATGTAAAAAGGCAACCAACTTATTATCGGCACCTTTTTTAGGAACTTCATTCAAAACAACAAAGCCCTCCTTTTTCAAACGCTCTATTTCTGATACAATATCCTCCACATCAAAAGCAATGTGATGAATCCCCTCTCCTTTCTTGGCCAAGAATTTAGCTATAGGGCTGTCCGGATGGGTTGCTGCCAAAAGCTCGATTTTATTTGGTCCGTTCTTAAAAAAAGAAGTCTTAACTCCCTCGCTTTCTACTTCCTCTGATTTGTAAGCCGGCGCTCCAAAAAGCTTTTCAAAAACCAGATTTGAAACTTCTAAATCACTTACCGCAATCCCTATATGTTCTATTTTTCTCATCTTCTCAATAATATTAAACAACAAAGATACAATTATGGTCTGTTAACATAAGTATTAAAATACCCACATTCAGCAATTACATCCTGATAATACTTTGTGTCCGAATATTCTTTTTCTAATGTCTTAAAACCGTCCCAAGCTAAAAAATTCACCTTATCGCCATAAACGTCCCACCAGTTTTTATTTTGAAAATAATACCTATTATTATAAAACTCATTTCGTTCACATTTTGCTATCAAATAAACGCATTTTGCCTTTTGTTCTTTTGTAGTTGCCGCCTCAAAGGCTTTTTGATAATACATTTTTGGTAGTGAACAATCGACGATCATTTTTTTAATAGGCTCTCTAAAATATGTTGGACTGGAGCCAAAACCAGTAATAGAGCCCTCATGAAAAATGCGTGCATTTCCAAAATGGGTAATATTATAAAAGGCATTTCCTACCAGCAAACTATTATTATAAACATCTTCGTTTTGAGCTATTTTATCCTGCATCTCTTTGATCAACTTCAAAAATTCTATTTGACTAAACTTCCTTTTTTGGTAAGCAGCATGTTCGCAATCATGACAATCTTTAATATTCCCATTAAAAGGATTTCCTAAAAAATTAAGATATTGCAAGCTATCCGTCTTTTGCATGAAAGCTATTGCCTCAGGAATTTTATTAGCAAAAGTGGCTTTTGTAGCCTGAAAAGCATTAATGTCCTTCAATTTCAAATTATAAACACTATTTGCAATTCGTTCCATCTCGGTTTTATTTGATTTCGAAAGGAATTTTTTCATTACCTGCAAATCTTTATCGGCATCATAAAAACCTTCTGTAGGAACCAAAAGTTCTGCCATGACTTTATTCTTTTGCGTTTTATACAAAGCCGCCAGATACAATTTGCTCCAGCTGGTAGCATTATAATAGCGAAAACTCTCGATATTTTTCTTCGGAAGTTGGTTGTACAACCAATCTAAATCTTTTAGTATCGTTTTTTCGGAAGTAGCATTAATCACCGAAATCTTATTCAGATTATTGACAAATCGCAACAATCGCAACTGATTTGAAGCCAACTCCGTTTTAGGCAACTTTGGAGCCACAGCATCAAAGGTTTTATCCGCTTTAGCATATTCTCCGTTTAAAGTTTGCAAATAACCCAAAGCAATATTCCACAGATAGGACTCGTGAGTAGCATTGGAAGCCGCAATTTTAGCAACCAAAGCCAAAACCGATTTATCCATATTGGCTAATTGGGATTTCTTATTCTCTGCAACTGATTTATCTTTATAATTCGCGTTAATTTTATTCTCCTGACCATTGATTAATCGCGTCAACAGATAATTCAGATGCTCGCTTGAGGGATCTAAGTCAAAAATTTTTGCAATGGCATTTGCCTCGTCTTTGTAATACCCATGAATAGCCCAAAGTGCCGCTTTTTCTTGGTTCGTTTTGGCCATTGCCAACGATTGATTCCAGTCTGCTTCCTCTTGCGGATGAAAACTATAAGCTGCCACTACTCGCATGGGCGGACATTTATCAAAAACCTGGCTGTACAAATAATTTGATACGGCATAATTTTTTTTAGCATAATGCAATCCCGCCGAATATCCTAAAGCACGATAATACAAGGTGTTTTTAGGTACTTTATCCGCGGTTTTTTCAAAAAAATCAATTCCTTTTTGTTTGTCGTTGCTATAAAAATAGGCTTTCATCAATTGAAACCAATACCTGTTTTTCATGAAACTATCCGAACTGCTTTTATAGGCTTTTTCAATACCCGCAATAATCTCCCAATCAGAAAAAACCTTAGCCTCAACTCGATCATAACCCCAATATTCTTCCGCTACTGAAGTTATTTCTACGTATTTTGCCAAGTATAGAAAGCCTAGAAACTCTTTTACTTTTTTGTTTTTCAAATTGATTACTTGACTCCATTTTTTGGAACTCGCGTTCTCTTTTTTGAAATGATAATAGTCGTTTAATTCCTCTACTTCGTTCGCACTTTTACCAATCAAGAAATAGCTTACCGTTTCGGCATTCATACTCCCTTTCAGGTAAACTTCCCAATCAGCTGTAATCTCCGTATTGAATCTGGAATTGTGCTCATCATCAAAACCAATTCCATAAAAAACCTCTCCCGATAAAAATAAGGGTGAATAGGATTTATCAACAAAGGCTTCAGGAGTGAAATTAGAATTATACCCATAATACCAATCCTCAAACCAATCGCCACCACCACAAGCATAAATAATCCCATAAACAAATAGCAAAAAAGCGCTAGAAACAAGAAACAACTTGTTTAAAAATAGTTTTCTCATAATTTTTTATATTGAGTTCGTCTAAGTCGTAAAAAATAATTTCTTTCGGGCTTGTAGCCGAATTTTCTTTTAAATCGCGAGCCATTTCTTTCAAATCAGCCGCAGAAACAGCTTCAATCTTAACGATATCATCTTTCTTATAAAAAGTTCCTTTTCGATAATTCGAATGATTTACCCTAAAACTGTTTGAATTTTCCGGTGTGAAATTAGGATCCAATTGCAAGTCCGAAACCGTCATTTTGCTCCGCAAACCAATTACCTTTCCTTCACTGATATGAATTCCCCAGGAAAAAATAGGCAAAGCAAAGTCTAACGCTAAAGGATATTTTTTTAAACTCTTAACATAACGCGCCGCAACATCCTGATTGTATATCGAGTTGAGCGAATTGACTGCAATGGTTCCCATATTGTAATACATCAAAACAGCCGAATCGACATTAGGGATTTTTGTTTTTTCAAAATATTTCACTTGATGAAGCCTGATTGTGGCAGAAAGTTTTTTATCTGAAAGGCGTTTAAAATCTTCGATAAATTGCAAATAGTTTGTTTTACTTTCCAATGTCCAGTCACAATCTATTTGAATTTCCTGACACGAAAGATTGTTTTTAGCATTGATCAGTTGTACAAAATCATAGGTTTGACGCGCGAGTTTCTTGCTATCAAAATCCGTTTTTAGCATGACTTTATTTTTAATATAAACCACAGGAACAATTGTTTTTACTGGTGGTTGTATCAAAAACTGCACAGGACTTACCGGGAAAGCCTGGTTTGTTTTTGGATGCAAATCAATATCAAAATAGCGAATGTATATTTTTTGTACCTGGTTATCCTGCAAAGCTTCTTTTTCTAAGGTCGACAAAGAAAAATTAGTCTTCCAATAATAAAAAGCAATAAGCGGTTTTTCTACTTGATTACAGGAAGCGAAAACCAAAATTAAAACGATATAAGTAAAATATTTTTTCAAAAAAAGACCCTATTAAAAGTCAGGCAAATGTAAGAATTTATTAGCAATAAAAAATCATCTCTCAGTTAAATCAATTGTTAAGCTTAGTAAAATCCCTTAATAATTCTATAAAAGTTTCGATTAGAGTAAATATAATTGTTATTTTGTAACCTTAAATTCTGAACTTTTTATGTTGAAAAATAACGCACTCATTATATACATTGTTGTAGCACTTTCAATTGTTGGTTGTGCCAAAAGAGGATCAATCACTGGCGGTCTAAAAGACACCATTGCTCCTGTTTTAAAAATGAGTTTCCCTAAGAACTTCAACACCAATTTTAAAGGAGACGAAATCAAATTAGTATTTGATGAGAATATCAGACTTAAAAACCTGAACAAACAATTGGTCGTTTCACCACCCATGAAGAATGAACCATTGATACTACCTACAACTGCGAGTAAATTTATTACGATAAAAATCAAAGACACTTTACAGCCTAATACTACTTATAGTTTCAATTTTGGACAAAGTATTGCCGACAACAATGAAGGAAATCCATACAATCAATTCAAATATGTGTTTTCAACTGGTGCGTATATCGACTCCTTGGCGCTTGGCGGAAGAATAAAAGATGCCTACGACAAAGAAGCTGATGCCTTTGTTTCCGTAATGCTCTATGAGGTAAACGAAAGCTTTAAAGACTCTGTAATTTACAAGGAAACCCCAAGATACGTTACCAACACCTTAGACAGCGTAAAAACCTTTCGATTGGAGAATCTAAAAGCAGGAAAATACCTTCTTGTGGCCTTGAAAGACAAGAATAACAATAATAAATTCAACCCAAAAGATGATAAAATTGGGTTCCACAAGCAATTCATCAGCATCCCAAATGACACAGTCTATGAATTGGAATTATTTAAAGAAAAACTTCCCTTTAAAGCATTCAAACCTACTCTAGCATCTGGAAATCGTTTGCTGATGGGTTATGAAGGCAAAATGAAATTAGCTAGCGAAAGACCAAAAATAACTTTAAAAAATAACAACGAAATCATATCCACCATTGTCACTCAGTTTCCTAAAAAAGATTCCTTACAAATCTGGTACAAACCCCTAAAGGCAGACTCTTTATCTTTGGCAGTAAGTAAAGACAGCTATCAAAAAAACTTTGATTTTAAAATAAAGGACGCCAAAAAGGATACTTTAAACATTATTGCCGTTCAAAATGGCACAATAAATTTTAGAGACCGATTCACATTAGAATCTTCGACACCTTTGACACAGTTTGACAATTCAAAAATAAAACTGATTAACAAAGATTCAATTGCTGTTGCTTTTACAACAGAATACGACGATTTCAACCAGAAATTATTTTTTGATTTTAAGAAAGAACCACTAGAAAAATATACTTTCTCTATTTTACCAGGGGCTTTCACTGATTTTTTCGAAAAGTCCAATGATACTTTAAAGTACCAAGTAAACACTCGAGACTATTCGGATTTTGGTAATCTTAGTGTACAATTGCAAAACGTAAAACATTTCCCAGTCATTGTCGAATTGATCGATTCAAAAGGAGAAATAATTGCGTCAGAATACTCGGAAAACAGCGCTACAATAGACTTTAATTTATTAGAACCTACAATACTTTCCCTACGTGTTATTTATGATGAAAACAGAAACAAAGTATACGATTCCGGAAATTATCTGGAAAAACGTTATTCAGAGGAAGTCATTTATTATTCAAAAGAGATAGATGATGTTCGAGCCAACTGGGATGCTATTCATGTTTTTGATTTGAGTCTTCCCTACACGCCGCAGCCTAAAAAGAAAACGGACAGTACCAAGAAAAAATCTAGTTTTTAAGTTCAAAAGCATCTTTATCGTTCAAAAAACCTAGTTTTTGTCTTGTTTGAAGCATTTTTTCTTTATTTAATTCTGCCTTGAAAACACCGTCCTTTTCTTGTGGATCCACTATATGATCCCCCAAGAAATCGACAACTTGCGAATGACCAATGTAAGCATATCCATTCGCATCTTCACCAGTTCTATTGACTCCTATAACATAACTCATGTTCTCAATTGCTCGTGCTTTCAATAAAGCATCCCAAGCATTTGTTCTTATTTTTGGCCAACTCGCCACATAAAGTAACAAATCATAATCCTCAACATTCCTTGAAAAAACAGGAAAACGCAAATCATAACAAACAAACGGACAGATTTTCCAACCTAGATAATCAACAATCAGTTTTTGACTGCCGGCCTTGTACACTTTATCTTCTCCAGCAAGTATAAACAAATGTCTTTTATCATAATACTGAATTTCGCCTGAAGGAAACACAAATAACATTCTGTTATAAAAATTGGAATTTTCCTCAATAACAATACTTCCCGTTATGGCGCTGTTTTTGGCTTTCGCCAAAGATTGCATCCAAAGGACAGTTTCACCTTGCATCGTTTCGGCAACTTCGCTTGGATTCATTGTAAAACCGGTGGTAAACATTTCCGGAAGCACAATCAAATCAACAGCAGAACTGATTGCATTAATTTTTTCTTCGAAATTAGTGCGATTTACTTTTGGATTTTCCCAAATCAGAGGAGCCTGAATCAATATAACTTGCATTGTTTTATTTTTTCATAAAAATAAGAAATATCACAGTAGTTTAAGTTCATTATATTAGCAAAAAAAACAATTATGAAAAATACCCTATTCCTATGCTGTATGCTGTTTTCAGTTTTGATTTTTGCACAAGAAAAATCAGGAGCAAAACAATTTTGGGAAAATTTACAGAAACAATGCGGAAAATCTTTTGAAGGAGAAGTAATTGAAGGTACTGAAAACGATGCTTTTCGAAATAAAAAACTAGTGATGCACGTTCGCAATTGTGATGAAAACACGATTCGAATCCCATTTTTTGTGGCAGATGACAAATCGAGAACTTGGGTATTAACTTACAAGAATGACCGAATTCAACTAAAACACGACCATCGTCACGAGGATGGTTCCGAAGACAAGGTTACCCAATATGGTGGAATAACTTCCAATTCGGGTTCACCTACATTGCAATTTTTTCCTGCCGATCAACAAACCTGTGATTTAATACCAAATGCTGCTGCAAATGTCTGGTGGATTACTTTGGACGAAAAATCTTTTACTTACAATTTAAGACGCATAGGCTCGGACAGACTTTTTACCGTAAAATTTGATTTAACAAAAACAGTTGCAACACCTTCGGCACCTTGGGGCTGGAAAGACTAAGAATAACACCTCAAATTGTTCCATAAAAAAACGCATTCAAATCAATGAATGCGTTTTTAGTATTATAAAACGAGTTGTTTTTATCCTTTCAAAGAGGCAGATAAATATTCTCTGTTCATACGAGCGATGTTCTCCAAAGAAATCCCTTTTGGACATTCTACCTCACAAGCTCCGGTATTGGTACAGTTTCCAAAACCTTCATGATCCATTTGATTTACCATGTTCAATACACGATCTGTAGCTTCAATTCTACCTTGAGGCAACAATGCGTATTGGGACACTTTAGCAGCCACAAACAACATCGCAGATGAGTTTTTACAAGAAGCAACACAAGCGCCGCAACCGATACAAGTCGCCGCATCAAAAGCGTCATCAGCATCTTTCTTGTTAACAGGAATTGTATTTGCATCAATTGTATTTCCAGAAGTATTTACTGAAATAAATCCTCCAGCATGTTGAATTCTGTCAAAAGAACTTCTGTCAACCACTAAATCTTTAACTACCGGGAAAGCAGCAGCACGGAATGGCTCAATAGTGATCGTATCTCCATCGTTGAACATACGCATGTGCAATTGACAAGTGGTAACTCCTCTGTCTGGTCCGTGCGCTTCACCATTGATGAATAAAGAACACATTCCGCAGATTCCCTCACGACAATCGTGATCAAAAGCTACTGGTTCTTCACCAGCATTGATTTGTTGTTCGTTGAATACGTCAAGCATTTCAAGGAATGACATGTCTGGTTCAATTCCGTCGATTTTGTAATCAACCATTGCTCCTTTATCTTGGGCGTTTTTCTGACGCCATATTTTTAATGTAAGTTTCATACTGTTTTAGTTTGAAAGTCATAAAGTCGAATGTCTAAAGCCTGTAACTTTGGACTAGGGACTTTGGACTAATTACTATTTATAACTTCTTTGAACTAGTTTGATGTTTTCGTAAACCAATGGCTCTTTGTGTAATACAGCATCGCTAGGTTTTCCTTTGTATTCCCAAGCAGCTACATAGGCAAAGTTTTCGTCATCACGTAAAGCTTCCCCTTCTTCGGTTTGGTATTCTTCACGGAAGTGACCTCCACAAGATTCGTTACGGTGTAAGGCATCTTTAGCAAACAATTCGCCTAGTTCTAAGAAATCGGCAACACGAATTGCTTTTTCTAACTCTTGGTTGAATCCTTTGTCAGTTCCTGGTACTTTTACATCTTTGTAGAACTCTTCACGTAAAGCAGCGATTTCTTCGATAGCCTCAGTCAATCCTTTAGCATTACGAGCCATCCCTACTTTATTCCACATAATTTTACCCAATTTTTTGTGGAAGTGGTCTACTGAATGCGTCCCTTTATTGTTCATAAAGTTAGCAATCAAATCTTTTACGCTTTTCTCAGCTTGTTCAAACTCAGGTCTATCTGTAGAAATAGTGCCCATTTTGATATCCGGAGCTAAATAATCACCAATTGTATAAGGCAATACAAAATATCCATCAGCCAAACCTTGCATCAAAGCAGAAGCTCCTAAACGGTTGGCTCCGTGGTCTGAGAAGTTAGATTCTCCGATAGAGAAACAACCTGGAATTGTAGTCATCAAGTTATAATCAACCCAAGTTCCACCCATTGTGTAGTGAACCGCTGGGTAAATCATCATTGGAGTTGTATACGGATCTTCGTCTACAATTTTATAATACATTTGGAACAAGTTCCCGTATTTACTTCTTACGATATCAGTACCTAATTTAGTTACTAATTTAGTATCGTTTTCGTCTAATCCTTTAATATGTGCTTGTTCTTTTCCGTAACGTTGGATCGCAGCAGCAAAATCCAAGTAAACTGCTTCACCTGTTTTATTCACACCAAAACCAGCATCACATCTTTCCTTAGCAGCACGAGAAGCTACGTCACGTGGCACCAAGTTACCAAAAGCAGGATATCTTCTTTCCAAGAAATAATCTCTGTCAGCTTCCGCTAAATCAGTTGCTTTTTTCTTTCCTTCACGAATCGCTTGCGCATCTTCTAATTTTGCAGGAACCCAGATACGTCCGTCATTACGTAACGACTCTGACATCAAAGTTAATTTAGACTGGTGATCTCCTGAAACCGGAATACAAGTTGGGTGAATTTGAGTATAACAAGGGTTTGCGAAGAAAGCTCCTTTTTTGTGAATTTTCCAAGCTGCAGTAGCATTAGAACCCATTGCATTAGTGGATAAGAAGAAAACGTTGCCGTAACCTCCAGACCCAATAACAACTGCGTGAGCTGAATGTCTCTCGATTTCACCAGTAACTAAGTTACGGGCGATAATTCCTCTTGCTTTACCATCAATGATAACTAATTCAAGCATTTCGTGACGGTTGTACATTTTGATTTTTCCACGACCAATTTGACGGTTCATTGCTGAATAAGCACCTAACAATAATTGCTGTCCTGTTTGCCCTTGAGCATAAAATGTACGAGAAACCAAAGTTCCTCCAAAAGAACGGTTGTCTAATAATCCACCATATTCACGAGCCAATGGCACTCCTTGAGCCACACATTGGTCAATAATATTAGCAGAAACTTCAGCCAAACGGTATACGTTTGCCTCACGAGCACGGTAATCTCCTCCTTTTACAGTATCGTAAAACAATCTGTGAACGGAGTCACCGTCTCCTTTATAATTTTTCGCCGCATTGATTCCCCCTTGTGCTGCAATCGAGTGTGCACGACGTGGTGAATCTTGAAAACAAAATGCTTTTACGTTATATCCTAACTCAGCCAAAGTAGCAGCGGCAGAACCTCCTGCTAGTCCTGTCCCAACAACGATAATATCTAAATTACGTTTGTTAGCAGGGTTTACTAAATTAATATGATCTTTATAATCGGTCCATTTGTCCGCAATTGGACCATTTGGAATTTTTGAATCTAATGCCATTATAATTGAATATTAATGATTGAAATGATGAAATAATGCAATAACTACGAATCCTAAAGGAACGATTACAGAAAACCATAATCCAAAACCTTTCATCCCTTTGGTGTATTTGTTATTTTGTCCTACTGATTGGAAAGAAGAACTAAATCCGTGACGCAAGTGTAAAGACAACAACACAAATGACAAGCAGTATAAAGCAGTACGAACTGGACTTTCAAATTTTGCCACTAATTCATGGAAATACCTTGTTTCATCCAATGGATTAACTTCAACGTATTTATACACCATCTCTGGAACCCAAAAATCGTAAGAATGCAATCCTAAAAATGCAAGAATTACTACCCCAGAATAGATCATGTTTCTTGAAGCCCAAGAAGAATTTGCCGCTCCGTTATTTTTAGCATATGCAATCGGTCTTGCATTTCTGTTTTGAATTTCCAAAACAAAACCCATGATGAAGTGAAAAATCACTCCCACGATTAAAATTGGCTGGATAACGAATTGAACCAAAGGATTGTTCCCCATAAAATGGGATATCGAATTAAAAGTATTAGAACTAAAAACCGACGTCATATTGATGAAGAAGTGCTGTGCGAGGAACAACATCAAAAAAATTCCTGAAAGCGCCATAGCAACTTTTTTAGCTATTGACGACTTCAATAATGCAGATTTTGCCATAAGATTTGAATAATTTGTTTTAAAAAATATGACAAAAATAAAGCAAATAGACATGAACTACAACCTTTTCGCTGTTATTTATAATGATTTTAAAGTGCCTTATTAAGCTTTTGGTCTTCTCTTAAAAACACTTTTCGCTGATTGCTTGATGATTAATAACAAACCAAAGCTTTTTAAAATTTTAGATTGTAATAAAACACCTCTATCACCAAAAACAAATACAACAAAATCAACAAAATACGTTACAACTTGAACCCAAAACCTGTAATCTAAAGACCAAATCCCAAACTGCCGCCTTTACTATTTTTCTATAAAATTTATCAAATTCCTAACTTAAACTGATTTAATCTTAGTATTTTTGAATACTTAAAAGTATAAACTGAATTGTTATGAAATACCATCAAATTGACCGTGACTTATTTATAAAAAATCGTGCTAAATTCATGGGCCAAATGAAGCCCAAAAGTGTAGCCGTTTTTAACTCAAATGATATTTATCCTATAAGCGCTGATAGTACAATGCCTTTTGCACAGCACCGCGATATTTTTTATCTAAGTGGCGTAGATCAAGAAGAAAGCATTTTATTATTATTTCCAGATGCTCCTTACGAGCACCAAAGAGAAATCTTATTCCTAAAAGAAACTAACGATCACATTGCAGTTTGGGAAGGAGAAAAACTGACTAAAGAGCGCGCCTTAGCCGTTTCAGGAATCAAAACCGTGTATTGGTTACAGGAATTCGAAAAAGTTTTATTCGAATTAATGACACATTCAGATACGATTTACATCAATACAAATGAACACTACAGAGCAACAGTAGAGACTGAAACTCGTGAAGCTCGTTTTGTGAAATGGTGGAAAGAAAAATACCCCGCACATGCCGTTGCCAAGAGCAATCCTATTTTGCAACGCATCCGTTCCGTAAAAGAAAGCGAAGAATTAGACCTAATCCAACAAGCTTGCAATATCACCGAAAAAGGTTTTAGAAGAATCCTTTCCTTTGTGAAACCTAATGTAATGGAGTATGAAATTGAAGCCGAATTCATTCATGAATTTATTTCTAATCGTTCCAAAGGTTTTGCTTACACTCCAATTATTGGCTCAGGAAATAACGCCAACGTATTGCATTATATAGAAAACAATCAACAATGTAAGGCCGGTGATTTAATTTTACTCGATGTAGGTGCTGAATATGCTAATTATTCAAGTGATATGACGCGTACCATTCCGGTATCAGGAAAATTCTCTGAAAGACAAAAAGCCGTTTACAATGCCGTTTTAAATGTAAAAAATGAAGCCACTAAAATGCTGGTTCCGGGAACCATGTGGAAACAATACCATATTGAGGTAGGTAAAATCATGACTTCGGAATTGCTTGGTTTAGGATTAATCGATAAAGCTGATGTACAAAACGAAAATCCGGATTGGCCAGCGTATAAAAAATACTTCATGCACGGAACCTCGCACCACATGGGACTAGACACCCACGATTACGGAATCCTAACTGACCCAATGCAAGCCAATATGGTTTTCACCGTAGAACCGGGAATCTATATTCCGGCTGAAGGTTTCGGAATTCGTCTGGAAGATGATGTAGTTATTCAGGAAACCGGTGCTCCATTTAACCTGATGCGCAACATCCCGATTGAAGTGGACGAAATAGAAAGCTTGATGAATTCTTAAGTAAGAAAACAGAAAAAAACAGAAAAAAGACGGTTCACAGCAATGTGAGCCGTTTTCTGTTAAATTATGGCACATCCTCGCCTTCGTAAACTACGGCAAGGTCGGGCTGTACGCTATAAGTCCTCATCCCGAAAAAATCGGGACTGCGGGCTTTCCGCTGCCATCCCTTGTGCAAAAAACGCTTAAATAAATCATAAAAATGTAACATTTCAAATAAGTTTCCAACTAATTACGAATATCAAAAAACTAAAATTATGACAGCACACGAAATAGATTACCAGATATTTGGCGAAGAAATGCAATATGTAGAAATCGAATTAGACCCGCAAGAAATCGTCATTGCCGAAGCAGGCAGTTTTATGATGATGGACAATAACATCCAGATGCAAACCATCTTTGGCGACGGATCAGAACAACAATCCGGTTTATTTGGCAAACTTTTAAATGCCGGAAAAAGAGTCCTGACCGGCGAAAGCTTGTTCATGACCGCCTTCATCAATCAAAACCATACCAAAGGCAAGGTATCTTTTGCTTCTCCATATCCCGGCAAAATCCTCCCAATTGATTTGACCGAATTTCAAGGAAAATTCATCTGCCAAAAAAGCTCTTTCCTTTGCGCCGCCAAAGGCGTTTCCGTCGGAATCGAATTCTCCAAAAAAATAGGCACCGGTCTTTTTGGCGGTGAAGGTTTCATTATGCAAAAAATTGAAGGTGATGGAATGGCTTTTGTACATTCGGGCGGAACCTTAGCCAAAAAAGAACTACGCGCCGGCGAAGTCCTAAAAGTAGACACGGGTTGTATCGTAGGATTTACTAAAGATATCGATTATGATATTGAATTCATTGGCGGTATTAAAAACTCCATTTTTGGAGGCGAAGGTTTATTTTACGCCACGCTTCGCGGACCCGGAACAGTGTATGTGCAATCCTTACCCTTCAGCCGATTAGCAGACAGAATCATCGCTTCGGCACCAAGAGCCGGAGGAAACAGCCGTGAAGAAGGAAGTATTCTTGGCGGCTTAGGAAGTTTACTTGATGGTGACAGACGATTCTAATTTACACACGGCTTTCAGAAATGGGAGCCGTTTTTTATTTGAAATAAGATAAAAACTCTAATTTTGCAGCAACAGAAACTTTCCCCTTGAAACAAATTCAATTTAAAAACAGCAGCATTTCTTATACGGACACCGGCAAAGGAACGGCTGTAGTTTTATTGCACGGTTTTTTAGAAAACAAGACGATGTGGAGCAATTACATTGCAGCTTTCGCTAAGAAAAACCGCGTCATCGCTATTGATTTATTAGGTCATGGAGAAACGGAATGTTTGGGTTATGTTCATAGTATGGAAGACAATGCCTATGCTGTGCATGCCGTTTTAGCAGAATTGCGCATCCGGAAAGCCATTTTTGTAGGCCATTCTATGGGTGGTTATGTAGCACTCGCTTTCGCTGAATTGTATCCTGATTTTGTCAAAGGCCTGGTTTTATTAAATTCAACCGCCAAAGCCGATAGCGATGAAAGAAAATTAAACAGAGACCGCGCCATCAAAGCAGTAAAACAAAGCTATATCAATTTTGTTCGCTTGGCTATCGCCAATTTATTTAGCGAAAACAATCGAGAAAGATTATCCGAAGAAATTGAAAATGTAAAAAAAGAGGCGTTAAAAACTCCACTTCAAGCCATTGTTGCCTCGCTGGAAGGAATGAAAATAAGAGATGACCGCGAAGTTTTACTCCATCTTAGTCCATTTCCTATATTGCTTATTTTAGGCGAAAAAGATCCCGTTTTACAATACGAAGAAACTAAAAAACAAATTAAAAACACCGAGGTAGAATTGGTTTCTTTCCCAGACGGACACATGAGCCACATTGAAAATCAAGGAGAGCTTACTGAAGTATTATTAGATTTTTTCAAAAAGATTCAAACCCAATAATGACTTTATGATCTTTGGGGTTAAAAAATCATTACACTTTCTCCTCAAAAGGAATGGTTTGATCTAATATTTCTGTCAAGAGCGACACAATCTGTTCGAGATAATTCGTCATTACTTCTCCATCAATAATTTGTTTGGCTTCTTTTTCTTCTTTAAAATTAAAAGGCAAAAAACCTGACTTTAAGTTCTTAAACGAAATAATTCCAGCTTCAATGGGTTTTCCCTTTGCTTCTGTTTCATACATATAGGCATAAGCCAAAACTTGAATAATTTTGTCGTTTTTAATTTCTTCGGTCAAGCCTTTCCAAGCTTTCAAAGTCACGCTGGCTTTCTCTACTTTTCCCGTTTTATAATCGATGATTCGAATGACACCGTTGCGCTCTTCTATTCTATCTACATTTCCTTTTATCAATACCGGAAAAGGCAAGCTAGGATGTTCTAAAATGCGTTCAAAGGTTTTTTCTAATGCAATGATTTTAATAGCATCACCGGCTTTTATACTTTCTAATTCCACTTTTAAGAAATTAGAAACATTTCGTTTAGCTACTTCAAAAGCAAGAAGATTTCGTCCTTTTTTAATTTCTCCTTCTTTATAAACAATTTTAAATTGTTTCAAAACCTCAACATCTATTTCCTTAAAGCAAATTTCAATATCGGTTTCTGAAATAAATTTACCCACAAAAGGATCGTATAAGGCTTTTAAGGTTTCATGAATTATCGTTCCCAAGGTATTCAAGGCAATATTCTCTTCGACTTCTTCGACTTCGCGAATGCGCAAAATCTTTTGGAAATAAAACTGAATCGGGTTTCGGATATAGCTCGTCAAAGCCGAAGGCGAGAAACCGACACTGGCAATTTCATTTAAGCGCAACATCACTGCTTCGGATTTTTCAATTACCATCGGCACATAAGCCGTTTCTGGTAACACCGCGTTATAAATTTCGTGTGTCAACTTATGATTTCGCTGCTTTTCGACTTCTAATTGGGTGATAAATCGGCTCTTTTCACCTGCATCCAGACCTTCACTTTCGGTATTATACAACAAATAAATATTTTTGGCACGTTGCAACAAATGATAAAAATGATAGGTATAAATTGCGTCTTTCTCTTTGAAAGTAGGCAATCCCAATTCCCTTTTTACATCATAAGGAATGAATGAATTTTGTGATTTGCCCGCCGGAAATTTCCCTTCATTCATCGAAGTGACAATTACGGTATCAAAATCCAATACCCGACTTTCTAAAACTCCCATAATCTGTAAACCATTCAAAGGTTCTCCTTCAAAAGAAACTTCAGCCAAATCAATTACCTGTTTGTAAATGGCGTGCAAAGTTTCAATTTTATCAATATGTTCGTGCTTTGAATAGTAATTAATCAATTTGTTGATTACTTTGAAAATAGCGAAAACAAAGGCTTTGGTAATTTTTTCTTCTTCATTATCATTACTCAGATTATTCTTAATAGTCAGTAACAAACTAGAAACGGTTTGTAAAACTGCAATCGATCCTTTTTCCCATTTTTGGAAAAGCAACAAAAACAAATCCGTTGGTACTTGATTCAACTCCATCACTTTCTGATGCGTGATAAAAGTGTAATTATTCTGGTTGATAACATTCACTAAAGCTGTCGTTTTAGCATACGGTTCCACCAAAGGATGAGTCAAAATATCCAATACATCTTTATAATAAAAAACATAACTATTTGATTTTCGAGACAAAGCATTGGTATGCATTTTAAAGAGTTTCGCAATCAAAATTTGTGCAGGATTATTTTTACTCGGATAGCCCATCGTAATATTCAAAGCACCCACAGTCGAAGGCAAAGAATACAACAACGGAACCAGTAAATTCTCTTCGCCAAGAACAACGGCTACTTTATCAAGAGAAGTGTTTGGATTTTCATTAATGATACTTTCAATGATACTTCCAGTAATTTTGGCCTGACCTATGGTTTTGGGTGTGCCTATAATTTGAATGTTTTTAGATTTCGAAAAATCATCTACAATCCATTCAAAAGGATTTGATTTATAGTGTTTCCAACTCGCCTTGAACCTTCTTATGAACAATCCGGCATCGTGAAATGGATCATTCAAAAATGTTTGGTGGGCGTCCCAATAAATCTGAGCTTGGTCAGAAGCAATAAGATGTTGGATGATTTTTTCTTCAGAAGCATTCAATGCATTAAATCCGGCAAACAGATATTGCTTATTAACAACAGAATTCGAAAAATGAATCAGATTTTCTACCGCTTGACGGTAAATTAATCCTTGGTAACCAATCCCTTTTTTTAACAAATGAGCATATAATGATTGGTAATAATGTGGTAGGAGTTTCCAAAAATCAATATAATTTTCAAGCAACTGAGTTTTGTTTTCTACTTCGATTCCCCATTTTTTGATGTCTTCAATGTCCTTCAAATAAGACAAAACATGAGATGGATCCAATAAATAGCGGTCAATTTCATTAAAATCTTGCAGCAGCATTTTGGCCCAATTAGCAAACAACTCAAATGATTGTTGATTGGATTTCTCCGTTATGGATAAATAAACTTCATAAAACTCAAATAGTAATTCGATAGGATCTACAGAACGAATACCGGCAATATCCTGAATAAAATCCTCAATACTAATAATTTCTGGTGAAAGAATATTTGTTGGAACTTGTTTTTTTAAGGCCTCGACTAAGAATATCTTGGCTCTTTTATTTGGCAAAACTACTATGGTATTCGATAACTTATCGGAGTAATCTTGAACTAAAACTTGCGCTATTTTATCTAAAAAAGAAGAATCTATCATTTTATAAAAATAAAAAAACGCCCCGATAAATCGGGACGTTTCTCATAAATATTTTAGGAAAAAATTATTCTTTGATTAAAGAAACTTCAACTCTTCTGTTGTTAGCTTTTCCTTTAGCAGTTTTGTTGCTATCAATTGGTTTAGTTTCACCATAACCAGTAGATCTTAATCTGCTAGCATCAATACCGTTTTCAATTAAGTAATTTTTAACCGCTGCAGCTCTGTTTTCAGATAAAGATTGGTTTAATGCATTACTTCCATCGCTATCAGTATGTCCTTCAATCATAAAGTTTGAATTAGGATATTCTTTCAAGATATCAGCGATTGATTTCAAAACAGTATAAGATTGTTTTTTGAAAGTAGATTTTCCAGAATCAAACAAAATTACTTTACCATAATCGTTCAATTGTTTCATAACCTCAGCCGAAACTTCAGGACAACCTTTGTTACTTGCTGGACCAGGAACTGTAGGACAAGCATCATCTTTGTCTAAAACGCCATCTCCATCAGTATCAGGCCATGGGCAACCTCCGTTTTCTTTTGGACCTTTCACTGTAGGACATTTGTCGTCTTTATCAGCAATTCCGTCTCCATCAGTATCAGGGCATCCTTTCAAAGAAGCTAAACCAGCAACATCTGGACAAGCATCATCTTTATCAGCGATTCCATCTCCGTCAGTATCAGGACATCCATTTAATTCTTTTGGACCTGCAACATCTGGACAAGCATCATCTTTGTCTGGAATACCATCTCCATCAGTATCAGGACAACCTTGGAATTCTTTTAAACCAGCAACTTCTGGACAAGCATCATCTTTATCATAAATACCATCTCCGTCAGTATCTTTACCTCCAAACTTGAAGATGATACCAGCAGAATGTTGAAAGTGAGTTGGAGCATCTGGAGTACCAGAAGCATCTTCTCTGTCTCCAAATGATTTTTTATACTTTGTAGCAAGTTCTAAACCAACATTTTCAGTAAGCCAAAATGTCAAACCAGCTCCTGGATTTAATGTTCCATAACTACTATCTCCAAAGAAAGTATAACCTCCTCCAACAGATAAAGACGGATCAATTACTTTAGAGTTAATTAAGTTCATGAAGCTATATTTGATAGTAGCATCAATTCCATAATACATCAAGTCTCCTGGATTAGTAACCATTAATGCACCATTAGTATCTCTCATTACATACTTGTCAATTTTGTTTACTGAACCAGCAACTCCAAAAGAGAAATTATCTCCTATGTATTTCGATACACTTAGATATGATACAGAAGGAAGTATGTTCCAATTGTCTTTCACAGCAAATGGTTGTGAGAAATGACGGTCTAACCATCCGTTACCACCACCAGCACTTGTTCTAGTGTCTACGGCATTCGCTCCAAAGGAGATAGCCCACGGGTTGTTACTATCTTGTGCGTGAGAACTTAATCCCATAGTCATCAATACAGCAACTAAAAGTTTGTTAAGATGTTTCATACTTATTATTTTTAATTACAATTTAGTTAATTACTAACAAAAGTAGCCCGTAAATTTTTAACTACAAAAAAAAATGTTAATAAAATACGAAAAAAAATACCAAAACTAGCTAAAAATAAGCACTATACAACCTTCAAAGCCTTGCCAACCTCAATAAATGCGCCTATTGCCTTATCCAAATGCTCTTTGGTATGTGCTGCAGATAATTGCACTCTAATCCTTGCTTTGTCCTTTGGAACAACAGGAAAAAAGAATCCAATTACATAAATTCCCTTTTTCAACAACTCATCTGCCATTGTTTGAGACAATTTTGCATCATACAACATCACAGGAACAATAGCAGAATCTCCGTCTACAATATCAAAACCTGCTTTTTTCATTCCTTCTTTGAAGTAATTTGTATTCCACTCCAATTTATCTCTTAAAGTGGTGTCTTTTTCTAATAATTCAAAAACCTTGATTGAAGCTCCCACAATGGCAGGTGCCAATGAATTGGAGAACAGATATGGTCTGGAACGTTGACGTAACAATTCAATTATTTCTTTCTTGGCTGTAGTATAACCACCCATAGCTCCTCCTAATGCTTTCCCAAGTGTGCCTGTGATAATATCCACTCTTCCCATCACTCCTTTAGCTTCCAGTGTTCCTTTGCCTGTTGCACCTATAAAACCTGCTGCATGGCATTCATCCACCATAACCATGGCATCATATTTATCTGCTAAATCACAAATTTTATCCAAAGGCGCAACAACACCATCCATAGAGAATACACCATCAGTCACAATTATTTTAAAACGACTTCCAGCCTCATTAGCTTTGATCAGTTGTTGTTCCAAATCCTCCATATTACTATTTTCATAACGGTAGCGAGACGCTTTACACAAACGTACACCGTCAATAATAGAAGCATGATTTAAACTATCCGAAATAATCGCATCTCCTTCACCTAATAAAGGCTCAAAAACACCTCCATTTGCATCAAAAGCAGCAGCATAAAGAATTGTATCTTCTGTTCCGTAAAACTCCGAAATTTTCCTTTCTAATGTTTTATGAATATCTTGTGTTCCACAAATGAAACGTACAGATGACATTCCGAAACCATGTGTATCCATCGCATCTTTGGCAGCTTGAATCACCTCTGGATGAGATGACAAACCTAAATAATTATTGGCACAAAAATTCAAAACCGTTTCTCCTGTCGAAATCGTAATTTCTGCTCCTTGAGGAGATGTTATGATTCTTTCTTTTTTAAATATTCCGTTGTCTTCAATAGTTTGCAATTCATTTTGAAGATGTTCTTTAATTTTCCCGTACATTTTTAAGCTTTTTAGTTTTTATAATTTAGTTCTGTTGCCATTTTAGCTTACAAAGCTACTACATCAATTTCTTTTCCGATATAAATTAGCGATTTTTTTATCACTTTATACCCCATTAATTCAATAGCACTTTGGTAATTCTCTAGTTGTATTTTGTATTTCGGATTATGAGTTCCTGTTTTATAATCTAATAGAAAAACTTCTTTCGCTTTAGTTAAAACCATTCGATCCGGCTTTATGGTGCTTCCCTCTTTTTGAATGATGGTTTGTTCGTTCAAAACAATATTCCCTTCCTCAAAAAACAGTTCCAATTCTTTATGATTGACAATGTCCTGAATCGTTTGATAGACCACCTCTTTTTGACCAAAATTAATCAATCCGTTTTCGATAGCTTTAGCAACAGCCAAGTCCACATCTTCTTTTGTTTTCACAAATGATAAAATTTCATGTACCAGGTTTCCGTACTCAATGGATTCCTGCTGATGCGTTCCCCACATTAAAGCTTCGCGCTGGGCGATTTTTATATTCTTAGGATTTAAAGTTTCTGCCGCTACTTCAATCTTTTTTGAAGCATCAACATGCTTTGAAGCTGAAGATAATTTTTTAGAATTTCCAAACTCATACTCCAATTTATTTTCATCGAATTCGCTGTAATTCATTAAATAATTAATAAAGAAAGTCGACATATCATTAGTCTTTACCTCTCCTTTACTCGTCAGATTCATATTTGAAATAACATACAATTGTTCTTCTGCACGAGTTAAAGCCACGTACAAAACATTGACATTATCCAATAATTCTTCTTGTTTTTTTAGATCATAAACCGATTTTGCTTCTTCTCCAAAACCCTCCACGGCGCTACTGTTGTCTATTAAAACTTTGGGCAAGCCAAAATCCATTTCCGTGGCATCTAACCATAGTTTATCTTTAGGTTTTCTGCTATAATCCTCTTCTGCAAAAGGCATAATTACCACCGGAAACTCCAATCCTTTAGATTTATGGATCGTCATAATACGAACCGCATTATTTCCTTCGGGTGACGGAATACTGAATTTCTCGGCATTTTTGTCCCAAAAATTCAAGAAATCAGCAATTCCAGCTTGGTTTCGTACATCTCGTTCCAAAACAATATCAAGAAAATATTGCACATAGGCTCCGCCTCCTTTAGCAAGGTTTTGGGATAAAAACTTTGATACAATAATTTCGACCGCTTCATACAATGATTTTTTACGTATATTTTGAAAAGACAGCGAAATATCAAAACTCATCAACCAATTCTCAAAATCGATTTCCTGTTTGTGTTCCATTCCTCTGGCAATGAAATCATGAACTGGCAATTGATCCTGAATATTTTCGGCGATGTAATGCAAGAAATAAGCTTTCGCTTCTAAGTCGGCGTTGTTTTTCAGGTATTTTAATAAGTGAATAATCAATCTAACTTCGGTTGCATTTTGAATCATCAGCGTTTCTGACGATAAAAGCGGAATCCTTTGCTCCGTCAAATAATTTGCAATCGCTATTCCTTGGCCTCTTTTTCGCGTTAAAATTACAATATCCTTGTATTCAAAGCCTTCGCGAAGCACTTTCTGGATGGTGTTTAAAGTCGCTAATACATATAATTCTGTTTTATCCAAAGCTTCTTCATCTTCACCAGACGATTCTATTTTTGGAATAAAAGAGATATTGACATAACCACCCTTTTTATCATTGGTTTTTTGATGACTGTGATTTTCATACAAATCTTTGTAATCAGGATGTTCAAATTCACCAGAAACTAACTTAAAAAATTCATTGTTAAAATCAATAACTTGTGAATAAGAACGGTAATTTTTATCTAAATGTTCCAGCTTTTTATCTGGATTATTAAACGGATTATTGTCTTTACTCAATTCAATAAACTGCTCCGCTTTTCCACCGCGCCATCGGTAAATGGATTGTTTGGGATCTCCCACAATCATCAAGGTTCCTTTTTCTCCAAAATCATCTTGACCCGAAAGCGCATTATCGATCAGCGGAATCAAGTTTTGCCACTGCATCTCCGACGTATCCTGAAATTCATCAATAAAGAAATGACGGTAACGCTCCCCTAATCGTTCATAAATAAAAGGCGCGGGCTGATTTTGAATTTCCCGGTGAATAATAGCGTTAAACTCACTTATAGAAAGTACATTTTGCTCTTCTTGAATTTTTGCCAATTCATTGCTCACTGTATTCAACAAAGAAAGCGGCGTTATATTTTTCAGAAAAGCTTTGTAGAAATCTCTTTTTTCGAAATTTTTATAAATTGTTCCTAGAATTTTTATTAACTCTGGGATTAAATTTTCTATTAAAGCGCGATCTTTAGCCGTCTTATTGATCGCTATATCATCAAACTCGTGAAAGGTTTTGTTTTTCGGGTTGAATTTTCCATCTCGAATGCTGACCAAATGATTGGGAAAAGTACCACGAGAAAACGACTTTAAATCAATTCCGTTATTTTCTATTAAAGCCAATAATCCTTCGGCTAAGGAGGCGTTTTCTTTGTCGATAACTTTACAGCTTTCGGCGAGTTTTTTTTTTATTTCTACAAATTCTGCAATGGATTTATCGTGAAAATGGGTGATTTCTGAACGGTGATTTTCATTGAGCACCAAGCGACCTGTATCGAGAATTTCACGAGAAATATCCCAAGACTTGTCATCATCGGTTTTTTCCATCGTGAAATCGATGAGTAATTTAGTCAAGGTTTCATCTTCGCCTGCTTGTGCAATGATGGCGTCTACGGCTTCAATCAGTAAATTCTCGGTATCCAAAGTGACTTCAAAAGTCATAGGCAGATTTAAATCATGGGCAAAAGCACGAATCACTTTATGAGTAAACTTATCGATAGTCGAAATATCAAAAGCAGCATAATTATGAATAATATGCTTGATGATTTGCTGGGATTTGGTTTTGATTTCAACAATAGAAAGTTGTGTATCAGTCGCTAAATCTTGCATCAAATCCTGTGCTTTTTCCGAAGGCGTGTCTTTGGCAAATTCTGACAAACTTCCTACAATACGGCTTTTCATTTCGTGTACCGCTTTGTTGGTAAAGGTGATGGCGAGAATATTTCGATAAGCATCATTTTTTTTGGCTACCAAAATAATTTTCAGGTATTCTTTGACAAGCGCATAAGTTTTTCCTGAACCGGCTGATGCGTCATATATGGAGAAAGAAGGTCTTTGCATTTGGATTTTAGATTAACAATTTTGGATTTCTCGAATGCCCTAGCCCTGATGGTTCCGATAGTTATCGGAACGGCATCCTTTCTTGCCAGATTTTGGCAGGAAAGACAGAGTGTACAGCAGGAAAAGCTTCTAAAAACACAACTATTATTAGGTTGTTTTTAAAAATTGTTCGTTTAATGCTTAAAAGTAGTATTTTTGCACTATGGAAACAAATAGACAGAAAAAAATAGGTGGGGTTATCCAAAAAGATTTGGTGGACATCCTGCAAGGTGAAGTGAGAAAAAACGGAGTAGCTAATTTAATTATTTCGGTATCCAAGGTTACGGTAACTACAGATCTATCTGTGGCTACAGTTCATTTAAGTGTTTTCCCACAGGATAAAGCAAAAGAGATTTTAGAAGCAGTTAAGTCAAATGCTAAAAACATAAAACACGATTTATCACAAAGAGTGCGTTTGCAATTGAGAAAAGTACCTAATTTGGTTTTCTTTATTGATGATTCATTAGATTACATTGAAAAAATTGACAATGCACTTGCCAATAGAGACAATCCTATAGAGAACAGAGATCTTTTAGAGAAACGTAAGTTTAAATAAAATTTGAATTTTCCTCTTTACATAGCCAAACGTTACATCCTTAGTAACAGTAAAAACAATGCCATAAACATCATCAATCGTATCGCGAGTATGGGAATCATTGTGGGTGCGATGGCTCTGTTTGTGGTTCTTTCTGTCTTTAGCGGATTGAAAGTTTTTAGTCTTTCGTTCAGCAATGACATCGATCCCGATCTAAAAATAAGCAGCACTTTAGGAAAATCTTTTTTCGTTTCTCCTGAACAGGAAGCACAAATCAAAAAAATTGATGGTCTTGCCTCTTATTCTAAAATAATAGAAGAACGTGTTTTATTTGTATTTGATGACAAACAACAAGTTACTTCTCTAAAAGGTGTTGACTCTAACTTTAGCAAAGTCAACGACATTAAAAAAACACTTTATAACGGTCAATGGATTGAGCCTAATACTTATCAAGTGGTTGTAGGCTATGGAATCGCACAGAAATTCTCGATGGGTTTACTGGATTTCAACAATCAACTGCAAGTTTTAGTCCCAAAACCAGGAAAAGGAAACATAGAAAATGAGGAACAGGCATTTAATAAAAGTGATGTATTCCCTGTTGGAATTTATGCCATAAGCGAAGATTTAGATTCCAAATACGTTTTTGCCGATTTAGCTTTAGCCCAAGAACTATTGGGATACAAATCCAACCAGATCTCCGGAATAGAAATCAAAGAGAAAAAAGGAGCCAGCGAGAGTCTTATAATAGAGCAACTTCAAGCAATTTTTAACAACAAAATTACGGTAAAAAACAGGGCTCAACTCAATGAATCCTTATATAAAATGTTGAATACAGAGAATATTGCCGTGTATTTAATCTTTACCTTGGTTATTGTGGTGGCACTTTTCAACTTGATTGGAGCACTTATTATGATGATTCTCGACAAAAAAAGCAATCTAAAAACGCTTTTCAATCTGGGAACTGAAATCAAAGATTTGCGTAAAATATTCCTTCTTCAGGGCACCTTACTAAGTGTTGTTGGCGGAATTATCGGACTCATTTTAGGGATTGTAATTGTACTCCTGCAACAACATTTTGAATTAATCATGATTACCCCAACATTAGCCTATCCGGTTGTTTTTTCTCTTGAAAACGTATTGATTGTTTTAGCAACAATTATTACGCTTGGCTTTATTGCTTCGTTGATTGCGAGTAGCAGAGTGAGTAAGAAATTATTGGATTAACTTATTTTTAACATTGAGACAGACGGTAATATCTTTATAAAAACCATTCCGAGATTAAGATAATTAAACAACAGAAAACCCGAATTTTAGCAGTAAACTACTTAAATTCGGGTTTGAAATATTAAAAAATCTATCTTACTAAACAACCTCATAACCCACATAAGCTTGTTCTATATTATTTAAAATTGCGAATAATTCGGCTGGATTATCTTGTGTAACCAATTGTTGTTTGAATGGTTTGAACGAATGAATTCCTTTGAAATAATTAGTATAGTGTGGTCTTGTTTCTACAATTCCTAATCGTTCTCCTTTCCATTCCATTGCCCAGGTTAAGTGATTGCGCACCGCTTCCACTCTATCAGCAACCGTCGGTTTAGCCAAATGTTCCCCTGTTTTGAAATAATGCTTTATTTCGTTAAAAATCCAAGGGTAACCAATAGCAGCACGACCAATCATAATCCCGTCGATGCCGTATTCGTTTTTATATTGTAGTGCTTTTTCCGGACTGTCAATATCACCGTTACCAAAAATAGGCATCGTGATTCTAGGGTTGTTTTTCACTCGGGCGATATGCGACCAGTCAGAATGGCCTTTGTACATTTGGGCACGAGTTCTGGCGTGAATACTCAAGGCAGCAACTCCTATATCTTGTAAACGCTCTGCAACCTCATCAATATTGATAGAATTATCATCCCATCCCAAACGAGTTTTTACCGTTACCGGCAAATGGGTACTATCAATAACAGCTTGGGTCAGGCGGATCATCAAATCTACATCTTTCAAAACTCCAGCTCCAGCTCCTTTACACACTACTTTCTTTACGGGACAACCAAAATTAATATCGATTAAATCTGGGTTTACAGTTGAGACAATTTTAGACGACAAAGCCATTGCTTCCTCATCACCACCAAAAATCTGGATTCCAACCGGGCGTTCGTAATCAAAAATATCCAATTTCATTCGGCTCTTGATGGCATCTCGGATTAATCCTTCGGAAGAAATAAATTCCGAATACATCAAATCGGCGCCATGAGCCTTGCACAATCTGCGAAACGGAGGGTCACTCACGTCTTCCATGGGTGCGAGAAGTAAAGGAAAATCAGGTAATTCTATGTTGCCAATCTTGACCATCTGCTTAATTTTGGTGCAAAATTACGTTTTTTAGACGAAAGGATAAAAGAAGAAAGAAGAAAGACTTAGTTATAAACCCTTTAGTTTGTAAAATCTAGGCTTTGACGCTACTGAATTTAGCGTATATTTGCAGATTAATTGTCGCGATTTGCGAATGTGCGTGAGGGATAGCAGTGGAAATCCCTTTCTTTTTTCTTAAAAAAGAAAGGATTGTAACGGATAGCTCTCCCGATAGCTATCGGGATTGGGTCACGCCCTGAAAGAAATCAGGGCAAGCCAAAAATAAAATTGACAGATGGAAAAAATGAAAAAAATAAGGAATTTCTGCATTATTGCACATATTGACCACGGTAAAAGTACGCTTGCTGACCGTTTACTTGGCGCTACACAAACCGTTACTGCTCGTGAAGAAAAGGCGCAATTGCTAGATAACATGGATTTGGAGCGCGAACGTGGGATTACGATTAAGAGTCATGCGATTCAGATGGAATACACTTATAAGGGTGAAGAATATATCCTGAATTTGATTGACACTCCCGGACACGTAGATTTTTCGTATGAAGTTTCTCGCTCAATTGCGGCTTGCGAAGGCGCACTTTTGATTGTAGATGCAGCACAAAGCATTCAGGCCCAAACGATTTCGAATTTATATTTGGCTTTAGAAAATGACTTGGAAATTATTCCAGTTTTGAACAAAGTAGATTTACCGAGTGCAAATCCTGAGGAAGTAAGTGATGATATTATTGATTTACTAGGATGTAAGTTGGAAGATATTATTCATGCTTCGGGGAAAACAGGTTTTGGTGTCGAAAACATCTTGGCAGCCATTATCGAAAAAATCCCGCCTCCAACTGGAAATATTGACGAGCCTTTACAAGCATTGATTTTTGATTCACACTACAATCCGTTTCGTGGAATTGAGGTTATTTTTCGTGTAAAAAATGGTGAAATCAAAAAAGGTCAGAAAATTAAATTCATGGCTACCGGTAATGAATATTTTGCGGACGAGATTGGGACATTAAAACTGAACCAAGTTCCGAAACAAGTGATTTCTGCAGGTGATGTTGGTTACTTGATTTCGGGAATCAAGGAAGCCAAAGAAGTGAAAGTAGGTGATACTTTGACGGATGCTAAAACACCAACTACTAATATGATTACCGGTTTTGAAGATGTAAAACCGATGGTTTTTGCTGGAATTTATCCAGTAGACACCGAAGATTATGAAGATTTACGTTCTTCTATGGAAAAACTACAGTTGAATGATGCTTCATTGGTATTTACCCCTGAAAGCTCAGCAGCCTTAGGTTTTGGTTTCCGTTGCGGATTCTTAGGAATGTTGCACATGGAAATTATCCAAGAACGTCTGGAAAGAGAGTTTGACATGACCGTAATCACAACGGTTCCTAACGTTTCCTATTTTGCTTACACCAAAAAGGATCCCGAAACACCTCTGATTGTCAACAACCCTTCTGATTTACCCGAACCTTCTAAATTAGACCACGTAGAAGAACCATATATAAAAGCTACGATTATCACTAAAGCTGATTTTGTAGGGAACGTAATGAGTTTATGTATCGAAAAACGCGGTTTAATTACCAATCAAACCTATTTAACGACAGAAAGAGTCGAATTAAATTTTGACATGCCTTTGGCTGAAATTGTATTCGATTTTTATGACCGCTTAAAAACCGTTTCTAAAGGATATGCTTCCTTTGACTACTCTCCAATAGGAATGCGAACTTCTAAATTAGTGAAACTTGACGTTTTATTAAACGGAAGTAATGTAGATGCACTTTCGGCATTGATCCATGAAGATAATGCTTACCAGATTGGTAAAAAAATGACCGAAAAACTGAGAGAATTAATTCCGAGACAACAATTTGACATTCCGATTCAAGCAGCAATTGGAGCTAAAATTATTGCTCGTGAAACCATAAAAGCCTTACGTAAAGACGTAACTGCCAAATGTTATGGTGGAGATATTTCCCGTAAACGTAAATTGCTTGAAAAACAAAAGAAAGGTAAAAAACGTATGCGTCAAGTAGGAAACGTTGAAATTCCTCAAGAAGCTTTCATGGCGGTATTGAAATTGAATGATTAAATCCCATCCTAAATCCTTCCCGAAGGGAAGGACTTTAAAAATATTGAGAAACCTGACGATGAAAATTGTTAGGTTTTTTTGTTTATCAAACCTCTACAGCCTCAAAATATTTCAGAAAATTCAAAGCCTAAGTTTTTTACCCATTTTTTCACTAACTTTGTTTTTATGGAAACCATTAAATTAAATATCGACCTCAATATCAATCAATTGATTGAAGCTGTAAAACAATTATCTCCAAAAGACAGATTAAGAATCAATGATGCGATTTGGAGCGATGATATGACTATTCCAGTTGAACATCAAAAAATAGTTCTGGAAAGAATAGCTAAAGCCAAAATTAATCCTAAACGATTGTTGGACTGGGAAGAAGTTTCTGAAACTTTATAAAACCACTTTGAGTTTTTCTATAAAATACAAAGAAGTCAGATGTCGCAAAATTGAAAAATTCCCTTTCCTAATTCATTATACAATTGAAGATGAGTTAAAAACCATAACTGTTTTCGCCGTTTTTCATACTTCAAGAAATCCAGAAATTTGGAACAGAAAATAATAGCTTTTTTTATCTATCCTTCAACCATTCAAACAGCCGTTTAGCATCTTCTGTTTTAAACAATTGGGTTCCTTCGTTCATGGTTGCCGCCGATCCACAAGCAACTCCCCAACGAATGACTTCTTTTAAACTTTTGTTTTGCGAAAGCGCCCAAACCATTCCACCTACCATACTATCACCGGCACCAACGGTACTTTTTTTGACGACATGTGGAGCGGGGACAAATTCATAGTTATCTTTAGTTACCAAAACTGCACCTTGAGGCCCAAGGGAAACCACCACAATTTCGGCTCCGCCTTTGGCGATGATTTGTTTGGCTGTATCTTTTACTTCTTCCATTTCGAGACGTTCCACACCAATGAGTTTCGCTAATTCACCCACATTTGGCTTTATCAGATAAACTCCCGCTTCCAGAACTTTTTTAAGCGCCTCGCCGGTAGTATCTACAATCAATTTCGAATTATTATCTTTTGCCATTTCGGCAATTTGTTTATAAAAATCAACTTCTAAGCCTTCGCTCAAACCGCCGCTGATGACCAAATATTTAAATTTTAATTCCTGAATGGTCGTAATAATTCTTTGTTTCTCATTTACACTAACAGCCGGCGCCGGAAAAACGAATCGGTACTGGGAATTAGTATGATCATCAACAGCAACAAAGTTTTCCCTTGTCCAAGTTTTGGTTTCGATTGCTTCAAAAGGAATGGAATCTCTTTTTAGAAGATCTTTCAGCATCTCTCCTGTTGCCCCGCCTGAGGTTAGTACCGCCAATGAATTTCCTCCCAATTTTGATATCGCTTTAGAAACATTGATCCCTCCTCCTCCGGCATCAAATAAGGCAGAATGGCATCTGATTTTTTGCTCTGCAACCAAACCCGAAAAATGGGCACTTTTATCCAAAGCAGGACTAACTGTTAGTGTAACAATAGCAAATGTTTTCATCTTCCTTGATTTACCTTATTAAAGATGCAAAAAAACCACCAAATCTACTCCATTTAAGGCGAATATTTCTTTGTATATTTGCAAACTCAAAACAAAACATAATGATCGAAGATAAAAACCCACAACGCACTAGTATAGCTCAATTGGGCGAATTTGGATTAATTAACCATTTGACTAAAAACTTTCAAATCAACCAAGCTTCTACCTTGAAAGGCATTGGTGATGATGCAGCTGTTTTGGATTTTAAAGACAAAAAAATAGTAGTCTCTACTGATTTATTAATCGAAGGTGTTCATTTTGACCTAGCTTACATGCCATTGAAACATTTGGGATATAAGGCCGTCGTAGTCAATATCTCTGATATTTGCGCCATGAATGCAAAACCAACTCAAATTACAGTATCTGTTGCCGTATCAAACCGTTTCCCTCTTGAAGCCTTAGAAGAATTATTTGAAGGGATTACGCTTGCTGCAAATGAATATAAAGTAGATGTAATAGGCGGAGACACCACCTCATCACAAAAAGGATTAATCATCAGCATTACTGCCATTGGAGAAGCTGATGAAGACGAAATCGTGTATAGAAACGGCGCTAAAGAAACCGATTTACTAGTTGTTACCGGTGATATTGGAGCTGCTTATATGGGATTACAAGTTTTGGAACGTGAGAAACAAGTTTTTCAGGTTAACCCAAATTCACAACCTGATCTTGAACTTTATACTTATTTAATAGAACGTCAATTAAAACCGGAAGCTCGTAAAGATGTACGCACTTTATTGCATGCCTTAGAGATAAAACCAACCGCTATGATTGACATTTCAGATGGTTTATCATCTGAAATCATGCATCTTTGCAAACAATCTAAAGTAGGTTGTAATTTATATGAAGACAAATTACCTCTTGATCCACAATTTATCAATGTCTGTGAAGAATTCAATATTGACAGCACAACAGTGGCCATCAACGGAGGAGAAGACTACGAATTGTTATTTACAATTGCTATGTCTGATTTCGATAAAATCAAAGGAAATCCTAATTTCTCCATTATCGGACACATGACACAAGAAAGTGAAGGCATTCATTTAGTGACTCGAGCAAATACTCGAATTCCTTTGAAAGCACGCGGCTGGGATGCTTTGACAGAATAAGAAACAAAAAAAGCGGCTTTTAAAATGCCGCTTTTTTTTTAATCATTAAAATAATAACCCAATATTTTTAGCTTCTCTTACTAAATCAATATCACTTCCATCTGTTACTTTCAGTAATTCTTTCAGGTTCAACTTCCTTACTTCAATAGCATTCAAAGATATGGGAATATATTGCGGCAAATCTTTAGTTTTAGTTCCTTTTGACAAATGAAATAGAATTTGCTTATCAAACAAATCAATTTCAATACTATGTTCTTGAGATTCCAACATTTTAAGAACCGATTGACTATAGTATTTTTCGTTTTTGATTACCTTATTAAATGCGAATAACAACTCATCAAATGTCAAATCGTTTTTTATAACTAGCCCGCTAGGGTTAATATTCTTTATAATTGTTTTTATTTTTAAAAACTCGGTAAACATCGTAAGCATAATGATTTTACAATCTGGCATAGAATCCATAATCAACTTCGCTAGATCTTCTCCCGAATAAAGTCCTTTTTCCTCATAAGGCGGCATACTGATATCTAGAAAAGCAATATCAAAAACAGTCTCAGTATTAGTAATAACGTGGAAAGCTGATTCACAATCCTTAGCCTCGGTAATAAAAAATTCGAATTTTTCCGGTTTATATCTCGTAATTGCATTTTTATATCCTTGTATAATAAAAGGATGATCATCTACAATTAGCACATTGTTCTTTATCTTGGTTAGGGCGGCCGAGTCAGTTGTCATTTATGTGGTTATTTGTTTTTGTTCAATTGGGACTGTAACTGTAATAGTCGTTCCTTTAGCTTTCTCAGATTTTATCTCAAACAAACCATTGCACTCTTTCGTTCGTGAAAGCATGTTTTGCAAACCTATCCCTTTTTTCTTCACATTAGCATTAAACCCGATTCCATCGTCGCTTATTGTCAATTCTAAATCATCATCCGATTTTTTCAACTCAACTCTAATTAAGCGGGCGTTTGCATACTTATTAGTGTTCTGAAGTGATTCTTGAATAATGCGATACAAATTGATTTTAATCGAATTCGATACCAATTCCCATTTAATGTTAGAGTCGATAGTTGTCACCAATTTTGACTGAAATGTTTTTCTTTGTTCCTCGAATAAATTATCAACTATTGCAACGAAGTTATTAATTAATTCCGATTTCTCCCTATTCAAATCATGAGAAATTTCACGAATATCCTGTTCAATGTTTTTCAACTCCTTTAAATAACCTATTCTCTGATTGATAGCCACCTCGTCTTGAAATCCATTCAATCCATCTAAATTCATCCGAACACCAAACATTCTGCCCAAAACGCCATCATGAAGTTCCTGGGCCACTCTCTTTTTCTCTTTTACTCTAATGACATCGATGGTATTTTGCTGAGAAATCATCAAATTATAAATATCCTCATTAGCTTCCTGTTGCCGTTGTTTGTACTGAAGCTCCCTGTTCTTTGCTTTTTGAGCCTTGATAATATACAAAAACAATCCTAAAATAGTTATCCCACTAAAAATATAAACTAAATTTCTATTTTGAACCGTAAGATTGGTATTCTCATCTTTTATCACATCCGTTTCATACTCTATTCGGGAGAATTTATCTCCCATTTTACGTTCCGCTTTTTGCAGTTCCTCATTGATATGAATGTACTCCTTATTATAAAAAGCGGCTTTTTCAGGCTCTACAACAGCCATTTGTTTTAATGCCACTAAGATATCTCTTGAAATATTCGTACTTCTAGAAAGTAATAGTGCCTCCTTAGAATATTGTAACGCTTTTAGAGTGTCCTTTTTCGAGGCAAAATATTCAGATAGATGAATTTTATTAGTAAAAATCCCTGAAGTTAGTTTTATGCTATCCCCAAAAGCTAACGCCTCATAAAACAATTCCGGTAGTCCCTCCTCTTCTTTCAGCTTAAATTTAGAATAAGCTAAATTATCTAACAACATAGCATATAAGTGAGGCTTTTGGTGCTTTAAATTACTCTGTTCCAATCCTTTTAAAAAGTACTTCTTTGCTTGCGAATATTCTTTAGAACTAAGATAAAGATACCCTATATTATTATAAGAAGTTGCTCTCGACTGAAATTCCTGAGGTATTATTTCATCATCAATAACTCCTAATGCTTTATTATTATAAACAATTGCATTATCATATTCACCTAATTCATTAAATATCAAACCCAAAAGATTATAGGCATCATACATAATACTATTTGCTCGCTTCTCTTTTCTAATTATTCTCAGTGCCTTAACAACCGCATTTTCGGCACCTAAGAAATCCCCAGCTTTGTACTGTAAACTTGCTTTATTTACTAATATTTTTCCCAAATTAATGTTATCCTCCAAACTGTCATAAATCTTCTCAGCCTTACTGTAAAATTGAAATGCACTATCTGAAACCATTTGCGAAACATAATAATCTCCAAGATAACTATACGCTTTTCCAATACTTACGCTATCTTTTGCGCTTTCTGACTTATCTAAAACTAGAAGTACTGTTCTACTATACCCTTTCCAATCATTAATATTATAATAACGGTTAGCAACCTTAAAAAGATTGATTCGATTAAGTGAATCATTTTCTTGACCTACCACTATTTCAAGAGCTTTCTTATTAAAAAAAAGCCTTTTCTCACGGCTAAGACTTAAATCATTAGCCACTGAAAAATAAAAAGACAGACTATCCTCAGATGAATTAATAGAATTATTAACCGACTTCTTTTTGACACAGCCAAAAAAAGCGAACAACAGAAGGAATAGTAGATTTATTGGATAAAATTTTTTCAATCGTTAATCTCTAATTTTACCAAAAATAGTAAAATAAAACTATTAGCATAAAAAAAGGCTATCAAATAATTGACAGCCTAAGTATTATAAAAAAAATTAATTAAATAATCAGTCTACTTTCATATTTCCTCCAGTTGAACCTTGACCAATAATATCTACTTTCATATTTCCTCCAGTTGAACCTTGTCCAATAATATCTACTTTCATATTTCCTCCAGTAGAACCTTGTCCAATAATATCTACTTTCATATTTCCTCCAGTAGAACCTTGACCGATAATATCTACTTTCATATTTCCTCCAGTTGAACCTTGCCCAATAATATCTGCACTACTGGTAAAAGAAGTTAAGATCATTACTAAAGAGAATAGTCCGATTGTTAAGATTGATTTTTTCATAATTTGGGATTTTTATGTTTTTAAATTTGTTTTACACTATTTTAAAAATCCGTTTGTGTGGGATTTCTTTTGTAAAACTACATAGCAAATCTTTATTTTTCTTACAAATACAAGCCTATATGGTAGAATGCAGCAGTCTGATAGTGAATGACTATCAAATCTTGGTAGATGGCATTTTTTTAAATTTCTAAATAATTCCCATTCGAAATTTCAGAAATAATCAGGTCAATATTTACCTTATACGATTTGGAAAAGGGAAGTTTTGTTGCGGTATTCTTTATGTAACAAACCGCATTTCCAGTATGTATTCTAGAAATATAATTACAGTTTACAATATAACTGTTATGAATTCGAATGAAAGGATAAGACAAAGCACTCTCAAAATGCTTTAATGTTTTAAAAGCAGTGACCATTTCACCACTATTGAGATGAATGTCGGTTGAATTATTATCTGCCTGCAGGTAGCAAATATCTCTGGCATCAATATACCTGTAATCACCATAAGACTTTATACACAATATAAGAGGTTTTTGCTTGCTTAAAGTTTCATGATGCAAAACAGGATTTGGCTTCTCCTCTTGAAACACTTCTTCTGGCTGTATCAGAATCGCTTCCTCTTGATTTGCATTTTTATTCAGTTTCAAGATGGTCTTGATAAAATCTATTCGCACCAATGGCTTCAACATATATGCTGTCACATCGTACTCTATGGCCTCAAAAGCCAATTCCTTTTTAGTTGTGGTAACGATGATTTTAGGAATTACTTTTAGATACCTGTGCAGCTCATTTATGAGAGCTAATGACAGCAAACTCTTCTTGTCAGCAGGATCAATTTCAAGAAAAATCAATTGAGGAGTATGTTCTAGAATAAGATTTAAAGCCTCCGCATAATTATGTGCCGATGCCACAAAAGTAAGCTCCGAAAAACTGTCAGCAATGGCTTTCGTTTTCAAAACACTTTCTTGATCGTCGTCAATAATAATGTAGGAATAATTCATCAGTGGCTTTTCCTAGAATTAGCATCCATTACATTTGGCTTCCAAAGTAAAACATACTCTAAATTATTAAGCAATTGTGGTAGTTTTGGGAAACTAATTAAACAAAAGCGAAAAAAATTACACAAAACGCTCTTATTTAACATTCTAAAAATAAGCATTTAACCATTTTTCCTTATTAGTTGTTAATATGTTCATAACAAATGTTGATACATTGAGATGAAGTGCAAATAAACCCGATAAAAGACCTGAAATTTTATTTGAAAAGAACTCTAAATTAAGTAAAGAAATTCTATTTGATGCCATTCTAAAAAAAAAGCTTTCCGTTTTGGAAAGCTTTTCTTATATAAACAAAAAAACTAATTACATTTTCATCAACCAATTTTTCATTGAAACTTCATCTTCTATAATTGATTTTAAATCGGCTATTTTTACGCGATCTTGCCTCATACTGTCTCTATGTCTAATAGTCACCGTTTGATCTTCGATAGTTTGGTGATCCACTGTAATACAAAATGGAGTTCCCAAAGCATCTTGTCTTCTATAACGGCGACCAACTGCATCTTTCTCATCATAAGACACATTGAAATCCCATTTCAGGTCTTCAATGATTTTATGCGCAATTTCTGGCAAGCCATCTTTTTTTACCAAAGGCAACACTGCCGCTTTTGTTGGTGCTAAAACCGCAGGCAATTTCAAAACTGTTCTTGTTGATCCGTCTTCTAATGTTTCTTCTTTTAAAGAAGTAGCAAAAACAGCTAAGAACATTCTATCTAATCCTACAGATGTTTCCACCACATAAGGAACATAATTCTGATTTAATTCTGCATCAAAATATTGCAGTTTTCTACCTGAAAATTTCTCATGTGCTTTTAGATCAAAATCAGTACGAGAGTGAATTCCTTCTAATTCTTTGAATCCGAATGGGAAGTTAAACTCAATATCAGCTGCTGCATTAGCATAATGCGCCAGTTTTTCATGATCGTGAAAACGGTAATTTTCTTTTCCTAAACCAAGTGATAAATGCCATTTTAAACGGGCTTCTTTCCAAAACTCATAATGTTTCATTTCGTCTCCCGGGCGAACAAAAAATTGCATTTCCATTTGTTCAAATTCACGCATACGGAAAATAAATTGTCTTGCAACAATTTCATTTCTAAAAGCTTTACCCGTTTGCGCAATTCCAAAAGGAACTTTCATTCGTCCTGATTTTTGCACATTCAGGAAATTCACAAAAATCCCTTGTGCTGTTTCCGGACGCAAATATAAATCCATCGCAGAATCGGCAGAAGCGCCTAATTTTGTTCCGAACATTAGATTAAACTGACGCACTTCGGTCCAATTTCTGGAACCAGACTCAGGACAAGCAATTTCCAGTTCTTCGATCAAAGCTTTTACGTCTTCCAGATCTTCGTTGCCAAGAGAACGAGCCATTCTTTCCAAAACCTCTCTTTCTTTGGCTTTGTATTCTTTAACACGAGCATTCGTTGAAACAAACTCTGCTTCATTAAAAGCTTCACCAAAACGAACTCTTGCTTTTTCGATTTCTTTGATTGCTTTTTGATTTAGCTTTTCGGCATAATCTTCAATCAAAACATCCGCTCTATATCTTCTTTTCGAATCTTTATTGTCTATTAATGGATCATTAAACGCATCTACGTGTCCTGATGCTTTCCAAGTGGTAGGATGCATCAATATAGCCGCATCAAGTCCCACTATGTTTTCATTCATCTGAACCATCGCTTTCCACCAATATTCGCGTATGTTCTTTTTTAACTCTACACCGTTTTGTGCATAATCATAGACTGCACTCAAACCATCGTATATTTCGCTTGACGGAAAAATAAATCCGTACTCTTTTGCGTGCGAAACTACATTCTTAAATATATCTTCTTGTTTTGCCATAGTAATGCAAAAATATAAAAAGTGAACTGAAAAAAAAGGAAATAAGAGAAGTTTGAAGCATTGATTTTCATATTTTTATAAATAATTTCGTAATTATATGTTCGAGAGCATCATAAATCTATTCTTTCCAAAGGTATGTGCAGGCTGTAATTCATTTTTACTGACAAATGAAAATGTAATCTGCACGCTTTGCAGACATCATATTCCCTTGACCAATCATCATTTGAACCCTGAAAACGAAGCTTTCAAAAAATTTTATGGTAAGATTCCCATCGAATATGCCTCGGCTTTATTTTATTTTCACAAAAAAGGAATTGTACAAGAAGTGATTCATAAACTAAAGTACAAAGGCCACGAGGAAATAGGTCGCGTATTAGGAAACTGGTATGCCGCAGATTTAAAAGAAATTCCGGTTTTTCAAGAAATTGACGTGATTATCCCGGTTCCTTTACACAAAAAGAAATATCGAGAAAGAGGCTACAATCAAGTTAGCGCTTTTGGCCTCGCACTTTCAAAAGAATTGAATATCGTTTACAATGAATCCATTTTGGTTCGAACAGTCTATTCTAAAACACAATCCAAAAAAAATCTTTTAGGAAGAACCGAAGGCATCGAAAACATTTTCAACGTTAACTTTACCGAAAAAGACCATGACAAGCATTTCCTTCTTATTGATGATGTCATCACAACGGGCTCAACTCTTGAAGCTTGTTGCCGTGCTTTATTGAAAATTCCCGGGGCAAAAATCAGTATTGTTTGTATGGCAATGGCGCAATCTTAAACGGAAATATTGATTAAAATCCAATCAAATAATTACAACTGGAAAAGACTTGTAAACAGCGCTTTATTAAATCAAAAAAGAACAAACAACAACATTATCAATTTTATTAATGTAATTATAACCAAATAGAATTTCCTATTACAAAGTTAAATGTTTAAATTTGGATAAATTTTATAAATCATTTAAACAACTATATCATGGCTTTTGAACTACCTCAATTACCTTATGCGTATGACGCATTAGAACCTTATATTGATGCACGTACGATGGAAATTCATCATACAAAACACCATAATGCGTATACTACCAATTTGAATGCCGCTATCGCAGGAACTGACATGGAAGGCAAAACGATCGAAAACATCTTGATTAATCTTGACATGAAAAACGCTGCCGTTCGTAACAACGGAGGTGGATTTTACAATCATAGCTTATATTGGTCAGTTATGTCACCAAACGGAGGCGGACTTCCAACAGGTGATTTATTAGCCGCAATTGAAAGCGCTTTTGGTTCATTTGAAGAATTTAAAGCTAAATTCAGCAAAGCAGGAGCAACACAATTTGGTTCAGGATGGGCTTGGCTTTGTGTTCACAAAGGAGGAAAACTGGATGTTTGCGGAACAGCAAACCAAGACAACCCATTAATGCCAGGTATTGGTTGTGGAGGAACTCCAATCTTAGGAATGGACGTTTGGGAACATGCTTACTACTTAAATTACCAAAACAGAAGACCGGATTATATTGAAGCTTTTTTCAATACAATCAACTGGACTGAAGTTTCAAGAAGATACGCTTTAGAAAAATAGTTTAGAAGAATACAGAGCAAATAATATAGAGAATAGGCGAATGAACTTTAAGTTTGTTCGCCTATTTTTTTTTGACTTTATTCCAATAAAAAAGGTGGAATTTCTTCCACCTTTTTTGCCCCAAATCTACCATAAACTTAACCTACTAAATGTTATGGTAGTTTAAAATTATAGCAGTTGTTCACAAGAAACAAATATTTAAGATGAACAACTTATAAAACCGATAAATTACACAATTTTAATAATTTTAATACGCTCTCGCATCTTTACCTTCGTAGAAATTCATAAAGGCACGATTTACAACTCGATTCCCACCAGGAGTAGGGTAATCACCTGTAAAATACCAATCGCCTAAATTCTTAGGACAAGCGACATGAAGATCTTCAACGGTTTGGAATATAATTTTAACTTCAGCCTTTATTTCCGGAGAACTCAACATTTCAGCAATTTTATCTGAAATTTCTTGTGGCTGGAACGGTGCGTAAATTGCCGTTACATAATTTACAACCTCCGTATCGATAAAGTTTTCTTGCGTTTTACATTTCGCATATACTTCATCAACAATATGATATAGATTTCTTTCTTTTAATAATTCCAAAGCTGCCCTAAAAGCCACTAAACCTTCCAGTTTAGCCATGTCAATTCCATAACAATCTGGATAACGAATTTGTGGAGCCGACGAAACAATGACAATTCTCTTCGGATTCAAACGATCCATCATTTTGATGATACTCATTTTAAGTGTTGTTCCACGAACAATACTATCATCAATAATCACCAGATTGTCTGTAGGCTTAATTACTCCGTAAGTCACATCGTAAACGTGAGCTACTAAGTCATCACGACTGCTATCCTCAGTGATAAATGTTCTTAGTTTCGCATCTTTAATTGCCACTTTTTCGGTACGGATCTTTACAGCAAGTAATTCTTGCAAACTATCTGCTGTCAAAGTGTCTTTATTTGCCAAGATATAATCATTCTTTCTTTTATTCAAGAAATCCTGAGCTGCCTCAACCATTCCGTAGAAAGAAGTTTCGGCTGTGTTTGGTATATAAGAGAAAACTGTGTTGTCCGTATCGCTATCAATCGATTCCAAAACTGCAGGTAAAATCAATTTTCCCAGATCTTTTCTTTCTTGATAAATTTCGGCATCACTTCCTCTAGAGAAATAAATTCGTTCAAATGAACAAGCTTTTTTAACTGTTGGAGTAAGAATTTCCTGCATCGAAACAGTACCATTCTTTTTGATTATTAATGCATTTCCAGGATCAATTTCTTGCACTTTTTCAAATGGAACATTGAAAACTGTTTGAATTACTGGTCTTTCAGAAGCAACCACCACTACTTCATCATCTTGATAAAAATAGGCCGGACGAATTCCCGCTGGGTCTCTGAAAACAAATGCATCACCATGACCTAAAAGTCCAGCCATAGCATAACCGCCATCCAAATTCTTAGAAGCTCTAGCAAGAATTCTTGCTACATCTAATCTTTCGGCAATTACTGGTGAAGCCTGTCTTTTATTCAATCCTTCATTTTTACATTCCTGATAAAGATCAGTAACAGCGTCATCCAGGAAATGACCTATTTTTTCCATAACAGTCACTGTATCCGCCATTTCTTTTGGATGCTGCCCTAATTCAACCAAACTATTAAAAAGTTCTTTTACATTAGTCATGTTGAAATTTCCAGCCAAAATCAAATTTCGGTGCATCCAGTTATTCTGACGCAAAAAAGGATGAACGCTCTCAATACTATTTTTACCAAAAGTACCATATCTCACGTGTCCTAAAAACAACTCCCCTATGTACGGAATGTTTGCTTTTTGAAGTGCCACATTATCCGCATATTCAGGATGCGAAACCATTTCCTCATTGATTCTCTCATTGATTTGAGCAAAAACATCTTGAATAGGTTGTGCATGATTAGAGCGCACACGGCTAATGTATCGCTCGCCTGGCTCCATGTCTAGTTTTATACTTGCAAATCCGGCACCATCCTGCCCACGGTTGTGCTGCTTTTCCATCATCAGATACATTTTTTGTACTCCGTAAAAAGCAGTTCCGTATTTTTCTTTGTAAAATTCAAGCGGTTTAAGCAGTCTAACTAAGGCTATTCCACATTCGTGTTTTAAAGCGTCGCTCATTGTATTGTATTTGTTGTGTTGTTGTTTACTAAAATATATTCTTACAAAAAGAATATGAAATCATGATTATTAACCAAAAAAACCTCGTTTCCGAGGTTTGTAACTTTATAGCGTTATATCAAATTGAGTCAAAGACTTGAATTGTTTCAATCTTGTCAAGACTTCTTCTTTATCAAGGTCAACCATTCTTTCTGTTCCAAATTTCTCCACACAGAAAGAAGCCAGGTTTGAACCATAAATAATGGCATTTTTCATATTCTCGAAAGAGATGTTTTCGCTTTGAGTGATAAATCCTGCGAAACCTCCAGCAAATGTATCTCCAGCTCCCGTTGGATCAAAAACTTCTTCTAATGGTAATGCCGGTGCAAAGAAAACCTCTTTATTATGGAACAATAATGCTCCATGCTCTCCTTTTTTAATCACCACATACTTTGGTCCCATAGTATGAATTTTGGCAGCAGCCTTCACTAAAGAATATTCTCCCGAAAGCTGACGCGCTTCTTCATCATTGATGGTAATAACATCTACTCTTTTTATCACATCCAATAATTCCGGCAAGGCACAATCCATCCAAAAATTCATTGTATCCAAAACCACTAATTTTGGTTGTACTTCCATTTGATCCAAAACACTGCTTTGTACCAATGGATGCAAGTTTCCAAGCATTACTACATCGGCATCTTTATAATCCTGAGATACTTTTGGCTGAAAATCAGCCAAAGTATTCAATTCAGTCACCAAAGTGTCTCTTGAATTCAAATCGTTATGGTAACGACCACTCCAAAAGAAAGTTTTTCCTCCTTTTACAATTTCCAAACCTGAAATATCAATATTTCTGCTAGCCAATAAATCCAAATGTTCTTGTGGAAAATCGTCGCCAACTACTGAAACAATAGCCGATTTTAAATTAAAAAAAGATGCAGAAAGTCCGATATATGTAGCGGCTCCGCCTAAAATCTTATCTGTTTTCCCGAAAGGAGTTTCAATAGCGTCGAAAGCAACAGTTCCGACAATCAGCAATTTGTTCATTTTTTGGTTTTGGAATTAAGGCGCAAAGGTAGTTCATAAGTTGTAAAATTGCAACGGCTAAAATCGTAAAGTTTTACTAATTTATCGCATTGAAATCTAATGCATTACACTATTTTATCCCCTTCATTTTCATAAAAAGCGTCGACTGAAAGCTGTTTTTGCATCGAAGCCATAACAGCCAGCGCATCGCATCTTTCGTTTTGTGGGTGATTATTATGGCCTTTTATCCATTTGAAATCAACTTGGTGTTTCCGGTAAACAGCCAAAAACCGTTTCCATAAATCGGGATTTTTCCTGCCTACAAAACCTTTTTTCTCCCAACCAAAAACCCATTTCTTCAAAACAGAATCCACTACATATTTCGAATCAGAAACAACCAAAACTTTCATATTCGGATTCTTGAGTTTTTCCAAACCTACAATTACAGCCAAAAGTTCCATTCTATTATTAGTAGTATATCTAAAACCTTCATAGAATTCTTTTTTATGTGGCGTCCCAACAAGCTCCATCACAACGCCGTAACCGCCGTTTCCCGGATTCCCTTTTGCGGCACCATCAGTATATATATGTACGTCGTGTTCCAAAATATGAAGTTAGAAGTTAGAAGTTAGAAGTTTTTCAATTACCTCAGGAAAATATCTTTGCTCCAGTTCATGTATTTTCTCAGCTACTTCTTCTGGGGTTTCTATTCCCGTTAAAGCTATATTTTTTTGAAAAATGATGTTCCCTTCATCATAATTTTCATTCACATAATGAATCGAAATTCCGGTTTCTTTTTCCTTGTTATTGACAATAGCTCTGTGTATGTGCATTCCATACATTCCCTTGCCTCCATAATTAGGTAAAAGTGCAGGATGAATATTGATTATCTTATGAGGGTATTGTTCAATTATATTTTCAGGGAATTTCAATAAAAAACCGGCAAGGACAATCAAATCCGGTTGAATTTCGTTTATTTTTTGCAATACATCCCCTTTATTTAATTCTTCTTTCGAAAAAACTTCCGTTGGAACTTCATATTTTCCGGCTCTTTCGATAACCTTGGCAGCAGCATTATTTGTAAAAACAGCAACTACCGTTCCTGACTCATTTGAATCAAAATATTTTATAATGTTCTCAGCATTAGTCCCAGATCCAGAAGCAAAAATCACTATTTTTTTCATAATCAACTCGATTTTATTTACGCAAAAAAAGGAATAAAAAATGAAAATAAATAACAATGAGAAGTCTTTGTTGAAATATATTTTATAAATTAGTTGTCACATTTATCAACTTATTGGTTGTTTTAAAATAAAGTTTTTTATTTTTGCCACCAATTAAATTCTAAAATTAAAGATTATGTCAGACATTGCATCAAGAGTAAAAGCGATTATCGTAGACAAATTAGGCGTTGACGAAAACGAAGTTGTAACAGAAGCAAGCTTCACTAATGATTTAGGAGCTGACTCATTAGACACTGTTGAGCTTATCATGGAATTCGAAAAAGAATTCGATATTCAAATTCCAGACGATCAAGCAGAAAACATTGCTACTGTAGGTCAAGCTATTTCTTACATCGAGGAAGCTAAAAAATAATAAATACACACTCGCTTGCATCCTTTGTAAGCGAGTGTTATTATTTATTTTAAATATGAAATTCGAGATTGTAATTCAATCAAAAAGATATTTATAATGTAATACCCACTGCTTTTTTGTAGAATTACAGTAAAGAAAGCGTGGGTTTTATTTGTTTAAAAGATACAAAATACATAAGTTATGGTATTAAAGCGAGTTGTTGTAACAGGTTTAGGTGCTCTTACTCCTATTGGAAATAATATTCAAGAGTATTGGAACGCTCTTATTAACGGTGTTAGTGGTGCTGCACCAATTACTTATTTTGATGCTTCAAAGTTTAGAACAAAATTTGCCTGTGAAGTAAAAAACTTCAATGTTGAAGATTTTATTGACCGAAAAGAGGCAAGAAAAATGGACCGTTACGCACAATACGCTATGGTTGCATCTGACGAAGCTGTAAATGATGCTAATTTTGATTTTGATAAATTAGACAAAGACAGAGTTGGTGTTATTTGGGGTTCCGGAATTGGAGGATTAGAAACTTTTCAAATAGAGGTTCTTAATTTTGCAGCCGGCGATGGTACTCCAAAGTTCAATCCTTTTTTCATACCAAAAATGATTGCTGATATAGCTGGTGGTTTAATTTCAATGAAACATGGATTTAGAGGTCCAAATTTCACAACAGTTTCCGCTTGTGCCTCATCAACAAACGCTATTATTGACGCTTTCAATTACATTCGCCTTGGCCATGCTGACGCAATAATAACTGGTGGCTCTGAAGCTGCGGTAACAATTGCCGGAATGGGAGGTTTTAACGCCATGCATGCCTTATCAACCAGAAATGACGACCCAAAAACAGCTTCCAGACCAATGGACAAAGACAGAGACGGATTTGTACTAGGAGAAGGTGCCGGAGCATTAGTTCTTGAAGAATACGAACACGCCGTAGCTCGTGGCGCAAAAATATATTGTGAAATTGGAGGAGGCGGAATGTCGGCTGATGCCCATCATATTACAGCACCACATCCTGAAGGATTAGGAGCTAAAAATGTAATGCTAAACTGTTTAAGAGATGCTGGTTTAAAACCAACGGATGTAGACGGAGTAAACATGCACGGAACCTCAACTCCACTTGGCGATATTGGAGAATCTAAAGCAATTCTACATGTTTTTGGCGAACATGCTTATACCATGAATTTGAATTCAACTAAATCAATGACAGGCCATTTACTTGGTGCTACCGGAGCAATTGAAGCAATATCTTGTATTCTTTCATTAGAACACGGAATAGTTCCTCCTACGATCAATCATTTTACTGATGATGAAAACATTGATCCTAAACTAAACTTCACTTTCAATGTTGCTCAAAAAAGAGATATGAAAGTTGTCATGAGCAACACCTTCGGTTTTGGAGGTCACAATGCTTGTGTATTGGTAAAAAAATTAGACTTGTAATTCCATATGGGTATACTAAGCAAAATATTTTCAAAATCCCGTTCTCAAGAAGACGGGATTTTTTTTGATTCTATCCAAAAAATATTGGGGTTTCCACCAAAAAACATCGATCATTATCGAAAAGCTTTTACACACCGCTCTTCTAACAAACTCAATGAGGAAGGAAACCCAATCAATTACGAACGCTTAGAGTTTTTAGGCGATGCTATGCTAAGCGCTGTAATTGCTGCCCACCTATTCAACAAAGCTCCTCTTGGCGATGAAGGCTACCTTACTAAAATGCGTTCAAAAATTGTAAGTAGAGAACACCTCAATGAACTGGGAAAAGACCTAAATTTAATCCGATTTATCGAAAGCAAAGTTCCTGTGCAGCATTTTGGCGAAAACATTCATGGTAATATTTTTGAATCACTTATAGGAGCCATTTACCTAGACAAAGGCTATGACTTTTGCGAGAAATTCATTCAAAAAAGAGTAGTCATCCCTTATGTAGACATCTCCAGATTAGAAGGAAAAGTGATCAGCTACAAAAGCTTGGTAATTGAATGGTGTCAAAAGGAGAAAAAAATATTTCACTACGATATTTTCGAGGATAATGCCATAGATGGACAACGCTTATTTGGTGTTAAACTCAGCATTGACGACAAAGTAATTGCAAAAGCCAGAGCAACATCAAAAAAGAAAGCAGAAGAAAAAGCATCCCAACGCGCCTATTTTGCATTTCAACAAAAAATGGACAAGAAATAACACTAATTTGTTCAAAACTACAACGTTTTCGTTCATAAATTAACTAAATCATTACATTTTACCAGCCTAACACTCCGTTAGAAACACTATATTTACACCTTATTTTTGATTGAATATGGCTATTCATAAACTGGATCTTGGCGAATTTGACGAAATAGATTACCATCTCATTGCAATTCATACTTCATTAGAAGATTATCGATTGGCCTATTTCATCAATCAAAATCTTCCGATAAATTTGAGTAAGAGCAAAGATGAGATTCAAATCAATATAAAAGAAGGGGAGACTAATTTTTCTCGCTTTTATTATTACGACTCTGAAAATGCAATTTCTTGGAATTTAATTCAAAATAAAAATGAGGTTTCTCAACAAAAAAAAGATGCTGACCAAAATCTATTCTCAGATTTAACGCAGGGAATTGCTACAAAAGTTTACTTACTCCCTGAATTTAAAAAAGCAGATTTCTTTTTGAAAATTGAAAATACCGACAACACGATAGAAGTATCAAAAGTAAAAATAATCTTAAATACCATTGATAGCATATCTACAGTTTATACCGTAGATACCAATCAGATAAGATCAAAAAACAATTTAATTTTTTAAAATAAAATGATTACAAACAAAAAAACCAAAATTGTAGCCACACTGGGACCTGCATGTAGCACAAGAGAGACGATAAAAGACATGATTGATGCAGGTGTAAATGTGTTTAGAGTTAATTTTTCTCACGCAGACTATTCTGATGTCAAAGAAAAAATTAACATCATTAGAGGACTAAATGATGAATACGGATATACTACGGCAATACTTGGTGACTTACAAGGACCTAAACTTCGTGTAGGAGTTATGAACGAAGGAGTTGTAGTGAATGATGGAGATATAATTACATTTACGACTGCCGAAGACATTATTGGAACTGCTGAAAAAGTTTTCATGAAATATAAAAACTTCCCTAATGATGTTAATCCAGGAGAAAGAATTTTATTAGACGACGGGAAACTTATTTTTGAAATTGTTGAAACCGACAAAAAAACAGAAGTAATTGCCAAAGTTATTCAAGGAGGAGAATTAAAATCTAAAAAAGGGGTAAACCTTCCAAACACCAAAATATCACTTCCTGCAATGACCGAAAAGGATATTGCGGATGCCATATTTGCCATAGAACAAAAGGTAGACTGGATTGCACTTTCTTTTGTAAAAACGCCACAAGATTTAAAAGACCTACAGGAATTAATTGCTGAACACTCTGAACATAAAATTCCAATTGTTGCGAAAATCGAAATGCCTGAAGCATTAGAAAACATAGATAAAATCATTGCTTATTGCGATGGACTGATGGTAGCACGTGGTGATTTAGGTGTAGAACTTCCTGCTCACGAAGTGCCATTAGTTCAAAAAGATTTAATTCGTAAAGCCAAAATAGCCCGTATACCGGTAATTGTAGCCACTCAAATGATGGAAACCATGATTACTAGCTTAACTCCAACAAGAGCGGAAGTAAACGACGTGGCTAACTCTGTAATGGACGGTACCGATGCCGTAATGCTTTCTGGTGAAACTGCCACTGGTAATTATCCGGTTCAGGTGATTCAAAGAATGACTCAAATTATTGAGGCTGTCGAAGATTCTCCGCTTATCAACGTACCACAAAACACACCACAAATAAAAACCAAACGTTTTATCACTAAAACTATTTGTCAAAGTGCCGCTCTTATGGCCAATACAATCAAAGCTAAAGCAATTTGCACGTTGACTAACAGCGGATACACTGCTTTTCAGATTTCTGCCTGGAGACCATCGGCTCATATTTTAGTTTTCACTTCAAACAAAAGAATTCTTACCCAACTTAATTTACTTTGGGGAGTAAAATCATATTATTACGACAAAAGAGTAAGTACGGATGACACCGTGACTGACATCAATGAAATTGTAAAAGAAAAAGGCTACGTAACTACTGGTGATTTTGTCATCAACTTAGCAGCTATGCCTATCAAAGAGAAAGGAATGGTAAATACTCTTAGAGTTTCAGAAATTGAATAACTAAGAATTTTTAACAAATATTTAAACCGCCTCTTAATGATTTTAACGAGGCGGTTTTTTTGTACTAATTTATTTTCATTTATCTTTGATGAAAAACAAATACCATTCAATTATGAATTTCGAATCAAGAAACCCTTTTTTGAACAATAAATCTTTTTCGGCAACATCTGCCACTAGCAAAGATGAAGTGCATCATGCTTCTATTATTGACTATAATCAGGACATGACTTTGTCAGGAACCATCAATAAAACTTTATTGTTGTTTCTATTGCTTACTGCATCGGCTATGGTAACTTGGTGGATGTCATTTAACGGCATCAACGCAATGATTCCTACTATTGGAGGCGCTATTGTAGGATTGATTCTAGTGCTTATCTCAGCTTTTAAGCCACAATATTCTTCTTATTTAGCACCCGGTTACGCCTTATTTGAAGGATTATTCATTGGCGGAATCTCTGCTATTTTTGAAGCCATGTATCCCGGAATAGTGATACAAGCTGTTGGAGCAACATTTGTGACTTTTGCCGTTTGTTTAGGCTTGTATAAATTTAAAATAGTAAAAGTAACCGAGCAGTTTAAATCTGTTGTTGTTGCAGCAACGCTTGCCATAGCAACTTATTATTTAATATCTTGGTTAGTTTCAATGTTTACCAGTTTCCAACCGGTTCATCACGGTAATTCCATGATGAGTATCGGAATAAGTGTTTTTGTGATTATAATCGCAGCTTTGAACTTATTCCTTGATTTTGACAGAATCGAAAAAGGAGTTCAAGAAAAAATGCCAAAATACATGGAATGGTTTGCTGCCATGGGATTAATGATCACTTTAGTTTGGTTATACATCGAATTCCTAAGATTACTTTCCAAACTGTCCAGCAAAGACTAATCTCTTTTAAAACATACTTTTATTACAAAACCTTTCTTCCTTAGAAGGGTTTTGTTTTTTCATTAAAAAGCAAATTTCAACTGAACCACAACTGCTTTTTTGACCTCAGTATTCAAATTACTCATCGATATCCCTAGCAGCCGAACAGAATCTTTCATCCTTTCCTGATACAAGAGTTCTTTGACCGTTTCAAAAATCAGCCCTTTATCCGAAATAAAATACGGCAAGGTCTTACTTCTGGTTTGTTGACTAAAATCGCTGTATTTAATTTTTAAGGTGACCGTTTTCCCAGAAATACGGTGCTTTTTAAGTCTTCTTTCTAAAGTATTTGCAATTTTTTCCAATTGCTCAGCCATAAATATTTCCGAAGAAAGATTAACATCAAAGGTATGCTCAGCCGCAACTGATTTTGTAATTCTATCTGACTTGACCTCACTATTATGAATCCCGCGCACCACATTATAGTAGAAAATACCGGATTTCCCAAAATGCTTCTCTAAAAATTCCTGTGATTTACTTTTTAATTCCAAACCGCTAAAGATTCCTAATTGGTACATTTTTTCGGTGGTAACTTTACCAACTCCATAAAATTTACGAATAGGCAATTCTTCCAAAAAAGCAATTACTTCATCCGGATTGACTGTCTTTTGACCATTGGGTTTGTTGTAATCACTCGCAATTTTGGCAACAAACTTATTGATGGATATTCCAGCCGAAGCCGTTAAACCAACCTCATTAAAAATTCGTTTTCTAATTTCTTCTGCCAATAAACTCGCACTAGGATTTCCCTTTTTATTTTGAGTAACATCTAAATAAGCCTCATCGAGCGAAAGGGGTTCTACCAAATCAGTGTATTCTCTAAATATTTTATGAATCTTAGCCGATATCTCTTTGTAACGATCAAATCTAGGACTAACAAAGATCAGTTCTGGGCAATACTTCTTAGCCAAAACCCCACTAATAGCACTCCTGACACCAAACTTTCGAGCTTCATAGCTTGCTGCCGAAACTACGCCCCGATTTTCTGAACCTCCAACAGCTATAGGCTTGCCCCGTAATTCTGGATTGTCCATTTGCTCTACAGAAGCATAAAAAGCATCCATGTCAATATGTATGATTTTCTTATTTAGAATTAAATCCTCCATTATAAACAATTTGAATACACCCAACTCTTTTCGAATAAATTACTTAGCATGACTAGGAATTTTTAACTTACTCCAAGTGCAACTCATTTGTCTGCCTTTCTGTTGGGAAAAAGAAACTAAGTGGTTTTGATTTGAAATGATTCCAAATCGCTACGGTAACGAAACGTAATTCAAATAATGAGATAGCCCGCGAACGGAATGCAAGACCTAATGAAAGACTGAAACTTACCATAAAGTTAATCAATCCAATAAGCCCAATCCCAAAAATACCCCAAAATAACATCCAACTGCTTACATCATAATTTGCACCATATAAAGCCAAGGCAAGGTTTCCGCTACCAAAAGTTATATGACGTACATCAAGATTTAACCCTAAAAACAAACCAACCGAAGCTGTACTTCCCATAAATACTCCAAACCAAAAATTAGAAATAATACCCGCCCATTTTTTCTCATAGAGTTTTGCCAATTGTAGAGTTTTACCTTTCCCTAAATTTCTTTTCAAGAAAGGGTGTTCTGTAATTCTAAAACACACCTGATTGTGCTTGTCTCGGTTAGCCACACTACCAGAAATAATTCCCGATAAAAACAGAAATACCCCTGCAATAGCCGCATGAAAAATAGCCAAAGAATGAATCGGACTTAAATCAACAAGCAAGTGTTCCCATTTAGTTGCAGCAATATTATAATTTAAAAAATAATCAATCAGCCATATTCCAAGTAATGAAATCGGAAAGGCCATTATCACATTTCCTACAAAGGCAATAAACTGTGATCGAAAAACACGTGCAAAAAGAACAGCAAATGCTTTATACTTTATAGTACCAACTCCTTGCTGCAAAGCGCCTTCTTCTAATGCCTTAACTAAAGCTGAAGCAGTCATCGCTGGTTGTTTTGTGGCCAATGTAAAGCCCAAAAGATAAATCGCGATAAATCCAAAAGCATAATTCATACTATATAAAAAAGCATGTCCAAAAAAACTCGTGTCGGCCTTAGAAAGTAAAACCTTAATAATACACAAAATCCCCACAATAAAACCGCCTCCTAAAGCACCTTGGAACATTTTGAAATACTCTTTACGACTTTCAGTAATATAATGCTCTCCAGTTTTGGCAGTATGTTGTGTAATCTCGTAAGAAAGCAATTGGGTACTTTCGGCAACGAATTTTCGAACATTATTCTTATAACAGTTATACTTTATCAATCGCAAAGCCAATGCAATACTGTTATTTCTTTTATCTTTTTCAGAATCAACTACTAATAAAGAAATTAAAAATATCAAACGTTCTAATTGCTGTCTAATCTTTAACAAATGCTGATTTACCCGCAATGAAATTCCATATTTTGAACTGTTATGAAAGGCTTTCTCCACAAATCCTTGGCATTGTTTGTACAATATCAACAACTGCGCATAGGATAAATCATCCGAGCTAATATAATGACTATCCGAATTTATAATTCGATCTTCAATCAAAAACAATTCTTTTTCGAAAGCGGAAAAAGGGCTTTCAAGATCATCAAATTCAGGCACCATTTTGATCACATCGGTTTCCATAGCTCGACCGCTGATTCGCTGAATAATCAAGTGCTGGGCAATCAATACTTCGGAAAAAACAGAATTAGGCAACTTGCTTTCGTAAATAGACTTGAATTGCAAAAGATCATATAATTCTTCCAATTGGCTAAAAGGAATTCTATTGATCCAAACCCCATCATTGGCAAGATAAAAAACCTGATTGAGAACATATTCTAAAGTATCCTTTTGAGGCTGATAGGGCAGCAACTTCGCGAAGATCCTTTTTTTTACTTCAAAAATAAAATCCACGTCTTGCAAGATAGCGGCATCAGCAAGAATTTTGTTGAATTTCCTGTCCTTTAAAACTTCTTTGAGATAGATAGAAAACTGTTTGCGACAGGAATCGTTCTTTTTTAAAAAAGAAATTATTTCCTGTAAATCTACCTTCAGTACATTTTTATTTTTTACAGGTCTTATTACACGAACCAATTCTACTAAAGGCTCAATGAGATCATTCGTTTCTCTCCATGACTGTGTTTCTCCAAAAAATTCAGTTAAAAGTTCTGTTGCGGTTGATTTTGGTTTTGATTTGAAAAATAGCTTCATTGTAACAATTCAATTTTTGTAAAAATACACATCGTTACAAGAAATTCTAGCAACTAAATCATAAAAAATCACTCTAACTGAGTAAAAAAAACAAAAAAATACAATTGGGTTCGGCAACAGATCTTTTGTTTACTCAAAATACAGAAAAGCAATTGAAAATAGTTTTCAAATAAAATAAACAATAACCATTTAAGCCAAAACCTAAATTCAATCGCTTTTGAAAGTCACAAAGCCATTAAAGTAAAATATTCAATACCTTTGAATCCATAATTAGCCCAGATAATCATTAAATTCTTGGATAAAATAAGATTGAGTTTTCACTTAGAAGACTACAAAACTAATAAACAAAAGCACCTTCAATTATTAAAAAAAGTAGAAAATGATAGAAATAGAACGCAAATTTCTGGTTACTTCAGATCAATTTAAAAAAGAAGCTTTTTCTCAAAATCGCATTAAACAGGGTTATTTGAGTGCTGTTCCGGAACGAACAGTTCGCATAAGAATAAAAGGAAATGAGGCTTATATAACCATAAAAGGCAGTACAAACGAATCAGGTATGTCCCGTTTTGAATGGGAAAAGAAAATCCCGGTTGAAGAAGCAGAAAAATTATTGCTTTTGTGCGAAAAAGGAATCATTGACAAAACCCGTTTTGAGGTAAAAGTAGGCCAGCATACTTATGAAATAGACGAGTTTTATGGCGAAAACCAAGGCCTGCTTATGGCAGAAATAGAACTTAAATCAGAAACAGAAAATTTCCAAAAACCAAATTGGCTCGGAAAAGAAGTCACAGCAGACAAGCGCTATTACAATTCATACTTGAGCACCAATCCCTTTAAAAACTGGGTTTGATTATTTAACCTCTTCAATAGTTACAATCATCGCTCCTGCTCTTTTATTGTTAGCAATTTCCATAAAAGCTCTTTTAGACAAATCAATTTCTCTTGCCTTGACAAACGGACCTCTATCGTTCACTTCTACAATTACTGATTTTCCATTAGTCTGATTGGTCACCTTTAATTTTGTACCAAAAGGGAATTTCTTGTGGGCTGCGGTGTATTTTTCTTTGTCGTATTTTATACCGCTGGTTGTATGTCGACCGTGAAACTTGTCGGCATAATAGGAAGCATGCGCATTTTTCTTGTAGAATTTTAATTTCAAAATTTCTTCTGCCAAAGTGTCCTTAACCATTTGCTGTTGTACAACAAAGGACTTGTTTTTTTTGACAGTATCTTTTTGGACAACTGTCTTTGACAAGCTTACTTTAATTTTATCCGCAATTGTACTTTGACTACTGGCAAAACCAACTATTGTCAGTAAAAAAAATAGGGTTATCGTTTTTCTCATTTGTAACATTTTATTTGGACTCCATTTGTACAAAAACTGTACCTAGATAAAAAAAGTCCTATTTCTAGGACTTTTTAAAATTTATTATAACCACATAGACCATGGAATTCTACTTAAAATAAGCACTAATCCTAAACCATAAAAGATAGTAAATGTCTTAAATTTAGATTCAGATGTTGTCAATTTTTTATGTTTAGACCACCCAATGGTGATTAAAGTAATTGCAATAATATTAATCAATGGATGCTCCATTGATGTTAATCTTAACATTTTATCTGACATTTGCCCAAGAGAAGCAAATCCAAGCGGAGAAACAAAATACAGAATCAATCCAACTAATAATTGAGTATGTATTCCTATCAATCCGAAAAGGGCAATTTTTCTGTCTTTGGCAGTAAATTCTTTTTTGGACATCAAACCAATAAAGGCGTTAATAACTGCAATCACTAATACTAAAATAGCCAGATAAGCCCAGCCAGAATGAAACTTTTGAATGAATTCGTACATATAATTTTTTTTTAAAATTCAAATATAATAAAAAAACCACGTTCTCCAACGTGGTTTTTTATTTGTTTTTTTTAGAAATTTAAACATGAATTAAGTTTAATATTCTAAATAATGTTTATTCTAATTAAGTTGCAAAAAGTGTACTTTTTGTTTAAAAAGAATACTTAACACCTAACTGAAGTTTCCATGTTTGATTAAAGTTTGAGTTATAATCGTATGTATTACTAGGGTAATTACCTGCAACTTTATTAAATGAATAAGAAGGAACATTGTTAACATCTTTACCTTCATATTTTAAAATTTTACCATTACCAGAGATATTGTTGATTTTTTGAATACCCCATTCTGAATTTAACATATTCCCCACATTGATGAAATCCATACTAAATTGTAACGTGTTAGTCCTTCCTCCTATTTTAAAATAATACTCACGTAATAATCTTAAATCAAAACTATTAACCCATGGGCTACGTGCAGCATTTGCTTCAGCATATTTACCTTTATTCGCTTTCAAATAACTATCTTGTTCCATAAAATTAAAGAATGCATCTTCGCTAGCAGTGTTGATGAATTTAATATCACCTTTAGCTTTTGGTATGTAAATTAAATCTGCTGCGATACCATCTCCATTCATATCATTTGAATAAGTAAAACTATACCCGTTAGGAGAGTAACCAGAATAGAACACATTAATAAAAGAAGCCGATTTTAACATGTCATTTGACCAAGGAAGCTTGTAAGAAACAGATGCAATTACTTTATTTGGCACCGTATATTGAGAACGTTGAAGGCCTGCCAAATGTGGTCCATTAACCGTAACTAATCCTGTATATGCTGATTGTGCATTACTACCAGGCATACCCGAAATTTCTTGAGATTCTGTATAGGTATACGCTGCCATTAATTTCAAATCCTCTATTGGCTCTGAATTAACTGTAATATTTCCTATAGCACTAAAACCTTTGTTTGTGTTTGATAATACATATGCATCTTTTGTAGTATAAGTAATGTCAGCTTTAGCTGGATAAATATATCTATCATCAGCTCCAGAAAAACGACCCCATGTAGCATCTGGCTGTTTTAGATTGTAATTTTTAAGCATGACACCATTCATAGTTTTTGTATATATTCCTTCAACAGTAACTGACAATGGGAAAGAAACAGGAACTTGATAATCTAAAGCTATAGAAGATTTCCATACTTGTGGCATTTTGAAATTAGGATCTACAGCATTAATATCACGCGGTAAAACACCATCTTCAGGAGTGATCGTATTAGGCAAATTCAATTTTTGAATCATTTCATTTACATCCGTAATTATTGGACCGGCTAAGCCAGCTAAGGCAGGATTAGCTACTTTTACAGAACCATCTGCGTTATATGTAGTAGTGGCAGCATAACTTCCTTGTACCATCCCTGAGTTGGTTGGCATGTTGGTAAAAAACACCAATGGCAATCTTCCAGAAAAAATACCAGTTCCTCCGCGAAGTTTAATTGATTGATCCCCTTTTATATCCCATGAAAAACCAACTCTTGGAGACAACTGAACATTAGCATCTGGCCATTTACCTGTATCAATTTTTCTTCCACCAAAATCTAGGTTATAAATAGAGTTATTTCTAAGAATATTATCTTCATACTTTAAATAATCGGCACGCACTCCATAAGATAATTTAAAGTTAGGATTGACATTCCATTCATCCTGAAGGTAAACTCCAAATTGATTGAAAGCAACTTCGGCAGTTGGATTCAACTCTCCATTGTAACCATAAGTTAGCGCAAAGTCTCTTGGCGCAGCTTGATTAATAAAATCATCAACACTAGCATAACGATAATAACCTGTACCATTTCTCATATAAGAATTGTTTGCCAACTGGTGTTCAAAACTTAGACCACCTGTAATTTTATGGTTATCCAAATAATAGGTTAAATTATCTGTAAATGTAAAAGTATTGTTGTTAACAGCATTGTTCCAAGTGAACAGTTCATAGCCAGCAGATATATAAGGCTCAAGAATTTGTGCCCCGCCTGTTGTAACCCCGTTCATAATATCAATAAACGGAAAAGGCGAAGAATTTGAACCACGAGCATCTTGTATTTTTGAAGTTGTAATAAGAAGCTGATTTGAAAGCTTATCTGAAATCCTACTATTTAAATCCAATGAAAGTGAATTTACAATATTATCCATAGAATAAATAGAATTAGAAAAAGCCATAGAATATTGTGAAATACGATCCATAGTATTATTACGGAAACCAGCATCTGTTGAGTTACCATTAGTTGGATTCCATCCTTGGTTTTTAGTGTAATTATAACGCAAACTCAATTTGTTTGCATTATTAATATTCCAGTCAAGACGTACAAGAATTTTCTTGTTAGTTTCATCAGCAGGATAATCATTATATGAACCTGGATCATAACCATAATTGGTGATTAAATGCTGTTTTACTCTTTCCATATCTGCAATACTAGTACGTGAAAGTGATAAATCAAGGTTAGCAACACCATTTTCTGAAGGCCTCCAATTAACAACTTGTCCTGGACGAACTATAGATTCTGCATTAACAAAAAAGAATAATTTATTTTTAATAATTGGCCCTCCAAAAGTAATCCCTTTAGTAGTTGTTGATGCCTTAGGTCGTACTCCAAAATCAACATCACCAATTCTATTACCTCGCATATCTTGGTTGTTAAAATAAGCATAAGCACTCCCTTTAAATTTGTTAGTTCCTGATTTAGTTATTGCATTTATACCCCCTCCAATAAAATTTGATTGACGAACATCAAAAGGAGCTATTACAACTTGAACTTCTTCAATCGCATCTAATGAAATTGGGCTTCCTCCACCTGGTAGACTAGAACTCAATCCAAAGTTATTGTTAAAATTAGCGCCATCAATTGTAAAGTTAGTCGAACGGCCATCTCCACCAGCAATACTCATTCCATTAGCATATGGAGAAAGACGAGCCATATCAGTAATACTTCTATTAATAGAAGGCATAGAAGTCATTTGCTCATTAGATATGTTAGTTGTTGCACCTGTTTTATCCGCTGAAAACTTAGTTCTTTTTGTAGTAATAACAACTTGATCCAAGGAAACATTTTCCTCACTTAAAACGACATTATGAACATAAGGCGCACCTAGCCTAATCACAATATTATTAGTAATGTTTTTACCATATCCAAGATAAGATACTTCTACACTGTAAGGACCGCCAACACGCATCCCTGGTAGATTGTAATTTCCTTCGGAATTTGTTACAGTTCCATAGGTAGTACCTGAAGGAGTATGGGTTGCAATTACTGTTACACCTACAAGAGGTCCTCCAGTGTCTGTAACTCTTCCACTCATACTAGATGAAGTTACTTGAGCTATCATAACTGAAGAGCATAATAATGCCACAGTTAGCAATAAAAACTGATTAATTTTTTTCATTGTCTTCATTGTTGTTTAGTTTATTATTTTTGGCAAAATTATAACATTTCAATTACAAAATGTTACTATAATGTTAATAAAAATATTATTAAAAACAAAACCAGTCATGGTAAAAGTATAATTTTCAGCATTTTTTCTTAAAAAAAAGCATTTTTTATAGTCATGCATAGCATTAACAGAAAATAATGCAATAAATCCCACAAAAAATCATTAAAAAATATCACAAAAAAATTTGAAAAAATCTATTTAATGTTCTAAAAAACAAAACCTTGACTTAAAAATCAAGGTTTTGAGGTAAAATATATGTACTAAAAAAATCGTTCTATTTATGATTCAAGAAATAATTTAACAAAAAAGTTGTTGAACTATCATGAGTTTTCACCTCTCCAGTATTAATCTCTTCCAAAATCGAATTTGCTAACTGTTTTCCTAGCTCTACTCCCCATTGATCATAACTGAAAATATTCCAAAGAATCCCCTGAACAAAAATCTTATGCTCATAAAGTGCAATCAATGAGCCTAAGGATTTTGGAGTTAATTTTTCTATAAGAATAGTATTTGTTGGCTTGTTCCCTTCAAAAACTTTAAATGGTAAAAGAAACTTTGCCTTATCCGTATCAAGTCCTTGTTGATCAAATTCAGCTTGAACCTGAGCGCTAGTCTTACCATGCAAAAGCGCTTCCGTTTGTGCAAAAAAATTAGACATTAATTTATCATGATGATCTGCATATCCGTATAAAGGTTTTACAAATCCGATAAAATCAGAAGGAATTAACTTAGTCCCTTGATGAATAAGCTGAAAAAAAGCATGTTGAGAATTAGTTCCCGGCTCTCCCCAAATAATAGTTCCGGTTTGATAATCAACTTTTTTTCCATCACGGCCCACACTTTTTCCATTGCTCTCCATTGTTCCTTGTTGCAAATAAGGGGCTAACTTTTGCAAATACTGAGTATAAGGAATCAGAGCTTCACTTTCGGCTCCGAAAAAATTATTGTACCAAATACTTAATAAAGCGAGAACTACAGGTATATTTTTATCAAAATCAGCTGTCTTGAAATGCTCATCCATTTCATTTGCACCGCTTAAAAGCTCGTCAAAATTATCATAACCAACCGCTAAACTTATCGTTAATCCTACAGCGCTCCATAAAGAAAATCGTCCGCCAACCCAATCCCACATTGGAAAAACATTATCAGGATTAATTCCAAATTCCGTTACTTTTTGCATATTAGTAGAAACTGCCACAAAATGCTTGGCCACATCTTCCTGGGTTGCTGATTGTAAAAACCATTTTCTAATCGTTTCAGAATTGGTCAAAGTTTCCTGGGTAGTAAATGTTTTTGAAACAATTACAAAAAGAGTGGTCTCAGGGTTTAATTTTTTTATAATTTCATATACATGATCGCCATCCACATTCGATACAAAATGAACATTTAAATGATTCTTATAATATTGTAAAGCTTCAACTACCATGGCAGGACCTAAGTCAGAACCACCAATTCCTATGTTGACAACATCTGTGAATGTTTTTCCCGTATATCCGGTCCTAACTCCATTCGTTACCTCATTTGTAAAGCTTTTTATCTTTCTTTTTACTTCATAAACTTCAGGAACTACGTTTTGACCATTTACATTTATTACCGCATCTTCCTTTGCGCGCAATGCCGTATGAAGCACTGCTCTATTTTCGGTTTGATTGATTAACTCTCCTTCAAAATATTCTTTGATCGCATTCTTAAGCCCCAGTTCATTTGTCAATTCAAGTAACAATTCCAATGTTTCTTCATTAACGATGTTCTTAGAGTAATCAATTAAAAAATCATTCCATTTAAGATTGAACTTTTCAACTCTTGAAGCATCTGTTTGAAACATTTGCTGCATTGTTGCTTTTTGCATTGCTTCATAATGCTCTTGTAGTTTTTTCCAAGCTGCTGTTTCTGTTGGTTTTTTTGTATCTAAAGCCATTTATAGTAGGATTATAGTAATTATTTATTTGTATGTCAAAAATACTGAAATTAGCATTAACCGCTAAAACATTTTCAATTATAACCAAATAATAATAAAAAGCTTGCCCTAACAAAATTATAGACAAAAAAAGAACGGAATGCTATCAATTTAATAGCATTCCGTTCTTTTTAATTTATTTTTAGAATTTTGAAAAACCAAAAAAAACAACAGATCAATAATTACAAATTAGCAACACTGTCCAATTCAAACTTTAAAGGCTCTATCTTTTTCAAAAAAAGTTGTTTATTTTTTCCTACCATCGGTTCACCGCTTGGTAAATTAAGCCTTAAAGCATCGACTTGCACGCCATTTTTCCAAAATCGATAGCATACATGTGGACCTGTAGCTAGCCCTGTACTTCCTACTAATCCTATGGTCTGTCCTTGAGTAACACGTTGTCCTTTACGCACTAAAATCTTGGACATATGCAAATACTGGGTAGAATAAGTCCCGTTGTGCTTTACTTTTACATAATTCCCATTTCCTGCGGTATATCCTGTACGTTCAACAATACCAGAGGCAGTTGTAGAAATTGGAGTTCCTCTAGGCGCCGCATAATCAGTTCCTTTATGAGCTTTCCATCTTTTTTGAACAGGATGAAAACGATTCATTGAAAAACGAGAAGTCAACCTACTGAATTTTATAGGAGTTTTGAGGAAGAAATTTTTAAGTGTTTTCCCTTCTTCATCATAATATTCAATTTTTCCTGATGAAGGATCCTGAGCAAAAGGGAAGGCATAAATAATTTTTCCTTTGTATTCAAAAAATGAAGCTTCTAAATCCTCAACTCCATCATAAACTGAATCATTAATAAACCTTTCGGTGAAAGTAATTGCAAATCTGTCTCCTTTTTTTAACTTGAAAAAATCAATAGACCAAGAATATATTTTCGTAATTCGGCTCGCCAAAGCAGCCTCAACACCTGAATTTCCAAGTGTTTCCGACAAAGAACCTTTCAAAACCCCGCCTATAGTTCTTCTTTTGATAGTGACCGGTCTTGTCTTTTTATAAGCCACAACCGCACTGTCTCTAAAATCAAAAACATAATAACTTAAAGCATCTGGCTGGTATATAAAAGCTTGTATTTTATTCGTTTTGTCCTTAGTCCTAAGAATTGTATAGGCTTTATTTGGTCGAATTGACCTCACATTAAAAGTATCCTTTACACTTTGTACAATCTCAAATATTCTACGATCACCAATATTTTGTTTATTCAAAATTGTCCCAAAAGTATCTCCTTTTTTTATTGTATCCTCCACCACATTAAAATCAGAAAAATTGAACCCGAAATCAGATTTTTCCGCAACAACTTTAACGGGTTTTACAGCAATTTCCTTTTCGGATTTTTTACACGATAATACAGACGAAACTATTAAAATAAATACCAATACTCTTTTCAAACTTCATTTCTTTTTTAATTCAACCTATTTTTCCACACCCCAATTTGCTAATTCCTCTGCATTCCAGAGTTCCGGGAAAAAAATTCTTCTTTGGTATTTTGGATGCATGTATTTTTTCCAATCACTTCCTCCAGTGGCTTCACCTGAACCTTGTCCGTTATCTATGTATTTTCTAGCAGCATTCAAATGCCCCATAACCCAAGTAATATTTACAGTATGATCAAAATGACGCATGGCTTGAATCAAGTCTGGATTTTTTTGATCTACCTCCGGGAGCTGTTTAAACTTTTGCCAGATATTTATGGTATTATATTCCTCCATATGTCTCAGGAAAACCCCTTTGTATTTTCTTTCAAACTCTTCTAATAAGAAGGATTTTTTACCTGTTTGATAATCCTTGCCTGCTGCCTGCCAATATAAATGTTCAAAAGCATGTTCATAAGGTGTATTTCTATCAATACTTGCCCTGTAACGATGGTCGATAAGATTAATCAAATCAGTTGAAGAAAATTCGATTAAGCGGTATTGGGCACTTTGAAAACCAGAAGCAGGCGTCAATGTGTTTCTAAATTTCAGATACTGATCTACTTCCATTCCGTCGCCCATTATATCAAAAGACGTGGTCAGCATATCAAAATAACGGCTGATTCTTGTTAACCTTTCTGCAAAAAAATCCGTTTTTATATCCTGAGAATACGAAATCTGATGCATCTCCCAAAGAATCATTTTGAACATCAGCTCATTAACCTGATGGTACATAATAAAAACCATTTCATCAGGAAGAGTTGTTCTTTGAATTTGCAAATTTAGCAAAGCATCTGTTTGGATATAATCCCAATAAGTAATGGGTTTAGACCAAAGTAATCCTTCAAGATGCGTTTCTGTTTTTTGATTTATAGATTCGTATTTAAGCTCTATTTGCTTTAAAATAGCTTCTGTATTCTCACTAATATTCATTACATTTTTATTTTAAACGGATTGTTTAGGCCTTTAAATGCATCCAAATCTGCTTTAATTGAACCTACAGCCAAATCCGCTTTTATTCGAACGGGCAATCTATTACCATCGTCTGAAATCCAAACTGTTAAACTTTCTTGTTCTTTAAAAACACGTCCTGACTGGACCAAAGGTCTAAAGATCATCGAAGACACAACGCCAAATTTAGTTTTAATATCTTCACGACCTATAAATTTTAACTTAAATTTTGTGGTTTCACCGTCAAAAAACATGTCAATTACGATGAATTCCCCCAATTTAATTTTATCTATGCCCGGGTAATTGCGCAAGTAATAAAAAGCTGACAGAATATCCTGCGTGTTTTTTGGAACTGTAAAAGTGTTTTCGCTTTTATTTTTATAATCTTTTACAAGAACCTTATTAGCAGCATGATTAAAAAATCCTTCTTGATTTTTAGTATAGCCTCCTTCATTAATTTTTCTAACAAATTGATATGGATTTCCAGAGTCTTTGTCTATGTAACTTTCATATAAATCATCAACTTTAAAAAAGAATCGAGACATCCCAGTAGTATAGCCTTTCCCAATAACTCGAAAAGCTTTTTTATTATTTACAACTGCATCTTTTACTTCCAGCGTAGCAAAACCGGCATTTATAAAGCCATAATGAATACGAAACTTAAACCATTCTCCAGTATCATATGCTTCATCACTTCGCGAATCAAAACCTACGGTCAATATCAATATCAAGAATAGTATTATTTTTTTCATAATTTACTTTGTCTATTTATTGAGAGAATAGCAAATTTAGTTCCAAAATATATCAAAACAAAAAAACTCAGTCAAATAATGACTGAGTTTTCATGCTATTAACTAACCAAAAAACTATAAATTATGAAATTTATATCAATTCGGAAGGAAACCACCCCTTCCATTTTGCGAGTGCAAAGGTAGCCAATAAATCAAGTTATTTTTTCTAAAAATAAAGTTTAACACAACATTTACCAAACAACTCGCCGATATTTACTTATTTTTTCACATAATGTAAAAAAAAGGCTTTTTTACAACGTTCCTCGCAATTGTTGTTCTCTTTCTATAGATTCAAATAGGGCTTTGAAATTTCCCGCACCAAAACCTTTAGCCCCCATTCTTTGAATAATTTCAAAAAACAAGGTAGGACGATCCTCTACCGGTTTAGTAAAAATTTGCAAAAGATAACCTTCTTCGTCGGCATCAATCATGATACCTAGTTTTTGAAGCTCCTGAATATCCTCTTTAAATTTTGTCATATGATCTTTCAATCTTTCAGGGATAGCATCATAATAGGCCTGCGGAGGAGTACTCAAAAACTCAATCCCTCTAGCTCGCATTTCAGCAACCGTTGTGATAATATCATCAGTAGCTACAGCGATGTGCTGCACTCCTGGTCCTTCATAAAAATCTAAATATTCTTCTATTTGAGAACGTTTTTTTCCTTCGGCAGGTTCGTTGATTGGGAATTTGATTCTTCCGTTTCCGTTACTCATTACTTTTGACATCAAAGCCGAATATTCGGTTGTGATTTGTTTATCATCAAAAGACAAGAAATTTACAAATCCCATCACATCTTCATACCATTTTACCCAAGTATTCATTTCATTCCAACCCACGTTTCCAACCATGTGGTCTACGTATTTCAATCCAACTGAAGTTGGGTTATAATCAGATTTCCATGCTTTATAACCCGGCAAGAAGGTTCCGTTGTAGTTTTTGCGCTCCACAAACATGTGAACCGTTTCGCCATAGGTATAAATTCCGGCACGAACCACTTCGCCATGCTCATCAGTTTCTACTGTCGGCTCCATAAAGACTCTTGCTCCACGCTTTGTAGTTTCTTCAAATGCCGAACGAGCATCCTCAACCCAAAGAGCAACAATTTTCACCCCGTCACCATGTTTTTTTACGTGTTCGCCAATTGGAGAGTCGCTGTTTAAAGCCGTTGTTAACACCAAACGGATTTTGTCTTGTTTCAAGACATAAGACGCTCTGTCTCTTATTCCTGTCTCCAATCCCGCATAAGCATGAGACTGAAAACCGAAAGCTGTTTTATAAAAATGTGCCGCTTGCTTTGCATTTCCTACATAAAACTCAATATAGTCTGTCCCCATTAAAGGAAGGAAGTCTTGCGCACCTTCGAATATTTTCTCTAAGCCGTATTCTACTGATTTAATTTCTTTTGACATTGTTTATGTTAATTAGAAAATTAGTTAATTAGAAAATCAGAAAATGTCTTACCGGATAAATTAATCCTGCAATCTAGACAATTTTCTAATTATTCAATTTTGTTGTTGAAATTATTTTATTTAGTATTCTTAAAATCTCTGATAAATCATTCAAAAGCACTTCACAATCAGGATAAGCTTGATGTGCGTTGCACAAAAACAACCAATATTCTGTTTCGTCAGCTTCTTTAATCGCGATTTTTAATTTATGGATAAAATCAGCTTTACTCTCTGCATTTTGGGATTCTTTCGAATTTGCTCCGATTGAAGTACCACTTTTCAGTAATTGATTAGCAATCACAAATTTCTTTTTTTCTTGTAACTCTTCCGTGTAATCAATTATTTTAAAAGCAAAATCAAATGTTTTAATCAAAAGAACATAGTCTTTATATTTTTCGTTGAAAGTCATATTTTTTTAAATTACAAAATCAGTTAATACTGACAACTAGATAATTATCATAAAAAAACAAGCCATTTAGCATACTCGATTTTTAATTATCCAATTTACACATTATCTAATTATCTAATTTGTTTTACTCTACCCAAGATTTGTAATATTGACCATCATCTAATCCCATAGCTTCTTCGGTAACCATTAGAGGGCGAAACGTATCGACCATAACTGCCAATTCGTGGGTTATCGTCTGACCGATACTACGCTCCATGGCTCCAGGAGCGGGTCCGTGTGGAATTCCTTTTGGATGCAACGTGATATGACCTTGCTCGATATTGTTGCGCGACATGAAATCGCCATCTACATAATACAAAACCTCATCACTGTCAATATTGCTGTGATTATAAGGCGCGGGAATGGCTTTTGGATGGTAATCGTACAGCCTTGGAACAAAAGAGCAAACCACGAAAGTCGAAGTTTCAAAAGTTTGGTGTACTGGTGGCGGCTGATGCACGCGACCGGTTATAGGCTCAAAATTATGGATGCTAAAACCATAAGGAAAATTATACCCATCCCAACCTACTACGTCAAAAGGATGCGTTGCATAAATCACTTCGTGAATCATTCCTTCTTTCTTGATTTTGATCAAGAAATCTCCTTTTTCATCATGCGTTTCCAATTCATTAGGCAAGATAAAGTCGCGTTCGCAAAATGGGGAATGCTCTAAGTGTTGCCCTGATTCGTTTTTGTAACGTTTTGGTGTGTAAAAAGGCGCAAAAGATTCAACGTAGAAAAGTCGGTTTTCTATAGTTTCAAAATCAATTTGGTAAATCATTCCGCGAGGAATAATCAAATAATCACCGTATTCAAAGGGAATATTCCCCATCATAGTACGCAATTTCCCTTTTCCTTTGTGGATGAAAATCATTTCATCGGCATCGGCATTTTTATAGAAATAGTTGCGTAGTGATTGCTTTGGCGCTGCTAATCCTATCGTACAATCTTTATTGACAAGCATGGGTTTGCGGCTATCTAGAAAATCGTCTTCGGGCTTTAACTCAAACCCTTTTAACAATAATGATTTGATGTTTTTACCTATCGCTATTTTAGGCTCAACCGAATAGGATTTCAAAATTTCCTTTACTTGTGTTGGTCTGTGAACGTGATATAATAATGACGAATGACCATGAAACCCTTCTGTTCCAAAGAGTTGTTCATAATACAAACCGCCATTTGGTTTTTCAAATTGTGTGTGTCTTTTTTGGGGGAAACTCCCTAATTTATGGTATAGAGGCATGATTTTTTTGTTTAAAAGTGTAACAAATTAAAGTTGAGATTACTTTATAATGTGTTATGATAAATCAAAAAAAGTGTCCTTATTCAGGATTTCTCTTGATAAGGAATTGAAGATACTCTAATAAACCTAGCCATTTTGTTTTCATTATAACAAATATCGGAATTTTTATTAAAATAAAATAAATTTAAAATAAAAATCCAACACTAATCCAAGTATAGCTTCTTGAGTTCTCAGGAGACCAGGAATATTTTATTTCGATGGGACCAATAACCGTTTCTAGCCCATAACCAAAAGCATAACCAGAATATTTAGGAATAGAAACCCAATTCGTTGTCTCGAAAAGTTTATCTCCCAAGTTAGCAAAATTAGCCGAAAAATTGATGTGGTTTCTTCTATAAAACTCATAATCAATAGTTGCTGAGGACTTTATATAACTATTGGCCGTTATGCTCAAAAAATCATAACCGTAAAAGTGTCTGAAATTATTTATCATATTATAACCGTAGCCACCCAATGTAAAATTAAAAAATGGCACACTTTCTTTGCCTATTGAAAAACCGGCTTCAGTTTGAAATTTCATCGTGACTTTATCAAAAATGCTGGTTGCAAATCCAAAATCAGCCTTTGCTATAGAAAAAGGATTGAACTCATTTGTATAATTTGACGAAAACAAATAGGATTGAACATCCCCAGAAAAATACCAGCCTTTTTTTGGAAAATATTTATCATCAAAGGAATCGTATTTTAAGTATCCGAAAACACTCCCATAGGTACTTCTATCAATTATTGGATCTGCATTGGCAATAGTTTCTGACTTAATTTTCAAAAATTTAAACTCAACTCCTCCTCCTAGCAAAAATTTACGCACAAATAAAGATTGAAAATAAACTTGATTTGTCACATCCGAAAAATCAACATTAATGGCTTTTATTCCAAAATCATCAGGATCCAGTCCGCTAATTTCCTTGGCTATATTTTTGTTAAATTGATTAAAGGAAGACTTAAAACCTAAACTTAAATTGAATCCATTTTCAATATAATAATCAAAATTATAACGAAAATTATCTCCTAAGACAACATCAAATGAGGCTACATCATTCTTAAAAAAAGTTTTTTTTCGAGACAGATTTACTAACACCCCACTCTTATAAAGACCGTCATAATGCAAACCAAATTTAAGATACGATTTTGTAGGATTCTCTTTTATTGTAAGATTCAAATTATCGCCTTCCATTTCCGGATTTAAGGAATAGGTGATAGCACTAAAATTTTGTGTCGAATTAATATTATTAATCCCCGCCTCCAGTTGTTTGTAACTAATTTTAGAGCCTGATTTAAATCGAAGTTTACCTATAATATAATCTCTGGTGAAATTATCCAAATCATTGCAATTTATACTTTTAATATTCAGAGAATCCGACACCAGCTTCAACTTTGGCTTTGCATATTTATTAGAACTGTCAGCCAACAGTTCAATTTTTTCATAAACCGAAAAGGTAGCATCTTCTCCTTTTACAATAATTTCTCTTCCTTTATCAAAGGAAACAACACCATAGTTTTTAATATCCGGTTTTATATAAATATCCGTTTTTTTTACATTTGCTTTCATTTTTTCAATCGAATGAAGATTTGTAATCTGAACTAAGATTTTAGTTGCATCTTTAAGAGAATATCGGTCCAGTAAATCATTCTGTACATCTACCCCTATAATAACGTCGGCACCCAACTTCTTAATTTCATCTATGGGATAATTATTAGTCACGCCTCCATCAACTAGGAGTTTACCATCTATTTCAACAGGTGAAAATAAAGAAGGAAAAGCAGCACTAGCAATCATTGCCTGTGCTAGATTGCCACGATCCAAGATGATCTGTTCCCCCGTTTCAATATTGGATCCGATACATAAAAAAGGAGTTGGCAATTGATTGAAATCCCTAATATGTCTAACATTTCGAGTTAGTCTACTCAACAAATTAAAATTATAAAGCCCCTTAGAAAGCGCCTTTGGAATTCCTATTTTAAAATCATTAAAAGGCAAGCTAAGCGCATATAAGTCATCATTTCTCTTTTCATAAAAATTCTTAGACGCTCGTGGAATATAGTCGCTTAATAACTCATCAAAATTGGTTTCTCGAAAAATAGAATCCAGTTGAGCCGCATTATAACCCGAAGCGTATAACCCTCCTACCACAGCTCCCATACTTGTTCCTCCTATAAAATCAATCTTCACGCCAGCATCTTCAAGAACTTTAAGGACACCTATATGTGCAAATCCTTTCGCTCCTCCACCACTTAAAACCAAACCTACCTTGACTCTTTTCTGTTCTTGCGCAAACAAGGCTATACTTGAAAAAAAAATAAGAAATAAAAGTGCTTGTTTTTTCATAAAAGTGTTTGTTTCTATTTGGGTACTTGGATCTCTAGAAATTACTGTATCACATTACTCCTGTATTGTTTTGTAAAAGTCGGCAATTTTTTTTGCTTTCGATATACCTATAACATCAGAAATTTCTTTTTCTGTCGCTAACTTTAATCTTTTAACACTTTTAAAATGTTGTATTAACGTCAACATCGTTTTCTCGCCAATTCCAGGAATCGATTCTATCGAAGAATTTAAAGCCGCCTTGCTTCTTTTATCCCTATGATGTGTAATTCCAAATCGATGCGCTTCGTTTCTCAATTGCTGAATCACCTTTAAAGTTTCTGATTTCTTATCTAAATACAAAGGGACAGAATCTCCGGGATAAAACAGCTCTTCGAGTCTTTTGGCAATGCCAATGATGGCTATTTTTCCTCTCAATCCCAACTCGTCCAAGCTCTTAAGCGCTGATGACAATTGCCCTTTTCCTCCATCGATAATTATCAACTGCGGCAAAGGTTCTTTCTCATCCAAAAGCCTTTTGTAACGTCTATAAACCACTTCTTGCATCGAAGCAAAATCATCAGGTCCTTCGACCGTTTTTATATTAAAATGACGGTAATCCTTTTTACTTGGTTTTCCATCTTTGAAAACCACACAAGCTGCAACCGGATTGGTACCCTGAATATTCGAATTATCAAAACACTCAATATGGCGCGGTTCCACATGGAGCCGTAGGTCTTTTTGCATCTGCGCCATAATTCTATTGGCATGCCTATCAGGATCCACAATTTGCAATTGTTTCAGCTGTTCAATTCTATAAAATTTAGCATTTCGAATTGAAAGATCCAATATCTGTTTTTTATCGCCCAACTGTGGTACCGAAACTTTTATGTTTTCTCCTAAATCGACAGGAAATGGCACTAATATTTCTTTGGAAAGCAATTGAAAACGCTCCCGAAGTTCAATTATTGCTAACTCAAGTAATTCCTCGTCTGTTTCCTCCAGCTTCTTTTTGATCTCCATTGTATGGGATCGGATAATGGAACCGTGTGAAATTTGCAAAAAATTCACATAAGCGGCGCTTTCGTCCGAAACGATCGAAAACACATCCACATTAGTAATTTTGGGATTTACTATGGTCGAACGTGATTGATAATTTTCAAGCACTTCAATTTTTTCCTTAATTTTTTGTGCTTCCTCAAAATGCATATTTTGAGCCAGCTCCGTCATTACTCTTTTGAAATCTTTCATGCTTTCTTTGAAATTCCCTTTCAAAATTTCGCGAATGGCATCCACTTGTTTTTGGTAATTTTCTAAGGTTTCCAATCCTTCGCAAGGCCCTTTACAATTCCCAATATGGTATTCGAGGCAAACCTTAAATTTCCCACTTTCTATATTGGATTCACTTAAATCATAATTACACGTTCGAAGCGGATACAACTCTTTTATTAGTTCTAAAATGGTATTTACCGTCTTAAAACTGGTATAAGGTCCAAAATATTCCGAACCGTCTTTGACCATTCTTCTGGTGGCGAAAATCCTAGAAAAAGATTCTTTTTTTATACACAACCAAGGATAACTTTTGTCATCACGCAACAGCACATTATATCTGGGCTGCAAGGTTTTTATCAGGTTATTTTCCAATAAAAGCGCATCCGTTTCCGTAGGAACAACAATGTGTTTAATCGTTACAATTTTCTTGACCAGAACATTAGTTTTGGCCGTATCATGAATTTTATTAAAATAGGAAGAAACCCTTTTTTTTAAATTCTTAGCCTTACCTACATATAAAATTTTTCCCTGTTTATCATAATATTGATATACGCCGGGATCGTCAGGCAAGGTTTGAATTTGAAGTTCGAGAGTTGGGTTTTGCATTATAATTTTATTTCACAAGGATACGCGATCGCACTTAAAACTAAGAAGTGATTTTATTAATTTGAATTCATTTCAAATTTACGAAATCCAAATAATTATTTCTACTTTTAGATTTTTTATTCCCTATGAAAAGCATAAAAACCCAAATCAATCGATGATGGAAACCAATAAAAAAGAATTACGCTCAAAATACAAAGACTTAAGAAAACAACTTTCTGAAAAGGAAAGAGAAGAAATGAGTTTAGCTATTGCCAATAAATTGCTAGAGCTTCCCATTTGGGAGAAAAACTACTTTCATGTTTTCCTACCCATTACTGAACAAAAGGAAGTCGATACCGAATTGATATTACATTTACTTTCAGGTAAAGACAAGGAAACCATAATTTCGAAAGCTGATTTTGAAACCAGAAAAATGACCCATTTCTTACTGACAGACAATACCAAAATCAAAAAAAACGAGTACCATATCCCTGAACCCCTTGATGGAATTGAAGTACCGTCTCATAAAATTGAGGTTGTTTTTGTTCCATTACTTGCTTTTGACAAAAAAGGACATCGCATAGGCTACGGCAAAGGTTTCTACGATAATTTCCTTGCTGAATGCGCACCGGAAACCATAAAAATTGGTCTTTCTTTTTTTGAGGCCGAACAATCAATTGCTGATACCCATGAAAATGACATCAAATTGGATTATTGCGTGACACCAAATGAAATCTATCAATTCTGATTATTACTATCACAATTAAAAAACCACGTTATCATCAAAAAAAAAGACCTATTTCAAATTACGAAACAGGTCTTTTTAATATACTGATCTTAAATCTTATTCCTGATGATGAAATGCTTTTTTATTGAAAACAATCAATATTCCAACACCGGTAGAAATAGCTACATCGGCAATATTGAATATAGCATTAAAAAAAGTAAAATCTTTTCCTCCCCAAATTGGCAACCAACTAGGCAAATTTCCATGCCAAAAAGGAAAATAAAACATATCTACCACTTTGCCGTGAAACAAAGTGCCATAAGGATTCTCTGAAAACAAAGTCGCCAGTTGAGCATGACTGTCATTGAAAATTAATCCGTAAAAAACCGAATCTATTATATTACCAAAAGCCCCTGCAAGAATTAACGCTATGGAAACAATCAAATAATTAGAACTGTGTTTTCTTTCTACAGAATCCCACAACCAATATCCAATTCCTACAACTGCACCCAGTCTAAAAAGAGTCAAAATTAATTTGCCGTATTCTCCTGGAATTTCAGTACCCCAAGCCATTCCTTCATTTTCAATAAATAGAATTTTGAACCAATTGAAAACTTCTACTTCCTCACCTAAGATAAAATTAGTTTTGATGTATATTTTAGAAAGCTGATCAACAATCAGTATAAGGAAGATCAGTAAATACGCTTTTCGTAATGACATTTTTTAAATTTTAAGTCCGTAAAAGTAATAATTTAATCAAAAAAAACGCTCCCAATGGAGCGTTAAATATTTATATAACGAAAGTTGATTATCGCTGTAAATTTTTAGCCTCTATGCTCATCGTAGCATGAGGTACAATTTTCAATCTGTCTTTATTGATCAACTTTCCGGTTACTTTACAAATCCCATAAGTTTTGTTTTCCACACGGAATAAAGCGTTTTTCAAATCGCGAATAAACTTCTCCTGACGAATGGCCAATTGTGAGTTTGCTTCTTTAGACATGGTTTCGCTACCTTCTTCAAATGCTTTGAAAGTAGGCGATGTATCATCGGTACCATTATTCAAATCATTCATATAGGCGCTTTTTATCAAATCTAAATCCGCTTGTGCTTTTTCAATTTTCTTTAGAATTATCTCTTTGAACTCTGCCAAATCGGCATCAGAGTATCTTGTTGCTTCTTCTACCATAACCTAATTATTTAGTAATTGTTATTCTTGTTTTTATCTCATCAAACTCAATTTCTGTACCACTTTCTAATTCATCCACAAAAACCAAATCACTGGTTAATGTTTCTGATTTGATATAGTCTTCATTTTTAAGAATTGCTTGTTCCAAAAGTCCATCTCTTTTCAATTGAACCTTAATTTTATCAGTAACTTCAAATCCTGAATCTTTACGGATATTCTGGATTCTGTTCACTAATTCCCTCGCAATTCCCTCTTGTTTCAACTCTTCAGAAATTGTAATATCTAATGCAACCGTTATTCCGTTTGAATTAGCTACCAACCAACCTTCAATATCTTGCGATGTTATCTCTACATCTTCTAATGATAAAGTTACGTCTTTTCCTGCAATAACAATTTTCAGGCTTCCTTCCTTGTCCAACTCGTTGATTTGATCCGCCGAAAAACCTTGTATCTCCTTAGAAATCAAGCCCATATCCTTACCAAAACGAGGTCCAAGTGCCTTAAAATTAGGTTTAATTTGTTTCACTAAAACACCTGAAGCATCGTCTAAAAGTTGAATTTCTTTGACGTTTACCTCGGCTTTTATTAGCTCAGAAACCGCCTCAATTTCAGCCTTCTGATTCTCGTCAAGCACCGGTATCATTACCTTTTGCAAGGGTTGACGCACCTTGATCATTTCCTTTTTACGAAGCGATAAAACCAGTGAAGAAATGGTTTGCGCCTTCTGCATTTTGCTCTCTAACGATTTATCAACAAAGTTTTCAACGTATTTTGGAAACTCAGCCAAATGTACACTATCATATTTTTCTGATTGTGTCGCCAAAGTTAAGTCTCTGTAAAGCTTGTCCATAAAGAACGGAGCGATTGGCGCACCCAGTTTACTGATGGTCAACAAACAGCTGTACAATGTTTGATAAGCTGCAATTTTATCCTGCGCATATTCGCCTTTCCAGAAACGACGACGACACAAACGAACGTACCAGTTACTCAGATTTTCCTGAACGAAATCAGAAATAGCGCGAGCCGCTTTTGTAGGTTCGTAATCGGCATAAAAACCATCCACGTCTTTTATCAAAGTGTTCAATTCCGAGATGATCCATTGGTCAATTTCCGGTCTTTCGTTTAACGGAATTTCGGCTTCCTCATGTTTAAATCCGTCAATGTTCGCGTACAAACTAAAGAACGAATAGGTATTGTAAAGTGTTCCGAAGAATTTTCGGCGCACCTCAGCAATTCCTTCCAAGTCAAATTTCAAGTTATCCCAAGGATTTGCATTCGAAATCATGTACCAACGCGTCGCATCAGGACCGTATTCTGCCAATGTTTCGAAAGGATCTGCAGCATTGCCTAGACGTTTAGACATTTTTTGCCCGTTTTTATCCAAAACCAATCCGTTGGAAACCACATTTTTATAGGCCACTTTGTCGAAAACCAAAGTCCCAATCGCATGCAAGGTATAAAACCAACCGCGTGTTTGATCCACTCCTTCGGCGATAAAATCGGCTGGGAAATCTTTGTTTTCGTCTATTTTATCTTTATTTTCAAAAGGATAATGCCATTGTGCATAAGGCATAGACCCCGAATCAAACCAAACGTCGATCAAATCAGCCTCACGCTTCATTGGTTTTCCCGAAGCAGAAACCAAGGTGATTTCATCGACCACATTTTTATGCAAATCAATCAAATCGTAGTTTGATTCCGCCATGTTTCCAATTTCGAAACCTTTGAAAGGATTTTCTTTTTGGTATCCGGCCTGGATCGATTTTTCTATTTCATTGTATAATTCTTCAACCGATCCGATCAAGATTTCTTCGGTTCCTTCTTCCGTTCTCCAAATTGGCAACGGAATTCCCCAGTATCTTGAACGGGATAAGTTCCAGTCATTGGCATTTTTCAACCAATTTCCAAAACGACCTTCTCCGGTCGCTTTTGGTTTCCAATTAATCGTTTCGTTCAAGTCGAACATACGGTCTCTAACTTCCGTTATTTTTATGAACCAAGAATCCAAAGGATAATATAAAATAGGCTTGTCGGTTCTCCAACAATGTGGATAACTGTGTACGTATTTCTCTACTTTGAAAGCTCTGTTTTCTTCTTTTAATCGAATGGCGATTTCAACATCTATCGAACGTTCCGGTGCTTGACCTTCATCGTAATATTCGTTTTTCACATATTTACCGGCATATTCACCCATATGAGAAGTGAATTTCCCTTGTAAATCGACCAAAGGAACCGGATTTCCATTTTCGTCCAAAACCAACATCGGCGGAACCTCAGGCGTAGCTTCTTTGGCCACTTTGGCATCATCGGCACCAAAAGTTGGCGCAGTGTGCACAATTCCTGTTCCGTCTTCCGTTGTAACGAAATCTCCTGAAATTACCCTAAAAGCATTTTCCGGATTTTGATACGGTAAAGTAAACGGCAATAATTGTTCGTAACGAATACCAACTAAATCCGAACCTTTGCATTCCGCAAGAACTTGGTAAGGTGTTTTTTTGTCGCCTTCTTTGAAGTTTTCAAAATCAGCAGCTTCTGTACTTTCAAAAAATCCTTTCCCGAATTGTTTCCCAACTAAATTTTTAGCCAAAACAACCGTTATCGGTCTAAAAGTGTATTGATTGAAAGTTTTTACTAAAACATAGTCAATTTTTGGACCAACGGTCAATGCCGTGTTAGAAGGCAAAGTCCAAGGAGTCGTCGTCCAAGCTAAAATATAAATATCGCCAAAACCTTGAAGAAATTCTGGAAAAGTTTCATTTAATGCTTTAAACTGAGCTACGATGGTCGTATCCGTCACATCACGATAAGAACCCGGTTGGTTCACTTCGTGCGAACTCAATCCTGTTCCCGCTTTTGGAGAATACGGTTGAATGGTGTAGCCTTTGTACATCAAATCCTTGTTGTAGATTTGTTTCAAAATCCACCAAACGGTTTCCATGTATTTGGGTTTGTAAGTCACATACGGATCTTCCATATCAACCCAATAGCCCATTTTTTCGGTCAAATCATTCCACACATCGGTATAACGCATCACGGTTTTCTTACATGCTTCGTTATATTCTTCGATAGAAATCTTAGTTCCAATATCTTCTTTGGTAATCCCTAATTCTTTTTCGGTACCTAATTCCACAGGCAATCCGTGAGTATCCCAGCCGGCTTTACGCTTTACTTGGAATCCTTTTTGAGTTTTATATCTGCAAAAAATATCTTTAATAGCACGTGCCATTACGTGGTGAATTCCCGGCAATCCGTTTGCCGAAGGCGGTCCTTCAAAAAACACGAATGGTTGGCTTCCTTCACGAGTAGTTACACTTTTCTCGAATATGTTTTCTTTCTTCCAAAAATCCAGAACTTCCGATGCCACAGTTGGTAAGTCAAGTCCTTTGTATTCAGTAAATTTTGTACTCATTTTGTCCTTTTCTTAAATCGAAGTGCGAAAGTAAGGAATTTTGAATAAAACAAAGAAAAGTAAAGTAAAAATAGCAGAATATGAAAAGTCAATTCCACAATACTCTCGCAAATTAAGTCAATTTATGAATTTTTAAGAAAAAACTTCTTTTAAAACCTCCAAGGATTTTGGTTTTTTGAAACCATCGAGATGAACGCTGTAGTAATCAATCAGTATTTTCAAAACAATTTGCCTTTCAATAACGTGAAATGTTTTTTGATCGGTTTCAAACTTTAAACCAATCAGTTTTTTAAACAAATTCGTTTCGTGTTCCGTCAACGAACTTAGGGCATGGAAAGGCGTAAAAACACCTTCGGTCATCTCAAAAAAAGGCATATCCATATCGGAAATATCGGGATAAAAGCCGAGGTATTTTGTAATTTCAAGCAGTAAAATCAAATGAAAATTAGCCATTTCATCATGATTATCCAACCAATCTAGAGCGGTTTCTAAAAAAGTAAAAAGCGGTTCGTTTTTTTCCTCTTCGTGGATGGAATGATGCAAAATTTCGGAAATAAACATCACGATGGTGCTTTTGTAAATATCCGAATGTATAGAATGAAAAGGTGCGGCAATTTTTATTTCTTTAAAGTTTTCTAAAGTGCCTTTGTTTTTATGAACCGCTTCAATTTCGAGTAGCGTCAGCGGCTGAAAATAAGCAATTTTTTGATTGGATTTTCTGCCTGAAAAAGCATCCCGAACAAAATAAGATTTCAATCCATGCGAGAGCGTGAAACACTTTACAATCAAGCTTTTTTCTTGAAACTTTAAAGACGAAATGACGATTGCCTTGGTTTTTACCTGCATTTTTTAACTTTTTTTCGGGAATAAAACAGTTTGATTCGCCTGCAAATATACTACAAACCAAAACACTTGGCTTTTGATTGATTCCCCAAAAAAAACCTTCTATCTTCCTGAACTTTCAGAAAAATAGAAGGCTTTTAAAAATATTTTAAAAAAGAGACTAAACCACCCCTTGAGCCAGCATGGCATCGGCAACTTTTACAAAACCGGCAATATTAGCTCCTTTTACATAATCAACATGTCCGGTTTCGTCAGTTCCATATTTCACACAAGAAGTATGAATATCAGCCATAATTTCTTTTAATCTTTCATCAACTTTTTTGGAAGACCATTTCAGTCTTAATGAATTTTGAGACATTTCAAGACCCGAAGTTGTAACTCCACCAGCATTTGAAGCTTTTCCGGGAGCATATAATATCTTTGCGTTTTGAAAAACAGAAACTGCGTCCGGAGTTGAAGGCATATTAGCACCTTCGGAAACACAAATACATCCGTTGGCAACTAATGCTTTTGCATCTTCTTCATCCAATTCATTTTGAGTTGCACAAGGTAAGGCAACATCACACTTGATTCCCCAAGGGCGCGCGCCTTCTACATATTTAGCAGATGGATATTTAGTCACATAATCCTTAATTGTTCCTCTTAATTCATTTTTCAACTCCATTACATGAGCTAACTTCTCTGCATCAAATCCATCAGCATCATAAACATAACCTAAAGAATCGGAAAGAGCCACCACTTTTCCTCCTAATTCATTTACTTTTTCGGTTGCATATTGCGCTACATTTCCGGAACCTGAAATCACCACCGTTTTGCCGTTAAAATCGTCTCCTTTGGTGGCCAGCATACTTTGTGCAAAATATACCGTACCATATCCCGTTGATTCCGGTCTGATCAATGAACCTCCGAAAGAGATTCCTTTGCCGGTTAAAACTCCCGTAAATTCGTTCTTAATTTTCTTATACTGACCAAACATATAACCCACTTCTCTTCCCCCAACACCAATATCACCTGCTGGAACATCGGTGTCCGGGCCGATATGCCTGCACAATTCATTCATAAAACTTTGGCAAAAACGCATCACTTCAATATCCGATTTTCCTTTTGGATCAAAATTAGATCCTCCTTTACCGCCGCCCATTGGCAGAGTAGTTAAACTGTTTTTGAAAGTTTGCTCGAAGGCCAAGAACTTAAGGATACTTAAATTTACCGTAGGATGAAAACGAATTCCTCCTTTGTAAGGGCCAATTGCCGAGTTCATCTGAATACGATACCCTCTATTTACATGCGTTTTCCCTTTATCATCAATCCAAGGCACTCTAAAAATCACGATTCGTTCTGCCTCAACCATTCGCTCCAAAAGCATTTTATTTTGGTATTTCTTGTTTTTTTCGATAAAAGGAATTACAGCTTCAGCCACCTCTGCTACAGCTTGCATAAATTCTGGTTCATTTGGGTTATTTTTGGCAACCTCTTCTATAAAAGTAGTAATGCTTTGCGACATGATAATTTAGATTATAAACGTTCAAAAATGAGTCATTGTTCAGGTTTACAAAGATAAGATACAATAAAAGGACTGAAACTTTTTTTTTGTTTTGCCTAAAGAATTCCCTATTCATTAAATAAGGGCTATCAAATTTATTTTAAAACAAAATTCAAATGGGGTATTTTATGAATTTCACAATAACGCTCAAGCCATCAGTCTATTTATTTCAACAAAAAGAGGCTAATCCCTGTTTTTATTGCATAAAATTTGGCCTATTATCAGGATCAATTTGATATAAAAACAAAAAAACCTTCTGTCAAAAAAGACAGAAGGTTTTCAGAAATATCTAAAATTATTTTATACTACTCCTTGAGCTAGCATGGCATCAGCAACTTTAACGAAACCGGCAATATTTGCTCCTTTTACATAGTTTACATAACCACTTTCTTCAGTGCCATATTTTTTACATTGATTGTGTATTCCTGTCATGATTTCTTTCAATCGTGAATCTACCTCTTCACTCGTCCAGTTCAAACGAATTGAGTTTTGCGTCATTTCTAATCCTGAAGCCGCAACACCACCGGCATTGGCCGCCTTACCTGGAGCAAAAAGCACTTTGGCATTCAAAAATTCTTTGATTGCTCCCAATGTACTTGGCATATTGGCCGCTTCGGTTACACAGATTACTCCGTTAGCAATCAATTTTTTTGCATCCTCTTCATTTAACTCATTTTGAGTCGCACAAGGAATCGCAACATCAACTTTAACCTCCCAAACACTTCTTCCTTTATGGAAAACTGCATTTGGATATTTCTCTAAATAGGATTCTACTCTGTTATCACCTCTGGCTCTCATTTCGAGCATAAATTCAATTTTATCTCCGGAAATCCCTTCTTCGTCATAAATATAACCGTCAGGACCAGAAATAGTAACTAATTTTCCGCCAAGGTCATTTACTTTTAAAGCAACTCCCCAAGCCACGTTACCAAATCCTGAAATAGCTACTCTTTTATCTTTGATAGTATGACCAATGGTCTGCAACATTTGTTCAGTAAAATAAACCACTCCGTAACCTGTAGCTTCCGGTCTTATCAAAGAACCTCCGTATGCCAATCCTTTACCGGTTAAAACTCCCGTAAATTCATTTCTTATTCTTTTGTATTGACCAAATAAATACCCGATTTCTCTTGCTCCAACACCGATATCTCCAGCAGGAACGTCTAATTGCGGGCCAATATGTCTGCATAATTCAGTCATGAAAGACTGGCAAAAACGCATCACCTCAGCATCTGATTTTCCTTGTGGATCAAAATCAGAGCCTCCTTTTCCTCCGCCCATTGGCAAAGTAGTCAAACTATTTTTAAATACTTGCTCAAAAGCCAAAAATTTCAACACCGATAAATTTACGGTATGATGAAAACGAATCCCTCCTTTGTAAGGTCCAATTGCTGAATTCATTTGGATTCTAAAACCTCTATTTACCTGTATTTCACCTTTGTCATCAACCCATGGAACACGAAAAATAATAGAACGTTCCGGCTCTGCCATTCTTAAAAGTAAATTCTTTCCGTCATATTTTTTCTGTGTTGCAATAAATGGAATCACCGTTTCGGCAAATTCTCTAACTGCTTGAATAAATTCCGGCTCATTTGGATTCTTGGCTTCCACTTGAGCCATAAAATCATTTATTTTTAGTAACATATATAATAACAAATTAATTAAGAAAACGTTTTCGTTAGCCAATACAAATATACATCTTCTACGAATATTGAATCTTTTTTTTTTATCTCCCCTATAGAATTATCTTTTTATTAAGCAATTTTGAAGAAATCCATTTTAAAATTGGATTTTAGTCGACAATCGCTGTATTTTTCACAATCAAAACAGAATTTAGTTCAATAATTTTAAATTTAAATTCAGTACAGCATTGATGTTTTTCATATATTTGTTAATACTTGAAATTGTAACTAAAAATGCTAAAGTACCTCTCCTTCACTTTATTTGTTTTTTTGGGATTTTCAAATAAAACAAATGCGCAATTTGGTTTTTCGCACGAAGTGGGGATTATTGCTGGTCCTGTTGCTTTTCAATCCGATTATGGGGAACGTTACAATCTCGATACCAATGCCGGAAACACAGGTGTTGGTATAGGTTTGATTCATTATATCAATTTTTCGTACAAAGCAGAATGCAACTGCTATGCCCCCGAAACTTATTTTAACGATCATTTCAAATTAAGAAGTGAATTATCCTACAATAAAACCGACTTACACCATTTTGGAGAATGGGTAGCACCGGACAAAACCTCCTTAGGAGCAGATCAATTAAGAGCGATGAAAGGAAGTACAGAACTCATTAATATAGGTATGCAGTTAGAATACTTTCCTTTAAGTATCCGGGATTTCACCGCCAGAATAGGGAGCTTAGGGCCTTTTATAAGCCTCGGAGGACAATTCAGTCAGTACAACGCCAAGGCGTCTTCAACAATGGGCCCATTAGGAACTCCTTTGACCACATTCCCAAAATACCTAACCCCAACGGATGGTCGCCCTTACGGATTTTCAACAGAAACAGGCACAGTTTGGTCCGTCATCTCAAGTGTAGGAACCCGCTACAAATTAAGCCCGCTACAAGATTTAATGGTTGATTTGCGATTTCAATATTTTTTCTCCAACTGGGTAGACGGCTTAAATCCGAATCCAGCCATTTACAAAGAGAACAAAGCCAACGATTGGTTGGTTTGGTTTAATGTTGGTTATATATATTATCTGCAATAGAAAAAAAAAATCCCAATCCTAAGAAAATTAGAATTGGGATTTTTTTTATAAAATTTGTCCGAATTATGTCAATGCTTGTTTTAAGTCTTCAATTAAATCTTCGGCATCTTCGATCCCTACGCTCAATCGAACCAAATCATCAGTAATTCCTATTTCTTTTCTTTTGTCTTCCGGAATCGATGCATGTGTCATCAAAGCTGGGTGGTTTGCCAATGATTCTACTCCACCTAGAGATTCTGCCAAGGTGAACACTTTTAGTTTTTCAAGAAAATCGATCGAATCTTCTTTTTTACCCGACACAAAGGTAAAAGAAACCATTCCTCCAAAATCACTCATTTGTTTTTTTGCAATTTCATGAAACGGATGACTCGTTAATCCCGGATAATAAACCGTTTTAATTTTAGGATGGTTGTTTAAAAATTCTACCACCTTGACACCATTTTCACAATGTCTTTGCATTCTTAAATGCAATGTTTTTATCCCTCTAAGCACTAAAAAACTATCCATTGGTCCAAGCGTGGCACCTGTAGCAAATTGCTGAAAATGCAATTGCTCGCCTAATGCTTCGTCTTTTACAATCAATGCTCCTGCTATAACATCAGAATGTCCGGACAGATATTTCGTTGCGGAGTGCATCACCACATCTGCGCCTAAATCTAACGGATTCTGTAAGTATGGCGTTGCAAAAGTATTATCAACCGCAAAAAGTATATTATTTGCCTTGGTGATCTTGGCAATTTCTTGAATATCTGCCAATTTCATCAAGGGATTTGTTGGTGTTTCTACCCAAACCAACTTCGTGTTTTCATTTATCAATGACTGGAATTTCCCCATGTCATTCATATCTACAAAATGAAATTTAATCCCTGAATCTTTATAGATTCTGGTAAACATTCTATAGGTTCCTCCGTACAAATCATCCATGGCAATGATTTCATCTCCGGCTTTAAAAGAACGCAACAAACAATCCGTTGCCGCCAATCCGGAGGAGAAAGCCAATCCTCTTACCCCATTCTCAATACTTGCTAATGCATTTTCAAGTGCCGTTCTGGTAGGATTTGCCGCTCTACTGTATTCATAGTCAGGATTTATAGGCTGGCCAGGGCTTTTTTGCACAAATGTTGATGTCTGATAAACCGGTGGCATTACGGCTCCCGTACTTGGATCGTGATGCTGGCCTCCGTGAATTGTTTTAGTATTGAATTTCATATCTCTTAATTTTTTTAATTGCGAATAAGTTTCGCAAAATTACCCTTTAATTTATTCTAAACAAGCCGTCGGCTTCTTCGTTTGTTTTACACAAATTTTTTGATTCCCATCATAATCCCGGTATGAATCGCTTCATGGTAAATATTAAATGAAATAGCGTCTTTTGCATTTTTTACGGCAAAACCGGTCATAGTTGTAAATTCCTGAAAATTTTCGAAAATTTTATTATCCAAATCAATTTTGGTTTGATTGATTGTCTCAAAGAGAAATTTCTTAATCTCATCAACATCTGCCTGGGTTGCTTCCTGAATTGGCGCACTTCCCTTTTTATATTTATTAACCATTTCGTCCGAAATCATCATAGGTAAACCCGATAATTTATAAACCAGCATTTGCTGCACCACTACGATGTGACCGATATTCCAAATTAAATTATTATTATAACCTTCCGGAATTTTATTTAATTGCTCCAATGTGTAGCCTTGAAGAAATTGAGACAATGTTTTTCTACTTGTTATGGTAATCTCGAATGTTTGATCCATCGGTTATAATTTTATTTTTCTATAAAATTAATCATTTTCAGCGTCAAATGAATTTTCTTTGTACAAAGAAAACACAAAACAACATGAACAAAATCTATTACATCTCTTCCTGCGATACTTGCCGAAAAATCATAAAATCTTTACCCAAAGGAAATAATCTTGTTTTTCGCGATATCAAACAGGATTCACTTACACCTGAGGAACTCGAAGAAATGTATCAATTCACGGGCAGTTATGAAACTCTGTTCAGCAAAAAAGCCCAGTTGTACAAATCGATGAACCTAAAGGACAAATCCTTGACCGAGGACGATTATAAAAATTATATTTTAGAACATTATACCTTCTTGAGCAGACCCGTTTTTGTCATTGATAACAAGGTTTACATTGGCGGAAGCCAGCAAAACATGCTTCAAGTAATGAAAGCCTTGGAATAGTTTTCAAACCGTAGTCTGCGGTCTGAACACTGAAAACTGAACACTGAGTACTTTTTTCTTATCTTTGACCTCTTTTTAGAAAATAATATGATACAATCAATGACAGGTTTTGGTAAAGCTACTTTGCAATTACCAACCAAAAAAATAACGGTAGAAATAAAATCCTTAAACAGTAAGGGTTTGGATTTGAACGTGAGAATGCCTTCTCTTTACCGTGAAATGGAATTAGGCTTAAGAACCCAAATTGCATCAACACTCGAAAGAGGAAAAGTCGATTTCTCTATTTTTATCGAAAGTACTGCCGAACAAACTTCCACAAAAGTGAATGTGCCAATTGTAAAAGGATATATAGAGCAATTGCGTGCCGTTTATGCTGATGCTGATGAAACTGAACTAATGAAAATGGCGATCCGCATGCCCGATACGATGAAAATTGAACGTGATGAAATTGACGAGAATGATTGGGCGCAAATAAAAAACGTCATCGAAGAGGCTTTGCAAAACATTGCCACATTCAGAAAAGACGAAGGTCAATCTTTAGAAAAAGAATTTCAATTGCGAATAGGAAATATTCGCCAATATATGACCGAAGCTTTAGCACTTGATCCAGAACGTGTTCAGGCTATAAAAGATCGTTTGCAAACAGCCATCGAAGAATTGAAAGTAAACGTTGACGAAAATCGTTTTGAACAAGAATTAATCTATTATTTAGAGAAATTAGATATCACCGAAGAAAAAGTCCGCCTGACCAATCATCTGGATTATTTTCTGGAAACCATCAACGGGACAGAAGCCAACGGCAGAAAACTAGGTTTCATCACTCAAGAAATGGGACGCGAAATCAATACGATGGGCTCTAAATCCAATCATGCACAAATGCAGAAACTAGTTGTGATGATGAAAGACGAATTGGAAAAAATCAAAGAACAGGTTTTAAACGTATTATAGCAGAGAAGCAATTTAAAGCTTCTAAAAAAGAATAACAATGAGCACAGGAGGAAAATTAATTGTATTCTCAGCACCTTCGGGATCTGGAAAAACAACCATAGTTAGGCATTTATTAAGCAAAGAAGATTTAAACTTAGAATTTTCGATCTCGGCAGCTTCACGCGACCCAAGAGGAGAAGAAGTAAATGGGAAAGACTATTATTTCATCTCGACCGAAGAATTCAAAAAGCACATCAAAAACGATGATTTTCTGGAATGGGAAGAAGTATACCGTGACAACTTTTACGGAACTTTAAAAAGTGAAGTGGAACGCATTTGGGCCAAAGGAAAAAACGTGATTTTCGATATTGATGTTGCCGGAGGATTGCGAATCAAGCATAAATTCCCTGAACAAACCCTAGCTGTTTTTGTAAAACCACCTAGCGTGGATGAATTAAAAAGAAGACTAAAAGAACGCTCCACCGAAAGCGAAGATAAAATCAATATGCGCATTGCCAAAGCATCAGTCGAACTAGCTACAGCGCCGCAATTTGATACCATCATAAAAAATTACGATTTAGAAGTTGCTTTGGAAGAAGCTTACCAATTAGTTAAAAACTTTGTGAAAGAATAATGAAAATCGGATTGTATTTTGGAACTTTTAATCCCATTCATGTTGGCCATTTAATCATTGCCAATCACATGGCCGAAAACGCCGATCTAGACCAGGTGTGGCTCGTAGTCACACCTCATAATCCCCTAAAAAAGAAAGACACACTGCTGGACGATTACCACCGTCTGGAAATGGTGCATCTTGCGACTGAAAATTTCCCAAAATTAAAGCCCTCAGATATTGAATTCAAGCTATCGCAACCTAATTATACGGTAAATACCTTAGTTCATCTGGAAGAGAAATTCCCTAATCATGCGTTTTCTTTGATCATGGGAGAAGACAATTTAAAGTCTTTCCATAAGTGGAAAAACCATGAAGTGATTCTCCAAAATCATGAAATCTATGTTTATCCTAGGATTTCTTCCGAGGCTGAAAATCTGGATTTAAAAAACCATTCCAAAATTCATTTGATTGATGCTCCCATAGTTGAAATTTCTTCCACTTTTATCCGAAAAAGCATCAAGGAAGGTAAGAACATACAACCGTTATTACCCCAAAAAGTTTGGGAATATATTGATCACAATAATTTTTACAAAAAGTAATTAAGCCAATACTTTTTTTAATTCCGCTTCAATTTCCTGAAAAGCCGCATTAAAATTATCGCTTTTACCCGATAAAAGAAAGATTTCCGTATGAGGCATTTGCTTGCTATTCCATAACAATTGCAGTTTTTTCTCTTCAATAAAATCCTTTGCATTACTATCCCAAACTACTGCAATCCCGGAATTTTTAGCAAGGATTCCCAACATTTCATATTCTGACGGAATAATATAATTGGGAATCATCGACGGTCTTTTTTTATTAAAAACGTGCAGCCAAAATAATTTTATATGTGGAATGCCGGCATCAGGACTATACCATTTTTGTTCGTTTAACCAATGTTCAATAGCGTTAAAATCTTTACTCTTAATTTTTGATTTCAATTCTGACGCATCAATGTTTGTGGAGCCCACTATAATTTGCTTGATTGCTCCCAGCTTCTTCTGAATTGTATCAAAAGTATCGTATCGCTTGCTAACAATAGCAAAATCAAGTTTTTTAGAATCTACTAATTCAAAAAGTGCGTCATCTTTATGAAAGCTAAAATCAATAAATTCAAATTTAGAAACAAGCGCACTTCCTATACTGCTCATCAAATGTTTTGAGATCCCAATAGAAATCAATCGATTCGCATTGAATGCTTTGGCTCTAAAACCATTCTCCACATTTTCCAAGCGATCTAAAGCCTCAATGATTAAATTATTGAGTAACTTAGCGTATTCCGTTGGTTCCACCCCTTTCGACTTTCGATTGAAAAGCTTATAACCTACATGTGCCTCTAACATTGATATTTGCTGACTTACAGCCGGTTGACTGATAAACAATTCCTTAGCGGCCAAAGAAAAGTTTCCGTTTTTATAAACCGATTTAAAAGTTCGATACCATTCCAGATTAACCATGGTATAAATATATTTATCACAAACATAATTTAAATTATTTTTACTGATGGCATATTCGCCCTAAATTTGTAAAAACAAAATGAATCATGAAGAAAATTGCATTACTTACCATTACAATATTAACTGCGAGTTGCCTGACAGCGACTGCTCAAAAACTAAATAAAAAAGGCATGAAAAAAGTATTATTTGTTGTTACTAGTCACGATAAACTAGGCAACACCGGAGAAAAAACAGGATTTTGGACCGAAGAATTTGCAGCACCTTATTATGAATTAACCGATAAAGGGGTTCAAATTGATATTGCAACGCCATTAGGAGGTCAGCCGCCAATTGATCCAAAAAGTGAAGATCCATCTGCCGCTACTGAAGACACCAAAAGATTCGATAACGACACCGCACTTCTTTCAAAACTAAAAAACACAAAAAAATTAGCCGATGTAAATCAAGCAGATTATGATGCGGTTTTTTACCCAGGAGGTCACGGTCCGCTTTGGGATTTAGCCGAAGACAAGACCTCAATCGCTTTAATTGAATCTTTTTACACACACAATAAACCCGTTGGTTTTGTTTGTCATGCTCCCGGAGCTTTGAAAAATGTGAAAGTAAATGGCGCTTTTTTAGTAAAAGGTAAAAAAGTAACTGGATTTTCTAATACAGAAGAAGAAGCCGTAGGCTTAACCAAAGTGGTTCCATTTTTACTGGAAGATGCTTTGCAATCAAATGGCGCAAACTATTCTAAAGCAGCTGACTGGCAACCTTATGCCGTTGAAGATGGCTTATTGATTACAGGTCAAAACCCAGCTTCATCTAAACTGGTTGCCCAAAAATTATTGAATCAATTAAACGTAAAAAAATAAACATGTTAAACTTTGAATTATACAATCCTACCAATTTAGTTTTTGGAAAAGGGCAGATTGAAAAATTACCAACATTAGTCCCACAAGGTGCAAAAATCCTTTTGGCTTATGGCGGAGGAAGCATTTTTAAGAACGGAATCCACGAGCAAATAATCAACAATCTAAAAGGTTTTGAAATAGTAGAATTCAGCGGTATAGAACCCAACCCTCATTTTGAAACTTTGATGAAAGCAGTTGCGATCATTAAAGAACAAAAAATTGATTTTATTTTAGCTGTTGGTGGAGGCTCTGTGATTGACGGGGTGAAATTTATTTCAGCCGCAGTAAATTTTGAAGGAAACCCTATCGATATTCTTCAAAAACGTCTTCTAATAAAAGAAAATGCAGTGCCTTTTGGGACGGTCTTAACTTTGCCTGCAACAGGAAGTGAGATGAATTCTGGAGCTGTGGTAACTATTGAAGCTACCCAAGAAAAATTAGCTTTTGGTGGTTCGGCCTTATTTCCAAAATTCTCTATTTGTGACCCAACAGTAATCGAATCTTTACCAAAAAGACAATTACAAAATGGCGTTGTTGATGCCTACACCCATGTAATGGAACAATATTTAACTTATCCGCATGAAGGCTATTTACAAGATAGAATTGCCGAAGGAATCCTTCAAACCTTGATTGAAATAGGTCCCAAAGTAGTGGAAAATCCAAAAGACTATGCACTAGCCTCTAACTTTATGTGGTCGTGTACAATGGCTCTCAACGGATTAATCCAAAAAGGAGTTCCAAGCGATTGGGCCACACATATGATTGGTCATGAATTAACCGCTTTATATGGAATCGATCATGCACGTACATTGGCAATTATTGCTCCTAGTTTGTACAAAGTAATGTTTGAAACCAAAAAAGCAAAATTAGCTCAATACGGAAAACGTATTTTTAATTTAGAAGGAACGGAAGACGAAATCGCAAATGAGGCCATCAACAAAACCGTTGAATTTTTCCATAAAATGGGAATGCAAACTAAATTATCTGAATATACCGAAGACTATAATAAAACAGCTGACTTCATTGTAAATCGTTTTGAAGAAAGAGGCTGGAAAGGTCTTGGAGAGCGACAAAACATCACTTTAGACAAAGTAAAATCAATTGTAGAAATGAGTTACTAATTCGAAAAAAAAAGAAGAATTTATTTAAAATAAAAAGGCGTTCGTGAATTTATTCTAGAACGCCTTTTTCATAACACCAAAACAAAACTAACTAATTCAATTTTCATATTCAATTAAATAACTAACTTACAATGGGTTACAACGGAACAAAAGCTGTAATATTGTACAGAAATAAAAAAAATATTATTTTATTAAAATTTTAAAGCTTACAGCGTCCTAAATATTGAGAGTCCTTCATTATTTTCTTGTCTCATTAGTACATTTTTAAGTACTTTTGATTAAATTTAATACTAAAATGACCGAAAATTTAAAATTTGCAGTAATTGGTGGTGGAAGTTGGGCAACAGCAATCACAAAAATGTTATGCGTAAATCTTTCCGAAGTTTCTTGGTATATGCGTAATGAATCTGCAATTGAGCATATAAAACTTCACAAACACAATCCTAATTATCTAAGTTCAGTTGAATTTGACACTCAAAAGTTAAAACTTACCAGTGATATTAACGAAGCAGTTGCATATGCTGATTACATTATTTTTGCTATACCATCCGCTTTTTTAAATGGTGAATTGGAAAAACTGACGGTCTCATTGAAGGACAAGATTATTTTTTCGGCAATCAAAGGTATTGTTCCAGAAACCAGTCTAATTGTTGGTGAACATTTCCACTTTCAATATGACATTCCTTACTATAATATCGGTGTAATAACTGGTCCTTGCCATGCCGAAGAAGTAGCTCTAGAGCGTTTATCATATCTAACAATTGCTTGTGGCGATGCTCAAAAAGCCTCAATAGTAGCCAAAAACTTGTCCGGGAATTATATTAAAACAAAAATAACGGATGACATTATAGGCACCGAATATGCGGCCATGCTAAAAAACATCTACGCCATTGCAGCCGGAATTGCCCACGGTCTGGGTTATGGTGATAATTTTCAGGCTGTGTTGATGAGTAATGCCATTCGAGAAATGAAAAAATTCATCAAGAAAGTACACAAAATGAAGCGAAACATCAATGATTCGGCTTATTTGGGTGATTTATTGGTAACGGGTTATTCGCTTTTTTCAAGAAACAGAACCTTCGGGAATATGATTGGTAAAGGTTATACTGTGAAAAGTGCCATGATGGAAATGAGCATGGTTTCTGAAGGCTATTATGCTACAAATAGCGCTTATAAACTCAATCAGGGTTATGGTGCCAAAACACCAATTATAGATGCCGTTTATGAAATTCTATACAAAGGAAAAGAAGCTAAAACTATTTTTAAAGAACTGACAGAGAAGCTGGATTAAATTCAGCTATCAACCTACATAAAAAACCGCTAATTCTCAGATGAAATCCGGAGATTAGCGGTTTTTAAATTTATATAAAATCTATTTTCTATCTTACAATAATGCCTTCCACGAATAAAATAGGCACCTCTTCTGTCTCTGCTTCGTTAATACTATTGGCTTTAAAAATAAATTTCTTATCGTACATCTTATTTCCTATAAAATAAGATACCGAAAACTCGTTATTGAGTGCCAAAACACTTTTTTCGATCATTTCAATTTTCACCACAGAAACTGCTGGAACTTCAACAAAGGCATGACGCAAAAGAGAGGTTTTTTTCATTTCTCCATCAATAGTTCCAAAAGCTTTAGAAACCACCATCACGCTTTCGATAAGAAAATCACTATCATTCACTAAATAGGCGTACCAAACTTTTTCCATGAAATCGTCGCTCCATTCTTGAACGGTAGCTACAAATACATTTTCTACTTCGGGGATGATAATATCGGACTTCATTATTTTTACACTAAATATTTTGCTTATTGACTTTTTAAATGCTTGCCTTAAATTGCTCTAAGAAACGTACATCATTTTCGTAGAACATTCGGATATCACCAATTTGGTATAACAACATGGCAATACGCTCAATTCCCATTCCAAAAGCAAAACCGTTGTATTCGTCCGGATTAATGCCACAGTTTTTTAATACATTAGGATCAACCATTCCGCAACCCATAATTTCTAACCAACCTGTTCCTTTGGTAATTCTATAATCGGTTTCTGTTTTTAAACCCCAATAAATATCCACCTCGGCACTTGGTTCTGTAAAAGGAAAATAAGAAGGACGCAAACGAATTTTTGACTTGCCAAACATCTCTTTGGTAAAGTACAACAAGGTTTGTTTCAAATCAGCAAAGGAAACATCTTTATCAATATACAATCCTTCTACCTGATGAAAAATACAGTGAGAACGGGAAGATACGGCTTCGTTACGAAAAACTCTTCCCGGAGAAATGGTACGAATAGGCGGTTTATTATTTTCCATATAACGCACCTGAACAGATGATGTATGCGTACGCAATAAAATATCCGGATTTGTTTGAATGAAAAAAGTATCCTGCATATCTCTTGCCGGATGGTATTCCGGTAAATTCAATGCGGTAAAATTGTGCCAGTCGTCTTCGATTTCCGGGCCTTCAGAAACATTAAAACCGATGTTTGAAAAGATATCGATAATTTGGTTTTTTACCAATGAAATAGGGTGACGGGAACCAATAGAAATCGGTTCTGACGAACGTGTCAAATCACCATAAAAACCTTTTGATTCTTCTTTACTTTCTAAAGCTTCCTGTATGGTCTTTACTTTTTCCTCGGCAGAAGTTTTTAGCAAATTAATTACTTGCCCAAATTCCTTTTTTTGGTCATTAGGAACGTTCTTGAACTCGGCAAAAAAATCTTTTAGAATCCCTTTACTTCCAAGGAATTTGATTCTAAATGCTTCTAATTCGGCTGCATTTTGAGTAGAGAAAGCTTGTGCTTCACCAATATATTCTTTTATCTTGTCTATCATTTTCATCCAATAATTGAGAGTGCAAATTTAGTTTTTTTGCCACGAATTACACTAATTTTCACAAATTTGTTTCCTGTACTTTGCGGTAACTCCAAGTTTCTATATAAAATACCTATTCTATCAATTCCCGCTCCAGAAAGTAATTCACAATTGCCTCTTTCATCAAAACCGATTGTTCTCCTGCTTTTAAAGGTGGTAATTCTTCTTTCACCTTATAATGAGGCCATCCTTCTTCGTCAAAAAAATCGAATTCATAGAATCCATAAGGTTCTAATAATCTACAAATAGCAATGTGCATCAGGTTCAATTTTTCATCTTTTTTAAATTCACGATGAATTTTTCCCAATTCCTGAACACCAATTAGGTATATGATGGCATCTAAATCTAAATCTTCCCCTTGCGAAAATTGATTGGAAAGTATCGTTACAAGCTGTTCCCAGCGTTCTTTAAGTTGTATATCTCTTGACATGTTTACGAGTTATGAATTATGAATTATGAGTTATTATATCGCAAATCATAAAATTATTTTAGCAAAGATAAGAACTTGAAAATTGGCAATTGATAACCAACAATTCTTTTATCTTTGCATTTTTATTTTAAACAGACTACGAATGGGTTTTTTGGACATTATTTTAGGAGGATTACTTGGATATGCTTTGTACAAAGGAATCCGAAACGGACTTTTTGTTGAAATCGCTTCTCTAATCTCCCTTTTGGCAGGAATTTATTTTGCGGTCAAATTTTCTTCAATAATCAAGGGAATGCTTTCGGGATTTGTTTCCTGGAATCCTTATACGGTTCAGGTGACTGCTTTTGTCCTTACTTTTATTGTAGTGGTTGTCGGTATTTATATGCTGGGAAAATTCTTTACTAATCTTGCTGATTTTGCCTATCTGGGTTGGATCAATAAAGCGGGCGGTGGTTTCTTTCGCCTATTGAAAACAGTATTAATTATCAGTGTAGTTTTGACTGTTTTCGAAAAAGTAAATTACAAAAATTTCTTGGCCAAAAAAGAAACTCTCGACAATTCGATATTCTATAATCCGATTCAAAAAACCGCTGGATTCCTTTTTCCTTCAATCGAAAAATGGTACGATGGTGCGAAGAAAAAATAATCAGTGGTCAGCGTTTAGTGATCAGTAATTCAGGAAAGGAAAATGAAAGTCAAAAGTTTCAGCTGAAAGAATACACTTTTTATACGCATCAATAAAATCTAAAGGTTCTATCTTAAATCTGAACACTAAAAACCGATACCTGAAACTATTATTTCACTTCCTTAATAGCGCTGCTTTCAATCCAACCCTCGGTGCCATCCGTTAATTGAATTTTTTTCCAATTATCCAAAGTTTCTTTGACGAATACTTTAGTGCCTTCATGTAATATGAAAACATTAGCAGCTTTCCTTTGTGGTTCGCTCTTCATATCGGAAATCTCAGCAAAAACCACTGCAGGTCTTTCATTTTTAGCGTGACTTTTCTCAAAAATCGCTGCCGAAACACTCACAAGAAGCAGTGCTAACATCAGGAACATTCCCAAGAAGAAGATTCTCTTGGAGAGTGAAATTTGAGAAAAATAATAACCACAAAAACACAATAAAAACAATACCGAAAATGATATGGAAATCCACCCCCAAGTATTGTATTGATAAATTCCCGTAAAATCGCGTAACAACTTAGCAAAACCTACTTTTGGAATTACTTTTATTTCATCGATGGTGCGTTTTTGGGCAAACTTCAGGTTGTTTATGATTTCATCGTCGTTAGGACTGAACGTCAACGCTTTTTCATAATTATAGATTGCCGGCGCTACCTTATTGAGTCTGTAATAGCAGTTGCCTAAATTAAAAAACAATTCTGCCGATTGCTGCTTATTGACATTCAAAACACTTTCATAGGCTTCAACTGCCTCTTGGTATTTTGCGTTTTTATAGAATTCATTCCCTTTTTCGAAGCCGTTTTGGGCAAAGAAAACTTGGGTTGTAAACAATAATATATAAAGTATGTTTTTCATTTTATTAGTCATAAGTTGCGAAGTACCAACTATAAATTTAAAATCTAAAATTATATTTGTTTTTCCAATTCCGAAATAATCAAAACCGCTTTGTCAAAATCCTGCTGTATCGTAGCGGTTGAGGAAGGCGCATATCGAGCCACTTCACAATTCTCAGTAAGCGCAATAAAATCATTCACGGCTTCTGGTTTTGCATTTCTGTTCAACAGCAATTCCTTGATATTATCCTTACTCATCTCTGAGGTTTCTATATGCAACTTGGCCTTCAAGAAATTGTGCATTGCTTTTTCAAGCGCAACATAAAATGGCTCTTTGTTATTAATCTGCTTTTTGGCCTCAGATAAATATTTCTTGGCCAGCCTATTATTCATCTTAATTCTATTCCCAACAATATCGCCATCAATAGCTTCTTTTTTATTCTTGAACAATACAATTAACGGCAATAGCAAAAATGGCGCAAATAGTAAACCCAGATACAAATTAGAACCAAAAAAATCATTCTCGGCCACCGGAACAAGATTCGTTTTCAACTTAATGAATTTAAATTGTTCGCTACTCGTAATTTTATTTTTATCAGAACTTGAACTGGCAACAGCTCTTGTATCCGTTGGTCCGTCAAGAACGTTTATCATTACCTCTGAAGATGTAATGGTTTTATAAGTTCCTGAGCCCAAATCAAAATAGGAAAACTGCATTGGTTTAATTGGATAATTCCCTTTGTATTGGGGTATAATCGTATAACTATCCGAAATTTTTCCGCTCATACCTGCCAGTGACGTATTTACCTGTTCGTTATGAACTGCGTCATACATTTCTAATGCATTTGGAACAACTGGTTTTGGTAAATTAAATAATTTCATATTCCCTTTACCACTCACGCTCACCACTAAATCAAGGCTTTCCCCGTTTTTAAGACTGGTCTTACTAGGAGTTACTTTGAAATCAAAATTCCCCACAGCTCCCGAAAAATCAGCAGGTTTTCCCGCTTCCGGCAATGCTCTGACCGCAATGGTTTTTGCACCGGCTGAAACTCTTTTACTATCGTCTTTCAGTACCATTTGCCCAAACATATTTCTACGATTCGTTGGCAACTGAACGTCTATATCTAGTGAAAGCGGTTCTATCTTCAGTTTTCCTGATTTTTGAGGATAAAGGACTGTTTTTCTTAAAACCACATACCTGTATTTCTCGCCTTTAAACATTCCCTCTTCGGGAACAAGTTGTTTGATGTCTATGTTTTGACTCCAAAAATCATTGTATTTCGGTCTACTGAGCTCTCCCAAATTGGTAATTCCTATATTATGACTGAAATACAATTTATAAACTACGGTAATTGGCTCGTTGATATAGGGATTTGTTTTAGAGATATCAGCAACGAGATAAATATTATTGTCCGCAGAAACACTAGTGTCATTTGGATCTTTTGGTAGTTCAACAGCTGCCGTCACATTAATTTTTATGGGCGAAGTTTTGTACAATTGACCATTATATTCAATTGTGGCCTGCCTGATAGTAAGGGTCCCTTTTTGACTTGGTAAAAGATAATACGAATAGATTTTCTCAAAAGAACTCCTTCCATTTACCCAAGATTGGCTCACTTGCTGACTCGGTCCCGCTATAACTCTGAATCCATCAAAAGACGGTTCGTTAAAGTTATCCCCATCTATATTCATTACAAAATCAATACGAAGTCTTTCGTTCAATCCCAACGTGGTTTTGCTCACTTTAGCTTCAAATTGTACTTGAGCCAAAAGTCCTTGAAAACTTAACAGTAATAAAATTAAATGTTTTTTCATTTTTTATTTAATCCTTATCTTTTCCTAACGTTTTATTTAATCTTGAGTTTGAATCTATTTAAGAAGTAAAACTTTGTTACCAATCTTTCTCAGTCTTGGTTGGTTTTCCTTTTACTTTTTGAGCATTGACTTTGTTCTGGATTTTCTTTTCTTCATTATTTACGGCATCTAAAAGACTTTCTAATCTTTGTTTAGAAATTCCTCCAGGAGCTGGTTTTGGTTCCCCTTCTTCTTTAGGCTTATCTTTTTTGTCTTCGCCGTCTTTCTTATCCTTATCCCCTTTATCGTCTTTCTTATCTTTGTCTTTGTCTCCTTTATCGTCTTTTTTGTCCTTCTCTCCGTCTTTTTTATCGTTTTTATTGTCCTTATCTTTTTTGTCTTTATCCTTATTCTTATCGTCTTTTGGAGGGTTTTCCTTCAACAACTTTTTTGCCAAAGCATAATTATACCTCGTTTCTTCATCGGAAGGGTCGTTACGAAGCGCGTTTTTATAAGCCGCTACGGCTTGTGTATAATCTTTTTCTTTCATAAAAACATTCCCTAGATTGTGGAAAGCCTTATGTTTTTGAGGTCTTGTTTTACTATTCTCTATCGCTTTTGCATAAGCTAATTTAGCTTCGCCAACTTGATTTTGTCTGTATATGGTATTGCCTAAATTATAGGTAGCAACACTTCTATTTGGAAATTTAGAATTAGAAATCCTGTAATTGGCCTCCGCATCAACAAATTTATTTTGGGCATATTCTGCATTCGCCTCTGGTAAATTTTTATCCTTTTCCTGGGCAAATATATTCCCCAGCCCTAAAAAAAGAAGCGTCAAAAAGCTAAATAGATATATTTTAAAATTTTTCATTTTTATTACATTATGTTAATCCACTAAAGCAAGCTTTATGATGGCATCGACATTTATTTTTCATCGTTAAATAAATTCAACCTCTTCACCCAGCTTGTTTTTCTTTCTAATAAAAAGAGATCCAAGAATAGTAAAACAAATCCAAATCCTAAAAACCATTGAAACTGCGATTGAAAATCGGCCATTTGCGTAGCTTCAAACTCTGTTTTTTGGATTTTATCCAAAGTGTTTTTTACATATTCTAAAACTTCTTTGGTATTACTTCCGTTTACATAACCTCCTTTTGTTGCTTTGGCAATCGCTTCCATACTGGCTTGATTTAATTTTGTCACAACCACTTCACCATTATTATCTCTTTGATAACTTTCAACGATTCCATTTCTTTTCAAAGGAATAGTTCCTCCTTTTTCGGTACCAACACCTATGGTTATGATTCGCATTCCTTGTGCATTGGCTTCTTCTGCTGCTGCTTGAGCACCTTCAGAATGATCTTCACCATCTGAAATTAAAATCAATAATTTGCTGGTTTTACTTTTGTCATCAAAATAAGTCGCCGATAATTTTATAGCTTCATCCAGTGATGTTCCTTGAGAAGAAACCATTCCGGTATTCATGCTTTGCAGGAACATTTTGGCCACACTATAATCCGTTGTTATAGGCAACACAGGGAATGCACTTCCCGCATAAGCCACAATTCCTATCCTATCATTGCCAAGCTGGTTGATGATTTGCGAAACAATTTGTTTGCTTTTTTCCAATCGGCTCGGGGCAATATCCTCGGCAAGCATACTCTTGGAAACATCCATCGCAAAAACGATATCGATTCCCTCGCGCTTTACCGTTTCCATTTTGGTTCCAATTTTAGGATTTACCAATCCCAAAATTAAACCCGCCATAGCCAAAAGAATTATAACCAATTTGAAAACAGGCTTAAAAGCAGAACGCTCTGGACTTAATTTTTTTATTAAATCCAAATCCCCAAATTCACGTTGCTTTTTTCTTTTCCAATACAAATTGAACAAGAACAAAAGCACCATCAATGGCAATATTAAAAGCAGGTATAAATATTTTTTTTCGTCTAATTCCATTTTCCTTTTAGTCTCCGTTTTCAGTCTTGCTCCCTGTATCGACAGAAAACTATTTTAATTAAATAAAACTTCTATAAACCGTATTTCTCAAACCTATTTCGGCCAACAACAAAAATCCGGCTAGCCAAACAAAAGCCCTGTACTTCTCATCATAATCGTAGAATTTTAATTCTTCAATTTCTGTGGTTTCCAGTTTGTTTATTTCTCCATAAATCGCTGCCAGCTTACTGTTACTTGTGGCTCTAAAATATTTACCATCGGTTTTTTTAGCGATGCTTTTCATCAATTGCTCGTCAATTTCCACTTTCATCATTTGAAACATCAATTCCCCATTTGGAGCTATAGCATATGGAGATAGGGCCATCCCATTTGTTCCTAGTCCTATGGTGTATACTTTTATCCCATATTGCTTGGCAATATCCGAAGCGGTTTCTGGCTCAATAAAACCGGCATTATTCACACCATCCGTCAAAAGAATAATAACCTTGCTCTTGGCTTTACTGTCTTTCAAACGGTTCACGGCAGTGGCTAATCCCATTCCAATTCCTGTTCCGTCCTGCAAAACATTATCGTATTTTATGCTTTTAATGGCTTCCTGAATAACCGCTTTATCGCTGGTTACCGGAGTTTTGGTATAGGCTTCAGAAGCATAAACCACTAGTCCTATTCTATCGTTTGGTCTTTCTTCCACAAAATCAGCCGCGACTCTTTTCAGCGCTTCCATTCGGTTTGGCTTCAAATCTTTGGCAAGCATACTTCCGGAAACATCCACCGCCATGACGATATCAATTCCTTTGGTCGTTTTTGTTTTATTGCTAATGTCAACCGTTCTGGGTCTCGCCATGGCTACAATCAAGGAGCTTAAGGCTAATAATCTAAAAACGCTTAAAAAAGGCTTCATCCTTGCTAAAAAAGAAGTCGATCCCTTGAATCCTTCTATCGAACTCATTTTTAGAGTTGCTGATTGATGGTTTCTTTTATAAACCAGCCAAATAATGGCAAGTGGAATCAAAAGAAACAACCAAAAAAACTCCGGATTTAAAAAAGTTATTTTCCCCATTATTTACTCAGTTGTTTTAATTCTACAGAGTTTAAAACTCGTTCAGAAATTTCATTTGCATAGGTATCACCTTCCTTGTGAAGGATCATAATTTGCTGCAATCCTCCATCTTGTCCAAACAACAAAATTTCATAATACATTTTTTCGCTACTCTTGCTGTCTTTATTCATTTGAGAAAAAGTTCCGTATGCTTTTTGACCGCTAATTCCTTCTCCGGTATCAAAATCTTCTTGTTTCACAATCATGTTTTGCGCTCCCTGTGCTTCTAAAGTTTGAATTGTAACATCGATTGACTTCTTCAAATCGACAGCTACTTCCTGCTTGTATTTCATCGTAGAAACCATCAGATAGAAATTATCCGTAAAACTACCATAGGCAAAAGATTGCATTTCTTTGACCAAAGCCAAGCCTTCTTTTGGTAGTGATTTTGTCAAATCAATTCTTTTAAGCACTTTAGGCGTCTCAATCTTAACCCCTGGATTTCCATAGGTACTTTGTACCCATTCGCCTTCTAGCAATTCTTTGGTTGGATGACCTATGATGTTGTCTTTCACAAAATCAAATCCTTTTGTTGCAATAAAAAATAGTGTGGTTCCAATTAGTAAAAAAAGAACGGCTGCCACCGAAACGGCAATGCGCCTGTTTCTCTTTTTCTTCAACTGAATTTGAATTTGTTTTTGTCTTTGGGCTTCATTGAGTAATGTATCTTCTTCCAATGCAACTTCCACAGGAATAGAACTATCCAAGGTTAAAATGGCTTTTTGAATTTTATTTCGATCCTCGGTAATTTCATAATCCAAAGGTTTGGATTTGGCAAATTTCACTAAATCGGCTTGTTTTAAAACGCGTTCTAAGTTTTCAATAGTTTCTTGTGAAACCGTCATTTTCTTTTTGACAGAAGCGGCTCTAAGACCAACTATCAATTCAGAAGTAGTGCTTTCCATAGCCGGAATTTCGATGGCTTCCTCAATATAATTTCGAGCAATATCAGTCAATTCGCTATAATAAGCTTTCACCTCGCCTTTTTGCCAAAGTTCCTTTTGTTCCAGTGTGTTCAATAAACTTGTCGCTTTTTCTATAGGCGTTTTATAAACCTCTTCTTCTATTTTTTTCTTTTGTTGTTTTTTGACCAACCAATACACCAATGCGCCAATACCCAGAATTAATGCCAGAATCAAAAGGTATTTCCACCAAACAGACATCGGGCTCTTTACGGGAACAATATCCTTAATATCATACATTTTCTGTTTTAAAGTATCCACTTGTACATTGGCCACTTCTACCAAAAGAGAATCCGTCATGTAAGGCTTACTATTGATGAATATCTTTATGCTCGGGATAACATATTTTCCAGAATCAAACTGCGTTAATCCATATTTTTTGATTAATTCATAGCGGTCATTATTCTTTACTGTATCAATTGGATAGGACTGAATCACTTCAAGAGCACCGATGTTTTTTAGATTCGGAAAATCCACTTTAGACAAAGTATCTACCGTGGTTTTTAAAGTCAATTTAAATTCAGCACCAATCTTGTTTTTTGTGGTATCGATACTTGTAATCACCCTTTTTTGTTGGGCAAAAACAGCTGTGGAAAGAAATAATAATAGTAAGAATAAGTGTTTTTTCATGTATAATGTTTCCATTTTTTGATTTTCGATTGAAGCAAATGATTTTTGATTGAAGATTAACGATTTTTGATTTCAGAACTGAGCTGCAATTGTAATCAAACATCGTTCATTCTATACATTTAATTCAATTTTTCCTAATCAGAACCTGCCTTTGATGTTTTAATACTTGAAACAAAAATCGATATTAATTCATTTGCTTCTTTTTTTACTATTATTAGTTTTTCAATATCTGATGTTAAATTTGCTTTTTCAATAATTTTCAAGCATACAAATGATTCTCTTAATTCTTTAAGACAGATACCCATTTTATGGATAAAATCTTTCTTGCTTTCAGCACTTTGAGCTTCTCCATAATTTAAAGCTGGCGAGGTTCCAGAACGAATTATTTGACTCGCCAAATGATTTCCCGCATAATTTTTCTCAAAATTATTAGCCACATTAATAATTAAAGCTGCAAAATCTATCAATCTATCTTCTAAAACCTGCTTGTTCATGCTTTTATATTTATGATCGTTAATCTTTTCATTTATCACAACCACATCTGCAATCAAAAATCGTTAATCATCATTCTTCAATCATTATCTCGATTTAAAATAGCCTAATAATTTAGTGACATAGCTTTCATCAACTCTGGTGTTGACAATCCCGGAACCTGATTTTCTAAAAGTTTCTTTAAAATAATTCACCTTATGGTGATAGTATTTTTCATAATTCAATCGAACTGTTTTAGAGCTGGTATCAATCAGTTGGGTTTCACCGGTCTCGGCATCAAGCATGGAAACCATTCCTATATTTGGCATTTTTTCCTCTCGAATGTCATATACTCGAATTCCGGTAAGGTCATGTTTTTTTGATGCTATTTTTAAAGTATGCTCATAATCTTCTGCCATGAAATCAGAAATCATAAACACGATGGCTTTCTTTTTCTGAGTGCTCGACAAAAATTTTAAGGCTTGAGCGACATCTGTTTTATGACTTTTTGGTTCGAATTCTATCAATTCACGAATGATGCGCAATACGTGCGATCTTCCTTTTTTGGGCGGAATGTATAATTCTATTTGATCAGAAAATAATATCAACCCAATTTTATCGTTGTTTTGTGTAGCCGAGAAAGCCATCGTAGCGGCAATTTCGGTTACGATGTCTTTTTTAAACTGGTTTTTGGAACCAAAGCTTTCAGAACCTGAAATATCAACCATCAGCATCATCGTCAATTCGCGTTCCTCTTCAAAAACTTTTACGTGGGCTTCGTTATAACGTGCCGTTACGTTCCAATCGATAGCGCGAATATCATCACCATATTGGTATTGTCTCACTTCGCTAAAAGTCATTCCACGTCCTTTGAATGAGGTATGGTATTCCCCCGAAAAGATGTGATCGCTCAATCTTCGGGTTTTAATTTCTATTTTCCGTACTTTTTTTAATAGCTCTTTTGTATCCATAAGTTCAGTGGTCAGTGTTTAGTGGTCAATAATCAGTTACTGCTAACTGAATACTGATGACTGCAAACTAAATTAAGGTACTTCTACTTCGTTTATAATCTTATTGATGATATCAACAGAGGTAATATTTTCAGCTTCTGCCTCATAGGTAACCCCTATTCTGTGACGTAATACATCATGAACAACGGCACGAACATCCTCTGGAATCACATAACCGCGACGTTTGATAAATGCATAACATTTAGCGGCATTAGCCAAGTTGATACTTCCACGAGGTGAAGCTCCAAAACTGATTAATGGCTTTAAATCGGCCAATTTATATTTTTCAGGGTAACGGGTGGCGAAAATAATATCTAGAATGTATTTCTCTATTTTTTCATCCATATACACTTCACGAACCGCCTCTTGCGCACGTAAAATTTGCTCTACAGAAACCACTTGATTCACTTTCTCATAGCTTCCTTTTAGATTTTGACGAATTACCATTCGCTCTTCATCCATTTTTGGATAATCAATAACCGTTTTTAACATGAAACGATCGACTTGAGCTTCAGGAAGTTGATATGTTCCTTCTTGTTCAATTGGATTTTGGGTTGCCAAAACTAAGAAAGGTCTGTCGAGCTTGAAAGTAGTATCACCAATGGTCACTTGTTTTTCCTGCATCGCTTCCAATAACGCCGATTGCACTTTGGCCGGCGCACGGTTAATCTCATCGGCAAGGACGAAATTAGCGAAAATTGGTCCTTTTTTTATCGAGAACTCATTTTGTTTTATGTTATAAATCATGGTACCCACAACATCGGCAGGCAATAAATCAGGTGTAAATTGTATTCTGCTAAACGAACCGTGAACAGCCTGTGAAAGTGTATTTATCGCTAGAGTTTTTGCTAAACCGGGAACCCCTTCCAATAATATATGCCCTTGGCCTAAAAGTCCAATCAACAAACGCTCTACCATGTGTTTTTGGCCCACAATCACCTTGTTCATTTCCATACTAAGGAGATCTATAAAAGCACTCTCTCTTTCAATTTTTTCATTGATTGCTCTAATGTCTATAGTCGCAGTATTTTCTTCCATATTATTATTTTTAAACCCTTGAATTGTATCTCTTTCTTTTGGTAGTGCAAATTGAATTTTTTTTTAGAAGGAAGATGTTAAAAAATGGTTAAAACTTCAATTTACATCCTAATTTTAAGGATGAATTATGATTCAATTTTTATATTTTTAAGAACTTTGAAAAATATACTTCAAAACAGAGAATTTACATTTTTTAATAAAAAACAAAACCCATGAGTAAAACAACATTATCGCCTATTATTGCTGGCACCATGAATTGGGGAGTTTGGGATAAAAACCTCACTCCAAAGGAGATGGAAAATATAATTCATGTATGTTTAGAAAATAAAATAACCACCTTTGACCATGCTGACATTTACGGTTCCTATACCACCGAGGCTGATTTTGGAAAAGCCTTTTCTTCAAGCAAAGTTGCCAGAGAAAAGATACAACTGATTTCGAAATGCGGTATCCAAATGCTGGCGGAAAATAGAAACAATACAATTAAGCATTATGATTATTCTAAATCGCACATTATTGCCTCAGTAGAGCAGTCTTTAAAAAATTTACAGACAGATTACCTGGACGCTTTCTTGCTACACAGACCGAGTCCATTGATGCAAGTAGACGAAATCGCCGAAGCAGTAGAAAAGCTAAAAACAGATGGAAAAATCATCGATTTTGGGCTTTCTAATTTCACTTCATCACAAACAGAATTAATTCGCCAAAAAATAGAAGTTAGCTACAATCAAGTGCAATTTTCGGCCACTAATTTTGAGCCTATGATTGACGGCAGTTTTGATTATATGCAAATCCACAACATCCGTCCGATGTCTTGGAATCCTTTGGGATTTGTTTTCAGAGAAGATATCCCACAAACCCATCGTTTGAAAAAATTATTAGGAACCTTAGTTTCAAAATACAGTCTGGGTGCCGATACCATTTTATTGGCTTGGATTTTAAAACATCCCGCAAAAGTGATTCCAATTGCCGGAACCGTAAACGTGGCAAGAATACAATCTTTAATGAAAGCGGTCGAATTAGATTTAGAAAAAGAAGATTGGTTTGCCATTTGGGCCGAAAGCAGAGGAGAAGACGTGCCATAAAAGAATGGTGAAATTTAGGATACAAAAAATTAGACGTATAAAACCATGAGTAAAACAGTCCTTATAACTGGTGCCACCAGCGGAATTGGTAAAGCAACAGCACAACTATTAGCCCGAAATAACTATAAAATCATTCTTTGCGGAAGACGAGAAGACCGCTTGATTGAACTCGAAAGAGAACTTTCTAAGCATACTGAAACCCATACTTTACTATTTGATGTGCGGGACAAAAAATCTGTTTTTGAAAGTATTGCTTCTTTACCCGATGCCTTTTCTAATATTGATATTCTTATCAATAATGCTGGAAATGCCCACGGTTTAGATCCAATTCAAAACGGGGATTTAGACGACTGGGATGCCATGATTGACATTAATGTAAAAGGACTTTTGTACGTTTCTAAGGCCATCATTCCGCAAATGATCGAAAAAAAATCAGGCCATATTATCAACATTGGCTCCACGGCTGCCAAAGAAGTGTATCCAAATGGAAATGTTTATTGCGCCACAAAACATGCCGTTGATGCCATTAATCAAGGAATGCGAATGGATTTGAATGCTTTTGGAATAAAAGTTGGCGCGATTCATCCCGGAATGGTTGCTACTGAATTCAGCGAAGTGCGTTTTAAAGGAGATTCGGAACGAGCAGCAAATGTTTACAAAGGCTTTGATCCTTTGCAAGCAGAAGACATTGCTGATATCATTCATTTTGTGATTTCAAGACCTTACCATGTCAATATTGCCGATTTGATAGTGATGCCTACGGCTCAAGCTTCATCAACTCTCGTCAAAAGAGATTAATTTCTTTAAAATCCTAAAATAAAAAAACAGCTAAATAACAGCTGTTTTTTTATTTTAGGGTTAATTCTAATCCTGATTTTATGGTATTGAATCTAAGGATACATCTCCAATGTTGGTCATTTTTCCATTCTCTACTACTATCCCCGGAATTATTTTAATTGCTTTTCCTGAAGCTATGTCTGGAGTTAGTGTCACAGTGTAAGTCCCCGCAGGAATCCCATTAAGCTGAAACACTCCTAAATCATTAGCATAGGCAGAAACTACCGTATCTCCTACCTGAACGGATGCCAATACCTGATAACCTGTCAAAACAGGATTAATAGTGCCTTTAATAACTCCTGAAGTTGCGGCAGTAGAAACTCTGATAACCGGATGCAAATTAAAATTACCCGAATTACCTGCTTGAACAACAATGGAACTATGAACATCAAAGTCTAATAAAAAATCATATGAAGCCCCCGCAAGTAGTGTTTGGTTGATTTGTAACTTTAATCCGGATTGTTGTGCACTTGGTGTCTTTAGAGAATAAGTTACACCATCTTTTACAACAGTATTGTTCTCACCTAAAAGCAATCGTACCTGTCCTAAAAACCCAGAAGGAACTAAATTATCAGCTAATAATACATTTACCCCACCTGTTAAATCCAACAAATTATAGGTCATAGGAGTGACATTCCCTATACTTACCCAACCTTTGCTGTCGTCATTATCTGCAGACGATTTGATCAAAACGTCTCGTACGTCAATATTTACTTCATCATAATCTCCTGGAGCATCTGTCATTCGAATTGAAACTCTTGAAGTTTGCGTCGAATCATCACTTGAGTTACATCCTATAAGTGACAAAAACATAAATGTTATTACACTAAAACTTAATGCGTAAAATTTAATCTTTTTCATATCTTTCCTTTTATTTAAATTTGGTTACATTTATTAACGCTTAAATTTACAAATTAGTATTCTTTTAATAGATTTTCTAAGCCGTTTTAACATATGATCAACAAACGCCTACTGGTAAAAAACTTGCTCGCACACAACGATGAAAACAGTTTTTATGACAAAAAAAGACAATTGAATTTACACACTCGAGAAGGAAAAGCAAAATTCCTAAAACACATCTGTGCTTTATCCAATTCTAATCCATCTAATAATTCTTATATCGTAGTAGGTGTCGAAGATCAAGACAATGAAATTGTAGGAGATGATTTTTTTGACGATAGCCGAATTCAGAACCTCGTGAATGCCTATCTGGAAAATCCGCCTAAAATTCAATATGAAAACATTCCATTCCCCAATCTTTCAAAAGATAAGGTAGTGGGTTTAGTAACTATAAAACCTAAAAAGAAAACTTCTTTTTTTAAAAAAGGAATTCATACAATACCCGCTAACAGCATTTTTATCAGACGAGGAAGCAATACAACACCTACTGAAGATACGGTTGAAAAAAATTATCAAAATGTAGAAGCCGTCCTAAGTATTGAAAACATTTCTAGAAACAATATCAAATATACTTTGGATGGTGTATTTGATTTTATGAATTTCCGCCACAAAGACATGGCACCAAAATACAAGGTTTTTAAAGAATTATTTGTCATTTGCTGGGCAGGAATACCAAAAAAGGTAAGAGACAAAACCTATCTTTCCAGAGTAGATATTGAATTAATCAATGAGCAAATCAAACTGTTTTATTCGGCACAGGATGTAGTTACCATTAGTTGCGATGAGGATTCATTTACAATTACGGAATACCTTCCTTTGGGTTTAAATGATCGAACAAGTTATTATCCATTAGAAGAAAAAACAATATATTTTTATGAAAATGGCTATTATAAAATTGAAAATAAAATGCTTTTTCAACCGCCAGAATTCAATAGAAAAATGCTTTACCACGTATTCAACGCCAATATTTCACTATTAGCTAAACTCCAAAAAGGGTTTTCTTTAACTGAAAGAGAATGTAAAGATTTAGAGAATTTGCCCTCGACATTTATGATTTGTTACCTCAACGGTTTTGAAGAAGCCAAAGACAAATTGATTGATGCCAAACCTTTTTTAAAACTCTATCCGCAAATCTATCTATCCTTTAAAGAAGCCATGCGGGTCCTGAGAAAAATGAAGTATGATGTGCCTTAAATTCAAAATTTTACTAATAGACATAATTTATCCTTTCAATCCTAAGCGAGATATCTTAACTATTTATGCTGATTGAATTAACTGCAACATTCTAGGCAAATAAAATGTCATTGATCAAATTGCAAACTATATGAACCAACAGTAGTGTAAAAGCAATAATTGCATTCATTTTTAAAGCTTTAATTTTTTTATAAATATAATTCTATTTTGCTTTACAAGCAATCACTAAATTTAATGATATTTCATGCTGTAAAAAACCTATAGAAAAACGCTATCTTCCTAAGTCTTTTACGTAATTTTATGAAATATTATAGAGAACACAATAAATGAGAACATTAGTAATAGGTGACATTCATGGCGGCTTGCGAGCTTTGCATCAAATTATGGAAAGAGCCAAAGTAACCTCAAAAGACCGTTTAATTTTTTTGGGGGATTATGTAGATGGCTGGAGCCAATCACCCCAGGTAATCGATTTTTTGATCCAGTTAAGAACAACTAACGACTGCGTTTTCATCAGAGGTAACCATGATGATTTATTGCTCCATTGGCTAAAAGACAACAAAGACAATCTCTTATGGCACAAACATGGTGGCGAATCTACTGTTACAGCCTATGAATCGGTAAATGACGAAAGACGCCAAAGACATATTGAATTCTTACAATCTTTAGAAGATTACCATCTTGACGATAAAATGCGCTTGTTCATTCATGCCGGATTTACCAATATGAATGGAGTAGCTTATGAATACTTTCCTGAATCCTTTTATTGGGACAGAACATTATGGGAAACTGCTTTAGCGCTAGACAAAAGCATAAAACCTTCGGATGTATTATATCCAAAAAGACTTACCTTATACAATGAAATCTACATAGGACATACGCCAGTTTCTCGCATCGGAAAAACCGTTCCTGTACAAATGGCTTGCGTGTGGAATGTTGACACTGGTGCTGCTTTCAAAGGACCGCTTACTATTATGGATGTTAATACCAAAGAATTTTGGCAAAGCGAACCTTTAAACACGCTCTATTTTGACGAAAAAGGAAGGAATTAACTTAATTAAACTATTTTTGCACCAAATTCTAAATATTTAAGAAATGAAAAAAATTATCACAATATCGTTATTATTATTCGTTGGATTCCTGAATGCTCAAGCCTTTAAAGGTAAAGGAGACGCAAAATTCAATCTTGGCGCAAATATTCAAAACGGAGGAACAGGGATTGGAGTTTCTTCTGATTTTGGAATCGGAGAGAACATGTCCTATGGTTTTGCCACTTCCTATCTGCTTTCTGTCGATACAGATGCTCTAGGTAACAAGCCTGAGTTTGGAGATCGATTTGACCTAAAATTACGATTCAATGCGAATATGGGAAATGTTTTTCAACTTGATGAAAAAATGGATATTTATCCAGGACTTGATTTAGGCCTAAGAAATTTTGGCGCCCATCTAGGATTCCGTTATTTCTTCACGGAAGGTTTTGGTGTTTTTACCGAAGCTGGAGTCCCAATTGCCAGTTATAAAACTAATCCTATCGGTTTTGACAAATTAAACAACCAGTTTGTATTTAATATTGGAGCTTCATTCAATTTATAATCAGGATTAAAATCTCTATGTTATTAAAAAAGGCAATTTGAAATCAATCAAATTGCCTTTTTTAGTAGGACTAAATTCTATTACAGATCGAATTTAATGCCTTGTGCCAATGGCAAACTCGTCGTGTAATTGATGGTGTTGGTTTGTCTTCTCATGTAGATTTTCCAAGCATCAGATCCTGACTCGCGTCCACCACCTGTTTCTTTTTCTCCACCAAAAGCACCACCGATTTCAGCGCCAGAAGTTCCTATGTTTACATTGGCAATTCCACAGTCAGAACCTACAACTGATAAAAAGTGTTCTGCCTCTCTTAAATTGTTAGTCATAATGGCTGATGAAAGTCCTTGAGCAACTCCGTTTTGAACATCGATTGCATTTTCTACAGTACCAGAATATTTCAATAAATACAATACCGGTGCAAAAGTTTCATGTTGCACGATTTCAAATGAATTATCAGCTTCGGCAATAGCTGGCTTAACATAACAACCACTTTCATATCCTTCGCCAGAAAGTACACCACCCTCAACAAGAATTTTACCGCCTTCTTCTACAACCTTAGTCAAAGCATTGTTATACATTTCAACAGCATGAGTATCGATTAGCGGTCCAACGTGGTTTTTCTCGTCTAATGGATTTCCAATACGCAATTGACCATAAGCCGAAACTATGGCATCTTTTACTTTATCATAAATACTTTCGTGAATGATTAAACGACGTGTCGAAGTACATCTTTGTCCCGCAGTTCCTACAGCTCCAAAAACAGCACCAATAACAGTCATTTTTATATCGGCATCTGGAGTTACAATAATCGCATTGTTTCCTCCTAGTTCTAACAATGACTTCCCTAAACGTCCTGCCACGGTTTGTGCCACAATTTTACCCATACGAGTAGATCCTGTTGCAGAAATTAATGGAATTCGTTTGTCAGCAGTCATTAATTCTCCTATTTTATAATCTCCGTTAATCAAACAAGAAATTCCTTCTGGAAGGTTATTTTCTTTTATCACTTCGGCGATTATATTTTGACAGGCAATACCACAAAGAGGTGTTTTTTCAGATGGTTTCCAAACGCAAACATCTCCACAAATCCAAGCCAAGGCAGTATTCCAAGACCAAACCGCTACCGGAAAGTTGAAAGCAGAAATAATTCCAACAATTCCCAATGGATGGTATTGCTCATACATTCTATGTCCCGGACGCTCTGAATGCATGGTTAATCCGTGCAATTGACGGGAAAGACCCACTGCAAAATCACAAATATCAATCATTTCCTGCACTTCACCGTAACCTTCTTGCAATGATTTCCCCATTTCGTAAGAAACCAATTTACCTAAAGCTTCTTTTTTCTCTCGCAATTTTTCTCCAAATTGACGCACGATTTCACCACGTTGTGGAGCCGGCATCAATCTGAAAGTTTTAAAAGCGGCGGTAGCAGCCTGCATGACTTTTTCGTAATCTTCCGGAGTTGAAGTTTTTACGGATGCAATCAATTTACCATCCACAGGCGAATAACTTTCAAGAATCGCTCCATTTGCAAAGTGATTCAAACCTGTTGAAGTTCCTTCATTTATGTCTTTAATGCCCAATTGTGCAAAAGCCTCTTTCATTCCAAATTGATCTGCTATTGTTATCATTGTAACTTTTTTATTAAAAATTGTTATATTTTTTTAGGTAAAGATATTATTAAATCCTGAAATTTTAAAATAATGTACAAATTAAAATAAAAGACTAGCCAAATCAAAGCCATTTCAGAACCAGAAATCCCGAAACGGCCAACATGAATAACTCTAACAAAGTTTAGGGTAAAATCGTATTACTTTTGACTTACAAATCTTGGGTCAGTATCCATAACAGTACCACATTTAGTACAAGTTCTAAGTTCAGATGAACTATAGAAGTCTTCAAAATGAGAAAGAAAGTCTTTTTCGATATTATGAAGTTCAAAATAAACTTCATGTAATTTATGATTACAATTATCGCAATACCAGATTAAACCGTCGGTAAATCCTTTTCCGGCTCTTTTGCGTTCAATTACCAAACCTATTGAACCTTCTGAACGAATTGGAGAATGCGGTATTTTTGCCGGATTCAGATACATATCGCCTGCATGAAGCTCCATTTCTTTGCGTTGGCCGTCTTCTTGAATCACCACTTTTATTGACCCTTCTAATTGGTAGAACAATTCCTCGGTTTCATTATAATGGTAATCTTTTCGTGCATTGGGACCGGCTACTATCATGACAATATAATCCCCTGATTCTTGGTATAGATTTTTATTACCAACTGGTGGTTTCAACAGATGACGGTTTTCGTCAATCCATTGATTAAGATTGAAAGGTTTTACTATTGCCATTTTATTGTGTTCTTGTATTTAGGAAGGCTAAGTTACTAAAAATCCTAAGTCTTATTGTTTATAAGAACATAAACTCTTTTAGATTTCGAATCAATTACACCATCAAAACGCTATTAAAAAGATTCTATTTTAATTCTTTAATCAAATAAATATAAACAGGAAAATGATCACTGAAGCCAATTTCGGTAGCAGAATGTCGTTTTGGATACCCTTTATATTGTCCCGAAGTTTGTATTAAAAAAGGCTTATTGTAAATTCCGGCTTTCCAATACTTTAAAGTCGAAAAGTCGTCCTGAATTAAGGATTGCGAAACCATGATTTGATCAAAAATATCCCAAGAGTCCCTAAAAGCAATTGTACCCAATCCTTTTTTGGCCATTTCTTCAAATGGATTATAAATTCCCATCAGCGGAACTTCCTTTTTAGCGGCTTTGGCGCCAAGCGCTATTTTTATGCTTTTATTATAAGGTCCATCATTTAAATCGCCAAGTGTAATCACTTTTGCATTTGGATTTATCCTTTGTAAAGAATCGATGATTTTCCTGTTCAATAGCCCTGCGGCTTCTCTATAAGGGCTTGATTTTTTTTCACCACCGGATCGCGATGGCCAATGATTGACAATAATACTAATTTCTTCCCCTTCCAAGAATCCGGTGACCATTAATTGATCCCGAGTAAAAACACGGTTTGTCTGCGGATTCAATTCTAAATTATCATCTGTTTTATCTTCCGCTTCAAATTTTGAGAGTGTCTTTGTCTTGTTTTCTGCTTTAAACACATACAATGGAATATTAGTATAAGTGGTTGGTCTGAAAAATTTCTTCTGATACAATAAGGCCACATCAATTCCTCTTTTATCGGGCGAATCAAAATGGATAATTCCAAATTCTTTGTCAATAAGTTTGGTGTCTTTAATTAAATCCTCCAAAACACCTCTATTTTCTATTTCGGAACAGCCAATAAAAGTGGGCGCATTCGTATTTTCCGAAGAACCAATTTCGAGTAAAACTCTGGAAAGATTTTGTAGTTTCTGATTGTATTTTTTAGAAGTCCAGCGTTGTTCCCCTTTTGGCGTCCATTCGTCATCATTAGTATTAGGATCATTAATGGTGTCAAAAAGATTTTCAAAATTGTAGAATGCAACCGTATGAATGGAATATTTCTTAGGCTGGGCAGTAAGTTTTACCATTGGCCACAATAAAATAAAAAAGGAAATCAAACGCAATACTCTCATAACTGATTTTTTAAAATTTGATTAAACTCAAAGTACTTTTTTGAAAATCCAAAACTAGTTCTAGTAAAAATACTTCATTTATAGAACAATCTAAAAAATATTTTGAAATTTCCTATCTTTGTTAGTGGTTCTTAAAATCTAAAAACAGTCAAGCCCAAATACCAATGATAACACCACCCAGATTACAAAAAGGAGATACCGTAGCAATTTTGGCGACAGCCCGAAAAAACACAGACGACAACCTTAAACCTGCAATTGATTTATTACAAAGCTGGGGATTAGAAGTCCTAATTGGCAAAACCATTGGCCTAGACCACAATCAACTGGCCGGAACCGATGAAGAAAGAGCCGCGGATTTTCAGCAGCAATTAGACAACCCAAACGTAAAAGCCATTTGGTGCGTTCGTGGCGGATACGGAACGGTGCGCATGCTTGATTTGTTGGATTTTACCCAATTCAAACAAAACCCAAAATGGATTATCGGTTTTAGCGATATTACCGTTTTGCACAGTCATTTAAATTTAATGGGTTATAAATCCATTCATGCAATTATGCCTATAAGTCTTGAAAAAGCAAGCGATGAAGCTATTGAAACGCTAAAAACGGCTTTGTTTGGAAAACCATTAACCTATGAAATTAACACTGATGCTAAAAATAGATTAGGGACCGCAAGTGGCGAATTAGTGGGAGGAAATTTATCCATTCTTTATAGCCTTTTTGGTTCTCCAACGGCAATTGAATGTCAGGACAAAATATTGTTCATAGAAGATTTAGATGAATATCTTTATCATATCGACCGAATGATGATGAACTTAAAACGAAATGGCTGTCTGGAAAACATCAAAGGAATCATTGTGGGTTCCATGTCAAAAATGCGTGACAATGAAATTCCTTGGGGCAAAGATGCATTTGAGATCATAGAAGAAATTACCCGAAATCATAGCCTTCCGGTTCTTTATAACTTCCCGGCTGGTCATATTGATGACAACAGAGCATTGATTTTAGGAAGTCAAGTAACTATTGAGGTCAATAATCGTAAAAGTATTTTGAGATTTGAACACTAATAATGAAATCTCGCCCTGAAGCCTTGAAATTGGAATGTTGAAGTTGAAATTAAAAAAATGGCCGAACACAACGAATTAGGAAAACTGGGAGAAGAATTGGCTGTGGAATTTCTGCAAAAAAACGGCTATGCCATTTTAGAAACCAATTGGACTTTTCAAAAAGCGGAAATTGATATTCTTGCAACAAAAGAAGGTATTCTTGCTGTTGTAGAAGTCAAAACCCGTTCATCATTGGATTTTGGTTTGCCACAAGATTTTGTCAAACCCAAAAAAATCCAACTTTTGGTAAAAGCGGTCGATGCTTATGTCAATCAAAAAAATCTAAACATTGAAGTCCGTTTTGATATTATTGCAGTGCATAAGGAAGGGAAATCTTTTGTAATTGAACACCTTACAGATGCCTTTTATCATTTTTAAACGCTTTTTATTGCTGTTATATTTGTAACAAATTGTTTTTTATTTATATTTGCAATTGTTTTTCAAACAAAATACTATTAAAACCAATCGCTTACAATAAATAAAAAACTGATTTATTATGAAAACTGTTTCTTCTATAGTAGAGAATTACATCAAAACGAAGCCTTTTTTATTAAACGCCTTATCACTCGGAATCATTAACTTGACTTCATTGTCAAGAAACATAATGGCTGAATTAGAGAATGAATTTGACAAGGAAGTAAAACAAGGCGCCGTAGTAATGTCTTTAAAAAGACTAACCGAAGAACTCGATTTTAGATTAAATCACAAAATCAATAAAGTAATAAAAAATATTGGCGAAATCACCGTACGCTCTTCATTGACCGATTATACTTTTGCCGTTTCTGAAACCGTTTTGAACAAACAAGCGGAACTAATTTCGGACATTAATTCGTTTCCGGATGTTTTTTACACCTCATCCCGTGGCGTAAACGAAATTAACATTGTGGTCAGCAAAAGCGTAAATCAATTAGTAGACAAGCACTTTGCCAATGAAAAACTAATCCAAAAACTGGATGATCTTGCTTCTATTACCGTAAAATTACCTAAAGAGAACATTGCTGTTCCAGGTATTTATTATTTCATCTTTCAGCGTCTGGCCTGGGAAGGAATTATCATTAACGAAGTGATATCAACTTCTAATGAATTTACCATATTAGTAAGCGAAGAGCAGGTAGATGTTGCCTTTAAAGTAATTAAGGATTTGAAAAATTAGACCAAATAAAAATAAAGCCTCCTGAAATTTAGGAGGCTTTATTTATTCAATTTAAATCAAAAGTACTTTTTTAAAACATCTGCATCAATTCCAATGCTCTTCTGGTTGATTTTACATTTTCAAAAGTCAATAAAAGACGTAAGCCATTTGCTGTTTGTTTCTCTTTCATTTTGCAAAGCGAAGGATTTTTTTGTACAAATTGCAATACTTTATGGAAACGATTGGACTGGTAATAATCCGATTGCTGATCTGACACAAAATAGCCTATCATTTTCCCTTGTTTCATTACCAGTTTTTCGATTCCTATATTGCTGGCAATCCATTTAATTCGAATACTGTTCATTAAAGCAATCGCTCGTGGTGGCATCGGACCAAAACGGTCAATCAATTTTTTCTGAAAAAGCTGTAAATCCTCTTCGTTTTTAATGGCTCCCAATTCGTTATATAAATTCAAACGTTCACTAATATTATTGATATATTCATCCGAAAACAACAACTCAAAATCGGTGTCGATTTGTAGATCTTTGACGTATTCTTTGGTTTCAATATCGTTTTCCTCCGGATACAAATCCTTGAATTCATTTTCTTTCAATTCATCGATGGCTTCGTTCATGATTTTTTGATAGGTATCAAAACCAATTTCGTTGATGAAACCAGATTGTTCACCGCCCAATAAATCTCCTGCACCACGAATTTCTAAATCTTTCATCGCAATATTAAAACCGCTCCCCAATTCGCTGAATTGCTCCAAAGCCTGAATTCTTTTCCTTGCATCATCTGTCATGGCTGAATAAGGCGGACAAATGAAATAGCAAAACGCTTTTTTGTTGCTTCGACCAACGCGACCACGCATTTGATGCAAATCAGACAGACCGAAATTATTGGCATTATTGATGAAAATCGTATTCGCATTAGGAACATCCAGTCCGCTTTCGATAATCGTGGTTGCAACCAAAACATCGAATTCTCCGTTCATAAAAGCCAACATCAACTCTTCGAGTTTTTTTCCATCCATTTGGCCATGACCAATTCCGACTCGGGCATTGGGAACCAAACGCTGAATCATTCCCGCCACTTCCTTGATGTTCTCAATTCGGTTATTGATAAAGAAAACCTGTCCGTTTCGCTGAATTTCATACGAAATGGCATCGCGAATCAACTCTTCGCTAAAACCAATTACGTTAGTTTCAATCGGATATCTGTTGGGCGGAGGCGTTGTAATTACCGATAAATCTCTGGCCGCCATTAATGAAAATTGCAAAGTTCTCGGAATAGGCGTCGCCGTTAACGTCAAGGTATCGACATTGGCAGCAATCGTTTTGAGTTTGTCTTTTACGTTCACTCCAAATTTTTGTTCCTCATCTACAATCAATAATCCCAGATCTTTGAAAACCACATTTTTGTTGACCAGTTGGTGGGTTCCTATGACAATATCCAGTTTACCTTCGGCTAAATCTTTAAGCGTTTCTGCTTTCTGTTTGGCGGTCCTAAATCGGTTCAAATAACCAATAGAAACCGGCATATCTTTCAATCGTTCGGTAAAAGTTCTATAATGTTGGTACGCCAAAATCGTCGTAGGCACCAAAACCGCTACTTGTTTGCTGTTATCCACAGCTTTAAAAGCGGCACGAATGGCAACTTCGGTTTTACCAAAACCTACATCTCCACAAACCAAACGATCCATCGGGCGGTCGCTTTCCATATCGGCTTTCACTTCCTGAGTCGATTTAGTTTGATCTGGCGTATCTTCATAGATAAACGAACTTTCTAATTCATTTTGCAAATAACTGTCGGGCGCAAACTGGAATCCTTTATCCAAACGCCTTTTGGCATACAACTGAATCAAATTGAAAGCGATATGTTTAACTCTTGCCTTGGTTTTTTGTTTTAAAACCTTCCAGGCATTCGAGCCTAATTTGTAAATTTTAGGCGGTGTTCCGTCTTTTCCGTTGTATTTCGAAATTTTGTGCAGCGAATGAATGCTCACATACACAATATCATTATCGGCATAAACCAGTTTTATGGTTTCCTGCGTTTTGCCTTCAACCTGTATTTTTTGCAATCCTCCAAAACGGCCAATTCCGTGATCGATGTGCGTTACATAATCGCCTACAGAAAGTGTAGTCAGTTCTTTTAAAGTGATATTTTGTTTTTTCGAATAACCGTTTTTGATGCTGAATTTATGATAGCGTTCAAAAATCTGGTGATCCGTATAACAAGTTATTTGATTTTCTTCATCTATGAAACCTTGGTACAAAGGCAAAACAATGGTGTTGTACTGTTTTCTGATATTCTCCGAATTGGCTTCGTCCAAAGTTTCAAAAATATCATGAAATCGTTTTGCCTGATTTTCATTGGAACAAAACAAATAGTTTTTGTATCCATTGAAATGATTTTCATTCAAATCATTCAACAGCAAATCAAATTGTTTGTTGAAAGACGGCTGCGGTTTTATATGAAATTCGAATTTCTGGCTGACTTTAAAAACCGGTTTCGAACCCCATTCGACAATGGAGAAATCCAAGGCACGTTTTATAAAAGCCTTCTGATCCAGAAACAATTGATCTGGCGTGGCATGCTTGATGTCCTTGGACAATTTCTCAAAAGCTTCTTCGGCTTTGGCAAATTGCTTGTCCAATTGCGACAATAAATCTTCGGTATTTTGAATAAAAATTATCGTTCGCTCCGAAATATAATCCAAGAAACTTTCTCTGTTTTCCTGAAAAATCTTGTTTTCTACATTGGGAATTATCGTAATTTTCTTCTGTTTTTCTATAGACAATTGAGTCGCCACGTCAAAACTTCGAATACTTTCTACTTCATCACCAAAAAATTCAATTCGGTACGGATTATCATTCGAAAAAGAAAATACGTCAACAATCCCACCACGAACCGAAAATTCCCCGGGTTCCGTGATAAAATCGACTCTTTTAAATTCATATTCAAACAAAACCTCGTTGATGAAATCGATGGAAATTTTGTCGCCAACAGCAACTTTCAAGGTGTTTTTGTCCAGATCTCTTCGAGTGACCACTTTTTCGAACAAAGCTTCAGGATAAGTGACGATGATTGCCGGTTTTTTACGGGAATTGATTCTGTTCAAGACTTCGGCACGAAGCAAAACATTGGCATTATCAGTTTCTTCAATTTGATACGGACGGCGAAAAGAACCGGGATAAAACAACACATCTTGCTCGCCGATCATTTGTTCTAAATCGTTCAAATAGTAAGCGGCTTCCTCTTTATTGTTTAAAACAATCAAAAAAGGATGCTCTGTTTTCTTGAATAACGACCGAAGGATAAACGAGGCCGAAGATCCCAACAAGCCGTTGAGATACATCTTTTGTTGGTTATTTTCCTGCAAAAGACTTGAAATCTGCAAGACTTTTGGCGAGGAATCGTAGGTATTGTATAAGGCTGTCTTACTCAACTCGAGGTAAATTTGGATCTATTTTTACATTTGGAATCGCTCTTGCGGTATCCATCATTTTCATTAATTCAGATTCTCCTTCTTCCAAAGGGATTTTGCTTTTCTCTACAATTTTATCCATTTGTCTTTCTAAGGATATTAATTCGAGGTTGATTTCAGCAACTAATTGAACCACTTTTTCGGCTGGAATATTATCCAAATGAATGAATAAATCCAACAGTCGTACTTTAGTAATCAAGGTAGAAATTCTGGCTTTTATTTGAGGTTTGTCAAACTCTGGCGGAATACTGTTGTTCAAGTCCATGACTTTTTTAGAAATCGCTGCCGATTTTTCCTGAAATGCCTCAATCGATTTTTTGGGTTTTTGGGCCAGTTCAGCCAAAAACAGACGCAACTCATTCCACTTAGTCACACTGGCTTCAGTAGCGGTATTAATTGGCGTGTCATTAAAAACCCAGCCTTTATTGATTTTCGAGAAGACAACCTCCCTTTTTTCGGCATTTTTTTGATTGTCGGATACCCTTTTTTGATTCTCGTTTTTACATGAAGACAGTAAGACAATCAAAAAAAGAAAGTATGATAATTTATATTTCATTTATAGTTATTTATTATTATCCTAAGGATCAGTAATCGTATCCTCATCCCATTATTATGGATAGAATCAAATCTTCTTTTTATATCCCTTTCATTTTGAATTCCATCCAAGCGCAAAGTTACAAAGTAAATTTATAATTACAGATTGCAAAATGCGAATTACAAAGCAAAGAGACGCACCTCCTTTATATCGTTCAAATTCACAAAAACAATAGTTGGTTTGAGGTGTTTCTTTTTAGGCGTACAAACTCTGCTTTGACCTCGTTAAATATTTTTTAAAACAGTATCTTTGCATCACAAAAAAATAACCACAATGAATCCAAAAATATTAATTATAGGTGCTTGCGGACAGATAGGCACAGAGCTAACCCATTCTTTAAGGGATATATACGGAACCAAAAATGTCATTGCTTCGGACATTCGAAAGTTGAATACCGATGTGGTAAACTCAGGTCCATTTGAAGTTATTAATGCTTTAGATTTCAATCAAATTGAACATATTGTAGAGCAACATCAAATAACTGATGTTTATTTAATGGCTGCCTTATTATCGGCAACTGCCGAAAAAAACCCTGCCTTTGCCTGGGATTTGAATATGAATTCCCTTTTTCACGTTTTGAATTTGGCGAAAGCCGGAAAAATCAAAAAAATATTCTGGCCTTCCAGTATTGCCGTTTTTGGACCTACAACTCCAAAAGAAAACACACCTCAATATACCGTTATGGAACCTTCGACGGTTTATGGAATCAGCAAGCAAGCTGGTGAAAGATGGTGCGAATACTATCATAATATTTTTGGCGTTGATGTTCGAAGCATCCGTTATCCTGGATTGATTAGCTGGTCATCGCCTCCTGGTGGCGGGACTACGGATTATGCGGTAGATATTTTCCACAAAGCATTGGCTGATAAAAAATACGAATGCTTTTTATCATCAGAAACTAAAATGCCAATGATGTATATGGACGATGCAATTAATGCAACCATAAGCATCATGCAGGCACCGGAAGAGCAAATTAAAATACGTTCTTCTTATAACTTGGCCGCCATGAGTTTTACTCCGACAGAAATTGCTGCCGAGATCAAGAAACACATTCCTGAATTTACAATCACTTACGAGCCGGATTTCCGTCAAAAAATTGCCGACAGCTGGCCTGCAAGCATTGATGACAGTAGCGCCAGAGCAGATTGGAACTGGAATCACAAATTTGATTTGGAATCCATGACCACGGATATGTTGGAGCATTTGAAATAAATCAAAAAAATACAAATACAAAAAAAGTCTAGCTTCAAAAACTAGACTTTTTTTTATTTCTAAGAATAACTCTTATTTCATTTCGTAAAGATTGTTCGTTTGTTTTACATCAGCCATTAATCCGCTTGGATCAATAGTGATTTTCTTGATGCTGTTTTTTGCTTTAGCTATGGTAAAATCATAATTAGAAGCTGCCCAAGCCCAATCATTAAGAACTGTTCTTTTTACAGATGGATTTGGATTTTCTTTTTCAAAATTCATCATGCGCAATGGAACGTAGAAGCTTTCGGTTGTTCCGTCAGTATATTCAACTATCAAATCGATAGGCATTGGCATTCTTCCGATTCTTTCTAAACTTACGGTAGTATTAGCACCATTATCAGTTACGGCTTTGATTCCATAATCGATTGTATTGGTGGTTTGAGTCCAATCCATCAGATACCAATCTAGGTTTGCTCCCGAAACACGCTCAGCTGTTCTTTTGACATCATTAGGAGTAGGATGTTTGAACTTGAAATCGTGATAATATCTCTTTATCGTTTCAGCTAATTTGTCTTGCCCAATCAAATAACCCAATTGAGACAAAAAGAGACTTCCTTTTACATACGAAGAAACACTATACGGTCTATTTTCATCATAACGGTCTCCGTGTGTGCTTTGTGATTGCTCTTTACCGGATTCTATTAATTTGTAATAGGCATTGTAATTTCCTTTGAATGGATTTTCAACTTTTTTAGCTGACATTTCATTTTCTCCCCAATCTTGAACATAAGTCGTAAAACCTTCATCCATCCAAGGATGTTTTGATTCGTTTGAGGCTAAAACATGTTGGAACCAAGAATGCGCTAATTCATGTGTTGCTGTCCCATAAATGCCTTCTAATTTCCCGTTTCCTAGCATCAATGTGCACATGGCATACTCCATTCCGCCATCGCCACCTTGAATAAACGAGTATTGTTTGTATGGATAATCACCTATATTTTTATTGAAAAAATCCAACATATTGACCATCATTGGCTGTAATTTCTTCCAGTTATCAATGATTTTTGGGTTATTCTTGTACAAGAAATGCAAGTCAACATTATTAGGTCCTTTCACCACATCATGAATATAATCTTTATCGGCTGCCCAAGTAAAATCATGAACCATTGGGGCAATAAAATGCCAAGTCAGGGTTTTAGTTTTCTTCGGATAAGTAACTTTCACCCCTGCATCTTCATAACCATGACCTATTTCGTTTTGATTTTGCAAATAGCCCGAACCTCCAAGAGTATATTCCTTATCGATTGTAATCTTTACATCAAAATTTCCCCATACCCCATGAAATTCTCTGGCAATATAAGGATCGGCATGCCAACCTTCGAAATCAAATTCAGCTAATTTTGGATACCATTGTGACATAGAAAATGCTACACCTTCGGAATTATTTCTTCCCGAACGGCGAATTTGAACCGGAACCTGTCCGTCAAAATCAAGTGTGAAAGTTGTTTTAGAATTTGGCAATATTGGCTTGGCTAAATTTACTTCAAGGATAGTTCCTACAGTTTTTGTAGTAGCAGCAACGCCATCTTGTTTAAAATTACTAATCTTGAGATAACCAATTTCGTTAGGTTTTAAACTTTCAATTCGGCTCACTTTCACCTCTTTGCCGTCAACATTTACTTTATTGACCATTCTGGCATCTGGATCTTTGATGTTGTGCAGTCTGGCATCCATTTCACTTCCCGGCTGGAATGCATTATTAAATAAATGATAATAGACTTTTCTTAAGGTGTCAGAGGAATTATTGGTATAAACCAATTCTTGTTTTCCTTTGTATTGGTAGTTTTTCACATCCATGACAACATCCATTTTATAATCGGCATGCTGTTGCCAATAAGTGGAACTTTGGGCATAAATAGAACCCAAATTAAGAGTGACAATTGAAATTAAAAGCAATTTTCTCATCATTTTGCAAATAAAAAATGGAAGGACAGGGGTCCTTCCATTGGATTAAAATTATTAAGATTATTTTCTAGACATTTTCTCAGCCATCAATAAAGCATTGTATGCGTTGACTATTTTTCCGGATTTAGATAAAGCTGAAAAAGAACGGCTGTCGTTTGGATTTCCGCCTACTACAACATCAGTTGTGATTGCTACTCCTGAATCCATCAAGATATGTTTTACCTGAGAAGCCGATAATTTTGGATAATACGAACGAATCAAGGCAGCAACGCCGGCAACATTTGGTGCGGCCATAGAAGTTCCCTGTAGGTATTGGTAAGAATCTTTTGGAGTGGTAGCATAAATTTGTACTCCAGGTGCAAAAACATCCACATTCACTTTACCGATGTTTGAAAAACGAGCAACCACCTTATCGCCATATTCAAAATTCAAGGCGCCAATAGTAATCATATTATCGGCAAATTCCTTTATTTTATCATCAGAATCATTTGGAAAGTTATCGCTGTAGTCGATGTCTTTTGCATCATTTCCTGCTGCATGAACAATTAGTACATCTTTCTTTTCGGCATATTTAATTGCATCGTAAACCCATTGTTTATGAGGAGAGAAACTTTTTCCAAAACTTCCGTTGATCACTTTTGCTCCATTGTCTACCGCATAACGAATTCCAAGAGCAATATCCTTGTCATACTCATCCCCGTCTGGAACGGCACGAACGGTTAAAATTTCTACATTAGTGGCAACACCGTCCCCACCTATAGAATTACCTCTACTTTGAGCTACAATACCCGCTACGTGTGTCCCGTGTAGCGCTTCGTCTTTATCTGGCCCAATAACGTTATTGTTCCCATATTTTGTATCGGTAATATCTTGAGGGTTGTCTCCCAAAATTTTTCTATAGTCAGTCTTTAAATTATCTCCATTTAAAAGAGCATCAAAATCTGCCAATTGTTTTTGAACTGCCGTTTTCAATTCTGCCAAAGGCATCCCAAAAGAAAGCATTCTCTGGATTGACGCCTTGCTTTTTTGTATTTCTGGATTCTCTGACACGATAGCTTTCACTTCTTCCGCTGTGTAAACCGCTTTACCAAAATGCTTTACCAAAGCCGCATCACCAGCAGCAATGGTTGCTAACATTTCTTCCATACGACCTTTTCCTGTTGTCGCTTCGGCTATTTTTTTATCATTTAGTTTCTTTGCTTCCTGATAAGTAAGCTCATCAGTCAGGTTTTTATTTTTGATGATTCTTTCGTACTCATAATTCTCTTTGGTAATATCCCCTAGAAAATTCCAACCGTGCATATCGTCAATATAACCGTTTTTATCATCGTCAATTCCGTTTCCTGGAATCTCTTTTGAGTTAGTCCAAACTACTGACTTCAAGTCTTCGTGTTCGATATCAACCCCCGAATCTACAATCCCAACGATCACTTTAACTCCTTTTTTGTTTTTCAAAATCTCAGCATAAGCTCTATCTACACTCATTCCCGGAATCGTATCGTTTACGATATCCAAATGACTCCAGCGTTTTAGCTCAATTTCTTTTAACGGAGCTACTTTTTTCACATTCAAAGGAGCACTGATCACTGCTAAAGTAGTCGTAGTTGAAACTTGTTTTTGAGCTCCACAACCAGCTAAAACCAAAACGGCAAAAGCAGAAAGACAAATGGGTTTAATACTATTCATTTAATTATTTATTTTATGTTTAAAATATTGGTCTAAAATAGATTTTTTTGTTACAAAAAACACTTGGATTAACACTATGTTAAGATTTCTTCACAGCTAAACACTTCCTTCAGCCGGACTCCTTTTTCGGTATGTTGCACCCTAATAATTTCGTTATGGGCATCATGCTCCAAAAATAAATAATAATTATTATCGGCAGCGGCATTGAGGAATTTAGTTTTCTCAGGCATTGTCAATAAAGGTCTGGTGTCATATCCCATCACATAAGGAACCGGAATATGTCCGGCTGTAGCCAATAAATCAGCACAAAAAACAATCGTTTTGTCTTTGTATTGAATATGTGGAATCATCTGTTTCTCGGTATGTCCATCTACAAAGAATATGCTAAAACCCAGTTCTGACTGCTCCAGAAAATCACCTTCCGGTCTTTTGATAAAATTCAATTGTCCGCTCTCTTGCATAGGCAAAATATTTTCTGACAAAAAAGAAGCTTTCTCCCTAGGATTCGGTTTTGTTGCCCATTCCCAATGGCTGTCATTGCTCCAAAACTTGGCATTTTTAAAAGCAGGTTCATAACCGGTTTTGTCCTTGTTCCATTGTACGCTTCCACCGCAATGATCAAAATGCAAATGCGTCATAAAAACATCGGTAATATCATCGCGATGAAAACCGTATTTAGCTAAGGATTTATCCATAGAATGGCTTCCCCAAAGTGAATAATAGCCAAAAAACTTCTCCGATTGCTTGTTCCCCATTCCAGTATCAATAAGAATCAATCGATTTTCATCTTCAATAAGCAGGCATCTTGCCGCAATATCAATCAAATTATTTTCATCAGCAGGATTGGTTTTATTCCAAATGGTTTTGGGCACCACGCCAAACATAGCGCCACCATCGAGTTTAAAATTTCCAGTTTCTATCGGATAGAGTTTCATGGTCGTATTGTTTAAAACTAAATTATCCTCAAATATAAAAGATTCAACAATAAAACCCCCTTAAATAGTTGTTATATTGTTGAATCTTGAAATCAAAAACCCGATACATCCGAATTATACACTAAATAAAAACGCTAATAACAGGGAATTAGCTATAAAAAAAGTCACGCTATTGAAGTAGTCCTACTTTTTTAATTTCTCAAAAATAGCTTTGAGTTTATCATTAGTCTTAGCTTCGAAAGACCTTTTTTTTATCATCTTATCAATATATTTTATTCTTTCTTGTGTCAGCGGATGTGAGCTTAAAAATTCCGGCATAGAAATGGTGTTATCCTGCTGCAGCCGCTGGAATAAATCAGACATCCCTTGTGGATTAACCCCATTGGAAACTAAAATTTCAAAACCATCTAAATCTGCTTGATGTTCAAATTCTCTGGAAAAGGAAAGTGATTGCAAACTATTCACATTGTCCCCTATCGTCGCCATAATACCATTGGCATCCCCTAAAATTGCAGAAATGAATAAATAACCAGATAGACTTCTGCAAATCGCTTTCATCGAATGCCGATTATTAACATGAGATACTTCGTGACCAATTAAAGCCACCAATTCTTCATAACTCTTCATCTCGTCTAAAATCCCTTGATAAACAACAATATTTCCGTCAGGAAGAGCAAAAGCATTGACAATATCCGAATTGACAACAGTAAATTTTATCGGTTTACTATTTTTTAATTTCAATTCTTTTGCAAATGCATTCAAAGCCGCTGTTTTCACCGAATCAACGGAACTGAAAAACATATTCTCCTGAAAAAAATTGCTTCCCAGTTTGTCGTCATAATCTTCTGGAATCAAAACCACTGATTTTTCGGCTACCCAAGGAATGGCATAAACATAAGACAATCCTATAAACAGCATAATCAAGAAAGCAAAACCAACATGTGAAGTCAATCCTAAATCTAATAATTTATGATACCAATCCAGTTGTCCGTTATTTTTTCTAAAAACAGTCAAATCCCGAATGAAATCAGGATCTTTCACCATAATACCCTGAACCGTTTCATCACCATGTTGAAAATACAGAGCCGTTCCTTTTTTTTCAAAAGAAACAGACTCTAATTTCCAACTATTAGCCGTGTTATTAGCCGATTCAAAATGAAACATCGAAGTTCCTTTGTCGAAGAACAATTCTATTGGCTGGGGAACCGAAGAATTTCCATCATAAAAAACCCCAATTGTTTTATTCTTCATGATCTTACATTACAAAATCTAAATCCAAGAAATCACTGATATCCTCGCCTGTAGCGTCTTTATAATTCGCTTCTGTTTGTTGTATCGAATCCAGATCAATATTTCCTTCTAATTCTATATTGCTAAAAATATACTTCATCGTTCTTGTTACAACCCATGCATACCCAAGTCCTAACGTACCGATTAAAATAAATAAGTTTACAAAAGCCAATTTAAAGAAACCACCGCCGGTTACAGTAGAATTCAATTGAATTTCATCCTTTCCTTTATTTAGACTTAGGTTGTCTATATAATATTCGAAAAGATCTTTTTGCCACCAAAAAGCATAAATTCCAAGAGTAAACACTGTCAAGAAGTAACCTTTCAAATTTAAGATAAAATAATCTCCTCCGTCTCCCTCATAATTCATTTCAATTTCACCAAATCGAACATTATTCAACAGGTATTTTCTGAGATTTATTGACATCCATGAACCATAAAGCCCAAGAGATATAATTGTAAAGAAAATCCATTTGAAAAAATTTTTGGTCAGTTCATTCCTGTCTCCTCTATAGCCGAAACGAATTCCTCGCCATGATGTTCTTGACATTCTATAGCGATACGATCCATGAATTGCCAAAGGTAAAATGGCGATAAAGCCAAGGTAAAACAATAATAAACCTACAAATGGAATTTTTAAATAGATAAATAAAGCCAGCAGACCATAAAGACTAATGAATATCAAAATTGCTTTCAAGAATCCTTTAAACATTTCCTTGCCCGTACCATGAAAAGAAAATGAATCTCCATTCAATGAAGTTTCTCCATACAGAAACTGAAGGCGTTTTGCTTTTGCCCAGGGATAATAAAGACCTAGTGTCACAATTGTTAATAACCAGTTGACAATAATGACTCCAAAAAAGTCACTTCCATTTCCGTTAAAATCAATTTTATAGCTTTTTGAGCTGGTTAATGGTTCGTTCATGCTTTATAGCGTTATTTCTTGTTAATAAATCATAAAAGTAATTTATTTTTTGAATTACCAAACCATATAGACATTTTCTATTTTAAGATTAGTTATAAAAATGTTATCAATTATGGAAAAAGGTTTTTATATAGTATCTTTGCAGTTAATTTAGACAAAATCAATATAACGATGCGATAAGCTTCCTGAAAGGCCTGATTTTCAAATCACAATTTCAATGCAAATCCCATAATACCAATACAAACACATGATAAAAGTTTCTGATACTGCCAAAAAGAAAATCATCGATTTGATGAAAGAGGACGGTTTTGATGCTAGCACTGACTATGTAAGAGTGGGTGTGAAAAGCGGCGGTTGCTCTGGTTTGTCTTATGATTTAAAATTTGACAAAACTAAAAGCGAGGATGATAAAATATTTGTAGATAACGAAATCACCATCGCTGTAGAGAAAAAATCATTCCTTTATTTAGCCGGAACAATACTGGAATTTTCAGGAGGAATAAACGGAAAAGGATTTGTTTTTAATAATCCAAATGCAAACAGAACTTGTGGTTGCGGAGAGAGTTTCTCTTTGTAAAACATTTAAAATAAAAAATTATGTCAAAATATACCGAAGACGATTTAAAAATCGAACTCGAAACTAAAGAATACGAGTACGGATTTTATACTAATTTGGAATCGGACACTTTTCCAACAGGCTTAAACGAAGATATCGTTCGTGCCATCTCCCTTAGAAAAGAAGAACCACAATGGATGACCGAGTGGCGCCTTGAAGCTTTTCGTGCATGGCAAGAAATGACTGAACCGGAATGGGCGAATGTGCATTATGAGAAACCTGATTTTCAAGCCATTTCCTATTATTCAGCCCCAAAAGCCATTGACCCTAATAAAACATTAGACGATGTAGATCCGGAACTTTTAGAAATGTATAAAAAGTTAGGCATCTCTGTCGATGAGCAAAAGATGATGAATAATGTAGCGATGGATATTGTTGTCGACTCGGTTTCGGTTGCAACAACATTCAAAAAAACATTAGGCGAAAAAGGGATTATCTTCATGAGTATTTCTGAAGCTATCAAAGAACATCCGGAATTAGTTCGTAAATATTTAGGAACAGTAGTTCCGCAAAAAGACAACTTTTATGCTGCTTTAAATTCAGCCGTATTCTCTGACGGTTCTTTCTGTTATATTCCAAAAGGAGTTCGTTGCCCAATGGAACTTTCGACTTATTTTAGAATCAATCAAGCCGGAACAGGTCAATTTGAAAGAACATTATTAATTGCTGACGAAGGAAGTTACGTATCTTACCTTGAAGGTTGTACTGCTCCAAGTCGTGATGAAAATCAATTGCACGCTGCCGTAGTAGAATTAATCGCTCTTGACGATGCCGAAATTAAATATTCGACCGTTCAAAACTGGTATCCTGGAAATAAAGAAGGTAAAGGAGGCGTTTTCAATTTTGTAACCAAAAGAGGAATATGCGAGAAAAACGCAAAGATTTCTTGGACACAGGTTGAAACGGGCTCAGCGGTAACTTGGAAATATCCTTCGGTTATTTTAAAAGGTGACAATTCAGTAGGTGAATTTTATTCAATAGCTGTAACCAATAATTTCCAACAAGCCGATACCGGAACAAAAATGATACATTTAGGTAAAAACACTAAATCAACCATCATTTCTAAAGGTATTTCTGCCGGAAAATCCCAAAACAGTTACCGTGGTTTGGTACGAATTTCACCAAATGCAGACAACGCCAGAAACTTTTCACAATGTGACTCGTTGTTAATGGGCAACAATTGTGGCGCACACACTTTTCCTTATATAGAAAGCAAAAATCCATCGGCCAAAGTAGAACACGAAGCCACGACAAGTAAAATTGGTGAAGACCAAGTTTTCTATTGCAACCAACGTGGAATCCCAACCGAGAAAGCAATTGCTTTAATCGTAAACGGTTTCAGTAAAGATGTATTGAATAAGTTGCCAATGGAATTTGCGGTAGAAGCTCAAAAATTATTAGAAATTTCACTAGAAGGAAGTGTGGGTTAATTTCCAGATCCAAAATAAAACGTACTGAATCTTAATACCTTAATGGTTTAAAAAATAGAAACAAATGTTAAGCATAAAAAATCTACATGCCGCAATTGGCGACAAAGAAATATTAAAAGGAATCAACCTTGAAGTAAAAGCAGGTGAAGTTCATGCGATAATGGGGCCAAACGGTGCCGGAAAAAGTACCCTTTCGGCTGTAATTGCAGGAAACGAAAACTACGAAATGACCGAGGGAGAAATCCTTTTGGAGAACGAAGATATTTCTGAATTGGCTCCCGAAGAAAGAGCACACAAAGGAGTTTTTCTTTCTTTTCAATATCCGGTTGAAATTCCTGGAGTTTCAGTAACCAATTTCATGAGAACGGCTATCAATGAAACACGCAAAGCAAACGGTCAGGACGAAATGCCTGCCAATGAAATGCTGAAAGTGATTCGTGAAAAAGCAGAATTATTAGAAATTGACAGAAAATTTTTGTCTCGTTCTCTTAACGAAGGATTTTCTGGAGGAGAGAAAAAACGTAACGAAATTTTCCAAATGGCAATGTTAGAACCAAAATTGGCCATTCTTGACGAAACCGATTCAGGATTGGACATTGATGCTTTGCGAATTGTTGCCAATGGCGTAAACAAATTAAAAAGCGATAAAAACGCAGTAATCGTAATCACGCACTACCAAAGATTATTAGATTATATCGTTCCTGATTTTGTTCACGTCCTTTACAACGGAAAAATTGTAAAATCGGGTGATGCAAGCTTAGCCTTAGAACTTGAAGAAAAAGGATACGACTGGATTAAACAAGAACAAGAAGCATAAATTAGTTAGCAGTTTGCGGTTAGCAGTTTTCAAAACTCATAACTCACAACTCATAACTTTTAACTAAACAATAATGGAATTGAAAGATAAATTAATCTCGTCTTTTATGGCTTTTGAGGAGCGTATTGATGTTCATTCTGAACTTCATGATGTAAGAACTTCGGCTATAAAAAACTTTGAAAATAAAGGCTTCCCAACCAAAAAAGAAGAAGCTTGGAAATATACTTCGCTAAACGCCATCCTGAAAAATGACTTTACGGTATTTCCAAAAAACGAAAGTTCAATTGAATTTAACCAAGTAAAAAAATACTTTATCAACGAAATAGACACTTACAAAGTGGTTTTTATTGACGGTGTTTTTAGCTCTCATTTATCTTCAACAACTCACGAAGGAATCGATGTTTGTTTGATGTCATCGGCATTAAACAAACCAAAATATAAGATGATTATTGACACTTACTTCAACCAGATTGCAAGTAAAGACGAAAGCTTGACTTCATTAAATACGGCTTTTGCCAATGAAGGAGCTTACATCAATATCCCAAAAAGCAAAGTAGCTGACAAACCTATCGAAATCATGTATTTCTCTACAGGTAACGAAGCTGCATTGATGGTTCAGCCAAGAAACTTAGTGATTGTAGGTGAGAATTCTCATGTTCAAATCATTGAGCGTCATCAAAGTTTAAGCGAAAATCCAGTATTAACTAACTCCGTTACCGAAATTTTTGCTCAAAAACGTGCCATTGTGGATTACTACAAAATTCAAAATGACAATCTTGAGGCAAACCTAATTGACAATACTTACGTTTCTCAAAAACAAGAGAGTCACGTTTCTGTTCACACTTTCTCTTTTGGAGGAAACTTAACCCGAAACAATTTGAATTTCTACCACTTTGGTGAAAGATTGACAAGTACTTTGAACGGAATCACGATCATTGGCGAAAAACAACACGTAGATCATTACACTCTAGTGAACCATACTTCTCCAAACTGTGAAAGCTTCCAGGATTACAAAGGAATCTTCTCTGATCGTTCAACAGGTGTTTTCAACGGAAAAGTATTTGTTGACAAAGAAGCTCAAAAAACAAATGCTTTCCAAAAAAGCAACAACATCTTATTGAGTGACAAAGCGACAATCAATGCAAAACCTCAGTTAGAAATTTTTGCCGATGACGTAAAATGTTCTCACGGATGTACCATAGGTCAATTAGACGAAACTGCAATGTTCTACATGCAACAACGTGGAATCCCTAAAAAAGAAGCTAAAGCTTTATTGATGTACGCTTTCTCGAATGCAGTTATCGAAAACATCAAAATACCAGAATTAAAACAAAGAATCAACACCATTATCGCCACTAAATTAGGCGTGAAAATGGGATTTGATTTGTAGTTAATTTTTAACCGCAAAGTTCGTTAAGATTAACGCAAAGGGCACAAGGTTTTTACTAAACCTTGTGCCCTTTGCGGTTAATTTTTTAGTCTCTTACTGCAATAATAAACATTATAATTCCTATAAAAGACAATACAAGACCTCCCAAAAAACAAAATGTATTTATTATTGAGTAACCTAGATTCGTAGAATAACCTAAACCTATTAAAAACCAACCTCCAATTATCATTAAAACTGATTGTAAAACTTTATTCTTTATCATAAAAATTATTTTTTCACACTCTCGACGATCCCTTTCAACATCGCATTAACATCAAACTTGGCATCTTCGGTCAATCCCATACGCACAATCACTAAATCAAGCGACGGAATAATAAATACTTTTTGCCCTTGATAACCATTTGCCGAATACAAATCTTTTGGCGCGTCTGGATATCTTCCACCGGCATTCAACCAAAAATGTCCTCCATAATCTCCCTTAGAATCATTGGTAGGCTTTGCAACATATTTAGCCCAACTCTCCTCAAAAAGCTGCTCTCCGTTCCAATTCCCTTTGTGTAAATACAACAAACCAAACTTAGCCCAATCTCTTGTTGTAGCCCAACCATAAGACGAACCTACATAATTGCCTGCCATATCTGTTTCAATCAACATCGAGCTCATTCCAATTTTATCAATCAAAGCAGCATACCAAAAATCAAGATATTCCTGATGGGTTTTAAATTGATTTCTCAAAATATAAGACAATAAATTAGTAGTTCCCGAAGAATAATTCCAATGCGTATTAGGCTTGTGTACCGCCGGTTTTTCGAGTTGAACTCTTCCCATATTTTCTGATAGAAAAAGCATTTTTGTCGCATCACAAATCGTACTGTAATCTTCCTCCCATTCTAATCCCGAATTCATGTGAATCAGATCATTTGTGGTGATGTTTTTTCGTTCATCATTTTCCCATTCGGGAATCGGGGCGGGTTTATAAATATCATATTTTCCTTGTTTTTGGAGTATTCCAAATAAAGTCGCCGTAATACTTTTGGTCATTGACCAACCTAAAATTTTGCTGTCTTTATTGAAACCCGTATCGTATTTCTCGGCAATGATTTTATCTTTATAAACAACCAAAAGAGAACGTGTTCTTTTGTCTTTTTTGCCCTTAACATCAAAGGCATTGGCGACAGCCGCGTTCAATTTTTCATAATCAATGTTAGAGAAAATAGTATCTTTTGGATTCTTATTTCCATAAGGGAAAGCTAAATTATTTTCCAATTTTGCTCTTTTTGGAACCAAATACGGTTTATTTACATCAAAATCATCGTTAATTAATGTCGCACCCAAGCCTTCCCGATAAATCGCTTTTCGTTTTTTCAGTCCATATACCGAAGCAGTTGCAAATTTTCCTTCATCGTCAATTTTGTTTTTAGCCAAATCAATCATGTCGATATCATTGTCACCCTTTTCAATCATTTCCAGCGAACGCTGATCTATGAAATGTCCCGAAGCAACACTTTTGGCCGAAAAACCGGAAATTAAATCCAACTTTGGATAGGTTGTATATCCAATATAAAAAACACCTATAAAAGACGCAAAACCAATAAGTTTGAATATTTTTTTCATAAAAAACTATTTTAATGCAATTTATTAAAAACATTCAATACGGCGAATTATACTTACAAATCATTTAGACTATAAAGCATAGTAAGAATCTATGAAAACTTAATTTCTTAATGGTATAATTTTAGTACTTTTGTATTTAGAATTTTTCTAAATAATTATGCTAGACATTCAAAAAATAAGAGCCGATTTTCCTATACTATCTCAAAAAGTAAACGGAAAACCTTTAGTTTACTTCGATAACGGAGCCACATCTCAGAAACCACAAGTGGTCATTGATGCCATCTCTAAATATTACCAAGAAATCAATGCCAACATTCATCGTGGTGTTCATACTTTAAGCCAATTAGCGACCGATGCCTACGAAATTTCTCGTGGCAAAGTTCAAAATCATATCAATGCCAAATTTGTCCACGAAGTGCTTTTTACTTCCGGAACTACTTTTGGGATTAATTTAGTTGCCAACGGATTTGCCTCGATTTTGAAACCGGGCGATGAAGTTTTGGTTTCAGCATTGGAACACCACAGCAATATTGTGCCTTGGCAAATGCTTTGCGAGAAAACTGGTGCTACACTAAAAGTCATTCCCATGAATGAAAACGGGGAACTGATAATGGCTGAATTTGACAAAATCCTTTCGGATAAAACCAAAATTATCGCTGTGAATCATATCTCAAACGCACTCGGAACTATCAATCCGATTAAGTACATGATTGACAAAGCGCATGAAGTTGGCGCAGCCATTTTAATTGACGGGGCGCAAGCCGTTCCGCATTTAAAACCGGACGTACAGGAATTAGACTGCGATTTTTATGTTTTTTCAGGGCATAAAATGTGCGGACCTACGGGAACCGGTATTTTATACGGAAAAGAAGCCTGGCTGAATAAATTACCGCCTTATCAAGGTGGTGGTGAAATGATCAAAGAAGTGACTTTCGAAAAAACTACTTATGCTGATTTGCCTCATAAATTTGAAGCCGGAACGCCTAATATTGCCGGAGGAATCGTCTTGGGAACCGCCATTGACTATATGAATTCCATTGGTTTTGAGAATATCCAAAAACAGGAACTAGAATTATTGGAATATGGAACCCAACGTTTATTGGAAATTGAAGGTTTGAAAATTTTTGGTACAGCCAAGGAAAAAACGTCGGTAATTTCATTTAATATTGAAGGAATTCATCCTTATGATATTGGTACGATAATTGACAAATTGGGAATAGCGGTACGAACAGGACACCATTGCACCCAACCGATAATGAATTTTTTCTGTATTCCGGGAACCATCAGAGCCTCTTTTTCTTTTTACAATACCAAAGAAGAAATTGATCTTATGGTCGAAGCCGTTAAAAAAGCGAAAACAATGTTATCTTAAAAACTAAATTATGAAATCGCCATTAACAACCTGTTTGCTCAAGCAAACACCTTTAAATAAAAAGGCGATACCATATATGACCAACGACAAATAAATTTTACATATATGAAACTAATCTCTTTATTGTTCTTAACCCTGTTTTTGGGAAATGCTTGCGAAAACGCCAAAGCACAAGAAATTGATGCTGCAATAATAGAATACGTAGCCAATACAAGAGGTTTTTACCAGAAAATAGTAATCAAGAAACAGATGATCACCGTTTCAAAAGACCGGAACGAACACGACAAAGCGGTTCCAACCAAAATTGCAAACCCTGATTGGGACGATTTAACTACACTATTTCAAGAAGTCAATCTGGATGAAATTCCAGATTTGAAATCGCCAACAGAAAAACGCTTTTATGATGGGGCGGCTATCGCCAATTTAAAAATCACCTACAAAGGAAAAACCTATGAATCGAAGAGTTTTGATCATGGATTTCCACCAGTAGAAATTAAAAAATTAGTAAATAAAATAAATTCACTTGTAAAACAGAATGACGAAAATTAAAAACATACAGGACGAAATAGTGGATGAATTTTCTATGTTTGATGATTGGATGCAACGCTACGAGTACATCATCGAATTGGGGAAAAATCTTCCACTAATCAAAGAGGAATTTAAGACAGAAAACAATTTGATTAAAGGTTGCCAATCGAAAGTGTGGTTGCAAGGAGAAAAAAACGAAGATAAGGTGGTTTTTACCGCCGACAGCGATGCCATTTTAACCAAAGGAATTATTGCGATTTTAATCCGTGTTTTTTCAAACCAGTCGCCTGCGGATATCATCAATGCCGACATGAGTTTTATTGACGAAATAGGTCTGAAAGAGCATTTATCCCCTACAAGAGCCAATGGTTTGGTCTCAATGATAAAAAATATTAAAATGTATGCCTTGGCATTCAACACTAAAAACTAAAATAAAAATGGAACAAGAAATAGACACTAACGAATTAGGCGAAGCAATCGTAAAGAAACTAAAAACCATCTACGATCCTGAGATTCCTGTAGATATTTACGAATTAGGATTGATTTATGACGTAATGGTCAACACTGATTATGAAGTAAAAATCCTGATGACATTGACTTCTCCTAACTGCCCGGTTGCCGAAAGTTTACCTAGAGAAGTAGAAGAAAAAGTAAAATCTATTGAGCATATCAAAGACGCCGAAGTAGAAATCACTTTTGATCCACCTTGGAGCAAAGATCTCATGAGTGAAGAAGCTAAGTTAGAATTAGGAATGCTTTAAAATAAAGTCATAAAGTCGAAAGTCATAAAGTCAAAACGAGTACTTTATAACTTTCGATCTTTGACATTAAGACTTAAAAAATGGACGAGATAATTAATAAAGTAGCCAATAGTGTCTTGGAAGTTTTCGATCTAGAAGATTACTATCCAAAAGGGATTCGGACTCAAATCGACATTTCACAATGGCTGTTAGACGGTTTTTTGTTAAAAGAAAAAGACTTTAGAGAGCATCTTAAAAATCACGACTGGACCCAATACCAAAACCATTTTGTAGCCATCCATTGCAGTACGGATGCTATTATTCCTGCTTGGGCTTCCATTTTAGTAGCAATCCAACTGGCGCCATTTGCCAAAAAAATTGTCAATGGAACGATCGAAGATTTAGATGCCGCCTTATATGAAGAACTACTTCCGAAATTGGATTATTCTGTATATCAAAACAAACCGATTATCATAAAAGGCTGTTCCAGAAAACCGGTTCCGATGCGTGCTTATGTATTAGCGGCGCATCATCTGCAAGTTTATGCCAGAAGCATCATGTATGGTGAAGCCTGCTCCGCTGTACCCTTGTATAAGAAAAAATAATAAGCCCTATTTTCTCAATTGCTTTTTTTATATTTGTTATACTAACAAATTAAAGAATATGAAAAAAGCAATACTTTCTTTGGTCTTTATTTTGACACTCCTATCCGGAAATGCCCAAGAAGTCGCAAAAGACACTACAAAAATTTGGACAAAAAAAGGCAATATCTCCTTACTTTTTAGCCAATCAGCCTACAACAAACAATGGTTAGGAGGCGGTACCTCAAATCTTGCGGGAAATTTTGGTTTGAACTATGATTTCAATTATAAAAAAGGAAATGTTGTATGGGACAATAAATTTATTCTGGCTTATGGTCTAAGTAAAATAAAAGGAAATGAAAGAACAGCTAAAACGGATGACCGCATAGAATTGAATTCTCTTTGGGGTAAAAAGTCATCTGCACCTAACTGGTACTATTCCCTATATTTCAATTTTAAATCACAAATGGATTCTGGTTTGGGTAAAAACGACGAGATAATCTCTCATTTTTTCTCCCCTGCCTATTTCCAGCTTGGTCCCGGAATGCTATGGAAGAAAAGCAATAATCTGAGTTTCAATTTTTCTCCAGCAGCAGGAAAATTAATTCTTGTCCATAAACATTTTACTGATTTAGCTCCTTCCTTTGGCGTTTTGCAAGGCGACGCTTCCCGATTTGAATTGGGCGCCAGCGTTTCCGGTTATTACAAATTTAATGTAATGGCTAATGTATCCATTGAAAACCGATTGAATTTATATTCCAATTATTTAGACAACCCGCAAAACGTTGATATCGATTACCAGATGAATCTAGTCATGAAAATCAACAAATACCTGTCGGCGAATGTTGCTGTTCAGGCCATCTATGATGACAATTCAGTCCAAGCCGTTCAGGTGCGTGAAATCTTTGGATTGGGTATCAATTTTGGTATCTAAGGTTTCAAAAAACGACATAAAAAATCCCTTTTAATTCATTTCAAAAGGGATTTTTTTATTTAAACCAATTTAGATTTCAGTATCATCTTCGTCTTTTTCTTTTTCAATAGCATCCTTATAATCAGGATACAAAAACTTATTGTACGGAAAACGGGTAATGTGAATTTGCCTTACCGCTTCATAAACACATTCTCTAAACTCTTCAAAGTTTTCTTTGTTTCTAGCCGAAATAAACAAAGCGTTTTGCTCACCTACGCGACTCATCCAAGTCGATTTCCATTCTTCCAGCGTATAATGTTTTGTCGTTTTTTCGGTCATCAAATCATCTTCGTCAATGGTCAAATGTCTATAAGCATCAATTTTATTGAAAACCATGATTACGGGTTTGTCATTCGCTTTGATATCCAATAGCGTTTGGTTTACCGATGCAATATGATCTTCAAATTCAGGGTGTGAAATATCGACAACATGCAATAACAAATCGGCCTCACGAACCTCATCAAGCGTACTCTTGAACGAATCTACTAGCATAGTAGGTAATTTACGAATAAATCCCACGGTGTCAGACAATAGGAAAGGCAGGTTTTTGATCACCACCTTGCGAACGGTTGTGTCTAAGGTTGCAAAAAGTTTGTTTTCTACAAACACATCACTTTTCCCAATGGCATTCATCAAAGTAGATTTACCCACATTCGTATATCCCACTAAAGCAACACGTACCATAGAACCACGATTGCTTCGCTGCGTTCCCATTTGTTTGTCAATCGCTTTAATTTTATCTTTGAGTAACGCAATTCTATCGCGTACAATACGTCTGTCTGTTTCAATTTCTGTTTCACCGGGTCCACGCATTCCAATTCCCCCTTTTTGACGCTCCAAGTGTGTCCAAAGTCCGGATAATCGCGGCAACATATAAATACATTGTGCCAGCTCCACTTGGGTTCTTGCATAGGAAGTTTCGGCACGCTGTGCAAAAATGTCCAGAATAAGGTGCGTCCTGTCCAGAATTTTACATTCGGTAATTATCTTGGAAATATTTTTTTGTTGTGAAGGTGTTAACTCATCATCAAAAATCAATGTCGAAATACTATTCTCCTTTACATACGCATGAATCTCTTCGATCTTTCCTGTACCCATAAAAGTTTTAGGATTGGGACGTTCCATTTTTTGCGAAAAGCGTTTCACCACTTCTCCACCAGCCGTAAAAGTTAAAAACTCCAGTTCGTCAAGATATTCGTTTAATTTCTCTTCGCTTTGATTTTGAGTTACAATGCCTACAATGGCTGTTTTTTCGAAATTTAATACTTCTTTTTCTAACATAACTTTGAATAAGCTACAAATTTAATCATTTGCTAGGTACTTACACTTATTGAAATCGCTTTTTAAATCGAATAGAAAACAAATTAATGCGCTTGTTTTCCAGACTTGAACCTAAAAATGCATTAGTTATCGTCAACATATTACTCGTAAAGATAGGTGGTTTGCGTTTTTACAATCCCATTCTCTTCTATTAGCGCATGCGAAACAGGATAATTAGTACTGTTGTATTTATAAGTGCCCGATTTTCCAATAAAATTTACCGAAGTAGATTTAGAACTCAATTGATTATTCTCAGAAACGGATTGCAAATCAAATTCATCTTCATAAAAAGAAACTATGGGAACAATCAGTCTGTAATTCTCGCCAAATATATTTTTTACAATCAGCTGATTAATCGAATTTTTATCATCAAAAGTATAATACTGAGTTGATTTATCTCCAACCAATCCTTTCTGACTCACAAAATTATTTTTGTAATAACCATACTCTTTTTTACTGATAATCTGTTGGTTTCTATCTCTTGAAGCTCTCCTTACGATGATCCCGTTTTCGACTATATATTCAATGTCTTCAACAAAATTTTGGTGATTATTACTTTTTTTTGTGATTGCTTTTATTCTGGCACCTTCGTATGTTAGCGTTATTGTCTTAGTAACATATTGGCCATTTTCATCGTATTTTTTACTAAATTTTGTTAGTCTGTTTGCTTTGTCATAGCTGTAATTAACCACTTCTTTCCAGCCGCTTCCCTCTCTTTCTTTTACCGTCATGTCCAATAGTCCATTTGGATTGTAAAAGAAGCTTTGGATAACATCAGACGTTTTGATAGAGGAGAGTTTTCCTCCCTTAAATTGCATTGTTTTGTTGACAATTTCACCATCTTTCAAATTGCGAAAATTTGTTTTAACAACATTAATTTGTTTTAACTTAACTGTGTTCTCTAGTGTTTGACTTTGCGTCAAAAAAGGCGAGACCACCATAAGAATAATGGTGATAAAGTACGTTTTCATGTGGTATTTTTATAGATTTGGGACGGCAAAATACAAAACAAAAAATAAGCAAAACAATTATGACTGCACAATTGCTGCTTATTAAAAGTTATTTATATTTAAAAGTAGGTTCGGGATATTATAAAACCCAATTTAGAATGAGCTAAAACGACTCAAAAAGAGGGGTTTTAGCTCATTATTTTAATTAACGGTAATCAATTTTACCTCAAAAATAAGTACAGAACCTCCAGGAATAGGCCCTCTATCATTGCTTCCATAACCCAGATGAGCCGGAATTAAAAGAATACCGCTACCGCCTTCTTTAAAAAAAGGAATTCCTTCTGTCCATCCTTTTATTACCTGTTGCAAACCAAAGGAAATTCCGCTGTCTTTACTTTGATCGAATACAGTACCATTGGTAAAATAGCCTTTGTAAGCCACCGTTACATTAGAGGTAGCAGTAGGTTGTTTTCCCGTTCCGGCTTCCTTAATTACGTAATACAAACCTGAACTGCTTTTTTGAGCAGTTAAATCATTTTTGGCTATATAATCAACAATTTCTTGTTCATTCTTAGCGGTATAATCCGTTTCTTTATCTTTTGAACAAGATATAAATAGAATCGAGATTAGGGCAATTAAAGTGTATTTCATGGTGCATTTTTTTTATAAAAAAGCAAATATAGCACAATTCAAACTATCTCCTTCGCAAAAAAAACTAGTCACCAAATACCTGCACGTCATCTACCAGAAATGAACCATCTAAGGCTAGGTCTTTTCCAGAACCAATGTATTTAAAGGCGATGTTTATCTTCCCCGTATAAGTCGACAAATCAACCGTCCCCGAACCAATGAACTCATTCCAAGGCGTACTTTGATTAGGTATTCTGACCGAAACGGGGATCCAAGTTGCCGAATTGATATGGAGCCCATCAAAATCAGTCGAGATATAAACTTCTAACGTATTTAAAGGAGAATCTACATCCAGATGATGTTGAGCGGTTCTGAATGAAAGTGTTTCATTAGTATGAGTATCCATATCAATTTTTGGGCTAATGAGCCAAACAATATTAGAAACCACTTTGGTTCCCGTTATGGTAAATTCGGCATAACCATTCGTTGCTGTAATTCCGCCTTTCCAGACAATGGCTCCGGTTTCAATAATATTACTCCAACCCGGCAAACTCAAATTAGTACCATCGGATACGCTTTGAAAATCTTCGATAAAAAAAGGAATCTTGCGCTCAGCATTCATTTGAAGATCGGTTTCATTTCGAGCCACTAATTGGTAATCACTGGCATATTTTGTTAAAACTCCACGCACTTTACCGCTTCCATCAGGGACGCTATTTTTAGAGAAATCAGCATAACTACTGGTTCTAAAAATAATCTGATTGCCTTTTTCATCTACGAGATTCCAATTGGTCGCCCCACCTACATCATTAGTTGCTTCATAATACTGACGCCCAATGGCTGGCTCTGTAAATTGCACTTTCGATACCTCAACGAGAGTGTTGAGATAACTATCGTTAATTTGATCCAAACTCAACGGCTGAACTAATTGTTCTTCATTCATATTGATACATGAAGCCAGCAACACCTTTTTATAATCATTTTGCGAAAGTCGTCCTACTCCTCCCTGATTGTAGGCGTTCACATACAAAGCCCCAATACGCAGTGCTCCATAATATAAATCGGTATATTGCTCTTTTAATTTCACATATACTTTATTCCCCACCCGAAAATCAACATATAAATTAGTGGCATCAACAGGCACACTAAAACCGATGGTTTGATTGGTGGCTGTAGCCAAGGTTTGAAGCGAGATTGTTTTAAAAAAATTTCCCTTCTCATCACTGGAGACCACATAAGCTTCGATTACGTCATCATAGGGATATTGAGCTACAATTTCGGCAGCATTGGCATGAACTTGGACGACAGTTTTGTTTGCGACAAAATCCGGCTGGGTACAACTCAGCTTAGGAACTTCGACCTCATCATTTACGCAACTAGAAAAGAGCACTGCAAAGACCATTAAAAAAAAGCATTTTATACTATTACTTTCCATACCATTTGATTTAAAAATTTAAAAACTGAAGTAGAGATTCACAAAATAGCTTTGACCATAGCCATAAAAATATTTATTGCCAAAAGAAGGTGTCCCGCTGGAAATATCCTGATTGAGCTGACGGAAATTAGCATTACGAGCTTGCTCATAGCCGCCTGTTTTATAACTTTTATCCAATATATTATTTACACTCACAAAAAGCCCCAGATATTTTCCCTTAATTCTCCAGGATTTCCCTCCAATTAAATTGAGTAAAACTACAGGATCAAATCGCTCCTGTTGTAGTAACTCCTTTGCTCTTTCCTCGGTAGCTTCGGGAAAAGTGAAACCGCTGGCGGGATTTGTATAAAATTGTGCTGTTCTGGAAATGGGTGAAACATCAATATAGGAATCGGCTAGATAATTCACATTGGTTCCTATCCACCAGTATTTGGGATCTCGATATTCGAGCCCTAAACAATACGCCTGCTGTGGCATGCCTGCTTGCTTGTAATTTTTTAAAAGTGCTGTCCCAAAATCATACGATGGATTCGTATTTTCAATAGTGGCTACCGCATCATTATTAATACTTACCTTAGGATTATTGTCATAGGTAAATTGCCCATAAGCCGCCGAAAAGCTTGTTTTTAATGTAGTACTGAGTTGGTACTCCAAACTTAATTCGGCTCCGATATTCTTGCGGTTCAGATTGGTCAAGGTCTGGCTGACAAAAGCATTGGTATTAGTATATCCCGCCTCATTGTCAAAGATTCCTTCGGCATAAAAAAAGGAAATTTTAGTAGCATCTTTTATGGTCGAATAATAGGCTGTTCCTCTCATTTTTAAATAGGGCGATCGAAAAGTATAGCTAATATCAAGACTATTGACAACTTCACTTTTCAAGTTCTCCACAATCGAATTATTCAATCGCGCATTGGGAAAAGCGCTTCTAAGACTGGGTGCTTTGGTCAAATGGGCTGCGTTGAAATTCAATGATTGCTTGCCCGATATTTTAAAAGTAATCCCTCCTTTGAAGCCAAAATTCTCGAATTGCACTTTCTCACTTTTACCAAAAGAGGTCGTCTCATAAATTCCATTGCGATACAAACCTTCCCTTTGATAATTAGTGCTACTGAAGGATTGCGCCAAGTAAAAATCGGCTTTATTATAAGAAAATTTAAACTGACTGAAAGCGTCAACAGTATTAGCGCTGTACTTATAATTGTAGCCATAAGCGTCGCCCACTAGCACCTGACGGTTTGGATTATTCAAATCAGATTGCGCTTGGCTTCCGTTATAAAATCCATCAATATCTTCAAAAAAAGCGCCTCCCAATAAATCCAACAGCTTTTGGTAATTGTGAGATTTTAAATCCCGAAACGAAGCACCCACATTCAAAATTAAATTTTCATTTAGTTGCGAATTAAAGTTAGACGCTGCCACAATGGTTTGATCATCGGTCCGATCTTCATATAAAACATAATGACTTTGTGCCGGTTCATAAGCTGTTATGGTTCCATTGTTACCCACAATTGGATTCTGATTGGCTCGGTAGATTGCCTCCCAGTCGATTTGAGGATTTGCCAGAAATGCAAGTTTACTTTTCTCAGCATTCTCATAATCCGGTATAAACTCACCCGAAAACTCTCCATTGTCTTTGGCATACATCGAACTGTAATAGCTGGGCATTTTTCTAAAATAAGTTGGATCCGGACTATTGGCATTTTGATAATCGATATTACTGTTCGCTATTTTCCCAAACTGATACATCACACTGAAATTCAAATTAGTGTGATCATTTATTTTAAAAAAATGATTTAACATCAGGATGGGTTCTTCGATGGTTTTTTCTCTCGCATTTCTTTTTTTACCGTTTTGATAACCCCAGTAGGAATTGTATTTCTCACTCGTCAATTGCCTAACCTCATCTGTGTTTGGCGAATTTTTTCCTCGGGTATTGGGCGTATAAAAGCCCGTAACGTTAATCGAATGTTGCTCGTTCAATTTCTTTTCGACACTAAGAAAAAGCGAATTTGCATCATAAGTAGTTCCGTCAAAATAACCTTCTTCGGCATAGCGCTTTCCAGCCGAAACCACATAAGCCCAACCGGCATTACTCATGCCCGAAGCATAAGTTCCCATCATACGCCAACTGTAATTCGTATTGGTTCCTGATACTGTAATTCTGGCGCCAGTCCTATAAATTGAAGCACGAGTAATGATTTGCTGCGTTCCCAAAATACCCCCAAAAGTATAATCGGATGGTGCGGTCCCGATGGAAAACTCCTGATTTCGAGTAGCATCATTGAGTCCGCCCCAGTTGCTCCATTGCGGTCTGCCGTCATAAAGCTTGTTCATCGCGACGCCATTAATCATGGTCGTTGCATTCTCGCTGTCCAAACCGCGTACCCGGAATCGAGCCTGTCCCCAATTGAAAGCGGCTGCCTGCTGAAAAGCATCTTTGGATGATTGTAAAAGCCCCGAAGTACTCTCAGAACCACTATTGTCATCTGTCAGTTCGTTTTCGAAAAGCCGAATTAATCCACTTTGCTGATCTAAAATTTGGTCTTCTTCCAGTAAAATAGTTCCCAAGTCGAGCAACTGACCCGCATTCAAACTTATGGGAACCAAAGCATCTTTGTATCCCTGATTGTGAAAAAGAATCAGATAATCCCCAGATGGTAAAGTATTAAAAAGAAACTGCCCATCGGTTGCTGTCAGTTGCATCCAATTTGTGTTTTGAATTGAAACAACTACATAAGTCAAGGGTTGCATTGTTTTCGCATCTAAAATCTTACCCGAAATTCCGGCATTATTTTGGCCAAAAACAAATCCCATCTGCAAAATAAACAAGAGTGACAAAATACCATTTCTCATAAGCCTGTCTCTACTTTTCCGCCAAAAAATCCTAATAAATCAGGAAATTTTGCCTGTTAAATAAAAAAATGATTGTTTCATTTCTGTCCATAAAAAATATCCCGAAAAGGAATACTATGTCAGAAACAACAGAAAAAGGTCTTTGGAAATAAAGGCATCACCCAATTGGGCTCTACAAAAAAATAGAAAAGTGGTATTTAGAATTCAAAACCAACTTAAAAACACAACGGCTTGAATACTAATGTTAAAAATAGTAAAAAAAATCGTTAAGTGACTGATTTTCAATAAAAATAAAAAAAACCGACTGTTTTTCTAGGACATGTCGGCTTTTAAAAAGTGTAAATGTATTTTACTCGATTGCTTTGATTCTGGAAACCATAAGGGCTATCAAAATTCCGAAGATTCCAATAAAAGCGAAAGAGAATCGCAAACCAAACAACTCGGCAATATAACCGATCACGGGTGGTCCCATTAAAAACCCCAGAAAACTCACACTCGAAACAATTGTCAGTGCTTCACCAGGAGGAACTGTTGGGTTTTTTCCTGCCACACTATAAATTGTTGGTACAATCGTAGAAACCCCTAATCCCACAAGCATAAAAGCAAAAGTACACGGAATGATATACGGGAAAAATACCGAAACAAAAAGTCCGGTAGAAATCATCAGCCCGCTAATTTGCATGACTTTTTTTCGCCCAAATTTAAGAATCAAACCGTCCCCAATGAAACGACCTCCGGCCATCATAATCATAAACGAAGTATAACCTAAAATTACTAATGCACCCGGCGCTTTAATCACATCCTTAAAATAAACACCGCTCCAATCAAACATTACACCCTCACTTGCCATCCCGCAGAAACCAATTACTCCCAGCCAAATTAAAGCACTGTCTGGTTTGGTGAACCTTTTTTTCTTTTTAGCTTTAATGGTTTCTTTGGCTTTTATCAAGAATTTAAAATTTAATGCTACCATTAGCAATACAATTCCGCCAACTATCAGAAAATGATGATAAGGCGTAAGTTCTAATGCCAGCATTCCTAAACCAACCAAAGCGCCCGTAAATCCAGCAAAACTCCACATCCCGTGAAAAGAAGACATGATTGTTTTCTTGAAAAGCACTTCGGTATAGACTCCTTGGGTATTCACAGCTATATTCGCCAAGTTCCCAAAAATTCCAAATACAAATAATCCCGCCAATAACTGCCAAGTTTGAGTTGCCAGACCAATATTTGTCAAGCTAAAAGCATAGAATAACAACGAAATTATAAGAATACGGTGGCTACCAAAACGGGTAACTAATTTTCCTGAAAAAGGCATAATCACTAATTGTCCCAATGGCAATGCAAATAAAATAGTTCCTAACTGACCTTCACTTAGATGCAATGCCGATTTAATATCCGGAATTCGGCTGGCCCAAGTGGCAAAACACAAACCCATGGCAAAATAAAACATAGAAACTGCCCAACGAATTCTATTGAGATACGAAATCTTAGCATTTTTGTACGTTTTCTTATACTTAGCTTTGGTTTTAAATCGGGATATGAAGTTTAGATCTATCAAAATTGATTGACTTTAGAAGTTTAATTCTGCAAAGGTACAAAATGCCATAACTCAGTGAACCTGCTTACTTCTTTAACTAAAATTACAACGTTATTGTTTATAAAAATAAATCTTCCCTAATTACTTTCAGAGTTTCTAGGGAAGATTTCTTGCTTTCTGCCAAAGGCAAAACTATAAATCAATTACTTTCTTTTGGTTGTTGCTTAGTATTGCAGCTTCGATAATTTGCATGACATGAACCCCATCCTGCGCTGTAACCGGTTCTGGCATATCCTTTGAAATAGAATTGTAAACTCCGTCAAAAAAATCATAATAATTCCCTTGAAGTGTTGGGATCTTTTCGATCAAAACATCATTATTAATCTCTGTATGAAGAATTCCCTCTTTGGTTTTAGGCTCTTTACCCCAAATATCAAGATTTGGTTTCTTAGCCAATTTTAAATCGTCTTCCTGCACATCGCCACGCACTTTTAAAAACGAGCCTTTTTTGCCATGAATCACATAGGAAGGAATGGCTTCGCGAACAAAAAACCCAGCTTTCAATCGCACTCTTACATCAGGATAATACAGCAAAATATCGATATAATCATCTACCAAAGAGTGCGCTCTGGTAATTCGGATATCTGCAAAAACAGCTTGAGGTAAACCAAAAAAACTCAAAGCCTGATCAATCAAATGTGGTCCTAAATCTTTCAAAATTCCGGCACCAGAATTAGCCGTTTCTTTGTGTTGTTTTGGACTCAAATTCGGATTGTAACGATCAAAATGAAATTCGGCCTCGACAATATCGCCCAATAGATTCTCTGAAATAACTTTCTTTACGGTTTTGAAATCGCTGTCCCATCTTCTGTTTTGAAAAACGGCCAATTTTAATCCTTTTTCTTTGGCCAATGCAGCCAATTCCTGCGCTTCGGCCAGCGTCGTGGTAAATGCTTTTTCGACAATAGCATGTTTTCCGGCCAGCAAGACTTTTTTAGCATATTCAAAATGCGTTTCCACAGGCGTATTGACAATGACCAAATCAACATTATCTTTCAATAAATCATCCAAAGAAGCATAGCTTTTCGCCAAAGGATAATCATTTTGAATCAATTTTTTACTTCTTTCCCAAGAGCCAAGCAGTTCAAATCCTGGATGAATATCCAAAAACGGAGCATGGAAAACTTTTCCAGACATGCCGTAAGAAAGCAGTGCTGTTTTTATTTTTTGCATTTTTTTTTATTTATTTTTAGCTCTTTCGTATTGTTTAGGCCATGGAACATCGGCATTTAGTTCTTGGGCAAATGTTAATCCTAAATTGGGATTTCTTAATGATTCTCTGGCAAATAAAACTAAATCGGCTTTTCCGCTAGCGAGGATTTCTTCCGCCTGATCTGATTTTGTAATTAGTCCCACGGCTCCGGTCAATATTCCGGTTTCTTTTTTTATTTGTTCTGCAAAAGGAACTTGGTAATTGGGTCCCAACGGAATTTGCTGATGTGACACCGCTCCACCCGAAGATACATCGATCAAATCGACTCCTTTTTCTTTTAAAATTTTCGAAAGTTGGATTGATTCTTCGATATTCCAGCCGCCATCCGCCCAATCTGTAGCTGATATTCGAACAAATAAAGGCAAGTCTTTTGGCCATTCAGATTGTACCGCTTCCAGAACTTCCATGGTCAAACGGATTCTGTTTTCGAAACTTCTTCCATATTCATCGGTTCTTAAATTAGACAAAGGCGACATGAATTGATGCAATAAATAACCATGGGCAGCATGAATTTCCAGAAGCTGATAACCTGCTTGAACCGCTCTTTTGGTGGCTGCTTTAAAATCGGAAATCACTTTTTGAATACCCGTTTTATCCAAGGCAAACGGAGCCATTTCATTTTCATGAAAGCCTATTGCCGAAGGCGCTACAGTAGCCCATCCTCCATTTTCTACCGCCACCTTTCTTCCGCCATTCCAAGGAGATGCGGAACTGGCCTTGCGTCCGGCATGCGCCAATTGAATTCCGGCAACCGCATTTTGACTTTTGATGAATCGGGTGATTTCCTGCAATTTTTCAATATGTTCATCTTTCCAAATTCCCACATCTTCGGGGGAAATTCGACCTTCTGGGGAAACAGCAGTAGCTTCTTGAATAATCAATCCCGCTCCTCCACTGGCACGACTGCCTAAGTGCACGAGATGCCAATCATTGGCAAAACCATCCTCGGACGAATACTGACACATTGGCGAAATTGCAATTCTGTTTTTAAGCGAAATGCTTTTTATTTGAAGAGTAGAAAATAATTTTGAAGACATAATACGTAATTTTTAAAGTAATTTAAATCTAAAAAAAGGAGTCCTGATTTTCGAAAAAAGTAAAGTTACAGGACATAATTGAAACTAAGGATTCAAATTCGATTTAATTAACAAACTTTTAAAACGCTCTGGAACAATAATTGTCAATAAAACAAATAGAAAACCTTACTTTTGTGAGTTGTAAAAAGAATTAAAATTAAAAAATGGATCTATTTATCAAGCTTTCTCAATTTTTATTGAGCTTATCATTACTTATTATACTTCACGAATTAGGACATTTTATTCCTGCTAAATTATTCAAAACCAGAGTCGAAAAATTCTACTTATTTTTTGACGTGAAATATTCACTTATAAAAAAGAAAATTGGTGAAACCGAATACGGAATCGGTTGGTTACCTCTAGGCGGATATGTAAAAATTTCCGGGATGATTGACGAAAGTATGGATAAGGAACAAATGGCTTTGCCACCACAACCTTGGGAATTCCGTTCTAAACCCGCTTACCAACGTTTGATTATCATGTTGGGTGGAGTTACTGTCAATTTTATTTTGGCTTTCATTATTTATATCGGAATGGCCTTTGCTTATGGCGACACCTATATTGCCAATGCTGATTTGAAAGACGGTCTTTTAATCGAGAACCAAGTCATGCTAAATGCCGGTTTCAAAACGGGTGATAAAATCTTGGCCGTTGATGGCACAAAAATCATCAAGTTTGACAACGACATCAATATGAAAATTATTATGGCCAAAGAGGTTCTGATTGAAAGAAACGGAGTTGAACAGTCTATAAAAATGCCGAATGACTTTGTAGATCAATTATCTAAAATTGAAAAATCACCAATCGTAGGTATCAGAATGCCATTTGCAATCGGTGCCGTAAGTGAGGAATCACCAAATAAAGCATTACAAGCAAAAGATTTAGTCCTTTCTCTAAACGGTCAAAAAGCGAAATACATCGATGAAGCAAAATTGATTTTAGAAAATAATAAAGGAAAAACCATTCCTGCAATTGTATTGCGCAATCAAAAAGAGGAAAGCATCAATGTAAAAGTTTCTAAAGAAGGTACGCTAGGAGTAAATCTAGGTGGCATAAGCATGGAATCATTAGAGAAATTAGGCTACTATAAAGTAAGTAAGCAAGAATTTAGTTTCATGGAATCTATTCCGGTGGGAATTACCAAAGGAAAAGACCAATTAATAGGTTATGGAAAACAATTGAAAATGATTTTCAATCCTGAAACCAAAGCCTACAAACAAGTAGGTGGTTTTAAAGCCATATTTGATATTTTTCCGAGTACATGGAGCTGGGAAGTTTTCTGGTCTATCACGGCTTTACTATCAATTATGCTTGGAGTAATGAACTTATTACCTATTCCGGCGCTTGATGGAGGTCATGTAATGTTTTTATTATACGAAATTATTTCAGGCAAGAAACCGAGCGATAAATTTCTAGAAAACGCCCAAATGGTTGGTTTTGTTTTACTTATAACCCTGCTTTTATTTGCCAATGGAAACGATATTTACAAAGCAATTATTGGCAAGTAAAAAAAATTAAAAAAAGTTTGATTTTTATTTGCAGAAACCAAATGATAGCCTATCTTTGCAACCGCTTAGACGAACAAACAACATCGACGAAAGCACAACAAAACGTTCTTAATTACATTTAAAATATACAGTTTCCTCCTTAGCTCAGTTGGTTAGAGCATCTGACTGTTAATCAGAGGGTCCTTGGTTCGAGCCCAAGAGGGGGAGCTTTCAAAAGCCTGACAGCAATGTCGGGCTTTTTTTGTTTATATTTGAATATGGGACACTTCGTTTATATATTATTCTCCGAAAAATTAGATTCCTATTATGTTGGCGAAACTTCTAATTTACACAATCGTTTAAAATGGCATAATGAAAAAGAATTTTCTAAAGCATACTCAAAAATAACGGACGATTGGGCTATTTTCTATCAAATAGATTGTAATGATATTTCTCAAGCAAGAAAAATTGAAAAACATATCAAAGCCATGAAAAGTAGAATCTATTTCCAGAATTTAAAAATGCATTCTGAAATAAGTGAAAAATTATTAGAAAAATACACCTGATCCAGAGGATCCTTGTCCCGATAGCAATCGGGACGAGCCCAAGAGGGGGAGCTACTGATAGAAAGCCTTTACAGCAATGTAGAGGCTTTTTTGTTTTATGGGTCGAATTATCTATCATCCAGAGCTATTTTGGATCAATGCGAAAAGCTGTGGAATTTCAAAAATTATGCATAAATTGAAGTTGGCCTAAAAGGAAAAAATCAATATTTCTCACTCCTCTGAATCTTGATTTAAAAGCTTCTGTTTTTCTAATTATTCCTTATCCCTCCTAAGTGGTTTTTTGTAGGAATTCGATAAGTGATTTTTAGTGCTTAGGTTGGCTCTTTTTTAGTGTTTTATTGTTGCTTTCCAGTTTTGATACTTCAGTCATACATTATCCATACACTATCCATACACTATCCATGCTTTATCTATGCTTTATCTATGCTTTATCTATGCTTTATCTGTTAGGTGATTTTGTGTTGTTTTTTAGTCTAAAAGCCTGGATTAATGTGTTTTTTCTTACGGTTAAAGACTTTTTAAAAGATTAGCTTATTGCGGCTTAGCAAGTTCAATTTGTCCTACAAAAATGGATAATCGATGGCCTTACTTCAGATCAATTATTGAAGTTATTGAGCGGTAAAAATCAAGCTTAAAAAATAGCTGCCCTGTGCTGAACGAAATTGAATTTTCTGTTTTTCATTGTTCTTTCTTTATCATAAAGACAATATAATCAAAACCGCAATGATTTAAGAAACCTCCTTTTGTTTCTATTTACTCTAAATTAACTTGGTAATATTCCCCTTACCTACGCTTAACGAAATAGTCACTATTTCCATAAAGTCTCATAACCTCTTTCCGATTCCTTCACTGTTTCTTTGTAAAAAATAATTCAAAAAACGAATCATGAAATTTAATTACCTGAAACAACTCGGACTTTTATCTGTCGTAAGCTTAGCGGCTGTAAGTTGCCAAGATGATACTAACGAGAGCAAACCGAATCCTTTGATTGATTTTAACAGCTCATCTATGCCTGCTTTGGTAGTAGCCAAAGAAGGTTTTGAAAACCTAAAGATTACTTCATTAATCAGTAGTACTGATGTATTGGCACAATCACCTGGTTTCGTTTATGGAGCACAACCTGATGGAGCCGGATTTATGAAAGATCCAAGCGGGGACGGTTACATGATGATTACGAACCATGAAATATTAAAATCGGTTTCCAGAGTCTATTTTGACAAAACCTTAAAACCGGTAAAAGGAGATTATATCGTTGACGGAATTGGAGGCATGACCCGTTTGTGTTCTGCAACTTTGGCAACTCCGGCAATTCACGGATTTGGCCCTATGTTTTTAACCGCTGGAGAAAGTGGCGAAGAAAGTATGGTACACGGCATTGATCCTTTCAGCTTAAGCAGCCAAAAAAGCAGAACAGACCGTGTTTTACCAGCCTTAGGTAAAGCGAGTATGGAAAATGCTGTTCCGCTTACAAAAGCAGCTTATTCCGGCAAAACAGTAATTCTTATTGGCGAAGACCAAGGCTATTCAACCGGCCATACCAGTGCTGGACAAGTCATCATGTATGTAAGCGATGTTGTTGGCGACCTTACTAACGGTAAATTATATGCCTTAAAAAGAAATGACGGAGTACAAGCTGAAACTTCCATGACTGTGGGCAACTCTTTTGATGTGTCATTTGTAGAAATTCCGAATGCCAAAAACATAACAGGAGCCGCTATTAATACTGCCGTAAATAATTTAGGTGCCATCCGTTTTTCAAGAGTGGAAGATGTAGATTATAGAAAAGGTTCTGCTAAAAACAACCGAGAGATCTATTTTACAGCTACAGGTCAAGCCAGTGGTGGCGCTCCAGTTGCCGGATACACCATGTGGGGTAGAGTATACAAATTGGTCTTAAACGAGAATAGTCCATTATCAGGAAAACTAGAATTAGTAGTAGAAGGCGATTCTACTCCTGGAACCGGAATCATCAATCCAGATAATATTTGTGTGACTGAGAATTATGTTTACATCCAAGAGGATGGAGATTCTTACTATGCAGATGCAAAACACGACTCTTATATCTGGCAATACAATATTGCTACAAAAGTAAACAAACCATGGTTGACCATGAATCATAAAAGAGACGATGCCGCTTGGAATGCAACCTACAATCAAACCGGAACTACTAAACTGGGAAGTTGGGAATACGGAGCTATGGAAGACATCTCTGATGTGATAGGAGTGCCAAATACATTTATTGTAAACATTCACCCTCATACTTGGCAAAAAGATGCCTTCTTAAATCCTGATGGAAGTGGTGTAAACACCAATAAAGAAGGAGGTCAAACCGTAATTATTAGAAACGTACAAAAATAATTTTTGATACCCATAAACAAAGACAACTCTTTCAAGGGTTGCCTTTGTTTTTATTTTACCTAAAATGAAATTCAGTAAAAGCATTTGTTCCCTAAAAATTATTCTTATTCTCAACTGCACCCTTGCACTGCTGCTCTTGGGTTGTGAAAAAGAATATAGCCGTCTAAGTATCCAAGAGGAACTGCTGGCAGATGTTGAAAAATTTGAACAAAAAACCAATGAATTTCTACAGATTGCCGAAAAAGAAACGGATCAAAAAAAGCTTTGCGAAGCTTTCAAAGCAACTAGACTATCCTATAAAAAAATAGAATGGGCGGTGGAATATTTTACACCAGATCCAGCGCGATTCATTAACGGTCCCGCTTTAGACGAGCTAGAAGTTGCCGAAAATAAATTTTTGCCTCCAAATGGCTTTCAAGTTATAGAAGAACTGTTGTATCCAAATTATGAGCCCAAAAACAATATCGATTTAATTCGAGAAATTAAAATGATTAAGGCTAATTTGAATCAGGTGAAACAAAGTTTGAGCGTAATCACCATTTCGGATGATTTTGTTATAGATGCATCCAAAATGCAAATCAACCGCATTCTTGCACTGGGAATTACTGGATTTGATTCTCCTATCGCTCTGCAATCCATCCCGGAAACAAAAACAAGCTTGAATGCTTTAGGTATTTTGATTGACAAAATGGATTACAAAGGAGAAAAATCAAAACAAATAGAACAAAAAATAAAGGATTTGTGTCTTGAGGCAGAAAAATATTGCCATTCCAATTCGGATTTTAACACTTTCGACAGGGCTTATTTTATCAAGAATTTCTTGAACCCAATCCACAAAAATTTAATTGCATTTCAGAAAACAAATGCTATAAAAAACATAGACAAAAACAATGTGGTAAATCCAAATGCTGCCACTATTTTTGACAAAGATGCCTTTGATGTAAATGCGTTCATTCCTTCAAAAGAATACCAATATACTGCCCAAAAAGCAGCCTTGGGAAAACAACTTTTTAATGAAAATTCCTTTTCTAAGGACAAGACTAGAAATTGTGCCTCTTGTCATAATCCCGATTTGGCATTTACAGATAATTTAAAAACCAACAATTCCTTACAAGGAGGTCGCCTGAGTCGAAACACACCCACTTTAACGTATGCATCCTTGCAAAACGCCCAGTTTTGGGACATGCGTCAATTAGACCTAGAGAAACAAAGTACTGATGTCATTCAAAATAAAGAGGAGATGCATGGCAACATATCGGATATTATGGCACATTTAAATAAAGATAAAAACTATCTGAAGTCATTTCAGTCGGCATTCCCAAAATCCAAAAAAATAGAGCAATGGCAAATTCAAAATGCCTTGGCGAGTTATATTCGTTCCCTAAATGCATTCGACAGTAAATTTGACAAATACATTCGCGGAGAATCCAATGATTTTACTTTCGAAGAAAAACTAGGTTTTAATCTGTTTTCAGGCAAAGCCAAATGTGCTACTTGTCATTTCATTCCCCTATTCAACGGAACAGTTCCTCCAAAATTTAATAAAACCGAACACGAGATCATTGGTACACCAGCAGAAAAAAACAGTTTAAAAATAAGCCCCGATTTAGGAAGATACATCCAATACCAAATGCCTCAATTAAAAAACGCGTTCAAAACACCAACCGTTAGAAACGTTGCGATAACAGCGCCTTACATGCATAACGGTGTATTCTCTACTTTAGAAGAAGTAATCGATTTTTACAATAAAGGCGGAGGTCAAGGCTCTGGAACAATCGTTGAAAATCAAAGCTTGTCTTCTGATCAACTAAACCTTACCGAAAAAGAAAAAAAGGCATTAGTTGCTTTTATGGAAACACTAACTGATGAAAAATACCAACACTAGCTCCTAAAAGCTTCTTTAAAGCTTAAAAAAATAAACGTTGTTTTTATTTGCTACTCTATTGTTCTAAGAGTAGCCCCTTAAAAGACCGTCCTTCTGGATGGTCTTTTTTCATTTCCGATAAAATAATCCTCCAAAATCCTAAAAAAAAGCCAGCCAATGATTTTCTTTTACTATCTTTAAATCAAGCACCTACCAAAAAAACAAAATCATGGATAAACTCAAATTCTTATTGCTGCCTTTCTTTTTTTTAAATTGCCAAGCACAACCCAATCCAAATGACATCCCTCTTCAAGAGGAGTTAAAGAACTATAAACTAGAAACCGTCGCTAACGGAATTCCTATTCCTTGGGGAATGGCCTGGACTCCAGATGGCAGCCTATTAGTCACTGAAAAAAGTGGTTTACTATACCGTATCAAAAACGGTCGAAAAGCACAAATAAAAAACGTGCCTGAAGTTTATAATCAGGGACAAGGCGGTTTACTTGACATTGCCTTACATCCCAATTATACTAAAAACGGCTGGATTTACCTGACACTAGCCTCCAGCGAAGGCACGGGCAAAGGCGGCAACACTCGACTCATTCGCGCCCAACTCAAAAATGAAAGCCTGATCAATATTCAATCACTTTATAAATGCTCACCCAACACTACTAAAGGCCAGCATTTTGGTTCCCGAATCGTTTTTGACAATGCCGGATATTTGTATTTTTCGGCAGGAGAACGCGGAGATCATTTTATTAATCCACAAGACATCAGCAGGGACAATGGGAAAATATACCGCCTTAATGATGACGGAAGCATTCCAAAAGACAATCCATTTGTAGGAAAGCAAGGCAGTAAAGAAGCAATTTATTCCTATGGACACCGCAACCCTCAAGGTTTAGCCAAAAATCCGTTTACGGGTGCTATTTGGGAACACGAACATGGACCCAAAGGAGGCGATGAAATCAACATCATAAAAAAAGGAGCCAATTATGGCTGGCCTATTGTTACCTATGGAATCGATTATGACGGCAGTGACATCAGTACTAAAACAGAAAAAAAAGGGATTGAAAATCCAATCTATTATTGGGTGCCCTCAATTGCCCCAAGCGGAATGGCATTTGTAACCTCTGACCGGTATCCTGATTGGAAAGGACATTTACTTGTGGGCTCCTTAAAATTCCAATATCTGGAACTGCTAAAATTAAACGGAAATAAAATCATTGGAAGACAAAAAATAGCTACAGATATTGGGCGCTTGCGCAATGTCGCTCAAGGTCCGGATGGCTATATTTATCTGGCTGTGGAGAACAAAGGAATTTTAAAAATAGTCCCTAATAAATAGATGTTAAGAATACTATACTAATAAATCTCTCGTTCATTAAAAGCTTTACCTTTGTATTAAATCGAAGATTATTTTTATGAAAAATTCCGCAATCGCCTTCATTATATGTATCACTTTATTTAGCATTTCCAGTTGTAACAAAGGCAAAGCTGCAGACGATGTAAACTCAAAAAAACAACCAGAAACAGAAACGGCTGTAAGCCCTAATGTTGTAAATAAAAAAGCAGTTACCACAATCGACACAGCCGATTACAACAAAAGAATGTTACATCTCAGTAATAAAGACACTACTGGCAGATGGCCTGTCAAAACTCCATATCCGCTTAACGGCGCAATATTGCCTTATCATAGAATTATAGCCTATTACGGTAATCTTTATTCTAAAAGAATGGGGATTCTAGGAGAACTTCCAAGAGCAGAGATGATTCAAAAATTACAGGGCGAAGTGGCAAAGTGGCAAGCCGCAGATTCTACCATGAAGGCTATTCCCGCTTTGCACTATATCGCAGTAACTGCCCAAGGTGCACCCGGAAAAGATAATATGCACCGCATGCGCATGCCTTTTAAACAAATAGACACTATTTTAGACTGGGCAAAACCTATTGATGCTTTAGTATTTCTGGATATCCAAGTGGGACATAGCTCCCTAAAAACCGAAGTTAGCGAACTTGAAAAATATTTAAAATTACCTCAGGTTCACTTAGGAATCGATCCTGAATTTTCATTGAAAAATGGAGAAGTTCCTGGCACTAAAATTGGCAGTTTTACCGCTGATGATGTCAATGACGCTATTGATATTCTCGCAAAAATTGTCCGTGAAAATAAGTTGGCACCTAAAGTACTTGTGATACATCGCTTTACCCAAGGTATGCTCACCAATTACAAAAAAATAAAAACAGTTCCAGAAGTACAAGTTGTGATTGATATGGATGGTTTTGGCAGTAAAATTCTAAAAAGATCGACTTATTTAAGTTACATCTATAGAGAGCCAATTCAGTTTACAGGCTTTAAATTATTTTATAAAAATGATACTAAAAACAACCCAAACGGCCTGTACACTCCAGAGGAACTTCTGAAATTTACTCCAAAACCCGTTTACATTCAATACCAATAAATTGGGAAATCTTAAAATTTGAAGTATGAAAAAATCTGTATTTTTCTTTTTTATTTGTATTTCTCTAGTTCTTAGTTGCCAAAAAAAAGAAGCCGAAATCAACAAGGACATTTCCAAAGTATCTTCCATTAGCAAGAAAAAAATGGAAGCTAAGTTATTGATGGCTAATTCAGCCACCATACTATCCAAAAAAGAAGTTCCGGTATTATGCTACCACCGCATCCGGAAAATTCTACCCGGAGACAGTAGCGACATGAAAACCTATTCCGTTACTCCAGAGGCTTTTGCCGAACAAATGAAAGCCTTGCATGATAATGGCTATCAAACCATCTTGCCGGACCAACTCTATGATTATTTGGTTTATGATACACCATTGCCTACTAAGCCTGTCATGATTACATTTGACGATACCCGTGAGGAACAATTCACCATAGGAGCTACAGAAATGAAAAAACAAGGTTTAAAAGGAGTCTTTTTTATAATGACTGTCTCCATTAACCGTCCTAACTATATGACAAAAGATCAAATTAAAAGTTTAGCTGATAATGGACATGTGATAGCAGCTCATACTTGGGATCACCACATGGTCACTAAATATTCAGATGAGGATTGGAATACCCAATTGCTAAAACCTAAAAAGAAACTGGAAGAAATCATTGGTAAACCGGTGCCATATTTCGCTTATCCTTTTGGATTATGGGACAAAGAAGCTATTCCTGAGGTAAAAAAAGCCGGTTATAAAATGGCATATATCCTTTCTGCCAAAAGAGATTCGATTGATCCGCTTTATACTATTAGACGCATTATAGTCCCTGGAGGCTGGTCAGCTGAATCACTTTTAAAAAATATGGAAAGTAGTTTTAAAAATTAGTAGCAAAGCTGACTTCATAAAAAAATAGCCCTGTTTTATCATTCTCGAATAAAACAGGGCTTTTTTATTATAACAACAAAAACAGCTTATCTATTAGACAACCAAGCTTTTGGATCAGTATAAGTTGTATTCTGTGAAAGTAAAAACTTAAGTACTGTTTTACCCGTTTCACTACTGGTTCTTATTCTACCTAAACTTTGTTTTTCATTCACTTTATCCCCTTTACTTACAGATACTGAGCTCAAGTTTTGATAAACCGTAAAATAATCTCCGTGTTGGACTACCACTGCTTTATTTATTGGAGATAAAACAATAACACTGGTCACTTCTCCTCCAAAAACCGCTCTTGCCATGGCGCCATCATTGGTGGTAATTTCTAATCCACTGTTATTGATCACCAAAGTACTGTATACAGGATGCGCCTGGCTACCATAACCCAGTGAAACAAATCCTTTTTCTACAGGCCAAGGTAATCGTCCTTTATTCGCTCTAAAACTATCAGCGATTAGTTTAGATTCTGGTGTCAATTCTATTCTGGAAGAAGAAACGGGTGCTTTGGCTGCCGCTGCCGCAACTTCTTTAGGACTTGCTTTAGAATTATTAGCTAAGGCTTTTGCTTTCGCTCTTTCTAAAGCCGCTTTTCTATTTGCTTCAGCAATCGCTTCACGTATTAAACGATCAATTTGTTTTTCAATTGTTTTCGCTTCTCTTTGCTTCTTTCTAATGTCAGATACAATTCGGTTTTTATCTTTCTTAATTGCATTGACTAGCTTTTCTTGCTCTTTCTTCTCTACTTCAAGAGCTGCTCTTTCTTTTTTATTTTCGGCCAATAGTTTTTGTTTGGCTACTTTTTGAACGTTTAATTTATCATTGTAAGCTGCCAATTCAGTAGACTTACCCTTGATTTCTTCTCCTTGATTTTTTCTAAAACTAGTATATTGTTTAAGATATTGCGCTCTTTTATAAGCCTGCAAAAAATTCTCCGATGACAATATGAACATCGCCCTACTTTGTTCAGAACGGCTTTTATATGATTTTACTATCATCTTAGCATAATCTTCTTTAAGAACCTCTAATTCTCTATTAAGTTTATTGATTGCCAACTGATTGATGTACATGTCATTTGCCAAAAGTTTGGTTTGTCTTTCGGTTGTATTAATCAGGATTTCTTTCAGTCTTATTTTGTTTTTTTGAATCGTGTAAATATTCACCGCTGATTTTTCCTTTGATTTCACAGACTGCAATAACTTTTCGTTATCTCTTATTTCCTGTTGAATCTGGGCTTTTCGCTGTTCTAGCTTTTCTTGTTGAGAAGACTGACTCCACATAACTGAAGTCATGCATAAAAATAGTAGGCTTAGGAGAAATTTTGGCATCTTAAAAAAATGTTTTTTTGCAAATTTACTTAATTATAACTCTTTTGTACCCATTTGGTACACTATATGGAAAAGAAAGTTCTTCATTGAAAGAAATAGTGTTATAATCTAAATTGATTTCTGTTTTTCCTTTCTTTTGATAGGTGTTTATCATAACACTTGTGGGGATAACAACTTCGTTAAATACTTTATTGTTAGCATAAGCCACTTGAATCATTCTACCCTCGGCCGTTTGGGTTATTTCCTGCTTTTTTATACTGAAATTATCCGAATCTAAATAGAAGGTTTTTTTGGTATTCTCATTATCTACATCATCCAATCGGTACAAATGTTCTACTAAGGATTCTGTGTATTTTCCTTCCTTCAAATCGTCCAAGGCCTCACCAACTAATAGGTTTTGGATTTTATTATAATCCAAATCAGTACCTAACCATTGACTTAAAGAACTGAAATCTCCTTCAAAATAAGTGCCTTTTATTTTTTCATAATAGCCCACTGCAGTAGGAGTTATGGAAGCTTTGGCCATGGTGATTCCCAAAAAACGGATGCTTACCAATATTTGCTCGTCCTTCTTTATTTTTATCTCAGCGGTAACATTTTGTGTTTGCTTGTCATCGGCATATCTCGCATCGGCTTTAATGTATAATGTAGAAAAATCATTTTTATTGTTGTAATGATTTTCTATTATTTTCTTTGCCTTCATATAAGTCACCGGAGTAGTTGCTGAGGCTACTACTGCCTTTGATTTACAGGAAACCATAATAATGACTACTAATAGTCCTGCTAAACATTTTTTCATTTAAATTTTATTTTTTTAATAATTGATTGGCTTTAGAAAAATAAAACTCTTTTTTCTTTACATCTCCCAAACCATTAAAGGCTTCTCCCAGTTGAATATTGAAATTTATTTCCAATGTTTTATCGTCAACCAGATAATCCAATCCCATTTCTAATATGTCTTTCGCTTTTTTAAATTGCTTCAACTGATTGTAAGCCAATCCTGAATAATAATAAAACTGCGGCTGAGTTGGGAATAAATCTACCATATTGATTGCTCTTTTGCTTAGCAATTCAAATTGTTGTGTTTCGGCATAGGCCTGAAACAATAGCAAATTGGTTTCGATATCGGTCTCAGTACTTTTTGAAATCGCTTTGTCATAATACCCAATCGCTCTATCCCATTGTTTCTTATTGTGATAAAACTTCCCTATTTCTTTGGCCACATTCACTTCTGGATCATTATCAAAATAACTAACCGCCTTTTCTAAATCGGCTGTGAATTGAGGGTTTTTATTAGTGAAAATCAAAAACTCATTCAAGATTCGGTGTTTTATTTTAGAATCTATTTTACTGCTTGCCAAAGCTATATTCATTGCTTTTACCGCTTTTTCTCCGTCATTATTTTCTAAATGACTTTTAAATAAACTCAGCTGCGCCCATTCAGAAGTAGGAATTGCCGTTTCCAGTTTTCGTACCGTTTCCAGCATTTTATCGGTTTCATTATTTTTAGAGTACCAATAAATCAGAGAAATATAATTCGATTCCTCTTTGGGATTATTCTTTATTTGCTCTAATAAATTAGCTATTTCTACATTTTGATATTTTCCTTGAGACAAAATTTGAGTCTTGTAGGATTCCCTGCGTTCTGATTTTCCAAACGTAGCATTGAGTTCGTTAATCAGTTCTAATGCCTTGTCAAACTGACTCGTACTCATGTAAAGTGAGGCCAAATCTTCTTTGAATCTGGGGTCAAATTCGATCAGCTTTTGAATGGTAATAATACCGCGATTGAAATCCTTTGTGGCATAATCCACGTCGTACAAGCCTATCCAAAACCATTTGTTAGTAGGATCAATTTTTGTGGCTTTTTCAAAAGAAATATAGGCATTTTTATAGTCTTTGGAAGCCAAATAATTTTTCCCTAATTCGAAATGAACCGTTGCATTTTCCGGTTCTATGGCCAAACATTTTTCTAAAGCCAAAATCGCTTTATCATAGTTTTCAATTCCTTTTTGTTTAAGTGACTCGTAAAAAAATTCCTGAAATTTATCCGTATTCAGCTTTATGTCTTCCGGCTCGGTTTGTGCCCATAGCAAAGCTGAATTGCTTAGCAAAACCGAGAATAGAATTAATAATGCTGAAACCTTTTTCATTGTCTTTTTATAAAATTCAAAAACCTTACCGGAAATTGAAATCAAATAATTATTCCAATACCGAATAATCCCCAATGCTGATACTGGTGAAATTACCGTCAAAACTCGCATGGTTACCAATCATGGCATTGTCTAAATTAGCATTTTTTATGTGGGCATGTGTTTGAACCAAGCTGTTTTTTATCGTACTATCTACCACATGACATCCTTTGCCTAAAGAAACATTTGGTCCAACCGTTGCATTGATCAACACCACATCTTCTCCAATATAACAAGGTGGGATGATAGTTGCATTTTCTAGTTTCACGCTGGGCGCAACAAGATTTACACCATCATTGTGTAAGAAGTTCAACATTCTGGAATTAGTTTCCACAGTTACATCTTTGTTCCCGCAATCCATCCAAGCACTTACTTCACCTGTTTTAAATATTTTTCCATTTGCCATCATGTTTTTGATCCCATCATTAATTTGGTATTCACCACCATTTTGGATATTATTATCTAAAACATTTTGCAATTCATCTTTTAATACCGCAATATCTTTAAAATAGTAAATCCCGATAACGGCCAAATCACTCACAAATTCCTGTGGTTTTTCTACCAATTCGATAATCTCACTATTTTCGTTCAATTTCACAACTCCAAAAGCCTCTGGGTTTTCAATTTGTTTTACCCAAATTACCGAATCAGCAGCGGGATCTAATTCAAAATCAGCTCTAATTAAAGTATCTGCGTAAGCAATTACGGCTGGTCCAGAAAGTGAATCTTTGGCACACATAATGGCGTGGCCTGTTCCAAGAGCTTCATTTTGATAATAAATGGTTCCTTTGGCTCCTAATTTTTCAGCAATGGCAATTAAATCCTGTTCTACTTTTTCTCCAAAACTTTCATGGATAATAAAAGCTATTTCTTCAATATCTTGATTTAAAACAGCTGCAATATCTTCTACTAATCGGTGTACAATTGGTTTTCCTGCAACCGGAATTAATGGCTTAGGAATAGTTAATGTATGTGGACGTAGACGCGAACCGCGTCCTGCCATTGGTACAATTATTTTCATTAAATATTTTTTTAAACGCAAAGTTCACGAAGTCCTTCGACAAGCTCAGGATGACACGCAAAGTTCACGAAGTTTATTTATTTCTATTTTTTTTAATAGTAAAACTGAATACTGATCACTGTAAACTGCTATTATTTCACTCCTGTGCTACCAAATCCGCCTTCGCCTCTTGATGTTTCCGTTAATTCCTGAACTTCAATCCAGTCTGCACGTTCGTGTTTTGCAATAATCAATTGGGCAATACGTTCCCCGTTTTGAATCACAAAATCCTGATTGGATAAATTTACTAAAATCACGCCTATTTCCCCGCGATAATCGGCATCAATAGTTCCGGGACTGTTTAAGACCGTTATTCCGTTTTTGAAAGCCAGTCCGCTTCTTGGTCTTACTTGCGCTTCATAACCTATGGGCAATTCCATAAAAAGACCTGTTTTTACAATGGTTCTTTCTAAAGGCTGTAATGTTATCGATTCGGTAAGATTGGCTCTTAAATCCATTCCAGCCGAAGCTATGGTTTCATAGTTAGGCAAAGCATGTTGTGATTTATTGATAATGTTTATGTTCATTTTGTGTTTTTTATGATAAATTGGGAATCAGTCATGACATCTGGTAGGGACAAGTCACGACTTGTCCCTACGAATAATTTTTACGTTTTATAATTTTGATTAATATTTCTTTTTCGTTGTAATAAATAAAATACAGGAATATGATTAATAACGCAATTCCTACGAAGTAATTCTCTCTAAAACCGTAAAAAGATACCACAGAGAAAAATATGGATAGCGAAAGATAGGCTCCTATTTTTTTTAAATCATAAGGAATCGGATAATATTTATTGCCCAGATAGTAGGAAATGAGCATCATACTTCCATAAGCAGCAATAGTTGCAATGGCCGACCCCATATAACTCATTGATGGAATCAACAAATAATTAAGCGCCAAAGTAATTAGCGCTCCTACTATTGAAATATAAGCACCAATATAAGTCTTATCGATCAATTTATACCAAACAGAAAGATTCGTGTAAATCCCCAAAAAGAAATTGGCCAAAATAATTAAAGGAACCACTTTCATTGCAACCCAATAGGAACTGTCACGAATCATCAACAATTTAAAAAGATCAGCAAATACAATTACCGACAATAAAATAAAAGAACCAAAGATGACAAAGTATTTGGTTACCATCGCATAAGTCTGTGGCGCATTTTTATCTGAGGCATGGCTAAAGAAAAAAGGTTCAATTCCCAAAGTATAAGCCGTACGGTACAAAACCATAAACAAACCTAATTTATAACAAGCCGAATAGACACCCACTTCTGCTTCGGCAATATTGGGCGGTAATAATTTAGACAAAAGAATTTTATCAAATTGTTCATTAATAGCAAAGGCAATTCCGGCAACCATGATGGGCATTCCATAACGCATCATTTTTTTCCATAATTGGAAATCAAATTTCCATTTTAAATACACATAATCAGGGGAAATTGCTACAAAAGTCAATAAACTGGCTATAATATTAGCCAGGAAAATATATCCCATTTGAAAATTCTCTACATACAAAGAACTCACAAAACCATCTGGGTTTACCTCTGTCAATTTAGGAAAATAAAGCAAAAACAGTACACTTAGTATCAAATTTACCAGCACATTCCCAATTTTAATGATCGCGTATACCATTGGTTTTTGATACGCTCTTAATTTTGAAAAAGGTATAATAACTAAAGCATCCAGAGCCAGAATCCAAATAGTATAAGAGATATACTGAGAATCTATTCCAGACCATACCGCTAAAGTATTGCGAAATAACAAAGCGGCAAATAAAAAGAGTATTGTAGTCCAAAAAATAGAAACCATAGAGGTTTCCAGCACCGACTTTTTATCTTTTTCATTGTTGTAGAACCTGAAAAAAGCTGTTTCCATTCCATAAGCCAAAATAACATTGAAAAAGATCATGTAGGCAAAAATAACGGATACTTTTCCATACTCGGCCTTTGGCAATAAATCGGTATAAAGCGGAACCAATAAGAAGCTGAACATTCGCGGTAAAACCGTCGCGAGTCCATATATGGCTGTTTGTTTAAAAAGATTTTTATATAATCCCAAAATGCTGTCTCTTATTAATTTCTAGGAAACAAAAATAACTAAATCTTTGGTTTATTCCTTCAAGGATGAACAATGATTGGTTTTTCTTTTACACCGGCGATTTTGTAGTAAAATGTTTTTGTTTTTAATTTATATTCCAATACCGCTTCCGTTGGTTTTAAATCAAATTTTGGTGGTACAATCACAGGTGCCTTATTTCCATATTCCTTTAAGGAATCACTATCTAAAATGAAGTCTTGCTGCGCTTGATTAGGATAAAAATGAGCCACAAAAACTTTTTCACTTTTCATTTCCAGCTTGGCTTGCTCATGGCGAAAATAGATGGTATCCAAAAACATCCCTTCCTTAATCGGATTCTTCAATTCAATAAAAAAATCCAAGACTTGATTAGATTTATCCTGTCCTGCATTTTGCCTTTGAAAATAAACCGCCGCTATTTCTTGGGGGAAATCCTTTTGATCAGTTGGTTTACATCCACAAGAAAACAGACTAAAAGTGATCAAAACTAAGAAAATACTTTTTGTAATAAGTCTCATTTACAATTGATTTAGGATATGCCTTCTTCGTTTAATATCTTTAAAAAGTGAAATCCTCTAGGAGCATAACCTTGGTTGTAATAAAATCGATGTGCTTTGAAATTTCCGGTAAATGCATCCAAAACTATCATCGAACAATTCATTTCTTTGGCCTTTTGGTCAACATAATCCGTCATCATTTTACCAATACCTTTCGAACGATGATCTGGATGGACTATAAAATTATCGATTTCTAAATACTTTCCAGACCACAGTTTAGTACCGGACCATAAACCACTTATACCTACGCAAATCTCATTTTCAAAAACAGCTATTTGTTGGTAATTACGTGGAATCATTTCCTGCAGATAGGATTCGTATTTCTCAAACGAAAATTTAGGATACAGATGCTTCATCATCTCAATTTGATCCAGCATCTCCTCTTGGGTAGTCAATTCTTTAATGTACAAGTGCATATTCTTTAATGAATAAATTTAAACATTAAAATTAATCAAAAAAAACACGACAATCCTTTCCACTAGACAATAGTTATTGTTATATATAAAAGTTTATTATTTATAATTAGTAGTCTGATTACCTGTAACAGGACTTTTGTCAAGTCTAATCTTTAAATCAAAATCGACTTTTTCTACAGCATTATTTTTTATAAAATTAGGACAAAATAAATTATTCATTACCAAAAAAATACCGCGATGGTTCCCCATCCTTAAGATTTTATGTTCAATATCATCTAATGATAAAGCATATTTAGCAACTTTAATTCTTTTTACCTGAAAAATAGTTTTTTCATTAATTTTCTCTAAATTCATAATTAAAACATAAGCATTATAAATATTAGTCCAAAAAATTCCTTTCAACTCATCATTGTTTAAAAAAGAGTGTAATTTTTTATCTTTTACAAAATAAAGCTCTCTTCTGAGCAATGAAGTATCATATCCCAATTTTACACTCAATAAAATACTTTCAGACAAGCGAATTAAAGAATTATCCATACCTAATAGCATTAAAATTAGCAAATTAATTTCGTAAATGTAAACTTTTATTTACAAATAACTACAGGTATTTATACTTGGTTTGTACCAATAAAAAAAGAGCCAACAAAATGTTGGCTCTTTTTTTATTGGTATGAATGCTACTTATTTTTTCAAATATTCACATTTTAAACTTTAAAATTTGAATCTTATTATCCTTTCAACGCTTCTGCTCCACCAACAATCTCCAAGATTTCATTAGTAATAGCAGCCTGACGGGCTTTGTTGTAAGTTAATTTCAATTGATTTCTCAATTCAGTTGCATTATCAGTTGCTTTATGCATAGCAGTCATACGAGCACCATGTTCTGAAGCAAATGAATCTCTGATCCCTTTATACAATTGTGTTTTCAATGATTTTGGAATCAAAGTCAATACAATTTCTTCTTTTGAAGGTTCAAAAATATAATCGCTCGCTGAAAGATTTAAGTCCGTTTTTAAGGGTGCTAATGGTAAAAACTGCTCTGTTTGAACAATTTGAGTAGCAGCATTTTTAAACTGATTGTAAATCAATTCTATTTTATCATATTCACCCGAAACAAATTTTTGAGTTAATGTTTCTGCAATAGCAGCCACATTATCAAAAGTCAAATTGTCATAAACAGCACTTTGATTGTCAACAACTGTATTTGTCTTGCTCAAAACATCGTTTCCTTTTTTACCAATGGCAAAAATATCAACTTGTTTCCCAGCATAAAATGCAGAGCGATTTTTAGCTTCCTTAATTATATTAGTGTTAAAAGCACCACACAAACCTCTGTTAGAAGTGATAGCAACAACCAATACTTTTTTTACCTCACGTTGAGTGGTAAATTCTCCACCAATATCACCGTCTAGTGTAGCGGAAAGATTTTGTAATAATTCCGTTAATTTTTCGGCATAAGGGCGCATGGCTGTAATTGCATCTTGAGCTTTCTTAAGCTTAGCTGCAGAAACCATTTTCATCGCAGATGTAATTTGCATCGTTGATGAAACGGAAGTAATTCTATTACGGATTTCCTTTAAATTTGCCATTTTATTTATTGTGAAAAGTGAGAAATGAAAAGCGAATAGTTTAGAACTACTCCCTTTTCACTATTCACTAGTATTAGTTATATTTTGCTGAAACTTCTTTTGCTACAGATTGAATTACATCCGTAATTTCGTCTGTTAACTTCCCTGCTTTCAAAGCATCAAGTGTAGCTCTGTGCTTGTTGTTCATGAATTCTAAGAATTCTTTCTCAAATTCTTTCACTTTTTCAACAGGAACATTTTTCAATAAGTTTTTAGAACCAGCGTAGATAATTGCTACTTGGTCTTCAACCGTATAAGGATCATTCAAACCTTGTTTCAAGATTTCAACGTTTCTTTTCCCTTTTTCAATTACGTTCAATGTAACAGCATCAAGATCAGAACCAAATTTAGCAAAGGCTTCCAATTCACGGAATTGAGCCTGGTCTAATTTTAAAGTACCTGATACTTTTTTCATTGATTTAATTTGAGCATTACCTCCAACACGAGATACTGAGATACCTACGTTAATTGCCGGACGAACTCCTGAGTTAAACAAATCTCCATCAAGGAAAATTTGACCATCAGTAATCGAAATTACGTTTGTTGGGATATATGCAGAAACGTCACCAGCCTGAGTTTCGATAATTGGTAAAGCTGTCAATGAACCACCACCTTTAACGATTCCTTTGATAGAATCTGGTAAATCATTCATGTTTTTAGCAATTCCGTCATCAGCAATTACTTTACAAGCACGCTCTAATAAACGAGAGTGTAGGTAAAAAACGTCTCCAGGATATGCCTCACGTCCCGGTGGTCTTCTTAATAAAAGAGAAACCTCACGGTAAGCAACAGCTTGTTTAGATAAATCATCATAAACAATTAAAGCCGGACGACCTGAATCTCTAAAATATTCTCCAATTGCAGCACCTGCGAAAGGAGCATAAACTTGCATTGGAGCTGGATCAGAAGCATTAGCAGCAACGATAACTGTGTAAGCCATTGCACCTTTTTCTTCTAACATTTTAGCAATTCCTGCTACTGTCGAAGCTTTTTGCCCGATAGCAACATATATACAGAACACAGGTTTTCCTGCATCGTAAAATTCTTTTTGATTTAAGATGGTATCAATACAAACAGTTGATTTACCTGTTTGACGGTCACCAATAACCAATTCACGTTGTCCACGACCAACCGGGATCATAGCATCTACTGCTTTTACACCTGTTTGTAATGGTTCAGTTACCGGCTGACGGAAGATAACTCCAGGAGCTTTTCTTTCTAATGGCATTTCGTATAAGTCTCCACCAATTGGTCCTTTTCCATCAATTGGAAAACCAAGAGTGTTTACTACACGTCCTACCATTTGCTCACCTACTTTAAGAGAAGCGATACGTTGTGTTCTTTTTGCAGTAGAACCTTCTTTGATTCCTGTTGATGGTCCTAAAAGTACCACCCCAACATTGTCCTCTTCAAGATTCAATACAATAGCCTCAAGACCATTGTCAAATTCTACTAACTCACCATATTGAACATTTGAAAGCCCGTAAATACGAGCAATACCATCTCCAACTTGAAGTACTGTTCCTACTTCTTCTAGCGTAGCGCCAGATTCGAAACCTTCTACTTGCTTTCTTAATATTGCTGAAATTTCAGCAGGTTTGATTTCCGCCATCTTAATTTATAATTTAGACACTTTAACGTGCGATAAAACTAGTTACTTAATTCTCTTTTTAATACTTGTAATCTATTAGCAACAGAAGCATTGTACTCCTTATCACCAATTCTTAAAATAAATCCTCCAATAATAGATGGATCTATCGTATTTACTATTGTAATTTTTTTATTTGAAAATTCTTTGATTTTTTCAGAAACTTTTGCTTCTAAAACGGAATCCATTGGAGTTGCTGTAGTTACTTTTACTACTTGATATCCATTGTTTTCATCTGATAAAAGAATGTATTGAGAAACAACATCTCCTAAAATTTCAAATCTTTTGTTTTCGAATAATAAACGGAAAAGACTTTTAGTCACTCCTGTTGTACTCGCAAAAACTTCTGTCAAAGCACTTTCCTTAACACTAACCGAAATGGTAGGATTTTGAATAAAATTATTCAATTCCTCATTTCCATTGATTGTTGAAGAAATTAAAGCCATGTCTTTATAAACTTCTTGCTCATTTCCTGCAGAAATAGCTAAGTCTAAGAATGCTTTTGCATAACGAATTGCTGCTCTAGTTCCTGACATAATTTTAGTTTAATTTTACGTCACCTAACATTTTCTCAACTAATTTAGTTTGAGCTTCTTTATTAGATAATTCGTCTTTCAATAATTTCTCTGCAATATTAAGTGACAAAGTAGAAACCTGAGTTTTCAATTCAGCCATAGCCGCATTTTTCTCCGCTTCAATAGCCGCTTTGGCTTGTGCTATCAATCGCTCTCCTTGAACTTGCGCTTCTTTTTTAGAATCAGCAATCATTTTGTCTCTCATATCACGAGCTTCTTTTAACAAAGCATCACGTTCTATTCTTGCTTCTTGTAAGATGCGCTCATTGTCAGCAGTTAAATTCTGCATTTCTAAACGAGCAGCCTCAGCAGATGCTAAAGCATTATTAATAGATTCTTCACGACCTTTTACCGCTCCCAAAATTGGTTTCCAGGCAAATTTTCTTAAAAGAAGAAAGAAAACAAAGAAAATGATCGATGTCCAAAAAATTAAACTCTCCGGTGCTGTAAGATTCATATAGGTATATTTAAAATAATTTTTTCATTTTAGAAATAAAAACTTCCTGTAGCCAACCGCCACAGGAAATTTTAATTTTTAATTACTTTGCAATTAAAGCAACAACAACTGCGAAAAGTGCAACACCTTCAATAAGTGCAGCAGCAATAATCATAGCAGTTTGGATTTTTCCAGCAGCTTCTGGCTGACGAGCAATTGCATCCATTGCAGATCCACCAATTTTTCCAATTCCAAGACCTGCTCCGATTACAGCTAATCCAGCTCCGATTCCAGCTAATACCATAATAATAAATTTATATAGTTAATAATTAATAAAACTCTGATTAATGATGATCATGCTCTGCTACAGCCTGACCAATAAATAATGCTGACAACAGTGTAAACACGTATGCTTGTAAAGCTGCCACTAACATTTCTAATACACTCATGAATAAAACGAAGGCTCCTGAGATAGGAGAAACCCATACCGTTTCAAAAATGAAGATTAACGAAAACAAACTTAAGATAATAATATGTCCTGCAGTGATGTTAGCAAATAAACGAATCATCAATGCAAAAGGTTTTGTCAACATCCCAATGATTTCAACAGGAATCATAATTGGGTATAATGCTTTTGGTACCGGCGGAGTCAAAATATGCTTCCAGTAATCTTTGTTTCCACTGAAAGAAGTTACAAGGAAAGTGATCAAAGCCAATACAAAAGTAAAGTAAATATTTCCGGTTAAGTTTGAACTGAATGGGAAAAACGGAATCAAACCAATAAGGTTGTTAATCCAAATAAAGAAAAAGATAGTCAAAAGATACGGCATGTATTTAGCGTACTTTTTTGTACCAATATTTGGAATTGCAATTTCATCTCTAACAAATACCACCAATGGCTCTAAGAAACCTGCGATTCCTTTTGGCGCTAATTGATTTTTTCCATAAGAACGGGCTACAGCAAAAAACAACAAGAACAAAACGATTGCCGACATCATCATAGAGAAAACATTCTTTGTGATGGAAAAATCCAAAGGTCTGGCATCAAATTCAAATGCTCCGTTTTTTCTTTGCTCTTCTGTTAAACTTTCAAATTTATCAGCGTAAAAAATAATTTCATTGTAACGAACTAAACGTTGTCCGTTTACAGAAACCACATGTTCTCCTGAATTATCATGGTGAAATTGCTCTGCAGAGAAAATTTCCAAACCATTATTTGTCCATAAAATTACAGGCAAATAAAAAGAAATTGGGTGTCCGCCAATGTCAGCGATATGAAACTCATGAGAATCCCCAATATGGGAATTAATCAATTCAGTCGCATTAAATTCTTTTTCTTCGTGCGCTACTTGAACGCCATGCTCCGCAACAGCTTCATTAACAACTGGAATACTATCAACCCCAGGATTTGCAAATCCAAAGTAAGGAATACTGGCTACTAAAGCAACTAATAAGAACTGAACAGGTTTATTTGAAAATACCATTATTAAATTGTGTGTCTAATTTTACGTTTCAAAATTTTTTGCAAAGGTACATAATTTATTCACAATTGAAAATATATCATTTTGTTTTTAGATGTTATATTCCAATTAAATGACTTTGTTTTAAAAAAACGAGCATTTATTGTTTGTTTATTAAGCGAATCGCGAAAAAAGTTTCGAAAAACAAAAACAAAAAATAAGGGATAAAAAAAGCACTGACATCAGGAATTTTGCTTTTCAGATCTGATTGTAATAAAGGGATTAGGAAAACTATCGCTGCCATCATCTTAATCAAGCTAAGACCCATAAAAGCAAAACCGGTTTTGTCAGCAAAGGTTTTGTTTACAAAAATTAAAAAAGCATAAGAAAGCACTGTAACTATAAAATGAAAAACATAAATACTCCAGGTCGAATAAAAAAAGAGCGTTTTTTCAAAAAAAGAACCTACTATATAATATTGTATGAAAAACAATACAAGGGAAAAAGGGATTAGTAACTTTAGGTATTTGTAAAATTGTTGCATTAGTCTTCTTTGTTTAAATTTTTAACCTGCCTAATAACATTGTATAATGCTATAAGAACAGATACCAGTGATAATATTATAGTAAAAATAGCCGTGCCGGTATATTTCTCGTCAAGCCAAATCCCTAAATAAGTAAAGCAAAAAATGATTACTCCCATTTGAAAAGGAATATTCATCATCGCTAACCATTTACTAGTTTGATTTTTGCTTGGTTTCTTGTCCATCAGGAAGTGATTGTTTTTTTGTATCAGTACTCATGGTACATGAGGCACTAAAATCAGCACCGGGTTCTACTGATAATTTCCCTACGCTAACTTCTCCATGAATACTAGCGGTGGCTTTTACGTTTAGAATTTCGGTAACTTGAATAGTTCCATTAAATTTACCTTCAATATCCGCATTATTGCAAACGATGTCTCCGGTAACACTTCCGGCAGGACCAATAACCAGTTTGCCGGTAGATTTGAAATTTCCCGTCAATTCTCCGTCAAGCCTAAAATCAGCCTGAGAAATAATATCTCCTTTTATAATCGTTCCTTCTACAATTCTATTGGTTTTCCCTAAAAGATCGGTGTAGGGCTTCGCTTTTTTATCAAACATTTTTTTTAATTTTTTGGGGCTAAATAAGCATTCAGATTCTTCTTGATTTGAATTACTTTGTAATTTTCGTTGGTAAGTACAATCGCTGGTTTGTCTATTCTAAAATCTTTATTCTCTTTCAAAGTCAAACTTAGGTTTCTTGCATGTGCTTCTGATCGAATTCCGTTAATGGTCACAAAAAACTCATTATCAGTATAAACATCATAAGAATAAGTTAGTTTTTGAAATTTTTCTCCAACATTATATTTATCGATTTTTTCTTCAATTTCTTTTCGACTTTTATTATCGCCTTTCGCAACAGCATAAAGAATTTTCCAATTATGTGTATCAGTAGTGCTAAAATCCAAACGCTCTAAGGACGGAATTTGATTGTTTACTATTTCCTGTGCTTTTTTACCCTCATCGCTATTTGGATAATTATCGGCCACGAATTGTAAGGCGTTTTTATAAGCTGCTAATCCTCTTAGTTTTCCGATAGTATTTGCCTTTAAAAGTTCAAATTTAGAAACAATTTCGTCACCGGAAAACTGGCTAATCAAGGCATCCGATTTTTCTAAAACAGTCGTAAATTGTTCCTCTTCAAATAGTTTATACGTTTTGTCGTATACATTTTCAGGAGAATCGTTCAGCGCGGATGCATCGAGGTTTGAATTAGTGATAATTTGTGCATAACGAGATTCCGGAAATTGAGCGATAATGCGGTTTTTTATCTCTTGTGCTTTGGCACTATCGGTAATTTGATAGGTTTTATACAAATTGTACATCGCCGGAAGAATCAATTTTTCTTCGGGATTATTCTTCAATAACTGTTCTAATTTATTGGCAGCCAACTCATATTCCTTGAATTTCTCTTTATAAATAACACCCAGTTGGTAATAGGCCGTATTGCGTTCTTTGCCAATGCTATCGATTGCTGTTTGCGAAACTGGAAGTTGTTTCAAATAAAAATCAGTGGTGTATTCTTGCGCTATAACTTCTTCGGTCAATGTATCTTCCGGGGTAATCTTATTGGCATTTATGGTATCCGTGGCAACCAAATTCGTTTTACTGCTAGATCGTCTCCAATTGCCGCCTAATATTCTGTTTCCCCAAATTTTTTTAAATTCTATTTTCCCAAAAGAAAGCGTTGTAGGGTTATAAAAATAAAAAGTGCTTAGCGCTGGACCAGCAGAAGCCATTGTAGGGGGTAAAATGGAAGGTTTATTAGAGGGTTTTCCTGAATTTTGCACAGCAACAGCCTGATCAGCCATTCCTGTTTTGGTATTTCTCTCAATATTTTGCTGTTTCTCTTTCAATTTTTTCTCCACAATTCTTTTGGCTTCATCGTCCTTTTTCAATTGATCGATCGCTTTCTCAAAATAGGAAACCCGATCTGCTTCTGACAAGGAAACTACATTGATAATACTGTCATTTCTTGATGCTAAAGCTTCATATAAAATCACTTCGTCGAGATCTTTTCTGATTTTTTGAATGCGGATAAATTCTCTGGTTTTAAGGTCAAGTTTTACCAAAGTACTGTCATAGTACTTTGCCGCCATTGGATACTCGGCATTTTTAAAATGCATGTTTCCAATGTTTCTATAATTGGATGCCATTAAATATTGATCTGTAGTCGTTTTTTTTAATGAGGCATTATAAAAATCCAAAGCTTGTTTTTGCTTGTCATTTTTATCGTAAAAAACGCCCATTTGATAGAATAACACGTCCAGAAAAGGTCGGTTTTCTCTGTTGGCAATCAGCTTTTTATAGGTTTTTAAGAAAGCGGTTGTGTCTCCTTTTTGATAGTCAAACAATTGCGCTTTTCGGGCATGAGATTGGATGACATACTTCCTTTCGGATTTTCTGTTCATCTTTATCACCGATTCATAGCTATAAATTGCGCTGTCTTTCTTGCCCAGCTCCTCATATAATTGCCCTAATATGAATCTATACCGCGCTTTTTCGTTGTTACGCTTGGTGAAATCTTTGGCTATTTTTAATTTGGCTACGGCACTATCTTTTTCTTCCAAATTTAAAAAGGCCTCCGCCAAAAGTGCATTAGCATCAGCATAAATTTGTTTTTTGAGTTTTTTATCTTTCAAAAGACGCGTGATGTTATTGACCACCAATGCGTCATTTCCCATGCGCATGTTCGTTTTTTCCCGCCAAATTTTAGCTTCGTAAATCTTACTGCTATTGGGATATTTGTATAAAATGTAGTTGAAGGCGTCTAAGGCGGGAATGAACCTTTGATCGTAATAACGGGATTTGCCCAAAAGTAGGTAAGATTCATCGATCTGGGAATTTCTTTCCCAGCCGTCAATATTCATCGAATGTTTCTGAATGGCTTTGGTAGCTTTGGTTTCGGCCAATTCAAAATCGGCATTTTTAGCTTTTTCCTCGGCCGTTACATTATCGATGAGTTGCATGCGCTCAATTGGCAAGCGCTTCCAAAAATCGTCCTTATTATTTGACTTTATTCCTTCAATCCCTTTGTCTAATCCTATTTGTCCATTGTATAAAATATTATACTCCGTACTTAAAGCATGGGAATTTCTAGACAAAAAAGTATTGTTTTTAGTAGAACAGGCTACCAAAAAAAACAAAGATCCCAATGGAATTGAATATTTAAAAAGCTTGGTTTTCAAAGGCAAATGTTTATATCATTAAACTTTAAAAAATGTTTTTTAGTATAATGACTGGTAAAAATACGTTTCTTTTTGATATGTTGAAAATTATCGGGATTTATTTGAATTTCCCCATCGTTCGTAAGGGATGGAAGCGGCATCCTTTATTTTCTTTCTTTAAGGAAATAAAGATACAGCGCACAGCCCGACCCGCAGTTTTTACGAAGGGTTACGGCCAAATAAAACTGCTGCTGACTGCTTGAACTATTCTGGTTTTAAAATGAAAACCGCCAATTTTCCATTTCAATAAAAAAATGAAATGGGCAAATTAGCGGTAAAATATTTAATTATGATTGTGGCTTTTTAAACCGCAAAAAATAGTTCTAATTCCTGCAAAGTTTCTTGAGATGTTTGAATATCTTTTACGATTTCTCCCTTATTCAAAGCTACGATTCTGTCGCTCACCTCTACCGTGTGCATTAAATCATGGCTGGAAACTAATACCGTCACATCTGGATTATCGGCTAAATCCTTGATGATTTTTTTCAATCGAAATTGTGTGGTTGGATCTAAATTAGCAAAAGGCTCGTCCAGAATAATCACTTCCGGATTCCCGATTAAAGTAGCGATAATACCTACTTTTTTCTGATTTCCTTTGGACAAATCGCGCAAATATTTCTTGTTGTTCAAAATTTCTCCGTTGAAAAATTCTTCATGAGTTGCCAATAAAGCGTCGACATCGGCTTTGTTTTGCCCGCGCAAATCGCCTATGAAATAAAAATATTCTTCGGGAGTAAGGTATCCTATCAAGAAGCTTTCGTCCAGGAAAGAAGCGGTGAATGGTTTCCAGTTTTCGCTGGTATTTACCTGAACGTTGTTGTTTACAATATTCCCTGTTGAAGGATGGATTAAATCCAATAAAAGACTGAAAAAAGTAGTTTTCCCGGCTCCGTTATTCCCCACTAAACCAAAGCTTTCGCCTTTTTTTATTTCTAAATTATCTATTTTAAGTACGGTTGTTCCGTTATATGTTTTTGAAAGATTGTTTACTTGTATCATTTTCTTATGGTTAATTCGGTTATTTACTAATTTTTTAATCGATTTTTAATTAACTCTTTTGTTTGTAAGCGGCAATGGTTGCATATTTCTCTGATTTATAGATTTTTTCAATCAAAGAAAAAGCCTTGTCTTTAAAAGCAAATCCAATGACTCCTACTCCAGCCACTAAGGCTAATCCCACATTGGCATTGGCCAAGCTAGAACCTGCCCAGTACAATAAAACCGGCAAGCCTAATTGTGGTAATGAAATCAACATGGTTTTTACATTGAATGCCTTCTTGTCGCCAAAGGCCCCTTTGCCCGAGCTCAAATCGATTGGCGTTTTGGTATAAGCACCTCCTAGTAAAACCAGATGAGAATTGACACCAATATTATAAATCGCTCCAACCACAATGGTAAGATACACCTGCCAACCAAAATACAGATAGAAAGAAGCAATGGTCGTAGTCACTACTGTTGCAATTACCATCAGCCACCATTTAGAACTCAAATACCCTTTATAAGGAATATTTTGTGTCATCATTAACTGATAATAAGCACTGTCCCAGCTGGGTACAAATTGTCCAAAAGTGATCAGAAATCCGCCCGAAACAAAAATTCCGGCAAAAATGTGCATCACAGGGTTGTTGTAAGCTTCAATTCCGTTGGTAAAAAATAGAAAACCATAAAAAAGAAACATGATACTCAAACCTACCGTAGTTTTAGAACGTTTGTTTCTTTTAATCAGTTTAATGTCATTTTTCAAGAAGGTCCCAATGGTTCCAAATTGATTCAACCAAGTCAAATCCTCTGTTTTAGCAATATCATGCTTGTTAGACAATCCTGCATCAAGGTATAAGTTATTTTTAAAATATTGGAAAGTGACATAATACAAAGCGATCAAAGCCAATACCGGAATTGCAAAAGCCCAATAGGTATTGAAAATAGCGTCAAAAAAAGGTGCCGTATAATCGGTGATATTGAATAATTCGTAATATTGAAATCCTCCCAAAATAGCTGCCATTGCTAAGAAAATTGCGAACAAATTATCCTTATTACTCAACAGGATATTTATAAAATTATTGATGTACATCAATGAGAAAATTGCCGTAAACCATAGCAGTACTGACAGCACATCATAGCCTTCTATTATTAAAACGACACTGAATGGAATCAGGAAAAAGCCATGAACCAAATTGAAGAACGACAAGGCCGTTTTCCCTAAGGAAAAATGGATAATGGTGGATTTTTTTATGGGTAAAATCAAGAGCGGACGAATGTTCATCACTGGGATTTTTTGCAAAAGCAATCGAATGATTAAATCAACGATTATATAGTAAATAATGAACTTATTTACGGTAACAATAGGATCGAGGTTGGATTTTTTTAAAATATAAAAAACACCGATTCCTAATGCTAAAAAGATTAAAATAAAATAAATAGCGAAAAAACCCATCAGGATTTTTAAAGCCAGATTAGTAGCGAAGGAAGCCGATCGAAAAAATGCTTTCCATTCGAGATAAAGGAATTTTTGAATCATAACTTATTGGTTTAGTTTTATGGTAAGTAGTTGAAAACGGGAAAATGTTACAATTTTTCCAATTTGTATTCCGGATAGGTATCTAACAGGTATTCTGTAGCTTTGGATGGAATGACTTTGAAAATAATAAAAAGTAGCAAACTAAATAATATGGAAACAAAACTTAAACCCAATATCCAGTAGTCATTACTTAAGATACTGTCAACATGATTAATCAATTGTAAGAGAAAATTAAACGGTACTAATATTGCTCCGAAAAGAGTGCCATATTGGTTGATTATTTCTTCAAAGAGCCATTTTTTATCTTTTGATTGCTTTTTTTTATTCCTTTTTTTTCGGTTTCCAATCATTTCATAAAAAGTAAAACTGATCAAAACGAGATAAAACCCAATAATAATCCACTCTTTATAAGTAGTTACTTTTAAAATACTAAACAATAACAAAGTCATTGCAATGGTCAACACAATCTTTGGAATAGCAAAAAATTGCTTGAAATGTTTAAAAACCAATTTATTGTATTTTTTGTTTAGAACACACTGACGGTTTTCTACTACATCCATAAAACCAAAAATGCCAAACTTCTTGAATTCAATATTCAAGGCTTCGTCAAAAGTAAGCTCTGGATTTTCCAACCATTGTGTTTCTATTGCATTTGCCAGATGATCCACGAGTTCTGTTTGCAAATCGTAATATTCCACATAATGCTGACGGGAGAAAAGATAAAGTTGGTCTATTTGTTCGGCAGTTAGTTTCATGAGTTGGAAATGGATAATTTTTGTTCAAATTGAAGATGCTTTAGTCCTACATAAATAACAGAAACAAAAAAAACAAAAAGACAGCTTATAGTTCCTACAAATAAATTTTGATTCGTCAGATCATGAGGAATATTTGCATTAAAAATAACTGATAAAAAAACAATCATTACAGCGAAACGAGTATCAAACAAATGCTTATATGTAGAAGTCACTTTTGATTTTAAGTTCATGAGTTTGATTACGAGTGCTACAGCTACTGTTGTACAATAGGTATAAAACAGTACTTCTTTCACTACACTTAAAAATTGCAATTTAACTTGTTTATTTTCAATTATTTGAAAAATAGTAAGTAATAGTATTGATAATACTAGGGATGTTATTAATTCCTTTTTAAACTGATTTCCGAATTTACTTTTAGCTAGTTTAGGATAATAAGTATTAAATGAAAACAATGCTCTTGTCATCTTAAACTCTGTATTCCAGTTTTCAAAAACTTGCTTGTAAACCATTGGAAAATCCTTATTTGTAGTTTCCATTTCGTTTTCTATTTCGGAGGCAATATGATCTAAAACTTCCAATTTTAAATCGTCATATTTTATCCCCTTACCAATTAAAGTTTGGTTAATACATTCTATTTGTTCAGCAGTTAGTTTCATCATCAAAAAATTAAAATTCTAAATTCGGTTTAGGGTTCACTAAACTCTGCATATTTCGGATAAAATCCTCGAGTTCAGAGAGACGATTTACCGTTTCGGTAGTTCCTTTTTCAGTCAATTTGTAATATTTACGCATTCTGTTATCCACTTTTTCAATTTCTACATCCAACAAGCCTTCCGCTTCAAGCTTGTGCAAAGCGGGATACAAAGCGCCTTCGGTAATATTGAGTTCGCCTTGAGTTATTGCTTTTACTTTTTGGGTAATTTCATAGCCGTACATCTTGCCATTTTCCTCCAGCAACTTCATGATGATCGTATTCAAACTTCCTTTGTACAATTGTGAATTTTTCATAATCCTTTTCATTTTTACAAAACAAATATACATAAGATTCTTATACATAACTTATCTAGGTATGAAAATTTCAATCTTTTTGATTTAAAGAAACCTAATCTCTTTAGTATATTTGTAAAAAATTTATCTCATGCCATCCTTTTTAAAATTAATTATAAAAGAAGTACGTCGCGAAACCAAAGACGCGATTTCGGTACTTTTTAATGTTCCTGAGGAACTAAAAGCCAATTATAATTTCATTGCAGGTCAATATCTTAACTTGAGGTTAACCCTTGACGGTCAAGAAATTCGTCGTGCTTATTCCATTTGCTCAGCTCCAGAAAGCGGCGAATTACGTATTGCAGTTAAAGCGGTTAAAAATGGTGCTTTCTCTCAATTTGCCAATACAAAACTAAAAGCCGGTGACGTTCTTGAAGTAGGGAAACCTGAAGGGAAATTCACATTGGAACCAGAAGCAAGCAGACAAAAAAATTATGTCGCTTTTGTATCCGGAAGTGGTATCACACCTGTAATGTCAATGCTGAAATCGGTTTTGCAAAGTGAACCAAAGAGCTCCTTTGTTCTGGTTTATGGTAACAAAACACCTGAAGAAACAATATTTCACCAAGAATTACACGATTTACAATCGCAGTATGTAAGCCGTCTATTTGTGCATTATGTTTACAGTCAAGCCAAAGTAGATCAGTCGTTATTTGGTCGAATTGATAAATCGGTAGTGAATTTTGTATTGAACAACAAACACAAGGAATTGGAATTTGACAAGTTCTATTTGTGCGGTCCTGAGGACATGATTAATACCGTTTCCGGTGTTTTGAAAGAAAAAAACGTGAAAGAATCGGCTATCAAGTTTGAACTTTTCACGACTTCTTCTAAAGAAAACGAAATCAAAGAATCATTAGAAGGTCATTCTAAAATCACCGTTATGGTAGATGACGAAGAGACCACTTTTGAGATGTCACAGAAACAAACCATTTTAGAAGCGGCCTTAAAACAAGGAATCGATGCTCCTTATTCATGCCAGGGCGGAATTTGTAGCAGCTGCCTTTGCAGAATCACATCGGGGACTGCCGAAATGACGAAAAATTCGATTTTGACCGATAAAGAAATTGCAAGCGGATTAATATTGAGCTGTCAAGCACATCCAACATCAGAGACGATCTATGTTGATTTTGATGATGTTTAGGAAATAAATTACAAGCTATTAAAAATAAACCGCAAATTCGCAAATTTACCTTAATGTTGATAATTTGCGGTTTATTATAAAATCATTTTAATCTGCTGCTAGTTTAGACTGAATACTCAACACTACTTTCTCAGGAATAATCGTTCGCATGGCCTCTTCATAGCCTGCTACTTTTTTATTCCCATAGACCGAAGTAGGTAAAAATGGGTACTTTTCTCTATCAGAAACCAGAGCATTTTCAATAGGCTGATTAAATGGCATAAATCCGGCATAAGGATGTGTGGCGCCCCAAAGCGTAATGACTTTTACGCCAAGCATAGCCGCAATATGGGCGTTTCCGGAATCCATTGACAGCATCACATCCAGATTACTGATCAATTCTAATTCCTGTTGAAACTTGATTTTTCCCGCCATATTGATGACGTTTTCTTTATTGGAAGAAAGCGAATCTAAGACTTCGATTTCTTTTTTTCCACCTCCAAAAAGCAGTATTTTATAATTACTATTTTCGGCCAATTGATCGATTACTTCTTGCATCAAATCAATCGGATACACCTTAGAATCATATTGCGCAAAAGGTGCAATTCCAATTAATTGTTCGTAATTTTCTCCTATTAAATCTAAAATTTCATCCTTTAAAACTGCTTTTTCAGGAAAAATGGGATGGGATAAATTTATCGAAAAACCAAGTTTTTCAAACACTTTCGCGTGTCTTTCAAACATCGTTGTAAGTGGTTTGAAATCCTTATTTTCGGCTCGGGTTAAGGCTTTTTTCTCCGACCGGCCTTTATCCGTATAAGCCATTTTTTTTCCGCTCAGGGCAAAAAGTGATCTGACAATTTTAGATCGCAAAACGTTGTGCAAATCGGCGAAAGCATCAATCCGAAGTTGTTTTACATCTTGAAACAATCGCAACAAACCCAAGAATCCTTTATGGCGCTGCTTTTCATCGAAAGCAAAAAAAGATACATTAGGAATTCCTTCGAAAAAAGCTTTGAAAAAAGGACGGGAAATCACCGTGATTTTAACTTCGGGATGCTGATTTACAAAAGCACGTAAAACAGGCACCGTCATGGCGACATCTCCCATTGCGGAAAGTCTCATGACGGCTATATGCTGAATTTTACTTGACAATTTAGCTGCCAATTATTTTTTTCCTTGGTACAAAACCGGATTCAAATCATCGTCGTTGTACATTTTCATCTGCTTGTACACCTTCATGAATTTATCGCCGTTTTCAATGTCGGTTAATAAATCATCAATAGCAGTTGACAAATCGGTTCTTTGTTCCAATAAAATATTCAATTTTGCTTGACATTTGTCTCTGTGTTCCTGAGAAGCTTCAGTACGAGTCGCTTCCTCATTCATATGGTAAATCTTTAATGCCAAAATTGACAACCTGTCAAAAGCCCAAGCTGGACTTTCTGAATTGATTTTTGCACCTTCTTTCACTTTTACGTTGCTGAATTTTTGCAAAAAATAACTGTCAATATATTCCACCATGTCCGTGCGTTCCTGATTGGAAGCATCGATTCTTCTTTTCAAAGTCAAAGCAGCAACCGGATCAATATTCGGATCACGAATGATATCTTCAAAATGCCATTGTACTGTATCGATCCAATTTTTTAGGTATAGTAAATGTTCGAATTTATCCTTTGGGAAAGGATTATTTATAGGTTGATCTACATTATCAAATTGATGGTAATCTTTGATACTTTGTTCGAAAACGGAATACGCTAATTTTGAAAACATCTTTTTATATTTTATGGTTACAAAGATACTTTTTATACTTTTATAAAAAAATCACAAATCACAAATCTATTTCGAAAGTCTGAAAGGGCAACACATTTGATTTGGAAATTAAAATTCTCTTATGCAAATTCACCATTTATCAGAAACCAATAGTGTTCTCAACCATTTTTTGGGTCAAATCAGAAATGTCAATGTACACAATGACAGTATGCGTTTTCGACGAAATATTGAGCGTATTGGCGAAATTATGGCCTATGAAATGAGTAAGGAATTGCATTATACAGCGATCGAAATCCAAACCCCACTCGGAATTAAAAAAACTACAGAAATTAAAGATCAATTGGTTTTGTGTTCTATCCTACGCGCCGGATTGACATTGCATATGGGATTTTTAAATTATTTTGACAGTGCTCAAAACGGCTTTGTTTCGGCTTACAGACACCATCCAAATAACGATGATTATTTTGATATTCTTGTAGAATACCAAGCCATCGCAGAAATTAATGATAACTACTTATTGCTACTTGATCCTATGCTCGCCACAGGACAGTCTATTGTTGCCGTTTTTAATAAATTGATGGAAAGAGGCACGCCAAAAGAGATTCATATTGCCGTTATCATAGCCGCTCCTGAAGGGATTGCTTATCTTGAAAAACACTTGCCAGACCGCTGCCATCTTTGGATCGCCTCTATTGACGAAAAACTAAATGAACACAGTTATATTGTGCCAGGACTTGGCGATGCAGGAGATTTGGCCTACGGAAATAAATTATAATTGGGAAAAAAACGCAAATAAACTACAAACAATAAGTACTGTTAATACCATTTCCTGTTTCAATTTAAGTTGTGGCATTTCAATATGACTGCTTGCTAAAATAGCCAAAGGAGTAATGGTAAACACCAGTAAATCATTGCTTTTATTAGCCGAAACTAAGAAAATCAATACACCAATAAAAAAAGAGGCAATAATCTTTTTGTAGGAGCTATGTAAAATCTGTGGTCTGTTTGACAATGTAGAAAACATCGAAATGATAAAAAATAAAGCCACGGTTGCATAAATAGACAAGGCACCGTTCTGGTAATTATTAGTAAAATAATTAATCTCAAAATTAGTTTTTACACTACGGCTAATATATTCTATTGAATTTAAATCGAATACCAGCGAAAAAAAAGTAAAAATAGTTCCTACAACAACCAAGGCTATAAATGGTAAAATCCAGTTTCTGTAATCTCTTGAAACGTGAAAAATGATAGAAATAAAAACCAATACAATATATAGAATACTCCAAAAATGAAATAAAGAGGCCGCAAAAATCCACAAGGAAGCATCAAATATTTTTTCTTTGGACGCTTTTAATGATTGAAGGGAAATCAATCTTCGCAACGCCAAAAGAAGGAAAAAATTAGCCAAAAGCAAGTTTGTATTCCCTAAAAACGTGGGGAAAAAAAGTAAAAACAACAAATAAAATAATATGATATAACTGCTGTCTTTACTAAGGCCGTTCTTCTTAGAAATGAAATTAGTAATAAAAACCGATGCTAATAAAATAGTGAGCAGGCCTATTTTCTCTAAAATCAAAACAAGCGAATTAGTCCAGGCTAAATCTTGAATCTGAAAAAGAAAAAAGAAAACCAGTATCAAAAATACGACCAACGAAAAATTTAATGGTGTAGATTTTTTAAAAACACTTGTAATCATAAGGATATTTTATACTTTTGTGACTGTAAATATAGTACTTGTTTAAAAAGGAAACTCTGCAAGTTCAAAAAGATTCTTAACAAAGAAGAATGTTTAGTAATGAAGCTCCTTTAAAACATCTAATAAAATTAATTTTATACATTATGAAAGCATTTTTCGAAGGAATAGAATACTTATTTGTAAATGTTTTATTTGCTCCCCTTGATTTTTTACGTTCTTTAGAGTTAAAATCTTGGTTTGCAGCAAATTCAATCAACTGGATTTTTATGATTATTTGTGCTGCTGCAATGTTATATTGGATCAAACAATTAAGAATTTTTGATGCGGCAGGAACAGAAAACCAAGACACAACTGCTCATTCTTTTTTAAAGTAATATTAAAAAAAGAAGATATTGGAAACTATTTTAAGTCGTTTCCAATATCTTTTCTAAAATACATCTTATCAAAATTTAGTTTATCTATGTTTTGGTAAGATTTTTTTATGGCTTGTTCAAAGTCATCCCCGTAAGAAGTTACCGCTAAAACTCTTCCTCCATTAGAAACAACATCTCCGTTATCTAATTTTGTTCCGGCATGAAAAACGATAGAATCCGTTATATTTTCCAAACCTGAAATTACTTTTCCTTTTTCAAAATCTTCCGGATATCCACCAGATACCACCATAATGGTAGTCGCGCTTCTCTGATCAATTTCTAAGGTAATTTCATCCAGTTTTTCATTGGCTACAGCCAAAAATAACTCGACTAAATCCGTTTTCAATCTTGGAACAACCACTTCGGTTTCCGGGTCACCCATTCTTACATTGTATTCAATTACGATTGGCTCGTTTTTGACATTGATTAATCCTATAAAAACAAAACCTTTATACGGAATTCCATCTTTCTGGAAACCGTCAATAGTTGGTTTTACAATTCGTGTTTCAATCTTTTCCATCAATACGGCATCAACATAAGGAACCGGAGAAACAGCTCCCATTCCACCTGTATTCAAGCCCGTATCGCCTTCGCCAATGCGTTTATAATCTTTGGCTGTTGGTAAAATTTTATAGTTTTTACCATCGGTAAGCACAAAACAACTCAATTCTATTCCGTCAAGGAATTCCTCGATAACTACTTTTGAACTCGCAGCACCAAATTTTTGATGAACCAACATGTTTCTTAATTCATCTTGGGCTTCAGCCAAATCTTGAATGATCAAAACCCCTTTTCCGGCTGCTAGTCCGTCTGCTTTCAAAACATAAGGAGGTTGCAAAGTGGCTAAAAATTCGCATCCTTTTTCTACCGTCTCGGCAGTAAAACTATCGTAAGCCGCAGTTGGAATATTATGTTTTACCAAAAATTCTTTGGCAAATTCTTTACTTCCTTCGAGTTGTGCTCCTATTTTTGAAGGTCCAATCACCGGAATATGTTTTAAATCGGCATCATTCAAAAAGAAATCATAGATTCCTTTTACCAATGGATCTTCGGGACCTACAACAACCATGTCGATTTTTTCAGCCAAAGCAAAAGCTTTTATCGCATCAAAATCAGTTACGCCTATATTTACATTGGTTGCTATTGAAGCCGTTCCTGCATTACCCGGAGCTACAAAAAGTTTGTCGCAAAGTGGACTTTGAATCATTTTCCATGCAAATGCATGTTCTCTTCCTCCTGAACCCAATAATAAAATAGTCATCTGTTGTTGTTTTTAGTTGTGCTGCAAAAATAGGTTGTTTTAAAGTTTACCAAAAGAGATTCGGCTAAAAAATTAAATAAAACCAGCGATTTCTTTTCTTATTTTTGATAAAATTAGTTTATGAATCATAAAATAAAAACATCCGTTTTTCAGTTTTTGAGCTTTTTGCCCAATCCTTTGGGCGTTAAGCTATACCATAAACTACAATATTTCTCCGAAAACAAGAATTTAAATCTAAAACTAAAAAGTTCCGAAAATACATTTAACAGCTTTCTTACCATTTGTAAGCTGTTGAAAATAGAGCCTGACAACAAATCAATTATTGAAATTGGCTCCGGATGGTTACCTATTATTCCTTATTTATTTATCTTTAAAGGCAAAGCAAAGCGCGTTTATACCTATGATTTGAATGAACATTATCAGGAAAATTCGATTGTAGATTTTAATGCCGTTTTTTCAAAAGAGTACAATCAAATTATTGACATTCCTAAAAAAGGAAAATACAGCCTTCCAAAAGAGCTTGTTTATTTTCCTTCACAAAATATAATTACAGCGGAAATTCCAAAAGCAGAAATCGTTTTTTCAAGGTTTGTCCTTGAACATGTCACTCCCGAAGATATTGCAGAAATGCATATGAAATTTAAAAATACACTTGAAAAAGGATCCCATATCGTTCATTTTATTTCGCCGAGTGATCACAGAGCTTATTCTGATCCGTCCTTGTCCCTTCACGATTTTTTAAAATACGATCAAAAAGAATGGAATCGTATCCAAACCAAATTTGATTATCACAACAGATTAAGGCTTCCGCAATACTTGGAAATTTTCAAATCTTTGGATTATGAAATTATATATTTAACTTTCGATAGCGTCAAAAAAGATTCTGAACAACATTGTTTGTTTAAGAATATTGAAATACACTCTGATTATAAAAATTATTCAGACGAAGAATTAACAGCCGGAAATATTAATATTGTTCTAAAAGTATAATGCTGAAATTATTCGATTTAACGCTAAAATTCAATGGCTATCCGATAAAAGAGGCCAAGGCCGAATTGCGAAAAATTGTAGCTCAATCAACAACAGAACATCAACTATTTATCGAAAATAAAAAAAGAGAAATTGTTGAATTTCATCTGCAAAACAATGCCTTTTATCAACAATTAGTAGGTTCAAAAACATTTAAGAGTTGGGGAGATTTACCCATTTTAAACAAACAAAATTTACAAAAACCATTGAATGAAAGATTATCCAATGGTTACAATTCTAAAAATACGTACGTTAACAAAACATCTGGTTCCAGTGGCGATCCTTTTATTTTTGCCAAAGACAAATACTGTCATGCGCTGACTTGGGCTTCGTATATGTATCGTTTTGGCTGGTTTGGCATTGATTTTAACCGTTCTATTCAGGCACGTTTTTATGGCATTCCTTTGGATTTCATTGGTAACAAAAAAGAACGTTTTAAGGACTTTTTGAGCAAACGTTTCCGCTTTCCTGTTTTTGATTTATCAGATCAGGCTTTAGAAAAAGTGTTGAAAAAATTTGAAAATACTAAATTCGATTACCTCAACGGTTACACTAGTTCCCTTGTTTTGTTTGGCAAATTTTTACGGAAGCAAAACCTCATCTTAAAAGAAATTTGTCCTACATTGAAAGTCTGCATGGTGACTTCAGAAATGCTTTTTGAAGAAGATAAAATACTTCTCGAAACCCAATTCGGAATCCCAATTATCAATGAATACGGCGCTTCCGAACTGGATCTAATAGCTTTTGAAAATCCCGAAGGCAAATGGCAAGTAAATACCGAAACGCTATTTGTAGAGATTCTGGATGACAAAAATAATGTATTGCCTTATGGCCAAGAAGGTCGCATTGTGATTACATCTTTGTTCAACAAAGCGCATCCTTTTATTCGATATGATATTGGCGATATTGGGATTTTGGATGCGAAAAGTACTTTGGATAAACCGATTCTTAAGAAATTAATTGGTCGTACCAATGATGTTGCGCTTTTACCAAGCGGAAAAAAATCGCCAGGTTTGACTTTTTATTATGTGACCAAAAGCATCATTGAAGATGACGGAAACGTCAAAGAATTTATCATCAAACAAACCAAAATAGATGCTTTTGAAATAGAATATGTCAGTGAAACCGAATTAAATTTGGAACAAATCCAAAAAATAAAACAAGCGATTGCTTTGTATTTGGAACCAAATTTAGCCTTTAAATTCACTAGAAAAAACGCTTTAGAAAGAAGTAATCGTGGCAAATTGAAGCAGTTTACTTCTCTGCTGAAATAAGATTTGAAGTTGAAAAATACAAGACCAAATTTAAAAAAATATAAATCTATGGATGAAAATTTGATGCTTTCTGAAGAAACCATTTCTAATAAAATCTACTTTATTAGAAATCAAAAAGTAATGTTAGATAGAGATTTAGCTCAACTTTATGGAGTTGAAACCAAAAGATTAAAAGAACAAGTAAAAAGAAATTTATCCCGATTTCCAACAGATTTCATGTTTCAACTGTCTAAAACGGAATTTGAAAATTGGAGGTCGCAATTTGCGACCTCCAATTCTGAGAAGATGGGTTTGCGTTATGCCCCAATGGCCTTCACAGAACATGGAGTCCTAATGTTGTCAAGTGTTTTGAATAGCGACAAAGCCATTCAAACCAACATTCAAATTATGCGTATTTTTACCAAAGTGAGACAAATGCTCTTGGACACCACCGAAATGAAATTGGATATTGCCCAAATTCAGAGGAAACTGGAAAATCAAGGCAAAAATATTGAACTGGTTTTCTTTTATTTGGATGAACTAACAGAGAAAAAAGAAGATGCAATGCCAAGAACAAAAATTGGTTATAAAAAATAATCAGATGCTTTTACAATAAAGTGGTTTTATAATCAATTGCGTAAACAAAAAACCAGTCATACAAAGTAAGGAAACCCCAAAATTATAACCGTGAAAGTTTCTGTAAACGGCAAAATTATGTTTCAATAAATCCAATTTTGAGGCAGAAATGGAGTTGGTTCTAATTCTGTAAAAAGCCAAACTCTCGGGAACAGCTTGCGCCTTTTTTATTTTTTTTAAAACAGAAAGCCAATGCATCCAATCTTGTCGTTTTCTAATTGGAGAAATCTCCATTTTCCCGAAATAACTGACATCATAAATCCCGGTAAGATTCCCAATATAGTTGCAAAAAAACAATTGTCTATAGGAGAGATTTTGTGGCGCTTCTACCCTTTTATTCAACAATTCACCCTCTTCGTCAATCCAATCGTAGTAGGAAAAAGTGAATGGTAAATTGTTCTCCTTCAAAAAATTAAGCTGTTTTTCAAGTTTTTTAGGTTTCCATAAATCATCGGCATCCAAAAAAGAAATGTATCTACCCGAAGCTTTTGACACTCCTAAATTTCGGGCAATTCCAGTTCCTGAATTCGTATTGAGTCGATGAAACTGAATTCTTTCATCCTTTTGCATCATTTCTAAAATAATTGAACTTGAATTATCTGTAGAACAATCATCAACCAAGATGATTTCCCAATTGTGATACGTTTGTTTTTGAACAGACTCGACCGCTTCTGCAATGAATTTTTCAGAATTATAAATTGGAATTATTATAGATACTAAGGGTAATTCCATTTTTTAAATGATTTATCTTTCCTTATTTCTTATTTGATATAATCCATAAAATCCTTGTGTTCCTCTTTTAAAAGCTCCTCTTTAGACAAGGATTTGAAATAATCATAGGTGATTTTCATTCCTTCGGCACGGTTTACCTTGGCTTCCCAACCCAGAATTTCTTTAGCTTTGGTGGTGTCAGGTTGTCTTTGTAAAGGATCGTTTATTGGTAAGGGATAATACACCACTTTTTGATTGGTTCCTGTCAATTTGATGATTTCTTCGGCAAAATCTTTAATGGTTATTTCGTCCGGATTTCCAATATTTACCGGATACACATAATCAGAATGCAATAATCTGAAAATCCCTTCGACCTGATCGTCAACGTAACAGAAAGAACGCGTTTGCATGCCATCGCCAAAAATAGTCAAATCCTCGCCACGCAAAGCTTGACCTATAAATGCCGGAATCACCCGACCATCATTGAGACGCATTCTTGGGCCATAGGTATTAAAAATACGAACTATTCTGGTTTCTACGCCATGAAAAGTATGATACGCCATTGTTATAGATTCCTGAAAACGTTTGGCTTCGTCATAAACGCCTCTTGGACCAATGGTATTTACATTTCCGTAGTACTCTTCTGTTTGAGGATGAACTAATGGATCTCCGTACACTTCAGAAGTGGATGCAATCAAGATTCTGGCTTTCTTAACTCTTGCCAATCCTAACAAATTGTGTGTTCCTAACGAACCTACTTTCAAGGTTTGAATCGGTATTTTTAAATAATCAATCGGACTTGCCGGTGAAGCAAAATGAAGGATATAATCCAATTGTCCCGGTACATGAACAAACTTGGTAATATCATGATGATAGAATTCAAAATTTTCGAGTTTGAACAAATGTTCAATATTTTTTAAATCTCCTGTAATGAGATTATCCATTCCAATGACAAAATAACCTTCCTTGATAAAACGATCACACAAATGTGATCCCAAAAATCCCGCAGCACCTGTAATAAGTATCCTTTTCATATGTAAATTTATTTGGCCATGACCATAAATGTTATTGTCTTTTTAAATGATATTGAAAATTTGTTCCAATATTTTGATCGTAATCAAATACGTAGGCTTTACTCCTGTTGCTCCAAGTCCGCCCGAAGCCAATGTGCTTCCGGTTTCCAAAGGATTATCCGAGGCATAATAAGCATATCTTACTTTGATGTCATGAGGAACACTTTTTCTGATTTTGGAAGCCGATTGAATGGCTTTTTGATAATAAGATCCTTCCATTTCTAAACCGATAACACCCCAAGTGGATTCATGGAAGAATTTCAACAAATCCTTATTTTGCAACGAAGTTCCCAATACCGTAACCATAGGTCCGGCAAAAACTTCTATTCCGTTGCCTTCAAACATATTAGCAGTTAATTCATTATGGAAAAAATAATTATCTGCAGTTCCCTCATTAATGTGGGCATTTGGAATCATGATATCTCCTTTTCCGCCTTCAAGAATTCCCGCTTTTCCCATTATGGAAACCGATTCTACATTGAGTAAAATATCTTTTTTGAAAGGTTTTAACAGCTCATCAATAGTTTCATAAGCCTGCTCTCCAAAGGCGTAATCCATAACGATAAGCACTGGTTTATTCGCTCCAATTTTAGCTTTGGGAAACGATGAATTAGCCCAATCAATTTTGGCTGTATCAAAAATTTGTACATCAATATTAGTTCCTGAAGTATCCGGCAACGAAATCATCCCTTGCTTTAAAGCAATTTCTTCGACCTTATTCCTTACTTCATTTGCTGTCGATTTACTTAACTCTTCGTAAATAAAGAAATCCGATTTGTCTTTAAAGTTCTTTTTTAAAGTTGTAGTAGCAAAAATAGAATTCATCACGCTGTGCATATTGGCACTAATCACGTGAATAGGGCGGTCTAAAAGACCATTTTGCTTTAAAACTTCCTTGATGTTTGTTGCCCAGATTTCCCCGTGAATATGATGACCCAAACGTTCCCTTAAAATAGGACTAAAAGTGATGGTTCTTTTATTATTGTCAACAACTTCTTCAATAGCTAATTTTCCGAGCCAATAAATAACATGTAAAAATCGGTCTGGCTCTGTTGCAGAACCAAAGTCATCATAAATATCTAAAATTTCCTCAAAAGTCCTACCCAGAATATTCGCTGCATGAGAAATGGCTTTCTCTTTTTCTATTTGAGATAATTTTTCATTATACGAAACTGCTTGTTCCAGTTTGTTCCAATCGCGTGATACTTCGCCGGCGTCATCAAGCAAAACCCTATTTTTTATCTTATGGGATTCAATAAAAATAAAGGTCAAATGTGTCAAAATATCGTAGATGTCTGAACGCCCTCGCGTAATCTCCACATTCATTTGTTCTTCGTCTATGCGATAACAATTGCGTCTTCTTTTTGGGGGAACAATCGCCTGAAAATGGGATTTAGAATAGCCTTCATCCGAAGTTAGATTAATAAAACGACATTCTTCAATTCCTACCGGAAGCCGCTCAATAACGTATAAAAGTCCTTTTAGTTCTACTTTTTCTTCGGCAATATTTCCATAAATCTCCGGACGCAAAGCCAATAAAGCTTCACGCAAAGTATCACCCGAAACTCCCATAGGTTTATAGAAACCTCGGTTAAATAAATGGCGCATTGTGATGTACATTTTTTCAATTGCCGCCGATGATTCCTGCGCTCTGGATCTTGATATATTTTTAGTTTCTTTCATTTTAATGTTTTTTAATAACCAAAGTATTATTTTAGTTTGTCTTTAACAAATCCACAATCTTCCTATCATTAGACAATCTTGGGATTTTATTTTGACCGCCCAATTTCCCGATGGATTTCATATAATCCTGAAAACCATTTTTCGCAACCTTTGTAATTACTAGTTGCTGCAATACTTTTCCGGCAATCAAATCGTCATAATAGACATTTTGTTTGCGCATGGCGTTGTCTAAGGCTTTCGCAAAAGTACCTCTGTCTTTAGGTTCGTTTTCAAATTCGATAAACCATTCATGGTACGGCAATCCTTCTACTGGTGTGATTTGAGGCGCTACTGTAAACTCATTTACCCGAATATCAGTTCCCAGCATCGCTTCCTGTAAAGCACATTCTACCTCCTTGCCGATTACATGTTCTCCAAAAGCCGAAATATAATGTTTGATCCTTCCCGATACAATTATTCGATATGGTTTTAATGAGGTAAACTGAACCGTGTCGCCAATATTGTAACCCCAAAGTCCCGCATTGGTAGAAATAATCAACACATAATTTACATTTAATTCCACTTCGCCAATGGTATACCGTCTTGGATTTTCGGTAAAAAACTCGTCACTTTTCACAAATTCATAGAAAATACCGGCATTGAGTAAGAGCAGCATTCCTTTTTCCTTTTGAGAATCCTGATAGGCAAAAAAACCTTCCGAAGCCGGGAATAACTCGATGCTGTCAACCTTTCTTCCTATTAAATTTTCAAATTTTGCTCTGTAAGGTTCGTAATTCACTCCTCCATAAATAAACAGATTGAAATTCTTAAAAATTTCTCCTATGCTTTTCCCTCCCTTTTGCTGTAATCGCTCAAAATACATTTGAACCCAAGATGGAATTCCGGAAATTACTGCCATATTTTCATGGTAAGTCTCTTCGACTATTGCATCAATTTTGGTTTCCCAATCCTCGATACAATTGGTTTCAAAAGAAGGCATGCGGTTTTTTTGTAAATATTTAGGAACAAAATGAGCCACAATACCCGATAATCTTCCAAATTGTATTCCGTTTTTTTCTTCTAAAATTGGACTTCCTTGTAAGAAAATCATCTTACCGTCAACAAAATCCGCTTTTCCTGTTTCATGGATATAAAGCAAAATAGCATTTCGCGCGGCTTCAATATGATAAGGCATTGATTCCTTGGTGAGCGGAATGTATTTGGCACCAGATGTAGTTCCCGAAGTCTTGGCAAAATAAAGTGGTTTTCCTTTCCATAAGATATTCTCCTCTCCTTTTACCACTCTTTCTACATACGGCTTTAGATCTTCATAGTCCCTTATTGGAACCCGTTTTGCAAAATCTTCGTATGTTTTTATCTGGTCAAAATGATGGTCAATACCAAATTGTGTTTGTTTGGCCTGCTTTATTAAGTCAAGGAAAACTGCTTTTTGACTTGCAACAGGTTTAGTAGCCCAAGCCTGGGTTTTCGTATGTATTTTTTTGGCAAATAATTTTGCCGCAACGGATTTTATTGACATTTATTCGTACTTATTTGGATATTTTTTGCCCAGCTCACTTAAATACTGGCCGTTTTTTATTAGCATGTACAGGCTATTTGGACTTTTTCTTAATCTCTTTTGAAGGAACTGATTGCGCCTTTTTTTCCTCTTTTGCTACTTCGTCCCTTAATTCCAATTCCTCTTTGGATGCTTTTAAATCAACATGAGGTGGCTGTGCATCAGTAGAATCCAAAATCGAATCTTTATTAAATTTAGCATATTCCAGTTCTCCGTTGAGTACTTTTTGGATAGATAAAATATAAGCTTCATTTTTTTTCAATGCCGTTGTCAAGGAATCTGATTTTAAAGCTAATTCCGTAGCATCTCTTTTTAATTTAGAAGAGGAATATCCCGGAATAAATTCACGCAAAGGCGTAAAGGCTATGATAAAAGTGGTTATTAAAATTAATAAAATTGCACCTATGGAGGCCACCACAAAAACATTCATTAAGGTTAGTCTTAAAGAAAAAGTTTCTTCAAAAGTATCTTCATTCAAAATAACCAAGCGGTTTTTTGTGAATAATTTACTGTGGATTTTTTTTCTTTTTAATCTTTTTCCTGACATGTTTTTTCTTTATCATACAAATATAATAATTAATGTCAATGATAACACTTTGCAAGTACACTTAGAACTTAATTGAAAAAGGGATTTGTTTTAATAAATTTTTAACTCCCCAAAAACTAAATAATTATCTTAAAATGAGTTCCTATTAAGTTATTCTAATTATCTTTGTCGCCAGTTTTATTACAAATTTGCTTCGGCAATAAATCATATTCAATCATGGGAAGATTTGGAGTTACAGAAATCCTAGTTATTTTAGCAGTAGTTTTATTACTTTTTGGAGGTAAAAAAATTCCAGAATTAATGAAAGGTTTAGGAAGCGGAATTAAAGAATTCAAAAATGCCGCCAAAGAAGATCAGCCTGCTGATAAAAAAGAAGAAAGCGAAAACGAAAAAAAATAAAAAAAGTCCCGAGATTCGGGACTTTTTTTATGACTTTAAATAATCATTGTCAGCTGAATGCTTCAAATATTCAATTAAAATCAGCTTATAAAATTCTATTTATTTTTCTTACTTTATATTTTTTTTGAAAGATTTTACTTATTACATTTACGCTGAAAATTTTAACTTCTAAAAAATGAAAAAAATATTATTAGTAGTTGCTTTAGCTTCATTTGGTTTTACTAATGCACAAGTAAAAGAAAAAGGGGTAATTGAAATTACACCAAAAATTGGAACTTCAAGCTTTTCAGAATACAATGAAGAAAATAATTCTACTGAATTTAATTCAGGAGTAGAATTAGGAGCAACAGTTGATTATTATTTTAATAACAGATGGAGTTTGCGTTCTGGATTAATTTTTGATAAAATGGGAGGTAAATATGATGTTGGTGATCCTTTTTTATGGGAAGATCAATTAAATTATTTAAGTATTCCTGTCAATGCCAACTGGCACTTTGGTAGCACTAGAAAATGGAACTTAAATTTTGGATTAGCTCCTTCATTTTTAATGAGTGCAAAATTAAAAGAAAATGGATATACTAGTGATATTCCCAGTAGTGAAATAAAATCTTTCCAATTAGGTTTCACTTTTGGGATTGGTTATAAAATAGGAATTACCGAAAAATTTGGGATTTTAATAGATGCACAATGGTTTAATGGTTTAACAAATATTAATAAAACCAATAGTTCAGAAATAACAAATGGAGGTTATAGCTTTAATTTAGGTGGCGTTATTCAGCTATAAAAGATATAAACTAATCATATTACTAAAAAACCAGTTTCTTTATATTGAAACTGGTTTTTTTATGCTTTACAAAATCATCGTCAATTGAATTCGTTTTCTGTCCTCATCCACTTCGGTGACTTTTACTTCTACGTGTTGGTGCAATTTTACCACTTCATTTACATCCGAAACAAAACCGGCTTTGAGCTGGGAAATGTGAACCAGCCCGCTTTCTTTGATTCCGATATCTACAAAACAACCAAAATTAGTGATGTTATTGACAATTCCCGGGAGAATCATCCCTGATTTTACATCTTTGATCGATTTTACATTGGGATCAAATTCAAACACTTTGGCTGATTTTCTAGGATCTAATCCTGGTTTTTCGAGCTCTTTTATAATGTCTTTTAGAGTTAATAAACCTATTTCGGGCGTTACATAATTTTCTGCTTTTATTAAAGCCGTTCTCTCCTTGTTGGCAATCAAATCATCAACCGAAAGCTTTAAATCTTTGGCCATTTTTTCTACAATTCCATAGGCTTCGGGATGTACAGCGGAATTGTCCAACGGATTTTTGGCATTCGAAATTCGGATAAAAGCCGCTCCTTGCTGATAGGCTTTTTCGCCCAAACGAGGCACTTTTTTAAGCTGTTTTCTATTTTCAAATGGACCGTTTTCTGAACGGTAATTCACAATATTTTCGGCCAACTTCTCTCCTATTCCACTCACATAACTCAACAAATGTTTACTTGCTGTGTTGATATTAATTCCAACCGAGTTCACGCAACGAATCACCGTATTGTCTAATTCTTCTTTCAATTTATTCTGATCTACATCATGCTGGTATTGGCCTACGCCAATGGCTTTAGGATCAATTTTTACCAATTCGGCCAAAGGATCTGACAATCTTCGACCAATTGAAACCGAACCGCGAACGGTTACATCATAATTTGGAAATTCCTCTCTCGCAATCTTAGATGCCGAATAAACCGAGGCTCCAGCTTCAGAAACTATAAATACTTGCACTGGTTTATCAAAAGCAATTTTTTTGATAAAGAATTCCGTTTCTCTTGAAGCAGTTCCGTTTCCTATCGAAATCGCATCAATTTTATAAGAATTGACCATCGAACGGATTTTTTTCATTGCCATAGCGCTTTCATTTTGTGGCGCATGCGGATAAATGGTTTCATTGTACAACAAATCTCCTTTTTCATCCAGGCAAACCACTTTACAACCGGATCTAAAACCGGGATCAATCGCCAAAATTCGTTTTTCGCCCAAAGGCGGTGCTAATAAAAGCTGACCTAAATTATTGGCAAAAACCTGAATAGAATTGGCATCTGCTTTGGCTTTGGCTTCCTGCAAGGTTTCATTAGAAATTGCCGGATTTAACAATCGTTTGAAACTGTCTTCGATTGCCAATTGCACATGTGGTGTGGCCGGGCTTTGTCCTTTTAACACCAATTCATCAATAATATCATAAGCTTCGTCAATATCCACTTCGACCTTGAACTTGATAAAACCTTCATTTTCGGCGCGAAGCATTGCCAATAATCTGTGTGAAGGCGTTTTGGTCAAGGGTTCTGACCAATCAAAATATTGATTGAATTTTTGGGCCGCTTCTTCGTCTTTTTTGCTTTTTACAACCTTAGTTGTAATGGTTGCTTTACGTTCGTACAAACGACGCAATTGTTTGCGAACATAAATATTTTCGTTAATCCATTCGGCTATAATATCCCGAGCTCCTTGCAAAGCGGCGTCTTCATTAATAACATTTTTATTCAAATATTTCGTAGCTAAGAAATCAACATCGTCTTTTCCTTGCGCCATGATGATTTTTGCCAAAGGTTCTAAACCGTTTTCACGAGCCACATCGGCTTTTGTTTTTTTCTTCTTTTTGAAAGGCAGGTAAAAATCTTCAATTTCTTGTAAATCAAAACTTTGTTGGATTTTTTTCTCTAATTCTGGCGTTAATTGTTTTTGTTCTTCAATTGATTTGAGAATAGCTTCTTTACGTTTTACGATTACTTCATATTCTTTTTGAAGTTTAGCAATTTGCTCAATTTGAACTTCATCCAGATTTCCAGTTGTATCTTTTCGATAACGAGAAATAAACGGAATGGTGCAATCTTCTTGTAAAAGTTCAACTGTTTTTTGAATGTTTATAGCTGCTGTTGCAACCGCTTTTTTTATGAAATCTATATTTGTCATTCTAGTTTGTTATTTTTTTCCAAAGGATAAATTTAGTTTAATCCATATGCGAAAATACTATCTTTAACTTTTAATTAATCACCAATAATGATTTTATTCTACGTTTTTTTAGGACTTAATTTATTCACTTTTTTAATTATTGGCTACGACAAATATTTAGCCAAAAGAAATAAAAGAAGAATTCCAGAGAAAACACTTTTAAGCTTAGTCTTTTTTGGTGGGACAGTTGGTTCAGGATTAGGAATGCTGATTTTTAGACATAAAACAGCAAAAAGAAGCTATTTATTGAAGTTTTTTGGAATTGTTATATTTCAAATTGTAATTCTATATACTTTTTTTATACAGAAATAATTACTATAAAATAATAAGCTTTAAATTCAGTTAATAGAAAACAAAAAAGCCCGGTAAATTACCGAGCTCTAATCTTATTTGGTGCGAAGCACCTAGAATTTTTTAGCAAGAAATCTTGTCAACTCTATTTTGATGTCTTCCTCCTTCAAATGCAGTATTTAAAAAAGTTTCTACTATTTCAACTGCTTGTTGAATTGAAGTAAAACGAGCTGGAATACTAACAATGTTTGCATTATTATGTAATCTTGTCAACTCAGCAATTTCTTTTGTCCAACACAAACCTGCTCTTACTTTTTGATGTTTATTAACCGTCATAGCAATTCCGTTTCCGCTTCCGCAAATAACAATACCATAATCAGCCTTTCCTTCAGAAACATCTGTTGCAACCGGATGTGCAAAATCAGGATAATCTACGCTATCAGTTGTGTCAGTTCCATAATTAGTTACTTCGTGGCCTTTTTCTATTAACATTTCAACAATGGCTTTTTTATACTCCGGTCCTGCGTGATCGTTTCCTATTGAGATTTTCATTCTATATATATTAAGTTGTGTGCTGCAAATTTACCAAAAGATTATCGGATTTAATAAATGAAGGTTTTGTTTATTTGTTAAAAAATGAACAGTCTAAAATGACTCCATCTAAAATAATTCATAACTGTCTTATTATTAAAAAACTAGCTACTTATCAACATTTTTTAAAATTTATAAAACATTGGAAATCAATTGCTATTATATAATTTATTTGTTAAAATTTTGCATTGTTAATAGCAAAACCTAAATAACTGAAAATCAGTTAACTTTAAGTTAACATAAATTGTTCATAACTTGGGATAGAATTTTAGAAGTATTTTTTGCTTGTGTCGAAAAAATAAGTAATCCAAAACCCACTTTTAAAAACCTAATTTAGTTTGGTGAATTTTTAGAAAAGTTATCAATATTTAAAAATGGTTTATCAACAGAAATTTTAAAAAGACTTATTTACAATTTGAAAGCTTTTTAGTTTATCAACCGTTGTTAATTAAAATTCAAAAACGCTTTAAAATTAATTCTTTAGCTACAAATAACACTGTTGATAACTCTGAATAACATACTAAAACTTCATTTCAATGCTTTTCAAAATAAATTTATTGCCACTATTAACACACTATAATAACCATTAAAAAATTATTTAAATTTAAATTTTCTTTTTTTTGTATTATATATATGTTGACAACTTTGAAAGAATCAAACAATTTTTAAATTGTTACCGTATTTCATTTCTTGAAGAATTGTCTTGACAGTTTCAACGTCGTTAGGATGAATCTTGAGTTTGATTCCTCCCAAGGCAGTTGAGTACATGGGAACGATGGAGGACATTATTTCGTTTTCAAAATAATACTGCAGTCCTTCCTGATCCAATCGGTGTTTTAGAATTTCGATTTCATGGATGTAATCAAAAATAGCAATGGTTATAAAGGCTTCCATTTTTAGTGTTTTTATAAAGATACGACTATTCTTTAAAGTTATATTTTCTGTAAAACTTACTTCTTTTCTTTATAACTGCGCAACAATTTTGTAATTTCGAGCTTTAAGAAAAGATTTATGGGAAAAAGATTAAGAAAGCCGGTAAAAAAAGAGAAAGATTTCTCTGAAAAAATTATAAAAATATTATCGCAAAATGCCAATAAAGCATTCAATTATAAGCAAATAGGAGCAAAGTTAGAGCTCGACGATACCCAAAGCAGAAACCAGATTATCAAAGATTTGAAGATTTTGGCTGCACAAAAAAAAATTATTGAATCCGAACCCGGAAAATATTTAATAAAAGCAGTAAGCAAAGATTATTACGAAGGAAAAATTGATATGACAGGCCGTAAAACGGCTTATTTTGTTTGCGCTGATTTAGAAGAAGATGTTTTTATTCCGACCAATAATTTAAATCATGCTTTAGATAAAGATACCGTAAAAGTATATGTTTACAATCGCAGAAAGGGGAAAAGACCGGAAGGCGAAGTTATTGAAGTGATCGAAAGACATAAAACGGACTTTGTTGGAGTAATTGATATTCAGAAGAATTTTTCTTTTGTGTCAACAGCCAATCCAAAAATGTATACCGATATTTTTATTCCAAAAGACAAAATAGGCGAGGCAGAGCAAGGAGATGTGGTTTTGGTTCATATTGAAGATTGGCCTGCAAGAGCCGATAGTCCTTTTGGAAAAGTGATAAAAGTATTAGGAAAACCGGGAGAACATGATACTGAAATTCATGCTATTTTGGCCGAATATGGTTTGCCCGCTGAGTTTCCTATTGAAGTAGAAACTTTTGCACAAAAAATTGATACTTCGATTCAGGAAAGCGAGATTGCAAAGCGTCGTGATATGCGTGATACTTTGACATTTACTATTGACCCAAAAGATGCTAAGGATTTTGATGATGCCTTATCATTTAAAAAGTTAGAAAATGGAAATTACGAAATTGGTATTCATATTGCCGATGTTTCTTACTATCTGGAAGAAGGAACCATCTTAGATGATGAAGCTTATCAAAGAGCTACTTCGGTTTATCTTGTAGATAGGGTAGTACCCATGTTACCCGAAGTTTTATCCAATTTTGCCTGTTCATTGCGTCCAAATGAAGAAAAATATACCTTCTCGGCTGTATTTGAAATTACCGATAAATGTGAAGTTATCAACCAATGGTTTGGAAGAACCGTGATTTATTCCAATCAGCGATTTGCTTATGAAGAAGCGCAATACATCATCGAGACAAAAGACGATGTAATTCCGGAAGAAATTTCGATAACGGGATCTTCCTATAAAGTTTCGGAAGAAATTGTCTCTGCGACTCTAAAAATGGATGAATTAGCCAAGATTTTCAGACGAAAAAGAATGAATGAAGGAGCTATTTCTTTTGATAAAGTAGAAGTAAAATTCAACTTGAATGAAGAAGGAGAACCAGAAGGCGTTTATTTTAAAGTATCAAAAGATGCCAATCATTTGATTGAAGAATTCATGCTTTTGGCCAATAGAAAAGTGGCAGAATACATTGGAAAACAAAAGAAAACTTTTATTTATAGAATTCACGATGAACCCAATGAAGATAAATTAATCGCCATGCAAACGGTGATTGCTAAATTTGGTTATAAAATTGATTTTAGAAATAAAGGCGATATTTCCAAATCATTGAATGCTTTGATGGAAGAAGTAAACGGTAAAAAAGAGCAAAATCTAATTGATACTTTGGCCATTAGAAGTATGAGTAAGGCCAAATATTCTACGGATAATATTGGTCATTACGGATTGGCTTTTGATTATTATTCGCATTTTACTTCGCCAATTCGTCGTTATCCTGACGTTATGGTACACCGTTTGTTACAGTTTTATTTAGATGGAGCAAAGTCTGCTGATGAAGAGTTGTATGAAACGAAGTGTTTACATTGTTCCACAATGGAAGGTTTAGCTACAAATGCCGAACGTGATTCGATTAAATACATGCAGGTAAAATACATGCAAGATCATCAGGATCAGGAGTTTTTGGGTGTAATTTCGGGCGTGACCGAATGGGGAATTTATGTAGAAATCATTGAAAATAAATGTGAAGGTATGGTTCGTATTCGAGATATAAAAGATGATTATTATACTTTCGATGAAAAACAATATGCTTTGGTAGGAGCAACTTCAAACAAGTTATTACAATTAGGAGATGAAATTTTCGTTAAAGTTAAAAACGCTGATTTAGTTAAAAAACAATTGGATTTTAATTTTTTGAGAAGAATAGAAGAAACAATAAAATAAAAATAGTAGAAAATGAAAAAAGTAGTAGTAGTTGCATTTGCAATCGTTTCACAAATTACATTTGCACAAGTAACTAAAAAAATAGGCGATTTTAATCAATTGAAAGTCTATGATAAATTAAAAGTTGAATTAATAGAATCTTCGGAGAATAAAGTAGTTATAAGCGGTAAAAGGGAAAATGAAGTAGAGGTAGTAAATAAAAATGGCGAATTAAAATTAAGAATGCCATTTCCTAAATTGTTATCCGGAGAAGATATAAGTATTAAATTGTATTTTAAAAGTATTGATGGAATTACGGCAAGCGAGGGTTCTTATATATCAAGCGATGCTGTTTTTAAACAAACAATTTTAGATTTAAGTGCAAAAGAAGGTTCAGAAATTTATTTAGAACTAGACACTCAAAAAGCGAATGTAAAAGCGGTGACTGGCGGAATCATTGAATTAATAGGGAAGGCTATAAATCAAGATGTAAGTATTATGTCAGGCGGAAGCTTAAGATCAAAAGGATTAAAGACTTCACAAACAACTATTACTGTTTCTGCTGGAGGAAATGCCGAAATTAATGCTTCAGTATTAGTTGATGCAAAAGTGAAAGCTGGAGGATCTATTTTTATTTATGGAAAACCGAAACAAATCAATCAACAAACAATTTTAGGCGGAACAATTATAGAAAAAGAATAAAAATTATGTAATTTTATTCTAACAAAATTTGAATTTTTAATGATAAACGATATTTTATCTGGTATTCCTTGGGGAATATTTTTAAGTTTTATGATAGGTCCGGTTTTCTTTATTTTACTTGAAACAAGTATTATAAAGGGATTTAGAGCAGCTTTAGTTTTTGATTTAGGAGTTGTTTTAGGGGATATTATTTTTATTGCAATTGCTTATTTAGGGAGTTTTAGATTAATACAAAGTTTAAAAGACAAACCGGCACTTTTTATTTTTGGCGGAATATTGATGTTAGCTTATGGTGTAATTTCTTTTATAGGATTAAGAAAGGAAAAAAAAATAAACACTAAAGAGATCGATAGTGAAATTATCAAGAAAAATTACCTTAGTCTTTTTATAAAAGGTTTATTTTTAAACATCATTAATATTGGTGTTTTAGGTTTTTGGTTGGCAATTATTATATCGGTAGGACCAAAATTAGAGATGCAAACTTCCAGAATGTTTACTTTTTTTAGCACTGTAATCATTACATATTTATTGATCGATTGTCTTAAAATAGTATTAGCTAAACAGCTAAAAACTAAAATGACTCCTTCTAATATTTTAAAAATTAAAAAAGGAATCAGTATTGTTTTGATGGTTTTTGGAACTGTGTTGATCACTCAAGGTTGGTTTCCAAAAGAAAAAGAAATGGTGAAAAAAGCATTTGAAAAAATAGAATAATAATAGTTTACTTAAGTATATAAACCGCTCAATTTGAGCGGTTTTTTTATTTTTATCCGTTTTGTGTGGATTCGAGCTTATGTTTTATTTATTTTTTTATAAGAATATTGTGATAAAACATAGCTATAAACTTGTCATTCCGATGAAGGAGGAATCTCATCAAAATATTCACCTAACGGAGATTCCTCCTTCATCGGAATGACAGATTAAATATTGAATTTAGGTTCCTAAAAATTAGACATAAAAAAACCTCCAAATTGCTTTGAAGGTTTTGAGGTATCGTATGGATTCGAACTGTAGTTTATTTAATTTTTCTTAAAAATTAGACCTAAAAAAAACCTCCAAATTGCTTTGAAGGTTTTGAGGCATCGTGCGGATTCGAACCGCAGTAGGAGCTTTTGCAGAGCCCAGCCTAGCCACTCGGCCACGACGCCATTATTGAATGGATTGCAAAAGTACTTAAAAAGTTTAAAGTTTAAAAGCTTAAAGTTTAAAATTTTCAAAAAAACAATAAGTTTTATTTTTTCGAATCTAAGCTTTAACTTCTATATTCTTCCAATTCGATAGTAACTGCTTCAACATCACCTCCAATAGGAGGATTTAGTTTTGAAACACCAACGAGGATTCTGGAAACTGTAGGAATTTCATCAAAGATCCTTTTAATGATACGATGTGCGACATGTTCTAATAAATGGGAACGAATAGCCATTTCTTCCTCTACAATTTTATTCAAAAGCACATAATCAACCGTATCATGTAAATTATCTGATAAACAAGATTTTCTCAAATCGGTTTTAATTTCTAAGTCTACTGAATAATCAGAACCAATTTTTCCTTCTTCTAGTAAACATCCATGATAAGAATAAGTGCGGATATTTTTTAATTTTATAGTTCCCATTTTAGCGTATTTGTTAATTTGATGGTTCTTTTATTTGATAAAAGTACGAATAATTTCTTTTTTGGATTGCAATACTAAAATAAACAACTTAGTGATTAATCGTTTCCGCAACTATTTTGGTAACTTTGCTTCTTTAATACATGAATATGTCAACTGAAGAAAAATCACTCCATTTTATAGAACAAATTATTGAAGAAAACCTAGCAAAGGGTTTTTCTCAGGATCAATTACGTTTTCGTTTTCCGCCAGAACCTAATGGGTATTTACACATTGGCCATGCCAAATCTATTTGTTTGAATTTTGGTTTAGGATTGCGTTACAATGCGCCGGTAAATTTGCGTTTTGATGATACCAATCCTGCCAAAGAAGAGCAAGAATATGTAGATGCAATTAAAGAAGATTTGCAATGGTTGGGTTTTAATTGGGCCGAAGAACGCTATGCGTCTGATTATTTTCAACAATTGTATGATTGGGCTGTTGCGATGATTAAGAATGGAAAAGCCTATGTTGACAGTCAATCATCTGAAGATATGGCTGCTCAAAAAGGTACTCCTACGCAACCAGGTGTTGACGGACCTTATAGAAACCGTTCCATAGAAGAAAATTTGACTTTATTTGAAGGAATGAAAAACGGTGATTTTCCGGAAGGAAGTCACGTTTTACGTGCTAAAATTGACATGAAATCGACTAATATGTTGATGCGTGATCCATTGATGTATCGCATTTTGCACCGTCATCATCATAGAACCGGAAACGATTGGAAAATCTATCCAATGTATGATTTTGCACATGGTGAAAGTGATTATATAGAACAAATTTCGCATTCTATTTGTACGTTGGAATTTGTGATGCACAGAGAGTTATACAATTGGTTTTTAGACCAAATTTATGACGATAATAAAGTTAGACCACATCAATATGAATTTGCGCGTTTGAACTTGAATTATACCGTAATGAGCAAGCGAAAATTGTTGCAATTGGTTCAGGAAAATATAGTTAAAGGTTGGGATGATCCTAGAATGCCTACTATTTCCGGTTTGAGAAGAAGAGGATATACGGCTAATTCTATTCGTAAATTTTGCGAAATTATTGGTGTTGCCAAACGTGAAAATGTGATTGATGTTTCCCTTTTGGAATTCTGTCTTCGCGAAGATTTGAATAAAACAGCTCCAAGAGTTATGGCTGTTTTAGACCCAGTTAAGGTAATTATCACTAATTATCCTGAAGGAAAAGAAGAAGTTTTAGAAGCCGAAAACAACCAAGAAGACGATGCAGCCGGTTTTAGAGAAGTCCCTTTTTCCCGTGAATTATACATAGAAAGAGAAGACTTTTTAGAAGTGGCTCCGGCTAAATTCTTTCGTTTAAGCATAGGAAATGAGGTTCGTCTTAAAAATGGGTATATCATTAAAGGGGAAAGTGTTGTAAAAGATTCAGAAGGAAATATTACTGAAATTCATGTTACTTATGATGAAGACAGCCGAAGCGGGAGTGGGAGTGAAGCTTCTCAACGAAAAGTGGCCGGAACCTTGCATTGGGTTTCGATAAAACACGCCATTGAAGCCGAAGTTCGTTTGTACGATCGTTTGTTTATTGATGAAGCTCCGGACAGTCATAAGGAAAAAAACTTCTTGGAATTTATGAATTCCAATTCGCTTGAAATTGTTAAAGGTTTTGTAGAACCAAGTTTGGCAAATGTTAATTCAGGAGATAAGTTTCAATTTCAACGTTTGGGTTATTTTAATGTTGATAAAGATTCAACTCCTTCAAAATTAGTATTTAACAAGACTGTTGGACTTAAAGATGCTTGGGAAGAAAAGGGGAAGAAGGAAGCTAATTTATTGATGAATACGCAAAAAGAAATCAATAAATTTGTAAAAGAGAAAGACGAAACCAATGCGGCTGTATTATTAAAAAGTATTGTCGATAACATAGAAAGTATTGATAATTTTAGTTTAATAAATCAAACTGTTGTCAAAAATGTGAAGAATGACAATAATTCTTTATTGTTTGCAAATTTAATTTTGCAATATTCAGATAAAGTGCAGCCAAAGGATATCGAATTGGAATCTTTGACCAAATTGTATTCGATGTCTCTAAAAAGTCAATTGGCAGCGGTTAGAATTTCGGCTATTGAAAATTTAAAAAACGATGCAGTAAATTTTAATGATTTTAAAGTGCAATTGTCAGAATTAAAAAATACAGAGAAAAACGAAAAAGTTTTAATTTTTTTAAATGATTTACTGCTTTAGAATTTATTTTAAACTTATAGATTTTATCAATTAGAAAACACCTTTTTTAAGGTGTTTTTTTATTATAAGTATTTATGATTATTTTTTTATTTTTTATAATATTTATTGATTAAAATTAACCTTCATAAATTAATTTTAAGCCGATTTTATTTTCTTTTTGATACTTTGTATATCTTTTAGTTTTTACTTCATTAAAAGCTTTTATTTTAGTTTTTAGTATTAATAAAGCTACTTTAACTGCTTGTTAACACCGATATGTTAATAAAATGCTTAACTTTATAAATCTACTAACTCAAATTTAAATATCATGGCAAATAACGCAGGAAATATGTTAATAGCTCTTATTGGTGGAGCAGCTATCGGTGCAGGTTTAGGAATTTTGTTTGCTCCGGACAAGGGAACAAAAACAAGAGGAAAAATTAAGGATGGCTATAAAGACGCCAAGAAAGATTTGAAATGTAAGTACGATGAGCTGACGACTGAAATGAAACAAAAATTCAAAAATTCAAAATCAAATTTTGAAGAGAGTTATGAAGACCTGATTTCTGATGTAAGCCATAAAACGGAAGATGTAATTTCTTTTTTGGAAATTAAATTGGCTGAGTTGAAAGAACAAAATGCTAAACTTCAAAAATAAAAGCAGTTATTTATTATAATTGAAATTTAAAAATATAAATATGGCTTTTGAAGAGTTAAAGGAGAATACCGAGAATATTCAGGAACAATTAGAATCCTACATAGAAAACAATCTGTCCTATTATAAATTAAAGAGTTTCAAGGTGGCCATGAAATCCACTACGGCAATTTTTAAATTTGTATTGATTTTATTGTGTGTTTGTATGGTTTTATTATTTTGCTCCATAGCTTTGGCATTTGCAATAGGAAATTATTTAAACAGTTATGCTTATGGATTTGCAATAGTGGGAGGAATTTATTTGGTCTTGACCATTCTTTTATTTTTTGTTAGAGACAAAATTGTCGAAGGTCCCATTTTAGAGAAATTTTCAGAAATATTTTTTAACGATTAAATTATGGCAACTAAAAAATATTCATCCTATGCTCAGATTGATAGGGAACTTGAAATTTTAAAAATAGAAAAGGAAATCAGTTATCAAAAATTGGTCTTGAGTATTCAAGTAACAAAGGATAGTTTTGCTCCCAAAAACATTGCAAGAGGTCTTTTGGGATCTTTCAAAACTTCTTTAGAGGGTTCCTACGGGACGATATTAAATATTGCCATTCCATTTATACTTAAATGGATAACAAATAGAAAAAGAGGCTGTTAGGCCTCTTTTTTATTATAAATTACTATTCGTATTATTGTTCAGTTTCAGGAGTTTCGTCCTCTTTAGTTTCTATCGGAATAATAGTTTCCTGTTTAGGTTTTACTTTTTTGATTCCTTTTCTCATGGATTCTCCAACCAAGTTGCTTGCCGTGAAACTGGCCACCATATTATTCAACATATCACTTCCGGCTTGTGGAGAATTAGGTAACAAGATTAAGTTAGAATTAGTGTCGGCTCCAATGGCTTGTAAAGTATCATAATGTTGAGTAACTACAATTAGTGCTGAAGCTTCCTGAGAGTTGATACCAACTTTGTTCAAAACATCTACACTTTCTACTAAACCTCTGGCAATTTCTCTTCTTTGATCTGCAATACCTTGTCCTTGTAAACGTTTACTTTCTGCTTCTGCTTTGGCTTTGGCTACAATTCTGATTCTTGATGCTTCAGCTTCAAATTCAGCAACCGTTTTTTCTCTATCGGCAGCATTTATTCTGTTCATTGCATTTTTTACTTGAATATCTGGGTCAATATCAGTTACCAAAGTGTTGATAATGGTATACCCATAAGTGGTCATGGCTTCATTCAATTCTCTTTTTACGGCAATGGCAATATCATCTTTTCTTTCAAAAACATCATCGAGTTTCAATTTAGGAACTTCGGCACGAACCACGTCAAATACATAAGAGGTAATTTGATCGTGTGGATATTCTAACTTATAAAATGCATCGTAAACGGTTTCTTTTACAACCATAAATTGAACCGAAACTTTTAGTTTTACAAAGACGTTATCTTTGGTTTTAGTTTCAATAATAACATCTAATTGTTGAATCTTAAGATTTACACGTCCAGCAATTCTGTCTATCAATGGAATTTTTAATTGTAGTCCTGATTGTCTTATACTCAAAAATTTTCCAAAGCGTTCTATAACAACTGAGGTTTGCTGTTTCACTGTAAAAAAGGAAGACAGGAAAATAAATAATCCAAAAACTAGAAGGAAAATCAATGTAATGTTCATAATATATTTAATTTAGGTGTAATTTTAGGTGTAAATTACAAATAACTTTAGGTTTTTCCTACTTAAATCTGTTTATATGAAAAAAGCGGTCTTAATTTCAGTTATTGCATTGATTTCTTTTACAGTTTCAGCTCAATATGGTTATAGGGATTCCAATAGAATTGGGATAACTGTAGGGGTGAATCAGTTTAGTATGAACACTGCTAATTTTACAACGAATTCTGAGATGGGATGGAATGCCGGACTTTCGGTAAGAGGGAATTTCTATGATAATTGGGATATGGTTTATGCATTGCAGTTTAGTGAGAATAATTTTTCTGTCGCCACAAGAAATTTACTTTTGATGAATGAGGATGTAATGTATAAATTGCCTTCTGCTCAAATCTCATTGCAGTTGAGTTATATCTTGATTGAAGATCATTTGAGTATTGAGCTGGGTCCGATTGTCCAGGTGAACGGAAAATTTAAAATTAACTCTGATAATCAAAATAATATTATCTCAGGGACAACTTTGTTAGCCAAAGATATTGTCGATATTTCTAAATTTAATTTTTATCCAACTGTTGGAGTCACAGCAGGAGTGAAGCATTTTAGGATAAATGTTTCCTATCAATATGGTGTTAATAATATGCTGGGAAATCTAAACAATAAAAACCTTGGCGTTAATTTCAAAGGAAATCCGGGAATTATGAACGGAAATGTTATTATTTATTTATAAAAAAAGGCTCCTAAATTTAGGAGCCTTTTAGTATTATAATGTTTCAATTGCTTTTTGAAGTCTTTTGATCGTTTCTTCTTTTCCAATGAGTTCCACGATATCAAATAGGTGAGGACCTTTTAAGGCTCCCACTAAACTTAAGCGGAAAGGTTGCATTACTTTTCCCATCCCAATTTCATTTTTGCTCATCCAATCTTTTACCAATGTTTCAATATTAGCCGAAGTAAAATCGGTTATTTCTTCAATGACTGAAATCAATTCTTGCATTAAAGCCGGTGTTTCTGCTTTCCAGTTTTTAGATGCTTTTTCATCATAAGATGTTGGAGCCACAAAAAAGAAATCACTCAAATCCCAAAATTCAGAAACAAAATGAGCGCGTTCTTTTATCAATGAAGCGATTCTCACAACATCAAATTTTGAAATCTCAATTCCTTTTTCTTCTAAAATAGGGGAGAAGGCTTTCGCCAAATTTTCATCTTTTTGCTTAATTAAATATTGGTGATTGAACCATTTGTTTTTTTCCGGATCAAATTTAGCACCGGCTTTATGTACTCTGTTTAAATCAAAAGCTGCTACTAATTCTTCCAAAGAATACAATTCTTTGTCGGTACCGTCATTCCAACCCAATAAGGCCAAGAAGTTAACAACTGCTTCAGGAAAAAATCCTTTTTCTCTGTAACCGGATGATATTCCTTCTTCGGTTTTCCATTCTAAAGGAAATACTGGAAATCCCAGTTTATCGCCATCACGTTTTGATAATTTACCATTTCCAATTGGTTTTAAAATTAATGGTAAATGTGCAAATTGGGGTGCTTCCCAACCAAAAGCTCTGTACAATAAAACGTGTAATGGCATTGATGGCAACCATTCTTCACCACGAATTACATGAGTTGTTTCCATTAAATGATCATCAACAATATTGGCTAAATGGTATGTTGGCATTCCATCGCTTTTAAACAAAACTTTATCGTCTAATAAGCCAGTTTCAAACTTAACATCACCACGAATGATATCTTGTAAATGTAAGGTTTCGTTAACCGGAGTTTTGAAACGAATAACATAATGTTCTCCGTTTGCAATTCTCTGTACCGTTTCTTCAGCAGAAATAACTAAGGAAGTGTCTAGTTTTTCTCTGTTAGTATGATTGTAAATAAATGTTTTTCCTTGCTCTTCTTGTGCTTTTCTTGCAGCATCTAAAGCTTCGGCAGTATCAAATGCATAATAGGCCCAATCGGAACTTATTAATTGGTCAGCATATTCTTTGTACAAATGTTTTCTTTCGCTTTGACGGTAAGGACCAAATTTTTCATTTTTCCCAATGGTTTCATCAGGAGCAATTCCTAACCATTCTAAAGCTTCCATGATATAAGCTTCGGCACCATGTACAAAACGATTTTGATCTGTATCTTCAATTCTTAGATAGAAAGTTCCACCATTTTTTTTGGCAAACAGATAATTAAATAATGCGGTACGAACCCCGCCAATATGTAAAGGTCCGGTTGGACTTGGTGCAAAACGCACTCGTACTTGCTTTGACATTGTAGTAAATTTTAATGCAAATATACGTTTTCAATGCGTGAATTAGAAAATTTGAGAAAGAGATGAAACAGAATTAATGTTTTAACTTTACGATGGGCATCTTTTCTAAGTACTGCATTGGCAAATTATTTCATTAAAATTATTACTTTTATTGGTTATATAATCTTAATTGAAAATTTTGAGTCATTCCAATTTTATTTATCAAAAGTTAGAAGCTTTTATCAGGAAGTTTTATATCAATGAATTGATACGAGGAATTGTTTTCTTTATCGGTTTAGGGCTGTTGTATTTCTTGTTTACGCTTTTTATCGAATATTTTCTTTGGTTGAAACCAATGGGAAGAACTTTTCTTTTTTGGATTTTCATTGGGGTAGAAGTTTTTCTTTTTCTTCGATTTATTTTGTTTCCAATATTCAAATTATTCAAACTTCAAAAAGGATTAGATTACAATCAAGCCTCAACAATTATTGGAAATCATTTTGTAGAAGTAAATGATAAATTGACTAATTATCTTCAATTAGCAAATGCAGACTATCATCAAAATTCTGAATTATTGATGGCTTCAATTGAACAAAAAGCGAATGGTTTGCAACCAATTCCTTTTGGCAATGCGATTAATTTTAGGGAAAACAGGAAATATTTTCCTTTAGCGGTGCTTCCTATTTTGGTTTTTATTTTCTTTTATTTATCGGGAAACAATGCTGTGATTTCTCAGAGTTTAAATAGGGTAATGCATTTTAATGTGGCGTTTAATCCTCCGGCGCCTTTTGAATTTGTGGTGTTGAATTCTGATTTGCAAACAGAACAGAACAAAGATTTCATTCTTAGAATTAAAACCGTTGGAAAAATAGTTCCTGATAATGCGATGATATTTATAGATGATGAAAGCTACTTTTTGGAAAGTGTTTCTCCTGGGGAATTTCAGTTTAAAATTTCCAAACCAGCCGTGAATGTTTCTTTTCATTTAAAAGCGAATTCGGTTTCATCTAATGAGTTTGAGTTAAAAGTTATTAGAGTTCCGTCGATTGCTAATTTTGAAATGCTTTTGAATTTCCCTTCTTATCTAAACAGAAAACCAGAAGTTTTAAAAGGAACTGGTAATGCAGTTATTCCAGAAGGAACCAGCGTGACTTGGAAAATGGATACCGAAGCGACTCAAAAAGTAGATTGGTCTAATGAAATTGCTCATTTTCCTTTTGCCAAAGCAGGAAACAGCTTTACTTTATCAAAAAAGATAGTTAATAGTACTGAATATCAAATTTTTACTTCAAATAATAAGGTCGAAAAGTATGAAAAGTTGAATTATCAGCTTACCGTGGTCAAAGATCAGTTTCCCTCGATCAATGTAAGCAAAGCACCGGACAGTTTAAAGGTAGCAAGCAATTATGTTGTGGGTCAAATTGCCGATGATTATGGTTTATCTCAACTTCAGATTGTGTATTATGAAAACAATAAACCTGAGACTGCCAAACGTGGAACAATTGCAATTAAGAAAGCTGCATTCGATCAATTTGTGTTTTCATTTCCTTCAAATCTTCCCGTGATTCAAGGTGTTTCTTATGATTATTTTTTTGAGGTTTTTGACAATGATGCGCTTCATAATTTTAAAAGTACAAAATCGGTTGTATTTTCCAATAGAATTTCTACTGATGAAGAGAATGCTGATTTAGTTTTAAAACAGCAAAATGATAATATTAACGGATTAGAAAAGTCTTTAAAAAATCAAAACAAGCAAATTTCAGATATTGATAAATTGCAAAGAACAGGAAAAGAAAAGGAGCAATTTGAATTTAAAGACCAACAAAAAGTCAATGATTTTATCCAACGCCAAAAACAACAGGATGAGATGATGAAGGAATTTGCAAAAAAAATGAAAGGCAATTTAGATAAATTCAAAGCTGATCAAAAAGATGAATTGAAAGAAGCATTACAGAAACGCCTTGAAAATGCAGATAAGGATTTAGAAAAAAACAAGAAACTTTTAGATGAACTTAAAGATTTAAACGATAAAATTCAGAATGAAGATTTGCTTAATAAGTTAGATAAATTTAAACAAAACAGTAAAAATCAAACTAAGAATTTACAGCAATTGGTTGAGCTTACCAAGAAGTATTATGTAGAAAAGAAAGCGGAACAGCTTGCGGATAAACTGGACAAACTTTCAGATAAGCAGGATAAATTATCTAATTCAGAGAAGGAAAATAAAGTGGATAAACAGAAAGAAATCAATTCAGATTTTAATAAAATTAAAGAGGAGTTAGAGAATTTAGATAAAGACAATAAGGAATTAAAATCACCATTGGATTTGCCTAAAGATCCAGCTATGGAGAAAAGCATTGATGATGATTTAAAGAATGCAACCGATGAACTTCAAAAGGAAAATGCTGCGAAGGCTAAACCAAAACAAAAGAATGCTTCCAAAAGTATGAAGTCTATGTCGATGAAAATGACACAAAGTATGGAAGCGAATGAAAAGGAGCAAATGGAAGAGGACGTTAAAATGTTGAGACAGATTTTAGATAATTTATTAGCCTTTTCTTTATCGCAAGAAGATGTCATGGGTCAATTTAAAAGTCTAAAATCCGGTTCACCTGCATTTAATAAATACATTAAACAACAGCAAAATTTGAAACAGCAGTTCAAACATGTTGATGATAGTTTATTTTCAATGTCTTTGCGTAACCCTAAAATTGCAGAAGATGTGATCAAGGAAATTGGAAACGTGCATTACAATATTGATAAATCACTGGAATCTTTATCCGATTCTCAAATTCCAAAAGGGATTTCTCACCAACAGTATTCGGTTGCTTCTGCTAATAAGCTAGGAGATTTTTTAAGTGAATTGCTTAATAATATGAAAAATTCATTATCAGGAATGGGAAAAGGAAAGCCGAAACCTGGAAGCGGTTCAAAAATGCAATTGCCTGATATCATTAAAAAACAAGAAGCTCTTGGTGATAAGATGAAAGAGGGCATGAGTAAAAGTCAAAAACCGGGGGAGGGTGCTAAAACCGGAAAGTCAGGAAAACAAAATGGAGAAGATGGGGAAGGAGATGCTCAAGCATTAATGGAGATATTTAAAGAGCAGCAGCAATTGAGGGAAGCTTTGGAGAAAGAATTGAATAAACAAGGTTTGGGTTCTATTGGACAAAGTGCTTTGGATAAAATGAAGCAATTAGAAAAACAACTTTTAAATAAAGGTTTTAATAACGAAACGATACAAAGGATTGTTAATATTAAACAAGAATTATTAAAATTGGATACTGCTGTAAAGGAGCAAGGGGAAGATAATAAGCGGGAATCATTTACCAATAAAAAGGAATTTAATAATCAATCTAAAGGCTTACCAGACGCTTTATTAGATTATTTGAATAGCATAGAAATATTAAACAGACAATCATTACCTTTGCGCTCCAATTTTAACCATAAGGTTCAAGAATATTTTAATAAAAAATGATCAATTTTAATTACGAAAACGAGTTTACTTTAGAGAACGAAGAGGCAATTGCGAAATGGTTATCTGATGTGATTGTATCCGAGAATAAGAAAGAAGGGGAAATAAATTATATTTTTTGCGATGATGAATATCTGCACAAGATTAATTTAGAATACCTGAATCATGATACATTGACGGATATTATCAGTTTTGATTACACAATTGGAAATGAATTACACGGCGATGTTTTTGTTTCTGTTGAACGTGTTCAAGATAATGCTATCGATTTTAATGTTCCTTTCGAGGTCGAATTAAGAAGAGTTTTGGTTCACGGTATCTTGCATTATTGCGGATACAAAGATAAAGGTGAGAAAGAAGAATTGATGATGCGAGCCAAAGAAGATGAAAAACTTGCGATGTTTCACGTGGAATAATAATTAAACTACTTCTTTAAAATCAAAAAATGTTTCACGTGGAACGATTTTTGATTTCTGTTCGAAGTTAGTTAAGTGTTCCACGTGAAACAAAATAATAGAATAGTATGTTGTGTTGTAATGTTTCACGTGGAACGTTTGGTTTTTTTTAGAAATGCTCTGGTAAATAATGTTTCGAAAGAAACAACAAATTAATTTAGATTTTAAGAGTAGAACGCAGTTTCGATCTTTGAATCTAACTCCCGAGAATCGGGAGTAAAATCATAAAAGAAAATGTTTCAAGAAGAATATGATGTAATTGTGGTGGGTGCGGGTCATGCGGGTTCTGAAGCTGCGGCTGCGGCGGCCAATTTGGGTTCCAAAACCCTGTTGGTAACAATGAGCTTGCAAAACATTGCACAAATGTCGTGTAATCCTGCGATGGGCGGAATCGCCAAAGGTCAAATCGTTCGTGAAATTGATGCCCTTGGCGGATATTCTGGAATTGTTTCAGACAGAACAGCAATCCAGTTCAAGATGCTGAACAAATCGAAAGGACCTGCAATGTGGTCGCCAAGAGTTCAGAGCGATCGTATGCGTTTTGCTGAAGAATGGAGGATGATGTTGGAAGGAACTCCAAATCTTGATTTTTACCAAGAGATGGTAAAGGGATTGATTATTGAGAGCGGAAAAATAAAAGGAATTCGCACTTCGCTAGGAGTGGAAATAAAAGCGAAATCGGTTGTTTTGACCAATGGGACTTTTTTGAACGGTTTGATTCATATTGGTGAAAAACAGTTTGGAGGAGGAAGAGCTGGCGAAAGTGCCGCTTATGGAATTACCGAAGATTTAGTGAATGCCGGTTTTGAAGCGGGCAGAATGAAAACAGGAACGCCTCCTCGTGTTGACGGACGTTCTTTGGATTATTCTAAAATGAACGAGGAAAAAGGTGATGCGAAACCAGACAAGTTTTCTTATTCGGATTTGACAAAGCCGTTGATTCATCAGAGATCTTGTCACATGACGTACACTTCATTGCAAGTGCATGATATTTTGAGAGAAGGCTTTGATCGTTCGCCGATGTTTAACGGTAGAATAAAAAGTCTTGGTCCTAGATATTGTCCATCGATTGAAGATAAAATTAATCGTTTTGCCGATAAGGAGCGTCACCAATTGTTTGTAGAACCCGAAGGTTGGAATACTTGTGAAGTTTATGTGAATGGTTTTTCGACTTCGCTTCCGGAAGATATTCAATTTAAAGCGTTGAGTTCTGTAGCCGGTTTTGAAAAGGTTAAATTTTTTCGTCCTGGTTACGCAATCGAATATGATTATTTTCCGCCAACACAATTGAAGCATACTTTGGAAACCAAATTAGTGGAAGGTTTGTATTTTGCCGGACAGATAAATGGAACGACAGGTTATGAGGAAGCTGCTTCTCAAGGATTGATGGCTGGAATTAATGCACATTTAAAAGTACAAGAAAAAGCGCCTTTAATTTTAAAAAGAGATGAAGCCTATATTGGAGTTTTGATTGATGACTTAATTACTAAAGGAACCGAAGAGCCATATCGTATGTTTACGTCGCGCGCTGAGTATAGAACTTTATTGCGTCAGGATAATGCTGATTTTAGATTAACGCCTTTGTCACACGAAATTGGTTTGGCTTCTGAAAAGCGTTTGCGTCGAATGGAGCATAAATTGAATGAATCGGAAAAAATGGTTGCTTTTTTCAAAGAGACGAGTATTTCGGTAGCGGAAGCGAATCCTGTTTTAGAGTCTAAAGGTACGGCGTTGATTTCGCAAGGCGATAAAATGTTTAAAGTTTTCTCGCGTCCGCAAATTGATTTGGAAGATATAATGAAATTTGAAAAGGTTAAAACCTATGTTGAGGAAAATGATTTGGATCAGGAGATTTTAGAGCAAGCGGAAATTCAAGTGAAGTATTCCGGTTATATCGAGAAAGAAAGAAATAATGCCGATAAATTGACGCGTTTGGAAGATGTAAAAATTCCTGCTGATTTTGATTATAATAAAATTAAGTCAATGTCCATTGAGGCGAAACAGAAATTGAGCAAGATTCGTCCTGTGACTATTTCTCAGGCTTCACGTATTAGTGGGGTTTCTCCAAGTGATGTTTCGGTTTTGTTGATCTATATGGGGCGTTAATCTAAATGCTCAGATCATTTGTTCCACGTGAAACTACGGCCGAAAAGCCTACTCTCACTGGAAAGTTTTAAGAATATATAATTTTAAACCCTGAACTGTTTTATACAGCTTCGGGGTTTGGTTTAAAAATAATGTGAATAATATATAGTTTATTTAATGGATATTTCAAACAAAAAGCATTTCTTAACGGTAAAAGATCACTCGGTGTCAAAAGAAATTTTCGAATTGTATTATGACGAAACCTTAGACATGTTAATTACGTCACCACAACCAAATGAAAATATTTTGGGGAAATATTACGAAAGCGATGATTATATTTCCCATACAGATAACAAACGTTCGTTATTTGAAAAAGCCTATCACTTTGTAAAAGGCATCGCGCTAAAAAATAAATTGAATTTAATTAATGCCCAGCAACCGACTAAAGGTAAGATTTTGGATATTGGCGCGGGTACCGGAGATTTTTTATCGGTTGCCCAAAAAAGCGGTTGGCAAACAATAGGAGTGGAGCCTAGTGCTAAAGCCAAAGCGATTGCAAAAAACAAGGGAGTGTCATTTGTAGAAAAAACTTCAGAATTAGAAAATAATTCTTTTGATGTGATTACGATGTGGCATGTTTTGGAACATGTGCCCAATTTGGATAATCAGATAAAAGAATTGAAACGCTTGTTAAAACCAAATGGAACATTGATTATTGCTGTCCCAAATTTTAAATCTTTTGATGCAAAATATTATGGTAGTTTTTGGGCGGCTTACGATGTGCCAATTCATTTTTGGCATTTTTCAAAAAAAGCAATAAAAACACTTTTTGAAAAAGAAGGAATGGAATTAGAAAAAGTACTTCCTATGAAATTTGATTCTTTTTATGTGAGCTTACTTTCCGAAAAGTATAAAAGCGGAAAAATGAATTTCGTTAAGGCCTTTTTTATAGGTTTACAATCCAATTGGAAGGCAAAGAGGAATTTTGAGTATTCATCGCACATTTATGTACTGAAAAATAGTTAAAATCGATTTTAAGGCGGTTTTAAGGGGAGATTTCCTCGATAAAGGTGAATTGCGTGTCCGTTTTTATAAAAACGTCTTAAATAAAAGCTAAAAAGCTTGTTTTTTATAAGCTCAAATTATAATTTTCCATTTTTAAATAACAAAATCTAATAGTGCCCTTTTTAGGCATTTTTCAATCTTTTTTAGGATACTATCTATTTTTTTATATTTTTGTCCTACTTACATAAAATTAGAAATAAACCAAAATGAAAAAAGTATTATTAATTATCGCAATTTCTATTTCAGTTGTTGCCTGTAACAAAACAGCGGAAGTTAAAGAAGTTAAAACAGCTTATGTAGATACTTCGGTATTAATGAAAGAATACACAGAGGCAAAAGATCTTGAGGCTAAATATAAAGCGCAGTCTGAAGAAAAAGGTAGACAGTTGGAAGCTGAAATTAATCGTTTCAAACAAGATGCAGCTAATTTTCAATCTCAGGCTCAAGCAAACGGTCAAGCGTGGGCACAACAAAGAGGAGCTGAATTACAAAAGAGAGAACAACAATTAAGTTATGCTCAACAAGCTCTAGCGCAACAATTGCAACAAGAAAGTGGTGTTGAAATGGACAGTTTAGTTAGTGGTGTAAAGAAATTTATCAAAGATTACGGTAAAGAAAAAGGTTACGCTTATATTTATGGAACGGGTGATGCTGCCACAGTATTATATGCTGAGGATAAGTATGATATCACAAAAGAAATCCTTAAAGGCTTGAATGATAAGTACAAAACAGCTGCGAAAACTGATGATAAAAAAGAAGAAAAAGCAGAGGTTAAAAAATAATTTTTATATTAATTCAGCAGAAAACCTTCATCTAAGTTTTAGATTGAAGGTTTTTTTTTGAATTTAACTCTGATTTTAGCGTCCAGACAAGTACTACAAGAAAGCACGTTTCTTAATATAAAACAGCTGTTTTTTTAATAATTTAGCATCTTAGATTTCAAGCCAAATGCAAACACTATCCGAAGCCGCGTCCTATACCTTACAATTCATCAATCAAACACAGCGTTCTGTTTTTCTTACCGGAAAAGCAGGAACGGGCAAAACCACGCTTTTGCGTGAAATTATCCAAACGACACATAAGAATACTGTTGTGGTGGCGCCAACTGGAATTGCGGCTTTAAATGCAGGTGGTGTTACGATTCATTCGATGTTTCAATTGCCTTTTGGTGGATTCATTCCTTCGTTTAATGTTGAATCTCAATTTTCGGAAACGGTAAAATTTGAATCCAAAGATACCTTGCGCAGGCATTTTAAAATGAGCGGTCTTAAGAAATCGGTGATTCGTAATATGGAACTGCTGATTATTGACGAGGTGAGTATGTTGCGTGCCGATTTGCTGGACGCCATGGATTACATGATGCAAACGGTTCGAAAAAAAGCAACGCCTTTTGGTGGGGTACAAGTTTTATATATAGGAGATTTATTACAATTACCGCCAGTTATTCGTGATGAAGAATGGCGCACCTTAAAGAATTATTACAAAGGGAAATTCTTTTTTCATTCGCATGTGGTCCAACAAAATCCGCCCTTGTACATTGAATTGTCTAAGATTTTCCGTCAAACCGATGACAAGTTTATCGCTGTTTTGAATAATTTGCGCAATAATCAGATTTCTAAAGAGGATGTTGAAGTGCTCAATGAATACGTAAAACCGGATTTTGATTTAAAAGCGAACAAGGGTTATATTACGCTGACGACTCATAACGCAAAAGCCGATGCAATAAATGCCCAAGCTTTGGAGGATTTGGAGGGAAAACTGACAAGTTACAAACCGGACATTGTGGGTGATTTTCCCGAAAAGATTTTTCCGGTCGACGAGTATTTGCAATTGAAAATAGGAGCACAGGTGATGTTCGTTAAAAATGATCTCTCTGCGGATAAGCATTATTTCAACGGAAAAATGGGTGTTATCAAATCGCTTTCGAGTCAGGAGATTCTTGTTTATTTTCCGGAAGAAGACAAAATGATTGAAGTCGAAAAATACGAATGGCAGAACATCCGCTACAAGCTTGATGAGATGACCAAAGAAATAGAAGAGGAGGTTTTGGGCACTTTTGTGCATTATCCGATCAAGTTGGCTTGGGCCATTACCGTACATAAAAGCCAAGGTTTGACTTTTGACAAAGCAGCGCTCGATGTTTCGCAGGTTTTTCTGCCGGGGCAGGCCTATGTGGCACTTTCGCGTTTACGTTCCTTAAATGGGCTTGTTTTGCTTTCTCCGCTGCGCATGAACGGTATTTCTAACGATCAGGATGTGATGGATTATGCGCTGAACAAAGCTTCGGAGGAATTGTTGAAGAATTCATTGCATTTTGAAACCAAAAATTTTATCCATAATTACCTGATTAATAGTTTTGATTGGGCCGATTTGGCTCAGGAATGGCGGAATCACAAATTCAGTTATTCGGATAAATCAGAAACTTCGGGCAAATCGAAGAATGCGCTTTGGGCAACGAAGCAAATGCAGGCTATCGACTCACTTTTGGATCCATCCAAAAAGTTCATGCAGCAATTGAATAAAATATTTGCAAATGAAACCGTCGATTTAATTCATGTTTCGGATAGAATAGAGGCGGCCTTGAATTATTTTTGGGCACCAATGGACGAGTTGGTTTTTGAAGTCCTTTGGAAAATAGAGGAAGTAAAACGAACCAAAAAAGCAAAAGCTTATTACGAAGAATTGTCGGTGCTGGAAGAATTGCAAACCAAAGCGGTTTTGCGATTGATGAAGGCAAAACTGTTGATGGCGGTTGTCGTTTCGGGTGAAACTATTTCGAAAGAGAAATTGACTTCGGACGAAATTAAAAAATACAAATCCCGAAAAACGGAAGTGATTGCTACGCAATTCAAGAAGTTAAACATCAGCCTGATTGAAGACGATAAGGATGTAGAGCGTTACACTTCAAAAAAATCTGCTCCGAAAGCGCCAAAGAAATCTACTGTGGAAGAAACCTATGATTTGTGGCTGCATAAAAATTCGATTGAAGATATTGCCAGAATCCGTAAACTCACCACACAAACGGTGGAAAGCCATTTGGTTAAATTGATTCAATCCAAAAAAATTGCTGTCAGTGACGTAATGCCGCAGGATAAAATTGAGGAATTAAGCGAAGCTTTCAAATATTACAAAGAAGAATCGCTGAACGCAATGAAAGAACAATTTGGCGAAAAATACACTTGGGACGAATTAAGGATGTTTAAAGCGAGTTTGAATTAAGCGGGGTAAGTTCATAAATGACTAAATTCGCAAGTGTTATAGCTTTAAAATTTTGAGTGTGCGATGAATTTATAACCTAAATCAACTGATTGACAAGAATGCCGTAAAAATGCCGCAAATAAACCGTTATCAAATTAATCGTTTCATAAATAGTTTTGTGAAATAAATTTAGACTAAATATTATGAACGAAATAGGAGAAAAGATTAGAGAAGTAAGAAAGAAAAAAGGTTTGTCTCAAGAAGAGTTAGCTGAATCTGCTAAAGTAAATTTAAGGACAATTCAACGGATTGAGAATAATGAAAGTGAACCTCGTGGAAAAACTTTGAATTTAATTTGTGAAGTTCTTGATATTAACGTAGAAGATATTTTAGATTGTGATAAACACATAGATAAAAATTATTTGATTTATTTTCATCTTTCTGTATTGTCAGGTTTAGTAATTCCGAGCGGAAATATAATTGTTCCTCTAGTTTTATGGCTAACTAAAAAAGACAAAATAATTGGATTGAAAAATATCGGTGCAAATCTCTTAAATTTTCAACTCATTTGGACTTTTTCTGCTTTTCTAATATTAATTGCTGCTGCATTTTTTAAAATCACACATTTAGTGATTGGCCCGAGTAATCTCTTAATATTTGTCTGGGTAATACTTTATGTAATAAATATAGTTTTGCCTATTTTCTTTGCCATTAAAACAAGAAATGGAAAAACGGACAATTTTTATCCCAATCTTATAAATTTGATCAAATAAACGTTTAAATCTCATGCAACAGATAAAAAATGTTTTGTTTATTATATTGATTTCTGGTTATTTATAATTCACTCGTTAACAAATATAAAAATCTGTATCAATTTTTAAAAATCAGTTGCATCGGAGTGCTAATAATCCATCACATTTCAGAGCACGATGTATAAAAAATTACCCCTAAATAGCTTTCACTTTTTAGGGGTAATTTAAAACCAGAGGTTTTTTGTTTTTATAGAGATTCAATCAGGAGCCAAGCTTCGGGATTGTCCTTTTCTTGAATTTCTTTTTTGGCTTTTTCAGCTTCTGCTAAAGTGCTGTAGCTTCCGTAAACAACAGGAAAAAGTCCGTGTTTGTTTGGCGCCAAACGCTTGGCTTTATATCCAAGATCCGAAAGACGGTGGAATATTTTATCGGCATTTTTCTCTTCTCTAAAAGCTCCGGCCATTACATGATAAGGCATTTTTCCTTCTTTTACCGAAAGGGTTACCGCAGGGATGGGTGCTTTTATAAAGAAAGTAGCTTCTTGGATTTTGTTATTCACTTGTTTTTGAACCGCCGTTTCAACCAGCATAGTTTCGTTTGCCATTTGATTTTGGTACAGGCTAAAACCAATGCTTCCGGTTAATCCCAATCCAAGGACAAAAATAGCGGCATATCTCAAATACGATCTGCTTGCTCTTTCTTCGGTTTGTGGTTCTAAAGTAATTGCGGCTTTTTCTTCAATCGCTTCGAGTTTTTTCTCGAAGATTTCTCTTTTTACAACCGGAGAAACAAATGAACTTAAACCAAAAGAACTCGACAAATAATTAGTTTGATCCGTAGGGATGAAAACCAGATTTTTATCGGTATTTAGACTTATTTCTCCAACGTTTTTAATCGAAAGCGCTCCATTTTCTTCCAATGTTTTTTTCCAATTCAAAACAGCATGTTGAATGGCACTAACCGCATATTCGTAAGAGGTTTTCTCCGATTGGGCAATATGATTGGCCAATAAGCCGTCGTTATTTCTAATGTTAGCATTAAAAGAAATCATTTTTTTTGGTGGAAAAAACGAATTTGCGCTTTCAATCCATTGTGCCGATTGAGTTTCGGTCAAAAAAGCTCCGAAACCAGGAACGGTAACGCATTGATAACGATATAAAAGCTGGGCGATGTAAGGTTGGATGTTCATACTTACAAAGTTATACAATGAAAATAGTTATCAAAATTTTATTCACAATTTTTATTAACAATTCCCACAAAAATGTATACTTTTCATAAACAATTGTTTAGCTTTAAAAAATGAAGAGAGTCAAAACGGATTTAGTTGTGTTTCGACCTTAGTTTTGCTTCAAATCAAGGTAGTATTTTATGAATATAATAACATTTAAATAAATGAAGGAGCAGGATTTATTTTTTCTATTGGCTTTGTTAAGGGTAGAAGGAGTGGGCGATATCATGGCCAAGAAACTACTGACGCATTGTGGCAGTGCCGAGGCCGTTTTTAAAACCAAAACAGCGCAACTTGCCGCCATTGACGGCGTAGGCTCAATGTTATTGAAAAATTTGAAGGATAAGACCGTTTTTGACAAAGCCGCTAAAGAATTGGAATTTATTAAATTGAATGAGATTAAATTGGCTTATTTCCAGGATGAAAATTATCCGGATCGATTGAAACATTGCATCGATGGTCCGGTATTGTTGTTTACCTCGGGAAATATTGATTTAAAAAATAGAAAAATCATCAGCATTGTCGGTACGCGCCAAATCACCTCTTATGGAACGGAATTTTGCCGAAAACTGATAGAGGATTTGGCGCCTTTAAATCCTGTAATCGTCAGTGGTTTTGCCTATGGGGTGGATATTGTGGCGCATCAATTGGCAATCGAAAATAATTTGCAGACGATAGGAGTATTGGCGCATGGCTTAAATCAAATCTATCCCAAAACCCATAAAAAATATGTGGCCAAAGTGGAAGCAAACGGCGGTTTTATGACCGAATTTTGGAGTTTGTCTAATCCCGACAAGGAAAATTTTGTTCGTAGAAATAGAATAGTTGCAGGAATGAGCGAAGCGACTATTGTGATCGAGTCGGCAGAAAGAGGCGGCTCTTTGATTACGGCCAACATGGCAAACGATTACAACCGCGATGTTTTTGCCGTTCCGGGCCGCGTAACCGACAAATACAGCCAAGGTTGCAACAACCTGATTAAAACCCAAAAAGCAAACCTGCTCACCAGCGCCGCTGATTTGGTTTACATCCTGAATTGGGATCTGGAAGGGATTGCTTCGGAATCTCGCAATGGTCAAAAACCCGTTCAGAAACAATTGTTTGTCACTCTGGACGAGGACGAGCAAAAAGTGTACGATTATCTGTTGAAAACCGGAAAAGAATTGATGGATGTCATCGCGCTACATTGCGATTTTCCCATCTACAGGATTTCGGGTTTGCTGTTGAACATGGAACTTAAAGGAGTAATCAGACCCTTGCCGGGGAAATTGTTTGAGGCGATTTAAAAAACAAAAACCCTTTCCGTTTTGAGGGGAAAGGGTTGTGAATAAGGTGAATTTAAAAATTAAATTTCGTATCCTAATTTGGTTCTTACTCTTGCCAGAACTCCATTGGCAACTGCTGCGGCTTTTGCGGCACCAATTTTTAGCAAAGCATCTACTTCTTCTAAATTATTAATGTAATAATGGTATTTTTCTCTTTCGGTTTTAAATGTTTGGGTAATTAGTTCAAACAAAGCTTGTTTGGCATGACCATAACCGTAATTTCCGCCCAGATAATTAGCTCTCATAATGGCAATTTGTTCTTCTTTGGCTAATAAAGAATAAATTGCAAAAGCATTACAAGTATCCGGATTTTTAGGATCTTCCAGCGGTGTGCTGTCGGTTTCAATGCTCATCACCTGTTTGCGCAGGGATTTGTCATCCAGAAAAATGTTGATGATATTATTGGCTGATTTACTCATTTTTCCGCCATTGGTTCCCGGAATCAACATGCTGTCATCTTGGATTTTGGCTTCGGGAAGCACAAAAGTTTCTCCCATTTGGTGGTTGAAACGCGAAGCGACATCGCGGGTGATTTCAAGATGTTGCAATTGGTCTTTTCCTACAGGGACAAATTCGGCATCATACAATAAAATATCGGCGGCCATCAACATTGGGTACGAGAATAAACCGGCGTTTACATCGTCCAGTCTATCGGCTTTATCTTTAAAAGAATGTGCCAATGTGAGGCGTTGAAAAGGAAAAAAACAACTCAAATACCAAGATAATTCTGCTGTTTGTGGCACATCGGATTGTCTGTAAAAAACGACTTTGTTCACATCTAATCCAAAAGCAAGCCAAGCTGCAGCAACGCTATAGGTGTTTTCCCTTAGGGTTTTGCCGTTTTTTATTTGCGTAATCGAATGCAAATCGGCTATAAAAAGAAAGGATTCGTTCTCAGAATTATTAGATAATTGGATTGCGGGAATGATTGCTCCCAATAAATTTCCTAAGTGTGGGGTTCCTGTACTTTGAACACCAGTAAGTATTTTTGCCATTATTTTTTAATTAACCGCAAAGTTTGCAAAGTTTTTTCGCAAAGTTCGCAAAGTTTAGTTCGTTCTAACCGCAGAGATTGCAGTGTAATTTTTTGTTATGCGCAAAGTTCGCAAAGATTATTATTATACTACAAAGAAAGCAAAGTTTTTTGCAAAGTTCAACGAGATTTTATTTTTTGGATTTTTATAAATTATTGACCACTCTTCTGATTCCGTTTTTTAATAAAATTTCATTAAAGTTTATAAGCAATCCTAGTTTGTAATTTCCAAGTTTTAAATAGGTTAAGGTTTGAGTCAGATGAATTTCATTTAACGATTCTACGCTTTTAAGCTCAATTATTAGCTTTTTTTCAACTAATAAATCAACACGATAACCACAATCTAATTTTACTTCTTCAAAAATTAATGGCAGCATTTTTTCTTTTTCGACAAAAAGCCCAGATTGATTTATTTTATAAAACAAACATTCTTTATAGGCGTTTTCTAACAATCCTGGACCAAGGCTTTTATGGACTTCGATTGCTAAACCGATTATAATTTTAGAAATTTCATTTTCGGTCATCTTGAACTTTTTTACTTTGCGAAGAAATTTTGCGCTCTTTGCGGTTATTAAAGCACTAAGTTAATTCTTTTATGTGTTTTTACATTCGATTTCATACTTTTGGCATTATGAAAGGAATAAAAATAATCTTTTGGACTTTGTGGCGGGTATGGTTTTATATTTTAATGGCTATCCCCATCTTGTTTATGTTTCCTTTTTTGGTTCTTTCAATTTTAACAGAAAAAGGCTATCCTTATTTTTTTAAAATGGCACGAATTTGGGCTCGATTTATTCTTTTCGGGATGGGTTTTTACTATAAAATCGATAAAGACCAATCCTTAGATTCTCATAAAAGCTACATGATTGTGGCCAATCACACTTCGATGGCCGATATTATGTTGATGCTAGCGATTGTTAAAAATCCTTTTGTTTTTGTGGGAAAACAAGAATTGGCAAAGATTCCTTTGTTTGGATTTTTCTACAAAAGAACCTGTATTTTAGTCGATAGAGGTTGTTCAAAAAGCCGAATGGAAGTTTTTAATGAGGCACAAAAGAGAATAAACAGAGGTTTGAGTGTTTGTATCTTCCCTGAAGGCGGTGTACCGGATGACGAATCGGTACTGTTAGATTCGTTCAAGGATGGCGCTTTCCGATTGGCAATAGAGCATCAAATTCCAATTGTTCCCATCACTTTTGGCGACAATAAAAAAAGGCTTTCTTATACTTTTTTCAGCGGAAGCCCAGGTTTGATGCGGGTTAAAATTCATCGAATTGTCAAAACTAAGGGAAAGACTGGAGCTGATCGTAAGGAAATTAGGGACAAGGTTCGAGAAACTATTTATAAGCAACTGATCGAATTTGAATCTGATAAATTAAAAATGATAACTAATTCCGGAATACAAGCCTAAAAGGACTGGTTTGAAATTTCCAGAATCATTAGTGAAAGTATTCAGTTGGTATTTGACCATGGGTTCAATATTCAGTTGGAAAGATTTGACAAATTTGTATTTGAATCCAAGTCCAAAATTGGTACTAAAATGAACCGAATTCAAGTTATTTGCTTCACCAAGTTTTAGATTAGTATTGGTTGATAATAATGAAATTTCATTCTCTTCGAGAAATAAAGTACTGATTCCGCCTATGATGTTAATACCTATTTTCTTATCCAAAACGGCATAGGAAAGTTCTAAAGGAACTTCATAATAGCCCATTTTTTGATTGATGGTGCCACTGCTTGTTTTTTGTAAATTTTTTTCAAAAGACATCAACGAATTTAGATTAGTATTAGTATGAACTTCTATTAGTGCGGTGTTAGTGTAATTGACATTGGCCAAAGTGGTGTTTTGCAAACCCGAAGAATAAACCACATTATTAGTATTATACCCCAATGAAAACTTATTGATTCCGGATCGTAAAGCTACTTTTTTATTGATGGCATAATTGACTCCAATACCAAATCCAAGGCTTTTATCCGTAGTTTTAGAATTTTCTGAAAATTGTGGATCGATAGAGGATCCTTTAGAACTTGACTGTGGATACATCGCGGCAATATTTGGCGTGATTTCCCATCTGTTTTTGTAAGAGGCAAACACTTTGCCTTTTCTTGCTTCTTTGTCCTTTAAAATAGCTTCTAATTCATTTTCAGGTGTGATTTCAATTTGTTTTTTCAAATCGTTTTGGACAATAGAAGTATTCGGATTTTCTTTGACAGCTTCTTTTTCCGATTTTATATTAAAAATTTCCTCCGTGGTATTTGGATTTTTCAGCTTGTTTTTTTCTGAGAGCGCTAATTCTGACTTCGAAGTTTCTTTTTTGAGATCCGTTTGCTTTAACGGTGAATTATTTTTTTGGAAATAAACTGCAACAGAATTTTGATTCTTCGCTTGGCCAAGGGCGATTTTTGTTGGTACAGGAGTTGTAATTTCTTTTTCATTTTTGTTGGTTTTTTTTAGGTTTTTTGGTGGAGTTAGGGCAACTTTTGTATTGTTTTTTAAATTAATACTGTTTTTATTTTCCTCTGGTTTTGTAGGAACAGAAGTTGTATCGAAGGTTGAAGAATTCAAAGAGTTATTGTCTAGAACGATGCGGTCAGGAGAATCCGTAGCGGTTTTGAAAATGGTATTTAACGCAAAAAAGCCCAGAAAAAAGGCTGCTGCGATTCCAGAGTATTTCAGCCAAAGCGGAAGTACTTTTCGTTCTTTTTTTTCCTCCTTCATAGCGGCTTGGATGTTAGACCAAGTTTGCTCTTGAGGTTCTGTTTCAAAATCTTTGAATCTTTCTTGAAACAATCGGTCTATGTTTTTGTTGTTTTTCATTTTGCCGATGATTCGAATTTAATTTCTGTTAGTTTTTCAATTTTTTCTTTCAAAATCAATCGTGCTCTGAAAAGATTTGATTTTGTTGTTCCGGTCGAAATGTTTAGCATTTCGCTGATTTCCTGGTGTGAATAGCCGTCCAGGACATATAAGCTAAATACGATTCGATATTGATCCGGGAGTTCATGAATGATTTGTAATAAATAGTCTAGGGATATTTTTTCATCATCTATATCAACTTCGACCTCTGAAATATTCTCGTCCAGCACCTCCATAAATCGGACGCCTTTAAATTTTTGTAAGGCATTGTTTATCAGTAATCTTTTGGCCCAGCCTTCAAAAGAACCTTTGCCGCTGAATTGTTCTATTTTTTTAAAAATAAGTATAAAACCATCCTGCAAGTTATCTTGAGCATCTTCATAATTTCGGGAATATTTTAAACACACCCCAAAGAACTTCTTAGCAAACAATTGGTATAGTTGCTCCTGAGCTTTGGGGTGATTCTTTTTACAATCCTTGATTATTTGTTCTAATGCCACAGAATGGTTTTATGGGTTATTCAACTACTTGAATTTCTACATCTTCAAATATGTCTTTATTATCAGCATCTTTCCCTTTGTAAAACTTAAAAATATAAGAACCCGTTGCCGTTACAGTAAAGTTAAATGAAGTTTCTGATAAAGCAGGAACATCAGTAGAGCAAACTTGGTTGTCTTTTACTGCAGTCTGTACACCTATTGTTCTTGTGTTTAAATCTTTAGCATAATATATTCCTTGAAAAATATGGCAAGCTGTAGGTTTTTGATATTTTAATTCTATTTTATAAGTCTCTCCCAGTTTAAAACTCTCAGGCAGAGTATAACTTTCTACCGGAAGCACACTGTAGGTATAAGTATCCCTGTTGTCGTTGTCAAGGCTACAACTTACCAATGTTGTCATGAATAGTACTAATAATGCAATTTTTTTCATCTTCTTTAAAATTTAATAGGTTAAAAATGAACTTGTTTTTGTTACAGATGGAACAAGCTCTACGTCTTAGATAAGGTGTTTTAAAAAAGGTTGCGTCAAAAAGGTATTTTTTTTCAAAAAATTAAACTTTTATTTTCTGTCTATTGTATAAAAAAAGGTTGCCTAATACTAAACAACCTTTTTTAATAGGATTTATGAAGCTGGGCTTACAACAATAGTTTGAGTTATAAATTCAGTCTCTGTTTTTTTAAACTTCAAAATGTAAGTTCCTTCGGCTGTGGCTTTGAACTTGTATGGCGTCTTTTTTATGGTTGGAATTGCATTACAATTAACGTCTTCATATTGAGATTCAACCTCTATTGTTTTGGTATTTTCAGATGCAGTTTCAACAAATTTATTAAAAATTCCGCAGCTGTTGTCAACGGCATAACTAACTTCTAATGTAAGTTCTTGATTAACGGTTCCGGTTGTAGGGCCTGTCACTTCCGTAACGAATGATTTTTTGGTGATCACTTTTTGTGGTTCATCATCATTAGAACAAGCCGTGAATCCAGCAGCTACAAATAAAACTAATCCAAGCATTTGTAATTTAATCTTTTTCATTTCTTTAAAATTTTTAAATGGTTATTAATTATAATAAAGATGCCTTTGACTTGTAATGGTTGCTTATAAAAGTGTGTTTTTATGAAAATAATTTCAGTTTTTACTTGTAAAAATTTAATTATCAGCCTATTTTAAAAATTAGATAAAAATGAAGAAGTTCAATTTTTTAACAAAAATTACGTTTAAATTAGAGTTAGAAGAATAAAAAAATGCCCGAAAATTTTTCGAGCATTTTTTAAAATATAATAAAAAAGGAGGATTAGTTTTCTGCTAATTCCTTTATTCTAGCTTTGATTTTTTCTTCAAGTTCATCCGCTAATTCCGGATTGTCTTTGATTAAAGATTTTACGGCATCACGGCCTTGGCCTAACTTAGTTTCGCCATAGCTGAACCAAGAACCTGATTTTTTGACGATTTCAAATTCAACCGCTAAGTCTAAGATTTCTCCTGTTTTTGAAACTCCTTCACCGTACATGATGTCAAATTCGGCTACTTTAAATGGTGGTGCCACTTTATTTTTGACAATTTTCACTTTGGTTCTGTTTCCAATAACATTTTCACCATCTTTGATTTGGGTAGAACGACGAATATCTAAACGTACCGAAGCGTAAAACTTCAAGGCATTTCCTCCCGTGGTAGTTTCTGGATTTCCAAACATCACTCCGATTTTCTCTCTCAATTGGTTGATAAAGAAAACAGTACAATGAGTTTTACTGATGGTTCCAGTTAATTTTCTTAATGCTTGTGACATTAAACGGGCATGAAGACCCATTTTAGAATCTCCCATTTCGCCTTCAATCTCACTTTTTGGAGTCAAAGCGGCAACCGAGTCAATAACCACAATATCTATGGCTCCTGAACGGATTAGGTTTTCGGCAATTTCTAATGCTTGCTCCCCGTTATCTGGCTGAGAAATGATTAGATTTTCGATGTCTACGCCTAATTTTTCGGCATAGTTTCTGTCAAATGCATGTTCAGCATCAATGAAAGCAGCTATTCCGCCGGCTTTTTGAGCTTCGGCAATAGCGTGAAGTGTTAAGGTCGTTTTACCAGAAGACTCCGGACCATATATTTCAATAATCCTCCCTTTTGGATAACCGCCAACTCCCAAAGCTAAATCAATTCCCAGAGATCCTGATGAAATGGTTTCTACTTCTTCGATGGCCTTGTCGCCCATTTTCATCACTGTTCCTTTCCCGTAGGTTTTGTCCAGTTTGTCCAGCGTTAGCTGTAATGCTTTTAATTTGGCTTCTTTCTCTGTACTCATCTTCTCTTTTACCTTTTCTTTCATTTATATTATTTTATCACTGAAAAAAAAATTCCGGAAGGCTTTGTTTTTTCTGGAATTTCCTTTGAATATGAATTTTTGTGCTTGTAAAAATACTTCTTTTTTTGATTCAAATTTTCTGTTTCACAAATATTTAATCACAAAAAAGAAGTTAGTTGGATTCGCTACAGGAATATTGCTTTCAATTCGGTAGCTTCGTGCGGTGTCATTTTTCCGGCTAATACTAAACTGAGTTGTTTGCGTCTTAAAGCGGCATCAAAACGTTGTTTTTCCAGTTCAGTTTCCGGTATTATTTGAGGCACTTCAACGGGTCTTCCTGTGTCATCCACGGCAACAAAGGTGTAAATCGCTTCATTGGCTTTGGTTCTATTTCCAGATTGTCTGTCTTCGACCCAAACATCAATAAATATTTCCATAGAACTTTTGAAGGCTCTAGAGACTTTGGCCTCAACATTTACAACGCTTCCCAAAGGAATTGCTCTGTTAAACGCCACATGATTTACAGATGCGGTTACGGTAATTCTTCGGGAATGTCTGCCTGCAGCTATACTTGCCGCTCGATCCATTCGGGCCAATAGTTCGCCGCCAAAAAGATTATTTAAAGGATTGGTTTCACTTGGTAAAACTAAATCGGTTAGTATGGTCAAGGACTCAGAAGGATGTTTTGGTGTCATTTTATTTGTCAATGTAATTGTTTTTTTATTGGATGTCTGCTAGTTTAGCCAGTATACAGCCATAACTGCTGGGATAAAATAGATAACAATAGTTCTGGCACCGTCATAATCTTTGGCCAGTCTTTGACCAAAAAGCAACATAATCAGGGTAATACAAGAAAAAACGGCTCCATAAAAGCCAAACATGCGACCATCGTTTACCACTAATTGGATAGCGCCTACTACGCATAAGATTCCGGCGATTAATTCTAATACTAGAATGTTGGCTAAGGCTAATGGTACTTGATTTCTTAAAGGGGTTTTGGCAAAATGGCTTTTCAACCAATCGACATTGTCTTTCCAATAGAACAGCTTATCATATCCGGATTGAAGAAAGGATAGGGCTAAAAAGACTAAAATTAAAATTGAAGCGACGTTGTTCATAGTATTATTTTTTATGGATTAATCGGGTGAGTTTGATAGATAAATCGGTTAAAATGATTTTGGCATTTCCGTTGCGTTCCACATGGTACATGGCATCCGAAAGTTCTTTAAAAATATCTTGAATGTTATTACCATTTACAAAAGGCGCAAAATTTTCCAATTTAAATTTGTCAACTTTGGGTTCAAAATAGACCAAACTTTTAGTTTCGTAATTGAGCAATAGCGCCTGACGAAACATTTCGATACAGAATTCGAGAAATTTTTTCTGAGTTTCTCTTCCTAAACCGGCAATTTTTTCGCTCCAAAGAATTAAATCTTGGATAGCTGCTGCATTTCCTTTTGCCTTAAAAGCCGCACGAACCCAGGTTACAAACCATTGTTCGAATGGATGTTCTTGATCGTCATCATGAAGTAAATGCAAGGCAATATTGTAATTTCCTTGTGCCTGATGTGCTATTTTTGCTGCTAATTTTGGGTCAGCATTTTCACGAGAAACTAAAGCTTCAGCAATTATAGGTTCACTCAAGCCATTAAAATGCAATACTTGGCAACGAGATCGTATGGTTTGGATGATGTCTTCTTCGTTTTCTGAAATTAAAATAAAAACCGTTTTTTCTGGCGGCTCTTCAAGTAGTTTCAATAATTTATTAGAGGCGGCAATATTTAATTTATCAGCCATCCAAACAATCATAATCTTGTATCCGCCTTCGTATGATTTTAAAGATAATGATTTCAGTATTTCTTGGGCATCATCGACACGGATTTCACCTTGCTTGTTTTGAACACCTAAAACGGCATACCAGTCAAATAAGCCGCCATAGGGATTTTGCGAAATAAATTTTCTCCAATCGGTTATGAAATCAATGCTTTTAGGGTTTTTCTTCACTTCATCGGTGGTTACCGTTGGGTAGGCAAAATGTAAATCTGGATGAGATAATTTTTGAAATTTTAAATTGCAAGATTCATTCGAACCTTGGTTTTCTGCATTTTGATTGCCACATAGAATATACTGGGCATAAGCGATGGCCATGGCTAAGGTGCCACTCCCCTCGGGACCTACAAACAATTGGGCATGAGGAATTCTGCCTAAATCGGCACTTCTTGTCAGATGACTTTTGATGTGTTCTTGCCCTAAAATTTCTGAAAATTGCATGAAGCAAAGATAGAAGAAAATGGGTTAGGCAAAAATTTTTGATTGCAAAGTTTTAGAGTCCTAAAATTCAAAATTAGTAATAGAAGAACATATTTGATTCGAATAAATAAGTGTTTGTGGCTATAAGTCTTGTTTTTATTGCGATATTCTGAATTGTTTTAATGAAAGTAATATTTTTTTGATTGGGTTAAACTATGTCTGAATTAAGATATTAGTTGTCATTTGTTAAATTATAATGTGTTTTTTACATTTTTTAATTCAGAATTTAGGTCTTAAGTTGTTCATAATTGTAGAAGTCAGTTTTTAAATAAGATTTTTTGTCAAAAAGGTAATATTTCTATGAGATAAATTTTGAGCATCATTTTTGGATATTTTTTTTTAATCTTATTCCTGCTAAAATTTTTAGTAATAAGTTAAAATAAAATTGCATGATTGTATATAAAGCCCTAGTATTGCAACGCTGAAATAGAGAAATACAAAACAGTTTATAGTATTTTAATTATTAAAAAAGACTGCTCTGATTTATAATTACGATCTGATTAGCTTTTTTTTGAGTGCATAATTGTGATATTTCTTTTTTTGATTTTATAATTACTTAAGAATAATAGTGCATTTTTTCAATTGTTGTACTTTTTTTTTTCAACATTTTTATTTGTTGTTAACTGCTCTTTTTTTTAAACGAATATTATAAAAAAAGTCGTTGTATTGCTCATTTTTACGGCATTGTGCACTCTTTTTTTTTATTTGTAATACTTTTATTTATGAAACAATTGTTGATAAATGTTGTAAATTAATTTTAATTATTTAATTTTGTTTCTATAGAGTCACTATTTAAGTTTAAAACTATGAATACTAAAGTTGTTTTTTTAAGTGTTTTTTTATTCACTGCCGGTGTTGTTTTTTCTCAAAATAAAAACGCACCAAGAAGTATTATCAGTTCAAGTGCATCAATTAAGAAGTACCATGGTTTGGACGAGTTAAGAGGCATGCAAAAAGGTGAGCTTTTAGAGCTGTATGTAGAACGCATACAGGTTCTTGTAAAAACCCTTCCATATATTGCCTTAGCTACAAAACCAGGTGTAACAATTGCTGATTTAGGAATTCCTACTAATAATGAAAATAGAAAAGCGATGGAATCTCAGGCAGAAGGGACAAGTGCTTTTCTTGATTTAACGGTGGATTTTCAGAGAAGAATGTTGCCATATTCAGATAAAGAAAATTTAATATCAGCTATTTTATTTTACGAGAATACGATGAAATCATTACATGAATTCAATGACTTGTAGTTAATAGCTTTCTATTCAATAAAATTAACAACTTACCTTTTATCTTATGAAAAATATAACTCAAATTATTAGCATCTTTCTTTTGGTAGTTTGTAGTGTAAATGCACAGCAAGAAAAAGGAATAATAGGATCAAACAATTGGTTAAACAATTGGACAGAATTCAAGCCAAATAAACTGGATTATGGCGAAGCCAATCGAATTTTGGCTGGAAATATTTCTGTAAATACAAGATTAGAAAAGAAGAATATTTATTTATTACAGGGAAGTGTTTATGTTACTAATAATGCAACGCTTACCATCGATCCTGGTACGGTAATCATATGTGACTCAGAATCTAAAGCATCTCTTATTATTACAAAAGGTGCTACAATAATTGCCGAAGGATTAGAAACCGATCCAATTGTTTTTACATCAAACAAAGGCCTTAAAAAAGCGGGAGATTGGGGAGGTATAGTCGTATTAGGAGATGCACCAATTAATAAATTTGGAGGCGTTTCATCTGTAAATTTTGATTTAAATTTGGCTTTAACTGCTTATGGCGGAGCAAATGCCAGCAGTAATTCCGGTATTTTAAAATTTGTAAGGATAGAGTTTGCAGGGGCAAAATTGAAAGGGACTGAGAATTTTAATTCTTTACTTTTAGCTGGTGTAGGTAATAAAACCATTGTAGAAAATGTAATGGTGAGTTATTCCGGAGGTGATTCTTTTGAAATATTGGGAGGTGAGCTTAAGTTGAATAAGATGGTCTCATTTAAATCAAGTAGTGATGATTATAAATTTAATTACGGGACACAATGCCATATTGAGAATTCATTAGCGGTTCGTTCTTCATTTTTGTCAAGTAAGTATGGCTCAAGATGCTTGGATGTTGCTTCTTACGTTACTAAGGAGGAAGTCGATTTTACAAGAAAACAAACACTAGTAGTAGCTACTAACTTAACCTTGGTTAATAATAGCGAAAACATAAGCGTTGATATTGAGTCAGGTTTAGTAAAAGAAGCGATTTATGTAGGAGAAAATTCAGCTTTAGAATGTAGAAGAACAGTGATTTCAGGATTTAATCCAGCAGTTTTATTAGATAGTAAAATAGAAATTAACGATAAAAACCTTAATAAAATTAAGTTTGAACAAATGTATTTCAATTTCTGTAAAGGAAATATATTTACTGAATTTAATTCTAATAATGAAGATTTAGAAAGCTGGTACGGGAATAGTATTTTTTCTAATGTGTATTCAAAAAGTGACAATAAGGAAACCTTTATTGACTTTTTGAATGATAAAAGACCTGATTTTAGATTAAAAATCGGAAAGATTGTGGCTTCAAATGTCGATAATAAATAGTTTTAGCTAAATTTTAGGTTTTTTAAAAGCCTATTAGGTGTAAAATATAATAAATCACTCCTAAGTTATATTTGTTAATTATGCTAAATAAAGATCAGTTCTGCGATGCCTACTATAGAAAAAAAATGTTTTTTTTATTTTTTATTTTTTGTATTATCCTTAGCAAATGAGGGTTATGCTCAAATAACGATTGGTAAATCTACGCTTAGTTTTACTCAGATTTGTGCTGACGCTGATTATAATACTCAAGTGCCTATTTTGTCTACGGTAACTTTTAGTTTTAGTCCACAATCGGCTTTAAGTTCAACCAATCAATTTATAGTAGAATTATCGAACGCAACGGGAAGTTTTTCTAACCCTACAACTTTGGTTAGTTCTGATGTTGGAGCTATTACCAAATCACCCGCTACTTTAGGATTTCGGATTCCCACTAACATAGCAGGAGAAGGGTATATGATAAGAGTACGGAGTACCAGTCCAGCATCCACCAGCCCCGATTCGAATTCCTTTTCTGCCTATTATCAGATACAAAACACGCCTTTTTCCATCAATAATTTTGTTGAAACGGCCACTTATTGCACCGGAGGAAGCTATGTTTTAAAAATAGATACTCCCGGGACAGCTACCAATGATTCCCCATTAAAGTATCCTTCGTTGACCTATAATTGGTTTAGGGATAACGGTAATTCAGTTCCTCCAACATTATTGGCAAGTGCCAGTACCGGTAGTTATACAGTAACCCAACCCGGAAAATATTATGTAGAGACCAATTATGGTTCTTGTACTTCCTATTCTTATTCTAACAGGGTGACCGTTTCTGAGTCCACCGCACAAGCTTCAACCATAACTTCCAGCAAAGGAAATCCCTTTTGCGCTTCCGAAGGTCCTACAACACTCAGTACACAAACCGCTAATAGCTATCAATGGTTCCTTAATGATGTGAAAATTGAGGGAGCAACTGCGAGTACTTATCAAGCTACTAAAGCAGGCTTATATGTTGTAAAAGTAGATTTTGGAGGATGTACTACTGATGCATCGATTAATTTACAGGAAATTCAATTTTCGAGTGCTATCAATATTTCAGGAACCAATACAATAAAGGAAGGCGAAATAAAAACAGTAATCACAACAACAACTGCCGAAAATCCTGCTTATCAGTGGTATTTAAACGATGTAGTAATTGAAGGAGCCAATGGCGCCACTTTTGATGCGACAGCGGCAGGGGATTATAAGGTTGTTATTAGCCAGACTACGGCTTGTATTGCCTCTGATGAATTTCTTTTCACTATAAAGTACCCTATCGTTGATCCAGATGTCGTTTTGATTCCTAATTTGATAAGTCCAAACGGGGATGGGATAAATGATACTTGGGTGATTCCTCAGGAATATTTAAGCGGCACAAATACCGAAGTACTGTTGATGAGTTCTACAGGTGAACAAATATTTAAAACAAATGATTATCAAAATAATTGGCCTGAGAATATGGTGGATTTTAAAAATGTAAATCCGGTCTATTATTATATCATTACTACGCAGGATAAAAAAGTGAAGAAAGGTTCCATAACGGTAATAAAATAATATGAAGAAAATTTTACTTTTATTTACTTTATTTTATGGCGTTTCTTCCGCACTTTATTCTCAGACAACAACAGCTGAAGATGGAGTGGTTTCGTTTGCATTACCCGTTCGAAATTCATTAAAATTCAATAAATTTATTATTAATCCCACCTTTAGTTTTGTTAGGGAACAAAGCACTTTTGTCAGTTTTTATAATAAAAGACAATGGGTACAATTTGATAATGCACCCCAAACGTATTTGTTTAGCTATGCCGGTAGGTTGAGTGAGACCCAAGGAATCGCCGTTGGATTGTTTCAGCAGAATTATGGTGTTTTTACCACCTTTGGAGCGGTTACTAATTTCGCTCAAAATGTAGAATTAGATCAAGACAGCAATCTTACTTTTGGCTTGAATTTAGGCTTTTATAAAAGCGGTTTCAATAGCGGTAAAGTAATTACAAACTACCCAGATCCTTCTTTAGATAATATTCCTTCTAATTTTCTTTTTGCCGCAAATCCCGGAATCAATTATGGGACGGCCTTTCTTGATTTTGGAATATCGCTAAATAATTTGTTTTTATACAATTTAAAAACATCGCAACTGATTCAAGATGATCCTGAAAAAAGCATCGAATTGCATCTGATGCACACGGGTTATTTGGACAGCTATGGTTTTTTTGATAAAAGTAAATTTTCGGCTTTAGTAAAAACAGAACTAAAGAAAGAGAAAACGGTTGTTTCAGGCTTAATGATGTTTACTATTCCAAGTGGTGTTTGGGCTCAAGCGGGTTATAATACTTTATATGGAGCTTCGGCTGGTTTAGGATTGAATATTACACCTAAAATTTCCGTTGAATATAATTTTGAAAAGGCTACAGGCAATTTATCAAATTTTGGATCTTCTCATGAAATTACACTTGCCTATAATTTTACGAGTAAGAACAATTATTATGGCGATGAGGAAGAAGAAGGGGCATTATTTGTTCCGGATTTGAGTCCAAAATCGGTAAAACCTAAAAATACAACCCCTTATGTCGATGCTAAAACTAGGGCAGCTAATGCCCAAGCGAAGCTAGCAGCCGAAGCTAAAGCAAAAGCCGATGCACTGGCACAGGCTAAACTGGCTGCTGATGCCAAAATTAAAGCCGATGCGGAAGCGAAAGCCAAATTAGCAGATACGAAAGCGAAAGCCGACGCACTGGCACAGGCCAAACTCGATGCTGATGCGAAATTAAAAGCAGATGCAGCAGCCCAAGCGAAGCTAGCAGCAGATGCGAAAGCGAAAGCCGACGCACTGGCACAGGCCAAACTCGATGCAGATGCGAAAGCGAAAGCCGAAGCGCTGGCACAGGCCAAACTGGCTGCTGACGCGAAGTTAAAAGCAGAAGAAGACGCCCAAGCCAAATTAGCAGCAGATGCTAAGGCAAAAGTCGATGTACTGGCACAGGCCAAACAGGCTGCTGATGCGAAATTAAAAGCAGAAGCAGACGCCCAAGCAAAATTAGCTGCCGAAGCTAAGGCGAAAGCCGATGCACTGGCACAGGCCAAACTCGATGCTGATGCGAAATTAAAAGCAGAAGCAGACGCCCAAGCCAAATTAGCTGCCGAAGCTAAGGCGAAAGCCGAAGCGCTGGCACAGGCCAAACTGGCTGCTGATGCGAAGTTAAAAGCAGAAGCAGACGCCCAAGCCAAATTAGCTGCCGAAGCTAAGGCAAAAGCCGATGCATTAGCTCAAGCTAAATTAGCTGCTGATGCGAAATTAAAAGCAGAAGCAGAAGCAGAGGCTCAAGCCAAACTCGCTGAAGAGCCTAAGGATGATAATGCCAGGGAAATGAAAAATTTAACCCAATTTATTGAGGAGTCCAAAAAGACGCAACAAGAACTATTAGAAAGGCTTGATGTTACGGTAGCAGATAGGGAAAAAGACCTGAAGGACTTAAAAGAGGAAAATGATTTAAGCGATAAAGGTATTTTTAAAGAACCTAAGCCGTTTAAGAGTGTTTCTGCCCAAAATAATGCCTTACTTTCATTAGAGTTTGAAATAGAAGAACTAAATAAAATGCAAAATAGCAAGATTGCTAGTTTGGAAAGTTTGTATAAAGAGCGACTTAAGAAAAGCAATAAAAACGATCCAACGGTTCAATTCTATTTAAAAACGATTGAAACTTTGAAATTAGATCAAACGAAAGCAATACAAAAGAATACGAATTTGCTTTCATCATTGGAGAAAATTAAAGAAGGTATAGAGATTGAGAAAAAACGCCGAATTAAGCGAGCCTCTTTCGAGAATGATCAAGGCAAATATTTGAATGATGTAGCAACATTGAAACGTATCAAAGAATCGACTCCGCTTAGTAAAGAAATTTTTAAACCTGAAGATTTTGATTATGGTGATGAGCAGTCTAATATGCAGATTGTAAAGAATGTACAGAATGTGGATGGAGGTTATTATCTGGTACTGGCTGTACATAGTGATGTTGCGAAGAGAGATGCATTTTTGACCAAAGTAGTGGCAGCTGGCGAACGAAATATTAATTTCTTCTATGATGTAAATACCAGTAAATATTTTATTTACGACACTAAATTTGATTCTATCGAAGAAGCTAAAAAAGCATTGGAATCTAGCGGAAGTAAACCATACAACGGTAAAATGGTAATGGTAAGAGTGGAGAATTAAGCTAAGAATAAAACTATAAAAACAAATAAATTCCTCAGTATTACAAAATGTAAGCGGAGAGCTAGTTAATAATATTAAAGGACGAATGCTTTCTTAATCTTGGTGCCCCTTCTTAAGAAACCATAAGTCAAACCAGAATAACCATGAAAAAACCTACTTTTTTTAAAGCAGCTCTTGTTGTTTTAATGATTTTACTGCATTTTGGTTCTTATGCCCAAACCTATAAGCCTTTTTCGATAAGAAAAAATATAGAGATAAGAGGAAAAATGATTGTGGCTGGGAATAATATCCTAGGCCAAGACAAGATCCTTCCTTTTAACAACAACACAAAATCTAACCAAGATATTGATATGAAATATATCAATATTGATAATGGAGCAACCCCAGGTATTTTTAGTTCCAGTAGTGCTGATCTAATAGTACCAAAACAAGCAAACGGTAGCACCACCAGTTGTTATAAAGTTGCCTATGCCGCCTTGTATTGGGGAGCTATGTTACAGAGCGGGAGTAGAACAGATATAAAAAAAGTAAAATTAAAATTACCTGGAGCAACTACCTATAATAATATTATTGGTGAGGAAGTTTATGATGCAATTAATGATCCAATCAAATCTTTTAATAGTGAAAATCCGAACACGCCTTATGCTTGTTATGCAGATGTGACCGATTTGTTAGGTAGTTTGTCCGATCTAAACGGAACCTATACTGTTGCTAACGTAATTGCAAGTGAAGGTTCTAATGGGTCAACAGGATTGTCCGCAGGTTGGACACTTTTTGTGGTTTATGAAGACCCTAGTCTTCACATGAAGTCATTTACTGTTTTTGATGGATTTACTCAAATTTTTAATACAAAAGTGGAAGATATTCCCGTTTCGGGGTTTATAACTCCTAAGTCTGGTAATATAGATCTACAATTTGCCTATGCTGCTTTAGATGGTGATAAAACTATTGGAGCAACAAAACTGGAATTTGGAACGAAACAAGTTACCACTCCCTTAAGGCCTGCCAACGAATTTTTTAATGCTACTGTTGAAAATACCAATGGAGTTCAAACACCAAGAAATCCTTCGGGATCAAACACCCTTGGTTATGATACCGGAGTTTTGGAAGTTAATGCAGCAGAGCCGGAATATATTAAAAATGATCAAACTTCTACCAGTTTCTCATTGCAAGTTGCCAATGGGAAAGCAGATCCTGTATTTGCTTTTTTCTCTGCCTATGCAGTTGATATTATCGCACCAAAAATAGATCTGACCAAAATAGTAAAAGATGCAACAGGAGTTGATGTTGGAGGTGCTACTGTCAATCTAGGACAGTATTTAACTTATGAAATCAGCTACCAAAATGTAGGGAATGATAATGTGACTAATTTTACGATAAAAGACGTACTACCCGTAAATGTTACTTTTAATCCAGATACTGATATAGATTACAGCAACGCAGGAGGGGCAACATTACAGTCTTACGATCCGCTTACAAGAACACTTATTTTCAAAATTCCGGATGCTTCGGTTTTAATAAAAGGAGGCTTATATACGATACGATTAAAAGTTAGAGTAGCGACTGATTGTAATAGTTTAGATACAGCCTGTTCGAACGAAATAAAAAATCAGGCTTTTGCCACCTATCAAGGGATAATTAATCCAAAAGTAGTCCAGGAAGAGGGAAGTTTTGCCTCCACAGCTTGTAAGTTGGGATCGCCAGAATCTACTAATTTTTTGGTAGATATCAGTAAATGTACATTTACCCAGAAGGTTATTTTATGTGGGTCTAGTGCGGTATTGAAAGCATCAGATGGTTACAGTAGTTATTCTTGGTCAAAAAGCCTTGATGGAAGTAATCCAATCGGTACGGGACAAACCTATACAGCTACACAAACTGGAACCTATTATGTTCATAATAGTGCACCAGCAACTTGTAAGGATATTGTTGAAGAAATTACAGTTAGCTTTTTTGGGGCAACGAACACAAACCCTGTAATACCTTATGCTCAGTCTCCTTATAGAGGAGAAGTAGTGATTTGTACAAATAATGCGAAGCCATTGCCGAATCTTTTTCTGTGTGGTGCTAATGACACACGTTTAATTAAAACCGGAATTAGTGATGCCACATCGATTGTTTGGGAGAAATTAGATGAAGTTGCTTGTCCCTCCACAGCTCCTGCTAATTGTGCCAATGAAAATTTTGCCAACACTTGTTGGAAAGAAGTGGGATCTGGGCCGGATTACTTGGCCAATACAGCGGGTCAATTCAGAGTTACTTTAAAATATGCTGGCGGATGTCAAAGTACCTTTTATTTTAATGTCTATCAAAATCTACTGGCGCCTACTTTTACCAAGGAAGACATTGTTTGTAATTCTCCAGGAAATATTACTATTGGGGATGTGCCTAGCGGATACGAGTATAGCTTAGACGGCATCGATTATCAAGATAGTCCTAAATTTTCTATAGACACTCCAAATAACTATACGGTTCATATCAGGCAAAAAATTGCAGCCCAATTTCTTTGTGATTTTACTGTACCCAATATTCAAATATATAAAAGAGATTTGGCGGTTGATACTTTTATTACTCAGCCTTCTTGTACTGGCGACAAAGGTTTCATTAAGCTTGTTGCCAATAATGTTGACCCTCAATATTTTTTCACCATTTCTCAAGGAACAACAATATTTGGAAGTGTTGGTCCTATTGCAACTAACGAATATACCTCTCCTGCCTTAAGTCCGGGTCTTTATAATGTAACTGTCTCCACAAAAGACGACAATTGCCTTTATACAGATATCGTAGAGATAATTGCCCCGCCATTACTAAAAGTAACAGCCAGCCTTAGTAAAGCATTGACCTGCGTCGATGGTGAGATAACCATAAATGTTCAAGGAGGTACAGCAAATTATAATTATTATGTAAATGACGTAGAAGTTTTATTGAATACTCCTTTAACGTCTATTACAGTTCCGATTGCTACAGCGGGTACTTATAATATAAAAGTGATTGATGTCAGTAACTGTGAAGCTACCGATGCAATTACAGTTGCTGCCATCCCTAAACCAGAATACACGGTATCCAAAACAGATGTGAAATGTTATGGCACTAATTCTGGAGAAATCAAGTTTGACGTTACCAATAATAATGGTTATACTTTGTCCTATGGAATCAGTACGGATAATGGAGTAAACTATACGTATGGAATAAATCCAACGATTTCAAATCTTGCCGCGGGAGAGTATTATGTTATCCTGAAATATTCATTAGACGGCTCGGATTGTTTAGGAACTCCTGAAAAAATTACAATTACAGCGCCTTCTACTGCTTTGACTGCTTCGGCGGGAGTAGCGAGTTTAGCGGGTTGTACCCTTTCAGGAGATGGAGGATTGTTAAGAATTACAAATGTTCAAGGAGGAATCGGAGGTTATGAATACAGTTTTGACGGAGGTGCTTCATGGCAGACTTCAAATGAAAAAGAGGTATTGCCGGGTACTTATGTCCTTAAAGTTCGTGATCAAGGGGGTTGCGAATATACAATTCCTTATAGCATTATTTTAGATGAAAAACCAACTGCTCCAACAATTACTGTAGATTACTCAGCCTTTAACTGTGATGGTACCGCGACTGCTACGGTAACAGTTACAAATGAGGGCGGAGCAAATTATGAATATGAATATCTGATAGATGGTAATCCAAACCCGAATACGGCTGACCCAAAAGTTTTTTTAAATCTTGCTTCGGGTTCATATACCATAACGGTAAATTATAAGTTGGTATCAGTCCCAACTTATAGTAATTTATTATTTGAAGATTTTGGTTCTGGACCAGACGTTACTTCTCCAGGAATTAATACATTTTATTATAAATGGGAGCGACAAGTGCTGGCTACGCAACAAAATGGAAGTATTAAATTAAATGATGGTGAATATACTGTTACTGCAAAGATAGTATCTCCGCACGGAACATGGTTGAATCCAGTAGATCATACAACAGGAACGGCAGTAAATAAAGGAAGATATTTAGCCGTTAATATTGGGGATCAGATTCCGACATCAGCGATTTTATATCAAAAAGAGATAAAAGATATTATACGAAATCAACCCATAAATGTCAAAATAGCAGCTATAAACTTATTGATGTCAGGGCGAAATGGAGCTAATCCGAATATACAATTGGCGCTAGTAGATCTTGCAGGTAATGACGTTTCTAGTGTAGCTACTGGAGCTATACCCAAATCAAATAAATGGGAAGATTATTTATTAACTTTAAATCCCGGAGACAATACTAACTTAAAATTTGTAGTGCGATCTAACGTACAAGAAGTAGATGGTAATGATGTGGCTATAGATGACATAGAGGTATACCAACTCCCGGAATCTTGTATAACCGAAGTTGAATTTCCAATTACAGTCCCTACGGATAAGGCTTTTACAGCTACAGTTAGCGGAACGGATTTGACTTGTGCCACTTCTGATGATGGGACTATCACCATTGCGGCTCAAAATTTCAATACGACTAGTGGTTTCCAATACTCTATTGATGGTGGTACAAATTGGGAAATTAGTTTAGTTTCACCAGCAATAGTGAAAGATTTAGTAGCGGCAACTTATGATATTCAGGTTCGCTATAATAATTTAGGGGATTGTACTTTGCCCTTAGGGACTATAGAAATTAAAGCTCCAACTCCGGTAACGGTTTTAGCAACTGTTACAAAGGAACCTACTTGTACTACGGGGGCAACTATTACTGCCTCGGCAGCTGGAGGAACACCAGCATACGAATACGAATTGCGTGAGTCTGATGGGGTCATTATTGTAAAAGCTTTTAGTAACAATAATGGTATATTCACAGATGTACCAACAGGGGACTACCTGGTTTATGCACGTGATGCTAAATTATGTATCAGTGCTGTTGGAGCTCCTGTTTCTGTTATTGCGCCGATACCGCCTACGGCAACCATAGACGCAACATCAAATTTATGTTTTGACACTAATGCTACCATTGTCGTTACCATTAGCGGAGGCGTTGGACCGTATAGTTATAAAGTAAAAGTAGATGCGGGTGCTTACAGTGCTCCGACGCCTACTTTTACAGGAACTTCATTTACCTATACAGCAACCGCCGCAGGAAGCTATTCTTTTATCGTTATTGATAAAAACAATTGCGAATCTAACGAAGTAACACAGATAATTAGTCCTAAACTTACCGCTATACCAAAAGTTTTCAAATCATTAAGTTGTGTAACGGGTTCTAGCGATGCGATTATTGAAGTCGAAATTGTTGGTGGTACCAGTCCATATACCTATGTTGTTAAAAACAGTGCTGGAGATATTTTGGTTTCCAACGGAACTACAACGGGACCAAAATTCCAATATTCGGCTACAACGGCTGACACCTATACTTTTGAAATTAAAGATGCCAATAAATGCCCACTAACGGTTACCCAAAAAGTAAATCCATTGGTGCCCGTGACCGCAAAATCAACTGTTACTGACGTCACATGTTTTGGAGCAGATAACGGTAGTGTAATCCTTGAAGCGCTGACAGGAGTGGCTCCATTCACATTTCAACTTTCAGGAGGTAATTTAGTTTCTTCAAGCAATACATCGGCTTCTTATTCCGGTTTAATAGGATCAGTTGCCGGGACTTCTTATGATTATATAGTTACGGACAGCAAGGGATGTATTTATAATGGAACAATAACAGTAAAACAACCGGAAGCCCTAGAATTAACAGCCAGTATAACCACGGCTTATACCTGTGATGGTCCTGCAACTATTACAGCTGTAGCAGATAAAGGGAACGCCCCTTATACTTACGTACTAAAAAGAAACGGTAATCCAGTTGCCTCAAATACGACAGGTGTATTTTCTAATTTAAGTGTTGCGGGAGATTATACAGTTACGGTTTCGGATGCCAAAAGCTGTCCATTGACTGTAGCTGCAGGAACGATTGTAGCTTTGAACCCGCCAACGGCAATGACCATTGGAAATTCGGCACTGAAATGCCCAACAAATAAAGCCACGGTAACCATTACTAATGTGACCAATGCTGCTGGAATTGAAATTACTTCAGGACTGGAGTATCGAATAGTTGCACCAACAGCTACTGTTTTTCAATCAAGTAATTCTTTTGCAGATTTAGACCCGGGAGTAATCTATACTTTTGAAGTTAAGGATGCCAATAATTGTACTTATTCTAAACCTTATTCCATCGCTCCGTTGCCAGTTTTCACGGTAGCTGGCGTTGTGGATGCAGATGTACAATGTTTGGGCGAAGCCAATGGTTCGGCCACCTTTACGGTTTCTGGATTAGGGAATGATGTTGAATACACGTATACTATTGATGGAGGAGCTGTGCAATCAGGAACTTCACCAAATACAGGAACTACGTTTACTATTGTAGCACCGGGATTAAATGCAGGTACGCATAGTATTACAGTGACTAATACACTAACTAATTGTCCTGTTACAGCGTCAGTTATTATTGCAGGTCCATCTACAGTCTTGGCTTTAGACCCAACTGATTTGACTCACGTAACTTGTAACGTACTTGGTACAGCAGAAATCAATGTCACTGGCGGTTGGGGAAGTTATACCTATACGGTTACACCTACAGCACCAGTAGGAGCAGTAATTACGCAATACAATAATGAAAAATTTATTAATTTATCTGCGGGAGATTATTCGTTTACGGTAACTGACTTAAAAGGTTGTCAAGTATCAGGAACATTTACTATTGATGATAAAGTTGCTGTTGTTGCAAGTATTGATGCGACATCAAATTTTTGTTATGACCCAACTAATAAAGCTACTATTAAAGTAACACCAAATACATTTGCTAACTATGTGTATAGCATCAATAACGCAACGCCTCAAAATAATGGAACTTTTGCAGGATTAACTCCCGGTAAATATACCATTAGAGTTACCGATACATCAACAGGATGTTATATCGATTTAGCAGAACAAACGATTGCTTCTCCACTAACTGCAAGTACTATCTTGCTTAAGGATTTAGACTGCGATCCTATTAATCCTGAGGCAAATATTCAGATTACGATTGCTAACGGATACCCTGACTATAAATATAGAGTAAATACAACGGGTAATCCTTTTTCAGGTGTTTATACTGAAGTAGGTGTTGGTCAGACAAAATTTACCTATTCAGATTTAGCAGGCACCTATTATTTTGAAATTACAGATAATAAAGGTTGTACAACCGTTGTTTCTAGAACAATAAATACCATAGTATTACCTACAGCAACTACAACACCAACAAACCCTAAATGTTACAATGGAAATGATGGTTCAATTGTAGTTCATGCAAGTTCAGGTACTGGACCTTATACATATGAAGTTTCAACTACATCTGCTACTGGCCCCTTTGTCGCTATGACTTCAAACTCTTATCCAGGGGCTACTGCCGGAGATTATTGGTTTAGAGTTACAGATGCTAAAAAATGTCAATTTGTAACAGCGGTAACCACATTAACAAATCCTTTAGAATTAACAGCTACAGCAGAAGTTACAACTGAACTAACCTGTGGGACTGGGAACGTGTCTCAAGCTGCTATAATTACCGTTACTGTAGATTTACCAGGAACACCATATAGCGGAGCAAATCCATATCGATACAGCTATAATGGTCAAACACCGGTAACTTCTAATACTTATACTACAACAAGCTCAGGGCTAGTTACAATTGATGTTTATGATGCGAATGGTTGTAAAGTTTCGACTTCAACTACAGTAAACACATTAAACCCACCAACTGCTTTGGCTTTTGTTCAAGTGAACTCAATTACTTGTGATTCAACTCAATTAGATACTGATTTGGAAGTAACGGTTACTAATGGAGTAGCTCCATTTAAATTTGAAATCACAAGTACAGATGCTGCAGTAGCTCCAACTAATCCGGTTGCAACGGGAGTTAATGCTCAAGAGCATACTTTTGTAGATTTAGCTCCGGGAACTTATTTCTTTAAAGTGACCGATGCTAATAATTGTACTCTTACTGGACAATATAAAATTGATCCCGTTGTACCAATTCAAGCGGTTGGTGCTATTGTTACTAATGTAACTTGTAATGGTGCTGCTGATGGTAAAATTAAGTTCACGGTTTCAGGAAACAGAACAGGAGGTTATACTTATAGCTTAACGGGAAGTATTTCAGGGATAATTACTGGTCTTGATGCGAAAGTAGGTGATGTTATTAGCTTTTCTGGACTAAAAGGAGATGAAGATTATACGTTTACTGTTACAAATACAGCAACTAAATGTTCTGCCACCAAAACAATTACACTTTCACAACCTGCGGCTATTACCGCTTTAGATGCAATTGCTACTAAAGTATTTTGTTCGAAAACAACTTCAACGATTACGGTTTCTGCCACTGGTGGAGCAACGCCGTTGTATTATGCAGTTGTGAAATTAGGTGCAGCCGTTCCAGTTTTCCCAGGAGATTACAACACTACAGGTTTATTTAGTAAAGATACTACTGTGGATGGTTTAGCTTATACGGCTTATGTAGTAGATAAGAATGGTAATTGTTCCCAAAATATTCCTGTAAACGTAGTGAATGATGCTGCACCAACTATTGACCCTGTAGCAGATACTTGCTATTCAGGAGCTTCGTTTGCTGTTTCGGTTTCGGGAACTGTTTTTGCAAGTAGTTCAATACAATACGGTATTGGTACTACGGCTGCAAACCTAACCTACAATACAAACGCTGTAAAAACAATTACCGGTCCAGGTACGTATTATCTTGGAGTTAAAGATGATAATGGTTGTACTGCGACTACATCATTTGTGGTTAATAGCCAATTGACCCTTACTCCAAAATTAGACAAAAACCTTAGTTGTTCTTTACCAGAGGCTGCACAAATTACATTGTCAGCTGGAGGAGGAAACGGAACTTATACTTATGAATACAGATTAGACCCAAGTGCTACTTATATTGCAATTGCAGGAAATGTTTATAATCCTACAGTAGCAGGAGATTATTATTTTAGAGTGACTTCTGGTGGCTGTTCTGTAGAAACCATTGTTCCGGTTAAGGTTACTGATCCGGTGTTACCAGTGATAACTAATGTTTCAGAATTACAATCTATTAAATGTAATGGATATGCAACTGCAGCACTTTCAGTAATTTATGATAACACACAAGGTGTTGCACCGTTTGTGATTACCGTAGACCAATACACGGATAATACTTATAGTTCAGTGCTTAAAGCTTTTGGTTCACAAACGTCAAGTTTACCTGCAGGTTTTTACCAAGTAACATTGATAGACGCCAAAGGGTGTACAGATACTGAAAGGATAGAGATTGTTGAACCAACTTTAATTGTTGTTGATAGAACGATTACTCATATTACTTGCGACTCTGGTACAGGAGTTTCATTAGGAAGTATAACAATTAATTCTGTTTCTGGAGGAACGCCAAATTATATTTATCATGTAACTGGAGTTAATGGTTACGATGAAAAGTTTCCAAATGAAACAGGTGGTACTGCTGTTTTTGAGGTAGTTGATTTTGGATTGTATCAAATTATAATTACAGATGCTAATGGTTGTACATATATTGAACAAGACATACTAGTTGCATCGCCACCAACTGATTTAGATATTTCGGTTGAACCAGTTGGACCAACTTGTGCGGGCTTAGGTTCTGCTGAAGTTGCTATTGGATCTTCTTCGTCTATAACAGGTGTTGGTCCATTTCATTTTGCGGTTTATACCCCTGGTTTAACTTATACAGGTCCAACAGCCTTACCTTGGTATGATGAGGATTCAAATGGAAGTAAAAAAGCCACTATCCCCAATTTAATACCTGGGGTCAATTATACTTTTATTGTGTATGATGCCGGAACTGGTTGTTATTATTTTGAAACTTCAACACAGGCGATACCAACGAATTCTACTATAACAGTTGACCCAATTACTGCTAATAATATTACTTGTAAAGGGGAAGCAGATGGTAATGTGACATTTACAATTAATCATCCTTATACTGTTGCAACGCCTATTACATATCAAGTTTACAATTCGCAATCCGTTTCTGCAGTTGGACCTTTAGTTTCCACCACAATTCCGGCTAGTGGTTCTTTGATAGTTAATAATTTTGGGTCATTACCATTTGGGAATTATTTTGTTTTAATTACAGAAACCACGGGAGCGCCTAATGATGGGTGTAGTATTGCTTCTGTACCTTTTAATATTTCAGAATCTGCAATAGATCTATCAGTGACAGCTTCATCATTTAAAAATGAAAATTGTAATGATTTAGGAATTATCATTGCTGAGGCCAAAGATGGTACTGCACCTTATGAATATTTAGTAAACACTACAAATACGACTCCAGTTGCAACAACTGCGGGTTGGCAACCTAGTGGTACTTTTAATTTAGCTGCAGGAATTTATTATGTTTTTGCCAAGGATGCTAATGGTTGTGTAAAACCTGTGACTGCTTCGGTGACTTTAGATCGTGACCCAGATCCAGTATTTAACTTGGCGGTGACAGATTTATGTGCCGGCGAAGGTAATTATGAAGTAGTGATTAGCGTTACGGATTCCTCACCATCTATGGCACCATATTCAGTGAGTGTAAATGGTGGTGCTTTTCAAAATTTCACAGGATTGACTTATTCGGCTACGGGTCTTAATTCAGGGGAACAAACTATAATTATTCAAAACAAAAATGGTTGTCCAGTTGAAGATAAAATAACTATAAATGCAAAACCTCAGGCAACGGCCGAAGTAGCTAAAGTTTTAGATTGTTCGGTTAGTCCAAATGCTGTTATTACCGTTACCATTACAAAAGGAACAGGGGATTTTAAATATGCAGTTAAAAAGGGAAGTGGTTCATTTGGTTCCGATATCGATGTGGGAGCAGCTTTAAGAACATTTGATTTCCCAGTAGCTGAGGCAGATGCAGCGACTTACGTATTTGAAATTACAGACGCAAACGGTTGTACGGTGCAAACAACTGAAGTTGTTATTGATCCAATCATTACTCTCGTTCCAGCTTATAATCCAATTCAACCATTATGTAATGGGGGGGCAGGTACTATAGAATTATCAGCAACAGGAGGAAAAGGGCCATATACTTATGATTTTAATGGTTCAGGAGTATTTTTACCTCAAACTATTTATACAGTATCTGCAGGAACTTATCCTTACATTGTAAAAGATGCTTTAGGATGTGAAGTAACTGATTCAGCAATATTAGGTGAGCCAACAGCAGTTGTTTTGGGAATACCTATAATTACTCCATTGAGTTGTGGTACTGGAAATGTAGCACAAGCAGCAACGGTTGTTTTGTCGGCAACGGGAGGTTCAGGAAGTTATGAGTACAGTTTTGACGGAAGTGATTTTAGTTTTGAAACAACTTATACCGTTAATGATACAGATTCAGATCAAACTTTTGCTTACGCAGTAAGAGACGTAAATGGTTGTGAAGCTTCCAGTACAGTTACTATTTTGAAATTAGATCCTCCAACCAGTTTTGATATTGATCAAGCCGACGTGATTACGTGTACTACAAATGATACAGATGTTACTATTTCGAAAGTCGTAAATGGTGCAGGTCCAGTAACAACAGGTTTGACGTATCAAATTATTTCTCCATCATTTGTTCAGAATAATGCGAGTGCTACATTTACCAATCTAGTATCTGGAGATTATGTGTTCCAAGTAACGGATGCAAACGGATGTGTGAAGCAATTACCGTATGAAATTTTAGATGTAATTAGTATAGATATTATCGAACAGTCAACAACAGGAATTACTTGTTTAGGGGCAAGCGATGGTAAAGCTAGTTTTGTTGTATCAGGTTTTGGTACAGGAGTAGGAACGTATCATTACATACTAGATGCGGAGCCCGTTGTAAATGCTTTAACAGCAGCTACAATTGATTTATCAGCTTTAGCGGCGGGTAATCATACTATTACAGTATATGATGATGCAACAACTTGTTTTAAGACGCTTAATTTTAATATAGCTGCTCCAGCTGTTGCTTTAGCGATTTCTAAAGTTGTTACACCATTGGGTTGTACTACTTTTGGAGATGTAACAATTACCGCCACTGACGGATGGGGTGATTATGACTATACATTAACACAGCCAAATGCAACAGTTTTAAATAACAACACAGGTGTTTTTGGTGGCCTTACTCAAATAGGCACATACATTATATCAGTAAGAGATGCAAATGGTTGTGAAGAAACAGATTCATTTGATTTAATTACTCCGGTTAATCCAACAGCAACAATCGATATAACTTCTGATTATTGTTATGTAGGATCAAATACAACAACCTTAGTGGTTAATGCGGCCTCTACATCTACTTTTGTAGTAACGCCTTTTGAATATAGTATTGACAATGGGATATCATTCCAATTATCTAATACCTTCTCTAACTTAACTCCTGGTAGTTATGATATTATTGTAAAAGATGCTTATGGTTGTACATCATTAGTAGCTGTAAACACAGTAATTGAACCACAGCTTTTTGCTACGGCAGAAAATAAAAAAGATATTTTCTGTACTGTTGGAAATGAATATGGAACTATCAAAATTTCGGCAGTAGGCGGTTATGGTTCTTATGAATATACAGTTTCTGATGGAGTGACGACTTCAGTTCCAGTAGCATTCCCGGTAGGGTCTAGTACGGCTGACTTTACAGTTACAGCTCCGGGTACCTATACTTTTGTGGTTTATGATGCTAAAGGATGTTCTTACGCTATTACAAATACGGTAGTGATGGTGGCTCCAACTGCAGTTACTTTTAGTGCAGTTCCAACTTCACCAAGTTGTTCAGGAACACAAGGAACTGTTGATAACGGTAGTATTTTAGTAACATTAGATGCAACAAATGACAATCCGTCGTATACTTATACCCTTACTCAAACAGGACCTACAGCTGGAATTTCACGTACTCAAGATACCGGTTTATTCACTGGTTTAAGCAGGGGAACTTATTCTGTTACAGTTATATCTGGCAGAGGTTGTGCAGCTATCCAAACAGTAGAAATAACCGCTCCAACTCCAGTTGTGGCTGATGCTATTGCATCGCCATTTACATGTTCACCAACGAATACTTTAAACGCAACTATTGTTATAGTTACTGGAACAGGCGGTGCCGGATCGGGAGCAATTACGGACTATAAATACAGTAAAGACGGAATAAACTGGAACGATGCCAATACCTTTACGGTAATTGATACCGAAGCCGTTCAGAACCTAACCTATTATGTGAAGGATGCCAATGGCTGTATTGACGATGTTCAAATTACAACTAATCCATTCCCTAAATTGATTTCGGCTACAACAAGATTAGTAACTAAGGCAGACTGTCTTAATTTGGATCAGGAAATGATAGGCGTTGATATTGTAGGTGGGGCTACTCCTTACAATTTTGAATATCAAGTTGCGGCGGATGGTGGTTTATTTAGTATCCCTGCTACTGTAATTCTGCCAGGAGAGAATAGTTTTGAGTATCTAGCGACTATGGCCGCAGGTCATTTCTATCAGTTTAAAATAACAGATAGAACTACTGGTTGTTCTATTCTTTCAGATATTTACAACGTTCCTGTTTTCAATACGATGCAAGTTATTGCAAGTGCTGCAGCTGATGTAGATTGTAATGGCAATGCTACGGGTGCCATTGAAATTAACATCATTAATTATGATGGTCTTTATGATTATAAAGTTTTTGACGGCGCAAATCCAGTGGAGGTGTTCTCAGAAACTGGAAAAAATACAACGACTAACCCGTTTGTAATTCCTTTCGGATTAGTAGCCGGAAATAATTACAGGGTTGAGGTTACACAAGCAGCCTACCCAAGTTGTACGGTTGCTTCAGCGGATGTTATAATTAGCGAACCAGCTGCTTTAGACATAAGCGGAATGGCTGTAGACGTTAAGAATCAAAACTGTAATAATGCAGGTGCAGTATTGACGGTTGATGTTGCTACTATTGTTGGAGGAACACTAGGCTATGAATATGCTTTTGTGCCTAGAGGAGATAATCCGGCCGGATCTTATTCGCCTTCGCCAACCAAAACAATTCCGACTTCACAAATAGCTCCGGCATTTGATGAAATAGATGTGTATGTAAGAGATGCTAACGGATGTTATGAGTTCGTGACTGTACCAATTAGTGCCGATCCGCTTCCTGTAATTACGGATGTAACTGTGGATAGTCAATGCGCTAGCGCAACCGGATATAGAATAGATGTTACTGCTACAGGAGTTGCACCTTTAAAATACAGTCTGGACGGAGTGCAGTTCCAGGATGATGCTTTCTTCACGGTTGATGCTGCTGCAGATTATACCGTAACGGTAATGGATAACAACGGATGTACTACAACTGCAACGACTGCTGTAACGGTTCTTGAACCTCTAACATTACGTGGTGAAGTTTCTTTAGTACCAACATGTAAGGATGCGGATGGTGAAATTACCTTATATGCTGCTGGAGGAACAGTTACACCTGCTAATAATTATGTTTATTTCGATAAAAACATAGGCACGCCCCAACCAAGTAATGTATTTACCGGTTATGCTCCAGGAACTTATAATTTCGTAGTTAGAGATTTAGGTACACTTTGCGAAAAAGAAGTTCAAGTAATTATTGATGCACCTACCGATGTTATTGGAATTACGGCAACACCTACCGCGGTTACTTGTAAAGGGGGATCAGACGGAAGCATTTTGGTAAGTTTAGACGCATCGAATAATAATCCTATTTATACTTATGCTTTAAGTGGACCAGTTGGATTCACCGCTAGATCTGCTCAAGAATCAGAATTGTTTGCTAATTTACCAGCAGGTAGTTATACCGTAACGGTAACTTCTGGACGTGGTTGTGAAGCTCAGGGAACTGCTGTAGTGGTTGAACCGGATCTAATTGTTGTTGCTGCTCCTGCAGTGGATGGTTTTGGTTGCACCACAGGAAACAGCCTTAATTTTGCTACTATTAGCGTTGATCCAACTGCGATAACAGGAGGTTCAACAAATTATGTCAATTATGAATTTATTAAAGTTGGAACCCCAAATACAAGAGTTTACTTTGGTCCAAATAGTCAATACACGGAGTATGATTTATTAGGCGGAACATATATAGTGAATGTCTATGATGACAAAGGTTGTATGGGCAGTACCACTGCATCAGTAACCATCGATCCATATATTCGTTTGGAGTCTGCTGATGTTACAGTTACAGCTGCTATTACTTGTCTTGATGGTGAAAGTATTCGAGTAAATGTGACTACAAATGGAGGAACACCAGCAGTATTGGATTATGCTATTTCGGATGCTGCGGGCAATGCTGTAGCAGGGAATCCTAACAATCAAGACGGTATTTTCACAGCATTACCAATAGGGAATTATATTATTACCGTTAGCAATCCTGATACCGGCTGTAGCATACAAACGGTTCATTATGTAAACAACCCGAATACCTTTGTATTAAAAGCGGTTAAAACCAGCGATGTAATTTGTTATAATTCGAATGAAGGAACGGTCGAATTAACACTAATTGATAATCAAACCAATCCAGATGACGAAGCTGGCCCTTTTAGCTATGTTTTAACCAGACCTGATGGAACAACGGATAATGGCAATTCACCTGATAAAGGACCATTTACCTTAACAGGTTTAACTGCCGGATTGTACAGCGTTACGGCTACTTTAGTAAATAGCCCGTTTTGTAGTGCCAGTAGCAGTTTTACCATTGTGCAACCCGCTGCAGTTTTGGATATTACAGAAACGAACACCGCAATTACTTGTGTTGCCGGAAATAATGACGGTTCTATCTCCGTAAGCGCAACAGGAGGTTGGTCAGGAGGTTATGAGTTTGAAGTTCTTAAAGATGGGAATCCTTTCATCGGTTATACAACTCAAACAGAATTTACCGGTTTAACAGCAGGAATCTATAGAATCAATGTAAAAGACAGCAAAGGCTGCGTTGATTTTGTCGAGGTTGAATTGAAAAATCCGGATCCTATCATTTTCACGGCAACTCTTAGTGCAGCTGTTGTAAGTTGTTTTGGGGATACCAGCGAAAACATCGAGGTGACAACGCTGCCTACAGGAGGTTCAGGAAGTTATTTATATACCTTGATAAGCACTTTTGGAGATGGGACTGTAACGAGCAATGGGCCTCAAATTTCTCCAATATTCCCTAATTTGGGTGCCGGAAGTTATGAGGTTAAGGTGACCGATAATTGGAATTGTTCGGCAATTTCAGCTACTCCTATTGTAATTAGTGAGCCAACAAAAGTAGTAGCAAGCTTAGTGACAGCTACCACAATTACTTGTGATAATGATGCGACTCTTACATTGAGTGCAACTGGAGGGACAGAACCATATACTTATAGCGACAGTGCTACTTTCACTGCGGTTTTAGGTTCGTTCGCAACTTCTGTAACGTTCTCAGTGCCTGTAGGAATCTATCATTACTATGTAAAAGACGTCAATGGTTGTACGAGTTATATTTCGAATGATATCAAGATTGATCCTTTAGAACCTTTAGAGGCAAATCTGGATGTTCAAAATGCAGTAGTTAATTGTAAAGGGGATGCTAGCGGAGTTATTGTGGCGCATGCCACCGGAGGACTAGGAAACTATGTTTATACTCTTTTAGACGGTGCTGGCAATGCAATAGTACCTGCACCAGTACAAAGTTCGCCGGGTCGTTTTGATGGATTGATTGCTGGTTTCTATCAAGTAAAAGTAGAAAGCGGTGATTGTGAAATGACTTCTAGAATTGTTGAAATTAAAGAACCATTAACAGGCTTAACATTTAACACTATTGTTACCGATGTTACTTGTAACGGAGAAAACAATGGTAAAATAGAAATTAACGCTTCTGGCGGTACAGGCCAAATCAAATATGCTATTTCACCGCGTTTGGATCAGTTTTTTGATTCTGGTGTTTTTGACGAATTGGTTCCTGGAGTATATCAGGTGGTGATTCAAGATGAGAACGGCTGTTTTGAAGTTTATGATTTCGAAATCAAAGAACCTAGTTTGTTAAGTGTTTCCACTGTAGCGGATTCTGTTTTTCCGGAAATTTGTGCTGGAGACAAAGACGGTGCTTTTAGCATTGAAATAACTGGCGGGACAGCACCTTACAGTGTTAGCTTGGGAGATATTGACGGAACTTACACCACAGGAGATTTGACTCAAACGGAATTTGACTTTACAGGATTGAGTGGCGGAAACCATTTTGTTTTCATTCGCGATGCTAATGGTTGTACAACCGATTGGCTTGTGGCTTTACCTGAGTCTATAAACATGAACCCAATTGCTATAGTAGATTACGGTTGCGTGAATAATGCTGCTGCCAATACAGTTACTATAATGATTGATGACAGTATCACTAATCCTGCCGATGTTGATTACGCCTTAGACGGAGGTAACTTCCAGGCTTCAAGTGTGTTCACTAATCTAGTTCCAGGTTTCCATTATGTTACTGCAAGACATAGTAATGGCTGCGAACAGCAAACCATTAATTTTGAAATTAAACAAGTAGAACCATTGACACTTGTTTTGAATGACGGTGGATTGAATGAAATCGTTGCTGTAGCCGCAGGTGGTGGAGGGAATTATAAGTACACGCTTAATGGAGAATCTTATAGCAATAAGTCTAATTTCATCATATACAAATCAGGAAATTATACTGTTACCGTTACGGACGGTAATGGTTGTGTCGCTTCGGCTACCAGGTATTTCGAGTATATCGATGTTTGTATTCCGAATAACTTTACGCCAAATGGAGACGGCATCAATGATGTATGGGCTCCTGGATGTACGGTAAACTATAAAGATTTGACTTTCGAAGTTTTTGACAGATACGGCCGTAAAGTGGGTAATTATCGACTAGGACAATATTGGGATGGTAGATATAACGGAACGGAGCTTCCTTCAGGAGATTATTGGTATGTTTTAAAACTGAATGATGTCAAAGACGCTCGTGAATTTGTGGGGCATTTCACGCTGTACAGATAAATTTATTAAAGTGACGGAGCGATTCTCCCAAATGAAAATATTCAAATGAAAAAAATAATAGCATCATTACTACTTTTGGCTGTAACTTCGGGTTACAGTCAGGAGTTAAATTTACCGGTTTTTACGCAGTATCTTGCCGATAATCATTTTGTGATTTCACCTACATTCGCAGGGATTGGTGACAACCTTAAAATTAGAGCCAATGGATTAACCCAATGGGTTGGTATAAAAGGTGCTCCAGACAATCAATCCGTTTATGCCGATTTTAGAATTGCGGATCAATCTGGGGTAGGACTTTCTTTTTACAATGACAGCAATGGATATACAAGGCAAACTGGTGCCAAAATCTCTTTTGCGCATCATTTGATTTTAGATTATTATTCTAAGCAATATTTGTCTTTTGGAATGTCTTACAACATCAATAATTTTAAAATTGATATCGACAAGTTTGATACATCCTATGACAGGCCTCTTCCGGATCCGAGTATCACTGACAATAGATTTGTGTCAAATAACAACTTTGAAGTGGGGTTTTTGTACAGGAACAAATCCTATTATTTGAGTCTTAATGCCAGCAATATTTTAGATAAAAATGCCGATCGCTTTACAGGAGTAGAACCTATTTTGCTTCGCAACTATCAAATTTATTCCGGCTATGTTTTTAAATTGCCAAACGATGGCAGGGCTGAATTGGAGCCTTCTGCTTTTTACCAATATTTTGCCAGTGACGGACGCTCCAGTACTGACGTAAATATAAAATATCGAAAATACGACCGCTATGATGATTACTACTGGATTGGGGCTTCCTATCGTTTCTTGAACGATCAGTTTTTTAAGCCTTTGAACGTAGGTCCAATGGTGGGAGTGAAAAAATCTAATTTTTATTTTGGGTATTCATACCAATTAACGCTTAATCAACTGGCTTCTTTCAATTCTGGGACACATGTTGTTACCATTGGACTTGATTTTCTACAAGGAATCAGTAATTGTCCTTGTACCCAAAGTCCGGTACATGACTAAAATAGGCAATTGCTTGATTCTTATTTAAGAAAACATATTTTTTTTATTAAATTACAACGATTTCGTTGATTTAAAGTCGTTTTTTTTAATTTTTTCAAATTTGTGGCGCAGCTAAAAGTCTTATATTTGCTGTTCTTTAAAAACAAAAAACAGACCTAAATGAAAACTTTGAACAACTTTGATTTTAAAAATAAAAAAGCAATAATCCGTGTTGATTTTAATGTCCCTTTGGATGAGAATTTTAACGTAACTGATGCAACTCGTATAGAAGCCGCAAAACCAACCATTGATGCTATTCTTGCTCAAGGTGGAAGTGTGATTTTAATGTCGCATTTGGGACGGCCAAAAGGAGTAGAAGAGAAGTATTCTTTGAAACACATTTTGAAAACAACTTCAGAAGTGCTTGGCGTGCCAGTTCAGTTTGCTTCAAACTGTGTTGGTCAAGAAGCGGCAACGGCTGCAGCAAATTTAAAATCGGGTGAAGTTTTGTTGTTAGAGAATCTGCGTTTCCATGCCGAAGAAGAAGCGGGTGATCTTGCTTTTGCAAAAGAATTAGCTTCATTGGGCGACATTTATGTAAATGATGCTTTTGGAACAGCACACAGAGCGCATGCTTCGACTACCATTATTGCACAGTTTTTTCCAACGGAGAAATGTTTCGGATTGTTGTTGGCTAAAGAAATTGAAAGCTTAAATAAAGTATTAAAAAATAGCGAGAAACCGGTAACGGCAGTTCTTGGCGGTTCAAAGGTGTCTTCGAAAATTACGGTTATCGAAAACATTTTGGACAAAGTAGACCACATGATCATCGGTGGCGGAATGACCTTTACGTTCGTGAAAGCTTTGGGCGGAAAAATTGGGGATTCTATTTGTGAAGATGACAAACAGGAATTAGCTCTCGAGATTTTAAGATTGGCCAAAGAAAAAGGGGTTCAAATTCATATTCCGGTTGATGTTATTGCAGCAGACGATTTTTCGAATACTGCGAACACACAAGTTGTAGATGTAAGAGAAATTCCTGATGGATGGCAAGGTTTGGACGCAGGTCCTAAATCATTGGCTAATTTTGAGAAAGTGATTATGGAGTCTAAAACAATTCTTTGGAACGGGCCATTGGGTGTTTTTGAAATGGAAACTTTTGCCAAAGGGACCATTGCCCTAGGGAACTATATTGCTGCTTCTACAGCAAATGGAGCTTTTTCTCTTGTAGGCGGAGGAGACTCGGTTGCGGCAGTGAAGCAATTTGGTCTGGAGGAAAAAATGAGTTATGTTTCTACTGGTGGAGGCGCTATGTTAGAAATGTTAGAAGGTAGAACTTTGCCAGGTATTGCTGCGATATTGGACTAAAAATTGCATTTTTAACAATATTTATTCAATTTTTTAGTTGTAAGCTGTTAAGTTTGTAAAGTAAGTGATTTTTAATTATTTATAATTTAGTAAGTTGACAAAAGAAAAGAGATGAATATAAAATATGCTACCCTACTATTATTACTAGTATCAATTCCTTTGTTTTCGCAAGAAGTTGCCGAAGACAAAGGAATTTCTATTGTTGAGAAAAAGCTATCCTACTTAGATTCGATAAAAAAAACCTTCGTCAATGATGATCTGGCTGCCTGTGTTGACAGTTTGTGGATAAAGGAATTGATTGATCTGGATTTGTACAATGACATCACTAATGATATTGAAAATCTTAATATTGATGAAAAAGTAGATTATGAACTCTCTACTGAATTGCTGCAATCGAGGCTGGCAGAAATGAATGCCAAATCACCTTTTCGAATTGAATACAATCAAAGTCTTGAAAATGTTATCAAATCCTTCTTAAAATACAGGAAAAAATCGTTTGGGCGATTGATGGCTATTTCTGAATATTATTTCCCATTGTTCGAAGAAGAGTTTGCCAAAAACAATATCCCTTTAGAAATGAAATATTTGGCCGTTGTGGAGTCGGCTTTAAATCCAAAAGCAGTGTCTAAAATGGGAGCTACCGGGCTGTGGCAGTTCATGTACCATACCGGAAAACAATACAATCTTACAATTGATTCTTATGTAGACGAACGCAGTGACCCCCTAAAATCGACAGCAGCAGCCTCACAATACATGACCAATATGCATGCTATTTTTGGAGATTGGGAGCTGGTATTGGCGGCTTACAATTCGGGTCCCGGAAACGTTTCTAAAGCGATCAGACGCTCTGGAGGAAAGCAAAATTATTGGAACATTAGAAAAAATCTTCCCAAAGAAACCCAAGGTTATGTTCCCGCTTTTTTGGCAACCATGTATTTGTATAACTATCGAAAAGAGCATGGAATTGTTCCTGATAGGGCGGAGTTGCCTCATTTTGCCACCGATACTATAAGGATCAAAAGAGAGATTTCATTTAAGCAAATTTCGGATTTACTGGATGTTCCTGTTTCACAATTGCAGTTATTGAATCCGTCGTACAAGTTAAATTTAGTGCCTTTTTATAAAGACAAAAATCATTATCTGCGATTGCCGCTGGATAAAATCGCTGTTTTTACTTCTAACGAAGATAAAATTTATGCCTATGCTCAGTATCAATTGGAACAAAGAGAAAGTCCTTTTCAGAGTTCCTCTGCCATAGCGAGTCAAACGGTTTCACAAGCCAGAACAAAATATTACAAAGTGCGAAGAGGGGATAATCTGGGCGCAATTGCTAATAAATACGATGTCTCTGTAGCCGATTTAAAAAAGTGGAACGGAATCAAAGGGAATACAATTGCTGCCGGGAAAAGCTTGAAAATCATAAGTACGGAAAATAGAGTAAAAACCGTAAAGAATGAGCCAAAAATTGAAATAGCCGCAACTCAAGTCAAAAATACCAAAACAACAAAAATTACCAAAGAAGTTAGTAGAGATTCCTTAGCGGCTACTGCAAGCTTTTATATTGTTCAAAAAGGGGATAATCTACATGCGATTGCTAAAAATAATAATGTGACTGTTGCCCAAATTAAAGAATGGAATCATCTTAGCGGTGATGCTATTCAATTGGGGACTTCTTTAAGATTGAACGCCATCGAGAATGAGGTTGAAGAAATTGTGGTATCGGATTCAGACTTGAAAAACAGGGAATATGTTGTTCAAAAAGGCGACAATCTAGGCAATATTGCTAAAAAGTTTGGTATAACTTTAACCGATTTAAAACAATGGAACAATCTATCGGACAATACGATTGTTTTGGGACATAATTTGATTGTGGGCAAGGAAGATGGAGAAAGTAATACTAAGCAGTTAAGTATAAATACATTCAAGAAAAAAGAGAATGCTGCTGTTGCTCTAAAACAAGAAAGCAGTTATTTTGTCCAAAAAGGGGATTCTTTGTACAGTATTGCCAAAAAATATCCAGGTGTAACTGTTTCAGATATTAAAAAGTGGAACGATATTAGCGGTGAAGAAATAAAACCCGGAATGAAATTAAAAATTGGAGGATAACATGATGTTTTTCTCTTAAATTTGGTTTTGTTTTACAACTGAATTCTAATGAATAAAACCCATTTTTTATATCTTTTTATCTCTCTGTTCCTTTTCTCATGTAAAAAAGGTGATACCGATTTACCTAAAAAAACTACAGGAAGAATCAATAGCATCTCGGTTATTGTTGATGACTTGTGGTGGAATGGCGAGATAGGAGACAATATTCGGAATAAGTTTGCGTCTCCCGTGATTGGCTTGCCGCAGGAAGAACCTCTTTTTACCATCAATCAGTATCCTGTAAAACTGATGGAAGGATTTATGACCGATTGCCGAAACATTATTGTGATTAAAAAAGGCAATGGAAATAAATTCCAAATTAAGGAAAATCAATGTGCCGCACCTCAAAATGTATTTCATATTACCGGAAAAACAGCTGGCGCCATTCTGGAAATTCTTGAAAAAAATTCACCCAAAATGATTCAGATTATTCATCAAACGGAAATTGCTGAAAAGCAAAGACTCAATAGAATGTCTTTGATGAATACTAAAGCAATTAACAAGCAGTTTGATATCAAAATCGAAATTCCTTCCAGTTATGAGCAGGTGCTTCAAAAAGATAATTTTATTTGGCTAAAGAAAGAAATCGTCAGCGGAAGCACGAGTTTGTTAATTTATCAATTGCCATTAAATTCATTTAAATCGGGTGGTAACTTAGTGTCTAATGTCATCAAAATACGGGATTCTATCGGGCATTTGTATATTCATGGGAAAGAAGCCAATACGGATATGGTTACCGAAGAAGCTTATGCACCTTATTTTTTTAAAATAAAACAGGACGGCAAACTGACTTATGAAACCAAAGGAACTTGGGAAGTAAAGAATGATTTCATGTCCGGCCCATTTGTAAACTATGCGATAGTTGATCAAGAACATAACAGACTTTTGGTTCTAGAAGGCTTTTGTTATTCTCCTTCAAAAGAAAAAAGAGACTTAATGCATGAATTGGAGTCAATCATTAAATCGGTTAGTATTGATAAGAAATAAATAGTGAATTGTGGCTTTGAATTCATATAAGAGTCGATTTTTAAACCAAAATGATAAAAAATAATAGCATGGGGTTGCAGTGGAAAATAAAGCCTTTTGAGGCACTATCAGTTCATGAACTATATGATTTACTTCAATTGAGAAGCGAGATCTTTGTTGTGGAGCAAAACTGTGTCTATCTTGATTTAGATGGCAAGGATAAGCTTGCATTGCATCTTTTTGGCGAATTTGAAGGCAAAATCGTTGCCCACGCCCGACTTTTTAAAGCCGGAATCAGTTTTGATAATGCGTCAATAGGAAGAGTAGTCGTTGATCCAAATTACAGAGACAGGAAATGGGGACATGATTTAATGCGGGAAGCCATCGCAGGTGTAGCGCAACATTTTGGCGAAAGCAAGATTACCATTGGAGCGCAATTGTACCTGAAAAAATTCTACGAAAGCCACGGATTTGTGCAAACCAGTGAAATGTATCTCGAAGATGATATTCCGCATATTGAGATGAAAAAAGAATAGTTATATTTTGAGGATACTTTTATAATCGGTAGTATTATTCAAAATAGAGACTGATTTCTTAATTTCGGAATTATTTTTTAGATAATATTGATACAGTCCTTCTTGGTATTGATAGCGTTTTATGATCTCTTCCAGAATTAATTTCTTGATTTCTTCTTGGTTTTTATCCAACAGTGTTTCCTCACTTTTTTGCAAAGCAGTAAGTAACTGCTGGTATTCATTGCTGATTGTGGCATCTATACTTTCTTTTTTAGCCATAGCCAAAGTGTTTTTCAGAGCCAACTCGGTTTCAGTGTCAAAAGAGAATTTTTCGGTTTTCAAAAACTGTTTGAAATCCTGATAATCTGCTGCGGTAAAATTTGGAATTTGATCTCCCGGATTTGGGTTTTTAAAATAATAGCGGGTCACATAATTAAAGATTCCGTCATTTTTCAATAAGGCGTTGGCAATAGCACTTGTGCTTGATTCCTCCAGTGCAATATCCGGCAAAATTCCTCCACCATCATAAACAATCCTGCCTTTGCGGGTTTTGAAAGCGTTAAAATTCTTTTCTTCGGTTCTTTTAGCCTGTCCGTTTTTGTCTTTATGTGTATAGTCTAATGCTTGGATACATCTGCCCGAAGGCGTGTAATAACGCGAAATAGTTACTTTTAATTGAGTGTTATAAGTCAAGTCTACCGGTTTTTGCACTAATCCTTTTCCAAAACTGCGGCTTCCTACAATAACCGCGCGGTCTAAATCTTGTAAAGCTCCTGAAACAATTTCTGAGGCCGAAGCACTTTTGCCATTAATAAGAATAACCAAGGGAATTTGAGTATCTACGGGTTCAAAAGCGGTTTTGTAAGTGTTGTTGTGTTTTTCTATTTTTGATTTGGTGGTGACAATAACCTCATTTTTAGGAACAAATAAATTGCAGATATTTACCGCCTCATGTAATAATCCTCCAGAATTTCCCCTTAAATCGAGTACAATTCTTTCAGCACCTTGCTTTTTTAGTTCTTCAAGAGCGGCTTTGGTTTCGAGTGCCGCTTTGTTGTTAAAGCGTGCCAAAACAATATAACCTGTTTTCTCGTCTATTTTTGCAAAAAAAGGAACCGATTTTATCTCCACTTCATCAAGGACTATTTGGGCAGTATTGGTTTTATTTTGACGGAGGAATTTTACATCAATTTTAGTGTTTTTTGTTCCTCTCATGAGTTGGGAAGCATCTTCTTTGAAGTCAGCCAAAAGAACGTCTCCAATTTGGATTATTTCGTCTCCGGCTTTAAATCCGGCCTTGTCAGCCGGAAAATTCTTGTAGACTTCTCTTATGATCAGTTTGTTTTCTTTTCGAGTAATCAAAGCGCCTATGCCGGTGTATTCTCCGGTATTGTTTATTTTAAATTGCATCACATCCTGCTCATTAAAATAAACGGTGTAAGGATCCAGATTGGCCAACATGCCTTTGATGGCCTTGTCCATCAAGTCGCCAGGGTTTGTTTCATCGACATAGTTAGTGTTCAATTCCTTGAAAAGGGTGGTGAATATTTCGATTTGTTTGGCGATTTCAAAAAAGTCGTTTTTGAAACTGGCGCCCACAAATAAAAATGCCGAAGCGACAACAGGAATTATATATTTCTTTTTGAAAAAGGAAATCATGAGAAGTAGTTCTAGAATTATTGAACTACTAAATTAGTAATAAATGACCAATAATAAAGACGGCTAATGAAGGAATCTTAAAGAAGAGCTTGTAATGCTTTGTAAATTAATCTTTTATTGACTTAGCATCGTCAATACTAGCGTCTTTTTTTATGTTTTGGGCGATGAATTTTTCAAACAATTGAATCGTCTTAGTATTGATTTCCTCGTAGGACAAGCGGTCTTTGGTTTGATAAAAAAGCATGAAAGCATAAGGCTTGTCCAGATTGTCAATAAGCAAGTGCTTGTTGAGGCGGTAAGTTTCGCGAAGGATTCTTTTAAAATGATTGCGGTCTACTGCTTTCTTGAAGTTCCTTTTAGAGACAGAAACGCCCATTTTTATTTTTTCATCTTCATTTAATGAGCCGGAATGATACACTAAACGCAATGGGTATTTAGAAACCGATTTGCCCTCAGAGAATAATAATCCAATGGTAGTTTTACTTTTTAGTTTTTCGTTTTTTGGATAATTGAACTTCATTTTTTGGTATAAAAAGGCAAAGATTTTTGTTGACAAAGGTACAATTAAACCCTAAACCTGCTTATTGTTTCAGAATTAAAATACCGCTAAAAATTTATTTCTTACTTTTGCAGCTAATTTTTTTAAGAATGCAAAAAATAATTTCGTATCCCATATCCGTAATTTATTATTTATGTTTTGGACTTACGTTGGTGATTTTCCATCCGATTCAATGGATTTGTCTGAAATTTTTTGGTTATCAGGCACATAAAAAAAGCGTTGATTACCTTAACTTTTTTTTAGTGAAGTGCACCAATCTTATTGGTACAACCTACAAGTTTGAAAATACCGAAAGTATTCCAAAAGGGGTTCCAATCATTTTTGTCTCCAATCATCAAAGTATGTACGATATTATCGCTATGATTTGGTTTTTGCGACGTTTCCATTGTAAATTTGTAAGTAAAAAGGAATTAGGAAAAGGAATTCCAAGTGTTTCTTTTAATTTGCGTCATGGAGGTTCGGCTTTGATTGATCGTAAAGATCCCAAACAAGCCATTCCGGAGATTAAAAAATTATCGGAATATATTGAAAAAAACAAGCGTTCGGCGGTGATATTCCCCGAAGGAACCCGAAGCAAAACAGGTAAGCCAAAAGAGTTTGCCCAAAGCGGTTTGAAAATATTGTGTAAATACGCACCATCGGCCTATGTGGTTCCTGTGAGTATTAATAATTCTTGGAAAATGGTTAAATACGGTTTTTTTCCTCTTGGTTTAGGAAATCGTCTTACCTTTGTAATTCATAAGCCATTAAAGGTAAGTGAATATAATTTTCCGGAGTTGATAGAGAAAACGGAAAATGAAGTAATAAAAGGAATACAATTTTAATTTATATAAAATGTCTATAAAAAACATTCGATTAGAAGTTATGCAGTTTTTAGAAAAAAACGTGACTAGCTATGTTGACCAGTATTTAATACCTGTGGAACAAATTTGGCAGCCATCTGATTTTTTACCAAATTCTGAAAGCGATAATTTCTTAGAAGAAGTAAAAGAGTTACGTGAAATCTCTAAGGATTTACCTTATGATTTTTGGGTTGCAATGGTAGGGGATACCATTACCGAAGAAGCTTTGCCAACCTATGAAAACTGGTTAATGGAAGTGGAAGGTGTGGATAATTTAGAGAGAAACGGTTGGTCTACTTGGGTACGCCAATGGACAGGAGAAGAAAATCGTCATGGTGATTTGTTAAATAAATATTTGTACTTATCGGGACGTGTCAATATGCGTGAGATCGAAATGACTACACAGCATCTTATCAATGATGGTTTTGATATTGGAACAGGAAGAGATCCGTATAAAAATTTTGTTTACACCAGTTTCCAAGAACTAGCCACTTATGTCTCTCACAATAGGGTTTCACAATTGGCCAAAAGTTACGGTGATAAAAAATTGGCCAAAATGTGTAAGATGATTGCAGGTGACGAAATGCGTCACCACCATGCTTATAGCGAATTTGTAAATCAGATTTTTAAGGTAGATCCTAGCGAAATGATGCTTGCTTTTCAGTACATGATGAAGCAAAAAATTGTCATGCCGGCGCATTTCTTGAGAGAATCGGGACAAAAAATAAGTTCCGCTTTTGAGCATTTTTCGGATTCTGCACAAAGAATTGGGGTGTACACCGCCAATGATTATGTGGATATCATGCAAAAATTAATAGACAAGTGGGAAATTGATAAAATAGGTGGTTTGACTGACGAAGCCGAAAAAGCACGTGATTATCTGATGAAATTACCGGCTCGTATGGCACGTATTTCAGAAAGGTTAGTTATTCCTCAAGAATCCTTTCAATTCAAATGGGTTGAACCAGCAAGATTGTAACATTAACGAAAGTTAATTTTTAGGATTTTGAGAATCCAATTTACTATATTATAAATGTTGGTTTTTAAAGTGGGAAAACTTTGAAAATCAACATTTTTTTTAAAATTATAAAAAATGAACAATACCGATATCATCAGTAAAACGATTGCTTTTGTAAAAGAAAAACTCCACCAAGCCGAAGGAGGACACGATTGGTTTCATATTGAACGAGTTTATAGAAATGCATTGTTGATTGCAACGACTGAAAATGGTGATCTAACAGTCATAAAATTGGCCGCTTTGCTGCACGATATTGCTGATAGTAAATTTCATGATGGAGATGAGACTGTTGGGCCTAAATTAGCCAGAACTTTTTTGGAAACTCAAAACGTCAATGAAGCTACCATTGCCCATGTGGTAAAGATTATCGAAAATATCTCTTTCAAAGGAGGTAATGTTCAAAGGGATTTTACTTCCATCGAACTCGATATTGTCCAAGATGCAGATCGTTTAGACGCTATTGGTGCTATTGGAATTGCAAGAACCTTCAATTATGGCGGTTTTAAAAATAGAACACTCTATGATCCTAAAATCGCGCCAAATACCAAGATGACTAAGGAAGAATATAAAAATAATGAAGCGCCAACGCTGAATCATTTCTATGAAAAACTACTGCTCTTGAAAGACAAAATGAATACTGACACTGGAAAAAAAATTGCGAAGGAAAGACACCGTTATATGGAGGGATTTCTGTCTCAGTTTTATGCCGAATGGGATGGTGAATTATTTAAATAATTCCTTTTTCTTTCATTTCGATAATCACACCCGAAGCATTTTTAAAAGTAGGTGCTTGTTCGATGATGGTTCCCACTCTTTTTTTATTGAGTTTAAAGGTGATGTCGTTTTCGGTCGTGAATAAAAGTGCCGTCAAAAACGGATTATTCATGTAAGGAGCCAAAACAACGAAGGCTTCATCTACAGTATGAAAGCTTTCTATTTCTTCGGTTTTGTAACGTGCCGTTAGGCAAAGTTTGTAACCGCCTTCATCCACTAAAACAGGACGAACATAGATATTTTTTAATTCGGTATCGCCTATGGTCTTCGCCAAAGTTAATTTGGCATACGTACCATTTTGGATGCTTTCTTTTACTTTTTCCCAAAATTGAACGAATACGGGTTGAAATGACATAGGATTGTTTTTAGATGGTGGAAAATGCTCCATTTGAAAGGACAAAATTAAGTGTTGTAAGTGGAAAAGTGCTTAAAATCTATAAAAACTTTGGTTTCTAAATGCAAAACCGCAAATGTTCAGAGGTTAAAGTCTGTAACATTTGCGGTTCGTATTCTATCTTAGTAAAGAATTGTTTTTTATTCGCCAGTAAATACTGCTTTTCTTTTCTCTAAAAAAGCGGTGGTTCCTTCTTTAAAATCTTCGGTTCCAAAACATTTCCCAAAGGATTTTATTTCGGTTTCAAAACCATTCTCTCCGTCTTTATAGTTGGCATTGATTGCTCGAATCGCCTTGCTGATGGCTAAGGGCGAGTTTTTCATGATTCTTTGTGCAATTCCGTTACAGTAAGGCAAAAGTTCACTTTGTGGGACTACATGATTCACTAAACCGGTTCTGTAAGCTTCTTCAGCAGTGATCATTCCGGCGGTCATAATCATTTCCATGGCGCGTCCTTTGCCTATTAATTGAGGCAAACGTTGGGTGCCACCATATCCTGGAATTACTCCTAAAGATACTTCAGGAAGCCCCATCTTGGCGTTGTCGGAAGCAATTCTAAAATGACAAGCCATGGCCAATTCTAATCCGCCTCCAAGGGCAAATCCGTTAATGGCTGCAATAACGGGTATTTTAAGATTCTCCACAAAGTTGAATAAAATTTCTTGACCTTGAGCTGCCAATTGTATGCCTTCTTCTACAGAAAAATGGGCAAATTCAGCGATATCAGCACCGGCAACAAAAGCTTTTTCCTCAGCACCGGTTAAAATAATTACTCTAGTTTCATAGTTTTTTTCCAATTCACCAAAGGCCTCATGCAACTCTTTGATCGTAGCTTTATTCAAAGCATTCAATTTTGTTGGACGATTGATGGTTATTGTTGCAATGCTATTTTCGGATGAGATTAAAATGTTTTTGTAGCTCATGGTACTAATTTAAGAGTTAATTATAGGAAGCGAAACGGTGAATTGAGTTCCTTTTCCAAGTTCTGTATCAAAGGTAATTGTTCCTTTATAATTTTCGATAATATTTTTGATAATACCAAGACCCAATCCCATTCCACTGCTTTTAGTGGTGAATTTGGGTTCAAATATGCGATCAATGTCTTGTTGCTTCATTCCTATTCCATTGTCTTTCACGGTAATTAGCACATCATTGGATTCTTTTCTAACGGAAACGGATACGCTTTTATTTTCTTGTTGTTCCGGTATGGATTGAATAGCATTTTTAACCAAGTTGGTGATGATTCGAATGAGTTGGGTTCGGTCAATTTTTGCAATAATCTCGGGTGATTCGCTTTCAAAAACAATATGCTCCTCATTAAAAATATCTAAGGCTAGTTCTACCACTTCCACTACGTTAAGTGTTTCATTTTGTTGGGCAGGCATCGAAGCAAAATTTGAAAAGGCTGAGGCAACAGCATTCATAGTGTCAATTTGTTGGATCAGCGTTTCGGAGTAATCCTTCATTTTTTGAGTGATGTTCGGATCATTTGGATCGAATTTTCGCTGAAAACTCTGTACCGTTAATCGCATCGGCGTCAATGGATTTTTTATTTCATGTGCTACTTGTTTGGCCATTTCGCGCCAAGCGCCTTCTCTTTCGCCTTGAGCGAGTTTTACGGCACTTTTTTCTAATTCATCGACCATTCTATTGTAAGCATTAATCAGCAAGTTGATTTCTTTGCTGCTGGCTTCGAGAAGAATTTTTTCGTTTTTTTGATTTAAGCTGGTTTCATTCAGCTTGTCCGAAATAGTTTTTAGCGATTTAGTGATATATGACGAAAGGAAATAAGCCAGTCCAAATGCTACAATAAGCATAAAGGAATAGACCTGACTCAAGCGAATTAGGAAATTATGAAGTTCCTTCTCATAGAAACCATCATCTTCTAAATAAGGTAAATTGAGAACACCTAAGGGTTTAAATTTATCGTCTTTAATTTGTGTAAATGAGGATCTGTTTTTAACCCCATTTATGGTTTTAATGTCTACATATCTTTTTTCAATAGAGGAGCGAACGAGCTTTAATATGTATGCAGGAATGGGTGGAGAAACCTTGTCTATAGAGAAAGATTCTTTAGAGGATTTCAACAGCTTTCCGTCTAGGTCGTAAATGTTAATTTCAATATTGTGAATGTGCGCCAATTCGTGAATCTTATCTTTGAAAATCAAATCTAAATTCTCGCTTGTCAAGGGATAAGTGGTGGTCGAAAGAATGTAATTGATGTGCTCTTTTACCGCATTTTCCTTACGTTCCAGTCTTTCCTGATGGTATTCTTTGGCTTCGTTTTTAAATTGGATGATCGAAATGGAAGCTAACAAAACAGAAGCCACGATTATCAATAAGATCATCGAAATAAAAATTCGAATCCGCAACGAAAGCATCGATATTTTGAAGCCTTTTAGCATAGTTAAGATTGGTTTTTCTCTCTAATTCTTTTATAAAATTTGAAACCCAACATAATCAATATAGAAAACAAAAATATTCCAATTACCCCATAAATCCAGTTGAAGGCGTTTTTTAAAACAACTAAAAAGACGACTGCAAAAAGGATAATTGTGGCGCCTTCATTCCATAAACGCATAAAGTTTGTGGTGTATTTTACTTGATCATTTTGCAATTGTTTGAATATTTGATGGCATTTTCCATGGTATAAATACAACACAAATACGAAGCCAAGTTTTACATGCATCCAAGGCATTTGTAACCACGATCGTCCCAAATCAGTAAAAAACAGCATCCAAAAAGCAAAAAAGCTGGCCAAGATAGCTGATGGCCAGCTGATAATGTACCACAAGCGATAGCTCATTATTTTATACTGTTTTTGTAGTATTTCTTTCTCAGGCGATGGTTTTTGTGCGGCTTCAATTTGGTAAACAAAGAGGCGAACAATATAAAACAAACCAGCGAACCAGGTAATTACAAAAATAAGATGTAAAGATTTGAGGTAGTTGTAGTATTCCATAGGTTTTTATTTGGCAATAGCCCAGTCGTTAATCCAGTTGCTCACGGTTTTACACCAATCTTCACTATCGTTTAAACAAGGAACAGCGGTAAATTCTTCACCTCCATGTGCTTTAAATTCGTGATTGGCTTCCATGGCGATTTCTTCTAGAGTTTCTAGACAATCAGCGACAAAAGCTGGAGTTACAACTGCTAATTTCTTAATTCCTTTCTCCGGCATTTTGTTGACTTCAACATCAGTATAAGGCTCAAGCCATTTGTCACCGGCTAATCTGGATTGAAAGGTTTGGCTGTATTTTCCTTCTGGAATGCCTAATTGTTGTACGACCAGTTTAGTGGTTTCGTAGCATTGATGGCGGTAACAAAATTCATGTGCTGGCGAAGGCGTGTTGCAACAAGAGCCATCAATTTTGCAATGCGATTTAGTGACATCGGTTTTTCGAATGTGGCGTTCCGGTAAACCGTGATACGAAAATAACAAATGATCGTATTCAAAATTTGCCAGATGGCTTTTTATAGAATCAGAAAGGTTTTTGATGTAATCGGGTTTGTTGTAAAAGGCAGGAACCGTAGAGAATTTCATAGTTGGAAAATGCTCTTTTCTGATTTCTTCGGCTTTTTCCAAAACCGTAACCGTAGAGGACATCGCATGATGCGGGTACAATGGGAAAAGTAAAACTTCGGTAACGCCTTGGTCAGCCAGTTCTTTTAAGCCGGAATAGATGTTAGGATTTCCATATCGCATCGACAAAGCCATTGGAACTTGGACTTGCGGTTTTACTTTTTCAAACATTCTTTTGGAAAGTACCACAAGTGGGGAACCTTCTTTCCACCAAATTTTAGCGTATGCTTCGGCTGATTTGGCGGGTCTTTTTCTTAAAATAATACCTCGAACCAGCAAGGCTCTTAATAAAAATGGAACATCAATGACATATTTGTCCATTAAAAACTCATCTAAATAAGGCTTTACGTCTTTTGGAGTTGGACTTTCTGGAGAACCTAAATTGATTAATAATACACCTTTCATTTTTTTTGTTTTGTTTTTGATAAAAGTAAACAAACTTACTTTTTTATAAATTGGGATTAACTAATTTTTATTTATTGTGTAATGCGCAAAATCAATCGTCTTAGGTATTGGGATTGATTGACATTAGGTATTTTTTTGGAGTGGTGCCAAATTTCTTTTTAAATGCAGCAATGAAATGACTTCCGGTGCTGTAACCTATTTTTAATCCTACTTCATTGACATTATAGGAACCGCTGTCGAGCAGTTTTCGGGCAAAATCCATTTTGTAGTCAAACAGAAAGCCATAAACGGTATCGCCATAAATCTGTTTGAAACCCATTTTTAGTTTCTTCAAATTCAAACCTATCTCATCGGCGAGTTCTTGTAAACCCGGTGGCTCAGCCATATTGGCAATAATGATTTCTTTGGCTTTCTTGATTTTCATCACATTGTCCTCATCAATCAGGAACGGACATTGTTCGGCATTTGGATCTTCGGTTCGGTTAAAGTATAAACTCAGTAACTCATAACCTTTTCCTTTGTAATAGAGATTTTTTATCGAAGGATGCAGGTTGTAATGAAACAATTGACTCAATACAATAGCCATTGATGGACTTACATTTCCTTCGTTATAGTATTTTTTGTCCTTATTGTCGGGACTCAAAAAAGTGATGTAATCGGCCTCGGTTGAAAATAAGGCGTGGAATTTTTTGATGGAAATAATCACCGAAATAACCCAAGAATTAGGCGAAAGTTCCAAATTTAAAGGCAATTCTTTTTGCGGATTGTATAAAAGCAATGATTTCTCTTCTTTTAGTTCCAAGGTGTAATTTCCTTGGTTGAAGATGAATTTTGCACCGCCTTTTAATCCAAAATGAAACTGAATCAATCCGCTGCTCACTTCTCGTTGGGCAAAAAAAGGCTCTGCGCTGTCGTTTTGAAAGCGAATTAGGGTGAAGTCATCTTCTATTTTAATAATTTCTTGAGAACTCATAGCGACATTTTTTAATTAAAAACATGATAATTATCAGTTAGAACTGTTTAGAACGACTCTAAATAAATTAGGTAACATGGCCTTATTTTACTGCAAAAATAACATAATTTGCGATAAAATAGATCTTTAGAAATAAAAAACATACAGCGACACAAAAAGTACTTTTAGCGTTACTTTTATAAATACTATAGTGATAATTTTGTTGCACTTTCTTGAAAGGTATTCATATGGAAAATAATAAACAATCAAAGCTTCTTTATTTTTATGCAGTTGGATTAAGCTATAAAAAAGCAGATGCTGAGATAAGGGGGAAATTTAGCTTAGACACAACAGCTAAAACACGTTTGTTAGAACAGGCAAAAAACGAAGGGATCGAAAGTTTAATCGTCACTTCTACTTGTAATAGAACGGAAATCTACGGCTTTGCAGAGCATCCTTTTCAATTAATTAAATTGATTTGTGAGAACAGCCAAGGCAGTGTTGAAGCATTCCAAAAAGTTGGTTTTGTATATAAAAATAAAGAAGCCATTGGACACATGTTTCGCGTAGGAACCGGTTTAGACAGTCAAATTCTAGGAGATTTCGAGATTATTTCACAGATAAAATCCAGTTTTATACAGTCAAAAGCTTTTGGTCTTGCCAATGCTTTCATGGAGCGATTAGTCAATGCCGTGATTCAGGCGAGTAAAAAGATAAAAACAGATACCGAAATCAGTTCGGGTGCTACTTCTGTTTCTTTTGCTTCGGTTCAATATATTATCAAGAATGTGGAAGACATTGGAAATAAAAATATTTTATTGTTTGGAACGGGGAAAATAGGGAGAAATACCTGCGAAAATTTAGTGAAACATACTAAAAATGAGCACATCACTCTGATCAACAGAACCAAAGACAAGGCCGAAAAGCTTGCAGGAAAACTCAATCTAATCGTAAAAGATTATTCAGAACTGCATTTGGAACTGCAAAAAGCCGATGTTGTTGTAGTGGCAACCGGCGCACAAAATCCTACGGTAGACAAAGCGATTTTGAATCTTAAAAAACCGTTGCTAATTTTAGATTTATCCATTCCTAAAAATGTAAATGAAGATGTTGAGGAATTAGAAGGGGTTACGCTGATTCATATGGATTATTTGTCCCAGTTGACAGACGAAACTCTGGAAAACAGAAAAACACACATCCCAGCTGCCGAGGCCATCATCGAAGAGATAAAAGAAGAGTTCATTACTTGGACTAAAGGCAGAAAATTTGCCCCAACCATTAATGCGCTAAAAGAAAAACTGAATGCGATTAAAGTTTCTGAATTGGATTTTCAAAGCAAAAAAATCGCAAATTTCAACGAAGAACATGCTGAAATTATCAGCAACAGAATCATTCAGAAAATAACCACACAATTTGCCAACCATTTGAAAGATGACAATACCATGGTGGATGAAAGCATCGAATGGATTGAAAAAGTGTTTAAAATTAACGCTTCTGTGAAGTAAATAATGTTCTTTTACGAAACCTTAACGAATCTTAATTTCTCAAAGGTTCTATTAAAATAAAAATGGCAGATAAAATAATACGAATAGGAACTCGCGATAGCGAATTAGCACTTTGGCAAGCACATACGGTTCAAAAAAAGCTAAACGATTTAGGTTATAAAACTGAAATTGTTGCCGTCAAATCTCAGGGTGATATCATTCTCGATAAGCCACTTTACGAATTAGGAATCACAGGAATTTTTACTAAAACGCTCGATATTGCCATGATCAATGGTCAGGTAGATATCGCCGTGCATTCCATGAAGGATGTTCCTACGGCTTTGCCAACGGGAATTGTACAAGCAGCCGTTTTGGAAAGAGCCAATACTTTGGATATTCTGGTTTACAAAGACAATCTTAATTTTTTGGAAGGAGAAGGAACAATTGCTACCGGAAGTTTGCGTCGTCAGGCACAATGGTTGCACAAATACCCAACTCATAAAACGGTCGATTTGCGTGGAAATGTCAATACTCGAATGCAGAAATTACAGGATAGCGATTGGAATGGAGCTGTTTTTGCCGCAGCAGGTTTAGAACGTATCAATCTGAAACCAACAGATTTTATTGATTTAGACTGGATGATTCCGGCCCCTGCTCAAGGAGCAATGGTTGTGGTGGGAATGCAAAACGACAATTTTACTTTGGACGCTTTGTCACAGTTAAATGATATTGAAACCGAAATATGTACGCATATTGAAAGACAATTTCTGAGAACTTTGGAAGGCGGTTGTACGGCTCCAATTGGTGCTTTGGCGCAGTATAACGAAGAGGAAGATAGTATTCACTTTCAAGGAGCTTTGTTTTCATTGGACGGAAAACAAAAACTGGAAGTAAATAAAACCTTTGATATCGGGGAATGGAAAAAATTAGGTTTCCATGCAGCCCAAGAAATTTTACAAAATGGAGGAGTAAATTTAATGGAAAGCATTCGTAAAGATTTAAAAAAATAATTTTATTTCAATATGAAGAAAGAATCCTTGCTCAATTATTTGTATCGCTTTTTCGATATTATCGTATTGCTTTTTATTGTTTTTGACTTTGGATATGATTTTGAAGATAATTATGATTCTCTTCATATTGTGGGCTTAATCCTTCTTTCTGTTGGTTTGTTGGCTTTCAATACCTTTAAGTTTTTTAATTATAGTTTTAAGAGCAACAAGAAAGTAGTTTTAATCAATATGATTTTGTTGGTTATTCTGTTGGTAATTTGTGGGATAATCTGGTTGCTAAATAGTAGTTTTCCGGCCTATTATATCTTGCAAAAAATAAAACCTGTGCTAGAAGGTGGATTGATTTTCTATTTTTTATTGCGTTTAATGGTCTTTGTGCGTTATATTTATGACATTTACTTTAATCCGGCGATTGTTTTTGTAGGAAGTTTTATGATTTTAGTTTTGATTGGAAGTTTTTTACTGATGCTTCCAAGTGCTACTACAAATGGAATAAGTTATACAAATGCTCTTTTTACCGCCACCAGTGCGGTTTGCGTTACTGGTCTTACCGTAGTTGATACCGCGGTAGATTTTACCATCGTGGGCCAATCCATAATCATCGTCTTAATACAATTGGGCGGAATTGGAATTTTAACCTTCACCTCGTTCTTTGCCTTTTTTTTTAGAGGGAGTTCTTCCTTTAAAGAAGGGTTGAACACTCGAGATTTTATCGCTAATGATGGTTTAAAAGACGTTTTTAGAGCAGCACTGAACGTTGTTATTTTTACCTTAGGAGTCGAACTGGTGGGTGCGTTATTTATTTATTCTTCCATTATTGATAATCCAGCTATCGAGAATGATTTCTACTTTTCAATATTTCATTCTGTTTCTGCTTTTTGTAATGCGGGATTCTCTATTATTCCCGGAGGAATGTTAAACGAAACGATTTTTTTTAATTATTATTTACAGTGGATTATCATGTTGATGATTATACTGGGTGGGCTTGGGCATAATATAGTATTCAATTTTTTCTACTATTTAAAAACTTATGTTGTTGAGTTGTTTAAGAAAAAAATTGTCCATAAAAAAATCAGAATCATTACTGTAAATACTAAAATTGTAATTTATACCACTTTGTTATTGTTAGTAGGTGGTTTTGTTTTTCTTTTTATTTCTGAATACAACAACACTTTACTAGAGCACAATACTGTTTTTGGAAAAATAACAGCTGCTAGTTTTAATGCCGTTTCACCAAGGACTGCTGGCTTTAATGCGGTAGATTATGAAAAAATGAATGTGCCATCATTGCTTTTTGTTATTTTTTTAATGTGGATTGGAGGATCGCCAGCATCAACTGCCGGTGGTATTAAAACGAGTACTTTTGCATTAGCAACTTTAAATATATTTGCAGTGGCTAGAGGCAAGAGTAGAATTCAAATATTTGGAAGAAGAATATCCTCTGAATCGACTTCGCGTGCGTTTGCTATTTTATGTATTTCATTGATTACTATTGGTGTTTCTATTATGGCAGTTTTAATTTTTGAGCCTAAAGGTACGCCTTTATTAACGGTTGCTTTTGAATGCTTTTCAGCCTATAGCACCGTGGGTTTAAGCTTAAATTTTACACAAACTTTATCAGAACCTAGTAAATTGGTTTTAATTCTGTGTATGTTTATTGGTCGAATAGGAATGCTCAATTTAATGGTCGGATTATTACGAAGATTGAATCATCAGTTTTACGAATATCCAAAAGAGAATATATTAATTAACTAAACTTGTTCAAATGAAAATAATCGTATTTGGTTTAGGGAATTTCGGAATGTCATTAGCAATTAGTCTGACCGAAACAGGAAATGAAGTTATTGGTGTTGACAAAAATATCGAAAAAGTGAATTTAGTGAAAGACAAGATCTCCCATGCCATTGCAATGGATTCAACTAACGAATTGTCCTATGAAGCACTGCCTTTAAAAGACACTGACAAAGTTGTTGTTGCCATCGGAGAAAACGAAGGAGCTGCTATTATCACCACCGCAATAATTAAAAAATTGAGTGATGTAAAAATCATCAGTAGAGCATTGTCACCTATTCACGATACGGTTTTAGAGGCTATGGGAATTCATAGTATCGTACATCCCGAACAAGAATCAGCGGATAGATTAACCAAACAAATCAATTTTAAATCAACTTTAGAAAATTACCAATTAGACGATAATTATACTATTTCTGAAGTAAAAGCAAAACCGGAATTCTTTGGGAAAACATTAGCCGTATTAGATACAATTGATAAATACCGCCTAACTTTAATTACTATTATTCGAAAAAGAGAGAAGAAAAATTTAATAGGGAAAAAATCCATTGTAAAAGAATCCATTGGTCGATTATCGCCAGAAACCGTTATTTTAGAAAACGACATTTTAGTGGTTTATGGCTACAATAAAGATATAGAAACCTATTGCTTAGGGCAAGAAGAACATCAAATAAGAAGCTAATAATGATTCAAATACTATCTACAAAAAAACTTTTGGACAATCAAAAGCAAGCATTGGTCAAAGCTGATTTCAATGTCATTGAAGCTGATTTTATTCATACAAAAAGCCAAGCTTTTGAACTAAAGGATATCAATGATAATTTGATTTTCACCAGTCAAAATGCGGTTCAAAGTTTTTTGTTAGACCCAAAATCGGAAGAATTAAAAACAAAAGATGTTTTTTGCGTCGGACTGAAAACTAAGATTTTGTTGTCAGAAAGTGGCTTTAACGTGGTAGCTTATACCGGATATGCAGCAGATTTGGCCGAAATTATCACTTTAATCTATGGATCGCAAAGCTATACTTTTTTTAGTGGTAACTTGCGACGCGATACTTTGCCCGATGCTCTTAAACAAGCAAAAATAAAGTTTAATGAAATTCAGGTTTACGAAACAACTTTGACGCCTCAGAAAATAAAAACTCCTGTAGATGCGATCTTGTTTTTTAGTCCTTCTGGCATTGAAAGTTATTTGAAAGAGAACAGTATCAAAAAAGAGATTTGTTTTTGTATTGGTGAAACCACGGCCAGCGCCTTGGAAAATGTGACTAAAAACATCATTATCGCAGATCAGCCAACAATCGAAGACGTGATTGAGGATGTGATTGCCGAGTATAAATAAACCCCAATCACAAAGAGGAATTAATATAGAGAAATAAAAATTTGCGCCTTAGCGCCTTTGAATTCAATACTATTATGATAAAGAACGACTTATTTTTAAAAGCACTAAAAGGAGAAACAGTACAGCGTCCGCCAGTTTGGATGATGCGTCAGGCGGGAAGATATTTGCCGGAGTTTATCGCTTTGCGTGATAAATATGATTTTTTTACCCGTTGTCAAACGCCAGAATTGGCTGCTGAAATTACGGTGCAACCTATTCGCCGAATTGCTCCTGATGCTGCGATTTTATTCTCGGATATTTTGGTGATTCCACAAGCCATGGGAATAGAGGTGTTGATGAAGGAAAATTTCGGTCCCTTTGTACCTAATCCTATTCGCACGATTCAAGACGTAGAGCGAGTAGTTGTTCCGGATATTCAGGAAACTTTAGGTTATGTGATGGATGCTATCAAATTGACCAAAGAAATGTTGAACGATGAGGTGCCATTAATTGGTTTTGCAGGTTCCCCTTGGACCATTATGTGCTATGCCGTTGAAGGAAAAGGATCGAAGAGTTTTGATATGGCCAAAGGATTCTGTTTCCAATACCCGGAAGCTGCACATGTTTTATTGCAAAAAATCACTGATACCACTATTTTATACCTAAAAGAAAAAGTAAAAGCGGGAGTAAATGCCGTTCAAATTTTTGATTCTTGGGGAGGAATGCTTTCTCCGGTGGATTATCAAGAATTCTCTTGGAAATACATCAACCAGATCGTGGAGGCTTTGGCCGATGATGCGCCGGTGATTGTTTTCGGAAAAGGATGTTGGTTTGCACTTGGTGAAATGGGGAAAAGTCGTGCTTCGGCACTTGGAGTAGATTGGACGTGTTCGCCTAGAAATGCACGTTATTTATCAGGTGGAAATATTACCCTTCAAGGAAATTTTGATCCGTCAAGATTGTTATCGCCGATTCCGGTAATCAAGAAAATGGTACACGAAATGATTGATGAATTTGGCAAAGATAAGTACATCGTGAATTTGGGTCATGGAATTTTGCCTAATATTCCGGTCGATCACGCCAAAGCGTTTATCGATGCGGTGAAGGAATACAAGCAGTAAGTTTGCCAATCCTGCAAGGTTTTCTAAACCTTGTAGGTGTTTATGATAAAGTTAAAGATTGTACCTACAAGGTTTAGAAAACCTTGTAGGAGTATAACAAAAAATAAAGATGCTAAACAAAGGTTTACGAGACCAAGAAAGTATACGGATAGACAATGTGCTAAAGACGTTGCATTCTTTGGTTTTTGTGCCTAAATTTTGGAATATTGAAGATACAAGTTTGATTGATAATCAACTGACGGATTTCGGTTTGAGCACTACGGTTTTAATCGAAATGGAACAAAACGATTTAATCAAATTGTTGCTAAAATTGCAATTGGACTGGAAGCAGCAGGAACAATTTGCTGATTTTATGATTGCTTTTTCAAAAGAAAATCCGTTTGATTTAACCGAAAAAGCAATTGTCATTTACGAGTATATTCAATCCGAAAGCAAGACATTTTCGTTTGAAATTTTTAATAAAATCGCTTTCGCAAAAGCTAATTTATAATGAAAAATAAATTTTACACCTATATACAAAATCTGCAAGATCAGATTGTAGCAGGATTAGAGGCGGTGGATGGTCAGGCTAAATTCCGCGAAGACCTTTGGGAACGCCCGGAAGGCGGTGGCGGAAGAACCCGTGTGATTGAAAACGGAGCCGTTTTTGAAAAAGGCGGCGTCAACATCTCGGCAGTTCACGGGAAATTACCGGACAGCATGCAGAAATTATTCAACGTAGGCGAAGCTGATTTTTTTGCCTGCGGACTGAGTTTGGTTATCCATCCTAAAAGCCCGATGGTACCTACGGTGCATGCCAATTGGCGCTATTTTGAAATGTACGATGACAACGGAAACGTGATCCAGCAATGGTTTGGCGGTGGACAAGATTTGACGCCTTATTATTTGTTCGAGGAAGACGCGATACATTTTCATCAGACTTGTAAAACGGCTTGCGACAAACATAATCCGGAGTTTTATCCAAAATATAAAAAACAATGTGACGCCTATTTCTGGAATGCACATCGTAATGAAGCCCGCGGAATTGGCGGATTGTTTTTCGATTATTGTAAGGCAACCGATGACATGAGCATGGAAAATTGGTTCAATTTCGTTACCGAAGTCGGCAATAGTTTCTTGCAAGCTTATGTTCCAATTGTAGAGAAAAGAAAGAATCTCCCTTTTACAACTGAGCAAAGAACTTGGCAGGAAATCCGTCGTGGTCGTTATGTAGAGTTCAATTTGGTTCACGATAAAGGCACCTTGTTTGGACTAAAAACCAACGGTCGAATTGAAAGTATTCTGATGTCTTTGCCGCCGCATGTACAATGGGTTTACGATCATCATCCGGAAGCAGGAAGTGAAGAAGAAAAACTATTAAAAGTATTAGAAAATCCGATTGAATGGATTGTAGATTGATGATTAACGATTTTTGATTGCAGATGTAATCCTTAATCAACAACTAATTAATAGAAAAAAAAAATATAACAAGATTGAAGAGTGATGATGAATGATTTGTGATTGCAGTAGTACAGGCGCACAAATCAGAAATCAGCAATCGTTAGTCTAAAATCCTAGATCATTATGTTCCCATTACACAGAGGCAGAAGATTACGCGTCAATGAATCCATCCGTTCTTTAGTTCGTGAAACGAGTTTAAGTCCATCCGATTTTATGTTCCCGATGTTTATTGCAGAAGGCGAAAATGTAAAAGTGGAGATTCCTTCGATGCCTGGAATCTTTCGTCGCTCGATAGATTTAACGGTAGAAGAAATCAAAGAAATTTATGCTTTGGGAATTCGCGCCGTGAACATTTATGTAAAAGTGAGCGAGAATTTAAAAGACAATACGGGAAAAGAAGCCTGGAATCCGAACGGACTGATGCAAAACGCTATTCGTGCGATCAAAGCTGCTTGTCCGGAAATAATCGTTATGCCTGATGTGGCATTAGATCCTTATTCGATTTACGGTCATGATGGAATTATAGAAAACGGCGATGTCGCCAATGATGCTACGAATGATGCTTTGGTAAAAATGGCAGTTTCTCATGCCCAAGCCGGTGCCGATTTTGTCGCGCCATCAGATATGATGGACGGTCGTGTGTTGCGCTTGCGCCAAGGACTGGACGCGGCAGGTTTTCACAATGTGGGAATTATGAGTTATTCGGCAAAATATGCTTCGGCATTTTATGGCCCTTTCCGTGATGCTTTGGATAGTGCGCCAAGAGAAGCTGATGTTGAAGTTCCAAAAGACAAAAAAACCTACCAAATGGATTATGCCAATCGCATCGAGGCCATCAAAGAAGCCGTTTGGGATGTAGAAGAAGGCGCTGATATGGTGATGGTAAAACCCGGAATTGCTTATTTGGACATCGTTCGTGAAGTAAAAAACGCGGTTAATGTTCCGGTAACCGTTTTCCATGTTTCGGGCGAATATGCGATGATTAAAGCCGCCGCCGAAAGAGGCTGGCTCGATCATGATAAAATTATGATGGAACAATTGATGTGCATCAAACGCGCAGGTGCCAGTTTGATTTCGACTTATTTTGCCAAAGAAGCTGCTGTAATCTTAAATAAATAAAATCGTCATGAAAAAAAATGTATCCTTATTAGCTTTATTTGTGTTAATCTGCTTCGGTAGTTCATTAACGCTCGTGTCTTGTAAAAAAGAAAGTCAAGAATCTTTTGGAAAGGAAGAAACCAATACCGAAGCAGTTTCAGAAGGTATGCAGGCCGAAAAGAAAACACCGGTCCAATTGGGAGAACAACTCTTCAATGGAAAAGGGAATTGCGCTTCCTGTCATCAGATTGACGTAAAATCAATTGGGCCAAGTGTTCAGGAAATTGCCAAAATGTACAAAGATAAAAACAGCGATATGATCAGCTTTTTGAAAGGAAACAGCGAGCCTATTGTTGATCCAAGTCAATTTGAAGTAATGAAAGCTAATTTTGCAATCACCAAAGCCATGTCTGATGAAGAGTTGAAAGCCTTGGAAGCTTATTTTTATTCCAATTTAAAATAGTTTTTCAGCCCAAATTATAAAAACGCTTTTACAAAGTCCACAAGGAATTTATTTTCTTGTGGACTTTCTGCTTTTTTAGGGTCTTTATATTTATTTTTTTACTTTTATCAAATGGAAACAGCCTATATCAAAACGCCTTTGGGAATTGCTACAATCGCAGGTGATGAAAATGGAATTGCAGAAATTTCAGTTTCGGATGAAGGAGCGGTTTCGGCTAATGTTCCAGCAATTTTGCAAAAAGCAGTTTCGCAACTCAATGATTATTTTGAAGGGAAAAGAACCGATTTTACTTTTAAATTAAACCCAAAAGGTACCGAATTTCAGCAAAAAGTGTGGAAAGGATTATTGGAGATTCCTTTTGGTAAAACCTGTAGTTATATGGATTTATCCAAAAAATTAGGTGATGTCAAAGCCATTCGTGCAGTGGCTTCTGCCAATGGAAAAAATCCGCTTTGGATTGTAGTGCCATGTCATCGCGTTATAGGAACAGATGGTTCACTCACGGGCTATGCCGGCGGTTTATGGCGTAAAAAATGGCTATTGGAACACGAAAATCCAACTATGCAGCAAAGTTTGTTTTAATGGTGAACTTTCCTTCCGAATAGAAAAAAGCCATAACTTTAGCTTTTAATTCATATCGTTATGCAAAACAAAATACACACCGCCCAAAGTGCTTTCGAACATTGGAAAACTATTTCATTCGAGAATCGTGCACTATTGTTAAAAAGATTGAAAACGGTTTTGGAGGAGCGTCGTATGCATTATGCCGCTTTGATGACACAGGAAATGGGAAAACCCATCACCCAATCGCTGGCCGAAATAGATAAATGCGGATGGCTCTGTGAGTATTATGCTGAACAAGCTGAAACTTTTTTACAAACACAATACATTTCAACTGAAGCCAACGAAAGTTTTGTGACTTACGAACCTTTGGGAGTTTTGCTTGGAGTAATGCCTTGGAATTTTCCCTTCTGGCAGGTATTCCGATTTGCCGTTCCCGCTATCATGGCCGGAAATACGGTTTTGGTAAAACACGCCAGCAATGTTCCTAAATCGGCCGTAGGCATAGAATCCTTGTTCTTGGAAAGCGGTTTTCCGTTGGGGATTTATCAGAATTTGCCAATTTCCAGTGATAAAGTTGGGGAGTTGATTGCGCATCCAATTATTAAAGCCGTGTCACTAACGGGAAGTGAACAGGCGGGAAGCTCAGTAGCGATGCAGGCAGGAAAATACCTGAAAAAATCGTTGTTGGAATTAGGCGGAAGCAATGCCTTTATTGTGTGTGAAGATGCCGATTTAGAGAAGGCCGTTGCAATTGCTGTGAATGCTCGCATGCAAAATGCCGGACAAAGTTGTATTGCCGCCAAGCGTTTTTTAGTGCATGAAACGATTTTCGATATTTTTGTTGAGAAATATAAATGGGCTGTAAGTCAATTGAAAACCGGTGATCCAATGGATCCGGAAACACAAATAGGTTCGTTGGCCAGAGTAGATTTAGCCGAGGATTTAGAAAAGCAAGTGAAACAGTCAGTAGTTATGGGAGCAGAGGTTGTGTTAGGCGGAAAAAGAAAAGAAGCTTTTTTTGAACCAACCATTTTAACTAATGTTACTCCTGATATGCCGGTTTTCAAAGAAGAAACTTTTGGACCTGTGGCTGCTTTAGTCTCATTTAAAACATTAGACGAAGCCATCGCTCTGAGCAATCAATCGGATTTTGGCTTGGGAGTTTCTGTTTTTACTACTGATATTGAGCAAATAAAATTGCATCTTCATGAGTTTAACGAAGGTGCTGTTTTTATCAACGATATGGTGAAGTCTGATCCACGTTTGCCTTTTGGAGGTGTTAAAAAATCAGGTTACGGACGAGAGCTTGCCAGAGAAGGAATCCTGGAATTTGTGAATTGTAAAACGGTGGTGATAAGATGATTTTATTCCCCTTTAAATGAGGGGGAATAAAATAGTTGTATAAACATCAGATAATTACGTAAATTCGTTCAAGAAGTTAAAAAAACGCCCATGATAGAAAAAATAAACCTCAATAACATCCTCTTTCTGGATATAGAAACGGTTCCTGAAACCGAGGATTTCAATACTTTGGATTCAGAAATGCAAGCGCTTTGGGAACAGAAAACCCAATACCAGCGCAAAGAGGAATATACAGCCGAAGATTTTTACGATCGTGCGGGTATTTGGGCTGAGTTTGGCAAGATAGTCTGTATTTCCGTTGGCTTTTTTACTGTCAAAGGGGATATTCGAAACTTTCGGGTGACTTCTTTTTTTGGAGATGAAACTAAGATTTTAAAGGATTTCAATAATCTGTTGAACAATCATTTTAATGGTGCCCAACATATTTTGTGCGGTCATAATGCCAAAGAATTTGATATTCCTTTCTTGGCGCGTCGCATGATTATCAATCAAATCGCTATTCCGGATAAGCTGAATCTTTTTGGTAAAAAGCCTTGGGAAATTCCGCATTTGGACACTTTAGAATTGTGGAAATTTGGCGATTACAAACATTTTACTTCTTTAAAATTATTGTGTAAAGTGCTCGGAATCCCTTCTCCCAAAGGTGATATCGACGGCAGTCAAGTAGGTCATGTTTTTTATGTAGAAAAAGATATTGACCGCATAGTAACTTATTGCGAGAAAGACACCATTGCCGTGGCGCAAATTTTCCTTCGTCTGAGAAGAGAGGATTTATTGATTGAGGAAGAGATTATTCATGTTTAATTATCCATAAAGTAGTTTAGTTTTCTATTATATTTCTAAGTCTTTGTGCGCTTTGCAGAATCCTTTGTGTATTTAACGGTTAAATATTTACATTTACAAAAATTATAGATTATGGTATTGAGTAGATTCTGGTTGGCAATCTTCATTTCTTCGATTGCTTTTATTGTGTTGAGTTTGTTTATGGGAAACAGTTACACAATCGATTTTGTGTTAAATGGTAAAAAAGACGACCCGATTTTAATATCTGAAAAATACTTACACCAGATTCCTACTTTTGTAAAAGACAGCATTGTCAATGCACCGGATAACATGATGGTGGTCAATAACAATGTGTCAAATCCTGATACGACTTATGTTTATTCTAACAAAACGGTAAAAATCTACAGTGGCATACAAAAATCAGATGGCTTATTGCCAACATGTAAAAATACTTTACTTGATTTAGTTCTTCCGCTTATTGCTTATTTGGCATTTTTCTGCGGATTGATGGAGCTTTTAATTATTTCAGGAGCTTCTGGAAAATTAGCTAAAGCATTGAGTCCTGTTTTTGTAAAAGTATTTCCGAGTATTCCTAAAAATCATCCGTCAATATCTTATATGACTTTGAATTTTGCTGCTAATTTCCTAGGATTAGATTCGGCTGCGACGCCATTTGGTTTGAAAGCGATGGAAAGTTTACAAGAGATAAATCCCGAAAAGGATAAAGCCAGCGATGCGCAAATCATGTTCATGTGTTTGCATGCTTCGGGGCTGACTTTGATAGCGACTTCTATCATTGGTTATCGTGCTGCTGCTGGCGCCAGTAATCCGGCTGATGTGATGTTGCCTTGTATTATCACTTCTTTTATTGGTACGATTGCTGCCTTTCTGATTGTTGGAATCAAACAAAAAATTAATTTCAAAAGTGCCTCTTTGGTTGTGGGTTTAATGGTTTTAATTGCTGCCATTATTGGTTTGTTGATGTACGTTAATCATTTGGATTTGATCGGAAAAAACTATTTTACTTCTAACCTTTCTGCTTTAATATTAGTTGGAATCATCGCTTTTACTTTGATTTTTTCCTTTATCAAAGAGGAAAAATTTGCTGAGGCCAAAACCACCGTTTTTGATGCGTTTGTAGTGGGAGCTAACAACGGAGTAAAAACGGGAGTCGTTATTTTTCCTTATGTTTTAGGGATGTTAGTGGCGATTTCGTTGTTTAGAAACAGTGGATTATTTGAAATTATAAGCAACTGGATTGCTTTCATTTTTTCGAATATGGGAGTAAATAAACAAATTACTGATGCGCTACCGGTTGCCTTACTTCGTCCATTTAGTTCGGCGGGATCAAGAGGGTTTTTGATTGATTCGATGAATACTTTTGGTGCCGATTCGATGACGGGAAGATTGAGTAGTATTTTTCAATGCAGCGCCGAAAGTACTTTTTATGTTATCGCGGTGTACTTTGGATCAGTTAATATCAAAAATACCCGTTATGCTCTAGGAACCATGCTTTTAGTTGATGTGATTTGTGTAATTACCGCTATTTTTGTGGCAAGTTGGTTTTTTTAGTAGAAATAAAGCAACGATAAATTCCACAAATTCTTGCCAATTAGTTTGTGGTAATTCGAGAAATTTGCGATTTTTTATTTTTGAAGATTAGGAGTTTTGATCTATTTTTCATTCTTTTGAAAAGGGAACAATCGGATTAATTAATAACCAATTAAAAAACCAAAAAATGTCAAAATACACTAAATACATCGCTATAGGCTTAGTTATTTTATTTCTAGTAACAAGTTTGTTGAGTTAAACAAGCCTTATTTAATTTACGCATAAAAGTGTTTTTACCTGCCTTAAGCAGTAGTGAAAACACTTTTTTGGTTTCTGTTTTAACAAAAATGCAAGTTTTTTTTATGATAATCACCTTGGTTAAGAAGTGATGCGACGGTAAATAATTTTTATCTTTGTCAAAAAACAATATTCAATGGACTTTATATATCAGGATCCTTATCCTATTTTAAAAGACGATACCCAATATCGCAAAATTACTTCAGGTTATGTAAAAGTTGAAAAACTAGGGGAAAGAGAAATTTTAACCGTTGATCCAAAAGGTTTGGAATTGCTTTCTCAAGAAGCCATGAAAGACGTGTCTTTTATGTTGCGAACTTCCCATTTAGAAAAATTACGCGCCATTCTGGATGATCCGGAAGCGACCGATAACGACCGTTTTGTAGCTTACAATTTGTTGCAAAATGCCGCTGTGGCTATTGAAGGGGAATTGCCTTCTTGTCAAGACACCGGAACAGCGATTGTAATGGCCAAAAAAGGCGAAGATATCTATACGGGTGTAGATGATGCCGAATGGCTTTCAAAAGGGATTTTTAACACCTATCAAGAACGCAATCTGCGTTATTCTCAAATTGTGCCAATCAGTATGTTTGAAGAAAAGAACTCGGGTTCGAATCTTCCGGCGCAAATTGATATTTATTCGAAAAAAGGAGCTTCTTATGAATTTTTATTTTTGGCAAAAGGAGGCGGTTCTGCCAATAAAACCTATTTGTACCAACAAACAAAATCATTGTTGAATGAAAAGTCAATGGATGCTTTTGTTCGTGCCAAAATAATGGATTTAGGAACTTCTGCTTGTCCGCCTTATCACTTGGCTTTTGTAATTGGAGGAACTTCCGCCGAAGCTAATTTGGCCGCTGTTAAGAAAGCATCTGCAGGTTATTTCGATAATTTACCTACTACTGGAAATATGGCTGGTCAGGCTTTTCGCGATTTAGAATGGGAAAAAAGAATACAATTAATTTGTCAAGAAAGTGCTATTGGAGCGCAGTTTGGAGGAAAGTATTTCACCCATGATGTCCGTGTGATTCGTTTGCCGCGTCATGCCGCTTCTTGTCCGGTTGGATTAGGCGTGTCTTGTTCAGCTGACAGAAATATCAAAGGGAAAATCACCAAAGACGGAATTTTCGTTGAGCAGCTGGAGGTGAATCCAAAAAGATTGTTGCCGGAAACGGCGCCGCATTTGGAACCTGCTGTAGAAATTGACTTGAACCGTCCTATGGCTGAAATTTTGGCCGAGTTGACTAAATACCCAATCAAAACCCGTTTGAAATTAAACGGAACCTTGATTGTAGCTCGTGATATTGCGCATGCCAAAATCAAAGAATTATTGGATGCGGGAAAACCAATGCCGGAATATTTTAAAAATCATCCCGTATATTATGCCGGACCTGCAAAAACTCCGGATGGAATGCCTTCAGGAAGTTTTGGACCAACTACAGCTGGACGTATGGATGTGTATGTGGAAGAGTTCCAAAAAAATGGCGGAAGCATGATAATGCTTGCCAAAGGAAACCGTACCAAAGACGTTATGAACGCTTGTAAAACGTATGGCGGATTCTATTTAGGTTCTATTGGTGGTCCTGCGGCGATTTTGGCTAAAGAAAATATACTTTCTGTTGAGGTAGTTGACTTTGAAGAGTTAGGTATGGAAGCGGTTCGTAAAATTACCATTAAGGATTTTCCGGCTTTTATCATTACGGATGATAAAGGAAATGATTTCTTTGAGAATTTATAATATTTAAGCGCAAAGGGCGCTACGTTTTTTAAATATAAAAACCGCAAATTCGCAAATTATTTCAAATGTTTTTGAGATTTAAAATTTGCGAATTTGCGGTTTATTTTTTGTGAAAGCTTAGTCAATTGCCATTTCCGGAATTTCGCCTTCGATAATCAATTCCGCTTCTGTAGATGCGATGATATTATCTACAGAAACTCCGGGTGCTCTTTCGAGTAATTTAAAACCTTTTGGAGTTACTTCCAAAACGGCTAATTCAGTCACTACTTTTTTAACGCAACCAACACCTGTTAAGGGTAAAGTACATTTTTTAAGAATTTTTGATTCTCCAGCCTTGTTAACATGCATCATGGCAACGATAATGTTTTCGGCAGAAGCCACTAAATCCATTGCGCCTCCCATTCCTTTGACCATTTTTCCCGGGATTTTCCAGTTGGCAATATCCCCGTTTTCGGCCACTTCCATGGCGCCAAGAATGGTTAAATCTACTTTTTGGCTACGGATCATTCCAAAACTGAAAGCCGAGTCAAAGAAACTGGCTCCCGCTAAGGTTGTGATGGTTTGTTTTCCGGCATTAATGATGTCGGCGTCTTCTTCTCCTTCAAAAGGAAAAGGACCCATACCCAGAACGCCATTTTCGCTTTGAAATTCAACCGAAATGTCTGTCCTGACATAATTAGCCACTAAGGTTGGAATTCCGATTCCTAAGTTTACATAATAACCATCTTTAACTTCTTTGGCTATACGTTTTGCTATTTCTTCTTTTCCTAATGGCATAATTAATTTCTTTTTCTAACGGTTCTTTGCTCAATTCTTTTTTCAAACTTTTCGCCTTGAAAGATGCGCTGCACCATAATTCCTGGGATATGAATTTCGTTTGGGTTTAATGAACCTGCAGGCAAAAGTTCTTCTACTTCGGCAATGGTGATTTTTCCGGCACCAGCCATACAAGCGTTGAAGTTTCGCGCGGTTCCTTTAAAAATTAAATTTCCTGCTTCATCGCCTTTCCATGCTTTTACAATGGCAAAATCAGCTTTGTAGGCTAATTCCATTACATGCATTTTTCCGTTGAATTCACGCACTTCTTTTCCTTCGGCAACTTCGGTGCCATAACCGGCCGGGGTGAAGAAAGCAGGTATTCCCGCTTGGGCAGCACGGCATTTTTCGGCTAAAGTTCCTTGCGGAGTTAATTCAACATCTAATTCTCCGGAAAGCATCTGACGTTCAAATTCGGCATTTTCTCCCACATAGGAAGAAATCATTTTTTTGATTTGTCTTTTATGTAATAACAATCCAAGACCAAAATCATCAACGCCGGCATTGTTTGAAATGCAAGTAAGATTGTTGGTTTCTTTTTTAACCAGTTCTGCGATAGAATTTTCGGGAATACCGCATAGTCCAAATCCACCTAACATGATGGTCATTCCGTTTTCGATTCCTTGAAGGGCGTCTTGAACGGAGTTTACTTTTTTGTTAATCATATTATATTGTGCTTTTTAGTTCAGAGTGAATCGGGATTTCATGTTTTTAATTAGAAATCAAATTCTTCTGTGTCTTGTTGAATATCGGTGGTGTCTTTTACTACTGGAGCACGATAGCAATCTACTTTTATCGAAAGATTAGCAGGTCTTTCGAACTGTTCTTTTGATACTTTTAATTCAGGATCAGCATAGCAAAGTTTCATGAAATAACCCCAAACCGGTAAGGCAGCAGTTGCTCCTTGTCCATAAGTAATCGTTTTAAATCGGGCTGAACGATCCTCGCAACCTACCCAAACGCCGGTAACTAGATTGGGCACCATTCCCATGAACCAACCGTCAGATTGGTTTTGTGTTGTACCTGTTTTACCCGCAATTGGGTTTGTAAACATATAAGGGTATCCTGTCCATCTGTTGTCACCACTTCCTCCTCCTTGGGTTCTAAGTCTAGATCCAGATCCGCCTTCGGTAACGCCTTCGAGTAATTTTATAACTGCAAAAGCAATGTCTTTATTTAAAACGTCATGAGATTCCGGGATAGGTTCGTAGATAACAACGCCACTTTTATCTTCAATTCGGTTTAAAAATTGCGGTTTGGTATAAACACCTTGATTGGCAAAAGTACTGTAGGCTGCTACCATATCTTCTACGGTAATGTCTACAGCTCCTAATGCTATCGAAGGTTGAGCCGGTATTTTGCCTTTTATTCCTAATTTGTGAGCCAAAGTAACTACAGCCTCAGGTCCTGTTTTGTCTATTAATTTTGCTGATATTGTATTGATGGAGCCTGCCAATGCTTGTTTTAGTGTTACCATACCACGGTATTTATTGTCTGAATTTCTAGGTTCCCAGTCTTCTGTAACATTATGGCGTCCTTTGCGAATCATAAATGGACCATCAATAATAGTGTCACAAGGTGACATGTTTAATTGTTCAATAGCCGTTGCATAAACGAAAGGTTTGAAAGTAGAACCTACTTGTCTTGCACCTTGGCCTACGTGATCGTATTGGAAGTATTTGTAATTAATTCCACCTACCCAGGCTTTGATATTTCCTGTTTGTGGTTCCATAGCCATTAAACCCGATTGTAAAAAATGCTTGTAGTAACGGATAGAATCCATTGGAGTCATAATTGTATCTCTTTCGCCTTTCCAAGTAAACACGGTCATTTGTGTTTTTTTATTGAAAGATTCTATGATTTCATCGTCACTTTTGTCCATATTTTTCATAACATACCATCTGTTTGAGGTTTTCATGGCTTGTTTTAAAATACGCTGGGTTTCTGCCTGAGAAATATTAACAAAAGGGGCATTTTTATTGTTTTTTGACTGAATAAAAAATTCTTCCTGAAGATTTGCCATGTGAGCCGAAACAGCTTCTTCGGCATGCAATTGCATTCTTGAATCAATGGTAGTGTAAATTTTTAATCCGTCTTTATAGATATCATAATCAGATCCGTCGGGTTTTTTGTTTTGCTCTACCCATTTTTTCATATAATCACGCAAGTATTCTCTAAAATAAGTGGCTGTTCCTTCTCTGTGGCTTTCTAGTTTGAATTTTAAGGAAATAGGTAAGTTTTGTAATTTCTCTTTTTGATCTTTAGTGATCATGTGCTCTTTCTCCATTTGTGCAAGCACTACATTTCTACGGTTTTTTACCCCTTGCGGGTTTCTTACCGGATTGTAAAGTCCTGAGTTTTTGAACATACCAACTAAAATAGCAGATTCGTCAATGGTCAAATCTTTTGGAGCTTTTGAAAAATAGGTTTGGGCAGCTGAACTTACCCCAACGGCATAATTCCCAAAATCGTAAACATTGCAGTACATAGCCAAGATTTCGTTCTTAGTGTATTGTCTCTCTAATCGGATGGCAATGATCCATTCTTTGGCTTTTTGTACAATTCGAAAAGGCAAAAACTTGGAACCTTCGCCGTGAAACAATTGTTTGGCTAATTGTTGGGTCAAAGTACTTGCTCCTCCGCTTGTTCCCAGACTGGCAATTGCTCTCAGGGTTCCTCTTCCGTCAATACCGGAGTGCTCATAAAAACGTTCGTCTTCTGTTGCAACAAGTGCATCTACCAGGTTTTTAGGTAAATCAGAATATTTTAATTGAGATCTGTTTTTTTGAAAGTATTTACCCAAAATTACCCCATCAGAAGAGATGATTTCCGTTGCTAAATTCGAGTCTGGATTTTCTAAATCCTCAAAGGAAGGCATCGAGCCAAATAGCCCCCAAGAGGCAAATAAGAAAAACAGCAGGATTCCTCCCATTCCGTAAAGGAAAAATTTCCAAAACGCTTTAGTATAATACTTAAAATCTTTATCAGTATTAGCGGTCTTATTGTTTTTTTTCGCAGCCATAAATTATCTTAATCTTTGTTTTCAATTCGTAAACCTACTTCTGTAATTCCTTCTAATAGAGTAACTCCGGGAACTTTTCCGGTTTCTCTCACAGCTTGTTTTATGTTGACTTTGTATTTTCCTCTAAATTTTACATTTTCCTTGTAAAACAATTTGCTTTCTTTTATATCGGTAAAGCCATTGCCCAGCAAAGTGCCGTCCGGGCTTGCCATTTGGTACTCCAAGGTGTCTACTTTTGTATAGCCGTTTGGTTTCTCCAAGGTGACAATCAAAAAAAGATTGTTGAACTGGTAATTGTTGTTGTCTCTTATGTTTATAAATAAATCATATCGTTTTGTAGAGTCTAATTCGGGTAAATTAAACGATACAATACTGTCTTTATGCCAGGCGCTACCTACAGATTTGTACTCATCAAATACTCTTTTTTCATCACAAGAAGAAAATAGAATCGCAATCAAAAGGAGAAAAACACTATTTTTTATTCTCATTTTTTTTAATAATTATTGGTTTTCTTGGTTCTGCTGGCTTTTTATCGTTTGAAGGATTTGGGCGTTTATTGTTATTGTTTGCAGGTCTATTGTTATTATTATTTGTTGGTTTCGGTTTATTGGCAACAATTACATTTTCACCCGCTGGTCTTGGTTTTTTGTTTGGTTTTTTCTTTTTCTTAGGTTGGTCAAAACGGGTTAAACTTTCTTGTCCCATCGCATTATTAAAGTCTTTTTCTCTTTCCTGAACAATTTCGATGGCAAAATCTTCAAGAGCCGAAACTTTCTTTTTGAGTTTATTTTCGGCAATGATTTCCTTTACTTTTTCTATTTTTAATACATGCCAGTTGGCAAAATTATTAGTGTAAGCAAACCACATTAAACCCTTAAAAATATCTTGTTTTTGACAAATGGCATCGCCTTTTTCAGTAACTAATTTCGTGTCAAAATCAGGAAAACCTTTCAAGGCGTCCATGTAAGTGTCTAATTCATAGTTCAAACAGCATTTTAATTTTCCGCATTGCCCTGCCAGTTTTTGTGGGTTTAAAGACAATTGTTGGTAACGAGCCGCAGAAGTATTGACACTTCTAAAATCGGTTAGCCAAGTTGAACAACACAATTCTCTACCGCAAGAACCAATTCCTCCTAAACGAGCTGCTTCCTGACGGAAACCTACCTGTTTCATCTCGACTCTGGTGCTGAATTCTTTAGCAAAATCTTTGATTAAAAGTCTAAAATCGACTCTGTCATTAGCGGTATAGTAAAAAGTAGCTTTAGAACCATCTCCTTGAAATTCAATATCCGAAATTTTCATTTCGAGTTTTTGAGCAATTGCCAGTTCGCGTGCTCTAACCTTCATCGGCTCTTCTTTGGCTCTTGCTGCTGACCAAATATCAATGTCTTTTTGAGATGCTTTTCTGTAGATTTTAGGAACTTCATTACTGTTGGAATTAACCCCTTTTTTCTTCATTTGAATTTTTACCAATTCTCCTGTCAAGGTTACAATTCCGATGTCGTGTCCAGGAGAAGCCACTGTTGCCACAATGTCTCCAATGCTTAGTGTCAGTTTTTCTGTATTGCGAAAAAAATCTTTTCTTCCGTTTTTAAAACGAACTTCAACACAGTCAAAAGGAGCTTCGCCATTAGGCAAACTCATATTAGAAAGCCAGTCGAAAACAGTTAATTTGTTGCAGCTATCGGTGCCGCAAGTCCCATTATTTTTACAACCCTTTGGTGCACCACCATCAGAAGTTGAACAACTTGTACATGCCATAATTTTATATGTAGTGTTGTGACTGGCACAACTTAAGTTCTTAAAACGATTAATTTGTAAAGATAGTATTTTTTAATTTTATGTTACAACGATTGAAAATGGATGAAAGTGATAAAATTTTATTAAAAAAACCCATTACAATTGTTGTTGTAATGGGTTGAATATTAGTGTATTTAATCGTGTTTTTAAGTTTCTTTTACCGAAATTATTTTTACCGGACAGGCTTTGGCGGCCAATTCACAATGCTCCACAATCGTATGATCGTGTGATTTTAAGGTGAAAAAACCTTTGGCATTTTGCGAATGAATCAAAACCGATTTTCCGTCTTTTTTTGACATTTGAAATTGAACAGGTGCCATTTCTACACAATAATTACAACCAATGCATTTGTCTCTTTGTAGGGTTACAATGACCATTAGGCTTCCACAATTTTGTATAATTTGTCAGACATTCGGATTCTGAATGGCAATTTTAAAGTGCAATCGTCGCCTTTTGTAGCTTTTTCGGCAACGGCATCATTTACATACATTTCTTCGATCAGCATTTCTTGTGATCCGGTATTCGGTCCGGTAACTAAAATTTTGTCGCCAATTTTTATGTCGTAAGCTTCGATTTTGAATTGCCCTACAGCTGCTTTCGGGAAATAATGCGTTCCTTTTCCCACATAGACTTTTTTCTGAGTCGCCATCGATCCGGGAATAGCACTCCATTCGCCTAGTTCTTGTCCCAAATAATAACCCGACCAAAATCCGCGGTTGTAAACGGTGTTCAAAGCCTCCATCCAAACGGCTGTTTTTTCTTTAGAAAATGTACCGTCATAGTAGCTGTCAATCGCTTCACGATAGGTTTTGATTACCGTTGCCACATATTCCGGAGCGCGACCGCGACCTTCGATTTTTAAAACCTGAATGCCGGAATCAATTACCTGATCCAGAAAATCCAAAGTACATAAATCTTTTGGGGACATCATGTATTCGTTATCTAACTCGATTTCGAAACCACTTTCCTGATCAATCACTGTATATTTTTTACGGCAATTTTGTTTGCAGGCGCCACGATTTGCCGAAGAATTATGCGAATGTAAACTCAAATAACATTTCCCAGAAACCGCCATGCACAAAGCACCATGACCGAAAATTTCTATTTCGACTAAATTTCCGTTAGGACCTTTAATTTCTTCTTTTTTAATTTGATCGGTGATGTTTTTCACCTGACGCAAACTCAATTCACGACTTAAAACCATGGTGTCGGCAAAAAGGCTGTAGAATTTTATGGTTTCAATATTGGTCACATTCAATTGGGTCGAAATGTGTACTTCCATCCCAATTCCTCTTGCCATGGCAATCACGGCTTGGTCTGATGCAATTACGGCAGTGATATTAGCATCCTTAGCTTTGTTCAACAATGTTTTAACCACCGATAAATCGTGATCGTAGATTATCGTATTTAAAGTTAAATAGGTTCTGATTTTTTTATTTTCGCAACGACGGGCAATTTCTGCTAGGTCATCGATGGTAAAATTTACCGTTGCTCTGGCGCGCATATTTAATTGGTCTACGCCAAAGTAAACCGAATCAGCACCATTATCTATCGCAGCTTGAAGTGACTCAAAGTTCCCGGCGGGAGCCATAAGTTCAATTTTGTTATTCGATGTCATGATAAATTAGTCTAGGATTTTATATAATTTATCAGATAAACGAATGCGGAAAGGTACTGTAAAAGTTACTTTGTCACCCGTTTTTGCCTGATTGGCTTCGGTTCCGTTGACAAACATTTTTTCTAAAACCAATTCTTGGTTTCCGGTTGTAGGTCCAGAAATTAATATTTTATCACCTACATTCAATTCTTGATTTTCGATGGTAAAAAGTCCTACTTGTGCTTTTACATAATAATGTTCTGCTTTACCAACTAATACCTTTTTTACTTTTATTTTTTGACGAATATCGTTTGTTTTTGGAGCTATTGCCAAAGCAATATCCGTTAGTTCTCCAGAATGTTTGAATTTTAAATTTTCTGATTTTCCTTTACGGAATACTTTGTTACCAACTTGTTTCCCTTTTCTTAATTTCAATTGTTCTTCCCAAGGTAAATGGATGGTTTCGTGACATCCCACGGAACAGCAATTTTCCATAGCCGCTTTACAGTCGTCACATTGTATGAACAATAAATGACAACCATCGTTGGCACAATTAGTATGATTATCGCAAGGTTTACCGCATTGATGGCATTGAGAAACAATATCTTCGGTGATTCTTTCGCCCAAACGGTTGTCGAATACGAAGTTTTTTCCAATGAATTTGCTTTCTAAACCTTCTGCTTCAATTTGTTTCGCGTAATTGATGATTCCGCCTTCTAATTGGAAAACTTTTTTAAAACCTTGGTGTTTGAAATAAGCACTTGCTTTTTCACAACGAATTCCACCTGTGCAATACATTACCAGGTTTTTATCTTCTTTGTGATCTTGCAGTTGTTCATTAATTATGGGTAAACTTTCTCTAAAAGTTTCTACGTCAGGAGTTATAGCGCCTTTAAAATGGCCCACTTCACTTTCGTAATGATTTCTAAAATCAACTACAATAGTATTTGGATCTTCTAGAATTTCGTTGAATTCCTTGGCTTTTAAGTGAATTCCTTTGTTGGTTACATCAAAAGTTTCGTCGTTTAGTCCGTCAGCAACAATCTTGTGACGCACTTTAATGGTGAGTTTTAAAAACGCATGGTCATCATGTTCTACGGCTACATTCAAACGGATGCCTTTCATGAAATCATAGACTTCCAGAGTTTCTCTAAAAGCTTCAAAATTTTCGGCAGGAACGTTCATCTGAGCGTTGATGCCTTCGTGGGCAACGTAAATTCGGCCTAGCGCATCGAGTGCATTCCAAGCTAGAAATAAATCGTCACGAAATTTTTTGGGATCTTCAATTTTGGCATACGCATAGAAAGACAACGTAAGACGTTGTTGGCCAGCTTGATCAATCAGTTCGGCTCTTTCTTCTGCGCTTAAGGTGTTATACAGTTGCATGCTATAAACGTTTAAGGTTTGAGACGCGATTAATCGCATCTGTACAGAATATGTTTTTGAATTCTAAATGGAAGAATTCGGGTGCAAATCTAAGATTTTTTATTTAATCGCAAAGTTCGCAATGAAGAAAAAATAAACCGCAGATTCGCAAATTTTAGTCTTTTGAAAGATTTAATTCGCGAATTTGCGGTAAAATAAATTTAAGATTTCTTAGCTAACTTAGCGAAAAACTTAGCGTGCTTTGCGGTTAAGCCTTAACAGAATTCTGCGTAAGCGTCTTTCAAGTTTTCGGCAATCATTTCTGCTGGGCGACCTTCAATGTGGTGACGCTCTAACATGTGAACTAATTCACCGTTTTTGAACAAGGCCATAGATGGAGAAGATGGAGGAAAAGGGAACATGTGTTGTCTTGCCGCATCTACTGCTTCTTTGTCAACACCTGCAAAAACCGTGATTAAATGATCTGGTTTTTTTGCTCCTTCTAAGCTCATTTTTGCTCCCGGACGCGCATTTCTTGCAGCACAACCACAAACTGAATTTACAACCACTAGAGTTGTTCCTTCGGCTTTTATTGCGTTTTCTACTGCTTCGGCACTATGTAAATCTTGAAAACCTGCTGCCGTTAACTCGGCTTGCATTGGTTTTACCATTTCTTCTGGATACATATCGTTGTATTTTAAATATTATTTTTTAATTAGGCAAAGTTACAAAGTTTACAAAGAACTCCATGATTTGCATTATAAAGTTTTGTTATTGTTTGATAGTCGTTCTTTTGTTAATGAAATAAATAACGGTTTGAACGTATCAAAGCATTTATAAACGGCATTTTAGGACATTTTAAAATCACTTTTAAATCCTCAAATAATGAGGTTTCTTCATCTAAAAATTTGAAAATCAAGCTAGGATTTCCTTTTTTGAACATAGACGAAAATATTGAGGCTCCCAATTCGTTTTTTTGGTCTAAAATATCCAAAAGCAAGAGGTCATAAAACCAGAATTTGGTTTTTTTATGAAATTTTATAAGATCCGTTTCTGTCAGTAAAAAAGCCACTAATTGAGTTGTTTTTTTATCGGAACTTTTAAAGGTGTAACCCGTACTGGCTTTGGTCCATCCTCCAGCAGTGCCTATATTCAGTACTTTTTGTGTGTTTTTTTTCCAAAAAGGATAGCAAGTCATTGGGATGCTACCTTGTTCTTTTTCGGTAATTTCATAATTTTGAATACCCAGTTTCTGAATGTATTTTTCAATTTCCTGTTCGTATTCCTCTTTCTTTAATAATTGATGTGAAAATAAGGTGTATTCTAATAATGCTTCTGTTTTTGAGCTAGGCAGCACATACATAAAACGGGTGTTGCCTTTTTGCGCAACCGAGAAATCCATGAAAGTGGCTTGCTCCGGATTGAAAGCGGCTTCTTTGCTTTTGATAAACCAACCTATAAAATGTTGTTGCAAAACGGGATATTGGGTTTGGTTTTCTACTTCCGATTTTCGGTAAATGCTGTTTAAAAGTTTTTCGCAAGTGTAATTTTCTTTCTCCGTAGCCACAAATACGTGGTTTTCGAGCTCGTTGATGTCGGTCACTTTTTCATTTGCAAAAGTGATATTTGATTGTTTCGAAATCAGTTCAAAAACTTGATTGTAAAAGTCCAATCCTTTTACCATATTGTATTCATACGGTTTTAGATCGAGACTCCGACTAAAGTCGGCATTGCCAAACAAAGCCGATTCCCATTTTTTAGAAATGCTTTTTTCCCAAATAGAATTTTCGGTTTCCCAGAAACACCAAGTTCTATCGTTGTCTTTTTTGGAGTTTTCATCAATCAGTAAAATAGATTTGTCAGTAAATTTTCCGGATTCAATCATTTTATAGACTGTCATTAATGCCGCTAAACCTGTACCCGTAAAAATGTAATCGAAGTGTTTCATAGGATTGGAAGAAATTCTTCTCAAAAATAGGCAATTATTTCAGTTTGTCAAGGATAGTCATTAAGGCTTTTGCCGAAATAAACGAAGCTTGCTGGAATAAAATAGAGTTATCACTTTCCAGAATCGTCAATGATGGATATGCGACGTGATTATCGATAGTTGCTAAAGCTGTCGCCAATTCGTGAATTCCAGTATTTGTTCCCGTAGGTTTGAATTGGAATCTATGATTGTTGAAAATGATGTCGCTTTTGGTTTCGGCATCGAATGGAACGAAATAGTAATGTTCGTTCAATACTTTGATTATAGTTGGGTTTTTGAAAGTCGAATTTTCCATGATTTTGCAGTATTTACACCAGTTAGTATGTGTAAAAACGACAATTGGTTTTGGGTTTTCTTTTGACAATTGTTCTACTTCTTCAAAGCTGTGAGTTTTCAATTGGGCAAAACTTGATGGAATTGCCCAAAGCAAAAGCAGTAGTATGAAAAAATCTTTTTTCATTATTTTAAAGTATAACGCATGCCAAAAAAGCTACGAATTCCTTGATTTGGCGCATATACATAACTTGGATCAAAAGTTAAAGCATAAGGATTATCAGGTGTAGCTTGTACATTTCCATTGGCGTCAAATTGTACGTTTTTGTCAAATGGATCGTTGGCTCTGGCAATTATGAATGGATTTCCTTTATTGGGTGTCCAATCCAAAAGATTTTTCACACCGGCATAGATTTCTATGTTTTTAAACTTATTAAAAGTAAATTGAATATTTTGGATGCTCCAAGCGGGAGAATATTCTTTTCGCGGGTCTAATTCACCCAAAAGCGGCAGACGCATTGGGCCATATAGATTTCCGGTATAATCAACATCTAAGAATAATTTATTGATTCGGTATGAAATTGCCCAAGTTGCCGAAAATTTTTCGGTAAGGATTTGTTGGGTTGTGGTGTTGTTTTCGGTTTTGGAAACATCCATATAAGTACCGCCTATAATCATTTTTAAACCATTGTTGAAGACCAAGTCAATATTGGTACTTATTCCTTTGGTAACGGCGTAGCCATCTAAGTTTTTATAGATAATCTGATTAGGATTGCTGTCATAATCCGGAATAATGGAATTGCTAAAGCGGGTGTACCAAGCCGTGGTTTCAATACCAATAAAATTGCCGTTTTTGGTGTAGATTTTCTTCAAATAGTTCAAATTAGCATTAAAAGAACGTTCCGGTTTGAGTTCTTCTAATACAATTACATCGCGAGATCCGGTTAAAGCGGCATGTTCTTCGGTAAAAAGATTGACAATTCTAAAACCTGTTCCGGTGTTAAAGCGTAAAATGTTGTTATCGTTTATTTTCCATTTGTAGGCAAGGCGTGGTGTAAAGATTGAGCCGTGATTTCGGTTGTAATCGTATCGTGCGCCAAGAAGTACTTTGTGATTTTCGTTAAAAGTGATTTCGTCCTGAGCGAACAAACTCGGGATCCAGTTCACATCTTCCTTGACAGTTGCTGTGGTATTGTCATCATAATATTGATAGCGTAGGGCAGTGCCAAAAAGCAAATCGTGGTTTTCTATTTTTTTATCCCAAGTCAGTTGTCCAAAACCAATACGCTGTTTGGCTAGGTAGGGAATGGCTCCGTAAACCGAGTTCTGGTCATGATCTGTATAGGAAAAGGAAAATAGCATTTTTTCGGCAATAGGTAATTCATAGGCACCAAGTAATTCCCAACGCTTGGTGTAAATGCTTTCTCCGTAAACCTCGGTTCCACCACGGTATTTTTTCTTCCACTGCAATTCGCCTCCCCAACGGTCCTCGTAAAAATAGCGCCCTGCCAAAGAAAATAATTTATTGCTTTTGCGATTAAAATTCCATTTTTGGAAAACCGAAATTCGATCTTGTAAGGTTAAGTCGGTAAAATTATCGTTGTTGTTGTCAATCGGGTTGCTGTAGTTGAAATAGTTGATTCCGGTTAGCAAGGAAGTGTTTTTGCCAATCTTGGCTTTAAAACCCAAATCTACATTGAGTTCTCCCCAATCAGTAAGAAATGAATCGGCAGAAAAAACAGCGGCATTTTTTGGGTTTTTGGTAATGATATTTATTAATCCGCCCACGGCTTCGCTTCCATATAAAGACGAAGCGGGACCTTTGACTATTTCGATACGCTCCAATAAAGAATTGGGAATTCCAGAAAGGCCGTAAACGGTTGAAAGTCCGCTAACAATTGGCATTCCGTCAATTAAAACCAAGGTATATGGGCCTTCAAGGCCATTAATGTGAATGTCGCCGGTGTTGCAAACATTACAATTTAGTTGTGGGCGCACGCCATTGACGTTTTGTAAGGCTTCAAAGATGTTTGCCGTTGGGTTTTTCTTGAAGAATACCGGTTTGTAAACTTCAACAGGAACGGGACTTTCTATTCGGGAAACCGGTTTTAAGGTTCCTGTTACAACCACTTCGTCTAAGGTATTGTTTTCTTGCAAATCAAAATCCAGAAAAACTTCAGTGGTGTCGCTAACAATAATGGTTTTTGTTTGGGATTTAAAACCGGTATAAGAAACATGGATTTCATAGTTTCCGTTTGAGATGTTTTTAATTATAAAATTTCCGTCTTTATCACTTGTGGTTGTTTTTTTTATGTTTTTTAATACAATGTTGGCGTGCTGTAATGGCATTCCATCCGAAGAAACCTTTCCTTTTATACTGGTTTGAGCAAATGACGCAATAGTGATTTGAATAAAGAAAAGCAAAATTAGATTTCTCACGACTATATTTTTAGATTAATTTATATTTTAAATTTAGACAAATCTAAAAATTATATTTGATAAAGCAAAAAAATACAATTATATTTGCTTCAAATAGTTAAAAAATGGGTAAGTCATTAGAAGAGGTTCACGGATCAGTTTCTACACAAAATAAAAAATCAGTTTTCAGGAAAATATTAGCTTTTTTTGGTCCTGCGTACCTGATAAGTGTGGGATATATGGATCCGGGAAATTGGGCGACTGATATTGCCGGAGGTAGTCAGTTTGGGTATTCCTTGCTTTGGGTATTATTGATGAGTAATATCATGGCTTTGTTGTTGCAAAGTTTAAGTGCCCGTTTAGGAATCGTTACTCAACGCGATTTAGCCCAGGCTTCTAGGGAAACTTACTCGAAATTCATTAATTATATTCTTTATTTTTTGGCAGAAATTGCTATTGCTGCTTGTGATCTTGCCGAAGTCTTAGGTATGGCCATTGGTATAAACCTCTTGTTTGGAATTCCGCTGATTGAAGGGGTTCTGATTACGGTATTGGATACTTTTTTATTATTATTTTTGATCAATAAAGGTATTCGTAAAATGGAAGCCTTTATCATTGCTTTGGTGACAGTTATTGGAGTTTCGTTTATTTTTGAAATGATTTTTGCTCAACCGGAGATGGATAAGGTAATCCTGGGTTTAATTCCATCGATACCTAGTGAAGCCGCATTATACATTGCTATTGGTATTATTGGGGCAACGGTTATGCCGCACAATTTGTACCTGCATTCTTCTTTGGTACAAACCAGAAAATTTGATAGAAGCCCTGCCGGAATCAAGCAGGCATTGAAATATAATTTTATCGATTCTACCATTGCCTTAAATTTAGCTTTTCTAGTTAATGCGGCTATTTTAATATTGGCGGCAGCTACATTTTATAAAAATGGGATGTTTGAAGTTGCTGAGATTCAAGATGCACATCAGTTTTTGGAGCCACTTTTGGGAAGCAAATGGGCACCTGTTTTATTTGCTGTCGCTTTGATAGCGGCAGGGCAAAGTTCAACAATAACAGGAACGTTGGCAGGTCAAATTATTATGGAGGGTTATCTAAATTTAAGGATTCAACCTTGGGTGCGCAGAATCATTACCCGATTAATTGCGATAGTTCCTGCCGTTATTGTGATCAGTATTTTTGGCGAAAGCGTAACAGGAAAACTGTTGATTTTAAGTCAGGTGATTCTGAGTTTGCAATTGGGATTTGCTATTATACCACTGATTCATTTTGTGAGCGATAAGTCAAAAATGAAAGGCTTTCACATAGGAAAAGCAACTCAAATTGCTTCTTGGGTTGTTGCTACGGTTATTGTTATCCTAAATGCAAAATTGGTTTTTGATGAAATTAGTGGCTGGCTCGAAACTTCTCAAAATCCAATGGTGTTGTGGCTTACAGTAGTTCCTTTAGCAATAAGTTTTCTGGTTTTACTGTTGTATATTGTCTTTAAGCCATTTGTTTCCAAGGCAAAGATTGACATCCAAAATCATTCGCCACATAGTTTAAAGTTGGAGTTTTCTAAGTCCATAAGTTGTAAAAAAAGTAACATTGCTGTTGCCTTAGATTTTTCCAGAGCCGATGAAGCGGCTTTAAACAATGCTTTTGAATTAGGCGGAATAGATGCCGTATATACCTTAATTCATGTGCAAGAATCCGTTGGTGCCATAGTTTATGGGGAAGATGTAGAGGACCATGAAACCGTAATTGACGAAAAAATACTAAAAGAATACAAAAAAATGCTTTTTGAAAAAGGATTTAAAGTAGAAACCCAATTGGGATTTGGAAATCCAAACAAGGTGATTCCGGAGATTATCAATTCTGGGAATTTTGATATTTTGGTCATGGGAACTCATGGTCATACGGGGTTGAGGGATTTGATTTTTGGAACGACCGTTGATAAGTTACGCCACAAAATTTCTATACCTTTGCTGATTGCTAAAAAGTAGATTTATTAGGAACTATAAATCTGAAATCAAAAAACAGTTAATCTTCAATCCAAAATCAAAATGACCTTTTCAGAAGAAAATTATCTCAAAGCCATATACCATCTTACGGTAGTTTCTAATTCCGAAGTGAGCACGAATGCCATTGCCGAAATGATGGAGACCAAAGCGTCTTCAGTTACCGATATGATTAAGAAATTGGCCGAAAAGGATTTGGTAAACTATAAAAAATACCAAGGCGTCTCTTTGACGGAGAGCGGGAAATTAGCGGCCAAAATGATAGTGAGAAAACACCGTCTTTGGGAAGTTTTCTTGGTCGAAAAATTAGATTTTTCCTGGGATGAGGTACACGATATTGCGGAACAATTAGAGCATATAAAATCAGAAAAGCTGATCAATAAACTAGATGATTTTTTAGGAAATCCAACCGAAGACCCGCATGGTGACCCAATTCCTAATGCTGAAGGGCAGATTTTGAAAGTAGAAAAACAATTACTTTCTGAATTGGTCGAGAATCAAAAAGGGATATGTGTTGGCGTGAAAGATACTTCCTCTGAATTTTTGAAATATCTGGACAAACAAGGAATTGCCCTTGGATCTAAAATTGAAATCATCGGAAAAGAAAGTTTTGATTTATCCTTAAAAATAAAAGTAGATGCTGTTGATTTGACTATTTCCAATAAAATTGCGAGCAATCTTTTTGTGAAAATAACGTAGCAGAAAAGCAACTCTATTTTCCGCTTTTAAAACCAATTAGTTTTCGGTATTTCTGTTCGCTTTCTTCTAGTGCGTTCTCCAGTTGTTTGTAATAGGTAATGTCTTTTATATTGGCTACTGCGGCAATAATGTAATTATTTTCATCTACGATGGGTCTGCCGCTAATGATGACCCTTTTCTTGTCTTTGGTTTCTGAATCTGCGATTATGATTTCAACATCATCCGTTGACTCTCCTTTAAGGGCTTTTTCCAAAGGAAGATTTTGGGAAGGGAAAATGGTTTGTTCATCAGGATAATAAAGATCGTATTTAGCGGACCAATCCAGTGTGTTATGGGTTTCGCTATCTTGTTTTATGCCTATGATTTCTTCGGCCATATGATTAGAAAGTACAATTCTTTTCTGGGTATCCGTAACAATAATTCCTTCACCGATGTTTTCCAGAATTAATTTTAATTTCATTTCATTTAGGCGCACTAATCTATCGGCTTCTCTTTTTTCATTTTCTAGTTTTTTACTTGAAGATATGTCTTTGATGAAGGCGATAAAAATATGTTTTCCTACAATGGTAGCAGTAGAAACGGTCAATTCAATGTCAAATTCGATATTTTTTTTATTAAGTGCAGTAATTTCTACTGTTTTGTTGATGTAGGGACCTTCTGAGGTTTCAAGGAAATGTTGGAAGCCTTTCATGTGACTTTCTTTGTATTGCTCTGGAACAATTAAGTCCCTCATTTTTTTTCCTAACACCTCTTCAATGGACCAACCGAATATTTTTTCGGCTTGTGGGTTCCATCTAAGGATATCTCCTTCTTCATTAATTACAATTAATGCATCCGGTGCTTCATTAAAAATGGTTTGTAATTGATCCTCACTTTCTTTTAGTTTTTGTTCAGCAGCTTTTCTTTCGGTAATATCTCTCATAATAGATTTATGACCAGTTATCCTATTTCCTTCTCTTAGTTGGGTTACGGTTTGTTCAATCCATTTTTGATCCCTTGTTTTTGTAATGATAGGGAAGGAATAGAGAGTTTCATCAATCTTATGTTTGTATTGGTTCATATAAAATTCAGCAACACGTTCTCTCCATTCAGGGGCTACGAGTTCTGAGATGTTTTCTCCAATGAGTTCGTCCTGGCTGTAACCGGTTAATTTTTTACAGGCAGGATTGATATAAGTGAAATTTCCTTTATAATCAGTTGTGTGGAGCACATCGCTGGTGTTTTCGACAATTTCTCGGTATTTTTCTTCACTTTTACGGACTGTTTCAATGGCTTTTGCGAGTTGGTCAGTGCGTTCGATGACTTTTTGTTCCAGTTCCTCATTTAGTTTTCGAATTTCATTTTCTGAGTTTTTTCTTTCCGTGACGTCATGAAAAACAGCTACAGCACCAGTGATTTTACCGAATTCATCTTTTAGTGGACTGGCAGACATTACTATAAAATTGCCTATGGTTTTTTTATAATTTTGGATAAAAATTTCCAAATTATCAAGTTCTTCTCCCTTTAAGGCTCTAACCAAAGGAAGTTCTTCGGTCTTAAAAAGGTTTTTGTTTTCAGGCCAAAAAACACCATAGGTATCGGCCCATTTTTCTTGAGAGATATCCAGAAGACCAATTCCAATTATTTTTTCACTGGCGGGATTCCAAAGAATGAATTTGCCTTTTTCGTCAACCACAACTAATCCATCTCCCATATTCTGTATTACGGACTGTAAAAGGGTATTTTGTTTGTTTAATTGTTCCTTGGACAATGCGACTTCATTATCTCTTTTTTCGATTGTAGAAAGCATATCATTAAGTCCGCTTGCCAGAATGCTGATTTCATCTTTTCCGTCTACTGTCATGCGCATTCCATAATCGGCGGTATCCTTAATTTTTTGTATCACAGTAACCAAGTTCAGTAAGGGTTTTGAAATGTACATTTTGATGATCATGGCAATTAAAAACGCAAGCCCAGTTCCTACAAGTAGCAACACAATTCCTAATCGTAAAACGTCCATTTTTATTTTATTCAGTTCCGAGAGTTCAAAGCGAAGTCCAACATGTCCTATAGTTTCATTGTCTTTAAGGATTTTATAGTAAACAAAGAGATTTTGATCTGTAAACTGAATGTTTTTTTGTTTTTCATTTGGAATAGCAAATTGATATTTGGGATCGGAACCCGCTTTAGTATAGGAAGCAAAAACTTTTCCGTTTTTGTCTAAAATACTTGCATTTAATATATCTGTTTGTCCCTTTAATTCAGACAAACTTTTGTTTGCGGCAGTATTGTCCAAGAATTCTAGAGCCGAAATGCTGTTGAAACCTATCATTTGGGCAATGGCAATGGAAGTGGTTTCTTTTCGGTCTTTAAATCCTTTGATGTCGATCAATACAAAGGCGGTAATACATATGCCTAGTACAAGTGCTGAGGTGAAAACTTGCATCAATACAAGTTTATTTTTGATTGATATGTTTTTTAAATTTATCATTGTTGGCGGTATTTAAGGCAGTTTTATGTCAAAGGCAATTTGGCTTTTTAAGTTTAGGCTAAATAAGGTTTAAAGGTGTCACTGTACAATAATGGCATGTTGCAATAAGAAAGAGCTAACTCCAATTCCTGATTTGTTTATTGCCTTAAGATTGATTTCAAATTTTAATTTATTTTCAATTATAATGAAATTTAGGTGTGCGCCTTTTTTTCCAAATCCGTTTCGCTCCGTTACAATCAATACGGATCGATCTGAAAATTTAGAAATGATTGTTTCAATTGGGATGCTGCAGTTATAGGGAACAAATAAGATATTGCAGCTACCTACTTGAGCGATATCTTTGTATTCTTTGATTTCTGTTTTTTTGTTTTTAGCATTGCTAATTAATAATGGAGTAATTGGACTTGATTCCAGAACAGCAATCTTGAAAGCTTGATTTTTAGGGTTGTCTTTCCAGCGTACATAATCTATAAAACGGTACAGGAAATCGGCTTTCATAGCATAGGCGTTATCTGTCATATCCTCTTGGGCAGTTAGTGGATTTACGCCCGTGAATATGGTGATTAAGCTTAAAATATAGATATAACTTTTGATGGTCATTATATTTTGTTTTTATAGGAAGAGTATCGTTTATTGGTCGAATAGTTTCGTGTTATTTTCGGTGTGTTTTGGTTTTAATTATTTGTTTTGATAGTATAAATTTAACGAATTATAGAGGCTATTTGGGTTGCTTTAAGAAAAATTTAAATCTATATTGTTTGATTGTCAAGGTATTATAGTTTGTAATTTAAAGACAAACTAAACTGGGTGCCTAATTGACTAAATTGTGATCCGCCATAAGTCATTTGTGAATAGCGTCCGTTGAAAGTAATCAGGTTAAATTGGTTTTTTATTTGAGCGGGGTCGTTTAATATGGCGGCTCCAGCTGCATTTTCGGACTTGAATTTCCATTTCGGCAAAATGTTAAATACATTGTCTATGTTTAGAGCCAGCGTTAATTTAGTTGTTACAAGAAAATTAATTCCTAGATCGGTAACGATTTTAGGGCTGAATTCAGTTCTTAAATTAGAATCTAAGCCGGATTGTTTAAAAGTTGTTTTGCCAAAATAGCTGTTGTTGAGGTAGAAATCTAATTTTTTTACTTTATAATTTGTTCCCAAAATCCATTTGGTTTTGGGTCTGGAGGTGAAAGTCAATGCTTCAATTGTTGCGCCAAAGTTATCACTGGCTACATCAGAGATTCTTTTATTTTCGAATGTGATGTTTCCCGATAAGTTGAATGCCAGTTGTCCGTTTCCAAGTCCTAGGTTGCTGTAATTCATAACCAAGTCGAGTCCAGATGTTTTAGAATCAAAGGAGTTCTCGAACCAAGCCACTTTTCCAAATTGTGGTGTATTGACCACATCTCCTAAAGCGATCCGGTCAGTTATTGCAATGTTGTAATAGTCAATGGTGATGTTGAAATATTTGAGGGGTCTGGCTCCAATTCCTATCGTTGTGTTTGTCGATTTTTCTGGAGTTAATTTTGTAATGCCTAAAATGTGTGCTTCTGGAGAAACATTATTAATAATTCGGGTAACTTCAATTCCGCCTCCAGCATTAAACGTATATTGGGATTTTTGAGTGTAAATTTGATGTAGTGTAGGCGCTCTGAAACCAGTAGAAACTGAACCTCTGAGGGTAATTTTATCATCGAGGAATTTATAACGGCTACTTATTTTCCAGACGGTGGCACTGCCAAAATCACTGTATTCTTCCTGACGAAGTGTGGCGTTTATAAGAAAATCTTTTGTTAGATCATAGGCCAAGTCAAAATAAGCTCCCCAGTTGTATCTATTCCATTTTCCGGCTTCCTTAGGAGTGGTTCCGGCAAAGGAATCTGCACCAGCTCCTTCCCAAGAAGCTTTGTCGCCTTCGATTGTCTCAAAATTTTCGGATCGAAATTCAGAACCAAAACTAATACTAATTTTGTCAGATAGTATTTTGAACACATCCAGATTCCCTATAACATGATTGAAATTAGAACCTCCGGGTTGGAACGAGATTGGGCTGTTTTCCTGATAAATAGGATTTCCATTGGAATCTTTCAGCGGTGATCTATTTTGGGTATTGTCTAAGGTATAGATTTGTGAATTTCCGCCGATGGTTATGCTGGCATCGGCATTCCAGCCATTTTTTATGGATTTAAAACCTAAGCTGGCATTATAATCGGTTAAATCTCCGGTAAAAGTAGGCTGATAACCTTTATAAGAAGCGACAGTGCCGTTCCCAAAAAAATCCTTCAAATAGGTTGGGTAAGCAGTAGCGATTCGCCAATTAGGAATAGTGGGGTTTTCAAATGGATTTTTGATTGACATCCAATAAGGAGTTCTATAATTAGCAAACGAATTCACTTTTTTATAGGTATAGGCGGCATTATAATACAATTCAGTTTCATTGGATAGATTCAATCCTCCATTGATTAAAAATTTTGCAGCTGCAGTTTCAGGTGTTCCGTTGGTATTTGCTGCGTATGGTTGGTCTTTTAAAAATGAGTCTACGGCTTGCTTTCCAGCGATGTTTCCTTGGTTTATAGTGGCTAGTTTTGCATTATAATCTGCTGGGAAGTTGACTTTGTATTGTTCAAAAAGGCTGTTAATTTGTGCCTCGGTCATAGCATCAGTCAGAGTTGTATTGCCAAGAGTATTGTCATCGTTTACATAATTCAAAGGATTATTTGGTAGCAGCCTCACAAAATCATTAAAATCTCCTTCGGCATCTACTTTACCGGCACGATTTGTCAGGTTTATTTTAGAGAAGTCTACAGTGTAGTTTAGAAATCCTTTGTTGCCTATAGTAGAACCGTTGTTTATACTTATGTTCAAGAGTTCTCCGTCTCCTTTAGAAGTGATACCGGTTCTTAGGGTTATTGAACCATCATCAGGGCTTTTTTTAAGTATAATATTGATCACTCCGGCTATAGCGTCCGATCCGTATTGTGCAGAAGCACCGTCACGTAAGATTTCTATTCTGTCGATGGCATCAATCGGTATAGCTGAAATATCGGCTGCCGTTTCTCCTCTTCCGGGTGAAGGTTGGATATAAAGTAAAGAGCTTAGGTTTTTGCGTTTTCCATTGATAAGCATTAAGGTTCTGCTGGGACCCAGATTCCTGATTTCATAAGGATCAAGTAATGAAGTGGCATCGTTTACCGGTGTTTGAACTGTGTTAAAGGATGGGATCCGGTATTGTAATGCCTTGTCAAAAGTGAGTTGTCCTGTTGAAGCCAATTCGTTGGCGGATATGATATCTATAGGAAGGGCTGTTGCTGTGTTGCTTCGTGGAGCTGCTCTAGTTCCTGTGACTATGATTTCATTAAGAATTTGGCCTCCTTCTTCAGACAGGAAAACATTTAAAACAGCTTCTTTGGTTTCATGTTCTTGTTTTGAAAATCCAAAATAACTGAAAATCAATATAGCGGCTTCTTTGACTTGAATAGAATAAGCTCCGTTAATGTCTGTCGAAACACTATTGCTGGTACCTTTTTCAGTTATGTTGACACCTGACAAAGGGCTGCCGGCGTTATCGAAGACAAAGCCAGAAACCTCTTTTTGGGCGAAAAGAAAAGTCACGTTTATTAGAAACAATATTAACAAAAACTTTTTCATAATAAGTTGATGTTCGTTTGACTTTAAAGCAATAGCAACATAATAGTTGCAAGAAGCTTTTATCTTACTGCTTTAGGTGTTTTTGGTAGAAAAAGCAGTTATCCTAACAGCTAGAAAACGGAATGTGAGTTGTAGAGTTATTCTCTTTTTTGAATTATAAAAATAAAATTAGACTCATGGACTAACACTGTATAAGATTTGGGGAAATAATCTTAACTCTGTGTTGGCATTTTTTGAAAATTGAAATCGTATTTTGAATAAATCAATTTTTTTTAAAAAAATAAAGAACCGATTTTAATTCAGCAACTTTATAAAAATAACAGCCTGATAATAAGTGGTTAGGGCTGGATTTGTAATATGTAAATTTAGTCAATTTTAATCAATTAACTTCAAATACTAGCCGCTTTTTTATTCGTTTCAAAAGAAGGACAAAGACAATGTGGTTTCTAAAAGTGGGTTTATTTGAATGTTATGAAATGCGCTTTTAATGACAGCCACAATCATCTGTTCCGCAGTTTTTCTTCTTTTTTTTATTTTTGAAAAAAAACTTTCTAATCAAAAAAGCAAGGGCAAGTCCCAGTAAAGTAAAGGCGACGATTTCTTGAAACATAGGTCTTTATTTTAAAATTTGAAAAGCGATTAAAGCAACAATATAGGCTAGTCCGCTCATGAAAATGAGTTGACCTAAAGGCCATTTCCAAGAATTCGTTTCTTTTTTGGTAATGGCTAATGTACTGGCGCATTGCAAGGCAAAAGCATAGAACAACAACAAGGAAATTCCAGAAGCAAAATTGAATATTTTATTTCCAGTAACGGGATTGATCTCGGCAGCCATTCGGTTTTTTATAGTAACTTCATTATCGCTACCGCCTACACTGTAAATTGTAGCTAAGGTTCCTACAAAAACTTCTCTAGCTGCAAATGAACTGATGATAGCAATTCCTATTTTCCAGTCATAGCCTAGAGGTGAAATAACAGGTTCTATGGTTTTTCCCATAATTCCAATATAGGAATTTTCTAGTTTTTGAGAAGCGACCGCGTCTTCAAATTCAGTTTCCGAAAGTGGTTTGTTTATGTTTTCTTCGATGACGATAGCATCGGCATTTTTAAATTTTTCTCCAGGCCCGTAGGAAGCCAAAAACCAAAGCACGATTGATATTGCCAAGATAATTTTACCAGCGCCAGAGACAAAGGCTTTTGTTTTTTCGACCACATTTATCGCTACGTTTTTGAACATAGGTAACTTGTAATTAGGCATTTCAACGATGAAGAAAGTTTTGCCTTTTATCTTCAATATTTTATTCAAAATATAAGCTGAAAATATAGCCATCCCAAAACCTAAAAGATACAATAGCATTAAGGTTAAACCTTGTAGATTTAAAACCCCAAAAATTCGATTGTCTGGAATTACTAATGCAATGATGATAGCATATACCGGTAGTCTGGCAGAGCAGGTTGTAAATGGAGTGACCAGAATGGTAATCAGTCTTTCTTTCCAGTTTTCGATGTTTCTTGTAGCCATAATTGCTGGAATTGCACAGGCAGTTCCGGAGATTAGTGGCACAACACTTTTTCCGGATAAACCAAATTTTCGCATGATTTTATCCATCAGGAAAACTACTCGGCTCATATAGCCGCTTTCTTCAAGAATGGAAATAAACATAAAAAGAAAGGCAATTTGAGGAATAAATATAAGGATTCCGCCTATTCCGGGTATGATTCCTTGCGAAAGTAAATTTGTCAAAACACCGGCAGGTAATTCTTCGTCAGCGAGTGCGCTCAAAGACGCAAAAGTCGAGTCGATGAAATCCATAGGGACTTTGGACCATTCGAAAATCGATTGGAAAATAACAAATAAAATCAAAAAGAAAATGGCATAACCCCATACTTTGTGGGTAAGTACGCGGTCCAGTTTGCTGCGGAAATCTTTGGCTTTAGAAGAATCCACTTTTAAGCCTTCTTTCAGCACATCATTAATGAACTGATAGCGTTTTATGGTTTCTTTTTGCTGTAAACGTTTTAAATCTGAGTGCGATTTGGTAAAAGAACTTCTGATCTCATTTCGTTCTAAATTCAGGAAGTTTACATCCTGAGTAATCACTAACCACAATTTGTATAATAACTGATTAGGGAAAGCTTTTCGAAGATTATTGAAATAATCAGGATCTATGCTCGAAGCATTCAAACAAGGTTCGCTGGATATGGATTTGTAGGTAACTATTAATTTTTTTAATTCGTCTATACCAAAACCTTTTCTAGAGCTGATTAAGGCAATCTTAGTTTTTAAGTGTTCTTCCAGAAAAGGAATGTCTAATGAAATTCCTTTGTGTTCCATTCGATCGGCCATATTAATGACTAAGATCGTTGGGATTTCGAGGTCTTTTATTTGGGTAAAGAGCAGTAAATTGCGTTTTAGATTCTCTACGTCAGTAACTACAAGGGCTACGTCAGGATATAATTTATCGTTTTTGTTTAGCAATAGTTCAATAACAACATTCTCATCAATAGAACAGGCGTTGAGACTATAAGTCCCTGGCAGGTCTAGAATGTTTGCTTTGACATTGTTTGGTAATTTGCAAAAACCAATCTTTTTCTCCACGGTTATTCCTGGATAATTTCCCACTTGTTGATTCAAGCCAGTCAATTGATTGAAAACCGAAGTTTTACCTACGTTTGGATTGCCTATAAGCGCTACATTGATATTTTCTCCACTCATTAGATATCCTCTTTTAGGGGTTCAACCTCGATCTCACGTGCCGTTTCTACACGAATGGCTAAATGGGAACCGTTTATATTCAAATATAAAGGATCTCCAAAAGGAGCAATTTGCAGTAATTCGACAGTGTTGCCTGGCAAACAGCCCATTTCAAGTAATTTTAAGGGTACAATATCAATATCGAAATCTTTGATAATGGCTTTTTCGCCTTTTTTTAGAGAAAATATGGTTGTTCGCAAAGCTTATTTAGATTGAATTAAGATTGCAAAAGTACACATTATAATACAAATACAAATGATATTTATCACTTTTGTAGCTTTTTTGCAATACATTAACAGTCTGGAAAAAGAATGTCAGTTTGGGTTGAACTATTCTTCTTCAGATAAGAAGGCAATGTCGGCGATTAATTTTTGAACTTCTTCTTTGTTGGTCCCGTCATAAAAGCCACGGACTCTTTTTTTGGCGTCAACCAACACGAAATTCTCCGTATGCACCATATCATATAATTCGCTTGGTTTACCCAGTTTTACCGCCAAATATGATTTCCTGGCCATAGTGTAAATTTCTTTTTTGTCACCGGTTACCAAGTTCCATTTTTTGTCATTTACTCCATTTTTTATGGCGTAAGCTTTCAAAACGGGAACGCTATCCGTTTCAGGGAAAACGGTATGGGAAAGCAACATTACTTTTGGGTTATTGATGATTGCTTTTTGAACTTCGGCTAGGTTTGTTGTCATTTTTGGACAAATGGAGCCACAGGTGGTAAAGAAAAAATCTGCTACATATATTTTGCCCTCATAATCTTTTTGGGTGATGGTTTTTCCATTTTGGTTCACAAATGAGAAGTCGGCAATGGTATGGTATTTTCGGACGTATTGCACCGCAGTATCAACCAATTCAGGATTCACGTCGGCAGGGTTGTATATTGGGAGAGATTTACTGGGTTTTAAAGCGCCATAAAACAAATAGAGGGTTATGGCTGAAAACAGTAAAAAAACGGCAAAAAATTTTCGGTACTTATATAAAATAGATTTCATATATGTAAAATTTATTTGTTAGAGGTTATATATGTTGTCGCCTTTTTATTTATTGGTATTTGCTTGCGCAAACTTATTATTAATGGCGATTTCATAAAAAAATTTTTGCAAAAGTACAAAAAAGTAATCTTCTTCACAGGAGGAATCAAAGTATTAACAGTCAAGAAGGATTTGGTGTTTTTTTTGAAATATTATCAATAGCTTTGTGAAACTAACTTAATGATTTGATAATATGAAAATAAAACTAAATAAGCAACTCCTTTTTGTGATTCCTGCAGTGGTGGGATTTATTGATCTTCATGGCCAAGTTGTTCCAGCGGCCAAAGAGCCGGGAATTAATGTCCAGTATATGGATAAAAAAGTAAAACCTAGTAATGATTTCTTCCGCTATGTAAATGGAACTTGGTTAGACAATACAGAGATTCCAAGTGACAGAACACGTTGGGGGAGTTTTGATGAATTGCGCCAAAGGACAGATAATGATGCTTTGGCAATTTTAAAAGAGGCAGTGACAAATCCAGTTTACAAGTCCAATACAGATCAAGGGAAAGCGATTAATTTGTATAAAACTATATTAGACACTGTTGGTAGAAATAAACTGGGAGTAACGCCTTTAAAGCCTTATTTAAAAAAGATTAATGCAATTAAAAACACTAAGGATTTAGAAGCCTTTTTAATTGAGATGGAGCCATTGGGTGGTTTAGGGTTTTTTGGAGCCAGTATTGGACCGGATGCTAAGAACAGCAATCGAAACGTGATCAATCTTGGATTAGGAAGTGTGGGTTTGCCTGACAGGGATTATTATGTTTCCGAAGATGCCGATTCTAAAGAAAAACGAGCTAAATATGTGGAGCATTTAGCAAAGATGCTTCAATTTATCGGTGAAAAACCAGCACAAGCTAAAATTCATGCAACTAAGATTTTAGCATTAGAGACCGAAATGTCAAAACCAAGACTGGACAGAGTTGAAAGAAGAGACAGAAGAAAATCATACAATCCGATGACCGTTAAGGATCTTCAAAAGTTGACTCCATCAATCAATTGGAATAATTATTTTACAAAAATTGGATTGCCAGCCACTGATTCCTTGATTGTTTCTCAGCCAAAATATATGGTTGCACTAGAAACCATCTTTAAAGAAAATAAAGTAGAAGATTGGAAAGCTTACATGAGATGGACTTTGTTGAATAGAGCTTCGAGCCAGCTTTCTACTGTGATTGAGAATGCTAACTGGGAATTTTATGGCAAAACGTTAACGGGAGCTGTAAAGCAAAGACCAAGAGACGAGGGCGCTCTTCAAGTTATCAACGGGTCTTTGGGAGAAGCTTTAGGGAAATTATATGTCGAGAAAAAATTTCCGGCAGAAGCTAAAGCTAAAGCAGAAAAAATGATTAAAAATGTTTTTCTTGCTTTCGAAAACAGAATTCAAAATTTAACTTGGATGTCTGCAGCGACCAAGACTAGCGCTGTTGCCAAATTACATAAATCAAGAATCAAGATTGGTTATCCGGATCAATGGAAAGATTATTCGGCTTTAGTTATTGCTGGTCCTGAAGAAGGTGGATCTTATTTTGAAAATGTTAAAAATTTAGCGAAATGGCGTTATAATGAAAGTCTTGCCGAGTTAGCTAAGCCAGTTAATAAAGAAAAATGGGGAATGTCTCCGCAAACTGTAAATGCGTATTACAACCCTTCTTATAATGAAATTGTATTTCCGGCAGCCATTTTACAACCGCCTTTTTACAATTACCAAGCAGATGAAGCCGTAAATTATGGTGGAATAGGAGCTGTAATTGGTCACGAAATCTCTCATGGTTTTGATGATTCAGGAGCGAGATATAATGCCGATGGAAATCTTGTAGACTGGTGGACAGCCGAAGATTTAAAGCAATTTTCGACTTTAACTGCGGCGCTTGCGGTGCAATATAGTGCTTTAGAGCCATTGCCGGGAACATTTGTGGATGGGAAATTTACACTCGGGGAAAATATAGGTGATTTGGGCGGAGTGAACGCGGCTTATGATGGATTACAATTGTATTTAAAAGAAAACGGAAATCCAGGTTTGATAGATGGATTTACTCCTGAGCAGCGTTTTTTCATTTCTTGGTCTACTATTTGGCGTACAAAATCACGTGATGAAGCAATCAAAAATCAGGTAAAGACTGATCCGCATTCTCCAGGAATGTATCGCGCATATGTTCCTTTGCAAAACATAGATACGTTTTATCAAGCCTTTGGCATTCAGCCTAATGACCACATGTATATTGAGCCTTCTAAAAGAGTAAAAATCTGGTAGTACTATAGTGCTAGAAAAAAAAGACCTGTCAGCTTAGTTGACAGGTTTTTTTGTTAAAATGGATGTTTGTTTACGTCCTTTTCTCATCGAATAGTTTACGATGTATAAACCAGTTAAAGTTACAGTTCCGCCTATAGCTATAGCTGCATTAAGGGATTCTCCAAAGATTATAGCTCCCAAAATCACAGCAATAATAGGATTGATATAAGAATAAATACTGCTTATTTCTGCCGGTAAATGTTGCAATGCATAGATAAAAGCAATAAAAGTAAGAACCGAACCAAAAATAACTAAATACGCTATGGACCACCAAGAAATCGCTGGAATTGAGTCTAAACTAACAGAGGTTCCGGTTGCTCCCGTATAGGCAAATAAGAAAATACTGGATATAAACATTTGCAAACCCAAACTAAAATACGGATTAAAACTTGCTGCTTTTTTCTTAGTATATAAAGTGCCGAAAGCCCAAGTTAATGTTGCAATCAAGGAAAGAATAATGCCAAATCTAAAATCAGGTTCGAGGAAATCGTGTAAATGGTCGTAAAAGATTACGCAGACACCTCCAAAACTGACTATTAGGCCTAGTATTGCTAATCGAGCTAGTCGTTCTCCTCTAAACAAACTGATAATGACAATCCATAAAGGGACAATTGCCCCGATAATGGCTCCTAAGCCGCTGCTGATGTATTTTACTCCCCAAGTACTCAAGCCGTTACTTAAGGCAAAATTCAAAACACTGAGAATCAAAATTGTTTTCCATTGCTTTCCTTTTGGCCAAGGTGTTTTTTTAAATAAGAAAAAAGAAACATAGAGAAAACCACCGATGAATTGCCTGATTGCTGCTAGTTGTAAAGCGGGCATGTGCTTTACCCCTTCTTTTGAGGCCAGCCAAGTGGTTCCCCAAAAAAAGCTAACCCAACACAAAGCGATTATAGGAAGCCCGACTGCGTTTATTTTTGATGAAAAGGAGTTTTTTATTTTCGTTATCACGCTATAAATGAGGTATTGTAAATGTATAATCAAGCATTTCTGTTAATAAATTTCCAGAAATTGTTTTTCTAGCGGATGTTTTTTCATGACTAAATTTTGGAACAGCTAAATTTAATTCTAAAGCTTTTTGGGTATAATAGACTTCGCGCGAGGGATGAAAAGGAGCTACCGCATCAAAAGTTTTTCCCCACGCATTCAATTCAATTATTTTTTGGATTATGCCGATGCAGTCTTTTTGATGAATTAGATTTATCGGAGCTTCGGGATTATCTAGGTTTTCACGCCCCGATAAAAATTTTACGGGATGTCGGTCTTCACCAATTAGACCACCAAAACGCAAAACGGTAGTTTTAAAATGGGTGTTGTTTTGCAATAGATTTTCAACGATGGCAAGCTGTTTTCCGCCTTCTGAATCTGGGTTCAAGGGAGTTTCTTCGGTCACTAAATCATTATTGTCCCCATAAACAGAAGTCGAGCTGACAAAAAGTACTTTTTCAACAGTAGACTTTTCGATAAAAGGGATTAAGACTTTAATTTTTCCGACAAAATCTTCTTTGCTGTCTCCTCTCAATTTAGGCGGAATATCAATGACTAAAATTTCACTTTCGTTCAAAAAAGAGTAAATGTCACCAGAAATGCCGTTGCTGTCGAGCGAAATTAAAAAAGGCTGAATTCCAGAATTTTCTAATACAGAGATTTTCCCCTCGGAAGTAGTCGAACCTTTTACAGGAAATCCTTTATTTAAAAGGCTTTTTGCCAAAGGGAATCCCAGCCAACCACAACCTAAGATGCTAATTTTTGCCATTTTGCAATCGTTTTATTGAATGCAAATTTCAACATAATTATTTAACTTTTATACTGTCAACTTTAATTATTGCATTTTCTTTTTTAAATGTTTTTTGCATCGGAATTTTAGGGAGTTCTTCAACTAATCTTGGGCTAGGTTTGATTCTTTTTTTGATAACCACAGCATCAGTCAGGACAAAAGGAGTTGGCATCATCCAAGAGGCTCTTTTCTCTTATCGAAATTTAGGTTTTTAGCATTTGCCACAATTCTAAAAGTTTAATAAACTTTTCTAAAATTATTTTATTTATTCTAGAGTTTGTATCACGAAATTGTTGTCGTGGTTCATAAAAAAAATATGATTTTGAATTATTATTTTGAAGAAAAGTAATTTCATATTTTTTTGGATGGGACTTTAATAATGTTGTTACAGGTTCATTGTTCTCAATAGTAAAATCTGATTGTGAATAGTTGAGAAAATCTAAAGTAACTTTGGAATTTAAACAGTCTAAAAAATATTTTTGTGTAGCAGTATCAAGAATTATTTTCTCCCCAGACTTTTTTAAATCTAAGTATTTAAGGTTTGACTTTGGAGCCATTTCTTCATAGGCTTCTATTTTTCCATTTTTTTTAAAAGTATAATATGTTTTTTCATCATAGGCAGTGAAGCCTTGATTGGTAGTCAAAATGACACATATTTCATCTTTATTTAGTATTATTCCTGGCAAATCTAATTCTTTGCCAATTGGATCTTGTAATTTCAATTGTGGAAGGTTTTGACCGGTGACAATATTAGATAAATTGCAAATTATAATTAATAAAAGTTTTTTCATATTTATTCTGATGCAAAAGGAATTTTTCGTTTTTTTATAATAACAAGTTGCCAAATATACAATTATAAGATAGGGAGAATAAATAGTATAGACTGTATAAGCTTTAAGAGGCCAGCCAATTCCTAATATGTTAATTTCTAGTTGCTTTACTCTGTCTAGGTTTTCAAGACCAACATTTTCAAATCTTTCAACATCATTCATAGCATTGAAATTATAGCCGTAATGAGAAAGAAGAATTTTATTTGAGAAGGTTGACCACCATCCAATAGTCAAGGTCAAAAAAGCAGTGATTATAATTCCAGAAATTAAATATATAATGAATTTATTATTTAAATTTAACTTAAACAGTCTGTTAATAATTAATATAGGAGAAACAACCAAAGATAGTAGTAGTATGAATGTTATTATTTTAGCTGCAATCTCCATCTTTATAAAACGGTTTTCAGGTTTGAAATTCTATTATTTCAAATGTGCTTGATATATTCCAAGACGCAATTTGTTACTCTATAGTTTTAATGAAAAACTTCTATTTTCGGCTGGAATAGCTGTAGAATTAGCTATTATTTAGCTAATATAACTATTAATTTCCTGCTAAAATTTAATATTATGGCTTTTTCAAACTATCTTTCGTTACCGCCAAACTATCTTTTACAGTAGGGTTTACCAAAGTATGGTCAATCACTACCGGACTAGGTTTGATTCTTTTTTTGATAACCACGGCATCAGTCAGGACAAAAGGAGTTGGCATCATCCAAGAGGCTCTTTGGCTAATATTAAATAATGGATTGCGCATTAAATCAAAAGAACTTTCCAGTAACTGCATGTCAAAAACGGCGGTTTTAGCGATGCTGAATTCCATATCCAGCGGCTCGTTATGCACTACATAATAGCTTAGGATTTTCTTGCCGTTTCTTTTTAATTGCAATCCTTGTTGTTCTAAATGCTTTACACCATTGGCTGTAAAGTTATTTATGCTCATCTTTTCATTGGCAAAAATATCATAACGATTCACTTTTCGATTCGGAGAAATCCTAATTTTTAAATAGCGTTGATTTCCGGCGATACTATCTTTTAGAAAGTGAATTGTAGGTTGAGGAATATCTTTTTTAGGCGCTTCGGCAGCGAATGTAAATTCGGAGTTGTATTTGCTAAAAAGAGGAGTTTCATTGTGAATTATTGGTGATTTAGGATTTTCTCCTAAATATTGTTTTGTCCAGGAGTCCAGATTTTTGTCATAAGTAACCCAGTTTGCGGCTTTTGATTCGGCATCATAAACATACAATAGGCTGTTTGATTTGGCTTTTCCTTTTTCATAACCGGATTCGTAATGCGCTTTCGCAAAAAAGCCAATAGAAGCCAATAAAAAAGCAAAAGACCACCATCCTTTTTTGATAAAACTACCAAAAGTGGGTAGTAACAAACCAAAGGTTAAAACGGTAAGCATAGCACTTCCAAACAATACTTTTAAGCCTAAGCCTATAGGGAACATTTGAATAAATGGAGCAATGATGATTAGCGCCGGAATACTTAATAAAAGGTTAAGCGTTTTGTTTGTTTTTTGGGTGACGATAAAAACAGTGAAAGCCAATAGGCCAAAATAGACGGGAATTATTAAAAAGCCAGCTCCTTGCAGACTAATTGCGAGATAGGCATTAATAAGCAGCCAAATAAATAGTGGCGCTATATAATGATTCATCTTGATTTTCTTAGCAGAAAAACGTTGGTAAAACGCAAAACTGATAGCCATTGCTAAAAAGACAAAAGCGGCTATATAGGCGTGACCATTATAGGTAAATCCGTTGAGTAGATCATTGTATTGCGGATAAAGAATTAAGAGCAGTTTCCATCCTAAAAAGGTGATTAAGCCAGCGCTGATTAATGAGCCTAAGAAAGGAATGAATCCTCGCATGATTTCTTCAAAGGACAAGATGCGTTTAGCGATTCCGATGAAGATGAGCATTAGGAACAGTAATGTTGCAATAATCACCATAGGAACAACCCAGCTAAAGGGATAGTTTATAAAAGTATAAGGTCCTGTAAAATAAATGTAATCTTCGCTGGCTTGAGTGGCATTCAAATCAGCATTTGAAAAATAGCTTAGCAAAGGCATTAAATAGCTGCCTTGGTGTGCTAATGTGTTTTTGGCTAAATGGTTGCTGTCATCCTGTGCTGTATGGTAATTGTAGTGACCGTCTATAAAAGCGAAATTGTAGCCTTGAATATCTCCTTTTTCTCTAAAAACGGTCAAATCAGTGTCGTTAGGGAGCATTTTGTAAATGCTGTACATTAGAGAATTAGAAACAGGATAAGTAGTTTTAGCAGCAGCAAATTCCTTTACCAGAGCGGCGTTTCCTTTATTGGTCTCCATTAACATGTAGCTTGGTCCTGAGGAACCTCGGGCTTCAAAATTAAGTGCGAGTCCAATTTCTTTGGCCCAATGGTGTTGGGTTACAAAAAGAGCGGCACCATTTAGACCTAATTCCTCTGCATCAGTAAACAGAATAATGATGTCGTTTTTATGTTGTTTCTTGTCGTATAAAAAAGAGCGCACACCTTCTAGTATTGTGGCTACTCCAGATCCTGCGTCACTGGCGCCATAGGAATAGGAGTGAGGAGCACTGTCATAATGCGAAAGTAAAAGTAATACCTTGGAATTGTTGGTTCCTTTTATTTTTGCCATTATATTTTTGGACTTGACTAAATTGCCCCAATCAGTCAAAGTGTAGCCTTCTTGAATAGAAGTTTGCAAGCCTAATTTGCTTAGTTCTTTTTGCAAATAAAGAGCTACTTGATCATGATTCTCCGAACCTACATAATGAGGTTGTTTTGCGATAGCTTCTACCTGGGCAAAAGCTCTTTTGGTAGAAAACTCAGCGAGAGGACCTTCATCATCCGAAGTCCATTGCGGCATCATGCTAAAGTAAATGAATCCTAGGGTTAGCAGAAAAAATAAAATTGCAAAAATAGAGGAGTAATCTTTTTTCATTTTTTGGTTAATAGAATTGGGGTTGTGGTATTAAAGGTCTTTTTTAACTAGCATATAGTAGTCATTGTCCAAAAGCATGTAGCCTTGGTCATAGAGGAAATGGTAGGTATTTCCTGTTTTAGTTTGTAAAATGTTAGTAAAAAATTCAAAATCAAATCCCTTACTCAAGAGTTTTGCTCTTGTGGTTTTGGATTTTCCTTCTGGATTTAGTTCAGATAGAATGCGGTAATTCTTGCGCAATTTGTTGTTGATGTTGCGCATAAAATTGTTGCTGTCTTTGTTTATTTTGTTGTTATAGGCATTACGGCAACCGTCACTACAAAATTTCTTGTCTTCGCGACCTATGATTTTTTCGCCACATTCTAAACAGCTTTTCATCATTTTAGTTTTTTAATTTGATACAAGTCGTTTCTACGGTCTTTTAGAATTCTGACACTTCCATGCTCATGTAATTCTTTTAGTAAATTCAAATCGACATCAACAATAAGCGTCATTTCAGTATTAGGTGTTGTTTCTCCTTTGATTCCGTTGCTTGGAAAAGCAAAATCAGAGGGTGTAAAAACGGCCGTTTGTGCATATTGAATGTCCATGTTGTTTACTTTAGGCAAGTTTCCTACACATCCGGCTACGGCAACATAGCATTCGTTTTCTATAGCTCTGGCTTGGGCACAATGTTTTACTCTCGTGTATCCATTTTGGGTGTCTGTTAAAAAAGGGACAAATAAGATATTCATTCCTTCGTCTGACATTAATCTTGAAAGTTCTGGAAATTCTACATCATAGCAGATCATGATTCCTATTTTTCCACAGTCGGTATCAAAGGTTTTGATTTCGTTTCCGCCACTCATTCCCCAGTGGAACACTTCGTTTGGTGTGATATGAATTTTGGTATACATCTCATAGGTTCCATCTCTTTTACAAAGAAAACCAACATTGTATAAGGTGCCATCAATAATGTGAGGCATACTCCCGGTGATGATATTGATGTTGTAGGATATGGCTAATTCCTGGAATCTCTTGCGTATAGGTTCAGAATAACGGGCTAATTCTCTAATGGCATCTGCTTCTGAGAGGTGGTTGTAATCGGCCATTAAGGGAGCAATAAATAGCTCCGGAAAAAGAGCAAAATCGCTTCCGTAACCGGAAACGGCATCAATAAAAAATTCCGACTGTTCGAATAAAGCTTCTAAATCTTTTAAGGGACGCATTTGCCATTGGATTAATCCCAAGCGGATGACGCTTTTTTCCAGATTTATTATCCGTGGACTTTCGTCATAATAGATGTTGTTCCATTCGAGTAGAACGGCAAACTCTTTGGATAGTTTGTCACCTTCTAGATAGTTTTTCATGATTCGCATGACATGGAAGTCATTGCTTAGTTGAAAGGAAAGAACGGAGTCGTGCAGTTCTTTTCGTTTTACTTTCTCTATGTATTCTTTTGGGGTTAGGGCGTCAGCGTATTTTCCGTAGTTTGGAATTCTTCCGGCAAAAACAATTGATTTTAAATTTAGCTGTTCGCAAATTTCTTTTCGGGCATCATACATTCTTCTTCCTAAACGCAATCCACGGTATTTTGGAGCAATGAAAACATCAATTCCATATAAGACATCTCCTTTTGGATCATGGGTAGAGAAAGAGTAATTGCCGGTTATTTTGGCATAATCGTGTTTTTTATCAACTAGGTCTTCGTTTACGATTAAGGATAAGGCAGAGCCTACCACAATGTCATCTACTAATATTACCAACTGTCCTTCAGGAAATAATTGTAGTAGTTTCTCTATATGTGATTCTTTCCAATAGGAACCTACCATCTCTGGATAGGATTCGATCATAGAGTTCTTGAGTTCTTTATAGTCTTCTATTCTTAGATTTCTAAGTTCGACTTTGTTGATTTCCGTTTGCATAAGATCTTTTGATATTGGCTAAAGTAGTTAATTTCTTATTCAGTAGCAAACGTTTACAAATGTTTATAATCGAAAGTAATTGAATACTAACCGAATAAGATTTGGGTCTTATCGCATCTTTGCCTCGTCGAAATCAAAGTGAGATCGGCAAGAGTTTTAAACGAACAGCAACATTTAAATTTTACACGCCATGAATGCATTAAGAAACAAAGTACAGCTAATCGGACATGTAGGGAATGATCCGGAAATCAAAAATTTTGAAGGAGGAAAAAAATTGGCCAATTTTACACTCGCCACAAATGAGAGTTATAAAAATGACAAAGGCGAGAAAGTCGAAGAAACCCAGTGGCATCGATTAGTAGCTTGGGGGAAAACGGCTGAAATTATTGAAAAATACGTAACTAAGGGAAAAGAAATTGCCATTGAGGGCAAACTTGCCCACAGAAGTTATGATGATAAGAACGGAGAGAAACGTTATGTTACTGAAGTGGTTGTAAACGAAGTTCTTTTATTAGGAAAGTAGGTCAGTATTTATTACAATTAAGTCCCGATTCTCAGTTTTTTATGCTGAAAATCGGGACTAATTATTTTTGGGTAAGTCAAACCGAGGGCAGCGTTTGCATCTTTTGTCTTCTCCTTTTTTATATTTTTCGCAACACTCTTTCTTTAAGTCTTTGGCGGGCTTATCCTTTTCAAGGAGTTGTTTTTTATCCTTTTTTTTTGCCTTATTTTTATCCTTTTTGCCCAATTTGTAAAGAATTAAATCAAGAGGTAGAAATTCTTTAAAGACTAACTTAGGTTAGTTTTATTTAGCGGTAGAATTCTTTTGTGTGAGTTCTTGCATGTCTCTGTCAAATAGGTATAGCCCGCCTTTGTCGTCACCAATTAAGTTGATTTTATCCAAAATAACTTTAGCTTGGGCTTCTTCTTCGATTTGTTCGGCAACATACCATTGTAGGAAGTTATGAGTAGCATAATCTTTTTCAGTGAGAGAAATATGTACTAAATCGTTAATGGATTCGGAAACGAAAACTTCATGTTGGTACACTTCTTTAAACATTTCTTTGAATGTGGCGTAATTTGTTTTCGGAGCCAGTAAATCAGTGACTTTGGCATGACCGCCGCGTTCATTTAAAAATTTAATTATTTTGAGCATGTGCATGCGCTCTTCGTCAGATTGTAGATACATGAATTGTGATACCCCTTCTAGTCCATGTGTTTCGGCCCAAGAAGCCATTGCAAGATAAATTTGACTAGATTCGGCTTCAATGCGAATTTGATTGTTTAATGCGGTTTCGATGTTTTTTGATAGCATGGTAAAATGTTTCTTGTAAAGTTACAAAAAAAGAGTTTGTTATCTAGGCGTGATTTAGAGAAAGTAAGCTTTGAATTTGTACAGATCGTTGTGTTAAGGCTGTTTTTTCTGGTTGTTGATTTTGGCAAATTAGTAAAAGAAAAAGGTCCCAAAAGAAATTTCTTTTGGGACCTTTTGAGCTATTAAGAAAACAGCTTATTTTATTGTGAAAGTAACTTTTCTAACTAGTTTTCTAGCAGCATCAGAATTTTTCTCAACTGAATTGTCTTCACCAGCAGAAACAACATTCAATCTTGAAGCAGCGATTTTAGCTTTAACTAAAACATCTTTTATGCTGTTAGCTCTTGCAGTAGCTAATTTGTTGTTGTAAGCAGTTTTTCCTAATTCGTCAGCATGACCAATAATGTCAACTGAAGCAGAAGGATTACTTCTTAAATAAGTCAAGATGAAATCAATACCATCAGTTGAAACAACTGTTGGAGTTGATTTGTTGAAATCAAAATAGGTAGCTACATAACCACTATTGATTAAGTTTTTAATCAATTCGTTGTTGTTTAAAACTGCTGAGTTACCAGTGTTTTTTGCGTAGTTTGCCAATAAATAGCTTTCCAATTCGTCTGGAACGTTGTTTTTGTTTAAATCAATAGCTCTTCCTTTAGAATCAACCATTACTCCAGAAACAGTGTTTTTTTCAAGATCTAAATAATCAGCAACACCATCTTGATCAGTATCGATCAACATAGTTTCAAGAGTGTCAACTCTGTCTTTTAATGCTAATACATCTTTGTCTACTAGAGTAACCCAGTCAGCATGTTTAGCGTTTTTACCTAAGTAAACAGTTAAACCAACAGTTCCGTTGAATAAAATCCCAGAAAAACCTCTAGAAGAAACAGTACTTGCAGCGTCAAAAGCAGCGTTTTGAGAAGCGTTAATGATAGTTGTAAAATCTCCTGTTAAAGCAATTCTGTTAGATAATTTAATTTGACCAGTTACTCCTGCCATAAAATTACCCATTCTGTCTTTTAATGCAGAGTTTTGATCTTCTAATTGAGCTAAACCAAAACCAGCGTGACCTAATAAACCAAGAGTGTTGGTCCAAGTTTCGAAATTCATGATTCTTCCTAAGTTAGCTACAGCTTGAATATCTGCTCTGTAGTATTTAGTGTCAAAATCAATAGAGTTGTTTTTTCCTTGGAAACTGTTGTAACCAAAGTCAGCTTTTAAACCGAATTTATTATTGAACATGTATCTAGCGCCAAGATCAATTACATAAGGACTTGGTGTAGATGTAGCATAACCTGCTGTCATTGGTCTTTGTGTTTTGTTAACACCACCGGCCAATTCAACAGACCATTTGTTGAAGTTGTTTTCGGTGTTTTTTTCAGCTACAGTTTGAGCATTTACAGTTGAAGCTGCAGATGCAAAAACTAATGCAAACATTAATTTTTTCATTATTGTAATTTTTTAAAATTTATGCAAAAATACGATATATTATTTGATAAGAAATTTCAATCAGTTAATTATGTAAGGATAGGTGCTTATTTTGTAAATAAGCATTTTTTTTAGTCTTTTATTGGGTTTTTAATTAATTTTTAATGCTATAAATTTTGATAATGAAATCAATTATGAGTTTTTTTGAATTCAAAATTAGCGATAATTCAATCTAAAGGCTTTATATGTTAAAAATAGGCCAAGAAAAAGTTCGTTGCTGGTGATTTGTTTACTGTTTAAATTGGCTTAAGACATCGGTTATTTTTTCAAAAGACCTGAAATTTTTATGCTCTACTTTGTGGTTTATTTTTTCATGTTCCCAAGTGGTATGAAAAGGAATGTGAACGGCATGGCCGCCAATTGACAAAACCGGTAAAACATCCGATTTTAATGAATTTCCAATCATGAAAAACTCTTCGGGTTGAATTTCCAATCGTTTGATCAAATCAGAATAATCAATTTCCTGTTTGTCTGACATCACCTCAATGTGGTGAAAATACTTTCCTAGTCCCGAGTTGTGCAGTTTTCTGCGTTGGTCTAATAAATCACCTTTGGTGGCAACGACCAGCTTGTATCTTCCGTGTAAGGCTTGCAGGGTTTCCTCGACACCTTCCAATAAAACAATTGGTTTTTCGGTTAATTCTTTTCCATATTGAATAATTCGCTCAATGGCTTCAATAGAAATAGTGTTGTTCGAAATTTTCATCGCGGCTTCAATCATCGAAAGAATATATCCTTTGATTCCGTAACCGTATACTTTTAGGTTGTCAATTTCTATCTTGAAAAGCTCTTTCGAAATTCCCTGATGCGACAGGTAATCGCTCATTAAACTACAGAATTTTTCTTCAGTTTCGGCAAAATAAGTTTCGTTGACAAATAAGGTGTCGTCTGCGTCAAAAGCGATTACTTTTATATTTTTCATCTTTTTTTAGTGTTGCTAAAGAAAATCCTCTTTAGTTTTTATTTAATATATTTTTGATTGAAAGTGTTTTGGTGTAAAACGTAATTCGGATACCGAAAAGTAAAATTACACCACCGATTGCCATATTCAATGTGATTTTTTCATCTAAAAAAAGCCAAGCTAATAGTGATGTAATGACGGCCTGACTCAATAAACTTAGTGAAATTCTTGTGGCTCTCATGTGCTGTGTGGCATAACTGATCGAAATCCAAGCGCACAATTGGCAAATAACCGCCTGAAGCACTAAAACCAGCCAGCCGGTATTAGAAAATCCTGTGAATGGCTCATCTAAAAAATAACAAAGGATTCCTAAATAGACGCTTGACGCCAATAAGCTAATGCTCATAAAGGATAAAACATCCACTTCTGAAAGTACATTTTTACTAACCAAAAGATAAATGGAATATAAAACTCCCGATAAGACAGCAAGTAGAAAAGCTTTGTCAAAATTCAATTCGAGAAAAAATTGAAAGCCTACCAGCATCGTCATTCCAAATAAGGAAACTAGAGTGCCAATCCAGAAATTGGTTGCCGGTTTGGTTTTAAAAAAAGCAAAAGAAATAATACCAACCCAAAGCGGGGATAAATTAGTAAGTAAAGAAGCTTGGGTCGCACTTGATTCCTGTATGGCGATATTCCAAACAGCAACATCGGAGGCAAATAATATTCCGCAAATAATCGCTAGGATTAAGGTTTTGCTTTTTGGGAGAACAAACTTTTTTGTAATTAGGATATAAGGTAAAATTAGCATCGCGGCGATCGCCATTCGGTAAAAAGCAGAAATTAGACCTGGAGTTAACTTGAGTTTAACCAGAATTGGAAAAATAGAAATACAAAGTATTCCAAAGGCTAAAGCTAATTTTGGTTTTGCGTTGGTCATTTTTAGGTGTTATGAAACACAAATTGCCACAAATTAATTAGTGGCAATTTGCAAACATCATTGTTTTTATTTTACCGCAAATTCGCGAATTTGCGGTTATTTCTTAATTTATTGTTTCGCCATTTGCGGCTTCAGCGTCCGGATTTACGAAAACCAATTTTCCTTCTGCATTGGTGGTCATCAAGATCATTCCTTGACTTTCCACGCCACGAAGGTTTCTCGGAGCTAAATTCACTAGAACGGTCACTTTTTTACCCACAATTTCTTCCGGTGAAAAACTCTCGGCAATTCCAGAAACAATCGTGCGAACATCAATTCCAGTATCTACTTTCAAAATCAAAAGCTTGTTGGCTTTTGGCATTTTCGAAGCTTCTAAAATAGTACCCACACGCAAATCCATTTTAGCAAAATCCTCAAATTGAATCGCTTCTTTTTGTGGTTCCGCTTTTTTGTTTTCGGCAGTATTGGCTGTTTTGGTAGCTTCCAGTTTGTCTATTTGTTTTTGGATTTCTTCGTCCTCGATTTTGGCAAAAAGCAATACGGCTTCGCCAATTTGGTGTCCGGCAGGAAGTAAATCAGAATCTTGGGAGATGGTATTCCAGTTCAACGGACTTTCTATTTTCAAGATTCGGGATAATTTTGCGGCTGTAAATGGCAAAAAGGGTTCGCAGAGTGCACTCAATGCGGCAGCAATTTGCAAAGCCACATACATTTGAGTTTTTGTACGGTCCTCATCAATTTTTATCATTTTCCAAGGCTCCTCGTCTGCCAGATATTTGTTTCCAAGTCGGGCCACGTTCATCAATTCGCCCAAAGCTTCGCGGAATCGGTATCTTTCGATAGAACTCGAAATCACCGCCGGATACGCTTTCAATTCGGTTAAAGTCGCTTCATCAACCTCAGACAATTCGTTCGGCTGTGGAACAATCCCGTTATAATATTTATTGGTCAACACCACGACGCGATTGATGAAATTTCCGTAAATCGCTACCAATTCATTGTTATTTCTCGCCTGAAAATCCTTCCAGGTAAAATCATTGTCTTTTGTTTCCGGCGCATTCGATGTCAAAGCATAACGCAAAACATCCTGTTGATTTGGGAATTCTTCCAAATATTCGTGTAACCAAACCGCCCAGTTTTTAGAAGTCGACAATTTGTTTCCTTCCAAATTCAAGAACTCGTTTGCAGGAACATTGTCCGGCAAAATATAACTTCCTTCGGCTTTCAGCATCGCCGGGAAAATTATGCAATGGAAAACGATATTGTCCTTCCCGATGAAGTGTACCAATTTCGTGTCCTGATCTTTCCAGTATGGCTCCCAGTCTTTTCCTTCGCGCGCGGCCCATTCTTTGGTCGAAGAAATGTAGCCAATCGGCGCGTCAAACCAAACATATAATTTTTTTCCTTCGGCGCCTTCAACCGGAACATCAATTCCCCAATCCAGGTCACGCGTAACCGCACGAGGCTCCAATCCGCCGTCAATCCAGGATTTTACTTGTCCGTAAACATTGGGTTTCCAGTCGTTTTTATGACCCACGAGAATCCATTCTTTCAAGAAATCTTCGTAACGATCCAAAGGTAAAAACCAGTGTTTGGTCGATTTCAAGATAGGAGTTTCCCCGGTAATGGTCGATTTTGGGTTGATTAAATCCGTAGCGTTCAGCGTCGAGCCGCATTTTTCGCATTGGTCGCCGTAAGCTTCCTCGTTACCGCATTTCGGGCAAGTTCCCGTCACAAAACGATCCGCCAAAAATTGGTCTGCCTTCGCGTCATACAATTGCTCGGTCACTTCCTCAATGAAATCGCCTTTGTCGTACAGCTTTCTAAAAAATTCCGAAGCCGTATCATGATGAATTTTAGCCGAAGTTCGGGAATAATTATCAAACGAAATCCCAAAATCAGCGAACGATTTACGGATAATTCCATCGTATTTATCGATTACTTGCTGAGGCGTAATGCCTTCTTTTTTGGCTTTCATCGAAATGGCAACACCATGCTCGTCGCTTCCGCAAACAAACAAGACATCTCTACCTTGCAAACGCAAGTAACGGGAATAAATGTCCGAAGGCACGTAAACCCCCGCCAAATGGCCAATGTGAATCGGTCCGTTCGTATAAGGCAATGCCGCCGTAATGATATATCTTTTTGGATTCTGTGTCATAAAATTATTTTTAGATTCTGAAATTTATTCAGAATGTGGTGCAAAAATAAGCAATAGAAATTTTATTTGAAGCAATTTCCCGCTTTCCGTTGCAATCTTTTACTTTTTAAAGAAAAAAATAAAAGGATTTTCACTGCAAACGAAATTCGCTGAACTCCGCTGAAAATATAAATTAAGTGAAGTAATCAGGGCTAGAGAATTTAAATTCCTACAGCATTTGTCATTCCGAGGCACGAGGAATCTCCGTTGTGTGAGTCACTTGATGTGATTCCTCCTTTGTCGGAATGACAAAGTCAAAACTATTTAATGCTTTGTATGATTAATTTTTATCTTTGAAAAAGTAAAGAGCAATATCTTTGATAGATAGTTAAGAATATGAGTTGTATTTGTCTTTTTTATTAGGTTTTTGTAAAAGTGAGAATATCCATTTAATAGTTTTTGAGATAAATGAGGAAAATAGATTATTATTTAATAACATCAATATTGTTAGTAATTTGGATAGATTATATTCCATACAAACTTTCATCGTTTGTTGAAAATCCTGATAAATTTGAAATTGTCATATCTAATTTATCATTGGCTTATATTGCGGGATGTATATTTTATTATAGAAATACATATTTACCGGAGAAACGTAATTCTAAAAGAATTAAAAGGATAATAAATAATGATGTGGTATTTATAATTGGAAAAAGGAAAAAACTAAGTAGTTTGAAAAATCTTAATGTTGATGAGAAATTTGAAATATCTTTAAATGGTGAAAATGTTTTTATCGGGGAATTTCTAAAAAAACTTCAAATAGATTTACATAATAATTTGGATTCAATTCTTGTGATAAAAGAAAGGCTTCCTCCTGAGCTTTTGAAATGGGTACTTCTTTTAAAAAAACATCCCTATTTTAAATCAAATTTCACGAATCTGGAAGAACTGGATAGATATATTGATTCATACATATTACTTTCGACTAAAATGCATAATGAATTTGAAAAACTATAAATAATGATTTTACGTAAGCTTTGGATTATTTATATTAATAGCTAGCTAGCGTATCTTATGGTTGCAAGATTGTTTAGGAAATTCATAATATTGGTTTCGGCAAAATAGTATAGAGGTTAATTTAATCTCTTCTTACTATCAATTTATTTATCTTTGCAATCCTTAAAAGATTAAAAATCATGCCAAAAGGACCTGAAAAAAACACCAAAAATAAGGCTTTGCATACTAAATTGCTCAATCGGAAAAAGGCGAAATTGCAAGAAGAAAAAAAAGAAAAAGCCTTGCGTTTGAAAGCTTTGGTTGCCAAAATGAATCAGCAAAAGGAAGCTGAGGAATCGGATAAGAAATAAATTACCGTTTGGGTATTGCAAGAGACGGGCGCCATCCTGATTTGTTGCTCAACTTGTGTTCTTGTTAGTAGGATTGCTTCGTTCCTCGCAATGACTTCAAAAAAATCCGTCTTAATCTGTGTAATCTGTGGTAAAAAAGCAACAGCAACTCGATTATTTCCCCGAAATTTGCCGCAAACTCCTTAAACACAAAAGCAAATGGAATTCGGCAGAATTATTATTTCAGAAACCGCAGCAAACAGCGAAAACCCACAAGACGTTATCAACTCTAATATTTCGGTAATCAACCTGATGCGTGAGGAAAAAATTGATGATGATTTGATTCATGAAGATGCCTTGATGAGTTATTATTTAGATTATTACACTTCCCAATATACCGAAGGCAATTTTGCGCAATTTGTTTATAATTCGGGTTGGAACAAAGAATTAAACGAATTAATCGAAGAAGGTTTGGCCTTACTTGGGGCCGAAAAGCATTTGGAATTGTTTCAGCAAAATGCCAAAAAAGTCCGTTTGATGAGCAGCGTTAAATTAGGCAAATTCCTAAAAGGTAAACTCGAAGGCATAAACCCAATAAAAGAGGGATTGGACAACGATACTTTTTTTGAATTGGAAGAAAACTTGGTGGCTTTGAATGCTGCTTTCCTAAAATCCCATCCTGATCTGGAAGTGCTTTCGGTAGACGACATGTTTGCAACCTTAGAAGAATTTGTGGGACACGAGATTAAAAGGGCTTAGGGATTATTTGGTTTCGTTTTAGTTCCTCGAAATGACAAAGCCATAAAAAAGGAACCAAACCCTAAAGTTTGTCTCATAAGTCTCAAACATTTCCTTAAATTTGCTTCCGTTATTAGAAATATAATAGTTATAAAAACCCAACTATGTTACAAATTGCATTTATTAGAGAGAATCAAGAAAAAGTGATCCAAGCTTTGGCTAAAAGAAATTTAGACGCCAAAACCGTTGTGGAAGAAGTGGTAGAACTTGATGAGCGTCGTCGTGCTACGCAAGTAGAATTAGACAACATCTTAGCAGAATCTAATAAATTGTCCAAGGATATAGGGGAAATGATGAAGGCAGGTGAGAAAGCTAAGGCTGCCATCTTGAAAGAAAAAACAGTTTTAAACAAAGAGAAAAGTAAGAAACTGGCTGAGGTTGCTGAGGCAATCGCTGCTGAACTTACTGAAAAACTTTATACTTTGCCAAACCTTCCTGCGGATATTGTTCCCGAAGGAAAATCGGCTGATGATAACCTGAATGTGTTTGAGGCTGGTGAAGTACCCGTTTTGAACGAAGGAGCACAGCCACATTGGGAATTGGTGAAGAAATACGATATCATCGATTTCGAATTAGGAAATAAAATCACGGGAGCTGGTTTTCCGGTTTACAAAGGAAAAGGAGCGCGATTACAACGAGCCTTGATTAATTATTTCTTAGATAAAAATACCGCTGCTGGTTACAATGAAGTACAGGTTCCTCATTTTGTCAATGAAGCTTCGGCTTATGGAACGGGGCAATTGCCAGACAAAGAAGGGCAGATGTATCACGATGCTACCGATAATTTATACTTAATTCCAACAGCTGAGGTTCCGGTGACCAACTTGTTCAGAGATGTCTTATTGACTGAAAGTGAATTGCCAATTTTAACTACGGCTTATACACCATGTTTCCGTAGAGAAGCGGGTTCTTATGGTGCTCATGTACGTGGCTTGAATCGTTTGCATCAATTTGATAAAGTAGAAATTGTTCGTGTAGAGCATCCTGAAAAATCATACCAAGCTCTAGACGGCATGGTAGAGCATGTAAAAGATATTCTGAACGAATTGAAATTGCCATATAGAATTTTACGCCTTTGCGGAGGTGATATGGGATTCACTTCGGCTTTGACTTATGATTTTGAAGTGTTTTCTACGGCGCAAGACCGTTGGTTAGAAATTTCTTCGGTTTCTAATTTTGAGACTTTTCAAGCGAATCGTTTGAAATTGCGTTTCAAAGACAAAGACGGTAAAAATCAATTGGCTCACACGCTAAATGGAAGCTCATTGGCTTTGCCAAGAGTTTTGGCCGGAATTTTAGAAAATTACCAAACTCCGGAAGGAATCGTGATTCCTGAGGTTTTACGTCCGTATTGCGGATTTGATATTATAGATTAATTAGTGTTCAGTCATCAGTGCTCGGTGTTCAGTTAGCTTTTTGGACAACACACCGTTTAGCAAACTGAACACTGAATACTGAACACTTTTAATATGAAGATTTTTTTTCTCTATATCACTTTGTTCTTCTCGCTTTTTGCGTTTTCTCAAAACGAACAATTAGCGCAGTATTATTATGACAAAGGCGATTTTGAAAAAGCCAAAATCAGTTATGAGGAATTATTGGCTAGTGTTCCCCAAAATTACCAATATTTTCTGCGAACCATTGATTGTTATCAGCAGCTATCGCAGTTTGATTTTGCTCAAAAAGCAATACAAGAACGTTTCGATAAATACAAGCAAGGAGCACTTCTGGTCGAGTTGGGCTATAACCTCCAATTGCAAAAAGAGGATGCCAAAGCCAAAGATTACTACGGTCAGGCTTTAGAGCGAATCCAAAAAAATCCGAATGAAGTCTATGCTATTTCAAATTCTTTTGAAAAAAAGGTATTGCTCGAATATGCTCTGAAAGCTTATCAAACGGCATCTCAATTAGTGCCTAATTACAATTTTAATTATCAAATAGGCTTGCTTTACGGACAGTTAGGAAATCAAGAAATGATGATTTCAACTTTTTTGGACGAAGCTTTTGCCAGTCCTGAGCGTTCTATTTTGATTCAAAATCAATTGTCGCGATTTATGTCTGGCGATGGTGATGCTAATTTTAATGAAATATTGCGAAAAGCACTGATTTTAAGAGTTCAAAAAAGTCAAGACCTGTTTTGGAATCGTTATTTGAGTTGGTTTTATGTACAACAAAAAGAGTTTTCTAAAGCTTTTATTCAGGAAAAGGCGATTTACAAACGCAATCCGGAATCCTTGTCGAATATCATTAATCTGGCGCAACTTACCATTGAGGAAGAGGATGAAGAAACCGCTAAAGAAATTCTGGGTTTTGTTCTGGAGAACACTAAGGATTTAGAATTGCTGATTCAGGCAAATTCTTATTTGATAGAATTGAAAATTAAAAATGCAGCCCCAAAAGACTATCCTGCGATTAATGCTGAACTGGATGCTTTGCTGAAACAATATGAAATAAGTCCTTTTACCTTATCTTTGCAGCTGATTCAAGCTCATTTTGCGGCTTTTAATTTAAAAAAATCCGAAGAAGGCAAGGCAATAATAAAAAAAGCACTCGATTTACAATTGAATGACTACCAAGTAGCTCAGGCCAAAATGGAGTTGGCGGATATTTTGCTTTTCGAAGAGAAATTCAATCAGGCTTTGTTGTATTATTCCCAGATTCAGATGGATTTGAAAAACGATGTGGTGGCGCATGAAGCGAGTTTGAAAGCGGCTAAAACCAGTTATTTCAAAACCGATTTTGAATGGGCATTAAAGCAGTTTAAGGAGTTGAAATCGGCGAACACCCAATTGATTGCTAATGATGCTTTGGAGTATTTTCTTTTGATAAATGACAATACAGCCGCCGATTCGACACAAACAGCTTTGAAGGAATTTGCCAAAGGAGATTACCTTTTATATCAAAATAGGGATCAGGAAGCGGTGGCTCAGTTTCAATTGATTTTGAAAAAGCATAAAGGAGAGGAAATTGAGGCAGTCACTTTATTGCGTCTGGGTAAAATTTATGAAAAAACAGCCGATTACAATTTGGCTTTAAGCCAATACCAAGAAATAATTGAGCATCACAGTGATGGGATTTACATTGATGAAGCGCTGTATTTTTCGGCTGAAATATATAATAAAAAATTAGCGGCGCCAGATAAAGCAAAGCCTTTATATGAAAAGATAATTTTTAGTCACGAAGACAGTATTTACTTTGTAGATGCCCGAATTAAATTCAGGGAATTGCGAGGCGATAAAAATTTATAAAAAAGTTTAATTGGTTAACTGTTTATTGGTTTAACCGAATTAACGATTTAACAAATAAACAAATAAGATGATAATATACAACGTTACCACAAACATACACGAAAGCGTTCATGACCAATGGTTGAACTGGATGCAGCAAAAACACATTCCCGAAATTTTGGCCACTGGGAAGTTTTCTTCGGCGAGAATAGTGAAGGTTTTGATAGAAGAAGAAATGGGAGGAACTACGTATTCGGTTCAATATACAACCGATAGTAAGGAAACTTTGGAGAAATATTACCAGGAAGATGCGCCTAGTTTTCGTGAAGAAGGGCAAAGATTATTTGGGGATAAAATGCTGGCTTTTAGAACGGAATTAGAGTTGATTTCGGAACATTAATTTCAGTTTTAAGTCTTCAGACAAAAATCAGTAAGCTGCTTTTGGCATAAAGGTTAAAAGTAAGTTACAATCAAAATTACACTTTGCGCCTTAGTGGTAAAATAAAACAAAATGGAAAAAGTAAAAGCTAAAAAACACCTCGGACAACATTTCCTGAAAGATGAAAGTATTGCTAAAGACATAGCAGATACTCTGAATTTAAAAGGATATGACGATGTTTTGGAAATAGGACCGGGAATGGGTGTTTTGACAAAATATTTGTTAGAAAAACCAATTAATACTTATGTGATCGAAATTGATACGGAATCGGTTGCTTATTTGGATGAAAATTATCCAAAATTAAAAGATAAGATTATTTCGAAGGATTTTTTGAAGTATGATATCAATGAAACTTTTCAAGGAAAACAATTCGCCATAATCGGGAATTTTCCGTATAATATTTCGACACAAATTGTTTTTAGAGCTTTGGAATATCGCAACCAAATTCCTGAATTTGCGGGTATGTTCCAAAAAGAAGTAGCAGAGCGTATTTGTGAAAAGAAAGGAACAAAAGCTTATGGAATTTTATCCGTTTTAGCGCAAGCATTTTATGACGCCGAGTACTTGTTTACGGTCGATGAAAATGTGTTTATCCCGCCACCAAAAGTGAAATCAGGAGTTTTGCGTTTGCGCAGAAAAGAAGATTTTAGTTTGCCTTGCGGCGAAAAATTGTTCTTTACGGTTGTAAAAACAGCTTTTCAACAACGGCGTAAAACCTTGCGCAATAGTTTGAAAACATTGAATTTGTCCGACGCTTTACGAGAAGATCCAGTTTTTGATCTTCGCCCGGAACAATTGGATGTAGCGCAGTTTATAGAACTGACCCAAAAAATAGAGGCCGATGGAGTTTAAAATCAGCAAAGAATTAATACTCGAATTAGAGCAACACATTGTCAATAAAAACGATAAGGAACTAGAAGTCTTACTCGCTGACATGCACCATGCTGATATCGCTGAGATTCTGGACGAGCTTGATTTTGATGAGGCAACCTATATTTTTAAGGTATTAGATAGTGATAAAACGGCAGAGATTCTTCTTGAATTAGAAGATGATTTACGAGAGAATATATTAAGCCGTCTCTCGCCAAAGGAAATTGCAGAAGAGCTTGATGAGCTGGATACCAATGATGCTGCCGACATTATCGCGGAGCTTTCTCAGGATTTAAAAGCCGAAGTAATCTCGGAATTGAATGATGTGGAACACGCAAAAGACATCGTTGATTTATTGCGTTATGATGAGAATTCAGCCGGGGGATTGATGGGGAAAGAGTTGGTGAAAGTCAATGAAAACTGGAATGTGCTTACTTGTGTTAAGGAAATGCGTATCCAAGCCGAAAACGTTTCGCGCGTTCATTCCATCTATGTTGTGGACGATCAAAACAGACTGAAAGGAAGACTCTCGCTCAAGGATTTATTGACGACTTCGACAAAAACACATATTAGTGATATTTATATTAGAAAAGTCAACTCGGTCAATGTCGATACTGAAGATGTTGAGGTGGCTCGAATTATGCAAAAATACGATTTGGAAGCTATACCGGTAGTGGACGAAATGGGTAGATTAGTAGGGCGAATCACTATTGACGATATTATTGATGTTATTAGGGATGAAGCCGATCAGGATTATCAATTAGCTGCGGGTATCTCGCAAGATATTGAAGCCGATGACAGTATTTTAGAACATACTAAAGCGCGTTTGCCTTGGTTGGTTTTGGCTCTTCTGGGCGGTTTTATCTCGGTGAGAGTATTGGGATTGTTTGAGGATGCTATGTTAGAACATGGCAAGTTGTTCTTTTTCACTCCCTTGATTGCTGCAATGGCAGGAAATGTTGGGGTGCAATCCTCGGCAATTATAGTGCAAGGTTTGGCAAATAATACGTTGAGTGGATCATTGTTCAGTCGCTTGCTGAAAGAGGTTTCTCTTAGTTTGCTGAATGGATTAATTTTGGCCGTAATCTTGTTTTTAGGAAGTCATTTTCTTTTGAATGTTGAAGTTATCATAGGGGTTATTGTCACCATTGCACTAGTTTCGGTGATTATAATTGCCTCTCTTATCGGAACTTTTGTACCCTTATTGCTGGATAAATTTGGAATTGACCCTGCATTGGCCACAGGCCCGTTTATAACGACAAGTAATGATATTTGCGGAATTCTGATTTATTTCTCTATTGCCAAATTGATTCTGGGATTTTAATCTTAAACAGTCATGTTTCTAAAATAAGGCTAAGGCCGATAAAGAATAAACTATTAACCAAAACCAAAAAACCAAAAATGAAAGTACATATAATAGGAGGTGGGAATCTGGGAGTTTCCATTGCTTTAGGACTCTCGAAATTTTCTAAAAACAATCAAATTACCATAACCAGAAGGAATACCTCAAGTATAATGCATCTGGAACAATCGGGTATTATAGTTTCGACAGATAATACACTTCATATTCAAGAAGCCGATTTGATTATTCTTACCGTAAAACCGTATCAGGTAGATACCGTTTTGACAGAGATTCTGCCCAAAATAACCAATAAAATAATAGCTTCTGCCGTAAGTGGGGTTGATATTGCTGCACTTCAGGACAAAACTAATGGTGCGCATACTATTATTCGTATTATGCCTAATATTGCCGCTCAATTTGGGGAATCAGCCACTTGTATTTCTTTTCAGGAAAAAGACAAGTCTGCTGCCGAAAATGTAATTGCACTTTTTCAAGATTTAGGGACAGCACCGGTAATTGACGAAAAGTTAATGGATGCTGCCACAGTATTAGCCGCAAGCGGAACAGCATTTGCCTTGCGTTATATCCGAGCTTCGATGCAGGCTGGTATCGAAATAGGTTTTGACTGGAAAACGGCATTGGAAATTTCGGCCCAAACGGTCAAAGGAGCAGCCGCGATGCTAATGGAAGAACAGGTGCATCCGGAACAATTGATAGACAGAGTTACTACACCTCAAGGTTGCACTATTGCAGGATTGAATGATATGGAAATGCACGGATTTAGTTCGTCATTAATACGTGGAATTAAAACCTCTTTGAAGCAAATTAAAGGTTAGCTCTTGTTAGTAACTGTTTTGTTTTAGTGAAAATTAAAATCATCAGTGTAGTTTAAATCGTTCAAAAAAAGGTATTTATGTGTTTTTAATCTATTTAAAGTTACCTTACGTCGAAAAAGGATAAGGATGTTTTAAATAAAGAAAAATGTGGCGTATATTAGTAAAGCCTACCTATGTCTACTTTTTACTTTTCGTATAAGTGTTTAATTTAATTCTAACTTAAAAAAACATTATCATGAGAAAATTATTTGACAGTTTTTACGACAGAATTTCTAAATTTTTATTTGGAAACGAAAAAGTGATGAGATATTAACACAATTACAGCTATTGTTTAAAAGGGAGCGTATGTAAAAAGACTACTTTATTAGAGCAAATTATATGAAAAACCATTTCTAAATTGAGATCAATTTAGAAATGGTTTTTTTATAGTAGTTTTCGGTTTTTAGATGATTGAATCTACTAGAAAAGTAGGCCGTTTTTTATATAGCAAGAGCCGTGTTTTTTTGTTAATTTTGACTACTAAACTTAGATACTTTTTTATGGCTATTAAAATTCTTCACATCGACAGTAACAATCCAATTTTGATGGAACAATTGCAAAAATTGGGTTTTGAAAACCATGAAGATTTTACTTCTTCCAAGGAAGAAATCGAATTAAAAATTAAGGATTATCAAGGTATTGTTATTAGAAGCCGATTTAAGATAGATAAAACCTTTTTAGATAAGGCCGTTAACTTGCAATTTATAGCCCGTGTTGGCGCCGGATTGGAAAGCATCGATTGTGAGTATGCATCGTCAAAAAACATAACGCTTATTGCCGCTCCCGAAGGGAATAGGAATGCGGTAGCCGAGCACACTTTGGGAATGCTATTGTCTCTTTTCAATAAGTTAAATCTTGCTGATAGGGAAATTAGATCGGGACTGTGGAATAGGGAAAGCAATAGAGGGCATGAGCTGGATGGAAAAACGGTTGGGATTATTGGTTATGGAAATATGGGAAAATCCTTTGCCAAGAAATTACGAGGTTTTGATGTTGAGGTTTTGTGTTATGATATTTTGGATAATGTTGGGGATGCCAATGCGAGACAGGTTTCGCTGGAAGAATTGCAAAAAAAAGCAGATGTATTGAGTTTGCATATTCCATGGACCCCAGAGACGAATAAAATGGTCGATGCTGATTTTATAGCTGGTTTTGCGAAGCCTTTTTGGATTTTAAATACCTCAAGAGGAAAAAACATTGTAACGGCTGATATGGCCGATGCAATGAAGTCAGGGAAGATTCTAGGCGCGGGTTTAGACGTTTTAGAATATGAGAAATTGTCATTCGAAACGCTTTTTCAGGATAAAGGAACTCCGGAGGCTTTTCAGTATTTATTGAAAGCTGATAATGTGATTTTATCACCTCATGTTGCCGGCTGGACATTTGAAAGTCATCAAAGATTGGCTCAGGTAATTGTCGACAAAATTAAAGAGAAATATTTTGGCAAAACTCCAAATGAGATTGTTGCGAAAAGGGTGACTGGTCTTGGTGGTGTTTTTTTTAAAGCCAAAAATCCAAAAGAACTGGTTGCTTGGTATGCTAAGCATTTGGGTTTAAAAACAGATGAGTATGGAAGTACTTTCTGGTGGAAAGATGCGCAAGGAAATGACTGTTCTACACAATGGTCACCATTTGCAGAGGAGACGAGCTATTTTTCTCCAAGTGAAAAACAATTTATGCAAAACTTTCGTGTTGAGAATTTGGAGGGATTGTTGATTCAGTTAAAACAAGAAGGAGTAACTGTTGTGGGTGAAATGCAGTCTTATGATTATGGTAAATTCGGGTGGATTATGGATGTAGAAGGAAATAAAATTGAACTTTGGGAACCGGTAGATGCTGTTTTTAAATAATTTTTTTTATATTTAATTCCTTAAAACCAATATAATAACTAGCAATTCATGGAAGAAACAAAATACGAACATTGGAATAATCCACAACCGGCTCAGGAAGACAATAAAAAAATAGCAGCAGGTTTATTAGCCATACTTTTGGCGCCTTTTGGGATACATAAATTCCTCCTGGGGTATACGACCGAAGGCATAATTTGGCTAATCATCAGCCTTTGTACTTGTGGAATTGTTACAGGTGTTCTCGGACTTATAGAAGGGATAATTTATCTGACCAAATCAGATCAGGAGTTTTATCAAACCTATCAGGTTAATAAGAAAGCTTGGTTTTAATTATACTAAAAAAGTCTCGATTTTGTCGAGACTTTTTTTTATGAATTTTGACAGCTTTAACTGTTTGCTTTTATTCTTCTTTATCTGCCAGTTTTCGTTCCAATTCTGCTTGAAACTCTTCCATTACGGGCTTCATAGTGCTTTCAGGAATATCGGCAATTCTGATGTACATTAAGCCATCTACAGCATTATTGAATAGAGGATCGACGTTAAAGGCAACGACTCTCGCATTTTGTTTGATGTATTTCTTGATTAAAACAGGCAAACGCAAAATACCAGGCTCTAGCTCGTCTATGATTTTGTCAAATTTATTTAAGTCGGCTTCTGTTTCGTTAAAGATAAAATCTTTATCAGCATCTTTGAGCTTTACTTTGTAGGCTTTCTTTGGATTAATATATTGCGCAATATAAGGGTCATAATAATTTGACTTCATGAATTCAATCATCAAAGATTTAGAAAAATCAGAGAATTGATTGCTGATGCTCACGCCACCAAGTAAGAATTTATGTTCAGGAAAGCGCAGTGTAGTATGAATGATTCCTTTCCAAAGTAAGAAAAGAGGCATTGGTTTTTGTTGGTATTCCTTGATGATAAAAGCACGTCCCATTTCGATTGATTTACCCATCATGTCGTGTAATTCAGGTTCAAAACGAAAAAGTTCATTCAAATAAAAACCTTCTATTCCGTATTTTGGATAAATTTCTGAACCCAATCCCATTCGATAGGCTCCGGCAATTTTTTGAGCGTCTTCATCCCATAAAAATAAATGGTGGTAGTATTTGTCAAATTTATCCAAATCGATAGACTCATTTGTTCCTTCTCCTACTTCTCTAAAGGTGATTTCTCGTAATCGGCCTATTTCGTGCAGCACATTTGGAATTGCATCGGCTTCAGCAAAAAAGACTTCATAATTCTTGCTTTGCAAAAGTCGGCAGTCTGTTTTTCTCAAAGCGGCTACTTCCGAAATCATTTTTTCGCTATTGGCCGGAGTTACAATTTCTTTTGGGCTTTTAGGAATTTTCAAGCTTGGCGTAGTCAATAGTTTACTTTCTTTTTCAAAAGGATTGGCAAGCATGTATGTTTTTCTCCTTAAGAATTCTGAATAAGATTCTAAGGTTTTGTACTCATTTTGTTCGTTTACCGAAATCGGTTTCCCAATACGTACTTTTATCACGCGGTGTTTTTGGCTAAAAACCTCAGAAGGCAATTTGGCCGTGCGAAAAGTTCCGCTTATTTTGGAAAGGAAATAGAATAATCGGCTGTTTTTTGCATGGAAATAGATAGGTACTACTGGAACCTGAGCTTTTCGGATGACTTTTATAGCGCCTTCTTCCCAAGGTTTGTCAACCATCAATTTTCCGTCTTTATAACTGGAAACTTCCCCTGCAGGGAACATTCCTAGGGGTTTCCCATCACTTAAATGGCGTAAAGTTTCCTTAATCCCAACCACGCTAGACTTAGCGTCTTTGTGGTTTTCAAAAGGATTCACCGGCATGATGTATTTTTTTAATGGTTCGATGCGGTGTAATAAAAAATTAGCGATAATCTTGAAATTGGGCTCTCTTTCGAGCATCAATTTCAATAATAAAACACCATCAATTCCTCCAAGGGGATGATTAGAAATGGTAATATAGGCACCATCTTTTGGCAAACGTTTTAAATCCTCTTCCGGAATTTCGAATTTTATCTGCAAATCATCTAAAATGTTATTCAAAAAGGGAAGATCTTTTAGATGTTTGTTTCTGTTATATACTTTGTTTAAAGTAGAGATTTTCAGTGCTTTCATCAATAACCAGCCGGAAAAAGTTCCGAAAACTCCATATTTTTCAGCATTTATTACTTTTGCAACTTCTTTGGCGGTAACTAAACCCATTTATTTTCTGTTTATTTGAGCGAAAAACAAAGATAGAAAAAAACTCGATTATCTGACTAAGACACTATTGGATTTTCCTGTTTTTTCTACGGCATCCTTTTTAATTTTTCTTACTTTTGAAACACAAAAAATGTAAAAATGAAGATTATCTCTTATAATGTTAACGGAATACGAGCCGCAATTTCTAAAGGATTCATTGATTGGTTGCAACAAGCAAATCCAGATGTGATTTGTCTTCAGGAAATTAAGGCTAATCCGGAGCAAATTCCCTTGTTGGATTTCGAATTGGCGGGTTATCCGTATCACTATTGGTTTCCAGCTACTAAAAAAGGATATAGTGGGGTGGCGATTTTATCTAAAATCAAGCCTAATAATGTTGTTTTTGGAACCGGAATCGAACATATGGATTTCGAAGGAAGGAATGTCCGAGTTGATTTTGACGATTTATCCGTGATGAGTTTGTATTTGCCTTCTGGAACAAACAGCGAAAGATTGAATCATAAATTCATGTATATGGATGATTTTCAAGAGTATATTTCGAATTTGAAGAAAGAAATTCCAAATCTTGTTATTTGTGGAGATTATAATATTTGTCACGAAGCCATTGATATTCATGATCCCATTCGAAATAAAAAAGTTTCCGGATTTTTACCCGAAGAAAGAGCTTGGCTGGATACTTTCCTGAAAAATGGATTTATCGATAGTTTTCGTTTTTTAAACAAAGAACCGGGTCATTACAGCTGGTGGACGGTTCGTGTACCAACGGCGAGAATCGATAATAAAGGATGGCGTATTGATTATTGCCTGGTTAGTGAGCCTTTGAAAGAAAGAATAAAAAGAGCAGTGATTTTACCGGAAGCAAAACATTCTGACCATTGTCCCGTTATGGTAGAAATAGTATAAATGATTCCCCAATCTTAAACAATTATATAAAATGATTAAAAAAATTTCTCTAGGATTATTGATTATGGTTTTGTCGACTTCTTGTGTGTCGAAGAAAATTTATAATGATTTAGAAAACAAGTTCGCAGATTTAAAGAAAGAAAACAGAAGTATTTCTGATGAGAATGCGGAACTTTTGAAAACCAAAAATCAGTTGGAATTAGAACGTAAAGCATTAAAAGGTGATTTGAATAAAGTTAAATCGGAAAGAGATAAATTGCTGGCGGATTATGATGCTTTGCAAAACAAAATGAATGTTTTGCAGGAATCATACAAGGCCTTGGAGAAAAACAGTAATGAGGCTTTGCAATCTAATATGAACAAGAATCGCGATTTGTTGGCCCAATTAGATGCTAAAGGAAAAGCATTGGCAATAGAGCAAGAACGTTTAAGTAAAAACGCACAAAGATTGCAAGAATTAGAAGGCCTGATTGCTGCAAAGGAAGCAAGCATGAGAAAACTTAAGGAAACCCTTTCTAAAGCCTTGAATAGTTTTGAAGGAAAAGGACTGACCGTAGAACAAAAAAACGGAAAAGTATATGTTTCTATGGAAAACAAATTGCTTTTCAATTCGGGAAGTTGGACCGTTGGAACAGAAGGAAAAAAAGCGGTAGTTGAACTAGGAAAAGTATTGGGAGAAAACCCTGAGATTTCTGTTTTAATCGAAGGACATACTGATAATGATGGATTTTCTAGTGCAGGACCAATTGCCAATAACTGGGATTTATCAACAAAAAGAGCGACTGCTATTGTAGCTATTTTGAGCGAAAACAGTGCAATCAACAAACAAAATTTGACTGCAGCAGGACGAAGCGAATTCTCTCCTCTAGCATCTAATGCCACTGCAGAAGGAAAAGCTAAAAATCGCAGAATTGAAATCATCTTAACACCAAGATTAGATGAAATTGCCGAAATGTTGAATGATATTAACTAAGATAAAATGATAAAATGAAAAAAGGCTCAAAGTATAACTTTGGGCCTTTTTTCATTAAAAGATATCTAGAAAACCTTTGTAACTTTACCCTTTTATAACCCTGTATTTAATAAATATGAAATATACTACATTGCCCAACACTGACATAAAAGTGAGTAAAATATGTCTAGGCACCATGACTTTTGGCGAGCAAAACACGGAAGCCGAAGGCCATGCCCAAATGGATTATGCTCTAGAACAAGGAGTCAATTTTTTTGATACTGCCGAAATGTATTCGGTTCCGGGAAGAAAAGAAACTTATGGAAGTACCGAGAGAATAATTGGAACTTGGTTCAAAAAAACAAGAAATAGAGATAAGGTGGTTTTGGCTTCTAAAATTGCCGGTCCCAATCCTAATTTTGGATACATGCGTGACAAGCTTGATTTTTCTCCAGCAAGTATAAAATATGCCTTGGATAATAGTTTGAAACGCCTACAAACGGATTATCTTGATTTGTACCAATTGCATTGGCCGGAGCGCAAAACGAATTATTTTGGACAACGCGGTTTCAAAGTTCAAGAAGATGCTTGGGAAGATAACATTCATGCGGTTTTAGAAACGCTAGATGGTTTTGTCAAAGAAGGAAAGATCAAGCATATTGGACTTTCTAATGAAACCCCTTGGGGAATCATGCGTTTTCTCGAAGAAAGTAAATACCAAAACTTACCAAGGATAAAAACTGTTCAAAATCCGTATTCTTTATTGAACAGGCTTTTTGAAGTAGGTTCGGCAGAAGTTTGCCTTAGGGAAAATGTAGGTTTGTTAGCTTATTCTCCTATGGCTTTTGGGGTGTTGTCCGGCAAGTTTTTAACGGGCGAAAGCCATCCTAAGGCGAGAGTTAATTTATTCCCAAACTATTCAAGATACAGCAGCGCTCAATGTACTGAAGCGACTAAGTTGTACAGCGAAATCGCCAAGAAAAATGGATTGACTTTGACCGAGTTGTCTTTGGCATTTATTGAACAGCAATCCTTTGTAACCAGCACCATTATTGGCGCTACGACTTTGGCACAATTAAAAGAAAATATAGATACTATAAAAGTGTCACTTTCAGATGAAATAATAGCTGCAATCAATCAAGTTCAGGCGATAATTCCTGATCCTGCACCATAAAGAAGAGGCCAGTTTAGGCATAAAAATTTAGCCGCGAATTCACAAATAATCGGTGAATTCGTGGCTAAATTTTAAAATTCAAATTCCTCAATAACGGATAAAGTATCTACAGGTATTGAATCTTTGATTTTTAGTCGAAGGAAAGATTTTGCAGCACCTGAAATATGCATGGGTTGGTGTTTGAAAATAGTATCATCTATGGTTAGCAATCCTCTTCGAATCATTAGGTTTGTCAAAAAAGATTCTTGTTTTACGGCAAATTCCCTCAATGCTCCTTCATCGTTAAATTGGTACATGAATTTTCTTGGGCTTGGAATAATTCGCGCAAGGTACAGGCATTCATTAAAAGTCAAATCGGCAGGTTTTTTCTGGAAATAAAAATGACTGGCTTCTCCTATTCCATAAACATTTGGTCCCCATTCGATGATATTGAAATACACTTCAAGCATGCGCTCTTTGCTTGCGATTCGGTTATTTTCTAAGATATAAACCAATAAAATTTCTTCGAGTTTTCGGGACAAGGTTTTTTCTCGGGTCAGGAAAACGTTTTTTACTAACTGCATGCTTATGGTGCTGGCACCACGGGAGAATTTCTTAGTTTTTATGTTTTTTATGATGGATTGTTTGAAGGCTTCATTGATAAAACCGTGATGCGAAAAGAACGAAGGATCTTCGGTTGTTAATACACATTTTTTTAAATAAGGCGAAATTTGTTCCAATGGCGTGTAATTTGGATTGGTATTCCCAACCAAAACAGGACGTTGTAATACGTCTTTTATTATGGCACGATAAATAAATTCGCTATTGAGTTTGTTGAGATTGGCTTGACCATATTTGGTTATTTTTAAGTTGTCTTTTTTCAGATTGCTGTCAAAAACCAATTCCTTCGGTTTGTTTTTATTGTATTCGAAATCCAAATTATAATCAAAACTTCCTTCGGCTTCCATGCCTTGAAAATTGGAGAAAAGTCCATCAGGAAGGGAGGAAATAAAATCCTGGGCTTTCATTTTTGGCAGCGCTACTTTGAGTTTATAAATCGTGTCTTGCGAAGTTTCGTAGGCCAGATAAGGATGAAATTTAATTTTATTGAGTTGCACCGTAGAACTGCTGTCTATAGATATAAAATCAGTACCCAGTAGAAAACGATAGTCAAATCGGGCATTTTTAATGACAACATCTTTGCGTGCAATTTTTGGATGGTTTAGTTTTAGATTTGCGATAGCAGTGAAGCCGTCAATGTGCAATTCACCGCCGCTTCGATCAATATTTTGAATATTCAGTCGAATGGAATCAAAGCTGGATATTAGATTGTAACGTTCATCAAAATAAGGGACTTTGATGGCTCCGGTATCAATATTGTAACAACGGATGTCTGCTTTTTTGTTTCTGGGGTCGGCAAATCCCTTTATTTTCCAACGTTGCGCAAAAGTGTTGGTCTGTACATTTATGGATGTTTCCAATTCTTTGTCAAAAAGCACTAATTTTTTTATGTCGATTGTCGCTTTTTTGCCGTTGTCGTCCAGTTTGAATTTTAGATTTTCAATACTCATATCGGTCGGAACGAGATTCAATACTTTCGAAATAATCCGATAGGCAAAAGCGGCATAATCTCTTTTATCATTGCTTGTTGGTTCCTGATTGTCTTTCTTTAGAAAAGCGGCAAAATTTTTCACATCGCCTTTTTGCGTTAGCTGTACCAATCCATTTTTGATCTCTAGCGTGCCCAATTGGATCTCACCAAGCAATAAATGCCAAAGATTAACACTGGTTCTCATTTTTTGGATGCTGAAGAGTGTATCGGCATTTTTAGGAGCCAATGTTATTTTGGTTAAACTAACGCCCGAAATCCCCTCAAATGTGGCTTCTTTTACGCTAAAATTACTGTCGTATTTTTGTTCTATTTTAGTAGAAACTTTTGCAATGGCTTGTTTTAAAAGGAAATCTCTAAAAGTAAAAAAAGTTATTGCCATAACAATGAAAAATACGGCAAGTATTTTTAGGATTAAAATTATTTTTTGTTTTCCGGTTTTCATGAAATAAAGCGCATTTGTCAAGTAATTTTAAAAAGGGCTAAAATTTTTTAGCCGTTGCTAAGGAAGTGAATTTTGAATAAAAATGGTTCATCTGTTTTCTTAATTTTATTGTTTTTTGGTATAAAAGATAAAACCGCAATGTTTTCATTGCGGTTTTTGTATATACATGTGATTGATTTGTTTATTGTTTGTAGAATTGTTTGACTTTAGCCACAATTTGGTTTTGAGTCATGTTGTCAGCTGTTTCTACGGATTTTAATTTTTCGACATTATTTGATTTGCTGTCGATAATCTTTTGTTGCAGTTTTGTTTTAGTTTCTGCCGGACCAAAAACATACAATTCATCGGAACCGTTTACGGTAGAAATAACATCATTAAGATAGGTATTCATCTGGTGTTTTTTTCGTTCTTCAAATGTTTTGTCGTTGTTAATATGTTGATTGCCTTGGAAACTACCTTTATCTCCTTCTTTGTCATGATAAACTTTGTTTTCTAGGTCAGATTGTACTTCACAGATAAATTCTTTGCCGTCATTCAAAGTTACAATAATTGCTTTTTTGGAGTCAATCCAAATGCCAGTTTGCTTTTTCATTTTTTTTCTTTTTATATTAAACGAATTTATTTAAAAACAAGCTTATTCTTTATTTTGGAAAATGCTACTAATTCTATGGTTGCAGGATACTCGTCAGTTGGCTTATTATAAGGTGTTCTGATTTGTTTTCACCTGAAAAAGCAGTAACAATTGCAATTGCTGTTTTCAGGATTAATATCCTGATTTCCGGGGTAAAGAGACTTTGGTGTTCTTTTCTGAAAATTTTGAAATTGGGAATTACTTGTTCTAAATCCCATTCGTTTTCCATTAACCAGTCAAAGATTATCTCTATTTGATAAGCAGCATCATCTCCAAATTCAGTCACAGTGCCTTCTAGCGGAATCCATTCGGTTTTAATAATTTTTTTGAGCCGTTCAATTTCTTCTGTTCGGACAGTCTTATCTATGGCTGCAATGCAGTAGAACACTTTGCCTAAGTGTTGGTAAAAATGAATCATTGTTTGATCTGATGGTTTCATTTTTATAGACTTTTAAAAGGGAAAAAGATTCGTCTTATAAAAATACAAAATATAAATAAGGATAATGTCAAAATTAACATCTAAATAGTTAATTTACAGTGAGTAGTGTGTTTTTTATCCAAAAAGCATACTCGCTACATCTTCTATTTTGGCGACTAATTCAATTTTAATTCCGGGGTTTTTTAAAGCGATTTTGTTGTATTTGGATACGAAAATGGTCGAAAAACCCAGTTTTTCGGCTTCTTGAATGCGTTGGTCCACGCGGTTTACCTGACGGATTTCTCCCGAAAGTCCTACTTCACCGGCAAAGCAAAAATCTTTGTTTACAGGAATATCTTCGTTAGATGATAAAATGGCGGCTACTACAGCTAAATCTATCGCAGGATCGTCCACCGAAATACCTCCCGTTACATTCAGGAAAACATCCTTGGCTCCTAAGCGAAAACCGGCACGCTTTTCCAGAACAGCCAAAATCATATTGAGTCTTTTGGCATTATAACCTGTGGTGCTGCGTTGCGGTGTTCCGTAAACTGCGGTACTTACTAGTGATTGAATTTCTATCATCAAAGGGCGCATGCCTTCGAGTGTGCTGGCAATTACTGTTCCTGATAATTCCTCGTCTTTGTGTGAAATTAATATTTCGGATGGATTCGAAACTTCGCGTAAGCCACTTCCTAGCATTTCATAAATTCCTATTTCGGCAGTGGAACCAAAACGGTTTTTGAGCGAACGCAAAATGCGATAGACATGATTTCGATCACCTTCAAATTGCAAAACCGTATCGACCATGTGTTCCAGAATTTTTGGTCCGGCAATGTTTCCGTCTTTGGTAATGTGACCAATAAGAATTACGGGAATGTTAGTTTCTTTGGCAAATTTTATGAGCTCGGCTGTGGTTTCCCTGATTTGAGAAATACTCCCGGCGGTTGATTCTATGTAATCGGTATGCAAGGTTTGAATCGAATCAATAATGACAATTTCAGGTTCAATAGCTTCAATTTGTTTGAAGATGTTTTGCGTTTTGGTTTCGGTCAAAATGTAGCAATTATCACTTGTTGGCGTAATTCTTTCCGCTCGCATTTTAATTTGTTTCTGGCTTTCTTCACCCGAAACATATAAGGTTTTATAGGGTAATTTCAGTGAAATTTGTAGCAAAAGCGTACTTTTTCCTATTCCGGGTTCTCCTCCTAAAAGCGTAAGAGAGCCGGGAACAATTCCTCCCCCAAGCACGCGATTGAGTTCGGTGTCAGTGGTGTCCATTCGGATTTCCTGAGTCGAATCGATTTCGTTTATTTTTAATGGTTTTGGAGCTGTACTTTTCGAGGAAGCTTCGCTTTTCCAGGCTACTTTCTCTTGTTTTTGTATGATTTCTTCGGCAATGGTATTCCATTCTTTACAGGCATTGCATTGTCCTTGCCATTTAGCATATTGAGTTCCGCAGCTTTGACAGAAAAAAGAGGTTTTAACTTTTGACATTATTTTTTTGGGGTTAAGCTTTTCATGTCTTCATATTTATTGAGCATCATGTCCTTTGTGAGGTCACCAATTTCTTCTAATTGAGAGGCATGTTGGTATTTGCTGGCGGCTCTTTTTGGATCGTCCATTTTTTCATACATCAAACCTAATTCATAAGAGGCAAGCATGGATTTTGGATAGTTTTTATCGGCTATTTCGGCTAATTTATCCAATTCTCTATATGCTTTGTTTTTTAAGATGGCTGCTTCAATGGCTTTGAAATCATTTAATCTGATGAGGGGTTTTAAACCTATTTTATCGGATAAGAGTGCGTATTTTTTTATCAAATAATCTACATATCCTTCTTGGAGCACTACAATTTTTTCCGAAAATTCAGCAGAAGAGATGGGTTTTCTTTATACAGAAAAAAGTTTAGAAAACCGGCAGTTGTGTCGTGTCCCGCTATAATTCGAAAAGGTGCTGTACGGTATTTTTTTTCGATGTAAGGTACTAATTCGCCTCCAATGAATTCAAAAAACGCAGCTCCTTTTGCTGTAGGCAAGCCTTCAGTGTCGTCGTATTGGCAATCATTTGATCGACTGTTTTTTTGATTGATTCCGATGATAATTGTTTCGGGTAAATCATCCCAATAGGCACCGTATCTCAGTGCGCCATAAAAAGGATCGAATAAATAGTTGCCATCGAGCAAAACAAGGATGGGGTATTTTTTTGTCGGATTGTTTTCGTATGAAGCGGGCAGACTTATGGTGATTTCTCGAGCTTCTCCTAATCTGTTGGAATTGAATAGTTCGGTTTTGTTTTGTGAAAACATGCAAATAGAAAAGAAGAATAGTAAGAATGTCTGTTTCATAATTCAGTTTTTTTAGAAAAAATAGAATAGTCGTAAATGGAGTACCAATATAATACTTTAAATTAATAAAAAAGCAGAAGTAACAATCTCAGAATGGGGATCAAGAGAATAGAATTCTTGTTTTATTAAAAATTAGACATAGAAATGACTTTCAAAATACAGCTGTAAATTGAGCACAAAAGGGGGTAAATAATTGTTTAGGTTAAAGAATTGTCTTTTTCATTTGGAAAAATAATCCAAGGAGTAAAAGTTTTTGCTTCTTCAAAATCAATCGTAGCGTATGAAATGATGATGATGATATCGTCTTTTTGTACTTTTCTAGCTGCAGGCCCGTTCAGGGTTATTTCACCTGAATTTTTTTCGCCTTTTATAGCATAGGTTTCAAATCGTTCGCCATTGTTGATGTTTACAATGGAAACTTTTTCACCTTCAATAATATTAGAAGCTTCGAGAAGGGTTTCATCTATAGTAATGCTGCCGATGTAATTTAAATCGGCTCCGGTAACTTTTACCCTGTGTATTTTGGATTTTAAAACTTGAATTTGCATGCTACAAAAGTAAATTAATTTAATGAAATGGTATCAATTAATCTAATGTTATTGATAAAAACGGCTATAAAAGCGCGATATTTTTTCTCCTTGTTTTTTGTGATGCAAGGAGTAAGTGTTGCTTCATCTGCGATTTGAAAGTATTCCAGTTCAAAAGTGGGGTTTTTGGCAAAGGATTCTTCAACCCATTCCGTTACCGATTTTGGGCTGTCGGTTTGAAATTTTTCTTTGGCATCGGTTAGCGTTTTATAAATGAAAGCGCTTTCTTCTTTTTGTTGTTCCGTCAAACGTTCATTTCTGGAGCTCATGGCTAGGCCATTGGGTGCTCTGTAGATGGGACAGCCAATTACGTTGACATCGAGATTGTTCTTTTGAACCATCTTTTTTATAATTTGTAACTGTTGGAAATCTTTCTCCCCAAAATAAGCATTGGTTGGAGTTACAATTTCGAAAAGACGTTTTACGATGGTACCAACGCCATTAAAATGCCCTGGTCTGAATTTGCCTTCCATTTGGTTTTCTAATCCGTCAAAGTCAAAATCTTGTGATAATACTTTTCCTTCATAAATATCATCTACTGAAGGAGCGTAAACGATAATGGTATCATTTAGCTGAGCTATTTTCTGGGTATCTTGGTCTAAAGTGCGAGGGTATTTTTCCAGATCTTCGAGGTTATTGAACTGGGTAGGATTTACAAAAATACTTACTACTGTATAATCGTTTGCTGCCAGTGATTGTTGCATCAATGAAAGATGTCCTTGATGCAGAGCACCCATGGTTGGGATAAATCCAACAGTGGAATTTTTGGTTTTAACAGAATTTAAAAAGTCTATTAAAGCCACTTTTCCATAGAAAATAGGCATGGTCGTTTTATTAAAATTAAGTGCAAACATAATATATTAGTCAATAACTGCATAAATTTTTGTAATTTTGCGTGGTTTTTATTACCAATAAACTAAGTAAATTATAATATGAAAGATAAGAGGATATTATACGTATCATCTGAAGTGGTGCCTTATTTGGCTGAAAATGAGGTTTCTTTAATGTCTTACGATGTTCCGAAGATGGTTAATGATCAAGGTGGCCAAATCAGAATTTTTATGCCAAGATATGGAAATATCAATGAAAGAAGACATCAATTACATGAAGTGATTCGCCTTTCGGGGATGAATTTGGTAGTAAATGACTTAGATATGCCTTTGATCATTAAAGTAGCTTCCATTCCAAAAGAAAGAATTCAAGTTTATTTTATCGATAATGATGAATATTTCAAAAGAAAAGCAACTTTTGCCGATGAGGAAGGGGTAATGTATCCTGATAATGATGAGCGTGCTATTTTCTTTGCTAAAGGAGTGGTAGAAACAGTTAAGAAATTGAACTGGGTTCCAGATATTATCCATGTCCATGGTTGGATGGCGGCTATGTTGCCGGTATATATGAAACATTTTTATAAAAATGAGGCTCTTTTTTCAGATACTAAGATTGTTACCTCTGTCTACAGTCAGTCATTCGATACTAATTTAGATGCAGAGATGATCAATAAAGTTAAGATGGATGGCGTTCCTGAAGACGCTGTTTCTGATCTTGAAATACCTAATTTTGAAAATATTATGAAGGCAACCATCAAACATTCGGATGCTGTAATTATAGCTTCAACTGGGGTTTCTTCAAGTTTAACAAAATATATAGAATCTTCAGGAAAACCTTTTTTACCTTTCGTCCCAAAAGATGCTTTCGCTGAAGCGTATAGCAATTTTTATAACAACGAGGTTCTATAAATTTAAACTTTTATTTTAAGTATGTGTAATAATTCTTTTATCAATAAAATTCTAATAGTTGCGAGCGTTCTTTTTTTGTATTCCTGTGATAAAGATTATAATTCAGTTGGGGATGATTTATTAGGCGAGAATCATTTTGACTTAGATAAGAAATCGTATGATGTGATTGCTTACAGTCAGAAAACCGGAGCGGTTCAATCCAATAATTTACCCATTAATGCTTTGGGGATTTATGATAATAAGAATTTTGGAACCACTACGGCTAATTTTGCTACTCAACTTACTTTAGAGGCATTAAGTCCAACAATCGGTAAAAACCCAGAAATTGAAAGTGTAGTTTTAACAATTCCTTATTTTACTGTTGCTTCAAAAACAAAGACAAATGATGATGGTAGTCATGTGTATGTATTGGATTCAATTTATGGTCCCGCGGATGCCAAAATTAAGTTAAGTGTATATGAGTCAAAATATTTTATGAGAGATTTGGATCCTGCAGGAGGATTTCAAGACGCTCAAAAGTATTTTACGGATCAAAACGCTGATTTCGATAATTTAAAAGGAACTGTTCTTTTGAATGATGCTACAGATGATGCTCAAAATAATGCGTTTTTCTTTAGTGCAGCTGAATATAAGGTGACTACAAAGGATGGTGATAAGGAAACGGTCACTAGAACTCCGCCGGGAATGCGTTTGAATCTTAATACTGCTTTTTTTAAAGAAAAAATAATCGATGCGGCTACTTCAGGTAATCTTGCTACAAATGAAGTTTTTAAAAATTATTTTAGAGGTTTGTATTTTAAAGTAGAGAAATCGGGTACAAATCCAGGGGCTTTGGCTATGCTGGACTTTAAAAAAGGAAAAATTACGATTAAATACAAACATGAAACTTCGGATACTGATGCGACGAAAGTTGAAAAGGAAATTGTTCTTAATATGACCGGAAACACCGTGAGTTTGTTGAGCAATGATTTTTCTGTTAATGGGGTTGATTATGGTGCAGCACCAAATAAAGGAGACGATGTAAATGGGGATAAAGTTTTGTATTTGAAAGGTGGAGATGGAGCAATGGCTGTTATTGAACTTTTTAATAAAACAGATGTTAAGGGTTATGATAGCAACGGAAATCTAACTGGGTCTAATAATATTTCGGATGAGCTAGATGATTTGCGTAATCCTCAATCAGGTGGCAGAAAGTTGATAAATGAGGCTAATCTTGTTTTTCATATTGACGAGATAATGTCAAACAGTAAGGAGCCAATGCGAGTTTACTTGTATGATTTGGACAATAATACGCCTTTAGTTGATTTTTATGCAGATGCGACTACAGGTTCAAATAGCAAGAATGGTCAAATTATTTTTGGAGGTTTGTTAGATAACACAAAGGCTGGGGACGGCATTTATAAGATCAGAATTACTAATCATGTCAGAAATCTTATTAAAGATAAGTCAGCTAAAAATGTAAAGTTAGGTCTTGTAGTTACAGAGGATGTTACGGATGTTAATTTCTATAAATTAAAGAACACTGCTTCTCCGTTGTTGGCGGTACCAAGGTCTGCTGTTATGAGTCCTCTAGGCACGATGCTTCACGGAAGTAACAAGCAATCTGTTCCGGATGCCAAAAGATTGAAGTTTGAAATGTATTACACGAAATCTAATTAACTAATATATGTGTGGAATTGTTGGGTATATAGGCCACCGAGAGGCTTATCCTATCGTTATAAAAGGATTAAAGAGACTGGAATATAGAGGGTATGATAGTGCTGGTGTCATGGTATATGACGGAAAGGATGTCAAACTTTGTAAGACCAAAGGAAAAGTTGTGGATTTGGAAGCTAAAGCAGCTAATGAAATCACCACTAATGGAACTATAGGTATAGGACATACGCGTTGGGCTACTCACGGAGTGCCTAATGATGTTAATTCGCATCCACATTGTTCTAATTCTGGGGAATTGGTAATTATCCACAATGGAATAATTGAAAACTACGCTCCACTAAAAGAAGAATTAATCAAGAGAGGTTATGTTTTTCAATCAGATACAGATACGGAAGTGTTAGTTAATCTTATCGAAGAAATACAGAAGAAAGAGAATATAAAATTAGGGAAGGCAGTGCAAATTGCCCTTAACCAAGTGGTAGGCGCTTATGCGATTGCTGTTTTTGACAAAAAAAATCCAAATGAAATTGTAGCGGCTCGTTTAGGAAGTCCGTTGGCAATTGGAGTTGGTGAGGGAGAATATTTTATTGCTTCTGATGCTTCTCCTTTTATTGAGTATACTTCTAATGCAGTTTATTTAGAAGACGGTGAAATGGCTAATGTCAGGTTACATAAAGAGATGAAAGTAAGAAAAATCAAAGATGATTCTTTGGTTGATCCTTATATTCAGGAACTTCAAATGAATTTAGAGCAAATTGAAAAAGGGGGTTATGATCACTTTATGTTAAAAGAGATTTATGAGCAACCTAATGTTATAAAAGATACCTATAGAGGTAGGCTTCATGCTAACGAAGGAATTATTCAAATGGCAGGAGTCGAGGATAATTTGGAAAAATTCCTTAATGCTGATCGAATTATTATAGTTGCTTGTGGTACGTCTTGGCATGCCGGTTTAGTAGCGGAGTATATATTTGAAGAGTTTGCGCGTATTTCTGTTGAAGTAGAATATGCTTCGGAGTTTAGATATAGAAATCCTATTATAAACAGTAAAGATGTTGTGATTGCGATATCTCAGTCTGGAGAGACGGCTGATACAATGGCTGCTATTAAGTTGGCTAAAGAAAATGGTGCTTTTGTTTTTGGTGTTTGTAATGTGGTAGGTTCTTCTATTTCTAGAGAAACTCATGCAGGAGCTTATACGCATGCTGGTCCAGAGATTGGGGTGGCTTCAACGAAAGCCTTTACGACTCAAATTACAGTATTAACGATGATCGCTTTGCGTTTGGCAAAAGCCAAAGGAACCTTGTCTCATTCGGATTTTCATATGTATTTGCAAGAGCTTGAATTGATTCCTGAGAAGGTAAAAGAGGCTTTGGAAACTAATGAGCGAGCTAAAGAGATTGCAGCTACTTTTAAAGATGCGCCAAATTGCTTGTATTTGGGTAGAGGGTATAATTTCCCGGTGGCTCTTGAGGGTGCTTTGAAGTTAAAAGAGATCTCTTATATTCATGCAGAAGGATATCCGGCAGCAGAAATGAAGCACGGACCAATTGCTTTGATTGATGACCAAATGCCAGTAATTATTATTGCGCCAAAACAAGGACATTATGATAAGATTGTAAGTAATATTCAGGAAATTAAATCCCGAAGTGGGCGAATTATTGCTGTGGTGACCAAAGGCGATATGCAGGTTCGTGAATTGGCAGATTATGTTATTGAAATTCCGGAAACTTCGGATGCGTTGTCTCCATTGATTACTACAATTCCATTACAACTTTTGTCATATCACATTGCTGTTATGAGAGGCTGTAATGTTGATCAACCGCGTAACTTGGCAAAGTCAGTTACAGTTGAATAATTGATTTATAGATAAATAAAAAAAGCGAGGCCTAGGTCTCGCTTTTTTTTGTAAATATTTTAAAATATACATTTTTACGATATATCTCTTTTTTCTCATAAAAAATTATATGTATGCATAGTATATGGTAATTTTTTAACATTTTTTTAAATATTAATTCAATAAATTAAAATAAAGAATAAGTTGTTATGGTATAAAAAAGTTGATGATAATTGTATTTTTTTCATGTTTTTTTATTGATATCGAAAATAATTGTATTTTGGTGGTGTAAATCAATAAAATTTAACCACATGAGAATTTATTTGCTTTTTTTGTCTTTATTTTTTTGTAGCATAAGTTTTGCTCAGAGTTCGATTTCGGGTTCGGTTGTAGATAGTGGCAATCAGGCTGTTTTTGGTGCCAATATTAAAATTGTTGGAGTTGCTGCCGCTTCTGCGGTAACGGACGCTGACGGAAAGTTTACTTTGGCTTCCTCGGTGAAGCCACCTTTTGTTGTTGAAATTTCATGTGTTGGTTTTGTTTCGAAGAAAATCAATATTACGGCCAGTAATCAAAAAGTCAATATTGTTCTAAGCGATGAGGAGACACTGCTTAATGAAATAGTGGTTTCGGCTTCAAGAACGCCCGAGCGAGTTTTAGAATCTCCTGTTACTATTGAGCGAATGGGAATTGCTGATATCAAAAAAAATGCTTCTCCAAGTTTTTATGATGGGTTAGAAAATTTGAAAGAGGTTCAAATGAATACTAGTAGTTTGTCTTTTAAATCGATCAATACTCGTGGTTTTGCAACGGTAGCCAATACGCGTTTTATGCAATTGGTAGACGGGATGGATAACTCCTCTCCGTTGTTGAATTTTGTGTTGGGAAATATGATTGGTATTTCTGAAATTGATGTTCAAAGTGTGGAGTTGTTGCCAGGGGCATCTTCTGCTCTGTACGGAGCGAATGCTTTCAATGGTATTTTATTTATGAATAGTAAAAGCCCGTTTACCAGTCAGGGTATAACTGCTTATGCTAAGTTTGGTCAGACAAGTCAAAAAGCAGCGGGTAATAATGAGTATTATGATTATGGTGTAAGAATGGCGCATGCTTTTAGTCCAAAATTAGCAGGAAAAGTCAATTTTACTTATATGAGAGGGACAGATTGGTATGCGACAAATTATGATGATAAAACGAATCCAGGTGCGGATAGAAGTCATGTTAATTATGATGGGATTAATGTTTATGGAGATGAAGTTTCTACAAATTTAAATGCAGTTGCTGATGGCTTGTTAGCTGCTGGTGCGATAACGCCATCTCAGTTTGCTGCTTTTGATGCGATTCTTCCTAATTATAATGTAAGTAGAACAGGTTACAATGAAACGGACCTTACAGATAATAAAGCCAGTAATACTAAAATTGATTTTTCCCTTCATTATAGACCTTTCGGTAGTGAAAATCTGGAAGTGATTTGGCAGAGTAAATTTGGTTTTGGAAATGCTGTTTACCAAGGGGCAAACAGATATTATCTGAATAACTTTTTTATGCAACAACATAAATTAGAAATAAAAGGTAAAAACTTTTTTCTAAGAGGTTATACTACTAACGAAGATGGAGGGGATTCCTACGACATGCTTTTTACGGGAATTAATGTAAATAGAAAGTGGAAGGACGATAAAACATGGTTTGGACAATATGCAGCTGCATTTGTTGGTGCAACTTTAGTTGGTCAAACTCCTGAAAACGCCCATATGATTGCAAGGAGTACGGCTGAATCAGGCAGGTTTTTACCTGGTACGCCTGAGTTTAAAGCGGCGTTTAATGAAGTAATTGCTGGGGAAAGCGTACTTACGGGTTCAAAATTGGTAGATAATTCGAAGATATACCATTCAGATGCGAATTATAATTTTAAAGATATTATAAAATTTGCCGAGATTCAACTGGGTGGGTCTTACAGACAATATCAACTGAATTCTTATGGTAGAATTTATACCGATGCCGATGGGCCGATATACTACAATGAATATGGAGCTTATACGCAGTTGACTAAGAAATTTATAGACGATAGATTGAAGTTTACAGGGTCTATTCGCTATGATAAGTCTAAAAATTTCGATGGTAATGTTTCTCCAAGAGTTTCTTTGGTGTATTCGGGAGGTCAGAGTAGAAGACATAATTTCAGAGGATCTTTTCAGACCGGTTTTAGAAATCCATCTACGCAGGATCAATACATAGGATTTAATGTAGGAAGTGCAATATTGCTTGGTTCGGCTCCAGATAACTTGGCGAGATACAGTGAGACATTGACAGTGTCTACTCCCGAAGGGCAATTTTTTGCAGGTGGTTCATCAGTGGTGATGACAGGACTAAATGCATACAACAACTCATATACGGCGTCTTCTGTAGGTGCTCTTACAGCAACTGGAAATCCGGGGTTGTTGAAGAAAACTAATGTGGACTATGTAAAGCCTGAACGAGTAAAAGCGTTCGAATTAGGGTATCGTTCATTTATAAGTAATTTTTCTGTTGATATAAATGGGTATTATAATATTTACAATGATTTTATTGGTAATTTGAATGTTGTGGCCCCATTTTATGGTACTGCACAAGATGCGCCAAATCCACTTTTAGGCCCTACAGATCCGGGAGCTCAGTCAGTACATGCATTGCAAAAAGGGAATTATAGAGCTTATCAATTGTATACAAATACAGATGTAGAGATTGAGTCACTTGGTTTTGGATTGGGTCTTTCTAGAAAAGTATATAGAGATTTTGAAGTGGGTGTGAATTATAACTATGCTGAATTCAAGTTTGATCAAGCTAAAGATCCTAGTTTTGAAGCTGGTTTCAATACGCCAAAACATAGGGTGAAGGCATCATTTGGGAATGAAAAATTGTTTAAAAACTTCGGGTTTAACCTAAGCGGAAGATGGAATAGTGAGTATTTATGGCAATCTACAATGGTTGATGGAATGATTGATGCAGCTACAGTAATTGATGCTCAAATTAATTACAATATTCCAAAACTGAAATCAACATTAAAAATTGGTGCGGCAAATATTGGAGGTAAAGAGTATACTCAGGTGTTGGGTGCAGGTTTGATAGGACAGCAGTATTTTGCTTCTTGGACAATCAACCCGTAATTTATTTATTAGTAACATATAATATTAACAATATGATAAAAAATATCAAATGGTTACTTTTGGTTTCTTTGACCTTTGTAGCTTGTAATAATGATGATGAAGTTGTAGTAGTGTCTAATTCATCCGATGGATTGCCTTTAACTTCTGGATCTGCAAATTTTTCTAAATACGTGGCATTAGGAGATTCCTTTGCTGCAGGTTATAGTGATGGTGCTTTATTCAAGAAAGGGCAAGAAGGGGCGTATCCTAGTGTTGTAGCGCAGCAATTTGCATTAGTTGGCGGAGGGACTTTTACGACTCCATTTATGGCTGATAATATTGGAGGCTTTTTGTTTATGGGTAATGTGGCGGCTTCTCCACGATTGTACTTTAATGGAGTTGGGCCAGTCCCGGTTTCAGGAACGCCAACAACTGAAATAACGACTCGCTTAACGGGTTCTTTTAATAATATGGGACTGCCGGGGGCTAAGAGTTTTCATCTTGTTACTCCGGGCTATGGAACTTTAAATCCCTATTTTGGACGATTTGCTTCTAGTTCTAGCGCTACAGTTTTGGCTGATGCAGCTAATCAGGATGCGACTTTCTTTTCTTTATGGATAGGGGGTAATGATGTGTTGACTTATGCTACGTCTGGTGGTATTGGGGTGAATCGTACTGGAAACACTAATCCGGCTACATATGGTACTAATGATATAACAGATCCTAATGTTTTTGCAGGTGCTTTTACTTCATTGGTTACAAATCTTACAGCTAAAGGAGCGAAAGGGGTTGTGGCTAATTTGCCTTATATAAATACATTGCCTTATTTTACGACTGTTCCTACAAGTCCTTTGTCGCCTGCGGCTTTGGGTGGTGCAGTAGGTGTTGCTCAGATTAATGGTTTGTATACTCTTTTAAGAACGGCTTTGGGTTCTGCTGATGCGGGAAGAATAGGTTTGCTTTCGGCAGCTGCAGCTAACCCTTTATTAATAAAAGATGAGAGTTTAGTTGATAAGGCTCCTCAAATGATTCCTGTCTTAACAGGGTATTTTACTCAACAGGGGGATCCTAATGCGGCTACAAATGCGGCGATATTTGCTTCTATTTTTGGGCAGGCTAGACAAGCTACTGCGGGCGATTATGTGTTGCTGACAACAAGTAGTGTTATAGGTTCTACAGTTCCGGGTGCGCCTTCAACAATCAATAAATTTGGAATTACCTACCCTTTGCAAGATGGTCATGTTTTAACTGCTGACGAAACGATGCAAGTTAAAACAGCTACAGATGCTTATAATGGGACTATTAAAGCTGTTGCTGATAGTAAAGGATTAGCATTTGTAGATACTAAAGCAATTATGGATAAATTGATAAACGGAGGAATCGCTTCAAATGGTTTTACGGTCACTAATGTTTTTGTAACGGGTGGCGGGTTTTCTTTGGATGGAGTTCATCCTAGTCCAAGAGGATATGCTTTAATTGCTAATAAATTTATTGAAGCAATTAATATGACTTATGGATCAAATTTAAAAGGAGTTGATTTAGGGAATTATAGAATATTATTTCCAAGTTCACTTTAATTTAAAGGTCTTGTTGTATGTGACAAAAACCGTTCGGCTAGAGTCGAATGGTTTTTGTTTTTTTAGCCGATTTCTTGGGCTTAGTTTGGGTTTTTGAGTAATACTTCAATTTTTCATTTATTTTATATAAAAATTATTGATTTTTTATTTTTAAAAATTATCTTTGCACTCTGAAAAAAGCATCTAATCGATATGTTTCGATTGATTTTATTTCATAAACCTAAATAGCTATTTAATAAATACATAAGTAATGTCAAAAGTAATAGGAAAAGTTGCCCAAATCATTGGTCCAGTAGTTGATGTAGTTTTCAACGGTAAAGATGTTGAACTTCCAAAAATTTATGATTCATTAGAAATCACAAAAAAAGACGGTACTTTGTTAGTACTTGAAGTGCAATCTCACATTGGTGAAAACACCGTTCGTACCATTTCGATGGACTCAACAGATGGTTTGAGTAGAGGTTATGAAGTAGTTGGAACTGGAAATCCAATCCAGATGCCAGTTGGTGCTGATGTTTACGGACGTTTATTCAATGTTATTGGAGATGCAATTGATGGTTTAGGAAACTTGCCAAAAACAGGAGAAAACGGAATGTCAATTCACCGTCAAGCTCCAAGATTCGAGGATCTTTCAACTTCATCTGAAGTTTTATTCACAGGTATTAAAGTAATCGATTTAATTGAGCCTTACTCTAAAGGAGGGAAAATTGGATTATTTGGTGGTGCTGGTGTTGGTAAAACAGTATTGATTCAGGAGTTGATTAACAATATTGCAAAAGGTCACGGTGGACTTTCAGTATTCGCAGGAGTAGGAGAAAGAACTCGTGAAGGAAATGACTTACTTCGTGAGATGTTAGAGTCAGGAATTATAAAATACGGTGATGAATTCATGCACTCTATGGAAAATGGAGGATGGGATTTGTCTAAAGTTGATATGCCAGGAATGAGAGAGTCTAAAGCTACTTTCGTTTTCGGACAAATGAATGAGCCACCTGGAGCTCGTGCTCGTGTAGCACTTTCAGGATTGTCTATTGCTGAATATTTCCGTGATGGAGCTGGTTCTGATCAAGGAAAAGATGTATTGTTCTTCGTGGATAACATCTTCCGTTTTACACAAGCAGGTTCTGAGGTATCGGCACTTTTAGGTCGTATGCCATCTGCGGTAGGTTACCAACCAACATTGGCAACTGAGATGGGAGCGATGCAAGAGCGTATTACTTCTACAAATAAGGGTTCTATTACATCTGTACAAGCGGTTTACGTTCCTGCGGATGATTTAACTGACCCGGCTCCGGCTACAACATTTGCTCACCTTGATGCAACAACAGTATTGTCTCGTAAAATTGCTGAGCTAGGTATTTACCCAGCGGTAGATCCATTGGATTCTACTTCAAGAATTTTAACTCCACATATCTTAGGAGATGAGCACTATAACTGTGCGCAAAGAGTAAAAGAAATTCTTCAAAAATACAAACAATTGCAAGATATTATTGCGATTCTTGGTATGGAAGAATTATCTGAAGAAGATAAATTGTCAGTTTCTAGAGCACGTCGTGTACAACGTTTCTTGTCTCAACCATTCCACGTTGCAGAGCAATTTACAGGTTTGAAAGGTGTTTTAGTTGATATTAAAGATACAATCAAAGGATTTAACATGATTATTGACGGTGAATTAGATCACTTGCCAGAATCAGCTTTCAACCTTAAAGGAACTATCGAAGAAGCTATCGAAGCTGGAGAAAAAATGTTAGCAGAAGCTTAATAATTATAAGTTATGAGTTATGAGTTTTTAATGTAAAACTCATAACTCATAATTCAAAACTCATAACTATGTTATTAGAAATAGTATCACCAGAAGCATCTTTGTTCAAAGGAGAAATAACATCTGTATCTGTACCTGGAGTTGATGGAGCTTTTCAAATTTTGAATAATCACGCGCCTATAGTTTCATTACTACAAAAAGGAATTGTGAGCATAACCGCTCCAAGTTTTAAGTTCAGTAAAGAAACAGCAGCTTTGTTCTCGAAAGTAAACGATCAGAACTATACTCTAGCTATTTCTTCAGGAACTATTGAAATGAAAGACAATAAAGTAATTGTTTTAGCTGATTAAGGCAATTTGAATTTTATATAAAACGTCAAGCTTAGCTTGGCGTTTTTTTTTATTTTTGTTTCATGATAAATCTATCTACAACCCTTAAAGCAAAACTAGATACTAGGATTCAAAATAATGCTTTGCGCCAATTACCAGAGTATAATAATTTAATCGATTTTGCATCGAATGATTATCTTGGTTTTTCGAAATCGGAAGCTATTTTTAATGAAACTCATCAGTATTTAGTAGCTAATTCGTATCTTCAAAATGGAGCCACAGGTTCACGGTTGCTTTCAGGAAATCATAGAGTATATCAAGTAGCGGAATCTTTTATTGCGCAATTCCATCAATCAGAATCGGCCTTGATATTTAATTCCGGTTATGATGCCAATGTTGGTTTTTTTGGGGCTGTACCGCAACGAAATGACGTTGTTTTGTTTGATGAACTCTGTCATGCCTCCATTCGAGACGGAATTAAAATGGGGAATGCTAAATCGTTTAAATTCAATCATAATGATTTTGAGAATTTAGAGAAATTAATTCTAAAGCAACTTATAACTCAGAACTCACAACTTAAAAACATTTACATTGTTACCGAAAGTGTTTTCTCTATGGATGGGGATACGCCAAATTTAGAAGAACTTGTTGGTTTGGCTGATAAACACAATTGTTATTTAGTCATTGATGAAGCACATGCTTTAGGTGTTTTTGGTGAGAAGGGAGAAGGATTGGTTCAAATGTTAGGTTTACAAGCCCGCGTTTTTGCCAGAATCATGACTTTTGGAAAAGGATTGGGTTGTCATGGTGCTGCGATATTGGGAAGTCAAGAATTAAAACAATATTTGGTCAATTTTGCCCGAAGTTTTATTTATACTACAGGGCTTTCTCCACATTCGGTAGCGACAATCTTGATTGCTTATCAATATTTAGAAAGCGATAAAAAGAATGTTGAATCGCTTTGTGAAAACATCATTCATTTCAATCAGCAAAAGAATTTATTGGGATTAAAACCAATTTTTATTCGAAGTAAATCGGCGATACAAAGTGCGATTATTCCAGGAAACGAAAAAGTAAAAAGTATAGCGTTTCAGCTACAAGAGAAAGGGTTTGACGTAAAAGCTATTCTTTCGCCCACAGTTCCCGAAGGTCAGGAACGATTGCGTTTTTGTTTGCATAGTTTTAATTCGAAACAAGAAATCGAAGAAGTCTTAGCTTTGTTGAGTACTTTTGTATTTTAGCCCACTGATTAAACGGATTTTACTGATTAACACAGATTAATTATGTCAAACTTGCTTCATAAAGGAATAACAGACTCTATTTTAAAGACTTATTATGATGTATATAATCAGTTGGGTTATGGTTTTCTGGAGAAAGTTTACCAAAATGCAATGTATTTTGAGTTAAAATCTTTGGGTTATAAAGTGGAAGCACAGAAACCGATAAAAGTCTATTTTAAAAATCAATTAGTTGGTGAATATTATGCTGATTTATTGGTTGAAGACAAGGTGATAGTTGAACTCAAAGCTTGTGAATTGCTTATGAATGCTCACGTTGCACAAATAATGAATTATCTTAAAGCGACTGAAATTGAAGTTGGCTTATTATTAAATTTTGGAGAAGATGCAGAATTCAAACGTATGATTTATACAAACGATAGAAAACAAAACAAAAAAAATCCGTGATAATCTGTTAAATCAGTATTATCCGTGGGCTAACTATGAAACTATTTATAACAGGAATATCTACCGATGTAGGCAAAACGATCGCCTCAGCCATAATTGTCGAAGCTCTCGAAGCCGATTATTGGAAACCCATTCAAGCGGGCGATTTGGACAATTCTGATAGTCATAAAATCAAGAGTTATATTTCAAACGACAAAACCATTATTCACGAAAACAGCTATAAACTCAACACGCCAGCCAGTCCACATCTTGCCGCTGAATTGGACGGAATTACTATTGATTTAAAAAAAATAAAAGAACCCAATCCCGATAGCTATCGGGACAAAAACCATCTCGTTATTGAAGGTGCCGGAGGTATTTTTGTTCCAATAAATGAAAAGGATTGCATTGTCGATTTGATTCAAAAGGATTATAAAGTAATTATTGTTTCTAGACATTATTTAGGAAGTATCAACCATACTTTGTTGACAATTGAAGCCTTAAAAAACAGGAAAATAAACATTGCAGGAATTATTTTTAGTGGCGAGGAAAACAAATCTTCTGAAAGTATAATTCAGAATAAAACTGGCGTCAAATGTATTGGAAGAATAGAACAAGAACCTTATTTTGATCAAAACGTTATTAGTGAATACGCTGATTTGTTTCGTGATAATTTATTAAATTTATAAAAAATAGAAAAAAGAAACAAGAAAAAAGAACGAAGAGAATAGATTGTTAGGTCTTTCATCTTGTTCTTTTTTCTTATATCTAAAAAATAAGAAATGAACTTAATAGAAAAAGACAGCCAATATCTTTGGCATCCTTATACGCAACACAAAACAGCCTCACTTCCTATTGCTATTACAAAAGGTGAAGGAGCTTTGCTTTGGGACGAAAACAACAAAGAATACATCGATGCTATTGCTTCTTGGTGGGTGAACCCATACGGACACAGTAATCAATTTATTGCCGATGCGATTTATAAACAGCTGACGACCTTAGAACACGTTTTGTTCGGTGGATTTACACACGAACCGGCAGTAGTTTTAGCTGAGAAACTGATGGCAATTTTACCTGAAAATCAGCAGAAAATATTCTTTTCAGATAATGGTTCGACAGCGGTGGAAGTAGCTATAAAAGTAGCTTTGCAATATTTTTTCAATAAAGGAGAGAAACGAACCACCATTATTGCTTTCGAAAATGCTTTTCACGGTGATACTTTTGCGGCAATGGCCGCAAGCGGAATTTCTTTTTACACTCAGGCTTTTCAAGGCATGTTTATCGATGTGGTTCGTATTCCAGTTCCGGTAAAAGGACAGGAACAAGTGAGTTTTGAGGCTTTGAAAAAAGTGATTCAAGATCATAATTGTGCCGGTTTTATATTTGAACCTTTGGTTCAGGGAGCAGCCGGAATGGTGATGTACGAGCCAGAAGCATTGGATGAATTAATCAAGATTTGCCAAGAGAATCATGTAATTACCATTGCTGATGAAGTCATGACTGGTTTTGGTAAAACCGGAAAAACCTTTGCTATGGATTATGCAACACAAAAACCGGATATTATGTGTTTGTCTAAGGCATTGACAGGAGGAACGATTCCGATGGCGATTACTACTTTTACTCAGGAAATATTCGAAGCTTTTTATGACGATGATATCAATAAAGCTTTGTTTCACGGTCATACTTTTACTGCCAATCCTACGGGTTGTGCCGCGGCTTTGGCGAGTTTAGAATTATTGCAAACTCCGGAAATGCAGTCGAATTTGGAAAGGGTAAACGCCAGTCATTTGGCTTTTCAAGAGCATATCAAGACGCATCCTAAAGTCACCGCTACCCGTGTTTTGGGAGTTGTTTTTGCTTTAGAAATAAAAAAGGAAAGCGACGAGAGTTATTATGGAACTATGCGTAATAAACTTTATAATTTCTTCATTGAAAACGGAGTGATTCTTCGTCCCGTTGGTAATATTGTCTATATTTTACCACCTTATATTATGACTAATGAGCAGTTGCAAAAAGTATATCAAGTGGTCGAAAATGCTTTAGAAATTGTATAATTTTTTATTTATAAGCCGTAATTTTAGCGTGTAAATTTTCTCAAAGGCGTGTGAACTTTGCGAAAAACTTTGCGACCTTTGCGGTTAAAAAACAACATTTTGTCAAAAACCATTTCTATAACTGCAATCGCTTCTGTTTCCCCTTTAGGAAATAAGCCAAAAGTCATTTGGGAGAATTATCTAAAGAATACTCATTTTTTTGAAAAACAAGTGCTGGATCATAAAGAAACATTGACAGCTGTGCTTGGTGAAGATTCTAAAGTGCTTGTTGCGGCTATGCGTGATTCAGATATTAAATACAAAGCCTTGGATAAATCGGTTTTGTATGCTATGCTGGCTTCTCGAAAAGCGATTGAAAGTGCCGGATGGGGACAGCAAGATATTTTTGGGATAAACATAGGTTCTTCTCGTGGTGCCACTGATTTATTTGAAAAGCACCATCTTGAATATCTGGAATCGGGTAAAGCGCAGACATTGGCTTCGCCAACAACGACTTTGGGTAATATCTCTTCTTGGATTGCCCATGATTTGCAAAGTATCGGACCCGAAATTTCTCATTCTATTACTTGTTCGACGGCATTGCATGCGGTATTGAATGGTGTAGCTTGGTTACGTGCAGGAATGGCTGATAAATTCCTTGTTGGAGGAAGCGAGGCTCCTTTGACTGATTTTACAATAGCCCAGATGCGAGCGTTGAAGATTTATTCGAATATAGATGAACGTCAGCCTGAGCTTGCCGAATGGCCAAATCGGGCCTTGGACTTAGAGAAAAAACAAAATACGATGATTCTGGGCGAAGGAGCAGCTGTTTGCTGTCTTGAAATCGGGAAAAAAGAAAATGCGCTGGCTTTTATTGAAGGAATTGGTTATGCGACTGAAATTTTGGAACATAATATTTCTATTTCGGCAGAAGCTACTTGTTTCCAAAAATCGATGAAAATGGCATTGCAAGACACAGATTTATCAGCCGTAGATGCGATTGTTATGCATGCTCCTGGAACTATTAAAGGGGATTTGACAGAATATAGAGCGATAGAGAAAGTTTTTGGTAAAAACCTTCCTTTATTGACCACTAATAAATGGAAAATTGGTCACACCTTCGGAGCATCGGGTATATTGAGTATGGAGCTGGCTATAATGATGATGCAACACAATCAGTTTATTGGAGTTCCTTTTGCAAAAGCACAAAATCAAACAAGAAATATCAAGAAAGTATTGGTGAATGCGGTGGGTTTTGGAGGGAATGCTGTGAGTGTTTTGTTGTCTCTATAAAATGTTTTAGAGTAATTCTAATTCCTTTACTTTTTCATAAACCAAATTACTTTCAAAGCCGCGACGGAGTAAATAATCACAAAATTTTTTTCGTTTTTTTTGAATGTTGGTTTCTCTTATCGATTCCCAATGTTTTTCTGCCAATGAATCAAAAGTACTAATGTATTCATCTGGGCTAATCTCTTTTAGGGCAATATTAATCAATGTCTGATTGATACCTCTGTATTTTAATTCATTTACAATTCTGATTTTACCCCAATGTTTGATGCGGTGTTTTCCTCGGGCAAAACTGCAGGCAAAACGTTCTTCATTGAGAAAATTGTCCTTGATAAGATGCGTAATAATGGAACTGATTTCTTCAGAATCCATTTTCATACTTCTCAATTTCTGCTCCACTTCTTCATGGCAGCGGTCTTGATAAGCACAATAATGTTCTATTTTTTGGATGGCCTCTTTGATGGAAAAAATGTCTTTCATTTGAAATTTTAAAATTAAGAATTTATACTGAAAACTATAGCTTGGTTCCAATAAAAAAATGAAAAGCTTTTTTTATAAAAGCATCGTAATTAGTTGTTATTCTCCCGATCGTACCGACGTGTTTTACTGTTCTTTTTTTTGCTATTTTTTTAAAATTGATGAGTTTAAAAACAGATGTCTAAAAAGGTGTAAGTAGTTGTTTTATAGAATATTGTATTGCTTTGAAAACGTGTATTTTGGCGACGAAAAATGTATATAAACGTATTTAATTTTTTAGCCATAAAATATCATTTAATCTTGTAGGATATTTCAATTTCATTGATTTAAAACTAATGATTTAAGAATATATTATCTATATATCAATTTTTTATGAGACAAATTTGTACTATTATTAGTTTTGTTTTTTTCTTTTTAACATTTTTCTTTTCAATTGATACTAAAGCACAATGTTCTATTACGGCATCTGTAAGTACAAGCACATTATCATGTGGTACTGTACCCTTAAGTAATTGTGGTGCATTTTTATATATTGGGGATGATACCAATACGATGACTTTGACGATTGATTCAGGATTTAATCTTAGTTGTTTGGGGCCAATTAATCTTGTTGTTAGAGATAAGGCTATACTATTATTTGGAACTGGAGCTAATGATAGAATAACACTGGCAGAAGGCTCTAGTATTACCGTTAATGCAGGTGGGAAACTTGATGGTGGGAATCAATGCACAGCATCTGATAGGATTTATATAGGAGACCAGTTGGTATCGACTTGTAATGGTCAAGCCAATTCAAATAGTAGTTTTAGTGATTTAGAATCTTTGGGAGGGACAGGAGCTGCAACATCAAATTCGCCAGTATGTGTAGGGGGGCTTGTTAATCTTACTGCTACTCCACCGCCCAATGGGGTTTTTAGCTATTCGTGGACAGGGCCTAATTCTTTTACAAGTACGGCTCAAAATCCTAGTTTTCTGGCTGGTTCTAATGCAGTTGGGGGTGTTTACAATGTTGTAATGACCAGACAATCTGATAATAAAGTTGCTTACGGCCATACTACGGTGGTTGTTAATTCATCTCCTGTAATCACAGTACAACCTACGGATCAATTGGATTGTGAAAAGCGTGATGTTAATTTTAAGGTGGTTGCTACGGGTACGAGTTTAGTTTATTCGTGGCAATATAAAAAAACTGGGGATTTGGGTTTTACTTCCATTTCCTTAGCTACAACAAATGTGAGTAATTTTGATACTAATGTGATTACTGTAAAGAATGTTGGTAGTGCTCAATTTCCAAATGGCACACAATTCCAAGCCGTTGTTTCTAATGGGACTTGTAGTGTCACTTCCAGTGTTGCTACTCTTTCAGTGAATGAATTAGTCAATATAACATCGCCAGCTTTGACTCCGGTTCAATCTATAGTGAATGTGAAGCTTTGTTACGGAGCAAGTTATTCGTATACAGCGGTAGTTTCTAATGCTTCCAATGGGCCCGTTCTCTACAAATGGAAACGATCTGTTGTCTCTGGAGTATGGACTGATGTTGTTGATGGGGCTCATTTTTCAGGAGCTTCAACTGCAACATTGAGTATTAGTAACGGAACGCCGGCAGAGTCAGGGGAATATCGGGTTTATGTCACTTTTAATAATTCGACAACCCAATGCTCAGTGGATAGTTCGACAAGAACACGTTTGATAACTTTTTTACCTCAGTTGACAGTGCCTCAAACAACTATTATTCAGCCGGATTGTATATCAGCTACAGGGTCAATTACAGTGGCGGTGCAGAGTGAAACAGATGTTTATAGTTTTGATAATGGAGCGAGTTACCAAGCAAGTAATACTAAATCAGCTTTGACCGCAGGAATTTATAAGGTAATTATAAAAAACAGTGCTGGTTGTATTTCTACTGTTACCGATTGTGTCATAAAAGCAGCGGTAGAATCAAAATGGAATGGGAGTTCATGGTTTCCAAATGTTCCTACAGTTTCTGATAAGATTGTTTTTGAGGGAAATTATTCTGAAAACCAAGATTTAGTTGGTTGTTCGTGTGAGGTAAAATCAGGTGCTGTTGTTATTCCAAACGGAAGAACGCTCACGCTAACTAATGGATTAATTGTTTCAGGAGGGTCATTGACTTTTGACAATAATTCAAGTCTGGTTCAAATTGCCGATAATGCAATAAATATGGGAAATATCATTTACAGACGCTATACGGCTCCTGTAAAAAGATATGATTTTACTTATTGGTCTTCACCAGTGGTCGGGCAAACATTGCATGATTTATCTCCAAATACGTTCTATGATAAGTATTATAGCTTTAACCCTGATAAAGGTTGGGTGATACATGTCAATGGTACTATAAGTATGGAAGCGGCAAAAGGATATAGTATACGAGCACCGCAAAGTTTCAGTATTACAGAAGCTAGTATTGACTCTAATCCTAAATTTATAGGAGTGCCTAATAATGGAATAAAAACCGTCTCACTTGAGGGTGACAAGTCTTATCTTATAGGGAATCCATATCCTTCAGCCATAGATGCTGATGAGTTTTTGATCTATAATTCGACAGCTTTGGAAGGGACTCTTTATTTTTGGACTCATAACTCCCCGCCCAGTAGTGCTGTGGCTGGCAATGCTACTTATAATTATACTGCTAACGATTATGCATCCTACAATCTTACTGGCGGGATTAAAACTACTATTTCAGCCAGAACAGATTCAGATACAAATGATCCGAATAACAATAATAATCTGAATTTGCCAACAGGTAAAATTGCTGCTGGACAGGCTTTTTTTGCTTCAAGCAGTATTTCAGGTGGTTTAGTTACCTTCAATAACAGTATGCGTATTTCTGGAGGGCCATCAGGCAATGATAATGCACAGTTTTTTAGATTTAAATCAACATCAAAATCAACCAATGCTAAGACATTAGAAAAAAACCGTATTTGGTTGAATTTAACTAATCAACAAGGTGCTTTCAAACAGACTTTAATTGGATACATTACTGGAGCAACAAATAATAATGAAGGTTTTTTTGATGGAATAAGTTATGACGGAAATCAGTTTGTGGATTTTTATAGTATAAATGAGAACTTAAATTTAACGATTCAAGGTCGGGCCTTACCATTTCAAGAGAATGATACAGTACGATTGGGTTATAAAACTTCGGTCAAAGGAGATTTTCAAGTAAGCATCGACCGTACAGATGGTCAATTAGCTTCGCAAGATGTATTTCTAGAAGATAAATTGATAGGCGTTTTTCATGATTTAAAAAAAGAAGCCTATAGCTTCACCACAGAAAAAGGTGTTTTTAATGACCGATTTGTATTGCGTTATAACAATAGTAATATGTTGAAAGTCGTTTCAGGTATGGATGATAAGGTGCTCGTTTTGGTTCAGGATAAAGTAATAAAAATCAGTTCAGCGGATGGTTTTATAGAAAAAATTGCGATCTATGATGTTAGTGGCAGTAGGGTTTTTTATAAAGAAGATGTGAATGATGCTAGTTTAACAGTTTCTAATGTGGTTTCTGGTGAGCAGGTATTAATTGTGAATGTGGTTTTGAAAAATGGCTCAACAGTTAGTAAAAAAATCATTTATTAACCCATTTGAGGGCTGTCTTTTTTCTTGCTAAACAAGTCTATTTCCAAAAGTAAATAGTTATAATGCAAAAATCCCAGCTTTGTATAAAAAGCTGGGATTTTTGATATTCTATTTGATGGTTTATTTTCCTTTGACAGATGCTTCAAGATTTCTTTCAATAGTGTGCCCAGGGCGTGACCATTTTGGTTTTTCTCCTAGGGATTGAAATTCAGAGTCTTTAGCTTCAACTGTTTTTGGTTGAACCACTTTGGTGAAAGGTTTTTGAGGGTTAAGACCTAACATTTCGAACATTTTCATGTCCTCATTCACATCCGGATTTGGAGTGGTTAGTAATTTATCACCTGCAAAAATAGAGTTGGCTCCTGCAAAGAAACACATAGCTTGTCCTTCACGGCTCATGTTCATTCGACCTGCTGACAAACGTACTTGGGTTTCAGGCATTATAATTCTGGTTGTGGCAACCATACGGATCATTTCCCAAATTTCTACTGGTTTTTCTTCTTCCAGAGGAGTTCCTTCAACGGCAACCAAAGCATTAATTGGTACCGATTCCGGTTGAGGGTTTAGTGTAGAAAGTGCCACAAGCATTCCGGCTCTATCGTCAATGCTTTCTCCCATTCCAATTATTCCGCCGCTACAAACCGTAACATTAGTTTTACGTACATTTTCTATAGTTTGCAAACGATCTTCAAAGCCACGGGTTGAAATCACCTCTTTGTAATATTCTTCAGAAGTATCTAAATTGTGATTGTAAGCGTACAAACCTGCTTCTGCTAGACGCTGCGCTTGATTTTCAGTGATCATTCCAAGAGTACAACATACTTCCATGTCCATTTTATTGATGGTGCGAACCATCTCTAAAACTTGGTCAAATTCAGGGCCGTCTTTAACGTTTCTCCAAGCGGCTCCCATGCATACGCGTGATGAACCTCCTGATTTTGCACGTAAAGCTTGTGCCTTTACTTGACTAACTGACATTAAATCATTGCCTTCAACAGAAGTATGGTAGCGAGCTGCTTGTGGGCAATAGCCACAATCTTCAGAGCATCCACCAGTTTTAATAGACAATAAGGTTGAAACTTGAACCACGTTTGGATCATGGTGTTCTCTATGAATCGAAGCTGCTTCGTAAAGCAAATCCATCATGGGTTTATTGTATATTGCGATTATTTCTTCTTTAGTCCAATTATGTTTTGTGATACTCATTGTATGCTGTTTTTTAATGCCCCAAAAGTAGTCAAATTGTTCTAATGAAGCAATGTAATGTTTTTTAAAAAGCATTTTGAAGTTGAGTGGTCTAGAAGCTTAGTCAGTGGTGAATTGATTGTTCCAATACAGCATTAGTAACATAGTGACAATAACAGAAGAGGCTATACCTTCAAATAATAAACAAATAGAATAGGTGTTGATTGAAGGATTTCCAGCAAATAGAAAGGTTCTGGGTAAGGTCTGGATATAGGAATTTCCTCCTTTGGAATAGCTGTAAAAAATTAACCCGATGGCGCTTAAAACCACACCAATAAATGAGGTGATTATGGCTGAAGCCGCATTAGTGGCAAGCTTTTTTTTGCCTTGGGAAAGATTTGCTTTAATGGTTCTGTTCACACCATATAAAACAAAAAAAATGTTTAAGAAGCGTAAGTAAAATAAATTACTGTAGCCAAGTGCTTCCATTGATAAAAAAAAGAGCGCAATAACAATGAAAATAAGTATTCCGTTTGTTAATTCTTGTGGTAGTTTCATATAGGTTCCTTATTAAAACTAATTTGTTGTAAAATACCAGAAATTGCTTTTCAACCTTTTTTGGGTTAAGATGTTGGTTAATCAGATGGGTACTGCTTCTTCCAAAATAACATTAGTGAAAATGTTACAATTACAGCAGAAACAATTCCTTCAAAAAGCAAAGAAATGCTATACGTCATCACGGAGGGTTTGCCAACAAATAGAAAAGTGTCCGGTAATGTTTGGATGTAAGAATCTCCGCCTTTGTAGTAGGTGTAGGCTATTAGACCTATTATGCTTAGAAATACTCCAACTAGAGATGTGATTAGAGCAGAAACAGCATTGTATGGAAAAATAGTTTTTCCTTCTTTAAAATTTGCTTTTAAAGTCCTGTTTGCTCCATAAAAAACAAATAGGATGTTTAATAATCGTAAGTAAACCAAATCGGCTAGGCCTAAAAGTTCCATTGAAAAAAAATAGAGACCAATTCCAATAAAAATAATACATCCGTTGTATAGTTCTTTTGGTAGTTTCATATGTTTAGTTTTAAAAAGTTAAAAAAATATCTTTTTGATAAACAAGGGAATACATCTCAAATTTACACAAAAAATTTGAGATAGCTTAAGGTTTTATTTACTAATTATTAGTGTTTTTTTAGGTAGGATATTGCGTTGTTTCGGTCTTTCTCTATTTGTGTTTTTAACGATTCTATAGAGTCGAATTTTTGTTCTGGTCTCAGATAGTGTAGTATTGAAACCGATAATTCCTGGCCGTACAAATCAGCATCGAAATCTAAATAATGGATTTCTATCGATAAATGTTCTCCGCCAACAGTGGGATTATAACCGATATTCATGATTCCAAAAATAGTTTTTTGGTCAATTGTGCTTTCTACGATATAGACGCCGTTTGTTGGAGTCAGTTTGTAGTCTTCTTTTATTTTTAGGTTAGCAGTAGGGAATCCTATCGTTCTTCCAAGGCGTTTTCCTTCTGCAACGATGCCTGTCAAAAAATAGTTGTATCCTAGGTATTGGTTTGCCAGAGCCATGTTTCCTTGGGATAATGCTTTTCTTATTTTAGTAGAACTTACTGAGATTGCATCTATTTCTTGGGCAGATATTTGTTCAACTTCAAAACCAAATTGCTGTCCAAAAAGGATTAAATCATCAATGTTTGCTGTGCGGTTTCTTCCAAAGCGATGGTCATGACCAATGATTATTTTATGGATATGGAATTGATCTACAAGAATTTCTCTAACAAAATCTTCGGCAGCTAATCTGGAAAAACTCTCGTCAAAAGGATGAATAACAAGGTTTTCAATTCCTGTTTTTTCAAGTAAATCTATTTTTTCGGAGATTGTATTCAGTAATTTGATGTCAGATTGATTTTGTAAAACCATTCTAGGATGTGGAAAAAAGGTCAACACTACACTTTCGTATTTGTTGTTTTCCGTGTTCTGGGTCAGTTTTTTCAGAATTTTTTTATGACCTATATGTACCCCATCAAAAGTGCCAAGGGTAAGAATCGTTTTTTTGGTAGAGTTAAAATCTTGTATCGATTGAAAAATATTCAAAGCTGTTGTTTTATAATACTGCAAATTTATGGTATCTATTTTAAATTTAGCGGTATTGCCAGTGATTTTCAATATATTTTGTGTTGTTTTTAAAAAAAAGTAAATTCATATGAAACAGACTGAATTGAAGGTTAGATTTTAAGGAAAGCCAAAAGGAATACTCGAATTAGATAAAAATGGTTTATTTTTGAGTTTATATTTTCAAGCTATGAAAAAAAATATACTTTGGCTGTTTGTTATTTTCTTCGGCTCGGTGGTTTATGCCCAAAAAGAATCCCCTTGGAAGCGAGTTAATCGGGATATGAATTTGGATTTTCAGGGGAATGGATTGAATTCCGGTCTCGAAAAAAAGTTGTTTTTTCAATTGGACGAAACAATGCTGAGGCAATCTTTGAGTTTCTTGCCAAGCAGTACGGATAGAAAACAATTAAAACGTATTAAAATCCCTAATATTAATGGTGCTTTTGAGGAGTTTTCAGTTTGGGAATCTTCCAATTTTGATCCGGAATTACAGGCCAAATTCCCAGATATAAAGTCTTATACCGGAATAGGAATTACAGATCCCACGGCTTCCTTGAATTTTAGTTTGTCACCCGATGGAATTCAAACGATGGTGCTTAGAGCTGATAGCGCATCAGAATTTATAGAAGCTTCATTAAGTGATAAAGGCATCTACGTGCTTTTTAATTCTGGAAGTAGAAATTCCGCTAGTCTTCCCTTTTCTTGTAAGACGGAGGATATTGCGATTAATAAGCAGCTGTTGAAGAAGACAAGTAGAGTTTCGGACAATACTAAGGTTTTTAAAACCCTGCGTTTGGCTTTATCTTGCACAGGAGAGTATGCGGCGTATCACGGTGGAACAGTCGCTGGAGCTTTGGCGGCTATGAACGCTACTATGACAAGGGTTAACGGGGTTTTTAATAGAGATTTGGCCTTAAAATTACAGATAATTGCCAATAATAATCTTATTGTTTATACCAATGCTAGTACAGATCCTTATTCTGATGCTAGAACGGGAGTAGATGGTAGTTGGAGTCTCGAGTTGCAGAATAATCTAAGCAATGTGATAGGAAATGGGAATTATGATATAGGACATTTGTTTGGTGCTTCGGGTGGTGGAGGCAACGCAGGCTGTATTGGTTGTGTTTGTGTAGATCCTACCATTGAAGATTCTTATGCTAAGGGAAGTGCTTATACTTCTCCTTCTGATGGGCGTCCTATGGGGGATGCTTTTGATATCGATTTTGTCGCTCATGAAATGGGGCATCAATTGGGAGCAAATCATACTTTTTCTGAAGATATTGAAGGTACAGGCGTCAATGTGGAGCCGGGTAGTGGTTCTACTATTATGGGATATGCTGGAATAGCCGATAATAATATTCAAAACAATTCGGATGATTATTTTGCTTATGTTAGCATTTTACAAATACAAAATAATCTTGCTTCAAAAGTTTGTCCTCAAACAGTTAGTCTAAATAACAATCCTCCAGTTGTAAGTGCTGGCACTGATTGGACGATCCCAAAGGGAACTGCTTTTGTGTTAAAAGGTACTGGGCTTGATCCTGATGGAGATGTGCTAACGTATTGCTGGGAGCAAAATGATGATGCCAAAACCCAAAGTGGTTCAAGTAGTATCGCATTTCCTACTAAGCCTGACGGCCCTCTTTTTAGATCTTTGAAACCAAAGAGTTCTCCTATACGTTATATGCCGGCGCTTAGTACGGTACTCTCGGGTAGGTTGAGCACCACTTGGGAGTCGGTTTCCTCTATTGCAAGAACGCTTCATTTTACCTTGACGGCAAGGGATAATGCTCCTCTAGGTACCGCTCAAACGAATACCGCATCAATGATTGTAAATGTAAGTGGAGCAGCGGGTCCATTTGCAATAACATCACAAAATACCGAAGATTTAAGTTGGTTTCAGGGCGAAAACACAACGGTCAGTTGGAGTGTAAACGGTTCTAATATTTTGCCAGGATCGTCTAATGTGAATATAAAACTTTCTACAGACGGAGGTTTGACGTTTCCGACGATTTTGGCGGCAAATACTCCAAATGATGGCTCAGAGGTTATCGTGATTCCAAATATTACGGCTAAAGACTGTCGGATTTTAATTGAGCCCACAGCAAATATCTATTATGCCATAAACAGTAAGGCATTTTCAATTGGGTATTCGGTTGTTTCCTCTTGTGAGACTTATACATTTGCTCCAACTCCTTTTGATATACCGGAATCACCGACTTATGTAACGAGAAAAATTACTGTTCCGCCAACAACAGGAACAATTGTAGATGTGAATTTGTCCGTAGGTTTTACACATTCTTATATGTCGGATGTGAAAATAGATGTTGTGAATCCTCAAGGGATTACTGTGAAGTTGTTTGAAGAAAGTTGCGGAAATACAGATGGCAGTTTGTTGTTGAATTATGATGATCTGGGTGATGCTCTTGACTGTGGGTCTGCAGTTGTTCAAAAGGTTAGTCCCTATGAGTCTTTGGCTGTTTTTAATGGTCAAAATCCTCAAGGAGAATGGGTGTTTAGAGGGCGTGACCGTTTCCTTGAAGATACAGGAACTTTAGACTCGGCTACGATAACGATTTGCACCAAAAATTATACTTTAATAGCGCCGGATTTTGAGTTTTCACCAATAGTGTCTTATCCTAATCCTAGCGATGGTAATATTACGGTACAATTTATGAGTAAGAACACAAATGGTGTCAAAGTCATGGTTCACAGCTTGTTGGGTAAGGAATTGTTTAAAAGAGAATTTGAGAGTAAATTTAATTTCAATGAAAATATTCAGTTGCCGCAGTTAGGATCGGGGATTTATTTATTGACAGTTATTGATGGGGATAGAAGAGAGGTTAAAAAAATAATAATAGAGTAAAATAAAAAGGGAAGCGCAAAGCTTCCTTTTTTATTTTCCGTTGTATGTGGTCATGGTGTTTTCTAGTCCGGCAGTCCCAAAAGATTTTATTATTTCGGAAGCTATTTCATAACGTTCTGGCAAGGCTGTTTTTTCGTTGTCGTCCCATTCTCCCAGTACATAATCTACCTGTTTTCCTTTTTTGAATTCATCGCTGATACCAAAACGGAAACGGGTGTACTGATTGGTGTTTAGGACAAGGTTGATGTTTTTTAGTCCGTTGTGTCCGCCGTCGCTTCCTTTTGGTTTGATACGGATGGTTCCGAATGGCAGGTTTAAATCATCGGTAATGACAAATAAATTTTGCAAAGGAATGTTTTCTTTGTCCATCCAGTATTGTACTGCTTTTCCGCTCAAATTCATGTAGGTATTGGGTTTCAAAAGGAAAAAAGTTCTTCCTTTGAATCTGAATTGGGCTAATGAGCCTAGTTTCGCCGTTTCAAATTGAATTCCTTCTTTTTTGGCAAGATGATCTACTATTTTAAAGCCAATGTTGTGTCTGGTGTTTACGTATTCGGCACCGATGTTGCCTAATCCTACTATTAAAAATTTATTACTCACGCTTTCTGTATTATTTTTTTGATGTTCCTGAACCTCCGGTTTCATAGAATCTGTATGGTCTTCTTTCTTTGTTGATGGGAATATTTTGGCTATCCATTTTATCATGCTGCAAAAATAGACTTTATTCGATTATTGGGCTATAAGATTGGTGTATTTTTAGATTAATGACAAGAACAAAACCTTAAAACCTAAGTAGCCCCGATGGAAGTGGAAATCCTTTTTTGAGGTTTTTGCCGAAAAAAAGATTGAAGCGAACAGCGGGAAAGTTGCCGGCTGGGAAAGCCGCTTCTTTCGCTTGAAAGCAAAAAAAAAAGCACCAGTTTTACAACTGATGCTTTTAAGTATGCTTGAAAAAAGATTATTTTTTCTTTCCTTTTGCAGGTGCTTTTGCAGCTTTTGCAGCTTCTTGAGCCGCTTTCATAGCAGCACGAGAAATCTTCACTTGACAAATTACGGTATTGTCTGGGTGCATGATTTTGAAGTTTTCAGATGGCACTTTAGTAACGTATAATTTGTTACCCATGTCAAGTGGAGTAATGTCAGCCTCAACGAAATCTGGAAGATTTGCTGGGATAGCTCTTACTTTAAGTTTACGGTTGTTCAAACGTAAATCTCCACCGGCCATAACTCCTTTAGAGTTACCAATGATTTTTACAGGAACTTCCATAGTGATTTCTTTGTCTTCAAAAATTTGAAAGAAGTCAATATGTAAAATCTTGTCAGACACAGGGTGAACCTGGATGTCTTGTAAAACGGCATTAAATGATTTGCCGTTACCAAGGTCGATCACAACAGTGTGAGCGTTTGGAGTGTAAACCAAGCTTTTGAATGCTTTTTCTTCTGCTGAAAAATGTACTGGTTGATCTCCTCCGTATAACACGCAAGGAACCGCTCCAGCATTACGTAAGGCTTTAGTAGCTACTTTGCCCACGCTTTCTCTTTCTGATCCTTTAATTGTAATCGATTTCATTGTAAAAATTATATAGTTATTAAATATTCTATTTGTTTGTGGTTACATTATGAACTTCCCGCTGATCGAGTTGTTGTGGTGTACCATGTGCATTACTTCGGCAAAAAGAGGGGCACAACTCAACACTCTTATTTTGTTTGACTCTCTCTTTAACGGAATAGAATCGGTAACGATTAGTTCTGTTAATTTAGAATTCTCAATTTTTTCGTAAGCACTTCCTGATAAAATGGCGTGAGTACAAATGGCTCTTACGCTTAATGCTCCTTTTTCTAGCATTAAGTCAGCGGCTTTCGCCAAAGTGCCTCCTGTGTCAATCATGTCATCTACAAGGATTACATTTTTTCCTTTTACTTCACCGATCAATTCCATGGTGTCGATGATATTGGCTTCCTTTCTTTGTTTGTAGCAAATCACTACATCTGATTCTAAAAATTTAGAATAAGCATAGGCTCTTTTTGATCCTCCCATGTCAGGAGAAGCAATGGTTAAGTTTTCTAGTCCCAGTCCTTTTACATATGGTAAAAAGATAGTGGATGCAAAAAGGTGATCTACTGGTTTTTCAAAGAATCCTTGGATTTGATCTGCATGTAAATCCATTGTCATTACTCTTGTTGCTCCCGCAGTTTCGAGTAATTTAGCTGTCAGTTTTGCTCCTATCGGAACTCTAGGTTTGTCTTTTCTATCTTGTCTTGCCCAACCAAAGTACGGTATTACTGCTGTGATGTGTCTTGCAGAAGCTCTTTTTGCAGCATCGATCATGAGTAATAATTCCATCAAATTGTCTGCATTTGGAAAAGTAGAACAAACGATAAAAACTCTTAATCCTCTGATAGACTCTTCGTAAGAAGGTTGGAATTCACCATCGCTGTATTTAGACATGGTGACTTTTCCTAACGGAATTCCGTATTCTTTTGCGATTTTTTCGGCTAGATAGACACTTTGTGAACAAGCAAAAATTTTAGCTTCCGGTTCTAGATGTGACATTGTAAATTGTTGTTTTTTATTCCGCTGCGCTTAATACAATTTCGCTTTGTAATTTGTGTTAGCTAAATATGTGTATACGCCTCGGGTGTAGTTAGTTGTGTGTTGTGTTTTTAACGAGGTGCAAATTTAGAAAATTTATTTAACTCTGAAAGGAAAAAATTAAGTATTTTCAGATTTGAAGCGCCTCAAGGATGATAAAACGGAGTTGTTTGTTCAATTCGATTTTGAATTGTAGCGGTGAAGATTGATGTCTTGACTTAATAGTTGTTTTGTTCTGCTGAGGTTTGTGGGTTAAAAGTTTTTTTACAATGCTGTTTTTAGTTTAAATTATTGTTTTGTAAGGAGTTAATTTGTTGTGTTAGTTTAGGGTTAAAAATGGTTTTAGTTTTGAGACAAAAAATAAAATATTTTTGGGTGGATTTCTAAATTTATTTTTTACATTTGCACCGTGTTAAAGGAAAAGATGTCTAGCTACCACTAAATATCTCTTTATTGCGTTAGAATAATTGTTTATTATTCTTGTCTGCTAAGCCCGGATGGCGGAATTGGTAGACGCGCTGGTCTCAAACACCTGTGGGAAACCGTGCCGGTTCGACTCCGGCTCCGGGTACTTAAAAGCCTCTTCGTAAGAAGAGGCTTTTTTTATTTTATACTTTCTTAATTACATAGGTTACAATTCCCCAGATAATTAATTGATTTTCTTCTGTTACTTTTATTGGTGAGTAATTCAGATTCTCGGGCATTAGATAGAGACAGTCTTTTTCAAGTTGGATTCGTTTTACGGTAAACTCCCCGTCTATGAAGCAAATGGCGATTTTATTGTTTTGCGGTTCCAGGCTTCGATCTACAATCAGAACGTCTTTATCGTTGATGCCAGCATCAATCATCGAATTGCCTTTGACTCTGATGTAAAAAGTAGCCAATGGATTTTCGCTTAATTCTTTATTTAAGTCGATGTTGGTTTCCATAAAATCGGTTGCGGGGGAAGGAAAACCTGCCGATACACCGTCTGCAATAAAAGGAATTTTTAGGTCACTCTTATATTCGGGATGGAAAAACTGGAGTTTTTGTTTGTTTTTTATTGGCATCGTATTTCAAGGATCTCTTTAAAATTAGTAGTGTATTTTGGCGATAAATGGTTTTGGTTCATATTCCAGGTCAGGTCTAAATTTTGAGTTGCCAGTTTTATCTGAGTATATCCAATTTTCTTATTGAGCTTGTCTATTGCTTTCATTAGGGCCAAATGTTTTGGATTTTCATCCTCAAATAATTGAAATTGTTTTTGGTTTTCATCGATAAGTGCCGTTACGATGACTCCTGCTTTTTTGAATTTCAAATGTTCGTTTCCTTTATGTAGCTTTTTTAATAAGTCAATAGCTGCATTTGAAATGGTCAAACTGGAATTTGTCGCATAAGGCAGGGTTACTGCCATATTGAAATAATATTTTGATGTTTGAACACTGTGTTTGTCAATAAGCAACATCACAATTATAGTATGGCAACAAGATTTTTGTTTTCTTAATTTTTCTGCGGATACCGAAGCAAACGTGGCTACACGTTCTCGCAATAAGTCAAAATCAGAGATTTGTTTTGGAAAACTTCGGGTAACGGCAATGCTTTTCTTTTGATCTGCTATGGGTTCTAAATCCAGTACTGATTTCCCTTCCAGTTCATATTTGAGGCGCAGTCCAATTACTCCCATTTCTTTCTTGATCCAAGATTCATGTTGTGGCTGAATAAAATCGAAAGCTGTTTTGATGTTTCTTAGTTTAGCTTTCTTAGTTGTTCGGTATCCGATGCCCCAAACGTCTTCAATTTTTGTCCATTTTAGTGCTTTTATTCTTTTTTCATCGCTATCTATTACATAAACACTTTGGGTTCTGTCTTGAAATTTTTTGGCAATTTTATTAGCTACTTTAGATAAGGCTTTAGTTTCAGCAAAACCTATTGATACTGGGATTCCTACCCATTTTTGTATCCTTTTTTTCATTTGAATCCCATAGTCATGAAAATCTGGGATTGTCATTCCGTCAAAGTTCAAGAAGGCTTCATCAATACTGTAGATTTCTAGATTGGGTGTAAACTGCCCTAAGATTGACATGACGCGATGACTTAAATCTCCATATAGAGCATAATTAGATGAAAATAATTTTACGTTTTTCTCTCGTACTAAATCTTTAATCTGGAAGGCAGGAACTCCCATGGGAATACCGGCGAATTTGGCTTCTTCGCTTCTTGAAATCACGCAGCCATCATTGTTAGACAAGATAGCAACGGGTTTTTCGTTGAATTCCGGTTGGAAAACACGTTCGCAGGAAGCATAAAAATTATTGCAATCAACTAAAGCATACATAGGACAAATTTAAGCAATTGTCTGCTTTGCTCGGCAGTCTTTAGCTCTTTATATTGGTATTTAAAGTTGTAGTGATTTGGTGTATTATCCCATTAAAGGCATGGAAATAGCTTAGTAGTACTTTTAAATAGTTTTTAGGCGATTGCTACTTTTGTTTTGAGTTTAGGAAGCTGTAATTATTTGTGTTGATTTGTGCTTCTTATGGTTAATTTGTTAAAGTTTTACAAAATAAGATAAAAGTCAATTGTTAAATTGATTTTTGGCATGAATTGTGTTGTTGTTTTAGCGGTTAACTAATTAGTTTTATTACTAATAAATTGGTTTGGTTTGTAAAAAAGGCTCTTTTAAGAGCCTTTTTTTATTTAAGAGTATAGACGGGATTTTAATTGCATCCATTAATATCACAGCTTCCTTCGGAAGAATTGTTGATTACCGTTATTTTGGAATCAAATTGTCCTTCTTCCCATACTTTTTGAATGGTTTGAACAAAAGTATCGACATGTTGTGCGCCTGAAATAGCATATTTATTGTCTAAAACAAAAAAGGGAACGCCTTGAACACCTATTTTTTGCGCCATTTCGATATCTTGTTTTACGTTTTCTGAATAGGTATCTGATTGTAAAACAGCCTCGATTGCAGTGGCGTCAAGGCCAGCCTCGATTCCTAGTTGCTTTAAGGTTTCTAAGTCTCCTATGTTTTTTCCATCAGTCAAGTACGCTTTAAATAAGAGTTCTTTTAGTTCGTTGCCTAGTTGGAATTTCTTGGCCAAATGCAATAAACGATGGGCATCAAATGAATTGGCCATTACCGCTTTTTCAAAATGAAAATCCAATCCTGAATTTTTAGCATTTTTGGTCATGTTGTCCATCATTTCTTGAGCCCATTCTTTGTTTTTCTGGTATTTTTCTGCCAGATGTTCAGTCAAATTATCTCCTTCCGAGGCTACAAAATTTGCGTCAAGCTGAAAGCTTTTCCATTCAATTTCTACGGCATTTTTATGTTCGAATTGCTCCAGCGCTGATTCGATTCTTCTTTTCCCAATATAACAATACGGACACATGATATCCGACCAGATTTGTATTTTTAATTTATTTTCCATCCTTGATCTATTTTAGAGCGAAATTTATTTGTATATACAAATGTACTGAAAAGCTTTTGGAACAAAATGTATTTTTGGTTTTTATTAGGAAATTGGTTTTTAATTGTAAAAGTCAACCATAAAAAAACCATCAAAATTGCTCTTGATGGTTTTGTGTTTTTATAGAAGTTTTTTTGTTTAGGCCAACAAATCCAAAACATAGGAAGGGAACAATCCTAAAGCAATATTCAGTACAATTGCTATAACAGCAACGGCATAAATCGTAATGGGAGTTCCGGTTCTTTCTTCGTTTGGCTCTTTGGTATACATTGCTAGAATCAGTTTAAAGTAGTACCCAACGCTTATAATTGAATTGACTACGGCAACTATCACTAAGGCGATATAACCCGCCTGGATGGTCTGATTGAATAAAAACAGTTTTGCAAAGAATCCAGAAAATATTGGGATTCCAGCCATAGACAATAACGAAGCAGTTAGAATAGCGGCTAATAAAGGGTTTGTTTTTCCTAAGCCGTGGAAGTTCGTGATATCTTCGTTTTCGTTGTGTTTACAAACATATAGAATTACGCTAAAAGCTGCGATTCCAGCCAAGGCATAAGCAGAGGTATAGTACAATAAGGTTCCGGCTGCGTTTGTTGTACTTAACAAGGTCATTAACATGAAACCAGCATGAGAAATTCCAGAGAAAGCTAAGATACGTTTTACGTTTACTTGTCTTAATGCCATGATATTTCCTACGGTCATGGAAGCCATAGAGATAATAACAATCACTAATTGGAAAGAAGGTGAAAGATCTGCATTCATCACGTTTAACAGTTTGAATAGAGTAGCAATAGCTACCACCTTTGCCAAAGTACTCATTAAGGCAGTTGTCAATGTTGGAGAACCTTCATAAACATCCGGCGCCCAGAAATGGAAAGGAACAGCGGCAATCTTGAAAAACATTCCGATAACAACTAAAATAATCCCAATAGGAAACCAAACCGGTAGTTCGGCAGAACGGGATAATTCGCTGATTTCAATAACATCAAAACTTCCCATGGCTCCGTATATTAAACAGATACCAAATAAGATGATTCCTGAGGCAAAAGATCCCATCAGGAAGTATTTTAATCCCGCTTCGTTACTTTTTACGCTCAGTCTGCTGCTTGACGCCAAAACGTATAAAGCAATAGATAAAATTTCGATCCCTAAGAAGAACATGGCTAAGTTTCCAAAAGAAACCATAGCAACTGCTCCTGCAAGCAAGAATATCTTTATGGCAATGAAATCAGATAGTTTTCCCTGTTGGTTTTCGTAAAATTTATGACTTAAGATTACCAAGAAAATAGTTAAGATGATAAACAAAGAGGAAAATGCGGTAGAAAATTCACTCACAATCATCATGTTGTTGTAGTAGGCTTCGGGAGAATTGAATTCTGATATATTCAACCCAAGGACTGCCAATAATCCAATAACGGTTACTGGAATAATCGCTTTTCTCCATTCGAAAATTTCAAATAAAAGGCATAAAACACCTAATCCTATTATAGCTATTAATGTATTCATTATTTTTATTTGACTAGTTAATTCTATTAATTTGAGTTAAAATATTTACCAAACTTGGTGTGATCAAGTCTGTAATTGGTTTTGGATACATTCCAAAGAAGAAAATAACGGCGATAATAAGTACCAATGTTATCGCTTCTTTAGCAGTAACATCCGCAAATAATTTGCTATTAGTTTCTCCTAGCATTACGTTTTGGTACATTTTCAACATATAGTAAGCTCCCAAAATAATGGTTGTTCCTCCTAAAAAGGCAAACCATATATTGATTTGAGAAAGACTGTACAATACGGTAAATTCTCCAACAAAGTTGAAAGTGGTAGGAAGTGCCACAGATGCTAATACTAAAATTAAGAACATCGAAGCGAATTTTGGCGATTGGGTACGAATACCACCCATATCAGCAATAGTTCTGGTCTCGTATCTTCTGAAAATGATTTCAGCAATGAAGAACAATCCAACAACCACAAAACCGTGAGCAATCATTTGTAAAACCGCACCGCGTAATCCGTCAATAGTTAGTGTATAACTTCCCGCAGCAATTAGTCCAACGTGGGCTAATGAAGAGTAGGCCAATAATTTTTTCAAGTCTTTTTGTCTTAAAGCCACAATTGAACCGTAGATAACTCCAGCGATTCCAAGACCAATGAAGATATGCATATACTCTTTTGCTGCTAGCGGAGCAATAGGCAATTGCCAACGGATAACGCTGTACAATCCCATTTTTAGCATAATTCCTGAAAGAAGCATTGTTCCCGCAGTTGGCGCTTTTTGGTATACGCTGGCTTGCCAAGTGTGAAAAGGAATAAGTGGAATTTTGATAGCATAGGCCAAGAAAAAAGCCAAGAAGATCCACAATTGCTCAGTAGCCGATAAATTTAATTTGTATAAATCTTCCAATAGGAAGCTTCCTGCTTGTTGGTACAAATAAACAAAAGCAACCAGCATGAATAAAGATCCGGCAAGGGTATAGATAAAGAATTTTACCACTGCTTTTTTGCGTTCTTCGGTATCACCGTTACCCCAAATTAATGCGATGAAGTAAATAGGGATTAATGACAATTCCCAGAAAATGTAATATAAAAGTCCATCGGCTGCTAAGAAAGTTCCTGCCATAGCAAAAGCCATAAACAAGATTAGACTATAGAAGGTTTTTGCATTTTTATAATCATTTCCAAAAGATGAAAAGATAATAATTGGAGTCAAAGCCGTTGTCAATAATAGCATAGCGATTGAAAGACCGTCCGCTTTTAAAGCAAAAGCAATATTGGGTTGGTTGATCCATTGGCTTATGAAGCTAATGTTTTCGCCGGCATTAAAATGGTTTAATAATACAATGGAACATCCTAAAGCTGATAATCCAAAGAATAAAGCCACTTTTGGAGCCAGTTTGTCACCGGCAAGATAAGTTGCAAATGCACCAACAAGAAGTATAATTAATAGTAGTGATACGTTCATGGTATAAAATTATTGAGCTAAAAATAAATAGGTTACAATGGCGCAAAGCCCTAAAACAAAAGCAAAAAGATAAAAACCGATACTTCCGCTTTGTAATTTTCTTCCTTGAAACGCTATTTCGTTGGTTACTTTTTCTAATCCAAAAACAGCTGAGGACAATGTAGTTTCGATATTGTCTCTAAAAAATCTAGATAGGCTGTTTGTTGATTTTACAAATAAAAAGTCATAGATTTCATCTACATAATATTTGTTATATAAAACTTTTGCAAAACCAGTAATCTGAGCATCTTCGGCAGGAATTTGATTTTGTTTGATGTATTTTGTATAAGCAATTGCAATTCCTACTATTCCACCAATTACGGCTACGGCCATCAAGACATATTCCGTAGTTCCAAAATGATGTGCTTCGGTTGTTGTTCGTGTAAATAAAGGAGCAAGATAAGCATTCAACCAGCTGTTCGTTGGTAAACTAATCAATCCACCAATTGTAGCTAAAATTGCCAAAACAATTAAAGGAAAAGTGATGAGAGAAGGACTTTCGTGTAAATGACTTTTTTGTTCGGCTGTGCCCCTAAATTCTTTGAAGAATGTAAGGTATAATAAACGGAACATATAAAAAGCGGTCATAAGCGAAGCCAATGAAGCGATAAACCATAATACTTTATTGTGTTCAAAAGCCACTAACAAGATTTCATCTTTCGAGAAAAATCCTGAAAATGGTGGAATTCCGGAAATCGCCAATGAAGAGATTAAGAAAGTGATAAATGTAATTCCCATTACTTTTTTCAATCCACCCATTTTGCGCATGTCTTGTTCTCCGTGCAAAGCATGAATAACTGAACCAGAACCCAAGAACAAACAAGCTTTGAAGAAAGCATGTGTGATCACGTGGAAAACGGCAACTTCATAGGCGCCTAATCCTAATGCTAAAAACATTAATCCCAATTGTGAAACTGTAGAATAGGCCAAAACTTTTTTGATGTCGGTTTGTACCAAGGCAATTGTTGCAGCTACCAAAGCAGTAACGGAACCAACAATAGCGATAATATTTTGAACGTCTGGAGCTAAATCAAATAAGAAATTCAATCTTGTGATCATGAAGATCCCAGCGGTAACCATAGTTGCGGCATGTATCAATGCCGAAACCGGCGTAGGTCCTGCCATTGCATCCGGCAACCAAGTGTACAATGGAATTTGTGCCGATTTTCCGCAAGCTCCAATGAATAAAGCAAAGGCCGCAGCCGAAATCCAGTACATATTTAGATCTGTTGCTCCAGCGATAGCTGTTTTTAAAGTTGCATAGTCTAAAGTTGAGAATAATGAGCCGATGATGAATATCCCGATTAACAATCCTAAATCACCAATTCTGTTCATGATAAACGCTTTTTTAGCCGCATCATTGAAGTCTTGGTTTTTATGCCAAAATCCGATAAGTAGGTAAGAACAAAGTCCAACGCCTTCCCAACCGATAAATAATACCAATAAGTTGCTTCCAATTACCAAAGCAATCATGAAGAAGATAAACAGATTCAAATAAGCAAAAAATTTGTGCATGTTCTCATCATCATGCATGTAGCTGATGGAGTACAAGTGTATCAGGGAACCAATTCCGGTTACAAAAAGCAACCATAAAACAGATAATTGATCTAGAAGAAAACCAAAATCTACTTTGAAATTACTGATTTGAATCCAATCAAATAGTTGAATGCTGATTGGTTGTTGGCTTTGATTTATTTTAAGAAAAAAGAAAATGCTTAGCGCAAATGAAAGCACTACAGTGAGTGTTCCGATTATCCCAGAAGCCGTTTTTCCAATGTTTTTTCCGAAGAAAATATTAAATAAAAATCCTAAAAAAGGAGCTAATAATAAGAGTAAAGCTAAATTTGTATTCATTATAGTTTATCCTTTTAAGTTTTTTAAATTATTGATGTCAATCGAACCTAAATTTCTAAAGATCGAAACTAGAATGGCTAGACCTACTGCAACCTCTGCGGCCGCAACAGCCATTGAGAAAAACACAAAGATTTGTCCTTGGGCATCTTGGTGATATGTAGAAAAGGCAACAAATAAAAGGTTGACCGCATTCAACATAATTTCGATAGACATAAATACAATGATAGCATTGCGTCTGTATAAAACTCCAAAAATCCCAATACAAAAAAGTATAGTAGAGAGAAAAATGTAGTTTTCGATGCCTATTTCATTTAAAATATTATTCATGTTATTTCTCTTTTTTTTCTTTTTTAGACAATAGAACTGCTCCAATCATTGCTACTAAAAGCAGAATAGAGGCAAATTCAAAAGGTACCATATATTCGTTCAACAACACATGACCCAAAACTTTTATGGATTGGTAATCTTCTCCTGTGGTAACATATTCGCCAATAATTGGTTTAGAGTTGATAAAAACCAAAATTAGAACGATACAAATCAAACAAAAAGAGACAATAGCTCCTAAACGCGTAATTCTTGGTTTATGTACTTCATTTTCTTTATTTAAATTCATCAACATGACAGTAAACAAGAATAAAATCATAATTGCCCCTGAATAGACAATAAGATGCATTATTGCCAGAAACTGAGAGTTCAATAATAAATAATGACCTGCAATAGAGAAAAAACAGATTACCAAATAAAGTGCACTGTGAATAGGGTTTCTGCTAAAAATAGTCAAAAAGGCTGTTGCCAAAGTGATGGCAGCTAAAACACAAAATATAATAAGTATCGTTGACATTAGTTAGCGTTTTTAAGTTGAGCATTTTTCATTGCGATATCCAAAGGCATAACTAATTTGTCTTTACCGAAAATAAAATCTTCTCTGTCATAGTTAGCGGGAACCAATACTTTTGAAGTAGTCAGGTAAATAGCGTCTTTTGGACAAGCTTCTTCACACAATCCGCAAAAAATACAACGCAACATGTTGATTTCATAGATTGAAGCATATTTTTCCTCGCGGTATAGCATTTTTTCTTCTGGTTTGCGTTCAGCGGCTTTCATTGTAATGGCTTCTGCCGGGCAAGAAAGTGCGCATAATCCACATGCGGTACAGTTTTCTCTCCCTAGTTCATCACGTTTCAATTGGTGTTGGCCTCTATAGACAGGACTCATTTCACGAACCTGTTCAGGATATTGAATGGTCACTTTTCTGGAGAATAAATGTTTTAATGTAATCATCAAACCTTTGACAATCGCAACAAGGTACATTCTTTCCCAAAAGCTCATCTCTTTATTGGAGACTTGCTTTTTTCTTCCCGATAAGGATATGCTTTCTATTGACATTTTTTTATTTTATTTGTAGCCATTCCTGTTAGCTTAGGAATGAGCTGATCTTTTCTAATTAAAACCCTAAGAATACTGCTATTTCAGCTCTCAAAATTACGATTCCGGTAATAATGATATTGATGATAGACAATGGAATTAAAATTCTCCATCCTAAGTGCATCAATTGATCGTATCTAAATCTTGGAATTGTCCATCTTACCCACATATAGAAGAAAATGAAACCGCATATTTTTACAAATAATACTCCAATTCCTATTACATTGGCAATGTTTACACCCCAGTTCTCCACAGCCCAGCTCATTCCGGGATAATTATAACCTCCAAAGAATAAAACGGCAAGTATAGCAGAGGAGATAAACATATTGGCATATTCAGCAAATAAATAGAATCCCATTTTCATCGAAGAATACTCTAGATGATATCCTCCAATTAATTCGGTTTCACATTCCGCTAAGTCAAATGGTGTTCTGTTAGTTTCTGCAAAGGCACAAACTAAGAAAATCAAGAAAGAAAGTGGCTGGTAAAACACATTCCAGTTCATTCCTTCTTGTTGTAATGAAATTTCTCTTAGACTCAAGGTACCAGTCATCATCAATAAGGCTATTAATGACAATCCCATCGCTACTTCATAAGAGATCATTTGTGAAGCGGCACGAATTGCACCCATTAAGGAGAATTTATTGTTAGATGCCCATCCACCGATCATAATTCCGTAAACACCTATAGACAATATACCGATGATGTATAATAAGGCAACATCAATGTCAGTGGCTTGTAAAATGATGTCTCTCCCAAAAAGATGAAATTTATCTCCCCAAGGAATTACGGCGCTGGTCATTAGAGCGGTGCTCATGGCAATTGCCGGACCTACGAAAAATAAAAAACGGTTTGGTGTGTTTGGTTCAAATTCTTCTTTGGAGAATAATTTTAATCCATCGGCAAGTGGTTGTAAAACACCACCTTTTCCGGCTCTGTTGGGACCAATACGGTCTTGTATCCAGGCGGCAACTTTTCTTTCAGCAAGAGTAGAGTACATTGCCATAAGCATAGTAATGGCAAAAACGACTAGTATGATGATGCTTTTTTCTATAATGATTGTACTATCCATTTTTTAAAGATTACCATGTTTAAAATCTTCTCCTTCTTCTTTCTTCAATGGGATAGCAGACATGCTTATTTTCTTACGGTCTTGCTCTCTTCCTTTAAGAATTCCTTCTTCGGTAGCTATGTGAACTGTTTCTAGTTCTTGCGTATAATTGTTTTGGTTGATAACCGAATCTTTATCGAACTCTCTTGGTCCTTCAATAACCCAATCAGCAGGATCTTTATGGTCAAAACGGCAGCCGTTGCAGATAAATTCTTCTACTTCATGATAGATGTCTTTTCTTCCGGTAACTCTTTGTATTTCGTCTCCAAACATCCAAAGGGTTGTTTTTCCGCAACATTTGTCGCAATCCCTGTGTGCATTGAATGGTTTGTTGAACCAAACTCTTGATTTGAAACGGAAGGTTTTATCAGTCAATGCGCCTACTGGGCACACATCGATCATGTTTCCTGAAAATTCATTGTCGATTGCTTTAGAGATACAAGTCGAAATATTCGAATGATCGCCTCTGTCCATTACACCGTGTACACGTTTATCTGTCAATTGATCGGCAACTTGTACACATCTTTGGCATAAAATACAACGATTCATATGCAGTTGAATATTTGGACCAATATCTTCTGGTTCAAAAGTTCTTTTTTCTTCAATGAAACGACTTTTTGCCTTTCCGTGCTCAAAACTTAAATCCTGTAAATCACATTCGCCCGCTTGGTCACAAATAGGACAGTCTAGTGGGTGGTTGATTAATAAGAATTCAGTTACTGATTCTCTGGCTTCTTTTACTCTGTCAGAAGATTTGCTGTTTACTTCCATGCCGTCCATGCATCCTGTTACACAGGAAGCCATTAGTTTAGGCATTGGTCTTGGATCTGCTTCACTTCCTTTGGCAACTTCTACTAAACAGCAACGGCATTTTCCGCCGCTCCCTTTTAATTTAGAATAGTAGCACATTGCTGGTGGAACAGATTCCCCGCCTATCATACGTGCTGCTTGTAGAATGGTTGTCCCTGGTTCTACTTCAATCGCTTGACCGTCTATTGTTACTTTCATTTCTTACTTTTGTTTTTTTAGTTTAAAAGTTTAAAGTTTCAGGTTGCTACACTTGAAACTAAAAAAAACTTAAAACTTGAAACTAATTTAAACTGTTTGTTTCGTTACTAAATGCTTTACTTTTTCAAAAGGTTCAGCAACAAAATGGTTTCTGTTTTTTATTCTTTCCGGGAAGCGAACATGGTATTCAAATTCGTCTCTAAAATGACGGATAGCTGCTGCTACCGGCCAAGAAGCCGCATCACCTAATGGACAAATAGTGTTCCCTTCAATTTTACTTTGAATGCTCCAAAGCAAATCGATATCTTCTTCACGACCGTGGCCGTTTTCGATACGATGTAATACTTTTTCTAACCATCCTGTACCTTCACGACATGGGGTACATTGTCCGCAACTTTCGTGGTGGTAAAAACGGGCAAAATTCCAAGTGTTACGTACAATACAAGCCGTATCATCGTAAACTATAAAACCTCCCGAACCTAACATTGATCCTGTTGCAAATCCACCGTCACTCAAAGATTCGTAAGACATCAAGCGGTCTTCACCGTTGGCGGTTTTGTATATTAAATCGGCAGGTAAAATTGGCACTGATGATCCTCCGGGCACTAATGCTTTCAAAGGTCGGTCAGAACTCATGCCGCCTAAATATTCATCTGAATTCATGAATTCGTAAACACTTAAACCCAATTCAATTTCATAAACACCCGGATTCTTGATATTTCCTGAAGCCGAAATTAATTTGGTTCCCGTAGATCTTCCGATTCCAATTTTTGCATAATCATCACCAGAATTATTGATAATCCATGGCACCGTAGCTATAGTTTCTACATTGTTAACCACTGTAGGATTAGCCCAAAGTCCTGAAACGGCTGGGAATGGCGGTTTGATACGAGGATTTCCTCTTTTTCCTTCTAAGGATTCAATCAATGCGGTTTCTTCCCCACAGATGTAAGCACCGGCACCACAATGAACATAAAGTTCTAAGTCATAACCAGAGCCTAATATATTCTTTCCTAACCAACCTGCCGCTTTTGCTTCGGCGATGGCTCTTTCCAGAATTTTATAAACCCACATGTATTCTCCACGAATGTAGATGTAAGAAAGGTTTGCGCCCAAAGCAAAACTGGAAGTAATCATTCCTTCAATCAGTAAATGAGGAATAAATTCCATCAAATAACGGTCTTTGAATGTCCCTGGCTCTGATTCATCGGCATTACAAACTAAATGTCTTGGTTTTCCTGATTTTTTATCAATAAAACTCCATTTCATTCCGGCAGGGAATCCAGCGCCACCACGACCACGAAGTCCTGATGTTTTAACTTGCTCAACAACTTCGTCAGGAGTCATTGATTTGATCGCTTTTTCGACCGAAGCATAACCACCGTTTTGACGGTATACTTCATAGGTTTTGATTCCAGGAATGTTTATTTTGTCTAATAATATTTTTTTTGACATCTTATTTATCGTGTAATATTATTTTATTATCTCGGCAATCAGCAATTAGCTGATCGATTTTTTCTTTGGTAAGATGCTCTTTGTAAAAATCACCCAATTGCATCATCGGGGCATAACCACAGGCTCCCAGACATTCTACTCCTTTTACTTCAAAGAGTCCGTCTGGAGTAGTTTCTCCGATTTTTACACCCAGTTTTTCACAGGTATAATCCATCAAGTCTTCGGTGCCGTTTAAGCAACATGGTGAAGTTTGACAAAATTCAAACATGTATTTCCCAACAGGTTTCTGATTGTACATGGAATAAAAGGAAACCACCTCATAAACTTCAATGGGTAGTATTTGAAGAATTTCGGCTACTTTATCCATTAGTTCGATACTCAGCCAGTTTTCATGAGCGTCCTGAACTTCGTGTAAAACAGGGAGTAAGGCTGATTTTCGTTTGTCTGCAGGATAATGACTAATTAATTCATTGATGCGATTCATCAATGCTTCAGTCATGTTTATTTCTTGTTTGTAATGTGTACGTTCCATAATTTATGCGTCTAATTCTCCGGCAATTACATTTAAACTTGACAAAATCACAATAGCATCAGAGAGTAATGCTCCTTTGATCATTTCAGGATAGGCTTGATAATAAATAAAGCAAGGTCTTCTAAAATGGAGTCTATAAGGAGTACGGCTTCCGTCTGTTTCTAAATAAAAACCAAGTTCTCCGTTACCGCCTTCTACTGCATGATATATTTCTGCCACTGGAACAGGGACTTCTCCCATTACAATTTTAAAGTGATATATTAACGATTCCATGCTAGTGTAAACATCTTCTTTTGGAGGCAGGTAATAATCAGGAACTTCGGCATGATATTCATTTCCTTCCGGCATTTTTGCCAATGCTTGACGAATGATACTTAAGCTTTCCCAAACTTCGGCGTTACGCACGCAAAAACGGTCGTAAGTATCACCTGATTTTCCTACTGGAATTATGAAGTCAAAATCCTCGTAAGAACTGTACGGATGTGCTACACGAACATCGTAATCGACACCTGCGGCACGTAAGTTCGGCCCTGTGAATCCGTAGGACATGGCTTGTTCAGCAGATATTGGTCCAACGTTTACGGTTCTGTCAATAAAAATTCTATTTCTTTCGAATAAGTTTTCGAATTCTTTCCAAGCTGCCGGAAATTCTTCTAAAAACAAGTCTAATTTTCTAAAAGCTTCTGGTGACCAGTCTCTTTCGAAACCACCAATTCTTCCCATATTCGTTGTTAAACGAGCGCCACAAATTTCTTCGTAGATTTCGTATATTTTTTCTCTAAACTGGAAAACATAAAGGAAGCCGGTATAAGCACCCGTATCTACCCCTAGAATAGAGTTACAGATAATGTGATCCGCTATTCTGGCCAATTCCATCACGATAACCCTTAAATATTGCGCACGTTTTGGCACTTCAATATCCAATAGTTTTTCTACAGTCATCCACCATCCCATATTGTTGATAGGGGAAGAGCAATAGTTCATTCGGTCCGTAAGTGGAGTAATTTGGTAAAAAGGACGATTTTCAGCGATTTTTTCAAAAGCACGGTGAATGTAGCCAATAGTTGGTTCGGCATCTAAAATCCGTTCCCCATCCATTAACAATATGTTTTGAAAAATTCCGTGTGTAGCAGGGTGAGTAGGGCCTAAATTCAGAATAGAAAGCTCGCTTCCGTCTTCATTTAGCTTCTCTTTTATTATTTTAGCATATCGATGCTCTGGGGGTAATAATAGTTCTGACATTTATAGAATGTGAAAAATTATAAAATGTGTTTTTAGCAATTGTCTATTGTTCTACCGAAAAAACGATCGTCTTTATCTGTTCTTCCGCCGTCTTCCATAGGGAACTCTTTACGCATTGGGAAAGAAATCATTTCATCCATATTTAAAATACGTTTCAATTGTGGATGACCTATAAAATCTACTCCATAAAAATCAAACGTTTCTCTTTCCATCCAGTTTGCACTTAGGAAAATGTTGGATATTGTTTTTATTTCCGGTTTTTCACCGTTGATGTAGGTTTTGATTTTTATACGTTTGTTTTCGTACCAATTGTGCAAATGATATACAATTGCAAATTGCTTGTTAACTTCATTATCTGGATAATGTATTCCGCATAAGTCAGTCAAAAAGTGAAATTGTAAGCTAGGATCGTTTTTCAAGAATAAAATGATAGCTTTATTTTTGTCAGCATCAATTTCAAAAGTAAAAATGTCTTTTTGCTGTTGAAAATTGAAAACTTCTTCACCAAAGTTTTGCGTTAATTTATCTTGAATATCTGTATTTTCTAATGCCATCTTGATTATTTGATATTATAAGAAGCTAATAATTCTTGGTACTCTGGAGAACTTCTTCTTCTTACAGATTCATTTTTTACTAGTTCTTGCAATCTCATTACTCCATCTACAATTTGCTCTGGCCTCGGAGGGCAACCTGGAACATAAACATCAACCGGAATTACTTTGTCAATTCCTTGAAGGACAGAGTAGGTGTCAAAAATTCCTCCTGATGTTGCGCAAGCACCAACAGCAATAACCCAACGAGGTTCTGACATTTGTTCATATACCTGGCGTAAAATTGGGGCCATTTTTTTCGAAATAGTTCCCATTACCAGCAGCATATCTGCTTGACGCGGAGAGAAACTCACACGCTCAGATCCAAATCGTGCCAAATCATAATGAGATGCCATGGTCGCCATGAACTCAATACCGCAACAAGAAGTTGCAAAAGGCAAAGGCCAAAGTGAATTAGCTCTAGCTAAACCTACAACATCATTTAGTTTTGTGGCAAAGAAACCTTCGCCTACAACACCTTCTGGCGGTTCAACCATTTTTATATTTGAATTGCTCATTTTATATTTTTATTTTGAATTTTGAATTGTAAATTTTGAATGTTCAAAACCATTTTTAATTCATCATTTTTAATTTAAAATAAATTTATTATTCCCACTCTAAAGCTTTCTTCTTGATGATATAGAAAAAGCCAATAAGAAGTAAAGACATGAATATCAACATTTTAATCATGCCTTCGATACCAAGTTCTTTGAAGTTGACAGCCCAAGGATAAAGGAAAATTACTTCGATGTCAAACAGAACAAAAAGAATGGCAACAAGAAAATATTTTACCGAAAAAGGAATTCGAGCATTTCCTACGGATTCGATCCCACACTCGAAATTAGCATCTTTAACTTTAGAAGACCTTTTTGGGCCTAATTTTCCAGAAACGATGATTGTTCCTGCAACAAATCCAACAGCCAGTAAAAACTGTATTAAAATAGGAATATAATTTAATTGATCAGATTGCATAATTGTCTTTTTTAGCACTAAAATAAGCCACAAAGATAGGTTTCAAGGAATTAAAACACAAGCCAAATCCGGAAATTAGTTGGAGCGAAAATGCGGTTACTCCTTAATTTTTAATGATTATAAATAAGAAATTTTGTTTTGTATTTTCTTAGCGGTGCTTTTCGATGTAAGCAAAAAAAAACGTTCCGAAATAAATCGGAACGTTTTAAACATTCGTAGGCAAAAAAAAATATTTTTTTATGCTTAGATAACTGCTACTTTCGCAGCAACTTTTCCTTTTCTTCCTTCTTCTTCTTCATAGCTAACTCTGTCACCTTCGCGCAATTCTTCCGCGTTGATTCCTGAAGCGTGAACAAAAATGTCTTTTCCTGTTTCTTCGTCTGTAATGAATCCGTAACCTTTAGACTCATTGAAAAATTTAACTGTACCTGTACGCATTGTAATAGTAATAATAATTTATAATGAGGCAAATGTAATCTTTAATATAATACGAACGCTAAAATTCTAATATTTTTTTGCAAAAATATTGATATTCAGTGATTTCGTCCTTTAGATGCTAGCTAGTTTTATGTGTAACTCTTTTAATTGCGAAGCATCAATTGTTGAAGGGGCGTCTATCATAACATCTCTTCCAGAGTTGTTTTTTGGAAAGGCTATGAAATCACGAATGGTTTCTTGGCCTCCTAAAATTGCTACTAAACGGTCTAATCCAAATGCCAATCCTCCGTGTGGTGGAGCTCCAAATTGGAAGGCATCCATCAAGAACCCGAATTGTGCTTTGGCTTCTTCTTCGGTAAATCCTAAGTATTTAAACATTAATTGTTGAGTTTCCTTATCGTGGATACGAATTGAACCTCCTCCAATTTCATTACCATTCAAAACCATATCATAGGCATTAGCACGAACTTTTCCTGGATTGGTTTCCAATAAGTGCATGTCCTCTGGCTTTGGAGAGGTAAACGGATGGTGCATGGCGTGGTAGCGACCGCTTTCTTCGTCAAACTCTAATAAAGGGAAGTCAACAACCCAAAGCGGAGCAAATTCTTCCGGTTTGCGCAAACCTAAACGAGTTGCTAATTCCATACGCAAAGCACTTAATTGAGCACGTGTTTTATCTGCCGGACCGGAAAGAACGAAAATCATGTCACCTGCTTTTGCTGCGGTTGTTTTTGCCCAATTGGATAAATCATCTTGATCGTAAAATTTGTCAACAGAAGATTTGTAGGTGCCGTCTTCATTGCATTTCACATAAACCATTCCTGATGCGCCAATTTGAGGACGCTTAACCCAGTCAATTAAAGCGTCAATTTCTTTGCGGGTATAATTTCCGACTCCCGGAACCGCAATCCCGACAACTAGTTCGGCGGCATTGAATACCGGGAATTCTTTATGTTGCGCAAATTCGTTTAATTCGCCAAATTCCATCCCGAAACGAATATCCGGTTTGTCATTTCCATAGGTTTTCATGGCGTAATCGTAGGTAATTCTAGGGAATTTATCTACGTCTACTCCTTTTATTTCTTTTAGTAAATGTCTTGTCAGTCCTTCAAAAACATTTAGAATGTCTTCTTGTTCTACAAATGCCATTTCGCAATCGATCTGTGTAAACTCAGGTTGACGGTCAGCACGTAAATCTTCATCGCGGAAACATTTTACGATTTGGAAATATTTATCCATTCCGCCCACCATCAATAATTGTTTGAAAGTTTGCGGCGATTGCGGTAAAGCATAAAACTGACCTTCGTTCATACGGCTTGGTACAACGAAATCTCTTGCTCCCTCCGGAGTCGATTTGATTAAGTATGGGGTTTCCACTTCGCAGAAATCCAAGTCTGAAAGATATTTTCGAACTTCCATTGCCACTTTGTGACGGAAAAGCAAGCTGTTTTTTACCGGATTTCTTCTGATGTCCAAGTAACGGTATTTCATTCGAATGTCTTCGCCACCGTCAGTTTCATCTTCTATAGTGAAAGGAGGTGTCAAAGCGCTGTTCAATATGTTTAGTTCAGTAACTAAAATCTCGATTTCACCTGTTGGGATGTTTTTGTTTTTGGCTTCACGCTCGATAACGGTTCCTTTTACTTGGATAACAAATTCGCGTCCAAGTGTTTTGGCTAATTCAAAAACGGATTTGTCCGTACGGCCTTCGTCAAAAATAAGTTGAGTGATTCCGTAACGATCTCTTAAATCTACCCAATTCATAAAACCTTTATCTCTGGATTTCTGAACCCAACCGGCTAGAGTAACCTCAGTATTAATATGTGAAGCGTTAAGTTCTCCACAGTTATGACTTCTATACATTATCAAAATTTTAGGATACAAAAGTAGCGACAAAAATTAAATTAATCCCGAAAAGAGGCAAACTTCAATAAATTAATTTTTTGTTAATTTTTAATTTCACTTCAGATTAATCAATTAGATTTGGTTGAAAATATTAAACTATAACCATATGAAAAAATTACTTTTTATCGCCTTAGCGCTTGTGAGTGCTGTTAATGTGATAGGACAAACCAAGGCCACCTTGTCTTTTAAAGCTGAAATTGCCAATAGGAATACTGATGCTATTAGCTTTCTGGATAGAAATAATGGAAAGGAAGTAAAAAAGATTTTAGTTGGAAAAGATGGGATTTTTAAAGATTCTTTTTCTGTAGAAGAAGGTTTCTATATGTTGTTTGATGGTAAGGAATACACTCAATTATTTCTTAAAAATGGTTATGATTTAAAGCTTAAAATGGATGCTCAAAAATTTGATGAGTCAATTGTGTATTCCGGAAAAGGAGCTGTTGAGAATAATTTTTTGGCACAAAACGCAATTGAAGATTCAAAATACGATTATGATTCGCTTTTAGCTTCAAATGAAGAAGGTTTTGCTAAACTTATCGGGGAGAAAAAAACGGCTGATTTGTTGAAATTAAACAACAATAAATTAGATCCAAAATTTGTGGAATTGCAAAAGACAAGTGTAGAAAGATCTTTGGAAGGATTGACTAAATACCATCAAAAAGGTTTGGAGACAAATAAGATGAACGGTACACAATCTCCTTCTTTTGAGTATGATAACTATAAAGGCGGAAAAACAAAATTAGAAGATTTTAGAGGGAAATATGTTTACATAGATGTTTGGGCTACTTGGTGCGGTCCTTGTCGTACTGAAATTCCGTTTTTAAAGAAAATGGAAGAGAAATATCATGGTAAAAACATTGTTTTTTTAAGTATGTCTATTGATAAATTGAAAGACATTGAAAAATGGAAAACAATGATCAAAGAAAAAGAATTAGGAGGCGTGCAGGTTTTTGCAGATAATGATTGGAATTCTCAGTTTGTAAAAGACTTTAATATTACAGGAATTCCTAGATTTATTTTGATAGATCCAAACGGAAAAATCGTTAAGGCTGATGCGCCAAGACCTTCTAGTCCAAGGATTCAAGTAGAATTGGATGCTCTTTTGAACTAGTTTATATAGTAGTACTATATCAAAAACACCAATGTGAAAGCATTGGTGTTTTTTTGTGTTTTCTTGATAAGGTTATTGTTCGCAAAAGAGGCAGACTCTTCATCTTGTCTTTTTTATTGTGAAAAAAAATATGATTTGTGTTTGTTTTTTGTTGTTTTTGTATGGAATGTGAAATTTAAAAAGGGATTTTTTTAATAAAATACACCAGTACCTACCAGTTTTTTGTAACTTGGCCAAAAAAAAAGAGGTTCATGAAAATTATTTCAATTCAAAATAATTTGGGTTTGCCAAAATATAGGCAAATAGTTTTATCAATTGAAAAAGCAATTGAAAAAGGGATATTAGCAAAAGGGGAGCGGCTACCCTCCATAAACAAAGTCTGTTTAGAATTTTCTTTGTCACGTGATACTGTCTTGCAAGCCTACGAAGAATTAAAGAAAAGAGGAATTATTTATGCTATTCTTGGAAAAGGATATTACATAAAGAGCACTGAAGTGACCATCAAGCAAAAAATATTTTTATTGTTTGATGAATTAAATATTTTCAAGGAAGACATCTATAATTCTTTTTTAAAAAGTATTGGTAATGATGTTCAGGTCGACATTTTCTTTCATCATTTCAATAATGAAATGTTTCGAAAGTTGATCAATGAAAGCAACGGAAATTATACTAAATATATTATAATGCCTACAAATTTGTCAGGTGCAGTTATGGCGATAAAAAGCTTGCCGGCGAAGGAAGTATTTATATTGGATCAAACTAATCCCGACCTAAAATCCTATCCTGCCATCTATCAAAATCATAAAAAAGACATTTATGATGCCTTGTTGAAAGGGAAGTCTAAATTGGATAAATTCAAAAAGTTAATTATTATTTTTCCCGGTTTTAGAGAACCATTAGGGATGAAAGAGGGTTTTGAAAACTTTTGTAAGGACTTTTTATTTGAGCACGAGGTAATCACAAAGTTTGATAATCGTGAGATTGAAGTGGGTGAAACTTACATTATTCCAAATGACAGGGATTTAGTGGCTGTCATTGAAAAATCAAAGCTTCAGAACTTGAAATTGGGGAGTGATTATGGTATTATTTCTTATAATGAAACAGCTTTGAAAAAGGTGGTAGAAAACGGCATCACGACCATTTCTACAGATTTTGAGGCTATGGGAGAAATTTTGGCCCAAATGGTCTTGAAAGGGAAGAAAGAACAAATAGAAAACAAGTGTTCTTTGATTATCAGGAATTCATTATAACTAAAAAACCTGCTCATTGGAGCAGGTTTTTTATTACTGATTTATTCAATTTTTAAAGAGTGTGTTTTGGATTAAAACCGTCTTCGCTGAGTTCTTGGTGCACATAATCAGCGACCATCTCCGCTTCATAATCGATTTTTTCTCCTTTTGAGAATTTATGGATTATTTTTTCCATGATTTCATAGATCACAGGAACTACAATCAAGGTTAAGAATAACGAACTAATCAATCCTCCAATAATTACCCAAGCCAAACCGTTTTTCCATTCTGCTCCCGCTCCAGAAGCTAATGCAATTGGAAGCATACCAAATACCATCGCTATTGTTGTCATCAAAATAGGACGCAAACGGGCATGATTTGCTTGGATTAAGGCAGTACGGATAGATTCGCCTGCGGCTCTTCGCTGGTTCGTGTAATCGACAAGCATGATCGCATTTTTACAAACCAGACCAATTAACATGATGATACCTAAAATCGTAAAGATGTTCAATGAGTTATTGGTCAAAGCCAAGGCTAATAATACTCCAATAAACGATAGCGGAATAGCAAATAATACTACAAACGGGTGAACAAAACTGTCATAAAGACCAACCATTACAAGGTAAACCAAAATAATGGCGGCTAACAATGCAATTCCTAAAGTACCAAAACCTTCACTTTGGTTCTCTTGATCACCTCCCCAAATGTAGTTTACGCCTACCGGTTTCTCTAGTTTGTCAAGTTTTTCCTGCCATTGACCAACAATTGTTCCAGCTGGAACTCCCACGTTTTGACCTTGTACCGTTACCGAGGCAGTTTTGTCTCTACGTTCTAATTTACTTGGGCCAGAACCTTCGGTGATTTTAGCAAACTGATTTAGTTTGATTTGCTGACCGGCACTATTAATGAAAATTAAATTACTAACATCAGTAATGTTTTTTCTGTCAAAAGCATTGTATTTAATGTTGATGTCATATTCATATTCACCGGCTCTAAATTTCCCATCGGTATTACCGCTATAAGCTGTTTGCATGGTTAAACCAACAGTTTGCAAGCTTAATCCTAAAGCAGCCATTTTATCACGGTCAACTTGTACGTTTATCTCCGGATTACCGTCTTCTACTGTTAGTTTGATTTCAGTTGTACCCGGAATTTTGCGTAATTCAGCTTCAGCTAATTTTGCAAATTTCATTGCACTATCAACATTTGGCCCCGTTACAATCAATCCTAAAGTAGCATCTTCGGCAGTTCCTAGAAGACCTACAGGAACGGTTTTCACTTTGGCACCAACTAAAACTTTTTCCAGTTTGCGTTTTGTTTTTGCAGCATATACAGAAGCATCATCAGTACGATCTTTTTGATCAATCATTTTAACGTTGATCTCTGCTTTGTAAGCTGTTGCTTGCGATGCTCCAAGACCTTCACTGGTTTGACCTACTGTTGTAATTTGACTAAAAACATATTCTTCATTTTTCAAGAAAGCTTCCGCTTTTTGAGTCATAAAGTTGGTTTGATCTAAGGAAGCGTCTTTTGGCATTTCGATTTGAACTAAGAATTCACCACTATCCGATGCAGCGAAAAACTCCCCACCAATATAACCACCACCAAGTAGTGAAAAAATGGATCCAAAGAAAAGAACCAATACCACTAGAATCGTTTTTATATAATGATCCAGACACCAGTTTAGCAAGTTAGAAACCCAGTTAGTAAAACGTGTTAAATAGCTTTCGAAGCCAAGGATAATTCTTCCAAAAGCATTTTTACCTTCAATATGTTCTAATTTTCCAAAACGGGAAGACAACCATGGAATGATAGTAAATGAAGCTAATAAAGAGAATAAAGTGGAAATAATTACTGTAACACAAAATTGGGTAATGATGTTTGAAACTAAACCAGAACTCATTGCAATTGGTAAAAATACAACCACAATTACTAAGGTAATCGAAGTTACGGTGGCGCCAATTTCGGCAGTTCCATCATAAGAAGCTCGAATTCGGCTCTTACCCATTTCCATGTGCCTGTAAATATTCTCAATTACCACAATGGCATCATCAACCAGAATACCTACCACCAGCGATAGTCCTAATAAACTCATTAAGTTAAGGGTATAGCCCAACAAGTAAATCCCGATAAATGTTGCGATTAATGAAGCTGGGATGGCTACCATTACAATCAAAGAGTTTCGGATACTGTGTAAGAAAAACAGCATTACAAAGGCAACTAAAAGAACGGCAATCAATAAATCATGTACAACAGAGTCAGCTGCTTCTAGGGTGAAAACTGTACTGTCTTTTGCAACGCTTAATTTTAAGTCTACCTGTTTGTAGTCACTTTCTAGTGTTTTAATAGTATTTAATAATTGCTCACTAACGGCAACCGCATTCGCATCAGATTGTTTTACAATTTGAAGAATAATGGCACTTTTTTGGTTAATACGAGCAATTTTTTCGGCAATTTTTTGAGTATCCTGAACATCAGCAATATCTGCTAAACGAACTTGAATTCCGTTTTGAGAGGAAACTACTAAATTTCTTAACTCATTTACATTTTTATATTTCCCCGCTAAACGAATTAATATTTTTTGCTCACGAGTTTGAATATTTCCTGTTGGGAAATCTAAGTTTGACGATAAAATCACTTGTTGTACCTGTGGAACTGATAGTCCATAACCTTGCATTTTTACCGCATCAAGGTTTACCTGAATTTCACGTTCCTGGCCTCCAATAATGTTCACTTGAGCAACTCCATTTACACGAGATAAAATAGGGGCGATTTTTTTGTCGATTAAGTCATAAAATTCGGCCTCGTCCATTTTTCCATTGGCACCAATGGTCATAATAGGTAAATCACTCAGGGAAAATTTTGTCAGCGAAGGCGGATCGGCATCATCTGGCAAGTCACTTAAAACGGCATTAATTTTACGTTGGGCATCATTCATAGAGATGTCAACATTGGCATTCGAAGTCAATGTAATCGATACTATCGAAAGGCTTTCGTAAGACTTAGAGTCTATTTTTTTTATATTTTCTAAGGATGCAATGGCATCTTCAATCTTCTTGGTTACGGTGTTTTCTATTTCACTCGGAGAAGCTCCTGGGTAAACAGTTGAAACCGTAATCACGTTTGTTTCAAATTTTGGAATCAGTTCGTAACCTAGCTGGCTGTAACTGAATAATCCACCAAGAGTCAGAATTGTAAACAATACAATTACCAGCGACGGACGTTTTATGGATATTTCGGCTAATTTCATATTTCTCTTTTGTTGATTCTTAAAATCAATTATTTAATGATTTCTACAGTGTTTCCGTCTTGTAGGTTAATTTGACCTGTAATAACTACGATTTCACCATCAGCTAATCCATTGATAATTTCGACTTGATCTCCTAGGATTCTTCCTGCAGTAACCTTTTTCAATTTTGCAATACCGTTTTCTACTACAAAAACTTCGTTGCTACTTACACTGCCTACAAAAGCATTTCTAGGCACTACCGTTAGCATTTGTTTTTGTTGTTGAGAAGCAAATTGGGCCGTTCCGTACATTCCTGCTTTTAGGTCGTTAGATGAATTGTTTGTGATTTCAATTTCTACTGGAAAGTTCAGGCTGCTATCCGCTTTTGCAGCAATAAATGTAATTTTTCCAGAAAAGCTTTTGTCAGGATAAACGCTGGCAGAGATGTTGACTGTATTTCCAAGTTTTAAGCTGGCTACTTGGCTTTCGTTTACAGTAACTTTCAATTTTAATTTGGAAACATTTACAATATCAAACAAGGCAGTTGCTGGCATTCCGGTTAAAATAGAACCCGGTTCAACATATTTTTTATTGATAAATCCTTTGATAGGGGCTTTTATTTTAGTGTCTCCAACATTAATATTGGCTTGTTTCAAATTAGCATCAGCATTTGTTAAAGCTAATTTTGCCTGATCTAATTGTTGTTTTGTAATACCTCCTGTTTTGAAGGCATTCTCGTATCTGCTATAATCCGCTTTGGCATTTTGATATGCTGCTTGTGCTGCTTGAGCGTTTACGTTGATCACGTCACTTCTAACAATTAATAGCGTTTGTCCAACATTTACATAATCCCCTTCTTTTACCAGAACGCTGGTTACTTTTCCTGATTTTTCAGCAGAGAAAGTCAATTCCTGTGTAGGTTCAAAATTACCATTGGCGTTAAAATCTAGAGAAACTTCTGCTGTTTTTACAGTGGCTGTTTTTACAGATACTGCTGCATTTTTTTCAGCAACAATAGCCGTTTTCTCTTCGTTTTCTTTTTTGTTTTTAGTTAATATGAATCCAATTAAGGCCAAAGATCCAGCAATGGCTACAATCGTTATAATAGTTTTTTTCATTTTGATAGTTATTTAATAAGTGTTTTTAATTCTCCTTTTGATTTGATTAATTGGATTTCTGCCAGTTTGTAATCTAATATAGCAGAGGTGTAATTGTTTTGTGCTTCTGTTAAAGAATTTTCAGCATCTAATAAATCAGTTAAAGTCGCCAATCCTTGAACGTAATTGTTTCGGGTGTTTTCTAAAACTTCTTGGGCAAGTTTTGCATTTTCCTTTTGGTTTTCAATAGTGATCAAGCTATTGTCAATTTGAGTTTTTGCATTGGCGAAAGCCAAATCAAGACCTAATTTTGTATCGTTGATGTCTTCTTTAATCGATCTTAATTCAACATCGGCTTTTCTGATTTTGGAACGAGTATCAAATCCGGAAAAAATAGGCACTCTTAAATTCAATCCTATCGAGGAAAAATCGGACCAGTAAACACCGTCTGCTGGTTTTGCTCCTAAGGGCATTTTAGGACCTTGTCCTATATAGTTGTATCCTGCAGAAAGGGATAAAGTAGGGTAGTATCCTGCTATAACTGACTTTTTTTGATATTCTAGTAATTCTTCCTGTTTTTTCAATAGTAAGAATTCGGTTCTGTTTGCGGTGTTTGGAACTTCAGTCAATGCCATAGGTGTTACTTCAAAGGCGGCTTTTGGAATTTCGATTGCGTTTTCTATGGGCATTCCCATGTAAAATTTCAAAGTATTTTCCTGAATTTGAACGCCGTTGAGAACTTGTTGGCGTTGGGTTTTTATGTTCGAAATTTTAACGATGATTCGGTCTAAATCAATTTTTTTGGCAAGTCCATTGTCAAATTGCCCTTGAATAATGTTCTTTACTTTGACTGTGTTTTGATACATATTGTCTAAAACGCCCAAGTTTTGTCTTTGAACATAGATTTGGTAGTAGCTGTTTGCGACTCTCTCAATAACCTGCTCTTCGGTCAATTGTGCGTTGATTTGGTAAAATTCTCTTGTTGATTTTGCCGCTTTTAAACCTGTAAAAACAGATTGGTCAAAAAGGTTTTGAGTAAGAGAAACGCCGGCAACTGAATTCCATTTTTGTCCAAAAGCAGCTTGAATGGTTGTTCCCGGTTGTCCAAATCCTGCGCCATCAATAACTGTGGTTTGTATTATGGGATTATAGGTTAACCCTCCATTTGCTGAAATTTGTGGCAAGGCTCTGGAACGAACTTCTTGTATTTGGTATTCGCTATTTTCTACTTTTAATTTTGCTTTTTGAGCATCGGCTTTATTCTCTAAAGCATAGTTAATCGCTTCTTTTAGTGTTAGCGATTTTACGCCTTGTGCATTTGCTGTCAAGGCAAATGTGAAGATGGTTATTAAAATTAGTTTATTCATTATAAGTAAGGTTTAGTAAATTTTTTTCTAGTTCAGTGATTCCTTTTGGTGTTGCCATAGCTCTTGTATGGTATTCAAGAGCTTGTAGTTCTTTATTTTGTGCTTCTTTTTCAGAAATTGTATTTTCGTTAACTGTGAAAATTAGTGTGTAATAGAATTGCACATAAGTGTCAATGTCTAAATCTTCACGGTAGAGTTGTTGCTTAATCCCTTTTTCAATATTTTGTCTGAACCAAGATTGGCATACATCTATTTCCCGCTCGATTATCGTATGGTACATTTTAGGATAATATTTTTTTAATTGGTATAAAGGAGAAGAGTCTGTAGACTTGAACATCTCTTTAAACATTTTTTTAATTTCAAAATTTTCCTGAATGGCATTGTGATTTTTGGCTGCAATGGTATCTACTATCCGATGCAATTCCTGATGAACCATTGTTGTGCATTCTTCTATTAAAACCTCTTTATTGCAGAAATATTTGTAAATTGTTTTTTTTGAGATGCACATTTCTCCTGCAATATCATCCATAGTAATGCTTTTAAAACCAAGTTTTAAAAACAATTCGCTGGCTTTTGATACTATTTTCTCTTTCATTGTATTAAATGGATTTTATTTAAGCGCTGAATTCTAAATTAGCAACGAGTTTAATATCTTGCCCCAAGGCTAATCCGCCAGAGTGGTTGTGCGGATTTAAAGTTAGGCCAAAATCTTTGCGATTGATGTTTCCGGTGATTTCAAAAGTGGCTTTGGTGCTCCCGTTATAAGTTTCAATTCCCAGTAATTCTGCATCAAGTTCTACTACTTTGGTAATATTTTTTACCGTCAAATTTCCTTTGATAAAATTGATGTTTTTGTTTACTTTTTGGAACGATGTCGATTTAAAACTGATAATTGGATGTGCCTTGGTGTCAAAAAGGTCATTTAATTTTAAATGAGAATCCACCTGTTCTAGTTTAGTGTCTTTGTTGTTGATGTCTAGATCAAATGTGATGCTGGCATTTTCCAGTTCATTATTTTTAATATCTAAGAAACCGTCAAACTTGTTTTTGGTTCCGGCTAAATAAGCTATTATGGAATGCCTAATTTTAATCAGAGCATCTGATTGATTTGAATCAATAGTCCATTTTGTTGTCATAATTAAAAGGAGATAGCTGTTGAGTTTCAGTTTAAAAACGAAACGGGAATCTTTAGTGTTAAAATTTCGTTTGCAAATGTAGTATGGAAACTTTGGAAACAAAAATAGTTTCCAAAGTATTTGCGTTTTTTTAACATTTCATTTAACAAGCAAGTTTGTAATCAAAGGTGAATGCTGTAAATTAGCCGAAAAATATTTTATGCACGCCATCAGTCAGTATCGAGATTTTTTCTTAAGTTATTTAACGAATCAATCCATCCATAAAGAACCTAAAAATTTATACGAGCCTATTGAATACATAATAGGTTTAGGAGGAAAGCGTATGAGGCCTTTATTGACCTTGATGGCTTCGGAGGTTTTTAATGCAGATTATAAAAAAGCACTTCCGGCTGCTATGGCGGTAGAAGTTTTTCATAATTTCTCATTAGTTCATGATGATATTATGGATGATGCGCCCTTAAGACGAGGACACGAAACGGTTCATGAAAAATGGGATCTCAATACGGGGATTTTGTCTGGCGATGCGATGCTTATTTTGGCTTATCAATATTTTGAACAATATGAAGCTGGTATTTTTAGGGACTTGGCAAAATTGTTTAGTAAGACAGCTCTCGAAGTTTGCGAAGGACAACAATGGGATGTCGATTTTGAAGCCCGAAAAGATGTTACTGTTCCGGAATACCTGAAAATGATTGAATATAAAACAGCCGTTCTGGTTGCTGCAGCGATGAAAATGGGCGCGATTGTAGCCGAAACTTCTGAAGCCAATGCAAATTTAATTTATGAATTTGGATTGAATTTGGGCTTGGCTTTTCAATTACAGGACGATTTTTTAGATGCCTTTGGTGATCCGGAAACCTTTGGGAAACAAGTGGGCGGTGATATTATCGTAAATAAAAAAACCTATTTGTATCTAAAAGCATTAGAGTTTTCAGCAAAAGAAGAAGGGCAGCAATTAATAGATTTGTTTTCTGTTCAACTAGAGGATAATTTGGATAAAATAAATGCTGTAAAGGGAATTTTCGATCGTTCGGGAGCCTCAAAAGCGACTCAACAAGCCATACAGCAATATACTTTTAAAGCTTTTGATACTCTTGAGAAAATGGATATAGAAGAAGAAAAGAAAGCAATATTAAGAGCTTTTGGCGAAGACTTGATGAGAAGAAAGGTTTAGTATTAGTGATGAATTGTAGTATTTAGAGACCTTAAATTAATCTCGATAAGCTCGGGGCGTTAATCAAAATTAAATTTTTATGTATATAGCTCCAATAAATGTTGATTTGCTGTTTTCAGAAGCTGAAAAAGAGGCTTTATACGTTAAATTAATAGAGCAATTGAACAAAGATTTTAATCTGGCTAATGAAGGAGTTGATTTTCCTCTCAGCATTTCTCCTGAGGAATTAAAAATTCAATTGCATGAAAAAATTTATAGGCTGATTCAGTATAAGTTTGCCGAATATCTCAATTTGCTTTATATCATTGATGTTTCAGAGGAACAAATAAAACAGTTAGACGGCTCAGATTTGGTGGTTCTGGCGGAGCAAGTTTCTTTTTTGATTCTAAAAAGAGAGTGGCAAAAAGTTTGGTTTAGGAATAAATATCGTTAGAAGTTATCAGTTGTTAATTTTTAGTTAGGTGCTAAAGCTTGAACTTAGGGTTTGTAATAAGCAGTAATTTGTTCTATAAACCATAACCGATAACAGAAAACTGATAAGGCACAATCCTAGAAATAAACCCTTACAAAAGGCATGAATGCGCTGCCGTAAATGTCATTTGTATCATTCAATACATTATAACGGGCTCCAATAGTCACATTTCCGGTTCTGTAACCGGCGCCAAGAAACAAGCCAGTATTCCAGTAATCTTGCGAGTTGTTGCTTGATCCGTCAAGGTTTACATTGACTCTTAGTTCTTCTAATTCTGCCGAAAGTTGAATTTCTTGGATAGGGTTGAATAAAGCAATTAGACTTCCTCCGTACAAATGTGAAGCATAATAATTTCGTTGTTTTATATAGGTGTATTGAGCGCCAACTCCTACAGCAACATATTCGTTAAAATTATAAATGGCACTAGGAGCCAGAGAAATATCAGTATAGCCGCTACCAAGACTTAGACCAATTCCTCCTCCAAATTGTACATTTCTCCAGAAATCGTTTCCGGAATTTGAAATACTTTTTTGTTGTTGTGCCAATAGATTATTTGAAATTAATAAAATAATGGCAGCTGAAATTAATTTTAAAATAGAAAAAAAGGGATTCTTTCTCATAAGTATTTAATTTTTTGAACAATTTAACATTTAAATGTAAATAAAAGTAAATATAAATTTAGGGGATTATTGTACTTTTGCCAAACTATTTTAACAAAAAGTATATTCACTGATATTATGGATAGGTTTTCATTTTTAAACGCAGCACATACCGAGTTTTTTGCACAATTATACGATCAATATTTAGAGAATCCAGATAGCGTAGAGCCAAGCTGGAGAAGTTTCTTTCAAGGTTTTGACTTTGGAATGGCTACTTATAACGATGAAAACCCAGCAACTTACATTGCAAATGTTGCTGCTGGAGCTATAGAATGTGCACCTATTTCTGAAAAACTTCAAAAAGAATTTAACGTATTAAAACTGATCGACGGCTATCGTTCTCGTGGTCATTTGTTTACAAAAACAAATCCGGTTCGTGATCGTAGAACATCAACGCCTACTTTGGATATCGAGAATTTTGGTCTTTCAAGTTCCGATTTGAATACTGTTTTTGATGCAGCTAAGATTATAGGTAAAGCACCTTGTTCGCTTTCAGATATTATTAAGCATCTTGATACTATTTACTGTCAGCACATTGGTGTAGAGTATATGTATATCAGGAATCCTGGCGTTATTAAATGGATTCAAGATAAGCTAGGTGTAAATGATAATTTGCCTAATTTCTCTAGCGAGGAGAAAAAATCAATTTTAAATAAATTGAATGAGGCAGTTTCTTTTGAGAATTTCTTGCATACAAAATACGTAGGTCAAAAACGTTTTTCTCTTGAAGGAGGAGAAACAATTATTCCTGCATTGGACGCTTTGATCGAAAAAGCAGCCGAAAAAGGAGTGGAACAATTCGTTATGGGAATGGCACATCGTGGTCGTTTGAACGTTTTGGCTAATATTTTTGGTAAATCTACTCAGGATATTTTCGGAGAGTTTGATGGTAAAGATTACGATCAGGAATATTTTGACGGAGACGTAAAATACCATTTAGGTTTAACAGCTGATAAAGTAACGGCTTCAGGTAAAAAAATAAACATTAATTTAGCGCCAAATCCTTCGCATCTAGAAACGGTAGGTGCTGTAATTGAAGGAATTACCAGAGCGAAACAAGATAAGTATTTCCCGGATGATTTTTCAAAAGTATTGCCAATTGCCGTTCACGGTGATGCTGCAATTGCTGGTCAAGGTATTTTATACGAGATCATTCAAATGGCACAGCTTGACGGTTACAAGACAGGAGGTACTATTCATATTGTAATTAATAATCAAGTAGGATTTACTACAAATTATACTGATGCCCGTTCTTCTAAATATTGTACAGATGTGGCCAAAGTTACGCTTTCGCCGGTATTGCATGTCAATGCCGATGATGCAGAAGCGGTGGTACATGCTATGGCATTTGCTTTGGATTATAGAATGGAATTTGGACGCGATGTATTTATTGATTTATTAGGCTATAGAAAATACGGGCATAATGAAGGAGATGAACCTCGTTTTACACAGCCGGTATTGTATAAGCTTATTGCAAAACACAAAAATCCTAGAGATATTTATGCAGAGAAATTATTGTCAGAAAGTGTTATAGATGCTACTTATGTCAATGGTTTAGAGGTAGAATATAAATCGAATTTAGAGATCAATTTGGAAGCTTCACGCAAAAAAGATTTGACCATTATCACTCCATTTATGAAAAATGAATGGAAAGGTTTTGAGCAGGTTTCTGATGCCCAAATGTTGCAAAAGGTGGATACTTCTTATTCTAAAGAAGGTTTGACTCAGGTGGCAAATGCCGTTTGTAATTTGCCTTCGGATAAAAAATTTATCAAAAAGACTGAAAAATTAATAAACGACAGAAAAACCATGTTCTTTGAAACCAATCAATTAGATTGGGGAATGGGAGAGCATTTGGCTTATGGATCTTTATTACAGGAAGGTTATGATGTTCGAATTTCCGGTCAGGATGTGGAACGTGGGACTTTCTCTCACCGTCATGCTGTGGTTAAGGTAGAAGATTCGGAAGAAGAAGTAACATTAATAAATAGCTTAGAAGGAGCAAAGGGGAAATTCCATATTTTTAATTCCTTCTTGTCAGAATACGGTGTTTTAGGTTTTGATTATGGTTATGCTTTGGCGAATCCTAATACATTGACCATTTGGGAAGCACAGTTTGGGGATTTCTCTAATGGAGCCCAAATTATGATTGACCAATACATCTCTTGTGGAGAAGACAAATGGAACAACCAAAATGGAATTGTTTTACTATTGCCTCACGGATACGAGGGACAAGGTGCAGAGCACTCTTCGGCTAGAATGGAAAGATATTTGCAGCTTTGTGCCAGACACAATATGTATGTTGCCGATTGTACAACTCCGGCAAACTTCTTTCACTTGCTAAGAAGACAAATGAAAACTACTTTCCGTAAGCCACTTATCGTGTTTACCCCAAAGAGTTTATTGCGTGATCCAAGATGCGTTTCCTCAATAGAAGAATTCACTAGCGGAAGTTTTCAAGAAACAATTGATGATACAACAGTAAACAAAGCGGATGTAAAAACTTTGGTTTTCTGTACGGGTAAATTCTATTATGACATCACTGCTGAAAGAGAAAATAACGGACGCAAAGATGTTGCCGTGGTAAGAATTGAACAATTATTCCCATTACCGGTTGAACAATTAAAAGCAATTATCGCTCAATATCCAAACGCTGATGATTATGTTTGGGCGCAAGAGGAACCAAAAAACATGGGAGCATACAGCTACATGTTGATGAATTTTGACTTAGTCAAATGGAGATTAGCTTCGTTAAAAGCCTATTCAGCACCGGCTTCAGGAAGTTATACCAGAGCAAAACGCCGTCATGCCGATGCTATCAGAATGGTTTTTGACAAAGATTTATTCAGATGTTAGAAATTGTTTTGACAGACAGAAATAAAGAACAGAACAAGCAGTAGTTGTTTTTAAAAACAATTCAAAATATAAAATTCATAATTTAAAAATTATACAAGATGATTTTAGAAATGAAAGTCCCATCACCTGGGGAATCAATAAAAGAAGTTGAAATTGCAACTTGGTTAGTAAAAGACGGAGATTATGTAGAGAAAGACCAAGCAATTGCTGAGGTTGATTCTGATAAAGCAACATTGGAATTGCCAGCTGAAGCTAGCGGAATTATCACGTTAAAAGCCGAAGAAGGTGACGCAGTAGCGGTAGGGGCAGTAGTTTGTTTAATTGATACCGCAGCAGCTAAGCCATCAGGTTCAGCAGCAGCTCCGGTGGCAGCAGCAGTTGAAGCTCCAAAAGCAGCACCGGCTCCAGCTCCAGTTGCAGCTCCAGCAACAACTTATGCTTCAGGGACTCCATCTCCGGCAGCAAGAAAAATATTAGACGAAAAAAATATAACGCCTGCTTCCATTACTGGAACAGGAAAAGACGGAAGAATCACTAAAGAAGATGCCGTAAATGCAGTGCCTTCAATGGGAACTCCTACAGGAGGATCTAGAGGAACTGAACGTACAAAATTATCAATGTTACGTCGTAAAGTAGCTGAAAGATTAGTTGCGGCCAAAAACGAAACAGCCATGTTGACTACTTTCAACGAAGTAAACATGACGCCAATCAACTTGATTCGTAACGAATACAAAGATGCGTTTAAGGCAAAACATGGCGGAGTTGGATTAGGATATATGTCATTCTTTACCAAAGCGGTTACTAGAGCTTTGCAATTGTATCCTGACGTAAATTCTATGATGGATGGCGATTATAAAGTGGCTTACGATTTCTGCGATATCTCTATCGCTGTTTCAGGACCAAAAGGATTAATGGTTCCTGTTGTTCGTAACGCTGAGAATTTGACTTTCCGTGGTGTTGAGGCTGAAATCAAAAGATTAGCTCTTAGAGCACGTGACGGTCAAATCACCGTTGACGATATGACAGGTGGTACTTTTACAATTACCAATGGTGGTGTATTTGGATCGATGTTGTCTACGCCAATTATCAACCCTCCTCAGTCTGGAATTTTGGGAATGCACAACATTATCGAGCGTCCGATTGCCGTAAACGGAAAAGTGGAAATTCACCCAATGATGTATGTGGCACTTTCTTATGACCACAGAATTATCGATGGTCGTGAGTCAGTTGGTTTCTTGGTGGCTGTTAAAGAAGCTTTAGAAAATCCAATGGAATTGTTGATGGATAACAATCCTAAAAAAGCATTAGAATTGTAAAATTCATTTCTAATCATAAGAAAATCCCATTTGACAGCAAGTGTTAAATGGGATTTTTTATTGTAATAAATAGAGATAGTGATTGTAATAATCTACAATAGCTTTTCCTTTCATTAGAACATCAGCTCCTATAATACCATGTACGGGTTTTGCCTTGTATTGTTGTAGTGCTTCGTTAACATGTGATAAATCAAAAATAACTAAATCAAAGTCGCTGCTTTTCCAAGATCCCAATTGCAAGTGGTTGTTTAATGCGGTCTGGGTATGCATTCCCGTCGCTCCCGCTCCCGAAGCCTTGGTTTTAGAATCGATGGCATTTAGTTGAAATAATTCGACAGAATCGAAACCAATACAACTATTCGAAGCACCAGTATCTAAGATGAAATTCCCTTTGACACCGTTGATTTTGGCCTTTATCAATAGGTGTTGAGTCTTGGTTAATTTGAATTTTATCTTTTTGTATTTTTCTTTTTTAAGAATTTCGTGTAGGTTTTTCATAAATCAAATAATGATATTCAAATGTAATCTAAAAAGAGAATAATCTGAAAATTCACCAATCAAAATAGTAACTTTGTAGGTTTCAAATTAGACAAATGATAATTACCGATACTCATACCCATTTATATAGTGAAGAATTTAATCAGGACCGAAACGAAATGATGCAACGCGCCCTAGATGGCGGTGTTTCAAGGTTCTTTATTCCTGCAATAGATTCCAGTTGTACTGCAAGCATGTATGATTTGGAGAAAAAATATCCTGAAAATGTCTTCCTGATGATGGGTTTACATCCCACTTATGTCAAAGATAATTATTTGAATGAGTTAAAGCATGTTGAAGAGGAATTGGCTAAGCGGAAATTCTACGCCATCGGAGAAATTGGGATTGATCTGTATTGGGACAAAACCCATTTAAAGGAACAACAAATCGCTTTTAGAAGACAAATCCAATTGGCAAAAAAATATAAATTACCTATTGTAATTCATTGTCGCGAAGCTTTCGATGAAATATTCGAAATTTTAGAAGAAGAAAAAGGAACGGATTTATTTGGAATTTTTCATTGTTTCACCGGAACCCACGAACAGGCTTTACAGGCCATATCCTATAATATGAAATTGGGAATTGGCGGTGTTGTGACTTTCAAAAACGGGAAAATAGACCAGTTTTTGAATCAAATTGATTTGAGTCACATTGTTTTAGAAACGGATTCTCCTTATCTGGCTCCGATTCCTTTTCGAGGAAAGAGAAATGAAAGCAGCTATCTGATAAATGTTGTAGAGAAATTAGCTCATATTTATGGTCTTTCTACAGAAGAAATCGCAACTATAACAACTGAAAATTCTAAGATAATTTTCGGGATTTAAAGTAGAATTCACAAAAAATTGATATTTTTTTTGTTCATTTGCCCACCTAAAATAACCAAAATGCAAAAATTTGACGCTATTCGGCCATTTTATGATTCCGAAATTAATAATGCTATTCTCAATGTGATCGATCATCCGATGATGAAAGCATTGATGAATTTTACTTTCCCTGATGTGGCTGATGAAGTTTGGAAAGAGCAACTAAGAAAAACGCATTCCATTCGCGATTTCCAATGTAATTTTATCTACAATACAATACAAAATGTCCTTCAAAGAAGTTCTGATGGTTTGTCGACTTCTGGTTTTGAAAAGCTAGAAAAGAACCAGTCTTATTTATTTATATCCAATCATAGAGATATTGTTTTGGATACGACTTTGCTCAATGTTGCCCTATTTGAACATGGCTTAGTAATGACGGCGTCGGCAATTGGAGATAATTTGGTTAAGAAAGATTTCCTGAATGTCTTAGCCAAAATGAATCGTAATTTTTTAGTGCAACGCGGTTTAACACCACGTGAGATGTTGCAAAGTTCTAAAACTTTATCAGAATATATTGGTCATTTATTGCAACATGAAAACAGATCCGTTTGGATTGCGCAACGTGAAGGAAGAACCAAAGACGGTAATGATGCCACCAATCCGGGAGTTTTAAAAATGCTGGCAATGGGTTCTGATGAAGAAAATCTGATGGATTATTTCAGAAAGATAAAGGTGGTTCCTGTTTCTATTTCGTATGAATATGATCCGACTGATGTTTTAAAAATTCCGCAATTATTGGCTGAAGCTAATAATGAGGTGTATATCAAAGAGAAAAATGAGGATTTCATGACGCTTCTCAGTGGTGTTATGGGACAAAAGAAGAGAATTCACATCCATATAGGAGATGTTCTTGATAAAGAAATTGATGTTATCAAAGAAGAATTTGATAATTCAAACAAGCAAATACAAGGTTTGGCGCAATTGATTGATGATTCTATATTGAGCAATTACAAGTTGTGGCCTACAAACTATATTGCGTATGATATTTTGAATAAAACCGATGCTCATGCTTCTTTCTATACGGCAAACGAGAAATCGCTTTTTGAACGCAGATTAGATATGCGAATTGATGCCGAAAATCCTATTGCACTGCAAGGTTTATTAGATATGTATGCTAATCCGGTTGTGAATAAATTGAAGTATGTAGATGAACTCTAAAGCTAAAATACTTTTAATATATACAGGAGGAACCATCGGGATGCGCAAGGATTTTGATACGGGAGCTCTAAAGGCATTTAATTTTAGTAAATTATTGCAGCGAATTCCTGAATTGAAACAATTGGACTGTGATATAGAAACGTTTTCATTCAAAAAGCCTATTGATTCCTCTAATATGAATCCCGAAAAATGGGGTGAGATCGCTACTGTTATTGAGGCCAATTATTCAAAATTCGATGGTTTTGTTGTGCTTCATGGATCAGACACGATGTCTTATTCGGCTTCGGCAATGAGTTTTATGCTTGAGAATTTGGCCAAACCGGTCATCTTTACGGGTTCACAATTGCCAATAGGGGATTTGCGTACAGATGCCAAAGAAAATTTGATTACCGCTATTCAAATTGCTTCATTGCAAAATAACGGGAAACCAGTTATCAGTGAGGTTTGTCTTTATTTTGAATACAAATTATATCGAGGCAATAGGACAACCAAGATTAATGCAGAACATTTTAAAGCTTTTACTTCACCAAATTATCCCGCTTTGATGGAATCCGGGGTGCATTTAAAAATGAGATCTGAATTGTTTTTGACTAAAAATGACGACAAGGAATTGTTGGTTCATAAACAATTGGACAACAATGTGGTTATTGTTAAAATGTTTCCAGGAATGAGCGAAGTGGTTTTGTCGGCTATTTTTGATATTCCAAATCTAAAGGGAATAGTACTTGAAACCTATGGATCTGGAAATGCCCCTTCCGAAGATTGGTTTTTGAATTTATTGGTGAAAGCCATAAATAAAGGATTGCATGTGGTTAACGTGACTCAATGTTCCGGCGGAAGTGTCAATATGGGTCAATATGAAACCAGTACTTCTATGAAAGAAATTGGCGTGATATCCGGAAAAGACATCACAACAGAGGCGGCAATTACAAAATTGATGTATTTGTTGAGTCAAAATATTCCTCAAAATGAGTTTAAAACCGTGTTTGAAACCCCTTTACGTGGAGAAATAATATAATATTGCTTTTTGCTTTTGTAAGTCATTTTTTTTTGTGTTATTTGCAAACCAAAATAGAGAGGTGTCCGAGTGGTTGAAGGAGCTAGCCTGGAAAGCTAGTATGTGGGTAACTGCATCGAGGGTTCGAATCCCTTCCTCTCTGCGAATGAAATTTCAAAATGAATCAAAACCCTTTAAATCCCAGTGTTTAAAGGGTTTTTTGATTTAAGCAATTATCCAATTTATTCGTTTTTTCTCATAATGTAGGTGCACTTTGAGGTGCACCTTGAAAAAGAGAAGTTCAGGTGCACCTTTTTTATGAGGCAGTCTGAAAAATGAACATCTTGTCTTGTGTTGACAATTAAAGTAAATTAATTATCAACTTAAAAGCTTACCAAGATGAAAACTACAATCATTGTACTCTTCTACCTTAGAAGATCAAAAGTCAATGCTCAAGGGCGAATGCCAATTTTCCAACGAATAACTGTAGACGGTCGACGTTTTGACATCAGTACCGGACATTATGTTGAAGAATCGAAATGGTCGGTAAATTCGAGCAGAATGAAAGGCAACTCAGAAGAGACCCGAACAATAAACAGCCAGCTCGAAATGATGAGAGCGAAGGTTTACGAAACCGAGAAACGTCTTTTTATGAGGGAATCTGAAATCAACTTTGAAACATTCAAAAACGAATACCAAGGCAAAAAAGAACGATCTCGTCTTCTGATTCCAATTTTTGAAGAGCACAACCGAAAAATAAAAGAACTAATCGGACTGGAATATGCTGCCGGAACATTAGAACGTTATGAAACCTCTTTGAAGCATACCCAGGATTTTTTGAATTGGAAATACAAGCTCAGTGATATCAGCATCGATAAAATCGACCATGCCTTTATCATGGAATACGAATTCTATCTGCGTAGCGAACGAAAATGTGCCAACAATACCGCGGTCAAATACATCAAGAACTTCCACAAGATTATCAATCAATGTTTGGCCAACGGTTGGCTCAACAAAGATCCTTTTGTCAATTACAAAAGCAAGGTCAAAGAAGTCGTTCGGGAATTTTTGAGCGAGGACGAAATAGAGGAGATGATCAAAAAAGAGTTTGTGTCCGAGCGCTTGGATTTGGTCCGTGATATATTTGTTTTCAGCTGCTTTACCGGTCTAGCCTATATTGACGTGAAGCAACTCACCAAAAACAATATCAGTCTGGGAATCGATGGCGACAACTGGATTTTTAAAAACCGCCAAAAGACCGACACAACTTCAAAAATCCCACTATTGCCAACAGCGCAGCTGATAATCGATAAATATGCCAATGATCCCGTCTGTAAAAACGAGAACCGACTGCTTCCGATTCTGAGCAATCAAAAGATGAATGCCTACCTTAAAGAAATCGCCGATGTTTGCGGAATCAAAAAAGAATTGACCTTCCACATTGCCCGGCATACTTTTGCCACTACCGTGACGCTCTCCAATGGCGTGCCACTGGAAACTGTGAGTAAAATGTTGGGACATACAAACCTGAAAACAACCCAGCATTACGCCAAAATCCTTGACAAAAAAATCAGCGATGATATGATGATTTTGAAATCAAAACTCAAAGCTCCATTCAACAAAAAAACCGCATCTTAAGCAAAATCAATTCTCTTCCAAAAGGCAGTTTCAGACTGCCTTTTTTAATGCGATATTCTCAGTAATTTAAGCTTTTTACTAGCTTTTTAAAGAGGCATCAAATCATTTAATAGTATTATTCGTAACATTATTCTTATTATTGACTTGAGTTATATCAAATCAAAATAAAAACCTATAAAACTATGATTATGAATTGTACTTATGAAGTATTTTTTAATGAATTAGAAAAGGAATTTACCCGACTTGAAGATTCCGAAACAGAACCGCTTCTTCAGGCACAAACAGTACTGAGCTTTTTAGAGGAAAAACTCAAACTGCTTAATAAATGGCTTAAATATCATGTTTTTGAAACCCCTGAAGAGGAAATCTATTTCTTTAAATTCTTGAAACCTTCTTTCGTATCTAAAATCATTTTTTATAAATCAGTACTTAAAACAGAATCACATGTTCCTATCAACAAAAAGGAAAAACTAAAATATTTCAACAGATCATTGAAAAAAATTCATGATTTAACGGTCGAAAATCACATCTTTTACACTTATTTCAGAACCGCTTCATCATTTAAGGATAATGATTATTTTATCCGGAAAACCTATAAGGACATAATTCAGGACGATCTGATGCTTTTAAATTTCGATTCTAAAATATCCACCTCCCATGATTATCTGATGGCTCAAATGCTATCGGCGGCAACCTTGACAAAATATTTCGAAGAAAGAATCGATCAAATTCAAAATAAGGCAAGCTTTTATCCGATAAAAACCTATCAATGGGGTGGTACCCAGACTGATTTCGTGGAGATTGTCTATGTGCTGCACTATTTTCGTGTCATAAATAACGGAAATCTATGCATAAAGGAATTTGCCATTAATCTGGGCAAATTTTTAAATGTTGAGATAAACGCTAATAAAGTTTACGATACCTTTCAAAAAATTAAAGGAAGAAAGACTGACCCGACAAAATTCCTCAGTAAGGCAATCGAAAATTTCTGCAAAAAAATTTCCGAAGAACCTTTCCGAAAATAAAGCTACAAATCCAGGCTGGCCCTGGATTTTTCTTTTAAGTTTTTTCTTTTGCTGTAAAATCATTTAGCAGGTATACGCTACTAGTGTCTTTAGTCTAAAATAGCGGTTTGCTCCTATTTTCCGTTGAAACGGAAAAGCGTGGTTTTGGTCATTTCAAAAAAAAATAAGCTTTATTTATAAGTACTTAGCATTAATTTTAGTGTAAAAAACACGCTACCTGCTAACTGCCTGCTATTTATTCTTTACTAAATAAAGTTGCTTTGTCTCATAACTATTCAAACAATTTTATTATGAATTTACACCCTAAGAAATTATTCCCGGAAACAGACAATCTGGAATTATTGAGTCACCAAGTCGTTACCAAAAAAGACCTCTGGCATTTTGCGAATCTATTGCTCAATGAGATCAAAAATAGCCCAAGAGAAGAAAAGCCGGCCCAATGGCTCAAATCCACCGAAGTGCGAAAACTACTCAAAATATCGCCCGGAACCCTCCAGAACCTCCGTGTCAATGGAACCTTAAACTACAAGCGTATCGGCGGTCTGATCTACCACAAATACGAGGATATCCAAAAGATGTTGGATAAATAAAATCGATAAACTTCTCACATCTCAAAATTCACATTTCACTGCCATGAATTACATAAAGCACCTTACCGCCTATTTCGAAAAAGTATCAACCGATTTCGAATTAAATCCTTCCCATGTCAGCCTGTATATGGCCTTGTTCCAATTGTGGAATGTCAACCGCTTTCAAAACCCCATCAGTATCTCCCGTGATGAGGTAATGCGCATCAGTAAAATCTGTTCCAAGGCAACCTATCATAAGTGCATGAAAGATATCCACAACAAGGGATATATCAAATACGAGCCTTCTTACAATCCATTTCGGGGCAGCATAGTGCATTTATTCAATTTTAGTGACGACTTAAAGCCGGTACCCAAAAAGGAACGCCGAGTACTAAAAAACAGACAGGCTGCTAAACAAGTTATTGAACAGGCATTAAACAAGCTCCAAACTAGTGATCAGACTAGTGATGAGACAAGTGCTGAACAAGTACTGAACAAGCAGCAAACTAGTACTGGGACAGGCACTGAACAAGCGCTGGTATCTTATATAAACAATACAAACATTATAAACAGTACAAACGATTTAAACATTATAAACTTGGGTGAGCAAAAAAAAAGTGATGATAAAAACTTTAAATCATTCGAAGAAAATGATGAAAAGAAAAAAAAGTTGCGCGAAAAAAAAGAAATAAGTGAAGTTCAAATTCCAACAAGGTCATCCCGATCAAATCATCCCGATCAAATCAACCAAAACCTGTCACATCGAGCCAGTCATCCCGAGCCTGTCAAATCGAGCCTGTCACATCGAGCGGAGTCGAAATGCGAGATGCCAGGAGCCAAAGACAAAATCCCTCCCAATCCCGATGAGCTAATGGCCTTTTTCCTGGAGAAAAACTTTCCGGAAACCGAAGCCCAAAGATTCTTCAACCATTTCCAAAGCAACGGCTGGCTCGTAGGTGGGAAATCCAAAATGAAAGACTGGAAAGCAGCAGCGCGCAATTGGATGCTCAATGCAACAAAATTCGCTAACAATGCCAAACCGGCAATCAATAACCAACCCAAACCGGCTCATCTTCATATCCTAACCCAGAAAAATTATGACGAACCATTGTAAATCAGTTGTCGAGACCTACCAAATCATTAACAACGTCAAAAACTACAGCTTCAGCAAATGCCTCAGCTATCTCGAATACCAGGGCAAAATCAGCTACGGCCAATCTTTCGAAATCAGCGAAATCGACCACGAAACAATTTACAAATTGCTGATTTATGCCATCAAAGACAAAAAAGAGGCTTATAGACTCAATTTAGACCTCTGCAAAGGTATATTGCTGTCCGGCACAATTGGATGCGGGAAAACGTCGATAATGAGCTTATTAAGGCCGTTTATTAATCCTTCGCTCGACTATAAAATGAAGAGTTGTCGTGAAATTGCTTTCGACTTCGCCAAAAACGGTTTTGAAACCATGACCAATTACAACCAAATCCAACACAAAAGCACTCGTTTAGCCGGCTATTGTTTCGATGATCTTGGCGCCGAACAGCAAATAAAACATTACGGCAACGACTGCAATGTGATGGCCGAGATCCTGATCAGCCGCTACGAACATTTTGTGATGAATAATTCCGTCACCCACCTGACCACCAACCTTTCGGCCACAGAAATCGAAAACTTTTACGGCAACCGCGTCCGTTCCCGGATGCGGGCCATGTTCAACCTCATCGCTTTTGATAAGGAAACAAAGGATAAAAGGTAAGTCAAAAATGCGGTTGCGACCTTGGTAAAATTGGGCTGTTTTTAAAAATGATGTCTTTTTAAAATAAGAAATTCTGTTAATTCAATAAAGTGTTGAAAAATAAAATAACGTTCGTGCTATTTTAAAAACATATAATTTTTTAAAATAAGGGGGAGAATATTTTTGGTATATATTTTTCTTAAATTTTTCAGATAGGTTATTATTTCGAAAAGTTATAGATTTACGTTTTCACAATGGCACTGCATAAATGTAAATGAAGTAATTTCACAGAGGGACACGGATGCTCCTCTGTGAAATAGCGAAAATCATTTTGAGAGGGACATCAATGTCCCTCTCAAAAAACGGGCTGAATTTCTGGTAGGGAAATCAGTGTCCCCACTAGAAAAAAGAAGAAATAGATAGCAACTGACCGACATCCATGTCGGTCAGTTGAAAAAAATAAAAAATAAAGCTTGCAGAAATGAAAGATTTAACCAATTCACACATTGACCGTGAAAATGTAATTAATAACAATACGGCTGTTAAAGAAATATACAACCAATTGGGATTTAAGGGCATTATGTTCGAAAAAAAATACCGTTACACCTTGAATCAAGTATCTAGATTTTATGAAGTAGATACAAGAACAATTGAACGGATTTTACAAGAAAATAGCGCTGAGCTGCAAAATTCAGGGTATGAAATTTTCAAAGGTATCAAACTTAAAATGTTTAAAGATTTGATAAATCAACTGACCGACACCAATGTCGGTCAGTTGATGCAAGATGATGATAATGAGTTGGTAGGAAAAAGAGCGACTAGCTTATCTGTCTTTACTTTTAAAGCATTATTAAATATTGGTATGTTACTTCAAACATCGGATAAGGCAAAAGAAGTAAGAAGTTTTATGCTTAACGTAGTAATAGATGTTTTGAATAAAAACAGTGGAGGTTCTACCAAATTTATTAATCAAAGAGAGCCAGAGTTTTTGAGGTCTGCAATAAGCACAATCAATTATAGACAAGAATTTACCAATGCAGTTGATTTTTATATAGTTCCTAATAAATTCAAATACGGGCAATTAACAGATAAAATCTACAAAAATATTTTTAACGAAGATTCAAAAGAATACCGCAAAGTACTGGATTTAAAGCTATCAGAAAACGTAAGAAATACAATGTATTCGGAAGTATTAGATCTGATTTCTAGTTATGAAAGTGGTTTTTCTGAATTTTTGAAGGAAGAATTTGAGAAAAAAGGAGAGAAATTTTCTTTAACCGAGGCACATGGGGTGTTTTCTGAATTTGAGAAACGAACCAATAAGATTTATGAACCATTGAGAGATAAAGCAAGGGGGCTTATGGCAAGTAGAGATATGGTTTTTAGGGATGCATTACATGAAAAATTAAAAGATTATATAGGTACCGTAAGTGCTGAAGATTTTAATAAATTTTTAGGAGAAAAAAGCCAGGCACTGGAAGAAAGATTGAAAGATAATATGGATGTGTTCAAAAGATTAAAAGATCGCTAATTATGAAGTACTTTTATTTTGACACAGCACATGCCATTAAAGAACAAGATTTTATTATTGAAAATAGTGGCGGCAGAAAAGGAATTATCAACATTGGTTTAGTTGATAGTGTTTTAGAACATATTCAAAATGATTCGTATTATCCGGAGTTTGAAAACAAAGTTTGTCATTTATTCTATTCGATAAATAAAAACCATGCATTTGAAGATGGAAACAAAAGAAGTTCAATTGTTCTGACTTCTTATTTTCTTGAAGTGAATGGATTTGATTTCAAAGTAAGTCACTTCATTCGAGAAATGGAAAACATTGCGGTTCAGGTGGCTGACAATAAGATAGATAAAGATTTATTGCAGGAAATCATTACATCAATTCTATACGAAAGCGACTATGATGAAGAGCTTCAATTAAAAATAGTTAATGCTATATCAGTAAGAGAAGAGAATAACCAAGAAGAAACCGAATTCTAAAAAAATGCAAAGATATTGAAATATAGGAGGGAATTCAGGAATATGAAATAGGTACTGATTCTGTTATTTATTCTAAACTGCTAATCGAGAAAAAAGATGACTTAAGTCTAACCGAGGTCATACTTTTAGATAAGGTACAGAAAAAGCAATTGATAACAGATGACGGTGCTAAATTACTAAAGAAAAAAGAATTAATAGAAGGCCGTAAACCAAACTATTATATTTCGGCTAAACTGGCCGAACTAACGGGACAAAAAGCCAATTACACTAAAAATAAAGGATTAGATAAAGACGTTTATAAAGGTTTTATTTTAAAACATATAGAAAATCACGGTTTTGCCACGCGTGAAGAAATTGACAGCCTGCTATTGAATAATTTACCCGACTACATGACTGAAAAGCAAAGGAAAAAGAAAATTCATAATCTGCTACAAGAAATGTCAGGTGTTTCAATAGTTAATAACGGCAGTAGAGCAAAATCAAAATGGGTTTTATTAAAAATTTAGCAAAGAGAATTCTAATTTAGCAAAGAGAATTCTAATTCATTTCGTCTGCAACCATTGATTTTAAAGCCGTTGTGCTTAGTTAAGATTAAAAAAATTAGCAAAGGAAATGAGAAATTTAGCAAAGGAAAGGACTGACAATAGAATTGAGAATCTTGGAAGCAGAATAAAGCCTAAATGGCTCGTCCCGTACGCTTCAAATGAAATCCTAACTTTTACGCCCTGGTCTTCAGTGTACAAAAGTTAGTTACCCACCTGACCACCAGTCTTTCGGTCAAAGAAATCGAAAACTTTTACGGCAACCGCGTCCGTTCCCGGATGCGGGCCATGTTCAACCTCATCGCCTTCGACAAGAACACCAAAGACAAAAGATAGTTTAATAATTTCCTTTTTAAAATGATTACTGTTTCAATCTAAAAAAATCGCATAGCTTTTTATTATATCTGATTATTTATTTGCATATATGATAAATTATGACTAAAATTGCTAATAATTTTGTCGCAATGGAAAATTGGAATAATATAGTTAAGCGATTACTGAAGTCCGAATTGGTAAAGAGGGGGATTTCTAATAGTGATTTAGCCTTGATGTTAAGAAAAAAAGGGGTTGATGAAACCAAAGCTAGTATCGATAGTAAAATAAGTCGAGGTAGTTTTAGTGCTTCTTTTTTTCTACAGTGTTTATCTGTTATCGGATGTAACAAGATTGAAATTGAAGATTATGAAACCGATTTATTGATTGCTTCCGAGCCAAATGTTGAATATAAAAAAATGACCGATGGAAAATAAAACTGTAAAATTTATTGACTTATTTGCCGGATTAGGTGGAATTAGACTTGGCTTTGAAAGCGCTTTTAATAGTTTGGGTTTCAAAACAGAATGTGTTATGACTTCCGAAATCAAACCACATGCTGTTAAAACTCTACAGCAAAATTTTAAGCATGACTTTTTTGTTGGGGATATTTTTGAAGTGGGGAATGATTTTATTCCTGATTTTGATTTCCTATTGGGGGGATTTCCTTGTCAACCATTTAGTGCTGGTGGAAAGAGACAGGGGTTCGTCGATACGAGAGGTACTCTGTTTTTTGAAATAGAAAGAATATTGAAAGAAAAAAAACCTTACGGATTTATTTTGGAAAATGTGGAAGGCTTGGTTAAGCATGATTTGGAAAACAAGGGTGACGAAATTGGACGAACTTTATCGACCATATTGGATCGATTGGAAAATGATTTGGGATATAGTGTTTCCTGGAAAGTTTTTGATTCGTTGGAATTCGGTTTGGCTCAATCAAGGAAAAGAATTTTTATCGTAGGGACAAAAAGTGAAAAAGTCAATTTATATGGAAATGAGCCAAGATTTAATTCTTTAAAAAGTATTCTGGAAAGCGGTTTGCCTACCATTCAGTCGGATTTCGTAACCAAAATACTTTCACACTTTCAATTGACGGATTTATACGGTAAATCTATCAAAGACAAACGTGGAGGTGACAATAATATTCATAGTTGGGACATTGGTTTAAAGGGGGAAGTCTCTGAAAAGCAATCGATACTGCTTAATAAGTTATTCAAGCAGAGAAGAAAAAAACATTGGGCGGAAGAAATTGGAATAGATTGGATGGATGGAATGGCATTAACATTACAACAAATAGCCACTTTCATTGAACACCCCGAAAATGAACTCAAAGAAATGCTGGAAGATTTAACCCAAAAAGGATATTTAAAATTTGAGCATCCAAAGAAATTGGTAAAGGAATTAACGGATAATGGGCTAAGAACATTTAGGGAGCAAGATACTAGCAAACCTAAAGGTTATAATATAGTTACCGGAAAATTAAGTTTTGAGGTAAATAAAATTCTTGATCCAAATGATATTGCCCCTACATTAGTGGCAACAGATGTTTCCCGTTTGGCTGTTCCTGATGGGGATGGATTGAGAAAATTAACCATTCGTGAAGGCTTACGTTTGTTCGGTTACCCGGAATGGTATGTTATTCCTGCAAAAGAATACGATGCTTTCGATTTACTGGGGAATACCGTTGCTGTTCCCGTTGTTGAATTTGTGGCTTCCCAATTGGCAAATAACTATTCCATATTTTGTGAACCTTATTTAAAACTTAAGGAAAATAGTGCTTCACTAATTGCATAAATATAAAAAAGGGGCTAAGCCCCTTTTTTATATTTAACCATGAACCAATTTATAAAAGTATTCGAAATCAAACTAAATCACGTCCAGTTGCTTTCTTATAGCCCTTAATTACATTTTTTAACCAAGTGCTGGTTTCAGGGTCTCTTGCGGTTCTTGACCATTGACGTTGGGTACTATCAAAAGCTGTTACAAATTCCGTAGCATTGTTAAAAGGTTTAAATTTTGTTCTATGATTATCATACCATTTGGCAGGTCTGATATTGGTCGGCTCTCCTTGCTTAACATTGCATCTTAAATCCCATGCCTCGCTTGGACATGTTATTTCCCAAACTTTTTTCAGCCAAACATCTTTTATTACAACGTCAGCGCCTTCCATGGCATAACCAATTATTAGATAGTTAGAATCTAATCTGAAAGGATATGTCAAAAGTGACCTTCTGTAAGCTAAAAAAGCAGCAATGTCAAAATTTGGCGAAGCGTCATAATCAAAGCACTTTACCTCTAATAATCCTGTCCTGTTATCATCTGAATCAAGTTGGAAATCTGGGAAATCCTGAGTGTGTGGAGGATTACTGAATTCAATATTTTCTTTAATCATCCAGGCTTTAATCCATTCTTGAATTAAATTCCCAACCGTATCTTTTGTTTCAACTTCAAGTATGATGTCCTTTAATTGAAAAGTAATTCTTCCCCTTTGTCCAACAATTTTGTAATCGTTAACCAGTTTTTCGTATAGTTGTTCTGCTGTTACTTTCATTTATTAATTATAGTATTATTTTTATTACAAATTAAGTTAAAATTCTGGGATATAAAGCATCCTAAATAATCAATTTATTCAATTAGCTTAGGTGACTTATGACAGCCCCAATACAATCCTCAAGCGCACTCTTCACTTCATCACTCCAGAATCTTAATACGACCCAGCCATTGGAGACTAAATAATCATTTACTTCTTATCACGCTCTATGTTTCGTTCTATCTTTTTTTGCCAGAATTCTGGATTGGTTTTAATTCGTAGTTTTTCGGTTTCCCAGTCTTTGCCATGAAAGAACTCACTGTCAACAAATACCGCCACCTTATATTTTTTAAAAGTCAAATCCGGTGTGCCGAAAACGGTCTTATCGTTTTTTCGGTATCTATACCCCAAATGCCACAACGCTTTTGCCAAACGAACCTCATCCTTAGTGCCTTTGCTTTTGATGGCACGCATAATTTTGGAACGTTGTTCTGGGCTAAAGCGATCCATGTCACCATAATTTAAAATTGGAGCTAAAAATTAGTGATTTTATTTGGGAGGTATTTTAACTCAATCATTTTTTTGATATCTATATCCTAAATGCCATAATGCTTTTGCCAAACGAACTTCGCCCTTGATGTCTTTGCTTTTGATAGTATACATGTTTTTAGAGCGTTGTTGGAGATTATGAACATTCATCAGTTTACAAATAAAATTCCTTGTCTGTTTATATGTCTAGAAAGTTTTGATTGTATTTCAGATAGTAATTCTTGTCTTATCCTATATTTTACTTTACTTTTTTCAATTCCTGTAAGATCAGTTGTTGTGAAATATCTGAAATCTAAAATTAGCAAGTATTCTATATCCTCAATTTTAATTGTAAATGGGCAAATAAATATGGCTTCAGAATTTGTGTCAACGTATTCTTTATATTTATTATCTATTAGTAATCCATTTACTATTCGATCATATATGTGATTATTTTTTTGGACATAGTCACATATTGGTGTAACAACAACTCCGATTTTTTTCCAACTGCTTTTTATTTCTGTTTTTATTTCTTCAAATTTTTTTGAAGCTGCTTTTTTTAATACTGATTCTTCAATACCATTATTGCTAGATTTTATTAAATTTTTTAATTTGAACAATGATAAAATTTTATTTAATATTTGTTTGAATAATTTATCATCATCATAAAAAATAATATTTCCAGGATCATTTGTATTAACTATATTTTTTGATAAGTTAAGCTTCTCATTAATAAGAGTGAGTATTTCAGTTACATCTGTTTCGTTAGTATCATAAGTAAGTTCTTGAGGAGTTGTTTCATTAAAGTTATAGACTGTGCTGTCGATAGTGTCTTTGAATACAGAGTTAAAAGAAATAAAACTTGCTGTGTTTTTTTCAGCAACACCAGCCTCTTTATAATAGTTGCCTAAATAAGCATTACCTAATTTACTGATAATACAATTGCTGTTGTCTTTCCAGCCTTCTTTCTGGTGGTGAATAGAGAAAATTTCTTGTAGGGTTGAATCAGTTGCATTATGAATTAAATTTTCCCAGTTTAGAAGTAATTTATATGAATAGAAATCATGGAATAAATCATTTATTTTTTTAAAAAGCTTATCTATATTTTTATCAAATTCTTCTGTATGATTTCCATCTAAATCAAAAAAGTCCGATTTTGTAGCAGATAAATAACCAATTGGTTTTTTTGTTTTTAAATCGTTTTCAAAAATATCATTTTCAAGTAAAGCTCTGTGATGCTCATGTCTACTCCAAAAAACGATTGCGTAAGGATAATTATTTTGTGAGATTACGCGATTAATTACTGGAACTAATTTTGATTTTAATATTTTGTCAGAATGTTCACTATTGTCGATTAAATTAATATCTAAAAATAATAACCGTATATCATTTGAATTGTCTGTTTCTTCTGGGAGATATAGTATGTCTCCGGAGAAATATGTATGAGGAAGTTGATTTTTTGATAAAATTTTCATTAAAGGCTCCGCATGTTTTAACTGATCATCTATGATGGCAATTCTTCCGTTTATGGGTAAAGACATAATTTATTTTTTAAAAGATAATACTACAGTTGCTCCTTTTTTAAATTCTTCTGGTACTTCAAAATCACCTTCATTTGGAAATATAATTCTTCCATTTTGAGCTTCCATTATTTCACTGGCAATATGTAGACCAAGTCCCATCCCACCCGGCTTTGCAGAAACAAAAGGTTCTGTAATGTCATCAGTTGGAATTAAAAATCCGGTACCGTTATCAGCAATTATGAGATATAAAAAGTTTTGATCTTCAGTAATATTAATGAATAGTTTTTTAATATAAGTTTCTTTCTTTTCAGTTGAAATAAAAGACTTTTGGTCTAACCAATAGATGGCATTGTCAATTATATTCATAATTGTGCCGATTAGAAGATTTTTAGCAATTTTGAGTTTGCTATTTCCTTTATATAACTTGTATTGCTTGATAATCTCGACTTTGTGTGACATAAGTCTGTACTCAGTATTGAATAATGATTGATCAATAACCTGGGATATATTTTCAGTTGTTTGGCTTGACTTTCGGATTATTTCGGCATATCCGTCTATCAATGAGGATAAATGCGTAACTAATTTTAAAACTCTATCTGATGCTTTTTCGCTTTTTAAAACTTTCTCAACTTCATATAAAATCTTTTCGACTTCATGTACAACAACTGACATACTTAATCCTGCACCAGCAGCTTTCAGTAAATTTTCACTGACTTTTTTATAATCACCTTCAATTTTATTGAGATATTTTATTATTTGTGTTTTAACTTCACTATCCTTGATTTTATCTTCAACATAATTTTTAGCTTCATTTAAAGTTGAAGCAAGAGGGGCAGATTTTGGAGTTGGTCCGTAAATTTCCTTTAGTCTTTTTTTATCTGTTAGCCTTAAAGTTTCGACGATGTCTAATGAGTGAAGGATCGAATTTCTAAAAGCTTTGTATGCATCATTTTCGACAAAACCTTCTCTGTTTGTTTTTTCGGTTAAATCAGAACTATCCTTTCTATCAAGATAAACCGCTCCTAAAATTAAGTTGTTACTAATTGCTTTTGTAGGTTGTTGAAATCTTCTAAAATCTAAATTTAACCAATCGTTTTCAGGTTCTCCATAGTCATATACCCTTAATCCATCGCGAAATACTTTTACACCACCGTTTGATTTTAGGTATTTTTTAAAACCAACTTTATCGGATACTCCCATCTTTAAAAGGAATGGGTCTTGATCAAAGACATATCCTTCAAAAATGACTTTTCCTATTTTATAATTTGAAAGAGAAAAAGTTTCTTCTTTTCCAAGGTCATTTTTGTACTTCAGTGTTTTGAATGTCTCAATTAGATTATCGTTAATACCAACTTCTCTAGGGAAAAGTTTAGTCATTGTTGACCAAGGAGTGAATGCGTATTCAAAATCTGTTATAGAATTGTCATTCATGGTTACTTTGAACCTGAATAATGAATAATCTTTAACATCCTCCCAGTTTAACAAACCATCAAACCACCCTGGTTTATCAATAATATCGAATGTGGGTAAAAAAGAATCGTTATTCTCAAAAGGAGAAGCAAGAGCAGTAATAGAACGTTTGATTTCACGGGCAATTCCTCTTTCCCATTTTTTACGAAGCTTACTGATGACAATGTTTGTACCCGTTTTCCCCTCTTTAAAATGCTCAGGACTAGCACGTTCAACTATGGTTATAGGAACTTCTTCTAAATACTTGTAATTATTAAAATCGTCCCAATTTATTTTGACATATACTTCGTTAGTATCTTCAGACTTTGTTGTAAGTTCAATTATGTTACCTAATTTATGTACACCAAATCTACCTATTCCTTTTTCTCCAATAGGCAGGCGATTGTATTTCGGAGAAACTATATTTTGTTTGATTAAAGTGTTTTTAAAATCCGCTCCAGGTTCTAACCAAACGTTTTCAACAATTTCAGGACTCATACCAAAACCATCATCCTCAATTATAATAATGCCATTGTCAGGGTCTTCAGCATTTTCCATGTAGATGTCAACCTTGTTAGCATCTGCATCATAAGAATTTTTCACTAATTCAACTAAGGCGATACTCTCATTTTTAATAAGTTGATCTCCTAGCTGGATTAATAGCCGTGCTCGAGGCTTGAAATTAACTACAGATTGTTTATCCTTTTTGATTATATCTGACATAATAATTCTTTCATTTTTTTAGCAATTGCAAACGCCATTAATGGAGGCACTGCGTTGCCTATTTGTTTAAATGCTGCTGAGCGGGAACCTTCGAAATAAAAATCATCGGGAAAGGATTGTAATCTGGCGGCTTCACGTACAGATATAGAGCGACATTGTTCAATATCTGGATGTATGTAATAATGCCCGTCTTTAGCAATATGAGCCACCACGGTATGGGAAACACCAGTCCCGTTAACTACTTTGTAACGGTCTGTAAAGGAGTTTTCATTTTTATGGGTTTTTAGCTCTTCAGGTAAATCCGGATATTTTAATCGTTCATTATTTGTGTCCCATTTTTCAATGGCTCTTCTGTAAATTTCTAAATCACGGTTATTGTGTGGTCTGGAGATATGTTGCGTTACAAAATCAACGCCGTTTCGGAGTCCTGATTTTTCCAAGTATTCGTTTTTCGAATTTGTGTAATTGGTTACATCATATTTTTCTCCTGGCTTTAACTTCGGTAAATCGCTAAAAGTATCATTTACACTGAAATTTAATACAGTCTTCTCAAATTCCGGGAAGCCTAAATCTATTTCCTTTTTCCAACCTACAATAATAATCCTTTTACGTGCTTGAACTACACCATAATCGGAAGCATTAAGTGTGTCATGATGTACTTCGTAACCTAACTTTTTGAAGTATGTTTTTAAATTTTTAAAGTGCTGTCCTTTATTAGCGCTAAGCATTCCTGGAACGTTTTCAAAAACAAATGCTTTAGGTGAGAATTCTTTCAGGAATCTGCCATATTGAATGTATAGCTTATTTCTGGGATCTTTTTCAATGTCTTCCTGATGCCTTCCTAAAAGGGAATAGGCCTGACATGGTGGTCCACCAATAATTAAATCAATATTATTTTCTGATTTTTTTATTTTGTTGAAAATACCTTTTATTGATTTGTCATCAATTTCAATATTCAAAACTGAGTTTAATATTTTTTCAGGAATTTCTCTATAAAATTCTTCGGAGTTAATTTCTTTTTTTATGTATTTGTTATAGAAATCTAATTTATTTATAGATTTTAAATAATGATAAGCAGCTCTTGTTTTTATGGTTTGGCATGCTTCAGGATTCATTTCAATATGAGACACAGGAGAGAATCCGGCTTTTATAAACCCCTCAGACATCCCTGATGCTCCTGCGAATAAATCGATAAAACGTAATTTATCTGGCATACGAAAAATTTGTTAAATGCAAAAATATACAAATATATTCTTCATAATTCGTCTTTTTTCTTAAATACTCTGAATATTTCTATAAAGTGCTTTATTATTTAAATGTTTTTTTTACAATAACATTTCCGTTCCAAACATGACAGGCAATTTAATACACTCCCACCATCACAAAAAAGAGGAGAATAAATCCGCTTGAAATGCTTAAACTTTTGCAACGATAATTCCATAGCGGCCGGAAGCTGCATCGGTTTCGTTGAACAGTAGTTTCATTGTTGGCTTTTCAAGCCCAACGGATCCTTAGTTGTTGGGCACAGTTTTTATTTTTCAAATGCATAAAAATATCCACAACTAAATACAACAGAAAGAAACTCTCCTAAATCTTCTTTTAAAAGAGAAAAAGTCACGTCTATTTCTTCCGAATCGCTACTTCCTATATAATCTATATTCGTAATCCATTCGTAATTCAATTCTTTTAGTTGCTTTATAACTGTTTGTAACTCGTCGTATGTGAAATGTTTGGAACGAATATATATTTTATCCATTTAATTAATTTTTCGGAATTACATATTCAGCCAATTTCACACCTTTAGTCAATTCAGTCAAATATGATGCTGAGATTCCAGATTGCGTAATTATGTCTTTTTTTGAGTATTCACTTTCTTTTATTTCGTTCGCATATTTAATTCCAAATAAATGTATCATAGCAACAGAATCACCTTTTGGGGCATTATTATACATTTCGCTGAGTTTTGTTCCTAATTCATTTAGTGTCATATTCTATTGTTTTGGTTTAGGTTTGTGCTTTGGTCAAATTGTGCCCAATGCGCTCTGGTGCTACAGCGGGTTTCGGACTAAATTAAACCCTTTATTCGGATTTGCCAAATCTTCCAAATACAAACTCAAATTTCCATTAAGTCTATTGCTCAAATCCGTTGTAGTAGCTATTAGCCGTTCGGGCTTTTTGTTTAGCCTATTTTCTATACTTGTCATAATCCTTGTCTTTAAATAAGTCGCTATGATATTTTTCTGTTAAGATTTGAATGTCCTTTAAAGTCTCCTGATTTTTGAAAAAAAAATCATTGTTCAAACCGAGTAAATTCATCGTTTCAACACCGATAAATGCACAAAAAGTAAAAACATCACTTAACAATCTCAAATAATGGGTGAAATAGGCCAATTCTCTATTTTCAAATGATCTACTATTTCTTTCTCGAATTATTAAAATACCTGTTTCGTCACCATGGGTAACATGGCTACTCATTCTGTATCCGTGAGTTAGAGTAATGAAAATTTCCATTGGTTTTCCTCGGTAATTCTTAGATAAAGAATTCACTATTTCTGTAAACGACCATTTTTGCTCAAGTTTCTGTCGTTCCGTTTTTGTCCATTTGGTTCTTAATTCTGTTTCTTTTTCCTCTGTTAATAGCATAGGGGAATAAGCCAAGTTGTGCGTTTCAAGTTCTCCAAGATGAATTAAGTTCTTTTTAGCTTGTTCAGATTGCTTCAAAGAATTTACTTCCGCCAACAAATTCCAAAACTCATCGAGCCGTTTTTCTCGCTCATTTTTGTCAGCAGTAGTAATAAAAACATATTTTACAAAAGTTTCTATTGCGGATCTCAATATAATTTCTGCGTCCCAAATTCTGTTGTCAACTGTTAAGGTTGCAACTGTTTCGAGCCGTTCTACAATAAATTCAAGAATTGGAAGAATACCATCAAACTCTTTTAAATGAAGTTTTATAATTCTAAAAAGTTCAAGATTGTTTTTATTGATAGCCTCAAAATACGCTTCAGTAATTTTTCGTTTATCGTCAGTCCAAGGTAAATTACTATCGTTCATTTTAAGGTTGTTTCTTTTGGTAGTTATTGTTATAACCTGACCGATAACTCGTTTATACTCGCTACCCTATAACGAATATACACCCAAAATCGGTTAAATAGTCGCTTGTATAGCGCATTATGGTCAAATATATAAATAATATTTTTATTACAAATTTAAAGACGCTCGGACTTCGTATTTCAATTTGTTCCTGTCGAATTGATTTTTACTACAAGACCATTCTTTATGGCGCGTCCCGCCGAAAAAGGCGGGTCGGGCTCGCTCTAATCTCCTGCTTCGTAAACTACGCAAGAGGATTTCCGCTGCCATCCCTCGCGCGGTATCGTTCCTGTTCACTATTTTGGTAAATAGGTATTATGTCATACCACGGATGTTCTTCAAATAGATTCATTAGATAGGACTAAAAGGTAAAAATGTTAATTTTGAAATGCCATTCAAAATTATAGACAATTATTTATACATAACTTTAATAGAAGCATCATCGAAATTTGTATTGATTAAAGTAGAAAAATAATCTTAAGAAATCTATATCTGAAATATTGCAAACATAAACATAACCGAGCGCCTAACAGCTAGAGTTTCGTTGGGCTCGCAGAGCCAACAATGAAATTCCTGTTGAACGGAACCGATTACATGTCCGTCAACTATGGAGTTATCGTATAATGAGTTTTAGAATTTCAAGGGGACTTATAGTCCTCTTTTTTTTGAAGTAGTTTTTCAGTTGGTTTTAATGTGTTTTTCCTTCACTTTCGGGTATAAGTGCCCTTACCCATAAAGTTAGTTTTCACAGGGATTGGTGTTTTGGCCACCGCCAAGATACCAAGCAGGCGGACCGCGTTGGTCGAAAACTGCTATTCGATACAAATTGCCCGTTTTACAACACGGACATTTAGGAAAAAAAGGCTTTTTTTCTGCTTTTTCTAATATTTTTTGTTGGAGTTTTTCTTGTAAAACTTTCAGCTTTTGTCGTTTCCAAGTACTGCTTAAAAAACCGTAATGACGAATCTTGACGAATCGTTTGGGCAAAATATGCAACGCAAACCGCCTGATAAACTCCTGATGCGTGAGCGTCATTTGCTTTTTTACTCCCTCCATTCGATAATCCTTGTAATCAAAAGTGACGTTTTGGTTATCAATAGCTTTGATTCTGTGATTGCTAATAGCAATTTTATGGGTGTATCTTCCCAAATATTCCACCACCGATTTTGGACTTCCAAAAGGGCGTTTGGCAAAAACTACCCAAGGTTTCTGCCATAATTCCTGTCGGATTTGCTCATACCTAATCGGGTTTTTGGCTTTCAGTTTTTCGCAATACTTTGCTCTAAAAACCTTCGACAAAGCTTTTACCGGGAATAAGAATTTCCCGTCGGAGCGGCTGTTTTGCCACATACCATTTTTGTCCACGCCACCACTGGGAACAATGCAATGCAGGTGCGGATGCAAACTTAATTGCTGCCCCCCAGGTATGCAAAACGGCAATCATTCCCATTTGCATTCCCTTGCCTTTGCCAAAGGTTGTTAACGTTTCCCAAGTAGCTTCAAACAAGCTATCATAGACTATTTTTGGCTGATGTATTGCCAAAGAATTAATACTACCAGGCAAGGTAAAAACTACGTGGAAGTACGGAACCGGTAAAAGCTCAATAGCTCTTGCTTGAATCCAATCTTCTCGTTTGTTGCCCTGACACTTCGGACAATGCCGATTGCGGCAAGAGTTGTAGCTTATATTGATGTTTCCACAACTATCGCAAGCATCGATATGACCACCCAGCTCGGCTGTTCTGCATTTTTTAATGGCGTAAAGCGTGCGAAGTTGCCAGGTGTTTAATCCATAGTTTTCGAGTCTTGAGCCTGCCTTTCTTAATACATCAGCTACTTCAATTTTTGACTGCACTTGGCAAAAAGGGTATCTAGTGGACTAAAAATGCGTTGACTCTCGAGTTGGGCAATATGCAGATATTCCATTGTGGTCTCAACATTCTGGTGTCCCAAAAGGTCTTTTAGCGTCATAATATCCATACCGTCTTCGAGCAAATGTGTGGCATAACTGTGCCGCAGCGTATGGCTATGAACTTCCTTTTTTATTCCCGATGCCTTAGCGACTTGCCGCACCGCCCATTGCACGCCTCGTTGTGAATACCGATTGTCAAAATCACCACCTGCTCCAGTAGGCAAAGGCTGTCCATTAAAAAGATAATCCTGGGGTTTTTCGGCTTCAATATACTTTTTCAATCCTCGGATTAAATGAATAGAAAGCGGTACATAACGGTCTTTTTTACCTTTGCCTTGAACCACTTTGAGCTGTTTTCGGTCAAAATCCAGGTCTTGTAATCGCACACCTCGGGCCTCCATACAGCGAAGTCCGCAACCATAAAGCAAACCGATAAGAATTTTATGTTTGAGTAGTTTGGCACCTTGAAGCATAGCCCAAACTTCCTCTTTACTCAAAACAACAGGGAGCTTTTTCTCGTGTTTTATGGACGGTAAACGCAGGTATTCATACGGAAATCCTTCTGATTTGAGTAAAAAACGAAGTCCGTAAACGCAATGCTTAAAATAGGTTTGAGAGGGTGTTTTTGACTTTTTTTGTTGGTAAAACAAGTAGTCCTGTACTTGTTCAGAATCGAGTTCTGTTGGGATTTTACCAAAATAGAGCGAAATAGCCGCCACATGGCGCGAATAGTTATTGAACGTACTTTGACTTCTGCCCAAAACGGAAACCGTACGCTCAAACCGTTGAAGTAATTGCTCAAATCCAGGAACTTCCCGCTTGGCTTGGTTGAGAATTTTGTTTTCTCTTAATTCTTCAACCGACTTTTTTTTGTGACCATAATTATAATTTTTAGTTATATTCGTAAGGTACAAAATCTCGGTAAGTGCTACCGAAGGTTTAGTTCAACAGCCACTACAACGGATTTGGGCAATTAGCTTAATGGGAAGTTGGTTTGCCTCCGGCCAGTTCGGCTTTCAGCCTCGGGTTGTATTTTGGAGATTTGGCAAATCCGAAAACAAGGCTTAATTAAACCTAAAACAATCTTATTATCAGAACGTTAGCAGCAACCCTAAAAACAACCAACATGAAAAAATCGGATATCTATGAAATTGCAATAAAGATATTAGGACTTTATTTAGTAACAATTCTTCTATGGCAATTGAGAGATATATTATCTTCAATTTCATTATTAATTCAATCAAGAAGCAATCCTAAAATTTTCGAAGGATTTGACCAAACTCCAATATTATTAATAAGTATTTCTTCATTTTTAGTTTTGACAATTATTTCAGGACTTTTGATATTTAAAACTAAAGCAATAACTAAACTAATATGCAAATCAACAGACTATGAGGATTCTGTAAGTCTTTTTGCGGAAAAAACTACAATTTACGAAATTGCTTTAACCATAGTCGGTTTGCTTTTAATTGTGGAAACTTTTCCTGACTTTGCATACAAACTAAAAAAACACATTCAATTCATTAAAAGCGACTATCCTCAAAAGGAATATGAAACGATGTTTTTTATGACTTCATTAATAAAAATACTAGTTGGATTAATTGCTATTATTTATTCAAATCAATTGGCAAATTTCTTTGGAAAAAAGAATAAGTCTGAGTAAATGCAAGGGCAGTCGCTAATAGCATTTTGAGATAGTGGGGTTTTAGTGGAATTACCGTTTCGCATCAAGTTTTCGTTAAGCCGAAAAAATTGAGCGGTTACGATTTTCCAGCCATCTCAAAGCAGCAAAACGTTAAAAACTAAGAAAGCCTGATCCAAACGGACCAGGCTTTAATATAAATCCGGAAAAGCTTACCAATCAAATCCGGATTCACACTGAATTTATTTCAGTGTCTATTTTTAGATTTTGTCAACCATTTTAAAAGGAGTGATACTGCAAAACTCACAACGGCTCCCACTACCGCTAAGACAATCGTTTTTGTAATATCTTCAGAAAAGATGTTGGGGATCACACTCAACAACGTTCCTGATACCGTGCCGGTTCGCAGGGAGATATTAGTTTCCATTTTACCCTGAATTTATTTCAGGGTCTCTGCCTGAATTTTTATCCTGAACTTGTTTCAGGATCCCTTCATCGACACCCTTATCCTGTTTGTCCATCGTTGAGGTATCAACAGTAATTTGACTAATCGCCGAGATCACCCCACCGGCAACGGCCAAATAACCGGCAACAGTAACAACAGTAGCCGGCAAAACAATGGGAGCCGCTATCACACTTCCGCTTATGGCCAACAAGGTTAAACCAACGGTTCTCAAAATCTTAAAAAACTTCGGAGTGGGCGCTTTCGCGCGTTCTACTACATTCATAATTTTTCTATTTATTTTCTAACTTGTCATCCTAAGGTTTAATTTTTTACAAAAAAAGCAATATAAAATGACCTTTGATATTTGCATTCAATTATGCTTCAAATTACTGTTATTTCAAGGATTTAACTGTCCTTAGCTTCCGCAGTCGAGCGTCAAATGTTTGAAGAAGTCGTAACCCGAGCAAAGCGAACAGGCGAAGCAAAACAAAAACTGTTTGAGCGAAGCGTATCCACCCCAGCAACTACATCAATCCAATAAATTCTGATTGAAGTATTGAGGAAGAAGATTGTGAAGTTCTGAAGATTTGGTGTCGTTGATATTTTCAAGGACATGATGTAGCCATTTGGATGGATTGATATTATTTTTCTTGCAGCTGGCAAAAAACGAATAATACATGGCAATATCCTTTGCAGCTTGGTGTGAACCTGCAAAAAGATAATTTTTTCTTCCCAAGGCCAAGGGTCGAATGGTATTTTCAACCTGATTGTTGTCAATATGCAGATTTCCGTCTTTTAGATAAGCCATCAAACTGTCCCAACGTTTCAAGCAATAATTGTAGGCCTTGCCCAGCGGACTTTTGGGTAATTCTAATTTTGACTGCACTGCAATGTAGTTCCCTATTTCGTTAAGTAAGGGATGTGATTCTTTTAATCTTAAAGCATATTTTTCCTGGATTGAAAAGTTTTCAGAAGTGGCTTTTCGTTCAATTTCATATAGCTTTTGGATAAGCAACATCACGTGCGAAGCATTTGCTTTGTTATAATCCAATGCTTTTTCAAAATAACGGCGCGCATGTGCCCAACAAGCTATCTGTGTGACGTTTTCTTTGAGTGCAAATTGCGGATATACTCCATAACCATCGGTTTGAAGATAACCTACAAAATCGTTTAACATTTCCAAAGGGCCTTCGCTGCCGCGTCCTTTTCGATAATCAAAATACACACTTTTGGGTATAGGCGCGTGATACACCCACATAAATCCAGTATGTGTTGCGCCTTTTTTATCTGTGTCCTGTACTTTTATTGGGGATTCATCCGCCTGAAGATAACCGTTTTTCAGCGTATGCTGTCGGTGACATTCGTACAAGGGTCGAAGTAATTGGGATACTAATCTTACCCATGAATCGACCGTAGAAGAAGGTATATCGACTCCTTCTCTTGAAAATCGCTGTATCTGTCGGTAAAGCGGAAGGTGATCCACAAACTTATCGGTGATGATTTGAGTCAAAAGATGGGTTCCAGCAATACATTTTGGAATCGGACGAAAATCGAGAGAGGCAATTTTGACTTGCTGGTTTCCTTTTTCATCCACCGGGGCAACATATTTATTTCGGATGTAACGGTTGATGAACAATTTTGCGGGAGTATATTCCAATTCATCAGTAATTTCCTGACCAATGCATTTCAATCCTTCTACATTTTCAGTCGGTTCCAAAATGATTTCGTTTACCGCAAGGTGCGATGGTAAAGCCATACGGCCTTGATGCTTTTTGCTTGCTTTTTCGCGTTCGTAAGTGATTTGCTCTTTTACCGATTCAACGGCTTGTGCTACTTCTTGCTCATCGATTTCAAAAGGAATGGCTAATTGCTCCGGATTTTCACTGGCGATGAAACGTTCTTTCTTAGAACCGTACATTGCTCTTTTGAACTGTTCAATCTGGAATTTTAGATAACTAACCTCTTGTTCAAGTTTCGTGGCTACAATCTCTAATTTTTCGGTTTTGGATTCTAATTTATTAGATTTGGATTCTAATTTGGAATTCGCTTTTATTTGACTTTTGAGTAATTTCAAAAGTTCGTCTTTAGAGTAATTATCAAACAAATCTGGTGCGTTTTCCATGCTTCAAAAATAAGAAAACAACAGTAAAAATGCAAAATTTCAAAGGTATTTACGATTATTTTTCGGCTGTTTTGTATCTCTTTTTTTGCTTGAAATCTCTCAATTTAAGACCACCCAAAACCAGTAGCAATTCCTCTCTTTTTAATTCCCTTGAAACCGAATCGCTTGTCAAAAAATCAAACCTTCCTTGTTCTAGTCGTTTGTAGAAAATCGCAAATCCGTCGCCGTCCCAATACAGCAGTTTGATATGGGTTTTGGATTTGTTCAAAAAAACAAAAACATCGCCCGTTTGAGGGTTTTGGTTCAGATAATTCCGAACCAAGCCCGAAAGTCCGTCAAAACCCTTTCGCATATCCACCAAAGTACAGCACATGTGATAGCGAACACCTGCACTCAAGCCCAGCATCAGTAAATCGTAATGGTGATTCCTCCAGGAAGATCGATTCGCATGGTTTTCTGATCTATCTCTTTTGAGGCTGACTGTTTTTTATCTTTTCTCGGGCTATCCGAAACCGAGAAAAAGGAAACTTCCGGTTTGGACTGTCCGAAATCCATCTCCTTATTGTACTTTTTTAGCCAATAATTGAATTGATGATAACTCAGCGATTTTAAAGCTGAAAATTCTGCTTTGGTTAAGTCGGATTGTTTCCATTCTTCAACCAAAAAATACATCTGTTCTTGTTGATTCATATCCCATAATATTGAATCAGCAAATTTAAATTAGCGGGTTTAGGTATCAAATATGGCATTGGTGGGAAGGATACAGCGAAGCGAGTTTTTTTGTTTTAGACTTCGAAAACTAATTTGACCGACGAGGGAGCGCAGACTTGAAATCGAAGATTCATGAATACCAAAAAACAATAACAAGCCATGAATATTTTTTTGTTTCTTTTTTGATCAAGATAAATCGAAGATTCAGCGAACACCACTAAAAAAACAAAAATCAAGTGAGCTAAAAAAGAAAATTAGCAACCTTAATCTCTTTCTTTTAATAAAAACGTCAATGGTAACAGAATCGAAGGATTAGATTGAATACTTATTTTCACTTCTTCATTGCGCTCCAAAACCGGATAAACCAAAGCTTTAAGCTTTCCAAACGCCTTTCGGGAAAAATACCCTTTACCAATTCCGCTATGCTGACTAACGGGAGCAATGCAACCCAATAATTCCTTCTTTGCATCATTGGCGGGATGGATTAATATCAAATCTCTTCCTGCTACATTTCTCAAATGCAAATGCCATTGGAATTTCGGGCTAAATCGCTTTACTAAAACATATTCTCCTTCGGGAATACAGGAAATCTGCCTTTGATTTTGAAGCCAAGGCAATTCGATGGTATAACAAACTATTGTGCCGTTCCATTCCAAGACCCCCTGCGTTCCCTCGGGAAAATAAGTTCTGTTCAACACCAAAACCATCTTACAATCCGCTTACCTGCACCAGAGCCAACGGGTTGTAAGCACCGTTTTTCAACGGATACATTTTGCCATTCACCTCTTGAAAATACTCAACCCCAAGAGCCAAAAACAACGGACTAACGCTGTTTGGACTAACCAAATTAGTTTGGTTAATAGCAGCCGTTGGAGTCATATCCCATGGTAAAATCGCAGTTTCGGAACTTGCAACAACAAAAGTCTCCGTTTCAAAATTGATTTCAGCTCCCGCCGAAATAATTTTAAAATGCGTGGTTCCGCCCGGAGCCGCAATCATATTCCCAGGAAGGAATGAATCCAGATCAACAGCAATTTGCCCAGTCGCTCTGTCAATCGTTCCCTCAAAAGGGGCGAATAAACTGGTCCCCAATTTCCCTCTGGCATTAAACTCAAATCCGGCAAGCAATTCCGCCTCGCCATCAATGACATTGCGCAACCCTCTTTCGTTTACCATATCCGCCTGAATCACCTTGACCATCGCTTGCGTCAGTCTGCCCACCATTCGGCTGTCCGCCGAATTCAAAAGCAAAGTACGCAATGCCGTTCGCAACGTTTTACCGGCCTTTCCGGCTCGGCCAAACTCAGCGCAATTCTCACGCGTTCTCTGAAACGCAGGATCGCTCGCAATTCTGCTCGCATCGATACCGCCTTTTTCACGTGCCAAATGCCCTTCTTGGGTCTTATAAAAAGTAATATCCCCGATAGTACCTTTCAACTTAATTATGCCTTTCTGCCTTGCCATAATCTCTAATTTTTAAGTTCAAAATAATCTAACTGCTCTTTCAATCATCATCCTGTTGCAACACCTTTTGATTGATTATCAGACAAAGTTGAGGTATCGAAGAGGAATTTGAAAGAGGTCGCCGTACAGGATGGCACCCAATGGTACAAATGGCACATAACAGCATAAATGTCATCCCTGGAAGCGGCTGACAAGTCCTAAATTTGTAATTGTTAAAATGATGAGTTTTTTCGCTAAATTTATTCTGAATAAGCTGTACAGTTGTTTCAGGATGAAGCATAATGGATTAGCTTAGTCAAAGCCCACTCAAAGCTATGGATAGAGTATGAAAACAGAAACTAAGAGAGTATGTATTTACCCCAAAGACATACAGCGAATCACCGGTAAAAGTTATCGCCAAAGCATCAGGTTGATGCAGAAAGTGAAACAAGATTTAAACAAACTGGAAAACGAATTCCTGACCATAGAAGAATTCTGCTCCTGCACAGGATTAAAATATGAACAAGTAGAACATCTGATAATAGGATAATAATCGTAATAAATTAACACAACTTTCTGATTATTTGGGGACGAAAAACATTGTAAAAAAGTACGATTTACATTAACTTTGTACCTGTAAACACAAGACATAAATTGACTTAATTTTAAAGGTGCACAAAGAGGTGCACTCATTTTGATAAAGCTTCAAATCCCTTTAAAACATGGGGTTTTCACGAGAGGTACAAATCCCTTCCTCTCTGCATAGAATTTTAATCCGCTAAATAGCTTTAGCGGATTTTTTTAGGCTTAATTTTTAGCGTTCACTAGTAGTGTGATTTTTTTATTTTGAACAATATTTTTTGTAGTAATAAATTTACTTATATTGTAAAAAAATGTAGATTACCGATTATATTTGTATTTTTGTGTGAAAATGGACTAATTTAGATTGACTGTTGTATCGGCTTGTTAGTGTGAAATGATATTAAAGTTTGTAAACAAATAAACAATTTAGAGTCTAAAAATTCTAAGATATGAGAATAGAAAGTAAGAAAAAACAAGTTTTTTTATATGTAGGTGCTTTTTTTGTAACTACAGCGAGCCTGTCTCTAGGGGTTTTAATAATCATGTTTTTGATTATTTCATCTGGAATGGGAATCTAAATGATTTTAGGACTGATAAAACAGATGAGTTTGTACTGTTTTAATGGTCAAATTGAACCAGCTTTAAATTTCTAGACAATAGAAAACAAACGAAGGCTGGGAGAAAATCCATACTAAAAATAGTTTTAGTATGGATTTTTGTTTTTATTGTAGAAATGAGACTGTTTTTTAATTCTATAGGTTTAATGATACGGTCAAAATCCTATATTTGTATGGTAAAAGAGGTATAGATGAATATGGTAAAGACTAAAATAAATCAATCATTGGGCAAAAGCACGACTTTACGATTATTCTTTAGTTGGGTTCTTTTAATGTCTGTTTCTGCTGTTTTTTCGCAGGAAATTGAAGAGAATATAGAGGTGAAAGTAGATTCTCTTTATCGGGAAGATCAGTTTTATTTTGGATTTACTTATAATTCTTTATTGCAAAAACCTGCTGGTTTGAATCAAGATAAATTCTCAACAGAAATTTCTGCTGGTTTCCTTAGGGATATGCCAATAAATAAAGATAGAACTATTGCCATCGCTTCTGGTCTTGGTTTTTCATATAATAATTACATTCAAAATCTGGCTATTTCAAGAATAGGTGAAAAGCCTTCTTATGCAATTATAGATCCTGGAAGTGCCTATTCTAAAAATAAGTTTAGCCAACTTTTGGTTGATGTTCCAATCGAATTTAGGTGGAGGACTTCAACTTATGAGAGTTACAAGTTTTGGAGAATTTACGGCGGACTTAAATTTAGTTATTTGCTGATGGATCGCTCTGTTTTTACTGATGATCAAGGTAAAGTGCCAGTTTCAGGGAATAAGGATTTCAATAAGATTTTATACGGAGCTTATGCTTCCGCGGGTTATAATACTATCAATGTATATATCTATTATGGTTTAACGCCTATTTTTAAAACAGCAGCAATAGATGGAGATAAAATAGCGATGAAATCCCTCAAGATTGGAGTTATTTTTTATATCCTATAACCATAAATACAATAGCAGCATTTGCGGAATACTACCTAGTAATAGTCCAATAATCAATTCCTTTATTGTGTGTGCTTTCATTTCTATTCGAGAGGAAGCTACAACCCCATTCATTAGAATCAAAACGGCAATGGTGTAGAGGTATGGTGTGTGATAATGCAAACTCAAACCAAAAACAAATAAGGTTAAACCACTTATTCCCATCATGTGAAGGCTGGCTTTTGTTTTGACAAATAAAAGCAGTAAAGCAATCATAGTGCTTAATAAAGCTCCTAAGAAAAAAAAGTGCAATTCAGGATAGCGATCTAGAGTAATACTTTGTCTAACCAATAAAATAATCAAAAAACATTGAATTACTAATGGGATTTTTCGCTCAGATAAGGCGGGAGCCATCATAGAACTTATTTTTCCGGTATAACGCAAAAGAAAAAAGAACAGAATGGGGGTTATAAAACTAATGATAAAAACCTGAATCAGAACTATATATTTTTCACGGTTTACAAAATAAGAGTCATTTGCAAAAAGGTAAAACAAAGTCGCATAAATAGGAATGAATATAGGATGAAAAATATAGGAAAAAGGGAGAAGTAGTTTTTTCAAAACAGCAGCTATTGGTTAACCAAACAAATATAAGGAATTAACTAAAGATCCTCATGATAATGCCGTTTTTATAAGTAATTTTATGAGCCAAAATTATGGCTTATATTAACAGCATTTTAAAAAGAAGTGGTATTTTTGAATGCATTTGAGTAGAAAATGAGCTTTTATTTCGAAGTTCTTTTATATTAATATAATTAGGTGTTTCACGCCTTCCATTAGATGAATTTACTGATAAAAAATATTTTCCCTGTTCTTGGAGCCCAATGTGTTGGGAGTGATCTAGAAGCGATAATAGATACTGTTTCTATTGATAGCCGCTCGTTGCAAAACGGACCACATACTTTGTTTTTTGCCTTGGTAGGGCCTAATAACGATGCGCATTCTTTTATTGAAGATTTAATAACCATTGGGGTTCGCAATTTTGTTGTAACCCATGTTCCAGAGCGATGTGCTGATAAGGCTAATTTTTTGGTTGTTGAAGATACCCTAGTTGCTTTGCAGCGATTTGCGGCTTATCACCGGAGTCTCTTTGATTTTCCTGTTATTGGTTTGACTGGAAGTAATGGTAAAACAATTGTAAAGGAATGGCTTAATTTTTTGCTAAGCCCAGATTTTAATGTGATTCGGAGTCCCAAGAGTTATAACTCTCAGGTGGGTGTTCCTTTATCAGTTCTTTCTATAAATGAGAAACACAATCTGGGGATTTTTGAGGCAGGGATTTCTACTGTCGCCGAAATGGAAAAATTAGAGAAAATCATTCGGCCATCAATAGGAGTTTTGACTAATATTGGTTCTTCACATGACGAAGGCTTTGACAATTTGGAAGAAAAAATAAAAGAAAAACTACTTCTTTTTAAACATACTTCAGTGCTTATTTGCCAAAAAAACGATTTGGTCGATAGATACCTAGAGCCAAGAACGAAAGCATTTACATGGAGTTTTGTTAATGAAGCGGTTGATGTTTTTGTCTTCAAGAAAGAGTTAGAGAATCAAGACAGCAAACTTTATTATAAATACAATGGGAATTCGTATGAGTTCACCATACCATTTCAGGATCAGGCTTCTTTAGAAAATGCGATTAGTTGTTTAATGGCGATGCTCTATTTTGAGTATGATACTGCTACAATCCAGTCCCGAATGGCCTTGTTATTTCCTGTTGAAATGCGATTGAAAGTAAAAGATGGTATCAACAATTGCACGTTGATTGATGATAGTTATAGTTCGGATTTTCAATCCTTAAAAATAGCGTTGGATTTTCTAGAGAGTCAAAAGCAATACCAAAAGAAAACGGTCATTCTGTCGGATATTTTTCAGAGTGGTTTGTCTAATGAAGAATTGTATACCAAAGTTTCCCAATTGGTCGTGTCTAATCATATAAATAGAGTCATCGGAATTGGCGAAACGATATCAGCATTCAAGGATAAGTTTGCAAATTGCCTCACTTTTAAAAATACGGCCGAGTTTGTTGCGAATTTTGAAAATTTAGATTTTACTAACGAGACTATCTTGATAAAAGGGGCTCGCTCGTTCCAATTTGAAGAGATTGTTTATTTGCTCGAAGAGAAAACTCATGAAACTGTTCTCGAAATCAATATGAATGCAATCAGTTACAACCTAAATTTCTTCAAGTCGAAACTCAAGGCCAAGGTGAAATTGATGGTCATGGTCAAGGCTTTTGGATACGGTAGCGGAGGACTGGAAATAGCCAAATTACTCGAGCATCATAAAGTTGATTATTTGGGTGTGGCTTTTGCCGATGAGGGAATTTCGTTGAAAAACGGAGGTATTCAATTGCCTATCATGGTGTTGAATCCAGAAAACACCAGTTTTTCGGCGATTATACAGCATCAGTTGGAGCCTGAAATTTATTGTTTGAAAGGCCTGTACGCTTTTTTAAAAATTGCGAAACAGAAAAATTTGGAGCATTTTCCAATTCACATTAAGCTTGATACGGGAATGCATCGTTTGGGATTTGAGGAAAATGTCATTGAGGAATTGATTGCTGCTCTGAAAGGGGAAGATTCGGTTGAGGTGCGAAGTATTTTGACGCACATGGCAACAAGTGATGATTTAAAACACCATGATTTTTCAGTTTCACAGATTGAATTGTTCGATAAATTGTCTTCAAGGATTATGAGGGAATTAGGGATTAATCCTATTCGTCATATTTTAAACACCTCAGGAATTAGTAATTTTCCCAATTCACAATTTGATATGGTGCGCTTAGGTATAGGGCTTTATGGCGTTTCTAACGATACTGCTGAACAGAAGTATTTAGAAAACGTAGGGACATTGAAAACCGTTATTTCACAAATCAGATTAGTTCCCGTGGGAGAAAGCGTAGGTTACGGCCGAAGATTTATTGCCCAAAGGCCCACAACAGTAGCTACTATTCCTATAGGTTATGCCGATGGAATAGCAAGAGCTTGGGGTAACGGTGTTGGATTTGTTACCATTAAAGGTAAAAAAGCAACTATTTTGGGAAGTATCTGTATGGATATGATGATGGTAGATGTAACAGATGTTGAGTGTACAGAAGGAGATTCGGTAATCGTTTTTGGCGAAAGCCCTACCGTTTCTGAAATTGCTCAAAAGTTGCATACAATTCCTTATGAGATTCTTACTAGTATTTCTCAAAGAGTGAAAAGAGTTTTTTACCGATAATTTCTTATTAATTGTATTCAACATAGTGTAGAATGTTAAAAATTTATTAATTTAGACAGAGTGAAAGTTTAATTTAAAATAAAATTTATGGGATTTTTTAGCGATTTTAAGGCATCTTTAATGAAAGGTGATGTATTAAGTTTGGCGACTGCTGTTGTAATTGGTGGTGCATTCGGGAAAATTGTGGGTTCGGCTGTAGATGATGTTATTATGCCCATCGTGGGTTTATTAACTGGAGGAATCGATTTTACTCAGAAGTTTATTACACTAGATGGGAACAGTTATGCTGATTTAGCTGCTGCAAAAACTGCCGGTGCTGCTGTTATTACCTATGGTAATTTAGTTCAAGCTATTATTAATTTTGTGATTATCTCATTCTTTATTTTTGTTGTTTTGAGAGCTGCTGAAAAAGCGAGAAAGAAAGAGGAGGTTGCACCTATAGCTCCTGCTGGACCTACTCAAGAGGAGTTGCTTACTCAAATTAGGGACTTGCTAAAGAAATAAACCGCTACTTATATATTCAATTCAACCACCCAAAATAGGGTGGTTTTTCTTTTTTGTTGTATTTGTAACATTTTGTTATTTTTTGTTAACGTGCTTGTTTTCGGTTTGATATTACTTACTTTTGCAATTAAAATTAAGAATTCAATAATAAAATATACTATGAGAATAGCAGTTGTAGGCGCTACTGGAATGGTTGGCGAGGTAATGTTAAAAGTATTGGCGGAAAGAAATTTTCCAGTAACAGAATTAATTCCCGTTGCATCTGAAAGATCAGTAGGAAAAGAAATTGAATACAAAGGAAAGAAATACACGGTTGTAGGTTTGCAAACTGCCGTAGACATGAAAGCCGATATTGCTTTGTTTTCTGCCGGTGGAGAAACTTCATTAGAGTGGGCTCCAAAATTTGCTGCAGCTGGAACAACAGTTATTGACAACTCTTCGGCCTGGAGAATGGATCCGACAAAGAAATTGATTGTTCCTGAAATCAATGCCGGCGAATTAACCAAAGAAGATAAAATTATTGCCAACCCAAACTGTTCTACCATCCAAATGGTTCTGGTTTTAGCGCCTTTGCATAAAAAATACAATATCAAGCGTGTTATTGTTTCTACTTACCAATCGATTACTGGAACTGGTGTGAAAGCAGTACAACAATTGGAAAATGAATATGCTGGGGTTCAAGGCGAAATGGCTTATAAATATCCAATTCATAGAAACGCAATTCCTCAATGTGATTCTTTTGAAGACAACGGATACACCAAAGAGGAGATGAAATTAGTTCGTGAGACTAAAAAAATCCTAAGTGATAACACTATCGCAGTTACTGCTACCGCCGTGCGTGTACCTATTGTAGGCGGACATAGTGAAGCGGTAAACGTGGAGTTTTCGAATGACTTTGAAGTAGCTGAAATTCAAAATATATTGCATCATACTGATGGGGTTGTAGTACAAGACAACAATGATACCTTTACTTATCCAATGCCGATGTATGCCCAAGGGAAAGATGATGTTTTTGTGGGAAGAATTCGTCGTGACGAAAGCCAGCCAAATACATTAAACATGTGGATTGTTGCTGATAATTTAAGAAAAGGGGCGGCCACAAATACAATTCAAATTGCGGAATATCTTATTGCCGCTAAACTGGTATAAGTTTTTCTGAATACAATTTTTTGAACCATCTGTTAAGCAATTCTTATATTTTGCTTAACAGATGGTTTTTTCTTTGATGTTTTCTTACTTTTGTGGCAAATGAAAAAGAAACAGCTCATAATAAGTCTTTCATTGTCGATGATCGTATTGTTTTCAATACTGTATCAGTCATTGCACATGTATGAGCATTTTGTGAAGCAGTTTTCTGAAAAAGTATGTCATCACAAATACAACGGCAACCAAGCCGAAATTACCCATCAGCATCATAATATTGAGCATTGTAATGTGTGTCATTTTACTTTTGGAGCTTATGTGACTCCGGAAGTTTTTGTCTATAAATTCAATCCAAATTACAAACTGCTTCCTCATTTCTTTAAAAACGAAAAGGAAATTACTTTCTTTCCAGGGAGTTTGTATTCGCATCGGGGGCCACCTTTTTTCTACATTTAATAGATTCCGATTTTTTTCGGATAGCTCGTCATCAAACAGACCCGTTTGATGGGACAGTTTTAAAAGATGTTTTTCTTGTAATTTTTATCTAGGTTTTAATCGTAAATAGCATATAAAGTCGCAACTATATCAATAGTTGGGCCTTTGTATTTTGTTTGTATTATGGCTTTAGAAAAATTATTCAAGAGCATGTATTTCTAAATAAAAATTCAATTACTTGTAATGAAAAAAATTATAATTACCCTAATACTAGGGTTTTCGGCGATGCTTCAGGCTCAAAACACGGTTTCAGGAACGGTTAGGGATGGTGCTAATAAACCCATAATAGGGGTTTCGGTTTATGCTCCTGAACTCCATAAAGGCACAACTACGGATGCCAATGGAAAATATATCTTGGACAATCTCCCTAATGGAAATTTAAATATAACTTTTGTCTTTGTTGGTTTTTCCAATCAGAATAAGACGATAACAAATCTTCAAAAAGAAAACATACTAGACGTAGTTCTGGAAGAGACCTTGTTTCAAATGGACGAGGTAATTGTTTCCACGGCTTTCAACAAAATACAATCGCAAAATGTAATGAAAGTCGAACACGAAAAAATGGTTGATTTACAACGAAAAGGAACTGCGACTCTAATCGAAGGATTGGCTACTATTCCTGGAGTTTCGCAGGTTTCAACTGGAACATCCATCGGCAAGCCGGTTATTCGAGGTTTGAGCGGCAATCGCGTATTAGTTTATTCACAAGGAGTTCGAATGGAAAATCAACAGTTTGGGGATGAGCATGGCTTGGGATTAAATGACTCTGGAATTGAAAGTGTTGAGGTAATCAAAGGGCCGGCATCTTTGCTCTATGGTTCGGATGCCTTAGGTGGTGTTTTGTATTTTAATCCAGAGAAATTTGCCATCGCCAATACTTTTAAAGCGGATTTTAGTCAAAAATTATTTTCAAATACATTGGGAAGCAGTTCTTCTTTAGGGGTAAAAACATCTACTGAAAACTGGAAATTTCTTGCTCGAGGGAGTTACGACACCCACTCTGATTATAGAATTGCAGGAGGAGATCGTGTAACCAATACCCGTTACAATGAAACGGATTTCAAAACAGGAATTGGCTACAACAATGCTAAATTCTCTACGGTTTTAAGATACAATTACAATAAGTTGGATTTAGGGATTCCCGAGGAAGGAATTGCTGAGCAGACTTCGAGCAAGAATACCGAGTTTCCTAGACAAGGCGTTTTCAATCATTTGTTGAGCTTGAATTCTATTTTCTATCTGAAAAATTCAAAAATCGATGTGGATTTGGGTTATGTGGCCAATGACAGAAGCGAATTTGAAGACAGCAATATAGCCGGATTGCAGATGAAGTTAAAAACCTTCAACTATGATGCGAAATATTATTTTCCAAAAATAGGTAAGTTAGAGTCCATTGTGGGGATACAAGGAATGCATCAGACAAATACGAATTCTGGGGAAGAATATTTAATTCCGGATGCAACTACAAATGATTTTGGTGTTTTTGGAACAGCAAATTACGAGTGGAAATCCAATGTATTACAAGCGGGATTGCGTTTTGATAACCGACAAATTACCAGTAGTGCCCATGGCGAGTTAGGTGAAGAAGGTTATTTTAAAGCCATCGATAAATCATTCGACAGCTTTAATGCTTCGTTGGGCTACAAGACAAATCTTGCCGATGCTTTAACGTTACGACTGAATCTTGCTTCGGGTTTCAGAGCGCCGAATTTGGCCGAGTTGACTTCCAATGGTGTTCACGAAGGAAGTAATCGCTACGAAGTAGGGAACAGTGATTTGAAAACAGAACAAAACCTGCAAACGGATTTGAATTTAGAATACGGCAACAGCCATTTTGAGTTTTTTGTAAATGGATTTTACAATCACATCAATAATTACATCTATACTTCCCCTGCAGGGACTCAAATCGATAACAATGATGTTTTTAACTATATTCAGAATAATGCCAAATTATACGGTGGTGAAATAGGATTGCATCTTCACCCGCATCCATTGGATTGGTTGCATTATGAGACCAGTTTTGAAACCGTAACAGGGAAAAAACAGGACGGGGATTATTTGCCTTTGATTCCGGCAAACAATTGGAAAAACACCATTAGAACCGAGTTTAAGATTAAAAATTGGCTCGAAGAAGGTTTTGCCGCATTAAGCGTAAACACGACCTTGAGTCAAGACAATGTGAGTGGTTTTGAAACCAGTTCAAATGGATATACCTTGATTAATCTTGGTTTTGGAGGAAAAGTAAAACTAGGAAAAACAGTGTTTAATGTTAACGTAAACGGAAATAACTTGTTTGATAAATCCTATATTGCCCATCTTTCCAGATTAAAAACAGACGGAATTCCTAACATTGGTAGAAATGTGGTTCTAGGAGTTCATTTCAATTTATAAAATCATTTCAATTTCAACCTAATTGACAGTCTCCCTTATTTTAAGGGAGCTTGTCGATCGGGACTATTTCCCTATTTTTGTATTAACCTTTAAAATTATTTTAATGAAAAAACTAATTCTTGTAATGGCAGTGACTTCTACATTAAGTTCGTTTGGCCAAAATTCCATTCAATATCCTCAAACCAAAAAAGGAGAAACTGTTGATGAGTATTTTGGGACAAAAGTAAATGATCCTTACCGTTGGTTAGAAGACGATCGGTCTGCTGAAACGGCAGCTTGGGTAAAAGCCGAAAACGAAGTAACCTATGATTATTTGGCCAAAATTCCATTTAGAAACCAGCTGAAAGAAAGATTGGAAAAACTATGGAATTATGAAAAAATTGGTGCTCCATCTGTTGAAGGAAAGTACACCTACTATTCTAAAAACAATGGATTACAAAATCAATCGGTTTTATATAGAAAAGATGCTGCCGGTAAAGAAGAGGTTTTTTTAGATCCAAATACTTTTTCTAAAGACGGTACCACTTCACTTGGTGGATTGGATTTTTCTAAAGACGGTTCTAAAGTTGCCTATGCCATTTCAGAAGGCGGAAGTGACTGGAGAAAAGTAATCATTATGGATGCTTTGTCTAAAAAAATAATCGAAGATACCCTGATAGATGTAAAATTCAGCGGATTGTCTTGGAAAGGAAACGAAGGTTTCTATTATTCTAGTTATGAGAAACCAAAAGGAAGTGAATTGTCGGCCAAGACGGATCAGCATAAATTGTATTTTCATAAACTGGGAACTTCTCAAAAAGAAGATCAGGTCATTTTTGGCGCAGACCAAAAAAGAAGATATGTGGGAGGTTATGTAACAGAAGACGATAATTACCTAGTGATTACTGCGGCCAATTCTACTTATGGAAATGAGTTGTACATCAAAGATTTGAAAAAAGCCAACAGCCCAATTGTTACTATTGTCGATAATTTCAACAGCAGCAACTCTATTATTGAAAACGAAGGCGGTAAATTATTTATCGAAACCGATCTGAATGCGCCTAACAAACGCATCGTTACTGTAGATGTGAATAATCCAAAACCGGCAAACTGGAAAAATTTTATTGCTGAAACAGAGAACGTATTGTCGCCGACTACCGGTGGAGGCTACATCTTTGCTAATTATATGAAAGATGCTGTTTCGGTAGTGAAACAATATGATTACAGTGGAAAATTGCTTCGTGAGATCAAATTACCGGGATTAGGAACAGCCGGTGGTTTTGGAGGAAAGAAAAAAGATAAAACCTTGTATTATTCTTTTACCAATTACATTACTCCGGGAACCATTTATGCTTTCGAACCAAAAGCAGGAAAATCTACCGTATACCAAAAACCAAAAGTCGATTTCAACAGCAGTGAATATGTGTCGAATCAGGTATTTTATACTTCAAAAGACGGGACAAAAGTACCGATGATGATTACCCACAAAAAAGGATTGAAACTAGACGGTAAAAATCCAACTATTCTTTATGGTTACGGTGGTTTTAACGCAAGTTTGACACCAAGTTTCAGCATAGCCAATGCGGTTTGGATGGAAAATGGCGGAATATATGCCGTGCCTAACCTTCGTGGTGGTGGTGAATACGGTAAAAAATGGCATGACGCCGGAACTAAAATGCAAAAGCAAAACGTGTTTGACGATTTCATCGCAGCTGCTGAGTATTTGATTGCTAAAAACTATACTTCTTCTGATTTTCTTGCCGTTCGTGGTGGGTCTAATGGAGGTTTGCTTGTGGGGGCAACGATGACACAGCGTCCGGAGTTGATGAAAGTGGCTTTGCCGGCGGTAGGTGTGATGGACATGTTGCGTTACCATACATTTACGGCTGGTGCAGGATGGGCTTATGATTATGGAACGGCTCAGGACAGCAAAGAAATGTTCGAATACATCAAAGGCTATTCTCCGGTACATAATGTTAAAAAAGGAACACAGTATCCGGCAACGATGGTAACCACAGGAGATCATGACGATAGAGTGGTACCGGCGCACAGTTTTAAATTTGCGGCTGAGTTGCAGGAAAAACAAGCGGGAACTAATCCGGTTTTAATCCGTATTGATGTTAAAGCAGGTCACGGAGCAGGAAAATCCGTAGCGGCAAACATTCAAGAGAATGTGGATATTCAAGCTTTCACACTTTATAATATGGGAATCAAAAGTTTACCAAAAGTAAAATAGGAACCCTTTTATTTTTTAAAACAAAAAACGCTATTCGAAAGAGTAGCGTTTTTTTTATGGAACATATTCTTTTGAAGGTAGAAGAGAGTTATATTTCTTAGTAATCTAGATTGAAAACAAGAAATTAAGAAAAAGGATGGCTAAATTGAGCTGTCGATTTCTAATAGAAATTGATTGCAAATTTGATAATAAGAACGATTTTGTTTAAGATTATTTAGAAGACGGCTAAGTCAATTCTAATGCTTTTTATATTCGTTTTTTTCTTTCTTTCTTTTCATAATGTTTTATTAAATTCCTCGTTTATTCGTTTGGCAATCGGTAAATTTGAAAGACAACATTAAATCATAAAAACATGACAGTACAAATCAACACAGACAACAATGTAGAAGGACACGCTCGTTTGAAAGCGTATATTGCGCAGGAATTAGAAACGGCTTTAGCGCGTTTTGATGACAAAGTAACCCGTTTAGAAGTGCATTTTGGAGATGAAAACGGCGATAAGTCCGGAGTCAATGACAAACGATGTCTTATTGAAGCCCGACCGGTAAATATGCAGCCTGTAGCAGTAACTCATCATGCCGATACTACCGAGAAAGCCTTTCACGGTGCCCTGGACAAGATCAAGAAAGTGTTGAGCACAAGTTTTGAAAAACAAAAGACCTATTAAGTAACTGCCATCAGTTAGCTCATTATACAACTGACGTCCTCTTTTAAATAAGAGGGCGTCAGTTTTTTTATGCTTATTACAAATTTAAGCTCTCGGCAAAGGAGAGATTTCAGAAGAAAATGCTAAAGTTCATCTCAAATCAATCCGTAAAAAGTATTTCGGCGAGGCGCTCGTCATGTCCATAGATGTCGTCATAGAAATTGATTGTTCCATCACGATTTACCCAAGCGGTGAAATAACCAATATAAACGGGAATTTTTGTCTTTAGGTTGTATGTTTTTTCAATTCCCTTATTCATGGCTTCATCAATCTTTTCCACTGGCCAGTTTGGGTCTTCCTTTAATAGTAAAATTGCCAAATCCCGCGGTCGCTCCACGCGGATGCAACCGTGACTGAACGCTCTGCTATCTTGATTAAAAAGACTTTTGGCGGGGGTGTCATGCATATAAATGATATGGGAATTAGGAAAAACAAACTTTACTTTTCCCAAGGCGTTTTGCGGCCCAGGGCGTTGGCGCACGCGATTATTAATCCATTCCATGTCATTTTTAGCCAGATAGTTGGGATTTTTGGCGATGGAAGGTAAAATCTCTTTTTGTAAAATGCTGGGGGGTACATTCCAATAAGGGCTGAAGACAATTTGGCTCAATTCGCCGCTAAAAACCGCCGTTTTGTTCAATGCTTTGCCTACGACGACTTTGGAAACCAACTCGGGTTTGCCGTCTATGAAATAAGTGAGAGTAAAGGCAGGGATGTTTACCGTAATGTATTGTTTTTTTCGAGTCAAACTAGGCGATATCCAGCGGCAGCGTTCCATGTTGATCATGATCGTTTTGATGTGTTCGCTTATAGGAATATTCATGTTGGCGATGTGTTTGGGTAACAACAGCGAATCAGCCGCAAAAGCATTTCTTTTTTTGTATTTCAAGACTGCTGCCAATAATTCGGAATCAAAGACATTTTTCCCGGAATCGTTGTCTAAGTCACCGCTGGCCAAAAGGCGCTTTCTAATTTGAAGAATGACTTCTGCGGTGTCTTTGGGTTTGAGGGATTTGATCTTTTTGGGTAAAATAATAGGATTCCACCCTCCTTTTTTTTCAATATCACGATACTTTTTCAAAGCATTTTTCAAAAGGTAATATTGGCCAAGAAGATCTTTGTCTTGTTGGTTGATCAGCTTGGGATCCCGAAGCAGGGAGTCCAGGCTGTTGACGTAGGATTGTTTTTTTCGAGGTAAATACCAATCCAATTCTGCTGTTTTTGTAGCATTCAAGCCTTTGAATACCCTATCGGCATAAAAAAAATACAACGAAGACATTAGCAATTCGACCTCGATGTTTGATTTCTCCATATCGTCCGGATCTTGAAAAATGGCTCTTATCTTTTCTTCGTACGGAACTCGGACTTTTAAGCCTTCTTGATCCAGATTGTTGATTTTGTCGTACAAAATGTTGGCAAATTCATTAAGGCCTTTATAGTCGAACCATAGGTAGTGGTAGTTGTGTTTTCGGTACAATTGTACTACTTCGGGTTTGAGGTAGTTTAGTTTTGGGTATTTCGAAAAAAAAGGAGCGATTAAAGTGCTGTCAAAAGGAATGGGCTCGAAGGATGGGATTCTTTGGAAAAATAATTTTGTAGGGACGAGCATCGTTTTTTTAGCATTGGCTTTTAGGATATGGGGAGTGCTAAAAAGTACAAAGCAGCAGGCCAGAAAAAGAAAGCAGATAGGAGGGCGTTTCATGTTAGTGCTGTTTGATTATTAGTGCTAAAGATACGAAAAAGTGTGCTGAATGGCTTAGTTTGATAGTCTCTTGACAGGAGTCGTTTCCGCTAAATTTAGGGTGTCATTAAAAAGAAATTCGCTCAGGAGATCATCTTTAGTATAGATATCAAAATAGAAATTAATTTTTCCTTCGTCATTTGCCCAAGAGGTAAAATAGCCAATGTGAATGGGGATGGGTTTTTTTAGCAGATAGACCGTTTCTACTCCGCTGTTCATGGCTTCATTTATTTTTTCTATGGGCCATTGGGGATTGTTTTCTAGAATTTTATAGGCCAGTTCTTTGGCTTTTTGCATATTAATGCAGCCGTGACTGAAACGTGGAAATTCAAAATTGAAATTCAATTTGTATGGAGTATCATGCAAATAAATACTGTAGGTGTTGGGAAAGACAAATTTGACTACTCCCAAAGCGTTTTTTGGTCCTGGTCGTTGTCGGAGGCTTTTTTTATTCCATTCCAAATCGTGTTTGGTCAAATAATCAGGGTCTTTTTCCATCGCCGGTTTAATTTCGTTTTCCAAAATGCTTTGCGGTACATTCCAGTAAGGGCTAAACACAATGCTGCTGATAGTAGAGCTGAAAATCACTGTTTCCATCGTATTGATGCCTACAAATACTCTAGAGCTTAATACATTTTCCCCGTTTTTGATATAGAATAATTGAAAAGAGGGGATATTGATAACAATAAATTCATTGGCTTTTTCCAGTTTTGGAGAAATCCAGCGGCAACGTTCCATGTTGATGCTAATGAGCTGAATGTATTTTTCTATAGACTGATTCATGCGGTTGATGTGTTGGGAACCAATAAGGTAATCCGGTTTATAACCGTTTCTTGTTTTGAAATTGAGAATGCCGGCTTTCAGCTCCTCATCATAGAGATTGTTTTTAGAGTCTTGGGGCAAATCGCCCAGAACAAAAAGCCGGTGCCTGATTTGACTGATGGTTTTTGCGTTGTCTCCGGGGCCGTATTTCTTCATTTGTGATTCGGTTTCTATAAATTCCCAATCGTTATTTTTTTCTATTTGTCGGTATTTTTGCAAGGCAGCTCGTAGTTTGTAATATTGACCAATGAGTATTTTTTCATTTTTGTCCAGTAATTCCGGTTCGGCCAATAAGGAATCCAATAAATTTTTATAAGAAAGTTCCTTTCTGGGCAGGAACCATCCGGTTTGATGTATTTCATCAGTGTCTATGCCATAAAATACTTTTTTGGCATAATAGATATAGAGGCTAGAGAGTAATAATTCTTTTTCGGTTTGGCTGATTTTGGCGGCAGAGGCGTCGTTGAAGATGGCGTCCATTTTATCTTTGTAAGCCAAATCAAATTTCAGTCCTTCATTTTCAATTTGTTCCGACTTGGAATACAATTCATTGGCAAATTTTATAAGTTCTCCGTCATTATACCAAATGGATTTGTAGTTTCTTTTTTTGTAGAGTGCAGTTACCTCCAATTGGAATTTGTCTAAATGGGGGTATTTTTTGAAAAAATTATTTAGACTTGCGTTGTCAATAGAATTTATGGGTTTTCCGCTGATGGATTCCGGGAGATTTTTGACAAAGTAAATCACCTTAACCAGAAGGTCATTATTTTTGTATTGGTACACAGCGACAACTGAAAAACCAAATAAAAGAGCTACTATGGGTAAAATAAACTTTTTCATAGCACAATTGTTTACTAAAGGTAGCTAAATATTTTCTTTGAAAAAAGTTAATTGTAATGGTGTTAACAGTTGAATACATTGATAAATAGGGGTTTTTGGAAGCTTAAATTCCAAAGGGAATTTGTTTTTATCCGCTTAATTGTATGGAAACTTTTTATACTTTTATCCAAATTCTTTTACCATGAAAAAAACTTTTTTCTTCTTGTTGGTTGTTTTGGTTTCCTGTAAATCAACCAAAGACGCTGTGGTTTCTGATGAGGATCAAATTAATCTTGTACTTGATTCTTGGCACAAAGCCGCTGCCGAAGCCAATTATGAGGCTTATTTTAATTTCATGGCTTCAGATGCTGTTTTCATTGGAACTGATGCGAATGAGAACTGGAATAAAACGGATTTTCAGGTTTATGCCAAACCTCATTTTGATAAGGGAAAAGCATGGAGTTTTACCGCCTTGGAGCGCCATATTTATTTTGATGAAACAGGAAAAACAGCTTGGTTTGATGAGTTGTTGAATACGCAGATGAAAATCTGTAGGGGTTCTGGAGTATTGGTAAAAATAGGGAAGCATTGGAAAATAAAGCATTATGTTTTGTCGATGACTATTCCTAATGACAATAGCGGCGATGTGATAAAAGTAAAAGCTCGCATTGAAGACGCTCTTATCGAAAAATTGCAAGAGAAAAAGTGAGCAATTGATTTTTTTTGGGCTTAGTAAGCTGATTGAAGAGTTTGATTTGGACAGAACAGCAATCGAGTAACTACTAGCGTTTATTAGAGGTTTTGAATTAATTTTCATCACCAATCCATTCGGTCTTATATATTTCCTTAATTTTGCCAAAATATCTGTAAAAGCGTGGGAAGTAAAAATAAATTAAAAAGATTCAAGGAAAACGAAACATTCAATAACGTTTTTCAACCGACAAGAGAAGAGGTAGTAGGTAATTTGTTTCCTTTAAGAGGGAAATGGAACTCAGATTTCTTTAAAAATGACAATCCAGTGGTCTTGGAATTAGGCTGTGGAAAAGGGGAATATTCTGTAGGTTTGGCCGAAAGATATCCTAATAAAAATTTTGTGGGGATTGACATTAAAGGGGCTCGTTTTTGGCGTGGTGCCAAGACTGCTGTCGAAACAGGACTTCACAATGTGGCTTTTATTCGAACTCAAATCGAGTTAATCAATCATATTTTTGCCGAAAATGAAGTAGATGAAATCTGGATTACTTTTCCGGATCCTCAAATCAAATACAAAAGAACAAAACACAGAATGACCAATTCGGAGTTTTTGCAGTTGTATAAAAAAATACTTAAAAAAGAAGGTGTTGTAAATCTGAAAACGGATAGTGAATTCATGCACGGTTATACTCTTGGCTTGCTTCATGGTGAAGGACATGAGGTTTTGTATGCTAACCATAATGTGTATGTAAACGAAGGTAGTCCTGAAGAGGTAACTGCTTTTCAGACTTTCTATGAAAAACAATATTTGGAAATTAACAAAGCAATTACGTATATTCGATTTAAAATTAAAGAATAATAGTACAGCAATGTCTGGATTGTTCTTTCGAATGCTTTAATCTTAGTAAATGAATTTTATGACCACCTTTTTTTTAGGGTTCCTAACGGCTGTTATAGGGATTATACCTCCGGGTTTGATTAATATGACGGCTGCCAAAGTGAATTTGAAAGAAGGGTTGAGAAATTCATTATGGTTTATTCTGGGAGCAGTAATTGTAATTTTTTTTCAAGCTTATTTGGCTATCATATTTGCTCGTGTGATTAATATTCGCCCGGATATTATCATCTTATTGCGAGAAGTTGGTTTTGGAATATTTGGTGCTTTAACGGTTTATTTTTTGTGGATAGCCAAAAAGCCCAAAATCAAGAAAGCTAAAATTAAACAAAGCAGTAAAAAGAAGCGTTTTTTTCTGGGAATGTTACTTTCGGCGCTCAATTTTTTTCCTATTCCTTATTATGTTTTTGTCAGTATAACGTTGTCTAGTTATAGGCTTTTTTCATTCGATACGCCTTCGGTTTTTACTTTTGTCAGCGGAGTAGTATTGGGATCTTCAATCGTTTTTTATTTCTATATTACTTTCTTTAAAAAAATAGAAAGCAAAGCAGATCATTTGTTGCGTAACATGAATACAATTATTGGTTGTATAACTGGATTAATATCCCTGATTACATTATTCAATATCATTAAGTTTTATCTGGATTAATTCGCAGTTTTATAGTCTCGGATCGATCTGTTTCTAATATTTATACCATGTCAGACGATAATTTTTTCGAAAGAGTCTATGCCATCGCCAGAAAAATCCCTTATGGAAGGGTTACTTCTTATGGGGCAATTGCCAAAGCATTGGGAGCAGCGCGTTCGGCACGAATGGTGGGTTATGCGATGAATGCTTCGCATGATATGGAGGATGTTCCTGCGCACCGTGTCGTGAACAGAAAAGGATTACTGACCGGAAAATTTCATTTTGATGGAACCAATCTGATGCAACAATTGTTAGAAAGTGAAGGGGTTGAAGTAATCGATAATCAGATTGTGGATTTTGAAAAGCATTTTTGGCAGCCTGAGGTGCAATATTAGGCTTCTTTGATGAATACTTGTATAACTAGAGCCTGATTTTGAATTCTGAACCCTTTTGGAATTGCTATAACTCATTTCTATTTTGAGCCGATGAAAGACTTAATAAATCCAGCCTAATTTCTTTATAATAAGAACTTTTCATAGTATATTTGCAATCTAAAATCAGTTTAAATAAAGATAGCAATAGTACGGCTAGAAGCTGTCAAAAAAACATACACTTATAATGAAATTAGACAGAAAAGATATCCTTAAAGCTTTGGAAACAATTACTATAGCGGGAGAAGGAAAAAACATGGTAGAGAGCGGTGCAGTTACAAATGTAATTACTTTTGGTGATGAAGTAGTGGTAGATTTAGTTTTACACACGCCTGCGATGCATATCAAGAAAAGAGCAGAAGATGACATCAAGAAAACGATTCATGATTTAGTTTCTGCTGATGCGAAAGTGAAAGTAAATAGTAAGGTTGAAGCGGTCGCGGCCGAAAATCCAAATCAAATTAAAGGAAAAGCAATTCCGGGAATAAAAAATATTATTGCTGTTGCTTCCGGTAAAGGAGGAGTGGGGAAATCGACCGTTACGGCTAATTTAGCAGTATCACTTGCTAAAATGGGTTTTAGTGTAGGTGTTCTTGATGCCGATATTTATGGTCCATCTATGCCTATTATGTTTGATGTAGAGAATGAAAAACCAATTTCGGTTACTGTTGATGGGAAATCCAAAATGAAACCGGTAGAAAGTTATGAAGTAAAAATGCTTTCGATAGGATTTTTTACTTCGCCAAGTCAGGCAGTAATCTGGAGAGGTCCGATGGCTTCTAAGGCTTTGAATCAAATGATTTTTGATGCTGATTGGGGAGAATTGGACTTCATGTTAATCGATTTGCCTCCAGGAACAGGAGATATTCATTTATCGATTATGCAATCATTACCTGTTACCGGTGCTGTTGTGGTAAGTACGCCTCAAGCGGTGGCCTTGGCAGATGCTAAAAAAGGAGTTTCTATGTTTTTGTCGGATGCAATAAATGTACCTGTCTTGGGAATTATTGAAAACATGGCTTATTTCACGCCAGAGGAATTGCCAAACAATAAATACTACATCTTTGGTCAAGAAGGAGCTAAGAATTTGGCAGAAGATTTAGAAGTACCGTTCTTTGGTGAAGTGCCAATCGTACAATCTATCCGTGAAGCGGGAGATTACGGACGTCCGGCTGCTATGCAAACAGGTTCTGTGACCGAAAGTGTTTTTGAAGAAATTACACGTAAGGTAGTGGCAGAAACGGTAAGAAGAAATGAAAGTCTTCCTGCTACCGAAGCTATCAAGATAACGACTATGGCAGGTTGTTCAGCAGTAAAAAAATAGACTTCTTAGAGTATTGGATCATTAGATAAATAATTAAGTCTGCTAATCCAACACGCTAATAATCCAATAATTTAAAATATGACAACAGAAGAATTAACAAGCGAAGTTCAAAAAGCACTCGAGGAAATTAGACCTTTTTTAGTTTCTGACGGAGGTGATATTACGCTTATTTCCATTGAAGATGGTAAACATGTGAAAGTGCGACTTGAAGGCGCCTGCACGAGTTGTAGTGTAAATCAAATGACTCTTAGAGCTGGAGTGGAAACTACAATCAAAAAGTTTGCGCCACAAATTGAAACTGTTGTAAATGTCTTGTAAATTAGACGTGGAAAGCTAGATTGTGTCGATGATAAGAGAGTTGTATGCTTTCTGAATAGCACAATCGAAGTAATCTTTAGTGTTAAAAGGTGAATTTAAAGTGGAATGTTTGTTTCAATTGGATCTTAATAATTTTTGAGATCGCAACATTTAGTTTTCAATTCAAAAAAATTAATTCAAAACCCATCACGAATAGCAATGGATGTATTAATAAAAATAAAAGATAGAGAAGGAGTCGTTCATGAATTACAGGCTCCAACAGATATGGCCATGAATATCATGGAATTGTGTAAAGCTTATGAGCTTCCTGTTGAAGGGACTTGTGGTGGTATGGCTATGTGTGCTTCTTGTCAGTGTTATGTGTTGAACGATGTTGCATTGCCTGAAATGGGCGAGGATGAAGAAGCGATGCTTTCGGAAGCTTTTTACGTGAAATCAAACAGTCGTTTGGGATGTCAAATTCCAATTACTGAAAATCTGGAAGGTTTAGAATTAGAGCTAGCTCCAGAAAGTTAAAATAGAAAAGTCCCAATGTTTAGTTGGGACTTTTTTTATGTTGTGGTCAAATGATTTTCCATGATATGTTCTTCAATTGCGTCCCAAAGACCGATGCGTTTTTCTAAAGCCAATACCGATATTTCTTCAGCTTCTCGCCATTTTCGAGTGTCGTTTTCACACAGCTCGTTGATCATGTGCATTGCCATCGGGCCATGTTCATCGGCATCCAATTCGATATGTCTTTCGAAATAGTAAATGAGTTTGCTTAAGTCCGTATCTGGGAAATTGGCTTGAAAGTTTTTTAAGATTTCGGTAAACATACTCGGAATCAAATCTTCTCTTCCAAAGGTAAAAGCTGCAGCTATTTCGTGCGGCTTGCCCTGTTCAATAACACTGAAAGTAAAGTCTAAAAAAGCTTTTATTTTAGGATGCAGACTACTTGTTCGTATAGCTACAAATATGTTTTGTAACGAATGGATCTCGGATAAAAAATGTTCAATTTCTGAAGTGTCTGCCCCGCAATCTTTCATCGCTTCAATGTACATTTCGTAATGACTTTGGCGGCGACCGTCAAGCGTTAGGTCCGATTCTTCGGCTAATACGATTTCATTTATCAGGTAGCGAGTTTGAGGATTACTGGTAGCAAACCAAGGTGTGGTAGTACAGGTTAGTTTGGTTTGTAAAGCTTTTAATAATGACATAAAGTCCCAAACCGCAAACACATGGTTCTCCAGAAAACATTGTAAGTCTTCGATGGTCTTTACTTTTTTGTAAAGTGGGTGAAGCAGCAACGCCTTTTTTTGAGGTGCAATAGTGTCGTTTATATGCTGAATATTCATATCAATTTTTTTTGGAGTAAATATAAAAAAGCTTCCTGTCTACAAGAAGCTTTTAGGATCAATTTTATAAATACTTTAATAGTTGTTTATTTTATTTAAATGCTGGAATTCCGGTAATGTCCATTCCTGTAATCAACAAATGGATATCATGTGTTCCTTCGTAGGTAATTACAGATTCTAGGTTCATCATATGGCGCATAATTGAGTATTCGCCCGTGATGCCCATGCCGCCAAGAATTTGTCTTGCTTCTCGTGCGATATGAATGGCCATGTCAACATTATTTCTTTTGGCCATGGATATTTGAGCCGTTGTTGCTCTACCTTCGTTTCTTAAAACGCCTAAACGCCAAGTCAATAATTGTGCTTTGGTGATTTCGGTGATCATTTCGGCTAGTTTCTTTTGCTGTAATTGTGTTCCGGCGATAGGCTTGTCAAACTGGATTCTTTCTTTGGCATAACGAAGCGCTGTGTCATAGCAATCCATGGCGGCACCAATTGCGCCCCAGGCAATGCCATAACGGGCAGAATCTAAACATCCAAGTGGCGCTCCAAGTCCGGATTTATTAGGTAATAAATTGGTTTTAGGTACTTTTACATTGTCAAAAATTAATTCCCCGGTAGCTGAGGCACGAAGCGACCATTTGTTGTGTGTTTCTGGAGTGCTAAAGCCTTCCATTTCGCGTTCTACGATAAGTCCGTGAATTCTTCCCTCTTCGTTTTTTGCCCAAACAATGGCAATATCGGCGAAGGGAGCATTCGAAATCCACATTTTGGCACCGTTCAATAAATAATGGTCTCCCATGTCTTTAAAGTTGGTGATCATGCTTCCAGGGTCAGAACCGTGATCGGGTTCTGTTAATCCAAAACAACCGATGAATTCTCCAGTGGCTAGTTTGGGTAAATATTTCATTCTTTGTTCTTCGTTTCCGTATTTCCAAATGGGATACATCACTAAGGAAGATTGTACCGATGAGGTAGAACGAACACCTGCATCACCACGTTCAATTTCCTGCATGATTAAACCGTACGAAATTTGGTCTAGTCCTGCGCCGCCATATTCAACCGGAATGTATGGGCCAAAACCACCAATTTCTCCCAAACCTTTTATGATTTGTTTTGGAAATTCGGCTCTTTGAGCATATTCTTCTATAATTGGAGAGACTTCGCGTTTTACCCAGGCACGGGCTGAATCGCGTACTAATTTATGTTCTTCAGTTAGTAAATCATCAAGGTTGTAATAATCGGGAGCTTGAAATAGGTCTGGTTTCATGGTTCGTTCGTTTTTAGAAAACAAATTTACATAAAGAAATATAACAAAACCAGATTAAAATGTTGTAAAAGCAAGTTAATTTGATTGAAAAGGGATGAATTTTTGATTTGTGGGCTTGGAGAATGGGCGGAGTGATCTCTTGTTCTGAAAAATAGGATTTATGAAGATAACTGGTTTTTATTTGAAATTTACATCTTCAAATAAAAATCCTTCGTCAAGGCAATATATTCTGGAGTATAAATATGTCTGGCGGTTTCTATAATTAATTCATCAATCGGGAAATTTGGATTTTCATTTCGGCTAAAAGCCAATAGACTGCGTTTGATTTCTGCAGTTGGAGCACCTTTTACGCGAGTGATTTTCAAAGGATATAATTCGTATTCTTTGGCTAAAGTCAGAAATTTATCTTCTTCTTTGAATGGAATGATAACGGAAAAAATTCCGTTTTCGGATAATAATAAATCAGCCGCTTCAATCAAATCTTCAAAAGGCATGGCGTCTTGAAAGCGGGCTAAATCCCTTTGATCGCAAGCTGTTTTATAGTCTTCGGAGTAAAATGGAGGATTGGAAACGATTAGGTCGTATTCGTCTTCGGGTTCTTCGACAAATTCATCCAAGCCGGCATGAAAACAAAATAAGCGGTCGTTCCAAGGGGAGTTTTCGAAATTATCAGTTGCTTGTTCGTAGGCTTCGTCGTCAATCTCAAGAGCATCAATTTGTTCTGCCTGACTTCTTTGTGAAAGCATTAAGGCAATGATTCCTGTTCCTGTTCCTATGTCTAAAATGCGGGATGGATTGTTGTCTAATGGGGTCCAGGCGCCTAATAAAACACCATCGGTTCCAATTTTCATGGCACAACGGTCTTGTTCAAGAGAGAATTGTTTGAATTGGAATTTGGACATAGCGATTTTGGATTAACGAATGCAGATTTTTAGGTTTTTTACCAACTGAATACTGCGACTGAACACTGAATACTTTTCTAAAGATACATTTCGATAAGTCCTTCCGGCAGATCCATGATGACTTTTTTGTTTTCGCGATCAATCTTTATCAGAAAATGGTCGATCATCGGAATGAGAATTTCTACGCTGCCGTTGAGAACTTCAAAAAGAGGTTGGGCGGTAGTGTCGTTTATGGATTGAATTTTTCCAACAACGCCAAGGCGTTTGTCTTCTACTTCAAAACCAATTACTTCGTGAAAATAAAATTTATTGCCGCTAAGTTTGGGTAACATTTTAAGAGGTAGATAAAGGTCGTTGCCTAATAGAGCATCGGCTTCCTCTTCGGTATTTACATCTTCAAAACGAATTCTAAGGAAATCGTTTTTGTGCAATGAGCTGTTTTCAATAAAAAAAGGAACCAAGTGTTTGTTGCATTCAACAAACACTGATTCCAAGTTTTGGTATAACTCAGGTTCGTCCGTGTCTAAATAAGCCAGAACTTCTCCTTTGAAACTAAATTTTTTGGCGATTTTACCCAAATAGAAACAATCTTCTTTACGCATCTTCGCCTACTAAATTATGCTTCAGTTGTTTCGTTATTTTCTTCTGCAGCAGGAGCTTCTTCAGCTTCTACTTCAGCAACTGGTGTTGCAGCAGCGATAGCGTCAGCTTCTGCTTGAGCAGCTGCAGCTAAACGTTTAGCGTTAACTTCTTGTTCTGCTTTAAAAGCTTTAGCTTTAGCATCAGCTTGCGCTTTTGTTAAACCGTCTTTTTTAGCATCAACTTTTCCAGCTTTTGCTTCTAACCAAGCAGCTAACTTAGCATCAGCTTGTTCTTGAGTTAAAGCTCCTTTACGAATACCTCCATCAAGGTGGTGTTTCAATAAAGCTCCTTTGTAAGAAAGAATTGCTTTAGCAGTATCAGTTGGTTGAGCACCATTGTGCAACCATTTTACTGCGCTATCAAGGTTTAAGTCGATAGTTGCTGGGTTTGTGTTTGGATTGTAAGTACCGATTTTCTCTAAGTATTTACCATCTCTTTTTGAGCGTGCATCTGCAGCTACAACCCAGTAAAAAGGTTTTCCTTTTTTACCGTGTCTTTGTAATCTAATTTTTACTGACATAATCTTATGATTAAATTTTGAGGTACTCGACCTCGATTAATTAAGGGTGCAAAGATATAGTATTTATTTTAATATAGCAATAGCGCTTATTGTAATGAATAAGAAAGTTTTAGGGAGTTTTTACCTGGCTTTTTTTGTTGTAAATTCTTTTTTTTGAACACAAAAGCATATTTTTGTTATTGTAAAAGAAGCGTTTATGAAAAAATATCTTGTATTTATTAGTATGTTGTCTTTTTTGATTTCCTGTCAAGAAGATGTCAAGTTTAATAATCCATCTTTTCAAGGCGTAAAAGACAATGTTTTTTGGAGGGCTGTCGATTCAAAAGCGATTTTAGAAGCCAATGGAGGTTTAACTATCGAGGCTTATTCCAGAAACGAAGTGATTACTTTGAAAACTACTTCTGCTTTGCCTCAAACTTATTTTTTAGGAAATAGTACTTCGAAGCGGGCGACCTATATTTTGACAGAAGCCGATGGTACAATTATTTTTTCTACTGGAATTGGTTTTGGCGATGGTCAAATTGTAATAACAGAATATGATGAGTTAGGGAGGACAGTTTCAGGTACTTTTAAATTTAATGCCGTGAATAGTAGCAATAATCCATTTGCGGGTGAGTTTTTAAATTTTCAGCAAGGGATTTTTTATAAAGTACCATTAGTTCAATAGAATGATTAATAGCAATTCCATTTGCAATCGATTGATTTTACTTGGATTCTATGTTTGCTAATCAAAATAAAAACATAAATAAGCTAATAGATAGTGGATTAGAATAAAAATAGTCTACATTTGTTGCATTATTATAAATAAGTACATATGAATATTTTTGTTGGAAGCCTTCCATTCAGTATTGAGGAAGCAGATTTAAGAGAGTCTTTCGAGGCTTACGGAGCAGTTGATTCAGTTAAAATTATCACAGATAAATTTACAGGAAGAAGTAAAGGATTTGGTTTTGTTGAGATGCCAAATGATGACGATGCTCAAAAAGCAATTGACGAATTGAACGGAGCGACTGTTCAAGGACGTGCAATTGTAGTAAACAAATCTGAGCCTAAACCAGAAGGTGAAAGAAGAAGTTTTAACAACAACCGTGGAGGTGATTCTCGCGGAGGTTACGGAAACAACCGTGGTGGAGACAACCGTGGTGGTGGAGACAGAGGAAGATATTAATATTTTTTTCAATCATATAAAAAAAGCTGTCAATGAAAATTGACAGCTTTTTTGTTTGTATATTGTTTTGTATTGTGTAGAGACGCACTGCAATGCGTCTTTACATTTCTGCGGTGCATCTTTACAAATTAGCAACCAGCCAGTCTCCTACTTCGCTGGTTTTATATGCTTTGTTTCCTTTTTCTGCTAAATCTTCGGTAACAATTCCTTGTTCGAGTGATTTATTAACGACTTCTCTTATTGCTGCCGCTTCTTCTTTTAAGCCGAAAGCATCTTCAAACATCATCGCTGCAGATAATATTGTAGCTAAAGGATTAGCAATATTTAATCCGGTTGCTTGTGGATAAGAACCGTGAATTGGCTCGTACAACGAAGTGTGTTCTCCTACGGATGCAGAAGGCATTAATCCCATAGAACCTGATATTACAGAAGCTTCATCTGTTAAAATATCTCCAAATAAGTTTTCGGTAATTAAAACGTCATAAGAGTTGGGCCATTGTACTAATCGCATCGCAACCGCATCTACAAATTCGTAAGAAACAGTCACCTCTGGATACTCTTTTTCCATGGCTTGAACAGTTTCTCTCCACAAACGGGAAGTTTCCAAAACGTTGGCTTTGTCCACACAACATAATTTTTTAGAACGTGTCATTGCTAATTCGAAACCTTTTTTTGCCAAACGTTGTACTTCTGCTCTGGTGTAAACGCAGTTGTCGAAAGCTGTTTCTCCGTGGTCTCTTCTTCCTTTTTCTCCAAAATAAATTCCACCGGTAAGCTCTCTTAAGAAAACCAAATCGGTTCCTTCGATGCGTTCTCTTTTTAAAGGAGAATTATCAATTAAAGACGGAAAGGTAAAAGTTGGTCGTACATTGGCAAACAAACCTAGTTTTTTGCGCATCAATAATAATCCTTGTTCCGGTCTTACGGGTGCTGATGGATCGTTGTCATATTTCGGATGTCCGATAGCTCCGAACAAAACCGCATCGGCTTTCATACAGATTTCGTGCGTTTCGTCAGGATAGGGAACGCCAACGGCATCAATGGCGCAAGCTCCTGTAAGAGCTGGAGTCCAGGTAATTTCATGATTGAATTTTTTGGCAATAGCATCCGAAACCTTTACGGCTTCATTGATTACTTCTGGTCCAATTCCGTCTCCGGCTAAAAGGGCAATGGTGTATTTCATTATAGAGATTTTGTATTGTTGTTTTAAGGATTAGTTTGCTGCTACATTCAGCATTTTTTGTGTTGCTATGATTGCAGCAACTGTTTGGTCAGAATCCAAACCTCTTGTTTTGAATTCTTTTCCGTTACTTGTCCAAGTGATTATGGTTTCGCATAAAGCGTCTGAGCTACTTCCGGGAGGGATTCGCACTGCATAATCGATTAGTTGAGGCAATTCGAGCTCTTTGCTCTTGTATATTTTTGCCAAAGCATTCATAAAAGCGTCAAACTGGCCATCGCCTTGGGCATGTTCTTCAATGATTTCTCCTTCAATTTTAAGGCAAAGTGTTGTTGAAGGGCGCATTCCTTTGGCGTGCGATAAAATATACGATTGGACTATAATTCTTTCCTGATAGCTTTGGCTGTCCAAAACATCAGAAATAATATAAGGCAAATCCTCTTTAGTAACGGTTTCTTTTTTGTCTCCTAATTCAATGATTCTTTGGGTGACTAATTTTAGATCTTCAGGATTTAATTTTAAACCTAGCTCCTGAAGATTTTTCTCGATATTAGCTTTTCCCGAAGTTTTTCCTAAGGCATATTTTCTTTTTCTGCCAAAACGTTCTGGTAATAAATCATTAAAGTAGAGATTGTTTTTGTTATCGCCGTCGGCATGAATTCCTGCAGTTTGTGTGAAAACATTGTCACCAACAATGGGTTTGTTGGCGGGAATTCTATAACCTGTAAATGTTTCCACCAATTTACTCACGGAGTACAAAGAAGATTCTTTTACATTGATTGCAATCTCAGGCATGAAATCATTGATTACGGCAACGGTACTTTCAAGCGGAGCGTTCCCAGCACGTTCTCCCATACCGTTTACGGTTACATGAAGTCCCTGTATACCTGCTTTTAAAGCTTCCATTACATTGGCGATACTTAAATCGTAGTCATTATGTGCGTGAAAATCAAAATGGGTATTTGGGTATCTCGTTACAATTTTAGAGATAAATTCGAAGGTTTCAGAAGGTATTAAAACGCCTAAAGTGTCTGGAAGTAAGACTCTTTTGATGGGTTGTTTGGTCAGAAAATCTAAATACTGAAAAACATATTCAGGAGAATTGCGCATGCCGTTGCTCCAATCTTCCAAATAGACATTGGTAACAATATTGTTCTCATTTGCCAACGCAATGGCTTGTGCAATTTCGGCAAAATGTTGTTCGGGTGTTTTCTTTAATTGATGTGTCAAATGATTCAAAGAACCTTTGGTTAATAAGTTTTGAACCTTAGCTCCGGCTTTTTTCATCCATTCGATAGAAAGTCCGCCGTCAACAAATGTTAGCACTTCAATTTTATTGCTATATCCTTTTTCTTCAGCCCAAACCATTATTCCTTTTACACCTTGAAATTCGCCTTCACTCACGCGTGCCGAAGCAATTTCGATTCTATCAATATTTAATTCCTCCAACAACAATTGTGCAATGGTTAGCTTCTCTGCAGCAGAAAAGGATACTCCTGAGGTTTGTTCGCCATCACGGAGTGTGGTGTCCATTATTTCAATTTTTCTTTTTTCCATCTTAATACTAATACGATTTTTGTTTTAATGATACTCTGCAGTCGAATGCCTGTGTTTTTTTGGATAATAGTAAAAGCAGTTACTTAGCTCACCAATAAAGTTGAGACTAGAGTAACTGCGTTTATTGGTTGCTTTTAATAAGGAAGTTTATCGGCAAAGCCAATAATTTCTTCTTTGATGTTTTGTAAATAATCGATGTCATCAAAACCATTCAACATATTGTTCTTTTTGTAACCATTGATGGCAAAAGATTCTTGTTGTCCTGTTGTTAATAAGGTAATAGTTTGCGCCTCTAGGTTGATTTCCAATTCGGTTTTTGGATCAGCTTCAATAGCTTTGAAAATAGCATCAGCAAACTCTGGGCTAACTTGAACTGGTAAAACCCCGATGTTTAGACAGTTTCCTTTGAAAATGTCAGCAAAGAAAGAAGAAACTACCGCACGGAATCCGTAATCGTAAACCGCCCAAGCAGCATGCTCTCTGGAAGAACCTGAACCAAAATTTTTTCCGCCTACTAATATTTTTCCGCTATAAGTTGTATCATTCAAAACGAAATCTGCTTTTGGAGAATCGTCTCCATTGTATCTCCAATCGCGGAAAAGGTTATCGCCAAAACCAACACGTTCTGTTGCTTTCAAGAAACGCGCCGGAATAATTTGATCAGTATCTACGTTTTCGATAGGTAGTGGCACTGCACTACTTCTAAGGATGTTAAATTTATCGTATGCCATTTGATTTTTTATTTTTGATTAACGATTTCTGATTTTAGATTTATTCGAATGTAAAATAGTAGGCGTTAATTTTTTTTTGTAAAATGTAAATTGAAATTTTTAGGAGATTTTTTAATGAAGTGTGTCGAAATCTGAAATCAAAAATCGTTAATCTTCATTCATAAATCTTTAAAAAAGCTCTCTCGGATCGGTTAATACTCCGGTAACTGCAGCAGCAGCAGCCATAATCGGACTGGCCAATAAAGTTCTTGAGCCTGGACCTTGACGACCTTCAAAGTTTCTGTTGGAAGTACTTACCGTATATTTTCCTGCAGGAACTTTATCATCATTCATCGCCAAACAAGCCGAACATCCCGGCTGACGCAATACAAATCCAGCTTCGGTAAGAATGTCTAATAGTCCTTCTTCTTTGATTTGCGCTTCAACAACATGAGAACCCGGAACTAGCCAAGCGGTTACGTTATCGGCTTTTTTTCGTCCTTTTACAATTTCGGTAAAAGCTCTGAAATCTTCAATTCGGCCATTGGTGCAACTTCCCAAGAAAACAAAATCAATAGGTTTGCCAATCATTACGTCGTTTTCTTCGAAGCCCATATAGGCCAAAGATTTTTTGTAAGTTTCCTCACCACCTTCTACTTGGTTGGCATTTGGAATAGTTGCAGAGATGCCAATTCCCATTCCAGGGTTGGTACCATAAGTAATCATGGGTTCAATGTCTTCGGCATTGATGTTTAATTCAGCATCAAAAACGGCGTCTGCATCGGTTTTCAAGGTTTTCCAGTACGCAACGGCTTTATCCCAAGCTTCACCTTTAGGAGCGTATAGTCTTCCTTCAAGGAAATCGAATGTTTTTTGGTCGGGAGCAATCATACCACCACGAGCACCCATTTCGATACTTAGGTTACAAACCGTCATACGACCTTCCATAGACATTTCTTCGAAAACATTTCCGGCATATTCCACAAAATATCCCGTACCTCCCGAAGTAGTCAATTGAGAGATGATATAAAGAGCGACATCTTTTGGTCCCACTCCTTTGCTTAATTTGCCATTTACGTTAATACGCATTTTCTTTGGCTTCGGCTGCATGATACACTGGGTAGAAAGAACCATTTCAACTTCTGAAGTTCCGATACCGAAAGCGATTGCGCCAAAAGCACCGTGGGTAGAAGTGTGAGAATCCCCACAAACGATTGTTGCTCCAGGTAAAGTAATTCCGTTTTCAGGACCTACAACATGTACAATTCCGTTTTTTTGATGACCTAATCCCCAGTGTGAAATGCCATATTCGGCAGCATTATCTTCTAAAGCTTTCAGCTGATTGGCAGATAAAGCATCTTCAACAGGCAAATGTTGGTTTATAGTTGGTGTGTTGTGATCGGCAGTGGCAAAAGTACGTTCCGGATATAAAACGGAAACCCCTCTTGATTTTAAACCTAAAAAAGCTACAGGACTAGTAACTTCATGGATGAAATGACGGTCAATAAAAAAAACGTCCGGTCCATCTTCAATTTTACGCACCACGTGCGAATCCCATACTTTGTCGAATAATGTAGTACTCATTTTTAACTATTTTTTTAGTGTATTTCTTCTTTGTTCAGCCCAATTCTTTAAATAAAGCCGTAGCAATGAGAGCAAATTTATTAAAAGAGTCAATAAAATAAATTTCGATTATTCATTATATACGATACCCAACGCCGTTTTTACAACTGTCTAGTGCTTAATTTTGTTTGCAAATAATTTTATAAAGCAGTTTGGTTTTGGTTTTAATTTTCTTTTATTTTTCGTTTAAAGGTGAAGGAATGTTTTTTTTTAAAATTATTCATGTGCTTTAAAATCATTTCAAATTGAAGGTTGTTTTAAAAATAATTTAATATAAACGATATTTTTGTTTATAATTAGCAATGATTGCTTCTTTTGTGTTTTTTTGATTGATCGTGTTCAATTGTTTTTTATTAGGCGAAAAAAGGATATTTTGTTTCATTTGTTTGTTCATTTTTTTTGTAAAATACTACGACATCCAAAAAATTAAGCAGCTCGTTAATTAGAAGATTTTTAAATTTGGTTGTGGGAATTTTAAAGAAACAATGATGGGATCTTTGGATGTTCTTTTGTTGATAACTTGCCTTAGTTCTTACTTGAAAAAAAACTAAATTTGAAATTCAATTTTTGTAATTTTTTGAAATTACAATCATCTCATTTGCAATTATGTACTTAATATTCGATACCGAAACTACAGGATTACCTAAGCGTTGGGACGCCCCCATAACCGATACGAACAACTGGCCGCGATGTATTCAAATCGCTTGGCAGTTGCATGATGACATGGGGAAACTCATCGAACATCAGGATTATTTGGTGAGGCCAGACGGCTTTAATATTCCCTATGATGCCGAACGAATTCACGGTATTTCTACTGAATTGGCCGAAGCCGAAGGTATTTCGTTGGCGGAAGTTTTGGAGAAATTCAATGTTGCACTAGGCAAAGCCAAATTTATTGTAGGTCAGAATTTAGGTTTTGATGTCAATATTATGGGTTGTGAATTTTACCGTTTTGGGGTCGAAAGTCCAATGGCTAATATTCCGGTTCTCGATACCTGTACCGAAGTTACGGCTTCTTTATTGCAATTGCCGGGTGGTCGTGGAGGAAGGTTTAAGCTACCTACCTTGACTGAATTACATAGTTTTCTTTTTAATAAGCCGTTTGCTGAGGCGCACAATGCCACTGCCGATGTGGAGGCAACTACGCGTTGTTTTTTAGAATTAATTAGAAGAGAAAATTTTACCAAAGAACAGCTGGATGTTCCGGCGAGTTATTTTCAGGATTTCCAAGCTAAGAATCCAAGAGAAATTCAACTTATTGGATTAAAACATATCAATTTAAAGGCAGCTTCGGATAAGATTCGTCAGCAGCTTCAAGAGGTTGGACAGGATCTTTCGCAAACGATTATTTCGGATGCAGATAAAAAAGATTTTTCGGCGGCCAAGTTTGCTCATTTGCACAATCATACTCAATTTTCGGTTTTGCAATCGACTATTGGAATGGGGCCTTTGGTTTCCGTAACTGCTAAGTATGGTTTTCCGGCTGTAGCTATGACCGATACCGGTAATATGATGGGAGCTTTCCATTTTGTGAGTGCGATAATGAACCATAACAAAGGAGCTTCTGCCAAAAATAAATCTTTGGTAGAAAATGGAGAAGAACCAACAGAAACCGAAATCAAACCCATTGTAGGTTGCGAGTTTAATATTTGCGAGAATCATTTGGATAAAACCAAAAAAGACAATGGATATCAAGTTGTTTTATTAGCCAAAAACAAAAAAGGCTATCATAATTTAGCCAAAATGGCTTCGATAGCTTTTACAGATGGGTTTTACTATGTACCGCGTATTGACCGAAAGATTGTAGAAAAATACAAGGAAGATGTCATGGTGTTGTCCGGGAATTTATACGGAGAGATTCCGAGTAAAATTCTAAACATTGGTGAAAACCAAGCCGAAGAAGCCTTGCTTTGGTGGAAGGAACAATTTGGAGCTGATTTTTATATCGAAATCATGCGTCATAATCAAGAGGATGAAAACAGGGTGAATAAAACCCTGATTGAATTTTCAAAAAAACACGATGTAAAATTAATCGCTACTAACAATACCTATTATGTAAATAAAGAAGATGCGAATGCGCATGATATTTTATTGTGTGTAAAAGATGGGGAGAAGCAAGCAACGCCAATAGGTCGAGGCCGAGGCTATCGTTATGGCTTACCCAATCAGGAATATTATTACAAGTCGGGAGAAGAGATGAAAAAACTCTTTGCTGATTTGCCTGAAGCCATTATTAATATTCAGGAGATTGTAGACAAGGTCGAAATTTACTCGCTTTACAGGGATGTATTGCTGCCTAAATACGATATTCCAGTAGAATTTGTAGTTGCTGAAGATGAAGCGGATGGAGGAGTAAGAGGGGAGAATAAATATTTGCGTCACCTAACTATGGTAGGGGCGGAAAAAAGATATGGTGAAATTACACCCTCTATTCAGGAACGATTGGATTTTGAGTTATTGACTATTTCCAATTCCGGATATCCGGGTTATTTCTTGATTGTGCAGGATTTTATCGCCAAAGCACGGGAAATGGATGTTTCTGTAGGGCCGGGTCGTGGTTCGGCAGCGGGTTCGGCGGTGGCGTATTGTCTTGGAATTACCAATATTGACCCGATTAAGTACGACTTGCTTTTTGAGCGTTTCCTGAATCCTGATCGTGTGTCCATGCCCGATATCGATATTGACTTTGATGATGAAGGTCGTGGTCGTGTAATGGATTATGTAATCAAAAAATACGGAGCCAATCAGGTGGCTCAGATTATCACCTATGGTAAAATGGCAACCAAATCAGCGATTCGTGATACGGCTCGGGTGCTTGATTTGCCTTTGTTTGAAGCCGACAGGATTGCAAAACTGATTCCGGCTATGATGCCTTCTAAATGGAATTTGGCGCGTTTTATTTCAGAAAAAGAAGAAGATGTTAAAAAAGCCTTGCGTTCGGACGAATTTGAGAATGTAAAAGAGCTGATTGCCATTGCCAATGAAGATAGTTTGGCAGGAGAAACTATTCAACAGGCGAAAATTTTGGAAGGCTCGATGCGAAACACGGGTATTCACGCCTGTGGGGTGATTATCACGCCATCGGATATCACTAATTTCGTTCCGGTAACCACGGCCAAAGATTCGGATTTATATGTGACCCAATTTGATAACTCGGTTGCTGAAAGTGCCGGACTATTAAAAATGGACTTCTTGGGTTTGAAGACCCTAACTTTGATAAAAGACACTGTAAAACTAGTAAAATACAGAACCGGAATTCAATTGGATCCGGACACTTTCCCGATTGACGATGTCAAAACCTATGAGTTGTTCCAAAGAGGGGAAACGGTGGGGATATTCCAATACGAGTCACCCGGAATGCAGAAATACATGAAGGACCTGAAACCAACGGTTTTTGGGGATTTGATTGCGATGAATGCCTTGTATCGTCCGGGACCTTTGGAATATATTCCTTCTTTTGTTCGAAGAAAAAATGGAGAGGAACCTATTGTTTATGATTTAGATGCCTGCGAAGAATACCTTGGTGAAACCTATGGAATTACGGTCTATCAGGAGCAGGTGATGCTTTTGTCTCAGTCCTTGGCCGATTTTACCAAAGGTGAGGCTGACGTTTTGCGTAAAGCCATGGGTAAAAAGCAAAAAGACGTTTTGGATAAAATGAAACCAAAGTTTGTAGAACAAGCCGCTGCCAAAGGTCATGATGCTAAAGTATTAGAGAAAATATGGAAAGACTGGGAAGCTTTTGCGAGTTATGCCTTTAATAAATCGCACTCTACTTGTTATGCTTGGATTGCTTATCAAACGGCCTATCTAAAAGCGCATTATCCGGCAGAATATATGGCTGCGGTACTTTCGAATAATATGAGTGACATCAAGCAGGTGTCGTTCTTTATGGAAGAATGTAAGCGTATGGGGCTGCAGGTTTTAGGGCCTGATGTCAATGAGTCTTTTCATAAATTTACCGTAAATGATGATTATGCGGTGCGTTTTGGGATGGGGGCTATTAAAGGTGTGGGTTCTGGAGCCGTGGCAACTATCGTAGAGAATAGAAAAGACGGGAAATACAAGTCTATTTTTGATTTGACCAAGCGTATCGATTTGCGTGCCGCCAATAAAAAAGCATTAGAAAATCTGGCTTTGGCCGGAGGATTCGATTCTTTTTTGGGAACCACTCGGGCACAGTATTTTCATGATGACGGTGACGGAATTACTTTTTATGAAAAGGCGATTCGTTACGGTGCTAAATTTCAGGAAAACGAGAATTCGTCACAGGTGAGTTTGTTTGGAGAAGCCAGCGATGTGCAAATTGCGGAACCTGTTGTACCGCCTTGCGAGGATTGGAGTACGATGGAAAAATTGGCCAAAGAAAAAGAAGTTGTTGGGATTTATATTTCGGGACATCCGTTGGATGATTACAAATTTGAAATGAAATATTTTTGTAACGCTAAGTTAGAAGCTCTTAAAAGTCTGGATTTGTACGTAGGGAAAAGTCTGTCGTTTGGCGGAATAATCAATAACGTTCAGCATCGCGTGGCCAAAAATGGAAAAGGCTGGGGGATTTTTACCTTAGAAGGCTATGATGAAAGTTATGAATTTAAAATTTTTGGTGAAGAATATCTAAAGTTCAGGCATTTTTTTATTCAAAATAACTTTACCTACATAAAGGTATTGGTCAAAGAAGGCTGGGTTAATCAGGATACAGGGAAACGCAGTGAACCCAGAATACAGTTCACTTTAGTGCAGTATTTACAGGATGTCTTGGATGATTTTGCCAAAAAGTTGATTTTGCTGTTGAATATAAAAGATTTACAGGCGGAATTTATTCATAAACTAAGCCGACTTTTTCAGGAGAATAAAGGAGACAATCAAGTTACTTTTGAAATCATGGAGCTGGAGAAAGTCAGGAAGATTGTGCAGGCAGATCCGGTAGTTTCTGAAAACGACGAAGATGCTTTTGTTGAAGAAATCGATGATGTCGAAACTTCAGAATCCGATTCTTCAAACACAGTTGGAGTTACCGAGATAGAAGAGATCAATGTAGTGACGAAGTTGTCGATGCCAAGTAGAAAATTAAAAATTAAAATCTCAAACGAATTGCTTTTTGAATTAGAAAAAATGCAGATTAATTTTAAATTGAATTAATTCTGGAGCTTATGGATTCTTTATTTTAATTAAAATGGGTTAATTTTTTTTTGTAAAAGCCTGATGTTTATATGCGTGCATATAATTTTGATTTTAAGCTCGTATTTATTTTAAAAATGGCTAAGAGCTGTTGTCTAAATTATTTATGTTTGTTGTAAAACAAAAAAAAATATTATGAAAAAAAACCTATTTTTATTAGGATTTATGGCTTGCTCTTTGACTATGATGGGGCAAACTGACAAAAAAGAAAGCTGGTATTTTAAATTGGGTGGATCTTATTTTACTCAAACAGCGGCTACTGAATTTCCAACTGTGGGAGGGAATGCAGCATTGAACAAAGTTTATGTAGGAGGAAAATTAACTTCTGAAGAAAGTGTTACAGGGTCTTTTGGTGAAGGTTTTAGAACTGGAATTACAGCAGGATATAGATTCAATACCCGTTTAGGTGTTGAGATGGGGGTTAATTATTATTCTAGTAATGATAAAACAATGGCCCAAACAACCACTGATAATATTTTTATTTCCGGTGGAAAGCCTGTGTATAATTTCAAGTCTGTCGGTCAAATTACAGCTTTTGATTTAGCTCCAGCCTTAGTGTTGTTTTTAGGAGAACACAAAGGTTTTGAACCTTATACAAAAGTAGGTGTTTTAGTACCTGTTCACGGTGATTTAGAAATCACTACAGATGCTGTGGCTCCAACAGGTGTGGCTAGTCCGGCGACGATGACTGTTCATAGTGTTGATAAGGTAAAACCTAATCCAACAGTAGGATTTATGTCAGCTTTAGGAACTTCATATAGATTAGGGAAGAAAATCTCTGCTTTTGCAGAATTAGAGTACCGTAACTTTACCGTGCATGGAAAAAGCAAGGAAACTACTGAGTTTACTGTAAACGGTACAAATGCATTAGCAGGTAGAACTCAAGCACAGATTCATACAAACTATGTAGATCGTTTGGATGTAAATTCAAATAACGCTGCTACAAATCCAAATGGATTGGATAGTAGTAAACCAATGGACGAATTGAGTTCTTATGTTGGGATTAGTGGTCTAGGTTTGACAGTAGGTTTGAAATACAGTCTGTAATACTACAGTTTTTTTAAAAAAAAATATAGTTTGTAAAAAGGTTGTCAGTTTTGGCAACCTTTTTTGTTTAAAAGACATTTTGATAGCTATTGACAATGTATTTATAGTCAAAACTAATTTGTGAATAGTGTTTGATTTGTTTTTAATTTCTAAATTTGTATCCAAGTTTTGAATTCGATCAAGGCTTTTTTAAACTTTAAACAAAAACAAATAATATGGCATTAGCAATAACAGATGCTACTTTTGAAGAAGTAGTTTTGAAATCAGACAAACCGGTAATGGTAGATTTTTGGGCAGCATGGTGTGGACCTTGTAGAATGGTTGGTCCAATCATTGACGAATTGAGTACTGAATACGACGGAAAAGTAGTAATTGGGAAAGTAGATGTTGATGCAAACCAAGAATTTGCTGCAAAATACGGAGTGAGAAACATACCTACGGTATTGGTTTTTCATAACGGAGAAGTTGTAGGGAAACAAGTAGGAGTAGCTCCAAAACAAACCTATGCAGATAGTTTAGACGCTTTGTTGTAATCTGTAGATTATGATTTATATAGAAAGGTTTGGCGAAAGTCAAGCCTTTTCTTATTTTTAGCCCACATTAATCTTTGTTATAATGAAATCGCCACTGACAACAAGTTTGTTGCAAACAAACGTCAATAGATAAAAGGCGATACCATATAGGACAGCTAAAAAAAAACAAATTTCACATATATGAAAATCAGTTCCTGTTTGTTGTGTTTTGCTTTAGTGATTTTTTCTTGCCAATCGGTTAAGAGATCTGCTTTGCTGTTGGAAAATGGAATTGCTAAAGAGCTAGCTGTTTTTCGAAAAAATCAAGTTTCGGAAGTATCTTATGGATTGTCATTTGCTATTCCGGAAAAAAAAGAAAGTCCTATTTTATCGGAGCTTATTTTGAAAGTTAAACTTAATGATGTAAGCGAGCCTTTATATTTGGATTTTAATGAAAAGAAGCAAAATCTAAAAAACCTAATTGTCAATGGTAGAGAGATTGCTATTTTGCACGAGAAAGAGCATCTGATTATACCCAAAGAATACTTAATTAAAGGACAAAATATTGTTGAAATTGATTTTGTCGCGGGGGATTTATCATTGAACAGGAACGACGATTTTTTATATACTTTGTTGGTTCCGGATAGAGCCAGTACTTTGTTCCCTTGTTTTGATCAACCGGATATTAAAGCCACTTATACACTTTCTATAACGGCGCCTAAGGATTGGTCGGTTTTGGCAGGAGCTCCACTTAGTCAAAAAACGGAAAAAGGAGAATTTAATGAATACCAGTTTGAAAAATCCGATTTGATGAGTACCTATTTGTTCTCTTTTGTAGCGGGTAAATTTAAAAGTGTTTCTCAGAATATTGATAACTTTCCTATGACGCTTTTGTATCGGGAGAATAATCCCGAAAAACTGGAAGAGAGCATGGAGCCTATTTTTAGTTTGCACCGTCAGTCCATTTCTTTTTTAGAAAAATATACCCAATATCCTTTTCCGTTTAAGAAAATGGACTTTGCTACAATTCCGGTATTTCAATATGGAGGAATGGAACATGTAGGGGCTATTCAGTATAGGGAGTCAACCTTGTTTTTGGATAATGCTGCAACCAATAGCGAAAAGCTGAATCGAGGAAAATTGATTGCCCACGAAACCGCGCACATGTGGTTTGGTGATTTAGTGACCATGAAATGGTTTAACGATGTTTGGATGAAAGAAGTGTTTGCTAATTTTATGGCCGACAAAATAATGAATCCGGCTTTTCCTGGTATCAATCATGATTTGCAGTTTCTCACGGCTCATTATCCCAGTGCTTATGGAGAAGACCGCACCAAAGGAACGCATCCTATTCGTCAAAATTTAGCTAATCTTAAAGATGCGGGTTCTCTTTATGGAAGTATCATTTACAACAAAGCACCTATTATGATGCGGCAGTTAGAAGCAACTATGGGAGTAGAGGCGTTTCAAAGAGGGATTCAGAAATACATCCATAAATATGCAAATGCGAATGCGGATTGGGAAAACCTAGTTGCTATTTTCGATAAGGAAACTCCTGTAGATATAAAAAAATGGAGTGATGTATGGGTGAATCAATCCGGCAGAGCGTTGTTTACGGATCAAATTGCATATGATGGAGCAGGTGCAATAAAAAGTTTTGTAATACGACAACAGGCCGAGGATTCTTCTTTGAGTGTATGGCCCCAAATTTTCGAAATTGGTTTAGTTTATCCTGATGAAACTAAGTTGATTAAAATAGATATGAATGGTCGATTTACGGAAGTGAAAGAAGCGACAGGTTTACCAAAGCCAATTTCGATTATTTATAATTACAATGGATACGGATATGGAGTATTTCCAATAGATATCGATAATTTAGATAAAATCCTCGAAATAAAGGACGAAGTCGCGCGTGCTTACAGCTATATGAATCTCTATGAGAATACGCTGATAGGTAAAATTGCACCTATAAAGGCTTTTGAGAGTTGTTTAAAAGGAATTGTTCAGGAGGAGAATGAGTTAGTTGTAAAGCTTTTGTCTGGTCAATTGAATGCTTTGTTTTGGAAATTTCTAACCGAAAAACAACAGCTTGGCATTCAGAAACAGCAGGAAACAATGTTGTATAAAAGGTTGCAGGAAGATTTACCTGCTAATGTTAAGAAGAACCTGTTTGCTTTGTTTGCGGATATTGCTTATTCTGAAACAGCAATGGAAAAATTATATCAGGTTTGGAATAAGGAGGTTGTGATTGCCAATTTGAAATTGAATGAAGATGACTATGCAAATATGGCGATGAATTTGGCTATTTATAAGCATAAAAAATCAGCTGAAATACTTAAAAAAACCAGAGATTTAATCAGTAATTCAGATAAACAAAAGCGATTTGATTTTTTGCGTCCTTCCTTGTCAGAGGATGAGTTGGTGAGAGATGCTTTTATGGAATCGTTAAAACAGGAAAAGAATAGGGAAAAAGAGTCATGGGTACAGCTGGCTTTGGCTAATATTCATCATCCGTTGCGTCAGCAAAGGTCTAAGAAGTATTTAAGAGAATGCCTGGATTTGATTGAAGAGGTTCAGCTCACGGGAGATATTTTCTTTCCAAAAGGATGGCTTGTTAATAGTGTTGGCAAGTATTCGTCTTCAGATGCTTTTGAGATTGTTAATGATTTTTTAAAAGAAAATCCTAAATTTAGTCCAATTTTAAAGAGAAAATTATTGCAGGCTACGGATGATTTATCGCGCGCTCAGGAAATAAAAAAAGAAGCAGAATGAAAATTGAATCGCAAATAGAAAGAATTTCCAGTTTTCAACATCTTGAATTGCTGGCCAATCAAGTAGTGGAAGGCTTTATATCGGGAATGCATAAGAGTCCTTTTCATGGTTTTTCGGCTGAATTTGCGGAGCATAAAGTGTATAATATGGGCGAAAGCACTCGGTATATCGATTGGAAGCTGTTTGCCAAAACGGACCGTCTATATACCAAGCGCTTCGAGGAAGAAACGAATTTGCGTTGTCATATCATTATAGATAATTCGTCATCAATGCATTATCCTAAATTAAAAGGTGCGCAAAATTTTTTTGAAAACAAGATCGGTTTTTCGGTTTTGGCTTCGGCGGTTGTAATGAATCTTTTAAAGAAGCAACGAGACGCCATAGGCTTGAGTGTCTTTTCGGATAGCTATGAGTACTACGCGCCTGAAAAGGGCAGTGATCGTCATCATAGAATGGTTCTGAATGCGCTCGAAAATCTTTTGGAAAAGCCAGCAGCCCGAAAAAAAACCGATACGATTGCCTTTTTGCATCAAATTGCCGAAAAGATGCATCGCCGCTCGATGATTATTCTGTTTACTGATATGTTTCAATCCGAGAACGAAGCGGATTTGTTTAATGCCTTGCAACATTTGAAGAGGAATAAGCATAAAGTAGTTCTTTTTCATGTTGTGGATCATAAAACGGAGCTTAATTTTGATTTTGATAATGCTCCTCGAAAGTTTATTGATGTGGAAACGGGAGAGGAAATTTCTGTTTTTGCCGATAATGTGAAGTTGGAATATGAAAAACAAACCCAATTATACTTTAAAAGACTTGCGTTAAGCTGTGCTCAAAATAGAATTAAGTATGTTCCGGTGAGTGTTGGAGAAAATTTTGAAAAAATAATTTTAACATATTTGGCTGAAAAACAAAACTTTGGATAAATGGAAAAGATTTAATGAAATATTTTCTGTGAAAAGGCTTGTGTGAACGAAAATCTATTGTATCTTTGCCACCGCAATAAAGCAGAGGTTTGGTAGTTCAGTTGGTTAGAATACATGCCTGTCACGCATGGGGTCGCGGGTTCGAGTCCCGTCCAGACCGCTAATATTGGGGAAGCCTTTCGTAATCGAAAGGCTTTTTTTGCCCCTATAAAGTATCTAAAGCTAGTTGTGTTGTTTGGTTAGCCTTTGTAAGCTAACCCGGTTTAGTAGTTAGACCAATGAAAAGCTTTTCGCCTCGGCGAACGGCTTTTTTGATTTTAAACAAGCTAGATTTACGCAGTAAAATTTTAAGGTAAATTTTTTTAGTTTTTTCGTGTTTAAACGAAAATCTATTGTATCTTTGCCACCGCAATAAAGCAGAGGTTTGGTAGTTCAGTTGGTTAGAATACATGCCTGTCACGCATGGGGTCGCGGGTTCGAGTCCCGTCCAGACCGCTAATATTGGGGAAAGCCTTTCGTAACTGAAAGGCTTTTTTTATTATCTGTAGGTTTAAGAATGATTATAATCCTAAAATCTTTAAAACAAACTGGCTCTGTACTGCCATACAATAGCGATAAATAATCCCATAAAAAGTACAGCTACTAAAAACTGCATAAAAGTAGAGGCAAGGAATCCTATTAACGAGCCTGTCGCTGCTTTCAATGCCCGATTGTGATTTTTAGAATCGTAGACGAGCTCACCGATCAAAGCTCCAACAAAAGCTCCAATTATGAAACCGAAAGGAATAGGAGAAAAAAGACCAATAAGCAAGCCGATATTTGTTCCCCAAATACCATAGGAACTGCCTCCAAAATACTTTGTCCCTTTGGCTGGAATCAGGTAGTCTAAAACGGTGATGATGATGGTTAACAATAAGCTGATACCTAAAATCCAATAATTAGTTGGGACGGCATTGGTAAGGTATAAGAGTAGCAAGCCAACCCAGCTAATGCTCGGGCCAGGCAAAACAGGGATAAAACTGCCTAATAGACCTATAAGCATACATGCTATACCAAGAATTAAGAACAATGTATCCATAAATTATTTTTTAGTAATTTTGAAAAATAAAAATAACCATTATTTGCTTTATAAAGCGTTACCCAAATAATAATTGTATTTTTATAACATATTAGTCCAATTCAAAAACAAAACATTGAAGCACTATTACTTTTTTTTAGTATTCTTACTTTTTACTTCCTGCCAATATTTCGAAAAGCAAGTGCCTTCGGAAAAGGAATTGTTGCAAAAGGAACTGAAAGCCATCAATTGGAAAGAAGTAGACGAATATCCATCATTTAAAGATTGTGATAAACTAGGCAATAAGAGTCAGCGTCAGCAATGTTTTTTTGAGTATTTAGCCCAGTTAATCCAAGAAAAGCTCAGTATTGACACCCTTTCGATTCTTTATCCTGAACTCGATACCATAGAAGTCAAGGTGACGATTTTTCCAAATGCAAAGATGAAATTTGAACCTCAGTTTCCCAAAGATTCGGTGGCTTATGATACCATAAAAATAGACAGCATCTTGAATGCCAGACTGGTCGATTTTCCAAAAGTTAATCCCGCCATCAAACGCGGAATTCCAGTTAAAACCCAATTTATTCTTCCCGTAATTATTAAAGTAGAGTAGTTTTTTTGGAGCTTTTTCCAGCTGTTCGCTCTATCTTTTTCTTTTTAAAGAAAAAAGAAAAAGGATGCCGCTTCCATCTGGGCTAAGGCATTCTTTGTTACCACAACATTTATTTAAACCGCCGGCCTTTCCATTCGTACTTTCCAAATAGCGAATAGAGAGCAACCCCAACGCTAAAAAAAGGATAAATCAAATTGCCCAGAACAAGATAATGACTTTTATTTCCTAAAAAAGCATTTGTTTTTTGGATTAATAGAGTGTCAACTATAAACTTGATAATTAGGAAAAGGACCATATTCTCAATCGGAATTAATCTAAAAATCCCCAAGCCCAAACTGAAAATCCAACCCAGATTTGCAACAAAAACAAGGATGGCTACAAACTGCCCGAAATTACTTTGGTAAGCGGCTGTTTTAGAAGCCCAACGGACTCTTTGATCAAACAAAGATTTCCAATCCGGCAATGGACTTGTCGTGACAATTGTGTTTTTGGATTTCAAATAATGCACTTTTTCAGGATATTTTGCCATAGCCTTTTGCAACAGGAAAACATCGTCGCCGCTGGCAATTTTGTTGTTTCCGTCAAAACCATTGAGTTTTTTGAATAAAGATTTGGTGTAAGCCAAATTAGCGCCATTGCACATAAATCCTTTATCAATGCCAAAACTACCCATCGTAGCACCTTGTAAACTGGCTAAGTCTAATTGTTGAAATTGCTGCAAAAAAGTAGTATCACAATTATAAGTCACGGCTCCGGCAATCATAGAAACCTTGTTGTGCTGGATGTAATTGTCTAAGGTTAAAAGCCAGTTTTCAGGAACAATACAATCGGCATCAGTGGTGATAATCCAATCGGTTTTGACAAAGGGAATGGCTGTTGTTATCGCATCTTTCTTGGGTGAATTTGAAACCCGGTTGTTTTTAATAATTTGTATACTGAATACTGAATGTTGCGTACTGAACTCTTCCTCCGATTCATCGTCAACCAAAATCACTTCAAACAAATCCATTGGGTAGTTCAGTTTTGAAAAACTTTCCAAAAGCAAGGGTAAATTATCTGCTTCGTTTCGAAAAGGAACTATAATAGCAAATGCTGTTTTTGGCTTTAAGTCAATAGAATAGTAAGTTTTTACTTTTGTAAAACCATAAATCAAAAGTAATATAGTGGCGAAATAAAGGTGTAATATGACAAATAGAAAAAGCATTAGGCGTTTTCTTTCGTTTTAAAATTCAATACATAATAACTGCCAATAATAACTGGTAAAACTACATTGAGAAACCACATCAGGGTCGAAATGAAAATAACAATCCATTCATTTACGCCCAAAATCCCAAAGAAATAAACCGCCACACTTCCTTTGACGGCAAAGTCCAGAAACTGAAATGTAGGTAATGAAGAAGCTAGGAAATACACACTAGAAATGGTAGCGATCAGTATTAAATAAGGTAAATTGACATCAAAAGCTAAAAACAAAAAGTAATATTGATGAGAGAAAACCAGATAGCGACAAATTCCAAGAAGAATGTTGCGTTGGTGAATGGTTTTTGGGATTTCGTTAATTTTATGAATTAGTTTTTCAATGGAATAACCTTTGATTGTTAGTTTTTTTATCGAAAAAAGCAGGATGAAAAGAGCAACTAAAATTCCAAAAAGAATCAAAACCGTTCTTGGAGTGATGACATTGAAAAGGGAATTGAAATACAATAAGCCAAAAATTCCAAAAAGGATAGTCAAAACCATTTGGATGCCGTTGCAAATTAAGTTCAAGAAAACCACTTTTTTAGCATCAGATTTACTGAAAAACAACGCTTTTCCTGCATATTCCCCCACGCCGTTTGGAGTGAATAATCCTGCGGTTAAAGCTGCCAAAACCTGTTTTGTTGATTCGGCCAAGGATATTTTGTGAATGTGTTGGGCTAAATTTTGCCATTTCAAGATTTCGAAGTAACGATTCAAAACACTCAATAATAAAATAAAACAGATTCCTGAAACGGACTGGTTTTTTTGGAATAAAACAATAAACTTCTCCCAGTCGAGTTTGTCGTTGTGGGCCAGTTGATCGTAAATGAAATAGAATGCACCGCCCACAATCAAAAGTTTGATTATAAGAACGAGGAATTGTTTAGCTTTGTGGGATATTGAAATCATGGGTGCAAAGAAACAAAACTTTAAACTTTGAACTTTAAACTTTAAACAAATCTTTTGGCAAACGAACGCATCATATTAGGAATTGACCCAGGGACAACAATAATGGGTTTTGGGTTGATAAAAATTGTCAACAAGAAAATGGAATTCTTGCAGCTCAACGAACTGCAATTGTCTAAATACGACAACCATTATCAAAAGTTGAAAATTATTTTTGAACGTACGATTGAGTTAATTGATACCCATAATCCGGACGAAATTGCCATTGAAGCGCCTTTCTTTGGAAAAAACGTACAATCGATGTTGAAGTTAGGACGTGCGCAAGGAGTCGCCATGGCGGCGGGACTTTCGAGAGATATTCCTATCACGGAATATGAACCCAAGAAAATTAAAATGGCAATCACCGGTAACGGAAATGCCAGTAAAGAACAAGTGGCCAAAATGCTACAACAGCTTTTGGGATTGAAAGAATTACCTAAAAACCTCGATTCAACTGATGGATTGGCGGCTGCGGTTTGTCACTTTTTCAACTCAGGAAAAGTAATCGGAACAAAAAGCTATACCGGCTGGGATGCTTTTGTACAACAAAATCAAGAACGAATTAAAAAATAGGATTCAGTATTCGGTGTTCAGCTAGCAGTTCTGATCACTAATTACTGATTACAGAACACTAAAAAAATGTCCGGAATCTACATTCATATCCCATTTTGCAAGCAGGCTTGTAACTATTGCGACTTTCATTTTTCGACCTCAATGAAGAAGAAAGATGAAATGGTTTTGGCTTTGGCCAAGGAAATTCAAATGCGCAAAAATGAATCTGAAAATGAAGTGGTCGAAACGATTTACTTTGGTGGAGGAACTCCCTCGGTATTGTCTTCGGAGCAAATTAATTTTTTGATTGCTGAGATTTACAATAATTACAAAGTGATTGATAATCCTGAAATTACTTTGGAAGCCAATCCGGATGATTTGTCTGAAGAACGAATAATTGAATTGTCTAAAAGTCCAATCAACCGATTGAGCATCGGAATCCAATCGTTTTTTGAAGATGATTTGAAGATGATGAATCGGGCACATGATGCGAAAGAAGCCAAAAAATGCCTTGAAATAGCGACAAAATATTTCGATAATATTTCATTGGACTTAATCTATGGCGTTCCTGACTCGAGCCAAAATGGCGAACAGGCGCAGCAAATGAGCAACGAAAAATGGAAACAAAATATTGAAACCGCTTTGAGTTTTGGAATCCCGCATATTTCCAGTTATGCGTTGACGGTAGAACCTAAGACAGCTTTGAATAAATTAATTCAAACCGGAAAAATAGCCGAGCCCAAAGACGAAGTGGCTTCAGCACATTTTATGATTCTCGTTGAAACGCTTGAAGCCAATGGTTTTATTCATTATGAATTATCGAATTTTGGAAAAGAAAATTATTTTTCAAAAAACAATTCGGCTTATTGGTTAGGAAAAAAATATATTGGAATAGGTCCTTCGGCGCACAGTTATGATGGGATTTCCAGAAGTTGGAATATTGCCAATAATCCGTTGTATTTGAAATCGATTCAAGAAAACCAATTGCCTAAAGAAACCGAAGTTTTAAGTGTAGCCGACCGCTATAACGAATATATTATGACAGGTTTGCGAACGATTTGGGGCGTTTCATTGGATCGAATTCAATCGGAATTTGGGCAAATTTATTTCGATTATTTACTAAAGCAGGCACAGAAGTTCTTAGCGGATGAGTTGCTTTTTATTGAAAATAACATTTTGAAACCAACTTCAAAAGGAAAGTTTCTGACAGATGGAATTGCATCGGACTTATTTTATTTATCCTGAATTTATTTCAGGATCTGTTTAATTTTACAACAGAGATTATGAAAAAAGGGTTTGTTTATATTTTAACAAATAAAAATCATACTGTTTTATATGTGGGAGCAACTAAAGACTTAAAAAGAAGAATTGATACTCATATTAATGGAAGAGGTGCAGCTTTTACTAAAAAGTATAATGCTACAATATTGGTTTATTTTGAAGGATTTGAAGATTATTCGGACGCTTTTAAAAGAGAAAAACAATTGAAAAATTGGCACAAGGATTGGAAACTGAATTTAATAAAATTAGTAAATCCTGAGTTAAAAGATTTATATTTGAGTTTGTAAATGTATCTCACAATGAGATGCTGAAATAAATTCAGCATAAATGATAGCAACAATAAATAACTTTCAAATAGATCTTTCAAAACCAATCGATATTTCGATTCCTTTATCAAATACGGATGCTAATCCGATTGCTTGGTATATTGAGCAACCGGAGATAAAACCGGTAGTTTTTGGGGATTGGATTGGGAAAGTATCCGAAGGGAGCTCGACTAATTTCAATAACATCCTTTTCAATCCGCACGGTCATGGTACACATACCGAATGTCTGGGACATATTACTCGAGAATTTTACAGCATTAATCAATGTTTAAGAGAGTTTTTCTTTATGGCAGAATTGGTTTCGGTACAGCCTGAAGTTCAAGGAGAAGATTTGGTGATTACAAAAGATGAGATTGAGAAAGCCTTGAATGGAAAAAGCCGCCAAGCAATTATTATCAGAACATTGCCAAATTCTGCCGAAAAACGCACTAAGAAATATTCGAATACGAATCCGCCTTATCTGGAGGAAGCGGCTGCGGTTTTCATTCGCGAAAGCGGAATAAAACATTTGTTGATTGATTTGCCAAGTGTGGATAAGGAACAGGATGAAGGGAAATTAGTGGCGCACAAAGCATTTTGGAATGTAAAAGATGTCCATCATTTGAATGCCGATGCTCGAATGGATTGTACGATTACCGAAATGATTTTTGTTGCTGATGAAGTGCCAGATGGGAGCTATCTGCTGAATTTACAAATAGCCTCTTTCGAAAATGATGCGAGTCCAAGTAAACCGCTATTATATGCTACTTTAGAGGATAATTAATTAAATTTATAATTCAACATTTATAATTTAAAATAGTTTTTTAAAATGAATCTAGAAACCTATTATGAATATTGCCTTTTTAAAAAAGCAGTGACGGAACATTTCCCTTTTGATGAAGATACTTTGGTGTTTAAAGTGGGCGGAAAAATGTTTGCCCTATCTTCTTTGGAGAGATGGGAAAAAGGCGAAGCATCTGTCAATTTAAAATGTGATCCAGACCGAGCCCAGGAATTGCGGGCTCTGTATGATGAAATTCAACCGGGTTTTCATATGAGTAAACTGCATTGGAATACGATAAGCTTGAATACAGCTGTTCCGGATGCACTGGTTAAGGAATTGATTGACCATTCCTATGATTTGGTTTTCAAAAGTTTAACGAAGAAAATTCAGAATGAAATTGCAGAATTATAGAATTTAGGTATTACTTTTGCTATGCCTTTTTAAGCTAAAAAATAAATAGATACCGAAATAAATTCAGCATAAAAATGAAAGAACAAATCAAGAAATTCCTAAACGAGGAACAAGACCCAAAAGCCATTGAGAAAATCACTTCAAAGCTGGATGATTTATTGATGAAAAATGAAGAAATAGGTTATATAGCAGTTCAAAAAAAACCGGCAATTACCGTTTTACCGGATAGCATTGTGATGACAAACAAAAGGATTATCATTTGTCAGCCAAAAAATCTGGGACTTTCGATGAATTTTATTGATTATACCTGGGATGAAATAGAAGGCACTTTTGTTAAAGAAAATATATTAGGATCTGAGTTTTCGTTTTCGACCAAAACGAATATGGAAGTTTCTATTGATTATATTCCTAAAATTCAAGCCAGAAAGATATTTACCTATGCCAAAGAGCAATTGGATATTTTAAAAAGCGGAGCTGTTTCGAATGCAACGATTCTTGAGGAAATTGCAGTGGGTACAACCGATGAATTTGAGGCAGTTGAAGAAATGGAAACAGAAGAAGTGACAAGCTTTGCCGAGATAATGACAGTAAGCCCGCCGGATTTCAGTGCCGAAAACCTAAAGAATTACACCCAACAAGAAACTTCAAAAGAACAATTACTTGGTGAATTGTCTCAGGACGAGCTTTTTGAAAAATTACAGAATTATAAAAAACTACTCGATAACGGATTGATTTTACAGGGAGAATATGATGCTTACAAAAAAGAAATTTTGGGCTACATGTAAGCAATCGAATGCGAATTTTAAAAGAGGCTGTCTGTTTAAGGCAGCTTTTTTTTAGGAGTTCAATTTTCGGTATTGCAGTGGTAAAATGCTTTGATCGGTAAGAATTTAATACTATTAAAAGTTTTTTAATTTTTTTTTTAAAAGACTGGATTTAATTAGGCGCTTATTTTTATTGACAATAAACGCTGTAATAAAAATCCAATATCTTTACTCTAACATTTAAAATAATTAACCACCAATATGAAATTTACAGAATCTTTTATAACTAATCTCATTCAAGAACAATATAAACTGGATGTGAGTTGCAAAATATTGAACGGATATGACGAACTTAATTTTTTACTGACAGACTCTTTTGATAAAAAATATATTTTTAAAATTGCCACCGAAGAACACAATCCGTACTTTTTGGATGCGCAGGTACAAATGCTTAAGTTGCTTTCTAAAAGTAAATTGGCAGAAAAATTCCAACATTATATCGCTATCGTAAGCAAGGAAGACATCGGACAGATGACCATTGAGGGAACCAAATACTATTACAGATTGCTTTCTTTTTTGGAAGGAGATTTTTGGGTAAACCAAAAAGAAAAATCGCCTGTCTTAGCCCGAAATTTGGGACAGTTTTTAGGTGAAATGGATTCCCTTCTGAAAGATTTCAAACATGCTGCGGCAAACCGCTATTACGAATGGGACATCAAAAACACCTTAGACGCAAGGAAAAATTTACATTGCATCAAATCACATGAAAACAGACGTTTAGTGGATTATTTTTTGTTGCAATTTGAAACCGAAGTTACACCAAATATTTCGTCGCTCCGAACCGCAACTATCCACAACGACGCCAACGATTACAATGTGTTGGTAAATGGAGATGCCGTTAGCGGTTTGATCGATTTTGGCGATATGGTCCATACTTCACTGATAAATAATTTAGCTATTGCCTGTACTTATGCAATGCTGGACAGCGAAAAACCACTTGAAGTTGCTGCCGAAATCGCAAAAGGCTATCATGAGAAAATGCCTTTAACTGAGCAGGAACTTTCTTTGTTGTATTACCTTATTGGCGGCAGACTTTGTATTAGTTTGTGCCAATCGGCCTACAATTATTCGAAAGACAGTACAAACGAGCATCATTTTCTCACCGAAAAACCGGCCTTGAAATTACTGCAGCAACTTATCCGAATCAATCCTTTAAAAGCGCATAACGAATTTAGGCTCGCTTGCGGATTCTCGTCTTTGATAAATCCAAATGACAAACACGAAGCAATCCTGAAAGAAAGGCAACACTATATTGGCAAAAACCTAAGCATCAGCTACGCCCAAAAAGTAAAAATAGACAAAGGAGCGCTTCAATATCTTTATGATGACCAAGGAAATACGTTCCTTGATTGTGTGAACAACGTGAGTCATGTGGGTCATTGCCATCCTGCGGTGGTAAAAGCAATGCAAAAACAGATTGCCACATTAAATACCAATACGCGTTATCTAAATGACAAAATCATCGAATACGCCAAGAAATTGACCGCTACACTTCCTAAAGAATTAACCGTTTGTTATTTTACCAATTCCGGAAGTGAAGCTAATGATCTCGCCATTCGAATGAGTCGTCATTTCACCAAACAAAAAGACGTGATTGTATTGGATCATGCTTATCATGGTACCTCGACTACCGCAATTGAAATGAGTCCGTATAAATTTGACGGCAAAGGCGGTTTTGGAAAAATGCCTTACATACACAAAGCGCAAAATCCGGATATGTACCGAGGTGAATTTAAATACGGCGACGGCGAAGCCGGGGAAAAATACGCGAAAGATGTTTCCCGCATCATTGCATCCTTGGAAACGGATTCCAAAAAACCGGCCGCGTTTATCTGCGAAACTTTATTGGGAGTGGGAGGCCAAATCGCCTTGCCGCCTAATTATCTGAAAGAGGTTTATGCCAAGGTAAGAAAGGCGGGTGGGATTTGCATTGCCGATGAGGTTCAGGTGGGATTTGGTCGCGTGGGAACGAAATTCTGGGGATTTGAGTTACAAGAAGTAGTTCCAGATATCGTGGTATTGGGAAAACCGATAGGAAACGGACATCCGTTGGCAGCGGTGGTCACCACCCAAGAAATTGCCGATGCTTTCAATAACGGCATGGAATATTTCAATACTTTTGGAGGAAATCCGGTATCAATGGCAACTGGATTGGCGGTTTTGAATGTAATTGAAGAAGAAGAACTACAAAAAAATGCGCTTGAAGTTGGAAATTATTTGCTGCAGAGATTAGCCGAATTAAAACCGAAATACGACATCATTGGCGACGTCCGTGGCAACGGATTGTTCGTCGGCGTGGAACTGGTAAGAGATAGAATCACACTCGAGCCCGCCGTTCCAGAAATTGATCTTATTGTCGAGAAAATGAAAGACCGTGGCTTCTTTATCAGTACTGACGGGCCTTTGTATAATGTTTTAAAAATAAAACCACCGATTATTTTCAGTAAAGAAAATGCGGATGAATTTGTGGATAATCTGGATGCCGTTTTTGCTGGTTTTTAAATGATTGTCACCAAGTGCTCCTTACATACTGCTCTGAAATTTTTGAAAGTCGTTCAACATTTTCAGTAGATGAGCTGATTTGAGAAAAAAAAAGAGGCTGTCTTTATTGGGACAGCCTCTTTTTTATAAAGTTTTCTTTTGTTTTTCAACAAAATTGTGAGCTTGTAATTCCAAAAGCTCGGTCGCCTTTTGCCGTTGTAAATCATATAATTTTTTATCCTCGGCGATATCGGCATATACTTTATCGTGCATGGCCGCACTGGTTTTTACCAAAAGTTCTCTTTGGTACTTGTCTTGGTTTAACGTTGCTTTCAAAGCGGTTTCCAAGTCTTCTAGTTTAAAGTCGTATTCCCCTTTTGGAGAAAGTAATTTGGCGATAATCGGCGAGGTTTCTATGGCCAAAAATAATAGCATGATAAAGAATGAAGGCAGCCAAGGCAACTTATTCAAAGCATTTATTCGAGCCATTAAACCATCAAAACCATCAATTATCGGCTGTGTTTCGCTTACTTTTTTGTCCAAATCAGCTTGAAGTAATTTTGTTTTGCCTTCTTTCTCGGCAATTTTTGCTAAGTTGTTTTTTCGAATGCTGTCCAATTGGGCCGAAGCCAGATTGTGTTTGGCTATTTTTTCTTTAAAAACAGGTCCTTTGCCTAATTTCATGGTGCCTTTTGTTCCTTCGGCTTCGGTGATGTAGGTTTCATACAAGGTATTTACTTCCTTTTCTTTCTTAATGATGTCTGATTTTAGGCTGTCGATTTCGGCTTTGTTTTTGTCTAAATCCGATTTGAAATAATTAGCGACTTCTTTTTTGTTATTCAAAGCCATTGCATTTTTTTCTTTCAATAAAACGGTATTGATTTCTTTTTCAAAAATCTTAATTTCAAGTGGTTTCGAAATTACGATTGCAATAATAACCGCCAGAATAATTCGGGGTGTTGCCTGAAGAAATTCACTTCCAAATTTATCTCTTTTTCGAATGGTAGAAACAATAAAACGATCCAAATTGAAAATAAGCAGACCCCAAACGAGTCCAAAAAGTAGGGCGGGATAAACACTGTCAAAAACAGTAAAAAGGGCGTAAGCACTGGCTATAAATGCCATCACTGCTGTGAAAAAAACGGTAGCACCAATACCAATGTATTTGGTTTGTTCACCTTCGGAGCAGCCTTCGAGCAGCTCTTTGTCAGCCCCTGAACAGAGGATAAAAAAATGTTTTAACATGATTGATTTTTTGATTGATTGATGATGCAAATTTAACGCCAAAAAATGAATATTGTTGTAAAACACTGATTTGTTTTTGATTGTAGTATTGTTGAATGCAAAAAGAGCTGTCCTTTTGGGACAGCTCTTTTAATTATTGAATTATAATTAACTTATGCTTTAGGAGCGCCTGCCATAATTTCGGCATTGGCAAACTCTTCGAATTTAGCGAAATTGCTTTTAAATTTTTGACCTAATTCGATCGCTTTTTGGTCGTATAAATCCTTGTCTTCCCAAGTATTTCTAGGGTTTAATATTTCGCTAGGAACATCAGGGCAAGATAGTGGAATTGCGATTCCAAAAACAGCGTGGTCTTTATATTCTACTGCGTCTAATTCTCCGTTTAAAGCGGCAGTAATCATGGCGCGAGTATATTTTAGTTTCATTCGGCTTCCTGTTCCATAAGGTCCACCTGTCCATCCAGTGTTGATTAACCAAACTTTTACATTAGCGTCTTTAGTTTTCTTACTCAACATTTCGGCATATCTTGTAGGATGTAAGGGCATAAATGGAGCACCAAAACAAGCTGAAAAATTAGGTTGAGGTTCAGTAACACCAGCTTCTGTTCCTGCAACTTTTGCAGTATAACCTGAAATAAAGTGATAAGCGGCTTGACCTGGTGTAAGTCTTGAGATTGGAGGCAAAATCCCGTAAGCATCGGCCGTTAAGAAGAAAATATTTTTAGGGTTTTTTCCAATTGAGCCCGGTTGAATATTGTTAATATGTTCTATAGGGTAACTTACACGGGTATTTTGAGTTATGGAAATATCGCTATAATCCACTTCATTTGTTCCTTTTTTGAAAACTACGTTTTCTAAAATAGCCCCTTTTTTAATGGCTCTGAAAATATCCGGTTCGTTTTCTTCCGAAAGGTTGATCACTTTTGCGTAGCATCCTCCTTCAAAATTGAAAACGGTATTTTCATTAGTCCAACCATGTTCGTCATCACCAATCAATTTTCGGTTTGGATCAGCAGAAAGGGTTGTTTTTCCTGTTCCTGATAATCCGAAGAAAATAGCAGTATCTTCTTCATTTCCTACATTGGCACTGCAATGCATGGGTAAGGTGTTTTTGTCAACTGGAAGTATGAAATTTAATGCTGAGAAAATTCCTTTTTTCATTTCTCCGGTATAACCTGTTCCGCCAATCAATGCAATTTTTCGGGTAAAATCCAAGATGGCAAAATTGCTTTGACGTGTTCCATCAACTGCAGGATCTGCTAGAAAACTAGGAACACACATTATTGTCCAATCCGATTTAAAATTAGCTATTTCTTCTGATGTAGGTCTTAAAAACATATTGTAGCAAAATAAATTTGCCCAAGCCGTTTCAGTAACCACGCGCACATTCAATCTGTAATTTGGATCTGCACATACATAAGAATCTCTTACAAAGATTTCTTTATTAGATAAATAGGCAGTAACCTTGTTGTATAAGGCATCAAAAGCCTTCGATTCGAAAGGGATATTTACATTTCCCCACCAAACTTGGTTTTCAGTGATGCTGTCCTTTACAATGAATCGGTCTTGCGGGGAACGTCCTGTGAATTCTCCCGTATTAATAGCTAAAGCTCCTGTTGAGGTTTCAATTCCTTGGCCTGAGGCTATAGTAATGTCGTGTAATTCGTTGGCTGATAATTGATAATGAATCTTTGCGTTTTCAATTCCTAAGTGCTCAAGCGAAATCGATTGCGTAAACGGTGTGTTATTATCCATAAAATTAATTATTGTGTTGTTTAATTTAACGGCAACAAAAGTAGAAATTATATTTCAGATATGTTTTGATTATCTTATTTTTATGATTTTTTGTTAAAATAATTCAATAATAAGGCTCCCCAAGCAAGTATTAATAGGAGTCCGCCTATAGGTGTTACAAAACCAATTGTTTTAAAATCAAATGAGGAGAGGCTGTTTGTTGCCAATAAATAAATTGATCCAGAGAATAATAGAACACCCGTAACTGTCAAGAAATAGATTTTTTTCTTTGTTTTTTCTGGCAAGCTTGTTAGTGTGCCAATAAGGATTAAAAATAGACCATGATACATTTGATAGCGTACACCTGTTTCAAAAGTGATTAGTTGTTCTGCGTCTAAAACTTTTTTGAGAGCATGCGCTCCAAACGCGCCTAATATGATAGCTACCATCCCAATTAAAGCTCCTGTGGATATTATTTTTCTGTCCATTTTTATTTTTTTTTTAATTGTAAAAGTATTCCTTATCTGAGAAATCCAAAAGGAATTGGATAGATACTTTTGGTATTTCTTGCTTTTTTAACACAGCGATGTTGTTATAAATACAACAATTATGTATGTTTGTGTTATATTTATGTAAATTATGAGAGTCATTTTAGTAATTGGTGCAGGTAGATCCGCATCTTCGTTGATACAGTATCTTTTAAATAAATCAATAGAAGAGGATTTGCATCTCGTTATTGGGGACCTGTCATTGGACTTGGCTCAAAGGAAAACGAATAATCATCCTAATGCAACAGCAATAGCTTTGGATATTTTTGATGCCAATCAAAGAAAAGAAGCGATTCAAAAAGCCGATATCGTTATCTCGATGTTGCCGGCTCATTTGCATATCGAAGTTGCCAGAGATTGTATTGCCTATAAAAAAAATATGGTTACCGCCTCTTATATTAGCGATCAAATGCAGAAGCTGGACGCGGCTGCCAAAGAAAACAATCTTATTTTTATGAATGAGATTGGTCTGGATCCGGGGATTGACCACATGAGTGCGATGAAAGTTATTGACAGCATTAGGGATAAAGGAGGAAAAATGCTTTTATTCGAATCCTTTTGTGGTGGCCTAGTTGCTCCTGAATCTGACAACAACCTTTGGAATTATAAATTTACTTGGGCTCCGCGTAATGTGGTACTTGCCGGACAAGGCGGTTGCGCAAAGTTTATCCAAGAAGGGACTTATAAATACATTCCCTATTGTAATTTATTTAGAAGGACTGAATTCTTGGAAGTGGAAGGTTATGGACGATTTGAGGCTTATTCCAATAGAGATTCGCTAAAATATAAAAGCGTCTATGGTTTAGATGACGTTCTAACTTTATATAGGGGTACAATAAGGCGTATTGGTTTTTCAAAGGCTTGGAATATGTTTGTTCAACTGGGAATGACTGATGATAGCTATGTGATGGAGGATTCTGAAAATATGAGTTACCGCCAATTTGTGAATTCCTTTTTGCCTTATCATCCAACGGATTCAGTTGAAATTAAAACGCGTTTGATTCTAAAAATCGATCAGGATGATATTATGTGGGATAAGCTACTGGAATTGGATTTGTTCAACGATGCTAAAATCGTTGGCCTCAAAAATGCTACACCGGCTCAAATATTAGAAAAAATATTAAGCGAAAGTTGGGCACTGCAAGCCAATGACAAAGATATGATCGTGATGTATCATAAATTTGGTTACGAATTAGATGGAGTAAAACAGCAAATCGATTCAAAAATGGTTTGTATAGGAGACGATCAAACCTATACGGCAATGGCTAAAACCGTTGGTTTGCCGGTTGCTATGGCTACTTTGCAAATATTAAACGGAAAAATAAAAACTCCAGGAGTACAGCTTCCTATCAATAAAGAAGTGTATCTGCCTATTTTGGAAGAGTTAGAGGAGTATGGAGTTGTCTTTAAAGAGCAATCCATGCCATATTTGGGGTATAAACCCGATAAGATTTTTAGTTAGATTTTTTTTAGATTTTTTTAGTTTTTATTATTCCGCTTCCATGCCAGGAAGCGGATTTTTTTTGCTGTTTATATTTTAGATTGAATAGTGATGGGTAGGCTGTACATTGTTCGAACGGCTTCTCCATTGACTTTTCCAGGATTCCATTTAGGGCTTAATTTTAAAACTCTTACGGCTTCTTCTCCCGTTCCATAGCCAATGTCTCGAAGTAATTTAATGTCACTTAGACTACCGTCTACCTCAACAATGAATGTTACATATATTTTTCCTTTTAAATTAGCTTGTGTTGGGATTTTATAGTTTTGAGCAACAAAAGAGTAAAATTTTTCCATTCCTTCAGGGTAAGATGGGTTTTCTGTGAGCTCGCTAACGTTGTGTGTTTCTCCTTCCGATTTTTTAACTTTTTGGTTTTTAGGATCGTAAATATCTATTTCGATTGATTCTGAAGCTCCTTTTTTTAATATTGCCAAAAGTTCTTCAGGTGTAGGTAAAGGTTCTTTTTTGGGTATAAATGAAGGAATAGCTTTCTTTTCGATAGGTGTTAATTCTTTGTATTTTTTTTGGGTTGTAACTTTGCCTTTTTCATCTTTAATTTTAAAAGTTGTATTGTTGTAGTAGTCATCAAATATATTTGAAGTTTTAGAGGGTTCTTGTTTTTTAGTTGTCTTGGTCTCTTGGGCAACTATTTTTGTGCATACTAAGAAAGTAAGTCCTGTGAATAGCGGTATTAACACTAGTTTTTTCAACACAGTTCTTGATGGAGACGTGGTTTTTGTCATCATAATTAATCGTTTTTTGGTTACTGAATAATTCAAATTACTGGCCAAGTAATAGGTTGGGTTCGCGTTTGCCTTTGATAGAAGTAAATTTTGGTAAAACGGAACATTGTTATGGGATTTCACGACTTTCTCGTCGGCGAGAAATTCATGATTGAGTTGAATGGCTTTTTTGTAAAAGATAAAAATGGGATTGAACCAAAAAATTACTTTCAGGGTTTCGATAAATAGTATGTCTAAGGTGTGTCTTTGGCTGACATGAATCAGCTCATGGGTATATAATTCGGCTTCAATTTTTCGATGATGATAGTCGGTTTCATTGATAAAAATACTGTTCAGGAAAGTGTAGGGAAGCGTTTCTTCTTGGACTAAAACCAGTTTCGAATTTTTGTAATCAATAGTTGGATTTGATTTTGTTCTTGCAGTCAATTTTATAATATTTAAAATGAACCGAAGTAACAACACTAAAGTCAGTAAAGTATACAGGCTCCATACGGCTATAAGCCAATAATTAGTAGAATCTTCAAGCACAGCCGTGCTGCTTCCTTCCATTGTGATGATGTTTTGAGATGCTTCAGGAGAGGAAACTTCTTGGATTACTTCGATGGTTATGAAAGGAATGCTAAATGAAAACAGAATGCTAAACAACAGGTAAAGCCTATTGAAATGGTGCATTTTTTCTTTTTCCAATGCCAGATGGTACACGGCCAACAGCACAACTAAGGAAAGTGTCGATTTGATTAAGAAGTCTATCATTTTTTCTTTTTTTGAATGGCACTATCTACTATTTTCTTGAGCTCTTCTAATTCTTTTTCAGACAAATTGGTTTCGGTTGTAAAGAAAGAGGCAAATTGTGAAGCGGAATCGTTAAAGAAGTTCTTTATTAATCCGTTGACGTGTTTCGAGAAATAGGCCGTTTTTTTGACCAAAGGATAGTATTCTCTTGAGTTCCCAAATTCAGTATAAGCAATAAATTGCTTGTCGATCATTCTCTTTAATAAGGTGGCGACTGTAGTTGTTTTGGGTTTTGGCTCGGGATAAGCTTCGAGTAAATCTTTCATAAAAGCTTTCTCTAGTTTCCAAAGGTGTTCCATTAATTGTTCTTCGGAGTTGGTGAGTTGTTGCATTTTGATTTTTTTAAGTTTTATTTCAATATTGTTTCAGAAACAAGCCTGCCTTTGTCATAATCTCGTTTCATTATTAGTTTGCCTTTGTCGTCATAAAAATTCCAATTGCCACTGTAAAACCAATGGGCGTATTTCTTGCTGAGATCCAAAGTAGTTTTTCCTTGAGATTGTATTTTTCCGTTTTTGTGATAAAAACGGGTAAAGCAGCTGTTGCCTTTGTGTTTTTCTTTTTTGATTATTTTTCCGTCTAGATAATAACGCCATTTTTTGATGGGATCGTCATTGTGATATTTCCCGATGGACTTGTAGTGTGAGCTGTCTTGTGAATATTGTTCTATCCAAAGGCCTTCTCTTTTTTTGTTTATCTTTTGGTTGGTTAGTTTGGATTTGCAGGAAAACAAACTCAAAATTGCGCAGCCTAGAATTATAATTGATTTTTTCATTTGTTTTTGCTCTACAGAAAAAGACATTGTTCTACAAATGTAGAGATATATTATTAAGAAGCAAATTTATTTCGGATTATTTTGATTAGTAGCTGATTATGTTTTTTGCAGAATTGCGTTAGGGATAGTAGTGGCATCCTTTTGTTTCGATTTTTCGGAACAAAAGATAGAGCGGATAGCCCGACCGAAGGGAACGCAAAAAAAAAAAATCCGCTCATTGCTGAACGGATTTGAAACTTTATTTATGCTGAAATTATTTTGATAGCTCAACAAAATATTTGTAAAACAATGGGATAGTTTCAATTCCTTTCAGGTAATTGAAAATCCCAAAATGCTCGTTTGGAGAGTGAATAGCATCACTGTCTAAACCAAATCCCATTAAGATTGTTTTGCTTTTTAATTCTTTTTCAAATAAGGCAACGATAGGAATACTTCCTCCAGAACGAACCGGAATAGCAGGAAGACCGAAGGTTTCGGTATAAGCCATGTTTGCTGCTTTATAGCCAATGCTGTCAATAGGTGTTACATAACCCTGACCGCCATGATGTGGCTTTACTTTCACGGTAACACCAGCAGGAGCAATGCTCATGAAATGTTTGGTGAATAATTCGGTGATGTTTTCCCAATCTTGGTTTGGAACCAGACGCATCGAGATTTTTGCAAAAGCCTGACTTGCAATTACCGTTTTTGCGCCTTCGCCGGTATAACCGCCCCAAATTCCGTTTACGTCCAGCGTTGGGCGAATCGAATTTCTTTCGTTAGTAACATAACCTTTTTCGCCATAAACATCATTTAGATCGAGTGCTTTTTTATAATTTTCCAGATTGAAAGGTGCTTTGGCCATCTCGGCTCTTTCTTCAAGCGATAATTCTTCTACGTTATCATAAAATCCTGGGATGGTAATGTGATTGTTCTCGTCGTGAAGCGAAGCAATCATTTTTGCTAAAACGTTTATTGGGTTGGCAACTGCGCCACCGTAGAGTCCGGAGTGTAAGTCGCGGTTTGGTCCGGTCACTTCCACTTCGACATAGCTTAAGCCGCGTAATCCAGTTGTAATAGAGGGTTGTTGATTAGAAATCATCCCGGTATCCGAAATCAAAATCACATCATTTTTCAGTTTCTCGACATTGTTTTCTACGAAGGTTTTTAGATTAACACTACCTACTTCTTCTTCTCCTTCAATCATGAACTTCACATTACAAGGCAAAGTATTGCTTTGAATCATGTATTCGAACGCTTTGACGTGCATATACATTTGGCCTTTATCGTCGCAGGCGCCACGGGCAAATATGGCTCCTTCGGGATGAATTTCGGTAGTTTTTATTACGGGTTCAAACGGAGGAGAGGTCCACAGCTCGATTGGATCGGCCGGTTGTACGTCGTAATGACCGTAAACGAGAACCGTTGGCAAACTTGGATCAATTATTTTTTCTCCATAAACAATAGGGTAGCCCGCCGTCTCACAAATTTCGACTTTGTCACAACCTGCTTTTTCCAGACTTCGTTTTACAGCTTCAGAAGTGTCGATGACATCTTGAGAGTAGGCTGTGTCTGCGCTTACGGATGGGATTTTTAATAATTCAATTAATTCGTTTAGGAAACGCTCCTTGTTTTCTTGTACGTATGACTTAATATTTTCCATGTATGGGCTAAATTTTTATAAAAATCAAAAGTACAAAAAAGAGAATAATAAATTTTTTGAAAAAATGTTTTGAATATTGGAAGATATGATTATCTTTGCACCCACAATTACGCGGATATGGTGAAATTGGTAGACATGCCAGACTTAGGATCTGGTGCCGCAAGGCGTGTAGGTTCGAGTCCTATTATCCGCACAAAAAAAGCTTCTCAATCGAGAAGCTTTTTTTTTTGGTTTTATTTTCTGGATTCAACTCCTGTTCCGTGTTTTGGATTTTAGATCTAAACTTGAGGAATGTGGGATCATGCGCAAAAGTTGGGGGATTAGGCAAAAAGATTAGATAATCTGAACAAGAAGAAATCTATTTTCCTTACTCCTCTAAACTGACTTCTAAAGGCTTTTATTTTTGCATTGAAAGATTCAGCAGAAGCATTGGTACTTCTATTATCAAAGTAGTTTAAGATTGACCGGTAATTGAAAGTTATAGTATTGAGTAGAATATTGAAGTTTTTAAAACCAGATTCCTCTACATTCCTATACCAATGTGCTAGTTTAGTCATCGCAATGTGCTTGTCATTGTTGCTATTGTAGATACCTCGAAGTTGTTGGCTTAGATAATAGGCTGTTTTTATATCTGGATATAGTCCAAATAATAATTGAGCTCTTTCATTTTGATTCTCAGTCCATTTTTCGCGAGATTTATAAAGTGCATATCGACTCCTGGCTAATAGCTGTTTTACAGAGTCACCGTTAGCTAAGAGCTCCGGAATATAGGTTTGATTCTCTCTTTTGGTTTGCAATATCAATTGATTCTCAAAATCCATAGCCTCCCATCGATGTTTAATCCTAATCTCTTGTAAGGCTTCCAGTGCCAGTTTTTGGACATGAAATCTATCTGTTACCTGTGTGGCTTTAGGGAAACATCTTTTAGAGATCAATTTCATAGAATTAGCCATGTCAAGTGTTATTTCTTTGACACAGCTTCTCTTCTTGTAATCAATCTTTCTGATATGTTCTATGACTTTATCTGCCTTTGTTTCAGCAACAATGGCAACTAAGGAACCTTTTTTACCTTTGAACTTCTTGTTGGTTACAATAGTGTAAAGTTCACCCTGAGACAAAGCTACTTCGTCAATTGATAAATGGGTGCCCATATTTTCAGGGTAAACAATCCATTGATGTGCATGTTCTCGTGGAGCCCAAGCATTAAAGGAACTCAGGTGTTTTTTATATTGCCGTTGGAGTTTCTTTCCGTTGACTCCGAAGAAACCACCAATGGTGTGACAATCAGTAGCACTCTTATCTATTAATTTCTTTTAAAAAAGCCGCAAACTCTTGAGTCATGGGGGTTCCTTTAGCAACTAAATTCCAATCTCTTTTAAGAATTTCGCCTGTTGTCTTATTTGTCCAGCGACGTCTTTTTATATGTAGATATACATATTTACCTCTGAGAGGGAAATCCTGAATGGTTATCTCATCCTGAAAGCCCTTTGATACTAGTTCCAGTGTATCAAATTCTTTTGGAGGCTTGGCATTCTCTTCAAAATATAGGTGTACTATTTCTTCTGTGTTAGTAGAAGAAACCACTTCAAAGTGATCTACTAAAAAGTCAGGTAACATGAATTTTAAAAGGTCTATTGGGGGCATCTCTCATTCTTAAGATTGCAAATCTCTCAATTTATTTTGACATTTCCCCCCAGGTTTTGGGATTGATCCGGAATGTGTAAAATATTCCTAAAATTTAGTTAACTAATTCTATTATGATTAGTCTTTTGAGTTGTTTTGTATAAGTTTACTTTTTTAAATTAATTACACTCAAATGAGAAAGAAATCATTTTTTATGCTGTTAGTTATCGGTAATATGATAACTATTGACGCCCAAGAAAGAAAAGATGGATCGATAGCGAATCCTTTTTTTCAGCCGTATGATACTCCTTTTAACGTGCCGCCTTTTGATAAGATCAAAAACGAGCATTTTAAACCTGCAATTTTAGAAGGAATCAAAAAACATGATGCAGAAATTAATGCCATTGCCAATAATATAGCGGCTCCTACTTTTGATAATACGATTCTTGCCATGGAAAATGCAGGAGAATTATTATCGAATGTAAATGTGGTTTTTTCGAATTTAAATGGTGCGAATACCAATAAAGGAATGCAAAATATTGCCAAAGAAGTGGCGCCGAATTTGTCGGCACACAGAGACAATATTTACCTTAACGAAAAGTTATTTGCAAGAGTAAAAGCACTTTGGGACCAAAAAGAATCTTTGGGATTGAACTTAGAGCAGGCCAAAATTCTGGATAATTCCTATAAAGATTTTGTGAGAAGTGGCGCTAATTTATCAAATTCAGATAAAGAAAAACTCAGAAAAATTAATGGAGAACTTTCGTTATTAGGGCTGAAATATGGCCAAAATATCTTGGCCGAAACCAATAAATACGAATTGGTTATCACCGCTAAAAAGGATTTAGCCGGCTTGCCCCAAGGGTTAATTGATGCGGCAGCCGCAGATGCTAAGGCTAAAGGAAAAGAAGGGAAGTGGGTTTTTACACTTGCTAATTCTAGCGTGATGCCTTTCTTGCAATACAGCTCTAATAGAAAATTGCGTCAGGAAATTTGGAATGCCTATCAAACTAGGGCAAATCATGATGATGAATTTGATAACAAAGAGAACGCCGTAAAATTGGCTAATTTGCGTGGTCAGAAAGCCCGTTTACTGGGTTATAAATCCCATTCTAATTATGTATTGGAAGAATCGATGGCCAAGACACCTGAGAATGTGAACAAACTTTTGAGTGATTTGTGGAAACCAGCTTTGGAAATTGCCAAGCAAGAAGCGGCCGATATTAAAAAAATGATGGCCAAAGATGGTATAAAAGGTGAGGTGCAGCCTTACGACTGGAGGTATTATACCGAAAAAATCAGAAAAGAGCGTTTTGATTTAGACGAGGAAGAATTAAAACCTTTTTTTAGTTTAGAAAACGTGAGAAGCGGAGTTTTTCAGGTAACAGAGAAATTATATGGAATTCAGTTTAAAGAATTAAATAATGTTCCTAAGTATCACGAAGATGCCTCTGTGTGGGAAGTTCTAGAAGCTGATGGAAGTCATATTGGGATTATTTACATGGACTTTCATCCGCGTGAATCAAAACGTGGTGGCGCCTGGATGACCTCGTACAGAAGTCAAAAAACGGTTGATGGAAAACGTATGGCACCAGTCATTTCTATTGTTTGTAATTTTACAAAACCTACAGGATCGACTCCAGCATTGTTGACTTTTGACGAAGTAACTACTTTTTTCCATGAATTTGGACATGCTTTACACGGATTGTTATCTAATGTAACTTATAAGAGTCTTGCGGGAACAAGCGTTCCAAGAGACTTTGTTGAATTGCCATCTCAAATTATGGAAAACTGGGCAGCAGAACCAGAGGTTTTGAAAATGTATGCCAAACAGTACAAAACGGGTGAAGTTATTCCTGAAAGTTTAATCAATAAATTAAAAAAAGCAGGAACTTTTGACCAAGGTTTTACTACTACTGAATATCTTGCGGCTTCTTTACTTGATTTAGAATACCACTCGCAAACCAAAGATATTACTGTTGATGCAAATACTTTTGAAAAGGCAGCAATGAATAAAATAGGTTTAATAGACGCGATTATTCCAAGATATAGAAGTACATATTTTAACCATATATTCGCAGGAGGTTATTCTTCAGGATATTATAGCTATATCTGGTCTGGTGTTTTGGATACCGATGCATTTGAAGCCTTTAAAACCACTACTTTGTTTAATCCCGAGAAAGCAAAACTATTCCGCGAGAATATTTTGGAAAAGGGAGGGACAGAAGATCCAATGATTCTTTACAAGCGTTTTCGCGGGGCAGAACCGAGTATTGCACCTTTGTTAAGAAAAAGAGGATTAGATAAAAAGGAAGCGCCGACTAAAAAAGTGAGGGGATAATAAATAAAGTCTTTTACTGTCAAAAAAGCCTACAACAAGAATATTTCTGTTGTAGGCTTTTTTTGTGGGTTTCAAGTATCGTTTTAGTTTCTAGAAATATTTTTACCGCAAATTCAGTATCGAACGTCTGTTAAATCTTATCCGTGATATACGCGTGAAGCGATGATTTTATCTTCTTTTACCACAAGAACTTCGGCTATGTGCATGTTGTCTTCTCCTTCTACAGATCGGGTGTATTCCATGAAGACGCGATCGCCATTTGCCGTAAGCGAAGTGACTTTGTAGTTTAGGCTTGGCAATCTGTGAAAGGCGTCCTGCCACCATTCGCGCATGGCTTGTTTCCCAATGACAAGTCCGTTAGTTTCAGGTTTGAGAATCTTTAATTTTGGACTGAAATGTTGTGCGTCATCATCATAAAGCGAAAGCAGTTGTTCTAGATTGTGTGTGTTAAAAGCATCAAACCATTTGAAGGCAATAGACTGTAATTTTTCGGCTGTCATAATAATTGTGTTTGTCAGGCATAAAAAAATCCCATTCCGTTTGTCACGAAAGGGATTTTAATTGTAATGATTTCAATGAATTTATTTTAGATTCTTCAAATTGATAACTTCTTGTTCTGTAAGTAATCTCCAGTTTCCTCTTGGTAAATTTTTCTTGGTTAAACCAGCAAATGAAACACGGTCAATTCTTAAAACATCGTATTTGAAGTGTTCAAAAATAGAACGAACCACTTTTACGTTTGAAGATCTTAATTTAAGTCCAATCTCACTTTTTGCTTCTCCTTCAATATAGCTTACATCTTCTACAAAAACACGGTGTCCATCAAGAACAAGACCTTTGCTGATTTTTTCTAAATCCTCAAATTTCAAATTCTTGTCTAAAGAAACCTGGTAGATTTTAGATGATTTTTGGCTTGGTAAGGAGAATTTACGAATCATATCGGTATCATTCGTAAACAATAGCAGACCAGTAGTGTTCTTGTCCATTCTTCCTACAGCAGCAATTTTTGAAGTTGTAGAACCTTTTACCAGTTCTAATACATTTCGAAATTCCTGACCTTCGTCAAGTGCCGTTGTAAAGTTCTTTGGTTTGTTTAATAGGATGTATACTTTTTTCTCAGGAGTTAATGTTGCTCCGTCAAAATTTACGGTATCGCCTGGTTTTACCATGTATCCCATTTCGGTAACCGGAATTCCGTTTACTTTTACGTTACCGGATTGAATGTAAATATCCGCATCACGGCGGGAACAAGCGCCAGAGTTGGCGATATATTTATTCAAACGAATTTCGTCTTTTACTTTAGGTCTTTTAGGTGCCTGATTTGGTTTTTTTTCCACTTTATCAGAAACAACTTCTACTGCTTTAGTATTTATTTTTGCTTTTTTTGGACCTTGTGCCCTTTTTTGCATCGCAGGTTTTGGCTTATTAGAACTAGGTCTAGAACTTGTTGGTCTAGCTCCGCTTCTTTTATTATTGCCTTCCTTATTACTCATAATATTCCATAATTTGTGCAAAGATAGTATTTATATCATTGAGAATCGATAAATGCTAATTATAAAACGCTAACTCTCTAATTAATAAGTCTGTTGGAAGGATATTGTAATTGCTGTAAAAGAGGTTTTATTTTTTCTTTGGGCAAGATGAATTGCTGAGTTTTTTTTTGAGTTTAAATCGGCTTTCAATCCCTGCGTAAATCATTTCAGGAAAATGCAGGACCTTTTTGATTCGGGTCTTTGATGTTTTTTTTCGGGATCTAAATAAAAAAAGCCCCAAGTTGAGTTGGAGCTTTATAAGTTATTTTAGTGTTTTATCTTACGATGAGTTTTCGGGTGGCCGATGCGTTTTGTTCGTTAATCTTTATGATGTAAACACCCGGTGATAGATTGGAAACATTTAGTTCTCTGGAATTAATCATCGTTTGGAGTACTTTTTTTCCTAGAAGGTCAAAAATAATGATTTCTTTTTCTAAATCATTTTTTGTCGAAATGTATACTTTGCCATTACTCACAGGATTGGGGTACAAGTTCAAACCTTCAATGACCGAGGTTTCTTGCGGTTTTGGTATTTGCTTAAGATCCTGTGCGCTGAGGCTTAAGGAAAAGAAAAGTACCATTAAGATTGTAGTATAAAAGTATTTTTTTTTCATTAGCAGGATTTTTGAATAGTAAAGATATAAAAAAATATTCAAATAGTATGCCAAAAAAAACACCCTGATTGTCAGGGTGTTTTTAAATATAATAAAAAGTTTGCTTTATTATTTTCCTAATAAATTAACACCGTCGATGATAGCCCAAGCTCCGCCTGTTAATGAAGCTCCAGTAGAAGTACTGCTTGTGGTGTAATTTCCTGTTGGGAAAGCAACAGTAAATCCAGTTCCAACACCTCCAAATAGAGAAGTACCATCATTGATTTTTACATTCAATAATTTGATTTTTCCACCAGTTACTTGATTAGTGTTTGTTGTAGCATCTTGAATTCTTACTGCAGTAGCTCCAGAAGTAGTGTATCCAGAGATTACTACATTTGAATATTCTCCATTTCCTTCTTTTTTGAATTGGATAGCATCATATTCAGCAGCAGATGAACCTCCTTCAGTAGCTGTTCCAGCAGCTCTAGTTAAAGTAATGTTGCTGATTTTTGGTCCAAAAGCATTGTTTACTGATTTAGCTTCAATTTCCATTCCATAATTTCCGGTTCCTGTTTGATAAGCATACCAGTTTGTATTTTCAGCACCTCTCCAGCCATCTTGCCAGTCAAATGAGTCATCAAAGTTTCCATAAGAAATCAAGTTTTTAGCACTTACAGTTCCACCATAAAATTCAAATCCGTCATCAGCCCCTTTGTAAGCAATTAGATTTTCTAATTTAGTTGCTGAACCCACGGAATAAAATGAAAACCCATTCATTTCACTAGTGTTATCAGTTAATTTTTTACCTGCATATTCTACACGTACATATTTTAATGCCCCCCCATTGTGAGCTGCATTTGTTCCTCCGTACGTTAAATTGTTTCCGTCTTCAGAGGTCGCAGATGTTACTCCATTTGCACCTACTATTGGAGCATCACCATACATGATGATTCCTCCCCAAGAACCTGCAGTTTTTGATGTTTCGGTAAAAATAATTGGCAAAGCAATTGTACCATTCAAAAATAATTGCCCTCCGTTTTCTACAAGTAAAGCATCTGCTGTACCATCACTGCCATTTGCTGTGATTGTAGATCCGGCAGCAATAGTTAATGATCCTGTACTTTTAATTTTTACCGTTCCTTGTATCGTGTAGTTTCCTAACGGATACTCTTTGTCTGTTGTGATTTCTCCGCTAATTTCTCCAGTTGGGATTGGTTCATTTTTGATGTCTTCATTATCAGAAGAACAGCTTCCTAAAGTTAAAGCTACTATTGCTAAGCTTAATACTAATTTTTTCATTTTCATTTTTTTGTTTTTGTTGTAATTATTTGATACAAATCTAGAAAGGATATTACAGGCAGAGGTTAACTCAATATTATAATACTGTTGCTAAAATTTGAATTTTATGTAAACTTTATATAAAGTGATTGACATTATTTTTTGTTTTTCACAAAAAAAGCTACCGTTTTAGGTAGCTTTAGGTGTTAAAAAGTATATGAAAGGTTTAAGGAGAATCCTCGGCCTCTTTTGAAATTCTCTAATATTAAGGAGCTTTCGTTTATTGTAAATCGATTCTCAGTACCTAATTCCATTTTATATAATGAATTTAAAATGTTATCTACAGCAAATTTGACATCGATATTTTTAGTTAACTTACTGGTCCATATAAAATCTAATTTATGAAACGGTTGTTCGTAGATATGGTCCATTCCTGCAGAACCTACTGCGAAAATTCTAGGCCCGTATACTCCATAAACAAGCGAAACGGAGTTTTTCATGGTTTCATTGAATTTAAAGTCATATTTTAAATCTGAATTCACAATCCATTCTGAAGCTCCTTGTAGTTTTCTACTCGGATTGTTTTCTAATGAAGTAGGGCCGTAATTTACTTTGACATCGGTTTTCATTAAGGAAGTGTTAAATCCAAAAGAAAAATCGGATAAAAGGGGGGATAAACGTTCCAATTGTAGAAGCAGTTCAATTTCTGCGCCAAATAGGAAAGCTTCTTTGGAGTTTTGGTAGGTCATTGTTTGTCCGCTACCTCCGGCTCCTGCAATGAAAATTCTTTCGATTGGGTTTTGAATTTGTTTGGCAAATAGACCTACGGCTACCAATTCGTTACTTTTTGGAAACAGTTCATACTTCGCATCCAGGTTGTAATTGTCACTGTCTTTTATGTTTTTATTACCTAAAATAGATTTTCCGTCTGGGCTTATGTATTGTATTGGTAATAACTCCATCGTTACTGGTCTGGTAATTGTTTTAGAAGCATTAAAACGTAAATTAGTTTTATCGTTCAATTCGTATTTAGCATTTACAACAGGTAGAAAGTTTGTTTTCTGGTTGTTAATTTTTCTGTATTTCCCATTGATGATGTCTCCAAAATTCCTATAATCTATAACTCTTTCTGAGTTTTCTATTCGAATTCCTCCGTTGATCTCAAACTTGTCGCCAATTTGGTGTAAGTAATTTACATATCCAGCATGTACCATTTGGTTTAATTTTACTTTATAATCCGCATTAGTTTCTTCACGAACGCTTAAGATTCCACTATTGATATCCTCTGTGATAAATTGATCAATAGTATTGATAGGAGCAGTGTAATTTTTGTTTGTCATTCTAAATCCGGAAAAAATTCTATAAATAGAGTTTAGATTATTAACAAAAGAGTTTGCGCCAATGGTTAAACGATTGAATTTACCATTTTCTTTTTCTTTAAATTTTAGACTGTACTCTAATAAGCCAGAGAAATAATAGTTTCCGTTGATGTCTAAATACTGTCTGTTCAAATGATTTCCACCATATGAGGTGTTGATTTCCGTATTCGAAATTTTCTCTCCAACGATAAATTTACGGTCAGGTTGCTCGTAAGCTGTTTTTACAAAAGAACCGCCAATTTTTAGAGTTTGTCTTTCATCTTCAGTAAGTTTAATGTTTCCTGTAAGTTGGGTGTTAATATAGTCAGATTGATCAAATTGATTGGTGCGAATTAAGATGTTTGGATTTGAGGACTGATTGTTTGTATACCCTAATTGGTCTTGGATTTTACTGTCAGTAGAGCGCAAATAGAAAGAATTTATGCCAATATCAAATCGTTTTGCTTTGTATTTTATAGCTACTAAAGCTGATGCGTTAGTTTGATAGCTGTAGCTTTCTTTTTGAAAATTATTGTCATAATCACCGGCACCTAATATAAATGTACGATCTACTCCTTTACGGATAACGTATTTATTGTCTCCGTTTATAGAAAAGGAGTAATTGATTTTATCTCCGTTTTCTAAATCGAATTTTTCAGAATGAATAAAACCGATACTGGTGTTTAACGGACTTGAAGTTTTGTCTACATTCCAAGTATTATCTTTGTATGCGGTATTATATTGTTCTGGAGTTAATTTTCTGGCTGTAGGGACATTACCAAAAGCAGTGCTTAATTGACGGTCTTTCCCGTTCAAACCAAAGATACCTTGAGTGTTGTTAGCGTCTGAATGGATTAAGAAATCAGAGCCATTATTTGCAGTTGTGTAACCAGCTCCTAAGCTGATCTTGGTTGTACTTTTAGCTTGAGTTGTTTCTATGTTCACGGTTGCTCCTGCAAAATCACCGGAAATATTTGGATTAAAAGTTTTGTAGACATTTAGTACTCCAACAATATCTGTAGGAAACAAATCCAATGGAATAATTTTGGTAAAAGGACTATTAGACGGTGCCTGTAAATCATTTATTAGTAAATTGTTGTAGCGATCTTCTAATCCCCTAACAAATAAACCACGTGATTCTACTTTGGTGATACCTGTAATTTTACTCAGTCCTTCTTCTACATCGCTCACTCCTTTTCTGGACATTTCTTGGGCACCAATACTTTGTTTTATCTCAACCGCATTTTTTTGTTCTAATAGCAAAGCGGTTTCCTTTTCTCTGTTCACCTTTGATTTAATAACAACGGTGTCCAGATTGTAGCTGGCAGAAACCAAAGTTTCGTTAATAACGGTTGTTTGCCCTTCTTTTACAGTTACCAGTACTTCAACGGTTTCATAACCCATTAAGCTGAACTGGACAACATAGTTTCCAGGTGTAATGGTCAAGCTGTATTTTCCGTCAGCATCAGTGTTAGTACTAATGTTTGTTCCTTTAATTAGTACGTTTGCTGCGGGTAAACCTTTGTCATTAAGGTCTCGGTCTTTCAATATTCCTGTAATTGTACCCTGACTTTTGGAGAAAGCCAAAGTGGTAATTAATAGGGCAATAAATAGAATTCTAAATTTCATTGTGTTTGTTGTTTTTATTTACCGCAAAGTAATGTCGTCTTTGTAAAGTTCAGGTTAATGCTTTGTTACGATTGCGTTGTTCTAATATTATTAAAAGGTTATGATATTAAATTAAGGTAAACTCAGTTTTTTAGCCGTTGTTTTATTCTTACATTTACAACACATTTAACAATTATTGGGTCTAAATATTGATGAAGATTCGATAGCAAGAAATATAATTTTGCATTTATGAAATCGCCACTAACAACAAGTTTGCCTAAGCAAACACCTAATAAATAAAAGGCGATACCATATATGACCAAAGACAAATAATTTTTACATACTATGAAAAAGAAAAATACAAAGATTTTGTTGGTAGATGATGAGCCGGATATCTTGGAAATTGTAGGCTACAATCTTGCCCAGGAAGGTTATCAAATAGTTACTGCAGCAAACGGTAAAGAAGCCATTTTGAAAGCCAAGAAAGAATTGCCGGATCTTATTATTATGGATGTGATGATGCCGGAAATGGATGGAATGGAAGCTTGCGAGAATATTCGAAAAATTCCTGAATTGAGTAATGTAATCATTACTTTTCTAACAGCACGAAGCGAAGATTATTCTCAGGTGGCCGGATTTGATGCCGGAGCCGATGATTATATTACAAAACCAATTAAGCCTAAATTATTGGTGAGTAAAGTAAAAGGACTCTTGCGCAGATTAAAGGAGAAAGAACAAAATACGGAAACCCTGAATGTAGGCGGAATTGAAATAAATCGCGAAGAGTACAAGATTGTAAAGGATGAAATTGAAATATCCTTACCTAGGAAAGAATTCGAGTTGTTTTATCTATTAGCTTCAAAACCGGGTAAGGTTTTTAAGAGAGATGAAATTTTAGATAAGGTTTGGGGAAATGAGGTCGTTGTAGGAGGAAGAACCATTGATGTTCACATCAGGAAACTGCGAGAAAAAATAGGAGAAGATCTTTTTAAAACCATAAAAGGAGTAGGTTATAAATTTGAAGTTTAAGTGATACTATATATAGGTAGTGATAAATTTTAAATGAGTCGAAGGCTATTTTGCTTTCGACGATATTAACAGCATGTATATTAGATGAAAATCAGTTTTAAAAAAACCTACAAGTTTGCTATAAAATCGGCATTGTATATCAGTGTCTTTGCCACAGGATTTGGATTGCTAATTGTGAATTCAATTTTTAAGCCCAGCTTTCAAAGTTTATTGCTTTTTGGGTTTGTCTTTATTTTTTGCCTTTATGCTTTTTCATTTATTGTTTTGCAATACCGCGTGGAGCGTTTTATCTATAGGAGAGTAAAAAAGATTTATGATGAGGTTTCCTTACTCGAATCCAGTAGTTTGATTAATCAACCCATTACTACAGATATGGAGACCCTGTCCAGAGAGGTGAAGAAATTTGCCACGGATAAAAAACTGGAAATCGAAATGCTGCAAATTCGGGAAGAATACCGAAGAGAATTTCTGGGTAATGTATCCCATGAGTTAAAAACCCCTTTGTTTACCGTTCAAGGTTATCTTTCTACATTGATTGATGGCGCGATGGAAGATAAGAATATTCGAAAAAAATACCTGAAACGTGCCGAGAAAGGCGTGGAGCGATTGATCTACATTGTGGAGGATTTAGATATGATTACCAAGTTAGAAGCGGGGGATTTGAATTTAGAGTATTCTGAGTTTGATGTGGTCGAATTGATCCAGAACGTTTTTGATTTATTGGAAATGAAAGCTGAAAAAAGACATATCAAACTGTGTTTCGAAAATGCTAATATTCAACCAAATTTTGTTCAAGGAGACAAAGACAGAATCCAGCAGGTGATCGAAAACTTGATCGTGAACTCCATTAAGTACGGAAAAGAGAATGGGGTTACCGAAGTGACGGTCGTTAATCTAACCAAGAAAAAGATATTGATCCGAATAAGTGATAACGGGGAGGGAATCGAAAAGCAGAATATTCCCCGACTTTTTGAACGTTTCTATCGGGTCAACAAAAGCGGGTCCCGTTCTGAAGGAGGTTCTGGTTTAGGGCTGGCCATTGTGAAACATATAATAGAAGCGCACAAAGAAAAAATTTATGTAGAAAGTGAGTTTGGTATAGGGTCTGATTTTTCATTTACCCTCGAAAAAGCCCCCCGAAAGAAGATTGCTAAAACTTAATTAATATAAAAAATAGATTCTTATATAGGAAGAATTTTCAAACCTGTAGTTGTTTATTCAGCTACAGGTTTTTTTGTGCTTTTACTTTTTATAAAGGAGTAAGTATCTAAGCTTTTGTGAAGAAATAAAAATGAAAAACAGAAGCTGAAGGAATGTTCTGATGCTTCTGCTGCTGTTTTTTATAAAATACTGTCAAACGGTTGTTTATGGGCGGGAGATTACCTAAATTTATTAGAAGCGTAACCTTTTCTTAATATAAGAAAAAAAAATTAACATTATTTTTGCTTTATAATAACACAACGTTAATTAAAAATCAAAATGAAAAAACTATCATTACTTGCCTTCTTTATGTTTTCTATGATTGCAGCGGCGCAGGACAGTAAAATTGAAGGGAAGACTTCAGAGAAAAAAGCGAGTTCCAAGAATTATTTTAACTCAGATAAAAAGTTGGGATTCACAGCCCAAGACAGTTTGTTCCAGGTGAATATTGGTGTTAGAGTTCAAAGTAGAGCCGGTTATCAGAAGACGGATGGACAAGCGGGTGCAGTAGAAGGGGAAATCAGAAGAATGCGACTAAAGTTTGATGGTTTTGTTTATAATCCAAAGTTTGGTTATAAAATTGAACTTGGTTTTTCGGCAGGAGATTTAGGAGTAATCAAGGCGGGAGAAAATCAAAATGTAATTTTAGACGGGGTTCTTTTTTATAAGCCAACAAAAAATTGGTCGATCGGTTTTGGTCAGACTAAATTGCCAGGGAACAATCAGCGTGTAATTTCTTCGGGAGCGCTGGAATTTACAGATAGAACTATAAATAACTCTAAGTTCAATATTGATCGTGACTTTGGATTGTTTATTGACTATGGAAAAGAAAATCCAAATCATTTTACCTATGCTGTAAAAGGAGCCTTGACTAAAGGAGAAGGTAGAAACTGGACAAAAACTAAAGATGATGGAATATCCTTAACGGGAAAACTGGAATTGTTTCCTTTGGGTTCATTTACCAAAAATGGCTCTCACTTTGAAGCAGATTTGGCAAGAGAAAAAACGCCAAAATTATTGATTTCCGGGGCTTTTAATCAAAATAATAATGCCCGTAGATCACAAGGTCAACTGGGTAATGATTTATTTGAAGCAAGAACATTACAATCTTTCTTTTTTGATACAATGCTAAAGTACAACGGATGGGCGGCTTCGGCTAATTATATGTCAAGAAGAGCGGATAATCCAATTACCAGAAATCCTTTGGACAACACGAAAACCCAGGCTGTTTTTGTGGGGGAAGGGGTAGACACCCAATTGAGTTATTTGTTTCCGTCTAAATATCAAATTGCCGGAAGATATTCTACGCAAAATGTAGGGAAAGAAATTCATGCTTTTACTCCGGATGCAGAAGAGTTTGCCGTTAGTTTCTCTAAATATTTTTTAGAGCATAAAGTAAAATTACAAACAGAATGTTCGTACGAGAACTTAAATCATTTTTCGGGGAACACAACAGGAAGTTGGTATGTTCGTTTTCAATTTGAAATTGGAATATAACAATTTGGGGATGAGCTCGTTTTCTTGATTTAGAAAGCCTTAAATATCACAATTGGGTAATGCTGGCTTAACACTGACTTAACACTTAAGAAATACTTTTGTCAAAAATAAAAACAACAAAAAAACAACAAAAATGAATAGAACTAAATTATTTTTAATCTTACCATTAATTGGTATGTTAAGCTGCGGTAAAGCAAAAACAGAAGACAAAGGAACTGAATCTAAAACAGCCGCTATTTCTGTTACAATCAAAGGAAGTGACACCGTTTTGCCATTGGCACAAAAAGAGGCAGAAGAATTAATGAAAAAGAATGCCGATGTTAGTGTTACTGTTGTAGGTGGTGGAAGTGGAGTAGGATTGACAGCCTTAATTGATGCTACCACTGATATTGCAATGACTTCAAGAGATATTAAAACAGAAGAGAAATTGAAGTTTTCAGAAATGAAAAAAGAAATCGAAGAAGTAATCATTGCTTATGATGCATTGACGGTTATCGTTAACCCGGCAAATAAAGTTTCAAAATTAACTCGTGAGCAATTAGAGAAAATCTTTACGGGAGAAATTAAAAACTGGAAAGAAGTAGGCGGAGCCGATGAGAAAATAGTAGCTTATTCAAGAGAATCTTCTTCGGGGACTTATGAGTTCTTTAAGGATGAGGTAATGGATAAGAAAAATTATGCTACAGATGTTTTGAGTTTGCCGGCAACAGGGGCTATTGTACAAGCAGTAGGTCAGACGAAAGGCGCAATTGGATATATCGGATTGGCTTATGAGACCAAAGAAGTAAAACAATTGGCAGTATCTTACGATCAGGGAAAAACATTTGTAGAGCCATCTATTGCTTCTGCTAAAGACAAGTCTTACCCTATTTCAAGACCATTGTTTTATATGTATGATAAGACTAATGCAGCAAAAGTGAAAGTAATTATTGATTACGCTCTTTCTGCAGAAGGACAGAAAAATGTTTCTGAAATAGGTTATATTCCATTAAATTAATAAAGGTTAATTTTTATAACTAGAAAAGGCTGTCGTATTGCGATAGCTTTTTTTATTGAAATAAGTTGTAAATTTATAAGCAACAAGTTTTTCTTAACATTAAGCTAACACAAGGATAACAACATCAAAACATGGTTAACAAATACCTAACGTAGTTTTGCTAAAAATAAAAAAGACTGATTTGAAAACAAATTTGAAACAGATTAAGGAGAAGATAATTGAATCTATTTTGATGCTAAGTAGCGCTGCTACTAGTATTACGGTATTGCTTATTGTCTTTTTTTTATTTATTGAAGGCGCTGGGGTTTTTACTAAAAAACCCATAGAAGATGGTTTCTTGCTCGCTGTTGCGGCGGATAATCCGGTAAAGAAATTAAAACCTTCCCAGATTAAAGATATTTTTGATCAAAAAATTAAAAACTGGAAAGAAGTTGGTGGAAAAGACGAAGCGATCGTTTTGTTTCGAACAAGTGATATTACCGACTATTACACGGACGAAGAACTTGGTGAGAATTTTGAGTATTTTCCGGCAAAGATTAATGAGCTTATCGCTAAAACTCCCGGAATAGTTGCTTTTTTCTCGGATAAATACAAAGCCAAAGATTTTAAAGGAAAGGAACTTGACATTGATAAAATCAAGGTTTTTGAGTTTTTATCGGGCGAAGAATGGTTCCCAACAGCACAGCCCATTGCTCAAATGGGAGTAAAGCCGTTGATTTATGGAACGCTTTGGGTGAGTCTTGGAGCAATCCTCTTGGCTTTGCCTATAGGTTTAGCAGCTGCGATTTATTTGAGTGAAATTGCCAAGAAAAAAACTCGCAGTTTGTTAAAACCGCTTATCGAATTGCTGGCGGGAATCCCATCAGTGGTCTACGGTTTCTTTGGCTTGGTGGTTATAGTGCCTTTAATTCAAAGTCTTTTCAATTTACCAGTTGGAGAAACGGCTTTGGCGGGAAGTGTCGTTTTGGCTATTATGGCCTTGCCTACAATTATTACTATTTCTGAAGATGCGATGCGCAATACACCACGTGCCATGAAAGAAGCCAGTTTGGCTTTGGGTGCGAGCCAATGGCAGACTATTTATAAAGTGGTGATTCCTTATTCTGCTTCTGGGATAACGGCAGGAGCTATTTTAGGAATTGGTAGGGCTATTGGGGAGACTATGGCGGTTTTAATGGTTACCGGAAATGCGGCTGTGATACCAAATTCTTTTTTAGCTCCTGTAAGGACGATTCCGGCTACTATTGCTGCAGAATTAGGAGAAGCGCCAAACGGTGGTTTGCATTATGAGGCCTTATTTGCATTAGGATGTATTTTGTTTCTAATCACTTTTGGAATAAATATGTTAGTAGAGATGGTTACGAATAAACAATCCCATAAAAAACACTAAAATGAGTAAGGAAATTCGTTTAGCAAAAAAGAAAAGAAGAAATCAAAAAATTGCTTTTGGTATATTTAGCCTTATTAGTTATACAGTTGTGGCTATTTTATTTGTAATATTAGCTTTTATTGTAATCAAAGGAATAGGAGTTATCAGTTGGGAATTTATTAGCGCAATGCCAAGTAATGGAATGACCGAAGGAGGAATTTTCCCTGCCATAATAGGAACGCTTTGTCTGGTTTTAGTGAGTATGGTGTTTGCCTTTCCGGTAGGTGTTTTGGCTGCAATTTACATGAATGAGTATGTCAAAGAAGGATGGCCTAAGAAAATAATCAAGCAAATGACTAACAACCTTGCCGGTGTACCTTCGATTGTCTTTGGATTGTTCGGGATGTCTTTGTTTGTTAATAAGATGGGATTTGGCGATTCGATCTTAGCCGGAGGTTTGACGCTTGGTTTATTAGTTTTGCCTATTGTGATTAGAACCACAGAGGAATCGCTAAAAGCGGTGGATGATACTTTCCGTCAGGCCAGTTTTGGATTAGGAGCCAGTAAATGGGAAACCACCAGTAAAATTGTGTTTCCAATTGCCTTTCCAAATATTATTACCGGATTGATATTATCCATTGGAAGGGTTTCGGGAGAAACGGCACCAATTTTGTTTACCGTTGCTGCTTATTTTTTACCTAAATTGCCTACATCAATATTCGATCAAGCCATGGCCTTGCCTTATCATTTGTATGTGATAGCGACAAGTGGAACTAATATAGAAGCTTCGAGAGCGATGGCTTATGGTACAGCGCTTATTTTAATTATTATTGTATTAATTTCTAATTTATTGGCGAACGCCCTTCGCAAGTATTACGGAAAAAAAGTAAAAATGAATTAACATGCATAAAATAGAATCCAAAAACGTAAATTTTTACTACGGCGAAAATCAAGCATTACACGATATTTCGTTATCAATGAAAACCAATACGGTGACCGCATTAATAGGCCCTTCGGGTTGTGGAAAGTCTACTTATCTTCGTTTATTGAATAGAATGAATGATCTGATTGACAATACCCAGATGTCGGGAAGTATTCTTATTGATGGGAACGATATTTATGCCAAAAACACGAATGTAGACGATTTGCGTAAGAATGTCGGGATGGTTTTTCAAAAACCCAATCCTTTTCCTAAAACAATCTATGAGAATGTGGCTTATGGTCTAAGAGTAAACGGAATTACCGATAAAAAGCTAATTGAAGAACGAGTGATTACTTCAATAGAACAAGTAGCACTTTGGGATGAGGTCAAAGACAAACTTAAAAAATCGGCTTTTGAACTTTCCGGAGGACAACAACAAAGGTTGTGTATTGCGCGCGCCTTGGCCATTAAACCATCAGTATTGTTGATGGACGAACCTACTTCTGCTTTAGATCCCATTTCGACTTCAAAAATCGAAGAATTAATCTATGAGCTCAAGAATAAATACACCATCGTTATTGTAACGCACAACATGCAACAGGCAGGACGTATCAGTGATACGACCGCTTTTTTCTACATGGGAGAGTTGATTGAGCACGATACAACAAAGACGATTTTTACAAAACCGGCGATAAAACAAACCGAAGATTATATAACAGGAAGGTTTGGATAGTTTTAGTTATTGGGACTAAAATTAGGAGGTACTATTTGTCAAATGTGACTTATGAATAAGTTCGTTTTAATTAAAGTAGTAGTTTTGTTTTAAGTTTCAAAATCTAAAATCTAAAATCTAAAATCTAAAATCTAAAATCTAAAATCTAAAATCTAAAATCAAATGGCATCATATTTAGAAACAGAACTAGGTAAACTTAGAAATATCATATTAAAAATTGCTAAGCTGGCTGAAGGCCAAGTGGCCGAGTCGGTAAAAGCATTGCTTTCCGAGCCCGTTGCTGTGGGGAAAGAAGTGAAGAAAACAGAAAATAAGATTGATAAATTAGATGTAAAAATCGATGATATTTGTCAAAGTGTTTTTGCTTTGCAACAACCGGTGGCTTCTGACTTGCGCTTTATCATGTCAGCAATGCAAATTAGTAATGAAATAGAAAGAATCGGGGATTTAGCAGTCAGTGTTATAAAGGCTTCTAAAAACATCAAAGAGAAACACGAATTGATCTCAAAATTCAATATTGCCGAAATTGCCAGAGAAGTGGAGACCATTACAATAAAAACAAATGAGTGTTTTCAAGATAGGGATGAAACCACTATCGAAGAAATTTTTGTTTTGAATGATAGTATAAAATCCAAGAGCGCAACCGCTATAGAAGAAATCATTGGTGAAATGAAGAACCATTCTAAAACTGTGGGCTCGGGAACCAATCTTATTATTGCACTGAAACACATGGAAAGAATTGCAGATCACAATTCGAATATTGCAGAATCGGTCTATTTTATGATCAATGCCAAGACAATTAAACACGAAAGATTGTTTGATAAGAAGTAATTTTGGGGTTGAATTTTAACTGTAAATGTAAGGGATAGACCTGTCAGGTTTTCGAAGCCTGACAGGTCTTGAAGTTCATACTTCAGCTTCTTAATCTTCCTCTGCGAGCATCTTGCTCCTACAACAACCTATGTCGGCCATAACTCAAAACAGATAACCGATAACCCATATTATTGTTCAAATATTTCGAAAAGTTGCTTCCAATCTACGGGACTGTTGAATTTTTTTAATCCCGAATAAGCACTCACTTCCGATAATTTTTCAATACTGAAATCACCCTGACTTGACCAAGGGGCAATGCCATCTTTTTCTAGTTTTTTAGCTAAGTATTCTTGCTCGTATTGGCCTGGAGTTGGAATAAAAAAAGCCTTTTTTTCTAGTTTGGCCAAATCCATAATGGTGGTATAACCGGAACGGCTTAATACCAAGTCACTTTCATTAAACGCTTGTTCCAACTGTTTTGTGTTCATGAAATTGTAAAAAGTGATGTTTTCCTTTTCTTCTTTTTTCTGTTCTTTTTCTATGATACCTTTTATGAAAATCACCTTTCCGGTATAGTTTTGAACTTCCGTTTTTAATTTCTCTTCCAGATAAGTTCGTTGCGGTTCCGGCCCTGAGAGAATAACCATGAGATCGTATTTTTTTTCGACTTCTTTTTTCTGAATCCGACTTAAAGGTCCAATGTAGTTCAGTTTCAAATCAGTCGTTTGAAGGTGGCCCAGTTCCCCGCTTAGATTTGGTGTTCCCGCTACATCCGGAATCCAACAAATGCGGTGTTTTTTTATGATGTTCTGGTGGATTTTACTGCTAAGCCAGCTGGTATTTCCTGTCATCACGTTGAGTTGGTGGGTGATAAATACCGATGGCGTTTTCTGGTCAAAAACGCCCAAGCGGTTGTCAGATAGGATGCCATCAATTTCGTATTTCGCAATCCATTCTTTGGTGGTTCTTTTTTCTTTCCAAATGGCACGAATCATTTTTGGGAGACTTTTTATTAGTTTCCACTTGAAATTTTTGCCGTTTTTGGCATACTCGATCTGATAAGAAGGCAGTTCGAGTGTTTTTATATAGGGAAATTCTTTTCGTAAAAGTGCGAGGGCAACACCATCCGACGCAATTATGGGGATGTAATTATTGTCTTGTAAGGCTTTGATAATGGGGATGCATCGGGTAGCATGTCCTAAACCCCAATTCAACGGGGCAACCAAAATAGTTTTGTAGCTGGGGTCTTTTTCCATTTGTATACTCTAAGTTTTAATCAAAACGAAAGATACATAAAGTGTTGGTTTTTTTGTGTTGGTAAAGCGTTACCAAATTCTTAAGTTGTTGTTTGGAATAGTTTTATTTCTAGGCTTTTCCGCTAAGTTTGGAAAATTTACATCCAAAAATTGTCAATTATATTTTAGAAAACGGTGAAATAAAACGGGAAATAAAATACGAATTACTTCGCCTAAAAACATTAGACAATCAAGAACTCAATGAAGCAGAAAAATTATTTTTTAATAACGAAAGACGATTATTGGTCGATAAACGTAAAGAAATTATAAAAAAGCAAATTGGCAGAACAAATATCAATGGAAAGATATTAAATCAAATAAGTCATAAAATTCAGATTATTATAGAGAATTACTCAATTTAACCAATCAATTCGTTGACATAACAATATTAGATTACTTCATTCCAATAGTTTTAACATACGAAAAATCACAACAACAATCGATAAATGTTTGTTATTATGAACAAATAAGCTAACTTTGTTCATAATAATGAACATTACATCATGAGTAGTAGAAAGCAATCCATATTCCCAAAGCACCTGAAAATCTTGGAACATATGGGTGAAAATATAAAATTGGCTAGAAAAAGAAGGAAGCTCACAGCTACACAAGTAGCAGAAAGAGCAGATATTGTTCGTACTACTCTATACCAAATAGAGAAAGGAAATCCGAGTGTAGCTATTGGTGCTTATTTCAATGTGCTCCGCGTTTTAGGATTACAAGACGACTTCCTAAAACTAGCTGCAGACGATGAACTAGGAAGAAAACTCCAAGATCTCGAACTTCTTAAATAAAGTCATTGCGAGGTACGAAGCAATCTCGTCCAAAAATCTAACCTTCTTAAAATCTATATGTCCACAAAAACCAACATATATGTTTACGCCCACTGGAAGGGCATACAAGAACCAAAAATTATTGGTATTCTATCAGCACAACAAGCCAAAGGCAAAAAAGCATTTAGCTTTGAATACGATAAAAACTGGCTCAAAACAGAACAGAAGTTTCTTTTAGACCCAGACATCCAACTCTATGGTGGCTCACAATACCCAAACCAAAAGGAAAACTTCGGAATTTTTCTAGACAGCATGCCCGACACCTGGGGACGCACATTAATGAAACGCAGAGAAGCACAATTAGCAAGAGAAAATAATGAAAAACCGAAGACGCTTTACGATATTGATTTTCTTTTAGGTGTGTATGACGAAAGTCGTATGGGAGCCTTACGTTTTAAAACAGACCCAGATGGAGATTTCTTAGACAATAATAAAACCTCTTCTACTCCACCTTGGTCCTCTATTAGAGAATTACAAAACGCAGCTTCAATTTTCGAGAATGACAACGAAAACGATGAAGTCAATAAATGGTTAACAGTATTGATGGCTCCGGGTTCTTCTTTGGGTGGAGCAAGACCAAAAGCCAATATCCTAGACAATGATAAAAGTCTTTGGATTGCTAAATTCCCATCCAAAACAGATGCTATCGATAAAGCAGCTTGGGAATTCCTAGCCTGTCAATTAGCGATTAATGCAGGAATTGACATGGCACCATGCCGTATACAAAAAATCATGGGCAACCACCATACTTTCTTCACCAAACGCTTTGATAGAGAAAACGGAGAAAGAATTCACTTTGCTTCTGCAATGACCATGACAGCGAACAATGAGGATACTATCCGGGACAATCCGGCCAGTTATTTAGACATTGCCGAGTTCATTAGTAATCATGGTGCTAATGTAGAAGCCAATCTACACCAACTATGGCGAAGAATTATCTTCAATATTGCTATTTCCAATACTGATGACCATCTACGCAACCACGGATTTATATTAACAACAGAAGGTTGGATTTTATCTCCTGCTTATGACCTTAATCCTTCCATTGATAAAGACGGCTTAGCCTTGAACATTGATATGGACAATAATGCACTCGATTTGGATTTGGCAAAAAGCGTTGGCAAATATTTCCGTTTAAACAAACAACAAATGGAAGTTATTATGCAAGAAGTTATTCAAGTAACAAGCAACTGGAAATCTATAGCTAAAGAAATAGGAATTTCAAGAAATGAGCAGGAATTAATGATAAAAGCATTCCATTTTTAGTAATCTAGCTGGAAAAACCAGTCAAATTGACCACCCAATTCCAATTCAAAATGACCACCTCCATTTTTCATTAAAAACTACTTTTTTTTATCTGTTAATTACAGTATTAATGATGATTTATTTGTTGAGCTGCGTCGTAAAGGAAATTGTTGGAATAATGCTGTAGCGGTAAGCTTCTTCAAATCTTTGACCCGAGCACAGTCAACAGACGAAGCAATACATTGAAACTGGGTATAACAGAAAAAAAAGACATTGATTTGGCTTTTCTACGCTCGGGTCTACTTTGAATTATGCAACTATTGAAGAATTTAACAATCAAATTAATTACAAAAATGTAGCTTAACTTATACTGCAGGTTTTATGTGCATATCCAGTCTTCCGATTGTAAATTCGGTAGCACACTCAAAAAAGTACCACTGGCAGTCCCTATGAGCGGACTGTTACTCGTTTGCATCAGGATCATAATTAGGCTCGCCAGTCAGCTGACTTACAGCCGATAATTCATACCTCCACACCCTCATCTTCCGCAAAGTTAAATAACAATACTATACTGCCTTTGAATGGATTGAAAGTCGGTTCATATTTGATATAGCCTTTATCATTAAGCTCCCGCATGCATTTATGGTAGGTAGTCTTAGAGCTTATTTTACTAATGATCATGATCTCATCTCGGGTAATGCTAATCGGATTTTGAAAGCGATTGATATTCCAATATTGAAATAAAGTAAAGTACAAACTGATGTGGGTGGGATGAATAGCTTGGTCTTCAATCAGGCGATCAAATAAGCGGGTGAGGTGTTTTATAGGTTTCATGTTTTTTAGATTTGAGATGCAGAAGGGTCTTAATAATCCATAATTTTGGTATATAATTCCGAATAGTAATGATATAGAATCCCGATTATATTCGGGATTCTATATTAAATACAGAATTATTATAAAAAACATCTTTATCACAAATTGCAAGTATTGGTACTAATTAATTTGTGAAAATTAGTGCAATTTGTAGTTTAAATTTAACCGGATGCACTCTCAATCAGTCAAACTAAATCTTTTTCTTCGTCAGTCTATAGAGGTTTAGCTTAAAGCTTCGTTTTGTAGCATTCCCATCAATTCCATCGAAAAATTATCTCTTGTTTGAATGTAGGCTACTTTTGGAATTATTGTCGCTCCCAGTTTTCTCTTTTCGAAAGTTGCAGAAAAGCCAAAATCAATTTTGCTCCGATTTATTTCCCGAGCCCGCTTGATGGTTTGAAATAGAAGTTGGCGGTAGAGGTGGAATTCTTTAGCAGAATCATAATCCATTCCGATTAGTGCCGGAGCATAAGTTTGCTCTGTGTTTTTATAACAAAACATGATTCCGACCAATGGGTTTGAAACTCCTTTTTTTAAATATAATAGAATGAATTCCCATTGGGAATGTTCATCCATTTTTTGGAATACTTCTATGGGGTAGGTGAATGTATTTATGGCATGGTTGTTATTTTTAACATTTTGATACAGTTTATACGCTTGTTCTAATTCTTCATTAGTTAATTGATTTTTTATTACAATATCAAAAGCCTGTTCAAAAGGCAGTATCTCTTTCAAGAAATGTTTTCTAGAACGGGGAGAAAGTGAAGCAGAAAATTCTTCGATGGTATTCCAGCTTATATTTTGCACGATGCAGCTTTCGGGCATGTTTATTTTTAGGAAGCCTTGATTGTGAAAAATGTCATTTATTTGTTTGTCTTCATCAAAATCTCTTAATACTAACATGTCGGCATTTAATTGATGGTATAAAGCTTCAGCTTGCTCTAGTAAGAGTTGTAAAGCCTCATCTGCCAAGGGATGGGTTTTGTTGATGTAGCAATGGTTCCCTTCGGTGAACAGTGAGCCCATTCCCAGTACTTTTGAAGTCAGGTATAATGGATTTAGTTTTCTTTTTTCTTCCAATTGCAGTGAAATGGATTCCGGTGCGAGCATATCGTCTTTCCATAAACCAATGGTAAAAAAAGTAGCCAATAGCGGCATTCCGTTTTGGTCTTTGATTATGTAATAATGGAAATCCCATTGATTTTCCAGACATGCTTGATTTGTAAAGGTGTTTTCAAGGAAACAGAGCCCATCCCAGTCGAAAACGCTTTGGCTGCCCAAGAGTTCGTTCCAGAGCGGTTTGTTTATTTTTTGTATCGTTGTTTCGTATTGGAGTATTAAGGCTGTTCCGCTTTCTATTGTCTTAGCTGGCGGGTTGGTTTCTGCTATTCCAAAGGCTCGCTTTATCTTAGATTGGCTGTTGGCCGTTTCCAGCAGGACTTTGGGGAAATGGTATTCCATTGCTTCTACCAATGCTTTTATTTCCTCTTTTTGATTGTGACGGGAGAGGGTGATGCGGATACCGGTATTTTTTATCGGTACGGCGGGATAGATGGCGGCATTGAGATAAAAGCCTTCGTTAAAGAGGCATTGGACCAATTTATAAGTCGTTAGCGGCATAGCGGTTCCCAGGAAAAACACCGGAGAGTTGTTTGGGGCTATCATTGGCAGGGCTGTTTTTGCCAATAGGGATTTGAAGTATTCGATTTTATCGGCCAGATCGGATTGCAAGGCTGTGATTTCGGGAGAAAGGTGAATTTGTGCCGATGCAATTGCGGCAGCTACGGAAGCGGGTTCGAGTTGGGCTGAGAAAGTGAGGGGGCCGCCAAAGTTTTTAATTTTTTCGCGCAGGCGGTTATCGGTACACAGTACTGTTGCTCCGCTGGCACCAAAGGTCTTGCTCAAGGTACCGAAGAGTAAGACATTGTCCGGTAATTCCTTTAAAATGTCCAAGACATATCCAGTTCCGTTTTTTCCTTTCCAGCTCATGCCGTGCACATCATCAAAATAAAGATGCAGCTGGGGGTATTTGTCAGCGAGTTGCATCAGTTCCTTTATGGGTGCATAATCGCCAAACATGGAATATACGCCGTCTGCCATATACCATATTTTATTGCATCGGGTTGTGAGGTATTTGATTTTGTCTTCCAGCATATCCAGATTGGAGTGGCGGATCATTTCGACCGGAATGCCTCTTGTCTTGAGAATTTGGCAGGCATTCTGAACGCCCCAATGCACCTGATGATCGAGAATTACCCCATCTTCATCCCTTATCACTGTTGGGATAACGGCCATGTGACCGAGGGTACTGTTTTTGGTTATAATAGGAGGGATTGCATACATTTCTTCGATTTTGGCTTCCAATTGGCTGTATAGCGGATGGGATATGTATGATTTTGAAAGTGGAAATTGGGTGCCATATTGTTGAATGGCTGCGATTGCCGCTTGTTTTAAACGGCTGTCCTGTTCGAGTCCGAGGTAGCCTGTTGTACCAAAATGGAACATTTTTTGGCCGTTTATTTGCAGGGTACGTCCGTTTAGGTTTTTGTCTTCGGCATAGAGATGGAGTACGCCTTCTTTTTTTGCTGCTGAGAATACTTCCTCTACGGTATCAATGAAATTGTTGTGTTTAATTTTTGCCATGTCATTTTAAGTTTTAGGTTAGAGAGTAGGTTTTTTTGAGGCATGCGCAGTTTTTTATTTAGTAAAATTCTGAATAAAAACATGATTGTGGTAGATGGACTTGCAAATAATCCCTTTTTGACTACTAATACTCCCGATTTGACACTTTTCGGTTGTCGGTTGTCTGTTGTCGGTTGTGGGTTGTGAATCGTGAGTTGTCGGTTTTCAGTTGATTCCGTCACTTCGAGTGATTTTATAAAATAGCGATAGCCTTTTTATAAAATTGTATCGAGAAGTCGGTTGTGAATCGTGAATCGTGAGTTGTCAGTTATGAGTTTTAGGTTGTCTATCCCGAGGTGGTTTTGTTTTATACTATTTTTTTGGTTAAATTGGGGGTTTTATTTTAAAATTCGTGAAAATGACAGCTGATTATCATCAAAATGAGTTTAGCCAATTTTGGATTCGGAATGGGATTCTGTTTTTTGAATATAAGCCCGATGTTAGTATTGATTTGGCTGCCGCCCGGCTGATTGTGGCCGATCGGATTCGGTTTCAAAACAATAGCTATTATCCTGTTTTATGTGATACCAGGGGTATTGCTTTTATTGATAAAGGGGGACGGGATTATCTGGCTCAAAGCGGTTCTGTTATGACGAAGGCAGTGGCTTTACTATACAGCGGTCCTGTTTCTTTGACGCTTTCCACTTTTTATCTTGAAGTCAACAAGCATCGGGTGCCTAGCGCGATTTTTACCGATAGTGGGGGTGCCTTGGGGTTTCTGGGGGGGTATGTGTGAGTTGTGAGATCTCAGTTATGGGTTATGAGTTTTCGGTTTTGGGTTGTAAGGGGATTCTAATTAGAGCGAATGGCTTACTATCATAAACTTTACACTATGGATCAGAAGATTAATCAAAGGCGTATTCGTAAAATTTCTAAAATGCTTCTTCAGATGGCGAAAGGTAATTTTAGTTATAGGATAAGGCGTACGGGAAAAGATGATGAATTGGAAGCATTGGCTGTTCTTGCTAACATGCTTGCTGAGGAATTGAGGGAGAGTGTTTTTCATGCCGGTTTTATCAATCCTCATCGTACTTATAAAAATCTTCTGGAGAGCAGTTTTATACTGGATGCCGATTTTGTCATCAAAGGTTATAATGCAAATGCTCTGGAGGTATTGGGTTTTTCCTGTGGGATGCTTGATAACAATCCGTTCAGCAGTATTCTTGCGGAGTCTTCTTTGGCATCCTGGAATCGCGTTGCGGCGGAGATTCCACATCAGGACCATTATAGGAGCAGATTGGAATTGGTTTTTATTAATCAGGATGAGTCGCTTGTTTCTTTTTATTGCTCCATTTCGCGAATATTAGGCTGTTCTTCTATTTTAATCAGTATGGTTGGTTGCGTCATTGAAGAGACTATAGATACCGATGGTGTAGCTGTGGCTGAAGCGCCTCAGTTGCTTGGCGGTTTGTATCGGCATTCGGATATTGCCCTGATGCAGGATGTTTATGATTATATTTTAGAGAATTTGGATTCGACCTTACCTTCAATCAAAGAGCTTTCGCGCATTTTTGGCACTAATGAACATAAGCTGAAGTGTGATTTCAAGCTTTTGTTTAAAACGACAATTTATCAATTTTATACTAATGAGAGGCTGAAAAAGGCGCATTTATTGATTCAGCAAACGGGAATGCCTTTTAAGCTGATTGCCAGCAGCTGTGGTTTTAATAACTATTCTAACTTTTTGAAAGGGTTTAAGAAATGTTTTGGCTGTAGTCCTATGGATGTTAAGAGGAGGGGAGGCGGTTTGCGGTTGTGAGTTATTGATTGTCAGTTGTCTGTTATCGGTTTGGAGAGCGTGTCGGGAGGAAGTGTTAAGTTGTTTGTTGTTAATTGGTTGTGTTTTTTGGGTTATTTAAAGAATCCCTTTTTGACTAGTGATACTCCTGATTTGAGTACTGCTCTTTGTTGGTTTTTTCGGAATTTTATATCGGATTAATTTAAAGTACGACCGATATGAAATTAGCTGCCACCACCAAAAGAATTATTGTCGAAATTATCTGCCTGCTCTATATATTATTATTTGTTTATGCGGCAGTGAGTAAGCTGCTGGATTTTGAGAACTTTCAGGTACAGCTGGGGCAATCGCCTTTGTTGAGTGCTTTTGCGGGATGGGTATCCTGGGGAGTTGTAATTGTAGAACTTGTAATTGCGTTATTACTGGTTTTTCCACGATTTCGTCTTGTGGGGCTTTTTGCCGCATTCAGTTTAATGGTAATGTTTACTACTTATATTTTCATCATATTGAATTATAGTTCATTTGTTCCCTGTTCTTGTGGAGGCATTTTGGAGAAGATGGGTTGGACGGAGCATCTGATATTTAATATTGTGTTTGTAATACTGGCGGCAGCGGGTATCCTGATACTGCGCGGTGGCGTTTCTAAGGAACGCCGAATTTCAAAACCCGCTGCCCTTGCCAGTATTTTTTCACTATCGCTATTTTGTAGTATTGGCATTGTTGCTTTGTTGTTTATGTGGTCAGAAGATATTATCCACCATCGCAATAATTTTATCAGACGTTTTCCCCATTATCCGACAACTCAAATACGTCAGATGGATCTTAAATACAACTCCTATTATTTTGCTGGTACGAATCCTGGAACAATTTATCTCGGAAATTATACAACCCCATTTCAACTTACTGTAGTGGACACTCTTTTAAAAACAATTAAGGAAAATAATATTCAGCTAGACCAAGTTAATTTCAATTTTCATAGTGCCGAAATGCGTGTACTAGACTCTACTTTCTACTTATTTGATGGGACAGTTCCATGCATTTACAAAGGAAAAATAGCAGATTGGGAAGCCAAACTTCAAGCATCAATTGAAACTAGATACACGCTGGCAGAGCCTGTTGATACAAACACTGTTGTTTTTCGTGCATTTGCACCTAAAACAGGAGAAAATACTTTAGGTCTATTTAAACTTGCCAAAGTGAATACCATATATTTCAATCCAAAGCTTTTGGAAAAACAAATTGACGGGGTATTTGATACCGATGGGATGCTTAAATTTGACAAACTAAAGCATAAAGTAGTATACGGCTATAAGTATCGGAATCAGTATATAACAATGGATCAAAAGCTTTCAATGGTTGCTCGTGGTAAAACTATTGATACTTTCAGCAAAGCAAAAATACAAGTAAAATATCTACCTCAATCTAAGGAACGGAAAATGGTTGCTCCTCCTTTTGTAGTCAACAAAGCAATAGCGGTTCACAGTAATTTGTTGTATGTAGCCTCAGCATTGCCAGGAAAATATGAGCCAATCGCACTTTGGGAAACAGCAACTATTATTGATGTGTATAATCTTCAAAACAACAGTTATCTTTTTAGTTTTCCTATATACAATATAAAGAAAGAAAAAATGAAAAGTTTTGTCGTAGAGGACAAGCAACTGTTCGCTATCGTAGGTACACATTTGGTCATTTATAAATTAAACAGCCTCTTTAAGTATAATCAAAATTAAGTACTATGAATTTAAAAAATAACCGGGCCCGGCTATCAGGGATACGATCGAAAACCTGTTAACAGAGTAGATCATTAATTTTTAATTCTATTAATTATGAGAACAGAAATTTTAAAAATGATACTGCCAGTGGCAGTCATTGCAGTTGCCATATCAGGCGCGTTCAGTTCAAATGCGATGAATAAAAAATCAAAAGCATTTGCGCTTAGGCAAGGATACACGCATACCAGTCCTTCGTCAGTATGTGACATTTCAGAAATGTGTTCTGATGTAATTGGAGACTTCTGTACTGTAGGTGTGGAAGAGGTACGACTGTGGGGTAAAACTAATCCCGAAGCTACAACTTGTAACGTTCCTCTTTACAAGCAATAGCTAAAAGCTTGTATTTTTAGGTTTTAGATTTAGTAGTTGGCAATGCGGTTTCTATTTTCGAGAAACCGTATTGTTTTTTTTAAGAAAACATTATTGGTTTATATATCAATTAGGGGGTGATTTCAAATTTTCTGAAACCTCTTTCTTTAAATAATGGTCAAACCATTTTTCAATGTGTTGCGTTAAGTGCTGTTGATTCTTGCGCTGCTCTAATGCATGTCCTTCATTGGGATAGAGTAACATTGTAGATGGCTTTTGCATTCTCCTCAAAGCCATAAAAAAATGGACAGTTTGTAAGTAATGCACCTGTGGGTCGGAATCTCCTGACCAAGATAAAAGAGGCGTATTCACATTTGCAGCATCAAGTATGGGGGAATTGTTCAGATAGCCTTGTTTGTTTTCAAATAAGGATGTTCCCATTCGGAACTGCTGAAATTCAAAACGCCAGTAATTTGCTTTGCCCGTTACGCCGTTAATCTGCAAATAAAAACTCGTTAGATCCGCTACGCCAGCTCCTGCCACAGCAGCTGCAAATCTATTGTTGTGTGAAATGATGAAGTTCGTTTCATAGCCCCCAAAAGAATGACCAATAAGGCCAATGTGTTCAGGCGATATGGATGCCGTCAAAAGCGACTGATCCACGGCTGCTAATACACAATCCATTGCCGATTTCCCTGGTTGACCCTGGTGGTAAACGATATCCGGATACAGTACGAAGTAGCCCTGAGCGACTAAATTACGAACATTAAATCCCGCAGAATTATGTAGCGAAGGATTGACATACTGGTGTAACTCTTGCGACTGTTTCTGATAAATATGAACCACCATTGGATATTTTTTGTGTGGATCATAATCAGCGGGATAAAACAGTACACCCAGCAAAGGGGTACCGGTGCTATTGATATAGGAGATACTTTGCGCCTTAGACCACAAATATTTTTGCTGTTGGCTGTTGCTTTTACAAATGAGCTTGGGTACCGCCTTAGCATCTGATTTAAAAACTAATGCAGGGGAGTGCTCAAAGGTTTCTTCCCGGTAGACATAGGTATTTCCTTTTTTGGAAGTAATCAAATTATCCATTTTCTTTTTTTCAAATACGAGGGACTGTAAACCTTTAGTACGTTGCCACAAAGAGTAGCCACTGGCCGTATAATCGGTACTATGGACTTTCAAAATGAGGTTTTTGTCCAAATTGAAGCAGGCACTGGTCATACCGCTGTAATTGGGAGCAATGCGTTGCACTTGCTCTCTTAGCGCTATTCTATAAACAAGATTGTCTTCCTTTCCACTAGTCAAACGTTGGGCGGTACTGCCGTTGGGAGTAATTTCCCAAAGATCAAACTGGTCATATACCAATAGTGATTTGTCATTAGTGCTCCAGCTTGCAAGGCCAAAAGGCTGAGCATCTTCCTGCACAACATAGGGGTGATGTGAAAATGCAGTTCTGTTTTGGGTAACATTCGTATGCGTGGCTTGGGCAATATTGTATACCCACCAGTTGCTATCTTTGAAATAACTAAAATACCCACCACTGGGGGAAGCAAGGATAGGATTATCTAAACTGGGATGCTTTTTCAGGAAAAGTTGCTTGTGGCCTGTATCGAGATCAAGTAGCCAAGAAGTAACATCTTTATTGTCTTTGAATTGGGGGTGGTGCGTTTCAGAATCAAATAAAAGGGCCACACTTTGGTTCCCATTGAGCATCATCCTAGACAATGCTGCATCGGTAATTTGTAAATAGCGATTGCTTTTTGGCCACCATACCGAGTAAAAAATGGTGTTTTTCATTTGTTTTCGCTCAGGATACAACAGAGGGTCGGTAGTATTCCAAACCATTGCAGTATCCGTTACGGTAAGAACAGCTTCATTTTTAGAGACTTTCATAAACACTCTATTCCCATCATCCGATAAAGTCAACGGTGCTATATCATTGGACAATTGCATTGCTTTAGGAAAGTCAGCACGACTGGAATCAAAAACGGCTAACTTCTTTTGGTCAATAGTATAATGATAAAGTGTAATGTTTGGTATTGGATCAGTCATAGAAATGCCGTAAAAACTTAGTGCTTTGGCTTTTTTACTCCAGGTTATTTTTTCAAAGTTTTCATCTTGGCTCTCCACCATTTTTAAGTGCCTGAAATGCTCCTGCATAAAGACTAATTCTGCAACAATCCCTTTCTTACTTTTAGTAACAATACCCATGATAGTTTTATCAGGATTTAATGAGAAAGAAAGAACAGAATCAATACTTTTGAGTATTTGCCCATTGGTTTTACAAATAACTATTTTTCGCTCTTTTTGATAATCTATGGTAAGAATAAGAAAGCGATCATCATTGGCAAAAAGGTAGTCCTTGACATGGCTAAATATTTTTACCTTATCCTTTTTTAAATCGAGTACATTCAAAGTATCAGGGGCAGCAAAATAAGTAAAAAAATCATCTTTGCTAAATTTTCCATTTTTGCCCTTGGCTAAGGCATATGTTTTTAAAGTGTGGGTATCCCTGACAAATAAAGTGTCCTGATGTGATTCATAACTTAGGTTATAGCTTACCCATTGGCCATTATCTGAAAGTTCTTGTGGTCCAAGCTTCGCCCAGAGCGCATAATCAGCAGCAGTCAATTGTTTTTTCTCTTTTATCTGACCCATGGATAGATTGGAAACCAAAAACATTAGTAACCCTATCGTTCGAGCGTAATGTAGGTAAACGACTATCCATGCACAGCCTTTTTTATTTTTCATAGTCTGTTTATTAATAGCCTGTGTTTTGAGGGGCAAGATTTGGATTCACGAGTATTTCTGTTTCCGGAATAGGAAGCAATGCATCGGTGGAGTTCCAGCCTACTTTAGTACCTAAAACTTCATCAAGTTTTCCATATCGTTTTAAGTCAAAAAAGCGATGTCCATGTTCTGTAAATAACTCCACACGTCGCTCTTTCAAAATAGCATCTAAAATTTGCTGCTGGGAAACAGCAAGTGTTGGATCTAGCCCCGCTCGATTTCGAATCACATTCAAATCCTCTTTTGCTCCAATCAAATCACCAGTCCTTGCACGCGCTTCTGCACGGATGAGATATTGCTCTTCAAGTCGCAGAATAACAGCATATTCAGCAGAGAAGGTGGTGGAATTATTATCTTTGTATTTATAGGCATGATACCAAGTTGAGGTACCGTTAGTTACAGCATTTGTCCATTTTGCTCTGCGCATGTCCATCGGTTCAAACGCAGCCATAAGAACATCACTTAAAGCAGTAAAAGGGGGAGGGCCTGAAGTAAATATAAATAGGTTGCCCTCTTCTGTACTACTGCCATAATATCCGGGCGAAAATTGCCATATCGTACTACTGCTGCCATTCAAAAAAACAGAATTGAGATCATTTTCTAGGCGATAAACTGCGGTATTGTTTAGTATAGCAGATGAAGCATTAGCCGCTTGCGACCATAATCCATCATATAAATACGTTCGTGCCAGTAATGCCTGAGCTACATATTTATTTGGACGAGTCCTTTCTCCACTACTATCTTCTGAGGAAAGTAAAGACGAGGCAAGAGATAGGTCAGTAATGATCAATTCATATATTTTTTCAATTGGCATCCTAGTGACTACTCTGTTTTGCTTGTAATCTGTGGTAGTGATATATGGAATAGCACCATAGATATTAACAAGATAAAAATGCACCAATGCTCTTACAAATAGAGCCTCACCCCTAAGCTGTTGGGCTGTTGCATCAGGCAATGTAGTAGAGGCTGTAACCCCTTCTATTACAGCATTAGTATTATAAATGACATGGTAGCTGTTGTTCCATAATCCGGCAACGGTACTATTCGAAGCTAATAAACTATTTGTGTAGAAACCAAAGGTCGAAATTTCAGTATCCCCATAAAAATTAAGCTCGTCAGCATAGTGTCCGAGCTGATTCGATAGTCCAAGTGGTGAACCTGTTAATAGGGTAGCATTGCGCAATTGAGCATAAATGGCTACCATTGCAGCGTTAGCAGTGCTAGGGCTATTGAATACTCCGCTAGAGGCAAGTTGTGAAGAGGGTTGTTCGATTTCTACAAAGTTTTCGCAGGCGAAAAGTGAGAATAATAAACTAGCACTAAAACCGAATGCGAGAAAGCGATTTTTTTTCTGCAGCCAAATAAGACCGCTATTTTTATTAAATATATTTTTCATTTCTGTGGGTTTAAGGTTAAAAGCTAAATTGGAATCCTGTAGTAACTATTTTCAATGGGGGTAGTCCACCTCTGGTTTTAAACTCAGGATCAGCACCTCTATAGGAGGTAAAGGTGACCAAGTTTTGTGCCTGGATATTGAATTTACACACTACGCCTTTTATCCAGCTAGAAGGGAGCTCATAGCTCAAGGATATATTTTTTAATCGTATGTAGGAAGCATCAGTAATTGACGCATCGCTTTCTCGGTATTTAGTAAATGCGTTTGCTACAGCAGCCTTTGCACCGGTACTGTATTGCTGAAAAGGGCCTACATCAGAAGGGTTTTGCCAGTGCGCCAGCACATCAGTCGTTTGGTTATTTCTACTTCCAGGCAAGCCAAGGGTAGAGACTGAGTTGTAATTTAATTGCTTAACAAACTGGAATAGGAAATCGAGCTGTAGGCCTTTGTAGTGAAGTTGGTTTTGTAAAGCCCCATAAAACGCAGGATTTAAGTCGCTAAGGTATTTTTTATCATCTTTAGCAGAAAGTACTCCATCACCATTAAAATCTTCAAACTGATATAATCCTGTTGCGGGGTCAAGGCCTGTAAAATTATATACTTTTACAATATTCAAGGGTGCCCCTATAACATACTTATTTGCATAGGTTGAGCTCTCTAAATCTGGGAATCGCAACAGTTTGTTTTTCGAAATACTAATGTTATAATTACTGCTCCATCCAAAGTCCTTGCGTTGAATAATTGCGGTTCGTAGTGTCAATTCTATTCCATCATTCTGTACACTGGCATCAAGGTTGGCTTGTATACTGTTAAAACCAGTTGTTCCAGGTAAAGGAATCCCTACTAATTGACTCGATGAGGTATTTCGAAACCAGCCGGCGGTCAAGAAAACGCGGTCTTTAAAAAAGCCAAGTTCTGTTGCTATCTCCAATTTTTTATTGTTTTCCCATCCAAAATTAGAATTAAATAGTCGAGTAGGTTCTAAGCCAACAATCCCTTGGTATGGATTCCCAGAAGAGCTGTAGCTGTCTAAATACTGGTAATCCCCGATTTGGTCATTTCCTGTTATTCCATAACTGGCTCGCAGTTTGCCGAAACTTAGAAGTGAAGTGTTTCCATCAGTTGTATAACTATCTTTAGTAAAAAGCCATGCAGCACCGATGGCACCAAAATTAGCAAACTTGTTGCCTGGACCAAAACGACTTGAACCATCTTTTCTAGCGGTAACGTTTACAAAATAGCGATCCTGCCAACTTAAATTGGCGCGACAAAAGAAAGCTTGGTATTTGTATTCAGTATCATCGCTACTCATAATATTGACATTAGAGGCCGATGCCAAATCATAAATCAAGCTGTTGCTGGTAAATCCCTCAGCGCCTAGAACCAGCTGTTCTCCATTGAGTTGATTGAAAGTACTTCCCAATAACATCGTAATCTTAGCCTGACCGATGGTAGTGTGCCAATTTATCTGTGGCTCTATAATCCATGATTGTCTAGAAGTTGAATTGGTAAAAAGAGAAGAAAATTCACTGCTAAGTCCATAAGCAGGGTTGTAAATCGTCGATGGAAAAGTACTGCTCTCTGTGTGTTTCAGCTCAGTAAAACCAAAACTAGATTTCAGTTCAAAGTGATAGGGAAGTTGATATGATAAAATAGTGTTTGCTACAAAATCATAGGTTTTGCTCAATGATTTACCGTTCAAATTGCTCAAAGGATTTTCCCAAGTACTGTTCTCCCAGTTCAACTCGCCTGCTGCATCATAAAGCGTTGGAGCATTCGGGGCTAGTTTTCTTGAAATAGTAGTTAGGTCGGTAGAGGGCTGATTATTGTCCTGTACTGTATAGCCAGCTGAAAACGTAATGCCAAACTTTTTATTTTCAGACGCATGGTTCAAGTTGATCCGGACATTTCCTTTTTTATATCCAAAATCACCGGGAAAAACGGTCGTTTCTTTTCCATAATTTCCATTGATGATAAACTGAGTGTATTCGTTGCCACCCATAACAGAGGATTGTAGATTCGTGATGGTGGAAGTACCTCCGGTAAGTACTTTTTGCCAATTGGTATTTCGAGTTTGGTCCCAAGTACCATTGATTTCATAAGCAGAAGCAGGATATTTAGTGTAACCATCATTAGCGTAAGCTTCTTTACGCATTTCTAAGTATTGCTCTGTATTCATTAAGTCCATAAAGCGGGTTACCTTGCCAAAACCATAGGAATAGTTTGCGGCATAAGTGGTTTTGCCTGCCTTCCCCTTTTTAGTTGTAATCAGTACCACGCCATTGGCTCCACGAGAACCATATATAGCTGTGGCATCAGCATCTTTGAGTACTTCTATGCTTTCAATATCTCCGGGATTCAAATTGTTCAAGGGGCTAGTCAAGGTAGGCATAATTGACGCAGTGGCACTAAACCCGATGGGATCACTTGCATATGGCACCCCATTTATAATATATAATGGTCGGTTTCCATCAGCTCTGAGACTGTTGTGCCCGCGTATCTGTATATCAAATCCACCTCCCGGGACACCAGTAGTCTGGGTTATATTTACCCCCGCCATACGTCCCTGCATAGCAGCCAGCACATTAGTTACCGGTTGGGTCTCAATATCTTTAGCCGTAATGCGGGCAATACTTCCGGTGCGCTCCTTTTCTTTGACGGAATAGTAACCGGCATTGATACGGACTTCCTGCAAGGAGGTGATGTCTTCCTGTAGCTGGATGTGGATGTTTTTGCGGTAGTTTATGGGGATTATAGCTGTTTTGTAACCGATATAGCTCACAACTAAGGTATCATTGGCTTTGGCTAGGAGGCTGTATTTGCCATCAAAGTCGGATAGGACGGCATAATTGACGCGGTTTTTTATGGAGATGGTCACGCCGGGCAAGGGGGTTCTGCCATCGGTTATGATACCACTTATTTGGTTTTGCTGTCGTTCAGACAGCTCTGGCCTTAGTGTTTTGTTAGCTAAGGCTGGGCTGCTGCTTAGGATAATCCCGATAAGGATTATGTAGCATAAAGCTGAAGCTGTGTTGTGAAATGAAGAATTTTTCATAATATTGGTTTAGTTTAATGAAACGTTAGTTTTGTTTGCGATGGTTCTCTTCAGTTGTCCAGACGGTTAGGGGGCCTTTTTTGTTTACAAAGTCATTGCGAGGTACGACGCACCCGAGAGAAGCGAACGGAGCGTTAGCTAACCTCACTTTTATTATTATTACTCTGTCATAGTTGATCTTTTGTTAGTGATTAAACATTAAATTTATTTTTATCCATAAACAGTTGGGTTTTAATTACTATTCCGTTCTTTTTTGCATTGCCCAAAAAAGAACCAAAAAACGCTAGCCTGACTATTTTTATCCTGAAAATCTTCGGATGTATTTTCCTATCGCGACCCCAGCCGCTCTTGCTGCGCACTCGACTCGGGGGTCACTCCCTTCGGCCAAGGCTTAAATCCATTCTTCGATTTTCTGAGATAAAAATAGAAGGGCGGTTTTAGCAAAAGCATAATCTTTATTTAGTCATAGGCGTTTTGAGTTATGGATTTTCTGTTTTCTGATCACTGCAATCTGATCACTGACCACTGCCTTCTTTCTTCATCAACCATAAATATAAAGGCATATCAATGTTATAAATGCTAGTATTAATAAGGCTTGTATTTGTTTGTAATATTTCATGTTATTTAGTAGGTTATCTGTTATGAGTTATGGGTTGTCGGTTATCAGTTTTCTGTTGTCGGTTATCCGCCCCAATAGCGATCGGGATCGGTTGTCTGTTGTCTGACCACTGCAATCTGATCACTGCCTTCTGACCTCTGACCACTGTTTTCTTTACTCTTTATTCTTTGTCATCCTGAGCTTGTCGAAGGACACATCTCACGATAAAAACATCCTGCACCATTAATAAATTCAAATTAAATTAATGAGATCAATTGCTCAAAGGATCGTGCGGTGCAGGTGTTTTTTTTTAGCCTTAAAGTTTCAAGTCTAAGGTCTTAAAGTCTTTATGCTTGGTATTTTTTTATCATTGGCGTTTTTTTAGTTATCGGTTGTCTGTTATCAGTTATGCCCTTCGACAAGCTCAGGGTGACACAGGTTATTGGTTAAAATTGGCATAGGGATTCCTGACCGGTTAAGAAAAGTACATTTTCCTGACTGGGAATGCTGAATTATGGGTTTGGGGTTTAAGAAGCTGTTTTTACTAGGCTTACTGAAACAAAGTCTGAAAACTTTGGGGACGCATTTGGAAAATAGAAATAAAGACAATACTTTTAAAGTGCGAGTTTAAAGAGGAAGGGCTTCAATCGAAGTGCCAAAGGCATTTTAAGTTTTATGGGCTATAAAGGGGATTATTTTATGTAATTCCTTTTTTTATGTGTCAAGGCAGGGTTAAACGCTGCAGGATTACAATCCTGTTTGTTGTTTTCCTGGCTTGATGCCCTAATTGTTTCCGGTTTTGAGACGGTAAAGCAGCTTGCTTGTAGCAGGTGGTTAAGGTGGTTTGATCGTGCTGATGCATAAAAAGATCGTTCTCATAATTTATAGGTTTATGGTTATGGAACGATGTATTTCGTGGTATGAATGGTCTTTGCAGAAAAAGCAAGGAGCGGCCTCACACTTTAGAACCGTGGGCGACCAAACCCATCCCCACAATCTTTCGATTGAGAAGGTACTATCTAAAGCTTACGTGAGAACCGCTCGCATGCCTTGCAAAAGTAAAAAACTTTTTGACATGGAGCGACTTCACGATACTCTCGATAGTAAAATTGGTCGTTTCGGTTCGAGAAAACATCGTTTTGATTATGCCAAAAAAGGCTAATTGTCAATTCGCTAGAACAAATATAACAATAGTTTCTTAATTACAAAATTTTTAAACAAAGAAAATGAATCATAATATTGATAAATACATTAGTGACAAGATTTCAGAATTAAAATGGCAGGATAAACAACTATCCGAAATTTCTGGGTTATCAAAAGGACAAGTTAGCAAACTAAAAAATGGTTCAGTATCAAAATTATCTGCTCAAACCTTTTATTTAATTGTAAAAGCTTTTAATGATTCTATAGATAATGCAACTAGAATTGTATTCCTAAATCAGAAATTCGATTTAAATAAATGGATTCCTAAAGAGCGTAATGAATTTGGGAAAATAATGTCTAAATACGAGAATATCACAAATTCGCTAGAAGAAATTTCAGCTAAAACTGGAATTAATGAAATAAGATTAAGTGAATTGTATTATAGAAAAGGAGCTTTAGATGCCTATGAATTACTATTTATTGAAAAAGCTATCGGAAAGAAGCCAGGGGAATTATTTGAGGAGTTTTATGGAAAAAATATTTTGTTTTGAGAGGACAAAAAATGATTGAGACTATATAAATGATATATAAAAATACGTAAAGGGAAAGATTTAAAAAAGAATATTACTATGTACGAAGAATATAGCCGACAAGCATTGCCTTCAAAAAGATATAGAGAATTGCTAGGTTCTGCAATCTGTGTGTTTAATTCTAATAATCAATTTATTATCGAAAATATTTTGAGAATAGACGACTCGAATTACAATTGGTATGAACTAATAGATAAAACTTCCGGAGATTTGTCGCAGCCTGTGAAAGAAACCATTACTAAAAATTCCGACACGAAAATTGCAGTATTATTTTCATCGGTAATTGGCAAAAGAAACCGAATAATTCATAGTTTTCAGATAACTGAAAATAACGAACAGGTACTTAGAACCAAGACAAAAAATAATGAGCAGTTCACTATTACAGAATCATCTTTACTAGAGTTTATAAAAGACAATGAAAATTTGTCGTTAATGTTGCATCAATTAAGAGGTCATTGACTTTGAAAGGGATTGGAAGAATAGTAAATACACGAACGGCTAACAGGCTCCCAGCTCTCCGAAGTGTTCCATAAAAAATAAACATTCTTAAAAATCTAGGGCGCTGTGCGAAGTCTCCTGACTTCGTATCCCGCTCCACTAAGTGTTCGTCTCTACGCTAGGCAAATGTTTCATGCATTTTCTTTAAAATACCCTTAAAAGCCGCAAGAATAATGAAATTCTCCTGACTGTTTGCGTGAATGTTTTTAAAACTCAATGAAGGTATTGCGTCTTCTAAACTTGAAAAACGCATTTGTTGGTGGCAAATTCCGCTGATGTGTTGCTTTCTTAAAAATAAGAATAATCTTCTTTTTACACAAGTATTTTGTTATATTTGGTGGTAATACAACGGAGGTTATTTCACAGACTGACGTTATGCCTTCTACTAAAAAAACTAACGACAAAAAAATGAGTAAAGAAAAATATGAGTTAATTCAAAAAATGAATGAAATAATTGAAAAACCAGCAGGAAAACAAGCTATTAGATTTATATTAAATTCGCTTGGTTCAGTTCCAGTTGTTGGAGGAATGATTTCAGCTACTGGTTCCGTTTGGAGTGAAAAAGAACAACAAGAATATAATCAAGTATTAGCTGAATGGGCAAATAAGACTGAATCCGATTTAAAAGATATTTTAGTAAATATTGAAAATTTATTACAGACACCTACCAAAACAAAAATGACCCTGCTGATTGGTGAAATTATTGGAAATGATAATGCTGAAAAGTTTTTAGAGAAAAGCAATTCTCAAATCCCATTGGTTTTAAACAATCAAACTATCAATGAATTACAACCATTTATTGAAATTCAATGGATATCCATTAAATCAACTGGAGCTACTTGTTCAATGGGAGCAGGAAATCGAGTAGGTAATCACTTCGAAGAACTGAAAAGACCATATGGAATGGGTACTGGTTTTGTACTCACTTTAAACGAATCTTATTTTATAGATTAATCTTAGAGATGAAAAGTATAAGGCATAACAGCCATTTAGCGAGATTGTGGGTTTAGTGGAATTACCGTTTCGCATCAAGTTTTCGTTAAGCCGAAAATTGAAAGGTTACGAATTTCCAGCCATCTCAAAGCAGCAAACCGTTATGCGTCAGCTTAAACGAAAATTACTCAAAAGAAGAAATGGGACATAAAAGTGTTTGTTTAGAATGTAGAAAATCATTAAATAGGGAAATTGACAGTAATTCTGAGAGAATTTATCCATGCTCTGAATGTGGAAAACCTATGACACTTTTGCCACACAGATTCAAACCGCCTAAAAAAACTGAAGACAAAAAATGGGAAACTGTAAATTTTCTAATTGAACATGGTTTTTACTATCAACATGTTTATGAAAATGTTGAAGTCAAAAAAAGTGGAATCATAGTTTATGAAAATTACGCAAAATATCCAGAAAACATAAAAGATGCAAAAGAGTTTGTCGAAAAATATAAAGATCAAGCTCGAATCTATAAATATAAAACAGGTTAGATTTTATTATAATGCAGAAATTCAAATCACTGGTTTGATGAAAGTAAAATTTATTTATTGAGCAAATATTTATGTTAGTTTAATTGACGTGACAGTGTAACGACAATTAAAAAATAGAAATGGAATTTTAAAACAAATAATATGGAACAACAAACGACAACCGTTTTAAATGCAAATGCTTTAGAGTTGCATTATTGGTTTAACGATAACTCGCACACAATGAATGCTTTTGTTCAGAATAAGTGTGAATTGGAGTTCCTTGGTATTATTAATGAAATTGCAACTACTTTCGGTGCAGAAATAATAATTGAAACAGAACCTTTTGGTGATGGTGGTTTGATACGTTGGTTTAGAATAAAAACCAAATTAAATGAAAAATCATCTGTTTTAAAAGTTGCTATTGTAACTGCATTAGCCACAACAATATTAGTTACCCCTCTAAATACTGTTGTAACAAAAGCTACAGAAAAATTAATTGAAAAGGCATTTGAAGATGAAGAAAAAACTAATCGTGCTACCGAAAAAGAAAAACTTGAACTCGAAGAATTAAAACTCAATGTAGAGCTCAAAAGACAGTTGTTACATAAAAACACTGTAATCAGTAAAAAGAAATCCAATTTTTATGAAATATTAGACAGATATCCAAAAGTCACTCAGGTTTCAATTGCTATTCAGGATAAAGACAAAAAACGTGTTTCCGAAGAAAATTTTGTTCGAAAAGAAAATTTCAAAGAATTTATTTTAGTTACTGATAAACTAGAACCTGATTATATTGACAATGCAATTATTGAAATTATTTCCCCAGTACTAAAAAAAGGAGATTACAAATGGAGAGGTATTTACAATGGAGAAACCGTTTCTTTTACAATGAAATCCAATGAATTTAAAACATTAGTTCAAACTGGTAAAATTGAATTCAAAAATGGTTCTTCAATAAATTGTTTACTAAAAATAGACAAGAAGATGAACAACGAAGGCATTGAACAAATCTCTAACTATACCATAAAAAGAGTGAATAATTATTTTGAAAATGACAAACCTATTGAAACTCCAGAAGGTAAAAATTATAGACAAAAACGAGAAGCTGACGAATCTCAATATGGAATGTTTGATTAAAATGTGTGATTTTGGTTAGCTGTGACTTTTATCTTTTTTGGTAAAATTTAAAAAGAACGATAACCATATAAAATTAAAAAGGAACTAATTATGAGTTATTCAGATTGGCAGAAAATAGATCTCCATATCCACACAGATTGGAGTAGAAAAACAAAGGAAAATGATTATAACGGAAGTTTTTGTGTTGATATTCTCAAACAAAAGCTAAAAGAGAGTCGTGTTAATATTTTTTCCCTAACCGATCATAATATAATAAACATTGATGCTTATAATGCCTACTATGATAGTTATAATGAATTTGAGGACCCATTACTTTTACTTGGCGTAGAACTTGACATTATTGTTAATACTGAATCAAGAGGTAATAAAACATACCATTCATTAATAATTTTTAATTTCCAGGATAAAACAAACGCAAGAAATATTTCAGATAAATTAGAAGCCAAATACGCTCAAAATGGTGTTGCAGATAAAGAGAGGGTATTAAATATTGAGGAAGTTATAGAATTATTTCCAGATGATGATTTCTTTTTTATCCCTCACGCAGGAAATACAAAAAGTATTTTAGATGGCTATAAAGAAAATATTGAAGACGCTCAACGAATGGTTTTGTTAATGCCAAGTGCATTTGAAAAAGTAGCCGAAAAAGCTAGGCAACAATATAACAAAGGATTTGATAAGGTTTTAGAATATGATTTTAAGAAAAGAAATGATATACCGTATATTAACTTTTCTGACAATCATAATATTTCACAATACCCTTGTACCAATAAAGGAGGGCAGGAATGTAAAATCCATCAGTTTTATTATCTAAAAGGAGATAAAAGTTTTGAAGCATTGCGTTTAGCTTTTATAGATCCCGAATCTCGAATTAAATCAACACCAGAGCTAGACAAAATTCATCCAACTTTCAACTATATTGAGAAAATAAAGATTACTAATAATTCTACATTAACCGATTGTGAGTTAGTATTTAGTCCACACCTAAACACATTAATAGGTGGACGCTCAAGCGGAAAGAGTTTAATGATGACAATTTTAGGAGATAAAATTGATAGTGTAAATATTGAAAAAAGCAAGTACAATATCGATTACGATCAAATTGAAATTAAGTCAAAATTTGATATGCTTTATGGAGACAAAGCATCAATAACAAAAGATGAAATTATCTACATTAAGCAGGGTGATATTGTTAGATATTTTGAAGATAAAAAACTTGAAGATTTAGCAAAAGAAGCTAATAAAGGGACTCTATATACAGAAACACGTACTCTTTTTACGGAACATAAAAGAACCTTCGATTCTGTAATTGATACCTTTTTAGAAGCATATAGTGTAAGCTCAAACGATAAAGGACAAAAGTTTATACTTCACGATTCAACTATTGAAAATATATTAAGTGAACATTTTGTATTCAGTTGGAATAAAAACCAGTCGTTTGAAAAATTAGATCAAACGGATTTGATAACTGAATCAAAAGACTTACTAGATTTAATTAAAGAAAAAAATGCTGAATTAAAAACAAAGACCATTCTTTCGTTTAAAGAAAATGAGTTAGAAACAATTCAAAATTATGAAGATTTAATCGATGTCAAATTGGAATTAATTTCGAAATTAGATAAACTAAATACAAAAAAAATAAGGTTTTTGAATTCAATAGATTCTGTAATCGATAATGTAAATCAACAACTTACCCAAGAAGCAAGAAGTAAGAGTGAATCAAAAAAAATAATTAATGATTTAAAAACTAGTATTGAAAAGAAATTTAATTCTAGTGTAATTCTTAAAAAAAGTTCTGATTCTCTTGAAAAATTCAACTATGAATTAAAACAACCTATTAAAATTAATGATAGTGTTTCATTAATTCTAGAAATAGAAAAAGTAAATACTATTATTGATTTAATTCTTGAGGGTATTCAAAATGGAGAAAATAATATTAGTTTATATCTTAATACGTTAGGTCTTCTTAATTCTAAAAAAAGCATTAAAAATTATAGCGATGTAAGTAGTGATTCTCTTCGGAAAAAAATAAGAAAACAACTTTCAGATTTATTAAATTCATATGACAATCCAACAGATTATTTGGAATATGAAAATGGTGAAAGTTCCAAAAAGAATAGTCCTGGATATAACTCTGAAAAATATTTAGAAATAATTTTAAAAAACCCCAAGTCTAAAATTATTTTTATAGATCAACCCGAAGACAATCTTGGGAACAAATTCATTACCGATACATTGGTAAAACTAATAAGAGAAATTAAATTCAATAAACAAATTTTTTTAGTTACACATAATCCATCAATTGTTGTGTATGGAGATGCTGAAAGCATAATCATAGCATCAAATCAAAGTAACAAGATTAGCTATAAACAAGTTGTCCTTGAAAATCAAAATGCTCAAAAAGAAATTTGCGGAATACTTGATGGTGGAGAATATATCTTCAATATGCGATCTAAAAAATATAACATTAAAAGAATTTTAAAAGATAATTAAAATGACAGAAAAAATAGCTAAAATATTGTTTGATGAAGATGCTAACATTATTACAATTGAGGGTATCGGTTCTAATAATCTTCAAATTGATTACACTGGCGATATTGACTTTACTAATTTAGTAGAAACTTTAACCGTTTTTATTGAAGAAAACATTTTCATTAAAATTGAAAACACTGATGATTTACCTAAAGAAGGGAAAATTTCAATTGTTTTGGAAACAATAATCGAAATTATTAAAAAATATAATGAAAGCATATCAACAATTGAATCAACTGGACAAGTTTCTTTAGTTAATGACGATGATGATGATTTACCTTTTTAATTTTAAAATTTTAAAAACAATAAACCCAGCATTAACAATTCACCTGTAAATAATGAGTGAGATACAAAACATAGAATGGAAATAAAGTTGGCACGAGGTTATTGAATATGATAATAAAGAATTGGAAGAATTAATACTAGCAAGAATGACAAAAGTTGGAGCTGAAATTTCGCAAACATTATGAACTATATTCACAGTACATCAGCTTTTCATGTAACTTGGTTAAGTAGATTAAATCCTATTTACAGAATTTTAAGTGATATTCAATATGTTGAAGATTTTTTTGAGAATGGAAATATTTATCTATCAAGTTTTAAAAATTTTAAAAAATATGAAGATGAAATGCAAGGTGATAGAACTGAAGGACAAAATCTAGTTGGTGGATTTAATGGCAAAGACGCTAGCCAATATGTATCTTATGAAGGTGGGATCAACGCTTATGTACTGTGTGCTACAAATTCTTTGAATGAAAATGTAATTAAGGATTTTAAAGGTATAGGTGCAATAAAAATAAAAGATTCAGTAAATTTTGGTAAAGAAATAGCAAGGAAATTACCTTTTGTTAATACCGGTATTGAAGGAGATTGTATATATGGAGATTCTAAAGTTCAAATATTAGAAAATGAACAGAATAAAGCATTTCATGATATTGACTTTGAAAATCCAATTATAATGAAAGAGGAATTATCCCAAATAACTTTAGGGGTTGAAATGTTTATGAAGCATAAAAAATATGAGCATCAACAAGAACACAGGTTATTATGGTTTTCTGAAGTTCAAATTGAAAACGGAATAGTTATTCATTGTCCCGAGGCAATTAAATATTGTGATAAAATAATTTTTTGAAAGGCATATTTGAAATGGAAGAAATAAAAGAAACAGTATTTACAGTAATTCAAAATTATCTAAAAACACCTCCTGTAATTATCTGGGGCTCTGGAGCAACAGTCCCTTTTGGACTTCCTAGTATGAATACACTAAATGGGATTTTAAAAAATAATATTTCAGAGTTTGATAAAGATTGTGAGAATCTTGAAGTTGAACTTGGTAAAGAAAAGTATCATGAAGTAAGGTTTGAAATACAAGATGTCATAGGCGGAAAAGATAATGTTTGTGGTCAAGCCCAAAAATCACAAACAGGGACGCCAGGAAATTACAAAATAGTATCTAAAGGATTAATTTATATAAAAAAAGCTGGCTTTAAACAGTGTAAGACACGTTGCAAGTGTAGCTGGTCACGAATTAAATCACGTTGCAGATTATATAAGCGGTAATTATGCTGGATGGCTAAATCAATTCGGAAATAATGCCCGTTCAGAAGTTAAGGCTTATGGTTGGGAACAAAGTATGGGTTCTCCTTACTTTAATAGTCAGATGTATAATCAATTTTTAAATCTAACTAAATGATGAAAACTAACCTAAAAACTGATATGTTTATGAAAAAGATATTCTTTCTTTTCTTATTAGCATCAAATATTTCATTTAGTCAAAATCAAATGGGAGATATTCAAAAAAAATATTACACATTTTGTCATAGTGATTTAACTCCTCTTGAAAAAATTGAAGCATATCCTAATTTTCCATTAGAAGATTTATGTTCTATAAAATCTTGTTTTAGAAGTATTAGTTATGAAGAAATAAATAAAGTGATTTACAAAAGATTAATTGAACTTGCGATTAAAAATTTTAATGACGGAATATTACTTTACCTAATAGATGGAAAAAAAAGTGTAAAATGTGCCGACAAAAAAAATCTAAATATAGATGATGATAATGGATTTATATACATCAGTATAGATGATTTTATCAATGCAAAGGAAATAACTATTGCAAAAGAACTTTATAATAATGAGACAAAAAAACTTCTCAAAAATAAAATGTAGTTCAAAAAAAAGACATAGAACCAGAAAACCCGAGCAATAGCTCGGGTTTTCTGGTTCTATAAAGTTGCTATATTTTCAGCAAAGAAATCTTTAAAGTAGCTCCTTGAACACCATTTTGAGAGACTTTTTTTAGTAGTTTTGTGGCAGGTATAAATCTCTGAAATTATCATCCCATTTTACTGCAGCTAGTGCTGGTAAATGCATTGCTTTGCGCAAGTGTCTATTTCCGCTTTTTGATATTCGAGGTTTTCCTTTTACCGATGTTCCGGATTGTTTTTCTTTAACATCAAGTCCTGCATAACTTGTCAATTGTCTCTTGCTTCGTATGAGTTCAAAACCATTAGTTTCCGCCAAAATAATAACAGCAGTTAGCTCACCTATACCAGGTATTGTACAGATATTCTCTATCTGGATATTCCGCTGTAAAGGTCGCCACGATTCCGCTACAAAGTGCACCATGATTCCGCTACAAAGTGGTTCTTCGTCAATTTTGGTGATCTAAAATCGATTTGGACAACACTATTTTTCTTAACGATTGGAATCCAGCCCTTCCATACATCATCCTTTTTATGTTCTTAAGTCTATTAACCTGGCCTTCAACTTGCCCATTACTATATGGAGTAATCACTGCATTGTTAACAGCCTCATAGTCTCTTAATAGATTTTTAGCAAAATTTTTGATGACTGGACTATCAACCCAGCTCTCCGAAGTGTTCCATAAAAAAAAACATTCTTAAAATTCTAGGGTGCTGTGCGAAGTCTCCCGACACCAGCTCTCCGAAGTGTTCCATAAAAAAAAACATTCTTAAAATTCTAGGGTGCTGTGCGAAGTCTCCCGACACCAGCTCTCCGAAGTGTTCCATAAAAAATAAACATTCTTAAAAATCTAGGGCGCTGTGCGAAGTCTCCTGACTTCGTACCCACAAAGTTGAGGTTGAGCCACAACGTGAGCAACAAAAACAAGTCAAAAAAGGCAAGTATTTATTTGTAGTAAAAAACTATTATATTTGAATTAAAAAGATATGTCAGAGGGGTATAAAATAAGAGATCAAACTTTGCCTCATTTTATCACAGCAACCGTTGTAGATTGGGTTGATGTTTTTACAAGAAAAAATTACAGAGACATAGTTGTAGCATGTTTAGAATATTGTATTACAAACAAAGCAATGGTTTTGTATGGCTATGTAATTATGAGCAATCACATCCACATGGTAGTGCAATCGGGCGATGGAGAATTGTCGGATTTGTTGCGAGATTTCAAGAAATTTACGGCTACAAAAATATTAGAAAAGATAAAATCAGATCCAGAGAGTCGACGAGAATGGATGTTGGAGCGTTTTAAATTAGCAACCGAAAGTCATTCTAGAAACAAAAACTATCAGTTTTGGCAGTACGGCAATCATCCTGAAGAAATTTATAGCAACCAATTTATGTGGTCAAAGTTGGATTATATCCATCTTAATCCTGTGCGTGCTGGTATTGTCGAGAAAGCATCGCATTATATTTATTCCAGTGCCAGTAATTATGTTTCAGATACAGGATTACTAAAAATTGAAAAAGCAGACAATCCTATTGTTGATGTTTTGAATTTGAATAATTTTACTAAATATAATGAATATTGAGTTTGACAAAGTAGGGACGGAATATTGGAACGGGTACGAAGTCGGGAGACTTCGCACAGCAACCCTGACTTTTAGGAAACACTTCGAAGAGCTGGGGCCATTTTCGATAAAAAATATTATTTACACCGGGATTATCTGGGAAGTATAATTGTCATCTCTGACGAGGCAGCTGTGGCGGTAGAAAGACGCCAATTTGATGCTTGGGGTAATCTCTTCCATACCTAAAAGCAAAATAAAAAAGATCAGTTCCGCAAACGTCTCCTGACTTTGCGTCCCTTTCAAATTGGTGATAATGATAATACAGTTTTAAAAATAGATTAGAATTGGTTTGGGCACAAGCAATATGTTAGCCTCGGGAAAGCCAATGACCCATAACCGGAAACCCACAAGAACCTCCCTTAAATCAAAAAAAAGCCCAGACCTTAAGGTCTGGACTCAAGACTCACAACAGAGTCATCCTGAGCTTGCCGAAGGACACAACTCACATCAGGAAAAGTTTCATTTCTTCTCCTTTCGAACCAGTTTTTTGAGCAGGACCGAGATGGCAAAACTAACAACTGCGCCAATAATTGCCAGCACAATGGTTTTCAATAAGTCTTCCGATTGTAAATTCGGTAGCACACTCAAAAAAGTACCACTGGCAGTCCCTATGAGCGGACTGTTACTCGTTTGCATCAGGATCATAATTAGGCTCGCCAGTCAGCTGACTTACAGCCGATAATACACCACCGGCAACAGCCAGATAACCGCCTATCGAAACAAGGGTCAAAGGCAAGGCTACTGGTGCAGCAATAATACTGCCGCCAACCGCCGCCAAGGCAAGCCCGATATTTCGAAGCATTTTAAAAAATTTTGGAGTGGGAGCTTTCGCTCGTTTGATAACATTCATAATTTTATTTTTTTGCAATTCCCTTAAGGAATCAAGATTGAACAATTAATAAAATACTCTCTTTTGCATCCAGTTCAGGATAAACCACCGTTTGAAGCTTTCTAAAGGCTTGTTTCGATTGGAGCCCTAATCCAAAACCTGAATGTTGACTAACAGGAGCAATACAACCCCGTAGTTCGTTCAAGGCATTGTTAGCCGGATGAAACAAAATCAAACTCCTGTTCGGAACATTCAAAACTTCCAAATGCCATCCAAATCGGCTACTGTAGCGCTTTTCTATAAAGTATTCCCCCTCAGGAATACAGGAAACTTGACTAAGATTGTCTTTCCATGGCAATTCAATCGTATGACAGATTATTGTGCCTTCATGTACAAGCTTCCCGTTAGTTCCTTCGGGGAAATACGTTCTGGTCAATACCAAAACCATTTATAGTCCGCTTACGGCAACCACAGCCAATGCGTTATAAGCACCATTTTTCAAGGGGTACATCTGTCCGTTGACCTCTTGGTAAAACTCCATGCCCAATACTAAAAATAAAGGCTTAGTACTGTTTGGAGTCACCATATTGACATGGCTAATGGCAATCGTAGGTGCCATATCCCAGGCTAAAGTAGCAGTTTCTGAGTGCGAGGCTACAAATGTTTCCGCTTCGAAATCAATTTCGGTTCCAGCCGAAATGATTTTAAAATGCGTCGTCCCGGCAGGAGCAGCAATCATATTTGCGGGCACAAAAGGAGCAATGGCAACCGCAATTTCACCACTAATACGATCAATAGTTCCGGCATAAGGGGCAAACAAACTACTACCCAATGTCCCATTGATATTAAATTCGAAACCGCCTAACAATTCAGCTTCTCCGTCAATAACGTTTCGCAAACCACGGATACTGATAGTGTCGGCCTGAATGACCTTGATCATAGCTTGTGTCAATCGGCTGACCATTCTGCTGTCAGCAGCATTCAAAAGCAGGCTGCGTATCGAAGATCTTAAAACTTTACCTGCCTTTCCGGCTCTGCCAAATTCAGCTCCATTTTCCCTTGTACGCTGAAAAGCAGGATCATTGGCAATTCGTTTGGCATCAACGCCTCCTTTTTCACGAGCCAAATGACCGTCTTTAGTTTTGTAAAAAGTAATATCCCCGATAGTACCTCTTAATTTAATTATACCTTTTTGCTGGGCCATAATTTCTAATTGTTATAATGTTGATGTATAAAATGTTAGGTACATTTTTTCAAACCTTATAAAACCAATTTCGATGCATCTAAAAGCGGATCTATGGTACAAAGCTTTCACTATTTAAATGAAAATCAAAGCACTAGGGTTCATAAACGACCATAAAGGACTATTAAAAACCATTATGGCCTATTTTATACTATACAATTTTACATCCCAGTGCGGCAAATTCCAGTATTATTTTTCTATCAAGCTTATTTCCAACCCTAACCGATAACAGAAAACCCACACCCCACTGTCATCCTGAGCAGAGCCTGCCCTGAGCTTTTGACGAAGGGCCGAAGGACACAACCCACAACCCACAACCCACAACCCACAACCCACAACCCACAACCCACAACCGATAACCGATAACTCACAACCCACAACCCACAACCCACTGTCATCCTGAGCGAAGTCGAAGGGTTGATTAAGCAAAAAAGAAAAGTATTAAACTATAATTTTCATTTTCAACAAAATGGAATTAATGTTTTTTGGTTGAAGGAATTTGATTTCGAAAATAAATTACAGAAAGGCGACAGCACTAAATAAAGACGGGGATCTCATCAAAGCTTTCCCCGCTACAAATCTCTCTTGACTTTTAGTTCCATCCTAATGGTCATAAGGATACTACAGTTTTAGATATAGATCCGAATTAGTTTTTAGGCACGAGCAAGGCGAAGGTACCGGCCTGATTTTGTGTAGTAAGTTTCGGATTAAAAGTTATATTTGTATAACTATAATAAGATTTATTTAATAATATTTATAGTTATTTTAGAACGGGTCAATGAAAGCAGAACAGAAAAGAATATGCATATACCCAAAAGACGTTCAGAGGATTACAGGTAAAAGTTATCGGTATTCAAGATTACTTCTAATTGCCATTAAAAAGGAATTGAATAAGCAAGAACATCAATTCCTAAGCATTGAAGAATTTTGTTTATACACGGGCTTAAAATTAGAACTGGTACAACCGCTGATTGTGGGTTAGTCGTTTGAGATAAATAACTCAGACCGATTTTTACACATTCTGCGAACTAGTTCAATGACTGGTCCAATGACTGGTTCAAATAATTTTTGGAGAGCATAATCAATTGCCTAGTTATGCGATTTATGTGTTGTTAATATAATAAAATAAGAACTGGTTTTTAACCAAAAACGAATTAGCGGAATCATCGGTGGGATTTTTTAACTGCCAAATCAGAGGATGATGTTTTTAATTTTTAAGAAGCTTCTTTCATCTAGCGAAAAAGTAAAAATGTTATAGTGAAATGAAAACAGCAAAGAATGCTGGATTCAGGAAACCGACAACTCACAACCGACAACTCACAACCCACTGTCATCCTGAGCATAGTCGAAGGACACACCCCACAACCGACACCCTACAACCCACACCCCAATGCAAAAGTGTTTCTAACCACAAACCCTACAAATTCCCGCAAACGAATCAGTGAAAATTTGCGGAATTTGCGGTCAAATTTTTTAACTTAGAAATCAGAGAGTAGTGTTTTTAATTTTCGGGCATTGAAATCGAAGATTCAAACGCGGGCACAGGGAACAGACGAAGGATACACCACTAAAAAAGAAAATTAGCAACCTTAATATTTCTCTTTTAATAAAAACGTCAATGGTAGCAGATCCTACCCTGAGCTAAGCCTGCCCTGAGCCGGACGAAGGGCCACAACTCACAACTCACAACCGACAACCCACAACCCACTACGATATAGTTTTTTCTAAAAAAAACGACTTTTTTGTAGTAAAATAAAGGATTTATAGGTGAATTTAATGTAGTTCATCTATAGAAAAATACCGTTTGTCGATAATTATAAATAAAACAATATTAATGTTTTCTGTTGTTTTTAATTAGTGTATTTTCGCACACCTAAATATCTGATTGTTAAACTTAAGGATAAAATTTATCCTTTGATATAAATAGTATGAAACCTACTGAATTATATATGGATCAATTGTTTCTGCAATTATCCCCAGTCGCAAATTCTTCAGGCGACAATTTATTTGTTAGATCACTCCTTGTTAACGGTTTTGGTTTTTTGTCGGAATTTGATTCCTAGTTGGTTGCTGGGCTAGAGGAGTTGTAAGAAAAGCAGAAAGCGCAAAGCTGATTCTTTTTTTAATCTCAATTCGACCTACAGCACTGCTTTAAACCCCAAGATTTCCGGATTGGCTTGGACAAAAAATAGCGCTACGGACTTATTTGATCTCAGCATCCAATCCTTAATAATTTACTTAAAAATTTAACATCATTGCCTATATGCGGAATTTTACTTTTTTGAAAAGAGTTTTTTTGTTTTTGTTTTTAATATTTTCTTCTTCAATTGTAGCTCAAAAAGCTGATCTTGGAATTACGATGAGTGTAGATTCTAATTGTCAAAGTGTTGGGAATAATGTAGTTTTTACTTTAACAGCAACTAATAATGGTCCTTCTACTGAACAGGAGGTAAAGGTTGTAGATAAACTCCCCACAGGTTATACTTATGTAAGTGATAATGGGAATGGTAGTTATGTGTCAGGTACAGGGGTTTGGACTATTGGCGATTCTTTTTTTTATCCGGCTACTGTTATATTAAGAATTACAGCCAAAGTAAACGCTACAGGTTCTTATACCAATACGGCAAATATTTCTGGTAAAGGGAAAGATGAAATCCCAACGAATAATAGTGCTTCGGTTACTTTGAATCTGTCAACAATTACAGCTCCAACAGTTGGAACAATCACGCAACCCACTTGTTCAGTAGCTGCTGGAAGTGTTGTCTTAAATGGATTGCCGTCAAGTGGGACATGGACTTTAACAAGAAGTCCAGGAGCTGTAACTTCAACAGGAACGGGGGCTAGTACTACAATCTCAGGATTAGCTACAGGAACATATACTTATACTGTAACCAATTCAGCTGGATGTACAAGTGTAACATCGGCAAGTGTTGCGGTTGATGCACAACCAGTAAGACCATCAGCGCCTGTGGCTACAGCTGCAACAGCTGTAACTTGCAGTGGCTTTACTGCTAACTGGAATGCGGTTGCTGGAGCTACTTCTTATTCGTTGGCGGTTTCTACTAATATCGAATTTACTCAGATTGTCAATGGGCTTAACGGAGTTGATTTAAATAGTACTTCTACTTCTTATACTCTAACGGGATTAACTCCAGGGATTAAATATTTTTATAGGGTTTGGGCGTCAAATTCATGTGGTCTTAGTACTGATTCTTCCAATGTGATTGAGGTAACGACGAGTGCAAATAATACCATTGCATTGAGTTCAGCTGCGGGTACGGATTCCCAGACTAAATGTATCAATACTGCAATTACGAATATTACGTATACAACAACAGGAGCTTCGGGAGCTACAGTCAGTGGTTTGCCTACTGGTGTGACGGGTTCTTGGGCTGGAAATGTTGTGACTATCAGCGGAACGCCAACCGCCTCTGGTTCGTTCTCGTATACAGTTAGCTTAACGGGAGGTTGTGGTACAGTAAATACTACTGGGGCTATAACTGTAAGTGCACCAATCGCCCAAACAGTAACAGGAACAAATACGGTTTGTATCGGAAGCACAACAGCTTTCGCTAGTACAACATCAGGCGGGACATGGAGTTCTACTGATACAGCAGTAGCTACAGTTGATGCAAGTACAGGAGTTGTAACAGGAGTTGCAGCAGGAACTAGTGCTATCAATTATAGTGTAACAACTGCAGGAGGTTGTATCAATACAGCATCTCAAACAGTAACTGTAAGTGCGCCAATTGCACAAACAGTAACAGGAACAAATACGGTTTGTATCGGAAGCACAACAGCTTTCGCTAGTACAACATCAGGTGGGACATGGAGTTCTACTGATACAGCAGTAGCTACAGTTGATGCAAGTACAGGAGTTGTAACAGGAGTTGCAGCAGGAACTAGTGCTATCAATTATAGTGTAACAACTGCAGGAGGTTGTATCAATACAGCATCTCAAACAGTAACTGTAAGTGCGCCAATTGCACAAACAGTAACAGGAACAAATACGGTTTGTATCGGAAGCACAACAGCTTTCGCTAGTACAACATCAGGCGGGACATGGAGTTCTACTGATACAGCAGTAGCTACAGTTGATGCAAGTACAGGAGTTGTAACAGGAGTTGCAGCAGGAACTAGTGCTATCAATTATAGTGTAACAACTGCAGGAGGTTGTATCAATACAGCATCTCAAACAGTAACTGTAAGTGCGCCAATTGCACAAACAGTAACAGGAACAAATACGGTTTGTATCGGAAGCACAACAGCTTTCGCTAGTACAACATCAGGTGGGACATGGAGTTCTACTGATACAGCAGTAGCTACAGTTGATGCAAGTACAGGAGTTGTAACAGGAGTTGCAGCAGGAACTAGTGCTATCAATTATAGTGTAACAACTGCAGGAGGTTGTATCAATACAGCATCTCAAACAGTAACTGTAAGTGCGCCAATTGCACAAACAGTAACAGGAACAAATACGGTTTGTATCGGAAGCACAACAGCTTTCGCTAGTACAACATCAGGTGGGACATGGAGTTCTACTGATACAGCAGTAGCTACAGTTGATGCAAGTACAGGAGTTGTAACAGGAGTTGCAGCAGGAACTAGTGCTATCAATTATAGTGTAACAACTGCAGGAGGTTGTATCAATACAGCATCTCAAACAGTAACTGTAAGTGCGCCAATTGCACAAACAGTAACAGGAACAAATACGGTTTGTATCGGAAGCACAACAGCTTTCGCTAGTACAACATCAGGCGGGACATGGAGTTCTACTGATACAGCAGTAGCTACAGTTGATGCAAGTACAGGAGTTGTAACAGGAGTTGCAGCAGGAACTAGTGCTATCAATTATAGTGTAACAACTGCAGGAGGTTGTATCAATACAGCATCTCAAACAGTAACTGTAAGTGCGCCAATTGCACAAACAGTAACAGGAACAAATACGGTTTGTATCGGAAGCACAACAGCTTTCGCTAGTACAACATCAGGTGGGACATGGAGTTCTACTGATACAGCAGTAGCTACAGTTGATGCAAGTACAGGAGTTGTAACAGGAGTTGCAGCAGGAACTAGTGCTATCAATTATAGTGTAACAACTGCAGGAGGTTGTATCAATACAGCATCTCAAACAGTAACTGTAAGTGCGCCAATTGCACAAACAGTAACAGGAACAAATACGGTTTGTATCGGAAGCACAACAGCTTTCGCTAGTACAACATCAGGCGGGACATGGAGTTCTACTGATACAGCAGTAGCTACAGTTGATGCAAGTACAGGAGTTGTAACAGGAGTTGCAGCAGGAACTAGTGCTATCAATTATAGTGTAACAACTGCAGGAGGTTGTATCAATACAGCATCTCAAACAGTAACTGTAAGTGCGCCAATTGCACAAACAGTAACAGGAACAAATACGGTTTGTATCGGAAGCACAACAGCTTTCGCTAGTACAACATCAGGCGGGACATGGAGTTCTACTGATACAGCAGTAGCTACAGTTGATGCAAGTACAGGAGTTGTAACAGGAGTTGCAGCAGGAACTAGTGCTATCAATTATAGTGTAACAACTGCAGGAGGTTGTATCAATACAGCATCTCAAACAGTAACTGTAAGTGCGCCAATTGCACAAACAGTAACAGGAACAAATACGGTTTGTATCGGAAGCACAACAGCTTTCGCTAGTACAACATCAGGCGGGACATGGAGTTCTACTGATACAGCAGTAGCTACAGTTGATGCAAGTACAGGAGTTGTAACAGGAGTTGCAGCAGGAACTAGTGCTATCAATTATAGTGTAACAACTGCAGGAGGTTGTATCAATACAGCATCTCAAACAGTAACTGTAAGTGCGCCAATTGCACAAACAGTAACAGGAACAAATACGGTTTGTATCGGAAGCACAACAGCTTTCGCTAGTACAACATCAGGCGGGACATGGAGTTCTACTGATACAGCAGTAGCTACAGTTGATGCAAGTACAGGAGTTGTAACAGGAGTTGCAGCAGGAACTAGTGCTATCAATTATAGTGTAACAACTGCAGGAGGTTGTATCAATACAGCATCTCAAACAGTAACTGTAAGTGCGCCAATTGCACAAACAGTAACAGGAACAAATACGGTTTGTATCGGAAGCACAACAGCTTTCGCTAGTACAACATCAGGTGGGACATGGAGTTCTACTGATACAGCAGTAGCTACAGTTGATGCAAGTACAGGAGTTGTAACAGGAGTTGCAGCAGGAACTAGTGCTATCAATTATAGTGTAACAACTGCAGGAGGTTGTATCAATACAGCATCTCAAACAGTAACTGTAAGTGCGCCAATTGCACAAACAGTAACAGGAACAAATACGGTTTGTATCGGAAGCACAACAGCTTTCGCTAGTACAACATCAGGCGGGACATGGAGTTCTACTGATACAGCAGTAGCTACAGTTGATGCAAGTACAGGAGTTGTAACAGGAGTTGCAGCAGGAACTAGTGCTATCAATTATAGTGTAACAACTGCAGGAGGTTGTATCAATACAGCATCTCAAACAGTAACTGTAAGTGCGCCAATTGCACAAACAGTAACAGGAACAAATACGGTTTGTATCGGAAGCACAACAGCTTTCGCTAGTACAACATCAGGTGGGACATGGAGTTCTACTGATACAGCAGTAGCTACAGTTGATGCAAGTACAGGAGTTGTAACAGGAGTTGCAGCAGGAACTAGTGCTATCAATTATAGTGTAACAACTGCAGGAGGTTGTATCAATACAGCATCTCAAACAGTAACTGTAAGTGCGCCAATTGCACAAACAGTAACAGGAACAAATACGGTTTGTATCGGAAGCACAACAGCTTTCGCTAGTACAACATCAGGCGGGACATGGAGTTCTACTGATACAGCAGTAGCTACAGTTGATGCAAGTACAGGAGTTGTAACAGGAGTTGCAGCAGGAACTAGTGCTATCAATTATAGTGTAACAACTGCAGGAGGTTGTATCAATACAGCATCTCAAACAGTAACTGTAAGTGCGCCAATTGCACAAACAGTAACAGGAACAAATACGGTTTGTATCGGAAGCACAACAGCTTTCGCTAGTACAACATCAGGCGGGGCATGGAGTTCTACTGATACAGCAGTAGCTACAGTTGATGCAAGTACAGGAGTTGTAACAGGAGTTGCAGCAGGAACTAGTGCTATCAATTATAGTGTAACAACTGCAGGAGGTTGTATCAATACAGCATCTCAAACAGTAACTGTAAGTGCGCCAATTGCACAAACAGTAACAGGAACAAATACGGTTTGTATCGGAAGCACAACAGCTTTCGCTAGTACAACATCAGGTGGGACATGGAGTTCTACTGATACAGCAGTAGCTACAGTTGATGCAAGTACAGGAGTTGTAACAGGAGTTGCAGCAGGAACTAGTGCTATCAATTATAGTGTAACAACTGCAGGAGGTTGTATCAATACAGCATCTCAAACAGTAACTGTAAGTGCGCCAATTGCACAAACAGTAACAGGAACAAATACGGTTTGTATCGGAAGCACAACAGCTTTCGCTAGTACAACATCAGGCGGGACATGGAGTTCTACTGATACAGCAGTAGCTACAGTTGATGCAAGTACAGGAGTTGTAACAGGAGTTGCAGCAGGAACTAGTGCTATCAATTATAGTGTAACAACTGCAGGAGGTTGTATCAATACAGCATCTCAAACAGTAACTGTAAGTGCGCCAATTGCACAAACAGTAACAGGAACAAATACGGTTTGTATCGGAAGCACAACAGCTTTCGCTAGTACAACATCAGGCGGGACATGGAGTTCTACTGATACAGCAGTAGCTACAGTTGATGCAAGTACAGGAGTTGTAACAGGAGTTGCAGCAGGAACTAGTGCTATCAATTATAGTGTAACAACTGCAGGAGGTTGTATCAATACAGCATCTCAAACAGTAACTGTAAGTGCGCCAATTGCACAAACAGTAACAGGAACAAATACGGTTTGTATCGGAAGCACAACAGCTTTCGCTAGTACAACATCAGGTGGGACATGGAGTTCTACTGATACAGCAGTAGCTACAGTTGATGCAAGTACAGGAGTTGTAACAGGAGTTGCAGCAGGAACTAGTGCTATCAATTATAGTGTAACAACTGCAGGAGGTTGTATCAATACAGCATCTCAAACAGTAACTGTAAGTGCGCCAATTGCACAAACAGTAACAGGAACAAATACGGTTTGTATCGGAAGCACAACAGCTTTCGCTAGTACAACATCAGGTGGGACATGGAGTTCTACTGATACAGCAGTAGCTACAGTTGATGCAAGTACAGGAGTTGTAACAGGAGTTGCAGCAGGAACTAGTGCTATCAATTATAGTGTAACAACTGCAGGAGGTTGTATCAATACAGCATCTCAAACAGTAACTGTAAGTGCGCCAATTGCACAAACAGTAACAGGAACAAATACGGTTTGTATCGGAAGCACAACAGCTTTCGCTAGTACAACATCAGGTGGGACATGGAGTTCTACTGATACAGCAGTAGCTACAGTTGATGCAAGTACAGGAGTTGTAACAGGAGTTGCAGCAGGAACTAGTGCTATCAATTATAGTGTAACAACTGCAGGAGGTTGTATCAATACAGCATCTCAAACAGTAACTGTAAGTGCGCCAATTGCACAAACAGTAACAGGAACAAATACGGTTTGTATCGGAAGCACAACAGCTTTCGCTAGTACAACATCAGGTGGGACATGGAGTTCTACTGATACAGCAGTAGCTACAGTTGATGCAAGTACAGGAGTTGTAACAGGAGTTGCAGCAGGAACTAGTGCTATCAATTATAGTGTAACAACTGCAGGAGGTTGTATCAATACAGCATCTCAAACAGTAACTGTAAGTGCGCCAATTGCACAAACAGTAACAGGAACAAATACGGTTTGTATCGGAAGCACAACAGCTTTCGCTAGTACAACATCAGGTGGGACATGGAGTTCTACTGATACAGCAGTAGCTACAGTTGATGCAAGTACAGGAGTTGTAACAGGAGTTGCAGCAGGAACTAGTGCTATCAATTATAGTGTAACAACTGCAGGAGGTTGTATCAATACAGCATCTCAAACAGTAACTGTAAGTGCGCCAATTGCACAAACAGTAACAGGAACAAATACGGTTTGTATCGGAAGCACAACAGCTTTCGCTAGTACAACATCAGGCGGGACATGGAGTTCTACTGATACAGCAGTAGCTACAGTTGATGCAAGTACAGGAGTTGTAACAGGAGTTGCAGCAGGAACTAGTGCTATCAATTATAGTGTAACAACTGCAGGAGGTTGTATCAATACAGCATCTCAAACAGTAACTGTAAGTGCGCCAATTGCACAAACAGTAACAGGAACAAATACGGTTTGTATCGGAAGCACAACAGCTTTCGCTAGTACAACATCAGGCGGGGCATGGAGTTCTACTGATACAGCAGTAGCTACAGTTGATGCAAGTACAGGAGTTGTAACAGGAGTTGCAGCAGGAACTAGTGCTATCAATTATAGTGTAACAACTGCAGGAGGTTGTATCAATACAGCATCTCAAACAGTAACTGTAAGTGCGCCAATTGCACAAACAGTAACAGGAACAAATACGGTTTGTATCGGAAGCACAACAGCTTTCGCTAGTACAACATCAGGCGGGACATGGAGTTCTACTGATACAGCAGTAGCTACAGTTGATGCAAGTACAGGAGTTGTAACAGGAGTTGCAGCAGGAACTAGTGCTATCAATTATAGTGTAACAACTGCAGGAGGTTGTATCAATACAGCATCTCAAACAGTAACTGTAAGTGCGCCAATTGCACAAACAGTAACAGGAACAAATACGGTTTGTATCGGAAGCACAACAGATTTCGCTAGTACAACATCAGGCGGGGCATGGAGTTCTACTGATACAGCAGTAGCTACAGTTGATGCAAGTACAGGAGTTGTAACAGGAGTTGCAGCAGGAACTAGTGCTATCAATTATAGTGTAACAACTGCAGGAGGTTGTATCAATACAGCATCTCAAACAGTAACTGTAAGTGCGCCAATTGCACAAACAGTAACAGGAACAAATACGGTTTGTATCGGAAGCACAACAGCTTTCGCTAGTACAACATCAGGCGGGACATGGAGTTCTACTGATACAGCAGTAGCTACAGTTGATGCAAGTACAGGAGTTGTAACAGGAGTTGCAGCAGGAACTAGTGCTATCAATTATAGTGTAACAACTGCAGGAGGTTGTATCAATACAGCATCTCAAACAGTAACTGTAAGTGCGCCAATTGCACAAACAGTAACAGGAACAAATACGGTTTGTATCGGAAGCACAACAGCTTTCGCTAGTACAACATCAGGCGGGACATGGAGTTCTACTGATACAGCAGTAGCTACAGTTGATGCAAGTACAGGAGTTGTAACAGGAGTTGCAGCAGGAACTAGTGCTATCAATTATAGTGTAACAACTGCAGGAGGTTGTATCAATACAGCATCTCAAACAGTAACTGTAAGTGCGCCAATTGCACAAACAGTAACAGGAACAAATACGGTTTGTATCGGAAGCACAACAGCTTTCGCTAGTACAACATCAGGCGGGACATGGAGTTCTACTGATACAGCAGTAGCTACAGTTGATGCAAGTACAGGAGTTGTAACAGGAGTTGCAGCAGGAACTAGTGCTATCAATTATAGTGTAACAACTGCAGGAGGTTGTATCAATACAGCATCTCAAACAGTAACTGTAAGTGCGCCAATTGCACAAACAGTAACAGGAACAAATACGGTTTGTATCGGAAGCACAACAGCTTTCGCTAGTACAACATCAGGCGGGGCATGGAGTTCTACTGATACAGCAGTAGCTACAGTTGATGCAAGTACAGGAGTTGTAACAGGAGTTGCAGCAGGAACTAGTGCTATCAATTATAGTGTAACAACTGCAGGAGGTTGTATCAATACAGCATCTCAAACAGTAACTGTAAGTGCGCCAATTGCACAAACAGTAACAGGAACAAATACGGTTTGTATCGGAAGCACAACAGCTTTCGCTAGTACAACATCAGGCGGGACATGGAGTTCTACTGATACAGCAGTAGCTACAGTTGATGCAAGTACAGGAGTTGTAACAGGAGTTGCAGCAGGAACTAGTGCTATCAATTATAGTGTAACAACTGCAGGAGGTTGTATCAATACAGCATCTCAAACAGTAACTGTAAGTGCGCCAATTGCACAAACAGTAACAGGAACAAATACGGTTTGTATCGGAAGCACAACAGCTTTCGCTAGTACAACATCAGGTGGGACATGGAGTTCTACTGATACAGCAGTAGCTACAGTTGATGCAAGTACAGGAGTTGTAACAGGAGTTGCAGCAGGAACTAGTGCTATCAATTATAGTGTAACAACTGCAGGAGGTTGTATCAATACAGCATCTCAAACAGTAACTGTAAGTGCGCCAATTGCACAAACAGTAACAGGAACAAATACGGTTTGTATCGGAAGCACAACAGCTTTCGCTAGTACAACATCAGGTGGGACATGGAGTTCTACTGATACAGCAGTAGCTACAGTTGATGCAAGTACAGGAGTTGTAACAGGAGTTGCAGCAGGAACTAGTGCTATCAATTATAGTGTAACAACTGCAGGAGGTTGTATCAATACAGCATCTCAAACAGTAACTGTAAGTGCGCCAATTGCACAAACAGTAACAGGAACAAATACGGTTTGTATCGGAAGCACAACAGCTTTCGCTAGTACAACATCAGGCGGGACATGGAGTTCTACTGATACAGCAGTAGCTACAGTTGATGCAAGTACAGGAGTTGTAACAGGAGTTGCAGCAGGAACTAGTGCTATCAATTATAGTGTAACAACTGCAGGAGGTTGTATCAATACAGCATCTCAAACAGTAACTGTAAGTGCGCCAATTGCACAAACAGTAACAGGAACAAATACGGTTTGTATCGGAAGCACAACAGCTTTCGCTAGTACAACATCAGGTGGGACATGGAGTTCTACTGATACAGCAGTAGCTACAGTTGATGCAAGTACAGGAGTTGTAACAGGAGTTGCAGCAGGAACTAGTGCTATCAATTATAGTGTAACAACTGCAGGAGGTTGTATCAATACAGCATCTCAAACAGTAACTGTAAGTGCGCCAATTGCACAAACAGTAACAGGAACAAATACGGTTTGTATCGGAAGCACAACAGCTTTCGCTAGTACAACATCAGGTGGGACATGGAGTTCTACTGATACAGCAGTAGCTACAGTTGATGCAAGTACAGGAGTTGTAACAGGAGTTGCAGCAGGAACTAGTGCTATCAATTATAGTGTAACAACTGCAGGAGGTTGTATCAATACAGCATCTCAAACAGTAACTGTAAGTGCGCCAATTGCACAAACAGTAACAGGAACAAATACGGTTTGTATCGGAAGCACAACAGCTTTCGCTAGTACAACATCAGGTGGGACATGGAGTTCTACTGATACAGCAGTAGCTACAGTTGATGCAAGTACAGGAGTTGTAACAGGAGTTGCAGCAGGAACTAGTGCTATCAATTATAGTGTAACAACTGCAGGAGGTTGTATCAATACAGCATCTCAAACAGTAACTGTAAGTGCGCCAATTGCACAAACAGTAACAGGAACAAATACGGTTTGTATCGGAAGCACAACAGCTTTCGCTAGTACAACATCAGGTGGGACATGGAGTTCTACTGATACAGCAGTAGCTACAGTTGATGCAAGTACAGGAGTTGTAACAGGAGTTGCAGCAGGAACTAGTGCTATCAATTATAGTGTAACAACTGCAGGAGGTTGTATCAATACAGCATCTCAAACAGTAACTGTAAGTGCGCCAATTGCACAAACAGTAACAGGAACAAATACGGTTTGTATCGGAAGCACAACAGCTTTCGCTAGTACAACATCAGGCGGGACATGGAGTTCTACTGATACAGCAGTAGCTACAGTTGATGCAAGTACAGGAGTTGTAACAGGAGTTGCAGCAGGAACTAGTGCTATCAATTATAGTGTAACAACTGCAGGAGGTTGTATCAATACAGCATCTCAAACAGTAACTGTAAGTGCGCCAATTGCACAAACAGTAACAGGAACAAATACGGTTTGTATCGGAAGCACAACAGCTTTCGCTAGTACAACATCAGGCGGGGCATGGAGTTCTACTGATACAGCAGTAGCTACAGTTGATGCAAGTACAGGAGTTGTAACAGGAGTTGCAGCAGGAACTAGTGCTATCAATTATAGTGTAACAACTGCAGGAGGTTGTATCAATACAGCATCTCAAACAGTAACTGTAAGTGCGCCAATTGCACAAACAGTAACAGGAACAAATACGGTTTGTATCGGAAGCACAACAGCTTTCGCTAGTACAACATCAGGCGGGACATGGAGTTCTACTGATACAGCAGTAGCTACAGTTGATGCAAGTACAGGAGTTGTAACAGGAGTTGCAGCAGGAACTAGTGCTATCAATTATAGTGTAACAACTGCAGGAGGTTGTATCAATACAGCATCTCAAACAGTAACTGTAAGTGCGCCAATTGCACAAACAGTAACAGGAACAAATACGGTTTGTATCGGAAGCACAACAGCTTTCGCTAGTACAACATCAGGCGGGGCATGGAGTTCTACTGATACAGCAGTAGCTACAGTTGATGCAAGTACAGGAGTTGTAACAGGAGTTGCAGCAGGAACTAGTGCTATCAATTATAGTGTAACAACTGCAGGAGGTTGTATCAATACAGCATCTCAAACAGTAACTGTAAGTGCGCCAATTGCACAAACAGTAACAGGAACAAATACGGTTTGTATCGGAAGCACAACAGCTTTCGCTAGTACAACATCAGGCGGGACATGGAGTTCTACTGATACAGCAGTAGCTACAGTTGATGCAAGTACAGGAGTTGTAACAGGAGTTGCAGCAGGAACTAGTGCTATCAATTATAGTGTAACAACTGCAGGAGGTTGTATCAATACAGCATCTCAAACAGTAACTGTAAGTGCGCCAATTGCACAAACAGTAACAGGAACAAATACGGTTTGTATCGGAAGCACAACAGCTTTCGCTAGTACAACATCAGGCGGGACATGGAGTTCTACTGATACAGCAGTAGCTACAGTTGATGCAAGTACAGGAGTTGTAACAGGAGTTGCAGCAGGAACTAGTGCTATCAATTATAGTGTAACAACTGCAGGAGGTTGTATCAATACAGCATCTCAAACAGTAACTGTAAGTGCGCCAATTGCACAAACAGTAACAGGAACAAATACGGTTTGTATCGGAAGCACAACAGCTTTCGCTAGTACAACATCAGGCGGGACATGGAGTTCTACTGATACAGCAGTAGCTACAGTTGATGCAAGTACAGGAGTTGTAACAGGAGTTGCAGCAGGAACTAGTGCTATCAATTATAGTGTAACAACTGCAGGAGGTTGTATCAATACAGCATCTCAAACAGTAACTGTAAGTGCGCCAATTGCACAAACAGTAACAGGAACAAATACGGTTTGTATCGGAAGCACAACAGCTTTCGCTAGTACAACATCAGGTGGGACATGGAGTTCTACTGATACAGCAGTAGCTACAGTTGATGCAAGTACAGGAGTTGTAACAGGAGTTGCAGCAGGAACTAGTGCTATCAATTATAGTGTAACAACTGCAGGAGGTTGTATCAATACAGCATCTCAAACAGTAACTGTAAGTGCGCCAATTGCACAAACAGTAACAGGAACAAATACGGTTTGTATCGGAAGCACAACAGCTTTCGCTAGTACAACATCAGGTGGGACATGGAGTTCTACTGATACAGCAGTAGCTACAGTTGATGCAAGTACAGGAGTTGTAACAGGAGTTGCAGCAGGAACTAGTGCTATCAATTATAGTGTAACAACTGCAGGAGGTTGTATCAATACAGCATCTCAAACAGTAACTGTAAGTGCGCCAATTGCACAAACAGTAACAGGAACAAATACGGTTTGTATCGGAAGCACAACAGCTTTCGCTAGTACAACATCAGGCGGGACATGGAGTTCTACTGATACAGCAGTAGCTACAGTTGATGCAAGTACAGGAGTTGTAACAGGAGTTGCAGCAGGAACTAGTGCTATCAATTATAGTGTAACAACTGCAGGAGGTTGTATCAATACAGCATCTCAAACAGTAACTGTAAGTGCGCCAATTGCACAAACAGTAACAGGAACAAATACGGTTTGTATCGGAAGCACAACAGCTTTCGCTAGTACAACATCAGGCGGGACATGGAGTTCTACTGATACAGCAGTAGCTACAGTTGATGCAAGTACAGGAGTTGTAACAGGAGTTGCAGCAGGAACTAGTGCTATCAATTATAGTGTAACAACTGCAGGAGGTTGTATCAATACAGCATCTCAAACAGTAACTGTAAGTGCGCCAATTGCACAAACAGTAACAGGAACAAATACGGTTTGTATCGGAAGCACAACAGCTTTCGCTAGTACAACATCAGGTGGGACATGGAGTTCTACTGATACAGCAGTAGCTACAGTTGATGCAAGTACAGGAGTTGTAACAGGAGTTGCAGCAGGAACTAGTGCTATCAATTATAGTGTAACAACTGCAGGAGGTTGTATCAATACAGCATCTCAAACAGTAACTGTAAGTGCGCCAATTGCACAAACAGTAACAGGAACAAATACGGTTTGTATCGGAAGCACAACAGCTTTCGCTAGTACAACATCAGGCGGGACATGGAGTTCTACTGATACAGCAGTAGCTACAGTTGATGCAAGTACAGGAGTTGTAACAGGAGTTGCAGCAGGAACTAGTGCTATCAATTATAGTGTAACAACTGCAGGAGGTTGTATCAATACAGCATCTCAAACAGTAACTGTAAGTGCGCCAATTGCACAAACAGTAACAGGAACAAATACGGTTTGTATCGGAAGCACAACAGCTTTCGCTAGTACAACATCAGGTGGGACATGGAGTTCTACTGATACAGCAGTAGCTACAGTTGATGCAAGTACAGGAGTTGTAACAGGAGTTGCAGCAGGAACTAGTGCTATCAATTATAGTGTAACAACTGCAGGAGGTTGTATCAATACAGCATCTCAAACAGTAACTGTAAGTGCGCCAATTGCACAAACAGTAACAGGAACAAATACGGTTTGTATCGGAAGCACAACAGCTTTCGCTAGTACAACATCAGGTGGGACATGGAGTTCTACTGATACAGCAGTAGCTACAGTTGATGCAAGTACAGGAGTTGTAACAGGAGTTGCAGCAGGAACTAGTGCTATCAATTATAGTGTAACAACTGCAGGAGGTTGTATCAATACAGCATCTCAAACAGTAACTGTAAGTGCGCCAATTGCACAAACAGTAACAGGAACAAATACGGTTTGTATCGGAAGCACAACAGCTTTCGCTAGTACAACATCAGGCGGGACATGGAGTTCTACTGATACAGCAGTAGCTACAGTTGATGCAAGTACAGGAGTTGTAACAGGAGTTGCAGCAGGAACTAGTGCTATCAATTATAGTGTAACAACTGCAGGAGGTTGTATCAATACAGCATCTCAAACAGTAACTGTAAGTGCGCCAATTGCACAAACAGTAACAGGAACAAATACGGTTTGTATCGGAAGCACAACAGCTTTCGCTAGTACAACATCAGGCGGGACATGGAGTTCTACTGATACAGCAGTAGCTACAGTTGATGCAAGTACAGGAGTTGTAACAGGAGTTGCAGCAGGAACTAGTGCTATCAATTATAGTGTAACAACTGCAGGAGGTTGTATCAATACAGCATCTCAAACAGTAACTGTAAGTGCGCCAATTGCACAAACAGTAACAGGAACAAATACGGTTTGTATCGGAAGCACAACAGCTTTCGCTAGTACAACATCAGGCGGGACATGGAGTTCTACTGATACAGCAGTAGCTACAGTTGATGCAAGTACAGGAGTTGTAACAGGAGTTGCAGCAGGAACTAGTGCTATCAATTATAGTGTAACAACTGCAGGAGGTTGTATCAATACAGCATCTCAAACAGTAACTGTAAGTGCGCCAATTGCACAAACAGTAACAGGAACAAATACGGTTTGTATCGGAAGCACAACAGCTTTCGCTAGTACAACATCAGGTGGGACATGGAGTTCTACTGATACAGCAGTAGCTACAGTTGATGCAAGTACAGGAGTTGTAACAGGAGTTGCAGCAGGAACTAGTGCTATCAATTATAGTGTAACAACTGCAGGAGGTTGTATCAATACAGCATCTCAAACAGTAACTGTAAGTGCGCCAATTGCACAAACAGTAACAGGAACAAATACGGTTTGTATCGGAAGCACAACAGCTTTCGCTAGTACAACATCAGGCGGGACATGGAGTTCTACTGATACAGCAGTAGCTACAGTTGATGCAAGTACAGGAGTTGTAACAGGAGTTGCAGCAGGAACTAGTGCTATCAATTATAGTGTAACAACTGCAGGAGGTTGTATCAATACAGCATCTCAAACAGTAACTGTAAGTGCGCCAATTGCACAAACAGTAACAGGAACAAATACGGTTTGTATCGGAAGCACAACAGCTTTCGCTAGTACAACATCAGGCGGGACATGGAGTTCTACTGATACAGCAGTAGCTACAGTTGATGCAAGTACAGGAGTTGTAACAGGAGTTGCAGCAGGAACTAGTGCTATCAATTATAGTGTAACAACTGCAGGAGGTTGTATCAATACAGCATCTCAAACAGTAACTGTAAGTGCGCCAATTGCACAAACAGTAACAGGAACAAATACGGTTTGTATCGGAAGCACAACAGCTTTCGCTAGTACAACATCAGGCGGGACATGGAGTTCTACTGATACAGCAGTAGCTACAGTTGATGCAAGTACAGGAGTTGTAACAGGAGTTGCAGCAGGAACTAGTGCTATCAATTATAGTGTAACAACTGCAGGAGGTTGTATCAATACAGCATCTCAAACAGTAACTGTAAGTGCGCCAATTGCACAAACAGTAACAGGAACAAATACGGTTTGTATCGGAAGCACAACAGCTTTCGCTAGTACAACATCAGGCGGGACATGGAGTTCTACTGATACAGCAGTAGCTACAGTTGATGCAAGTACAGGAGTTGTAACAGGAGTTGCAGCAGGAACTAGTGCTATCAATTATAGTGTAACAACTGCAGGAGGTTGTATCAATACAGCATCTCAAACAGTAACTGTAAGTGCGCCAATTGCACAAACAGTAACAGGAACAAATACGGTTTGTATCGGAAGCACAACAGCTTTCGCTAGTACAACATCAGGCGGGACATGGAGTTCTACTGATACAGCAGTAGCTACAGTTGATGCAAGTACAGGAGTTGTAACAGGAGTTGCAGCAGGAACTAGTGCTATCAATTATAGTGTAACAACTGCAGGAGGTTGTATCAATACAGCATCTCAAACAGTAACTGTAAGTGCGCCAATTGCACAAACAGTAACAGGAACAAATACGGTTTGTATCGGAAGCACAACAGCTTTCGCTAGTACAACATCAGGTGGGACATGGAGTTCTACTGATACAGCAGTAGCTACAGTTGATGCAAGTACAGGAGTTGTAACAGGAGTTGCAGCAGGAACTAGTGCTATCAATTATAGTGTAACAACTGCAGGAGGTTGTATCAATACAGCATCTCAAACAGTAACTGTAAGTGCGCCAATTGCACAAACAGTAACAGGAACAAATACGGTTTGTATCGGAAGCACAACAGCTTTCGCTAGTACAACATCAGGTGGGACATGGAGTTCTACTGATACAGCAGTAGCTACAGTTGATGCAAGTACAGGAGTTGTAACAGGAGTTGCAGCAGGAACTAGTGCTATCAATTATAGTGTAACAACTGCAGGAGGTTGTATCAATACAGCATCTCAAACAGTAACTGTAAGTGCGCCAATTGCACAAACAGTAACAGGAACAAATACGGTTTGTATCGGAAGCACAACAGCTTTCGCTAGTACAACATCAGGCGGGACATGGAGTTCTACTGATACAGCAGTAGCTACAGTTGATGCAAGTACAGGAGTTGTAACAGGAGTTGCAGCAGGAACTAGTGCTATCAATTATAGTGTAACAACTGCAGGAGGTTGTATCAATACAGCATCTCAAACAGTAACTGTAAGTGCGCCAATTGCACAAACAGTAACAGGAACAAATACGGTTTGTATCGGAAGCACAACAGCTTTCGCTAGTACAACATCAGGTGGGACATGGAGTTCTACTGATACAGCAGTAGCTACAGTTGATGCAAGTACAGGAGTTGTAACAGGAGTTGCAGCAGGAACTAGTGCTATCAATTATAGTGTAACAACTGCAGGAGGTTGTATCAATACAGCATCTCAAACAGTAACTGTAAGTGCGCCAATTGCACAAACAGTAACAGGAACAAATACGGTTTGTATCGGAAGCACAACAGCTTTCGCTAGTACAACATCAGGTGGGACATGGAGTTCTACTGATACAGCAGTAGCTACAGTTGATGCAAGTACAGGAGTTGTAACAGGAGTTGCAGCAGGAACTAGTGCTATCAATTATAGTGTAACAACTGCAGGAGGTTGTATCAATACAGCATCTCAAACAGTAACTGTAAGTGCGCCAATTGCACAAACAGTAACAGGAACAAATACGGTTTGTATCGGAAGCACAACAGCTTTCGCTAGTACAACATCAGGTGGGACATGGAGTTCTACTGATACAGCAGTAGCTACAGTTGATGCAAGTACAGGAGTTGTAACAGGAGTTGCAGCAGGAACTAGTGCTATCAATTATAGTGTAACAACTGCAGGAGGTTGTATCAATACAGCATCTCAAACAGTAACTGTAAGTGCGCCAATTGCACAAACAGTAACAGGAACAAATACGGTTTGTATCGGAAGCACAACAGCTTTCGCTAGTACAACATCAGGCGGGACATGGAGTTCTACTGATACAGCAGTAGCTACAGTTGATGCAAGTACAGGAGTTGTAACAGGAGTTGCAGCAGGAACTAGTGCTATCAATTATAGTGTAACAACTGCAGGAGGTTGTATCAATACAGCATCTCAAACAGTAACTGTAAGTGCGCCAATTGCACAAACAGTAACAGGAACAAATACGGTTTGTATCGGAAGCACAACAGCTTTCGCTAGTACAACATCAGGCGGGACATGGAGTTCTACTGATACAGCAGTAGCTACAGTTGATGCAAGTACAGGAGTTGTAACAGGAGTTGCAGCAGGAACTAGTGCTATCAATTATAGTGTAACAACTGCAGGAGGTTGTATCAATACAGCATCTCAAACAGTAACTGTAAGTGCGCCAATTGCACAAACAGTAACAGGAACAAATACGGTTTGTATCGGAAGCACAACAGCTTTCGCTAGTACAACATCAGGCGGGACATGGAGTTCTACTGATACAGCAGTAGCTACAGTTGATGCAAGTACAGGAGTTGTAACAGGAGTTGCAGCAGGAACTAGTGCTATCAATTATAGTGTAACAACTGCAGGAGGTTGTATCAATACAGCATCTCAAACAGTAACTGTAAGTGCGCCAATTGCACAAACAGTAACAGGAACAAATACGGTTTGTATCGGAAGCACAACAGCTTTCGCTAGTACAACATCAGGCGGGACATGGAGTTCTACTGATACAGCAGTAGCTACAGTTGATGCAAGTACAGGAGTTGTAACAGGAGTTGCAGCAGGAACTAGTGCTATCAATTATAGTGTAACAACTGCAGGAGGTTGTATCAATACAGCATCTCAAACAGTAACTGTAAGTGCGCCAATTGCACAAACAGTAACAGGAACAAATACGGTTTGTATCGGAAGCACAACAGCTTTCGCTAGTACAACATCAGGCGGGACATGGAGTTCTACTGATACAGCAGTAGCTACAGTTGATGCAAGTACAGGAGTTGTAACAGGAGTTGCAGCAGGAACTAGTGCTATCAATTATAGTGTAACAACTGCAGGAGGTTGTATCAATACAGCATCTCAAACAGTAACTGTAAGTGCGCCAATTGCACAAACAGTAACAGGAACAAATACGGTTTGTATCGGAAGCACAACAGCTTTCGCTAGTACAACATCAGGTGGGACATGGAGTTCTACTGATACAGCAGTAGCTACAGTTGATGCAAGTACAGGAGTTGTAACAGGAGTTGCAGCAGGAACTAGTGCTATCAATTATAGTGTAACAACTGCAGGAGGTTGTATCAATACAGCATCTCAAACAGTAACTGTAAGTGCGCCAATTGCACAAACAGTAACAGGAACAAATACGGTTTGTATCGGAAGCACAACAGCTTTCGCTAGTACAACATCAGGCGGGACATGGAGTTCTACTGATACAGCAGTAGCTACAGTTGATGCAAGTACAGGAGTTGTAACAGGAGTTGCAGCAGGAACTAGTGCTATCAATTATAGTGTAACAACTGCAGGAGGTTGTATCAATACAGCATCTCAAACAGTAACTGTAAGTGCGCCAATTGCACAAACAGTAACAGGAACAAATACGGTTTGTATCGGAAGCACAACAGCTTTCGCTAGTACAACATCAGGCGGGACATGGAGTTCTACTGATACAGCAGTAGCTACAGTTGATGCAAGTACAGGAGTTGTAACAGGAGTTGCAGCAGGAACTAGTGCTATCAATTATAGTGTAACAACTGCAGGAGGTTGTATCAATACAGCATCTCAAACAGTAACTGTAAGTGCGCCAATTGCACAAACAGTAACAGGAACAAATACGGTTTGTATCGGAAGCACAACAGCTTTCGCTAGTACAACATCAGGCGGGACATGGAGTTCTACTGATACAGCAGTAGCTACAGTTGATGCAAGTACAGGAGTTGTAACAGGAGTTGCAGCAGGAACTAGTGCTATCAATTATAGTGTAACAACTGCAGGAGGTTGTATCAATACAGCATCTCAAACAGTAACTGTAAGTGCGCCAATTGCACAAACAGTAACAGGAACAAATACGGTTTGTATCGGAAGCACAACAGCTTTCGCTAGTACAACATCAGGTGGGACATGGAGTTCTACTGATACAGCAGTAGCTACAGTTGATGCAAGTACAGGAGTTGTAACAGGAGTTGCAGCAGGAACTAGTGCTATCAATTATAGTGTAACAACTGCAGGAGGTTGTATCAATACAGCATCTCAAACAGTAACTGTAAGTGCGCCAATTGCACAAACAGTAACAGGAACAAATACGGTTTGTATCGGAAGCACAACAGCTTTCGCTAGTACAACATCAGGTGGGACATGGAGTTCTACTGATACAGCAGTAGCTACAGTTGATGCAAGTACAGGAGTTGTAACAGGAGTTGCAGCAGGAACTAGTGCTATCAATTATAGTGTAACAACTGCAGGAGGTTGTATCAATACAGCATCTCAAACAGTAACTGTAAGTGCGCCAATTGCACAAACAGTAACAGGAACAAATACGGTTTGTATCGGAAGCACAACAGCTTTCGCTAGTACAACATCAGGCGGGACATGGAGTTCTACTGATACAGCAGTAGCTACAGTTGATGCAAGTACAGGAGTTGTAACAGGAGTTGCAGCAGGAACTAGTGCTATCAATTATAGTGTAACAACTGCAGGAGGTTGTATCAATACAGCATCTCAAACAGTAACTGTAAGTGCGCCAATTGCACAAACAGTAACAGGAACAAATACGGTTTGTATCGGAAGCACAACAGCTTTCGCTAGTACAACATCAGGCGGGACATGGAGTTCTACTGATACAGCAGTAGCTACAGTTGATGCAAGTACAGGAGTTGTAACAGGAGTTGCAGCAGGAACTAGTGCTATCAATTATAGTGTAACAACTGCAGGAGGTTGTATCAATACAGCATCTCAAACAGTAACTGTAAGTGCGCCAATTGCACAAACAGTAACAGGAACAAATACGGTTTGTATCGGAAGCACAACAGCTTTCGCTAGTACAACATCAGGTGGGACATGGAGTTCTACTGATACAGCAGTAGCTACAGTTGATGCAAGTACAGGAGTTGTAACAGGAGTTGCAGCAGGAACTAGTGCTATCAATTATAGTGTAACAACTGCAGGAGGTTGTATCAATACAGCATCTCAAACAGTAACTGTAAGTGCGCCAATTGCACAAACAGTAACAGGAACAAATACGGTTTGTATCGGAAGCACAACAGCTTTCGCTAGTACAACATCAGGTGGGACATGGAGTTCTACTGATACAGCAGTAGCTACAGTTGATGCAAGTACAGGAGTTGTAACAGGAGTTGCAGCAGGAACTAGTGCTATCAATTATAGTGTAACAACTGCAGGAGGTTGTATCAATACAGCATCTCAAACAGTAACTGTAAGTGCGCCAATTGCACAAACAGTAACAGGAACAAATACGGTTTGTATCGGAAGCACAACAGCTTTCGCTAGTACAACATCAGGTGGGACATGGAGTTCTACTGATACAGCAGTAGCTACAGTTGATGCAAGTACAGGAGTTGTAACAGGAGTTGCAGCAGGAACTAGTGCTATCAATTATAGTGTAACAACTGCAGGAGGTTGTATCAATACAGCATCTCAAACAGTAACTGTAAGTGCGCCAATTGCACAAACAGTAACAGGAACAAATACGGTTTGTATCGGAAGCACAACAGCTTTCGCTAGTACAACATCAGGTGGGACATGGAGTTCTACTGATACAGCAGTAGCTACAGTTGATGCAAGTACAGGAGTTGTAACAGGAGTTGCAGCAGGAACTAGTGCTATCAATTATAGTGTAACAACTGCAGGAGGTTGTATCAATACAGCATCTCAAACAGTAACTGTAAGTGCGCCAATTGCACAAACAGTAACAGGAACAAATACGGTTTGTATCGGAAGCACAACAGCTTTCGCTAGTACAACATCAGGCGGGACATGGAGTTCTACTGATACAGCAGTAGCTACAGTTGATGCAAGTACAGGAGTTGTAACAGGAGTTGCAGCAGGAACTAGTGCTATCAATTATAGTGTAACAACTGCAGGAGGTTGTATCAATACAGCATCTCAAACAGTAACTGTAAGTGCGCCAATTGCACAAACAGTAACAGGAACAAATACGGTTTGTATCGGAAGCACAACAGCTTTCGCTAGTACAACATCAGGCGGGACATGGAGTTCTACTGATACAGCAGTAGCTACAGTTGATGCAAGTACAGGAGTTGTAACAGGAGTTGCAGCAGGAACTAGTGCTATCAATTATAGTGTAACAACTGCAGGAGGTTGTATCAATACAGCATCTCAAACAGTAACTGTAAGTGCGCCAATTGCACAAACAGTAACAGGAACAAATACGGTTTGTATCGGAAGCACAACAGCTTTCGCTAGTACAACATCAGGCGGGGCATGGAGTTCTACTGATACAGCAGTAGCTACAGTTGATGCAAGTACAGGAGTTGTAACAGGAGTTGCAGCAGGAACTAGTGCTATCAATTATAGTGTAACAACTGCAGGAGGTTGTATCAATACAGCATCTCAAACAGTAACTGTAAGTGCGCCAATTGCACAAACAGTAACAGGAACAAATACGGTTTGTATCGGAAGCACAACAGCTTTCGCTAGTACAACATCAGGCGGGACATGGAGTTCTACTGATACAGCAGTAGCTACAGTTGATGCAAGTACAGGAGTTGTAACAGGAGTTGCAGCAGGAACTAGTGCTATCAATTATAGTGTAACAACTGCAGGAGGTTGTATCAATACAGCATCTCAAACAGTAACTGTAAGTGCGCCAATTGCACAAACAGTAACAGGAACAAATACGGTTTGTATCGGAAGCACAACAGCTTTCGCTAGTACAACATCAGGCGGGACATGGAGTTCTACTGATACAGCAGTAGCTACAGTTGATGCAAGTACAGGAGTTGTAACAGGAGTTGCAGCAGGAACTAGTGCTATCAATTATAGTGTAACAACTGCAGGAGGTTGTATCAATACAGCATCTCAAACAGTAACTGTAAGTGCGCCAATTGCACAAACAGTAACAGGAACAAATACGGTTTGTATCGGAAGCACAACAGCTTTCGCTAGTACAACATCAGGCGGGACATGGAGTTCTACTGATACAGCAGTAGCTACAGTTGATGCAAGTACAGGAGTTGTAACAGGAGTTGCAGCAGGAACTAGTGCTATCAATTATAGTGTAACAACTGCAGGAGGTTGTATCAATACAGCATCTCAAACAGTAACTGTAAGTGCGCCAATTGCACAAACAGTAACAGGAACAAATACGGTTTGTATCGGAAGCACAACAGCTTTCGCTAGTACAACATCAGGCGGGGCATGGAGTTCTACTGATACAGCAGTAGCTACAGTTGATGCAAGTACAGGAGTTGTAACAGGAGTTGCAGCAGGAACTAGTGCTATCAATTATAGTGTAACAACTGCAGGAGGTTGTATCAATACAGCATCTCAAACAGTAACTGTAAGTGCGCCAATTGCACAAACAGTAACAGGAACAAATACGGTTTGTATCGGAAGCACAACAGCTTTCGCTAGTACAACATCAGGTGGGACATGGAGTTCTACTGATACAGCAGTAGCTACAGTTGATGCAAGTACAGGAGTTGTAACAGGAGTTGCAGCAGGAACTAGTGCTATCAATTATAGTGTAACAACTGCAGGAGGTTGTATCAATACAGCATCTCAAACAGTAACTGTAAGTGCGCCAATTGCACAAACAGTAACAGGAACAAATACGGTTTGTATCGGAAGCACAACAGCTTTCGCTAGTACAACATCAGGTGGGACATGGAGTTCTACTGATACAGCAGTAGCTACAGTTGATGCAAGTACAGGAGTTGTAACAGGAGTTGCAGCAGGAACTAGTGCTATCAATTATAGTGTAACAACTGCAGGAGGTTGTATCAATACAGCATCTCAAACAGTAACTGTAAGTGCGTTGCCAGATGCTGGTACATTATCAGGGACACAAGGAATTTGTATCGATGGTACAACAACATTTGTATCAACTGTAACAGGTGGAACATGGACTTCTTCTGATACTTCAATTGCCACAGTAGTTTCTTCAACAGGATTGATTACGGGAGTTACAGCAGGAACAGCAACTATTTCTTATACCGTATTAGGTACAGGTGGTTGTGGTGATGTTACAATAACACGAGATGTAATGGTGAATGCAAAACCAGCTCAACCAACTATCGAATGTTGGGAGACAGCGACTTTTGATAACGCTACATGTAAATGGGTAGTAACAGGAACGCAAGAAACGAAACCAGCTACAGAATGTTGGGAGACAGCGACTTTTGATGACGCTACATGTAAATGGGTAGTAACAGGAACACAACCTGCTCAACCTACAACAGCCATCACCCAACCCACATGTTCAATTCCTACAGCAACGGTATTGTTAAGCGGCTTGCCGGCAGGAAACTGGACCATTAATCCTGGGAATATTACAGGAACGGGAAGTACAACAACGATTAGCGGCTTAGCGGCAGGAGCCACTTATAATTTTACGGTAGCTAGTGCTGGAGGTTGTACCTCTAATCCGGTTGCAGTTACAATCAATAGTTATGTATGCCCAGCGGCCGATAGCGGAACCGCGCCTTCAACAGGAGGAACAGCTATTGCCAATGTATTATCTAATGATACAACTAATGGGGCTCCGAGTACGACAACGAACTCGACAGTTTCAGAGAACGGAACTTGGCCAGCAGGCATTAGTTTGAATACGACTACTGGAGCGATTACTGTGGCAACAGGAACAGCGGCTGGAGTGTATAATGTGACTTACCAGTTATGTGATAAATTAGCTCCGTCAGCTTGTGCTACGGCAACAGCAACAATCACTATTCCATCGGTGGAGGTAGAAGCTCCAAGTATTGCTCTAGTGAAAACAGCAGTCTTAAACGATGAGGACGGAAATGGTTCTACACAAGTAGGGGAAACAATTAGCTATACTTTGTTAGTGACTAATACGGGTAATGTGGCTTTGACAAATGCAATTGTAAAAGATGCAATGCTTGGTTTTGATACAACTGCAGCTTCGATAAGCTTAGCGGTGGGAGAAAACAAAGAGTATGCGCTTACCTATAGTATAACCCAAACTGACATAGATAGGGGTGAAGTCATAAATACAGCTTCGGCGACTGCGGATAGTCCAACTGCAGTTAGGGTGTCAGATGAGGATACGGTAAATACCGGTCTGAAATTAGTATTGCCTGAAAGTGTAGTTAAAGTCTTCAATGCAGTATCTCCAAACGGAGATGGATTCAATGATGTCTTTAGGATAGAAGGATTGCAGTTTTACCCGGAAAATACGGTCGAAATTTATAATCGTTGGGGTGTCTTGGTATTTGAACGCGACCGTTACAATAATGACGACAGAGCTTTTAGAGGAACATCTGAAGGACGTGTAACGGTAAAACAAGCAGAAGAATTACCAACGGGAACCTATTTCTATATTTTGAAATACAAGGATGGCGGGGCAAATACCTACGAGAAATCAGGCTATTTGTATATAAATCGATAAAAAAAGAATAACCGGGGGAGTAGATCCCCTGGTACTATAAACAGAGTATGAAAGAGAAGTTTACAGGATTGTTTTTATTTTTTTTAACAGCCGTTGGCTATGCCCAACAAGATTCGCAGTACACCCAATACATGTACAATACCATTAACATCAACCCTGCTTATGCCGGATCCAGGGAGGCGATGAGTATTTTTGTACTGCATCGGGCGCAGTGGGTAGGTCTGGATGGGGCTCCGGTAACCAATACCGTCTCGCTCCATACTCCTATGAACAGCAGTGATGTGGGACTGGGGTTTTCAATTGTCAATGATAAAATTGGACCTTCAGATGAGAGTACCATTTCCGCTGATTTCTCCTATACGATTCCTACTTCCGAAACTCTTAAATTGTCTTTCGGATTGAAGGCAAGCGCCAGCCTACTTAATATTGATTTTATTAATAAGCTGAGCAAATACGATTTGAATGATTATCAGTTTGAGACCAATATCGACAATAAGTTTTCTCCCAATATTGGAGCGGGAGTGTATTTGCATTCTGAAAATAGTTATATCGGTCTTTCGGTTCCTAATTTTTTAGAAACCAAACATTTTGATCGTTATGCCAGTAGAGGAGCCAACAGTCATGTTGCCGCCGAAAAAATGCATTATTATCTAATAGCCGGTCATGTTTTTGATTTGAGTTCTGAAGTAAAGTTTAAGCCATCAGTTCTGACTAAGTTGGTTCAGGGTGCACCACTTCAAGTAGATTTGTCCGGAAACTTTTTGATTAATGATAAAGTGATGGCAGGGGTAGCCTACCGTTGGAGCGCAGCTTTGAGTGCGATGGTTGGTTTTCAGGTCAATGATTCTTGGTTCATTGGATACAGCTATGATTTAGAAACCACCCGATTGGAAAATTACAATTCGGGTTCCCATGAGATATTTTTGAGATACGAATTGTTTAATAGGTACGATAAAATGGTTTCTCCAAGATTTTTCTAAATAGGATATTGGATCCATAAAAAGCAATAAATAGCTACAGATGAAAATACAAAATATATTTTACAGTCTTTTTTTAACGGCACTTTCTTTTCAAAGTTACGGACAAAAAACAGCTGTGGAAGCAGCTGATAAACAATACGAACGTTATGCTTATGTGGATGCAATAGCCACTTATGAGCGTGTGGCCGAAAAGGGATACAAAGACGAAAAAATGTTCCAAAAACTAGGGAATGCCTATTATTTTAATGCTGATTTGGCCAAGGCAGCGCATTGGTATAGCGAACTTTTTGCAATGAATCAGGAGCAGCAAGCCGAATATTATTATCGTTATTCGCAGGCACTCAAGTCAATTGGAGATTATGCCAAAGCCGATAAAATGTTGGAGCAGTTCAATAAAAAATCAGGTAATGACCAAAGAGCAAAACTCTTTATGGAAAACAAGAATTATCTGAAAGACATTAAGGCCAATTCAGGGCGCTATACCATTGCAGATGCAGGGATTAATTCAGAATACTCCGATTATGGGAGTTCTTTCTTTAATAATAAATTAGTGTTTGCCTCTGCTCGTGATACTGGAGGAGTTTCCAAAAAAATCTTTCGATGGACCAATCAAACATTTACCAACCTCTACAGTTCGGAGGTGAATGCGAATGGGAATCTGAACAGCCCGGTCTTATTCGACAAGAAAATAAATTCTAAATTTCATGAGTCTACGCCAGTTTTTACTAACGATGGAAAGACCATGTATTTTACCCGAAATAATTATTTGAACGGAAGAAAAGGGGAGGATGATAAAAAAATCACGCTCTTGAAAATATATAAGGCAACGAGAGCTGAGGATGGAAAATGGGTTAATATAACCGCACTTCCTTTTAACAGCGACCAATACAATGTAGCGCATCCGACTTTGAGTCCAAATGGCGAAACCCTTTATTTTTCCTCTGACATGCCGGGGACTTTAGGGCAATCGGATTTATTTAAGGTAGCCATACTAAAGGATGGTACTTATGGCAAACCGGAGAATTTAGGCAGTGCAATCAATACCGAAGGAAGGGAAACCTTCCCCTTTGTATCCGCCGATAATGAGCTCTATTTTGCCAGTGACGGACGCCCGGGTTTGGGTGGTTTGGACTTATTTGTAGCCAAAATGAAAGAGCAAGGCGGCTTTGAAGAAATTCAGAATTTAGGGGCGCCGGTAAATAGTCCTGCTGACGACTTTGCTTTTTTGATAGATGCCAACAGCCGTACCGGTTTTTTTACGTCTAACAGGCCTGGGGGGAAAGGCTATGACGATATCTATAAGTTTACTGAGATTAAAAAGATGAGCTGTGAGCAATCTTTGTCTGGTGTTATTAGCGATCAGGATACGGGCTTGGTTTTGGCCAATTCGGTGGTGAGCTTATTTGATGAAAAATTTGTTCTTTTAAAAGAGACTAAGGCTGATGAAAACGGCTATTATGATTTTCAGCTAATTTGCGGAAAAACCTATTATGTGAGAGCCACACAAGACAGCTACGAGACAAAGGAAGAGGCTGTGACTATTGCCAAGAACTCTGGCAGAACCAATCTTTCGTTGGCTTTAACCAAAGCAAGCTGTAAGGTGGCCGTTGGAGATGATTTGGGAAAATGTTTTGGCATAAAAATGATTTATTTCGATTTGGATAAATCCTTAATCCGAAAAGAAGCGGCCTTTGAACTGGAGAAAATCCTCGATGTCATGAAACAATATCCAAAAATGAAAATCGATGTCCGTTCACATACCGACAGCCGTCAAACAGCCCAATACAATTTAGCATTGTCAGATAGAAGAGCTAAATCTACGGTGGCTTGGTTGATCAAAAACGGTATTGCTGCGGATCGATTGACCGCTAAGGGCTATGGGGAAAGTCAGCTGGTCAACAAATGCAGTGATGCTGTCAAATGTTCAGAGGAAGAACATCAAGCCAATAGGCGAAGTGAATTTATTATTCTTGCGTTAGAATAAGCATGTTATAAGAGCATGAAAAAAACAGCCTTTCCATTTTGGAAAGGTTTTTTTTGTATTTGTTGATTTCAAATAGAGTCTAACACGATGCACTTTGAGTGCATTTCGCTCTATCTTCTAAAAAAAACACACCGTAAATTGGCAGATTTTAAAATATTTATAATATAATAATCTGCGGAACAAAAACGGTAATAATATAATGAAAACAGAAAAGAAAGCAAAAGTCAGAATACAGATAACCTCCAACCCAAAACTGATGGCTTAAATCCGCCCTACTATTTTTGCCTCCAAAATCACGGAGCAGATTTCTGCGTTGGCCGGCGGGAGTGACCCCGGAGACGAGGAGGACAGCCAGTGGCTGTCAGGTATATAAAAAGATTAGTTTTTAAGTTTTGAATTTTTAGGCAGTGAAATCGAAGATTATTTCATCCGTTCGCTTTGCAGGCTCGGGTCATGAATACCAAAAAGGAATAATAAAGCATGAAATCGCCAATAACAAAAAGTTTGCGCAAGCAAACACCAATAAATTAAAAGGCGATACCATATATGACCTCTAATAAATAAATTTTACATATATGAATATTTTTTGTTTCCTTCATCCTGAGCGAAGTCGAAGGGCGAAACTTTCAGGAGACAGACTTGCTTACTGGTAACCGTTATTGTTAACGATTTTTTTTCCGCCCTACTATTTTTGCCTCCAAAATCACGAAGCAGATTTCTGCGTTGGCCGGCGGGAGTGACCCCGGAGACGAGGAGGAACGACGAGCGGCTGGGGTCGCGATAGGGGAAATTTGTTCGATGATTTTTTAGGTAAAAATCGTTAGGCAGTGATTTTTTTGTTTCTTTTTTGATCAAGCAAAAAAGAAAAGCTATGATTGTTGAAAACCAATATTGCTTGCTTTTATTGAAACGGGATTAATAGTTTTTTTGTTTCCGTCACCCTGAGAGAAGTCGAAGGGTTAATCAAGACAAATCAAATATTCAGACACTCGAGCGCAGCGAACAGGCGAAGCAAACACCACTTAAAATAAACTTGAGTGAGCTAAAAAAGTAAAATCATAATTATTTAAACCATTGTAATCGAATAAACGAAGTAGATACCACTTAAAATAGAAGTTAAATGAGCTAATAAAGTATAAACTGTGGTTATGCTTTAGTACCAAAATAAAATTGTATTACTATAAAAAAAACGAGCCTTTGCATAGTTGTGGAGGCTCGTTTTGTATTTAAAAAAAAGCTATTATTCCTGAATATAAGTTTTATTTCCATTAGAGTTAATATAATATTTTCCTCCTCTAGGACCGGTATACACTTTTTTACCGTTATACTCCCCCGTAACCTTATCCGCTACCTTTGGTGCTTTTTCGTTACTTGAAACCTCCTTCATTTTTTTGGATACCGCCTTTTTTTCCTCTTTCATTTTGGCATCCATTTTATTGGTTGCTGCCTTTGCTTTTCCTGCGGTAGACTTTATTTCCCCTTTTGTGGATGCAGAGTTTTCCTTGGCTTTTTCAGCTTCTTTCTTTGCCGTCTCAGCAGCCTCTTTTTTAGCGGCTATGGTCGCCTTTCTTTTTTCATTGGCGGCTTGTTTTTTAGCTTCTTTTTCAGCTTCAGCCTTTTCCATTTTTAGTTTTTCCGTTTTTAGTTTTTCCGTTTTTGAAATAGAGGTTTTTTTCTTAGCGACTGCCTCTTGAGCATAGAAGCTATTGGAAATGACAAAAAACGAAAGTAATACTACTAATCTTTTCATAGTGATTTGATTTTAAGGTTTCTATGTTAAAAATAGTAAATTATTAAATATCTTCTTATAATTTTTGGAATATTCTATTGAAAAATAAGAGTCACTTACTTTGTTTTTTATTTTGTTGTAAATCAGCTTTTTTGTGTGAATTTTATTGAAGACCTAAAAACAATTCTTTTTTTTAATCACTTGTTGTTTAAGCCGAATTAACCATTAAGGCAGAGACACTAACACACTAATTATTCCATAAGGTTAAAATGAAATTTGCGAATTCGCGGTGAATAACTTTGAGCTAATCTATTTTAGATATAACAAAAAAATCCCCGGAAAGTGAAATCCAGGGAAATTAGATGGCTTTAAAAAAATGAGATTATTGGAAATGTTTTTTAATTCCCACTTGTCACAATCTGCATGGTTTCCGTACTGATTTGTTTTAACAGTACCGTTTTGCCGTTTTCTACTGTTAAAGCGGCATCTTCATTGAAATGTCTGATGGTATAAAGCGTTACATTTTCAGTAAAGTCGACTTTAAAATTTTTGGATAAAATGGTATTCAGCTGTTTGAAATTATCAAATTTGTCTTCGACGCATACCGAAAAACTAATCGCCGAGTTCTGGATCAGGTTGACTTTGATCTTGAATTGGTGAAACAAAGAAAAAATACTGCTGATGTTTTCCTCCATAATGAAAGAAAAATCAATCGAGGAAAGCGAAATCAATAACTGATTCTTTTTGACGATAAAACAAGGCAAATAGGGTTCCAAAGCGGCTCCTTTTGAAACTTCTGTTCCTTCTAAGAGCGGATTGATAAAAGATTTTACATACAAAGGAATTTCTTTTTTCTGTAAAGGTTGCAAGGTTTTAGGGTGAATTACCGTGGCCCCGTAAAAAGCCAATTCGATTGCTTCTCTATACGAAATATGATTCAGCAAACGGGCATTTTCAAAATAGCGCGGATCAGCATTCATCACTCCTGGTACATCTTTCCAGATGGTCACACTGTCAGCATTCAGGCAATAGGCAAAAATGGCGGCAGTATAATCAGAACCTTCACGACCTAAAGTGGTGGTGAAATTATTCTCGTCAGAGCCTAAAAATCCTTGGGTAATATTTAAAATTTTTCGTTTTACATTTTTAGAAATGTTCTTTTGGGTCAAATCCCAATCCACTTCGGCATCTCTGTAATTCGAATTGGTTTTTATAAAACTCCTCACATCAATCCATTGGGTTTGTATGCCCATGTGATTCATGAAATGGCTAAGGATCGTTGTCGAAATCAACTCGCCATAACTCACAATTTGGTCGTAGACAAAATTGTAATTCGGCGATTTGTTATGGGCTAAAAAGTATTCCAAATCACTAAAAAGAGCATTTACCGCCGTGAAAACGGCATTTTTATCATCCTCAAATAAATCCAAAAGGATTTGATTGTGGTATTTTTTTACCTCTTGAACAGAGGATTGCAAGCCTGCCGATTTATCGAAATAGTCTTTAATAACCGCTTCAAGCGCATTGGTGGTTTTTCCCATGGCCGAAACCACCAGAAGTACATCCTCATAACCTACCGTTTGTAGCACATCGTAAACGTTTTTAACTCCCGCTGCATCTTTGACGGAAGCGCCACCAAATTTGAATACTCTCATAGTATTTAGAATATAATTTTAATTTTCTTTATTTTAATTTGTTCTCGATGAAATGGTCGATCCCCATTTCGTCCATTTGCACAACAGACCAGTCTTTTAAATACTTCGCCCCGGTTTTTTCGTAAAACTCAATTGCAGGAGTATTCCAGTCCAGCACATGCCAGTCAATCCGGCGAACCTGATCTTTCTTGGCCTGCTTGATGATTTCAGAATATAAGGCATAACCCAAGCCAGTACCTCTCATTTTTTCCTTGACAACCAAATCTTCCAAATGAAGGATCTTTCCTTTCCAGGTAGAATAACGGTAATAATACAAGGCGATACCTACAATTTCCTTCGTGTCCGATTCAATTTCGGCAACAAAAACATGAAATAGCGGATTAGCACCAAAACCATCTCGGATTAAATCGTCAACAGTGATCAGGACGGCATCCGGCTCTTTTTCAAAATCAGCCAGTTCCTGAATCAGTCCTAAAACGGCTTTCATGTCCTCAGCTTTTCCTCTTCTAATATTCATAATTCCCTGTTTTTTGTGATTAAAAGCAGTTTTATCGATAGTATTTCAGACTGTTTTATCAGCAAATATACAATAGTGATAAACTAAGTAAATATTATTGAATTCATTTTCACAAAAAAAACGATATTTGTGACTTCAAATTAACTACAACGATTTCGTAATGAAAGAACGCAATAAGACCTTAGGGGAATTTATCATCGAAAACCAAAATGCTTTTCAGTATTCATCAGGTGAATTATCCAGAATTATTAATTCAATTAGATTGGCGGCCAAGGTGGTCAACTACAAAGTGAACAAAGCGGGACTGGTTGACATCGTAGGAGCGGCCGGAGAACAAAATATTCAGGGAGAAGACCAGCAAAAATTGGATGTATATGCCAATGAGGTTTTTATCCAGACTTTAATAAATAGGGAGATTGTATGCGGTATCGCTTCCGAAGAAAATGATGATTTTATTACCGTAGAAGGCAGCGATCAAAGTCATAACAACAAATATGTGGTTTTGATGGATCCGCTCGATGGTTCTTCAAATATTGATGTCAATGTTTCGGTGGGGACTATTTTTTCGGTTTATAGAAGAATTACACCCATAGGCACACCGGTAACATTAGAAGATTTTCTGCAACCGGGAATCAATCAAGTCGCCGCAGGCTATGTGATTTATGGTACTTCGACGATGATTGTTTATACCACCGGTCATGGCGTAAACGGATTTACATTAAACCCCGCTATTGGAACCTTCTATTTGTCGCATCCTAATATGCAGTTTTCTAAGGACGGCAATATTTATTCGATAAATGAGGGGAATTATGTTCATTTTCCCCAAGGAGTAAAAAATTATATCAAGTATTGTCAATCCGAAGAAGGAGATCGTCCTTATACTTCTCGTTATATAGGTAGCTTGGTTTCGGATATTCACAGAAACATGATTAAAGGCGGAATTTATATTTATCCTACCAGTTCCAAAGCGCCAAAAGGCAAATTGCGCTTGCTGTACGAATGCAATCCGATGGCTTTTATAGTGGAGCAGGCCGGCGGAAAAGCCTCTGATGGTTTTGGAAGAATTATGGAAATTCAACCTACAGAACTGCATCAAAGAGTTCCCTTTTTCTGCGGTAGTTATAATATGGTCGAGAAAGCAGAGGAATTTATGAACGAGGCGAAATTAAGCAAGTATTAAAAACTAAAAAGCTTATTTTAATAGTAACAAAAAAGAGTAGAAGTCCTGGATTTCTACTCTTTTTCCTTTTTTATCAATTTTAATAAAAAGTAGAATCGTAGCGTTTGCAGGGTCAGGACCAATATCATTAAGTTGAGCTGTTTCAGTTGTCACTTCGAAGCATAATTTTTTACCAAAAAAAGCAATATGATATGAAATCCACAGTGTCACCTCGAGCGGAGTCGAGAGGCCTCAATGATCATTAAGTTGAGCTGTTTCAGTCGTCACTTCGAAGCATAATTTTTTACCAAAAAAAGCAATATGATATAACATCCACAGTATCACCTCGAGCGGAGTCGAGAGGCTTCAATGTAAAAAACGTCAATGCTAGTTGTGAGTTGTCGGTTGATTTCCATCACTTCGAAGCATAATTTTTCACTAAAAAAAGCAATATGATATGAAATCCACAGTGTCACCTCGAGCGGAGTCGAGAGGCTTCAATGTAAAAAACGTCAATGGTAGTGGTGAGTTGTGAGTTGTGGTTTGTGAGTTGTCGGTTGATTTCCGTCACTTCGAAGCATAATTTTTTACCAAAAAAAGCAATATGATATGAAATCCACAGTGTCACCTCGAGCGGAGTCGAGAGGCTTCAATGTAAAAAACGTCAATGGTAGTGATTTTGAGTATTAATGCCATAGCTTTAATGTTCAAAATTGTATCGAGAAGCCAGCAGGCGAACATCTAGCTCGATACCCAAACCAACTAAAACACCACAAAGTACAATCCTAAAAAACCACAGTCTGTTTTACTAATAAATAGTATTTACGGTTTCCCGTAAAATCCCTGAATCAAAAGGAGTTAGTTTTGATAAAAGAGACAAAACCAATTACTTTTATAAGTATTTTCGGTATTAATTTATATATTTGAAAATAAATAAACACTGCTGTTTGTCAGATCTATCTACCCGATTTAAGGGTGATAAATCGGACATGATCAGGCCTATATGCAAGTTGTAGGCAATGCGCCCAAAATTGCGCAAAAAAGCAATATAAATAAACACTTTATCATAAATTTCTAATTATGGGATTTTTCGATTTTCTAAAAAAGAAAGAATTTGAAGAAATATGTACTCTTCAAGAAAAACTTGAAAAGTTTAAAACTATTACTGATATTCAAAATGAAGTTGACAATAAAAAGAACGAACTAGAATTGCTTATCCAAAATAAAACAAATGAAATTTTAGAGAAAGAAAAAGAACTTAATAAAGTTATTTCAGATAAAGAAATTGAATTAAATTCAATTATTGAGAACAAAAAACTAGCAATAAATTATATACGAAAAGATTTTGACGAATTAAAACTGAATTATGAGACTTCATTCGAAACTTATACTCGCCTTCGAAAAGATGTAAGTCTGTATGAATCAAAATTAGATTTAATAGAATTTGGTATTTATGAACCTGTTTACGAATTTAATAAATCTGAAGATTATCGAACTGAGCAAAATAAAATAATTGAAAAACAAAGACAATTAATAAAGCAAGGTAAAGCTGTAATATGTGAAACAAAATGGACAATTAATGGTAGTGAAACAAAAGGTAGAGTTTCGGTAAATAGATACGTAAAATTAGTTTTAAAGGCTTTTAATGGAGAATGTAATTCATTGATTGCAAAAGTAAAATGGAATAATGTAAATCAAATGAAATTGCGAATTCTAAATTCATTTGAAACATTAAATAAACTAGGAAAAAGTCAAGAAATTTTTATTCAACTTGAATTTTTAAAATTAAAAATGAATGAATTATTTTTAGAATATGAATATCAGGCAAAAAAACAAAAAGAAAAAGAAGAATTAAGAGAAATTAGAGAAGAACTGAAAGAAGAAGAGAGAGCTTTAAGGGAATTTGAAAGAGAAGAAAGAGAAGCCGAAAAGGAAGAAGATAAATTTAAAATTGAATTAGACAAAGCAAAAAAAGGATTAGGTTTAGCTTCAGGTAAAGAATTTGAAAAACTTCAAAATAAAATTGAAAAATTGGAAATTGAGTTGCAAAATGCTCAAGTTAAAAAAGAAAGAGCGATATCAATGGCTCAGCAAACAAAACGTGGTCATGTTTACATAATTTCAAATATTGGTTCTTTTGGAGAAGATGTGTATAAAATAGGAATGACAAGAAGGTTAGAGCCGTCTGATAGAGTTTATGAATTGGGAAATGCATCAGTTCCATTTAAGTTTGACATACATGCGATGATATATTCCGAAGAAGCAAGAAGTTTAGAAAATGAATTACATAAAGCTTTTGAAGATAAAAAAATCAATATGTTAAATTATAGAAAGGAATTTTTTAAAGTAAGTTTAGATGAAATCGAAAATAAAATAAAAGAATTAGGATTTGGAGCAGAATTCACAAAATATCCTGAAGCTATGCAATTTAGAGAAACAGAAGCAATCTTAAATAGAATAAATTCAAAAGAAAAAATCAAAACAGTTGAAGAAATTATAGCCGAAGAATATCCGAACACTCTAAATTAAGCACTGCCTACAACAGCTAGAATTTCGTTGCGTGCGCAGCACGAACAATGAAATTCCTGTTGAACGGAACCGGTCACTGGCAGGTACTATGGAGTTATCGTAAAGTTTTGAGAGAGAATGTCAAGAGGATTTAGTGTCCTCTTTTTTTTGAAGTAGTTTTTCAGGTGGTTTTCAGGTGTTTTTCCTTCACTTTCGGGCATAAGTGCCCCTACCCATGAAGTTAGTTTTGACAGGGATTGGTGTTTTGGCCACCGCCAAGATACCAAGCAGGCGGACCACGCTGGTCGAAGACTGCTATTCGGTGTAAATTGCCTATTTTACAACAAGGGCATTTGGGTGAAAATGCTCAATTAAATTCAAATTGCTATTATTTCCAAGATTCAATTGTCCTTAGCTTCCGCAGTCGAGTGTCAAATGTTTGAAGAAGTCGTAAAAACAAAAACTGTTTGAGCGAAGCGAGTTTTTTTGTTTTAGACTTCGAAAACTAATTTGACCGACGAGGAAGCTCAGACTTGATTTTTTTGTTTCTTTTTTGATCAAGCAAAAAAGAAAATTAGTAACCTTAATCTTTTTCTTTTAACAAAAACGTCAATGGTAGTGATTTTGAGTATTAATGCGATAGCTTTAATGTTCAAAATTGTATCGAGAAGCTTGCGAAACATAAGGGTTCTCGATACTTCGCAATAATTTTCTATCGCAAATTATTACTCAATTCGAACTGACGAATCTTTAACTTAATGACATTGGGGTCACGGGATAGGGCAATCACTAATCAATGGAATGGATGGTGCATGGATGGTGCATGGATAAAGCATGGATAGTGTATGGATAGTGTATGAGTAATGTATGAAAAACTAAACCAAAAAGAAGACTCATTTTTCTCAGGATGTTTAGAGCGTTAGGGTCAAAAAAAAACTTTACAACAGCTTACTTCCAATTACTATAAAAGAGCACTTAAATAAACAGAAAATCGAAATAGGATTCAAATCTTTACAAACGAAAAAGCGATTAAGTTAAAATCAGTTTTAACTTAATCGCTTTTTTAATAAACTAAGAAAGAGGAGAAGATTTTTACCATCCTCGTTTTTAGCGGAAGTTTTTGTATTATTTGTTCATGTTTTGCATTTCAAAGACAAAAGTGTCCAAATCTACTTTTTTATCTACCAAAGAAAGTGCTTTGGCAATAATGTGCTTAACATTTCCCGGAGTGAAACCTAAAGCAAGACCAATTCTTTGCAACAGGGTTTCTTGTTTGTCTCCTAGTTGATGATCCACGTGAACCATTCGGGCTAAATCATATAAACGCTCCAATCTTTGCGTGTATAAATACGGGGGATTGATTGGGTATTTTAACGGGTTTTCTAAAATTTCTTCATACTCTTCGGCAGAAATCTCTAGTTTAGTAGCTAATTTGTCTAAAAAGGTTTTTTCCTCTGGGGCACAGATGCCGTCAGCTAAAGCTACGCGAACAATGGCAGAAAAATGACCTTTATTTCGTTGTTTAAATTCGCTATCAAATAAATCTGAAAATGACATAATTAATTTGTTTTTGTTGTCTCACAAAGATAATTCAATTTTTAAATTATTAATTTCAATTCAGGTTTAATTTCGTAATAATTTTCTTTTTTTTAAACAGAAATTTAATTTTTGGATTCAAAGATTCAAAACAAGGATTTTCAAAATAAATCGTAAGTTTACAACCCCTTTAATAAATTAATTAAAACCAACCTATGTCGCAGTTTTGGATTTACTTTCAAATAGGATTACAACACGTTTTGGATATCAAAGCCTATGATCATGTTTTATTTTTAATCGCTCTTGCAATTCCTTTTTCTTTTAAAGATTGGAAACGAATCGTTTTATTGGTGACCCTTTTTACAGTAGGGCATACGATGGCTTTGTTGCTTTCGGTGATGGGAATTATTGCCATAAAAGTGAATGTGGTTGAGTTGTTAATTCCTATTACGATCTTAATAACGGCATTGTTTAACCTTTTTACCGCCGGGAAATCCAATAAAAAGGAAAGCATCAATTTGATTTTTTTTGTTACCCTTTTCTTTGGTATCATACATGGCCTAGGTTTTTCAAATTACTTCAAATCGATTCTGGGCGGAAGTGCGACCTCTAAATTACTTCCTTTGGCCGAATTTGCTTTGGGGATTGAGGCGGCTCAAATTATTGTCGTTTTTGTAGTGTTGATTTTGTCGTATATTGTACAAACCGTTTTTAGATTTTCTAAAAGGGATTGGACTTTGGTGATGTCGGCATTTGTGATTGGAGTGGTGTTGCCAATGATTATTGAGAATGAAATTTGGACGAGATAATAAATGGAGAAGAAAAAATTAAATAAATACGATAAAGCTTATCTTAGAATAGCAACCGAATGGGGGCTTTTGTCTTATTGCAACCGTAAAAAAGTAGGAGCAATAATCGTTCGCGACCGAATGATTATTTCTGATGGTTATAATGGAACACCAACTGGGTTCGAAAATTGCTGTGAAGACCATGAAGGATTGACGCGTTGGGATGTTCTGCATGCCGAAGCCAATGCCATCCTAAAAGTGGCCAGATCAACGCAGTCTTGCGAAGGAGCTACTTTGTATATTACACTTTCTCCTTGTAAAGAATGCAGTAAATTAATTCATCAATCCGGTATAAAAAGAGTAGTCTATCACCATGGTTATCGTGACGATTCCGGAATCCAGTTTTTAATTAAGGCCGGAGTTGAAGTGGAGCATATCCCGATATTAGAAGAATAAATGAAATCGCCATTTTTAACAAGTTTGCGAAAGCAATTGAATAATCATCGAACACCGATGGCAATAATATAGAGTGAGATAAATACCAATAAAATAAAAAGGCGATACCATATATGACCGCTGATATATAAATTTCACATATATGAAAACTAATTCTAAATATTTTCCAATCATCATTTGTGCTACTCTTGCTTTTGGGGTGTTGCTTGGCGGATGGTTGAATTCTTCTGACCAAAGTCATTTTTTAGCAAAAAACAATTCGAAAGCAAAGCTAAACAGTCTAATTGACTTTATTGATAATGAATATGTAGATAACGTAAATACAGATTCTATTGTAGATAGGACTGTTGATGCTATTTTGGGGCAATTGGATCCGCATTCTGTTTACGTTCCGCCAAGCGAACAGGCTCAGGTAGCTGAGAATATGAAAGGAGATTTTGTTGGGATTGGGGTGAGTTTTTATATGTATAATGATTCTGTTGCGGTAATAAAACCCGTCGAAAACGGTCCTTCTGCCAAGGCGGGAGTCAAAGCGGGAGATCGAATTCTTTATGCCGGCAAGACAAAATTATATGGAAGAAAATGGCCAAGCGACAGCTTGTTTTCTAAGTTAAAAGGTGCAGAAGGTTCTGTTGTGGAACTTACAATCTACAGGAAATCTGAGCGCAAAAGAATCAAATTAAATGTCATTCGGGATGTGGTGCCGTTAAAAAGTGTCGATGCGGCTATACTTTTAAATGACAGCACGGGGTATATTAAAATCAATCGTTTTGCCGAAACTACTTTTGCAGAATTTAAAACCGGATTGACAAAACTGAAAAAAGTAGGCGCTAAATCACTGGTTATAGATGTTAGGGATAATGGAGGCGGCTATATGGAAGAAGCCATTGCTATTGCCGATGAATTGTTGAAGGATAAGCAGTTGATTGTTTTTACCAAAAATAAAAAGGGAAAGATTCAGAAAACATTTGCCACTAAGAAAGGTGATTTTGAAAGCGGAAAAGTTTTTGTGCTAATCAATGAGAATAGTGCTTCAGCAAGTGAAATTCTTGCTGGTGCAGTTCAGGACAATGACAGGGGGATTATCATTGGTCGTCGTTCTTTTGGTAAAGGTTTGGTGCAGAGAGAAATGGATTTTGAAGACGGATCAGCAGTAAGGTTGACAGTTGCCCGATATTATACCCCAACGGGACGCTCCATCCAGAAGCCTTATTCTAAAGGAAATGAAGCTTATCTTAAGGAGTCGGAATCTCGTTTTGCAAACGGGGAATTATTCAATAAAGACAGTATCAAAGTAGCCGACAGTCTAAAGTTTAAAACACCAAAAGGGAAAATTGTTTATGGTGGAGGTGGCATCGTTCCGGATTTGTTTGTTCCTATTGAAACAGAGCATGGCGATATTAATGTTTCTTATTTGATGCAAACAGGAATCGTTGGCAGGTTTGTTTTTGAAGAATTGGATAAAAACCGTAACCTTTTTAAAAACACCACTTTTGAGAAACTTAGCACTAAAATGAATGCGAGCGATTTGTATTTTAACTCCTTTCAAAAATATCTTTCAAAAATAGGCTTGGATGTAAATTTAAGAGGCAGTAAAGCCTTGGTCAAGCGTTATCTTGAAGCAGAATTTGCCCGACAATTGTTTGGAGAAAATTATTATTACAAAATTGTTTTAAAGGAGGACGCGATGATCAAACGAGTTTTGAATCGGTTAAATTAGCTGTCCAAAACCCATTTTGGCAATTTTGGCAGGATTTATAAATGAGTCTATTTTTTATTGTCTCAAATAAGTATATTGACTTTTGATTTCGAACCTTAATAGGACTATTTTTTAATACTGTCGTGTGCGTGGGTCTGAATGCCGTTATTCCATAAAGTAAGAATGTCTGTAGCGACAGCGGCTCCGCTTCCTGCGGCAATGGATAATTGGCTTCTCCAGCCGGCAAGTGTACCTGCGACATAAATGCCCTCGGTAACTTTATGATCAACATTTCGTAACTGGATGCGTTGCTTCTCTGGAATCGATTTTTTATGGGGTTCAATGTAGTCCATCAATCCTTCTATTGCAAAGGTGTTTGCTGCTCCAATGGCGACCACGATTATTTTAGACTGATAGCTGTTTTTGTTTGTAGTGATCGTGAATTCAGGGTAGGCTCCTTCTATTTTTAGAACTTTCTCGTTTGGAATTTGAATAAGGTGCGGATAGGTTTCGGATAAATCCCGGGTACTTTCGATTAACAAGTCTGATCCTAGTTTCCCCGGTGGGATTCCGTAGGCGTTGTTAAAAACAGCTTCTTGAAGAGAAGATGTTTTTTGGTGGGTAAAAATACCTATTTTTTTATTGAGGGCAAAGGCTTTGTCTTTTGCAGAGCCTAAGACCAGAGCGCAGGATATGCCTGAAACTCCGCCGCCAATAATAAGGACATCAAACATAATTATAGTTTGTCTTTCATTTTTTCTTCTATTTTTTTAGACATTCTAAAAATTAAAAGAATCAACATCGCGCAGAAAGAGGCTGCAATTCCAATAAAAGCAACTATACTATCTCCTTGAAAAGGATTTTTGAAATCCAGTAATGTGATATTGAAAATAATAAGCGCCAGTGCTAAAACTACTAAGATGTTAGTAAAGATTTTCATAAGTTGATTTTTTATTTCTGTTGTAAATTCAAGATATTCAGTCTGTTTTGAATTTACATTACAATCCATGTAAACTTAGGATTATTTTTACAGCGATAATTAGGGAGTAAATTTATAAAATTTTTTTTTAGAGAAACAAACCTTTAACATTCGCTGCGAATAATTTAACAGCAATAGCCAAAAGGACTACTCCAAAAGTCTTTCGTACAACACCAAGGCCGTTTTTTCCCAGCATTCTTTCTATTTTAGAAGAGGATTTTAAGACAATGTACACCAAGATAACATTAAGGAGTATGGCAATGATGATATTAGTGGTGTGGAATTGTGATTTTAATGAAAGCAATGTGGTCATAGTTCCTGCTCCGGCAATCAAAGGGAAAGCAAGCGGAACTATAGAGGCTGAACTCGCTTCTTCGTCTGTGTAAATTCGTATTCCTAAAATCATTTCCAGTGCTAGAAAAAACAATACAAAGGAACCTGCTACAGCAAAAGAGTTGACGTCGATTCCAATGAGGTCTAAAAGTTCTTCTCCAACAAAAAGAAAAGTTATCAGGATGATTCCAGAGACTACCGAGGCTTTTTCGGATTCGATATGTCCAAACTTAGATCTTAAATTTATGATAATGGGAACAGAACCGATAATGTCAATTACTGCAAATAATACCATTCCTACGGTAATGATTTCTTTTAAGTCTAATCCTAGCATAGTTTTTTATGAGCAAAGTTAAACTTTTTGACTTATTATTGGTTATTTTAGGGAGTAAGTGTTTTATTTTTAATTTTTTGGTTAAGGTCGTGCGGATTGTCTTGTTGGGACTAGGTTTGTGATGTGTTTATCGCTGCTTGACTCTGTGTTGGATTTTGTAGAAAGGTTAAAGTTGGTTTTTATCCGGAGAATAATAGGATACTTTAATTACCTTTGCGTTTAATTATTAAGTACTACAAAGTAATGTTTCAATTAGGAAAAACTATCGTCTCAGAAGACATTTTAGAAAAAGATTTTGTTTGTAATTTATCAGCCTGTAAAGGGGCTTGTTGTGTTGACGGCGATGCCGGCGCACCTTTGAGTCTTGATGAAACTAAAATCTTGGAAGCAATCTATCCTAAGGTAAAACCTTTTTTACGCAAGCAGGGCATCGAGGCAATCGAAGCTCAGGGAACTTGGGTGAATGGTATTGACGGTGATTTAGAAACTCCGCTAATTGACAATAAGGATTGTGCTTACGTAATTTTTGATGGTAAAACCGCCTTGTGTGGAATTGAACAAGCGTATAATCAAGGGGTAATTGACTGGAAAAAGCCTGTTTCTTGTCACCTTTATCCGATTCGGGTGAAAGATTTCTCGGAGTTCGCAGCTGTTAATTATGACAAATGGGATATTTGTGATGCTGCCTGTTCTTTAGGTCAGGAACTTGAAGTTCCTGTATATAAATTTGTTAAAGAAGCGCTGGTTCGAAAGTTTGGTGAAGACTGGTATGCAGAGCTTGAAAAAGTTGCTGAAGAGTTAAAAAAGCAATAAGAGAAAACTATTTTTTTTATTTGTTTTTTGCTTTTATAAATCCTATATTTTACGGCACTTAAGGGTTTTTTATGTTTTGTAAAACACTCATATTCAATTAGATATAAATAAGCTTTAAAAATATTCTATTTCTGTCCTTTGTTAAAAACTAGGGCCGATTGTGAATAAGTTTGGCTTTTAATTGCCGCAATATTTCACAATCTTTGTAACTCTCAAAAAGTATAAAATTCCGTTAAAATCTTTTAAAAAATAAAATTATAATGTCGCAAATTGAACCAATTTTACAAGAGAATAAAAATCGTTTCGTAATTTTTCCTATCAAACATCATGATATTTGGGAATGGTATAAGAAGATGGAGGCCAGTTTTTGGACTGCAGAAGAAATTGATTTATCGCAAGATTTGAATGATTGGAACAATAAGTTAAGTGAAGATGAAAAATATTTCATTAAACATATTCTTGCTTTTTTTGCCGCATCTGACGGAATTGTAAATGAGAATTTGGCTGAAAACTTTGTCAATGAAGTGCAATATGCCGAAGCGAAATTTTTCTATGGTTTTCAAATCATGATGGAGAACATTCACAGCGAAACTTATTCGTTATTGATTGATACTTATGTCAAAGATGAAACCGAGAAAGATGAGCTGTTTAATGCATTGGAAGTATTTCCTGCAATCAAGAAGAAGGCAGATTGGGCTTTGAAATGGATTGAATCGGATTCATTTGCAGAACGTTTGATTGCTTTTGCAGCCGTAGAAGGGATTTTCTTCTCAGGGGCGTTTTGTTCTATTTATTGGTTGAAAAAACGTGGTTTAATGCCAGGATTGACCTTCTCTAATGAATTAATTTCTCGTGACGAAGGTGTTCACTGTGACTTTGCGGTGCATTTGCACAACCACCACTTGGTGAATAAAGTGCCAAAAGACAGAATTAGAAGTATCATTGTAGATGCTTTGAATATAGAAAGAGAGTTTATTACGGAGTCGCTTCCGGTAAGTTTAATAGGGATGAATGCTACATTGATGACGCAATACCTAGAATTTGTTGCGGATCGATTGTTAGTGGAATTGGGTTGTGACAGAGAATACAATACTACAAATCCATTTGATTTTATGGACATGATTTCGCTTCAAGGGAAAACCAATTTCTTTGAGAAAAAAGTGGCCGAATATCAAAAATCAGGTGTGATGAATACGGATAGTGATGCTCAAAAAATATCTTTTGACGCTGATTTTTAAAATTAAAATTTTTATTGAACCTGTAGTTAATTAGTTCTTGACTGGTTTGATTTTTGTTTAATACCTTCCTGTTACTGTGGTTTTAGCCCAGATAGCAGTGGAAATCCTTTTTATTTTTTTTAAATAAAAAGATTGCAACGGATAGCTGGAAGAAGCTCCAAAAAAAGATTACAAATAACGAAAACAGCGAAGGGATTTTCTGTTTTAAAAACAAACAAAAGTATGTACGTAGTAAAAAGAGACGGTCGTAAAGAGCCGGTAATGTTCGACAAAATCACGGATAGAATTAAAAAACTATGCTATGGTTTGAATGATTTAGTAGATGCCGTGAAAGTGGCGATGCGAGTAATTGAAGGACTTTATGATGGAGTTTCTACGTCAGAATTAGATAATTTAGCAGCCGAAACCGCGGCTTCGATGACTATTGCGCATCCTGATTATGCTCAATTGGCGGCGAGAATTGCGATTTCGAACTTGCATTCCAATACTAAAAAATCATTCTCGGAAACAATGAACGATATGTTTCATTATGTGAACCCGAGAAATGGACAAGATGCGCCTTTGCTTTCAGAGGAAGTGCATAAGGTGATTATGGAGAATGCGGAATTCTTGGATTCTCATGTCATCTATAACAGAGATTTTAATTATGACTATTTTGGTTTTAAAACATTAGAGCGTTCTTATTTGTTGAAAATAAACGGTAAAATTGTTGAAAGACCACAACATATGTTGATGCGTGTGTCAGTTGGAATTCACTTAGATGATTTAGAATCGGTGATTGAAACCTATGAGCTAATGTCGAAGAAATTCTTCACTCACGCCACACCAACATTGTTTAATGCAGGAACTCCAAAACCTCAAATGTCTTCTTGTTTCCTTTTGGCCATGCAAGATGATAGTATTGACGGGATTTATGATACTTTGAAGCAAACGGCGAAAATCTCGCAATCAGCAGGTGGAATAGGACTTTCTATTCACAACATCCGCGCGACAGGAAGTTATATACGCGGGACCAACGGAACTTCAAATGGGATTGTTCCTATGTTGAGAGTTTTTAACGACACGGCAAGATATGTTGATCAAGGTGGTGGAAAACGCAAAGGTAGTTTTGCGATTTATATCGAAACTTGGCATGCCGATATTTTTGAATTCTTGGATTTGAAAAAGAATACCGGAAAAGAAGAAATGCGTGCTAGAGATTTGTTCTTTGCTATGTGGACTTCGGATTTATTCATGAAAAGAGTACAGGAAGATGGTATTTGGACCTTGATGTGTCCTAACGAATGCCCAGGATTATATGATGTTTATGGCGAAGAATTTGAAGCTTTGTATGTAAGTTACGAGCAGCAAGGAAAAGGAAGGAAAACGATCAAAGCGCATGAATTGTGGGAGAAAATCTTGGAATCGCAAATTGAGACTGGAACTCCTTACATGTTGTATAAAGATGCGGTCAATAGAAAATCAAATCAAAAAAATCTGGGAACTATTCGTTCATCGAATTTGTGTACGGAGATTATGGAATTTACTTCCAAAGATGAGATTGCAGTTTGTAACTTGGCTTCATTGTCATTGCCAATGTTTGTGGAGAATAATGAATTCAACCACGAATTATTGTTTACCGTTACAAAACGTGTAACCCGAAACTTGAATAGAGTTATTGATAGAAATTATTATCCTGTAAAAGAAGGAGAGAATTCAAATAAACGTCACAGACCTATTGGCCTTGGAGTACAAGGATTAGCGGATGCTTTCATCATGTTGCGTATGCCTTTTACCAGTGATGCAGCTAAGAAACTGAATCAGGAAATTTTTGAAACCCTTTACTTCGCTGCTGTAACGGCTTCGATGGAAATGGCCAAAGAAGAAGGGCCGTATTCTACTTTTGAAGGTTCACCAATGTCTCAAGGAGAGTTTCAGCACAATATGTGGGGAATGAAAGATGAGGAATTATCAGGTCGTTGGGATTGGGCTTCATTGCGTAAAGAAGTGGTAGAGCACGGAGTTCGTAATTCATTGTTAGTTGCGCCAATGCCAACAGCTTCTACATCTCAAATTTTAGGAAACAACGAAGCATTTGAGCCCTATACTTCTAATATTTACACTCGTCGTGTATTGTCAGGAGAATTCATCGTGGTAAACAAACATTTGTTGCATGACTTAGTAGAACTTGGTTTATGGAATGAAACCTTGAAACAAGAACTAATGCGAAATAATGGTTCGGTTCAAGACTTAAATATTCCGCAAGATTTGAAAGAATTGTACAAAACCGTGTGGGAAATGTCTATGAAAGACATTATCGATATGTCACGTCAACGTGGTTATTTTGTAGATCAATCTCAGTCATTGAACTTGTTTATGCAAAATGCCAACTATTCGAAATTGACCTCTATGCATTTCTATGCTTGGCAATCCGGATTGAAAACAGGAATGTATTACTTAAGAACAAAAGCGGCTGTTGATGCAATTAAATTCACATTGAACAACGATAAAAAAGCAGAACCAATTCAGGTATTGTCGAGACCTGTGTCGGCTCCTGTTGCCACTGCTCCGGTAGAATTGACTGCCGAAGAATACAGAGCGATGATCGAATTGGCTAAAAACGCCGATCCGGATGATTGTGAAATGTGTGGGTCGTAAGAATTTTGGAGTGATTAACGATTTTTAATCGAAATTCAATAATTCATAGCTCTTTTGTCATTTCGACGAAGGAGAGTTCTAAAGCAGCTATCATTTTGGTAGCTGCTTTTTTTTTGAGTTAATAAAAAAATAAAATTGCGGTTTATTGATGTAAATAATTTAGTTTGATTAGAATTATAGTCTGCTGATAATTAGTTATATTTGAGTAAGTTATACTTTGTTAGGTTTTTATTTTTTAAAAGATACTAAAACGGTAAAATATGAAAAATATAGAATTTACAATTACGGATGATTTGCTGGCGACTAAACAGCAGCGTCTTCTCAATTTAATCATTGATTTACTGTTTCTCTATATCATTATATTGAGTGTTGGGACAGCTGTTATGCTTATAGGAGAAGCTTCTTATAATTTGGCGCTTTCTGATTGGATAAAGTCAATGGGTTGGCTTGAGATTGTTTTTTACAGCTTACTAATTATGTTTTTGTACTATAGCCTGACCGAGATTTATTTCTCTCGAACTTTTGCTCAACTGGTAACCAGAACGGTTGTTGTGAAGAAAGACGGTTCTAAACCTGATAATGCAATGTTCTTCAAAAGAACATTGTTTAGGTTTATTCCTTTTGAACCTTTCTCCTTTTTAGGCGCTTCATCAAGAGGATGGCATGATGTTTTTTCGGAGACTTATGTAGTCAAGAAAAAGAAGTTAGCCAGAAAAATGAAATTAATTGAAACTTAGAGGAAACTGCGGGAGCATAGTTTGAAAACAATAAAAACAACCATCATTAACGATGGTTTTTTTGTTTTAAACAGTTGCTTTTTTCTATATTCGCTACTTGTAATTTAATAGTACTTAAATAGTAAAAATGAACTGGGAACAACTCTTATCACTAAAACGCCAAGGCGATACCAGCAAGCGATTGCGAATAGAACAAGATGATACCCGTTTGGGATTTGAGGTAGATTATGACCGGATTATTTTTTCCTCGGCTTTCAGAAGCCTTCAAGATAAGACGCAGGTGATTCCGCTTTCTAAAACGGATTTTGTTCATACCCGATTAACGCATAGTTTAGAAGTTTCTGTTGTTGGGCGTTCTTTGGGACGTTTGGTTGGGAAAAAGATTATTGAAAAATATCCGCATTTAAAAGAAGTTCACGGATTTCATATGAACGATTTTGGGGCTATTGTGGCTGCAGCATCATTGGCTCATGATATTGGGAATCCGCCTTTTGGCCACTCAGGAGAGAAAGCCATCGGAGAGTATTTTTCGATTGGAAATGGTCAGCAATATAAAAGCCAGATGACTGATAAAGAATGGCAGGATTTGATTGATTTTGAAGGGAATGCCAATGGCTTTTCGGTTTTGACAGCCAGTCGTCCCGGAATAGAAGGCGGACTCCGAATTTCCTTTGCCACTTTGGGTGCTTTTATGAAATACCCTAAAGAGAGTCTTCCAAAAAAACCAACAAAAAATATCGCTGATAAAAAATACGGATTCTTCCAAACGGATAAAAAATTCTTTCAGGAAGCAGCCAAAGATATGGGTTTGATTTTCAATAAAACAGGAGATGACATTGGTTTTGAAAGACATCCCTTGGCTTATCTTGTGGAAGCTGCGGATGATATTTGCTATACTATTATTGACTTTGAAGACGGAATTAATTTGGGCTTGGTCTCAGAAGATTTTGCTTTAGAATATTTGATTAAATTGGTCAAAGACAGTATTGATACTTCAAAGTACAAGACCTTAGAGACTAAAGAAGATCGTATAAGTTATCTGCGGGCCTTGGCTATCGGTAGTTTGATCAATGATGCCGTAAAAGTATTTGTTGCTAACGAAGAAGCGATTTTGGAAGGGCAATTCCCTTTTGCTTTAATGGATAAAAGTAAGTACAAGGTTCAGATGGATGATATTATTAAGATTAGCGTCAATAATATTTATCAAAGTCGCGAAGTGATTGAAAAAGAAATCGTGGGTTACCAGATTATACAGACTTTGTTGGATAAATTCATAACGGCTTATAATAATAAATTTAACGGGCATGCGTCGAATTATGATGCGTTGATCTTGAAATTATTGCCGGAGAAACATCTTTTGGAAAAAGAAAACGTTTATGAAAGATTGCTTCATATTTGCCATTTTATTTCCTTGCTTACAGATGGAAATGCATTGGAATTATACGAAACAATCAATGGACGCAAGAAAGATTAATTATTAAAAAACATACTCTAAACCTACGCCTAAAACTTGTTTTAATTGCAGTTTTGGGCCGACGGTTGTTTGTACTCCGTTAATTTCTTCTTTGGATTTAATATCGTCGTCATAGACAAAATGGGCTCCAATATTCGCCCTGACATATCGGTTTACCACTAAATTTAATTGAGTATTACAATCAATGTCAACATTGCCAAAATTATTGATGTAATCAGAATACAAACTCAATCGGTTTTCAAGAATTATATTTTTAAAAATTTCCTTTTTTAAGTAACTGGTTATTAGGAATCCAAGTTCTGTTTTTGATTTTTTTCCTTCATAAATTAAGTTTCCGTCGACGTCGTAGACGGCTTTGGCAACACCAAAGGCTCCTTGATTTGCTAAATATTGATCTAAAACGAGCGTGTTTTTCATCGTGATAGGTGAGATGTAAAGGTTTTCGTCTTTTTTCTTGCTAGAATATTCTGCTCCGGCTCCTAGGAAAGTATAAGCAGGCGCAAAAAGTCTCGAAATAGCGATCTCTCTATTCGGGTATTTGTAACCGTTTGTAAACTGGGTATTAAAGGTAAATTTTGCCGAATGATACCAATTAGAAGTACTGTCTTTTCTGTAGCCGATAGTGGAGTTGTATCGAAAGGCATCATCTGTTTTTCTAAGATCAAGACCGTCTTGTTTGTTTACACCATAACGCACAATAAGTTCTTCGACCCATTTGACATTTCTATTAGAATAAGTTAGAACAAAGCTTCCTTTAAACAATCCTGAAATAGAACTCTCTCCTCCTGAACTCCAGTTCATAAAGGCAATTTCGCTGAAATCGAAACCAATAGTGTTTTTTCCGTTCCAATTTGAAACGTTTTTAGGTTTAGGGCTTACAATGTCTTGGGAGAAGCTGTTTATAGTGAACAGTAATAAAAGTGTCAATAAGGTGTTGCATGCTAACTTTGTCATGAATATCAATATTTTTTAGATGGCAATATAATTATTTCAAATAGTTTAAAAAAATCTGTTCAAGAGAGCTAACGTCAACGTTGCAATATTGTTGTAGTTCTTCTACCGTTCCCTGTTCTATAAATTGATCAGGAATTCCTAATGTTTTTATTTCTTGGAAATATTGATGTTGTGATGCAAATTCAAGAACGCCAGATCCAAATCCTCCAATAATTGTGCCATCCTCTATTGTAAGGATTGTTTTAAATTTCTTAAAAATAGAATGTAGTGCTTTCTCGTCCAAGGGTTTGACGAATGCGAAGTCGTAGTGCGCAATTTCATCCGGATTTGCTATTTTGGCTAAAGCCAAAGTAACGTTTTTACCAATCGGTCCATTGGATAAGACTGCTATTTTAGTTCCTTCTTTTAAGCAGTTAGAAGAGCCAATGGCTATTTTTTCATAGTGACCGAAATTGACGGATTCCCAATCACTAATCACACCACGACCGCGCGGGTATCGTATGGCTATTGGGTTTTTTAGTCCTAATTGTGCGCTGTATAAAATGTTTTGGAGGTCAATTTCGTTCAAAGGAGAATAAATGATGATGTTGGGAATACAACGCAAATAAGCCAAGTCATATACGCCATGGTGCGTGGCGCCATCTTCTCCTACTAATCCAGCTCTGTCCAAACAAAAAATGACGGGCAAATTTTGTAGAGCAACATCATGAATTACTTGGTCATAAGCTCTTTGTAAAAAAGTAGAATAAATATTGCAAAAAACGATCATCCCCTGTGTTGCCATTCCTGCCGAAAGTGTAACGGCATGCTGCTCGGCAATTCCTACATCAAAAGCGCGATCCGGCAATGCTTCCATCATAAATTTGAGGGAACTCCCGGAAGGCATTGCTGGGGTTATGCCAATGATTTTTTCATTTTTTCGTGCCAAATCCAAAAGAGTTAGGCCAAAAACGTCCTGGTATTTTGGAGGGAGGTTTTCCTCTAATTTTTTATGTATTTCTCCTGTATTGGCGTCAAATTTTCCCGGAGCATGGTATTTCACCTGGTCTTCTTCGGCTTGTTTTAAGCCTTTTCCTTTTGTGGTGATAACGTGAAGGAACTTTGGTCCTTTTGTTTTTTGTAATCGTTTCAATTCTTTGATTAAGGCAAAAACATCATGCCCGTCAATAGGTCCTGAATAATCAAAATTCAAGGATTTGATCATGTTATTTTGCTTTGGATTTTTTCCGTTTTTAACCGAAGTCAGGTATTTTTTTAAAGCACCAACACTTGGGTCAATTCCGATGGCGTTGTCGTTTAAAATTACCAATAAGTTGGCATCCGTTACTCCGGCGTGATTTAGTCCCTCAAAAGCCATTCCTGAGGCTATAGAGGCATCGCCAATCACTGCAATGTGTTGTTTGCTGTAGTTTCCTTTTAAATTGGACGCAATTGCCATTCCCAAGGCTGCCGAAATGGAAGTGGAAGAGTGGCCTACGCCAAAAGCATCATAAATACTTTCGCTTCTTTTTGGGAAACCGGAAATCCCATGTAATTGTCTGTTGGTGTGAAAAATGGCTCTTCTTCCGGTCAATATTTTATGCCCATAGGCCTGATGTCCCACATCCCAAACCAATTGATCTTCTGGTGTGTTGAATACATAATGCAAAGCGATGGTTAACTCGATTACTCCTAAGCTAGCGCCTAAATGGCCTTCTTTTGTTGAAACAATATCAATAATGAAATTACGTAATTCTTGTGCTACTTGAGGAAGTTGGGCTTCGTCGAGTTGGCGTAAATCCTCGGGATCGTTTATGTTTAAAAGCAAATTTTCTGGCATAAAGCAAATGTACGAATTGAATGCTGTATTTTTGCTTCATGGAAAATATTTTCACTGACGAATACTTTATGAAAAAGGCTTTACAAGAAGCCGAAATGGCTTTTGAGCATGGTGAAATTCCTGTAGGAGCTGTTATTGTTGTTAATAATACTATAATAGCGAGAAGTCATAATTTGACCGAAATGCTGAACGATGTCACGGCCCACGCCGAAATGCAAGCTATAACCGCCGCGGCTAATTATTTAGGTGGGAAATATTTGAAAGATTGTACGCTTTATGTAACGCTGGAGCCTTGCCAAATGTGTGCAGGCGCTTTGTACTGGAGCCAGATTTCTAAAATTGTTTTTGGAGCCAGCGATGAAAATCGGGGCTACGAGAAAATGGGAACACAGCTGCATCCTAAAACAATTGTAAAAAGAGGTGTTTTGGCTGATGAAGCCTCTGATTTGATGAAACGTTTTTTTGCTAAGAAAAGAAAGTAATCCTGTTTTTCTGAATTTGATTTTAATGTAATAGGGTTGTACTTGTGTTGATAATATTGAGTCAATATGAACAATATACTTAAAAAAATAAGCAAAAAAAAACTCCTCAATTTCTTGAGGAGTTTCTGATTTATTCTTTTATAACATTTCCTTTTTTGTCATAGAAATGATATTCTAAATACGTGTAAGCGTCACGAGGTATGATTTTCACCCATTTTTTATGTTCAAAAAACCATTTTGAACGTAATGATGGAAAACCTTTGGTAAGGTATGCTGCCACAAAGGGATGTACGTTGAGAACAACTTCTTTATGGGTTTTTAAAACTCGGTCTAAATCAGATGCAATTTTATCAATGATTAAAATTGGCGCTTCAATTTCGCCATTCTCATTGTTAGGATCTTCTTCTCTGGTTTTAATGTTTCTTTCTGGTCTTACTCTTTGTCTGGTAATCTGGACTAATCCAAATTTACTAGGAGGCAAGATTTTATGTTTCGCTTTATCATCGCTCATTTCTTCCCTCAGGAAGTCGAACAAAACTTTACGATTTTCGGGATTCGACATGTCGATAAAATCAATCACAATAATTCCGCCCATATCTCGTAGACGCAATTGTCTGGCGATTTCGGCAGCGGCAATCATGTTGACTTCCATGGCGGTGTCTTCCTGGTTAGTGGCTTTATTAGAACGGTTTCCGCTGTTTACGTCTATGACGTGAAGAGCTTCGGTGTGTTCGATAATAAGATAAGCCCCTTTACTCATGGAAACAGTTTTCCCGAATGAAGTCTTGATTTGTCTCTCTATATTGTATTTCTCGAAAATAGGCGTGTCGTTTGATTGATAAAACTTAACAATGGATTGTTTGGATGGTGCAATTTCTTGCAAATAATCCTTTGTTTGGTGGTACAACTCTTCATCATCAATTTGAATACTGGTAAAAGTATCGTTAAAAACGTCTCTCAATATTGAAGAAGCTCTGTTGAGTTCTCCTAATACTTTGGACGGATGATGAGCAGTTGGTAATTTTTTACACATTGCAGTCCATCTGCCAAGCAGGTTCTGCAAATCTTTTTCTAATTCGGCTGTATTTTTGCCTTCGGCTACTGTGCGAACAATAACACCAAATCCTTTTGGTTTGATGGATTGTACTAATCGTTTCAAGCGATCCTTTTCTTTTTTGTCTTCTATTTTTTGAGAAATAGAAACGCGATCCGAAAAAGGAACTAAAACAATAAAACGTCCGGCAAGAGAAAGCTCAGCGCTAATTCTTGGCCCTTTGGTAGATATTGGTTCTTTGACGACTTGTACTAAAATAGATTGATTGGCGTTGATTACATCGGTAATGGTGCCATCTTTGTCTATTTCTTTTTCAAACTGAAAGTTTTTTAGGGAGAAATCTTTTATTTTACCTGCGCTTACAAGTTTTATGAATTTCAGTTGGGAAGTTAGATTAGGACCTAAATCGTGATAATGTAAAAAAGCATCTTTTTCGAAGCCTACATTTACAAAAGCAGCGTTTAATCCGGCAACTGGTTTTCGTATTTTGGCAACAAAAATATCACCAACCTGAAAGTTGCTTTTCTCTTCTTCTTTGTGTAATTCAATTAGTTTTCCATCTTTTAATAAGGCAAAATCTACGAAATCAGAACTAGATCGAATGATTAATTCTTTATTCACGTTGTAAATTTTTATCCGAACTTTTTAGTTTTCAGTTTTCAGTTTATGGTTTTCAGTTTTACAACTCATAACTCATAACTTATAACTCATAACTGAATTGTAAGGATGGATTAAACAATAATTTTAACAGGTATTGAACCCGGATGGAAGTTCAGATGGCAGATGCCAGTTTTCAGGCAGCAGTTAAAACTGCAATCTGTAATCTGTAATCTGTTTTCTTTTTTCCAAATTTCAATGAACGGTTAAAAAAGAAAAAGTAGTTTAAAACTACTTTTTCTTTTTGTGACGGTTAGCTCTAGCTCTTTTTTTACGTTTGTGCGTCGCTACCTTATGTCTCTTTCTTTTTTTACCACTTGGCATATCTTGTCGATTTTATGATTAGTTAATATTATTATTTTGCTTCGTTATTAATTTTTACTCCTTCTACAAATACTTTTGCAGGTTTGAAAGCAGGGATGTTATGCGCAGGAATTTTTATTGTAGTGTTTTTAGAGATATTTCTACCTGTTTTCTCTGCTCTAGTTTTTACTATAAAACTACCAAAACCTCTTAAATAAACGTTATCTCCAGTCTCTAATGAATTTTTTACTTCATTCATAAAGGTCTCAACTGTTGCTTGAACATCACCTTTTTCAAGGCCTAATTTTTCTGAAATTTTCGCTACGATATCTGCTTTCGTCATTTTCTTTCCTTATTTATTATTTTATAATAATTTTTTTGAGTTTGCAAATATAGGAATTTAAAAAACAAATATTCAAGCTAATTCATTAAATTTTAATCACATAAACTTTTACTTTTGTCAACAAATATTCAATAATGATTTTTTCTAACTCACTTATTCAATGGTATTTACAAAAAAAACGTGATTTACCTTGGAGAAATACTACAAATCCTTACGCTATTTGGCTCTCAGAAATAATGCTTCAACAGACTCGTGTGGCGCAAGGAACGCCTTATTTTTTGTCTTTTATGGATGCCTTTCCCACTGTTTTTGATTTGGCCAAAGCCAATGAGGAAGAGGTGCTGAAGCTTTGGCAGGGTTTGGGTTATTATTCTCGTGCAAGGAATTTGCATAAAACGGCTCAATATGTGGCTTTTGAGTTAGGTGGTGTTTTTCCTGGAACTTATAATGATTTGTTGAAGTTGAAAGGCGTGGGCGAATATACTGCTGCGGCGATTGCTTCTTTTTCGTATAACGAAGCGGTTCCGGTTGTAGATGGAAACGTGTTTCGAGTACTTTCTCGTTATTTTGATGTTGAAACGGATATTGCTTTGGCTTCAGCCAAAAAAGAATTCGCGGCTCTGGCTTTCGAATTAATGCCAAAAGATATGCCGGCTATTTTTAATCAGGCGATAATGGAGTTTGGCGCTTTGCAATGCGTTCCTAAAAGTCCCGATTGCGGTCTTTGTGTTTTTAATAACAGCTGTGCCGCCTTGCAAAAAAAGAAAGTGGCTCAATTGCCGGTGAAATCAAAGAAGGTGAAAGTGAGGAATCGCTACTTTAATTATTTAGTGGTTTCGGATGAGGAGGAAAATACTATAATTCAAAAACGGACTTCGAAGGGAATTTGGCACAACTTATATGAATTCCCTTTGATTGAAACGGAAAAAGAAGAAGGTTTTGATTGTATTGCTGATCAGGTGCAAAAGAATCATTTTGCTCCCAATACTATTATAGGTATGATGGAGGATAATGAAAAAAGTATCATTCATAAATTATCGCATCAGCATTTGCATATAAAATTTTGGAAGATAAAGATAAAAGGCAGAGTTGAAGGCGGTATAAATAAAGAGAATTTAAAAACTTTGCCATTCCCGATTGTGATTTATAATTTTATTGAAAAGGAATAAAATTAATTTCTAAAAAAATGTACCTTTGGTAGAAATGCGATTTAAACACTATGAACGGAACATTAAATAAGGTAATGCTGATAGGTCATCTTGGTGATGAAGTGAAGATGCATTATTTTGACGGAGGCAATTGTATTGGTCGATTTCAATTAGCAACCAATGAAGTCTATATCAATAAAACGACAAACGAAAAGATTGTTTCTACCGAATGGCACAATTTAGTGGTGCGTAACAAAGCGGCCGAAATTTGTGAAAAATATTTATCAAAAGGGGATAAGATCTATGTGGAAGGACGTATAAAATCACGACAATGGCAGACGGAGGAAGGAATTGTGAAGCATACTTCGGAAATTCAGGTGACTGAGTTTACTTTTTTATCGACAAAAAAAGGAAATGAAAACAGCAAACAAATTCCCGATCAGGATTCCGTAAAAAACACTAACTTTGACCCACAAAATAACGGCTTGCCAATCAATGATTTGCCGTTTTGATTGTCTAACTAATCCTTTTTAATTTGGACCCAGAGCCCAGTTTAACACTTTTAAACGCACTAGATACTGAACTAGTGATTGATTTTATCGGAATTGCGGCCTTGCTTTTTTGCTCGGCATTAGTTTCCGGAGCCGAAGTAGCCTTGTTCTCCTTGTCTCAAAAAGACATCGATGATACAATTCAAGAAAATCCCTCAAAAGGAAAAATCCTATCGGATCTTTTACAGAAACCAAAAAAACTATTAGCAACCTTGTTAGTGGCTAATAATTTTATCAATATTGGTGTGGTAATTTTGTTTTCTTTTGTTGGTCGTGATTTGTTTTCGGGTATAACTTCCCCAGTTTTAAAATTTGTATTGGAGGTTATTGTAGTTACTTTTTTATTGTTGTTGTTTGGAGAGGTTTTGCCTAAAGTATATGCCAGCAGAAACAATATTAAGTTTGCTAAAATAATTGCTTATCCAATTGTTTTACTGGATAAACTGCTTTCGCCTATTAGCGTGCCCATGCGCAACACAACGGTTTATTTGCATAATAAGCTGGGAAAGCAAAAAACAAATTTTTCGGTAGATCAGCTTTCTCAGGCGCTGGAGTTGACTTCTTCGGAAGACACTTCGTCTGATGAACAGAAAATATTAGAAGGGATTGTGTCTTTTGGAAATACAGATACAAAACAGGTGATGAGTCCTCGAATAGATATTTTTGCTCTTGAAATCACAGAATCCTTTGTTGAGATCTATTCGAAAATTATTGAGAAAGGTTATTCCAGAATTCCGGTTTATCGCGATAATATTGATCAAATTGAAGGTGTTTTATTCGTGAAGGATTTGCTGCCGCATATTGATAAAAAGAATTTTGATTGGGTTGCATTGGTTAGAGAGCCTTTTTTCGTTCCGGAGAATAAAAAACTAGACAACTTGTTAAAGGATTTTCAAAGGATGAAAAGTCACTTGGCTATTGTGGTTGATGAATATGGCGGGACATCAGGATTGGTTTCTCTTGAGGATGTGATCGAGGAAATTGTGGGCGACATTAGTGACGAATTTGACAATGAAAATGTGGTTTATTCAGTGATAGACGATCACAATTATCTTTTTGAAGGGAAAATAAACCTGAAGGATTTTTACAGGATTATAGATGTTGACGAAGATCTTTTTGAAGTCAAAAAAGGAGAAGCAGAGACTTTGGCGGGATTTATTCTGGAAATTTTAGGAAACTTCCCTAAAAAAGGACAAAAAATAGCATACGAAAATTGCCTGTTCACCGTTGAAGCTGTGGATAAAAAAAGAATAATACAGATAAAAGTTACCATTGATGCTTAATTTAAAGTACTACCAACAAAAATCAAATCAAAATAGAGCTGCGATAAGGTTGATTGCGATTTTTGGATTGCTCTTGTTTTCGGCTTGTAAAGACGATGTATTGCCTAAGCCTTCGGGCTATTTGCGTTTGGATTATCCTGTCGCAAAATATGCTGATTTTGAGAATGAATGTCCGTTTACTTTTGAAATGAATTCGGATGCAGTGATTAAAGGTGAGAAGAATTGCGGTTTTACTATTTCGTATCCAAAAATGAAGGCAACGATCTATTTGACTTATAAACCGGTCAATAATGATATTAATAAACTGTTGCGCGATGCGCAAAAACTGACTTTTGAACATGTGATCAAAGCAGATGACATTTTGGAGCAACCTTATTTGAATCCGGATAACAAGGTTTATGGGATGTTTTATCAGGTGGATGGAAATGCAGCCACGAATTCGCAATTCTATGTGACGGATAGTATAAAGCATTTTGTCACCGGTTCAGTTTATTTCTATGCGAAGCCTAACTTTGATTCAATCATGCCGGCCGCGAGTTATATTAAAAATGATATGCAGCGACTGATGGAGACCATGAAGTGGAAGTAAACTGTCTAAGGTTGTTTATAAAAGTTTTTCATAAAAAAAAGCATTCACCGCGAAGTGAATGCTTTTTTTTATACAATCAAAAAATAATTTGATTATGATTTAGAGCTTTTTACAGTGTATGTTTTACCGTCTCCTGTAGCTTGAACTACCTTGGTTAGACTTTCAGGATTTTGGATCGTTTTGTCGAAAGTTACGCTAGCTGATTTTGTTTCAAAATCTACTGTGGCTGTTTGTACGCCGTCAAGGGCCGTCAATTCTTCTTGAATCGTTTTGGCACAACCCATGGCACAGGTCATTCCTTCAATGGCAAAACTGGCTGTTTGTAGATTCTCTGCAGCAATTTCTTTTTTAACTTTTGGAGCTACTGTTTCTGTTTCTGCAGTGGCAGTTTCAGGAGTGTTTTTTTTACAACTTACAAAAAGAAGGCTGGCAAGAGTTATCGCTGTAATTGATTTTGTGATATTCATAGTAATTGATTTTTAGGGATTTAACAAGAATTTAATTCGATTGCAAAATTAATAAAAAAACGAGGGCTAATTCATAAAATTATTACAATTTTGGGGGAAAAATAGAGATGATGGAATCAAAACAGTTGAAATGGGTTTATTTGGCAGTTCTTGCCTTGGTTTGGGGCAGTTCTTTTATCTTAATCAAAAAAGGATTAATAGGGCTTACTGCTTTGCAGTTGGGTTCGCTACGAATTGTGTTTGCTGCTTTGTTTTTGTTGTTAATTGGTTTCAAAAGTTTGTTTAAGATTCCGAAAGAAAAATGGAAATATATTGCCTTGACTTCGTTGTTTGGAACTTTTGTTCCTGCTTTTCTTTTTGCATTGGCTCAAACGGAGATTGATAGTTCAGTGAGTTCTATTCTTAATTCTCTGACGCCTTTGAATACCTTGATTTTGGGAGCCTTGATTTTTGGGGTTAGTTTTCAAAGAAGACAGGTTTTTGGTGTTTTTATTGGGCTTTTGGGTAGTTTGTTGTTGGTTTTTAACGGTGCAATGAACCATCCGGATCAGAACTACTATTATGCAATTTTGGTAATTATTGCTTCAATCTGCTATGCAGTAAATGTGAATCTGATTAAGCGGTTTTTGTCTGATTTGAGTCCGGTGAGTATTACTACAGGTAATTTTTTGGTATTGCTATTTCCGTCTTTGACTATTTTATATTTAACGGGTTTTACTTCAGCAATTCATATCGAAAAAGTGCAAGAGGCTATTTTGTTTATTATGATTTTGGGAGTTGTGGGAACGGGGATTGCTAATATTTTATTTTTCAAATTGATTCAGATTTCATCGCCTGTTTTTGCAACTTCGGTGACCTATTTGATTCCTGTAGTGGCTTTTTTCTGGGGATTGCTGGATAATGAAATGCTTACTTCGATACAGTTTTTTGGTGCTTTTATCATATTGATTGGGGTTTATTTATCTGCCAAAAAGTAGTTTTCAAATTAAGCAGACTATTTATAAAATAACAAAGGCTATCATTTGCGATAGCCTTTGTTGGTTGGTTTATTGGTTAGTCGTATTTTTGACTATTTGAAATCAGCATCAGTAACACCTTCGTTAATGGTAATTTCAGACATTTTAATGTCTAATTCAAAACCTACATTCTGAACGATGTTGAAAGGTACTTTTACTCCTTTTACCTCTCTGTAGTCGCCAAAGTTAGTTGTTTGGGTGATGGATTTACCTCCTTGTTCCATTGTTTTGGCTTCGGCAATTTTCAATCCAGAAGTCACATCAAAATAAAGTGTAGTTTTTCCGTTTTTAATGGCATAAGCTTCTTTTCCGTTTAAGTTTTCAATACCGTCAAGGCTGATACCTTCTTTTTTGGAAAGCTGTAATTCTTCAAATAAGACTGCGCTACTTTTCATTTCAGCTAATTCGCTTCCTTCAAAGTTTTTTCTTTGTCCTTGTTGAAGAACGTAAGCACTTGTTTCATTAACTACTTGTTTCATTAGACTCATAGTCCCCATGGCTAATTCTACGTTTAGTTTTCCTTTGCTGTCTGCTTTTGAAGTAAAGCTTAGCGGAGAAGGAGCTTGTGGGATTGTAGTAGAACCTTTCATGGAGATGGTTTTTACTGCTTTTACCGCTTTTTCTCCACCAATGGCTACAATGTATTTGTCTAATACGCTTTTGAATGTTACGTCTTTTGGGATGTCTTTTTTGAAAACTGGTTTTTCGATAGGATTACCAAATTTGTCAAAATAAAACATTGGCATTTTTAGGTTTTCCAATGCTGGAGCTACTTCGGCTCCTTTACCTACAACTAGAATTCGGATATTATCGGCCAAGAAATATTTATTGGCTACCGCTTTGATATCTTCTACGGTTACCGCATTGATGCTTCGGATGTAATTTTCGTAAAAATCAGCAGGTAAATTTTGTGTTTCTGTGTTTAATGCATAACGGGCTACTGTTGCCGGTTTTTGAATTTGCATTACAAAGTTACCAATGTATTTTGCTTTGGCATTTTTCAAGTCGTCAGCAGATACTAATTCGGTTCTGATCTTTTTTAATTCGTTTAAAATTTCAACTACAGAGCTGTCTGTTACAGCATTTCTTACTGATGTTGAAGAACGGAATTTTTCTACATATTTGCCATATCCTATTGAAGAATATGCTCCGTATGTCCAACCGTGTTTTTCACGTAAGTTCAGGAATAATCTTCCTTCGCCACCGCCACCAAGAATTTGATTTGCTAAAATAGCGGCAAAATATTGTTTGTCGGTGATTTTTAGATTGACTGTGTTTACAACGGAAATTTCAGATTGTACCGCATTGGGCATGTCTACAAAGTTAATTTGTGACTGCGCTACGTTTTTAGGATCCGGATAAGTTATTTGCGGAGCAGTAGCTTTATTCCAAGAACCAAATAGTTTTTCAACTACTTTTTTTATCTCTTTGGTTTTTACATCACCTACAATAATCAGGTATGCATTTCCTGGGACAAAATTGTTTTTGTAGTTTGAAACGGCATCTTGCAAAGTTACTTTGTTGATGCTTTCCGCGCTTAAATATTCACCTGAAGGATGATTTGCTCCAAAAGTCAAAACATTTTCAACTCTTCCGGCTACAGCAGTAATGCTTTTTTCTTGAGACTTGATGGCCTCTAGCATTTTTGCTTTTATTTTATCGAATTCTTCTTGAGTGAAAACAGTGTTTAGCGCACCGTCTGCCATTAATTCTAATATTCTACCGGAATATTTAGATAATCCGCTGGCAGAAGCTCCATTTGCATCAAAACCGATATTTGCTCCTAAGAAATCTACTTCTTCATTGAAGGCGTCTTTGCTAGTTTTAGTGGTTCCGCTTCCTATAAGTTGGCTTGTAATGTCGGCAACTCCTTTTTTGTCTCCTTCGGCATAAGGCATGTTGTCTAAACTTAATCGGAATGAAACTCTTGGTAGTTTATGGTTTTCAACCACCATTACTTTTAGTCCATTTTTTAGTTCAAAATTGTTGGATTTACCAATTTTGATTGTTGGAGAAGCGGTGGCTTTTGGTTGTGGAATTATTTGTCCTTGCATAGCTAAAGTCAAAAACAGACTGGATATTATATATATTGTTTTTTTCATGATGTTGGTATTAATTATTGGATTTGTCAGTTGGAACATAATCTAATACTAATCTTTGGTTTGGATTTAGGTATTTTTTGGCAACGTCTCTAATCTCTTCTGGAGTGATAGAATGGTATATTTCAATCTCAGTGTTAATTAGATTTACGTCTTTGTATAGCAGGTGGAAAGTAGCAAGATTCTCGGCAATTCCTTCAATTGTAGAGTTGCTATTTACATACTGATTGTCGTACTTATTCTGTAATTTCTTTAGTTCTTTATCCGAAATTAATTCAGTTTGTAATTTTACGATTTCAGCATCAATTTCAGCAAGGATGTTCTCAGCTGTGCTTGGAGCTTGCGGTAAACCGTACAGGATGTATGTTCCGTAATCTTCCTGGTTGTAGCTAAATGCACCAATCTGTAAAGCCATTTTTTTGTCGTCAACAATTTTTTTGTACAATCTGGAGCTTTTTCCATCGCTTAAGATTGTTGAAATGAAATCCAATACTCTAGCATCACGAGTTTTCATCGATGGCGTTCTGTAGGAAGCAACTATCATTGGGATTTGAATGTTAGGGTCTTCAAATTTAGATTTAATAGTTTTGGTAATAGGTTCTTCTACGAAAGTTTCTCTTTCAATAGGAGCACCTTTTTTAATAACGCCAAAGTATTTTTGAATCCACTCTTTAGCTTGGTTTTTGTCGAAATCTCCGGCAACAACAAGAACAGCATTGTTAGGAACGTAAAATTTCTTGTTAAATGCTTCAAATTCATCCAGTGTTGCGGCATCTAGATGGTTCATTGATCCAATGGTTGTCCAGCGATAAGGATGGTTTGTAAACATTTTTTTCTTTACCTCGGGAATCAATTCTCCGTAAGGACTGTTGTCATAACGCAATCTTTTTTCTTCTTTAACGACCTCGTTTTGCGTATCAACGCCAATTTGGTTGATTACTGGGTGTAGCATTCTTTCGGCTTCCATCCATAGTCCTAATTCTAGATTGTTAGAAGGGAATACTTCGTAATAATAGGTTCTGTCTTCAGTGGTGTTGGCATTGTTTGTTCCTCCGTTTCCGGTAACAATTTTAAACCATTCACCACGCTTGATGTTTTGGGTACCTTCAAATAATAAATGTTCAAAAAAGTGTGCGAAACCAGTTCTTTCCGGGTTTTCATTTTTGGCACCTACATGGTACATTACTGATGTGATTACAACTGGTGCCGAAGGGTCATTTTGTAAAATAACATGCAGGCCGTTGTCTAAAGTGTATTCTTCGAAGGCTACTTTTTGAGCAGAAACAGCTCCTCCAAGTAAAAGTGTGGCGCTTAATGCCATTATTGATTTTTTCATAAGAATTAATAAAATTATGTTGGTAGTAAGTAGCAATAGTTGTTCTATTGTTACATCAAAAGTAATTTTTTTTAATGGTTAAATAGGAAAATTACTGCTTTTTTAACAAGATTAGTCAAGTTTGAGAAAGCTAACTTGTGCTGGTTTATGGTTTCTAAAACAAGCGAAAATAAAGAGGCTATTTTTTTTGATACAACTGATTGCTTAGTAAATATTTAATTGTATATTTGCAACCTTAAAAATTAATAAAACAATTTGTTATGTACGCAATCGTAGAGATAGCAGGGCAACAATTCAAAGTAAGCAAAGACTTAAAGGTTTATGTTCACCGTTTGGCTAATGAAGAAGGTTCAAAAGTTTCTTTTGATAAAGTTCTTTTATTAGACGATAACGGAAACGTTACTTTAGGCGCCCCAGCTATAGAAGGTGCTTCTGTAGAAGCTAAAGTGTTACAACACTTAAAAGGAGATAAAGTTATCGTTTTCAAAAAGAAAAGAAGAAAAGGATACAAAAAGAGAAACGGTCACAGACAGTGTCTTACTCAAATTGTAATTGAAGGTATTACTTCAACTGGTGCTAAAAAAGCAGCTCCTAAAAAAGCGGCGGTAGAAGCAACTGCAGAAACTGCAGCTCCAAAAGTGAAGAAAGCTCCAAAAGCAAAAAAAGAAGATACTCAAGAATAATAACAAAATAAAACTAATACGTCATGGCTCACAAGAAAGGTGTCGGTAGTTCCAAGAATGGTAGAGAATCAGAATCGAAACGTTTAGGTGTTAAGATTTTTGGTGGACAAGCTGCTATTGCAGGGAACATCATCGTAAGACAAAGAGGTTCAAAACACAATCCAGGTGAAAATGTTTACATCAGTAAAGATCACACCCTACACGCAAGAGTAGATGGAGTGGTACACTTCCAAAAGAAAAGAGATAATAAATCATACGTTTCAATCCTTCCTTTTGAAGTTGAAGCATAATTGATTTTCTCAATTTATTTAAAAACCCGTTTCGAAAGAAGCGGGTTTTTTTGTGTTCTTAGCTTTTTAAAGGGAGTGATTGTGTTTGTGATTTGGTCAATTTAAAAGTTTATTCTTTTCCGTTTTGAACTCATAAAAAAAGCCGTCCTAAGAACGGCTTTTGGTTTTTGAATTTAATGGAAGTGTTTTGTGAGGGTTTTAGTCGTTTCTAAAATTTTGTCCGCCTCTTCTGTTGTTATCTCTATTTCCAGGGATTTTTTTCATGCCAGCAAAATCTTCGATTTTATAGGTTAAAGAAAATAAGGCGTATCGCTTTAAAATAGTGTTTTCTTCATCGCGTATAGTTGTGGCCGAAATGGTTCTGGAATAACTCTGATTTTGATTCAGAACGTCATATACCTTTATTTTTGCAATCAGTTTTTTGTCAAATAAACCATAGGACAAGCTAGAGTTCCATTGGTAGAAATTATTATTTGTTCTGCTGGCATCATAAGTGTAGCCAAAGTCATTTCCGAAAATCCAATTTTTAGGCCAGTAGTTTGTGGTTTGTAAATTAATTCTGTGAACAGCATTCGATCTTCCGCTAATCTGATAATTTTGATATTTGGATTCATTATACGACATGCTGTAGGAAGGGGCGATGGTTAATAATTCTCCGTAATCATAATTAAAATACATTCTAGGACTGATTCCTATTGATTTAGCCTCATATAAAACGCCGTCTGTAAAACCTTTGTTCAATGAATAGCTACCTCTAAGGCCTATTCCATATCGAAAGACATGTTCCTCCTTTTTTATGGTTTGATTCCAGTTTCCTCCCAGTGAAGTCGAATAGGTTCCTGATATGTTCTCGTAGGTCGTTGTTCTTTTTCTGCTTTCATCAAAAACAGTGCTTGAAACAATTTCGCTATTATTAAAAGTTGCGCTTGCAAATAAACTGTAGCCGGAACGAGTTCTGAAATCAAAATTCCTGAAATCTAAGTTAATATTGTGCTTTTCATTGGGATTTAAATCGGGATTTCCTATTACAGTGTTCAGTGGATTAGATAAATTAGTAATCGCTAATAATTGATTTGATGAGGGCAAGCTATTAAGGTAATCATATTTTAAAGCAATAAATTTAGAGCGCTCGATTCGATATCTGATTTGTGCGCCTCCATAAGGCAGCAGGTATTTTTTATTTAAATTGGCAGCTTCTCCTTTGTAGAGCGAGTAGTTGTCAAATTGTATAATCGAAGTGCTGGAGTTTAAGTTAAAAGTAAATTTATTCTTCTCAAAACTCAAGCCAACTTTTGGACTAATTGAGTTTTGTCTGGAAGTAGTGTAAGTCGATAATCCTTCATTTAAAATTGAAAAGCTGTTTGAATTGGTATCAAAATCGTAGGTTTTTAAATCTTTGATCTCATTCCTCCAGTCAAAATCAGCTCCAAAGCGGACACGCAAAGAGTCGGTAATAGGTTCAGTGTATTCGATATCGGCCGAATAGGAATCCGAGATGTTGTCGTTTTTGCTCTTTTGATTTCGAATATCATTTGATTCGAATAAACCATCCTTGTAAAGAATTGTGGTAGATTCAGCAAAAGTGTCTGAGTCGCTGTTGTTGTTATTGTTGTTGAAAACAAAACTTAAATTACGTGCTTTTTTTTCAAAAGCTCTATTGAAATTAATCGAATTTCCAAAACTGCTTGATTGGTTTTCTCGCAACGATATTGAATTGCTTTCGTTTAAAAATTGGTCATTTTCGTCTTTAGAAAAGCTGTCGGAGTTATTAGAACTATTCGAACGAGATAAATTGACATTTGGCCTAACGACTATTCGTGTTCTAGGATCAATTTTATATTCCAATTCAAAATTAGCTTTATTTCCGGTGTTTTCATCTTTTGAGCTTGAATTAGATTCTGTTGTGAAATTCCCGGTGGGTTGAAGATTTATTGTTTTAGATCGGTTGTCGTTTGTGGTATTGGTATTGTTAAACGAGTAATTTGCCGAAGCATCAAAACCTTTAAACCATTCGTCAGTATAGTTAAATCCTCCTAAATTTGACTTTGTAATTCCTCTTCCTGAGGAAGAACTGTTTCCTCCGTTATTGTTTCTCCCACCACCCATGCTGTCAAAAACTTCATCCATAGAGAAGCCTGTAGAGTTGATGTTATTAGAGGAAGCTAAAACGCTAATTTTTTGTTTGTTATTAAAGAAGTTCATTACCATGCTGCTTTCATAACGATTGTCTGTGCCGTAGCCTCCTAAAAATTTCCCAAACATACCTTTGTTTTTGTTGTCGTCGATAGTGAAGTTAATACTCGAAAAATCAGAAGTAGATTCTTGTTTTGATAGTTCTTCTTTTTTGGTTTTAAAGTCAGAAACCTGAACTTTATTGATGATCTCGGCAGGTAAGTTTTTTAAAATCATCGCTCCATCTTTGTCAAAAAAGGTTTTTCCATTGACTAGAAATTGGGTTACGTCTTTTCCATTAACCGAAACTTTTCCGTCACTGTCAATTTCAACACCGGGCAATTGTTTTAGCAGCGTTTCTACATTAGAGTCTGGGCGCACCTTAAAAGAAGAGGCGTTAAATTCTAAGGTGTCTTTTTTTACTCGAATAGGCGGGGCTTCTGTTTTTATCGTTACTCCATCCAATGTGTTGAAGGATTCAGATAGGTAAATAGTATTGAAGTTTTTGTTTTCTGAAATTTTGGTCAGTTCTTCTGTAAATGTCTGAAATCCCATAAAGCTGACTTTTAGAAATACAGGTTTATCGTATTTCTTAGTCATAAATTTAAAAATGCCTTCCTTGTTTGTAGTAGCATATTCTAATACGGCCGAATCTTTTACAGTAGAAAAATAGACGGTAGCTGCTTCTAGCGGAGTTTGGTCATTGATGTTTAAAACTTTACCAGTAATGCTGTATTGTTCTTGAGCATTAGTTAGAAAAGGAAAAATTAAAAAAAGCAGAATGGAATAGTACTTTAGCATATTAAATTTATTTGACTGGTTTTTAGATGTCAAATAATTAGAAAGGTTTAATGGTTTATAGAAAAATTATTTTTCAGCTAGCAGGTGTTGTTGTCGAGCACGCATAAAAAAACCCTTACATTCAAACTGAATTTAGTTCAGTTCGCTGTAAGGGTTGTAATTCTGAAATCGTAAATTAAAAATCTACAATCTTAAATTATTTAGTATCTGTAATATTCTGGTTTGAATGGACCTTCAACAGCAACACCAATGTAAGCTGCTTGATCGTCACGTAAAGTTTCTAGTTCTACGCCTAATTTAGCAAGGTGCAACATAGCCACTTTCTCATCAAGGTGTTTTGGTAACATATAAACGTCATTGTTGTATGCTGCGCTGTTTTTCCACAATTCGATTTGAGCCAAAGTTTGGTTGGTGAATGAATTACTCATCACAAAACTTGGGTGACCTGTAGCACAACCTAGGTTTACTAAACGACCTTCGGCAAGAATGATGATATCTTTTCCGGCGATTGTGTATTTGTCAACCTGTGGTTTGATTTCAATTTTAGATGCACCGTGGTTTTTGTTCAACCAAGCCATATCAATTTCGTTATCAAAGTGTCCGATGTTACAAACGATAGTTTTGTCTTTCATTTGCTCGAAGTGCTCACCTAAAACGATGTCTTTATTTCCTGTAGTTGTGATGATGATATCAGCATTTCCAACAACGGTGTTTAATTTTTTTACTTCAAAACCGTCCATTGCAGCTTGTAAAGCACAAATTGGATCAATTTCAGTAACAGTTACAATAGAACCGGCACCTCTAAAAGAAGCTGCAGTTCCTTTTCCTACGTCACCGTATCCACATACAACAACTCTTTTTCCAGCTAACATGATATCAGTTGCACGACGAACCGCATCAACAGCCGATTCTTTACAACCGTATTTGTTATCAAATTTCGATTTAGTAACCGAGTCATTTACGTTAATTGCAGGCATTGGTAAAGTTCCCGCTTTTACTCTTTCATAAAGTCTGTGAACTCCAGTGGTAGTTTCTTCAGACAATCCTTTGATTCCCTCAACTAAATGTGGGTAACGGTCAATAACCATGTTTGTTAAATCTCCACCATCATCAAGAATCATGTTTAATGGTTTTCTGTCTTCACCAAAGAAAAGAGTTTGCTCGATACACCAGTCAAAATCTTCTTCGTTTAGACCTTTCCAAGCATAAACTTGAATTCCAGCAGCAGCAATAGCAGCAGCAGCTTGATCCTGAGTAGAGAAAATGTTACAAGAACTCCAAGTCACTTCAGCTCCAAGAGCGATTAAAGTTTCAATCAAAACCGCAGTTTGTATCGTCATGTGCAAACATCCTGCAATACGAGCACCAGCAAGCGGTTGTTCGTCTTTGTATTCCGCACGAAGTGCCATTAAACCTGGCATTTCAGCTTCCGCCAGTTCAATTTCTTTTCTTCCCCAAGCCGCTAAGGAAATGTCTTTTACTTTGAAAGCCACAAAAGGCATAGTCGTTGTACTCATTTATAGTATATTTGTAATTACTTCGTCCGTTCGCCTTTCAGGCTCGGGTGAAAATTTTTGTGCAAAATTACGTAATATCTTTAGAAATATACTAATTTGTAGAATATTTGTGAAATGTTTAATGGCTTAATCTTTTGAATATTAATGCTGTAATTTATAGATAGATTTCGTTTTAGGAGCTGATCCCGCTGTACACTATATCTTTTTATGCTGAATTCATTTCAGGACGCTGAAATGAATTCAGCATAAAAAGGATGCCGTTTCCATCGGGGCTATAAAATCAAGAAACCAATATGCCACTTTTTAAAACCATCAATTTCAATTCGGCCACCCAAATCCTAGTTTGGAAAATCACCGAATCATTCGAGGAACTAAACAATGAAATACAACTAAACGAAAAAAACAGTATTCGTCTAGGTGGAATGAAATCCCAAATGCAGCAACGTGCGTTTTTGAGTGTGCGTAAATTGCTGCAGGAATTGGGTTATACGGATTTCGATTTGTATTATGACCAATTCGGGAAACCGCACTTGCATGACGGAAAGCACATTTCGATAACGCATTCCCATGATTTTTCGGCAATTATTATCAGCGACGAAACTGTGGGAATCGACATCGAACTGCAGCGCGAGAAAATCATCAAAATCGCCGATAAATTCTGCGACTGCGAATTTCAATTCCTCGAACCCGAAAAAATGCCGGATTACATCCGAAAATTAACGATGATTTGGGGTGCCAAAGAAGCGATTTTCAAAATCCGAAACGAAAAAGGAATCAGTTTCAAAAATCACATCAAGGTCGATGCCTTTGAATTAGAAAGTAAAGAAGCCAATGTTAAACTTCATTTTGATAATCTGATCAAAGATTTCATTATTCATTTTGAAGAAATTGAGGGATTTACCTTGGTTTATGCTTTTCAGGAAAACGAATCTTAAGCCCGACTTTCAAAAATATTCATATAGAGAAAAGTCCCCATTTTTCGGGCTCTTCGTTTTAGAATTTCCACATTTTCGCCTTCAAAAAGTTCGTCCAAAGTAGCGAACCACAAATTCAGCCAAATCCCAAATTCGTTTGGCGTGATGCGCTGACCAAAACGTTTGTCGACCGCATTATGTGCCAAAATTGGGTTTCCCTTGTACTTTTTTACGGCAAATAAATTGGTTTCCCAAAAATCGGTCAACTTCTCCAGATGTTCGTCCCAGTTGCTGATGGTTTCATTAAAGAAAAAACCAATTTCCTCGTCTGCTCTTATTTTATCATAAAAAGTGGCGACTAAAAGCTTTAGATCGTCTCGGTTTTCAATTTGTTTTCTCATCAGATGGTAATGGAATTGATTATAATAAATAAAATGCTGAAAAATACACTAATAATGGTAAGATTAAGTATGACTTTATGTTTCATTTGTGCCAAAATAGAAGTGTTTACAAGCATACAAATCAGTACAATAACGGCCAATTGAAGCATTTGTACTAGAGTTGTTCCGTTTTTAAGAACATTCATGGCAGCGGCTGAACCCAAACAACTTTGTCCAATAACGATTAATGTTGCAGAGCCAATGAAATTGTTGTCAAAACCTGTGAGTGTTTTTTTGTAAAGTGTCATGATAATTTGTTTTTGTTGGTACAAATTTACGACCGCTTGGATTCGATTATTTATGACCTAGGTCATAAAGCTTTTTTTACCGATATACCTTTCGATTTACGATTTTCAACTCTCCTTTTTTTTCCAATGTTTTAATGGTTCTGATGACGGTTTCTACCCGAAGGCCTGTTAAATCTCCCATTTGTTGTCGCGTCAAATCAATATGAAATCCGTTCTTGTCTTTTTTAAAATTAAAATAAGTAATAGAATAATCAAATAACTGCAAGAGTCGGTGCTCCGAATCTTGGGTCGAAATCTCCGCCGCCATAACCGATTTGTAATGCAGACGCTGCGCTAGGTTTTCGATGATTTTAATAGAAACTGCGGTATTTTCGGCGATTAATTTCAGGAAACTGTCTTTCGGAATACTAAGTAATTCACAATCTTCGATGGCTTCGGCGTTGGCGGGATAGGTTCGGTCTAAAAATAGAGGAGGTTCGCCAAAGCTCTGATTTGCATAAAAAAAACCTTGGATGAATTCCCGACCTTCATCATTAAAATTATTCATTTTTACGGCTCCCGAAATAATTTGATAATAATGCGTTGCCAAATTGCCTTTCTCAAAAATGATTTCCGACTTTTTGTATTGCTTTCGTACCGCTCCATATTTTTCGAGTAATTCTATTTCGATCATGGCTTTTTTCTTTTGTATTTTAGAATCCTAAAACAAAGATAAATTTTATAAAAGTAATGCTGGCTTTCAAAAAACCTATATTTTTACGTTCGTTATGAAAAATAAAGATATATATTGTCAAATACTTCGGGCGAAGTTGGATGGTCAAAAATTATTGGCTATTTTGCTGGATCCTGACAAGATCGTTTGGGGGAATTTAGACAATCTGATTTCAAAAATCAACCAATCGCCGGGAACACATATTTTCATCGGCGGAAGCTTGGTTACCACTACTATTCTTGACGAATTAATTTTAAAGATAAAACAAAATTGTCTTTTGCCAATCGTACTCTTTCCGGGAAATCCTTCGCAAATTTCGGACAAAGCCGATGCGATTTTGTTTCTGTCATTGATCTCGGGAAGAAATCCCGATTATTTGATAGAACATCAGGTAAAAGCGGCACCCATTTTGAGGCAAACTAGTCTTGAAATAATTCCTACCGGATATGTTTTGATAGAAAGCGGCGGAGAAACTGCCGTTGAAAGAATTAGCAAAACAAAACCTTTAGACAGAAATAATTCGGATTTGGTTTTGGCAACCGCTCAAGCCGGAGAAATGCTTGGTAATAAATTAATTTATCTGGAAGCCGGAAGCGGTGCCCAACAGGCAATTCCTTTAGAAATGGTTGGATTAGTTTCTAAAAATATAGGAATCCCCTTAATTGTTGGAGGCGGAATCGTAAATTTGCGCGAAATTCAAAATGCCTATGAAGCGGGAGCTGATTTAGTGGTCATTGGGACGGCTTTTGAAAATGACATGAATTTTTTTGATTTTAGAATAGCGGAGCAATCAAAAAGCAGCATTCGTTAATTTTTTATCACTATTTGAAATTTAAATATGAACTAAAATGATAGAATTTTTTCTAGATGCTTACAAGAATGCCTCAATTACTCAAATCATATTGGAGTTTGTTGTTTTTGTATTCGGAATTTTAAGTGTTTGGTTTGCCAAAAAAGAGAATATTTGGGTTTACCCAACGGGATTGATTGCAACAGTTATTTCGGTTTATTTGCTTTTTGTTGCTGGTTATCTGGGTGATATGATGATTAATGGCTATTTCTCTATTATGAGTATTTATGGCTGGTATAAATGGGGTCGCAAAGTAAATGATACCGAAGAATTGCCTATAACAAGAACAAATACCAAAGAAAAAGCCATTGGAATTTTATTGTTTTTTATTACAGTTTTAGTGGTTTTTGGGATATACAAATGGTTCGATTACGAGATTCATAAGGAAAATTATTTAGACATTATTGCCTCGGGAATATTTTTTACCGGAATGTGGTTTATGGCTAACAAGAAAATCGAAAACTGGACACTTTGGATAATCGGTGATATAATTGTGACTCCTTTGTATGCTTATCGTGGACTGGGAATGTTATCTTTGCAATATTTAATTTTTACAATAATGGCTATTTCGGCCTATTTAGAATGGAGAAAAATCTTAAACAAAAGCAATCCGCAATTATAAAAATCGCTTTGTTTGGTCCTGAAAGCACCGGCAAAACGACATTGGCAAAACAACTCGCTGGACATTATAAAACGGCTTGGGCTCCTGAATTTGCAAGGGAATATCTTCAAGAGAAATGGGATAAGAGCCAGCTTATTTGTGATGTAAATGATATGTTGCCTATTGCTTATGGTCAAACGCAATTGGAAAACGAAAAGCTGTCGATCGCCAATAAATACCTTTTTTGCGATACTAATTTATTGGTGACTAAGGTGTTTTCGGAAGTTTATTATAACTATTGTGATCCTTTGCTGGACAAAGCGGCTCAGGAACACGAATACGATTTGTTTTTTCTGACAGATATTGATGTTCCTTGGGAAAAAGATGATTTAAGAGATACAGCCGAAGGACGAGAAAACGTTTTTGAAGTTTTCAAGCAATCATTGATTGATAATAAAAAACCTTTTATTACTCTTTCGGGAGATCAAAAATTGAGATTGAATACGGCAATTTCTATTACTGATGATTTAACTAAAGCGAAAGAATTGGGATTTTCTTCGCTTGATTTTGTTCAGATTTATACTCGTGGAATTTCAATAGAGAAGATTCAAAAACAATTGCAATTCCTTCAAAACGGAATCTCCAAAACACTGTTGGTACAGCCGGCAACCTTATATAATGGGATTTTGAAACTTTCTGAAACGGATTTTATAGAAAGGGCAGCTTTTTTTGATGCCAATAAACAATCCCTAAATCTGCTGAAATTTGTTCCTGCTTCGGGTGCAGCCACAAGGATGTTCAAGTTTTTGATTGCTTTTTTAAATGAATTTGATATTAATAATGAAACTATCAATGCTTATATCAATCGAAAAAAAGACAGCGAATTGTCGATTTTTATTGTCGCTATGGAGAAGTTTCCGTTTTTTGAGGCAATTGATAGAAAGCTAAGAGAAGAATTTCCAAGTTTTGATGCTTTGGAAAACGACTATAAGAATTATTATTTTATAAAATTCCTCTTGTCTTCGGATTATTTTGATTTTGCCAATAAACCAAAAGGGATTTTGCCTTTTCATAAATATGCAACCAATATTGCCACACCAATAGAGGAGCATTTGTACGAATGTAGTTATTATGGCAGTTCTAATGGGCAATCTCATCTGCATTTTACCGTTTCTGAGGCGCATCAAGATCAATTTGAGAGCATAATCAATTCGATAAAAGCTAAGGTGGAAGAGGAATCTAAAACGGCAATAAATGTATCTTACTCCTATCAGGATAAAAGTACCGATACGCTGGCTGTTGATCTGGAAAATAAGCCGTTTAGAGACGATGAAGGCCAACTGGTTTTTAGACCGGGAGGACATGGCGCTCTCATTGAGAATTTGAATAAATTAAATGCTGAGGTCATTTTTATAAAAAACATTGACAATGTTATTCATGATAACAACGAGAAAAATGCGTTGTATAAAAAGGCTTTGGCGGGGATATTGGTTGGATTACAGCAGCAAATTTTTAGTTATTTGAAGCTAATGGATCAAAATTCGATAAATGAAGAACAAGTTGAAGGAATTAGGGTTTTCTTAGAAACGAAATTAAATGTAGAAATGGAAGCGGGTTTTGATGCCTTGGCTTTGGAAAATAAAATTAAATTTGTCAACAATGCTTTAAATAGACCCATTCGAGTTTGTGGAATGGTGAAGAATGAAGGAGAACCCGGAGGTGGACCGTTTTGGGTCAGGAATGAGGATAATACAGTTTCACTTCAGATTGTAGAATCCTCGCAAGTGGATTTGAATGATGAAAATCAAGCCAAGATTCTTGCTGATGCCACCCATTTTAACCCTGTTGATCTTGTTTGCGGAATCAAAAATTACAAAAACGAAAAGTTTGATTTATTGCAGTTTGTAAATCACAATAGCGGTTTTATTGTTGAAAAAAACAGTTCGGGAAAATGTATTAAAGCCTATGAATTACCAGGTTTGTGGAATGGAGCTATGGCAAATTGGCTGACAGTTTTTGTCGAAGTGCCTTTGATTACTTTTAATCCCGTAAAAACGGTAAACGATTTATTGAAACCAGCACATCAATCACATTAATCTAACTGAAATAAATTCAGTCTAAATGGAAACGCATAAAATAATATCTGAGTTACAGTATAAGGCTGTTCGAAGCAGTGGAGCTGGTGGACAAAATGTGAACAAAGTTGCATCAAAGGTGGTTTTGACTTTTGATTTAAAACAATCTCAGGCATTGTCCGAAGAAGAAAAGTTACTGTTGCAAACGAATTTGGCTTCAAGATTAACCTCTGATTTGATCTTAATATTAAATTGTGATGAGAACCGCAGTCAGCTTAAAAATAAAGAAATTGTTACGAAGCGTTTTTTGGAATTGATCAAAAAAGGATTGCTGGTTCCTAAAGAAAGAAAAGCAACCAAGATACCAAAATCAGCCATTAGAAAGCGAATTAAGGACAAAAAGAATATTTCTCAAACCAAGCTAAACCGCAGAAAACCAGATTTAAATTGATAGTGTTTTCTGGAATGGAATTATTTTTTTTAAATCTAAGGGATAAACAATCTGAATATCTAAAAATCTTTTCTAAATTTGCCGCGTCTCAAAGGGGTGCTCTAAATAACGAGCTGAGATTATACCCAACGAACCTGAGCAAGTAATGTTGCTAAGGGAAAAAATGACAAAAACGTAGCGTGCACACTATCTATTTGTCATAGGAAACAATCATTTATTAATTTAACAAAAAGAATAATTCCCCCTTTTATTCGTAATTTTTTTACGGATGAATACTTTATTTTACAAAAAGAGCCAAGAGCCAAAAAGCAAGAACCCAAACAGTTCAATTCGAGTATTTTTTATACTTTTCATTTTTCACTTTTCACTTTTCACTTTTTCACAAGTCAAAGACACGACCAAAGTCAATCAGCTCGATGCCGTTTTGGTTTCGGCAGTTCGTGCCAGCACAAAAACACCGGTAAGTTTTAGCAACCTCGATAAAAAAGAGATTAAATTTCGAAATTTAGGACAAGATATTCCTATTTTGATGACTTTTTTACCATCTGTAGTTACGACTAGTGATGCCGGAAATGGAGTAGGTTACACAGGGATTCGTGTCCGTGGTAGCGATGCAACCAGAGTCAATGTAACTATTAATGGGATTCCTTACAATGATTCCGAAAGTCATGGGACTTTTTGGGTAAACATGCCAGATTTTGCTTCTTCGATAGAAAGTTTGCAGTTGCAGCGTGGTGTGGGAACTTCGACTAATGGTGCTGGAGCTTTTGGAGCGAGTTTGAATATGTTGACGGATTCTTTTGCCAAGGAAAGCAATGGGGAAATCTCTAATTCTTTTGGAAGTTTCAATACCAGAAAGCATACTGTAAAATTCAGTACCGGATTAATTGATGATCATTTTGAATTAGCAGGTCGAGTATCTGCTCTTAAGTCAGATGGCTATATTGACAGGGCTTTTTCTGATTTGAAATCCTATTTCTTGCAAGGAACTTATGTGGGTAAAGCCACTTTAATAAAAGCGTTGGCTTTTGGAGGAATGGAGAAAACGTATCAGTCTTGGAACGGTTTGGAAGATTTGGATAAACTAAAAAATGACCGAACCTACAATACTGCAGGAATGTATACCGATGAATTTGGGAACACTCGTTTTTATGACAATGAAACCGATAATTACCAGCAAGACCATTATCAGTTGCATTGGAATGAAAAAGTGGCTGAAAATTGGAACACGAATTTGGCTTTTCATTACACCAAAGGAAAAGGCTATTATGAGAATTACAAAGAAGATGCGAAATTTTCGGCTTATGGTTTAACTCCAATTGTTATTAATGGAGCCATAATTAATAGAACTGATTTAATTCGTCAAAAATGGCTGGACAATGATTTTTATGGAACCACTTTTTCGGCTAATTACAAAGACGAAAAATTGGATGTGATTTTTGGCGGTGGATACAACAAATACGAAGGAGCTCATTTTGGGAAAATAATCTGGGCGCGTTATGCTTCACAAAGTGAATTGGATGATCGTTATTACGATGATTTCGCTTCAAGAACAGACGGGAATATTTTTGTGAAAGCCAATTATCAAATTGCCGAAAAGCTTAGTTTGTTTGGAGATTTGCAACTTAGAAATGTGCATTATAAAGCAAATAGCGCAGAAGCAGGTTTAGTTAACGACAATTTTAATTTCTTTAACCCAAAAGCGGGTTTGAATTTTGAAATCAACGCCAATAACGCTTTGTATTTTTCTTATGCCAGAGCGAATAGGGAGCCTAATAGAACCGATTATGAAAACGGTAGTCCAAGACCGGAGAAACTGAATGATTTTGAATTAGGTTTGCGCCACGTTAGCTCAAAAGTAAAATTCAATGCCAATGTTTATTATATGGCCTACAAAGATCAATTGATTCTTACCGGAGCCTTAGACGATGTTGGTGCTCCTGTTCGTGAAAATAGCGGAGACAGTTACCGTTTGGGTCTTGAGCTTGATGCTACAATTGCAATATTAGATAATTTGTTTATCAAACCTAATGCGACAATAAGTACCAATAAAAACAAAGATTTTTTCTTTAAGAGAGATGGCGTTTTGACCGCCTTGGGAAATACAAATATTGCGTATTCACCTGATTTTATTGCCGGGAATATGGTGAACTTTTTACCAGTTAAAAATCTTCAAATATCGTTGTTGTCTAAATTTGTTGGAGAGCAATACATGGGTAACATAGACTCAGATGGATCTAAGTTGAAATCCTATTTTGTAAATGATTTGAACGTTTCGTATGAATTTAAACCAAAGTCGGTTTTTAAATCAATATTGCTGTCTGCTTTGGTGAATAATATTTTTGACTATAAATACGTGTCTAATGGGTATTTCTATACTTATGATGATGATTATTCTAATCCGCCTGCTGTTACCACAATTGAAGGGGCAGGTTATTATCCGCAAGCCGGAATTAATTTCCTTGCCGGATTGACATTGAAGTTTTAAAGATAAGAATGTAAATAGTAAAAAAGGTTGAAAGTTTTAAACTTTCAACCTTTTTTAGTTTTAATTATAAACCCGCAGCACAGTTCCATTCACTTCAACCCTATATTGTTTTAAAGGATATTGCAATCCCGATTGACTTAGACCTGTATATAAGCTATATTCAGATTTGTCGCAGGGACATACCAGATTGATTCCTTTTAAAGTCAAGTTAGTGCAGGAATCCAAGCTTTGATTAGGACAGGCCGCATCAAAAGCATTGTAACCACTACCGGTATTAAAAACGTAAATACCTCTAGATCCTACGCCAGCTCCCGAGTAATAAATGGCATTTCCTGGATAGGTAAGATTCTGATAAAAAGCCAAATTTAGATTTACCGAAAAACTATAATTAGGGATATATGGGTTTTTATTGTTAAAACCATTATCGCTACAGCCAAAAAAGAAAGGCACAATCAGGAGTAGGAGAAGGTGTTTTTTCATTTTTTAAAATAAATTAAAAGTATTAGTTAAACAAATTTAATTTATTTAACTTTGACTTATATATATGATTAACATATAATTTTAGACTAAAGAAAATAAAAGTATCTTTGTGGAAAGAAATCCCGTCCTGATGGGATTTTTTCTATTTAAATAAATGACGAAACTATGAGCGCAATATCTTATTACACCGCAGAAGGATTAAAAAAGTTAAGAGAAGAATTGGATTATTTGAAAAGTGTGATGCGTCCAAAAGCATCTGCTGATATAGCTGAGGCAAGAGATAAAGGAGATTTGTCAGAAAATGCAGAATATGATGCGGCAAAGGAAGCACAGGGAATGTTGGAGATGAGAATTGCCAAATTAGAGGAAATACATTCTAATGCAAGATTGATTGATGAAACGAACCTTGATCTTTCTAAGGTATTAGTCTTGTCTAGCGTGAAAATCAAAAATCAGGCTAATGGCATGGAAATGAAGTATACCTTGGTTGCCGAAAGTGAAGCTGACTTGAAAACCGGAAAGATATCCGTTACTTCTCCAATTGGGAAAGGTTTATTAGGGAAATCCATTGGTGAAGTTGCCGAAATTACGGTTCCAAACGGGGTTTTGAAATTTGAAATTCTAGAAATTTCCCGCGACTAATTATTAGTTTTTAAAAATTACAAAGTAAAAAATGAGTTCAATATTTACCAAAATAGTAAACGGGGAAATACCTTGTTACAAAATTGCCGAAGACGAGAATTATTTGGCTTTTTTGGATGTAAATCCAAATGCAAAAGGACATACGCTTTGTATCCCGAAGTTTGAAGTCGATAAAATATTTGACATGGATGAAGCACATTATTTGGGCTTGATGCATTTTTCAAGAAAGATTGCCATTGCGCTAGAGAAAACTGTTCCTTGTAAACGAATTGGAATGGCCGTTGTAGGACTTGAAGTACCTCATGCCCATGTGCATTTAATTCCCTTGAATGAAATGGACGAAATGCGATTTCAAAATAAAGTTTCTTTGACCAAAGAAGAATTTGAAGCTTTGGCACAAAGCATTCAATCTAATTTATAGCAACATAATTCTATTAAAAAGAAGCACGATTTTTGTCGTGTTTTTTTTTATGAAATAATTTAACGAGTATGAGAAACTATTTTTCATTTTTAATCTTGTTTTTATCCGTTTTTAGTTTTGCTCAAACGAAAACGACTTACACCGTAGTTGATAATAAAATGACTGTAATTCCTAGGGATTTGAGTAGTTCCACGGCTGGGATAGCAGCGTTTATTAGTACTAATTTCAAAACGGACAATGATAAAATTCGTGCTGCCTTTCATTGGACTGCTTCTAATATAAGCTATGATGTAGCGAATATGTTTGCTGTAAATTTCAATGAGACAGAACTAGAAAAAATAACCAAGACAGTACAGACAAAAAAAGGAGTTTGTAGTCACTATGCTGCTGTTTTTAATGATATTGCTAAGAAAATAGGTATCGAGTCTTATATCATCGAGGGCTATACAAAACAAAACGGAAAAGTGGGAGATTTGGCTCACGCTTGGGTTGTGGCAAAAATTGATGGACAATGGTTTCTTTTTGACCCAACATGGGGCGCAGGATACGTTAATAACGGCAAGTTTTATAAAAAAATAAACGATGCTTATTTTAAGGTTGCGCCTACAAAAATGATTGCCTCTCATATTTCGTTTGATTATTTATGGCAATTCCTGAATTATCCCATAACCAATGGGGAGTTTTATGAAGGTAAAATCCAAATTAATAAAACGAAGAAGTACTTTGACTTTGAAAAAGAAATTGTCAAGTACAATGGCTTGTCAGAGATTGATCAATTGTTTGAGACTGCCAAAAGAATAGAGGAAAACGGTTTGAAAAACGCCATGATTCTGGAGCGTTATGAAGGTAAAAAGAAGAATATAGCTTATTTGAGACAAAGTATAAGTATTGATAAATTGAATTCAATCGTGAATGAGATGAATGAGGCGGTGGTTTTATTGAATGATTTTATTAATTACAGAAATAAAAAGTTTAAACCTACTTTTCCGGATGAGCAAATCAATAGTATGATCCAAATTCCAAGAGAGAAATTAATCAAATGTCAGAATGATATCTATAGTATTGGTTCAGTAGGGAGTGAGAATGCATCAAACTTAACTTCGATTAAAAGTAGTATTGCAACCGCTTTGGCCCAAGCCGAAGAACATGCTTTGTTTGTAAAAGACTATTTAGGAAAATCTAAATTAGTTAGAAAAACAATGTTTTCGAAAGTGTCTTGGTTTGGAATCCCGTTAAATTAACTTGTTTTTTTGAATGAAAGCTGCATAGTGGTTCCTTTCCCAATTTCGGAGTTCAATACCTTTATACTTCCTTTGTGGTATTCTTCTACTATTCTTTTGGTCAAGGAAAGTCCTAATCCCCAGCCTCTTTTTTTGGTAGTGAAGCCAGGTTCGAAGATGGTTTTGAATTGTTTTTTCTGAATTCCATTGCCACTGTCTGTAATATTTATTTTTACTATCTCATTGTCTTGTTCAATTTTTATAGATAGTTTTCCTCTTCCTTTCATGGCGTCAATGGCGTTTTTCACCAAGTTTTCAATCGTCCAACTATGTAAGATAGGGTTGAGCATTACATAAAGAGGCATTTTTGGACCTTCGAAAGTAAATTCAATTTGTTTGGAAAATCGGGATTGCAGGTAGTTGTATGACTGTAGGGTTTCTTCAATAATATCTTTTTTTTCAAGTACAGGTTCAGAGCCTATTTTTGAGAAACGATCCGTAATGGTTTGCAGGCGTTCGATGTCTTTTTCGATTTCGGCCGTGGTATTTTTGTCAATATTTTCGGTTTTTAGTAGTTCGACCCAGCCTATTAGAGAAGAGAGTGGAGTCCCAATTTGATGTGCGGTTTCTTTAGCCATTCCAGCCCAAAGTTTGTTCTGTGTGGCTATTCGGGTACTTTTGTAAAAATTGTAAACCAAGGCGACAAATAAGAAAATGATGAGCAACAAGGCTATGGGATAGTATTTGAGTTTATTGAGTAAGGCCGAATTTCCATAGTATAGTTTTTGAAATTTACCGGGTACATATTCAATTACAATGGGGTCATTTTCACTTTTTAAATCAGATAAAAAATCAGCGGCTTTATCAGTGTTTTTTATGATTTCTTCGTCAATGTTAACGGTGTTTATAATGCTGTCGTGTTCAGTAAGAATGATAGGGATGGAAGTATTGTTGCTGAAAATCAGTAACGGAAGTTCAACATCCGTATTTTCTCCAGCTGTTTTTAGTGTTTTTTGGGCGTTTGCCCAAAGATTCATTTTTAGACGCTCTTCGTTTTTGAATATTTGAAAAAAGGTATACGTATTCCATAGAATTAGTGAAATAATAAAGAAAGAGGCGGTAATAATGACCCAGCGTGTGGTGTTTCTTTTTTTAGAAAACTGCATAAATGAGATTTTGAGGTATAAATATAACGAAATATACGCAGTATTATTTCAGTTTTTAATAGAGGGATTATTGTTAAAAGTATTTTTTAAGATTAAATAGAGCTAGCTTCTTTTTTTACAAAACGATTTACTTATTTTTGTAAAATAAAATGGCGAAACCAAAATAAATATGATTAGTATTGATCCCAAAAGTATTGCAACTGCTAAATTACAAGGATATTTACAAGGCGCTGTTGGTCCAAGGCCAATAGCTTTTGCAAGTACCGTAGATGAAAAAGGGAATCCAAATTTATCCCCTTTTAGTTTCTTTAATGTTTTTAGCGCTAATCCGCCTATTTTAGTTTTTTCGCCTTCAAGACGCGTGCGCGATAATTCAATTAAGCATACTTTGATGAATTGTGAAGCAACCAAAGAAGTGGTGATCAATGTCGTTAACTTTAATATCGTACAACAAACTTCTCTTGCAAGTACCGAATATGCCGATGGCGTAAACGAGTTTTTGAAGGCCGGTTTAACCGCAATTCCCTCGGATATTGTGAAGCCGTATAGGGTTAAAGAATCGCCGGTGCAGTTTGAATGTAAAGTGAATCAGATAATTCCGTTAGGCACTGAGGGCGGAGCTGGGAATTTAATTCTTTGTGAGGTGGTAAAAATTCATATCGATGAAGCGATTTTGGACGAAAATGGAGTGATTGATCAGTATAAAATTGATTTAGTTTCTCGTTTAGGCGGGAATTGGTATTCCAGGTCGAATCAAGGATTATTTGAAGTGCCGAAACCTTTGGTGACTTTGGGTATTGGTGTTGACGCTATCCCGAATCATGTCAAGGAAAGTGCCGTATTTGACGGGAATGATTTGGGTAAATTAGGAAATATTGAAGCCTTGCCTACAATAGAAGAAGTTAGTATATTTGTAAAACAGAATTTTTCTGTGAAAGGAGTATTGAGCTCAGATGACAAACAAAAGGTGCATCAAGAAGCTAAAAAATACTTAGATAACGATGATGTATTTTCTGCATGGAAAGTGCTTCTGGCCAAAAAATAATCTTAAATAACAATTAAAATAGCGAAGATGGAAGTTACAGGGAAAATTAAAGTTGTTAATCCAGAACAACAAGTTAGTGCATCATTTAAAAAAAGAGAGTTAGTTGTTACTACAGAAGAGCAATATCCTCAACATATTATGATTGAGTTTACTCAAGATAAATGTGATTTGTTAAACAACTATAGTGTTGGTGAGCCTGTAAAAGTTTCAATCAATTTAAGAGGTAGAGAATGGGTTAATCCACAAGGAGAAACAAAATACTTTAACAGTATTCAAGGGTGGAGAATTGAGAAAATGGCTAATGAAGCACAAGCTCCTTCGGCTCCAATGCCTACAGCTCAAACCTTTGCTCCAGCTACAAGTTTAAACGAAGACGAACCGGACGATTTACCATTTTAATATACATATATTCATTGAAAGCCTTGATAATCTCAAGGCTTTTTTTGTGCTATAGTGTTTCGAATGAAGATTATTCTGGTTTTAAAATGGATCATGCGCAAAAGTTGGGGGATTAGGCAAAAAGATTAGATAATCTGAACAAGAAGAAATCTATTTTCCTTACTCCTCTAAACTGACTTCTAAAGGCTTTTATTTTTGCATTGAAAGATTCAGCAGAAGCATTGGTCCTTCTATTATCAAAGTAGTTTAAGATTGACCGGTAATTGAAAGTTATAGTATTGAGTAGAATATTGAAGTTTTTAAAACCAGATTCCTCTACATTCCTATACCAATGTGCTAGTTTAGTCATCGCAATGTGCTTGTCATTGTTGCTATTGTAGATACCTCGAAGTTGTTGGCTTAGATAATAGGCTGTTTTTATATCTGGATATAGTCCAAATAATAATTGAGCTCTTTCATTTTGATTCTCAGTCCATTTTTCGCGAGATTTATAAAGTGCATATCGACTCCTGGCTAATAGCTGTTTTACAGAGTCACCGTTAGCTAAGAGCTCCGGAATATAGGTTTGATTCTCTCTTTTGGCTTTCAATATCAATTGATTCTCAAAATCCATAGCCTCCCATCGATGTTTAATCCTAATCTCTTGTAAGGCTTCCAGTGCCAGTTTTTGGACATGAAATCTATCTGTTACCTGTGTGGCTTTAGGGAAACATCTTTTAGAGATCAATTTCATAGAATTAGCCATGTCAAGTGTTATTTCTTTGACACAGCTTCTCTTCTTGTAATCAATCTTTCTGATATGTTCTATGACTTTATCTGCCTTTGTTCCAGCAACAATGGCAACTAAGGAACCTTTTTTACCTTTGAACTTCTTGTTGGTTACAATAGTGTAAAGTTCACCCTGAGACAAAGCTACTTCGTCAATTGATAAATGGGTGCCCATATTTTCAGGGTAAACAATCCATTGATGTGCATGTTCTCGTGGAGCCCAAGCATTAAAGGAACTCAGGTGTTTTTTATATTGTCGTTGGAGTTTCTTTCCGTTGACTCCGAAGAAACCACCAATGGTGTGACAATCAGTAGCACTCTTATCTATTAATTTCTTTTAAAAAAGCCGCAAACTCTTGAGTCATGCGGGTTCCTTTAGCAACTAAATTCCAATCTCTTTTAAGAATTTCGCCTGTTGTCTTATTTGTCCAGCGACGTCTTTTTATATGTAGATATACATATTTACCTCTGAGAGGGAAATCCTGAATGGTTATCTCATCCTGAAAGCCCTTTGATACTAGTTCCAGTGTATCAAATTCTTTTGGAGGCTTGGCATTCTCTTCAAAATATAGGTGTACTATTTCTTCTGTGTTAGTAGAAGAAACCACTTCAAAGTGATCTACTAAAAAGTCAGGTAACATGAATTTTAAAAGGTCTATTGGGGGCATCTCTCATTCTTAAGATTGCAAATCTCTCAATTTATTTTGACATTTCCCCCCAGGTTTTGGGATTGATCCTTTAAAATTAAGCCAACTCCAATTTGGTTTCCAATTTGTGGGTAAACTAAAGCCGAAGTTTTCTTGTTCTTTCCAAGTTTAATAGTTCGTAAGGGATTGTAGTAGGAAACCAAAAGCCCAGAGGCTAAACCTATTCCGGCACCGGTTATTACATCTGGCGCAAAATGTTTGTTGTTGGCTATTCTAAGAATTCCTGTTGCTGTTGCAAACAAAAAACCGCTAGATGCATACCATAAATTAGAATCTCTATATTGATGGTATAGGAGTGCTGCTGTGGTAAATGAAATGGCAGTGTGCCCTGACGGGAAACTAAATTTATTTGAAAGATCTGGTCTTTCGTATCTAACAATATTTTTTGTAATTCCTACAACTGCAAATGTTATAGAATTTGCAACGACGATATCTATTGTTTGATTTCGAATATTGTCTTTTGGTTTGAAACCTAAAATTGGCCCATATAGATTTGGGCAATTGGAACAAAAGGAAGGAAATTATCGGTGCCTGTTTTGAAGTTTTTTCCAAAAAGGAGATTTGACTGATTTTGAATAGTATTACTTAAATCTGAATTGATCATTACAATACCTCCAGTTGTAAGTAAAGCTGGAAAAATGAATGATTTATAACTTAGTTTTCTAGTTCTTGTTATTGTGTCAAGACTTTGTCCGTACATTTGAGATGCCATCAATGTAAAGAAGAGTATAAATAATTTTCTTGTTGTTAGGATATTGTTTCTCAAAGTTTTTTGTATGATGTAAATTTGCTCAGTCAAAATTAGCAGTTTGTTTTATATTTTAGATTAAAAAAGAATGTATTATTTACCTAAAGAATTATTTTTTCCATCTGTTTCTCTAGCACACTCTTCGGGAATTATTGCTTTGGGAGGAGATTTGTCGCCAGAACGATTACAATTAGCTTATAAAAGCGGTATTTTCCCTTGGTTTGAAGATGGAGAACCCATTACTTGGTGGTCACCAAATCCTAGGATGGTTTTGTTTTTGGACGAACTAATTGTGTCTAAAAGCATGCGAAATATTTTAAACAGAAATGTTTTGAAAGTGACTTTCAACCAGAATTTTAGAGATGTAATTTCTAATTGTCAAGAAGTAAAAAGAGAAGGTCAAAACGGTACTTGGATTACTAATGATATGATTGAAGCCTATTGTAAATTGCATGAATTGGGAATAGCTAAATCGGTTGAGGTATGGCAAGATGAGGAATTAGTTGGCGGATTGTATGGCGTCGATTTAGGCCATGTTTTTTGTGGCGAAAGTATGTTTTCTTTGGTTTCCAATGCTTCGAAAGTGGCTTTTATTGCTTTGGTAGAAAAATTAAGAACAGAGAATTATAAACTGCTCGACTGTCAGGTTTATAATTCTCATTTAGAAAGTTTGGGATGCAGGGAAATAGATCGAGAAGAATTTATCGAAATATTGAAAGTCGAAAAGGTTGATTCATAGCATAGATTATGAAGCTGCGACTGTTTAGTGAATACTGTTCTACTTCTTTCTTGTCCAACAATCTTCTACATGATCGTTCACCATGCCTGTGGCTTGCATGTGAGCATATACTACTGTTGAGCCTACAAATTTGAATCCTCTTTTTTTTAAATCTTTGCTAATGGCATCCGAAAGAGGAGTAGTGGCGGGAACTTCTTTCAATGTTTTGGGTTTTTTGTCAATGGGTTTGCCATCAGTAAAAGCCCAAATGTATTTAGAAAAACTTTCAAATTCTTCTTGGATTTTGATGAAATTCTGAGCGTTAGTTACGGCAGAATATACCTTGAGTTTATTTCGAATAATGCCGGCGTCTAGGAGTAATTCTTGGATTTTTTCTTCGGAATAGGTTGCTATTTTTTGATAATCGAAATTATCAAAGGCTTTGCGGAAATTTTCTCTTTTGTTGAGAATGGTATACCAACTTAGTCCTGCCTGAAAGGTCTCGAGGAGTAAAAATTCGAATAAAGTAGCATCGTCATAAACAGGAATTCCCCATTCTTGATCGTGGTATTCTTTATACATATCGTTTTTTTCGCACCAAGCGCATCTGTTTTTTACTTCCATATATTTGTATTATTGAGCCAAATATAAAGAAAAATCCCATTTCAAATTGCTTTGAAATGGGATTTTAATATGTTGTTTAGAATATAGATTATCCTAAAGCAGCTCTTTTGAAACCTGTAACAACTAAGTTAGCATCAACTGATTTTACATAAGCAGCAACATTTACTGAGCTATCTTTGATGTAATCTTGATTTACTAAAGTATTGTCTTTGTAAAAACGTTGGATTTTTCCTTTAGAAATGTTTTCCAACATTGCTTCTGGCTTACCTTCAGCTCTTAATTGTTCTTTAGCAATTTCTACTTCTTTTTCAATAACTGAAGCATCAACACCAGCAGCATCTAAAGCAATTGGGTTCATTGCGGCAGCTTGCATTGCAACGTTTCTAGCAGCTTCTTCAGCACCAGCTGGAGCAGCAGATAAAGCTACTAAAGTAGCGATTTTGTTACCAGAGTGGATGTAAGATCCTACGAATGCGCCTTCTAATTTCTCAAAAGTTCTGATTTCAAGTTTTTCTCCAATAACACCTGTTTGCTCAATTAATTTTTCAGCAACAGTAATTCCTTTGTATTCAGCAGCTAGGAAAGCTTCTTTTGTGTCAAAGTTTAATGCTAAAGCAGCTAATTCAGTTGCCATAGTTACAAAACTTTCGTTCATACCTACGAAGTCAGTTTCACAGTTTAGTGTGATAGCCACACCTACTGTTTTGTCAGCGTTTACAATAGCAATTGCAGCACCTTCAGTAGATTCTCTATCTGAACGGTTTGCAGCTACTTTCTGTCCTTTTTTACGTAGGTTTTCGATTGCTAAGTCAAAATTCCCTTCTGCTTCAACTAATGCTTTTTTGCAGTCCATCATTCCTGCACCAGTTGCTGTTCTTAATTTATTTACGTCTGCAGCTGTTATTGTTGCCATGTTGTATTATTTTTTAAGGTTAAAAGTAAAAATTCCAACCCTTAAATCCCAAATTCCAATTTTATTAAATTATCAACTAATTGTTTCTAATTTTTAAGGGGAATTTGGAATTTAAAATTTGGAATTTAAAAATTGTATTTTTTATTCTTCAGTTGCTGGAGCAGCTGTTTCAGTTGCTACTGGAGCTTCTTTGTCAGTTGCATCAGCTTCTTTGTCAGAACCTCTATCAGAAAGTCCTTCGATAACTGCAGCAGTTACTAAAGATAAAATTTTATCGATTGATTTAGAAGCATCATCATTTGATGGAATTACATACTCTACTTCACGTGGATCAGAGTTTGTATCAACCATTGCAAAAACTGGAATGTTTAATTTTTGAGCTTCTTTTATTGCGATGTGTTCAGCTTTGATGTCTACTACAAATAATGCAGCTGGTAATCTAGACATATCAGAGATTGAACCTAAATTTTTCTCTAATTTAGCACGAAGACGATCAACTTGTAAACGCTCTTTTTTAGAAAGGGTCATGAATGTACCGTCTTTCTTCATTTTATCAATAGTAGCCATTTTTTTAACAGCTTTACGGATAGTTACGAAGTTAGTTAGCATTCCACCAGGCCATCTTTCAGTGATGTAAGGCATGTTTGCAGCTTTTGCTTTTTCAGCAACGATGTCTTTTGCTTGTTTTTTGGTAGCAACGAATAATATTTTTCTACCAGATGCAGCGATTTTTTTCAAAGCTTCATTAGCTTCTTCAATTTTAGCTGCAGTTTTATATAGATTGATAATGTGAATACCATTACGTTCCATATAAATGTATGGGGCCATGTTTGGATCCCATTTTCTAGTCATGTGTCCAAAGTGAACACCTGCTTCTAGTAATTCTTTTACTTCTACTTTGTTTGACATTTTTTGTACTAGTTTACGTTCTGTTGATTAGCAATGTATAAATGGCGATGTTTTCGGCTGTATACATTTAGATGCTAAACTAATTCCTACCTCGGTAGGCAACAACAACATTGTTTTTAAATTCAATATAAATGAGTCTTGTCCTAATGGAACAAGACAGGCAATATTAACGTTTAGAGAATTGGAATCTCTTACGAGCTTTCTTCTGACCGAATTTCTTACGTTCAACCATTCTTGGATCTCTTGTTAATAAACCTTCTGGTTTAAGTATAGCTCTGTTTCCTTCACCTACTTCGCACATTGCACGGGCTAATGCCATTCTTACAGCTTCTGCTTGACCAGTTGAACCACCTCCATAAACGTTTACTTTTACGTCAAAGTTAGCTGCGTTTTCTGTCATAGACATAGGTTGCATTACTTTGTATTGTAAAGTAGCTGTTGGGAAATAAGTTGCGAATTCTTTTTTGTTTACAGTGATTACTCCTGTTCCTTCCGAAACATAAACACGTGCAACAGCACATTTTCTTCTACCGATTTTGTGAATAACTCCCATTACTTAAGATCGTTAAGGTTAACTGTTCTCGGTTTTTGTGCACCTTGTTTGTGCTCTGAACCTACAACAACATTTAAATTTCTGAAAAGTTCAGCTCCTAATTTATTTTTAGGTAACATTCCTTTTACCGCTTTTTCTACTAGTGATGCAGGGTTTTTTGATTGCAATACTTTAGCAGTTAAAGTTCTTTGTCCTCCTGGGTAACCTGTGTGACGCATGTAAATCTTTTCGTCCATTTTGTTACCTGTAAGGTTAATTTTTTCTGAGTTGATAACAATTACGTTATCTCCACAGTCAACGTGAGGGGTATAACTTGGCTTGTACTTACCTCTTAAAATCATAGCGACTTTAGAAGCAAGACGACCTAAGTTATGACCATCAGCATCTACAACAATCCACTCTTTAGTTGAGTTGGCTTTTGTTGCTGATTGTGTCTTGTAGCTTAATGCGTCCATAATATTATTTTAATTAAACATTCCATCCCCAATAAAGGGGTTGCAAAAGTACAATTAATTATTTTAAATACAAATACCTTAAAAGAATAATTTTTAGTGGTTTTTATCCTGATTATCAATTGTATATTTCAAATGATTTACAGGACTTCCTATTTGAGATTTTGGTCCCGCTTTTTTTTCTATTTTTATATTACTTTTGTAGTCAAAAATAAAATTTTTATATTGCGTTCTTGACCTGTATTTTTTATGAAAAAGAATGACGTTTTTTAACCTCAAAAAGCGTTGCTGGTAAAGGAACTAAAAATATCGGTAGCTTATTAATTTACTAACAATGACAATAAATGCCAAATTATGAAAGTCAAAGCCACTTTAAAACAAATTGCCAAGGAGCTTAATGTTTCTGTTTCTACAGTTTCTAAAGCTCTTAATGATAGTCCGGAGATTAGTGAGTTGACCAAAATCAAAATAAAAGAATACGCTAAGCTTAAAAATTATAAGCCTAATGTTATTGGTCTGAATCTAAAAAACAGAAAAACAAAAACAATAGGGGTAATCATTCCTAATATTTTAAACTCTTTTTTTGCCAAAGTATTTAGCGGCATTGAGAAAGTAGCCGATGAAAAAGGATACAATGTAATTATGTGTATTTCTAATGAATCACTAGAAAAAGAGGCACACACCCTAGAAATGTTAAGCAACGGAACCATTGATGGTTTTATTTTGTCAATTTCTGAAGAAGCGCAAGAGATTAATGAATACGGACATTTTAAAGATGTTATCAATGAAGGGACACCTATAGTTATGTTTGACAGGATTGCTAATGATGTGGAATGTGATAAGGTAATTGTTGATGATTTTGATTCGGCTATGAATTCTACGCAACATCTCATTGATTTAGGATGCAAGAATATTGCTTTGGTTTCTTCTGTAGATAATCTGAGTGTTGGGAAGTTAAGAGTTGAGGGTTATTTGCAAGCTTTGAAGGATAATAATATCGCGATTAATGAAAGAATAATTATTCGCACTAATTCTGAGGAAGAAATGAAGCGCAGGGTTGAATCGATCTTTGAGAATAACATCATTGATGGTATTTTTGCTTTGGACGAAAATGATTCGGTTGCCGCTTTAAAAATGGGATTGAAAAGACATTTCCGTATTCCGGAGGATTTGGCTATTATTGGTTTTGCTGATGGAATTTTGGCATCAAGACGATTGACGCCAAGTTTGACCACGGTAAGTCAGCATGGGGTTGAAATCGGGGAAGTTGCCGCGAAACTGCTTATTGATAGACTAGAATCAGAAGAGGAAAATAAGCCTTATGAGACCGTTGTCATTAAGACGGTATTGAAAGAAAGAGAAACTACTAAAAAAGGCTAATTTTTAATTAGATATAAAAGAGAAAACCATCTGAGAATTCAGATGGTTTTTTTTATGACAGATATTTTAGTTGGTTTTAATGTGCTTCTAGCCAATTTTGTCCCATTCCTATTTCTACATCCAAGGGTACGGTCAATTTAAAAGCATTTTCCATTTCGTGTTTGATCATCGGTTGGATTTTTTCGAGTTCAGAGTTGTGAACATCAAACACAAGTTCATCATGTACTTGCAACAACATTTTACTTTTCCAGTTTTCTGAAGTTAGTTTTTTATGGATATTGATCATCGCAATTTTGATAATGTCGGCAGCGCTTCCTTGTATAGGTGCGTTTACGGCATTTCGCTCCGCGCCGCCACGAACAATTGCGTTTTGTGAATTAATATCTTTTAAATACCTGCGACGCCCTAAAACCGTTTGTACATAACCATGATCTCTGGCAAAATCAATTTGCTCGCCGATATAGGATTTTAATCTTGGGTACGATTTGTAATATGCATCAATCAAATCGGCGCTTTCTGAACGAGAAAGGTTCGTCTGATTTGAAAGTCCAAAAGCCGAAACGCCATAGATGATTCCGAAGTTTACTGTTTTGGCATGGCTTCTTTGTTCTCGAGTTACTTCTTCAAGCGGCACATTAAAAACTTTAGACGCAGTCGATTTGTGAATATCTTCGTGATTTTGAAAGGCTTTAATCATATTTTCTTCACCACTCAAAGCAGCAATAATGCGCAATTCTATTTGAGAATAATCGGCAGAAACCAAGGTGTAATTTTCATCACGAGCAATAAACGCTTTGCGAATCAATCGGCCTCTTTCGGTGCGAATTGGGATGTTCTGTAAATTCGGATTATTCGAACTCAAACGTCCCGTTGCAGCAACCGTTTGCATGTAATCCGTATGAACACGTCCTGTTTTTGAGTCGACTTGATTGGGCAAAGCATCAATATAAGTACTTTGTAATTTTACCATTTGACGCCATTCTAGAATATCGCGTACAATTTCGTTGTCATTGGCAAGGTAACTCAAGACTTCTTCGCCAGTAGCATATTGGCCTGTTTTGGTTTTCTTTTGTTTGGCACCGCCAATTTTTAATTTGTCAAATAAAATATCGCCCAGTTGTTTTGGCGAAGCCAAATTGAATTTTTCGCCAGCAGTTTCGTATATTTTTTGTTCCAAGGCATTGCTTTCGGCAGCCATTTCGACTGACATGCTTTTTAAAAACGGAACATCTAAATTGATTCCCTCTCTTTCCATGTCGGCTAGAACTTTGACTAATGGAATTTCGATTTCGTCAAAAAGTTTTTTGGTTTCTGTTTTGTCTAATTCGATTGAGAATAGTTCTTTTAGTTGAAGTGTAACATCAGCATCTTCTACAGCGTATTCTTTAATGTCTTCGAGTTCAACCTCGCGCATTGATTTTTGATTCTTTCCTTTTTTACCAATTAATTCTTCGATGGATTTTGGGGAATATTTCAAATAGGTTTCGGATAAAATATCCATATTATGGCGCATATCCGGATTAATAAGATAATGGGCAATCATGGTGTCAAATAATTTTCCTGCTACATTAATATTGTAATTAGAAAGAATCTTTAAATCGTATTTTATATTTTGACCTATTTTTTCAATGGTTTCGTTTTCGAAAAAAGGAATGAATTTTTCTGCTAGAGCTTTGGCTTCGGTTTGGTTTTCAGGAAAAGGTACGTAGAATCCTTTGCCTTTCTCGTAAGAGAAAGATATCCCAACTAGTTCCGCATGCAAAGCATCTAATCCGGTAGTTTCAGTATCAAAGCAAACCGAAGTTTGTTTTTCTAAATTTTGCAACAACAATTTAAGACCTAAATCGCCTTGAATAATTTGGTAAGAATGAGGCGTGTCTTCTAAGGTGTTGAAGTATTTATGGTGTGTTTCTGCTGTATTGTCCTCGGAGATGGCGCTTCCGAAAAGATCAAATTGATCTTCGTTTTTTGTCCCGAAAGATTTCGGGAGCGGTTTTTTATATAATTTGGATTCGTCAACTGTCGGAGTTGTTGCTGTTGTTCCTTTTTTGAATATAGCGTCAAATTGCTCTGCCATTCGGCGAAATTCCAATTCGTTGAATAAGGCGTCTGTTTTTTCGACATCAGGAGTCGATAGTTCATAGTCGTTTTCGTCAAAAACAACAGGGCAGTCCAAAAGAATGGTTGCTAGGGTTTTGGACAAAAGGCCTTTTTCTTTATTGGCTTCAATGTTTTCTTTCATTTTCCCTTTAAGCTTGTCTGTATTTGCTAAAAGGTTTTCCATGGAGCCGAATTCTTTTAGTAATTTTTTGGCGGTAACTTCGCCTACGCCGGGTAGTCCGGGGATGTTATCGGCAGCGTCGCCCATCATTCCTAGAAAGTCAATTACTTGTTCGGGTCTTTCGACTTGGAACTTCTCTAAGACTTCTGGAATTCCCCAGATTTCGATACCGTTCCCCATTCGGGCAGGTTTGTACATGAAAATATTTTCAGATACCAGTTGGGCAAAATCCTTGTCAGGGGTTACCATGAAGACTTTATAGTTTTCTTTCTCGGCCTGTTTAGCGATGGTTCCAATTAGGTCGTCGGCTTCGTAACCTTTGACTTCTATAATGGGAATATGCATGGCTTTTAGTAATTCCTGTATGTAAGGAACGGCAATTTTTATGGCTTCGGGAGTGGCATCTCTGTGAGCCTTGTATTCTGGAAATATTTCGTTTCTTAATTGGCTCCCGCCATTGTCAAATGCAACGGCTAAGTGATCCGGTTTTTCACGTTTGATAACATCCATCAAGGAATTCATAAATCCCATAATGGCGGATGTATCCATTCCTTTAGAATTGATTCTTGGGTTTTTTATAAAGGCATAATAACCACGAAAAATTAAAGCGTAGGCATCGAGTAGGAAAAGGCGTTTTTGTTGCGACATAATTGTGATTTTGTAAAGATTTCAAAAGTACAAAACTTAAGAGAGAATGGATAGGCTGATTTTACTATTTCTGTAATTCATTTAAGAATTGTACTGACAATAGGTGAAAAGGATGTTGGTTTTAAGTTTGTTGCTGTCTGGTTTTTGGTGAAGGTTTTTCAGTTGCTTAAGTTGTCATGACAGTATAGAATGGTATGATTTTAGTTAAATATTGATTAATAAAAGTGTGTAATGCTTACTTAATTTGTTATTTTGTCAACTAAAATAATTCTAATGGTTTTTCGAATAGTAGTATTAAGTTTGATTCTTCTTGCTATAGAGCTGTATGCTTATCAGGCTTTAAAAACTTTGGTGAAGTCGAGATGGGTATTGATTTCGTATCAAATTCTAAGTTTGTTTTTTTTTGTAGTTATTCTCTATTCTTTTACCCAGTTTGACCGTTCTGTGGGGCAAACCAGACAAACGATGTTTACGATGGCTTTGTTGTTGGTAATTTATGTTCCTAAGTTAGTTTTGGCTTTGGTTTTACTGGGTGAGGACATTTTTAGGATGGGAGCGGGCTCAGTTAACTATTTTATTGATAAGAATGATAAAATTGGTTTTTTGGCCTCCAGACGAAAATTTGTCAGTCAGTTGGGATTGGGTCTGGCAGCTGTTCCTTTTTTGTCTTTGATTTATGGTATAACTGTTGGGAGGTATAATTACAAGGTCATGAAGCAGCGCATTTTTTTTCCGGATTTACCGGATGCTTTTGATGGATTTAGAATTACGCAAATATCAGATGTGCATAGTGGTAGCTTTGATAATCCAGAAAAAATAAATTATGCGATTGATTTGATTAATGAGCAGGATTCGGATATGATTTTGTTTACTGGAGATATCGTGAATACTGACGCTAAGGAAATGCATCCTTGGATAGATGTTTTTAAAAGGATTAAAGAACATCAATATGGGAAGTTCTCTGTTTTAGGGAATCATGATTATGGCGAATATGTCACTTGGCCAACAGAAAAAGCGAAAGACGAGAATTTTCAGGCGATAAAGGATCTTTATGGGCAGATTGACTTTAAATTGATGTTGAACGAGCATGCCTATATCCATAAAGGAGAGGATAGAATTGCCTTGATTGGAGTGGAGAATTGGGGTCATAATTTTAAAAAAGCTGGCGATATAAACAAGGCTTCGCAAGAGGTAGATCAGAAAGATTTTAAAATCTTGATGAGTCACGATCCAAGTCATTGGGATTATGAAATTAAAAATCATGAAAAGAATTTTCATTTGACTTTTTCAGGACATACCCATGGAATGCAATTTGGGATTGAAATTCCAGGTTATTTTAAATGGAGTTTAGCTCAGTATGTATATGCCCAATGGGCAGGTTTGTACGAGAATTTGGGAAGATATGTTTATGTAAATAGAGGGTTTGGATATCATGCTTATCCTGGAAGAGTAGGGATTATGCCTGAAATAACGGTTATAGAGCTAAAAAAAGGGTCTAATGTATCATAATTCGTTAAAAATGCTACATTTGTAAATTAATATCTATTTTTTTAGTAGATTTAAAAATTAAATTTGTTGATTTTATGTCAAAATTTGGAGAACTTATAAGCGCACAAGTGCCTGTGTTAATTGATTTTTACACAGACTGGAATGAATCATCGGTTTCTATGCATCCTGTTATAAGAGATGTTGCGGCTGCTCTTGGTGACAAAGCAAAGGTAATTAAGATTGATGTAGATAAAAATCAAGAGTTGGCTGATGCTCTAAGAATTAAAGGCCTTCCTACATTGATGATTTATAAAGAGGGGCAAATGATTTGGAGACAATCTGGTGAGCTTGATGCTAACACTATAATAGGACTTGTTCAAGGGCAATTCTAAAGAGTGTGTTTTTAAATACTTTATTAACTTATAATTTCATAACTGAAATTCTTTTTGTCTATAAAATACAAGACTTTTGGTAAGGCATATTTGAGATTATCAGATGCTTTTTGGCTGTCGTGAAAAACAATTATACTGCCTGGTTTTATATTTTCGACTACGTTTTTTAGACATTTTTCATTGGTGATGCTTTGGTCGAAATCGGCGCTTAGTACATCCCACATGATGATTTTGTATCCTTTTCTTCTTAATTTTTTAGCCTGAATAGAGTTGATTTTGCCGTAAGGCGGACGAAATACTTTGGAGGGCAATTTATGCTTTAAAATGGATTGCTCGCAAAGAGTGATGTTTTTTAAATATTCTTCTGTTGTTGTTTTCCATCCGTTTAAATGGTTGAAGGTGTGATTGCCTATTGCATGTCCTTTAGCGATTATTTTTTTGAAAATAATAGGCTGAGCTTCGATGTTTTTTCCGATGCAAAAAAAAGTGGCTTTGGCATTATGCTGGTCGAGTTTTTCTAAAACCCATTCTGTAATTTCAGGTGTGGGGCCGTCATCAAAAGTTAGGTAGATTTTATTGTTCCTATTGGGGATATCCCAAATGTAATTGGAGAATATTCTTTTAATGATTGTATTTGTTTTAATCCAATAAAAACGCATTAGTTTCTGTTTTATAATATTAAAAATAAAAAAAAATGTGGTAAAATCGCTTGATTTTACCACATTTTTTAATTGAAACAAATATAGGAATTATTCTTTTTCACGACCAAAACGCTCAAACATATCTGTATAAGTGTTGAATGTTTTTCTGCTTTCATTGTAAAAAGTAAGGTCGTTATTTTCTTTCATTACTTGTAGCAGGCCTCTGTAACGTTCAATATCAGTTATGATGTCATAGGCTACTCCTGTTTGTTCAGATGCTTTTAATTTACCGTAGTAATTAAGGTTTTCCTTGTATTTGTTAATCAATTTTTTCAAAAGATCTTGTGCTTTTGCTTTTTCGCCAATTTTGTAATAGCCAGATGCAAAAGGATCCAGTAAAGAATAGTAGCCGTATTTTTCAAAAGGCATTTTAGTCATGGCTAAGTCAATTATTTTTCTTGCTTTGTCATTTTGGCCTTCAGCGATTAACTGATTCATCAATCGAGATAGGTTGCTTCTATAAGTAATGCTCTCTCTACGGGTTTCCGGATCATGGTATATTTTATCACTATCACTATTTCCCCAATCCCATTTCATGACAATGTTATACATTTTTTCGGAGTCAATTTGTCCCATTTCTAGCGGGCTTCCGTCTTTAGGAATAGTGTTTTTTACCGGAATTAATCTGTAAACCATTCCGTCCAATTGAAGATAATTTTTCATCCAAAGATAATCTTCATCATCAAAAGCTCCTGGGCTGAAATAAATAGGTCTTTTCCAGTTATTATTGGCAATTACGTCAAGCATCATTAGTCTGTTCTTGTACAATGCTTTTCCTTTGATGTCTATATCAATGTAAGGGACGATGGAATCATAATATTTTTCAGCAACCACCTTGTTTTTGATGATGTTGTTTTTGTCAACCGGAATCCTGATCTTATTCGTTGGATAAAAATGTATTGTTTGTCCATTTTGCATTTCAACAGTGGATTTAGGATTTTTGATAAAGCTCAAAAGATCTTTTATGTCCCATCTGTTTTCTATTTTTGGAATATGTGCAACATAATCTAGTTTATCCCCTACATATTGATCGTGGGTAAAGGATATTGGCAGAGGGTTTGATTCATAAGTTTTAGCTTTCATTTGGTCTATATACCAGTCTGTCATGAAAAGACTGGTATTGACAATCCTTACATCGGTTCTGATTTTTTCAATTTCTTGGGCATACCATAGCGGAAAGGTGTCATTGTCGCCTATTGTAAATAGTATGGCGTTAGGTTCGCAAGAATTAAGGTAAGCTTTTGCCATTGCTGTAGCTGTATATTTCCCTGAACGATCATGGTCATCCCAGTTTTGTGAAGCCATAAGTACAGGTGCAGCTAATAAACTTGCTGCAATAATAACAGGTCCTGCTATTTTTGGGGCTAGATATTTCTTGGCACTATCATATAAGGCATAAACTCCAAATCCTACCCATATTGCAAAAACATAGAAAGATCCTACTAAGGCGTAATCACGTTCTCTAGGCTCAAAAGGTCTTTCGTTTAGATAGATTTTTAAGGCAATCCCCATAAAAAGGAACAGCACTAGTAAAACGTAGAAGCTTTTTCGATCTTTGCTAGCGTGGTACATTAGGCCAATTAGTCCTAAAAGGAAAGGTAGGAAGTAATAGGTGTTGCGTCCTTTGTTGTTTAATACGTCCGAAGGTAGGTTGTCTTGTGAGCCTAAATGAAGTTCGTCCATGAACTTGATGCCGCTCATCCAGTTTCCGTCAAGATAATCGTATCTTCCTTGTACATCATTTTGTCTTCCTACAAAGTTCCACATCAAATACCTCCAGTACATGTATCCAAATTGGTATTCAAACATGAAGCTTAGGTTGTCTGCGGTTGTAGGTTTTTGAATGATTAAATAATCACCATAACTTTTAAGAAATTTTACATAGCCGTCGTTGTCAATTTGTTTTTGGGCGTAAGCTTGTCTGAATTCGCTAACTATTTTTTCAATCTCGTGCTTTAGTTGGCTCACTGCTTTGTTGTAATCCTCTTCGCTAAGTTGGCTTGCGTCAATTCCGTATTGTGCTAAATCTTCTTCATAAGGATAATTAGGATTTAGGGTGAATTGCGGAGGATTGGTGAAATTCATATAGTTAACAATGTGATCAGAACTCCACATTCTAGGTAAGAAAGTCTTCTGATTATCATCGCTGTTTTGCTCTGCATTTTTGAAATTATTTACAATTTCGTATTTTTTTGTTGTGTAGTTTCTTTCGTAATTAGGGGCTTTGTCTAAATAGGGTTTGTTTTTGTCTAATCCTGCAAAGGTTTCTGTGTATTGCGGTCCGTAGAATAATGGATTAGAGCCGTATTGCTCTCTATTGTAATAGGCTAAAACTTCACGAGCATCTGAAGGTTTGTTTTCGTTAATATTTACATTAGCATTGGCTCTAATTGGTAGCATGGTCCATGTTGAAAAACCAATTAAAACAAAAAGAATGCATAATATTAAGGTGTTGTAAGTAACTAAGCCTTTATTTTGAGTGTATTTTAGTCCAAAATAGAATAAGGCGATAAGAAGAATAGTAACAAAAATGGTTCCGGAGTTAAAAGGCATTCCCAGCGCATTAACAGTAAATACTTCTGTTTCGGCAAAAAAGGCCATCGTTAACGGTAGCAGTAATTTGAAAATGAAAAGTAGAATAGAAATTACTACGATATTGGCAATAATGAAATTTTTGACTGTAACGGTTTTGTAGTTTTTGAAAAAGTACAATAAACCAATGGAAGGAATGGTTAGGAGTGCCATAAAGTGAACACCGAAAGTTAATCCTATAACTAGAGATATAAGAAGTAGCCATTTGTTCCCTCTTGGAGTGTCCATGTCTTGTTCCCAACGTAATCCAAGCCAAAATAGTAAGGCAATAAATAAAGAGGCCATAGCGTAAACCTCGGCTTCTACCGCATTGTACCAAAAGCTGTCTGAGTAGGTATAAGCAAGAGATCCTACAAAGGAGCTTCCTAGAATAACAATAGCGTCGTATTTACTTGGTTTTTCTTCTGGTTGTGATGCATTGGATGCTGTGATGAGTTTTTTCAAGATCATCGAAGAAGACCAGAACATAAATAATATGGTAAAGGCACTTGAAAATACAGACATCATGTTAACCATTAAAGCAATGTGTTGGTCTGAAGCGGCAAACATTGCAAAAAAGGCACCAATCATTTGGAATAAAGGAGCTCCCGGTGGATGTCCTACTTCAAGTTTTGCTGCGGTAGCAATGTATTCTCCACAGTCCCAAAAGCTCATTGTGGGTTCTACGGTGAGTGTGTAAGTTAATAATGCGATTCCAAATGTAAACCAACCTATGATCGTGTTCCACTTATTGAAATTGAATGCTGCCATATTTACGTGTTAAATTTTAGTTTTTTTGCAAGATACAAAGAAAATGTTTTTTTGTTTAAAGCTCGAGGTATTAACAAAATTTTTGTAAATCTGGTTCGTAATGTTAATTATTTGGTTGTCAGTAGATTTTGTAAAACAATTTTGAAGATTGGAATTTTTTTGAATTTTTTTTTAATAAAAATGTTCTAAAAGTTTGCGCAAACTAAAATTTGTATTAAATTTGCACTCGCTAAGCAGAATAATAGCTTGCTAAGCGAAAGGATATTGGTCTATGGTGTAATGGTAACACAACTGTTTTTGGTGCAGTCTTTCAAGGTTCGAGTCCTTGTAGACCAACAGAAAAGCCTCTCAAATTTGAGAGGTTTTTTTTATGGACTAAAGTTTAGGTTCTGATTGTAGCTTGTTTTTATATTTTGAAAGTAATAACAGGTTTAGCGGCGTGATTTACTAAGTCTTCGCTTATGCTTCCTGTGAAAAAATGTGCCATTCCTGTTCTACCGTGTGTGCATAGTCCGATTAAGTCAGCATTTATTTTATTAGAGAAGTTGATGATCCCTTTTTCTATATTGGTGTCGTTGTAGATATGAGTGGCGTAGTTTTTAAGGTCAAAAGCTGTGGTGAAATCACTTATTATTTGTTCAGAAAGCGCTGTTGTTTTGAAACTGTTGGGTGTGCAAATCATTGTAAGATGTAGTTTTGCATCAAACAGTTTAGCGAATTCAAGCATTTTTTTAAACGGTTTTTTTATTTCTTCTGAAAAATCGGAGGCGAATACAAAATTTTCGACTTTTAATTCGCTTGTGTTTTTTTTAATTACCAGTACTGGTGTGTCCGAAAGGCGTACCACTTTTTCGGTATTGGATCCTATGAGAATTTCTTCAATTCCGGAAATTCCATGTGAACCCATAACGATTAAATCAATTTCGTTTTTTGTGCTAAAGGATAGTATTCCTTCGTGTGCTCTTTCAAAGCTTATTTGTTCGGTGATTTGAATGTCTTTTAGGTATTCTTTTTCCTTACTCTTTTGGAGTGTTTCTTTTGCTTTTTGAATGAATAGCATTGTTTCTGGTATGCCGGTGGCGCCAGTGATGGCGTCGTTCATTTGACTGGGGACTTCAATCATGTGGAGAAGGAATATCTCCGAATTACTTTTTTTTGCAATTTGGGCGGCTATTTTCAAAGCGCTTTCGGCATGGGAAGAAAAGTCAGTTGGAACAAGAATTCGTTTCATAGTTTTGGTGGTTAAAGTATGGGAAAAATCTTTATTTTTTGTTTGAATAAAGATAAGAAATATTTTTAACATCAATCAATTATTTAGGTTTATAAAAAAAACACTATATTTGCACCGTTATTTATTAAAATCTAGATAATGAGGGGACTAAATGTCCCCTCTTTTTATAAAATTATGGTATTTAAAGAAAAAGTAAATAAATTGTTGTCGGAAGCGCTATCTGAAAGGCCGTCGCTTTTTTTGATTGACCTAACTATTACAGATGCTTTTAAGGTTATTGTGACTTTAGATGATGACAATGGTGTGGTTTTACAGGATTGTATTGATGTTAGTCGTGCAATAGAGAGTAATTTAGATCGAGAAGAGCAGGATTTTTCTCTAGAAGTGGCTTCAGTGGGAGTGGGATCGCCGTTGAAAATTGTTCGTCAGTATAAGAAAAATATTGGTAGAACGTTGATTGTGACTACAAAAACTGAAAAAATTGAAGCTGAATTGGTTGATGCTAACGAAGATTTCATAATTTTGTCTTGGAAGGCGAGAGAACCTAAAAAAGTAGGAAAAGGAAAAGAAACAGTACAAAAAGAGCAACAGATACCTTATACAGAGATTAAAGAGGCAATTGTTACAGTAACATTTTAATTAAAGAATTCGCATGGAAAATTTAGCATTAATCGATTCATTCTCGGAGTTTAAAGATGATAAACTTATTGATCGTGTAACGCTTATGGCAATTTTAGAAGATGTATTTAGAAATGCATTGAAGAAAAAATACGGTTCGGATGATAACTTCGATATCATCATCAATCCTGATAAAGGGGATATGGAGATATGGAGAAGAAGGGTAATCGTTGCTGACGAAGATTTGGATTTTGAAAATGAAGAGATTACTTTAACTGAGGCTAGAAAAATTGAAGCGGATTTTGAAATTGGCGAAGAGGTTTCTGAAGAGGTGAAATTGATTGACTTAGGAAGAAGAGCTATTTTGGCTTTGCGTCAAAACTTGATTTCTAAAATTCATGAGCACGACAATACCAATCTTTATAAACAATTTAAAGATTTAATTGGAGAGATTTATACTGCCGAAGTACACCATGTACGTCCAAGAGTTGTAATTTTGGTGGATGATGAAGGGAACGAAATCGTATTGCCAAAAGAAAAGCAAATTCCATCTGACTTTTTCCGTAAAGGAGATAATGTCCGTGGAATTATTGAAAGCGTTGAATTGAAAGGAAATAAACCTCAAATTATTATGTCTAGAACTTCGGAGAAGTTTTTAGAGAAATTGTTTGAACAAGAAATTCCTGAAGTATTTGACGGTTTAATCATGGTGAAAAAAGTAGTAAGAATTCCAGGTGAAAAAGCAAAAGTAGCTGTAGATTCTTATGATGATCGTATTGATCCAGTGGGAGCTTGTGTGGGAATGAAAGGATCTCGTATTCATGGTATTGTACGTGAACTAGGAAATGAAAATATTGATGTTATTAACTATACTAATAATATACAGTTGTTTATTACAAGAGCATTAAGCCCTGCAAAAGTTTCTTCAATTAAAATTAATGAAGAAACAAAAAGAGCAGAAGTGTTTTTGAAATTGGAAGAGGTTTCTAAAGCAATCGGTAGAGGTGGTCATAATATTAAATTGGCTGGTTTATTAACAGGTTATGAGTTAGATGTCATCCGTGAGGGTGATGTAGCTGGTGCTACTGCTGATGAAGACGATGTTGAATTAACAGAGTTTTCAGATGAAATCGAAGACTGGGTTATTGAAGAATTTGCAAAAATTGGTTTGGATACGGCAAAAAGTATCTTGAAGCAAGATGTAGAAGACTTAGTAAGAAGAACAGACCTAGAAGAGGAAACGATTCTAGATGTAATGAAAATATTGAAAGAAGAATTTGATAGTTAGTCAAGGGATCTTCAACGATAAACGTGCCATTTTGCAATGAATTCTAATTCGATAGGTATCGATTTGGGAGCAAAGTGAGGAATAACAAAAAAGGTAATAATAAAAAGGTTTTATGTCTGAAGAGAGAATTATTAGAATAAACAAAGTTTTAAGGGAATTGAATATTTCTTTAGAAAGAGCTGTGGACTATCTGAAAGATAAGGGAATTGCTATTGAAGCAAATCCAAACACAAAAATTTCTGATGATGTATACAATGTCTTGTGCGGTCAGTTTGCAGGTGACAGAGGGAAAAAAGAGGCTTCAAAAGAAGTAGGCGAAGAGAAGAGAAAAGAAAAAGAAGCTTTGCGTGTTGAGAGAGAGAAAGAGATTGAGGATAAACGCAAGCTGGATGAAGAGCGACTAAAACAGCAACAAGAAGTTATAAAAGCAAAAGCGGTTGTAACGGGTCCTGTTCAAGTGGGGAAAATTGATCTTAATCTAAAAAAAGCAGTTGTTACACCAGCTCCGAAAGTAGTCGCTGAAAATATTGAAGTTCCAAAAACTGAGATTGTCGCTGAAAAACCGGCTCAAAAAGAACAAGCTGCTCCTGAAAAACCTGTTTCAGACGTAAAAGAGATAAAACCTGTTGTTGAGATAAAAGAGCCTGTAAAAGAGGTTCAGAAAGAGGTTGTTGCTAAAGAACCAAAAGTAGTTGTTCCGGAAACAAAAGCAGTTCCAAAAACGGATGAAGCTCCAGTTGAAGAAGCAATTGCTACTCAATATCAAAAATTATCAGGTGCTAAATTGACAGGGCAAACTATTGATTTGTCTCAGTTTAACAAGCCAAAAAAGAAGAAAGAAGAGCCTAAAATTACTCCAAACAAACCGGGTGCGCCTGGTGCTGCTGGAGCTGCAAATAAGAACAAGCGTAAAAGGATTGCTCCTAAACCGGGCACAACACCTAGACCTCCTGGGGTTCCTGGAGTACCAAATCCTAATAAGATTACGCCAAATACTGGTGGTGGCGGTTTTAATGCTAACAGAAGTTCTAGACCTGGTTTCGTAAAAGGAAACAGACCTGCAATTGTAGCTAAAGTAGAGCCTACAGAAGAAGAAGTTAAAAATCAAATTCGTGAGACTTTAGAGAAGCTTCAAGGTAAAAAAGGAGGAAAATCTAAAGCGGCAAAATACAGAAGAGATAAAAGAGATACACACCGTCAGAAATCGGATGAAGAGCAAAGAGCGATAGAAGAAGGAAGTAAAACTATTAAGGTTACTGAGTTCGTTACTGTTGGTGAAATTGCTATAATGATGGATGTACCAATTACAAAAGTAATTGGAACATGTATGTCTCTTGGAATTATGGTTACCCAAAATCAGCGTCTTGATGCGGAAACATTAACGATTGTAGCGGATGAATTTGGTTACGAAGTTGAGTTTATTACTGTTGATATTGAAGAAGCAATTCAGGTAGTTGAAGATAAAGAAGAAGACTTGGTTTTTAGAGCGCCTATTGTTACTGTAATGGGTCACGTGGATCACGGTAAAACATCTTTACTGGATTATATTCGTAAAGAAAATGTTATTGCAGGTGAGTCGGGTGGAATTACGCAACACATCGGTGCTTATGGAGTAACTTTGGATAATGGACAAAAAATAGCATTCCTTGATACACCAGGTCACGAGGCGTTTACCGCGATGCGTGCACGTGGTGCTCAAGTTACAGATATTGCAATTATTGTAATTGCTGCGGATGATGATATCATGCCGCAAACTAAAGAAGCAATCAGTCATGCGCAAGCTGCTGGAGTTCCTATTATATTTGCAATCAATAAAGTGGATAAGCCAAATGCTAATCCAGAAAAAATTAAAGAGAAATTAGCAGGTATGAATTTACTTGTTGAGGACTGGGGAGGAAAATACCAATCACAAGATATCTCTGCAAAAATAGGAACAGGTGTTAAGGAATTATTAGAAAAAGTGTTGTTAGAAGCTGAAGTGTTAGACTTAAAAGCGAATCCTAATAAAGCGGCTCAAGGTACTGTTGTTGAGGCCTTTTTGGATAAAGGAAAAGGATATGTTTCGACTATCTTGGTGCAACATGGTACGCTTAAAGTGGGTGATTATATGTTAGCTGGTAAGCATCATGGTAAGGTTAAAGCCATGCATGATGAAAGAGGAAATATTGTTACTCAGGCAGGGCCTTCGACTCCAGTTTCTGTTTTAGGTTTGGATGGAGCAGCAACTGCTGGAGATAAGTTCAATATTTTTGAAGACGAAAAAGAAGCAAAACAAATTGCTGCTAAACGTTCTCAATTAATGCGTGAGCAATCGGTACGTACGCAAAGACATATCACATTGGATGAAATTGGACGTAGAATTGCATTGGGTCAATTTAAAGAATTGAATGTAATTCTTAAAGGAGACGTTGATGGTTCTGTAGAAGCCTTATCTGATTCGTTCTCTAAATTGTCGACTGAAGAGATTCAAATTAATATTATTCATAAAGGGGTTGGGGCAATTACCGAGACAGATGTTATGTTGGCCTCTGCTTCTGATGCAATTATTATCGGATTTAATGTTCGTCCTGCTGGAAATGCAAGACAACTTGCCGATAAAGAAGAGATCGATATCCGTTACTACTCAATTATCTACGCAGCAATTGATGACTTGAAAGATGCGATGGAAGGAATGCTTGCTCCTGAGATGAAAGAGGAAGTTCTTGGAACTGCCGAAATCAGAGAGATATTTAAAATCTCTAAAGTGGGTTCAATTGCAGGATGTATGGTTATGGACGGTAAAATTGCCAGAAATGCTAAGATTAGAATTATCAGAGATGGTGTTGTAGTTCATGAAGGTGAGTTATTGGCTCTGAAACGTTTCAAAGACGATGTGAAAGAAGTTGCAAAAGGATACGATTGCGGTATTCAAATTAAAAACTTCAACGATATCGAAGAAAGAGATGTTATTGAAGCTTATCATGAAGTGGCTATCAAGAAAAAATTGAAATAAAATTTCGATATATTAAATTAAAAAATCCCGATTCGTCGGGATTTTTTTTGTCGTATTTGCTATTATAGATACGATATTTATAGGTTTAAATTGTCGTTTTTTTTGAGATGAATAAAGAAAAAGATGTTTTAGTGGTATGTCGATGAAAATAGAAACAATCGTAGTTGTTATTGTGTTTTTAAATAGATGTTTGAATTGTTGATTTAAGCTTGAGGCTAAGTTGTATTAAACGAAGAAACCATTCAGCTAGCTGAATGGTTTCTTCGTTTAATAGTTGGCTAAAACCTTATTTTTGAGGTTTGATTAAAAACGCATTTAGATATTTTTTCTTTACGTCAATCAAGTGACGTTCGGCTTCTATTTTAGTTTTAAAATTTCCAATCCAAACTTTATAGTTTGGTGTGTTGAAAACGATAGTTCCATCAAGATTTTGGAAGTCTTGTTGGCATTCTTTAAGCTTTTTTTTAGCTGTTTCACTGTTCCCGCTAAATATTTGAATCTTATAAGATTCATTTACAGAGTTCGAAGCATTGATTTTTCGCTTTTCATTTAGTAATTGTTCAAACTTAGCATCTTGTTTTATGTTAATATTTCGGTCTTGAGCCATGATGTAGCTCGATGAAATACAAAGTGTAAATGAATAAAAAAATAGTTTTCCAAGTCTTAAAATTCTCATAACGTGATTGTTTTTGTGCAAAAATAGTATTTAATGTATAAATAGTATTCAGATTTATTATTTAGAATAAGTATAAATTGGAATTAAGGCTATTTTAAGGTTTTGAGAATAGTTCTTAAGTCGTATTTTTGTCGAAGTTTATAATAAAGGAACCGTATTTTATGTATTTCATTATAGAAAATATTGTGCCAATTTTTATTAGATAATCATTATATAATATGAAAAAGGTGGGTAACCATAATTCGATCTCGAGGAAATTGTTTTTTAGCTTAGCTTTATCGCTGGCTTTTTCCTTAACTTCATTTGCTCAAGATGCTGCGCCAGCGGCCGCAACAGAAGTTCCAGTAGCTACTCAAGGGGGTGACCCGATAAAGGGTAAAGAGCTTTTTAATTCTAATTGTGCAGCTTGTCATAAACTTGACGGTAAATCTACGGGTCCTGCCCTTAGAGGTATTATTGCAAAGCATGATATGCAATGGCTTTACAAGTGGATTCGTAATAGTGCTGATTTGATTAAATCAGGTGATGCAGCTGCTGTAAAAGTATTTGAAGAGAATAATAAAGTTGCGATGACTGCTTTTCCTCAGTTGTCAGACGGTGATATTGATAATATTATAGCTTATACTTCAGAAGTTAAGGCTGAAGCTCCGGCTCCATTGCCTGGTGCTGCTGCTGGTACAGCTAGTCAGGAAAGTGGTTTGTCTAATAATTTAATTTTAGGCGCTCTTGCACTTGTAATGCTAATGTTGGTTGTGATGTTGTTCTTGGTGAGCAATGTTTTGACTAAAGTGGCAAAAGCTAATGGTATAGAGGTGTCTCCAAATGAGCCAAGACAATCAATTTGGAAAGCATTTGTTAGAAATCAATTTTTAGTATTGGTTGCTTCAGTGTTTTTGTTATTGGCAAGTGGTTATTTTGTGTATGGTTATTTGATGCAAGTGGGTGTGGATCAGGATTATGCTCCTATTCAGCCAATACATTTTTCTCATAAGATTCACGCAGGTGATAATGAAATTAATTGTAAGTATTGCCATTCTGCAGCTAGAGTTAGTAAAAATGCCGGTATTCCTTCTTTAAATGTTTGTATGAACTGTCATAAGAATATTGCTGAAGTAGCTGAAACTACTGCTACTCCGGAATACAGTAAAGCTTTTTATGATGAGCAAATTCAGAAGTTGTATACCGCGGTGGGTTGGGATAAATCAACTCAAGCTTACACTGGAAAAACGGAGCCTGTGAAATGGGTTCGTATTCATAATTTACCTGATTTTGTTTATTTTAATCACTCTCAACACGTAACAGTTGCTGGTCTTGAATGTCAGACTTGTCACGGGCCGGTTGAAACATACGAAGTGCAAAAACAATTTGCTCCTTTAACAATGGGTTGGTGTATTGATTGTCATAGAAAAACGGATGTTAAAATGGAAGGTAATGAGTATTACGCTAAGATTCATGCTGAACTTTCAAAAAAATACGGTGTAGAGAAATTGACTGCAGCGCAAATGGGAGGTTTAGAATGTGGTAAGTGTCATTACTAAGATTTACTTAGTCGGTTAATTATGACTGATTTCTTAAATTGCAATTGAACAAATAAAAATAATTAAGATTCTAATATTTATATACAATGTCATCAAACAAAAAATACTGGAAAAGTGTTGAGGAGCTAGAAAATGGTTCTATTGTTGAGGCGCTTAGAAATAACGAATTTGTTGAGGCAATTCCTACTGATGAGTTTTTAGGAAATAATGACGCTATGTCATCGTCTTCAACATCACGTCGTGATTTTTTAAAGTACGTTGGTTTTAGTACTGCTGCAGCTACGCTTGTAGCGTGCGAAGGGCCGGTGCACAAGTCGATTCCTTATGTATTACAACCAGAACAAATCATTCCTGGGGTTGCAGATTATTATGCGACTTCTGTTTTTGATGGTTTTGATTTTGCAAATCTACTTGTTAAAACACGTGAGGGGCGTCCTATTAAAGTAGATAATAACACTATTTCTGGAGCAAAGTTTACTGCAAATGCTAGGGTTCATGCTTCAATATTGTCATTGTATGACAATATGCGTTTGAAGGAGCCTAAAATTGAGGGTAAATCTGCGACTTGGGCTGCTGTAGATACAAAAATTAAGGCTAGTCTTGCAGATGCTAAAGCTAAAGGAGGTCAAGTAGTATTGTTAACCAATACTTTGGCGAGTCCATCGACTGAAAAATTAATAGGTGAATTTATTGCAAGTAATCCAACTGCTAAGCATGTGGTTTATGATGCGGTTTCTTCGTCAGAAGCTTTAGATGCTTTCGAAACGGTTTACGGTGAAAGAGCTTTAGTGGATTATGATTTTTCAAAAGCTTCACTTATAGTTTCTGTAGGTGCAGATTTCTTGGGAGATTGGCAAGGTGGAGGATATGATACATCTTATGCACAAGGTAGGATTCCGAAAAACGGAAAAATGTCGCGTCATTTTCAGTTAGAAGCAAATATGACTTTGTCTGGTGCTGCTGCTGATAAGCGTTTGCCTATGTCTGTTGCGAATCAAAAACAAGCGTTAGTACATATTTATAATATTGTTACTGGTTCTTCTGTTGCTGTGAGTTTAGATGCTAAGTTTAAATCAGAAGTTACAAAGGCAGGTCAACAATTAAAAGCTGCTGGTTCTAAAGGGGTTTTGGTTTCTGGGATTCAGGATAAAAATGCTCAATTATTAGTTTTAGCAATCAATCAAGTTTTGGCTAGTGAGGCTTTTGTGACCTCAGGTACTAGACAAATACGTAAAGGATCTAATGAGAAAGTAGCTCAATTATTGAAAGACATGAATGCGGGTAGTGTTCATACTTTGATAATGAGTGGTGTTAATCCTGTTTATACTTTAGCGGATTCAGCGTCATTTGTGGGTGGACTTAAAAAAGTTCAAACATCAGTGGCTTTTTCGATAAAAGAAGATGAAACAGCTTTGGTTAGTACTGTTGCAGCTGCGGTTCCTCATTATTTAGAATCTTGGGGGGATTTAAGCCTAACTAAAGGTACTTACAGTTTGACTCAACCAGTAATTCGTCCGTTGTTTGATACAAAACAATTTCAAGATGTTTTGATGTCTTTGAATGGTTTGACTGGAACTTTTTACGATTATGTTAAAGCAAATTCGGCTTCGTTTATTTCAGGTAGTACTTGGAACAGCGTTTTACATGATGGTGTTTTTGTAGGAGCTTCTTCTGCATTGTCAGGTTCTGCAGATTATGCAGCTGCTGCTGCTGAATTGGCGAAATCAAAAGCTTCTAGTGATTTTGAATTAGTATTGTATACTAAAACAGGAATGGGAGATGGTCAGCAAGCTAATAACCCTTGGTTGCAAGAATTTCCGGATCCTATCACAAGAGTTTCATGGGATAACTATGTTACTGTTTCTAATGAAGATGCTAAGAAATTGGGTCTTTCTAATGAAATTGTTGCTAATGGTGGTTTAGACGGAAGTTATGCTACAATTGCTATGGCAGGTGGAGTAAAACTTGAAAGTGTACCTGTAATTGTTCAGCCAGGTCAAGCGGTTGGTACTATTGGATTGGCATTAGGTTATGGTCGCAAAGCGGCTTTAAAAGAAGAAATGCAAGTAGGTGTAAATGCTTACTCTTTATATAAAGGTTTTAATGATGTACAATCAGTTACATTGGTAAAAGCTGACGGTGTACACGAATTTGCTTGTGTTCAAGGTCAAAAGACATTGATGGGTAGAGGAGATATTATCAAAGAAACATCTTTGGAAATCTTTAATACTAAGGATGCTAAAATTTGGAACAAAGTGCCAATGGTGTCTTTAAATCATCAAGAGGTTGAGGCTACAACAGTAGATTTATGGGATTCATTTGATCGTTCTGTTGGTCATCACTTTAATCTATCGATAGATTTGAATGCTTGTACTGGCTGTGGTGCTTGTGTTATCGCTTGTCATGCTGAAAATAATGTTCCTGTAGTAGGTAAATCAGAGGTAAGAAGAAGTCGTGATATGCACTGGTTGCGTATCGACAGATACTACTCTTCTGAAAGTACTTTTGAAGGGGATAATGAAAGAAAAGAAAATATTGCTGGTTTGTCAAGTTCTTTGTCTACATTTAATGAAATGGAGAAAGCAGGAGATAATCCTCAAGTTTCTTTCCAGCCTGTAATGTGTCAGCATTGTAATCACGCACCTTGTGAAACTGTTTGTCCGGTTGCGGCAACTTCTCATGGTCGTCAAGGTCAAAATCAGATGGCTTATAACAGATGTGTGGGTACTCGTTACTGTGCAAACAACTGTCCTTATAAAGTACGTCGTTTTAACTGGTTCTTGTATAACAAAAACAGTGAATTTGATTATCATATGAATGATGATTTAGGGCGTATGGTATTGAATCCTGATGTGAATGTTCGTTCTCGTGGTGTAATGGAGAAATGTTCTATGTGTATTCAAATGACACAAGCAACTATCTTGAAAGCAAAAAGAGAAGGAAGAGCTATTGTTGATGGGGAATTCCAAACGGCTTGTTCAAATGCTTGTTCTACTGGGGCAATGGTTTTTGGAGATGTTAATGATACTGAAAGTCAAGTTGCTAAATTAGCTGCAGATGATAGGATGTATCACTTGTTAGAGCATGTAGGAACAAAACCAAATGTGATTTATCACGTTAAAGTTAGAAACACTTAGAAATAAATTAAAAATCAATATAAAGGAATATGTCTCATATATACGACTCTAGTATTAGAAAGCCTTTAGTTATAGGTGATAGATCATATCACGACGTAACAGTAGATGTCGCTGCGCCTGTTGAAGGAAAAGCCAACAAACATTGGTGGATTGTATTTACAATCGCATTAATTGCCTTCCTTTGGGGGTTGGGTTGCATCATCTACACCGTATCTACAGGTATAGGAACTTGGGGATTAAATAAAACTGTTGGATGGGCCTGGGATATCACGAACTTCGTTTGGTGGGTTGGTATTGGTCACGCAGGAACTTTAATTTCTGCTGTATTATTATTGTTTCGTCAAAGATGGAGAATGGCGATTAACCGTTCTGCGGAAGCAATGACAATTTTCTCAGTTATCCAAGCTGGTTTGTTTCCAATTATTCACATGGGACGTCCTTGGTTAGCTTATTGGGTATTGCCTATTCCAAATCAATTTGGATCTTTATGGGTAAACTTTAACTCTCCATTGCTTTGGGACGTATTCGCGATCTCTACTTACCTATCAGTATCATTAGTTTTCTGGTGGACTGGTTTGTTACCTGACTTTGCAATGCTTAGAGATAGAGCTATAACCCCTTTTAATAAAAGAGTATATTCTATATTGAGTTTTGGATGGAGCGGTAGAGCTAAAGATTGGCAACGTTTTGAAGAGGTTTCTTTGGTTCTTGCAGGTTTGGCTACTCCACTTGTACTTTCGGTACATACTATTGTATCGATGGACTTTGCTACTTCGGTAATTCCGGGATGGCATACTACAATTTTCCCTCCTTATTTCGTGGCTGGTGCGGTTTTCTCAGGATTTGCGATGGTAAATACCTTGCTTATTGTTATGAGAAAAGTGTCTAACCTTGAGGCTTATATTACAATACAGCATATCGAATTGATGAATATCGTAATTATGATTACGGGTTCGATAGTTGGGGTTGCTTATATTACTGAGTTATTTATTGCTTGGTATTCTGGAGTAGAGTATGAGCAGTATGCTTTCTTGAATAGAGCAACAGGACCTTACTGGTGGGCTTACTGGTCAATGATGACTTGTAATGTGTTTTCTCCTCAGTTCATGTGGTTTAAGAAATTAAGAACAAGTATTATGTTTTCTTTTATCATTTCTATTGTTGTAAACATAGGAATGTGGTTTGAGAGATTTGTAATTATTGTTACATCTTTGCATAGAGATTATTTACCGTCTTCTTGGACAATGTTCTCTCCTACTTTTGTTGATATTGGAATTTTCATTGGAACAATTGGTTTCTTCTTTGTATTATTTTTACTTTATTCTAGAACATTCCCAGTGATTGCTCAGGCAGAGGTAAAAACAATATTGAAAGCAACTGGAGATAATTACATTAGAGAAAGAGAAGTAAAAAAAGATTCACACCATGAGTAGTAATAAAGTTATTTACGCCATTTATAATGACGATGATATATTGATGGATGCGGTTAAAAAAACCAGAGCAGCTCATCATCATATTGAGGAAGTTTTTTCACCATTCCCAGTGCACGGTCTAGATAAGGCTATGGGATTAGCACCTACAAGATTAGCGATTTGTGCTTTTCTGTATGGATGTGTGGGTATCACTGTTGCAACGGCAATGATGAATTATATTATGATTCAAGATTGGCCTCAGGATATCGGTGGGAAGCCTAGTTTTAGTTATATTCAAAATATGCCTGCTTTTGTGCCTATTATGTTTGAAATGACAGTTTTCTTTGCAGCACATTTAATGGTTATTACTTTCTATATGAGAAGTAAATTGTGGCCTTTTAAACAGGCTGAAAATCCTGATGTTAGAACTACAGATGATCACTTCTTGATGGAAGTTTCCATTAATGATAATGAAGAGGAATTAGTTTCTTTTTTCAAAAATACAGGAGCTGTAGAAGTTAAAGTAATAGAAAAGAATTAATTTAGATATGAAAAGGGTATATAAAATAACACTTTTATTTGGCATCACTATTTTAGTGGCATCTTGTCATAATAAAAAAGCGCCAAATTATCAGTATTTTCCAAATATGTACGAATCTGTAGGTTATGAAACCTATTCTGAGTCAGCTGCATTCAAAAACGGAAAAGAAGGACAATTACCTGTTGATGGTACTATTAATAGAGGTTTTGAAACTTATGATTATGAGAATTCGACTGCAGGTTACGAACTAGCCAAAGCGAATCTTAAATCACCTTTAGATTCATTGGACAGAAGCTCTGATAAAGGAAAAGCACTTTATGATATTTATTGTATCAGTTGTCATGGTGCAACTGGTGATGGTAAAGGGAAATTAGTGGAAAGAGAAAAATTCTTAGGAGTTCCTAGCTATAAGGACAGGGAAATTACCGAAGGAAGTATTTTTCATGTTGAAACTTATGGTTTAAATGCAATGGGTTCTCATGCAAATCAATTAAGTAAACATGAACGTTGGTTGGTTGCTGACTATGTTCTTAAACTTAAAAGCCAATTATAATTGTTGAACTAACTGATCGTAATAGATATGTATACATTTTCAAATAAATTAAAAACTTTTTCTTTCATCTTAATGGCCGTTGGTATATTAGGAATAGGTTATGGTTTTTTCAATGCACCCAAAGATATTCACGAGGTTGAAACTCTCCTAGCTGTAGAGAATCATGGTGGTCACGGAGCAGTAGCTCATCAAGATACTCAATCCTCTGAAGATGCTCACGGAGTTCATAACAAAGTTGATGAAGCTAAAGTTGCAGCTGAACATGAAGAACATTTAACTCATGTTTTGCATCAATTACAAAACAAGCCTTGGGCGGCTTTATATGTTGCTTGTATTTTCTTTTTGCTTCTTTCTATGGGGGTTTTAGCATTTTACGCTATTCAGCAAGTCGCTCAAGCGGGTTGGTCTCCAGTTTTGTTTAGAGTAATGCAGGGAATTACGGCTTATTTGCCTTATGGTTCTGTTATTTTCTTTATCATATTGGTTTTATGTGGTCTTCATTTCAATCACTTATTTATTTGGTTAGATCCTGAAGTAGTGGCTCATGATGCGCTTATTGCAAATAAAGCGGGTTATTTAAATTTCCCATTTTGGATAGTGAGAGCTGCAATATTCCTTATAGGTTGGAATTTGTATAATTATTATACTAGAAAAAATTGTCTTGCTCAAGATGAGTCTAATGATAATTCCTTTTACAAAAAGAATTTCAATATCTCTGCAGGATTTTTAGTTTTCTTCATTGTTTCTGAATCAATTATGTCTTGGGACTGGATTATGTCAATTGATCCACACTGGTTTAGTACATTATTCGGATGGTATGTATTCGCTAGTTTCTTTGTAAGCGGTATTACAATGATTGCTATGGTTACATTATACTTGAAATCAAAAGGATATTTAGAATATGTTAATACAAGTCATATTCATGATTTAGCTAAGTTCATGTTTGGAATTAGCGTGTTTTGGACTTATTTATGGTTCTCGCAATTCATGTTGATTTGGTATGCAAATATTCCTGAAGAGGTGACTTATTATGTTACTAGAATCGAGCTGTATAATTTGCCTTTCTTTGGCGCTATAGTTATGAATTTTGTTTTCCCATTGTTGATATTAATAAATACAGATTTCAAAAGAATCTCTTGGGTTATAGTTATGGCTGGTGTTGTAATATTAGCAGGACATTATATTGATTTTTTCAATATGATCATGCCTGGAACAGTAGGGGACAGATGGTTTATTGGTGTGTCTGAAATTGCATCCGTTCTTTTCTTCCTTGGATTATTTATCTATGCCGTATTTACTGCATTAACTAAAGCTCCTTTGTTGCCAAAAAGAAATCCATTTATAGAAGAAAGTAAACATTTCCATTATTAATATTTAAAGAAATAAACAGATGACAAGTTTGTTGGTAATTATAGTTTTAGTTTTATTGGCTGTTGCCTTGTGGCAATTGACAAAAATATTTGACCTTACTCAGGTAGGTTCAGGTACGGACACTTCCGAAATAGCTACAGATAAAGATAATAATGTACAGGGGTATTTAATGTTTGGTTTTTTAGCCTTTCTTTATATATTTTCTATTTATGGGTTGTTAAAATGGGGGCCATTAGTGCTACATACACCTGCTTCTGAACATGGTGGAGAAGTAGATAACTTAATGAATATTACTTGGGTCTTGATTTTTATAGTTCAGGCGATTACACAAGTTTTATTACACTATTTTACTTTTAAATATAAAGGTAAAAAAGGTCAAAAAGCATTGTTTTTTGCTGATAACAATAGATTAGAAGCAATTTGGAGTGTAATTCCGGCAGTAGTCTTAGCTGGTTTAATCCTTTATGGACTTTATGCTTGGACTAATATCATGTTTGTTGATGAAGATGAGGATACAGTTGTAATCGAATTATATGCACAACAATTTAAATGGACTGCGAGATATGCAGGAGAAGATAATGTTCTTGGAAAAGCAAATGTGAGATTAATTGATGGTGTAAACACTCTTGGAGTTGATATGTCAGATCCTTATGCTCAAGATGATATTGTGGTTTCAGAATTGCATATCCCAAAAGGTAAAAAGGTTCATTTTAAAATGAGGTCTCAGGATGTATTACACTCTGCTTATTTTCCTCATTTTAGAGCACAAATGAACTGTGTTCCTGGTATGGTTACTGAATTTGCGTTTTTGCCGGTCTATACCACAGCAGAGTACAGAGAATTGCCATACATGATTGAAAAAGTGGCTAATATAAATGCATTAAGAGCCAAGAAGAGTACTGAACTTGTTGCAAAAGGAGGAAATGCTTTAGATCCTTATACTTTTGATTATTTGTTGCTTTGTAATAAAATATGTGGTGCTTCACATTACAATATGCAAATGAAAGTAATCGTTGATACTCCTGAGGATTATAAGAAATGGTTGAAGGAACAAGCGCTTTTGGTACAACAAGTAAAAGAGTCTAAGGCTCCAGCTGCTATTGAAGGAGAGATTCAAGTCGATTCTACAAAAGGTGGTGATACCACGGCTGTTGCAAAAATAGCAATGAAATAAAATTATTAAGAAAATTTAAAGTATACATATATGTCAGCAGAAGGTCACGATCACGCAATGGATCACGAACACGAACATCATCATAAAGAAACTTTTATTACTAAATATATTTTTAGTATAGATCATAAAATGATTTCCAAGCAGTACTTGATAACAGGTATTATTATGGGGGTTATCGGGATTTTGATGTCATTGCTTTTTAGGATGCAAATTGCATGGCCAGAAGAGTCTTTTAAGATTTTTAATGTCTTATTGGGAGATAAGTTTGCTCCTGAGGGTGTTATGGCTAATGATATTTATTTAGCTTTGGTTACAATTCACGGAACCATTATGGTGTTCTTTGTTTTGACTGCCGGTTTAAGTGGAACTTTTAGTAATTTGCTTATTCCACTTCAAATTGGAGCACGTGATATGGCTTCAGGATTCATGAACATGGTTTCTTATTGGTTGTTCTTTTTATCAGCCGTTATTATGATTTGTTCATTATTTGTTGAAGCAGGTCCTGCATCTTCAGGATGGACAATTTATCCTCCTTTGAGTGCATTGCCACAAGCAATTCCTGGTTCTGGTATGGGTATGACACTTTGGTTAGTATCTATGGCTATTTTCATTGCTTCTTCATTAATGGGTTCTTTGAATTATATTGTTACTGTAATCAACCTTAGAACAAAAGGAATGTCAATGACAAGATTGCCATTAACAATTTGGACTTTCTTTGTTACAGCAATAATTGGTGTAGTTTCGTTTCCGGTATTATTATCAGCAGCTTTATTGTTGATTTTTGATAGAAGTTTTGGTACTTCTTTCTTCTTGTCAGATATTTATATAGCTGGAGAAGTTTTACATTACCAAGGTGGTTCTCCAGTATTGTTTGAACACTTATTTTGGTTTTTAGGTCACCCAGAGGTATATATCGTAATTTTACCGGCAATGGGAATTGTATCTGAAGTTATGGCTACTAATGCTCGTAAACCAATTTTTGGTTACAGAGCGATGATTATGTCTGTTTTAGCAATTGCTTTCTTGTCTACAATTGTTTGGGGACACCATATGTTTATTTCAGGAATGAATCCGTTTTTAGGTTCTGTATTTACATTTACAACCTTATTAATTGCGATACCGTCAGCGGTAAAAGCATTCAACTGGATTACAACTTTATGGAAAGGTAATTTGCAATTAAACCCTGCAATGTTATTCTCTATTGGAATGGTTTCAACTTTTATCACTGGAGGTTTAACAGGAATTATTCTTGGAGATAGTACTTTGGATATTAACGTTCACGATACTTATTTCGTAGTTGCTCACTTTCACTTGGTAATGGGTATTTCTGCTCTTTATGGAATGTTTGCCGGAGTTTATCACTGGTTCCCTAGATTGTATGGAAGAATGATGAATAAGAACTTAGGTTATGTTCACTTTTGGGTATCTGCAATATGTGCTTATGGAGTATTTTTCCCAATGCACTTTATCGGATTAGCAGGTTTACCAAGACGTTATTACACAAATACAAATTTCCCATTGTTTGACGATTTGCAAAATGTAAACGTACTTATTACAGCATTTGCTTTAATAGGAGGTATATTCCAATTGGTTTTCTTGTATAATTTCTTTGTTAGTATTTTCTACGGTAAGAAAGCCGTTCAGAATCCTTGGAAATCGAACACTCTTGAATGGACTGCACCGGTTGAACACATACACGGAAACTGGCCAGGTGAAATTCCAGAAGTTCATAGATGGCCATATGACTATAGTAATCCTAATCATGAAGAGGATTTTGTTCCTCAAAATGTACCAATGAAACCAGGTGAAGAAGTTTTACATCACTAGTTTCTATAAATATAAAAAATGCCTTTCTATTCAGAGAGGCATTTTTTTTTACTTGTAACTTTGTTCTATCTTTGCTTTATGAATGAAAATTTAGATCCAACAACCAAAGGCTATAATTCGGAAGAATTTGATCTTGAAAAAAAATTGCGACCATTGTCATTTGATGATTTTGCGGGTCAAGATCAGGTATTAGAAAATTTAAAAGTCTTTGTTCAGGCTGCAAATCAGAGGAATGAAGCACTAGATCACACCCTTTTTCACGGTCCTCCGGGTTTGGGAAAAACGACTTTGGCCAACATTCTAGCTAACGAATTGGAAGTTGGAATAAAAATAACTTCAGGTCCCGTTCTTGATAAGCCGGGTGATTTAGCGGGATTGTTAACAAATCTTGAAGAAAGAGACGTTTTGTTTATTGATGAGATCCACCGTTTGAGTCCTATTGTTGAAGAATATTTGTATTCAGCAATGGAAGATTTTAAGATTGATATTATGATTGAATCTGGGCCAAATGCACGAACAGTACAGATTAATCTTAACCCTTTTACTCTAATAGGTGCTACAACACGTTCAGGGTTGCTAACAGCGCCCATGAGAGCCCGTTTTGGTATATCATCGAGATTACAATATTATACGACTGAATTATTGACTACCATTGTAGAACGTAGCGCTTCTATTTTAAAAATGCCTATTTCTTTGGAAGCTGCAATTGAGATTGCTGGCAGAAGTAGGGGAACACCTCGTATTGCTAATGCATTATTGCGTCGCGTTCGTGATTTTGCCCAAATCAAAGGCAACGGAACCATTGATATTGAGATTGCTCGTTATGCCCTAAAAGCATTGAATGTTGATGCGCACGGGCTTGACGAAATGGATAATAAAATATTGAATACTATTATTGATAAATTTAAAGGCGGCCCGGTTGGTTTATCAACTTTAGCAACTGCTGTTTCTGAAAGTAGTGAAACCATTGAAGAAGTTTATGAGCCTTTCTTGATTCAAGAAGGATTTATTATGAGGACCCCCAGAGGGAGAGAAGTGACGGATAAAGCTTATAAACATTTAGGAAAAGTAAATACAAATATTCAAGGAGGATTGTTTTAGGAACGATTTACTTCATCAGTTCGCTTCGCTCGTGTTCTGCTATGCTCTATATCCAGGCCAAAAAAAGGCTTGGCATGCCGTTGCTATCAGAGCCAAAAACGTTTAGTTATTAATTTAGGATATGGAATCATTAATTTAAAATCTCAATACACGCAGTTTATAAAATCCGAAGCCAAACGCCTCGGATTTTTGTCTTGTGGTATATCTAAGGCTGGATTTCTGGAGCAAGAAGCGCCTAGACTGGAAGATTGGCTTAATAAGAACAGGAACGGACAGATGACCTATATGGAGAATCATTTTGACAAACGTTTAGATCCTACTAAGCTTGTCGATGATGCCAAAAGCGTCATTTCTCTATTGTTGAATTATTATCCGGAAGAAAAACAAAATCCGGATTCCTATAAGATTTCTAAATATGCTTTTGGTCAGGATTATCATTTTGTCATAAAGGATAAATTGAAAGAGTTATTGTTTTCAATTGAGGAAACCATAGGTGAGGTTTCCGGTCGTGCTTTTGTAGACTCGGCTCCAGTACTCGATAAAGCTTGGGCAGCCAAAAGCGGTTTGGGTTGGATAGGGAAAAACAGCAATCTGCTGACTCAAAAAGTAGGTTCTTTTTATTTTATAGCTGAACTGATTATCGATCTGGATTTAGATTATGATAACGCCACAACGGATCATTGTGGAACCTGTACTGCTTGTATTGATGCCTGTCCTACTCAGGCAATCGTAGCTCCTTATGTTGTTGATGGTAGCAAATGCATATCCTATTTTACCATTGAACTCAAAGAAAATATTCCTAAGGAAATGAAAGGAAAGTTTGCTGATTGGGCTTTTGGTTGTGATGTGTGTCAGGATGTGTGTCCTTGGAACCGATTCTCAAAAGCGCATAAGGAACCTTTATTTGATCCAAATCCAGAATTACTTTCGATGTCTAAAAAAGATTGGGAGGAAATTACCGAGGAAACTTTTAAATCAGTCTTTAAAAACTCTCCTTTGAAGCGAACAAAATTTCAAGGAATTAAAAGAAATATCGATTTTTTAAAATAAACGAAGGTTTCTCAATAGCTTTTCTCTTCTTTTTTATTTAATTTTTTTTCCTTTTTTTGGACTTTAGGTTTTTATCAAGCTTAATAAAATATCTTTTGTGTGCTTTTTTTTTTAACTTTAGAGTCAATTAAATCTTTTAGTTATGACTGTAAATCAAATATTAAGCAGAAAAGGCAATGCGATCTACTCTGTTGTTTCCACAATTACGGTATATGAAGCCATTAAAACAATGGGGGAGAAAAATATTGGTGCTATTTTAGTAATTGAAGATGGGATTCTAAAAGGGATCATGTCTGAGAGAGATTACGCTCGTAAGATTGTTCTAAAAGGCAAAGCTTCTAAAGATACTCTAGTGAAAGAGATTATGGAGGAAAAGGTTATTACCGTAAAACCGACCGATAATCTAGATTATTGTATGGAATTAATGACCATAAGAAGAGTCCGTCACTTACCAGTTATGGATGAAAATTTAGTTTTGGGAATTATTTCCATTGGGGATGTTGTTATGGCGATAATCGAAGTTCAGAAAAATACCATTGCGCATTTGGACTCCTATATCAGTGGCTCTAAGGCCTAAATTCGATTTCTACAGATAGATTAATAAAGGGCTGCAAATTGATGCGGCTTTTTTTTATTCAAAAGAGAGGTTGGTTTTTTGTAAAAGAATAATATAAAAGCTTCCTTATTAAATCAAGTCTTATATCTTTGTATACTAGAATAAAATCTAATAAAATGAACAAAAATAGCAAAAGAAGAGAAGCATTATTATATCATGCTAAACCTACTCCAGGGAAAATACAAGTAGTTCCTACCAAGAAATATGCAACCCAAAGGGATTTGTCATTAGCTTATTCGCCAGGCGTAGCTGAGCCTTGTTTGGAAATTGCCAAAGATGTAAATAATGTATATAAATATACTGCAAAAGGAAATTTGGTTGCTGTAATAACTAACGGAACGGCTGTTTTAGGACTTGGTGATATTGGTCCTGAGGCTTCAAAACCAGTAATGGAGGGCAAAGGATTGCTGTTTAAAATATTTTCTGATATTGATGTTTTTGATATTGAGATAGGTACTAAAGACGTTGAAGAATTTATTCAAACCGTAAAAAATATTGCTCCAACTTTTGGAGGGATAAACTTAGAGGATATCAAAGCGCCTGAGTCTTTTGAAATCGAACGCAGACTTGTGGAAGAATTGAACATCCCAGTGATGCATGATGATCAACATGGAACGGCTATTATATCTTCGGCGGCATTAATAAATGCATTAGAGTTGGCGGGTAAAAAAGCAGAAGATGTGAAAATGGTCGTGTCTGGTGCAGGTTCGGCAGCCTTGGCTTGTGCTGATTTATATGTTTTACTTGGAGTAAAAGTAGAGAATATATTGATGTTCAATAGTAAAGGAGTTTTGACAAAGGATAGTCCTTCTATATCGGTTATGCAACAAAAATATGCTACAGATAAGGCTCCAATGAGTCTTGAAGAAGCATTGGTAGGAGCGGATGTGTTTTTAGGTTTGTCATCTGGGAATATCATGACAGCTCAAATGTTGTTAGGAATGGCCGAAAACCCGATTGTTTTTGCCATGGCAAATCCTGATCCCGAAATAGATTATAATTTAGCTATCGCCACACGTAAAGATATAATAATGGCAACGGGAAGATCTGATCATCCTAATCAAGTAAATAATGTGCTTGGTTTTCCTTATATTTTTAGAGGAGCATTAGATGTTCGTGCCACTAAGATTAACGAAGCGATGAAGATGGCAGCTGTAAAAGCATTGGCATTATTAGCAAAGGAATCTGTTCCAGAACAAGTAAATATTGCTTATGGAGCGACTAAATTAGTTTTTGGTAGAGATTATATTATACCGAAGCCTTTTGACCCTCGTTTGATCTCGATTGTAGCTCCTGCAGTTGCAAAAGCAGCGATGGATTCTGGAGTGGCATTAAATCCAATTACGGATTGGGAGAAATATGAAGAAGAGCTTTTGAATCGACTAGGAAATGATAACAAGATGGTTCGATTGATTACCAATAGAGCTAAAATGGATCCTAAAAAAATCGTTTTTGCCGAAGCAGATCATTTAGATGTTTTAAAAGCAGCGCAAATTGTTCATGAAGAGGGTATTGGTTTTCCTGTTTTGATGGGAAACAAAGAGATTATTTTGGAACTAAAAGAAGAATTAGGATTCGATGCCGAAGTTGAAATTATTGATCCAAAAACAAAAGAAGAAGAAGACAGGAGAAATAGATTTGCTACTACTTATTGGGAATCTAGAAAAAGAAGAGGGATTTCTTTACTGGATGCTCAAAAATTAATGAGAGAAAGAAATTATTTTGCTGCCATGATGGTCAATGAAGGAGAGGCAGATGGTTTGGTTTCGGGACATTCTAGAAGTTATCCTTCAGTGGTAAAACCAATGCTTCATCTTATTGATAAAGCTCCTGGGGCTTCTATTGTAGCGACTACAAATATGATGATGACATCTCGTGGTCCAATGTTTTTGTCAGACACGGCTATAAACATCAATCCTTCGGCAGATGACTTAGCCAAAATTGCAATTATGACTGCAAAAACAGCAAGAATGTTTGGTGTTGAACCAGTAATTGCAATGGTGTCATTTTCTAATTTTGGGTCATCAACGGATGACAACGCAAGAAAAGTTAGAGAAGCGGTAGCTTACTTGCATGAAAATCATCCAGAAATGGTTATTGATGGCGAAGTTCAAGCCGATTTTGCCTTAAATCCGGAAATGCTAAAAGAAAAATTCCCGTTCTCTAGATTGGCTGGAAAAAAAGTGAATACCTTGATTTTCCCTAATCTTGATTCAGCAAATATCACTTATAAGCTGTTAAAAGAATTAAACAAGGTAGATTCTATAGGGCCAATAATGTTAGGAATGGGGAAACCCGTTCACATTTTTCAACTAGGAGCCAGTGTAGAAGAAATGGTCAATATGGCTGCCATTACAGTTATTGACGCCCAAGAAAAGCAAAAGAAAAAGATTAAATAATTTATTTATTAGACTGAAGGTTCCTTGAGTTTTTAAGGAACCTTTTTGTTTTTTGGTTAAAGGAATTTATGAATCATACAATAAATAAATGATAGCACAACTTCAAGGGAAATTAGTAGAAAAAACGCCAACACATGTTGTTGTCGATTGTGGAGGTGTTGGTTATCATGTGAATATATCGCTGCATACCTTTTCATTGCTTGCAAATACAGATTTTTTAAAATTATATACGTATCTTCAAGTGAAAGAAGATGCACATACTTTATTTGGGTTTGTCGAGAAATCAGAAAGAGAGATTTTTAAATTACTATTATCCGTTTCGGGTATCGGTGCTAATATCGCCAGAACGATGCTTTCCTCATTAGATCCTAAGCAAATTACAAATGCTATTGGCTCTGCTGATGTGGTTACCATTCAATCTATAAAAGGTATTGGAAGTAAAACAGCCCAAAGAGTAATTCTCGATTTAAGAGAAAAAGTGTTAAAGTTGTACGATTTAGATGAAGTTTTGGTTTCGCAAAGCAATACAAATAGAGACGAAGCGTTATCTGCTTTGGAGGTTCTAGGTTTTGTTAGAAAAAACGCTGAAAAAGTTATTGAAAAAATTATAAAAGAGGATCCGGAAGCTTCTGTTGAGTCGATTATAAAAAAGGCATTGAAGATTCTATAAAAAGTATTCAAAAACACGAATTGTATGTATAGATTTCATATTTTTTTGCTGATTTTGTTTTGTGGTTTTATATCACAAGCTCAGGTAAAACAAGAAGTTAAGGATACAGTTAAAACTGGTTTTTCTAAAGGGAAAATTCAAATGAAAGACCCTCAAAGTGTTTTGTCTGGATATACTTATGATGCTGCCAGTGACAGATATATCTATACTAATTCTATAGATGGATTTTCTATTAACTATCCGGTTGTTTTGACCCCAAAAGAGTATGAAAGCTTGGTTTTGAAAGAATCAATGCGAGCCTATTTTAAGAAAAAAACCGATGCTATTGACGGTAAAAAAGAAGGTAGCGAAGGAGATAAAAAAGATTTACTGCCTAAATATTATGTGAATTCCGGTCTTTTTGAATCCATTTTTGGAAGTAATACCATTGATGTAAAACCTACTGGATCCGTAGAAATGGATTTAGGTGCCCGATATACCAAGCAAGATAATCCATCCTTTTCTCCAAGAAACAGATCCAATTTGTCTTTTGACTTTGAACAACGCATCAGCATGAGCTTGATGGGAAAAGTAGGGACAAGATTGAATGTTAACGCAAATTACGATACGCAGTCTACTTTTGCATTTCAAAATTTAATGAAATTAGAATATAGTCCTACCGAGGATGATATCATTCAAAAAATTGAGGTTGGAAATGTAAGTATGCCTTTGAACAGTTCTTTGATAAGAGGAACTCAGAGCTTATTTGGGGTAAAAGCCCAATTGCAGTTTGGGAAAACAACGGTTACCGGAGTTTTTTCTGAACAGAAATCACAGACTAAAAGTATCGTTTCTCAAGGCGGCGGTACCATTCAGGATTTTGACATCTTTGCGTTGGATTATGACAGTGACAGACACTTTTTCCTGTCGCAGTATTTTAGAAGTAGATATGACGCTTCGTTAAAAAATTATCCTTTTGTTGATAGTAGAGCTCAAATCACGAGATTGGAGATTTGGGTAACTAATAAACAAGCAAGGGTTAATACCACTTCTAATAATTTAAGAAACATTATTGCGCTTCAAGATTTAGGAGAAGGTCAATTAAGAGATTCAAACGGAAATCCAATAAATGATAATGAAGTTGTAGTTTTGGATCCTATTCCGGCTGATTTTTTTATTTCGGGATTAGGTACGCCTTCAGACAATAAAAATAATAAGTATGACCCGGCATTAATAGGGAACGGAGGTTTTTTAAATAATAATATTCGAGAAATTGTAACTTCAAATTCTGGATTTAACGTTACCGTAAGTGAAGGTCAGGATTATTCAAAACTAGAGAATGCCAGAAAATTAAGTTCGAATGAATATACCTATCATCCGCAATTAGGGTATATTTCATTGCAACAAAAATTAGCTAATGATGAGATTCTAGCGGTTGCTTACGAATATACAATTGGAGAAAAAGTGTATCAGGTAGGGGAATTTGGAAGTGACGGAATTGATGCCACAGTAGTAACTGGAACCGATTCTAATCGCGCTATTATTACTCAAAGTTTGGTTCTTAAAATGCTGAAAAGCAATTTGACCAATGTGAAAAATCCAGTTTGGAACTTGATGATGAAAAATATTTATCAAATTCCAGGTGCTTATCAAGTGAAGCAAGAGGATTTTAGATTTAATATCCTTTACACAGATCCTTCGCCTTTGAATTACATCACTGAAGCCAAAGATGCAACTGGTAACCCTATCCCATTTCCATCCAATCCTTCGGTAGAAGATAGAGTTAAAGAAACGCCTTTATTAAAAGTATTCAATTTAGATAAACTCAATTATAACAACGATCCGCAAGTGGGTGGAGACGGTTTTTTTGATTTTATGCAGGGCTTGACCGTGGATTCTCAAAACGGACGAATTATATTCACTACCAAAGAACCGTTTGGGGAATTGTTGTTTTCTAAATTAGCAAATGGTGGCGAAAATTATAATGATGTAAATTCGTATAATCCAAATCAAAAAAAGTATGTGTTTCGAAATATGTATCGCAACACTCAATCTGGGGCTTTGCAAGACAGTGAGAAAAATAAGTTTCTTTTAAGAGGGAAATTTAAGTCGTCTAGTGGTGACGGAATTCCCATTGGAGCATTTAATGTTCCCCAAGGATCAGTAGTTGTTACGGCCGGGGGAAGAGTTCTAGTTGAAGGCGTTGATTATAGCGTGAATTATCAATTGGGAAGAGTTCAAATTCTGGACCCATCGCTTCAAGCATCCAATACGCCTATAAACGTTTCATTGGAAAATAATTCAATTTTTGGGCAGCAAACCAGACGTTTTATGGGTGTCAATGTAGAACATAAAATTTCGGATAATTTCTTGGTTGGCGCCACTTTTTTGAAGATGACCGAAAAACCATTTACCCAAAAATCCAGTTTTGGTCAGGAATCGGTGAACAATACTATTTTTGGATTCAATACTAATTTTTCTACAGAGGTTCCTTTTTTAACAAGATTAGTGAATAAATTGCCTAATCTCGATACCGATGTTCCATCGAATCTTTCTGTAAGAGGAGAAGTTGCTTTTTTAAAGCCGGATTCACCAAAAGCCGATCGTTTTGAAGGCGAGTCTACCATTTATATAGATGATTTTGAAGGTTCGCAGTCTACTATTGACATGCGTTCCGCTTACGCTTGGAGCTTGGCGTCTACTCCTGAAAAAAACGCTTACAGTACGTATGATTTTAATGCAGGAGCCAATGATTTGAGTTATGGTTTTAAGAGAGCCAAGTTGGCTTGGTACTCGATAGATCCAATTTTTTATGCTCAAAAACCATCCGGAATTACCAATGATGATTTGTCTTTTAATACCACAAGAAGGATTTACAGCGAAGAATTGTATCCTTTGACAGATATTGCCCAAGGGCAGTCGCAGGTGGTAAATACATTGGATTTAACTTATTATCCTTCGGATAGAGGGCCGTACAATAATAATGTAAATTATGCTGCTGATCCTGCATCTAATTTTGGTGGGATTATGCGATCGTTGAATTCTACTAATTTTGAACAAGGAAACGTAGAATACATTCAGCTTTGGGTTTTAGATCCTTTTGTTGGGAAAGGAAAAACGACAGATACCAATATGGGTAAAATCTATTTCAATCTGGGTGAAATATCCGAAGATGTTTTGAAGGATGGAAGAAAGCAATATGAAAATGGCCTCGGTCCTGATCAGATATTGGTGAATCCAAGACCAATTTGGGGAGATGTTCCGGCTTCGCAATCTTTAATTTATGCCTTCGATGCCAATGCCGGTAATCGTGCTAATCAGGATGTTGGATTGGATGGTTTGTCTAGCGCCAATGAAGGAGCAGTTTATGATAATTTTGCTTCAGTTTTAGATCCCGCTGCAGATGATTATACTTACTATTTGAATACAACAGGCAGTGTTATTGAGCGATATAAAAATTACAATGGAGTAGAGGGGAACTCGGCTGTAGATATTAATGATCCTAATCGTGGAGCTTCGACCGTTCCGGATGTCGAAGATATAAACAGGGATAACACCATGAATACGATCAATGCATATTATGAATACAGTATTGATGTAAGACCTGCGATGGAGATTGGTCAAAATTATATAACTGATGTAAGAAATACGCAAGTTACCTTGGCTAATGGAGAGGTGACAGAGGCCAGATGGCTTCAGTTTAAAATACCGGTTTCGCAACCACAGAACACCATTGGAAATATTTCCGATTTCAGATCGATTCGTTTCATGAGAATGTTTATGACAGGCTTTAATCAGGAAGTGACTGTTCGTTTTGGAGCTTTGGATTTAGTAAGAGGAGATTGGAGAAGGTATACTAATTCGCTTGATTTTAATGATACGAATGTTGCGGATGATGGAACTGATTTGGATGTGTTGGCTGTAAATGTTCAAGAAAACAACGAAAGATGTCCTGTAAATTATATAACTCCTCCGGGCGTGCAACGTGAACAATTGTATAACAACAATACACTGATTAATCAAAACGAACAATCGTTGGCGCTAAGAGTTTCCGGTGATGGATTAGAACCGGAAGATTCCAGAGCTGTTTTTAAAAATGTTAGTGTTGACATGCGTCAATTCAAAAAACTGAAAATGTTTTTACATGCCGAATCTTTACCTAATGAAACCGTCTTAACAGATGATCAGATGGTAGGTTTTATTCGTTTTGGAAATGATTTTACCCAGAATTTCTACCAGATTGAAATTCCGTTAAAAGTGACTTTGCCTTCCTCTACTTCAGGAGCTAATTGTTCTCCTTTGAGTGCCGAACTGGTTTGGCCGGAAGCCAATGAGATCGATTTGACATTAGCTTTATTGACTCAATTGAAAATTCAGGCAATGAGTGTGAATCCAAGTGATTTGCCTCTGGACGGAATTTATTATCAAAATGAAGATGAGCTAAATCCTGGTTTAGCTAATAAAATCAATAAATTGAGATTGGGGATAAAAGGGAATCCTAATTTTGGATTGGTTCGTACTTTGATGGTGGGTGTAAAAAGTAATGAAACACATCAGGATATAAAAGGAGAAGTGTGGTTCAATGAACTGCGTCTTGCGGATATGGACAATAAAGGAGGTATGGCAGCCGTGTTGAATGTTGACTCTAATCTAGCTGATTTTGCAACGGTTTCGGCTACAGGAAAAATGAGTACTATTGGTTTTGGAGCTTTGGAACAAGGTCCAAATGAGAGAAGTAGGGAAGATATTCAGCAGTATAATATAGTCACTAATATCAATCTTGGAAAATTATTACCAGTAAAATGGGGAATCAATCTGCCTTTTAATTATGGTATTGGTGAAGAAATTATAACGCCAGAATATGATCCTTTTAATCAAGATATTAGGTTGAACCAGTTATTGGATTTTACCACAGATCAGGCCGCGAAAGACAATATCAGAAATAGAGCCATAGATTATACAAAACGCACTAGTATTAATTTTATTGGAGTAAGAAAACAAAGAAGTCCTGAGCAGAAACCACATGTTTACGATCCAGAGAATTTTACTTTTTCGCAGTCTTATAATAAAGTTGAAAGGCATGATTTTGAGATTGAAGATTATGCAGATCAGCAGGCTTCTTCGTCAGTGGATTATGCTTACAGTTTCCAGCCAAAGCCAGTTGAACCTTTCAAGAACACGAAGTTTATGAAAAAGAGCAGCTATTGGAAATTACTCAGCGATTTTAATTTTAATTATTTGCCGTCTAATATTTCGTTCAATACTAATATTAACAGACAATACAATCGTCAGCAGTTTAGACAGGTAGAAGATGTTCAGGGCATAGGTTTGGATCCTTTGTACAGACGCAATTTTGCCTTCAATTACCAATACGGTTTTAATTATAATTTGAGTAAATCGTTAAAGTTAAGCTATACGGCTTCGTCTAATAATATTGTTAAAAATTATTTAAATCAGGATAATGAGCCAATAGATAGTTTTACCATTTGGGATAGTTATTGGGATATTGGAGATCCTAATCAGCACATGCAGCAACTGGTTCTGAATTATGAAATCCCGATTAATAAAATTCCATTGTTTAGTTTTGTAAAGGCTAATTATTCTTATACTGGCGACTATAGTTGGCAACGTTCTTCTACAGCCCTGTCGCAAATTGAAATTGAGGGAATCGATTATAATTTAGGGAATACAGTTCAAAATGCGCGTTCTAATAATTTGAATGCAAATTTCAATATGGAAATGCTGTACAAGTATTTGGGATTGTCTAAAACGGCTAATAAAGTAGCAAGTAAGCCTAAAGTACAAGCGCCGAGGCCAGGTGAAAAACTGGTAAATACAAATGTAAAACCAGCTGCGAAAAGCAATGAATTTGTTGATGGACTTATAGGAGTTTTGACAAGTGTTAAAAACATCCAAATCAATTATGCAGAGAACAGCGGTACGGTTTTGCCCGGCTATACGCCAAGTATAGGTTTTCTGGGTTCTTCGAGACCTTCATTAGGTTTTATTTTTGGAAGTCAAGACGATGTGAGATACGAAGCTGCCAAGAATGGTTGGTTGACTAATTATCAGGAATTCAATCAAAACTACACACAGATAGATAATAAACTTTTCAAAGCGACTGCCAGTGTAGATTTATTCCCGGATTTAAAGATTGACCTTACTGCGGATCGTTCGTTCTCTGAAAATTTTTCAGAGCAATATGATGTGTCTAATGGAATTTATAATTCGCGTTCGCCTTATACTTATGGCCTTTTCTCAATATCGACAGTGTTGATTAAAACTTCCTTTTCTACAAGTGACGAAATTTCATCTGCAGCTTTTGATGATTTTAGGGCCAATAGGCTCACGGTGGCTAATCGATTAGCAACACAACGGGGTATTGATATAAGTAATCCGGCTAATTTGGATGCTGATGGATATCCGTTGGGCTATGGTAAAAATAATCAAGCGGTATTGTTACCGGCTTTTCTGGCAGCCTATGCTGGTAGTGATGCTTCAGGATCTTCGCTCGGCATTTTTAGGAATTTCCCAATTCCGAACTGGTCTGTCAGATACAATGGGCTTATGCGATATAATTTGTTTAAAAATAATTTTAAGCGTTTTTCTTTGCAACATAATTACAGAGCTTCTTATACAATCAATCAGTATCGATCTAATTTTGAATATGATAATACACCAAATGGAGTGGATGCTAATGGTAACTTTTTTAACAAGACCATCATGTCAAACATTAACTTGGTAGAGCAGTTTAGTCCGCTTATTCGAATGGATTTTGAATTGAAAAGCTCTTTAAAATTACTGACAGAAGTGAAAAAAGACAGAGCCTTGTCTATGAGTTTTGATAATAATCTATTGACAGAGGTTAAAGGTATTGAATATGTGATAGGACTTGGGTATCGATTTAAAGACGTGATTTTCTCTTCTCGATTAGCCGATAATCCTACGGGAATAATCAAAGGAGATATCAACATGAAAGCTGATTTTTCATATCGTAATAATCAAACCATTGTGCGTTATTTAGATTATGATAACAATCAACTGGCTGGTGGGCAAAATATATGGTCGTTAAAGTTAACTGCCGATTATGCTTTTAGTAAAAATCTAACAGCGATTTTCTATTATGATCATTCTTTTTCGAAAGCAGTAATATCAACAACCTTTCCTTTGACAAATATTCGTTCCGGCTTTACGCTCCGTTATAATTTTGGAAATTAATTTTTCAAATCTAAACAGGATTTGAAAAGAAGATTGTTACATTTGCCAAACAAAAAAATATTATCAATTATCAATACTATTTATTATGAGTATACCAGCAAATTTAAAGTACACAAAAGATCACGAATGGGTTAGTCTAGAAGGAGATGTTGCAACTGTAGGAATTACACATTTTGCTCAAAAAGAATTAGGGGATATCGTTTATGTAGAAGTGGAAACTTTAGATCAAACTTTAGATAAAGACGAAGTTTTTGGAACTGTTGAAGCAGTAAAAACGGTTTCTGATTTGTTTCTTCCTTTAGCAGGTGAAATTATTGAGTTTAATGATGCTTTAGAAAGCGCTCCAGAAACTGTAAATTCTGATCCTTATGGAGCGGGATGGATGATAAAAATTAAAGTTGCTGACGTAGCTGATTATGATTCGTTGCTTTCAAGCGAAGCTTATAAAGAACTTATTGGTGCTTAAAAAAATATTTTTTTGGCTTGCTTTTTCTTGGACTGCGGTTGTTCTTATTCTTTGTTTAGTTCAATTGAATGATGTTCCAACAGTAGGAATTCAGAATGTTGATAAATATGTTCACGCTTTCTTTCATTTTGTATTTACCTTTCTTTGGTTTTTATTTTTGAAAGAACAATTCAAAAATCAGTATTCAGCAAAGCCTTATGTTGTTTCTTTTTTGCTATCTGTTTTTTTTGGAATTGCAATTGAGATAGCTCAAGGAATGTTTACTATAAGTCGAAAGTCAGATGTGTCAGATATTTTGGCAAATGTTACAGGAGCCACTTTAGCTGTTCTGATTCTTCGGATTTATTTTAGAAAGAAGCGCTAAAAAAAATGATATAAATATTACTAATCCCACTTCGGTGGGATTTTTTTGTTAAAAGAACAATTTGATAGTCGCTGTAAATGCAAACTCATCGATAGTGATGTTGTTTTTAAAAGTGAAATGATTATATTTATACCAGTAGGAATTTGTTGTGCATTCTTAGAAATCAAATTGGTGCCAACCAGAAATTATAAGCTTAATGAATATCAGAAAGTATTTAGATTCGACTTATTTAAAAACTCCAAGCCAAGCGGGACTTGATGAGAATGAAAATCTTCAAGTGGTTAAAAACTTTATTCAAGAAGCTATTGAAGAGAAGTTCAAGCTTATTATGATTCGCCCCGATATGGTTTCTGTTGCTAAAAAAATGATTTTAGATGCTAATTCGCCCCTGCAAATAGGAACTGTAATTGATTTTCCGGAAGGAAACTCAAATGTGGAAGATAAAATTAAAGAAGCGGTCCAAGCAATTAAAGATGGTGCTGATGATTTGGACTTTGTTTGTAATTATGAAGCCTTCAAAAAGGGTGATGTTGCTTTGGTGAAAGATGAAATTCTACGATGTACCCAACTAGGATTGGAAAACAGTAAAGTTGTAAAATGGATTATAGAAGTTGCGGCACTCAATGATAAACAAATTATGCAACTTTCGGCTTTGATAAAAAATATGGTGATCTCTAATTTTAAAGAAGCAGATTATGCTTCCGTTTTTGTGAAATCTTCGACAGGATTTTATAAAACAGAGAATGATTTGCCGAATGGCGCCACCATTTCCGCAATCATGATGATGCTGGAGAATGCGTCTCCGCTTCCCATAAAAGCGGCTGGAGGAGTAAGAACTTATGAAGAGGCAATCGAAATGATTCGATTAGGGGTGAAGCGTATTGGGACCTCAGGAGCAAAAGCAATTGCAAATCGTGAAAACGCAAAGCTTGGATACTAAATCTACAATCAAAAACATATGAAAAAAGGTTGGCTAACTCTCGGTTTATCATTTTTTTGTTTTTTTACTTACTCTCAAAATTTAACCAATACCGCTACGAAATCTAATTTTTCTGCCGAACGTTTTCCTGTTTTTCCTTCTTGTGCTACTTTAGAAGACAATGAATTGGAAAACTGTTTTTATGCGAAGGTACAAGAGCATGTTTTTGAAAATTTTGTTGTTGCTGAGAATTTGATACAAAATCATTTTAAAGGAAGTCTTAAAGTACTATTTGAAGTAGATGAGAAAGGTGTGTTTAAAGTGATTTATGTAAATGCTTTGGATGACGCACTGATTCAGGAAGCGAAAAGGGTGTTTGCTAAGTTTCCTAAGATTGTTTCGGCGACTTATGATGGGAAGCCCACTTATTCAAAATACAATATAACCATTGAAATTCCATTAAAAAGTCCTGACATTTTAGCTGCTGAAGCTTTGGCTAAAGCCGATATTTTACAGAGTAATACGAAACAACTTACGGAGTTGGATAGTATTGTGTATAAAAAATACAAGAATCCAGAATATGAAAGTCATTTAAATATTCCTTTCTCTCATAGTTATTATGCGCAATTTGATTCCTCGTTGAACCGAGTGGGAAGTAATAATCATACAGCGTCTAAGCCCTATACTTATGCTGAAGTTGCTAAATACTATGACCTAAAAGGAGTGAATGATAAACTTAAAAAAAATGCTTCTGGCTGGTGGGCCAGAAAATTATGGAATGAAAATATGGTGGAAATTCAAGGCGAGGATTATTGGTTTGCTTTGAATCCTATTTTGGATTTACAACTAGGGAAGGCCTCACAAAATAAAGCTTCGTACACCTACGTAAATACGCGAGCGATTAATTTCAGAGGTGGATTGGGAAAACAATTAAATTTTACCACAACTATTTTCGAAAGTCAAGGACGTTTTGCTGATTATTTTAATGATTATGCTAAGTCTATTATGCCGGCTGGAGGCAATCCTGCCATTATTCCGGGGATGGGCATCGCTAAAGATTTTAAAACGGATGCCTATGATTTCCCTTTGTCGGAAGCTAATTTGACTTTTGCACCTACAAAACACATCGATTTACAGTTGGGTTATGGCAGGAATTTTATAGGTGATGGTTATCGTTCTTTGTTGGGAAGTGATGGAGCTAGTCCATATCCTTATTTTAAGCTGAACACCAATTTTTGGAAAATAAAATACACCAATACTTATATGTGGCTTAAAGATGTTAGGCCAGCAGTTACGCTCGAAAGAACTTATGCAACTAAGTTTATGGCTAACCATTATTTAAGTTGGAATGTGTCTAATAAATTAAATCTTGGTTTTTTTGAATCGGTGATTTGGACAAATACAAATGACCGAGGTTTTGATGCGAGTTTTGTAAATCCAATTATTTTTTATCGATCTGTTGAGTTTGCTTCCTCGGCTAGGACAGGAAATGCGCTTTTGGGTTTGTCATTTAAATACAAATTGAATAATCATATTAATCTTTACGGTCAGTTTCTTTTGGATGAATTTTCACTTGGAGATATCAAGAATGGAGATAATAGTTGGAGAAATAAATACGGATATCAATTAGGGGCTAAATATTACAATGCTTTTAAGGTAGATAATTTATTGTTGCAGCTCGAATACAATCATGTAAGACCTTATGTGTATTCTCATAGTGAGCCTGTTACTAATTATGGGCATAATAACCAAAGTGTGGGGCATCAATGGGGCGGGAATTTTAAAGAGTTTATTGCAATAGCGCGTTATCATAAGGATCGGTATTTTGGTGATGCCAAAATTACTTTAGGAACTAGAGGTCTGGATTTTGATACAGTAGAAGATAATTTTAATTATGGCGGAAATATTTATAAAGATTATGATGAAAAAAGGCCTTTTGATTCCGGTGTAAAAGTAGGTCAGGGAAATAAGACGAATGTTTTTATGGTGGACATTCAGGGAGGCTATTTGGTAAATCCGGCGACTAATCTAAAGCTTTTTGGAAGTTATATTTACAGGAATTTTGACCCGAAAATGAATACTGCGGCTACTTTTAATCAAAGCACAAATTGGTTTGCTTTAGGTTTAAGGTCTGATGTTTTTAATTGGTATTTTGATTATTAATGTTCTTTTTTAGTAAACATGTTTTTTGATGTTTGTTATAGGTTCAGGAATCAAGTTTTGCGGGTGTTTTGCTTTTGTTTTTTTCGATTGAAAAAATCTAAATTCTTAATTTCTATTTCTGTATCTAATTTGTACCTTTGCAACAGTTTTGTAAAATCTAAAGAAAAACCGCATTGAATACAATATCAAATACATTTTCCCTTAAAACGGTTTTTTCGGATTTCAAAGAAATCACAAAAGCAGGGTTGGCTATAAGTGTTTTGTTTTCTTCCATTGCGGGCTACTTCCTGGGGATTGATGATAAACATCCTTTTCAGTGGTCTGTTTTGTTGATGTTGATTGTTGGAGGTTACTGTATGGTGGGCGCTTCTAATGCTTATAATCAGGTGATCGAAAAGGATTTGGATGCTTTGATGGATCGAACTAAGAATCGTCCGGTTCCGTCGGGAAGAATGTCGCCTTTGTTGGCTCTGGTTGTAGCATCTCTTCTTACAGTGGCGGGGATTTCCTTGCTTTATGCGATTAATCCTAAAACTGCCATGTTTGGTGCTATTTCGATTTTTTTATATACGAGTGTTTATACACCTTTGAAGACGATGACTTCGTTGTCTGTTTTTGTAGGTGCTTTTCCTGGAGCAATTCCTTTTATGTTGGGCTGGGTGGCTGCAACGGGTGAGTTTGGTATAGAGGCGGGAACTTTGTTTTTGATTCAGTTTTTCTGGCAATTTCCTCATTTTTGGGCTATTGGCTGGTTTTTATATGAAGATTATGAGAAGGCGGGTTTCTTTATGTTGCCTACGGGGAAAAAAGATAAAGGAACTGCTTTGCAAATTATTCTGTACAGCGTTTGGCTTCTTATAGCGTCACTTTTGCCTGCTTTAGGGTTTACGGGGCAATTGTTTATTACGCCAATATCTGCTGTGATTGTTTTTTTATTAGGGCTTTGGATGTTGTTTTATGCGGTTCGTTTATATAAGGTGAGAAGTGCTAAAGCAGCTAGAACGTTAATGCTGGTAAGTGTTTCTTATATTACCTTATTACAGTTAGTGTATATATTTGATAAATTTTTAAGATAGTTATGGATATGATAATGACAACAGAGGAGCATAAAGAAAGAGCAGCGAGGTCGTCTAAGATGATATTGTTGTTTGCTATAATTAGTATGACAATGATGTTTGGAGGGTTAACCAGTGCTTTTATAGTCAGTAAGTCTAGGGTAGACTGGTTGAAAGATTTCGAATTGCCAGCGGTGTTTTATTTTAGTACGATTGTAATCGTTGGATGCAGTATTGCAATGCATCTGGCTAAAAAATCGATTCAAAAAGACAATAGAAAAGCTACTTCTACGTATCTTTTAGTTACATTAGCATTGGGGATACTTTTTGTTATCTTGCAATTTGTGGGGTTTTCAAACTTGATTGAAATGGGGTATTATCCTACAGGTCCGTCAAGCGTAATAACTACGACTTTTTTATATGTTATCGCCTTTGTTCACTTGTTGCACCTGGCTGGAGGATTGATTTCGCTTCTAATTATAATTTATAATCATTTTAAACAAAAATACAATTCGACTCAAACTCTTGGTATAGAACTAGGTGCGATGTACTGGCACTTTCTGGATTTACTATGGGTTTGTTTATTTGTATTTTTATATTTCTTTAAATAAGAAAAAAACGTAAATTTGGGAACTTTTTAACGAATAACTTTTATGAAAGCGACAGTTACTACTGCAAATAGTGAAGAAAAAACTTGGGGAGGCGGCAATGAGCCAATGGGAGCAAGTTACGGTAAATTAATGATGTGGTTTTTTATCATGTCTGATGCCTTAACGTTCTCTGGATTTTTAGCAGCTTACGGTTTTTCTAGATTTAAATTTATTGAAACTTGGCCTTTGGCCGATGAAGTGTTTAATCACTTCCCATTTATGCATGGTGTTGATGCGCCAATGTATTATGTGGCATTGATGACTTTTATTTTGATTTTTTCATCTGTAACGATGGTTTTGGCTGTTGATGCAGGTCATCAAATGAAAAAAAATAAAGTTGTCGTTTATATGTTTTTGACCATTATTGGTGGTTTGATCTTCGTTGGGTCACAAGCTTGGGAATGGAAGAATTTCATAAAGGGGCAGTATGGTGCCATCGAAACAACTGGAGGTAGTTTGCTTCAGTTTGTTGATAAAGATGGTAAACGTGTGGCTTTAGCTGATTTTGCAGCAACCTTAAATGAAGAAAGAGTTCAGCATACAAGGGATAAAGGAAGCTGGTTTGTTAGTGAGCCTGCCTTACCTTCGTATTCAATTGCTGAGGTGCAAGCCGGTTTTAAAGCGCATCCTGAATTGTTGATTAGAACTGAAGTTATTTATGAAGGAAGTGTTGAAGAGGCTAAGAATTCTACAATAAACCATGATTTGTCTAAAGTTAAATTCAAAACAGTTTTAACTAGAGAAGAGTCAGAGTTAAGATTAGCGCAAGCAGCTCATGTTGTTGAAGGAGCGAATTTGATAAGAAATGAATATGGGAATAAATTATTTGCTGATTTCTTTTTCTTTATCACAGGATTCCACGGATTCCACGTTTTTTCTGGAGTGATTATCAATATCATTATATTTTTCAATGTACTTCTAGGAACTTATGAGAGAAGAGGAAGTTATGAAATGGTCGAAAAAGTGGGGCTTTACTGGCACTTTGTTGATTTAGTTTGGGTATTTGTATTTACAGTTTTCTACTTAGTTTAATTTTAGATTTATTATTATGTCACACGAACACGTTTCTAATACAAAGAGAATTTGGTTTGTTTTTGCATTGTTATCTGTGGTAACAATAGTTGAGGTTATACTTGGTATTTATAAACCGGCTGTATTTCATTTGAATCATTTCCTAGGTATGAACTTGCTAAATTGGATTTTCTATATACTGACTGTTTTTAAAGCATATTATATTGTATGGGCATTTATGCATTTAGAAGGTGAAAAATCAAGTCTTAGATGGTCAATTGTTTTGCCTATTGTATTTCTGATTTTGTATATACTTTTTATACTTTTGACTGAAGGGGATTATATTTATGGTGTTTTTAAGGATTCGACCATTAAATGGAACTTTTAACAATATATTAATTCAAAAAAAGGGTACGCATTGCGTACCTTTTTTTATTTTTGCCGATTAAACATTATCAGAATCATAATGAAAAAAAATATCGTTCTTTTTGTTCTTTTTATTTTGCCTATTGTAGCTTATCTATTCTTTGCTTCAGGGGTAAATGGTTTTACAAAACTACCGGTCATTATTCCTAAAATTGCTGATTTTGGAGAATGGCAGTCTTTAGATGGTAAAAAAGCCACGCTGGATAATAAAATCACAATTCTTGGTTTTGGAGGGACTGAGATTTTAAAAAATAGAGGTAATCTTTTTAATCTCAATGAAAAAATTTATCAAAAATACCACACGTTTAAGGATCTTCAATTTGTTATGATTTGTCCTTTGGGTACCGAAGGAGATGTTCATCAGATTATGGATGCATTTGACGATTTCACTGATGTTTCTAATTGGCATTTCTTATTTGCCACTCCTGATCAAATAAATGCCTATTACAAAGAACTTAAATTAGTAGGGAAATTAGATTCTAATACTGGGACTCCAAATGTATTTATTGTAGATAAAGAAAGAAACCTTAGAGGGAGAAAGGATCAGGATGAGTATAAGGAAGGTTATAATACTTTTCACCCTTCGGAGTTAAGTAATGAAATGGCTGATGATTTTAAAATCATTTTATATGAATACCGAGCAGCTCTTAAGAAAAATAATAATGCTTCAAAACAGCTTTAAAATCATATTTTATGTTCAAAAATAAATCTTATATCGGGATTTCATTTGTAATTCTTGTTTTCGGAATCTTTGTAATCCCTAAATTAGTTTCAAGAATTCAGAATGATGACATTGTAAAAGGAGAACGGCTGGATAAGGTTTCCACGGGTACAAAAGAAGACGGAAAGTTAGTTGAAATAGGACCTGCTCCAAAGTTCGAATTAACTAATCAAAATAACGTTTTAATTAGTAATGAAACCTATAAAGGGAAAGTATATGTTTTGGAATTTTTCTTTACAACTTGTCCTACCATTTGTCCGAAAATGAATCAAAGCATGTTGGAAATTGAAAATAAATTTTTTGGGAATCCTAATTTTGGGATTGTTTCTATTACAATCGATCCTGAACATGATACACCTAAGGTGTTAAAAGAGCATGCTGATTTATTAGGAGTAAGGTCTTCAAACTGGAATTTTCTAAGTGGAGAAAAGGCAGCTATTTTTGATTTGGCTAATAAAGGTTTTAATCTTTATGCAGGAGAAAATAGTAAGGCTAATGGCGGATTTGAGCATTCAGGCTTGTTTGCCTTGATTGATAAAAATGGAAACATCCGTTGCCGAAGAGATAATTTTGGAAATCCTATCTTATATTATGATGGTTTAGATAAAAAAGGGGTACGAGACTTGCAGCAAGACATCAATATATTATTAAAAGAATAAGTACTAATGAAAGAACAAAATTTAGAACAAAAATATAATAAATGGATTGTGGTATTGTCAGTGGCAATTCCGCTTGTGGTAGCTTTACTTTTTGGTGTTAATTTAAGAAAATTAGGTTATGATGTGGAGCCGCTTTCTTTTTTACCACCTATTTATGCAACAATAAACGGTATTACAGCTTTGGTTTTAATAGTGGCGGTAGTGGCTATTAAAAATGGGAAAAGGAAATTACACGAGAATTTGATGAAAACGGCTATAGGCTGTTCTGTTGCTTTTTTGGCGATGTATGTGTCTTATCACATGACTTCGGATTCTACAAAATTTGGTGGGGAAGGGTTGATAAGCTACGTTTATTATTTTATCTTAATAACGCACATTATTTTGTCAATTGTTATTATTCCATTGGTATTGATTACCTACGTTCGCGGATTGGCTCAAGTATTTGACAAACATAAAAAAATTGCCAAAATTACCTTTCCTATTTGGTTGTATGTTGCTGTTACTGGCGTTGTTGTTTATTTAATGATTTCTCCTTATTATGCGTAAAATGGAAAATAAAATTCAGAATACAGAAAATAGAACGATAACGAAAAGCGGAAAATCTTTTTTAGCTAAATATTGTTATATATTATTTGCGATCTTTTTTTCTGTTACGGCTAATGCGCAATGCGCTATGTGTCGTGCGGCTTTGGGAGGAGATGCTAATACAACGCAAGCACAAGCTGTAAATGACGGCATCGTCTATTTGATGGCAATACCCTATTTACTCGTTGCAATTATAGGTTACTCTGTTTATAGGATGAGAAAAAATAAATCGAAATAATAGCGGGAAAAAATAAATGACAAAGGCATCAAGTTTAATTAGAAAACTTGATGCCTTTGTGTTTTTATGGAGATGAATCTCTGTGATGGTTGTTATTTTAAACCGTCAACCGAGACATTAATTTCGCCATTTATTTTTACAAATGCGATGATAGCATTGTTTGTCAATTGGATTTTTTGAAACTGAATATCGTCCATTTTTCCATTTACAAAAACACCGGGCATAGGAGAATAATTTTTTAAATAAGTCATCATGGTTTGTTTGCCTTCCTCTAAATTAGGTTTTATCGAATAGCGACAGCTTTGCTGAATTTTTCTTAAAATTATTCCTTGAGCAAGCCAGTTAGCGGTCCGCATCAGCTTATTCTTGGTGTCTAAGGCATAATCGAGCTTATCGAAATAGATTTCTTTGGTTTTCTCATCATATTGAGGGAAACCGGCTAAGTAGATGGTTCCGTTTACCGAGCCCAAAAGATCCAGGGCTATTACCATTTTGCCTTCTTTATGCCAAATAGCTACATTTTGCACTTTTACTTTTTTAGTTCCAGAACCAAATTCCTGACCATAGAAATTTTTATTCATTATTTTTGAAGCATCTCTATAGCTAGAAACGGCGACAATATTTGTTGTAATTAGGTTCGGGATTTTAACGACGGGTTTTAGAATGATTTTATTGGCGTCGAATTTCGTTTCTGGTTGCTGTCCAATTAAGGTTTCCATGGTGCACTTCATTCCCATTTGTAACAAGAAGGAATCGTTTTTTAATTTAGCAGCGGTCGAATAAATTTCAACCGGTACAATTCTAAGCCAACTTTCATAAGCGTTATTCATTTTAAAAGGAGTGCACATTTTTTCTAAAGCAGCCAGTACATTAGGTTTGAAATCCATTGATTTTTCTATGGCTTCATCAATTTTTCTTTCTATTTTGGATTTAAACAGTTTTACGGCAGGATTAATAAGATAGGTAATTGGAACTTTTTTGCCAAAAACGCTCATCGTAGGGCTTTCGTTCCAATCTAATGATTTTAATTCTGTTTTAGTTTTTAAATTCCAGTTGTTTAAGGCCACATCGCTAGTTAAAGTGACTCTTCCGTTCAAGTTAAATTCACGAATGTTGTAGAGTTCTGTGCCAAGGGTTTTTGTCCCTATACGGTATTTAACCAAAGCTTTTAATGGCAAAACAGTTTTTATTTTTTCTCCCGCTTTTTCGTTTTCATTTTCAATTGTTATAGGAGCGAGTTTCCAAATTTTTATTTCAATATCATCGTCTTCGATGTTATTGTCTTCATAGATTAGTCCTTTCAATAAAGAATTAGTCTGGTTTTCAATGTCTTTTAATTTTACGCTTATGGGCAAGTTGATGAAGGAAGGGGCGCTATCATAAACCAAAGGACTGGCATCATCTGGTTCCGGTTTTAGGGCTGTTATTTTTTGTGAAGAAGAACAGCCTGAAATACTATAAACGAATAGAATCACGAGTAAGGCTATGATGGATTTTGTCATTAGTTTGGATTTGTGAAAACAAAATTACTAAAAGGAGAATATTTTTTAGTTGAAACTGTAACATTTTAACTCAATTATTGTCTTATTCAAAGAAGTAGGAAAAGTTTTTAGCATTTCTTTAGTACTATTTCTTTTTCTAAATATTTAATATTGTTTAAAATAACAAAAATATGATTGAAATTAAAGATCTCCATAAATCCTACAAAATGGGAAATTCCGAATTACATGTTTTAAAAGGAATCAATTTCAATATAAAAGAAGGAGAGTTAGTGGCTATTATGGGGTCTTCTGGTTCAGGAAAATCAACACTGTTGAATATTTTAGGGATTTTGGATGAAGCGGATTCCGGAAATTATATTTTGGATAAAGTGACCATTAGGAATCTTAATGAAACGATTGCATCTAAATATCGAAATCAATTTTTAGGTTTTGTTTTCCAATCATTCAATTTGATTAATTATAAAAGCGCCTTGGATAATGTGTCTATGCCGCTTTATTATCAGGGAATAAAAAGAAAAGAACGTCACGAAATCGCGATGAGTTACCTCGAAAAAGTAGGCTTAGCCTCGCATTCTCATCATTTGCCAAACGAACTTTCGGGAGGTCAAAAACAGCGTGTTGCCATTGCTAGAGCTTTAGCGTCTAACCCGAAAGTATTATTGGCCGATGAGCCAACGGGAGCTTTGGATACCAAAACTTCTTATGAAGTGATGGAATTGATTCAAGGAATTAATGATGAGGGAAAAACAATCTTGATAGTAACCCATGAACCGGATATCGCTGCAATGTGTAAGAGAAATGTAGTATTAAAAGATGGTCTAATCATCGATGATAAAATGGTAGAACAAGTTAGAGCGTCTGATTATGTTTAATATTGAGCGCTGGCAGGAAATATTTGAGGCTATTGCCAAGAATAAGCTGAGAACCTTTCTTACGGGCGTTTCGGTGGCTTCCGGCATATTTATCTTAGTGATTCTTTTGGGGGCTGGAAAAGGACTTCAAAACGGAATCGAAAGACAATTTGAAAATGATGCCAATGGTTTGATCTCGTTTTGGTCCGGAACCACAACCAAGGAATATAAAGGGTTGAATCCCGGAAGACAAATTCAGTTCAGAAACAGCGATTTTGATGTCTCGGTTCAAAAGTTTGATGACAAATTAGAGATTAAATCAGCCAATTTTATTTTCTGGAATGGAGTTATGACTTATGGTAAAGAAACAGGGAATTACAGGTATATAGGAGTTTATCCAGACTATCAAGCTGTGGAAAACGCAAAAGTTATCGAAGGAAGATTTATTAACGATAAGGACTTGATCAACAGCGAAAAAGTTACGGTTATTGGTCAAAAAGTAAAATCGGATTTATTTAAAGATAAAAATCCTATTGGAGAACAAATAGTTATCAGTGGCATTAATTTCAAAGTGGTTGGTGTGTTTACCGATCCGGCTGGAGAACGGGAAGAATCGAGAGTTTATCTGCCTTTTACCACTACTCAAAAAGCTTTTGGTGTGGGGGACAAAGTCAGTAATTTGGATTTTACCCTTAAGAAAAAAGACACTTATGAAGAGGCTTTGGCACAGTCTAATAAATTTACCCAAGAACTAAGTCTGTTATTGAAAAGTAAAAATATGATTGCCCCGGAAGATGACGGAGCTATTGGAATTAATAATTCGATAGAGAATGCCAAACAGTTTTATGATCTAAATCTTTATATCAGACTGTTTTTTTGGTGGGTTGGAATTTGTACTATTATTGCAGGAGTGGTTGGGGTAAGTAATATCATGTTGATTATTGTAAAAGAAAGAACCAAAGAAATTGGTATTAGAAAAGCATTAGGTGCTTCTCCAATTTCAATTGTTGGGATGATTCTGCATGAGTCTGTATTTATTACCACAATTGCAGGTTTTTTGGGGCTTTTAGCAAGTTTATTACTTTTGGAATTAGTAGGGCCGCAAATAAAGAGTGATTACTTTTTGAATCCTGAAGTTGACTTTAGTGTTGCTCTTACCACTTTAGTTATACTGGTAGTTGCAGGAGCAATAGCAGGTTTTTTTCCTGCTTATAGAGCCGCTAAAATTAAACCGATTGTTGCACTTAGAGACGAATAATTATGTTAGATAGAGATAATTGGAACGAAATTTTAGAGGCGCTTACTGCAAATACTTTCAGGACTATCCTTACCGCTTTTGGTGTTTTTTGGGGAATATTTATTTTGGTGATATTGCTTGGAGCCGGAAATGGACTGGAAAATGGAGTCAAGAAAGGTTTTGATGGCATTGCGACCAATACTATGTTTATGTGGACGCAAACGACTTCAAAGCCTTATAAAGGATTGCCAAAAACCAGAAGGTATGATTTTAGGAACAGTGATGTTGCGGCCTTAAAAGAGGCCTTGCCGGATTTGTTATATGTTTCGCCTCGCAATCAACTTGGAGGATTTGAAGGAGCAAATAATGTGGTTCGAGGGACAAAAACGGCTGCATTTACAGTATATGGGGATTATCCGGAACTGATCAAACAACAACCTAAAACCATTATCAAAGGGCGTTTTGTGAATCAACAAGATATTCTTTTAAAGAGAAAAATTGCGGTGATAGGGCAAGGGGTTATCAATGAACTATATGAGAAAACTGAAGAGGTTATTGGTACTTATATCAAGGTTAATGGTGTGAATTTTATGGTGGTTGGGATTTATAATTCTAAATCCAATCAAGGGAATGCGGAACAGGAACAAAAAGAAATATTTGTGCCTTTTACTACCTTCCAACAAGCGTTTAATTTTGGGAATAGAGTAGGATGGATGGCGCTTACGGCCAATGATAATTCTTCCATAACCGATTTGAAGCCAAAGATATTAGAAGTCATTAAATCGCGACACTCCATAAATCCTACAGATGATAGGGCTATTGGTAATTTTGATTTATACGAACAGTTTAATAAGATACGAGGTCTGTTTTCAATATTAAGATTTATCGCTTATTTTGTTGGGACTCTAGTCTTAATTTCAGGAGTTATTGGGATTTCAAATATCATGTTGATCGTAGTCAAAGAACGAACAAAAGAAATTGGAATTCGCAGAGCACTAGGAGCAACTCCAGGAGCTATTCGAACCCAAATATTGTCCGAAGCCATCTTTCTGACTATTATCGCCGGAATGTTTGGGATTGCCGCTGCAACCGGATTACTGGCTGTAGTCAATATGATTTTGGATTCAATGCCGGGCGAAGGAATGATGTTTGCCAATCCAAGTGTCGATTTAACAGTAGTATTTATTGCCCTACTTATATTGGTTGGTTCCGGTTTATTGGCCGGATTCATCCCCGCTCAAACTGCCATAAATGTAAAACCCGTCGATGCCTTGCGCGCCGAATAAATTTTTAATCAAAAAATAACCGACTAATCTAATATTTCAATGAAAAAAGGAGCTACAATCACGATTTTAATTCTTATAACGGTACTGTTTTTTGGGTCTCTGTATTATTTGTATGCTAAAAACCAAGAGTCTCCAGTAGTGTTTGAGACAGATAAAGTAGAGGTCAAAACAATCGTAAAAAATACCATTGCCACAGGAAATATTGTTCCGGATGAAGAGGTTTTAATCAAGCCTAATATTTCAGGCATTATTGAAGCGGTTTATATCAAAGCCGGTGAGAGTATCAAAGCGGGGGATTTAATTGCAAAAATTAAGGTGGTGGCTAATGTCTCTAATTTGAGCAATTCCCAAAATCAGGTGCAAACGACTAAGATCGCTTTGGATAACCAAGAAAAAGTGTACCAAAGACAAAAGACTTTGTTTGATAAAGGGGTGATTTCGGCCAATGATTTTGATACGGCACAATTAGCTTACAAGCAAGCCAAACAAGCTTATGCTTCTTCTAAACAAGGTTTTGATATTGTAAAAACTGGAACAACATCCGGTTTAGGGAATTATGCCAATACTTTAATTCGTTCAACTGTGAACGGAATGGTGCTTGATGTTCCTGTAAAAGTAGGAAATCAGGTTATTGAAAGTAATAATTTTAATGAAGGAACAACCATTGCCAGTGTAGCCGATGTGGGAAGAATGATATTTGTAGGTAAAATAGACGAATCCGAAGTAGGGAAAATAAAAGAAAAATTGCCTATCGAAATCACTATTGGTGCTATAGAAAACAAAAAATTTGATTCTGTTTTAGAATATATTGCGCCAAAAGGAAAAACAGAGAATGGGGCAATTCAATTTGAGATTAAGGCCAGCCTTTCTAATTCTGATAATACTTTTATCAGAGCGGGTTTGAGTGCAAATGCATCAATTATATTGGAAAAAGCCGACAAGGTTTTGGCTGTCAAAGAATCGCTGCTTCAATTTGATAAAAAAACACAAAAACCTTATGTAGAGATCGAAACTGCTTCCCAGAAATTTGTTAGAAAAGACCTTGTGTTGGGAGTAAGTGATGGAATTTACGTAGAGATAAAAAGCGGTTTGAAAGCTTCGGATAAAATTAAAGTTTGGAACCAAGGTCTGAAAAAAGAAGAGCCTAAATCTTAATTAGAGTCTTAAAGAATTTTTTGTTTTAAAAAAGAATGTTAATCTTGTGTAGTATCTTTGCTACACCACCATTTAAAATATATGAAAAAAAATAGTTGGATATCTTTAGTCTTAATTTCTGTCATTAGTTTGTCTGCTCAGGCACAAACTAAAAAATGGTCGCTGGAAGAATGTGTGAATTACGCCATACAAAATAATATTTCAATCAAGCAAACCGAGTTAGATACCAAAACTGCGGCGATTGATAAGAAAGGAGCCATAGGAAATTTTCTTCCTTCCTTAAATGCAAATGCTTCTCATTCGTGGAATATTGGTTTAAACCAGGATATTACTACTGGTCTTTTACAAAACCAAACCACTCAATTTACTTCTGCCGGAGCCAGTGTAGGTATTGATATTTATAAAGGCCTGCAAAACCAAAATTCATTGCGAAGAGCTAATCTTTCTATAGTTGCGGCAAAATATCAGTTGTTGAAAATGCAGGAAGATATTGCGCTTAATGTAGCAAATGCTTTTTTGCAAGTGCTTTTTAATAAGGAGAATTTGAAGGTTCAAAAAGAACAAAGAAGTATTAATGAAAAGCAATTGTCCCGTTCAGAGGAATTAGTTAAGGCTGGAACTATCCCGAGAGGAGATTTATTAGATGTAAAAGCAACATTGGCTTCAGATAATCAAAAAGTGATAACAGCCGAGAACACTTTGTTGATTTCGAAATTGAGTTTAGCCCAATTGTTGCAATTAAAGGATTTTGAAAGTTTTGATGTCGTAGATGACACTATGGCAAAAGATGAGAATAATATCCTGTCTCAAACTCCGGTTGCCATTTATGATAAGGCCAAAGAAAGCAGAACCGAATTAAAGATTGCGGAAACAAATCTTGAAATCGCCCAAAAAAGTTTAGCTATTGCAAAAGGAGGTTTTCAGCCCACTTTACAAGGTTTTTACAGCTTTAGTTCCAGAATTTCCTATGCTGATGTTCCATTGAGAGACGGTAATGGGATGGTTATAGGAACTCAAGCGGCGCCGCCATTTTTTGATCAGTTTAATACCAATAAAGGACAGTCATTTGGGGCACAATTGAGTATTCCGGTTTTTAACGGATTCTCTGCCAGAAATAATGTGGAGCGTTCTAAAGTGAATTTAGAGAAGTCTAAAATTGCAGTTGAACAACAAAATCTGGATTTGCAGAGAAATGTATATACCGCTTTTGCAGATGCCAAAGGCGCTTTAAAAGCGCACGAATCATCACTTGTGGCATTAGATTCTAGACAAGAGTCTTACAATTATGCCAAAGAAAAATTTGATGTTGGTTTGATGAATTCTTTTGACTTGAACCAATCACAGACTTTGCTTTCTAACGCTCAATCGGAAGTGTTGCGATCTAAATACGATTACATTTTTAAAATAAAAATATTAGAATTCTATTTTGGAATTCCAATCATTAAAAACTAATACATTATGTCTAAAAAAACAGTTTATTATATAGTAGGTGGAGCAGTTTTAGTAATAGTTGCTTTAATTACGCTTTCTAAAAGTGGGGTAATTGGGAATAAGGATACAGGAATCGAGATAGAAACTGCTCAGGTAAATGTTTCGACTATTGTAGAAACAGTTTCTGCCACGGGTAAGATTCAGCCTGAAATTGAGGTTAAAATTGCTTCGATGGTTTCTGGAGAAATCATTTCTTTACCGGTGAAAGAAGGACAAGTGGTTAAAAAAGGAGATTTATTGGTAAAAATCAATCCAGATTTATATACTTCAAGTTTAAACAGAACCATTGCGGGTTTGTCCGGTTCCAAAGCGGGATTGACACAGGCTGATGCGCAGTTTAAGGAAGCTAAAGCGAGTTATGACAGGAATAAGTCTTTATTCGAAAAAGGAATTATTTCTAAGTCGGATTGGGATAAAGCCACTGCTTCTTTTGAAGTAGCCAAAGCAACCAAGCAATCGGCTTATTTTAATGTTCAAAGTGCTTCGGCATCTGTCAATGAGGCCAAAGATAATCTGGGGAGAACCATCATTTTTTCTCCTGCAGATGGGACTATTTCGATGCTTAATGTAGAATTAGGGGAACGTGTTTTGGGAACTCAACAGATGACCGGAACGGAAATTCTAAGAGTCGCTAACCTGAATAATATGGAAGTTGAGGTTGATGTAAATGAGAATGATATTGTAAAAATTAAAGTAGGAGATCTAGCTAATGTTGAGGTTGATGCTTATTTGAAAAAACAATTTAAAGGAATGGTTACTAGTATCTCAAATTCGGCTAGTACTGCTTTGACTGCGGATCAGGTGACTAATTTTAAAGTAAAGGTTAGGATTTTGAAAGAATCCTATGAAGATTTATTGGTTGGAAAGCCAGTGTCTTATTCTCCTTTTAGACCAGGAATGACCGCGACTGTTGATATTATTACTAAAACGAAATCGAATGTTTTAAATGTGCCAATTAGCTCCATAGTTATCAAATCCGATACTGCTGCAGTAAAAGGAGTAGAGAAGTATGAGGTAGCCGATGAAAAAAAAGCAGCTCCTAAAAGTGATAAAAAATTTGAATGTGTTTTTGTAAAAGTAGGTGATAAGGCAAAAATTCGCGTCATTAAAACAGGAATTCAAGACGACACTAATATTGAGATTGTAAACGGTTTGAAAAAAGGAGATGTTGTAATTACAGGGCCTTATACTACAGTAACTAAAGAATTGAATTCAGGAGACAAAGTGACGGTGAAGACAGATAAAGAAAAGAGTAAGAAATAAATAGTTTTATTTTACATTTGTAGCTCTTAGTAATTTTAAATTAAAAGCTTTGTCCTATATTCTTAATATCGAAACCTCCACAAAAAATTGTTCTGTTGCTATTGCAAAAGAAGGAAAAACTATTGTGTGCAAAGAAATTGCCGAAGAAGGTTATTCTCATGCTGAGCGTTTGCACGTTTTTATTGAGGAAAGTTTAAAAGAAGCCGGAATCAACTATAAAGATTTAGTTGCTATTGCCGTAAGTCAGGGACCGGGTTCTTATACCGGATTGCGTATAGGCGTTTCGGCGGCTAAAGGTTTGTGTTTTGCCTTAGGAATTCCCTTGATTGCGGTAGATACGATGCAAACTTTGGCAGCTCAGGCACATATTTCTGACGGATTGATTGTTCCAATGATCGATGCCAGAAGAATGGAAGTGTATAGCGCGATATTTGGCCCAAATTTAGAAACTATAAGAGCGACTCAAGCCGAAGTTATAACTGAGGTTTCTTTTGATGATTTAGCGGAGACTATCTATTTTGTGGGAGATTGTGCTGAGAAATGCAAAACGGTTTTGACCAAAGAGAATTTTGTTTTCTTGGACGAATTTAAATACCCTTCCGCAAAAGAAATGAGTTCTTTAAGTTTTGATAAATACAAAATAAGCGACACCGTAGATGTCGCTTATTTTGAACCTTATTATTTGAAAGATTTTATGATTACTACTTCTAAGAAATAGATGTTATTAGGCGTCGTTTTTAGATAGTTCTTTTACAAAAGGCTGTATTGAAATACCTGCTGCATCAAATGCAATTTTGCAATTTTCTAATGTATCCGAAGTAATTGAACCAAAATTCTCATTAGTAGCCCAAGGTCTTACTGCTAACTGGATCGCAGTGTCTGTTAGGCTTTTTACAGAAACTTCAAAGCCAGGAGTTTTAAGTACTTTTGGATTAGCGGTTAAAACATTTGTAATTATATCTTTTGCTTTTTTGATATCCGAATCATAAGAAATAGCAAAGGTCAAATCAGCTCTTCGGTAGCCTTGCATCGAATGGTTGATAATAGTGCCATTAGATAATGCTCCGTTTGGTATAAAAACGGTTTGATTGTTTGATGTTATTAATTTTGTTGAAAATATTTGTATCTCGCTAACAGAAGCTATGATTCCCTGTGCTTCAATAGTGTCTCCAACTTTGAATGGTTTAAAAAGAATAATCAGCACTCCTCCTGCAAAATTAGACAGTGAACCTTGAAGTGAAAGTCCTACCGCAAGCCCCATAGCGCCTAGAATGGCTACAAATGAAGAAGCTCCAATTCCTAGCTTTTCGATGAATGTAACGAATAATAATACTCTCAATACCCAAAGTAATATATCGGTCAGAAATTTAGTCAAAGTGGGCTCTAATTCCCTTTTGATCATTATTTTTCTAATAGATCTATTTATAATCCTTATGGCATAGAGGCCAACAAACAGAATTAGAAAGGCCGAAATTAATTTTGGAGAATAATCAATTAAAACGTTGATAAAGGTTTCGGCATAATTGGTAAGATGTTCAGGACTTAAGTACATTTTTAAGAAATAAAAAACCCTCTCTTAGAGAAGGTTTGAGTTTGTGTGACAAAAGTACAAATTAATAGTTTTTCGAAAAAAAGATTTTATTCCTTTTTTAAGTCATCCGTTTCTTCGGAAGCAGGATTAGGATTTGTTTCTATGTCATCAGAAACGATTTTCATGGTGTTTGAAACTAATTCTTCCGGGGTTTTTATGGCTTCTGTTGCATTTTCTTTCTCCGAAACATTCCCTAAAAGGTTGCTTGCTTTTTCAGTATATTCATTAACTAGCTCTTTAGCATGTTCAGCATGTGCTTCTGCTTTTTCTATAATTGGTTGGGCTGCCTCTTTTAAATCGCCAATTTTTTCTTCTGCAAAAGCTTGGGCTTTTTCCATATAAGGCGCCGCTGTTTCTTTTGTTTGCTCTAAAGCTGTTTCGGCTTTAGCTGTCAGTTCATTTGTTGTTTCTGTGGCAGAGCCAAATAAATTCTTTAAAAATGATGTTAGTCCCATGGCTTTTTTATTTGATTAGTTTACAATAGTAAGCATTTTATCTGTTGGTTGTTTTGTTTAAATGCTAATAATTTGCTGATAATCAATCATTAGGTGTATTTTTTAAATTTTGTGTAAGTAAGATTTAGAGTTAAGGATAAAAAAAAGCGTCTCTTGCGAAACGCTTTAAATATTTTTCTTAAAATAACTTATTCAAGTTCAAAAGTTATTTTTAGATTGACTCTAAATTCTGATATTTTACCATCTTTTACTGCGGCACTTTGTTCGTTTACATAAACAGAACGTATGTGTTTGACAGATTTTGAAGCTTTGGAAATTGCTTTTTGAGTTGCTTCTTCCCAACTAACTTCAGAACTGGAAAGAACTTCAATGACTTTTAATACTGACATAATTTCTATTTTTTAGGTGATCTTAAATTTAATTATTTTTTTTAGATTTTTAGAAAAAAAATGAAATTTAAGTATCTTAACTAATAGTATGTCAATATGTTGTGATATTTTTCTTAAGCGTTTGCAGCTTCTACATTTATTTTATCATCGTTTAGCATGCTTTTTAACATATTTTCTATACCACTTTTTAGGGTAAAAGTCGAAGAGGGACAACCGCTACAAGCTCCTTGAAGGATTACTTTGACTGTTTTGGTTTCTTCATCAAAAGAATCAAAAGCAATATTTCCTCCATCGGCGGCTACGGCAGGCTTCACATACTCTTCAAGGATGTTAATAATTTGTTGGGAGGTAACATCTAGTTTATCGAAATCTTCGTTTTTGTTATTTTCTTTTTTGTCGTTGATAGCAATTAGACTTTCGTCAAGAACGGTTCCGCCATTTTCGATGAATTGTTTGATAAAACTTCTTAGTTCCAGCGTTATTTCGTCCCAGTTGTTTACTTCGTATTTTGTAACTGAGATGTAGTTTTCGTCAATAAAAACTTCTTTTACATAAGGGAATTTAAAAAGTTCCTGTACTAAAGGTGAGGCAGTGGCTTCGTCAATATTTTTGAATTCGATTGCCGTTTTAGTCAACATGCGACTTACGACGAATTTTAAAGCAGCCGGGTTTGGAGTCGTTTCTCCGTATACGGTTATAGGTTGTTTTTTGGTCTTGTTTTCATCAATTGTGATGATGGTGCCTCCATTGTTCACAAAGTTTTCAATTTGCTCAGCTACGGCGTCTTTCACGTCTTCCCATTCTACAATACTAAATCTTTCGATTGCAATAAAATTTCCCGAAATGTAGACGGTTTTTACAAAGGGCAAATAAAATAATTGTTGGGCAAGTGGCGATGCCTTGGCTTCGTCGATGTTTTTAAATTCAAAATTTTCGTTTTTTGTGATGAAATCTTCGAATTCAAATTTTAGTATGGTTGGATTTTGAGTTTCTTTTATGCTAACTTTTATCATGATCTTGTAATTTTTTACAAATTTACTAAAGTTATTTTCTACGAATAGCTATATTTGATATATTAATTATTTAATTAACTTTAGTACAGCTTTTTTGCCTAAATTTTGTTGAATTAATTTTTTTACATTAAAAATTGTCCAATGAAAATCAAAATCAAGTATTTTTTAATTTGTTTGTTTGTGAGCCTGTATTCTTTTGGTCAAGAGGGTATTCCGGTCTACTCAGACTATCTTTCAGATAACTATTATTTGATTCATCCTTCTATGGCAGGGGCTTCAAATTGTGCCAAGATAAGGTTGACAGCGCGCAAACAATGGTTTGGTCAACAAGATGCGCCTGAACTTCAAACATTGAGTTTTAATGGGCGTGTGGGAGAAAAGTCAGGAGCCGGTATTATCATTTTTAATGATAAGAATGGTTATCATTCTCAAAAAGGAGTAAAACTAAGTTTTGCGCATCATATTATGTTTTCCAGAGATGAAATAGATTTAAATCAATTGTCTTTTGGAGTAAGCGCTGGATTGATCCAAAATCAATTAGATGAAACTAGTTTTTTGCAATCGGGCGTTTTTGATCCAACAGTATTTGGTCAAATTCAAAAGGATTCTTATTTCAACGTTGATATAGGGGCTTCTTTTAATTATTTGGATTTTTATGCTCATGCTACTGTTCAAGGTGCTTTGGAAACAAGACGTGATCTTTACACAGAGTATGAAAGCGATAATTTGAGAAAATATTTGTTGAGTGCCGGTTATGTTTTTGGAAATAAAGAAAGAATTTTGTTTGAACCCTCTGTATTGTTAATGATGGTGGATAAAACCAAGGAAAAAACAGTCGATTTGAATATGAAAGTATACAAGAGTATTGATTTTGGTCAGCTTTGGGGAGGTTTGTCTTATCGTAGAAGTCTGGAAGGCGCCGAGTATAGTAATAACGCAGGTATTGCTAAGCAAAAATTGCAGTATATAACTCCTGTTTTGGGGGTGAATTATAAAAACTTTATGGTGGCTTACACCTATTCCCATCTTACGGGAGCGGTGAAGTTTGATAATGGTGGGTACCACCAAATCACTTTAGGAATTAATTTGTTTTGTAAACGAGAAAAATACGATTGCTACTGTCCTGCCATTAATTAAATCTAAATTTTTATATTCTAATGTTAATAAAATCTGTAAACGGAAAATCTCCGCTTATTCCTGAGGATTGTTATGTGGCCGAAAATGCTACCATTGTAGGAGATGTTTCTTTTGGTAAATCCTGTAGTGTTTGGTTTAATGCTGTTATTAGAGGTGATGTCAACTTTATTACAATAGGGGATAAGGTAAATATACAAGATGGTGCTGTTGTGCATTGTACTTATAAAAAGCATCCTACAATTATTGGTGATAACGTTTCAATAGGGCATAACGCAATAGTTCATGGCTGTGTTGTTCATGACAATGTGCTAATAGGAATGGGGGCAATAGTAATGGATAATTGTGTAATAGAAAGTAATTCGATTGTGGCAGCCGGCGCTGTAATCACTCAAAATACTGTTGTGGAATCTGGTACAATCTGGGCTGGTGTACCTGCTAAAAAAGTGAAGGATATAGATCAATCTGATTTTGCTGGAGAGATCGAACGTATTTCGAATAATTATGTGATGTATTCCGGTTGGTTTAAAGAAGAATAGATATAATTAATTAAAAATCTATTTGGCTGACTTCGTATTTGTTTTCTAAGATTTGTTTTAGCACAGACGGATCGGTATTGGTGTAAAAAAGAGTTTCGACATGTTTTTGTGTATTAAAACCAATCTTTTCCTGCAATAAATGCTGAGTTTGCTTAGCTACTGCTTCTCCTGAATCAATAATTTGAATATGATTAGGAAGAATTTTTTTTATTTGTGGTATCAAGTAAGGGTAATGGCTACAACCTAAGACAAGATAATCGATATTGGCATCAATCATTGGGTTGAGGTAGGAATAGAGTAATTGAGTCATTTCTGGTGAATTGATTTTGCCACTTTCAATCAATTGAACTAATCCATGTCCTACTTGTTCAATTATTTTGGTACTTTCATACTTTTGTACCGTACGGTGGAATAGTTCGCTGTTTAGAGTACCCTGCGTGGCGAGGATTCCTATAGTTTGCGTTTTTGAATTGGTGGCTGCGGGTTTTATTGCCGGTTCGATGCCAATAAAAGGAACATCGTATTTTTCTCTTAATTCCTTGATTGCATTTGTGGTTGCTGTATTGCAAGCCACAACTATAAGTTTGCAATTCATCTGAAGCAGGAAATCGGTGTTTTTCATGCTCAGTTCAATAATCTCTTCTTTAGATTTTTGGCCGTAAGGTGCATTCTTACTGTCGGCAAGATAGATGGTTTTTTCGTTTGGAAGTAGATGATGTATCTCTTTCCAAATTGATGTTCCTCCTATGCCTGAATCAAATATCCCTATAGCTTGATTGTTCTCCATTAAGACAAAGTTAAGTTCTCTTGACTAATTTTCCTAAAGAATTATTCTAACAAAAAAACCGCTCATTCCAAATTTTGGCTGAGCGGTTTTTTAGATTGTTAGGAATGTATTTATTAGAAACCTAAATCTTTTTTTACATCTGCAGTTAAGTTAGGACCATCAGCAAGTAAAAGAGAAGAACCGTCTAATACGTACTGGAAGCCTTTAGCTTTTCCTACTTTTTGGATTGAAGTTCTTACTTTTTCCATTAATGGTTTTACAATATCAGACTCTTTTTGTTGTAATTCTTTTTGAGCGTTGTCTCTGTAATCAACAATTCTTTTTTGCATGTCCTGAACTTCTTTAGAACGATCTGCGTTTATTGCGTCAGTTACAGTAGCTGATTCTGCTTCGTATTTTTTTAATTTTGTTTGGTACTCATCTACCATTTTTTTGTAGTCGGTATCATAAGTTGCGCTTAATTTTTCCAATTGTTTTTGGGCGTCAAGCATTGCTGGCATTTTGGACATGATTTCACTTACATCAACATGGGCTGTTTTTGCTTGAGCATTACTAGTTTGACTTGCTCCTAGGATAAATATTGCAGCAATTAATAAAGTTTTAATTTGTTTCATCGTTTTTAAAATATTAAGTAATTAATTTATTGTTTTGGTTTTAATTTTTCTTCTCTTGCTTTTTTTATCGAATCTCTAACTTGGAGCGTTCTCAATCTTTTTTCTTCTATTGCTTTTTTTCGATCTTCCAGTACTTTTTTTCGATCTTCTAATGTTTTAGCTTTTGCGTCTGCTTGTTTTTTGATGGCTTCTTCGGCAGCTGTTGTTTTAGAATCCTTTGCGGGGCTACTGCTATTAATAGGTTTTGCATCTTCTTTTTTATCAGAGGCAGAAACCGTGCCATTTTTTTTAGCTTCTCTATCTGCTAAAATTTTTGCTCTTCTATCTTCAAATTCTTTTTTCTTAGCTTCTTGAGCTAATTTCCTGTCGGCTATGAGTTGCTCTCTAACGGACTTTCTTTCCTCTAAGGCTTTTTCTTTTTCAGCCAAGGCCGGATTGTCATCAATTGCCTCTTGTTTTCTTTCTAGCTCTTCTTCGTCAGCAATTTCTTTTTTTGTTAGCTTTTCTCTTTTTTCAGCTCTATTCAATATGCGTAAAACCTGGTCGCTAATGTCGAATTTTTTTGCCGCAAAAAGGATTGTTAGATCAGATGATTTGTCAAAAATTAAATCATAATTTCTGGCTTCTGCAATATCTTGTATGGCGGTGAAAACCTGATCTTGTATGGGCTTGGTTAAAGCTGATTTTTGAATCATTAAAGCGCCATTGGCTCCAAACCTATTTTGCTGAAAATCCAGTAATTCATTTTCAAGGAACTTAATTTCGGATTCCCTTTCTTCTATTAGACCTTTTGTCAGTAAAGGTTTTTCGGAATTGAGGGTTTCTCTTAATTTGTTAATTTCAATCTTTTTGGCCTCTATTTCTTGTTTCCATTTTTGAGCTTTTTGCTCTAATTGGATATTGGCTTCATTATAATTGGGAACATTCTGTAAAATGTATTCCATATCGATGTAGCCTACTTTTGTTCCTTTAGCTTGTGAATGTACTGTTGTGGCTACAATCGAGGCTAAAAATAGAAATAAAATTTGTTTTCTCATAGCTTTATAGTATTAGAAAATTATAGGCCAATTTTTTTTTAAAATTGTTGCCCAATAATGAAATGGGTTTCCCATCCATTTGGTTTTGATTGACCTGGTAAGGCGTCGAAACCATTTGCAAAATCAATTCCTAATAATCCAAAAGCTGGCATGAATACACGTAAACCAACTCCGGCGGAACGGCTTAGAGCAAACGGATTGTAGCTTTTGAAATCTGGATAGGATGAACCTGCTTCCAAAAATGCCAATGCATAAATAGAGGCCGATGCTTTCAATGTTATTGGATAACGTAATTCCATAGAGAATTTATTGTATACAGTTGCTCCAATTTGTTCTCCATTACTATTAATAGGTGTAAGAGAGTTGTTTGGGTATCCTCTTAATTGTATCGTTTCTCTACCATCCATTGAATAATTGGCCATTCCATCACCTCCTACGTAGAATCTTTCAAAAGGAATTGAACCCCTATCTTGATTGTATGCTCCTAGGAATCCAAATTCAGTTAATGTTCGCAATACTAATTTACCATAAATTTTGGTATACCAATCTGCTTTGAACTTTACTTTGTAATATTCTAACCAATCGTATTTCTTTTGGTCGACCAATGCAGGATCGGCAGCGGCGTCTTGTAAATTAGTAACTTTGTTCGGAGATGGGTTTGCGGCTGTTGGTATAGCGCTAACATAGTCTCCTTCTTTTACAATTATTCCATCAGAACCAATGTATGATGTTCCGCTGTATTTGTATTTGTATTCTGCTTTGTCTCCTAAGGTTGCATAATTAGTTCCGTTTACTAGTGAATAAGGAGGCGTCAGTTTTGCCGTGATACTGAATTCGGATCCAGAAGTAGGGAATATAGGATTTACCCCTTTATTGCTTCTAGAAAGCCCAACAGTATAAGCAAAGTTTCTTGATGTTCCGTTACCAAATGTAAATAAACCAGTGTTGTAATTGTTTAGGTCGTAATGTTGGTAACTTATAGATTGTGATAGTACAAAGAAATCATCTGGAACCGTCAATCTTTTGGCTAAACCTACTGATAAAGTTAAGATGTTAAAACTTTTGGTTTTGTCTACTTTGTAAGTAATGTAATTGTTTAAAAACTGCTTACTATAGGATAAAGACGTACTAAATTGTACTGGTTTCTTTTGACCAAACCAAGGTTCAGAGAAAGATACGCTATAAGTCTGGAAATAAGTACTTCCTTGTAAACGTAAAGATACTTTTTGTCCATCTCCCATTGGTAGTGGTTTGTAAGCGTCTTTATTCATTAAGTTTCTGGCTGAGAAATTGTTGAATGACAATCCTAAGGTACCTATGAAACCTCCGCCTCCATAACCTCCTTGAAGTTCAATTTGGCTGGATCCTTTTTCGACAAGATTGTACTCAATGTCAACGGTTCCTGCGCCTGCGTCTACATTTTTAAATTTAGGATCGATTGCTTCAGGATCAAAAAAGCCTAATTGTCCAATTTCACGAATGGTTCTTACCAGTTGTTCTTTGCTGTATTTTTCACCCGGTTTTGTTCTTAATTCTCTGTAGATTACGCGGTCATTCGTTTTGTCATTTCCTACAACTGATATTTTGTTGAAATAAGCCAAAGGACCTTCGGTGATTCTTATTTCAAAATCAATGGTGTCATTAGCTGTTTTTACTTCAACGGCATTGATGTTCGAAAACAAATAACCACTGTTTTGGTATAAATTGGTAATGTCATCTCCGTCTGGTTTTGACTTGTCAGCGATTCTTTTCTCAAGAAGTGTACCGTTGTATGTTTCTCCTTTCTTGATGCCTAACATTCTGCTAAGCCCTTGGTCTGGATATACTGTATTTCCTAGAAATTTAATGTTTCCAAAGTAGTATTTGTTTCCTTCTTCTACGTTTATTTTTATGGCTAAAGTATTTTTGTCTTTGTTGTAAGTGACAGAATCTGAAAGGATTCTAGCGTCTCTATACCCTTTTTCCTTATAGGCTGCAATTACTTTTTCTAAATCAGTTTTATATTTGTCTTTTATGAATTTAGAAGCTTTTAATAATCGAATAGGATTTTTTTGCTTCGTATCTTTCATTGCCTTACGCAAGGTTTTGTCTGATAATTTTTCGTTTCCTACGAAATCAATTTCTTGAATTTTTATCTTTTCTCCCTTATCAACACTAACAACCATATTGACTTGGTTTGTTGCTGCAGTGTCTTTTACAATATTTAAGTTTACTTTGGTATTGTAGAAACCATCTTTTTTGTATTTGTTTTCGATGTAGTTTTTGGTAGTTGTAATTAAATTTTCATTAACTACTTTTCCTTTGTTAAGGCTGTTGTCTTTAATCAGCGCTTCGGTTTTGCTTTTTTTAACTCCAACGAATTTTACTTCATTCAATTTAGGAAGTTCCTTGATGTCTAAATCAAGGTAGATGCTGTCATTTTGAATTCGATTCACGTAGAATGAAATTTCGTCAAAAAGCCCTAGTTTCCCTAGTTTTTTTATCGCGCTGCTTATCTCTTCTCCTGGAACGGTAATTTCTTGTCCTTTTTCAAGTCCGGCAAAGGTTACTACTGTTTGTTCGTTGAAGCTGATTTCGCTGGTAACGGAAACGCCAGCAAGAATGTATTTTTTTCCTTGGTCAAAAGGGACTTTTTCTTGAGCTTTAATTTGTGAAAAACTTCCCAATAATAACAGGGTAAGGATTGCTTTTGTACTTTTATTCAACACTGAAAATTTATTTAATTTGTTCACTTGTTTTTCCAAATCTACGTTCTCTTTTTTGATAACTAACAATAGCCTCATATAAATCTTGTTCTTTAAAGTCAGGCCACAATATATCAGTAAAATACAATTCTGCATAGGCTATCTGCCATAACAGGAAATTACTTATCCTATGTTCTCCACTTGTTCGTATTAATAGATCTACATCAGGTAAATCATGCGTGTAAAGATGCTCATTTATAATTGAATCGTCAATAGTGTCTATCGAAATTATATTATTTTTAACTTTATTACTGATCTCTTTTATCGCGCTAACCATCTCTTCCCTTGAGCCGTAACTCAGCGCTAGCGTTAGAGTCATGTGCGTATTATTCTTAGTTTTTTCCATCACATCAAGCAGTTCTTTTTGAGCTGATTGAGGTAGTTTTTCTAAGTTTCCTATTGTATTGAGTCTGATGTTATTTTGTTCTAATGTTGGGAGTTCCTTTTTTAGGGATCTAATAAGGATTTTCATCAAGGTGTCAACTTCTAGTTTGGGCCTGTTCCAATTTTCCGTTGAAAAAGCATACAAGGTAAGGAATTCAATGCCTAATTTGGCACTTGTTTTTATGATTTGCTTCACTGATTTGGAACCACTTTCATGTCCAATTGCTCTCAAAAAACCCTGCTGTTTAGCCCAACGGCCGTTGCCGTCCATAATAATGGCTAAATGTCTTGGTAACTTATCTTTATCTATATTCTCTAGTAAATTCATTTTTTTAGTCTGCGCAATAACAAGGTTTTTCGCCAAAGGTATAAGTTAATGTAAACCCTGAAAAAACATACCAATCATTATTATTAATATTTCCAAATTGAAATGGTTTCAAATTCTCATTCTTAGGGTTGCTGCCGTCTAGATTATCAGTAAATGTGTAACGTGCCCCAATTTCCGCTGCCAAAATTAGACTTCTTGAAATATTTGATTTAATTCCCACAATCATGGGGATAGCAAATGAATTTGAATTCTTGTCTTTTTGCGTTTCTCCCGATTGAAAATACATTTCTTCATATCTTAAATAGCTCAAACCACTGTATACATAAGGAGTGGTTTTTCGTCCTAATTGATGGAGATTGAAATCAAAAAAATTAAATTCAAGCCCTAAAGATAATTCTTTTAGGCTATTTTCAAAATGATATCCTCTTTGGTTTCTACTGGGTTCTTTTGAATTGAGGTCATTAGAACTGATTTTAGACATAGTATATGAAGCTCTCCATGCGTGTCTGGGACTTTTGTTCCATTTGTAAAGAAGTCCTAAAGCAGGTTCGTTTGGAGCGATATAAGTCGTTGAGCCAATGTCGCCAATATAATTGCTTCCGCCAATAAACACACCTATTTCATGGATTTGCGATTGCATAGCCATACTTGAGAATAAGCATATAAACAAACTGAAAGTTTTAGTCATTTTAATTGAAAATTGCGTGCAAATATAATAATAATCAATACGAATCAATATCTAATCTGTTAAATATGCCTTTTATTTCAATAATAGGCTGCTTAGGACGATATTAAATAAAATTGTCTAAAGTAAAACGGATGTTATGGATGGAATCGTATAGTCTGTTGCCGAAAAAAGAATTAATTTCTTTTGTCTTCACCCCAAAGTAATTTTGAACGAAGTGTTTTTAGAAAGGTTTCTTCTGGGATTTCGACCATATTAATATGAAAGGGGGTTTTCTTTATGGTTAATATGGATTCTTTTTTAATGGTATTTACTCGAGAATCCAAAGAAACGAGATAGTGTTCTTCTCTTCCGGTAATTTTTAATCTAATTTCGGTTTCGTCAGGAATAACAAGTGGCCTAGCATTTAAATTGTGGGGAGCAATAGGAGTGATGACTAAGCTTTTTACGTCAGGAGTCAATATTGGTCCGCCACAGCTTAACGAATATCCTGTTGATCCTGTTGGTGTAGAAATGATCAAACCGTCGGCCCAATAAGAGTTAAGATATTCTCCATTCAGATAGGTTTCGATGGTAATCATCGAAGTAGTATCTTTTCGATTGATAGTAACTTCGTTCATTGCGAAATTAATATTCTGAAAAGATTCGTTTTCTGGGGAACAAGTCAAAGTTAATAAGGTTCTTTTAGACAGGGTGTATTTCTTGTCGATTGTAAGTTGCAAGAATTCAGCAATATTGTCTTTTTGAACTGTAGCTAAAAAGCCCAGTCTGCCTGCATTTATTCCCAATATGGGTACACCTGAATCCCGTACTAAAGTTGCGGCTCTTAAAATCGTTCCGTCACCACCAACGCTGATTAGCATGTCAAAACTTTGATTTAGTTCCGTATGAGATTCGAAGGTTTTGTATTCTTTTTCGATCAGTTTTTTTTCGTGAAGAATATTTAAAAAATTAGCTTCAATAACTAATTCTACTTTTTTTTCGTTGAAAAATAAAAAGATGTCTCTAATAATAGGCTCGGTACTGTTCTGGTAATATTGACCGTATATGGCTATTTTCATTTTGTTGTTTACTCGTTAATTTGGTTATTTGGTTATTTGAGAATGTGGTTATGAATAACCGAATCAACAAATCTCCAAATAAGCGGTTACATATTAAGGTATTTGTCCAAATAATCCGAACGCTCCTTTAGATTATTGATGTAGTCGTCTTCATTATGTTCAGAAGTGATTTCGTAATTGTATCTTCTGAAAGTTTGAATAATTTCATTGATGGCTCCCAAAGTAATTTTTATCGTCACTTCAACGCTTTCGTTGTCTGATTCCGAAATAAACAATCCTAAGAGTTTGCCATTATTACTTTCCACAATTTGGGCAATTTGTCCCATAGAATAATCCGATATTCCTTTTTTAACTTTGATAATTCGTCCTTGCTCCTTTAAAAAAGGGGTTTGGTGAAAAAAACTCATGATGTCCTCTATCATATAATAGCCCACATATGTATTGTTCTGGTCTAATACCGGAATCAAATCAGTGTGGTTTTTTGCAAAAACTTCTAAAACCTCAAGCCAGATGGAATCTGTTTTAGTAAAAAAACCTTCCAGGGTGTATTTGTAATCAATTAGCTTTTTATCATCATCAAAAGTTTCAATATCATCTGATGAAATACTGCCAATGTAAATCCCGTTTTCAGTCACAGGGAAATGCGAATAGCCCAGCTCAGTAAAAAACTCTTTAACAGCCACAATAGTCTCTTGGCTGTCAATGGCTTTGTAGTCCGTGGTTATGTAGTTCGTAATTTCCATCTTAAATGAATACTTAATTTTTATGCAAAATAATCAAAAAAAGGCAAATAGTCCTACCTTTTACTTTGTATTTTTGCCGTTGTAAAACAGTTGTTTCATAAATAAAAAGTGTACCAATGACAAAGTTAAGTGTAAATATCAACAAAATAGCTACTTTACGTAATGCGCGTGGAGGAAATGTTCCCGATTTATTGAAGGTAGCCACCGACATTCAAAAATTTGGCGCACAAGGAATCACGATTCATCCGCGTCCGGATGAACGTCACATTCGTTATCAAGATGCACGCGATTTAAAAGCAATCGTTTACACCGAATACAATATAGAAGGAAATCCACAACATAATTTCATCGACTTGGTTTTAGAATGTAAACCGGATCAAGTTACTTTGGTTCCTGATGCGATTGGAGCGATTACTTCTTCGGCAGGATGGGATACCATAAAAAACCAAGCGTATTTGACCGAGATGATTCAGGAATTTCAACGCAACGGCATTCGAACTTCCATTTTTGTGGATCCCGTTTTAGAAATGATTGAAGAAGCCAAAAAAACCGGTACAGATAGAATCGAATTGTACACTGAAGCTTTTGCACATCAATACAGTTTGGGAAATGAAAACGGAATTGATCCTTACATAAAATCCGCGGTTTTGGCTAATGAATTGGGACTTGGGATCAACGCAGGTCATGATTTGAGTTTAGATAATATTCAATTTTTCAAACAAAACATCCCCGGTTTACTCGAGGTTTCCATCGGGCACGCACTGATTTCTGAGGCATTGTACTTGGGCTTGGAGAATGTGGTTAATATGTATTTACAAAAATTAAAATGATTTTCGATTGAAGATTAACGAATGATGATTTTTGATTTTACTTTCAAAGTCATTTTCTGCAATCTAAAATCGGTACTCTAAAATCTAAAATCAAAATGTTATATTCAAAAATAGAAGGCGCAGGAAAGCCGCTTTTAATCCTCCACGGATTTCTGGGAATGTCAGACAATTGGAAAACACTCGGAGTGCAATTTGCTGCCGATGGTTTCGAAGTTCACTTATTAGATTTGCGCAATCACGGTCGTAGCTTTCATTCAGAAGAATTTAGTTATGCATTGATGGTTCAAGATGTTTTTGAATACTGTCAGGGCAATAATCTTAAAAGCGTTAACATTCTAGGTCATTCGATGGGTGGAAAAACCGCGATGTTGTTTGCAACAACCTATCCTGAAATGGTTGATAAGCTCATTGTAGCCGATATTGGTCCCAAATTTTATCCGCAACACCATCAAACCATTTTGGCAGGCTTGAATGCCGTTGATTTTTCTAAAAAGCCAAGCCGATCCGAAGTTGAAGAAATTTTAGCGCAGCACATAACCGATTTTGGAACCCGACAATTCTTGATGAAAGGTTTGTATTGGAAAGAACCGGGACAACTCGCTTTCCGTTTTAATCTAGTAGTTTTTAATAGAAAAATGGATGAAATAGGGGTAGCCTTAGCAGAGAATGCAGTTTTTGTGAAACCTACGCTTTTTATTCGCGGGGGCAATTCCAATTATGTTTTAGACAGTGATATGGAAAACATAAAGCAACATTTTCCGGATTCAGTACTAGAAACAATTCCAAATGCGGGTCATTGGCTTCATGCCGAAAATCCACAATTGTTTCATCAAATGGTATTTTCTTTTTTGAAATAGAACAACTAATTTGAATTAGTAGTACTTTTATTAAAATCTTAAAACAAAAATTCATGAAATTGATCCTTAAAATTCTGATTACGGCGGCACTGGTTGTGTTTATTTCACGTTTTATGCCAGGAGTTCATGTTGCTGGTTTTACGACGGCTTTATTTGTTGCCATCGTTTTGGGCTTGCTTAATATATTTATCAAACCTATCTTAGTGATACTAACTTTGCCGGTCACCATTCTTAGCTTGGGATTATTTTTGTTGGTCATCAACGCATTAATGATTTTGTTGTGCTCCAATATTGTGGGAGGATTTGGCGTAGATTCGTTTTGGACAGCCTTATTATTTAGTGTAATTCTATCTTTATCCCAATCCATATTGAATGGAATATTGGGCGAAGGAAAATAAAATCGGTTTTTAACAACTATTTAGGAGGGTATAAAATGGCAATAACGGCTAATTTTATACCTTTGCTTTTTAAATGAGGATTGATGTCTAAAAAGTTTTACATCTTATTGTTGGTTATGTTTGGTTTCTTTATGACGCCAAGCCTAGCTTTTGCATGTGGAACAAAGACAGAGAAAGCTTGTTGTAAAAAAGAATCTTCTTCACAAACTGAAACTCCTGATTGTTGTAAGAAGAATAAAAAATCAAACGAAAGTTCGCATAGCGGTTGCGACGGAGCCTGTAAGAATATTTCTTGCAGTCCTGTTGTTCATTTGGGCTTGCCTTCTGTATTCTATGAAGAATTGAACCAAACTTTCCTTTTTTCGAAAGAAAATCAAAATTATTATTATTCGGAAATCTTTATTTCTTCAGATTTTCGTTCTGTTTGGCTTCCACCTAAAATAAGCTAAATTCCTTTATTGACAGCCAGAAGTCTGTCTGATTCAAAGCCTTCTTGTGCTTTAAAATCATTAAATTTTAATCTAAATGCATTTTTAATTATAGTCATTGTGCTATAGTTTGTTTCGTGCTTTAGGTTTATCTCACTTCTAAATTAATATTAGAATGAAAGGAGCATTGCTGCAAATTGGTCTTAATTGAAAATCATCGAATGCCAAAACAAAGTTGTATACGATGATATAAATACCAAAGGCAATTCTGCAAATTACATTCGACTTTTAAAAACAACATTAAATATCTACAAAATGAAATCAATAAAAAACATATTGATGGCAATAACGCTATTGCTTTCAGTCACTATCGCGAATGCGCAAATTAAAAATGCTACCACCGAAAACATTAAAATTTATGGGAACTGTGGTATGTGTAAAAAAAATATCGAAACAGCTGCCAACGTTAAAAAAGTAGCAAAGGTAGATTGGAATGCTGACACGAAAATGGCTACTATAACTTATGATGCTAAGAAAACCAATTCAGACGAAATCTTGAAACGTGTGGCATTGGCTGGTTATGATAGCGATAAATTTTTGGCTCCGGATGCAGTTTATGATCAATTACACGGTTGTTGTCAATACGACAGAGAAGCAAAAACTGTTGAAACTGGAATGGCAAAAATAGAAAATCATACTAATCATGCGATGCAAACGAATAAGCTACAGCAAGAATCGAATCAGTTAAATGCGGTTTTTGATACTTATTTTTTGGTAAAAGATGCATTGGTAAAAACGGATGGTGCAACGGCATCGGCCGAGGCTAAAGAATTGCTTTTGGCTCTTAATGCTGTTCAAATGGATCAATTAGCGATGGATGTGCATATGGTTTGGATGAAAGTAATGAAAGATTTAAACACAGAGGCCAAAACAATTTCTGAAACACAAGATGTCAAAAAACAAAGAACCCTATTTATGTCTTTGTCTAAAAATATGCATGATCTAATAAAGGTGGCCAAATATGAAGTTCCTGTTTATTATCAGTTTTGTCCTATGGCAAATGGAGGGAAAGGTGCAAATTGGTTAAGTAAAGAAGATTCGGTTAAAAATCCTTACTATGGTTCTCAAATGTTGAGCTGTGGAGAAACTGTCGAAACGATTAAGAAATAATTCAGTCAAGGCTGTTTAAAATCATAAATTAATGATTAAAATAAAAAATATAATTCTGGCTTTCAGTTTTATGCTTGTTTTTTCAAGTGTTAAGGCTCAAGTGAAATTGGGAGATACTTTTCCTAATGTCGCATTGCAAAGCAATCAAAATACTGTAGTGAAATTAGATTCATTCAAAGGGAAAACAGTTCTGGTAGATTTTTGGGCTTCCTGGTGCGGTCCTTGCCGATTGGCCAACAGAAAATTAGTTAAACTCTATGAAACCTATAAAAACAAAAACTTTGAAATTGTTGGAATATCCATCGATACAGATAAGACAAAATGGTTGAATGCCATTGCAAAAGACAAAATGAAACACCAGCAATTGATAGATGCCAAAGGATTCGACGCTAAATCTGCAGTGACTTTTGGGGTAGAAGAATTACCGGCTGCTTATCTTTTTGACACTACAGGTAAACTAATCGCAATCAATCCAACAGAAGAAGAAATTATTGCCCAAATTAAAAAATAAATACTATGAAAACATCAAATATAAAATTGGTAGCAATCGCACTTTTTGCTTTAATGACAAGTGCTCAAATCCATGCTCAAATCTCAAAAGCTGAAATAATAGCCACGGGACTAACCTGTTCGATGTGCTCGAATGCGATAAACAAACAGTTGAAAGCAATGACCGAAGTGGACAGTGTAGGCACTGATTTGAATACCAATACTTTTACAGTTTATTTCAAGAAAGACAATGCGGTTCAGCCTAAAGTACTTAAAACTGCCGTTGAAAAAGCAGGGTTTTTTGTGGGCTCAATGGTGCTGACAATGCCTTTTGATAATTTAAAAATTGAAGATAATGTTGTTGTTAAAAAAGGAGAAGCTTCGTTTGTTTTTATCGACAGCAAAAATCAAGTTTTATCGGCCGAAACGAGAGTGAAGGTGCTAGACAAAGGTTTTGTAACTCAAAAAGAATATAAAAAATTAATGAAATCCTATTCTAAGTATCCGAGTTATGCGACAGAGAATGAGGACGATTATCATGTGAAAACTTTTTAATATGAGGTATTTATCTATTGTTTTATTGGCTTTTGTTTCGTTCGAAATGAATGCTCAGGAATTATTTGTAGTTACTGAACCCGCGAGCAATGTTCCTGCGGGTTCCATTGGGGTTCGTGTTGGTCAATCTTTGATGAAAAAGGAAATAGGCAGTGGCTCCGTTTATGGTCTTTCTCCTGAGGTGACTTGGGGAATCAATAAGAATTTGATGGTGCGCGGCTCAGTTTTTTCGACTAATGCCACTAATGAATTGAAAGCCGAAGGTGCTGGTGTATATGCTAAATATCGTTTCTTTTCGGTAGACGATTTGCAAAGCCATTTTCGTATGGCTGCTTTTGGACGTTACAGCTGGAATAATTCGGCTATAAGGCAAGAAGCTATTGATATGACTGCTGGAAATTCGGGCTATGAAGCGGGCTTGGTTGCGACACAATTGATCAAGAAAGTAGCGATTAGTTCTTCTGTTAGTTACGGAAAGGCCACAGACAACAAACCGGATTATCAGTTTCCGGAATTTCTGGGAAGCAATGCTTTAAATTATACTTTTTCTGTAGGAAGATTGATGCATCCTAAAAAATACACTAGCTTTAAACAAACTAATATCAATACGATGTTGGAATTTGTTGGGCAAACTTTGACTGATAGTGGAAAATCGTATTTGGATGTGGTGCCTTCTGTTCAATTTATAATCAACAGCCAGGCGAGAATTGATGTGGCTTACAAAAAGGAATTGTACAGTTCGATGCTCCGTTCCGCTTCGGATGGTTTTTATCTAAAACTGGAATATACTTTCTTTAATGTAACCAAGTAGATGAAACTGACTTTAGAGAAAAGCAGTGAGGAAAATACCAACAATTAAATTTAATTTAATAATATGAAAAATAAGATCTTTTCTATAATTGCCGTTGCATTCTTGTTTATTGGTTGCAACCAAAAAAGCAAGCAGGCTGAGACTTCTAATTTGGAACAAACAGAAACGGCTTCTGGACAATATGCTTGCCCTATGCATCCTGAGGTTATTGGCAAAAAAGGAGGTTTATGTCCAGTATGTGCTATGGAATTGACAGAGCCAATTAGTAAAACAAGCCAAAAGGCAGTTGTTGAAGCCAAAGCGGAAACTAAAATAAATGAAGTAATTTTGTCTTCATTTACAATCAATAAAGTAGTTGAGGATTATCTAAAACTGGCCAATGCGTTAGCCAATGACGATTCTAAAGCCGCGGCCAAAGTATCTGCGATTTTATCCGTAACTTTAAACTCCTCGAATCCGAATGAATTGGATGAGCTTGGGAAAAAGAAATACGCGAAAATTTCCGCTGTTATAAATGAACATTTGAAACATATTATTGGAAATCCAGCTGATATAGACCATCAAAGAGCATATTTTGCCCTGTTGAGTAAAGACATGAATGATCTTATTAAAGCTTTTGGAACAGACAAAAAACTCTATCAGGCTTATTGTCCAATGTATGAAGAAGGAAAAAGTGGGTATTGGATTTCTGAAACCAAAGAAATCCGAAATCCGTATTTTGGCTCTCAAATGTTAAATTGTGGCAGCATTGTAGCTACTGTAAAATAGTATTTTGAAATGAGTGTAACCGTAATTAGTCGTATTCACTAACGAAGATTTGTGAATAGAATAGGACTTACTGATAAATAGATTTCACATCAATGAAATTATACATAAAGAATATGGTTTGCAACCGATGTGTCATGGTGGTGAAGTCTGAACTGAAAAAGTTTGGACTTCATCCCGTCTCGGTTGAATTGGGCGAAGTAGAAATTTCCGAAGATTTGGAAAAAGAAAAAGAGCATGAGCTGAACGAGCAATTGCTTGTTTTGGGTTTCGAAATTATAGATGATAAAAAAAAGCGAATAGTCGAAAAGGTAAAAAACCTGATTGTGGAATTAGTCCATTTGAAAGACAACCGTTTCAAAACGAATTTATCAGATTATTTAGTAGCGGCCATTGGGAATGATTACAGCTATATCAGTAATTTGTTTTCATTGCAAGAAGTCACTACTATTGAGCAATATTATATCCTTCAAAAAATTGAAAGGGTCAAAGAGTTGCTCGTTTATGATGAGTTAAGTTTGAATGAGATTGCTTTTGAACTCAATTACAGCAGTGCATCGCATTTAAGCAAGCAGTTTAAAAAAGTAACAGGTTTGACCCCTACGTATTTCAAAACCTTGAAAGAACAAAAACGTCAACCTCTTGAAAATCTATAAAAGATACAAAAGAGAACCAAAATTGTATAAGAGTCAAGGTCTTATTTAGTGGCAACTTTGTATTACTAATTTTAAGATACAATAGAATGACACATACCTATACTATTAACGGAATGAGTTGCGATGGTTGTCGTACCAAAGTAGAAAAAACGCTCAACGCCATAGAAGGGATTCAGGCCACGGTGGTTTTAGAGTCCTCTTTGGCTACCATTACAATGAAAAATCATATTCCTACCTCAGAATTACAACAAGCTTTGTCCAAAGCGGGTAATTATACCATAGAGATGAGTAAATCTCCCACTAAAGCGGATAAAGAAGAACCGATGGCGAAATCCTGTTGCGGCACTCAAAAAATGCACCAGCACAAAGTTGAACATTCGGTTTTAATAAATGCTGCCGGAAAATACTATTGCCCTATGCATTGCGAGGGAGATAAAGTATATGACAAAGCGGGTGATTGCCCTGTTTGCGGAATGGACTTGGTAAAAGCACCTGATTTAACTCCGGCGAAGACCATGTTCACTTGCCCGATGCATCCTGAAATTATTCAAGAAGGACCAGGGTCTTGTCCTATTTGCGGGATGGATTTAGTACCAATGGAACCTGCGGAAAGCGAGGAGAATAAGACCTATATTGATTTATTGCATAAAATGAAAATAGCTCTTATTTTTACAGTGCCCATTTTTATTATTGCCATGTCTGACATGATTCCCAATAATCCATTGTTGAAAATTATGGACACTTCAGGTTGGAATTGGGTTCAGCTTGTTTTATCGCTACCAGTTGTTTTTTATGCAGCCTGGATGTTTTTTGAACGCGCTTGGAAGTCAATTGTTAGTTGGAATCTCAATATGTTTACCCTTATTGGGATTGGTTCAGGAGTAGCTTTTCTGTTTAGTTTAATAGCTTTGTTTTTCCCTGAAATATTCCCGAATGAATTTAAATCTCATGGAGGAACAGCGCATCTTTACTTTGAAGCGACAACAGTGATATTGACCTTGGTTTTATTAGGACAACTATTAGAAGCCAAAGCCCACAGTAGAACCAGTGGGGCAATTAAAGAGTTGTTGAAGCTGGCGCCCACAGTAGCTACCTTAGTTGCTGATGGAAACGATAAAGTTATTGCTGTCCAAGATATCAAGAAAGGCGATTTGTTAAGAGTAAAACCGGGAGAGAAAATTCCTGTTGACGGAAAAATAACTGCCGGAGAAAGTACTATTGATGAATCAATGATTTCGGGAGAGCCTATCCCAGTGGATAAAAAAATCGATGATGCTGTTGTTGCAGGAACGATAAATGGAAATAAATCTTTTGTTATGGTCGCTGAGAAAGTAGGTTCAGAAACCTTACTCTCTCAAATTGTACAGATGGTCAATACCGCCAGCCGATCTAGAGCACCTATCCAAAAAATGGCTGATAGGATTGCGAAGTATTTTGTGCCTATTGTTGTGATTGTGTCCATAATTACTTTCTTTATTTGGGCAAGTTTTGGTCCGGAACCGGCTTTGGTTTATGGATTTATCAACGCCATTGCAGTGCTGATTATCGCTTGTCCATGCGCATTAGGATTAGCAACACCCATGTCAGTAATGGTGGGAGTGGGTAAAGGAGCGCAATCTGGAGTTTTGATAAAAAATGCCGAAGCATTAGAAAACATGAATAAGGTAAATGTATTGATTACAGATAAAACGGGAACTATAACTGAGGGAAAACCTTCTGTAGAAAAGGTGTTTTCTTCTAATAATCAAGAGGATGATTTACTGCTAAATATAGCTTCATTAAATCAGTACAGCGAGCATCCTTTGGCGCAAGCCGTAGTAAATTTTGCAAAAGCGAAAAATATTTCATTAGTTGAAGTTAACGATTTTGAGGCTGTAACCGGAAAAGGAGTGATAGGAACGGTAGCCAATAAAAAAGTAGCCTTAGGAAATAAAAGCCTATTAGAACAAGTTGGAGCAACGGTTACTTCTGAAATTGAAAATAAAATTATTGCAGAACAAAAGCTGGGAAAAACAGTTTCCTATATCGCGATAGACAAAGTGGTTTTAGGCTATGTGACCATCACCGATGCGATCAAAGCGACAAGTGCTGCGGCTGTAAAAGAATTGATGCGTCAAGGAGTTGAAGTCATTATGATGACAGGCGATAATAATAATACCGCTAAGGCTGTCGCCGATGAGTTGCAACTGACTTCCTTTATTGCGGGTTGTTTGCCTGAAGATAAACTCAAGGAGATTAAAAAAATACAAGCCGAAGGAAAAATCGTGGCGATGGCGGGTGACGGAATCAACGATGCGCCTGCTTTGGCTCAAGCCAATGTAGGAATAGCAATGGGAACCGGTACCGATGTGGCGATTGAAAGCGCTAAAATAACCTTGGTAAAAGGCGATTTACAAGGGATTGTGAAAGCAAAGAAACTGAGTCATGCCGTGATGAAAAATATCAATCAGAATTTATTTTTCGCCTTCTTTTACAATGTGCTGGGGATTCCGGTTGCAGCCGGAGTATTGTATCCTTTTTTTGGATTGCTATTGTCTCCTATGATTGCGGCTTTAGCGATGAGTTTTAGCTCTGTTTCTGTTATTGGAAATGCCTTGAGACTTCGAAATTTAAAATTGTAATGATGTTATAGTTTGTTTTTAATCTAAAAAATAAAATCATGAAAGCACTTCGAAAATTAGTATTGATGTTGGGTGTAGCTGCTTTTTTATTTTCCTGTCAGTCCACTAATACGGTTTTGTCAAAATCAGAGAAAAGAACCCAAATCATGAACGCCATTGCCAATGACGAAAGTATGTCTGAGGAAATGATGGAAATGTTGATGAATAATAAAATGAAAGCAATGGATCAGAAGTCTAAAAAAGAAGAAGATCATAAAGGGCATCACTGAGATTTAAAATAATCCAAAAACGATAAAGTTATGAATAATCATGGTAATGAAGGAATGCATATGGGAGCCTACTCATTTATGGGAATGCATGTTTTTTGGTGGTTTTCAATATTGTTTTTTGCGCTGTTATTAATAGTATTGGCCCATAGGTATAGAAAAAGAAAGTAAATCTATTAAACAGAAAGTGAAAAAAAATGAAACTTAAATTAAGTTTACTACTAGTATTAATTGCAATTGCTGCTAACGCTCAAAAAGTAGTTCGCTATGATTTGTATGTAAAAGATACTCTTGTTAAATTTTCAGGAAAGGAAAAAAGAGCGATTGCTGTAAACGGGCAAATCCCGATGCCTACATTGACTTTTACCGAAGGGGATATTGCCGAAATCTATGTTCATAATGAAATGGAAGAGGCAACTTCTTTGCATTGGCACGGTCTCTTTTTGCCTAACAAGGAAGATGGTGTCCCTTTTCTTACGCAGATGCCAATTGCTCCTCATACTACCCACAAATACAGCTTTCCTATCGTGCAAAGTGGGACACACTGGTACCATAGCCATTCCGGAATGCAAGAACAAATTGGGATGTATGGCGCTTTGATTTTGAAAAAGAAAGACAATGATCCTACTTTTAGAAAAGGAATTGATGATCTACCAACGCTTCCTGTTGTTTTAAGCGAATGGACAGATTACAATCCGGATAATGTGCATCGAATGCTACACAATGCTTCGGATTGGTTTGCTATCAAAAAAGGAACAACCCAAAGTTATGCCGAAGCCATCAAAAAAGGACATTTTAAAACCAAACTCACTAACGAATGGAAACGCATGCTGGCTATGGATGTCAGCGATGTGTATTATGATAAATTTTTAATTAATGGAAAAAATGAATCAGTAGCTCCAGATTTTAAGTCGGCAGCGGGAGATAAGGTGCGTTTGCGAATTTCAAATGCCGGTGCTTCCTCTTATTTTTGGCTGACTTATGCCGGCGGAAAAATTACGGTCATTGCCAATGATGGAAATGATGTGGAACCGGTTGAAGTAGATCGATTAATAATAGGAGTTTCAGAAACCTATGATGTGGTGTTGACTATTCCTGCGGATAAAACCGCCTATGAATTTTTGGCTACGCCGGAAGACAGAACGAAATCGGCTTCATTGTATATTGGAAATGGGATCAAACAATTAGTTTCGCCTTTGCCAAAATTGAATTATTTTGAAGGGATGAAAATGATGAATGATATGATGAACATGGACGGAACCATGAATGATATGGGTATGGATATGAGTTTGCAAAAAATGGATATGAATACCGTGATGTACCCAGAGATTACTGGTGATATAGAAAAAAGAGAAAAGAAAAAAGCGGAAAGAGAAAAACCAAATGAACTTTCCAATACAATGGATAGGAATGATAAAACGGATCATTCAAAGCATACTATGAGTTCCAATTCCTCAGATATTACAACGCTAAATTATTCGATGCTGAAATCACCCACGGTGACTACGCTTCCCAAAGATGCTCCCGTGCGGGAATTGCATTTTGAATTAACGGGAAATATGAGTCGCTATCAATGGAGTATGGATAATAAAGTGCTGGCAGAATCGGATAAGATTTTAATTAAAAAAGGAGAAAATCTTCGCATTGTTTTGCGCAATAATTCCATGATGCGCCATCCTATGCATTTGCACGGACATGATTTTAGGGTGTTAAACGGTCAAGGAGATTATGCACCATTGAAAAATGTGTTGGACATTATGCCAATGGAAACTGATGTTATTGAATTTAATGCCAATACTGATGGAGATTGGTTTTTTCATTGTCACATTTTATACCATATGATGGCGGGAATGAACAGGGTTTTTAGTTATGAAAACTCGGCTCCCAATCCGCTTTTGCCCAATAAAGAATGGGCTTACAAAAAATTACAAAGAGAAAGTAACGGACTTCATTTTATGGCCGAAAATGATTTTGCTACCAATGGGAATGATGGAAGAGCCATGCTGCAAAATGCAAGATGGAGTTTTGAAACCGAATGGCGTTTGGGGTATCATGCCGAACACGGTTATGAAACTGAAACACATATTGGCCGCTACATCGATAAAAATCAATGGTTGATGCCATTTATTGGTTTCGACTGGCGTTATCGAAAAATGGGAAGGAACGAAATAGAGAAAAACGTTTTTGGAAAATCGAATACTAAGGATAAAAGAGCGGTGTTGAGTTTAGGAGTCAATTATACTTTGCCTCTTTTAGTGGTTGCTCAAGCTGAGGTTTCCCATGATGGGAATGTTCGTTTTCAGTTGATGCGGGAGGATATTCCGGTTTCAAAACGACTGCGAATGGCGTTTATGGTCAATACCGATAAGGAATATATGGCAGGATTGAAATATATTGTGGGTAAAAATATTGGGATAACCACACATTATGACAGTGACATGGGGGCGGGTTTTGGAATCAATTTGAATTATTAAGAGTTTTATAGCCTCTTGTTTTTGAAAAAACTTTCTTCTCCTTTTTTTGGTAAGTGCTAATTATGAATTGGTTGTAATTGGCGCATGAAAAAAAAGCTGTTTTTGATTGGCTGTTTTGGATTTTGGGTTTGCGCATCTCGAAAAAAGTACTATTTTTGCACCCGCAATACAAAGTAAGGCCCGTTCGTCTATCGGTTAGGACGCATGGTTTTCATCCATGTAAGAGCGGTTCGATTCCGCTACGGGCTACATTTTATAAAAACAAGCTTAAAAAGCCTCAAAAATTATTTTTCGAGGCTTTTTTTATTATTTGATTTGCTGTTTCTTTTTTGCAGTTTTGATAAAATAAATACAACAGTTCAATTTTAAGAAATCTGGATTATTTTGTGGTATCATGATAGCTGAGCCAAGATTGCATTCTGCCTACATACATTTTTAGATAATTTTTGGTCAAAAAGATATTAGACCAATCAAATCGTTGCGATTGTACGCCAAGATAAAAAATCCAAATTGCCGCTGCAGCTTCCGGAATTAATTTGATTTCTTCGGGAGTTAATGGTTTGATACTTTGATAGCCTTTTAAGAAATGGTCTTTTTTGAGTTCGTATTCTGCTTTATCTGCTTCAATATGGAAAAGCTGTTTGCAAAAATAAGCCACATCTGAAACTAATATACCGTTGCCACAAAAGTCAAAATCAAAAATGGTGATTTCGTTTTTATCTGTCACGCTCATATTGTCATACCAAATATCCAAATGAATAATTCCTTTTCGAACCTTTGAATAGTCGATCGTGTCAAAAGTTTGACTGATTTTCTTGCTTTGGTTTTTTATGAATTGCATTTCCGTATTCGATTCCAGAAAATGATTTTTCGCATATTCATAAGGCAATCGTAACAAAGTCTCTACATTATAATCGATGCGATCGATACTTTTGTTGGCAGTCGTAGTGTGAATTTTGGCTATCAGCATGCCAATAGAAAAACAAGTTTTGCTATCCATGAATCTTATTTTGTCTCCTTTGGCAAAAGAGAAAAGAACGGCATGACGCAGTCCCTCTGGGGCGTTTATATCTTGAATGAATTCGCCTTGATTGTCCGCAATAGGAAAAGAGATGCTAAGTTGGTTTTCTTTTAGGAGCTGTAACAATTTGATTTCTTCTTCAATTTCAGACTTGGAACGCCAGTTAAAGCAATATACACGAAACACATATTTTGCATCGTTGTCAGTGATAAAATAGGTGTGATTCATTCCTGTTCTATACAGTTGGCAAGTAGCGTTTTGGCTCAAGGTGTATTTTTCTATAGCCAATTGACCTAATGCGGTAGCAGAGAGAGTGGATGTTGTAACTGGAAAATGTGTCATTTTTTTTAATTTTTACCCGGATTGCAAAGCTATGCTATTGATTAGATTTGCAAAATACAATCGATAATAAAATGTTTTAAAAGTCTGAAGACTTAATGACGTTAATAGTTTATAAGATGATTTTTAAAAAAAAGCGCAAAGTCGGGAGACTTTGCGCAGCAGGGTATTTTGAATATGTATTAGGTTTTAGTGGATCAATAGGAAAAGCTGTGAAATTTCAGAAATTATGCATAAATTGAAGTTAGCCTAAAAAGAAAAAAATCAATATTTCTCATTCCTGTGAATTTTGATTTGAAAGCTTCAGTTTTTCTAATTATTCTTTATCCGTATTAAGTGGTTTTTGTAGGAATTCGATAAGTGTTTTTTAGTGCTCAGGTTGGCTCTTTTTTAGTGTTTTATTGCTGCTTTCCAGTTTTGATACTTCAGTCATACACTATCCATGCTTTAACTATGCATTATCCGTTTGGTGATTTTATGCTATTTTTTAGTTTAAAAGCTTGGATTTATATGTTTTTTCTTATGATTAAAGACTTTTTAAAAGATTAGCTTATTGTGGCTTAGCAAGTTCAATTTGTCCTACAAAAATGGATAATCGATGGCTTTAATTCAGATCTTTAGCTAGCGCGAGCGTCCCGCTCGTGCCCACAGTCAAAATCATTTAAAAAAATATAGTAGAATCATTGACTATCTAATTTTTTTTTGTTTTTTTATGCTGTGTGTGCACGAGCGGGACGCTCGCGCTAGCTGTGGAACTTCGTTTGTAACGAACAGCCTACCCCGCAGTTTTTACGGAGGGACATGCTCAAATTATTTTCCTTTTTAGATTTTGAATTTTAGTAAATAACCGCCTAAAATTCAAAATGGTAAAATCCTTGGTTGGCTTGTAAAAATTTTATAATTTTGCAACCCAATTTTATTATGTAAATTAAAGAAGAAGATGGATATTAAAAGAGTAGCAATAGACGCTGTAAATGAAACGATTGTAATGACAGTTGTTCACATGGATTACAAAGGTCAAGTAGCCAAAAGAATAAACGAAAAAATGCCATTGGCAACCGTAAAAGGTTTTAGAAAAGGGCAGGTACCTAAAGATCTTGTTGAAAAACAATACGGTAAAAAAATAAAAGAAGAAGAGGTAAAAAAAGTAGTTGATTTGGCTCTTGAGCGTTTCGTTCAGTCTGAAAGATTAAACCTTCTTGGAACTCCACTTCCTAAAGTGAACGAAAATTTTGATTGGGATGCTGAGGAATTGGTATTCGAATATGAAATTGGTTTGGTTCCAAATTTTGAATTAGACTTAGAGGCTAAAAACGACATCGTGAAATATGTGGTTACTGCTGACGATAAATTAATTGACGGTCAAGTAGAGCGTATCCAAAAACAATTTGGTACTGCCATCCCTCAAGAAGTGGTTGTGGCAGGTTCAGATTTGACAGGAACTTTCACAAATGAAGAAAACGGAATCAATAACGCAACAACTATTTCTTTGGATATTTTTAAAGACAAAGCTACTGCTGATAAATTCATCGGTAAAAAAGTAGGTGATGTGGTTACTGTAAATACAAAAGATTTATTTGAAGACGCTCATCAATTGATGGATGTGATGAAAATTGCTCATGATGAGGTTCATACTATTGCAGTTGACGTAGATTTCACTATCGAAGCAATCAATACAACTGAATTGGCTGAATTAAACCAAGAATTGTTTGATAAATTGTTTGGAGCTGGAAATGTAGCTTCACTAGAAGAATTGAAGGCAAAAATCAAAGAAGATGCTGAAGCTCAATTTGCACAACAAGCAGACCAAAAATTATTAGGAGATGTTACTGAGTTCTTAATCGAAAATACCAAATTTGATTTACCGGCTGAATTCCTTAAAAAATGGTTGCAAACTGTAGGAGAGAAAAAAATGACTCCAGAAGAAGCTGAAGTAGAATATGCACGTTCTGAAAAAGGATTGCGTTTTCAATTGATCGAAGGTAGAGCAATGGCTCAATCAGACATCAAAATCACTTTTGAAGATTTGAAAACATTTACAGCGAAAAACATTCGTCAACAAATGGCACAATTCGGGCAAACAAATCCTACAGACGAAGAAGTTCAAGGAATTGTAGCGAGAGTTTTGTCTAACCAAGACGAAGTAAAAAGACTTTCTGACCAAGTGGTAGCTGAGAAGTTATTGGAATTGTTCAAAGAAAAAGCAAACCCAACAACTAAAGAAGTTACTTACGAAGAATTTATTGCTGCATCTTACGGAGAATAAATTTTTGTTTGTAATGTCATAAAGTCGAAAGTCAAAGGCCCTAAGAGTGCAAGAGATTATTAAAATTTTATGATTTCATAACAGATGGTAAACAATAAAAAATAGTTATATTTGAGCGTCAGAAATTTTTTTCTGACGCTCTTTTGTTTGATGCTTCGCATTATGTTTGAGCAACTTTCAGACATTAGACTTTCAAACTTTTAAACCTATAAAAATGAACTACGGTAAAGAATTTAAAAAATTTGCTACAAAGCACCAAGGAGTAAATGCAATGTATTACGATAAAATCGTAAGTGCTATGACTCCTACAAATATGACTCCCTATATTATCGAAGAACGTCAGTTGAATATTTCGCAATTAGACGTTTTTTCGAGATTGATGATGGACAGAATTATATTTCTTGGAACAGGAATTGACGATCAAATTGCAAATATCGTTCAAGCGCAATTGTTGTTCCTTGAAAGTGCCGATGCTTCAAAAGACATTCAAATTTATTTGAATTCTCCAGGAGGAAGCGTTTACGCCGGTTTAGGGATTTATGACACCATGCAATACATTAAGCCTGATGTAGCTACAATCTGTACAGGAATGGCTGCTTCTATGGGAGCCGTGTTGTTATGCGCAGGTGCGGCAGGAAAACGTTCGGCTTTGCCACATTCAAGAGTAATGATTCACCAGCCATCAGGAGGAGCACAAGGTGTTGCTACGGATATGGAAATCAATTTGAGAGAAATGTTGAAACTGAAAGACGAATTATATAAAATTATTTCGCACCATTCAGGACAAACTTTCGAAAAAGTACACAATGATAGCGAACGCGATTATTGGATGATTGCTGAAGAAGCAAAAGCATACGGAATGATTGATGAAGTTTTAATAAGAGGATAAAAATCAGTTGGCAGTTTGCAGTCGCAGTATTCAGTACTGTAGCTGTTAGCCGAGACTGAAAACTATAAAAGATGGCGAAAGAAAAATTAGAATGCTCATTTTGTGGAAGGAAAAAGCCAGAAACCCAATTGTTAATTGCGGGAATTGATGCGCATATTTGTGATAAATGTATTGAGCAAGCACATGGAATTGTTCTTGAAGAAATAAAATCAAGCGGAAGTTCTAAATTGGTTGGTGATTTGATTTTGAAAAAGCCAAAAGAAATCAGAGCGTTTTTAGATCAATATGTTATTGGTCAGGATCAAACAAAGAAAGTAATGTCGGTTGCGGTTTACAATCACTACAAACGTTTGATGCAACAGCAATTAGACGATGAGGTAGAGATCGAAAAAAGTAACATTATCATGGTGGGACAAACGGGAACAGGAAAAACATTGGTGGCCAAAACCATCGCTAAAATGTTAGACGTTCCTTTGGCTATCGTTGATGCCACGGTATTGACCGAAGCAGGTTATGTTGGAGAAGATGTAGAGAGTATTTTAACCCGTCTTTTACAAGCTGCAGATTATGATGTGGCCAAAGCGGAACGTGGAATTGTATTCATTGATGAAATTGATAAAATTGCCCGTAAGAGCGATAATCCATCTATTACACGTGATGTTTCGGGAGAAGGAGTGCAACAAGCCTTATTGAAATTATTGGAAGGAACGGTAGTAAATGTACCGCCTAAAGGAGGGCGTAAGCACCCGGACCAAAAATTTGTTGAGGTTAATACCCAAAACATTTTGTTTATCGCCGGTGGTGCTTTTGATGGTGTTGAAAGAATAATTTCGAAACGTTTGAACCGTCAGGCTGTGGGTTATTCTACTTCAAAAAATGTGGATAATATTGACAAAGACAATTTGTTACAATACATCATCCCAAAAGACATCAAGGATTTTGGATTAATTCCCGAAATTATTGGTCGTTTGCCGGTCTTGACTCACATGGATCCTTTGGATAGAGAAACCTTGAGAGCGATTTTGACACAGCCTAAAAATGCTTTAATTAAGCAGTATCAAAAATTATTTTTGATGGATGAGGTAGAATTCACGATTACTGATGAGGCGTTAGATTTTATTGTGGATAAAGCTTTAGAATACAAATTAGGAGCTCGTGGATTGCGTTCTTTATGCGAAGCAATCTTAACGGATGCGATGTATGAATTGCCAAGTTCTGATGATAAAGTATTAGAAATCAATAAAGAATATGCAAAGGAAACTTTGAATAGAAATTTGTTGAAACGATTGGAAATTGCTTCATAATCCAACTTATAAATAGTAAAAATCCCGTATTGTGAGTTCAATACGGGATTTTTTTATGCTTTAATAGTGATTTTTGCTTGGATTTCCGGCTGAATCAATTCGGGCTGAGTTTGGCAAATTCCTCTTGCGCCACAACGCATTCTATGCGGCCCACAGGAAGTTAAAATGAAAAACACGGCTATTAGGTGAATTGTTTTCATGGGTTAAATTGCTGTAAATTGCCTGTCTTTCAACTGTTCCAAATAATCTCTTTGGTTGGACAACCTTGGAATTTTGTGTTGTCCGCCTAGTTTGTTGCGGTCTTTTAACCAGTCATAGAACAGGTTTTCGCGAGCCACATTTAAAATTAGCGGATTTAGCGTCATATTGTTGTGTCTTTTGGCTTCATAATCTGAGTTTAAAGACTGTAAAGTTTCGTCTAGAATTCTTTGAAAAAGGGCTACGTCGGCTGGTTTTTTCTTGAACTCAACCATCCATTCATGTGCTCCTTTCTCTTTGTCAATCATAAAAACAGGTGCCACTGTATAATCAATAACTTCTGATTGGGTCAACTGACAGGCTTTGGCTATGGCCTGATCGGTATTTTCGACCATCAATTCTTCGCCAAAAACATTGATGTGGTGTTTAGTTCTGCCAGTTACTCTAATTCGGTACGGATTTAATGAGGTGAAACGAACGGTGTCACCAATCAAATAGCGCCACAAACCAGAATTGGTAGTAATGACCAAAGCATAATTTTTGAAAAGCTCCACTTCAGACAAGCGGATCGTTTTTTGGTTTGCAGTTCCAAAAGTATCCATTGGAATAAATTCGTAGAAAATTCCGTAATCTAACATTAACAGTAAATCACTGGAATTGTTCAAGTCCTGAATGGCAAAGAAACCTTCAGAGGCATTGTATATTTCGTAGTATTTAAAATCTTTTTTCGGTAATATTTTTTTGTATTGGTCGCGATATGGTTCAAAACTGACGCCACCGTGAAAATACACTTCTAAATTAGGCCAAATTTCCAGTAAGTTTCCTTTTCCTGTTTCTTCGAGCATTTTATTCATTAAAACCAACATCCACGATGGAACTCCGGCGAAACTGGTGACGTTTTCATTTTTGGTTTCGTTTATGATGGCTGCGATTTTGGCTTCCCATTCGCTCATCAACGAAATCTTGTTGCTTGGCGTACTGCTGAATTCAGCCCAAATAGGCATGTTTTCAATCAGTATCGCCGATAAGTCGCCAAAAAAAGTATTCTTATCTTCATATATTTGAGAGCTGCCGCCAAGGCGAAGACTTTTTCCAAGAAAGAGTTCAGAGTCTTCGTTGTTGTTCAAATACAAACAAAGTAAATCTTTGCTTCCTTTGTAATGACAGTCTTCCAGCGCTTCGTTGCTGACAGGAATAAATTTGCTTTTGGCATTAGTGGTTCCGCTTGATTTGGCAAACCATTTTATAGGGGTCTCCCAAAAAACATGCTGTTCGCCTTGTCTGGTGCGCTCTATTAAGGGTTGTAATTCTTCATAAGTAGAAATAGGAACTCGTTCAGCAAATGCTTGGTATGATTTTATGGACGCATAGTCATATTCAGTGCCTAAGGCTGTTTTTTCGGAGCCTCGTATTAGATTTAACAATAACTCTTCCTGAACTTCATTGGGGTATTTTATGAAAAGTTCAATCTGGTGGATTCGTTGCTTTAAAACCCAAGATGCAAAAGAATTTATTATTGTTAATGGCATATAGATTTCAGATTGTTGATTAACGATTTTAGATTTCAAATTTTTGCAATTGCAAAAAGGGTGAAATTTAAGATTTGAATATTAACTTTACCAAAAATAACAAAATTTGTTAAACTTCAAACTTTAAAATTTAAACTTAATGCAATACGAGGGAGTACTTACTAAGATGCAAACAGAATTTGGAGAGCCGATTCAATATTATTTGGTTTTTGAGGATAGTTTTTTAAACGTAAATCAATTGTTAGATAAAAATATTGAAATCAATTTTGAAGGCTATCAATGTTTGAATTGTGGAAAGAAGAAGAAGATATTTCGTCAGGGATTTTGCTATGAATGTTTTTATTCCAGTGCTGCTGTTGGAGATTGGATTATGAAACCGGAGTTAAGTACCGCCCATTTGGGAATAGCTGACAGGGATTTGGTTTATGAACAGAAAGTACAATTGCAACCTCATATTGTTTATTTGGCTTTGTCAAGTGAAGTAAAAGTGGGAGTGACCAGAAAAACCCAAGTGCCTACCCGATGGATTGATCAGGGAGCAATTCAGGCCATTTCGATAGTGGAAGTACCCAATCGTTATTTGGCGGGAATCACTGAGGTAGCACTAAAAGACCATTATGCCGATAAAACCAATTGGCGAAAAATGTTAACTAATTCTGTAGAGCATATTGACTTAATTCAAGAACGATTGAAACTGGAAAACCTCATTCCTGCCGAAGTTCAGGAATACTTCTTTTTGAATAAAAATGATTTGTACGAGATGCATTATCCTGTTTTGGAATATCCTGCCAAAGTTAAAAGTTTGAGTTTGGATAAAACGCCTCATTTTCAAGGGAAATTAACCGGTATAAAAGGGCAGTATCTTTTATTTGAAGACGGAACGGTTTTTAATATTAGAGGCTCTGAGGGTTATGTGGTGAAAATTGCTGTTTAAACTAAACAATACTATTAAAGCAATAAAAAAGAGGAATCCTGAACTATCAGGATTCCTCTTTTTTTAGGACAAATTCTAAATTGCTTTTTATTTTACTTTTGTAGTGTCGGCTACTTTTTTCTTTTTATTGAAAAGTCCGTTCAATAGTTCCGAGGCTTTCGCTTTAACTTCCTCTTTCGCTTTTGTTTTTACTTCTTCTTTAGTTGCCGGGACAACTGTTTTGGTAGTGTCGCCAGGTTTTTTGTTTTTGTTGATTAAATCAGTCAATGCCGATGTGCCTTTACCAACCAATTTCTCTTTTTGTTGTTGAATCAATTGATTGGTCAGATTGCTAACTGCCGTTTTTAAATCAGTGGATATCTTAGGATTTGTAAAATTACCTGTTAGCATGGCATTGATTGGAATGTTTTCCAGTTTCGCAGCATCAGCTGGAGATAGTTTTGCGATTAAGGCGTTGGCTTCAGAGCCTAAATATTTAGCAGGAACATCAAATTTTAAATTGTAATTCATGCTTTGGTCAAAGCCATGTGTTCCGCCAATGTTTGCTTTTATGTCCTGATATTTGATATCAAAAGGTTTTACGTTAACCATGCCGTTTTTGAAAGTAATTGCCGCTTTTAAATCATTTAAATTGATTTTCTTTAAATCAATAAATTTCAAATTTGAACCTAGAGCTGTCAGTAAGGTGGAATTACTTGAATTGACGGTTGTTGAAAGTAATTGTCCTAATAAATCTCCCGTTAATGTTTTTAAATCAGGACTCATGGAATCGGTTAGATTTCCGTTCAGTTTTATGGTCGAATTTAATTTTCCGTTGATAATTCCTGCTATTGGAGCAATTTTTTTCAACATGTCCAATTGGGTAAATGACTGCGCGATGTCTACTTGGTTTAACCCCAAATTCATGTCAAAAGTAGGTGTTTTTCCTTTTGTGGAAACTGCTCCGTTTAAGCCAATGGTTCCGCCAAAAATAGATGTTTTTACATTTTCCATCGTCAGTTTTTCGTCTTTAACAATCAGTTTTCCAGAAACGTTTTTTAGAGTTAAGTTATCGTATAAAACCGTATTCGCTTTTGCAGTAAGAGAACAATTCAAGAAAGCGGGAATTTTCATGGCTTCTGTTTGTTTGGTCTCCGCTTTACTGGCTTCTTCTGTGGTCATAAAATCGCTAACCGCAATTTGATTAGAATTCAGGTTAAAGTTTCCTTTTAGTTCTTGATTTTTAAAGATAAAACCATAAAAGTTTTCTAAAACGCCGCTTACACTAAGATCACTTTTACCGGTTGCAGCATCAAATTGTTTTAGATTGACCTGATTTGGATTGAATTGTACCAAGGCTTTGCTGATGTTCATGGTTTTGCCATTTTCATCAACATATTTAAATCCGGTCAAGCTCATCGTTCCAGCATTGTTGATGTTTTGGTACTGACTCTTTTCGACCGATTGCATGTCGAATTTGGTGGTTACATCCGCTTTCAAAATTCCGCTCAAAGGTTTGTCCAGTTTTACGGGATAAGCTTTGGATAAATTCCCCAAGTTGATGGTTCCTTTTAAAGCCGCATTGACTAAGGCGTTTTGAGTTATATTTCTAATGTTTGCTTTTGCATTAAAAACATCTTGATCTATTCTAAAAGAAAGTTTGTCCAGATTGACATAAGTATCGTTCAGGATTCCCGTTTCGTTTATAATTTTAGTGTCAATGATAATGTTTTGAACTGATTTTGGTAGATCAGGATATTGAAATGAAGCATTGTTTGATGCGATTTCGACATTGAATTTTGGAACAGTCGTATCTGAATAAAGGCCTTTTGCAAAGCCGATGACCGTAAAATCTCCGGTCGTTTTTACATTATCTAAACTCGAAGCATAGGCCGCTGGAATGATTCCTAAGAAGTTTTTGAAAGAGGAAGTGGGTGTTTTAAATTTCAAATCATATTCCTGACCAGCCTCAACAAGTTGAATAAACCCATCAAATTCTAGCGGTAATTGGTTGATTAATGCTTTGTTTTCTTTGAAAGTATATTTGCTTTTTTCTAAATCAATTCCTAAAACGGCATCGAGTGTTAGTGCAACATTTTTCATGTAATTGACTTTGTCCATGTCGAGAGACACTTTTGCAGTCGACTTAGTGACCAAATCCAATTTTGATGCCGCAAAATCTCCAGTTCCTTCATGGTTCAGACTATCGATGCGCATTTTTATTTTGGAACTTTCGTCAAAATAGCGAAACTGGAAATTTTCTATTTTATAATCCTGTATTTTTAAGGATAAAGGTTTGCTTTTGGTATCGTCCGTATTAGTGTCATCTTTGAGAGCAATGTCATAATTGCCAATTCCATCCTTGTTGAAAATGATATTTATTAAACCGTTTTTTGACGAAATTCCTTCGATATTCATCGCTTCGTTTTCTCCTTTAAAAAGTTCCTTGATAGACATTTTTAAATTTAATTCTCCAAGCGAAACTAAAGTGTCGCCCTCAAATGGCGCTTTGTTGATGATCAGTAATTGATCTAAGGTAACTGTGGCGTTAGGAAAACTCTTGAACAAACTCAAATCAGCTTCTGCAAAAGTGACTTTTGCATCTACTTTTTGATTAATAGCATCTGCAATTTTAGCTTTTATTTGATCCTTAAAGAAATACGGAATAGCGAATAATGCCGCAACAAATAGGATGATTGTAATTCCGGTGATTTTTAAAATTTTCTTTAGCATATCTTTTAATGTTTTTGTTTTTCAATTAGTAGTGCAAAAATGTTGCCTTAATTTATTTACAAAAATAATATTTTATGAATTAAGGAATCTTTAAAGTTGTCATAAAAAAGAATCCGTTTGAAATTTAATCAAACGGATTCTTTTTTGGTTTTAAACTCTTTTATTGGATGTTGATTTCAAATGGCATCATTGCCTGAACTCCTTTTTTAGTTTGTAGTTTTTTTATTTGTTCTAAGACCCTGTAGTTCTCTTCGCCAATTTCTTCTTTTATTAAGGCTTCTTTAGATTGTCCAAAAGGGAATTCGGCAAAAAGATCATTGATGTCTTTCTTGTATTCTGGATAGTTTTGAGTAGAAAAATCTTTTGTTTTAGATAATCTTGCTGCTTCGTTAATTGCATCTTTTAATCCACCGATTTTATCCACCAATCCAATTTTGATCGCTTCAGAACCCGTCCAAACTCTACCTTGTGCAATGGCGTCCACTTGTGCAAAGGTCATTTTCCTACCTTCGGCAACGTGGGTTACAAAAGTTTTGTAGATGTGTTCTACTCCTTCCAGTGTGACTGCTTTGAATTTTTCGTCAATAGGTACAAATGGGCTGTATCTTGCCGCATTTTCATGGGTTTTTACTTGTTCTGTGTTTATTCCTATTTTAGTGGCTAGTTGGCTAAAATTAGGTAATATTCCAAAAACCCCTATAGAGCCTGTGATGGTGTTGTTTTCGGCAAAAATAGTGTTCGCATTACAAGCGATATAATACCCGCCCGAAGCCGCATAATTGCCCATGGAAACCACGACTGGCTTTACTTTTTTTGTTAATTCGACTTCTCTCCAAATTAAATCAGAGGTCAAGGCACTTCCACCAGGACTGTCAATACGAAGTACAATGGCTTTTACGTTTTTGTTTTTTCTTGCATCTTGCAATGAACGGCGCATCGATCCTTCGCCTATAGTGGTAACATCACCTTCGCCGCCTTGAATTTCGCCTTGGGCATAAATTATGGCTATTTGATCTTTACTGTCATTCAGCGCTGCAGTAGTCATTATTTTTTTGGTGTATTCGGAAATACTGACTTTGTTGTAGTCTTCGTCTTTGTTAACTTTCAAAGCTTTTTTGATGGCATTGTGGTAAACATCTTCATAGGCTACAACGTCTACTAGTTTTTGTTCTTTTGCCATTGCTGGTGTTCTGGCAAGAAGTCCATTAGCAATTGCATTCAGTTGTGCTACAGATACGTTTCTGCTTTTTGAGATGTCAGCGGCAACAGAGCTCCAAATCGAATTTAATAAAGCAGTAACTTGTTCCCTGTTGGCATCACTCATTTTGTTTTCCAGGAAAGGTTCTACGGCGCTTTTGTATTTTCCGTGACGTATCACTTCCATTTTTACGCCGGATTTATCTTGTAAATCTTTGAAAAACATAATTTCAGAAGACAAACCTTTAAAATCCATATCTCCTACAGGATTGATATAGATCGTATTGGCAACGGAGTTTAAGTAATATTCTTTTTGGGAATAGGAATTAGCGTAAGCCATTACAAATTTTCCTGACTTTTTGAAACTTTCCAAAGCATCTCTTAACGTTTTACTTTGTGCCATACCTAAAGAGGAGTAGTTGTTTAGGATAGAAATCCCTTTGATGTTGTCGTCTATTTTAGCCTCTTCGATAGCCGAGAGAACATCTGATAATCCGATATTTTTTTTGTCTGAAAAAATGGTGATCCATGGATCTTCGTATTTTCCGGCATAATCATGTTTGATGTGTTCCAAATTCAATTCGATAACCGAATTGTTTTTGATTTCTACCGTTTCGGCCTCACCGCCAAAAACGGTTGCGATAATCAGAATTCCAAAAAAGAATAACATGCAAAAGACAAATAGCCCTATGATGGTTGCCAAAACATTTCCTAAAAACTTCATAATAATATTTTTATATAATAAGTAGTGAAAAGTGCTAAAATGTTACATTACGAGATGGTATAAGTGAAAATTTAGTTCCAACACTTTGCGCAAATATATCGCTATTTCTAAAATTCTTTTAGTTAATTTGTGCTTAATTATGAAAGCACAGCATCAGGTCATTTTATCTATAGGGAGTAATCAAGGCGATCGACTTGAAAATATAAAACATTGCATTGAGTTAATCCATCAGGAAATGGGTACTGTTATCAAAGTTTCCCGAGTTTATGAAACCCCTTCCTGGGGTTTTGAAAGTGATGATTTTTACAATTGTGCTTTAGTTTTACATACCTTTAATACGGCTCATAAAATCTTGTCTCAGGCTTTAAAGATTGAAAAAAAACTGGGTCGCATTAGAGGAACTGAGAAAGGATATCAGTCCCGAATCATTGATATTGACTTAGTTGCTTTTGATGAGGAGATTGTAGATTCTGAAAAATTGCAAATTCCACATCCTTTAATGCAAAATAGAAATTTTGTATTGCTGCCGGTTCAGGATTTAAATTTAGATTGGAAACATCCCGTTTTTGATAAGACAATCTCGGAACTGTTGGAGAGTTCTCCGGATTTAAGTATTTGCAAAGTGGTTCAGAATTTAGAAAGTCCTTTGGACAGTATTACTCTGGAACAGTTTAATTATGTTGCTTTTGAAGGAAATATTGGAGCCGGAAAAACAACTTTGGTCTCTAAAATCGCCGATGATTTCAATGCGAAAACAGTTTTGGAGCGTTTTGCCGATAATCCTTTTTTACCTAAATTTTATAAAGATCAGAATCGCTATGCTTTTCCGCTGGAGATGTCTTTTTTGGCTGACAGATACCAGCAATTGTCGGATGATTTAGCACAATTTGATTTGTTTAAAGATTTTCTAGTTGCCGATTATCATATTTTTAAATCCTTGATTTTTGCCAAAATTACCTTGGCAGATGATGAATACCGTTTGTACCGCAACTTATTCGATATTATTTATAGGGAAATGCCAAAACCTGATTTGTACGTTTATTTGTATCAAAATTCGGAACGACTACTACAAAACATCAAGAAAAGGGGTAGAAGTTACGAACAAGAAATCCCAGCCGAATATCTAGATAAAATTAATAATGGCTATCTGGATTATATAAAATCACAAACGGATTTAAATGTGCTGATTATTGATGTTTCTGATAGGGATTTTGTAAAAAATCAGGAAGATTATCTTTATATTTTGGATGAAATTAAAAAGAAAATAAGCTAATGTAATTACCTTTTTAATGAGAAATGGCCTTTTATCTCAGGTTTTGTTTGGTCTATTTTTATCACATACCAATAATCTGAAGCAGGCAATAAATTTTTATTGTAAGTTCCGTCCCAGGTTGATTTTAATGTGTTTAGTGTGGTAATTAATTTTCCATATCGGTCAAAAATGGCTACTTCGGCTTCTGAGTAATTAATTAATCCTTTTATTTCCCAAAAATCATTATACCCATCATTGTTTGGGGTGAAAAACTTAGGGACATTGAGTATGATAAAGGTTTGTGAATCATAACTGCAAAGATTAACTTCTCTTACATATGCTGTTTGAAGTCCGCTTGGGACATTAAAAAAAATATTTGAGCTTTGATAGTTAATGCCGTCAACAGAATATTCAAAATAATTTTCCGGATTTTTTAGATTGATTGCAACGGTAGTTTCATTGATTGTAATGTTTTTTATCTGTGGCAAATTGCGTTTTAGCACAGTGATTTTTTTGGTGCTGGTACAGTTTTCCGGTGTGGAACTGGTTATTTCCACTGTGTAGATACCAGGATTTGATACAATAATTTCTTGGGTTGTTTCGCCGGTAGACCATTCGTAGTGCATTCCTGGGAGTAAAGCATCCAGTGTTAATGTGCTTAATTCACAAAGTATTACTTCTTCGTCTGCCACCAAAGGAGGTTGGTAAACAGTTATGGTTACTGGAATTCGTATGCCATTGGTACAGCTGTTATTTATGGCTTCTACATAATATGTTGTACTTTGTGTGATGTTTGTTGTAAAACGAGTCCCTATCCCTTCGATAGATGTTCCGGTTAGGGTTGAATACCATTTAATACTTCCAATATCAGAGTTTGCTGTTAGAGTTACCAATCCCGCACCGCATCTGGAAACAGGAGAGTTTGTCATGCTAATTGTAGGGGTTTTGTCTATTGTGGCTGTTACTGGAATTCTGGTTGTAGAGCATTCGGTACTTACATAATAAGTTGTCGAGGTCAGTAATTGAGGTGTTGTGAAACTATTGCCTGTTGCCAATGGAGTAGTAACAGTTGCGTCGCCATACCAATATACATTTCCAATTGAAGCAGTTGCTTTAAGTGTAACGGCTCCAGAATCACAAATTATGGCGGGAGTTGTTCCAGAGATTTGAGGGATTGTTATTGTTGTGCTGGCAGCAACTTTTAGTATGGGGTCTCCTGTTGTTCCGCCGTATTCGACAATATATCCTTTGGGATAATATAATCCGGGACCTCCAATATCTGCTAAATCATTCCATGAGCCCTTGATTGCACCGGGAAGGTTTGGGTCGGTAATATGGGCATAATGTTCAATGCTTCCAGAACCATTGTTGGGTTCTCCGATGTTCCAAAAGGCAAAGTTTGGAGTATATCCATTTTGTATTCCATTCCAAAATACAGTCCCTTTTTCTGGGCCTGTCATCCATTTCCAGACCCCTTCCGTTGTAGCGTCACTACCGCCAATCCAGCCAGTGCCTGAAGCTTGCGCTCCGACTAACTGTGCTTCTTCAGAAGTTGTTATGGTCGCTAGATAACCCTGTAAGCCATAATAAGTTCTTAATTCGGCTTCTGTTTTCGCATTTGTCCAAGTGATACCTGGGCTAGGGATAAATTGATAATAGTGACCTGATGACGGAAGATAATTGGCCTGTCCAATGCTAATGGAAAAGTTCCGAATACCTGATGGGTTAAGTGTTGAATTGTTGAATTGGACATCCTTTATAGCTGCGACAAAGTCTGTATAGAGTACTGGTATTCCGGTTGGACTGTATAGTTTTAATTTTCCTTCGCCAACATCCCAACTCGTTGTGATCGTTGGGTGTGATCCAGCAAGGATTAATTGATCTTGTCCGTTGATATAGCCTGAAGTAATTTGAATATAAATTGCATCAGTACTTATGTCGTCTGAATCAGTAATTGTTATGTCAGTTACTATTTTGATGTTGGTGAGTGGGCAATAGATTTGGTCACCTATAGTAGAAATAATGGGAGCGGAGTTGTTGATTGGAGGAACTATTGCGTTACAGTTATTGGAATAACTAGCCGAGGCGTCTTTGTGTGATGTCCAGTTGATGTTGGAATAACTGGGATTATCTACTTGTATGCAGCTTAGGTTGGGGTTGAAAGTTAAGTCAAAGGGTACGGTATTGATATTTGTGTTATTTCCGTTTTTTAAATTGAGACTTATTAGTTGATTATTAGAACAAGCAAAATCATTCAAGGAGGTGTTTTTGGAGACATCTAAACTGGTTAATTGATTATTGTCACAAAATAAAAGATTTAAAGAAGTGTTTTTAGAAACATCTAAACTAATTAATTGATTGTTCCAGCAAGTTAAAGCATTTAAAGAAGTGTTTTTGGTAACGTCCAAAGTGGTTAATTGATTTGTAGTACAATATAATTCCTTTAAATCCATGTTTTTAGAAACATCTAAACTTGTTAATTGATTAAAAGAACAAGTTAAATAAGTCAAAGAGGTGTTTTTAATAACATTCAAACTAGTTAATTGATTACTGAAACAAGATAAGTAAGTCAAAGAAGTATTTTTGGTAACATCTAAACTGGTAAGTTGATTTGTGCTGCAACCTAAACCAGCTAAAGCAGTATTTAGCGTAACATTAATGCTAGTTAATTCATTATCATTACAAAATAGATGAGTCAAAGCAGTGTTTGGCGTAACATTAATGCTAGTTAGTAGATTGTTGTTACAATCTAAATATGTCAAAGAAGTATTTTTTGTGACATCTAAACTGGTTAGTTGATTATTAAAACAAGATAAATAAGTCAGAGAAATGTTTTTAGTAACATCCAAACTAGTTAATTGATTGTTAAAACAATTCAAATTAGTTAATGCCAAAAAATCCTGAATTCCAGTTAGATTAGTGATGTTTTTACTAGAAACATCCAAACTGGAAAGTAGTTGAACATTAGCTGTAAGTACCTTTCCATCTGGAATGCCACTATCAATTCCTAAGTCAATAAGCGCCTTTTCAAAATTTACATCAGGAATAATAGTGCTTTGAGTAAACCCAGACAAACTATTGAATAATAAACCAATAAAGAATATTTTTTTCATACAAAATCGATTTCTCAAAATGATTTTGTAAAAATAGTTAAGAAATGTGTGAAATAAATGACAATAATAAATTCGTTTGTGTAAAAACTAAATTTAAAGTTTATCGATTCCATTTCAGTTTTTGGAATAAATCCCAAACCACAATTCCTGCGCTCACCGAGATGTTCAATGAATGCTTGGTTCCAAGTTGCGGAATTTCGATGCAGCCATCGCATAAGGCAACTGCTTCTTGAGAAACACCATGAACTTCATTCCCGAAAACTAAGGCGTATTTCTGGTCTTTCTCTATTTTGAAATTTTGAAGAAAAATGGCGCTTTCGACTTGTTCTATCGCCAATGTCGTTACGTTTTCTTTTTTTAAATTGGCAATGACTTCAAGTACGTTTTCGTTATGTTCCCAGGCAACGGTATCTGTTGCGCCAAGTGCTGTTTTGTGAATTTCTTTGTTTGGAGGTGTCGCTGTTATGCCGCACAAATATATTTTTTCAATCAAAAAAGCATCGGCAGTCCTGAATACCGATCCAATATTGTGCAAACTGCGGACATCATCCAGTATTAAAATGATTGGTGTTTTTTCTGATTTTTTGAAATCCTCAATTGATTTTCTTTCTAGTTCACTGTTTTCTAATTTTCTCATTCTCTTTTTGGGGTATGTTGAAATAAAAAAAGCTTCCAAGAGTGAGGAAGCTTTTTAATGATATTATTTTAAAATTTAGCTTTTTGGAGCATCAGCCGCCAATACATTTCCTTTTATAGTCAAAACTTTGTTAGAAGGATTAGCATTGGTTGTCAAAGTTACTGTTTTTGTGAAAGGTTGTCCAGCTCTAGAAGTATCGTATTTTACGCTAATAACTCCTTTTGCACCTGGAGCAATTGGCTCTCTAGGATAGGTTGGTACAGTACATCCACATGAACCTTGAGCATTTGTTATAATTAAAGGTTTGTTTCCGTTATTTGTGAATACAAAATCACGTTTTCCATCAGAATTGTATGCAACAGTACCATAATCAATTGTTTCAGTAACAAAAACGATTCCTGCTCCGTCAACTTTAGCAACACTTGCTTTAGTTGCTGCTTTCGCTTTTATTTTTTTGGTAGTTTCTTGGGCGTTAGAAGTTGTAACCCCTAAAATTGTAAGCACAGCTAGTAAAAATATTTTTTTCATTTTGTGTCGTTTTATTATTCATAACAAATTTATAGAAAATATTGAAATTAAAACTTAAAAAACACTTAAAATTTTTTATTTTTTACTTTAAGACCTTCCATATTCGCTATTAAATATCTTAAATTCGCTGTCATTTCTAACATTAATATAAATATCAATAATTTGGCAGCTAAAGATAAGGTAGTTAAAGAAACGCCGTTAATGAAGCAATATAATGAAATCAAGAGGAAATATCCAGATGCTTGTTTGTTATTTCGGGTGGGAGATTTTTATGAAACATTTGGAGAAGATGCTGTAAGAGCTTCTAGAATATTAGGAATTACCTTAACTAAAAGAGGAGCAGGTTCTGAAACGGAGACTGCATTGGCGGGTTTTCCGCATCATTCGATAAATACCTATTTGCCAAAGTTGGTCAAAGCCGGACTTCGTGTGGCGATTTGCGACCAATTAGAAGACCCAAAGATGACTAAGACCATCGTAAAACGAGGGGTTACTGAGCTTGTGACTCCTGGAGTTTCGATGAATGATGAGGTTTTGCATTCAAAGACCAATAACTTTTTGGCCTCTGTCTATTTTGCCAATAAATCAATAGGTGTATCTTTTTTAGATGTGTCTACTGGAGAGTTTCTTACGGCTCAAGGAAACGCGGAATACATTGATAAATTATTGCAGAATTTTAATCCTTCGGAGGTTTTAGTTCAAAAAAACAATAAGAAAGACTTTCTTGAGAATTTTGGAGATGAGTATCATAGCTTTTATTTAGAAGATTGGATCTATAAGGAAGATTATGCAAATGAAATTTTGACCAAGCATTTTCAAACAATTTCTTTGAAAGGATTTGGAATCGAAGATTTGAAAGAAGGGATTATTGCTTCGGGGGCTATTTTGTATTATTTGTCCGAAACACAACACAACCGGGTGCAACATATAACTGCTATTCAGCGTATCGCCGAAGATGCTTACGTTTGGATGGATCGATTCACGATTCGAAATTTAGAGTTGTATCATAGTTATAATCCAAATGCGGTTACGCTTCTGGATGTTATCGATAGAACGCTTTCGCCAATGGGAGGACGTTTGTTGAAGCGATGGCTAGCCTTGCCTTTGAAGGATGCGAACAAAATACAAGGTCGTCATCAGGTGGTGTCTTATTTGAAAGAAAAACAAGAAGTGTTGCAAAGTATGCAATATCAAATAAAACAAATCTCGGATTTAGAGCGTTTGATTTCGAAAATTGCGGCGGGAAAAGTTTCGCCACGTGAGGTTGTTTATTTGAAGGAATCTTTGGATGCTATTATTCCTATGAAGAAACTAGCATTAGAAAGTTCGCAGGAAGCGGTTAAGATTATTGGAGACAGTTTGCATAGTTGTGATTTGCTTCGGGAGAAAATTAAAACGACGCTAAATCAGGATGCACCTGTGGCTGTTGCCAAAGGGAATGCGATTGCTAAAGGAATCAGCGCTGAGCTGGATGATTTAAGAGCGATATCGACCTCAGGAAAAGAGTTTCTTGAAGGAATAGAGTTGCGAGAGTCACAACGAACAGGGATTTCTTCTTTGAAGATATCCTTTAATAATGTTTTTGGGTATTATATCGAGGTTAGAAATACGCATAAAGACAAGGTTCCTGCAGAGTGGATTAGAAAACAAACACTTGTGAATGCGGAACGTTATATTACGGAGGAGTTGAAAGAGTATGAAGCTAAAATCCTTGGTGCCGAAGAGAAAATCCACAAAATAGAAGTGGAATTATTCGAACAGTTGGTCGCTTGGATCTCGACTTACATTAAACCGGTTCAAATGAATGCGAATTTAGTCGCGCAGTTGGATTGTTTGTGTTCTTTTACTCAATTAGCCATTGAAAATAAATATGTTTGTCCTGAGCTGGATGAAACTTTTGAATTGGATATTAAAAACGGAAGGCATCCGGTTATCGAAAAACAATTGCCGGTGGGAGTGCCTTATATAGCCAATGATGTGTATTTGGATCGAGAAACACAGCAATTGATTATGATTACGGGACCCAATATGTCTGGTAAGTCGGCTATTTTGCGTCAAACAGCTTTGATTGTGCTCTTGGCTCAAATGGGAAGTTTTGTTCCGGCAGACAGCGTGAGAATGGGAATTGTGGATAAGATATTTACCAGAGTAGGAGCGAGTGATAATATTTCGATGGGAGAGTCAACTTTTATGGTTGAAATGAACGAAACAGCTTCCATCTTGAACAATATTTCCGACAGAAGCTTGGTGCTTCTGGATGAAATTGGTAGAGGAACCAGTACTTATGACGGAATTTCTATAGCTTGGGCCATTGCGGAGTTCTTGCACGAACATCCTTCAAAGCCTAAGACTTTGTTTGCAACGCATTATCATGAGTTGAATGAAATGAGTGAGTCGCTGCCTAGAATACAGAATTATAATGTTTCGGTAAAGGAATTGAAAGATACGGTTCTTTTTATTCGAAAATTAGTAAAAGGAGGAAGTGCACATAGTTTTGGTATTCATGTGGCTAAGATGGCGGGAATGCCTCAGATAGTGATTTTGAAGGCTCAAAAAATATTAAAGAAGCTGGAGAAAGATCATTCTGGTGAGATGTTGAGTGGCGTTAAATCGGATAAAGAAGAAATGCAGATGAGTTTCTTTAATTTGGATGATCCTTTATTGGAAGAAATCAAGGAAGAGATTCTTAATTTGGATATCAATAGCGTGACGCCGGTAGAAGCGTTGATGAAATTGAATGAAATCAAGAGAATGCTAAGCAGGAAATAAATTTATTTGTTTTTAAAGTTGAGGTTATCAGAAGTTTAACTTTTCTGTTTGATTTTTTTGTAAAAAAGACTTGTGTAATTCAATAAATGTCCTAAATTTGCATCCGCAATACAGAACAAGTATTGCGGTTCTTTTTAAGAATTGAAAATGCGAAAATAGCTCAGTTGGTAGAGCGCGACCTTGCCAAGGTCGAGGTCGCGGGTTCGAGCCCCGTTTTTCGCTCCACATCACACAATGCTCGGATGGTGAAATTGGTAGACACGCTGGACTTAAAATCCAGTGAACAGCAATGTTCGTGCGGGTTCAAGTCCCGCTCTGAGTACAAAAACCTCTTCTTTTTGAAGAGGTTTTTTTTGTTTAATACTATTCTTGGATAGGGATTATGATAAGTCGGTTCTGGCTTTGTATAAAAAAAATCACTCAAAAAAATATGGCTTCTTTTGTAATTAGTAAAAGGTTTAGTGGTGACTATAAATTTGAATTTACTTCTAGGAAGGGAAAGACAATTTTTACAAGTAATGCCTATGAGTTGCGTATGGATTGTGAGTCGGCAGCAGAGCATATAAGGTCTGTTTTGGAGACTTGTTCTTATGTGAAGTTTAAAACATCTAAAGGAAAGTTTTTTTTTAGAGTGGTAGTGGATAATGAGGTTGTGGCGACTAGTAGAAAGTATAGTACGGAATTGATGGTAGAAAAGGGAATTGCTGAGATTGTGAAATATGGTTCGAAAGCTGAGATTTTAGATTTTTCGAATAATAATTTTGTGTTCGAAGATTGATCTGTTTTTATTGATTAGTGAATGAAAAAAAGCGCCCAAAAACAACCAGTTGTTTTGGGCGCTTTTTTATGCTTTCTTGACATAAAAAAAACCATCACACAATGTGGGATGGCTTTATTTTTTGATGTAATTTAAAATTACTCAGCAGCAGGAGCTTCAACAGCAGCAGCAGTAGTGTCAACAGCAGTAGTGTCAGCAACAACAGCAGTAGTATCAGCAACTACAGCAGTAGTGTCAGCAGCAGTAGTTTCTTCAGCAGCAGCATCAGATTTTTTACAAGATACAACAGTTAAAACAGCAACAACAGCTAAACTTAAAAATACTTTTTTCATCTTACTTTATTATAAAAGGTTAATTATTAATTCGAGGCAAAGATATAAATTTTTTGACATGTAAAATATATTTTCATTTTTTTTTTGAAAAAATAATGTTTTTTGTGAAGCTCAAATTAGTGTGCCTAGGTGGAGCCTTTAAAACAGGACACTTTATAGAAAAGATACATCTATAAAGTGACTTGTTTTTGAGCGTTATTTTTTATTTACTGTTTTTGTTTTCAGTGTTTTAGTCTTTTTTGGGTGGACTAATTTTAATTCTTCGATCAAGTTTTTAGCTCCGGCATATTTATCCATGATGAATAAGATGTATCTTACATCTACCATAATGTTTCTGCAAATGCTAGGGTCGTAATAGATGTCACTCATTGTTCCTTCCCAAACCCTATCAAAATTAAGTCCTACTAGGTTTCCTTTTGCATCAATAGCAGGACTTCCTGAGTTTCCTCCTGTAGTATGATTCGTACCAATGAAGTTTACAGGTAGTTTGCCATTTTCGGCATAGATTCCATAATCTTTTGCTTTGTATAAATCGATTAATTTTGCGGGTACATCAAATTCATAGTCTCCAGGTACATATTTTTCCATAACTCCTTCTAAATAGGTGATAGGGGTGTAAATGGTTGCGTCTTTTGGTTCATATCCTTTTACTTTTCCGTAAGTAACCCTTAAAGTGCTATTTGCATCTGGGAAAATTCTGCTGTCTTTGTTTAATTCTAACTGCGCCTTCATGTAAGTTCTTTGCAGGGCTGTTATCTTTAAATTGATTTCATCGTATTTTGGAGCCACTTCTATAGAATATTTATCGGACAACTCTTTTACAAGTTGATAAGCTTTGTCGTTATTCAGGTTGGTTAAGACGGTTTTGGTATCGCCGGTCAATAGCTCTTTTAAATCTTGATAGCTTTTAAGTCTGGATTTGCTGTAAATTTCCGTAGCCAGATTTGTAGCATCTATATTTACCAAGCTTTGAGGTAAAAACTGTTTAGGGGACTTTTTAGAATACAAGTCTATTAGTTGCTCAAAAACATTTTGATCCACATTTGCGTTAAAGTTTTTATAGAAACCGGAAAGACCTGTAATCAAATTGTTTTTTCGATCTGTGAAGGATTGTTCACCATTTGCTTTGTATACTTGTTCCAATTGGTACAGTCTGTATGCAACGCTTAATAACTCGGTATTACGCTGTACCACTTCTTGGAAATAATCTCTTGCTAAGGCATAAGGAGCTATTTCGGTGTAGTTTTTGTCAAAATCAGTTAATAGGTTGCCGTATTCTTTCTCTTTGCCTGCTTTCGTAATATTGTTTTGGAAAACTTTTTCGGATTCTTTTTTAATGGCAATAGCATTTGATTTTTTTAAACCTTGGGTTTCACCAATCCATTTTTTCCAATAGTTAGCAATTCCGGCATATTTAGAGGCATATTGGATTTTGATGGCATTGTCTTTTCTCATAAAGCCATCGGCTACTTTTAATGCTTTGTCTCTAATTTCGATTTTTGCAGGGTTCAATTCGTTTACGATTTGTTCAATCGCAACTGAAGGCAAATATTCGTTTGTTTTTCCAGGATATCCAAAAACCATCGTAAAATCATCTTCGGCTACACCATCAAGTGAAATAGGTAAGAAGTGTTTTGGCGTGTAAGGAACATTGTCTTTTGAGTAGGCTGCCGGACGGTTGTCTTTGTTTGCATAGATTCTGAACAAAGAAAAATCTCCGGTATGGCGCGGCCAAACCCAGTTGTCAGTATCAGATCCAAATTTCCCAATTGAGGAAGGCGGAGCACCCACCAAACGAACATCGGTAAAGGTTTCGGTTACGAAAAGCATGTATTGGTTTCCTTCGTAAAAAGTACGGATTTTGTTTTCCTGCCAGCTTTCTTTTGGTAAAGTGCGGCTAAGAGTTGTAATATTCTCCTGGATTTTCTTTTGTTTTTCCGCTTCATTAGTAAGTGCGGCTGTTCCTTCCAGTACGGATGCGGTAACGTCTTCAATTTTTACGATAAAAGTTACGTATAGATTCTCGTTTGGTAATTCGTCTTCCATTTTATACGCCCAAAAACCATCAGTTAGGTAATCGTTTTCTACGGTAGAATGCGACTGGATTTGAGAAAATCCACAATGGTGATTTGTTAATATTAATCCTTTTGGAGAAATAACTTCCGATGTACAGCCACCGTTAAAATGCGGAACAGCATCTTTCAGACTGGATTGGTTTACATCATAAATTTCTTTTATCGACATTTTCATGCCTAAATTTTTCATTTCTGTCTCATTCATTCCTTTTAGTAAAGAAGGAATCCACATGCCACCTTGTTGGGCTTGGGTTTGAATGACGAATAATAATACGAATAACTTTAAAAATCTCATGTTTATAAATTTAGTTTTCAATTTTATCTGGTTTTGTATGCCATTAATTTTCGATTATGTAATTCAAAACCGTTGGCAAGATACAATTTTTGTGCGTTTTGATTGTGGTTTTCTATTTCAAGGTAGATTAATTTTAGGTCTGCTTTTTTACTTTCGTCCAAAATAAAGGCAATGGTTTTGCTTCCAATTCCTTTGCCCCGCGCTTTTTCGGTCAAATACAATTCGTCTAAAAAGGCAATTTTTCCTTGATATTCAAAGCTGAAAACAAAGGTTAAAATAACATAGCCAACAATCTCGTTTTCGGATAGAATAAGCCAAGCCTTTCCCAGATTTTCATCGGTGATAAATTCTTTAAATAACGATTTAGAGATTTCAATGTCAATTGGGTAATTGTCGATAGCGTAAAATTGCTGCATCAAATCTACGATGGTATCAATGTCAGAAAGTGCTAAAGGTTTAAATTGGATCATTCAAAATATTTTTTAAAATTATAGCCGTAGCGCCTTTGTTCATTAATACAAAAGTGTTGCAAATGTGTCCTTTCTCGTTTCGGAAGTCTTCATTTATAATTAAATCTTCAAAAGCGGTATTTAACTCTTTGCTGTTTTTGATCGAAATGCAGCCGCCCATATGGACTAATGCTGTAGCTTCGGCAAAGTGGGAATAATTAGGTCCGATAATTATTGGAACACCAAATGTTGCCGGCTCTAAAATATTGTGAACACCTGGATTTCCAAAACCACCGCCCACATAAGCGATATCAGCATAGCTGTAAATTTTAGTCAAAATTCCAATCGTGTCAATGATAAACACATCAAAATCGGTAAGGTTTTTACTCGTTTTTTCAGAGTACAATACTGTTTTTTTTGAGATCTTGGCTTTTAGTTGCTTGATTTGTTCGCTTTTAATATTGTGTGGCGCAATAATAAATTTAATGGAATGTTTGTTCGAATTGATATAGTCAATCAGTAAATTTTCGTCTTTTGGCCATGAACTGCCAACAACTACTGTAAGTTTATTGTTTTTAAATTCAGAAATAAAATCTAAGGAATTGTCTTTTTCCAAAATGGTGGCAACTCGGTCAAAACGGGTGTCGCCAGAAATGGCTACATTGGTTTTGTTTAATTCTAATAGTAATTTTTTAGAGCTTTCATTTTGAACGAAGAAGAAAGTGAAGGCGTCTAATGCCTTTTTGTAAAAACCGCCGTACCATTTAAAAAACATTTGGTTCTCTCTAAAAATCCCAGAGATCAAATAAGTAGGAGTTTGTTGTTTTTTTAATTCGTTTAAGTAATTGAGCCAAAACTCATATTTAATAAAAAACGCCATTTCAGGATGTACCAGTTTTAAGAAATTTTCGACATTACTTTTAGTGTCCAAAGGCAGGTAAACAGTTACATCAGCTACCGTATTGTTCTTACGGACTTCGTATCCCGAAGGAGAAAAGAAAGTAAGAATGATTTTGTGGTTGGGAAATTTTTCTTTGATTTTTTCCATTACCGGCAAGCCTTGTTCATATTCGCCAAGCGAAGCGGCGTGAAACCAGATCGTTTTATCGGAAGCTTTGATTTTTTGTTCCAAAATAGGGAAAACTACTTTTCTTCCATCTACAAAAAGTTTGATTTTTGAATTGAAGAAAGCGATGGGTTTTAGGAGAAAACTGGCAATTTGTAGTGCCGTGTTGTATAGAAAAAGCATACGGATAAATTTATTTTGCTAAAATACAGTTTCTTTTGTTTATCATTTAAATCTTAGTGCTTAAATTCATATTTTTGCCCTTAAGAATTTTAATGAAGTCTAACGAGGACTGCTCCCATGTAGAATTGAACAATGTCATGAATACAATGTGTTGGCTAAGCCAGATTATTGAGATTCGGAGCTAATTGATTTAAAAAAAATAGAAATGAAAAAAATCCAAATGGTTGACCTAAAAAGTCAATATGATAAAATTGCAGCAACTGTAAATGCTTCTATTCAAAATGTTTTAGATACAAATACATACATTAATGGGCCTCAGGTGCACCAGTTTCAAAAAGAGTTAGAGGAATATCTTGATGTAAAACATGTAATTCCTTGTGCAAACGGAACGGATGCTTTGCAGATTGCCATGATGGGATTGGATTTAAAGCCAGGTGACGAGGTAATCACAGCCGATTTTACTTTCGCAGCAACGGTAGAAGTGATCGCATTATTGCAATTAACACCGGTTTTAGTCGATGTAGATATGCATAATATGAATATTTCGCTGGAAAGAATCAAAGCGGCTATCACGCCTAAAACAAAAGCGATTGTTCCGGTTCACTTATTTGGTCGTGCGGCCAATATGGAAGCGATTATGGCTTTGGCCAAGGAACATAATTTATACGTTATTGAAGATAATGCTCAAGCTATTGGAGCCAATTGTAAATTTTCGGACGGGACTAAAAAGAAAGCCGGAACAATTGGACATGTAGGAGCAACCTCTTTTTTTCCTTCTAAAAACTTAGGTTGTTATGGTGATGGCGGAGCAATTTTCACAAATGATGATGCTTTGGCACACAAACTTCGTGGAATCGTAAATCACGGAATGTATGAACGTTACCACCATGATGTTGTAGGAGTAAATTCTCGTTTAGACAGTATTCAAGCAGCCGTTTTGAATGCTAAATTGCCGTTACTCGATGAGTATAATAAAGCCAGACAAGATGCGGCCAGGAAATATTCTGCTGCTTTTGAAGGGCATAAGAATATTGTGGCGCCAAATATCTGTGATATTTGCGACTGTCATGTTTTTCACCAATATACGTTAAGAATTATAGATGCTGACAGAAACGCTTTGATGCAACATCTATTAGATAAAGGAATTCCATGTGCTATTTATTATCCGATTCCTTTGCATTCTCAAAAAGCGTATTTGGATCCAAGATATAAAGAAGAAGATTTTCCGGTAACCAATCAATTGGTAAAAGAAGTGATTTCCTTACCAATGCACACGGAACTTGATGAAGAACAAATCAAATTTATCACAGATAGCGTTTTAGAATTTTTAAAATAATTTTTTTTTGTTTAATCGGTTATTCGTTTAATCGATAAACCGATTAAACGAATCAACAAATTAAGATTACATGAAAGTATTAGTAACAGGCGGATTAGGTTTTATAGGTTCGCACACCGTTGTTGAATTGCAGAATGAAGGATTTGAAGTAGTAATTATCGATAATCTATCTAATTCTTCGGAAGAAGTTTTGAAAGGAATTGTTGCTATAACAGCTAAAATGCCCATTTTTGAAAAATTAGATCTTAGAGAGAAAAAATCAGTTCAGGATTTTTTCAAAAAACACGATGATATTTCCGGTGTAATTCATTTTGCTGCTTCAAAAGCAGTAGGGGAAAGTGTCGAGAATCCGTTGTTGTATTATGAAAATAACATCAATACTTTAGTTTATTTGCTTCAGGAATTACAGCAAAAACCAGAGGCGCATTTTATTTTCAGTTCGTCTTGTACGGTTTATGGCCAAGCGGAAACAATGCCAATAACAGAGGATGCTTCGATTCAAACGGCGATGTCTCCTTATGGAAATACCAAGCAAATTGGAGAAGAAATCATCACTGATGTGGCCAAAGTGACTAATGTGAACGCCATTTTGTTGCGTTATTTCAATCCGGTTGGGTCTCATCCTTCGGCTGAAATAGGAGAATTGCCTATCGGTGTTCCTCAAAATTTAGTGCCGTTTATTACCCAGACCGGTTTTGGTTTGCGTGAGCAATTATCAGTTTACGGAGATGATTATCCTACTCCTGACGGAACAGCGATTCGTGATTATATTCATGTAGTAGATTTGGCCAAGGCGCATGTAGTTGCTTTGCAGCGATTATTGAGTAAGAAAAATGAGACCAAGGTTGAAACCTTTAATTTGGGAACTGGAACAGGAAGTTCAGTCTTGGAAGTAATTCAAGCATTTGAAAAAGTAAGTGGTAAAAAATTACCTTATAAAATAGTTCCTCGTCGTGAAGGTGATATCACTGAGGCTTATGCCAATACTGATAAAGCGAATAAAATTTTAGGTTGGAAAGCTAAGTCTACTCTGGAGGAGTCTTTAGCGAGCGCTTGGAAATGGGAGCAAAAAATCAGAGAATAAAAAAAAGGCTGTCAATAAGGACAGCCTTTTTTTGGTAATTATTTTTCACCTGATTTTTTTAATTTTTCAGCGGCTTCGTCCATTTTTTCAGCCCCTTTTTCAAGTGTTTCTGCGGCTTTGACTTTTGTAGAGTCAATTGCAGCATCAGCTTTTACTTTTGCTGAATCTATAGTTTCTTTCATTTCGTCGCCTACGGCTTCGGTAGCTTCTTTTACTTCGTCTTTTGTTTCTTTCTTGCACGAAGTCATTAAAGTTGCAATAAATGCTAATCCTAAAAGTACTTTTCTCATTTTCTTGGTTTTAGATGAATTAATAATCGATTTAGAGTATTGTTGATAAAGATAAAAAAAAATACTCATAAACTTTTGTTCATGAGTATTTTATCGTTGAGCCCCATTTTGAAGGCTGTACGTTGCAAATTAGAAGCTGCCTTTTAAATTAAGCATTCGCTGTTGCAGCTTCTTTATCGATTTTTCCAATCAATCCGGCTAATACTTTTCCTGGACCTACTTCGGTAAATAAGGTAGCGCCGTCGGCAATCATTTGCTGTACTGATTGTGTCCATTTTACCGGAGCAGTTAATTGGATAATTAGATTTTTCTTTATTTCAGCAGGATCAGAAACAGCACTTGCTGTTACGTTTTGATATACCGGACATATAGGTGTAGAGAAAGTAGTTGCTTCAATTGCTGCTGCCAGCTCTTCTCTTGCCGGCTCCATCATTGGCGAGTGAAATGCACCACCTACAGGCAATAATAGGGCTCTTTTTGCGCCAGCGGCTTTCATCGCTTCACAAGCTTTTTCTACTGCTGATGTTTCTCCCGAAATCACTAATTGTCCCGGGCAATTGTAGTTTGCTGCGACTACAACCCCGTCAATTGAAGCGCAAACTTCTTCGACGATATTATCGGCCAATCCTAAAACGGCCGCCATAGTTGATGGTTTTATTTCGCAAGCTTTTTGCATGGCCAAAGCGCGTTGCGAAACTAATTTTAAACCGTCTTCAAAGGACAAAGCACCGTTGGCTACTAAGGCCGAAAATTCGCCTAAAGAATGTCCTGCTACCATTTCTGGTTCAAAGTTTTCTAATGTTTTAGCCAAAATTACCGAATGAAGAAAGACTGCCGGTTGGGTTACTTTGGTTTCTTTTAATTCCTCTGCCGTACCTTCAAACATGATGTCTGTGATACGGAAACCTAATATTTCATTTGCTTTTTCAAATAATTCTTTGGCTAATGTAGAGTTTTCATATAGGTCTTTACCCATTCCTGTAAATTGTGCCCCTTGACCTGGAAATACGTATGCTTTCATCTGTAGTTTTTTTATTTAAAGATTGAACGATTCAATAAATTAAACCGACTGCAAAAATACTATTTTTTTATAATTTATGGCAAGGAGTTTTAGGAGCATTCATCAAGTGCTTCTAATCAGTTTTTCTCCTGCTGTACGTTTCAATCTTTCCAGCCGAACCCCGGCTGTAAAGGATTTTTACTTCCATCAGGGCTAAAGAGAAAGTTTAGCTTTTGTAATACACAAAAAAAAAACAGCCTTATTCTTCATTTGAAAAATAAGGCTGTTTTAGTATTAGGAATCTGTTTTGGAATTACAATTTTACCAATTGCAATTCGATTTGTAAACGTACTTCTTCGCTTACTAAAAGACCACCTGTTTCCAAAGCCGCATTCCAGTTTAGTCCCCAATCTTTACGGTTAATTTTGCCTGAAATGTTCAATCCGGCTTTAGTGTTTCCCCAAGGATCTTTCATTAATCCGCTAAATTCAACTGGGAATTGTACAGGTTTTGTTACTCCTCTTAAACTTAAATCTCCTGTCAAAGTGTAATTATGATCGTCTATCTTAGAAAAAGAAGATGCTTTAAAAGTAAGTCTAGGATGATTGTCAGCGTCAAAAAAGTCAGCGCTTTTTAGATGGGTATCTCTATCCGTATTGTGAGTATTAACAGAATTAATGTCGGCTGAAAATTCAATTTTTGCATTTTCGAAGTTTTCGTCTTCGGTAGCAATTGTAGCGTCATAAGTTTCAAATTTACCTGAAACATTAGTAAACATCATGTGTTTTACTTTAAAGCCTATTTCTGAATGTGTTGGGTCAATTGCCCATTTTGTTGTTGCCATAAGATGTTTTTATATGTTATTTTTGTAATAAGTTAAAGCTCCTGATGGGCATTTTTGTACCGCATCAATAATTTTTTTGCTGTAAGATCCTTCAATCTTAATCCATGGTTTTTGTTTAGGTTGAAAAACATCGGGATTATTTCGTACACAGTTGCCTGAATGAATACATTTGCCTGATTGCCATATTATGGTAATTTCTCCGTTAGTGTATTCTTTTTTGATGTCTTTTGGATCCATAATCTTAGTTTTTAGGTTACAATACGTCTCTTAATTCAGGTGTTTTATCAAAAACACTTTTAGCAAAAGGACATAAAGGAAGAATTGTAATTCCTTTTTCTCGGGCAAATTCAACGGCCTTTTCTACTAATTTTTTCCCATAGCCTTTGCCGTTACTAGCTGGATTTACTTCGGTGTGGTCAATGATTATTTTGTGTTCACCAGCGAAAACAAAGGTCATTTTGGCTTCTGTTTGATTATTTACTGTGATGTGGAAATGGCCTTTTTTCTCGTTGTACTCTAGTTCTGGAATTGCATTCATAACCTAATTTTTTAATTAATAATGCATTGGGATTTCCATTAATAAGAATTCGGCATCAGAAGTTGCTTTAATTTCTAAAGAATTGGTGTCCCAAAGCCCTAGACCATCTCGAGTTTCTAATTCCTGTCCGTTGATGGATAGATTTCCGGAAAGAACAAAAATATAAACGCCATTATCTGATTTTTTTAAATCATAAGTAGTTTCAATTCCTTTGTCGAATTTGCCCAAATGAAACCAAGCATCTTGATGAATCCAAACTCCGGCATCTTCCTCGTTTGGTGAAAGAATTTGTTGTAATTTGTTTTTTCGATCTTCAGAATCTAAAGTAATCTGTTGGTAACGAGGCGTTACATTTCTTTTGTTTGGAAAAACCCAAATTTGCAATAATTTTGTTCTTTGATCAGAATTTGGATTAAATTCACTGTGTTTTACCCCAGTTCCGGCACTCATAACTTGAATGTCACCGGTTTTAATGGTTTCCGTATTTCCCATGCTGTCTTTATGGGCTAAATCGCCTTCAAGAGGAATGGTGATGATTTCCATATTGTCATGGGGGTGTGTGCCAAAACCCATTCCGCCTGCAATGGTGTCATCATTCAATACACGAAGTGCTCCAAATTGAACTCGGTCTGGGTTGTACCAACTTGCAAAACTAAAACTGTGATAAGCGTTTAGCCAACCATGATCTGCATGTCCTCTTGTATCTGCTTTATGTAAAACGGTATTTTTCATGATATATAAATTTAGTGATTATTATGATACAAATTTACAACCATTGAAAGGAGTAGGCTCTTAATGTAGATTAAGAAAAGTAGTATTGCGTTTTTAAGACTCTAAATTGCGACTGAAGACGACTTATTGATTTCTTAGTAATCTGCTTTTCATCTTACTGAAAAATTCGGGTGTTACGCCTATATAAGAAGCAATCTGCTTTTGAGGAATTTTTTGGGTTAAAGTGGGGTATTTTTCGCAAAATTTTTCAAAGCGTTCTTCGGCCGATAAGCTTAAACTGTCCATTAGTCTTTGTTGATTAGCCACTAGGGAGTTTTCGGTCAGAATTCTAAAAAAGCGTTCGAATTTTGGTATTTCGATATAAAGCTGTTCTTGGTTTTCTTTTGAAAGTAATACCACTTCGGCATCTTCCAGAACTTCAATAAAGAGATTACCGGGTTTTTGTGAAATTAAACTATACATATCGCTAATCCACCAGCCTTCACAAGCAAAACTAAGCACATGCTCGACAATATTATCATTGATGTTGAAACTCCTGAGTGTTCCTGAATTTACAAAGTAAGAATGTTTACAAACTTGGCCGGAATTCAACAAAATGGTTTTGGCTTTAAAATGATGGACTTCAGTTTTGGACAAAAAAAGTTGCTGCTCTTCTGGACTAAGCGAGATGTGTTTGTTGATATTGAGTAGAATGAGGGACACTATTTTTGGTCTTTTTTCTTTTGCTCGGGAAGTACTTTGAAATGCGTAACCACAAAGCGATTGTTTTTTATTTCGCCAACAACTTCTGCTTTCTTAATAACGGCACAAAAACCGTCATCGGCATGGGCGTCGCCATGGGAATCAATCGAAGTTCCATCTACAAAATAATTTTTCCCGTCAATGCGCACTGCTAAATCACAGCCGTATCCTTCCATTTTAAACTGGCATTGTCCGCAGGCTGCATCTAGAATTTGTGTTTTTGGCTGTTCTTTTTTATCTTGGGCAGTGGCTACTAATACTGAGAACAGGAATATAGAAGTTAGAATTTTTTTCATTTCGTTTCAAATTTATTCCGACCAATATAGTACTTTTTTGGATTGCTATTTCAAATTTTTACATCGAATAATTTTTGAACATATAAATCCATAATAATCGCGAGAGTCTAATGTTAAAGGAGGCCATTGCGAGAATAACTACACCTATAATAGGAATGAGTCTTAAATCGAAAGCTTTGTCAAAAAAGAATTGGGCAATGACATAAGTGGCAATACTTTCGGCTACGGTCAGGCCATAACTGACATACATGGCACCGAAGAAAAAACCAGGTTCTTTTTCGAATTTGTACTGGCAATGAGAACAATGGGAGTTCATTTTTGGGAATCCAAATTTAAAAAAGATGCTTTTTTCTTTAAAAATTTTGCCTTGATGACAATGAGGGCAGTCATTGTTTAGGATGTGGGCAATTGTGCTTGACATTTTTGTTATTTTTTTTCAAAGATATCTATAAGCTATGTTTCAGATGTTTTCTATATTCGCTTATTATAGCACAATAAAGACATTTTTAAGCTTATGAAAAAGTATCCTATTTACAATATTCAGCGGTTTAACTGTAATTCAGTTAATGGCGATTTGTATGTCAATACGTTCAAAAACCATTTGATAGATCATAGTTTTGTAGAGGAACCTCATAGGCATAGTTTTTATGTTTTAACCTTTTTTACTAAGGGTTCCGGTTTTCATGAAATTGATTTTGACACTTATAAGGTGCAACCGGGAAGTGTTTTCATGATGCAACCCGGACAGATGCATCATTGGAATTTGTCCGATGATGTGGAGGGATTTGTTATTTTCTATTCTCAGGAAGTGTATAATCTTTATTTTGGACAAAAAGGAATTGAAGACTATTCTTTCTATCATTCAATTAATAGTGTTCCCGAAATTATTTTTGATCATGCTGAATCAAAAGCTTTGTTGCCTTATTTTAATAGTTTAATTGTTGAAAACCAAGGAAACAAAGCATTAAAGCAAGATAAAATAATGAATTTGCTAGATATCATTCATATTGAAATTGCTCGAAAATATAGTGAAACCTATGTATATGAAAAGCATTCTTATAATGTGAAAATCAGTGAATTTGAGAAGCTTTTAGAAAAAAAATTCAAAGATCAAAAAGCAGCATCTTTTTATGCTTCACAACTCAATATTACATTAAAGCATTTGAATCGAATATGTAATGAGATCCTGAAAAAAACAACCACAGATGTTATTACCGATAGGATTATTCTCGAGGCAAAGCGTATGTTGATGGACAAGAAAATGACTGTCAATGAGATTGCTACCGCATTGGGATATGATGATTATTCCTATTTTTCTAGATTTTTCAAAAAAAACACTACTGTTACTCCCACAGATTTTAGGGTTTCTAAATGAAATTTATGAGTGTACAGAGATTAAATCGGCTGCTTTTTTAGCTCGTTCGACAATTTGTTCGATTGGAGTTTCTAAGCTGCCATAGGTCAAAGCGACACCCATTCTTCTATATGGTCTTGATGTAGGTTTGCCAAAAAGTCTGAAATCAGTTTTGGGTAAACAAGCGATTTTTTCAATTCCGCTAAAGCTTGGATTGTTTGAGTTTGCTGTGGCTAAAATTACAGCACTGGCTCCTGCTTTTTCTAAGGTAATTTCGTAAATAGGTAAGCTTAAAATAGCTCTTAGGTGCAGTTCAAATTCGTTGAAATTTTGTGTACCTGCCAAAGTTACCATTCCGGTATCGTGTGGTCTTGGAGAGAGTTCCGAGAAATAAACACCATCATCTGCCAAGAAAAACTCGACTCCAAAAAGTCCTGCGCCTCCTAAAGCTTCAGTTACTTTTTCGGCCATGTCCTGTGCTTCGTATAAGTCTTTGTCCGAAATTCTAGCGGGTTGCCAGCTTTCTTGGTAATCACCTCGTTCTTGACGATGTCCTATCGGAGCACAAAAAAGTGTTGGATTGTTATTTTGAGTAACGGTTAATAAAGTGATTTCGGAATTGAATTTCACAAATGCTTCAACGATAACTTCTACCACATCACCTCGGGAACCTTCTACCGCATAATTCCATGCTTTTTCAATGTCCACTTCGGTTTTTATGGTTGATTGTCCTTTTCCTGACGAACTCATCAATGGTTTTACCACACAAGGCATTCCAACGGCTTCGACTCCTTGTCTTAATTCTTCGGCAGTTGTAGCGTAACGATAAGCAGCTGTTTTTAGTCCTAAATCTTTAGCGGCCAAATCGCGAATGGCTTTGCGATTCATAGTAAAGTTAGCCGCTTTGGCAGAGGGAACCACTGTGATTCCTTGTTTTTCGTAATCGTAAAAACGCTCGGTACGGATGGCTTCTATTTCTGGAACGATAAAATCAGGATTGTGTTTAGCTACAATGCGATCCAAAGCTTCACCATCAAGCATGTTGATGACTTCAAAGTCATGAGCTACTTGCATGGCTGGTGCGTTTTCATAGCTATCAACAGCAATAACGGTTTGGCCGATGCGTTGGGCTGCAATTGTAAATTCTTTTCCTAATTCGCCTGAACCTAGCAATAGTATTTTCATCGTTTTTAAATCTAATTTGAGATGTAAAAATACTGAATTGCTTTTTTTTGAGCGATAATTCGCTGATTATTTTGTGTTATATATTATGTTTTGCGGATTGAGTATTTTCGCCTTGTTAGTTTTATTCGCGTGAAGGATAGTAGCGGCATCCTTTTATGAAGCCTAGCGGAATAAAAGCTAGAGCGAATAGCCTGACCCGCTTTTTTTGGCGGGGCACGCCCAAAAAAAATGCCCCAAGTTTCCTTGAGGCAAAATGGTATAGAATGCGTTTTTGACTACAATGCCAAAGCGTTTTTGATTCTTTTTAAAGCTTCTTTTAAGATTTCGTCGCTTGTTGCGTATGAAAAACGAATACAATCTGGATTCCCAAAAGCATCACCTGTAACTGTGGCTACGTTAGCTTCGGCCAAAAGGTACATTGATAAATCCATCGCATTTTTGATTTCGGTTCCTTTTAATGTTTTTCCGAAGAATGAAGAAACGTCTGGGAATACATAAAAAGCACCTTCAGGAACGTTGATTTTTACTCCTGGAATTTCTTTTAATAATCCAACTACTAAATCTCTACGGTTGTGAAAAGCTTGAACCATTTCGTTTAATACAGCAGGGTCAGCATCTAATGCGGTGATTGTAGCGCGTTGTGCAATGGAGTTTGCTCCAGAAGTTACTTGTCCTTGGATTTTAGTACAGGCTTTTGCGATAAATTCTGGTGCTCCTATATAACCAATTCTCCATCCTGTCATTGCAAATGCTTTGGCAACTCCGTTTACAGTGATTGTTCTTTCTAGCATTCCTGGGATAGATGCGATACTGCAAAAAGTCCCTGAAAAATTAATATGTTCATATATTTCGTCAGCCACAACATAAATATTTGGATATTTTTCCAATACTTTAGCTAAGGCAGTTAATTCTTCTCTGCTGTATACTGAACCACTTGGGTTGCAAGGAGAAGAGAACCACATCATTTTAGTTTTTGGTGTGATGGCAGCTTCCAGTTGTTCAGCTGTGATTTTGAAGTCCGTTTCTACAGAAGTTGGAACTTCTACAGGCACTCCACCGGATAATTTTACGATTTCGAAATATGAAACCCAATATGGAGCTGGTAAGATTACCTCGTCACCGTCGTTTAACATTACTTGTGCAATATTGTATAAAGATTGTTTTGCTCCTGTTGAAACGACAATTTGTGAAGGTTTGTACTCTAAATTATTGTCTCTTTTGAATTTTCTGCAGATTGCTTCTTTCAATTCTAGATATCCTTCTACTGGAGAATAAGTGCTGTAGTTCTCGTCAATTGCTTTCTTTGCTGCTTCTTTGATGAAATCGGGCGTGTTAAAGTCCGGTTCTCCTAAGCTTAAGCTGATAATGTCTTTTCCTTGCGCTTTTAATTCTCTGGCCAAAGCTGCCATTGCTAGTGTTTGCGAGGTAGCCAGGTTGTTGATTCTGTCTGAAAGTGGATTCATTGTAAATAGGTTGTAGTTAAATATTTTTAGATACGTTTTTAGTTCTCTTGTTAGTTAAGTTCCGGTTTCATTCCTAACTCTTTTAGATGCTTGAAGTGAGCAATAACGGCACTTCGCATCGTTTTGTATTCGTAATAAGGCAGATTGCATTCTTGTGCGGTTTCACGAACAATTTTGGCAATTTTACCGTAGTGAATGTGACTTATATTCGGGAATATATGGTGTTCTATTTGGTGATTTAAGCCACCGGTGTACCAGTTTACTATTTTGTTTTTTGGAGCAAAATTAGTTGTCGTGAACAATTGATGAATTGCCCAAGTGTTATCCATTTCTCCTAATTCATTTGGGGAAGGGTTGGTTGTTTCTTCAACAACATGTGCTAATTGGAATACGATGCTTAGGATTAATCCGGCTGTATAATGCATGACAAAGAAGCCTATCAGCACTTTCCACCATGTGATTCCAATGATTATAGGCAATGCAATCCAGATAGTCACATAGATTATTTTTGTTATGATCAAAGTTGTCCAAAGGATTTTTGGACTTTTGGCTTCTCCGTAAGATAATTTTCTTTTAAGGTAGTTTCTCATCTGTTTAAAATCGGTTGTAATCGCCCAATTGAATGTAAGCAAACCGTATAAGAAAACAGAATAATATTGTTGGAAGCGGTGAAAGCTATGCCATTTTGCACTTTTCGTAAAACGGATGATTCTTCCTGCATCCAGATCCTCGTCATGGCCGGGAATGTTTGTATAGGTATGATGTAAAACATTGTGTTGTACCTGCCAGTTGTATACGTTTCCGGCTAATACATAAATGGTTCCTCCCATTATTTTATTAATCCAGCTTTTGTTTGAATACGATCCATGGTTGCCATCGTGCATGACATTCATGCCAATTCCAGCCATTCCAATCCCCATAACAATGGTTAAAAGTAAGTGAGCCCAAAACGGCATATCAAGGGTTAGAATAAGAAAATAAGGAACAAGAAAAACTGTAAATAAGATGACAGCTTTGAGGTGAAGTTTCCAGTTTCCGGTTTTTTGGATATTATTTTCTTTAAAGTAGTTGTTAACTCGGGAGTTAAGTGTTCTGAAAAACTTCAAAGGATCTTGCTTAGCAAATGTAGGAGCAGTATTATTCATATAAAATTGAAATAGTTTCCAAAGATAATTATTATAAATTTTCAATTTGCAAAATTGAGTTAAATATTTCCAAGCTAAAAAGAGTACTTTTGTTAAAAAATTAGACTGATGGACGAGATTCTTAAGTATTTTCCTAATTTGACTGAGGCTCAAAAAGAGCAATTCGCGAAATTAGACTTGCTATATCATGATTGGAACGAAAAAATAAATGTTATTTCAAGAAAAGATATTGATGCTTTGTATACAAAGCATATTTTGCATTCTTTGGGAATAGCTAAAATAATGAAATTCGAACCCGGAACTTATGTACTGGATGTGGGTACTGGCGGCGGTTTTCCCGGAATTCCATTGGCGATACTTTTTCCTGAAACACGATTTTACCTGATTGATGTCATTGCCAAAAAAATAAAAGTCGTTCAGGCTGTTGCCGAAGCCTTGGAGCTTAAAAATGTTAAAGCAGAACAAATTCGCGCCGAAAACGTAAAAGGAGACTTTGATTTTATCGTTAGTAGAGCGGTTACTAATATGCCTGATTTTGTTTCTTGGGTGAAAACTAAAATCAAGAAACAGCATAAACACGAATTAAAAAACGGAATTTTATATCTAAAAGGTGGAGATTTAACAGAGGAATTAAAAGACTTCCCAAAAGCAACGCAGTACGATCTAGCTGATTTTTTTGAAGATGAATTTTTCGAAACTAAAAAAGTAGTGCATTTACCGTTAAAGTTTGTTGCGCAATAATTAAGTTTTTTTATTTAAAGACAAAACCCACAAGAAATCAACTAATTGAATCTTGTGGGTTTCTTATATAATGTCACTTGAGGCAGGTCTCAGACTATTCTTCTCCTAAAAATGGGTATCTGTAGTCTACTGGAGTTACAAAAGTTTCTTTAATTGTTCTTGCTGAAGCCCAACGCAATAAATTTTGCATAGAACCTGCTTTATCATTGGTTCCTGACCCTCTTGCTCCACCAAAAGGTTGCATCCCTACTATAGCTCCAGTTGGTTTATCATTGATGTAGAAGTTACCAGCAGCGTTTTGTAATTTTACAGTAGCTTCTTCAATAGCGTAACGATCTTGACTGAAAACAGCACCTGTTAAAGCGTACTCAGATGTAGTGTCAACTAATTCTAAAGTTTCGGCCCATTTAGCGTCTTCATAAACATAAATAGTTACAACAGGTCCGAATAATTCGGTTTCCATTGTAGTATATTTTGGGTTTGTTGTCAAAATAACCGTTGGTTCAATGAAATAACCTTTTGATTTATCATAATTTCCACCAATAATTACTTCAGCATCGCTATCTTTTTTAGCTTGATCAATATATCTAGCTAATTTGTCGAAAGAACCTTCAGATATAACAGCAGTGATAAAGTTGCTCATGTCTTCCGGAGAACCCATCTTCATCGATTTTAAATCGGCTTCTAATTGAGTTTTTACAGCTGGCCACAAACTTTGTGGAATATATACACGAGAAGCAGCGCTACATTTTTGCCCTTGGTACTCAAATGCACCGCGAGAAATCCCTGTAGTTACTTGTTTTGCGTTAGCTGATGGATGTGCAATAATGAAATCTTTTCCACCTGTTTCTCCTACAATTCTTGGGTATGTTTTGTATTTGCTGATGTTTGTTCCAATTTTTGCCCAAATATCATTAAAAACTCCAGTTGAACCGGTGAAGTGAACTCCAGCGAAATGTGGATTTGCTAATAAGGTTTCGGTTACCATTCCTGAATCTCCCATTACCATGTTGATTACACCATCAGGTAATCCGGCTTCTTTAAATATTTGCATCAATAAATTTGCTGAATATACTTGGGTTGCAGCTGGTTTCCAAACTACAACGTTACCCATTAAAGCAACACAAGAAGGTAAGTTTCCAGCGATTGCTGTAAAGTTAAAAGGAGTGATCGCGTATACAAAACCTTCTAATGGTCTGTATTCAACGCGGTTCCACATGTCTGATGTTGACTTAGGTTGTTCGTTATAGATTTGCGTCATGTATTCTACGTTGAAACGTAAAAAGTCAATAAGTTCACATGAGGCATCAATTTCGGCCTGGTAAATAGTTTTAGATTGCGCAATCATAGTTGCTGCATTAATTTTAGCTCTGTATGGTCCTGCGATCAATTCGGCTGCTTTTAAGAAGATAGCTGCACGTTGTTCCCACGCCATTTTTGACCATGTCTTTCTAGCTTCAAGTGCTGTTGAAATGGCTTTTTCGATATGTGATTTTTCAGCTTGATGGTATGTCCCTACAATATGTTGGTGATCGTGAGGCGCTGACATTGTTTTAGTGTCTCCGGTTCTAATTTCTTCGTTTCCAATGTAAAGAGGAACGTCAATTTTAGAATTCCACATTTCTGCGTAGGCCGCTTGAACAGCTGCTCTTTCTGGTGAGTTAGGTGCGTAGCTCTTTACCGGCTCGTTTACTGCTTTTGGTACATGAAAAAATCCTTTTAGCATGATGTTGTAATTTGTTAATCTGTTTAAATACAGATAAGATTAGACATTAAAAAAAATAAATTACGCTAATGATTGCGAATAATTTACTGCCCAACAAAAGTACAAAGGATAAATTAAAAATGGTATAAATAAACGATAAGAAAATCAAAAATAACTTTAGAAATCAAAAGCTTAATTTAACGCAAATGGTGCGCATAACCTAAAGGTAGGTACGAAAACTTTGAAGTTTTTTGTGCTTGTGAAATTAATCATGTTAAAATAGCCTTTCATCGAGCCGAAAGGAGATGATAGTAAGCAGCCGGAACTATAGGTGTGGCGTTCGCCTGGTTTTAAAACAGGTTTTTTTCCAATAACTCCCTCTCCGTCAACAATTTCGACATCATTTAAAGAGTCAAATATTTCCCAATGGCGAGATATCAGTTGAACAGAATCTTTACTGTGGTTTTCAATTGTGATTTGGTAACTAAAGGCAAAGTGAATTTTGTAGTTTTTGAAGTAGGTTCCTTCAAAACTAGTCAATACTGATATTTTTATACCTCTTGTAATTTGAGTTACCATATTTGAACAGTAAAGGGGTGCGTTACAGAAACAAAAATACAAAATTTTTGCTTTGGTTTTGTTGTTTATGCGGATGTTTTTTTAGTTGATGATATTTGTTGAATTTGTAGTGCCTTTTCCAATTACACGATCGTATCGATCGGTATTTTCTCGGTAATAAACTAAAATGGTGTAATCATTTTCCGTTTGGTAGAAATTACCATCTATGGCATTTGGGTAGTCAATTTTTTTATTGGTGTCAGCCACAGTATATTCAAAATTTGTAAATCCTTGTTTGATTAAAAGAGCTTTTTCATAAATCCCTTTTTTTGGGTTATAGTCCATTTTGTATTCTGGGGTCAGGCTGTAATTGTTGAACATACCATTGATGTAAATGTCTTTATTTAAACGGAAAGTTGGGGCAGAAAGACTAAAGTATACCCAAGCATAATCCGCTTCAATTTCATCATTTGCTGCATTTAAGTTTCGAACAACAAAGTTTCCATTAATATCTTGGGTGATGGAATAAGGGAAATTTGTTCGGGCATTGTTTGTGTATAGATAAGAATTGTAAATATCAGTACTTGAGTCCACTCGTGACACATTGTTGTTAGCAGCTCTTATATCTTTGTTTTCAAAATATAAAAATTCATTTCCTGCCCAAAACTGGGTTTCTGCATCGTATTTGTAAATTAAATCATTGCCAATGGTGTATTGAGGTTTGATGTTTTTAATGGCGGAGTTGAATTTTCCGTTTTGAAGCAATACTACTTTGATGTTTTTTAGAGGGTTTTGGAACGTGATAATTTTTGATTTTATAGTGAACTCTAAGTTTTGCTTGGATTCTAAATTAGGTACAGTTCGGGCTCTTTTTACTTGGATAGGAACGCTTGCTACATCTTCATGAAGGATGAATTTTCTCGAAAAGACAAGTTCTCTATCGCTGTTTAAAACTTTGAGCATGTAATTCCCGCTAATAAGCAATTGCTGGGTGTGCTGATTGGGAATTGCTAATTTGTAATGCGAGTAAATTTGTAAGGTGTTGAAAGAATTTGTATAGTCCTGGATTCTTTGATTGTCAAAACCCTGTAGATATTCATTTTTTGGGATATCAGTAGGAATCCAGTTGTAGTCACAATGGATAATTTCATAAAAATAATCGGCTTCATTTCCAAATAAATCATCAAACTGCAATTGAAATCCACTTCCTAATGGGAATATTGGAATTGCATTTTGATTGTTTTGGACAAACGAAACTGTTTTTATGTTATATGGTGGGCTTACTTCATTCTCTACTTGGGCAGCAGCTGAAGTAATAAAAAGGAGTAGGATTATTTTTTGTAAAAAAGATTTAAGCATAATAATGGTATTGCTAAAGTGTAAATATAACAAATAAAGTAGTACCATTATTATGCCAATCTGTCAAAGCTTTTTTTGGAGCCTATTTAAAACAAACAGGGATAATTTCCCCTTTTGCTAAACAATATTTCTCTACTAATTCTGGCGAGATTTTGTTTGTGTAATCTTCTTCAACTACTTTAAAGCCAATGCTTCTTAATTTATCAAAATAATCGCGTCCGTAAATTCGAACGTGATCGTATTGCCCAAATATCTTAGCGCGCTCTTTTTGGTCTGTAATCGTGTCATCTGCAAATGTTATGGCTCTTGATAAATCTTGCGGAATTTGTAAAACGGCCATTCCGCCGGGTTTTAAAACCCGGAATAACTCCTGCATTGCTTTGGTGTCATCCGGAATGTGCTCTAAAACGTGATTGCACAAAATGACATCGTATTGATTGTCCTCGAAAGGCAAATCACAAATATCAGCTTTTACATCGGCCAAAGGCGAAAACAAATCGGTTGTGGTATAATCCAGGTTTTTTTGTTTTCTGAATAATTTATAAAAAGCCTGTTCGGGTGCAAAATGCAGGACTTTCTTTTTTTCTTTAGAAGTAAAAAAATCAGTTTCCTCGTTCAAATACAACCAAAGTAATCGGTGTCTTTCGAGTGAAAGTGTACTTGGCGAAAGCACATTGTTGCGTTGTGTTTCGTATCCATAAGGCAACATCGATTTAAAACTTTTTCCGTCAATAGGATCGGTATATTTATTTCCTTTTAATGAAAAAGCGATAATAGGACGCGCAACATAACTTAAACGAATAAGTAATGGGCGAGGTATGGTATTGAGTACGAGTTTGAAGAGTTTTTTCATTACAGAACTAAAGGTGTTTTTCTAAATTCATCCTCTTCGTTACTCACAATTCCTAATGCTTTATAGATGTATCCAAAAGTAGATAGTATTTCTGGCTTTCCGTCAATAATAGCTACATCATGTTCAAAATGGGCGCTTGGTTTTCCGTCAGCGGTGGTAATTGTCCAGCCATCTTTGTGTTGTTTGATGTTGCGAGTTCCCAAGTTAATCATCGGTTCAATGGCAACAACCATTCCTTCGATAAAAAGTTTTCCGCGACCACGTTTTCCGTAATTAGGCATTTCTGGATCTTCATGCATTTTTTGACCAACTCCATGTCCTACTAATTCACGAACAACACCGTAACCGTGTGCTTCGGTATATTTTTGAATAGCATTTCCAACATCTTCCACGCGGTTACCAAGTCTGAATTCTCTGATTCCAACGTATAAAGATTCTTTGGTTACCTGTAATAATTTTTTTACCTCAGGAGCTACTTCGCCAATTTCAAAACTGTAGGCATGATCCCCATGATATCCATTTTTGTAAGCGCCACAATCCACCGATATGACATCGCCACTTTCTAATGGTTTGTTATTTGGGATTCCGTGTACTACCTGAGAATTTGGGCTCATACAGAGTGAATTTGGGAATCCGTATAAACCAAGGAAACTTGGAACAGCTCCGTGGTCACGAATGAATTCTTCGGCTAATTTGTCAAGATATAAAGTGGTTACTCCTTCTTTGATTTCAGAAGCAATCATTCCTAATGTTTTTGACACGATTAATGCGCTTTCGCGCATTAATTCTATTTCTTCACGTGATTTAACTATAATCATATTTCTTGTTTTCAGTTGGCAAAAGTACGATTTTATAAGAACTTATAAAATCAAAGTAGTTTATAATAAAAAAAGCTGTCCCGATTGGAACAGCTTTAGTTGAGAGTTGTTTGGATTTTAATCCAATTTTTTTATAAAAGAGAATGACAAGTCATTACCTCCGGTTTTTCGATTCCCATTAAATCCAGCACCGTTGGAGCAATATCGCCTAAAACACCATCATGAATCACTTTCAAATCTTTGTCTACTAAAATAATTGGAACCGGATTGGTTGTGTGAGCCGTGTTTGGGCTTCCGTCAGGATTAATCATGGTTTCGCAGTTTCCGTGATCGGCAATTACAATTGTGGTGTAATCGTTGGTTAGGGCGGCGGTAATTACTTTTTCGACGCATTTGTCTACAGCTTCACAGGCTTTGATGGCGGCACTCATAATTCCGGTATGGCCAACCATGTCTCCGTTGGCAAAATTAAGGCAAACAAAATCCACTTCTCCTTTTTCAAGTTCAGGAACTAAGGCGTCTGTCAATTCATAAGCGCTCATTTCCGGTTGCAAATCGTAAGTAGCGACTTTTGGAGAGTTTTTTAAAATGCGGCTTTCGCCAATAAAAGGTTCCTCTCTTCCTCCTGAGAAGAAGAAAGTCACGTGAGGGTATTTCTCAGTCTCGGCAATTCGTATTTGTTTTTTGTTCGCTTTTTCTAATACTTCTCCTAAGGTTTCGGTGATGTTGTCTTTATTGTAAACGACTTTTACATTTTTATAGGTTTCGTCATAATTAGTAAGGGTAACATAATACAAGTTCAACTTGTGCATGTTTTGTTCATGACAATCTGTTTGGCTTAATACTTCTGTTAATTCTCTTCCTCTGTCGGTTCTGAAGTTAAAGAAAATAACAACATCATCGTCTTGAATTGTTGCCAGCGGTTTGTCATTTTCGTCTACCATGACAATAGGATGGATGAATTCATCTGTAATGTCATTTTTGTAACTTTCTTCTATGGATACATCAAGATTTTTGGAATGAGTTCCTGTTCCGTTTACAATTAAATCATAGGCAAGTTTCACTCTTTCCCAACGCTTGTCACGATCCATTGCGTAATATCTTCCAATTACCGAAGCAATTTTTACCGAAGTATTTGCAATATAATTTTCCAGATCCTGAATGTATTTTTTTCCAGATTTTGGATCAACATCACGACCATCAGTAAAGGCATGAACGAATACATCTTTCAAACCATAATCTTGGGTTGCGTCAATCAAACCTCTTAGATGAGAAGTATGCGAATGAACCCCACCATCAGAAACCAATCCTAAGAAATGTACTTTTTTATTATTGTCTTTGGCGTATTGAAAAGCATCTTTAAGTACTTGCTCTTTTGCTAAAGTTTTATTGGCCACAGCCAGATTTATTTTGGCTAAATCCTGATATACGATTCTTCCGGCACCCAGGTTCATATGTCCTACTTCGCTATTTCCCATTTGGCCTTCCGGCAAACCTACATTTAAACCATCAGTTCTAAGTTGGGCGCTTGGATAATTCTTGTAAAGACTGTTTATGAATGGAATATTGGCATTGTCAATTGCAGAAACTTTAGGGTCGGGCGATTTTCCCCAACCGTCTAAAATCATTAGAATTACTTTCTTGTTCATTTTGATTAATTTTATACAAATATAAAGTATTTCTAAAATCTTCATTGCGAACAAAATCACAATTATGTATTTGCAAGCTAAGAGCGTTGAAAAATCACAAATGCATTTTCTATCACAGTTTTTTTTAAATTAATTATAACTCCCTTGCGCAGTTGATGTGTGTTGAATTGTTTTTCTTTGTTTTATGCGAAGGGATTTTAGCAATGATTTTGGGGAAGACTGCTTTTGTAAGGCTTGCCGAAAATTAAAATTTGTTTTTTACGGAATTGTAATCAATAAAATAGCGGAGACTTATCGAAAAGATATTAGTCATGTTGCTGTTGAAAACATTTTTCAGATTGGTGTTTAAGCTTTTCTCGACATCGGGGGTGCTTTCTTGTGCATAGTTTCGGTACAAAATCGATAATTCGCTGCCGGGCGCAAACCACCAAGAGTAGGATAAATCAAAATTCCAAGAATTGAAATTTCTGTTTTTATTCAAAGTGTAGTCGTCGTTTTGAGCTAGATAGCCATTTTGTTGTAAATTAAAGAATTTACTGTTTTCAGAATAAGACCAATAATAACGAGCGGTAAGGTTTAAGGTCATTTTATTGCTCAAGGCATATTTTCCTGTAAAATCATGTTGGGCAATTTCCCTGTTTCGTTGGGCAAAAATAATATCGGTATTTGTGAAAGCGACCCATCCTCGATCATTTTCTTTACGGGTATAATCTAAGGTGTATTCTAATGAGAGCTTGTCATTGAATCTGTATTTGGGTCTAACGGCAACGCCATAGGTGATTCTTCCATCTTCGTCAAACTTTGCTCCTGAGATGGTGGCATCAATTGTTAGGGGATTGTTTCTGTTAGATTCAATGCCTAAATAGGAGGAAACACTTCTGGGAATGTAAACGTAACTTCCATAATTACGAGGTTCGTAAAAATCAAACTTTTCAAGAGGATTTGCAACCAATGCAAATTCAACGTAATGATTTTTTAAAGTACTTGCTTTTATTATGGTTTTGTACCAGGCTTCTTGTGTTTTTCCTGTTGTATTTTGAGATTCAAAATTCAGTTCCTGTTCTATTTTTAATTTGTTGAATAGAGTAGTAGGGTTCAATATTCGATAGCTCACATTGGCCGAAGCGCCGTGGTAATTGTTGTAAAAAATAATACCTAGATCGTTTATGTCGTAATTTTCAGAAAGGTATCTTCCGGTAAAAAGATAGCGGTATCTCCCGCTAGTTTTTGCGAAGTTTAATCCCGCTTTAAAACCATTGTAATCTTCAATGTCATTGATAGTGCTGTATTTGAAATCTCCATATAGATTATAAGTATTGGCTTTGGTGCTTAAATCAAAAAGTAAGGCTGAAACATTGGCATCTCTAAAACTGCCGTTACGTGTGGTGTTTGTGTTGATAAAAGAAACCGAAGAATTTTGTCTAAAACGTTGGTCTAAGACTAAAATGTTATAATTGGTCAAGGGTTCTACGACTTCTTTTCTGCTTTCGTTTGTGTCGTTGTTCAGAATCTCGGCATAAGTTTTCTCGGTAACGGCATTTAAGAAACCAATTCCCAAACCATTCTCTGTTCGGCCAGAAACTTTTACCGCATTAATTAAATCAACTTTGCTCGGATAGTTGGTGATTTCTTCATTTGTTACTAGTCCAGGTCCAGTGGTAGGGGCGCCACCAATTCTTCGGGAATAAAATAAATTTCCTAAGTTGAATAGATTGGTTCCTTCGGTAAAAAAAGGTCGGTTTTCTTCGAGTTTTTGTTCAAAAGGTTCCAAATTCAAGATTGCATTGTCGAATCGCGTCTGTCCAAAATCCGGAACTAAAATCGCATCCAAGGTAAAAGAATCATTGATGCCATATTTGATGTCAAGACCCGCTTTGAATGTTCGGTCAGAGGCAAAATCATCTTCTTGATAATAGGCAGAAGTATAAGGAATGAAAAAAAGACGTGTTGCGGTTTTCATATTTTCAATACCTTCAAGAGTTCCTGCTTGGGCAATTATAGCACCAATTTTAGTATCGACGTGATTCCAAGTGTACTTTTGCACATCTCGTTTTATTTCTCGCATGAAATTCAATCCCCAAATTTGTTTCTGAGTGTTTGAAAAACGTAAAGCAGCGTAAGGGATTTTCATCTCAACAACCCATCCAAAATTGGTTATAGCAACCTTACTGTCCCAGATTGCATCCCAAGTGAAATCTTCATTGTCTTTTGTTGCTAAACAATCCATCTGAACTCCGGCAGCACTAACATAAAATCTAAAATCTTGCTGACCATCATTAAAGCCGTTTATGGAAACTGAAAAATGATCTGATACCCCAAAAACATCGCGATTGGTTATTTCTTTTTGGATTTTTTCAGGTTCGTTGTCGTATAAAATTGCCGAAATATAAATAGCGTCGTTGTCGTACAATACCTTTACTTCTGTTTTCTTATCTTTGTTTATTGGTTTGCCATTGTCTGGTTCAAACATGATGAAATTGGTAGCAACTTCAGTATTTTCCTTCCAGGCATCCTCAATTATTTTTCCGTCAACAGTGATACTTTCTGTAATAGATTTCGCTTTTAAACTCTTTTTTTGGCTAAAAGCGGAAAAATTAAATAAAATTAAAAAGTATAACGGTAAATAGTGAAATTTAGACATAAATCAGAGGTATAGGTAAGCAAAAATAACATAATTAACACAATAAGCAAATCTTTAACATTTTTAGATGTCTTATTTTGATTACAAAATCGCTTTTTTCGCTTTTGTTCGTTTTAGAAAAACAATCTTATGTTATATATTTGGAGCCATTCAAAAAAAATTAAAACTATAATAATCAATGATTTATAAAATTTGTCCCGCTTTATTGCTAATGTTTATTTCGTTGTCACCAAACAAGTTTTTCTTACCGGAAATTAAAAAAACCAGTGCGGTAGAATTGATTAAATCGAGTTCTGACAATGATGAAGAAAAGGTTTATAGTAAATTGAATTCGGATCAATACCCTTTGCCTAAATTAGAAAGTTTTACACAGGCTTTAAAAGGCTTTAATCGATTAAAAGAGAAAGGCTTGATTAGTAAAAACATATTGACACTAATTGATTTTAGTTTGTCATCTAATTCCAAAAGGCTTTGGGTGATTGATTTGAATACGAATAAAATTTTATATAATACTTTAGTCGCACACGGAAGAAATACTGGTGATGAATTTGCGGCTAGTTTTTCTAATGTGGCAGAATCTTTCAAAAGTAGTTTAGGGTTTTATGTCACAGGAGAAATATACAATGGAAAACACGGTAATTCATTGCGTTTGGATGGCTTAGAAAAGGGTATCAATAGTAATGCTAGAGAAAGAGCCGTTGTCATTCATGGAGCCGATTATGTGTCGGATTCCTTTATAAAAAACAATAAAAGATTAGGAAGGAGCTTAGGTTGTCCTGCGGTACCTTTGCCGCTAGTTGATGGTATTATACAAACAATTAAAGACAAATCTTGTTTGTTTATTTACTATCCGTCTCAAAGCTATATAGAAACTTCGAAATTAGTTTCTTGATTGTATAGTCAAGTTTTACTAAGATTGTCTAACGGGTTTTAATTGAAAAAATACAATGCGATTTTTTCTAAATCAGTTTTTTGAACATAACAACATGTTCGCCAATGTTTTCAATTTCAAATGGATTCCCTTTTATGGAGTATCCTAATTTCTGATAGAATCCTACAGCTTGAATTCGAGCATTGAACCATATCAAAGGGACTTTTTTTGAAATGCAATCTTTTTCACAATACTGGACTAGTGCTTCTCCAAATCCTTTCTTTTGCTGATTTTCTAAAATGGCCATGCCTCGAATCTGACTTTGTTCTTTTTCTAAGAATAGAGTGTTAGTTTTTTTAAATAGTGAAAGGACTCCAACTAATTCTTGGTCTGCGAAAAAGCCAAAATGAGAAGTTGTTGCTAAATCATCCCCATCAAAGTAGCAAGTAGTTGTAGGTTTTCCTTTTCTAAGGACAGGGTGGCGGACTGAATAAGTGTCCTGAGCACTGATTTTTTGGATAGAATACATTTTGATAAAAAATAAATTAATTTATAAAGGTTTAATTTTAAAAAGGTTAAGAATTGATGTGATTTTTTATTGCATTTTTATTTAAAAAAACTTGGTTCAAAGCTAACTTATTATTTATATTTGCACCACAGTAATGCGAAAGTAGCTCAGTTGGTAGAGCTCCAGCCTTCCAAGCTGGTTGTCGCGAGTTCGAGCCTCGTCTTTCGCTCTAAACCTCAAACGTAAGTTTGAGGTTTTTTGTTTTTAATGATTTGGACTATTTTAAATCATTGAAAAAAAAAATAAAAAAAACTTGCGTCAAATTGAATTTAGTTTGTATATTTGCACCCTGTTAATGCGAAAGTAGCTCAGTTGGTAGAGCTCCAGCCTTCCAAGCTGGTTGTCGCGAGTTCGAGCCTCGTCTTTCGCTCTTTAAAAAAGTCGAAACTATTAAGTTTCGGCTTTTTTTATTTTAAATCACTAATATCAGTTCCGCTTTCTATTTCTACGGGAATCTGGTTTTGTCTAAAAAGACGTGCGCTTAGATTGCCTTTTAAAAGTGTTTTATCGTCTTTTACTTCCAGCCAGCTTCCTTCTCTTAGTCCTAAAACGGGAATAGTGTTGAAAACATGAAACTCTTTTATTCTTGTTTCGCGTGTTTCGCCCATGTGGGTTGATTGACTATCAGAATCCAGGTAATGTGCATTTATGTTAAAAGGAATTAATCCCAAAGTCTTGAAGCTGGGCGGGTAGATGATAGGCATGTCATTTGTAGTTTGCATAGTCAATCCGCAAATGTTGCTTCCGGCGCTGGTACCTAAATAAGGAGTTCCAATTTTTACCGTTTCGGCAAGAATGGTCATGATTTCGTTTTTGTATAATTGGGTTACCAATAAAAAAGTATTTCCGCCTCCTGTGAAAATTCCTTCTGCTTTTTGAACTGCTTCTGCTGCGTTTTCAAATTCGTGTATTCCTTTTACGGCTATGTTTATTTTGGCGAAAGCCAAAGCTACTTTTGCAGTGTAATCTTCGTGCGAAATACCACTTGGTCTTGCATAGGGAATGAAAAGAATCGTTTTGCAGTTTTTGAAATGATTCTGTAATTCGGGCAAAATATAGTCTAGATACTCCCCACCATGTAGGGTAGATGTGCTAGCAATAATTATGTTTTTCATGTGTTTGCTTAATAAATTGGGCTAAAGGTATAAAATCGTATTTTTATGCTCTGCGGTTTTTTGATTTTAATTAACATATTTTTACCAAGTCCTTAATAATTAATTTGGAGCGAATTAGGATACTTTTACAAGCAACCCATATTTAAATTGGGGCTAGTTTCATGTTTAGATTCGTATTCCTGTTTTTTGTTTTTAATGCGGTTAATGTCTCGGGACAAGGAACTGCCGGTCAATTATTCCATGGAAAAGTAAGCTTTGAAATGACGGGTCTTGATGGGATTTATGTTGTGAATTTAAAGACAGAAAACACGGTTGTCACCCAAGATGGAGGAGCGTTTTCTATTATGGCCAAAGTTGGCGATACTTTGGTTTTTTCTGGTTTTCAATATAAAAAGATTCAAGTTGTTTTGACAGACCAAGATTTTGGAAGTAGTCTTTTTTTGGTGCGAATGCAGCCTATAATGAATCAGTTGAATGAAGTTGTGATTAAACGTTACAATAATATCAATGCTGTTGCATTAGGGATTATTCCTGGGAATCAAAAATCATATACTGAGGCCGAGCGAAAGTTATACACGGCCACCGATCTTAATGCTTCGGCAAATGCAGGAAGTATGGCTGGAGGTTCCGTCTCGGCTGATCCTTTGCTTAATTTTCTTTCGGGCAGAACTAAAATGCTCAAAAAAGAACTTAAGGTGGAGAAAAAAGAGCATTATATGAAGTTATTGGAAAAAATGTTCGACCGAAATCATTTTGTAAATAGATTAAAAATCCCGTCAGACTACGTGAAAGGATTTGAATATTACACTGTAGAAAATGAAAAATTCACTAAAATTTTGGAGTCAAAAAACAAAACAACTACCGAGTTTCTGTTAAGTGAATTAGCTATAAAATATAAAGAAATCATTGATATTGAAAACAAATAATATTCTATTAATTTTTCTGGTTTTATTATGCCAAATTTCTTTTGGACAATTAAAAGAAATTGAAATTCAGGGAAGAATTCGTGCCGATTCCAGTTCTGTGGAGGCGGTTAATATTGTCAATACAAGAACTTCTAAAACCACTGTTTCAGATAAAAATGGGACTTTTTCGCTTTTTGTAAAAGAAGGAGATCTTTTGGTCTTTTCTGCCGTAAATCTCGTAACTTTACGTAGGAGAATCAATGCACAAGATTTAGTGGTGGATGTGATTAAGGTTCAAATGGCGTTGAAAAACATCCCCTTGAAGGAAGTGATTATCAATGAAAATTCGCATATAACGGCTGAAAACTTAAGAATTATTCCTTATGGTCAAAAGAAATATACAGCTGCCGAAAGGAAAATGTATACCGCTACATCAGGTGGAGGGATTGATGGTTTGCTGAATACTATTTCGGGCAGGAAGAAGATGCTAAAAAAGGAAATTGTTGTAGAGGGAAAAGAGACGGTATTGAATAGATTAGAGTATCTTTTTGAAGATGAATATTATGTTGAAGAATTAAAGATTCCACAAGATTATATTCGGGGATTTCAATATTACTGCGTAGAGGATAACGGTTTTGTGGCGGCTTTAGCAGCTAAAAATAAAACTTTGACAAAGTTTTTAATTACCACTTTGGCTTTGAAATACAATAAAATCATAAAAGATGAAAACTAAAACAACAATAATACTATTCACTTTGTTCTGTCAATTTTGTTTTGCTCAAGTAGGAGAGAGAAAGACATTGAAGGGTCAGGTGAGGAATGATCTGGTACCCGTAGAAAATGTGATTGTTTTTAATGTTAATTCTCAAACGGGGACGGTCGTTAATCAGTATGGTTTCTTTACTATTCCGGCTAAAGCAAATGATACTTTGGTTTTTTCGAGTTTGGCATTTAAATCTAAGAGGATTGTTCTCTCAGAGAAGGAATTTATCAATCCACTGTTTGTGGTAAAATTGGATGTTTTCACAAATGAATTGGCTGAGGTATTAGTTTTAGCCAAAAAAGAACTGAATCCAATTAGTGGTAATACCCAGAAATATGTAGATGTTAAGTATTTTGATGACGAAAAATCGTCTCCAAAAAACAGAACAATGCCGCCAGTGGGTGGGATTGAAAATGGGATGGACTTTGTACGGATTTACAAGGATGTTTTAAAGGTACTTAGAAAAAATAATCCTAAAAAAGTCGATTTCTATCAGGAAACCAGCTTTTCTGAGCTTGCCTTGAAGCGCATCAATTATTCTTTTTTTGCTAATACATTAAAATTGAATGATGATGAAATTAAGCTTTTTCTTGTTTTTTGCGAAAATGATCCTAAATCAAGGTTTTTGATGAAACCTAGTGAGGAATTTCAGTTGATTGATTTTTTGGTAACAAAGAATAAGGAATACAAAAGTGTCACTGCCCTTGAAAAATAAACAAGTACTGAGTTTGATACTATTTTTGAAGAAAATGCCACTAACTTATTACGGATGAAAGCTAAAATTACGATTCTTTTTATGGGGTTCTTTTGTCAGTTTTGCTTCAGTCAAATAGAAGAAAGAAAACCATTGCATGCACAAGTTTTAAATGATTCCTTGCGGGTTAGCGGTGGATATGTTTTTAACAGCAGTGCAAAACTAAAGACATTCATTAGTTCCGAAGGTTTTTTTGATGTTCTTGCTAAGGCAAATGATACGCTACTAATTTCGAGTTTGGCTTTCAAATCAAAGAAAATCATTCTTACAGATAAAAATTTCAAAGTTCCTTTGCTGATTATAAAGCTCGAAAGTTTTACCAATAATTTAAAAGAAGTGGTTGTTTCAAAAACAAGAGTGCCTTATCTACTGAGTAATCAGTTGATGATTGATAGGCCTTATTTTGATGATGCACAATCTTCACTCAAAAACACCACAATGCCTCTTATGGGGATTGAAAACGGTTTTGATTTTATAAAAGTGGGCAGAATGATTGGGGATATGTTCAGTAAAAAGAAGGCGGAGAAAAAGAGAGGCGATTACTATGAAGATTTTAGTGAAGCTGCTTCCAAAGCAGTTACAGCTGATTTTTTTACCCAGACATTAAAGCTAAAAAAAGAGGAAATAGGTCTTTTTTTGATTTTTTGCGAAAATGATTCTAGAGCCCAATCTTTTGTGAAATTGGAGAATAAGTTTCATCTGATTGATTTTTTAATTACGAAAAATCAAGAGTTTAAAAGAATTGCTACTTTTGTAGAATGAAAAACACCATCGTCTATTTATTTTTCGGAATAGTATTCTTGAGTCTTACTTCTTTTGGCTATCATAAATTTTATATGGGAATTTATCAAGTCAATTATGCGCCAGATAAGAAGATGTTACAAATCACTTCGAGGATCTTTGTAGATGATTTGAATAATGCTCTGGAGAAAAAGTACACTAAGAAACTGAATTTGGGAACCGATAAAGAATCTTCGGAGGAACTGGTTTTGTTGAAAAAGTACATGTCTGAAAAATTTTCCCTTAAGGTAAACGGGGAATTGAAACCAATACAGTTTTTGAGTAAAGAACTAGACGGAGATGTAATGGTTTGTTATTGGAATATTAGAGAGGTGTCAAAAATTAAATCGATCGAAGTGTATAATGCGGTATTGGTCGATTGGAATTCAGAACAGCAAAATATAACCCATTTTAGCGTTAATAAGATTAAGAATAGTTTTCTTTTTACTAATTCTTCTACTCGTGAAGTGTTAAAATATTAAATTATACTTAAAAAATTGTTCGAAATTATTATTTTCACCCACTTAAATAATTTCGAAAACTACCCATGAAAAAAATCACATTATTTTTTCTCCTCCCGATGGCATTGTTTGCCCAGGAAAAAGCGACAACGCCGGCTCCAAAAGAAGCAGGGAAATACGATACGAATAAGTTTCGACAGATGTATGATTTATTGGCTACACCCAATATGTTTCGTACGGCTTCGGGCGCTCCAGGACCAGCTTATTATCAGCAACAGGCAGATTATAAAATGGATATAGAATTAGATGATAAGAATGCCAGACTTGATGGTTCAGAAACGATAACTTATTATAATAATTCCCCAGACAGCTTAGAGTATTTATGGGTACAATTAGACCAAAATCAAGCCGCTAAAAATTCTCAATCTCCATTGGCTGAAAACGAAAAAATTGAACAGGTGTTGCCTGTGGAGAAATTCTCCGATGAGTATTTGAAAGAAGGATTGAATAGAGGATTTAATATTGAATATGTGAAAGATTCCAAAGGGAAGCCATTAGCATATACTATAAATCATACGATGATGCGCATTGATTTAGCAACTCCATTGAAGCCAGGAGAGAAATTTTCGTTTGCTATAAAATGGTGGTATAATATCAATAATTACCAAAAAGAAGGAGGTCGTTCCGGTTATGAATTATTCGAAAAAGACGGAAATAGATTGTATGTAATTGCTCAATTTTTTCCTAGAATGGCTGTCTATAATGATGTTGAAGGATGGCAGAATATGCAATTTTGGGGAAGTGGGGAATTTGCTTTGCCTTTTGGGGATTTTGATGTAAATATTACTGTTCCTGCAGATCATGTGATGAATGCAACAGGAGAATTGATGAACAAAAGTGAGGTTTTTACTCCGGCACAACTAAAAAGATATGAGTTAGCCCAAAAATCTTTTGATAAACCGGTAATAATTGTGACTCAGGCTGAAGCTGAAGCGAGTGAAAAAGGTTTTTCGGACAAGAAAAAAACATGGAAATACAGTGCTAAAAATGTTAGAGATTTTGGTATTTCTACATCAAGGAAGTTTATTTATGATGCCATGGCGGTTCAGTTGAGTAACAAAGTGGTGATGGCAGAATCGCTTTACCCAAAAGAGGCTAATCCGCTTTGGGAAGAAACATCTACTAGAATGGTTGCACATACTTTGAAAAGTTATTCTTCGCATACATTTGATTATCCTTATCCAAAGGCAGTATCCGTTTCTGCTGAAGATCAAGGAATGGAGTATCCAATGATTTGCTGGAATTATGGGCGTCCTGATAAAAACGGAGTGACCAATGAACGCATAAAAAATGGGATGATAGGAGTAGTGATTCACGAAGTGGGACACAATTTTTTTCCTATGATTGTTAATTCTGATGAGCGTCAATGGACTTGGATGGATGAGGGTTTAAATTCATTTATGCAATATATGGCCGAACAGGAATTAGGTACTAATTTCCCTTCTAATCGAGGAGTTCCAAGTAAAATTGTTCCTTATATGAGTGGTGATCAGAAGTTTTTAGAGCCAATAATGTCTAACTCTGAAAGTATTGTTCAGTTTGGTAATAATGCTTATGGAAAGCCGGCAGCGGGACTTACCATTCTTAGAGAAACCATTATGGGAAGAGAATTGTTTGATTACGCTTTCAAAGTTTATGCAAACAGATGGAAGTTCAAACACCCTACACCGGAAGATTTTTTCAGAACTATGGAAGATGCTTCGGCAGTAGATTTAGATTGGTTCTTTAGAGGATGGTTTTACTCGACCGATGTTGTAGATATTGCCATCAATGATGTGAAGCAATATTATGTTACAGAGACTCCAACTAAGGAATTGAAGGATGCCAAAGTAAGAAGAGGGCGTTTCGGATTAGATAAAGGCCCTTTTTTATATTTAGTTTCAGATAAAAACGAAGAATTGAAATCCTCTTCAAAGAAGCCTTTGCAAATTGAAGAAGTAAAATTACTTTCGGATTATGTAAATACAAAACTCTCTGCAGAAGAAAAGTCTAAACTGAAAAATCCTAAATACTTCTATGAAGTTGAATTTAGTAAGCCTGGAGGGATGCTGATGCCAATTGTTGTAGAGTTTACATACGAAGACGGAACGGTTGAAAACTTTAAATATCCAGCTCAAATCTGGAGAAAAAATAATGATACTGCCAGAAAGGTATATGCTACAGAAAAAGCGATTAAGAAAATTCAAATTGATCCAAAATTAGAAACAGCAGATGTTGATGTAACCAATAACACTTGGCCAAAAACAGAATTGAAATCTAAATTTGATTAAATAATCACATAAAAAAGGACTCTGTAAAGAGTCCTTTTTTATGAAAAATTTAAATAACTAGGGGGCAAAATTTAATATCTTTGCAACAATAAAATATAAAAATATGTTTGGCATAGGAGGAGGAGAGTTGGTTTTCATTATGTTTATTGTACTGATGCTTTTTGGCGCTGATAAAGTACCTGAAATGGCGCGTACAATGGGTAAGGCAATGGCACAATTAAAAAATGCAACCAACGATATAAAAAGTGAAATTCAAAAAGGCGCTGAGGCTAATGGTCTTGATGCAGCTTCTTTTACAAATATGACAGGAAATATAACTTCAGAAATTGAAAAAGCCAAAGAAGATCTTTTGGGTGATTCAGTAATTCAGGCCACTAAAGTTAAAGAAGACATCGAAGACATTACCGGACCAGTAAAACGAAATATGTAATGCTGGAAAAAATACTATCACTTGATACCGAGTTATTAATATTTTTGAACGGTCTTGGCTCAGAAACTTATGATGGGTTTTGGCTTATAATTACCAAGCAAATCTACTGGACTCCTTTATTCTTGCTATTGTTATATTTTATTTTTAAAAAAATTGGAGCAAAGCAAAGCTTGTATTTGATCTTGTTCATAGCTCTTTTGATAACATTTACCGATCAAGTAACGAACTTGGTTAAAAATAATGTTCAAAGATTACGACCTTGTAGTAATCCGGAAATTAATACTATAATAAGAGTAGTTAAATCAAGCAGTTCGTTCAGTTTCTTTTCGGGTCATGCTGCAAACAGTATGGCAGTAGCTGTTTTTTTATATTTCAATTATAAAAGGTATTTTAAATATTTTGGATTGCTATTTTTATGGCCTTTAATATTTGCTTACAGTAGGATATATTTAGGATTGCATTATCCTTTAGATATTATGTGTGGTTATTTATTTGGTATATTTTCAGGATTTATGTTCTTTAAAATATATCAGGCTGTTCAAAAGAAATATTTTCCTCAATCATAATTCTACAAACAAAAAGAGCTTCTAACGGAAGCTCTTTTTGTTTGTAGAAACTAGAGTACTCTGCTTACGGTTAAACCATCCCGAATAGGTAATAAAACCGTTTCAACACGAGGATCATTCACTAATAGTTTGTTGTATTCCAATAGTATTTTAGTACTCAAATCATTTTTTTGCAAGGGCTCCAATACTTTTCCGCTCCATAGTACATTATCCGAAAGAATAACGCCTCCTTTGTTCATTTTGGGAACAATCAATTCAAAGTAATTAATGTAGTTTTCCTTGTCGGCATCAATGAAAACCAAGTCGAATTTTAGGTCAAGCGTTGGAATAATATCAATGGCCGTGCCTAAATGTTGCACGATTTGATTTCCCCAAGGGGATTTGTCAAAATGTTTTCGCTGGAAGTCTATTAACTCTTCTTTAATGTCAATTGTATGGAGTTGGCCGTTTTCTTGCATCCCTTCGCACAAACATAAAGCCGAATAGCCTGTGTAGGTTCCAATCTCTAGAATATTTAACGGTCTGATTAATTTGGCTAACATACTTAGAACTCGTCCTTGAAAATGTCCACTCAGCATGCGCGGCAGCAAAATTTTCTGGTAGGTTTCTTTGTTTAAGGCGGCTAACAGTTCAGGTTCTTTTTGAGAATGCTGCTCAATATAATCTTCTAATTCTTGGGAAATGAAATGCATTTTTGTGTGTTTTTTTCAATTTGGGTCAAAGTTACCAAATTATCAAAACAACAAATCAACAAATTGTCCTTAAATTTGCAGCATGCAAATCGAAAAAAAAGACATACGAGCCTTATCTAAAGAACAATTGCGTGATTTTTTTGTTTCCCAAGGAGACAAAGCTTTTCGCGGAAATCAAGTTTACGAATGGTTGTGGAGTAAAGGCGCCCATAGTTTTGATGATATGACTAATGTGGCAAAAGGAACTCGGCTAATGCTTGAATCCAATTTTGTTATCAATCATATCAAAGTAGATACGATGCAAAGAAGTGAAGACGGAACCGTTAAAAACGCAGTCCGTTTACATGATGGTTTGGTGGTAGAATCGGTTTTGATTCCTACAAATACGAGAACAACAGCCTGTGTTTCCAGTCAGGTGGGTTGTAGTTTGGATTGTAATTTTTGCGCCACAGCGCGATTAAAAAGAATGCGTAATCTGGAACCGGCTGAAATTTATGATCAGGTTGTTGCCATTGACAAAGAAAGCCGTTTGTATTACAATCATCCGCTTTCGAATATTGTTTTTATGGGAATGGGCGAGCCGCTTATGAATTACAATAATGTGCTGAAAGCGATCGAAATGATAACTTCGCCCGAAGGTTTAGGGATGTCACCAAAACGGATTATGGTTTCTACTTCGGGTGTGCCAAAAATGATTAAAAAATTGGCAGATGACGACGTTAAATTTAAGCTCGCAGTATCTTTACATTCGGCGATTGATGAAATCCGTTCTAGAATTATGCCTTTCAGTGAAAATTTTCCTTTGAAAGATTTACGAGAAGCTTTGGAATATTGGTATCGAAAAACCAAAAGTAAGGTCTCTTACGAATATGTGGTTTGGAAAGATATCAATGACAACAAAGAATCGGTTGATGCCTTGGTTAAATTTTGTAAATATGTTCCTTGTAAAGTAAATTTGATAGAATACAATCCGATTGATGACGGCGAATTTCAACAAGCCTCGGAAGAATCGATTAATGCCTATATCAAAGCGCTTGAAAATTCGGGTATAGTTGTTAAGGTGAGAAGAAGTAGAGGAAAAGATATTGATGCTGCTTGTGGCCAATTGGCCAATAAAGAAGTGTAATTGCATTCTGTTTTATAAATATATTAAAAAAGGATTGAACTTGATAAAAGTCAATCCTTTTTTTGTTTAGAAGCGTGTTTTTAAAAGAAATTAATGTGCTAATTCGGTTATTTCTTTGGCTATTGGATGATTGGCTTCAAAAGTGTAGCCCATAAGTTTAGCGATAGTTTGGGCAATTTGTTTTTGGTATAATTGAGTTTCTGTTTTTATTTCCCCTTTAGCATTAATTCCGGGACCCATAGCAGCAAACCAAATTTCTGAAGCGCCTTTTATTTGGCTTCCATGACTGGTCCATTGAGTTTTTATTTCGTCTCCACGTCCGTGATCTGTTGTTAGTATTAATGTGGTTTTGTTTTTGTATTGCGGGTCATTTTGGATATAATCCCAAATTTGTTTGATCCAGGAGTCCACTTGATGGGCGGCGTCTAAATAAGAGCGATAATGTCCAGAATGTGCCCATTCGTCTGTTTCGCCGTAGGCAATATATAATACTCTCGGTTTTTTGGTTTTCAATTCTTCCATGGCGGCATAATGAGTAAATACATCAAGACATTCACTCTGATGAAATGGTTTGAAAGAATCAGCCAACATGTCATTTATTAATTGTTGTTTTGGGCTTGGACTATTTCCTCCAATTTTGTCAAAAGCTGAAATTACCGGAAAGCCACTTCTTTCTTCGTTTAGGATTCTATCGAAGGCGTTCCATGCGCCAAAAGCGGCTACTTTTCCTTTTAGCTTAGGTTGTTTGTTCAAAAATTCCAATACATTAACATTTGGATTGGCCTTGTAATCATTGGAATTAATTAGTGGATCTGCATGACCCGTCAGCATTTCACTATATCCGGGATAACTAAACCAATATGGGTTGGCATTATTTACGTTGTTATTGTAATCTTTGTTTCCGTACAATTGGCCTTTTGAGGCTATGGTAGACCATATAAAAGGCAAGAGTTTTGTTTTGCGTTCGGATGTGTTTTCGCTCCAGTATTTATTGTAAATGTAGGTACTGTCGCCTTGGTTGAATTTTTTGTTATTAGCAATAGAAGGATCCATACCTTTATAGAGTTCCTGCCATCTCAATCCATCTGTGGTTATGATGATAATATTTTCTGTTTTTTGGGCGTGAGTTAATAGGACAGAGCATAGGAATAGAATTAAAGTGATTTTTTTCATTTTTGTAGTTTTTGCTGTTGATTGCTATTTAGGTTTTAAACTCTTAATTTATTTTTTGTTGTTTAAAAATAAAGTTATTTTTAGATTTTATCAAAATTAGTTTTAAGACTATTTATTCGTGGCCAAAAAATGTATCTTTGAATCCTAAATGAATGTTACTTCTCAAATAAAACAGCCCATCTTTAATGAAATGGAACTTTTTGAAAAAAAGTTCTATGAATCGATGACTTCCAAAGTGGCGTTGCTGAATAGGATTACTTACTATATCGTGAACCGAAAAGGCAAACAAATGCGTCCGATGTTTGTTTTCTTGACAGCCAAAATGGTTTCAAACAATATCGTTAACGAACGAACTTATCGCGGTGCCTGTGTCATTGAGCTTATTCATACTGCAACCTTAGTTCATGATGATGTAGTGGATGACAGTAATCGCCGACGCGGTTTTTTTTCACTCAATGCGCTATGGAAAAATAAAATTGCCGTTTTGGTGGGAGATTATTTATTGTCCAAAGGATTGTTACTTTCGATCGATAATGGTGATTTTGATTTGCTGAAAATTATATCTGTCGCTGTCCGCGAAATGAGTGAAGGCGAATTATTACAAATTGAAAAAGCAAGGAGACTAGATATTACTGAGGATATTTATTACGAAATCATTCGAAAAAAAACGGCGACACTTATCGCTGCTTGTTGCGCTCTTGGGGCTAAATCTGTTATTGAAGATGAAGTTCAGGTCGAAAATATGCGGAAATTTGGTGAACTTATTGGGATGGCTTTCCAGATAAAAGATGATTTGTTTGATTATACTGAAGATGCCATTGGCAAGCCAACAGGAATTGATATTAAAGAGCAAAAAATGACCTTGCCTTTGATCCATGTTTTAAATACTTGTACTTCAAAAGAAAAAAGTTGGTTAATCAATTCGATCAAAAACCACAATAAAGACAAAAAACGAGTAAAAGAAGTGATTGCTTTTGTCAAAAACAATAACGGTTTGCATTATGCTGAGCAAAAAATGATTCAGTTTCAACAAGAAGCGCTTTCGCTTTTAGATAATTACTCTGATTCCGAATTTAAAGATGCCTTGATCTTGATGGTGAATTATGTAATTGAAAGAAAAAAATAATTTTTTTTCAACTTCTTTATTGTTTTAAGTATCTGATTTTGTTGTGTTTAAAATTTTTAGGCTCTTAAATGTTATTTTTATCCAAATTAGGATGCAACCTTTTTGCATTCCATCTCGTCTATACTAATAGAAGATCGTTATTAGTGTTTCAACTGTGAACTAATAGCTGAATACGAAACACTGATAATGAAGGTAATCAACTTACATAAAGAGGAAAACGAAATAATCCAGTTGGCTGTCGAAAACAATCGGCAAGCGCAACAGAAGATTTATACCCAGTTTTCTCCAAAAATGTTAAGTGTTTGCCGACAATATATTAAAGATATTCATCAGGCAGAAGACATAATGATTACCGCTTTTATGAAGGTTTTTGTTAATCTTAAAAATTTTCAGCACCAGGGTAGTTTCGAAGGTTGGATTAGAAGAATAATGGTCAACGAATGCATTTCTTTTCTTCGTGTTCAAAAAAAGGTCCGGTTTGTTGAAGAGGAGACTTTTTTTGAGGAAAGTTTTAATGCTATCGAAAGCCAGTTTTCAGTTGATGATATTCAGTTCTTGATAGACAGTTTGCCGGATGGTTACAAAATGGTTTTTAATTTATACGCTATTGAGGGTTTTAAGCATAAGGAAATTGCAAGTATGCTGGAGATAAATGAAGGGACATCAAAATCGCAATTGTCACATGCAAGGAAAATGCTGCAAGGACAGATTAACAAGTTAAAAAATTATGAGTATGGAACCGAGTAAACTTGAAAAACAGATAAAAGAGAAGTTAGATTCACGAGAGATCAAACCATCAGAAATGGCTTGGGATAGATTGGACGCAATGTTAAACGGTGTCGAAAAACCCAAACGTAAATGGTCTTGGATTTATATTGCCGCAAGTTTCATTGGGTTTGTTTTCATTGGGACATTTTTCTTTAAGACTTATGAGACAAAGAAAATAGATCTGAATCTACCTCTGGTTATAGAGCAAAAAGATCCAGAAATTTCTTCGGAAGAATCCGGGATTATCGATGAGGAAACGTCAGTTTTAAATTCTATTAAGAATACAAATACTGCAAAACAAGTAGTTGCTCAGAATAATAAACTCAAAACTCCGTCCAATCCGCTTAAAAATAACAATAAGGAGGGTTTAATCATCAATCAATCGAAGGGAAATAATATCGTAATTAATTCTTCTGATAACAAGGATTACCAATCTATCAGCAGAAATAAATACGTTTCGGCAGAGAAATTATTAGCGGAAGTTTATGATACTAAATTTGAAGCAAGAGCTTCGGATAAAATTATAGAAAAAACGATAAAGGTTATTTCTATAGATCCAAACAGTTTATTATCAAATGTTGAGACGGAATTAAATCAATCTTTTAGAGAATCTGCATTAGAAAAATTGAACAAAAATTATAATGCTATAAAAACAGTTTTAGCTAATAGAAATTATGAAGAATAAATAATCATCAATCATCAATCAAAAAACGAAAATCATGCAAAAAATTATTTTAGTTACACTATTAATGTTGGTTGCTGTGGCAACCAAATTAAATGCTCAGGAATCCGATTCAATTAGCAAAACTTCAGAATGGTATTATAGAGGTTCTAAGCCTGCCAGTTATGAAATGGGGCCTGAGGAAAATACTGAATTTAGCGGTCAAACTGTTCTTAAAATTAAATCGATTGAAAGTAAAATCAATGGTTTTGGCAATATTATGAAAACCGTCAATTCTGATTTGTATAGAGGAAAAAACCTTAAAATGACTGCTTACGTTAAAAGCGACAAAGTCAAATCTTGGGCTGGACTTTGGATGCGTGTAGATTATTATACGGCTGCTGTTTTGGCTTTCGATAATATGCAAAATAGAGCCATAAAAGGGACGAAGGATTGGGAAAAGTATGAAATTGTTTTATTTGTGCCCAAAGAGGCAACGTCAATTTCTTATGGAGTTTTGTTAGATGGTATTGGTCAAATTTGGTTTAAAGACGTAAAACTGGAAGTAGTTGATGATGCTGTTCCCGAAACAGGTTCGGTTAAAGGAAGGAAAAACAAAGTAGTTTCATTTGAAAAAAGAGCAAAAGTAATTGCTGAGCAAATTAAAACTATTAAAGACAATCAAAAGAACGCATTAAAAGCCGAAATAGAAGTAATAGATAAGGAAGTTACAAAAGGAATAATTTCTAAAGAAAAAGCAGAAGAACTTAAATTAAAAAAAGCGGAAGAATGTGCGGCTAATATTGAAACAAAAGTTGCGATTGAAGAAGGGAAGTTAAGTCAGCTAATACAGGATAAAGTTGATGGAAAGTTTGAAGAAGAAGAAATTGTGAGAGGTAGAACCAAGGTCATTTTAGGGATTAATAATGATTCTATTGGTAAGTATAGTAGAGAATTAAATGTTACTGGATTGAAGTTTTATAATGGACAAGAGGATAAGCAAAATCGACAAGCAAAGCGAACAACAACTCAATTGGTTTTTGCGACTGGGCTAAATAATGTTGTTACAAATGGGACAGCGAGCAAATCGGATTTTAAATATTGGGGATCACATTTTTACGAATGGGGTTTGACATACAATAGCCGAATCTTGAAAAACAACAACTTATTACATGCTAAATATGGGTTTTCTGTAGTGTATAACAATCTTCGTCCAACAGCTAATAGAAGTTTTGTGGTGAACGATAATCAAACTAATTTAGAATTGAATCCCATTCCTCAAGAAGATTCGCGTTTTAAAAATGTGAATTTAGTATTTCCATTGCATTTAGAATTGGATTTTACAAAGCCGAAAGTTAAAGATGGCAAAACCTATTTTAAAAGTCACGAAAGTTTTCGTTTGGGTCTAGGTGGATTTGTTGGGACTAATTTGAAATCGAAGCAATACATAGACTATGATATTGATGGATACAAAACAAAAGAAATTACCAAAGGCAGTTTTAATGTAGATAATTTTATCTACGGATTAAGTGGTTATCTGGGCTATGGCGCAACCAGTTTTTATCTGAAATACGATTTGAATCCTTTGTTTAAAAATAATGCAGTGAAGCAAAATAATGTTTCCTTAGGATTGCGTTTTGATTTTAATTAATAATTTATTTTCAATTAGTTTATAGGTTAGAAGCGCTTCGAAAGAGGCGCTTTTTTATTTTAAGTAATTCAATTATGAGCTATGATTTGTGTATTTTTGCTTTCTTTCAATAAATAAATTATTTCATATATTTTGATTTCAAAAGCCACAATAGATACTGTTTTCGAAACTGCTCGTGTAGAGGAGGTTATTGGTGATTTTGTACAATTGAAACGCGCAGGAAGTAATTTTAAAGGATTGAGCCCGTTTTCTGACGAGCGCTCGCCTTCATTTATGGTTTCGCCTGCTAAAGGGATTTGGAAGGATTTCAGTTCCGGAAAAGGCGGCAATTCTATCGCTTTCTTGATGGAGCACGAACATTTTACCTATCCGGAAGCGATTCGATATTTGGCTAAAAAATATAATATTGAGATTGAAGAAACGGAACAGACTGACCAGGAGAAAGCAAATACAGATGTACGGGAAAGTATGTATCTCGTATCTGAATTTGCGAAAACTTATTTTCATAATACACTTTTAAATTCCGAAGAAGGAAAAGCCATTGGTTATTCTTATTTCAAAGAAAGAGGATTTACCGGTGAAACTATAAAAAAGTTTGGTCTTGGATATTCTCCAGAAACTTGGGACGCTTTTACTAAGGAAGCGCTTGGGAAAGGCTATAAATTAGAATTCCTCGAAAGTACCGGATTGACAATCGCAAGAGAGGACAGGCCTTTTGATCGTTTCAAAGGACGTGTCATGTTTCCTATACAAAGTATGTCCGGACGAGTACTTGGTTTTGGAGGAAGGATTTTGACCAATGATAAAAAAGCGGCAAAATACCTGAATTCTCCAGAAAGCGATATTTATCATAAGAGTAAGGTTTTGTATGGTATTTATCAAGCCAAACAATCTATTGCTAAATTGAATAATTGTTATTTAGTTGAAGGATATACGGATGTTATTCAGTTCAATCAATCGGGAATTGAAAATGTTGTGGCTTCTTCAGGGACAGCCTTGACGCCGGATCAGATTCGTTTAGTTAATAGGTTGACAAAAAACATAACGGTTCTTTTTGACGGAGATGCAGCCGGACTTCGGGCGTCTATCCGCGGAATTGATTTGATTCTTGAAGAAGGTATGAATGTCAAAGTTTGTACTTTTCCGCAGGGAGAAGACCCGGATAGTTTTGCCAAAAAAACCTCGCATGATGATCTAGTGGCTTATTTGGAAAACAATGCCAAAGATTTTATCCAGTTCAAGGCATCGCTTTTAATGGATGAAGCAAAGAATGATCCTATAAAAAAAGCTGATTTAATTCGGGATATGGTGACGAGTATTTCCAAGATACCCGATAGAATTCAGCGTGAAATATATATTCAGGAATGTTCTCGAATCATGGATATTTCCGAGCAAGTTTTAGTGAGTACTTTGGCACAATTAACTCAAAAAGATATAGCTGAGGTTGCAAAGAAACAAAAACCGGAGCAAAAAACGTTCGATGTAATAAAAAACGAAAACCCAGAATCGACTGAAAAAGTAGATGTGTTAGCTAATGTTGAGCGAGAAATTATCAGAATTTTGCTGCTTTATGGCAATAAGACTGAAAATTTTGAAGAAACATTGATGAAGTCTAATGAAGAGGGGGAGATTATTGAAGTTACGGAATTCAAAGAGTTAAAGGTATTTCAAAAAATATTCTTGAGTTTACAAGAAGATGAAATAGAGTTTGCAAGTCCTGTTTTTAAATCTATTTATGAAGATTTGATTAATTATTATCTTCAAAATGAAAATTCAGGAGTTGAAAAATACATTAATCATTTGCAGTCAGGTGTTCCACAAGAGATAACGACGATAATGATGGAAGATGAAAAGTATGTGCTGCATGATTGGATGGGGCAAAATATATTTCCAAAAACTATTGAAGAAACCTTGAATCAAGGAGTGTCAGACACATTGTTTACTTTAAGATGGTTTTTGATTAGTGAGATTATTGAAAATCTAAAAAATTCAATCTCAAATGAGCCGGGCTCTGATAATATGGAATCCTTGTCTATGGTGATGAGTTATATTGAGCTTAGAGGTAAGTTTTCTAAAAAATTAGGTAGAGTAGTAGTTCGTTATCATTAATTAGACGTGGCTCTTTGTATAAATAAAAAACGCTGCATTAGCTGAATTTTATTCGGCTAATGCAGCGTTTTCATTTTGACACATTTAGTGTGCTGCTTTTTTGACTAGGAAATACTAAAATAGAATAGCGATATTCTTTTAGACAATTTCTAATGTTTTTGCTTTGTTAACTAAATCAACTAGATTAGTAACATTGAGTTTTGTCAATAGGCGCAACTTGTAAGTACTAATTGTTTTTTCGTTTAGATTTAGGATTTCGGCAATTTCATGGTTTTTCTTTCCGCCGCTTAAATAGCGTAGAACTTCCACTTCACGATTAGAAAGTTTTCTATACAGTCTTTCGCTCTTGCTTTGTTTGGCAATTAAGGCTAAATTTTTCTTGACGGTTTCGTTCATGATAATCTTTCCTTGGTGAACTTTGATGATAGAAGCTCCCAAAGTTTCTAGTTTTTCTTTTTTATGGACAAATCCAGCTACACCTGCTTTAATGGCATTGGGTGCGTAAATTTGTTCCGAAAGACCACTGAAGATAATAATCTTTGTTTTAGGAAAGTTTTTCAAAATGGATTTCACTTCAAAAATACTGGAAAGTCCTTCCAGTTCTAAATCTAGTACTAAAACATCAATATCTTTAGTAAGGAGTATATCGCGAATCATCAAAAAACTGCCTACATTGGCAACAATTGATATGTCGGCATGGTCTTTAAAATAAGATTTAACACCAAAATGTACGACAGGGTAGTTATCTGCAAAACAAACTTTAATCATAACTTTAAATTTTTAAGAGTTGTTTGTTAAAATCATTTATAAATTTAATAAAAAAAAACACATTATTACTAATTTTCCTGATAAAATGCAATTATGTTCGATTAATTAAACAAATTGGTATTTCTTTCATTTTATGTTGGTTGGTTCTGTTTAGACATTTGTAAATATCGAAAACTTCTTTTTCTCTACCTGAGAAATCATTTGTTAATTTTCCTGCTTCATCAGCAAGCATTGCCCATTCTAATTCGTCGTAATTAGCACCTAATTGCTCTTCATCTGTCTTTTCATCGCCAAACAAACCGTCTGAGGGGGCGGCTTTGAGTATGGACTCCGGAACTTTTAGATAAGCGCCTAGAGTAAACACCTCTGATTTCATTAGATCTGCTATGGGGCTGAGGTCGACTCCGCCATCACCATATTTTGTAAAAAAACCAACACCAAAATCTTCTACTTTGTTTCCTGTTCCTGCAACTAATAATCCATGAACACCTGCGTGATAATATAAGGTAGTCATGCGTAAGCGGGCACGTGTGTTTGCAAGGGTTAGGTGTAATTTTTTTTCATCAAAATCAGTAGGAACTTCTTTTTTGAAAGTTTCAAAAACCAAAGTTAAATCGGTTAATGTGTTGCTAACATTGGGAAATCTTTTCTTTAATTGCTCAATGTGCTCACGTCCACGGCTGACATGGCTTTCGTGTTGATGGATTGGCATTTCGACACATAAAACTTTTAAACCAGTTTGTGCGCATAAGGAAGAAGTTACTGCAGAATCTACTCCACCCGAAATTCCTACGACAAAACCATTGACATTTGCATTTTCGGCATAGGTTTTTAACCAGTTCACAATATGCGTGTTCACTTTATCAGCCTGAAAAGCGACTTTTTTAATCATAAATAGTTTAAGTTTTAACGAGTAGGAATGTATATTTGCAAAAGCATTCAGAGATTTACTCGCTTATCTGATTTTTATGTGTGCAAATTTAATTAAAAAAAAATGAAATTATATCAAATACCTATTCTCTTATGTTTGTTTTTTTTTTCCTGCGGTAAAAAAGATAAAATAGATAAAGCAGTTGAGGAAATTCCAGTTACTATAAAGGTAGAGCGCTTTGATAAAGCTTTTTTTGAAACAAAGCCCGAGGATTTGGATAAGGTGAAGCAAGATTTTCCGCTTTTCTTTCCGGCTGGTAACAATGATGCTGTTTGGTTGAGTAAAATGCAAGATCCGCTTTGGCGTGAATTGTACGCTGAGGTTCAGAAAAAATATTCAAATTTTGAACCTGAACAAAAGGAATTGGAAACTTTGTTTAAACGTATAAAATACTACTTCCCTAAAACGAAAACGCCAAAAGTTATTACGGTGATCTCGGAAATGGACTATAATAATAAGGTGATTTATGCAGACAGCCTTTTGATTGTTTCTCTGGAGTTGTATTTAGGGAAAGAGCATAAGTTTTATCAGTTTCCAAATTATATCAAGCAAAATTTTGAGCAAAGACAGATGATGCCAGATGTGGTTTCTAGTTTTGTAAAGCAGAAAATGAAACCAAATTTGGATAAAAACCTATTATCAAACATGATTTATTCCGGGAAAGAATTGTATATAAAGGATTTGCTATTGCCTGATTATAGTGATGCCGATAAAATGGGTTATACGGATCAACAGTTATTATGGTGTGAGGAAAATGAGAGTTATATGTGGCGTTATTTCATCGAAAATGAGCTGCTTTATAGTGATGAACAGAAGTTGATTTCCAGATTTGTAAGTCCAGCGCCCTTTTCTAAATTTTATTTAGAAATAGATAATGAAAGTCCGGGACGTGTGGGTGCGTGGATAGGATGGCAAATTGTTCGGTCTTATATGAAAAACAATGAAGTATCTTTGCAGCAATTATTAGATGCGAATGCTAAAGAAATATTTGAAAAATCAAAATACAAACCTAAAAAGTAATGTCAGATAAAAACAGATCAGAAATTAAGTTTCTAGTAGAATTAGATGAGAACCGTGTTCCTGAAAAATTATTGTGGTCCGCAAAAGACGGAGGTGTCGAGTTAGAGGAATCCAAGGCAATTATGCTGTCTGTTTGGGATAGTAAGGCCAAAGAAAGTATGCGTATCGATTTGTGGACAAAGGACATGCCTGTAGATGAGATGAAGATTTTCTTTCATCAAACCTTAGTAGCTATGTCAGATACTTTTCATAGAGCCACTGGCGATGAAAAAATGTCAGATACGATGAAAGATTTTTGCGATTATTTTGCCGAAAAATTAGAATTGAAAAAGCAGTAATAAGCTTCATAAAAAAAATCCCAAAACTCTTCAGATTGAGTTTTGGAATTTTTTTTATGTTAAATAAGTTTTCTAAAACTGACTGTTGTTTTTGAAAACCTCTTGGTTTACTTCGTCTATATAATTTAAAACTTCGTCTTTTCCTATTGATTCTGTGGCAGAGGTCACGAAATAGTGCGGCATTTCGGCCCAGTTATTGGCAAACATGTTTTTCTTGTAGGCTGCAATATGGGAATCAATTTTTGTTTTACTGATCTTGTCAGCTTTGGTAAAAATGATACAAAAAGGAATTTCGCTTTCTCCCATATAAGACATGAATTCAATATCGATGGCTTGGGCTTCGTGGCGAATGTCTATCAAAACAAAAGCACAAACTAATTGTTCTCTGGTTTCAAAATAGTCCGTTATGAATTGCTGGAAAACCGATTTGGTTTTTTTGGATACTTTGGCATAGCCGTATCCAGGTAAATCTACCAAAAACCAATTGTTGTTGATTAAAAAATGATTAATCAGCTGTGTTTTTCCTGGTCTTCCTGATGTTTTGGCTAATTTTTTTTGGTTGGTCAACATATTGATTAATGATGACTTTCCAACATTAGACCTGCCTATAAAAGCATATTCGGGCAAAAAGTCCTTAGGGCATTTGCTTACATCAGAGTTGCTAATTACAAATTCGGCGGTATTGATTTTCATATTCTGTTTGTGTAAATCTCTTTTAGAGAGAGGGTGCTTTATAAATGGCTTTCTGTTAGCCACTCTTCGAGTAGGCGATTGAATTCCTGTGGTTGTTCCATCATGGCCGCATGTCCACACTTGTCTATCCAGTATAAGTTGGAGTTAGGAAGTAATTTGTTGAATTCTTCTGCGACTTCTGGTGGCGTAACTTTATCGTTTTTTCCCCAGATTATACAAGTTTTAACGTGCATTTTAGGTAAGTCTTTTGCCATGTTGTGACGAATGGCGCTTTTGGCAATCGTCAGGGTTTTTATTAGTTTTATTCTGTCATTAACTGTGGCATAAACTTCGTCAATAAGTTCTGGTGTGGCAATTTTAGGGTCGTAGAATACGTCTTCGGCTTTTTTCTTGATGTATTCATAGTCGCCTCTTTTTGGGTAGCTGTCACCCATGGCGCTTTCGTATAATCCGGAACTACCTGTAATAACTAGTCCGGCAACTTTTTCAGGATACATTTTAGTGTGGTATAAGGCGATATGGCCTCCTAGTGAATTTCCTAAAAGGATGACTCTGTCGAATCCTTTGAAAGTGATGAAATTTTTAACGTAAATGGCGAAACTTTTAACGTTCGTTTTTAGAATGTTTTGGGTGTATATAGGTAAATCTGGGATGACTATTTTATATCCTTTTTTAGAGAAGTGGCTCGCAACTGCGTCAAAATTACTCAAGCCTCCCATCAGGCCGTGTAAAATTACAATTGGAGTTCCCTCTCCTGCTTCATAATAGCTGTATTTACCTTCTTTCTTATAGTTTTTTTCCATGTTTTTTGGATGGTGATTTTCAATTTTCACAAATATAGGATTTAATAAATTAAAATGAATTTTTGAGAACTTTTTTTTGTTTTTCAATCCTTTTTATTGAAGTGGAAAAGATGGTTTTTTAAGACTTTTTGTGTTCAAAATAATGTGATTTTGGGTTGGGATTTTATTCGTATTGTTTGTTGTTTTTTGTCTTGTATGAACATTCTTGCAAGGATACTTTGGGATAGCTAATCTATTGACAGTCTAAAAATTAAGGGTTTTTTGTAAAAAGTGGTTAAACTTATTAACAAAGTGGTAGATTGTGGTAAATGGTGGTAATTTTTTTTATATTTTTGCTCTACATCAATTTTAATAAAAAACGCGCTTGAACACGATTGTAGGGACATATGAATGTAAAGTCGATGCTAAAGGAAGGGTCTTGTTGCCGTCTCCTTTGAAAAAGCAATTGGCTACTTCACTTCAAAGCGGTTTCGTTTTGAAGCGTTCTGTTTTTCAGCCTTGTTTAGAGTTGTATCCAATGGAGGAGTGGGATTTGATGATGCAAAAAATCAACAAGCTCAATCGTTTTGTTAAGAAGAATAATGATTTTATTAGAAGGTTTACAGCGGGTGTAAAAATAGTTGAAATAGATGCTTTGGGGAGACTTTTGGTGCCTAAAGATTTAGTGGTTTTTGCAAGTATAGCTAAGGATGTTGTTTTTTCTTCGGCAGTGAATATAGTTGAGATTTGGGATAAAGACTTGTATGAGAAATCGATAAGCGGTGAAGATATTGATTTTGCCGATTTAGCAGAAGAAGTAATGGGAAATATAAATGACGACGACAATGGAATATCATAATCCGGTTTTGCTTCAGGAATCAGTTGATGGTTTAAATATTAAGCCTGATGGGGTGTATGTTGATGTGACCTTCGGTGGAGGTGGGCATTCAAAAGAAATTTTAAGAAGATTAGGTCCAAACGGTAAGTTGTTTGCTTTTGATCAGGATGAGGATGCTCTCGCTAATGCTTTGTCTGATGAGAGATTTGTTCTTATTAATGAAAATTTCAGGTTCATTAAGCGTTTTTTGCGTTTTCATGGTGTAAAGAGTGTAGATGGGATTTTGGCTGATTTAGGAGTTTCTTCTCATCAGTTTGATGTTGCTGAAAGAGGTTTTTCTACTCGATTTGATGCTGGTTTGGATATGAGAATGAGTCAGAAAAATGATCTTAATGCGTACCGAGTTGTAAATGAATATGATGAGGTAAATTTAAAAAGAGTTTTTTTAGATTATGGTGAATTAAAAAGTGCTCCTGCTTTGGCAAGAACAATTGTTGAGGCAAGGGAGAAACAATCGATCAAGACTACAGATGAACTGAAAGAGGTTTTGGCTAAATATTTACCTGAAAAAGTTAGAAATAAAATTTTGGCTCAAATTTATCAAGCCATTCGAATTGAAGTCAATCAGGAAATGGATGTTTTGAAGGAGTTTCTGGAGCAATCCTTGGAGATCTTGAGTCCAGGCGGAAGATTGAGTGTTATTTCTTATCATTCATTGGAAGACAGGTTGGTGAAACGATTTATGAAGAATGGAATGTTCGAAGGAGAACCGGAGCGTGATTTTTTTGGAAATTTTTCAGTTCCGTTTAAAACAATAGGAAAGCTAATTATTCCGGATCAAGAGGAGATTAGGATAAACAATAGAGCGCGAAGTGCAAAATTAAGGATAGCAGAAAAGATATAATTATAAGGTATGAAATACGGTGTGTATAACATATTAAAAGCAAGGTTTCTTATCGATGATGATGCGGTTAAAAATTGGCGCTTTATCGTTTTTCTTATTTTGCTGGCTATAATTATGATTGCTAATACGCAACGTTTTGAGCAAAAAGTGTTTATGATTGCCGGGTTGACAAATGAAGTGAAAGAACTGCGATCAGAGTTTGTAGATAAGCGTTCTCAGTTAATGAAATTAAAAATGGAGTCGACTGTTTCAGAGAAAATGCTCGAAAGACAAATTTTTCCATCAACAGTTCCTCCAGTTAAGATTAAGGTAAAAAAAGAAGAGGAAAAAAGTTTTCTTAAAAAAATATGGCAGTAGAAGATAAACAAATATCGTATAGAATCTATCTGGTTGCTTTTGCTATTTTTTTGATAGCCATTGCGATAGCTGTAAAGTTAACTAATATCCAATGGGTGGAAGGGGATTATTATCGAAAATTAGCCAAAGAAAGAACGGTTAAGAACTTCGTTATTCCTTCTAATAAAGGAAATATTTATTCGGCTGATGGGAGCCTATTAGCGACATCGATACCAAATTATGAGATACGATTTGATGCTCTTGCGCCTAAAAAAGAAAATTTTGATAAAAATGTCGAGTCCTTATCGGATTCATTGGCGTCTATTTTAGGAAAATCCAGTGGTTTTTATTTAAATGAGCTTAGGAAAGCTAGAGCAAATAAGAATCGTTATTATTTAATTGCACGCAATTTAAGTTACACTGAATATGTGAAAATTAAAAGTTTCCCTTTGTTTAATCTTGGAGCAAACAAAGGAGGTATTATAATTGAACAAAAAACAATCAGAGAACATCCAATAGGTAAAATTGCGGAAAGAACTATTGGTTATGAGAGAAAAAGGCCTGACGGGACTTTTGACGGAAAAGGAATCGAATGGGCTTACAGAGATTATCTAAATGGAAAAGACGGTAAGGTTTTAAAACAAAAAATTGCAAAAGGCCAATGGAAACCAATCAGAGATGTTAATGAAATAGATCCTCGAGATGGTTATGATGTGATTTCTACCATTGATGTTTATATTCAGGATATAGCTCATCATGCTTTGTTGAAACAATTGGAGGATTTTGAGGCGGATCATGGCTGTGTTGTAGTTATGGAAACTAATACCGGTCATGTAAAAGCCATTTCGAATTTAGGAAGGGATAAAAATGGAGGCTATTATGAGACCACTAATTATGCCGTTGCAGAGTCTCATGAGCCGGGTTCTACATTTAAGCTGGTTGATTTAATGGCTATTTTGGAAGACAAAGTTGCAGATACTAGTACCGTTTATGATACTAATGGGGGCGAAGTAAGATATTCGGGAAAAGTAGTAAGGGATTCTAAAAAAGGGGGGTATGGAAAAGTTTCTTTGGCTAGAGGATTTGAATTATCGTCAAATACAGTAGTAGCACAAGCGGTTTATGATAATTATAAAAACAATCCTTCTAGGTTTATTAAACATGTTAATTCGTACGGATTTAATAAAAAATTAAATATGGATTTTAAGGGAGAAGGAAGACCCTATATTCCGCAGCCAAGCGATAAAAACTGGTCAAATATTTCGCTTCCTTGGATGGCTTTTGGCTACGGTGTTTCGGTAACTCCAATGCAAACTTTAACTTTTTACAATGCGGTTGCCAATAATGGGGAAATGGTAAAACCGCAATTTGTTTCTGAAATTAAAGAATGGAACCGAACGATTGTAAAAAAAGAGAAAGAAGTTATTAATCCAAAGGTTTGCTCTCCGGAGACGCTCTCAAAAGTAAAAGCGGTATTAGCCAATGTGGTTAAGAAAGGAACGGGTTCTAAATTGTACTCCAAAGATTTTTCAATGGCGGGTAAAACGGGTACGGTTAAAGTGAATTACGGGAAAAATGATGGAACAAGCTTTTATTATGCTTCTTCATTTGTGGGGTATTTCCCTTCTGACAAGCCAAAGTATTCCTGCATAGTGGTGGTGCATAAGCCAAGTACAGCAAGAAACAATTATTATGGTGCCGATGTCGCTGGGCCTGTTTTTAAAAGAATCGCACAGAAAATTTTCACTGATGCTCCTTCAACGAATGAAATTAAAAAGTTGAATAGAAAGATTCCAAAACAGGAAGAAAGTTACAATACTTATTTTGCCAAGGTGCAAAAACAGCAACAGTCAATTCCTAATGTTAAAGGAATGCCGGCTATGGATGCAATTGCATTGTTAGAGAATTTAGGTTTAAAAGTAAGAGCTGTTGGAATAGGAAAAGTAAAAAATCAATCCCTTCAAGCGGGTCAGGATATAATGAAAAACGCAACCATAACACTAGAATTATTGTGATTATGCTAAAAGATATATTGTATAAAGTAGCTATTGAAGTGGTTCATGGTTCAACGGATGTTTCCATTGGTAAAATTGAATTTGATTCTAGAAAAATTGAACAAAAGGATGTTTTTGTAGCAATACGAGGATCAATTTCGGATGGACATGATTACATTCAAAAAGCAATTGAGTTAGGAGCTGTAGCGATTGTTTGTGATACTTTTCCAGAGAATTTTGAAAAAGAGATTACCTATATTCAAGTTAAAGACACGAATAAAGCGTTGGCCTTTATGGCGGCTAATTATTTTGGAAATCCTTCCGAAAAATTAAAACTAGTAGGTATAACCGGTACAAACGGGAAAACTACTATTGCTTCGTTGTTATACCAATTATTTAAAAAAGCAGGTTTCAAAGTTGGTTTATTGTCTACGGTAAAAATAATGGTGGATGATCTTGAGTACAAAGCGACACACACAACACCAGATTCCATAACCATTAATCATTATTTGAAAGAGATGATTGATGCCGGTGCCGAATATTGTTTCATGGAAGTGAGTTCTCATGGGATTCATCAAGAAAGAACTGAAGCCTTGCATTTTGCCGGAGGTGTATTCACTAATTTATCTCACGATCATTTGGATTACCATCCTACTTTTTCGGAGTATAGAGACGTGAAAAAGTCATTTTTTGATAATTTGCCTAAAACAGCTTTTGCCCTGTCAAATATTGACGATAAAAATGGGACGATTATGTTGCAAAATACATTGGCCAAAAAACGTACTTATGCTTTGAAATCCTATTCGGATTATAAGGCGCAAATTCTTGAAAACCAATTATCAGGTTTGTTGTTGAAGGTTGATGGCAATGAAGTTTGGGTAAAACTAATCGGAACTTTTAATGCTTATAATGTTTTGGCTATTTATGGAACCGCGATTGAGTTGGGCTTAGATAGTCTGGAAACACTCCGTTTATTGTCTGAGTTGGAAAGTGTTTCGGGAAGATTTCAATACATCGTTTCCGATACTAATATTACTGCAATTGTAGATTATGCACATACCCCAGATGCTTTGGAAAATGTGTTGAAAACAATTAATGATATTCGGACCAAAAATGAACAACTGATTACTGTTGTGGGTTGCGGAGGAAATAGAGATAAAACCAAGCGACCAATTATGGCCGGAATTGCTTCTGATTTGAGTGATAAAGCGATATTGACTTCTGATAATCCAAGAAATGAAGATCCGGAAACGATTATTCATGAAATGGAGCAAGGGGTTGCAGCTCAGAATTATAAAAAAGTGTTAGCAATCACTGATAGAAAACAAGCGATAAAAACAGCTTGTCAACTGGCTCAAACCAATGATATTATTTTGATTGCTGGAAAAGGACATGAAACCTATCAGGAAATAAATGGTGTGCGTCATCATTTTGATGATATGGAAATAGTTAAAGAAATATTAGAACAACTTCATAAATAGTAAAAATATGCTGTATTACTTATTTGAATATTTAGACAAAACATTAGACGTTTCTGGGACTGGTGTTTTTCAGTACATCACTTTTAGATCGGCACTGGCATTAATGCTTTCCTTGTTGTTGTCTACTATTTATGGTAAAAGGATTATTCGCTTTTTGCAAAATCAACAGGTAGGTGAAACTGTGCGAGAGCTGGGATTAGCAGGTCAAAATGAAAAAGCGGGAACACCTACCATGGGAGGTTTGATTATCATTTTTGCTACACTAGTGCCTGTTTTGCTGTTTGCTAAACTGCATAATATTTATATCGTGTTGTTGATTGTGACTACTTTATGGATGGGGACTATCGGTTTTGTGGATGATTATATTAAGATTTTCAAGAAAGACAAACAGGGTTTAAAAGGGATTTTCAAAGTATTCGGTCAAGTTGGTTTAGGCTTAATTGTAGGTTTTGTTCTTTATTTTCATCCTGGAGTGACCGTAAGAAAAGATACTGGTAAAACAGATGTCTTTAAAGTTACAACGGAGAATGTCATCACCCAAGCGCCTCTAGAAGAGAAATCTACAGCTACGACCATTCCGTTTTTTAAAAATAATGAGTTTGATTATGCAGAGTTGTTGGCTTGGACCGGAGAAGGTTATGAAAAATGGGCTTGGTTGATATTTATTCCGGTTGTGATTTTTATTATTACGGCGGTTTCTAACGGAGCTAATTTAACTGATGGAATTGATGGACTCGCTGCGGGAACTTCGGCAGTATCAGTTTTGGCATTGGGGATATTTACTTTCGTTTCAGGAAATATTATTTTCTCTAATTATCTTAATATAATGTACATCCCCAATTCAGGCGAAATGACTGTATTTATTGCGGCATTTGTTGGCTCGTTAATTGGATTTCTATGGTACAATTCGTATCCGGCATCTGTATTTATGGGGGATACGGGAAGTTTGACTATTGGTGGAATCATTGCAGTTTTGGCAATTGCTGTTCGAAAAGAATTATTGATTCCATTATTGTGCGGGATATTTTTGGTCGAAAATTTCTCAGTTGTTTTACAAGTCAGTTATTTTAAATATACCAAAAAACGTTTTGGCGAAGGACGTAGGATATTTTTAATGTCGCCTCTTCACCATCATTATCAAAAGAAAGGTTATCATGAGAGTAAAATTGTAACCCGATTTTGGATTGTTGCAATCATGTTGGCTATACTATCAATTGTCACTTTAAAACTAAGATAGTATGAGATTAGTTGTTTTAGGTGGAGGAGAAAGTGGTGTTGGAACTGCTATCCTTGGAAAGAAAAAAGGATATGATGTTTTTGTATCTGATTTTGGAAAAATAAAAGAATCTTACAAAGAAGTTCTGATTAATAATGAGATAGCGTGGGAAGAGGAAAAGCATACCGAAGATTTGATTCTAAATGCCAATGTGGTTATGAAAAGTCCGGGGATTCCAGAGAAATCGGCGATTGTTAAAAAACTGGTTGAAAAAGGAATTCCGGTAATTTCTGAAATTGAATTTGCGGCTCCTTTTACAAAAGCCATTACAATTGGAATAACTGGTAGTAACGGTAAGACGACTACGACAATGTTGACGTATCATCTGCTTAAATCGGCTGGATTGAATGTGGGTTTAGCGGGAAATGTTGGAAAGAGTTTTGCCTGGCAGGTTGCAGAAAATAATTTTGATTCCTATGTTCTTGAATTGAGTAGTTTTCAACTGGATGGGATTGTAAATTATAAGCCACATATAGCCATTATTACCAATATAAGTCCGGATCATTTGGATCGCTATGAATATAATTATCAAAATTATATTGATTCAAAGTTCCGAATTACAATGAATCAAACTGAGGAAGATTACCTCATTTATGATGCCGATGACGAAGCCATAGAAAAATGGTTGAAAAATAATAAAACGAAAGCTAAATTAATTCCTTTTTCATTGACCAAAACATTCAGTGAAGGAGCATATATAAAAAACAATAAAATGGAAGTAATTATCAATAAAGAGGAGTTTTTAATGGAAACAGAATCTATTGCCTTAGAAGGAAAACATAATATGAAAAATGCAATGGCAGCAACCTCTGTGGCAAAATTGATGCAAATACGCAAATCAACAATACGTGAGAGTATGTCTAATTTTCAGGGGGTAGAACACCGTTTGGAAAAGGTTTTGAAAATTCAGAATGTGCAATACATCAATGATTCGAAAGCAACAAACGTGAATGCTACTTTTTTCGCTTTGGATAGTATGAATACGCCAACGGTTTGGATTGTTGGTGGTGTTGATAAAGGAAATGATTATAACGAGTTAATGTCGCTAGTACGTGAAAAAGTAAAAGCTATTATATGTTTGGGAGTCGACAATAAAAAAATTATCGAAGCTTTTGGAAACGTGGTGGATGTAATGGTTGAAGTTAATACTATGAATGATGCAGTGAGAATGGGGCAACGATTGACTGAAAAAGGAGATACTGTTTTATTATCACCGGCTTGTGCCAGTTTTGATTTGTTTGAAAATTATGAAGACAGAGGGAATCAGTTTAAACAAGCAGTTTATAATTTATAAAAGAATAAGAAATTCAGGATTGAGAATTCCATTATAAGGGCGAAATCCTAATTCCTAAATTAAAAAAAGTCAAAACCTAAAATGAAACAACTAGTAAGCAAATTAAAAGGAGATAAAGGGATATGGTCGTTTGTGGCCTTATTGGCTTTGTTTTCGTTTATGCCTGTATTTAGTGCAAGCAGTAATTTAGCTTATTTAGGTCGTGGAACCGGCAATACATTGGGCTATTTGGTAAAGCATTTGGCACATATTGGCTGCGGTTTTATGATTATTTATTGTATTCATAAAGTTCCGTACCATTATTTTCGCTCTATTTCTAAATGGTTATTGCCGGTAGTTTGGTGTGTTTTGGCCATTACAATGATAAAGGGAACGGTGATAGGTGGAGCTAATGCGAGTAGATGGCTTCAAATTCCTGTGGTAGGAATTTCGTTTCAACCCTCGGCTTTTGCGGCTTTGGTGTTATTTGTTTTTGTGGCTCGTTATTTGTCAAAAACCAGGCAAGAACCTATTGATTTTGTGGAGTCATTTAAAGAGCTTTGGTTGCCAGTTTTTGTTACGTTGATATTTATTCTTCCTTCGAATTTTTCGACTACAGCCTTAATTTTCTCTATGATAATCATTTTGGTATTCATTGGGAAATATCCTGTAAAATATATTGGTTTTATAATTGGTATGGGTATTTTGGCGCTAGCTTTTTTTATTTTAGTTGCTAAAGCATTTCCGGATGCATTTAAAAACAGGGTGCATACTTGGGAAAGTCGTGTAGAAAGTTTTATTAGTGATAAACCAGGTGAAGACGATTATCAAATCGAAAAAGCTAAAATTGCGATTGCTTCCGGTAAAATTTATGGATTGGGTCCGGGAAAAAGCGTTCAAAAAAACTTCTTGCCACAGTCTTCTTCTGATTTCATTTTTGCCATTATTGTTGAGGAATACGGGCTTATAGGAGGTTTAGGGGTTTTAGCTTTGTATTTATTGTTGCTTTTTCGATTTGTTATCGCCTCGCACAAAGCTAAGACCATGTTTGGCAAATTAGTGGTTGTAGGTTTAGGATTTCCTATGATATTTCAGGCCATGATTAATATGGCGGTGGCTGTTGAATTATTGCCCGTAACAGGGCAGACATTGCCGTTAATCAGTAGTGGAGGAACATCAATTTGGATGACTTGTATTGCGTTGGGAATCATCATTGGGGTGACCAAAAAAGATGAAGAAATTGAAGAGGAATTGAAAGTGGCGGCCAAAAGAGACGAAGCACTTCAAAAACTGATTGATGCGGAATTGGCTTCGGGTGAAGAAAATTTAGATAATTATTCCATTGAAGATAAAGCAGCAAATCCGATGGATGCGGTTTTGAATAAATAATAATTTGCAATAATTTTTTAGATAACGATCATAATTTTAGATAAGATGAGGCAGTATAAATTCATATTGAGTGGCGGTGGAACCGGAGGACATATTTATCCTGCTATTGCGATTGCCAATGAATTAAAGTTGCGTTTTCCTGATGCCGAATTTCTTTTTGTGGGTGCCAAAGATAAAATGGAAATGCAAAAAGTGCCACAGGCAGGTTATTCAATTAAGGGATTATGGATTGCGGGTTTGCAAAGAAAAATTAGTTTACAAAATCTAATGTTTCCATTTAAATTAGCGGATAGTTTATGGAAATCCCGAAAAATAATTAAACAATTTAAACCAGACGTTGTTATTGGTACCGGTGGTTTTGCCAGTGGTCCGTTGTTAAAAATGGCTAGTTTGATGAATGTTCCAACGGTAATTCAGGAGCAAAATTCGTATCCGGGAATTACTAATAAGTTATTGAGTGAAAAAGCCAGTGCAATTTGTGTGGCTTATGAAAATTTGGATCGATTTTTCCCTGCCGATAAAATGATTTTGACTGGAAATCCAGTGCGTCAGGATTTAATTGATATTGAAGGGAAAAAAGCTGAAGCAATTGAATTTTTTAATTTAGATGCCAATAAAAAAACCTTATTGGTTCTTGGGGGAAGTTTGGGAGCAAGACGGGTAAATCAATTAATTGAAAAAGAGTTGAAAAATATGCTTTCCCAAGATATCCAGATAATCTGGCAATGCGGGAAATTGTATTATGAGGACTATAAGAAATATGACTCAGCTAATGTCAAAGTGTTAGCTTTTGTCGAAAAAATGGATTTTGCGTATGCTGCAGCTGATGTGATTATTTCAAGAGCGGGCGCGTCCTCGGTTTCAGAATTAGCTATCGTGGGAAAACCGGTAATTTTTATCCCATCGCCTAATGTAGCCGAAGATCATCAAACGAAAAATGCAAAAGCAATCGTAGATAAAAAAGGAGCTCTTTTGCTGGTAGAATCAGAACTTGATTCTCAATTTAGTCTTGTTTTTGAAGCTTTATTGAAAGATCAAGGCAAGCAGAAACAATTGAGTGAGAATATAAAAGAATTAGCAATGCCTGAAGCAACAAAACGAATTGCTGACGAAATTGTGAAGTTAATTAAAAATAAATAGTAAGCGATAGCAATGAATTTAAATCAAATACATAACGTCTATTTCATCGGGATTGGTGGTATCGGAATGAGTGCTTTGGCTCGTTATTTTAAAAATATCGGCAAGCAAGTTTCGGGCTATGATAAGACTCCTACGACTTTGACAAAAGAGTTGATCGAAAGCGGGATTGCTATTCATTTTGAGGACAGTATTAACTTGATTCCAAAAGACTATTTTGTCGAAAATACTTTGGTGATTATTACTCCTGCGGTTCCTAAAACTCATTCTGAATGGAATTATTTTTTGGAAAGAGAATATCATGTTAAAAAAAGAGCCGAGGTATTAGGGATAATAACAAAAGATACTTTTTGTTTTGCCGTTGCCGGAACGCATGGAAAAACAACGACTTCCAGTATTTTAGGACATATATTATATGAAAGCGGCGCCGATGTTACGGCTTTTATAGGCGGAATAGTTGAGAATTATAATTCGAATTTGATAGGAAGCGGAAAAACGGTAACTGTTGTAGAAGCTGATGAATTTGATCGCTCTTTTTTGCATTTGCATCCTAATATTGCTTGCATTACTTCAATGGATGCAGATCATTTGGATATCTACGGTACCAGTGCAGCTATAGAAGAGTCCTTTGTGGAATTTGCGAATAAGATTGAAGATAAGAATAGATTATTTATAACGAAGGAGTTGCCTTTAGAAGGTGTAACTGTGGCTGTAAATGAAGATGCGGTTTATAGTGCTTTTAATGTTAGAATCGATAATGGGACTTATGTTTTTGATGTAAAAACTCCAGATGGGATTCTAGCAGATTTTCGTTTTGGCTTACCGGGAAAACATAATTTAATGAATGCTTTAATGGCTATCGCAATGGCAATAAATTTCGGCACCCCAACCGGTGCTATTGCGATAGCCTTAGCTTCATTTAAGGGAATAAAAAGAAGGTTTTCTTACCAGATAAAAACGGATGGTCTAGTTTATATTGATGATTATGCGCATCATCCAACGGAGATTAATGCAGTTTATCAAGCAGTTAGGGAATTGTATCCGACGAAGAAAGTCTTGGCTGTTTTTCAGCCTCATTTATTCAGCAGAACAAGCGATTTTGCTGCTGATTTCGCCAAAAGTCTTGCTAACTTTGACGAAGTTATTTTGATGGATATTTATCCTGCTCGAGAACTTCCAATGGAAGGAATAACATCAGAATGGTTGTTGGGAAAAATTGATAATCCAAATAAGAAATTAGTTTCAAAAGAAAGCGTGGTTGATGCAATTTTAAAGAGTGATGCGTCAATAATTGTGACTATAGGAGCAGGTGATATTGGGGAATTAGTAGGGGAGATAAAACGAACATTAAATGAAAATATTTAATTGGACAAATAGTAGATTGCTTCTGATGATTGGGGTTGTTCTTTTTCTATTTTCATTCACTTCAAAGCGAAATCAAAATAGAAAACTGACAAAATCAGTAGTGGTTTTTGTTGGAGAAAATACTCTTTTTTTGAAAAGAGAAACGGTTAATAAATTGTTAATAGAAAATAATGAGAACGCATCAAGTATAAGAAAAGAAAAATTAGCTTTGAATAGGCTGGAAAGAAAGCTGTCTTCGAACGAGATGATTGAACAATCGGATGTGTTTGTAAGTATTGATGGTGTTTTGAAAGCCGTGGTGAAACAGAAGACTCCAATAGCAAGGGTTTTTGATGGAAACGACTCTTTTTATATTGATTATGAAGGGGGTGTAATGCCATTATCAGACAATTTTACAGCTAGAGTTCCGCTTGTAACTGGTGCAATAAATAAAAAAAACAACGATAAATTAGTTCAATTGTTACGTGTAATTTATGATGATGATTTTTTGAAAAAAAACATTATTGCGATTCAAATTATGCCGAGCGGGAGCTTAAAAATGCTTAATAGGAATTACAATTACCAAATTAATTTTGGTGGAACGGCTAATTTTGAACAAAAATTTAAAGATTATAAAGCTTTTTTTCAAAAAGCAGTTTTAGATAGTTCGTTGTATAAATATAAAAAGATAGATCTCAGATTTACAAAACAAGTAGTTTGCACTAAATAATAGATAATGGAAAAAGAGAATATTGCAGTGGGTCTAGATATTGGGACAACCAAAATTGTTGCCATGATAGGCAAGAAAAATGAGTATGGTAAGTTAGAGATCTTAGGAGTTGGTAAAGCTAAAAGTTTAGGTGTTGCCAGAGGAGTAGTTAACAATATTACCCAAACAATACAGTCTATTCAGCAAGCAATAGGAGAAGCCGAGAATAATTCGGGTTATAAAATAAAAGATGTTGTTGTGGGAATTGCAGGTCAACACATACGCAGCATTCAGCATACAGATTATATTAGCAGAAACAATCCTGAAGAAGTAATTGGAGGGGCAGATATTCAGCTTTTGATTGATCAGGTAAATAAATTGGCGATGTTGCCCGGAGAAGAAATAATCCATGTTTTACCTCAAGAATTTAAAATTGACGGGCAGTCAGAAATCAAAGAGCCTATTGGGATGTATGGCGGAAGATTAGAGTCTAGTTTTCATGTCGTAGTGGGGCAGGCTTCGTCAATAAGAAATGTAGGAAGATGTATCCAAAGTTCGGGAATTGAATTGTCAGGATTGACGTTGGAGCCATTAGCGTCTTCAGATGCAGTATTGAGTCAGGAAGAAAAAGAAGCTGGAGTAGCTTTGATTGATATCGGTGGTGGTACAACAGATTTGGCCATTTTCAAAGATGGGATAATTCGTCACACTGCTGTAATTCCTTTTGGAGGAAATGTAATTTCGGATGATATCAAAGAAGGTTGTTCTATTATTGAAAAGCAAGCCGAATTATTGAAAGTGAAATTTGGATCTGCTTGGCCGGGAGAAAATAAAGACAATGAAATTGTTTCTATTCCTGGATTGAGAGGAAGAGAGCCAAAAGAGATTTCTTTGAAAAACTTGTCGAAAATAATTCATGCTCGTGTTGTGGAAATTGTAGAGCAGGTTTTTACAGAAATAAAAGCTTACGGACACGAAGATCCGCGCAAGAAATTAATTGCCGGAATTGTGCTTACAGGTGGCGGCGCACAGCTAAAACATATAAAGCAATTAGTAGAATATATCACTGGAATGGACACCAGAATAGGTTATCCAAATGAGCATTTAGCGGGTGATTCTGATGAGGAATTTTCAAGTCCATTATATGCAACAGCGGTTGGTCTGGTAATGAATAGTATTGAGAATAATACTCAAAGCGCAGTCAGAAAAGACGAAATCGTTGCTCCAAAAATACCAGTTTATAGAGCGCCTGCTTTCGAAACTAATGAATTAAGAGAAGAAGAACGGGAAGAGCAAACTAAAAAATATGAAAAGAAAGAAGAATCTACGGGAGATAAGATTAAGAGATCTTTTTTTGATCGTTATGTAGATAAGATTAAGGATTTTTTAGATAATGCAGAATAGGGGTAACGCCCAAAATATTAAAACAACAATTTATAATTAATATCAAAAACCAAATAATATGATGAGCAACTCAGAATTTGGAAGTATTTCATTTGATTTACCAAAAAACCAATCAAATGTAATCAAAGTAATTGGTGTCGGTGGAGGCGGTAGTAATGCTATAAACCACATGTTTAAACAAGGAATTAAAGGAGTGGATTTTATTGTTTGTAATACTGATTCTCAGGCATTACAGAATAGTGCTGTTCCAAATAAAATTCAGTTGGGAGTAAACTTGACTGAAGGTCTTGGTGCTGGTGCAAATCCAGATGTGGGACAACAGTCAGCTATAGAAAGTATAGCCGATATCGAAAAAATGTTGGATCGCAATACTAAGATGGTTTTTATTACAGCAGGAATGGGCGGAGGTACCGGTACAGGTGCAGCGCCAGTAATTGCTCAATTGGCCAAAGAAAGAGAAATTCTTACTGTAGGTATTGTAACATTGCCGTTTTTGTTTGAAGGGAAAGTACGTCAGGAACAAGCAAAAATAGGAATCGAAAAACTGCGCAAACAGGTCGATTCTTTAATAGTTATCAATAACAATAAGTTAAGAGAAGTATATGGAAATCTTGGTTTCAAAGCTGGGTTTTCAAAAGCGGATGAAGTTTTGGCTACAGCCTCAAGAGGTATTGCCGAAGTAATAACACATCACTACACGCAAAATATCGATTTACGTGATGCTAAGACTGTTTTGGCAAATAGTGGAACGGCTATTATGGGCTCTTCTGTTTCTTCAGGCGAAAACAGAGCCAAAGAAGCTATTATTTCAGCCTTAGATTCTCCTTTACTAAATGATAATAAAATTACAGGGGCCAAAAACGTATTGTTGCTCATCGTTTCTGGATCTAATGAAATCACTTTGGATGAAATTGGTGAAATCAATGACCATATTCAAGCCGAAGCAGGTTTCAATGCTAATATTATTATGGGTGTTGGTGAAGATGAAACATTAGGAGATGCTATTGCAGTGACAATTATTGCCACAGGATTTGATATCGAACAACAAAACGGGATTGTAAATACAGAGCCAAAAAAGATAATTCATACGCTAGAAGACGAACAAAGAAGTGTTTATAATCTAACTAAAAATACGGTTCCTGCTTTCGATTTAGATACCGAAACTCCGAAAGCCAATACAGAAGAAAGAGTAGTTTTTGAATTAACAGAAGATAAAGTTGCTCCTGAACCTATTGTTCCTGTAGAAGGGAATGAAGATTTGATGGCTATGTCTGAGTTTATAAAAAACCTAGATGTAGCTTTTGAAATCGTATCTCCTATAAAAGATACCGATTTTACTTTTACGGCTCCAAAAGCTGTCGAAGTTAAAGAAGTGCCGCAACCTAAAGCAATTGAAAGACAAGAGCAAACTACTTTTTCTTTTGATTTACCACTTTCTAAGCCGGAGCCAGTAGCGGTAAAAGAGCCGGAGGTTTTGTTTGAATTAACAAATGAAACTCGAGATATAAAAGTAAATCAACCAGTTCAATTTGTGCCTGTAACGGAGGTTTCGGATAAAGGGGTTATCAAGTATTCTCTAGAGGAATATATGGAATTAGAAAATGATTTTATGACTTCTAAGCCTGTTTCAAAAGTAGTTGAAGAGGTTGTTCCTGAGGAGTTGAACATCACGATGAAGCAAGTTGAGAGTTATGCAAATGCTCCGTCAAAATTAGAGGAAATCTCCCCTATGGAAATGACGATCGAAGAGACTCTAAGACTTAGAGCCGATGAGAGAAGAAAAAAATTAAAAGAATTCAATTATAAGTTTCACAACAATGTTTCTAAAATTGATGAGTATGAAAAGGAGCCTGCTTATAAAAGATTGGGTATAGATATATCAAATACACAAGCTAATAATACTACTTCAAGAATATCTGTTGGGATGGATAGCAATAATGATTTACAGCTGCGTTCTAATAACTCGTATTTACACGACAATGTAGACTAGTCAACTTGAATCAAAATCAAAACAACCCGAAAATTGAATTTAATTTTCGGGTTATTTTTTTTATCTTCGCAGCACAATAATTGAAGGTGATGATGTTTGAGGACTTATAGTTCTTCTCATGAGAGTGTTTTCTCATCAAATGCTTTTCATTACTATTTGAAACGCTAAAATTAGTTTCAAAAAATCAAAAAAAATTAAACTAAAGCGGATAACGCTTCATAAAATAAAAATAAAATGAGTTTATCAAAAAACATCATGGGCGAAATGAAAACCGCCATGAGAGCCAAAGATACGGTAGCTTTAGAAGCTTTAAGAGCAATCAAATCTGAAATCCTTTTGGCTGAAACTGCATCAGGATCAAAAGAGGAAATTTCTGAAGCTGACGAAATAAAATTACTTCAAAGATTGGTTAAAACCCGTAAAGAGAGTGCTAAGATTTTTACAGAACAAAACCGTTTGGATTTAGCTGAGCCAGAATTGGCACAGGTGGCTGTAATTGAAAAGTTCTTACCGGCACAATTAAGTGAAGCTGAAGTGGAAGCTGTTATTGTGAAAATCATTGCCGAAACCGGAGCATCTGGAATTGCTTCAATGGGTAAAGTAATGGGATTGGCTTCGGCACAATTAGGCGGAACTGCAGAAGGAAAAACGATTTCTACAATCGTTAAGAAACTATTGACGTAGCATTTTATTTAGATTGTTGATTACTTTTTTTTAAATCTACTATCATTAATCGACAATCTCAAATATAACGGCTGCGTAGTTCAACTGGATAGAATATCAGATTTCGACTCTGAGGGTTGCAGGTTCGAACCCTGTCGCGGCCACTTCAATATGGGCAACAAAAAGACAAATTTACTTTTGTCTTTTTGTTGCTTTTTTTGTTTCCGACTATTGGTTTTTGTAGTTTAGAGCAATCAATTAGGTTAAAAAGTAAGATAGATGAGTCTAGTTCAGATTTTTATAATTGTATTTTTTGGTTTTTTTATCGCTTTGTTGTTTTTTGGGGCTATTATTGAGCCTTTGTATGTGCTTGTTTTTAATAAACCAGTTTATATTCATTGGTATCCTTTTGGACAAAAATTAACCGCTTCTCAAAGAAGTATCTTGGAAAAGGAATTTGTGTTTTATGGAAAATTATCCGATAAAAGAAAGCGGTTTTTTGAGTTTAGGGTAGCTGCATTTATATCGAAGTATAAATTTATAGGTAAAGAAGGTTTTGTCATTACGGATCAGGTTAAAGTATTGGTTTCGGCTACTTTTGTGATGCTTACTTTTGGAATAAGGTACTATTTGATAAAGGTATTTAATAAGATTATCATTTATCCAGAGGCGTATTTTTCAACGATAAATAAAGAATTTCATAAGGGAGAGTTTAATCCGGGAGTAAAGGCAGTCGTTTTTTCTTGGAAGGATTTTAAGGAAGGTTTTCAATTTGAAAACGATAATATTAATCTTGGTCTGCATGAATTTGCTCACGCTTTGTATTTTCATGGTTTAAAAGCTAAAGATCAAAGCAGTGTTGTATTTGCAGATGCCTATGTCAAAATACAAGAGTATTTAGTGCAGCCTAAAGTTTTGGATCATCTCATTGCTTCAAATTATTTAAGGATTTATGCTTATACCAGTCAGGCTGAATTTTTTGCTGTAGTTTTAGAACATTTCTTTGAAACGCCACAGCTTTTTAAACAGGAGTTCCCTGAATTGTATAATAATATTAGAAGTATGATCAACTTTGAGGAAAGCGATTTGCAGTAGAAAAGGGTTCTTGTTTTAGGATTATTTGAATTTGTGAAAGAGTATTCTTTGTAAGAATTAAATGGGGCAATTGCGGATGATAAACATCATGTTTTTAATGCTTTGTTTGAGTTAATTTTGAATAAATCAAAAAACTAGTAGATTATGAAAGAAAAGGTACCAGTATCAGTTATAATGACTAAAAATGTCATTAAATTAAATAAAACAGATGATTTAATAAAAGCCGAAAAGCTTTTTAAGAAACATAAAATTAGACATATTCCTGTTGTGGATGGCAATAAAATAATTGGTATGCTTAGCTATACGGATTTATTGCGAATCTCATTTGTTGATGCTGTTGATGATGATGCGGAGGTAGTTGATGTAACGCTCTATAATATGTTTACTATTGAACAGGTAATGGCTAAGAAGTTGATTACCGTATCGCCTGAAACAACTATAAAAGCAACTGCTGAAATCTTGTCTGAGAACGAGTTTCATGCCTTACCGGTTTGTTTAGGTGATTTGTTGGTTGGGATTGTAACTACTACTGATTTGATAAAATATCTTATAGATCAATACAAATAAAAAAAAACTCCCTTTCTCTAATTTGAAAGGGAGTTTTTGCTTTTTTAGAATGCTGTTAATTTCTTTAAATCAGCAATGGTTTCTGTTGGGTTTACTGCTTTAAAAACAAAGCTTCCGGCAACAAGAACATCTGCTCCGGCTTCAACCAGTTGTTTTGCATTTTTATTGGTCACTCCTCCGTCCACTTCGATTAATGTAGAGGCTCCTTTTCTTGTGATTAAATCTTTTAACTTTTTAACTTTAGCATAAGTGTTTTCGATGAAAGATTGTCCTCCAAAACCTGGATTGACACTCATAATACAAACTAAATCGATATCATTGATTATATCCTCTAGTAAGTCGATATTTGTGTGTGGGTTGATGGCTACACCAGCTTTCATTCCTTCTGCTTTGATCGCTTGTAGTGTTCTGTGAAGGTGTGTGCAGGCTTCATAGTGTACGCTTAATACATTAGCTCCTAATTCAGCAAAAGTTTTAATGTAACGATCTGGATCTATAATCATCAAGTGTACATCAATAGTTTTCTTAGCATGCTTGTTTATTGCTTCTAAAACTGGCATACCATAAGAAATGTTAGGAACAAAAACACCGTCCATGATGTCGATATGAAACCAATCAGCTTCGCTGTTGTTAATCATTTCAATGTCTCGTTGTAGATTTCCAAAATCTGCCGCTAGGACTGATGGTGCGATAAGTGTATTCTTCATTTTGTAGTTGTTGTGTTGAGACGAGCTGCGTCTTTACAGTTGAGTTATTTGTGCAAAATTAGTTTATTTAAAACAAACTGGAAAGATTTTTTTGTTGAAGGAACATTCTGTAAACTATCTGTGTATTACGTAAGGGAGTGCTTCGCTTTGTATTTATTTTTATAGGAGTTCAGTGAACTTCGAGAGTTTTACTGAAAAAGTAAAACTCCGGTAATCAGCCGGAGTTTCAATCATCAATCAAAAAACGAACAGTTAATCAGACTGTTGTTTGCTTTAAAAAAGTTTCAAGTTTAATATTCCAAATTAACTAAATAATTTGGAATATTAAACTTGAAACAAATATTTTTTAACCTAAGTAAGTTTTTAGTATTTTACTTCTAGAAGTATGTTTCAATCTACGGATGGCTTTTTCCTTAATTTGACGTACACGCTCGCGAGTCAGGTCAAAAGTTTCTCCAATTTCCTCAAGAGTCATTGGATGTTGGTCACCAAGGCCAAAGTATAAACGAACAACATCAGCTTCTCTTGGAGTCAATGTTTCTAGGGAACGCTCAATTTCGGTACGTAAAGATTCGTGGATTAATTCTCTGTCTGGATTTGGAGATTCGCCAGAACGTAAAACGTCATAAAGGTTTGAATCTTCTCCCTCAACAAGAGGGGCATCCATTGATAAGTGACGACCAGAGTTTTTCATGCTCTCTTTTACGTCATTTACGGTCATGTCTAGTTCTTTTGCAATTTCCTCAGCAGATGGTGGACGTTCATTAGATTGTTCTAGTAAAGCGTACATTTTGTTGATTTTATTGATAGAACCAATTTTATTCAAAGGCAAACGAACGATACGAGATTGTTCTGCCAAAGCTTGTAGTATCGATTGACGAATCCACCAAACGGCATACGAAATGAATTTGAAACCACGTGTTTCATCAAATCGTTGTGCGGCTTTTATCAATCCTAAATTTCCTTCGTTAATTAAATCAGGAAGGGTTAATCCTTGATTTTGGTATTGTTTTGCTACGGAAACTACGAAACGTAAATTCGCTTTTGTCAATTTCTCAAGGGCTCTTTGGTCCCCAGCTTTAATTTTTTGTGCTAACTCTACTTCTTCGTCAGCGGTAATAAGGTCAACTTTTCCAATTTCTTGTAAATATTTGTCTAATGAAGCAGTTTCACGATTGGTAACCTGCTTGGTGATTTTAAGTTGTCTCATGTTGTTTTGTCTCCTCAATTTTAAGTGTACGAGTTGTTATACGTGTGGAGTTGCTAAAAAGTTACAAAAGTCATGAAGATTTTTTAATTAAATGCGAAAACCCCAATTCAAATGCATGAATCGGGGTTTTCTATAAAAGAACCTTTAGTAAACTAAGATCTGATTACTCTTTTTTCTCCTCGCGTGGAGGTCTTGGTAAAAGCGCTTTTCTTGACACTTTTTCTTTTCTTGTTTTTGGGTCTAAACCTAGGTATTTCACTTGGAAAACATCTCCCATTTTTACAACGTCAGCTACGTTTTCTGTGCGTTCCCAAGCTAGTTCAGATACGTGAAGCAATACTTCGTTTCCTGGTGCAGCAGTATATTCAACTACAGCTCCAAAATCAAGCATTTTAATCACTTTTACTTCGTAAGCTTCTCCCATTTGAGGCTTGAAAGTGATGGATTGAATTTTCGCTAAAACAGCTTCAATTCCAGCAGGATCAGTTCCAAGAATTTCGATAACACCTTGTTCGTCTACTTCGTTGATAACGATAGTTGTTCCGGTAGCTTTTTGTAATTCTTGAATTACTTTTCCACCAGGTCCAATCAATGCGCCAATAAAGTTTCCAGGAATGGTTCTTGTGATGATTTTTGGAGAGTGTGCTTTTACATCTGCATTAGGTTTGTCAAGCGTTTCCATTATTTTTCCTAAGATATGCAAACGTCCATCACGAGCTTGAGCCAAAGCTTGCTCCATGATTTCATATTTCAATCCGTCGATTTTGATGTCCATTTGACAAGCTGTAATTCCCTCAGAAGTTCCAGTTACTTTGAAATCCATGTCTCCTAAGTGATCTTCATCACCTAAAATATCAGATAAAACGGCAAAACGTTCACCGTCAGTAATCAATCCCATCGCAATTCCAGAAACGGGACGAATCATTTGAATACCGGCATCCATCAAAGATAGTGTTCCAGCACAAACGGTAGCCATAGAAGAGGAACCATTTGATTCTAATACTTCAGAAACGACACGGATTGTATAAGGACAATCAGCAGGAATCATGTTTTTTAATGCTCTTTGAGCCAAGTTTCCGTGACCAACTTCTCTTCTTGAAGTTCCTCTTAAAGGACGAGCTTCTCCTGTTGAAAATGGTGGAAAATTATAGTGTAAATAGAATTTTTCTTCTCCTTGTTCAGATGGTGAATCAATTTGGTTTGCTTCTCTAGAAGTTCCTAAAGTGGCTGTTGCCAAAGCTTGAGTTTCTCCACGTGTAAACAATGCTGAACCGTGTACAGAAGGCAAATAATCTACTTCTGACCAGATTGGTCTGATTTCGGTAGTTTTTCTTCCGTCAAGACGCGTTCCTAAATCTAAAGTTACATTACGAACCGCTTCTTTATTGGTTTTATAGAAGTATTTAGAAACTAAATCTCCATTCTCTGCCAATTCTTCTTCAGTAAATAAGGCTTTTACTTCTTCTTTTACAGCATCAAAAGCAGCTGAACGTTCGTGTTTAGCCGAACCTTTGCTTGCAATTGCGTATATTTTATCGTAAGCCGCTGCTTTTACTTTGGCGTAAATAGCATCGTCTGTTTTTTCTTTTTCGTAGGTACGAACTTCTTTTTTTCCAAAAGCGGCTGCTAATCTTTCTTGAGCTGCAATTTGTACTTTAATGTGTTCGTGTGCAAATTTAATTGCTTCTAACATTTCGGCTTCTGAAATTTCTTTCATTTCTCCTTCTACCATTGCGATAGAATCCATTGAAGCTCCAATCATCATGTCAATATCTGATAATGCTAATTGTGCGCGAGATGGGTTGATGATAAATTTACCGTCAATTCTTCCTACTCTAGCCTCAGAAATTAAAGTTTCAAAAGGAATGTCAGATAGCGCCAGTGCTGCCGAAGCGGCTAATCCTGCTAATGCATCTGGCATTACGTCTTCGTCATAAGACATTAATTGAATCATAACTTGTACTTCAGCATGGTAATCACTTGGGAAAAGTGGACGTAATACACGGTCAACTAATCTCATAGTTAATACTTCGCTATCACTTGGACGAGCTTCTCTTTTGAAGAAACCGCCAGGGAAACGACCTGCTGCAGCAAATTTTTCACGATAATCTACCGTAAGTGGTAGAAAGTCGATCCCAGGACTTGCTTTTCTTGAAGAAACAACTGTACCTAGAATTACAGTTTTTCCAATTCTTACTACTACAGATCCGTCTGCTTGTTTGGCTAAACGACCTGTCTCGATTGTGATGCTTCTGCCATCACCTAAATCGATGCTTTCTACAAATAATTGTGGAATCATAATTTTTTCCTTATTGGTTATACAATGGATTTTAGTTGTGTTGTAGTTGTTGTGTGTAGTTGTTGTCTAAAAAACCCAATGAAAAACCAAACTTTTTTATGTAAATGTCAACTTTTAAAGTTGATGCGATTGAAGAATTTAAAGCTAAAGTTCTAAATTCTTATATAAAAAAAGAGGCACTTTCGCACCTCTTTTTGATATTGATTATTTTCTAATACCCAATACTTTGATAATCTCACGATATCTGTTGATTTCTTTTTTCTTTAAGTAATCCAGCAAAGATCTTCTTTTACCAACTAATAATACTAATGAACGCTCAGTGTTGTAATCATGACGATTTTTTTTCAAGTGCTCAGTTAGGTGTGAAATTCTGTAAGTGAACAAAGCAATTTGAGCTTCAGCCTTTCCAGTGTTTGTTTTTTCTCCGTGTTGTGCGAAGATTTCTTCTTTAATCTCTTTCGTTAAATACATTCCAATATTATTTTAATGATTTTTATGTATGTCATACAGCTATTGTAAGACGGGGGCAAAGATAATATTTATTTTTAAAACGACAACAGAAAATTTATGTAAGATTCAGGATGTTGTTTTTCAAGGAGTTAATTGATGAAAGTCTTTGCGATTTCTTCATTAACAAATTCCAAAAATCGTTCGTCGGCTTCTGTAAAGGGATCAATAACATGGCTGTCAATGTCTATTTGTCCAATATTTTGTCCATTGACAAATAAAGGAACTACAATTTCGGATTTTACGGTGAAGCTGCAAGCAATGTAATTGTCCTGTGCTTTTACATCTGGTACCACGAAATTATTGTTGGAAACAGCTACTTGTCCACAAATCCCTTTCCCAAAAGGAATTACAGTATGATCTGTTTCTGCACCAACATAAGGACCTAAATGTAGGGTTTGTGCATCGTGATTTGCAAAGTAAAAGCCAACCCAGTTATAATAATCGATGTTTTTATTTAGGAGTTGGCAGACAGCTAAGAGTTTTTCGTCTCTTGTAAGATTCTGGTCAGCTGTAATTGCGGTTACTTTTGGTTTTAATTCTTGAAATGACATGTTTGAGTTTTTTTTTGTAAAAGTATTTAAAGTAGCTTTTAAAAATTGTATAAATTTGTTAAAAAACAGATGTTGAAAAAATACTTTACTCTGTATAAGCCTTTTTTGCTTTTTTTGGCAAAGTTTTTTTTGATCTATAGTATTCTTACCTTGGTTTATCAGTAATTTTTGGAAAGTTTTGAGAATAATAAGGTAGATTCGGTTACCCTCATGGTTGCTATAAATACAGAGCAAGTGCTGCAATTTTTTGGTGCAGATGCAATAATTGACAAAGAATCATCAGAGCCTTATATTAGGTTGTTTTATAATCAGGTTTATATTGCTCGTATAATTGAGGGCTGTAATGCAATAAATGTTATTATTTTATTTATCGCATTTGTAGTTTCATTTTCTGGTCGATTCAGGCAAACTTTGTTTTTTATTATATTAGGAAGCTTGATTATCTATGTGTTGAATGTGTTTCGAATAGCTGTATTATGCGTCTTGTTGTATTTTTTTCCGGGACAGAATCCTGTAATTCACGGCGTGCTTTTTCCGTTGTTTATTTATGGTGTTGTTTTTATTCTATGGGTAATCTGGGTACGTAAATTTTCATTGTATGCTAAAAATACTGTTGAAACATAAGTTGAAAATTACTTTAGTATTAATACTTATTTTTTTGTTTGCTTTAGTTCGAGCTTATGAGGATTATCTATTCTATGATCCTTTTTTGAATTATTTTAAAAGCGATTTTAATGGTGTATCACTTCCTGTCTATGATCCATTTCGGTTGTTTTTTGGATTGTTGTTTAGGTATTCGTTAAATATGTTGATTTCGCTAGCGATGATCTATACTCTTTTTGAAGATGAATCAATGGTGAAATTTGCTGGCTTTTTATATTTTTTTTTCTTTCTAATTTTGATTTTTTCTTTCTATACTATTATTTATTTTTATGGGGAAACCAATAATCTTATCCTTTTTTACGTAAGGCGTTTTCTTATACAGCCTATTTTTGCCCTATTGTTTATCCCTGCATTTTATTATCAAAAAATAAATAAATGATTTATTTTAACTACCTTTAATGATGGTTTTATTGATTTGTTAATCAGTTATTTGTGCGTATGAAAATTATTAAGCATTCAGGAGATATAGTGGATTTTGAACCTGAAAAACTCAGGAAATCACTGTTGAAATCTGGTGCCAATCCAAAGATTGTTGAAGATATTGTTAGTAAAATATGTAAGGAGATTTATGAAGGAATCAGTACCAAACATATTTATAAAAGAGCTTTTGGTTTATTAAAAAAAGAGGCTAATTCTCATGCTGCGCGCTACAATTTAAGAGCAGCGATTCAGTTGTTGGGACCAGCGGGTTTTTTCTTCGAAAAATATATCGCAAAGCTTTTCTCTGCAGAAAAATATGAGACAAAAAACAATATTATTTTGCAAGGAAAATGTGTTTCCCATGAAATAGATGTTTTGGTAAAGAAGAACAATGCCATTGCTATGATGGAATGTAAATTTCACGTAAGTAGAGAAGCGGCTTCAGATGTAAAAGTCCCTTTGTATGTTCTTTCTAGATTTAATGATTTGAAAGGAAGGGAACATACTATTTTTTCTAAAAAAGAAATGATTTCTAAATGTTGGATTGTTACTAATAATAGGTTTACTGCCGATGCCATAGATTTTGCAAAATGTTCCGGTATGAATTTATTAAGTTGGGATTATCCAAAAAATGACAATTTAAAAACGAAGAACGATATTGATTGCCTTTACCCAATAACTTGTTTGACTACATTGACAATTGCTGAGAAGGATAAATTACTCATTTTAGATGTAATTTTGGTAAAAGAACTAATAAATAATTCGGATAGTTTGGAGAAAATCGGATTGAGTCTACCAAGGATAAAAAATGTTTTGAAAGAAGCACGGGAGTTAAGTCGATGCGTTTTGAATATCTGATTTTATTGATTTTAAAAAATAATATCATGAAAATTAAATTTATTGGAGGAGCTGGAACAGTAACCGGATCAAAAACCTTAGTGGAAAGTAATGGGATTCGGATTTTGATTGATTGTGGATTATTTCAAGGAATAAAACCTTTGCGGGAACTCAATTGGGAGTCTTTGCCTATTTTACCTTCAACGATAGACTTTGTTTTATTGACGCATGGACATCTAGATCATTGTGGTTGGTTACCAAGATTAGTAGATCAAGGTTTCAAAGGAAAGATTTATTGTACTGAGCCAACGAAGCAGATAACAAAGCTAATTTTGTTAGACAGTGCCAAAATTCAAGAAGAAGAAGCCGAGAAAGCTAATAAAGGCAACTATTCTAAGCATGAAATTGCAGAGCCTCTTTATGATGTGGATCAGGCAAAAAAAGTCTTTCCTCTGTTTAGGGTTGTAGAAACTAACGCATCAGTGCCTTTCGATGCGCAAATCGAAGCCGTTTTTATTAATGCAGGTCATATTGTGGGGGCTTGCAGCATAGAATTGATGCTCGAAAATAAAACCTTAGTTTTTTCAGGAGATGTAGGAAGGGATAATGATGTTTTGATGTTTCCGCCAATCAAGCCTAAAAAAGCAGATTATGTATTCCTTGAAAGTACCTATGGAAATCGACTTCACCCTGATACGGATGCGAAATTAGAATTAGAGATGTATATCAATAATACTTTTGATAAAGGCGGAACAACCATCATTCCTAGTTTTGCAGTGGAACGGGCACAAACCATTATGTATTTGCTTTGGCAGCTTAAAGAAGAGAATAAGATACCGGATATTCCTTATATCATTGATTCTCCTATGGGGGTAGGAGCCTTTGATATTTTCTTTGGTAATTTGAAATGGCATAAGTTGAAATTGGAAGATTGTATTGCAATGAGTAAGATGTTTCAGATGATTACAGATTATAAAGATACGATAGAAGCAATATATGATGAGAGACCTAAGGTTGTAATTGCCGCGAGCGGAATGGTTACCGGAGGGCGGGTTTTAAGTTATTTAGAGCATTATATTGGGTTGCCTGAAACCACTGTCATTATTGTAGGTTATCAAGCTGAAGGAACTCGTGGAAGAAAATTATTAGAAGGAGCTAAAGAAGTTAAGATTCACGGGAAATATTATCCAGTATTGGCTAATATTCTTGAAATACAAGGATTGTCTGCGCATGGTGATCAGAAAGACCTATTGAATTGGCTTTCAGCTTTGGAAAATAAGCCTGAAAAAGTGTTTTTGGTTCATGGCGAAAACCAGCCTGCGGATGAACTTCGAATAAAAATTAATGAACACTATGGTTTTGATTGTGTGATTCCTTTAATGGGACAGGAGTTTGAGCTTTAAATTTTTAACAGCTATTTAGAGGTCAATACTGATTAAAGTAGTATTTTTGCTCTATGAAGTTGAAGCGACACATAAGTTTACTTTTAGCCATTTTCTTATTGGTTTCCAATTTGGGATTGGCTGTAAATGTGCATTATTGTGGCGGGGAAATCGCCTCTGTTGCTCCAGTTTATTTCAAAGTTTCGCCAACTGGACAAAGTTCGGAGGAGCAATGTTGTACTTCTGTTTCGGAAACCAACGAAACTTGCTGTAAAGACAAGCTTGTTGATTTTCAAAAAAAGTCAGATCATTTTGTCGTAAAAACATTCTTTTTTAGTTTAGTTACCGCCGTTCTGGTGCCTGATTGGAGTCCTTTAGTCTTCCCATTGGAGGCGAATTTCAAAGTTTATCCAGTTACTCCTTATGTTTGTGATGCAAATGCACCACCATTTTTTAAATTGTACCATCAATATATTTTCTACGCCTAATTTTAATGTTTTTATGAAGCAGGCTGCGTTTTGTGGCTTGAAAATCTTTTTTAAACATTAAAAATTTATCATGAATAAACAAATTACAATGCTTTTATTGTTTTTGTTTTGCGCTTTTAATTCCTATTCTCAAGATACTTTACAGGAAATTAAAGTTAAAACAACGCGTAAAAGCTTAAAGAAATCCTATACCTTAACTTCTAATACGACTACGCTGACTAGCAAAGAATTGCTCAAAGCTGCTTGTTGTAATCTTGCCGAAAGTTTTGAAACAAATCCTTCAATTGACGTCAGTTTTTCGGATGCACTAACAGGGACGAAGCAGATAAAAATGCTAGGTTTAACCAGTCCATACTTGATGATTGCCGAAGAGAATATTCCATCAGTGCGAGGTGCTTCTCAAGCCTATGGTTTGTCTTTTACACCAGGGACTTGGGTCGAAAGCATTCAAATTACCAAAGGAGCTGGATCAGTTGTGAATGGTTTTGAAAGTATTTCAGGACAAATCAATACCGAGTTGATTAAGCCAATAAATGACATTCCTTTTTTCTTGAATGCTTATGGATCGAGCGATTCCAGATTTGAATTGAATACCCATTTCAACAGGAAAATATCTGATAAATGGAGCAGTAGTCTTTTTGTTCACGGAAACGCTAGGGTTTCTAAAAACGACATGAATGAAGATGGTTTTCTTGATAATCCATTGGGGAAACAAATCAATGTCCTGAATCGTTGGCAATATACTGATGCTGAAAAAGGCTGGGTGAGTTTTGTTAATTTCCGTTATATGAATGACAAGAAGCAAACGGGAGAATTAGAATTTGAGCGGGATAGAGATAAAGGAATGACTAATTATTGGGGTTCAGAAATCAATACGGAGCGAATTGATGTTTCGACTAAGCTGGGCTATGTTTTTCCAGAAATGCCTTATCAAAGTATTGGTTTTCAAAATGCTTTTAACAGCCATGATCAGGATTCTTATTTTGGGTTGAAAGAGTACAATATCAAGCAAAAAAGTTATTATTCGAATTTAATTTTCAATTCGATAATCAATAATACGATGCATAAATTTGCTACAGGTTTGAATTTTACATACGATGCTTATGATGAGTTTGTAAATGTTGCAGATTATAGCAGAATTGATAATTCTGTTGGCGCTTTTTTTGAATATACCTATGATAATACGGATAATTTTAGCTTAGTATTAGGAGGAAGAATTGATAATCACAATCGTTTAGGGACATTTGCTACGCCAAGATTACATGCCAGATACAATCCTTGGGAAAAAGGGGTTTTGAGATTCTCGGCAGGAAGAGGGAAACGAAGTGCTAATATTTTTGCAGAGAATCAACAGCTTTTTGCAAGCTCTAGAACCTTTGATGTTTTAAATACTGGCGGAAAAATATATGGGCTGAATCCGGAAATTGCATGGAATTATGGACTAAGTTTTATGCAAGGATTTAGTTTGTTTAATAGAGGAGGGGATTTTGGATTTGATTTTTACCGAACCGATTTTAAAAATCAAGCTGTGGTTGATTTATTTCAAAGCCCGCAGCAGGTTTTATTTTATAATTTGGATGGAAAATCGATTGCCAATAGTTTGCAAGTAGAGTTTAATTATGAGTTGTTGGAACATTTAAATTTGCGAACAGCTTATAAATATTATGATATTCAAACAGCTTATTTGTCTGGAACTTTTCAAAGACCAATGCAGGCCAAACATCGTTTTTTTGGTAATTTAGCATACGAAACGCATATTGTGGAGAAAGGAAAACAATGGAAATTTGATTTTACGTACAATTGGTTGGGAAAACAACAATTGCCATCGACTAATGGAAATCCTGTTGAAGATAGGCTGCCGGAATTTTCGCCTGCTTTTTCTGTGATGAATGCTCAAGTAACCCGAACTTTTTCTTCAACTTTTGAAATCTATCTAGGTGGAGAGAATATTGGAAATTACAGACAGGAAAAAGCGATATTGGGTGCTGATAATCCTTTTGGAACTACTTTTGATACTTCTATGGTGTATGCGCCTATTTTTGGTCGAATGTATTATGCTGGATTGCGTTTTAAAATAAAATAAACTTTAAAAAAATATTGAAATGAAAAAAATAATTATGATTATCGCTGTTGTGTTTTTTGGATTAAGTGCACAGGCGCAAGAGAAAAAAAATAAAAATGCCAAATATACTATTGATGTTAATGGCAATTGTGAGATGTGTAAAAAACGAATAGAGAAAGCAGCTTATGGTGTTTCTGGTGTGAAATCGGCAGTTTGGGATACTGGGACACATGAATTGAGTTTGATTCTAAATGAGCAAAAAACGTCACTTTTGGATGTGGAGAAATCAGTTGTAAAAGTAGGACATGATACAAAAAGAGTCAAGGCAACTCAAGAAGCTTATGACAAGCTTCACGGTTGTTGTTTGTACGAAAGAAATTAATAATTCAATCCAGGGCGAAAGCCTTGGATTTTTTTTGAATTTATAGTTAATAAAACTTTAAAAAGATTCAATAAATTGTTGTTGATGTAATTTATGATTACTTTCACGCACGAATTATTTTAGCTTAAAAAGACAAAGAATGAACAGTTTTGATTGGAAGAATTTAATAGACCCGCTTTTTTATATCCATTTTGATGTAAATGGAATAAAATTAGGTATTTACATCGTTTTATTTATTGTGTTTGCAGAAACGGGGCTTTTTGCCGGTTTCTTTTTGCCGGGGGACAGTTTGCTTTTCCTTGCGGGAATTTACAATAGAGAGTTAATAGAGAATATTTTATTCATAGAGAGTGATTTTGTAAATGTGACGCTTTTGGCTTCCATGGTGGCTGTGGCCGGTATTTTAGGGAATATGATAGGTTACTGGTTTGGTTCTAAAAGTGGATATTACTTATATAACAAGCAAGATTCATTTTGGTTTAAGAGAAAATACCTTGTTCAGTCTAAAGATTTTTTTGAAAGACACGGAGGAAGGGCAATTATTTTTGCCAGATTTTTACCTATTTTCAGAACTTTCGCTCCAATAGTAGCGGGAATTGTAAATATGGAAAGAAAGAAATTTATGTTTTATAACGTAGTGAGTTCTTTAGTTTGGTCTTTTACACTGATTTTTGCGGGACATTATTTATACGGTTTCTTACTTGACAGCTATCAAATCGATTTGAAAGAGCATATTGAGTTAATTGTTATAGGTTTGGTTGTTGTTACTCTTTTGCCAGTGATTCTTAAGTTTGCTAAAAAGACGCCTGCGCCTGAAGAAGATAAATAGAAAAATAATCGACTAAGATTGATTTAATATTGTTTATAAAAAAAGAAGCCGTCTCAAAACATAATTTGAGGCGGTTTTTTCATTTCTGTTAATTTGATTGATTTTTTACTCCTTTTGAAAAAAAGTCAAAATTGTGCTTAAGCGGCAATTTTCTTTCTTAAATTATGTCCTAAAGCCATTAATCCGAACTCTAATTCTGCTTTTTGAAGTCCTTTTAGAGAAAATCGTCTAAATCCATTGTTATGCTTGAGTTGAGCAAAGACTGGTTCTACATCGGCAGTGCGTTGTTTTCTTTTTTGGATTCCTGTTTCACTTAGTAGTAACTCTCTTGTTCTTTGTTTGTGTCTTTCAAGGTTGTGGTTTCGCTCAATGCTTCTGCTTCCTTTGGCTTTAAAACATTTCCCTCGTAGTGGGCAACCCTCACAGTTCTTTGCTTGATAATGACTCAATGATTGTTCGTACCCTGCTTCGGTGGTACGCTTGCTTTGATGGGTTTTGTGCATTTTTTGCCCCATTGGACAAACATAATAATCTTCTTCTGGATTATAATAGAGATTTTCTTTGCTAAATGGTTTGTTCTTTTTTTGGTAGTTCTTGTCTTGCTCTTTATCAAAAGTATTGTATTTCACGTAAGCGGTAAGCTCTTTTTCTTGTAGATAATTATAGTTTTCTTCACTGCCATAACCTGCATCGGCTGTTATTTCTTTCAATTGCTGAAGTGCTTCTTTCCCAAAGGTTTTTTCAAAATTTTCTAAATGAGGTTTCAGGGTTTTAGTATCGGTTGGGTTTTGATGAATGGTATAATGAACGATGATTTGATTCTCGGTTGATATTTGGGTGTTATAAGCCGGCTTGAGTTGTCCGTTTCGCATATGGTCTTCTTTCATACGCATAAATGTGGCTTCTGTATCGCGGTTTTACTGTAGCTGTTGCGTTCTGCTAAAATAGCTTCTTGCTGCTCGTATTTTTCTAAATTGGCTACAAAATTATTTTTGATGTAGCGTAATTTGGCTTTTGATTTGGAACTGGCTTTTTCGTTTCCAGAGAGTTTGGCGTCTATTTTGGCAACGGTTTTTTCAATCACCTCTTTGCTAATTTCCTTAAACTCGGTTGGCTCTGGATCAGGGTTGTCATCATTATCAATACTTTGGGCATAATTCCATAAATCTTCTAACTGGGTAAGCATTTTAGCTTTGTTGGTTTTAATGCTTTTGCCCCAAACAAAAGTATAGCGACCCGCTTGGGCTTCTATTTTCGTACCATCAGTATAGATTTGCTTGAGCGTAATTAACCCTTCTGATGCCAACATCAACACTACTTGTTTGAAGATTTCTTTAAAACTGTCTTTTAGTTTATTGCTCCTAAAACGGTTAATGGTATTGTGATCGACAATGGTCATTGAGGTTAACCACATAAAGTTGATATTCTCACGAAGGGCCAATTCTATTTTGCGAGAGGAATAAACATTGGTCATATAGGCATACAACATCACTTTAAGCAACATCTTTGGATGATAGCCTGGATTACCTTCTTTGCTGTAAGCTTTTAAAAGTGGTTGGATGTTAATCGACTCCACTACGTAGTCAACTACTCGAACAGGATGTTTCTCTGGAATTAAGTCGTCAAACGAATAAGGCAAAAGCACCGTTTGTTGTTGGTTATAATGCTTGAATTTCATATTTAATATCTGTAAATCAATACTTAAAAATACGAAATAACCTATACAAAAACAAATGTAAGCATAAAAAACCGCCTCAGTTTTGAGACGGCTTCTTTTTTATTTAGAAAGGATTGATGTTACATCATTCCTGGCATTCCGCCACCCATTGGCATTCCGCCAGCGTTTTCTTCTTTAATATCGATTAATGCACATTCAGTAGTTAATATCATTCCGGCAACAGATGCTGCATTTTCTAATGCTACACGAGTTACTTTCTTAGGATCGATAATTCCAGCTTTTAGCATGTCTACATATTCGTCAGTTTTAGCGTTGTAACCATAGTCGTCTTTTCCTTCGGCTACTTTTGCAACAACAACTGAACCTTCAAGACCTGCATTTTCAACGATAGTTCTTAGTGGAGATTCTACTGCACGTGAAATAATTTGAATTCCGGTTGCTTCGTCAGCATTGTCAGCTTTTAAGTCAGCTAAAGCATTTTTAGCTCTTAACAAAGCAACGCCTCCTCCAGCAACAATTCCTTCTTCAACAGCTGCGCGAGTAGCGTGTAAAGCATCGTCAACTCTGTCTTTTTTCTCTTTCATTTCCACTTCAGAAGCAGCACCAACATAAAGAACGGCAACACCTCCGGCTAATTTAGCTAAACGCTCTTGTAATTTCTCTTTGTCATAATCAGAAGTTGTAGCTTCCATTTGACCTTTGATTTGGTTTACGCGATTTTTGATTGTATCCGCTTCTCCAGCTCCACTTACAATCGTTGTATTATCTTTGTCGATCGTTACTCTTTTTGCAGTACCTAACATTTCGATGGTTGTGTTTTCCAAAGTATAACCTCTTTCTTCAGAAATTACAGTTCCACCAGTTAAGATAGCGATATCTTCCAACATTGCTTTTCTTCTGTCTCCAAAACCAGGTGCTTTTACGGCAGCAATTTTTAAGGCACCACGCAATTTATTTACAACTAAAGTTGATAAGGCTTCACCATCAACGTCTTCAGCAATGATTAATAAGGGTTTTCCTGATTGAGCAACTGGCTCTAAAACAGGAAGTAGTTCTTTTAAAGAAGAAACTTTTTTGTCATACAATAAAATGTAAGGGCTTTCTAGTTCTGCTTCCATTTTTTCAGGATTGGTAACAAAATAAGGAGAAAGATATCCTCTGTCAAATTGCATTCCTTCTACAACATCAACAAATGTATCTGTTCCTTTAGCTTCTTCAACAGTAATTACTCCTTCTTTACCCACTTTTGCAAAAGCATTAGCAATTAATTCGCCAATTACTTCGTCGTTGTTTGCTGAGATAGCTGCGATTTGTTTGATTTTATCAGAATCACTTCCTACTACTTTAGCTTGTTTTGCAAGATCAGCAACAATAGCTTCAACTGCTTTGTCAATTCCTCTTTTCAAGTCCATTGGATTTGCTCCAGCAGCAACGTTTTTTAAACCTTCTTTTACGATAGCTTGTGCTAAAACAGTAGCAGTTGTAGTTCCGTCTCCGGCTAAATCATTGGTTTTAGAAGCGACTTCTTTTACCATTTGAGCACCCATGTTTTCCAATGGATCTTTCAATTCGATTTCTTTTGCAACCGAAACTCCATCTTTAGTAACTGTTGGACCACCAAAAGATTTTCCAATGATTACGTTACGACCTTTTGGTCCCAGCGTTACTTTTACTGCATTAGCCAATGCATCCACACCACGTTTTAATCCGTCACGTGCTTCTATATCAAATTTTATGTCTTTTGCCATTTTTCTTTTTGTTTAATGTTTAATTTGTTTAAAGTTTCAAGTTGCCTTGATACTTAATTCTTCGTACTTAAAACTATTTAGATGATCGCTAATATATCGTCTTCTCTCATTATCAAGTAATCTTTTCCTTCTAATTTCAATTCAGTACCGGCGTATTTTCCATAAAGGACACTATCACCTATTTTAACGGTCATTGCATGTTCTTTGGTTCCGTTTCCTACGGCAACAACAGTTCCTTTTTGTGGTTTCTCTTTAGCTGTATCTGGAATAAAAATCCCTGACGCAGTTTTGGTTTCAGCAGCCGCTGGTTCTATAAGAACTCGGTCAGAAAGTGGTTTAATGTTTAAAGCCATGATTTTATTTTTTTAATTTTATGAATGCTGTTTAGATTTCAGAAATTATGCCATTCTCCCAAAGGTGACATTTTTTCCTATAAAAAATGCCAGCTTTGACAGGCTGGCACTTTGTATATATTTGTAATTAAACTATTTTGCAGGATTTGCAGGAGCGTTTTGCACAGGAGCAGCAGTTTCTGTTTTTTCAATAATTTTAGAATCAGTATCGCTTAATGTTCCTGTAAAGCTTAAGCTAGAAAGTAATATTAAGGCGATTAAAATAGTTGCTAGGGTCCAAGTACTTTTGTCTAAAAAGTCAGTTGTTTTTTGTACACCACCCATTTGAGTTGAACCTCCTAATGTAGAAGAAAGTCCGCCACCTTTAGGATTTTGAACCATTATAACTACGATTAATAGAAAACAAACTATAGTTATTAAAACTAAAAAAATTGAAAATGTGCTCATTGTTTATTTAATTATTTTGTTGTAAAATCTTTATATCCGAGATGCGGTCTGCAAAGAAACTACTTTTTTCTGGATATTTCAAAATTAATATTTCATAAGCTTGAATCGCTTTTTGATATTTTTTTTGTTCTAAATAGACTCTAGCCAGAGTTTCAGTCATCAGATGGCTATTGTCGTCTTTGTTAATGTCAATGTGAATTACGGGTGAAGCACCATTCTTGACCGGTGAAATCTTTGGACTTGTCTCAATAAATTTGTCTATCAATTCTGCTTTTTTCTTTTTCTCTTCATTTTCGAATGCAGATTTGGCAGGACTAACAGTTTCAACTTCTCTAATTATAGGCTGAGTACTGGAAAGTTGAAGCCATTCTTGGAAAGAATGCGTTTCTTTTTTTGAAAAGTCTAAAGGTTTTCCAATGGACAGTTTGTCTTCAATTTCAGTAGATTCTTTTTTAGTCTCTACAGTTTGAGCTTCCTTGATAGAAGTCAGAATGGATTGTTCTAAGGGAGTTGCCTTAACTTCTGGTTTTTTCTCTGGTACAAACTCGGTACTATCAATTACTTTTATGTCAAGAAGTTCAAGCGCTTTTTTATCGAATATTTTTTTCTCAATAGCAATGAAATGATCAGATGTTATGAAGTCAAACAAAACGGCTCTATCAGTGGTATAAGCCGCCGTTACTTTTAAAGCTTGATTGTACTTAAAACTATTTTGATTGTAAAGCCCTTTTAGTCTCAAAGCTCTTGCACTTTGAAAAAAAGGGAACTCTTCCAAGACATTTTCCAAGTCCAGCGTTTGCTTCTCGGTTATTGTGTCTGGTTTGTTAATTAAATAAGTATAATCGGTTACATTCATAAAGAGGATTCGTTTGTTTGGTTATTCGTTGATTTGTTTTCGGATTAAGCAAATAAACAAATCAACACATTCTTTACCATTTAGCCAGTGATTCGTTAAAAATGTCTTGGGTAATTCTGTCAAAAATATCTTTTAAAGCTGAATTCAATGTTGCGCCTGAAAGTTGTTGATTTGCAGGATAATCGTAATAAAATTCAAAAGGTTTTTCAAAATTGTCAGCTTCTTTATTTTTATTGGTAAATCGAACATTGATTCTTATTTTTAAGCGGTTTTGTGAGGCTTGTTGATCCGCGGTTGCTGTCATTGGGCTAATTCTATAATCTACAATTTCGCCTTCATAGGTTAAATCGCCTCCGTTTTTTACCAGATTTAAATTGGTTTGATTCTGGATGAGTTCCTGTAAAGCAAGCGTAAATGTTCTGTCAATTCCAGGTTCAATTAAATCTGAATTGTTTTGAAAAAAGTTTACCTGGAATGTTTTTGCGTCAATTTTCCCTGTTCCAGTAAAGTTGTATACGGAGCAACTGCTAAAAGTTGCAAGTAGGACAAAAGAAATTAGTAGGTGTAAGTGTCTCATTATTATATTTAAAATTGCTTTGCCGGTTTGCTAACGCTTGGGTCAAAGATATTCATTTTAAGGATTAAATTATTTGTCGTGGATTTTTCTGTTTTATCAGAAAAACTACAAGTCAAATTGCTTTATTTTTCGGTATAACGTTCTTTCGGAAATCCCAAGTTCATCGGCTGCTGCTTTCCTTTTTCCTTTATTTTTCTCCAATGATTTTTTAATCATCTCGATTTCTTTTTGCTCTAATCGTAAAATTTCTTCCTCTTCGATAGTTTCTGCAAAAAGGTAATTGTCATCATTTTCCTGATATGCTTCCTCCTTGTTTTGGGTTGCTATCAAAGCAGTTCTTGGTTCTTCTTCAAAATCGATTTCACTGTCGTTTTCTTTAGAACCATATATCTTTTTGATTAAATTCTGATTGGTTTCCTGTACTTTAGAACTGCCATTTTGCATTAATTCTAAGGTAAGTTTTTTTAAATCATGTAAATCACTTTTCATGTCAAAAAGAACTTTATACAAAATTTCCCTTTCGGTACTGAAGTCGCTTTCTTCCTTTTTAGTTTTTATAACTGAAGGCAAATTACTTCCTTCGGTTGGTAAATAGGAATTTAAAGTCTCGGCAGTGATGTCACGATTGGTTTCCAATACCGAAATTTGCTCCGCTACATTTCGAAGCTGGCGGATGTTTCCGCTCCATCTGAATTTTTGCAACACTTGAACCGCATCGTCATTCAGTTTTAATGGGGGCATTTTGTATTTATGGGCAAAATCGGCAACAAATTTTCGGAACAATAAATGGATATCGTCTTTTCTGTCTCGCAAAGGTGGTAAAGAAATTTCTACGGTACTCAAACGATAATACAAATCTTCACGAAATTTTCCTTTTTCAATTGCGTCAAATAAATTGACATTCGTAGCCGCTACGATTCTTACATCTGTTTTTTGTACTTGTGAAGAACCTACTTTTATAAATTCGCCGTTTTCCAGTACGCGAAGCAGTCTCACTTGAGTTGTAAGGGGTAATTCGCCTACTTCGTCAAGGAAGATAGTTCCGCCGTTAGCAACTTCAAAATAGCCTTCGCGGGTGCTTGTTGCTCCGGTAAATGAACCTTTTTCGTGGCCAAAAAGTTCGCTGTCAATTGTTCCTTCTGGTATAGCGCCACAGTTTACGGCTATGTATTTGCCGTGTTTTCTGTGCGACAGAGAATGAATGATTTTTGGTATGCTTTCCTTTCCAACTCCGCTTTCCCCCGTGACTAATACCGAAATATCAGTGGGCGCAACTTGAATTGCTTTTTCGATGGCACGATTGAGCTTCGGGTCATTCCCGATAATCTCAAATCGTTGTTTTATATTTTGAACTGATTCCATTTGATTTTTGTTTAAAGTTTTTTTTGTTTCAGGTTTCAAGTTATCGAGAGAACTTTAAACCTGAAACTTGAAACAAACTTTTTTTAATTCATTTCACTCAGTCCAACCGCTTCGCCTTTCAAAGTTCCGCTGGTGCAAGAGGTAATTTTTACATTGACAAATTGGCCAATTTTATAGTTTTCTTTTGGGAAAACAACTGTGATACTTTGTGAGTTTCTGCCGGAGAATTCTTCGGTTGATTTTTTAGAAACTTTTTCGACTAAAACTTCAACTGTTTGTCCTATGAATTCTTCAGAGCGCAACCAAGCGTGCTTTTGTTGCAAGTCGACAATTTCCTGTAATCTTCTGGCTTTGGTTTCTTCAGTTACGTCATCTTCCATTTTTCTTCCTGCCAAAGTTCCCGGACGTTCCGAGTACGAATACATATAACCAAAATTATATTTTACATATTCCATCAAACTCAAGGTGTCTTGATGATCTTCCTCTGTTTCTGTTGGGAATCCCGCAATCATATCTTGCGAAATAGAACAGTTTGGAATGATTGTTCTGATTTTGTCAATCAAAGTCATGTATTGTTCTCGAGTGTGCAAACGATTCATTTCCTTCAAAATTCGATTGCTTCCTGATTGAACCGGTAAGTGAATGTGTTTGCAAATATTCGGATGTTTTGCAATGACATGCAAAATACTTTCGTGCATGTCCTGTGGATTGGAGGTTGAAAAACGAATGCGCATTTTAGGAAAACCTGTCGCTACCATTTCCAGTAATTGGTCAAAATCCACTGCGGTTGCTTTTTGCATCTCAGAAGCATTTTCGAAATCTTTTTTCAATCCGCCACCATACCATAAATAACTGTCTACATTTTGGCCTAAAAGTGTAATTTCTTTAAATCCTTTATCCCATAAATCCTGAATTTCTTTCATGATGCTTTGTGGTTCACGGCTGCGTTCGCGTCCGCGGGTGAAAGGTACTACACAAAAGGTACACATATTATCGCAACCACGGGTGATGGAAACTAAGGCAGTAATGCCGTTGCTCATCAATCGCACTGGTGAAATATCGCCATAAGTTTCGTCTTTGGACAAAATCACGTTAATAGCGTCTCGTCCTTCTTCAACTTCTGCTAATAAATTAGGAAGGTCTTTATAGGCATCCGGACCTACAACAAGATCCACAATTTTTTCTTCTTCTAGGAATTGGCTTTTCAAACGTTCGGCCATACAGCCCAAAACCCCTACTTTCATTTTTGGGTTAATTCGTTTTACGGCATTGTATTTTTCTAAACGCTTGCGAATCGTTTGTTCTGCTTTGTCTCTAATGGAACAGGTATTTACCAAAACCAAATCAGCTTCTTCTAGAACTTGGGTGGTATTGTATCCTCCATCAGATAATATAGAGGCCACTATTTCGCTGTCTGAAAAATTCATTGCGCAGCCGTAACTTTCTATGAATAGTTTTTTGGTGTTTTGCGGTTTTTGTTCTAAGACAATAGTTCCTCCTTGTTTGCTTTCTTCAATAATCTTTTCCATAATCACTTTTAAAGTGTCTTTTAATAAGGCGGTAAAGATACGATTATTTGAATAAATCTGACAAGATGTCAGATGAAGAATTAACATTGTTTTTTGTTTTTAAAGTAATGAGTGTTCCTTTGTTTTTTCAGAAAAATACATTTTGTAGAAGTTTGTAAGGATAGATTTCTAAACTAGTAGTTGTTGAAAAAAGCGGGTTTTTAGCACTTATTTTTATTTGCCTTTGATTGACGTGATTTTTAAAAATCATTTCAAAATATCTGTCATTTAAAAAAAATAGATACTTTTGTCCTAGAAAAATAGAGCAATGGCAAAGAATTTAGTGATAGTTGAGTCACCTGCAAAGGCGAAAACAATAGAGAAATTTCTGGGGAGTGATTTTCAAGTAGAGTCAAGTTATGGGCATATTGCCGACTTGCCTTCCAAAGAAATTGGGGTAGATGTAGAGCATGGTTTTAAGCCTAAATATGAAGTTTCTGCTGATAAAAAAGCATTGGTTTCCAAACTAAAGACTTTAGCTAAGAATGCCGAAATGGTTTGGTTAGCAAGTGATGAGGATCGCGAGGGAGAAGCTATTTCTTGGCATCTTGCCGAAGAATTAAAATTAGATAAAAAGAAAACAAAAAGAATCGTTTTTCACGAAATCACCAAAACGGCGATTTTGAAAGCTATCGATAATCCGCGTGAAATTGATTACAATTTGGTCAACGCACAACAAGCGCGAAGAGTTCTGGATCGATTAGTTGGTTACGAATTGTCTCCGGTTTTGTGGAGAAAAATCAAAGGCGGACTTTCTGCCGGTCGCGTGCAATCGGTTTCCGTTCGTTTGATTGTCGAAAGAGAACGCGAAATCCAGAATTTCAAAGCAGTGGCAACTTATTCTGTTGTGGCAGAATTCACTAACGAAGCCGGAAAATCATTCAAGGCAAAACTGCCTAAAAATTTCAATACAAAAAAAGAAGCCGAAGATTTTTTGAATAAAAATATTGGTTCTACTTATAAGGTAGCGGATTTAGAAACGAAACCTACTAAAAAATCACCAACAGGACCTTTTACCACTTCGACCTTACAACAAGAGGCGGCGAGAAAATTGTATTTGCCTGTTGGAATCACGATGCAACTCGCACAACGTTTATACGAGGCCGGACTTATAACTTATATGAGAACGGACAGCGTGAACTTATCTAAAGAGGCGATGGAAGCTGCCGAAGCCGAAATTATCAAATCCTATGGTAAGGAATTCTCGAAACCTCGAACTTTTACCAATAAAAGCAAAGGTGCCCAGGAAGCGCACGAGGCGATCCGTCCTACGGATATGTCGCGTCATACGGTGAATATTGACAGAGATCAAGCGCGTTTGTACGATTTGATTTGGAAAAGAACTTTAGCTTCGCAAATGAGCGACGCGCAATTGGAACGTACGAACGTGAAAATTGAAGCGAACAATCACGGTGAAATTTTTACCGCTTCCGGCGAGGTATTGCTTTTTGAAGGTTTTTTGAAAGTGTATTTGGAAGGTCATGATGATGACGAAGAAGAGCAAGAGGGGATGTTGCCGGCGATGAAAGTCAGCGAAAAATTACAAAATAATTACATCACGGCTACCGAAAGATATTCTCGAGCTGCCGCAAGATATACCGAAGCTTCTTTGGTGAAAAAATTGGAAGAACTCGGTATCGGCCGTCCTTCTACTTATGCGCCAACGATTTCTACAATCATCAACAGAAATTATGTGGAGAAAGGAAATCTTGACGGTCAAGAACGTAATTATACACAACTGACTTTACAATCTGGAAAAGTAGGAGAGAAGCTGTTGAAAGAAAATACAGGTTCGGATAAAGGGAAATTAGTTCCAACAGATATCGGTACCATTGTTACCGATTTCTTGGTGAAGAATTTCGGAAACATATTAGATTATAATTTCACTGCAAAAGTGGAGCATGATTTTGACGAAATAGCCGAAGGAAATATCGAATGGGCAAAAATGATGCAGGAATTCTACGATCAGTTTCATCCAACGGTGAAAGATGTCGAAGCGAATGCTGAAAGAGAAAGCGGAGAACGTATTTTAGGTACAGATCCTAAAACAGGCAAACCGGTTTCGGTTCGTTTAGGTAAGTTTGGTCCAATGGCTCAAATTGGAGCTGCGGATGATGAGGATAAGAAATTCGCCAGTTTAATGGCGGATCAAAATATTGGGAATATTACTTTGGAGGAAACCCTAAATTTATTTTTGTTGCCCAAAAATCTTGGAAATTATAAAGACGAAGAAGTGGAAGTGAGTAATGGACGTTTTGGTCCTTACATTCGCCACGGAGCGGCTTTTGTTTCTTTGCCAAAAGGCGAGAATCCGCTGGATGTAGATTTTGAAAGAGCAAAGGAATTAATTGATGAAAAAGCATTGGCTGATGCGCCAATTGCGGTTTATAAAGGAGAAGGAGTGCAAAAAGGCGTTGGCCGTTTTGGGCCTTTTATTAAATGGAACGGAATATTCATCAATGTAAGTAAGAAGTACGATTTTGATAATTTGTCCCAATCGGATATTGAAGCATTGATAGAGGATAAACTGCAGAAAAATATTGATAAGGTTTTGCATAACTGGGAAGAAGAAGGAATCTTGGTTGAAAAGGCGCGTTGGGGACGTTCGGTTATTACCAAAGGTAAAATCAAAATTGAGTTGAGTAAAGATGTAGATGCTACAAAATTGACCTTGGCTGAAGTTCAAGAAATGATAGCCAAGAAAACCCCTGCAAAGAAAGTGGCTGCCAAAAAAGCTCCGGCAAAGAAAGCAGCTGATAAAAAACCGGTAGCAAAAAAAACCGTAGCTAAAAAGAAATAAAAATGGAATTTGATTTTCTGCAACCTGTAAATGATAAAATCCTTAAATTAGTACAGGGGTTCACTTCCCAGCAATTGGGTAGTAAAATAGTTTTTCATACGAAAGATCAATTTCCGGATTTAAATAAAATTAATATTGCAATAATTGGTGTTCTAGAAAATAGAGGAAGCGATAATGTTGATTCTGTGGTTGATTTATCGGCTATTCGTACAGAGTTTTACAGTATGTTTCCCGGTAATTGGGATGCTTCTGTAGCTGATTTAGGGGATATTTTAGCTGGGAATTCGGCAACGGATACTTATTTTGCTTTGCGCAAAGTGGTATCGAGTTTGATTAAAAATAAAATTATTCCTATCGTGATAGGAGGTTCTCAAGATTTGACTTATGCCTTGTATAGGGCTTATGATGAACTGGAACAAATGGTGAATTTGGTGTCTATAGACAGTAAATTTGATTTTGGGAAAGAAAATGAGAATGTTTTGGCTTCCTCTTTTTTGACTAAAATCATTATAGATGAGCCTAATAATCTTTTTAATTATTCTAATATCGGTTACCAAACCTATTATAATTCGCAAGAAGAAATTGATCTGATTGAAAAATTATTTTTTGATGCTTACAGGCTGGGTGAAGTTTCTAACAATATCGCTATAGCAGAGCCTGTTTTTAGGGATGCTGATATTGTGAGTTTGGATTTAAATTCGATAAAATCTTCAGATTCTGGGAATTTCGTGAAATTTATGCCAAATGGTTTTAACGGAAAAGAGATTTGTTCTTTGTCCAGATATGCCGGAATTAGTGATAAAGTCTCGCTTTTTGGAATATTTAATCACAATAACTCAGCTCAGGAATCCGTTTTGGTAGCTCAGATTATTTGGTATTTTATTGAAGGTTTTCATTATCGTTCTTACGAGTATCCTTTTGGGAGTAGAGAAAATTACATCAAATATATTGTTCCAATAGAAGAAGAATTACTTGTTTTCTATAAGAGCGATAAAACTGACAGATGGTGGATTGAGATTCCTTTTGTTTCTAATGGGAATAATAAGTTAAAAAGAAATACGTTATTACCATGTTCTTACGAAGAGTATTTAGCGGCTTGTAATCAAGAAATACCCGAAAGATGGTGGAAAGCTCAACGTAAGAATGTTCTTTGATTTTTTTATTTAAAAATTGTTGTTAATAACAGAAGTTTGGGGTAAAATCTTATATCTGCTGATTTTATGTAAGTTAAGTTTTATTTGTTTTTACGAAAAGGCTTAGCGGATTGTATTTAATCGATTGTTTTTGTTGTTTTGTCGATAAAATATTTTTTTCATAATTTAATTAACTTTAATTTTGAATCGTGAACATGTTTTAAGGAAAAAAAATATTGTTTTATTAATAAATAATAAATAGGTTTACACACTTAAAAATAATGAATATAATAACCCGAATTTATATGAAGAAGTTCATTGCATTTATAGCAATTGTGACGCTATTAATTAGCTGTGGTAAGTCAAGTGATAAAGGCGAACTAGTTGGTGTCAAGGGAGGAAAATGGCATCCAGAGAAGCCTTATGGCATGGCTTTGATACCAGGAGGAGCTTATATTATGGGTAAATCTGATGGCGATTTGGCTGATATTCAGGATGCACCTACTAAAACAGTTACTGTTAGGTCGTTCTATATGGATGAAACGGAGATCACAAATAGTGAGTACCGTCAATTTGTGGAATGGGTTAAGGATTCTACTATGAGAGTTCGTTTAGCTATTCTTGCGGACATGAGTGGGATTAAGGCAGGAGATGTAAAAGGAAAAGGGAAAAATGCAGGTAGCATTGGAGATTTTGCTTTTAATGATTCTGATCCGGAAAAAATGACTGCTTACGATAAGTACATGTACGATAACTACTATAGCGTAGGTACGGATGATGATCAGTATGCCGGAAGAAAGCTAAATAAAAAGGTAAAGTTGATTAAAGATCCGAAATTATATCCAGACGAATATTATGTTGAGGTTATGGATTCGATGTACTTGCCTATAGAAGCTTCTTATAATGGTTTGAGAACTATTGATGTGAATAAATTGAAATTCCGTTATTCATGGATGGATATTCAAGGGGCAGCAAAAGCAAAAGTGGGTAATAGAAAAAATTTCATTAAAACAGAAGAAATTAAGGTTTATCCTGATACTACAGTTTGGATTAAAGATTTTGCTTATTCTTATAATGAGCCAATGCACAATGATTATTTTTGGCATAAAGCATACGGTGATTATCCAGTAGTTGGGGTGAAGTGGACTCAAGCCAAAGCTTTTTGTGCTTGGAGAACGCTAAATAAAAACAGCTATATTAAATCTAAGAAAAAAGGCCGTGATTTGATTAATAGTTTTAGATTGCCTACGGAGGCGGAATGGGAATATGCCGCCAGAGGTGGCCTTCAATCTGCAACCTATCCTTGGGGAGGTCCTTATACTAAAAATGACAGAGGTTGCTTCTTAGCAAACTTCAAACCAAATAGAGGAGACTATGCTGCTGACGAAGCTTTATATACCGTAGAGGCTAAGTCCTATGAGCCTAATGGTTATAATTTGTATAACATGGCAGGAAATGTTTCAGAATGGACAGATTCAGCTTATGATCCAAATGCTTATGAATATGTTTCATCAATGAATCCAAATGTATTGGATGCTTCTAATAAACGCAAAGTAGTTCGTGGAGGATCTTGGAAAGACGTAGCATACTTTTTACAAGTAAGTACTAGAGATTTTGAATATGCTGATTCTGCAAGAAGTTTTATAGGATTCAGAACCGTTCAAGACTATATGGGATTACAAACAACCGGAAACGGAAAAAGAAAATAAAAATTAAAATCAGAACCTACTAAATTAATCTACAATAAACTTAAAAAAAATTAAAAATTATGGCAATATTGGGTAAAAAAGCAATGAATTTCTGTTATGGAATGGGTGCTGCAGTTGTAATCATCGGAGCTTTATTCAAAATAACGCATATTGAATTCGGTTTTATTACGGGAAATTTAATGTTGACTATTGGGCTTGTTGTTGAAGCCGCTATTTTTGCACTTTCTGCATTTGAACCTGTTGATGAAGAGTTAGACTGGACTCTGGTTTATCCTGAATTAGCAAACGGTACTCCGGCAGCAGCAAGAAAGGCAAAAGTTGAAACTCCTTCTGATGCTCAAGGTTTATTGTCTCAAAAGTTAGATGCTATGTTGAAAGATGCTAAAATTGATGGTGAATTGATGTCAAGTTTAGGGAATAGTATTAAGAATTTCGAATCTGCTGCAAAAGGAATTGCGCCAACTGTTGATTCAATTGCTTCTACAAAAAAATACAGTGAAGAGTTGACTTTGGCAGCTGCACAAATGGAGTCTTTGAATAGCTTGTATAAAGTACAATTGCAAAGTGCTTCAAGAAATGCTCAAATTAATGAAGAAGTTGCTGAAAATAATTTAAAATTAAAAGAGCAAATGCAGTCATTGACTACAAATTTGTCTTCTTTGAACAATGTTTATGGTGGAATGCTTTCTGCAATGAGTAATAAGGGATAATTAGTTTCGAACTATTAAAAAACAACAACTAATTAATTATTAGAAAATATGGCAGGAGGAAAATTAACCCCTAGACAGAAGATGATAAATCTGATGTATTTGATTTTTATCGCAATGTTAGCTTTAAATATGTCCAAAGAAGTTTTATCTGCTTTTGGTTTAATGAATGAAAAATTTGAAGGAGCAAACTCCTCAGCACAGTCATCTAACATGCAAATGTTAGCTGGTTTAGATGCTAAAGCTTCTGAAGCTGGAGGTGAATTTACGGAAGCCGCGGTTACTGCTCACAAAGTGGAAGCAATCACTAAAAACTTTTATGATTATATTGGAAACATAAAATCAGAAGTTTTAGTAGGCACAGAAGCTGATCCTGAAACGGGTAAATTACCCTATGAGGAAATGGATAAAGGGGATAATATAGATCAATTATGGTTCGGGCCTGGAGGTTATTCTGCAAAAGGGAAAGAAGTTGTTGCTACAATTGAAAAATACAAGTCAGATATGGAATCTGCCCTAGGCAGTAATACCAAATTAAAACCAATTCTTTCAGAAGTAAATAGTAAATTTAATTTAGATAAGGTTAAAAATAAAGATGGCATTGCTATTGATTATTTAGATTATCATTTTAAAGGTTTTCCTGCAGTAGCTTCCTTGGCAAAACTTTCTGCTTGGCAGAATGATGTGAAGAAAGTTGAAACCGATGTTTATAATACATTGTTGGGAAAAGCGGCTGTAGCAGCTGCATCATATAGTAATTATCAGGCGATTGTTGTGCTTGATAAGAGTGCTTATTTTCAAGGAGAAAAAGTAACAGGAAAAGTGGTATTGGGAAGATATGACGAGAATACTAAACCAACTTCTTTTTCAGGTCCTGGAAAAATTGTAAACGGCCAGGCTGTTATAGCCATGACTGCCGGAAATGTAGGTGAGCAAACAATAAATGGTCAATTTACTTTCTTAGAAGACGGTAAAAATATACCTCTTAAGTTCAAAGGGAATTATGTTGTAGTACCAAGACCTAATGCAGCTACAATATCTGCTGATAAAATGAATGTGGTTTATAGAGGTGTTGTGAATCCTATGACTATATCTTTTGCAGGTGTATCTGCTGATAAAGTGGTGGCTTCTGCTCCAGGTCTTACTTCAGCAGGTGGAGGAAAATATAAAATGAGTCCAGGCTCAGGAAATGAAGTGGTAATTAATGTTACTGCGGTTCTTAATGATGGTTCAAAAGTTTCTGATAAAAAAGTATTTAGAATCAAAGGGATTCCAGGTCCAACAGGAACAATTAGAGGAGAATCAGGTATTGTAAAAGGGCCTAAATCTAATTTAGAGATTGCTACCATTGGTGCTAAATTAGAAGATTTCGACTTCGAAGTAGGATTGGATGTGGTTGGTTTCAATTTGAAAGTTAGTGGTCAACCTACTGTGGTTGTTCAAGGAAATAGGTTAAATGCACAATGCAAAGCAGTTATTTCTAAGGCTGGTAGAGGAGATCAAGTGAGTATTTCTGAGATCAAAACAAAGCTAGTTGGGGCGGGTAGCTATTTATTGCCAAGAACAGCTCCAGTTATTTTTGAAATACAATAATAAATAATTTGTCTGAAAAACATTTTCAATATCTTATAATCATAACAAGATGAATGTTAAAAAAATTTTAATAGCTATTGTGTCTATTGCCGGGAGTTGTAGCTCTTTTGCACAATCGAATTTGCTTAATGCAAGAATTCCGGAGGAAATAGGACTAAAAACAGATGCGCAACTCATTTCAGATAATGATAAGCCATTAGCTTACGGTTATGTACATGACAGAGATGTTCTAATGGGCAAAATGACATGGGAGATTATTGATTTGAACGAGAAGATCAATTTTGCTTTGTATTTTCCAGTTGATACAGCCAATATAGGACCTGATAGACGTTCTTTGTATGATGTTTTGACAAAAGCCATAAAAAGAGGTGAAATTAGTGAGGTGTATTCGGATAGCTATTTTAATACAAAAAAATCATTCAAAGACATTCAAGCGGCATTGAGCCGTATTGATACTACTGATGCCGGTAGAGAACAAATTAATGCTGGAATGAGCTTGTCTCCAGAGTATATTTTGAGATCTGATTTAACGGCTCAAGATGTTACCCAATATAAAATTAAAGGGTATTGGTATTTTGACAAAAGACAGAGTGAATTGAAATATCGTTTGCTTGGAATTTGTCCTGTTACTCCGGATGTATATACGATGAATGAGGAGGAAAAGGATTATGTTGAATTGTTTTGGATCTTTTTCCCATCTGCAAGAGATGTTTTGCATGAAGCAAAAGCTTTCAATAATAAAAATTCAGCGATGCCAATTTCGTTTGATCAAATTTTGAATTCGAGGCGTTTTAATAGTGTTATTTATAAAGAAGAAAACGTTTATGGAGATCGCGCCATAGATGAGTACATGAAAGATAATGCGCAAAATCAATTGCTGGAATCAGAAAGAGTGAAAGAGAAAATTCGCAATTTTGAACAAGATATGTGGAATTACTAGATTTCATTTTCTAATAGATAAAACTCTTACCGTCATGGTAAGAGTTTTTTTGTTTTAATCGGCTTATCTTTGAGCAGTTTTTTAAAAGTAAGTATTTCATATGATTGATTATTTAATAGTGGGTTCTGGTCTTGCAGGGATTTCCTTTTCTGAAATGGCTTTAGGTCACAATAAATCCATTTTAGTTTTGGATAATAATTCGCAGAATTCTTCAAAAATTGCAGGCGGCTTGTATAATCCTGTTATTTTAAAAAGGTTTAGTGAGGTTTGGAAGGCGCAAGAACAATTGGTTTTAATGAAAGAGTTTTATGGTGTTTTAGAAGAAAAACTCCAAATGAAAGTCGATTTTAAAATGCCAATTTTGCGAAAATTTTTTTCAATAGAAGAACAGAATAATTGGTTCTCTGCATCGGATAAAGATACTTTAGCGCCATTCTTGTCTCCAGACTTAATTTCGAAAAAATATGCAGGGATTGATTCTCCCTATTCTTATGGAGAGGTATTGCATACCGGTTATGTTGATACAGCTTTACTACTATCTAAGTATCAGGACTATTTAATAAAAAACAATTGGTTTCGGGAGGAAGCGTTTGATTATACGCTTTTACAAGTCGAACAGGATAGTGTGCGATATAAAGATGTAGAAGCTAAGCATATCATATTTGCTGAGGGTTTTGGCTTGCATGCTAATCCTTATTTTAATCATTTGCCTTTGGATGGAACGAAAGGGGAGCTTTTTATCATTAAAGCACCTGAATTAGTTTTGGATGTTATTGTGAATACCAGTGTTTTTATTTTGCCGTTAGGGAATGATTTGTTCAAAGTAGGTGCCACTTATAATTGGAAAGATAAAACAGATTTGCCTACCGTGGAAGGGAAGGTGGAATTGATAGAGAGAATCAACGAAATTTTAAATTGTAAATTTGAAATTGTGGAACATTTTGCCGGAGTTCGTCCCACGGTCAAAGACAGGCGTCCACTAGTAGGAACACATCCGGATTATAGTTCTGTACATATTCTTAATGGTTTAGGCACAAGAGGAGTTATGCTTGGGCCGGCTATGGCTAAAGCGCTGTTTGATCATGTTGAAAATAAATTGCCTTTAGATTCAGCAATTGATATCAAAAGGTTTAGACCTAAAAATCAGAAATAAGTAATTATTTCTTAAAGTTTGGATCGTAAGAAACAAACATATTGATATAAATATTTCGTGATCCACGAAGTACATAAGGATATAAAATAACCAGGGATGCAATGATTGCAATAAAAGCCGTTTTTAAAGAGGAATTTAAGATCACATAGGAAATAATAAAAGCAGCTATACCAAGTGCTACATTCAGTCCATAACTGACATACATGGCGCCATAAAAGAAAGAAGGTTCAATTTGGTATTTTAAACCACAGTGACTGCAATTTTCATGCATTTTTAAAGTATTCATTAAATGAAATGGATTTTTATCTAAATACATACTCTCATTCTGACATTTAGGACAAGTTCCTGTTAAAATACTATATAGTTTGGATCCTTTTTTTAACATTTGCAAAAAAATTAATTTTTCCTTTTTTGGAGTTGTAAATTTACACATTCAAAAAGAAATAAAATAACAATACATGCTTAATATACATAATTTATCGGTTTCGTTTGGTGGCTCTTATTTATTTGAAGAAGTGACCTTTCGATTGGGTGCTGGAGACCGTGTAGGTCTTGTTGGAAAAAACGGAGCCGGAAAATCAACTATGCTTAAAATGTTGGCCAGAGATTTTGCTCCTGATTCGGGAGTTATTTCTCAAGAAAAAGACCTTCGAATGGGGTTTTTACGTCAGGATATTGATTTTGAACAGGGAAGAACTGTACTTGAAGAAGCCTATGAAGCTTTTACTGAAATAAAAGTTGTAGAGAAAAAGTTAGAAGAAATTAATCATTTATTGGTCACCCGTACTGATTATGAAAGCGAAGAATACAGTCAGATTATTGAAGACCTGTCTGATTATACTCATCGTTTTGAATTATTGGGCGGTTATAATTATGTAGGAGATACTGAAAAAATTCTACTTGGTTTAGGTTTCAAAAGAGAGGTTTTTAATAATCAAACCGAAACTTTCTCTGGAGGATGGAGAATGCGTATCGAGTTAGCCAAGCTTTTATTGCAGGCCAATGATGTTTTATTGCTGGATGAGCCTACGAATCACTTGGATATCGAAAGTATCATCTGGCTGGAGAGTTTTCTTCGAAATTATCCGGGAGTTGTTGTCATCGTATCGCACGATAAAATGTTTTTGGATAATGTGACCAATAGAACTATTGAGATTTCTCTTGGTAAAGCATACGATTTCAATAAACCTTATTCTCAATATTTAGAATTGCGTCATGAAATTCGTGAGAAACAATTGGCCACCCAAAAGAATCAGGCCAAGAAAATAGAGGAAACAGAGAAGTTAATTGAGAAATTCCGTGCCAAGGCTTCCAAGGCTTCGATGGCGCAATCATTGATTAAAAAATTAGATAAAGTAGAGCGAATTGAAGTCGATGAAGACGATAATTCGGTGATGAATATTTCTTTTCCGGTATCTAAAGAGCCAGGTAGAGTGGTAATAGAAGCCGAGAATGTTACCAAGGCTTATGGCGATAAAGTGATTCTGAAAGACATAGATCTATTAGTGGAACGCGGTAGTAAAATTGCTTTCGTGGGACAAAACGGTCAGGGGAAATCAACTTTTATTAAAGCCATCGTTAACGAATTCGAATATCAAGGAAATATAAAATTAGGACATAATGTTCAGCTGGGTTATTTTGCCCAAAATCAGGCTGAATATCTCGATGGTGAAATCACCTTACTTCAAACCATGGAAGATGCGGCTATGGATACAAATCGTTCCAAAGTACGTGACATGCTGGGATCATTTTTGTTTCGTGGCGACGATGTCGAAAAAAAGGTAAAAGTCCTTTCAGGAGGAGAAAGAAACCGTTTAGCATTGTGTAAATTGTTGTTGCAGCCTATCAATGTTTTGTTGATGGATGAGCCTACCAATCACTTGGATATTAAATCTAAGAATGTATTGAAAGCAGCACTTCAAAAATTTGGAGGTACACTATTATTGGTTTCTCACGATAGGGATTTCTTGCAAGGGATGTCGAATATCGTTTACGAATTCAAAGATCAAAAAATCAAAGAATATTTAGGGGATATTAATTATTTCTTGGAACAGCGCAATCTTGAAAACATGCGTGAAGTTGAGAAAAAAGATGCTGTAAAGGCGGCAGCTCCCAAAGAAAGCAACAAAGCTTCTTATGAAGAGCAAAAGAAAGGCAAAGCATTACAGAATCGTTTGAGTAAAGTGGAAAGTCAAATCAAGCAATTGGAGAAAGACATCCAAAACGATGATAAAATGTTGGCTTCTAATTATGACAAACATATTGAAGATGCCAAGTTTTTTACGGCTTACAATAAAAAGAAAGCTGAATTAGATAAGCTACTTTCAGACTGGGAAATTGTTCAGGAAGAAATTGATAATTTGTAGTTATTTTAACTTCGGTATTTATTGAAATATAAAAAAAGAGTTCCTACATGGACTCTTTTTTTTATGAAATTAGCCCAATGGATTTTGAATGGGCTATGGCTTCGGTGCTATTTTTAAAATAACAAACAGCTACATTCAATGTCTCTAGATTGTTTAAGGCTAGGAGTACCTTTTCTTTTTTACGTTTACCAGTTTGCCGAATATATATAGCTTTTACGGTCAATGGAAAAATTTTACTTATTGCTTCGTATAAAAAAGGATCGTGCTGAGAGTCGTCACCAATTAAGACATATTTTAAATTAGGATAAAATTCTAAGATGTGTTTTATCTTTTCAAATTTATGATTGTGGCCGCCTCTGCCAGTCCAAAAAAAGTTAGTCAGGCTGGTTTTGATGTCTTTCAATAATAAAACGGCTTTGGGTAACTGATGAATTTCAGTAAATTTTACAATAAATCGATAGAGATTCCATTCACTGCTAGAAACATAAAAAAAAGCGTTTTCTTCTTCTTGATTACTTCTCCCGGCCGAACTTAAAGCTTGATAATGTGTCACCACATCTTCAAAAATTTGACGCGAAGCAACATTTCTGAACAACAAATGATACATTTTTTTTACAGGATTTAAAGTGTAGGAAACCAAAAACGTATCATCAATATCAGATATGATACCTAAATTCCCCACTTCGGGACGAATGTAACTTTCTTTGGTCGTTATAGTTTTGTTTTGATAAATGATGCTAACTTCATAATCAATCCAGCCGTAATTATCTTGATTTAAAGGAATACAAAACTTAAAATAGCCGTCAACAAGAGTTTTGGTATGAATTTTTTGATTGTTGTGTTTTAGGTAAACATCGGCGTTAGCTTGGGTTTTGATCCGGAACATATTGATCGTCGAAGTAGCATTTTTAAAGTTTTTAGAAAGAAAATCGTAGTCTTCTCTTTTAGTAGGTTTAAATACATGACCCATCACAATTAGTTCTTGCTCATTGGCATAACCGCGATATAATTTTAAAATAGGCTTCATATTATGGAATAACTTTCGAAGTGTTCTTAAAATTAATTATTTTTAAGGAATAAAAGAAATAAAGCCTTGAGAAATAATGTGTTAATGATTGTAAATCCTGTTTCGGGCGGTCTCGATAAATCGGAATATATTAAGGAGACGGCTCTTTTTGCTGCTGGAGAGAATCTTAATTTTGTGCTTTATGAAACATCGGGTGAAGATGATATTTCTAAGATACGACGTTTGAATGAACGATTTACTCCCAAAAGAATTATTGTTGCTGGTGGTGATGGAACCTTAAAGATGGTTGTTGAAGCTGTAGAAAACCAAGATGTGATTTTAGGGATTTTACCCGCCGGATCCTCAAATGGACTAGCGGCCGAGTTGAATTTAGTCAAAACATTGGAGGAAAATCTAAAAATTGCTTTTGGGGATAATTATGCCGAAATGGATGTTGTAATCATTAACCAACAAAAAAGTTTGCATCTAAGTGATTTGGGACTGAATGCAAAACTTATAAAAAACTATGAAAAAAGCTCTATACATGGAAAATGGGGCTATGTTTTGCAAGCTTTTACTACTTTGATTGATGTTGATGAATTGTTTTTAGCTACAATTACAGCCAATAATCAAGTCGTGGAATGTCTGGTAAGGATGATTGTTATTGCAAACGCAAAAAAATATGGCACCGGCGTTGTGATTAATCCCGTGGGAGTAATGAACGATGGGAAATTCGAATTAATAATTCTAAAAAATTTAGATTTGAAGGTTTTTGGTAAAATTATCACTGGCAATATGCCTGTTGATCTTCAGGATGTTGAAATTATTTCTACAGATCAGGCAACGATTAAAACGAATGTTCCGGTGAGTTTTCAGATTGATGGAGAATATTGTGGCGCTGTAAATGAGCTCCAAGTAAGTATTTCACCTCATAAGTTAAAAGTAGCAATTGCTTGAATTTAGCAATTATTTAAAAGGATTGCGTTCCTGCCATTCCATTTTTGGTTCAAAATAACGGAAAGTTTTAGAAACAAATAAATTGATAAAGGGATTACTGTGTTTCATCAGTCCAAACATTTCTATGGGTTGGGCACCCACAGAGCTTTTGATTTCTAATGCAGTTCTGGCAAAGATGATCTGTTTGTGCCTTTTTTTTATGGAGTAGCCAATCATGTCATAAAGCATGTTTAGATAGAGCATTTTTTCTCGTTGAAATTGATCGTCATATCCCAGAAAATAGGTGTCAAAGTCATTGCCGTTTTTTATCAAAGTGTTGAAACCGATTAGTTTTTCTTCGATAAAATAACCGTAAAAAAGGAATTTGTCTTTTAGTGATTTTTTGAAAATTTCGAAATGATTTTCGGGTAAATAAAAAGTATTGAACGGTGCATTTTTAGCCACATTCATGTATAGTTCGTATATCCGTTTATTGTGAATTTTGATTTCTTCAAGCGATAATTTTCTTTTCGAAATCCCTTCGCCTTTTTTTCTTGCTCTTTTGTATTGGTCGCGGTACTTCTTGCTTTTACTGCCCACATAGTCATCAAATACTTGCCAAGAATCCCTTATTTTGAAAACCATATTGGGCTGGGTAGAAAACTGAAAAAAAGATTGGTACTCAGGAATTTTGAAATGCTCTATGTCTGATTCTAAGTAATCTTTAAAAATAGTGAGATGTACATTAGTTCCTTTTTTGATGAAAATATGCTTTAGTTCATCGGCTGCATTTTTCAATAGAATTAATCCTTCCTTAATGGGAAGTTTTGGGCTGAAGCAATAACCATTCTGTCCCGTTAGCATATTGTTGCCAAGGATTAAAACTTTAGAACTGAAATTTTTAAAAACAAAATTTCTAATATGTGTTTTTATACAATGATCGCGCTCGCCAAAAGAGCTGATCTCGCTTAAATTGATGAATTGAGATGTTGCAATGCCTACTAGTTCATCACCCATAAATAAACCGATGAAGTGGCAGCTTATGTTTTTTGGTGCAGAAATTTCTAGTACTGTCAGATAATCCTTAGTAAGAAAAATGTTTTCATTGGCCAAGGAATCCCAATTGAATGGTAAATTTTGGACAGAAGAATAAATTTTGAAGGAAAAATCAGGGCTCAATTGAAAAACTATTTATGTTTGTCTAAAGTAGTATATAAAGTTAAATGAGAAAGCAATTAAGGATATTTTTAACTAATTTTAATCAAAAAAAAGATGGACACTTATAACGAGAATTCAGCACAGCCTTTTTTGAAAGATTTAGCCGATTGGAGATTTAACAATAATGGGATCGAGAAGAAATTTGTTTTCAAAAATTTTAATCAGGCTTTGGGTTTTATAGTTCAAGTTGGGGTTTTGGCAGAGAAGCACAATCATCATCCTGAGCTGTTCAATGTGTATAATAGAGTAGATATTCGATTATCGACTCATGATGCTAACGGATTGACCGATAGGGATTTTGATTTGGCGAAAGCCATAGAAAAAATAATGTAATCAGTATTTTACAGTAAAGTAACATTTTTCTGGAATGCTGATCCAAAGGAGATGAAGGAATCAGTGCCGCCTACGCCTTCAATATTGTGTATTTTTTCGTAAAGAACTTTTCTGAATTCTTCGTTATTGGCAGCGACGATTTTTAGAAACAGAGCATATTTTCCAGAAACAAAATGACATTCCACCACTTCAGGGATTTCTTTTAGTTTTTCGGCAATCGAATAGGCAAAACGCGCTTCTTTGGTTGTAACTCCTGTATAAGTAATGGTTTCGTAGCCTATTTCTTTGGCATTTAGCATAACCGAAAAACCACTTATAATTCCGGCTTCTTGTAATTTTCGAACGCGTTGATGCACTAATGAATTCGAGATTTTTAATTCTTTTGCAATTTCTGAATAGGCAATGCGACCATCAGTACTTAGCATTGCGATGATTTGTTGGTTGATGAAATCAATATTTTCGTTGTGGCTGTTTTTATTCATGATTTTTTTGATGGAGATTAAATTTTTTGACTTAATGATGCATTAATTATTAAGATTAAAAGTATGTTTTGATGGCCTAAAAAGAGCCTTTGAAAATCATTAAAAATAATTTTGACCATAAATCAGTGAAACTAGGATTGATTTTGTGTCAAATTTACACATACTAAGTGTTATAATGTCATAAAATTTAAAATTTAGAGTATATAGTGTAAATATAATTACATACAAGCTAGATTTGTGTCATATTTACTAATTAATATTAGCGTTATGAATAAAGATCTATTATTGTCAAAGTTATGGGAGCAATATAAAAACATCACTCCTTCTGCTAAAAGAATACACGCCTTGCTGGAGCAAAATGGCGAAACAATTGAGAATGACCATATCGCCATTAGAACCTATAATGATGTGCGTGTGAATATTAGTGTTTTAGAAAAACCCTTTGTAAAAGCGGGTTATGTAGCCAAAGGAGAATATTTTTTTGAGTCTAAAAAATTGTATGCCAAACATTATGAGCATGAGACTGATTCTAAAGCACCAAGGATTTTTATATCAGAGTTAGAATTAGAAAAATGTTCCGAAAGTCTTCAAAATTCGGTTAAAAACTTATTGGACAGTTGCGATCAAAGTGTTTTTGAAAAAGAAGATTTGGTTTTAAGTGGTGCAGTTTGGAGTGCAAATTCGTATGAAACTTATACTTCGTTATTAGAAGAATCGGAGTATGCTGCTTGGATGTATGTGTATGGCTTTAGAGCCAATCATTTTACGATCAATGTGAATGCTTTGACTGGTTTTCAGAATTTAGAAGAATTGAATGCTTATTTGAAAGAAAATAACTGGAAAATGAATGCTTCTGGTGGGGAAATTAAAGGGACTCCAGAGCAATTATTGGAACAATCCAGTACTTTGGCTGATTTGTATGAAGTTACTTTTGATGAGGGTGTAAAACACATTCCTTCTTGCTATTATGAGTTTGCACTTCGTTACCCAATGCAAAATGGAGAATTGTATCAAGGATTTGTGGCTGCCTCTGCAGACAAAATTTTCGAAAGTACCGATGTAAAGTTGCAAAGTATGAATTAATTAGGGGGTTTCATTGTTAAATTAATAAAATTAAGCTCTCTTGTCAAATTAAGAGGGCTTTTTTGATATACATTGGTTTTCTTTGTATTATGAAACAAAATAATTTGCGTTTCAATAGATTGAAATTTATTAAAAACTACAGCAACACACAGACAATGATTAAGAAACAAGAAACTTTTATTTTTGATTTTGACAGTACTTTTATTCAAGTGGAAGCGCTTGATGTTTTATGCGAAATCATTTATGCAAACAATAGTACCGGTAAGCAGGTTTTAGCAGAAATCCAGAGACTAACTGATTTAGGGATGGAAGGAAAATTGTCTCTAAAAGAATCATTAACAGAACGAATAGGATTATTGCAAGCCAATAGAGATCATTTAGGAGCTTTGATTGAGACCTTAAAAAATAAAGTGTCCTCGTCAGTGGTTCGAAACCGAGCTTTTTTTAAAATGCATGCCCAAAATATATATATCATTTCAAACGGATTTAAAGAGATTATTATTCCTATTGTTCAGGAATATGGTATAAGACCAGAGCAGGTTTTGGCTAACACTTTTAAATTTGATCACGATGGAAATATTATTGGTTTTGACGAAAAAGATGAGTTATGTGAAAATCAAGGTAAAGTTTTAAAGATCAAGTCTCTCAAATTAGAAGGTGATGTTTTTATGATTGGTGATGGTTATACTGATTATGAAACTTTGCAAGGTGGAGCGGTTTCTAAGTTTTATGCTTTTACTGAAAATGTGAGTCGCCAAATAGTAATTGATAATGCTGATCGTATTGCACCTTCATTGGATGAAATTCTATATGATTTATCATATAAAGCATCTGTTTCGTATCCAAAGAATAGAATTAATGTATTGTTGTTAGAAAACGTACATTCTGATGCCGTTGCGGCTTTCGCCAAAGAAGGGTATAATGTGGAAACTGTAAAAGGATCGCTGTCAGAAGAGGAATTGTGTGAAAAAATAAAAGATGTTTCGATATTAGGGATTCGTTCAAAAACACAAATCTCTAAAAAAGTGCTGGATCAAGCAACTAAACTCCATGCGATTGGTACTTTTTGTATCGGAACCAATCAGGTGAACTTACCGGAATGTAGCGACAGAGGAATAGCGGTTTTTAACGCTCCGTATAGCAATACCCGCTCTGTGGTAGAGTTGGCCTTAGGGGAGATGATTATGCTGGTTCGCGATACTTTTGAAAAAAGCAATAAAATGCACAAAGGAATTTGGGATAAATCGGCTAATAATAGCGTGGAACTTAGAGGGAAAAAACTAGGACTTGTAGGGTACGGAAGTATTGGATCTCAGCTTTCGGTTATTGCTGAAGCCTTGGGAATGAAGGTGTATTTTTATGATGTTGTTGATAAATTAGCTTTAGGAAATGCCAAAAAGTGTTCTTCTTTAAAAGAATTACTTTCGGTTGCTGATGTAGTTAGTTTACATGTTGATGGAAGAAAAAGTAATCTGAATTTAATTGATGCCGATGCTTTTGAAAGTATGAAAGAAGGCGTTGTCTTTTTGAATCTGGCAAGAGGCCATGTGGTCGATATTCAGGCTTTAATTGTTAATTTGAAAAATGGTAAAATCAAAGGAGCTGCAATCGATGTTTTCCCTGAAGAGCCAAAAAGTAATGATGAACCTTTTGTTTCGGAATTATGTGGGATGCCAAATGTAATTTTGACGCCTCATATTGGTGGAAGTACCGAAGAAGCTCAGGTTGATATTGCGCAGTTTGTTTCTCAAAAAATCATAAACTATATCAATACCGGAACAACTTATGGAAGCGTGAACCTTCCGGAAATCCAGTTGCCGGAATTTGAAAGTGCCCACCGAATTATGCATATTCACGAAAATGTAAAAGGTATCCTGGCTCAAATCAATACCATACTTTCAGATTCGAATAGTAACATTTTGGGACAATATCTTAAAACCAATGAGCAATTGGGTTATGTAATTACAGATATAGATAATGCTTACAACCCAGAATTAGAAAAGAAATTAAAAGAAATTCCTAATACGATAAAATACAGAATATTGTATTAATGAATATTGGTTTAAATAATAAAAATATCAGAATGAATCTTCAAAGTTTAGCGAATCAATTAGAGGGAAAGTTGTTTTATGACGACACTATGCGAACGCTTTATGCCACTGATGCCAGTGCTTATCGAGAAATGCCGCTTGCTGTGGCGATACCTTCGACCAAAGAAGATATTCAGAAAATAATTCAATTTGCCCGAGTGAATAAAACAAGTGTTATTCCTCGTGCGGCTGGAACCTCGCTTGCTGGTCAAGTGGTGGGGAACGGAATTATCGTAGATATTTCACAAAAATTCACCCAAATACTTTCGGTTGATAAAGCGACTAAAACTGCTTGGGTTCAGCCTGGAGTAATTCGCGATGAATTAAACTTGTACCTAAAGCCTTATCAGTTATTTTTTGGTCCGGAAACCTCTACTTCTAACCGTTGTATGATAGGCGGAATGGTTGGGAATAATGCCTGCGGAGCGCGTTCGGTGATTTACGGTTCTACCAGAGAGCATTTGTTAGAAATTAAAGGTTTTTTGGCTGATGGGAATGAAGTTACTTTTGGAGCATTGACCAATGAAGAATTTGAGGCAAAATGCAAAGGAGAAAACGTTGTTAGCGAATTAGAACAAAAAATATATCTTCAGGCAAAAGCGATTTTGTCGAACCAAACGACTAGAGATTTATTTGATGAAAATTATCCAAAAAAATCAATTCCACGTCGTAATACGGGTTATGCCTTAGATTTATTGGCAGATAGTAAACCGTTTGGTGATTTCGATGAGAAATTCAATTTCTGTAAGTTGATTGCGGGTTCTGAGGGAACTTTGTTTTTTTCAACGGAAATTAAATTGAATTTAGTCGACGCCTTAAAACCGTTTTCGGGTTTGGTTTGTGTGCATTGTGATAGTATCAATGAATCCTTAAAAGCGAATTTGGAAGCTTTACAGTTCAATCCGGACAGTGTCGAGTTGATCGATCATTACATTCTGGAATGTACCAAAGAAAATATCGAACAAAGTAAAAACAGATTCTTTGTTCAAGGAGATCCTAAAGCGATTTTGGTAGTCGAATTTTTACGAGATTCCAAAGAAGAAATTTTGGAAATTACCGAAAAGATGGAGGCCCAAATGAGAGCTAAAAACTTAGGTCATCATTTCCCAATAGTTTTTGGTGAAGATACCAATAAGGTTTGGACACTTCGAAAAGCTGGTCTTGGATTGTTGTCCAATATTCCGGGTGATGCTAAAGCGGTGGCTGTAATTGAAGACACGGCTGTAGATGTAAATGATTTACCTGATTTTATCGAAGATTTCAACGCGATTTTAAAAGAACGTGGTTTGAATTGTGTGCATTACGCTCATGCGGCTACAGGGGAGCTTCATTTGCGTCCAATTCTGGATTTAAAAACAGCCGAAGGAACCGCTCTTTTTAGAACCATTGCTACTGATATTGCACATTTAGTAAAAAAATATAAAGGTTCGTTAAGTGGAGAACACGGAGACGGTCGACTAAGAGGAGAGTTTATTTCGCTCATGTTAGGTAATGAAATTTACCAAATTTTCAAAGAAGTAAAACATACTTGGGATCCTTGGAATATTTTTAATCCGGGTAAAATTGTAGATACACCGCCGATGGATACCTCATTGCGTTATACTGCGGGACAGGATACGCCAATGCCGGATACCTATTTTGATTTCACAGAAACGAACGGAATTCTTCGCGCTGCTGAAATGTGTAATGGCTCAGGTGATTGTCGCAAAACAGAGAAAAGCGGCGGAACTATGTGTCCTAGTTATATGGCGACACGCAATGAGAAACACACTACACGTGCCCGAGCTAATATGCTCCGAGAAACGATCACGAATTCGGATAAGGAGAATAAATTTGACAGCGAAGCTTTGCTTGAAGTGTTGGATTTATGTTTGAGTTGTAAAGGGTGTAAGTCGGAATGTCCTTCAAATGTGGATATGGCCAAGTTAAAAGCTGAAACTTTACAGCAGTATCATGATAAAAACGGGGTGAAATTCCGCTCTAGATTAATAGGTAACACTCCGGTTATCAATAAGTTTTTTGCGGGTATTCCTTGGGTTTATAATCTTTCGACCAAAGGATTCATTGGTACTGTGGTCAAGAAAATGACCGGTTTTGCCACGGAGCGAAAATTGCCAACAATGAACGGAACCACTTTTGATAAATGGTTTAAAAGTTATTTGCAGCAAGGGACTTTTGATAAGCCTGCCGTTTATTTATACAATGATGAATTCTTGAATTATTATGATGTAGCTATTGGACAAACGGCGGTAAAGCTTTTAAATAAATTAGGTTATGAGGTTATTGTTCCTAATCTGGGAATTAGCGGACGTACGTATTTGTCTAAAGGAATGGTCAAACAAGCTCGTGATATTGCTGAGCAGAATATAGTTGATTTCGGAAAAAGCATTCCGCAAGATGCATTGTTGATTGGGATTGAACCTTCGGCAATTCTGACTTTTAGAGATGAATATCCAGAATTGTGCCGAGGCGAATTGAAAGCCAAAGCCAAGGAAATAGCCAAACGTACTTTTTTAATTGAAGAGTTTTTGGCTAATGAAATGGAAGCGGCTAATATCAATGCGGATTTCTTTACAGATTCGGTAGAGCGAATCCGTATGCATGGTCATTGTTTTCAAAAGGCTTTGTCTTCTTTGGTTCCTTTGAAAAAAATTCTTTCCCTTCCTGTGAATTATGCTGTTTTGAATATTCCAAGTGGGTGTTGTGGAATGGCAGGATCTTTTGGGTATGAAAAAGAGCATTATGAAATTTCGATGAATATTGGTGAACTGGTGTTGTTCCCAACTATTAGAGCCGAAGAATCAACGACTTTGATTTCGGCCTCCGGAACCAGTTGTCGTCATCAAATTGCAGATGGAACTGGAGTGAAGGCTTTACATCCGGTTGAAATTTTATATAAAGCTTTAAAATAATAAGGATTTTTTAAAAAGAAAAGTACTGTAAATTAGATACAAAACCTCGTCTCTTGAATCAAAGAGTCGAGGTTTTTTTGTTTTTAGCTCCAAGCGCAAATTATGCCGCCCATTAGCATAAAACAAATGATCCAAAAACCGCCACTTACCAAAGTGTATTTCCAGCTTTTTTTCTCAAAAAGAGCATTGGTTCCTATTATGGGAAGTGCTAGAAATAATCCTGTAATAAATCCATGAAGCATACCATGTTTAAAGGTGCGGAAAACAGTACCATAATCAGCCATAAAAGCAGCGTATGAAGGTTTGGCGTTTGCTACTTCGCCTCCAGTCATACTAACTGCTCCCCATTGATGGATTACTAGGAATTGAAGAACCATTGCAATTAGAAAAGCATAGAATACTGCCATTCCAAAGATGAAAGCCATGTTGCTTCCTTTCATTTTTTCTTCGGTCATACCGGCCTCTTTCATCCAGATTGTTCCAAATACTTTTGGGTGGTACCATACAAAACCTACTAATAATGTCGATACCGCAGCAAGTAAAAGGACTAAAAAATTGATTTCCATAAATTTGGTTTTAAGGTTAGTGAATCAAATGTAAGAAATTATTTTGTTTGTTAATAAATAATCTTATTTGTAAGAAAAATACCTTTTTTTAATTGTAAATTGTGTATTTCATCGAGTATTTTTGTTGATAAGCTGTTTTGTGAGTACTTTTAATTACACAAAATAAAATTCCGGGTTATGAAAAATCTATTCACTATTATTTTAACGGTTTTTGCCTCTATCTCAATGATGGCAGATATTTCGGTTGCAGATAAAAAAGTGCTCTTGAAGTTGCATAAAACTACTCATGGGGAAAACTGGAAAACAAAATGGGATTTGTCTGCTCCAGTATCTTCTTGGTATGGTGTTAAGCTTAGCGGTGATAAGATAATTGGGCTGAATCTGGCTAATAATAATTTAGAGGGAGATTTGCCAAGTGAGATGGGTGACTTAGTAAGTTTGCAGGAATTGAATTTGCACAAGAATGCTTTGTCGGGTAGAATACCTGCAGCTTTAGGGAATTTAAAGGAATTGAAAGTTTTAGATCTTTCCTTCAATAAATTTTCGGGTATTATTCCTTCTTCATTATGTGAAATAAAAAGCCTGAAGAAGCTAGAGTTGTATATGAATAGACTTTCAGGTCAGCTACCTGCTCAAATAGGGGATTTGCAAGAATTGGAAACTTTGGCTCTTTTTAATAATGAAATTGAAGGCCAGATACCAAATTCTCTTTATGAAATCAGTACATTAAAGGTTTTGCTTCTAAACAGTAATAAGTTAAGTGGAAAATTAAGTATGGATGTGGCAAACTTAAAAATGTTAGAAAATTTGAGTTTGTTTGAAAATAATTTTGAAGGCCAAGTCCCTTTTGATTTGGAAAAATTAAACAATTTGAAAGAGATGAATATTTCCTATAATAAGTTTAATGGTTTGGTTTCAAGAAAATTAGCGGTTTTGGATACCCTGAATCTGACAATGATTAATGATAAAGGTGTGGCGGTTTTGATGGATGTAGCGATGGAAGTTCAAAGGCCTTTGGTGTCTGAGGACTAGTGTACTTTTGAGAGTTGTAATTTAATTTTTTAGTTGCTCTAAATAATAAGTTTGTTTTGGTAAATTTAGTTCATTTAAAACCCGTTTAGTTTGCGCTTCACGGGTTTTTTTGTTGTAGTGGGTTTAGAGAGGATCAATCCCAAAACCTGGGGGGAAATGTCAAAATAAATTGAGAGATTTGCAATCTTAAGAATGAGAGATGCCCCCAATAGACCTTTTAAAATTCATGTTACCTGACTTTTTAGTAGATCACTTTGAAGTGGTTTCTTCTACTAACACAGAAGAAATAGTACACCTATATTTTGAAGAGAATGCCAAGCCTCCAAAAGAATTTGATACACTGGAACTAGTATCAAAGGGCTTTCAGGATGAGATAACCATTCAGGATTTCCCTCTCAGAGGTAAATATGTATATCTACATATAAAAAGACGTCGCTGGACAAATAAGACAACAGGCGAAATTCTTAAAAGAGATTGGAATTTAGTTGCTAAAGGAACCCGCATGACTCAAGAGTTTGCGGCTTTTTTAAAAGAAATTAATAGATAAGAGTGCTACTGATTGTCACACCATTGGTGGTTTCTTCGGAGTCAACGGAAAGAAACTCCAACGACAATATAAAAAACACCTGAGTTCCTTTAATGCTTGGGCTCCACGAGAACATGCACATCAATGGATTGTTTACCCTGAAAATATGGGCACCCATTTATCAATTGACGAAGTAGCTTTGTCTCAGGGTGAACTTTACACTATTGTAACCAACAAGAAGTTCAAAGGTAAAAAAGGTTCCTTAGTTGCCATTGTTGCTGGAACAAAGGCAGATAAAGTCATAGAACATATCAGAAAGATTGATTACAAGAAGAGAAGCTGTGTCAAAGAAATAACACTTGACATGGCTAATTCTATGAAATTGATCTCTAAAAGATGTTTCCCTAAAGCCACACAGGTAACAGATAGATTTCATGTCCAAAAACTGGCACTGGAAGCCTTACAAGAGATTAAGATTAAACATCGATGGGAGGCTATGGATTTTGAGAATCAATTGATATTGCAAGCCAAAAGAGAGAATCAAACCTATATTCCGGAGCTCTTAGCTAACGGTGACTCTGTAAAACAGCTATTAGCCAGGAGTCGATATGCACTTTATAAATCTCGCGAAAAATGGACTGAGAATCAAAATGAAAGAGCTCAATTATTATTTGGACTATATCCAGATATAAAAACAGCCTATTATCTAAGCCAACAACTTCGAGGTATCTACAATAGCAACAATGACAAGCACATTGCGATGACTAAACTAGCACATTGGTATAGGAATGTAGAGGAATCTGGTTTTAAAAACTTCAATATTCTACTCAATACTATAACTTTCAATTACCGGTCAATCTTAAACTACTTTGATAATAGAAGTACCAATGCTTCTGCTGAATCTTTCAATGCAAAAATAAAAGCCTTTAGAAGTCAGTTTAGAGGAGTAAGGAAAATAGATTTCTTCTTGTTCAGATTATCTAATCTTTTTGCCTAATCCCCCAACTTTTGCGCATGATCCCATGATCCTTTAGAGAAGCGAAAATAGTGTTAAATAAAAAAAGCTCCAGATTTCTCTGAAGCTTTTCTAGTAGCGGGAACAGGACTCGAACCTGTGACCTTCGGGTTATGAGCCCGACGAGCTGCCTACTGCTCTATCCCGCGATGTGCGTTTGTAATCTCAATAAATTAACTTAGTAGCGGGAACAGGACTCGAACCTGTGACCTTCGGGTTATGAGCCCGACGAGCTGCCTACTGCTCTATCCCGCGATGTTTCGGGTGCAAATGTACAACCAAATTCCGCATTTTGCAACATAAATTTAAAAAAATGTTTTATTTTATCTATTGACTTGATATGACTACCTTTGCAAAATAAATAAAATAGAAATGTCACATAAAGCAGGTTTTGTAAATATCATAGGGAATCCAAACGTAGGTAAGTCAACCTTAATGAATGCCTTTGTAGGGGAAAGATTGTCTATAATTACATCTAAAGCACAAACAACACGTCATAGAATCCTTGGAATTGTTAATGGCGATGATTTTCAGGTAATCTTATCAGATACTCCTGGAATCATAAAACCGGCATACGAGATGCAGGAATCTATGATGAATTTTGTTAAGTCTGCCTTTGAGGATGCTGATATTTTGATTTATATGGTCGAAATAGGGGAGCAAGATTTGAAAGATGAAGCTTTTTTTAATAAAATCATTCATGCTAAAATTCCGGTTTTGTTATTGCTGAATAAAATCGATAACTCAAATCAAGAGCAATTGGAAGAACAAGTTGCTTTTTGGTCTGCTAAAGTCCCTAATGCGGAGATTTTTCCCATATCGGCTTTGAAAAACTTTAATGTACCAGAAGTTTTTGGAAGAATTATTGAATTGTTGCCGGAATCGCCGGCTTATTATCCAAAGGATACTTTGACAGATAAGCCAGAACGTTTCTTTGTGAATGAAACCATTAGAGAGAAGATTTTGTTGAATTACAACAAAGAAATTCCATATGCAGTAGAAATTGTTACAGAGGAATTTGTTGAAACAGATGATATTATTAGAATTCGTTCTCTGATCATGGTGGAAAGAGATACGCAAAAAGGGATCGTTATTGGTCACAAAGGAGCTGCTCTAAAGAAAGTAGGAATGGAATCTCGCGTAGACTTGGAGAAATTCTTTGGAAAACAGATACATATTGAGTTGTATGTGAAAGTAAATAAAAACTGGAGAAGTAATGCTAATATGCTGAAACGATTTGGTTACAACCAGTAAAGAAGTGTTCAGAATTCATCTTTTTAGTGTTCAGTGAGTAAGTTCGAACTTAAAGCTAATAAATATAAAATCAGTATTGGAATTTATTTCTGATACTGATTTTTTTTTTTAAACCACAAAGAGCTCAAAGAATTACGCTAAGTTTGCAAAGCTTTGCGTGCCTTGCGATTCCTTTGCGAACTTTGCGGTTAAGTTTTATAAAGATGATTCAATAATTTCTAAAAATACTTTTTCGATGTCATTCATTTGTTTTTCGCCGTTGCTGCGAATTTGTTTGGCGATGACGTAGAGCAGAAACCAAGCGAAAACCATGAGAGACATTATAACGAAATCAGCTGTTGTTGATTCTTTTAGAACGTAATGGGAATAGGCGATTCCGCAAAAAATGATGAATGTTCCCGCTATCATAAAATGCAGAAACATGAAAAAAGTCCATAAATTAGGATCAGGTCCAAATAATCCGCGGATGTGAGTTTGATTTTCGCCTTTGGATTCCATTTCGAGATGTAAATGGGGTGACCAATAGGCTTTTTTTGGACCTTTGATGTTGATCCAAACATGATATTCTTTTATTTTTAAAATGAAATCCGGAGATTTTGTGGTTGTGAATTGTATGAATTTTTGACGCAGTGAATCGATGTTCTGATTGACATCTCTGTAGAATCGCAAACGCAAACGGATCTCATTATTAGTGTCCATAAATGTAGAAATGAAGAGGTTAAGTAAACATATTGTAGCGAATATACCAAAAAAATAGATATTCAGGGTTTTAAACACTACCTTTGCAAAATATTTGAATTTATATTATGAACAATATTGTTGCGATAGTAGGAAGACCTAATGTAGGGAAATCAACCCTTTTTAATAGGCTGATACAAAGAAGAGAAGCTATTGTAGATTCAGTTTCTGGGGTTACCAGAGATAGAAACTATGGTAAAAGCGAGTGGAACGGAAAAGAATTTTCTGTAATTGATACGGGTGGATACGTTCGTGGATCCGATGATGTTTTTGAAGGGGAAATCCGTAAACAAGTAGAATTGGCTATTGATGAAGCCGATGTTATTATTTTTGTAGTTGATGTTGAGGAAGGTATTACACCAATGGATGATATTGTTGCCCGTTTGTTGCGTAAAGTTACTAAGCCCGTTTTATTGGCTGTGAACAAGGTAGATAACGCCATGCGTGAAAAAGATGCAATTGAGTTTTACAACCTTGGTTTAGGGGAATATTACACTTTTGCAAGTATTTCAGGAAGCGGAACAGGAGATTTATTAGATGCTTTAATCGAATCATTTCCAGTAAAACCTGAACCAGTTCAGGAAGCTGTTGTTTTGCCTCGTTTTGCAGTAGTTGGTCGTCCAAATGCTGGAAAATCAAGCTTTATTAATGCATTAATTGGTAAAGAGCGTTTTATGGTAACTGATATTGCGGGAACAACTCGTGATGCAATTGATACAAAATTTGACCGTTTTGGTTTTGAATTCAACTTGGTCGATACCGCTGGAATTCGTCGTAAGGCCAAAGTGAAGGAAGATTTAGAGTTTTACTCGGTAATGCGTTCGGTTCGTGCGATTGAGCATGCTGATATTTGCATCTTGATAATTGATGCCACGCGTGGTTTTGAAGGTCAGGATCAAAGTATTTTCTGGTTAGCAGAAAAGAACCGAAAAGGAGTTGTTATTTTAGTAAACAAATGGGATTTGGTAGAAAAAGATACGATGTCAACCCGTGATTATGAGGAAAAAATCCGAAAAGAGTTAATGCCATTTACCGATGTGCCCATTCTTTTTGTTTCTGCGTTAACAAAACAACGTTTGTTGAAGGCATTGGAGGCGACGGTAAAAGTTTATGAAAACAGACAACAGCGCGTAGCGACTTCTAAATTTAACGAATACATGTTGAAAGTGATTGAAGCCTATCCGCCACCAGCAACCAAAGGGAAGTATGTAAAAATTAAATATTGTATGCAATTGCCTACACCAACACCTCAGTTTGTGTTTTTTGCCAATATGCCGCAATATGTAAAAGAGCCTTACAAACGTTACCTTGAAAATAAAATCAGAGACAATTGGGATTTTTCAGGAGTTCCTATCGATATTTATATTAGAGAAAAATAAAATGTTAAATTTTATGTAAGAAATTACATAAACTCACAATAAATAACTTAATTCGCTGTTGATTTACAATCATTAACAGCGAATTTTTTATTTATGAAAAAAAGTTATTTCCTTATTTTGTTTGTCTTTTTCAGTGTTTCTTTGTTTGCACAAAACAGCATTAGCCTCAAAGGTAAAGTTTTAGATAAGAACACCCAAGTCCCCATTGAAGCCGCTACTGTCTTTTTAACTTCGGTGAAAGATTCTACGGTTATTGACTACACCATTTCGGATAAAAACGGTTTTTTTAAAATAGATACCAAAAAAATTAACAAGCCTTTCTTTCTGAAGATATCCTATATGGGATATCAGACTTTTAAACAGGAAATGCAAACAGTTACTGAAAACAAGGATTTTGGTGTTTTGCATCTTTCTGAAAATCCAAATGTGCTGTCAGAAGTGGTTATTAAAAGTGAAGCGCCACCCGTTAGAATAAAGAAAGATACCTTGGAGTTTAACGCTTCCTCTTTTAAGGTTCGCCCAGATGCGAATGTGGAAACTTTATTAAAACAGCTGCCAGGAGTGGAAGTTGGAACAGACGGGAAAATTACCGTTAACGGAAAAGAGGTAAATCAGATATTGGTCAACGGAAAACCATTTTTTGATAAAGATGGAAAAATAGCACTTCAGAGTTTGCCTTCGGATATCATCAATAAAGTTCAAATTTCGGATACAAAAACGAAAAAAGAAGAGCTGAACAAGGAAGCTTCGACTTCTAATAATGCCAGCATCAATCTCACCATTGATGAAAAGAAAAATAAAGGACTCTTCGGGAAATTTATGGGCGGTTATGGAACGGATAATCGTTATGAGAGCAGTGCCCTGCTAAATTATTTTAAAAATAAACGAAAAATTAGTGTTTTGGCTTCTTCCAATAATATCAATTCTACGGGTTTCTCGATGGACGAAATTTTTGATAATATGGGCGGAGGAAGAAACAGTTCTATGTCATACAACTCAGATGGAGGTTCTTTTACGCTTAACGGCAATCGTTTTGGTGGCGGAAAAGGAATTACCCGCTCTAATATGTTGGGGATAAATTATTCGGATCAATTCGTAAAAGATTTGGAAACGAGCGGCAGTTATTTTTTCTCGAATTCTAATTCTGAAAATGTAAACAGAACTAAAATGATTACATTTTTGCCTACTGGAAATATAAACAGAGAATCAGAAGCAACAACAAATGGCGAAAACTTTGGACACAATGTTAATTTTCAATTGGAATATAAAATAGATTCTACGGCAACCATTTTCGTTGGACCGAAATTCACCAAGTCGACTTCTAAATTTACTAATGATTCTTCTGAAAAATATTTTAATGACAGCAGTCAATTGGTAAATGAAAGTACTGCTTTGGTTTTTGATGACAGTGATAGAGGGAGTTTTAGCAATTCGATAAATTTTAATAAAAGATTCAAAAGAAAAGGTCGTTTTTTCAGTTTGTCATTTAATAATGAAAACTCAAAAGAGGATGTGAGTTCTTTAAATAAAACTAATACCGTGTTTTATCAAGGTACCGATCCTGATGTTGTTCGAGATCAAATTAGAAAAAACAAGAATTTGATGGATAAGTATGTTGCCGAAATGGAATATGCTGAACCTATTACTGATTCATTGAATGTTAAATTTGGGATGAATTACAGCAATGAATCCAAATCAGACGACAGGAATACCTATGATTTTAATTCGGGATCTCAATCCTATTCTGATTTGAATCCAGAGTTGACTAATCATTTGTCTTCCGGTGAAAAAACGTTTCGCCCACAAGCGGGATTCGGTTTGAATAAGAAAAAATTTAATATTAATGTTAATGCCGGACCTTCGTTTGTACAATTTGATGCGAATTCGCTTTATCTTGGGCAAACTACTAATTTGACTAGAGATTATGTTTTGCCTTATGCTAATGCCCGACTTGGGTATCGATTAACGAAGTCCAAATCGATTTACATGAATTATAGTTATGATTTTGATTTTCCTACAGCAAGTCAAATTTTACCGGTTGAGGATTTATCCAATCCTTTGAGTACCGTTATGGGGAATGTAAATTTAAAGCCGAGTAGAAATCAATGGGGGTATTTTAGTTTCAATAATTATGATTATGCTACACGCTCCGGTTATTCAATTTATTTTGGTGGAAATTTGTATGGTGATCAAGTGGCCTCTTCAGTTTCATACGATACTGAAAATTTAACAAACTTCACTACTTTCGAAAATGTTTCCGGAACCTATTCTACTTGGTTTGGAAGCAATTGGAACAAGTCAATCAAAAAAGACGCTCATAATTTTAAATTTGGTTTGGGTTTCAGTTCTAATTATGGATTGTCAAAAGGTTTTATTGATGGAGAAATGTTTGAAGCCAAAACATTAAGGTTGAATCCTAGGGCCAATTTTACTTATGAATATGGGGAGTTGTTGACTGTTAACCCAACTTATAATTTTACTTACAATGACTCAAAATATACGAATTACAGAACAAGTGGTGCCTCAAGTGTAGTGCATCGTTTTAATGTTCAAACGACCAATTTTTGGCCTAAAAACTGGGTTTTTGGAAATGATTTTGGATATACCTATAATTCTAATATTGCAGATGGTTTTAAGAAAGATTTTTATTTGTGGAATACCAGTTTAGCTTATAGTTTTTTTGCTAATAAAATGACGGCGAAAGTAAAAGTCTACGATATGTTGAACCAAAATCAAAGTGCCACAAGAACAATTTCTCCAACAAACATTCGCGATGAAGAAAATGTTGTTTTAAAAAGATATGCGATGTTTTCATTGACTTATAAACTGAATAAGTTTGGAGGTAAGGAAAAGCCTTCTGGAGGTAATAGAATGATTTTTCACTAGAATAATTTAGTCTCTATTTTTAATTACAAAACTATATACAACTAAAAAAGTCCCGATTTTATCGGGACTTTTTTATATTTTACACTTTCTAGTGTTGCAATAAGATTATTTTTTATTGGTGTTAATTGTAACGATTTTATTTGATATCTGCAACGCATCTAAAACCGGTATGACTTAATCCGGTATCAGGAGATGATTTCATTCGTGCTGTAACGCGATATCCTTTGCAGTAAGAAGCATTACATAGAAATGAGCCTCCTCTAACCACTTTTTTGGGAACTGTAGGTTCCATGGGATCATAGCTTTTTGAAGGGCCTTTTGGGTTGTTTGCAATGCTGCCGTACAATTCCTTGTAGTATTCGGGCGTGTAGCAATCGCTGCACCATTCCCAAACATTTCCAGCCATATCATAGAGTCCGTATTTATTGGGAGCGAATGATTTTACAGGTGAAGCGCCAACAAATTTATCTTTAGTTGTGTTCAGGTACGGAAATTTTCCTTGCCAGATATTCGCTTTAGGCTTTCCCTTTTCAGGGTCTTCATTTCCCCAAAAATATTTTTTGTCAATTAATCCTCCTCTGGAAGCATATTCCCATTCGGCTTCTGTGGGTAATCTTTTGCCGGCCCATTTTGCATAAGCATTAGCATCATCCCACGATATGTGTACCACTGGATAGTTTTCTCGGCCTTTAATGTTGCTTTTTGGACCTTCGGGATGTTTCCAATTGGCTCCTTCGGTCCAACTCCACCATTGAGAGGCATTATTTAAATCGACAGCTGTTTTAGTTGGGGTAAAAACAAGTGAAGCGGCAACCAACAAACTTTCGTCCGGTTTTGGAGTGTCTGGAGGTAATTGTTTTTTTATCTCTTCCCAATTCGGCTTTATCTCGGCGGTGGTTACATAAGCTGTGGCTTTGACAAATTTTTCAAACTGTGCATTGGTCACTTCGGTGGCATCCATCCAAAAACCGCTAATTTTAACTCGGTGCTGCGGATACTCATCTTGTCTTCCTTCATCATCCGATGCGCCCATGAGGAATTCACCTGAAGGGATTTGAACCATTCCGTCATAGGAAACCGTTTTTGACTCGCTGATCGTATCGGTTTTATTTGATGCCGAAAAACGGGATGGGAGAGAAGATTCACAACTCATGGTTTCTTTATTACCCATTTTAGCCACATTTCCCTCTTTTTTACCACAGGCATACATTGAAAATAGTAGTAGTCCAAGAGTAACCGTCTGATGTTTCATTTGTTATTTATTTAATCCTGTTTTAAAGCTAAAAATAGTTTTAATGAGCAGTTTATTCTTTATTTTTAAGAAAAATAATTTATTCTTATTTTTTTTGTTCTTTTATTTTTTGCAATAAGCTTGCCAATTCATTTGTAACCTCGGGCTTTTGATTTGCAAGATTTTCTTTTTCTCCAATGTCATTATTCAAATCGTACAATTGTGGTTGCGGATTATTTCCTAATTCTGTATTGGTTAATAAATCCATCGCCTGTCTGTTGTTGGGTTCGATATATTTCCAATTATCTCTCAGGATTGCTAAGGAAGAGGTCCCTTGCTCAATCAGGATAGTTCTCCCTTTGGTCGTTTTTCCTAACATGGCATCGAGCATATCCTCGCTATCAGTTGCTTCGCTGTCTTCCTTTTTGATGTTGAGTAGTTTTGAAAACGAGGCCATAAAATCAATTTGTGATAGTAAGGCTTGTGATACAGTCGGTTTTGTTTTTGATGGCCAACTTATAAGCATTGGCACCCTTGTTCCTGCTTCAAAAGTACTGTATTTTCCTCCGCGTAAAACACCTGCGGGAGTATGACCGTTTAATTTTGAAACCGCTTCGTCTTGATATCCGTCATCGAGCACGGGACCATTGTCGCTGCTAAAAACGATTAAAGTATTTTTGGCTATGCCTAAATTCGCCAGTTGTTTCATTATTTCGCCCACTGCCCAATCCATTTGTAAAATGGCATCACCCCGATACCCCAGATTACTTTTTCCTTTAAACAGAGTTGAAGGCATTCGGGGTACATGCGGTTCAGTTAGGGAGTAATATAGAAAGAAGGGATTGTTTTTATTGGTGTCGATAAATTCTTTGGCTTTCGCCAAAAAAGTTAAAGGCATTTCTTCATCAGTCCATCGAGCTTTTTTGCCGCCACTCATGTAACCGATACGACCAATGCCGTTTACGATCGTATTGTTGTGACCATGATTGGGTGAAGATGGCATTTTTAACAGTTCAGGATGCTCAGCAGCTGTCGGGTCATTTCCTACTTTTTTCTTATAATCAACTTCGATGGGATCGTTACGGTCTAGGGCAACCACATGACGATTTTCTATAAACACGCTAGGAACTCTATCGGCAGTTGCCGGAAAAATAAAGGAATAGTCAAAACCAACTTCGTTTGGTCCGGGTTTTATTTCCCCGTTCCACTCTTTTTCGAGTTTGTCCCCTAATCCCAGATGCCATTTTCCTACTATGCCGGTTTGATATCCTGCTTTTTGGAATAAGGAAGGCAAGGTTGTTTTGTCCGTTGGGATGATTAAAGCTGCATCTCCAGGTAAAATACTGGTTCCAGCTTTACGCCAAGGATAAATTCCGGTCATCAATGCATAGCGGGAAGGGGTGCAAGTGGCCGAGGTGGAATGCGCATTGGTAAACCGAACGCCTTGTTTGGCCAGTTTGTCAATATTTGGCGTACTGATTTTGGTGGCGCCATAACAGCTTAGGTCACCATAACCTAAATCATCTACGTAGATGAAAACAACATTAGGTTTTTGTTGGGCAAAGAGTAAACTTGTCATCAAGCATAGAAAAAAAGTATTTCTTACTCTGGTCATATTTTTAGTTTTTAAAGTTAGTTTGTCAGCTAGTGGGTACAAAATTATTTTTTGGAGGTTCTAATTTTTTTTAATGCAGGTTTAATTCCAAAAATAGAATAGTTTTTTAAAAAAAATATACTAGTGCCTACCAGTTTGTTTTGGCTTAAAGCGAAACGGGTTCTTTTTTATTAGTCAGATTTAGTTTTAAAACAGCTTATTTTTTACTCAATTTTCAAATAAATAAGGCTGTCTAAAATTAGACAGCCTTATTTATAATCTTTTGTTTTTTTACCAGCTTCCGCCAGATCCACCACCTGAGAATCCTCCGCCACCAAATCCTCCGCCACCAAATCCTCCGCCGAAGCCACCTCCAGATGAACCTCCAAAACCGCTTCCGCCTCCTCCGCGACCCAGACTGCTCAATATGATGACGTCTAGTAGACTTGGGCCATGGTGTCCTCCGTTGTTATTGCCAGAGTTTCCGCCTCCACCGCCTTTGTTTCTCGAAATAAGAATAACAATAAATACGATAATAACGATAAACGGGAGAATAGGAAAGTCCTTCCCTTTGGTTTGTTTTTTTCTTTCCCCTTTGTATTTGCCTTTAAAAACATCAATCAGGGCGTCCGTACCTTTATCAAGTCCTTTGTAATAGCTTCCGGCTTTAAATTCGGGAATGATAATGTTTCGGGTGATTTCCCCTCCAATCCCTGCTGTCAATCGGTCTTCGAGTCCGTAACCAGGAGAGATCCATATTTTTCTTTCGGCTTTAGCCAATAAAATAAGAACGCCATTGTCGTCTTTTTCTGTCCCTCCAATTCCCCATGTTTGTCCCCATTTTGGAGTTAGAATTCCAATATCTTCACCTTTCAGGCTTTCAATTGTAATTACTACGATTTGGGTTGTGGTAGAATCAGAATATTTGATGAGTTTTTCTTCTAATTGTGCTTTTTCATTTGCGCTTAGTACCTTGGCATAGTCGTACACAGAAGTCTGAAAACTCGGTTTTTCAGGGATTGTAAATTGAGCAAAACCAATTTGAGTGATAAATAAACAAACGAACAGTTTTAGGGAAAAAGAAATAGTTTTTTTTGTTTTCATTATCCTTTTGATATTTCGTTTGATAATTCATTAACGTCCCCTTCTTGGTAAGGGAAATGTTTTTTTAATTGTTCTCCAGCTCTGTCAATTCCGTCAATAAGTCCTTGTTTGAAATTGCTGTTTTTAAAATGGGCTACCATAATATCTTTGGTACAATCCCAGAAATCATGACCAACAATATCATTAATTCCTTGATCTCCACAAATTACAAAGGTTCTGTCTTCTATGGCTACGTAAATTAACACACCGTTTTTGAGTTGGGTCTCGTCCATTTTTAGGTCATGAAAAACTTCCAATGCACGATCATAGGGATCTAGTTCTGTTGTTTTTTCTAGATGAACTCGAATCTCTCCAGAAGTATTTTTTTCGGCCAAACGAATGGCTTCCACAATTTCTTGTTCTTCTTTTTGGGTTAAAAAATCTTCTACTTTTGACATGGGAAAAATTTTTGAATGAAGATTAACGATTTTTGATTTTAGAAGTATTTATTCTGTGATCAAAAATCGTTAATCGAAAATCTGAAATCGTTTTTTAGAATTTTACTTCCACAGGTTTCTCAGCTCCTTCCACAGCGTTAAAATAAGCTTTTTCTTTAAAACCAAACATGCCTGCAAATAATGAATTTGGGAAAGTTTTAATATGAGTATTGTATGGTTTTACTGCTTCGTTAAAACGAGTTCTAGCTGTTAATATTTGATTTTCGGTGCTTGCCAGTTCATCTTGTAATTTCAAGAAATTTTGGTTGGCTTTCAAATCAGGATATTTTTCAACTGTAACTAATAAGCGAGATAATGAGCTACTAACACCGCTTTGAGCTTTGTTAAATGCGGCCAATTGTTCAGGAGTAATATTTGTAGGGTCTACGGTTGTTTGTGTTGCCTTTGCACGGGCTTCAATAACAGCAGTCAAAGTGCTTTTTTCAAAATCAGCAGCTCCTTTTACGGTGTTGACTAAGTTTCCAATTAGGTCATTTCGTCTTTGGTAAGCAGTTTGTACGTCTCCCCATGATTGTTCAACGGTTTGATTTAAAGTTACGGCTGTATTGTTAATTCCTTTAACCCAGCTGTAAATCCCAAAAATAATAACGGCTCCAATAATCCAAGGCAAAAATCTTTTCATGTTTGTTTAATTTAAAGTTTAATATTAAGGTTTTTATTTTGTATTCATCAATCCAAAAATTATAATTGATTTTTTATATTAGTTAATTGTGTTCTGATACCTTCCAGTTTTCGAATAATTTCAAACTTATCCAAAGTTTTCTTTTGACCTTCTTTCAAATGGATTTTGGCTCCTTCAAGGGTAAAACCTCTTTCTTTTACCAAATGGTAAATTAGCTGTAGGTTTTTGATATCCTCGGGCGTAAACATTCTGTTGCCTTTCGCGTTTTTCTTTGGTTTAAGAATGTCGAACTCACTATCCCAAAAACGGATAAGAGATGCATTTACATCAAAAGCCTTGGCAACCTCGCCAATGCTGTAATATCTTTTATCAGCAGATAGTTCTATATGCATTTTTTGTTTCAAGTTTAATGTTTCAAGTTTAAAGCAAAATACTTTGCTAACAAGCTCTTATATTATAAATTAATCCAGCGATTGATTTTCTTGGTTCGCCAGTTTTGAAATAGCAACATATTCGACAGCCGAAATATTGCCGTAATAAAAATTAAGCGGATTGACCACTTTACCGTCTTTGTGGACTTCATAATGCAAATGAGGCCCTTCGGATCTTCCTGTGCTGCCTACATAACCAATAATGTCACCTCGCTTTACTCTTTGTCCGGCTCGACAGTTGTATTTGCTCAAATGGGCGTATAAAGTTTCGTATCCATAACCATGCCTAATTACTACGTGATTCCCAAAACCGGAAGCTTTATTGTCAGCTTGACTTACTACTCCGTCTCCGGTGGCAAAAACCGGAGTGCCTGTTTTTGCTGTAAAGTCCATTCCTTCATGCATTTTCTTAGCTTTTGTAAATGGATCTGTCCGGTAGCCAAAACCTGAAGCCATTCGTTTTAAATTTTCATTTCTCACAGGTTGAATGGCAGGAATGGCAGACAATAATTTGTCTTTCTCTTTGGCCAGTTTTAAGATGTGGTCTAGCGATTTTGATTGTATTGCTAATTGTTTGCTAAGAACATCTATTCTTTTTGTCGTGTTTAGGACTAACTGGGTGTTGTCATAACCTTCTAAAGCGGTGTATCTATTGATGTCTTTATAGCCTGATTTTCTTTCCTCTTCTGGAATGGGAGCGGTATTAAAATAGGTGCGGTATAAATTGTTGTCTCGGTCTTCAATGGCTTCAATGACATCGTCTACCTGATCCATTTTTTTATTCAAAACCGCATAATTCAGTTTTAAATTTTCAATTTCACGTATTAACAAACGATCTTTTGGTGTGTCGAAATAAGGAGTGTTCAGTAAAATGACAAAACTGATGAAACCAAATAATGCCGAAGCCACTAAAAATAAGGCTGCGAAGCCAAATTTCCATCGTTTTTTTGTTTTAATTTTTCGATACGCCAGATTTTCGGAATCGTAATAATATTTTACTTTCGCCATATTTTAAAATACCCTATTTTTGCACCTTATAAAGTGTTAGTTGAACAAATTTAATAAATGTTTCATTTGTTCAATCTTTTTTAGGCAATAAATAAAATATAAAACGGATTAAAAGATTTAAAAATTTAATGATTGAAAGATTATTGAATTTTTGATTTTGATAAAAAAATAAATTTAAAAACTTTGTGCCTTAGCGCCTTAGTGAAAAAAAAATAAATAAATGAACTCACAAGAAGTACGTAGACAATTTCTGGATTTTTTTCAAAGTAAAGGGCATTTAATTGTTCCTTCGGCACCGATTGTTCTAAAAGATGATCCTACCCTGATGTTCAACAACTCAGGAATGGCACAGTTTAAAGAATATTTTTTAGGAAACGCCACACCAAAAAGCGCTAGAATTGCTGACACACAAAAATGTCTTCGTGTTTCAGGAAAGCATAATGATTTAGAAGATGTAGGTTTTGATACCTATCACCACACGATGTTCGAAATGCTAGGAAATTGGTCTTTTGGAGATTATTTCAAAAAAGAAGCTTTACCTTGGGCTTGGGAATTTTTGACCGAAGTTTTAAAATTAGACAAAGACCGTTTGTATGTTTCTGTTTTTGAAGGAAACGAAGCTGAGAATGTGCCTTTTGACCAAGAAGCTTTTGATATTTGGAAACAATTTGTTTCGGAAGACCGCATTATTCTTGGAAACAAAAAAGACAATTTCTGGGAAATGGGAGATCAGGGACCTTGCGGACCTTGTTCTGAAATTCATATTGATTTGCGTACCGATGAAGAAAGAGCTTCTGTTTCGGGTAGAAGTTTAGTCAATGCCGATCATCCGCAGGTAGTCGAAATCTGGAACAACGTATTTATGGAATTCAACCGTAAAGCCGATGGTTCTTTAGAAAAATTACCGGCGCAACACGTTGATACAGGAATGGGATTTGAGCGTTTGTGTATGGCGATGCAAAATGTAACGTCAAACTATGATACCGATGTTTTCACGCCGCTTATTGAAAAAGTGGAGCAAATTACAGGATTGAAATACACTTCAAACGAAGTGAAAAATGTTTCTGAAGAACAAAATAAAACCAATATTGCTATTCGTGTAATTGTAGATCACGTTCGTGCTGTAGCTTTCGCTATTGCCGACGGACAATTGCCATCGAATACGGGAGCGGGTTATGTAATTCGTCGTATTTTGCGTCGTGCTATTCGTTACGGATTTACATTTTTGGGTACAAAAGAGCCGTTTATCTATCAATTGGTGGCTGTTTTGGCAGATCAAATGGGAGAGTTTTTCCCAGAAATCAAAAAACAACAAACTTTGGTTACTAATGTAATCCGTGAGGAAGAAGCTTCTTTCTTGAGAACAATTGAAAATGGTCTTAGTAAAATTAATTTGCACATAGGATTAATTCAAGGCTTGAAAGAAGAAGGAGCTCATCCAGAAAAATTAATAAGTGGTAATCTTGCATTTGAACTTTACGACACTTATGGTTTCCCACTTGATTTAACAGAATTAATTGCTAGAGAAAATAAATTTTCTGTTGATATTGAAGGATTTGAAAAGAACATGCAAGAACAAAAAACACGTTCTCGTGCGGCTTCGGAAGTTTCTACAGATGACTGGAAAATTCTGGTTGATGGAAATACGGAATCTTTTGTTGGTTACGATCAAACAGAAAACGAAGTAAAAATTACTCGCATTCGTAAAGTAGATTCTAAAAAAGATGGTGTTTTGTACCAAATTGTTTTAGATGCTACGCCATTTTATCCGGAAGGAGGAGGACAGGTGGGAGACAAAGGAACATTGGTTTCGGCAAATGAAAGCATTGAAATTATAGATACCAAGAAAGAAAATAATTTAATTCTGCATTTTGCTAAAAAATTACCGGAAAATCTAAACGCCTCTTTCGTAGCAAAAGTAAATACCAATTTAAGAGCAGATACGTCTAAAAATCACTCAGCGACGCACTTAATGCACCAGGCTTTGCGATCTATTTTAGGAACGCATGTGGAGCAAAAAGGATCTTTGGTCAATCCAAATTATCTGCGTTTTGACTTTTCACATTTTGCAAAAGTAACCGATGAGGAATTACAGCAAGTTGAAGACTTTGTTAATGCGAGAATTCAAGAGCAATTGCCCTTAATTGAAAGAAGAAGCATCCCAATCCAACAAGCCTTAGACGAAGGTGCGATGGCTTTGTTTGGGGAAAAATACGGAGATCATGTTCGTGCAATTAAATTTGGAGACAGCATGGAATTGTGTGGTGGAATCCATGTAAGCAATACAGCTGATATTTGGTCATTCAAAATTGTTTCTGAAGGAGCAGTTGCAGCTGGAATTCGCCGTATTGAAGCTATTACAGGCGATGGTGTAAGACAATTTTTTGCTTCGCAGGAAGAATTGTTGAGCGAAATCAAATCAGCATTGAAAAATCCACAGGATGCGGTAAAAGCTGTAGTTTCATTACAAGATGAAAATGCCAAATTGAAAAAACAGTTGGAAGCTTTGTTGAAAGAGAAAGCCAAAAACATGAAAGGTGATTTGATCAAAGAATTGCAAGAAATAAACGGTGTTCAGTTCTTAGCTAAACAAGTCGATTTGAATCCGGAAGGAGCTAAAGATTTGGCTTATGAATTAGGAAATTTAGGCACAAACTTATTTTTAGTTTTGGCTACATCCGAAGAAGGAAAACCAATGTTGAGCTGTTATATTTCTAAGGAATTGGTTGCCGATAAAAATCTGAATGCGGGTCAGGTAGTTCGCGAATTAGGAAAATTTATCCAAGGTGGAGGAGGAGGGCAGCCTTTCTTTGCAACTGCAGGAGGAAAAAATGCTGCCGGAATTCCGGAAGCTTTAGCAAAAGCAATTGATTTTGTAAAATAGTTTCGAATATTTTTTTAATATAGAAAAGACCTCTTCTAATTTGTTTGGAAGAGGTTTTTTTTATGAATTTCTTTTGATAAAGTTAGGGAATAATCTACTTTTTGTGATTATTTTAATGGTTAAGTGTCTGAAATAGAGTTCCTCGAAAAAAAAATAGTATTTTGTAAATGCCCAAGAATAGTTGTGTTAAAAAACACTGTTTGACGAGTTTTTTAGCTAATTAACGTTCTTTTAAGGTGTTAGTGAATTAAGATTTTAACTTTAGCCAGTAAAATAGTTTGTGTTGAATTAGATTGAATTTATTCTAAAAATAGCTGGCTTGGGAGAGGTAAATAAAATAGTAAGTCTTTTGATGGTTTCGATAGTAGTACTTTGTTCTTGTTCAGAAGATAAAGTAAGTACGGATAAACTCTTGAGAAAAACAGTTAAAATTTCTGAAAATGGAACTTCGACCACTACTTTGTATAATTACAATGGCAATGAAATAGTAAGTGTTGACGGAGCAAAGAAATACATTAGCTATACTTATACGGATGGTCTCATTACTAAAATTATAACTAAAGACAAAGAGAGTCAATGGAGTGTCACATTAGATTATACCTATAATAAAGCACAATTAGTGCGCATGCATTCTTCAGAGGGTTATGTGATGAATTATAGTCATAAGGGAGATGGAACTGTTTCTTATGAGAAAGTAGTACTAGATTCTCAAAATCAGGAAACAAAAGTATTTCATGGAATTTTATATTTTGAAAATTGGAATTTAGTTAAAGATGAACGGATTTTTGACGATTCGCCGCAAGGTGTGTTATCTAAACAAAAAGTAAGTTTTGAATACGATTCCAAGAATAATCCTTTTTATAACATCTTAGGATATGCTAAGTTGTTAAGTCATAATGAGGTGATTTCAATTAATAATAATAGGTTGGCTGTAGTGGAGCGAGTTGTTATCCAAGATGATCAATTGACTTCATCGGCAAATTTGTATCAAGGTGTTTTTAAATATGACACTGATGATTATCCTGTAGAACACGTTACTGAAGCCAGTATTGTAAACCCAAATTATGTGAAAACCCAGTTTTTCTATTAATTAATACTTAATTTTGGGAAAAAATATAAAATGCAATTCAGGACCCCAGTACCTATTTCTAAGAGTATTTCCCCAATCGATTACAACTCAAAGATTATCTCTTTGGGTTCTTGTTTTGCGGTTAATATGGCGGAGAAACTGAATTATTTTAAGTTCGAAAATTGGTGTAATCCGTTCGGGATTTTGTTTCATCCTTTGGCTATTGAGAAGCTAATTGAATTTGCAGTATCTGAAAAAGAGTTTACTAAGGCTGATTTGTTTTTTCATAATGAACAATGGCATTGTTTCGATGCTCATTCCGATTTAAGTAATCCTAATCCCGATAGCTTGTCAAGTGATTTGAATGATACGATTAAGACTATGCATCAACAAATACTAGAAGCTACTCATGTCGTGATTACCTATGGTACGGCTTGGGTGTATCGAAATATTGACAATAATGAAATAGTTGCTAACTGCCATAAAGTTCCGCAAAAACAGTTTGAGAAAGAGTTGCTTTCGATTGAAACAATTAAAGAAAGTATGGAGAAAACAATGGATTTAATTTATTGTGTAAATCCTAATTGCAATATCATTTTTACCGTTTCACCCGTGCGTCATATTAAAGATGGTGTTGTCGAAAATCAGCTAAGTAAAGCACATTTGATTTCGGGTATCCATCAGCTAATAAGCAATAAAGCTAAACCAATAAGCTATTTTCCAAGTTATGAAATCATGATGGACGAACTGCGTGATTATCGTTTTTATGCCGAAGATATGTTGCATCCTAGCTCTGTAGCGATAGATTTTATTTGGAAACGCTTCAAAGAAACAAATATTTCTGAGCATTGTTTTTCAATTATGGATCAGGTAGAGACAATCCAAAAAAGTCTTTCACATAAACCTTTTAATCCTAACTCAGAAAGTCATCGTAAATTTGAAAGCAAACTGATGGATAAAATCAGTAAATTGGAATCTCAATATTCATTCATGAAATTTTAAATATGATTAGAAAAATAGGCATTGGAACAGGAATTATTGTCAGCATATTTTTATTGTTCAAGTTTTGTGAATTTAAAAAAAACGATGCTGAAGATTTAAATTACAATACAAATCTCATTCAGCAACAAATAGTCAACGTAGGTAAACTTGTGGTGACAGAAGGGCATTTTTCTGAAGTGATTACATATAAAAACCAAGAGAAATATTTGTTAGATATGCTTTCTTTTGAGAAAAAAGCCTTAGTAATAGTGAATGCTGATGTAACGGTTGCTTATGACTTGCATCAAATGAAATATAATATCGATGAAGAAAACAAAGTAATCACAATCATTAGTATTCCAAAAGAAGAAATAAAAATAAGTCCGGACATCCAGTTTTATGATGTGGAGCAAAGCAAATTGAACCCATTTACTGCCGAAGATTACAATAAAATAAATAAATCAGTTAAAACAAATTTGGCTAAGAAAATTGAAAAATCATCCTTAAAAAAGAATGCCCAGAACCGTTTAATAAGTGAACTGTCTAAAATATTGATTCTTAGTAATTCTTTTGGATGGAAGTTGCAATATAAAGGGGAGCTGATTGAAAGTGAAAAAGACATGAATCAGAAAATTAAACTTTAGAAACCTTAGGTTTCTATTAGTTTTAACAATCACTTATGTTTAGTTTTTTTGGATACTTTCAACCGCAAATCCGGTAATTATTGCTATAGCTTAGAATTGTATAATTTACGAATTTGCGAATTTGCGGTTTGCTTTTTTAGGCTTTTTCTTTAGTAAAAATCAATTCTAAGCCAGCATCAATTAAATGGGCCGTTTCAGGTCTTTTGATTTTCATTTTTTCAAGATAATCAAGCACTTTTGTTAAGAGCTCGGAGTCTTTTTGGTTTGCCAAAAGTTCAGCAATTTCTATGGCTAAAAGCCAATCATGGGAATGATTTGTAGTCAGTTTATTGAAGACAAAATTTAAGGCTGTTTGTGCGCCATTTGTTTCTCTGATGTCACGAACGGTTTTGTATAATTCTTCCAGTTCCTCTTTTTCTAAAGTGTGTTTTGCTTTGATGGTTTTGCTTGAAGGAATATGCGAAATCAAATCAAAACTGTTCACATCTGCGGGACCGGAAAATGCAGAAACTACTTTTTTGCCTACAGCCATGTCATAAACGCCCCATTCCGGTTGAAATAAGACAGTTTCACCATGAGTTACGGTGCAGTTATTCAATCGGATAAGTATGATTTCTCCTTGTAGGTTTCTGGAACCCGTAATTATTTCGCCTTCTACAGTAATATTGCCTTCAAATTCCAGTTTGACACTTTTGGATTCCAAGATATCGTAAGCATTCAAATCTTTTGGGCTCATATCTTCGATAGCAAGGTTAATTCCTTTTAGTTTACCAATTGGACTGCCAAATCCGTCTGGATGAGTCAAAGTCCCATGTCCTACCAGTTCTTTTTCGCGGTAAGCCAAGGCGGTTTTTCCGGTGGTTTGTATGTAAACGGGCTTGCCTTCGTCTTCAATTACATTGGTAAAAACACCCGAAATTTGTAGTCCGGTACTTAGTTCTATAGTTCCTAAAGCATTAGAAGTAATCAGCTTTTTTATACCGGATAATCCGCCAGTTCTTAAGGCCATTTTATTGGCAAAATCCTCTAAAACTAAATTCAGATAGGCAAAAGTTGGGGTGACATAAAGCTGTGGTTGCAGCTTAGTAATGTCAAAACTTTGATTGGCAGCCGATATATCGTAAGGGATTTTTTTGACATTGTCAGTCATACACCAAGCACTTTCACCAATGGATGAAAGCAAGCCGGCACCATATATCTTTGGATTTTCTACAGTACCTATCAATCCGTATTCTACCGTCCACCAATGTAGGTTTCTAATTTGAGCCATTTCGGATAGTTCACCCATGTCATTCTGTAAATCTTCCACCGCTTTTTCGGCGGCATCAATATCTGCTTGCGGAGTGTCTTCGGCTTCTTTCAAAATAGAAAGCAGTCGAATAGCTTCATACATTTCATAATCTTTAGATGAGGAAATGGCTTTGCAACCTATTTCTCCAAAACGACGTAAATATTCAGCATATTCAGGATTAGCAATAATAGGGGCGTGACCGGCACCTTCGTGAATAATATCCGGTGCTGGCGTGTATTCTATATGTTCTAATTGACGAATATCTGATGCAATAACAAGGACATTATAAGCTTGAAATTCCATGAAAGCATTTGGCGGAATAAATCCGTCAACAGCTACGGCTGCCCATCCTATTTCACTAAGGATTCGATTCATGCCATACATGCTGGGGATGTTGTCAATTTCTATTCCTGTTTTCTTCAAGCCATCTAAATAAGAATGATGTGCCACTTTTGAAAGGTAATCTACGTTTTTGCGCATCACGTAGCGCCATACTGCCTGATTAATAGGGTTGTACTCGCTATAGTCTTGAGGCTTAATAAATTGCTTTAAATGTTTTGGTAATCGCTCTAATAACGGATTAGTTTCAATAGTTGGATTCATTTCGAAAACGTTGTAGTTTAAGTCGTAAAAGTACAAATTTCAAGAGCTATTTACCGCTTTTCGTTGCAAGTTTTTTGTAGATTTTACTTTTTATAAGGGCTTATTGCTTTGATAGAATGAGAATTAACGGTAGCTTTTTAATATTTAAAAAAGTATAAAAAAAATCCGCAACAGCCATGTTGCGGATTCTGAATGATTTTAAACTTTTGTTTTATTCTACTTCAAATAATAATAATTGTGTTTTCTGTTTATCGGAGAAATTATTGTCCGATACAAAAATCAGCGATTGGTGTCCGTTTGCCAGTTTTGGCCCAAAAGTCAGTCCTTCAATATTGTCAGTAAAAATCCCCAAATCGTCCATGTTCAAGATTAATTTTTTTGAAGCGACTTCGATAGATTGGTTTTTTAAAGAAACAAGGTTTTTTACGTCAGTAGCTTTCTTCAAATGGCATAAATATACTTTTATCGTGCAGGCTAGGGTTCCGGTTGAATAGGAACGTTCCAGTACAAGTAATTGGTCTTTTTTGTAATATTGAATGGCTGCGACACCATTTACGCCAAAGGAGCCTTTAGGATTGGGTTCTTTGGCAATTGGATCCAATAGATATGCATATTGGGCCGTATTTTTTTTTGTTTTAACATTAAATTGATACAGTCTAATCAATGCGCCTTTATCTGTGCTGGCTTTTTCTCCGTCTTCAAAAAGAGGTTCTTCTATGCAGGTATAAATATTTTTGTAATTTTTATCAAATGTGATGCTTTCAAGGGTTCCATTATTTCGAGGTCCTTTCTCTTCTTTTTGCATTTCAAGATTAGAAGACAACTTAATGTAATCTTTAAAATTACCCTTCAAATCCATAAAAGTGATCGATGGATTTTGTAAAACGGTCTTGTCAGAAGTGAGGACGCGTGCGCCTTCGCTGCTCCAAATTAAAGAGTTGCTTTTGGGATTGTATCGAATGTCTTCGGGATCGGCAGAGGTTTCGGGAGTGCTTAACCAATTGCCAAAAAGTTTGCCCTCTTGATTTTTTAGGGTATGTGTATCTTGAAAATCGATGGCTTGTATCTGATTGTTATCCAGGTCGATTTTCGCTGTGTAAAATCGGGAAGAGTTAACTTGGGATCTTTCGTCACAGATCAGATAATAGGTATCTTGTTTTTTGTCGTAATCAATGCCGGAAAGTCCACCAATTTTGGTATTCTTGAAATCCTGATTGTAAGGAATTTCGATTGCGTTTACAAAATTTAAGCGGGGAGTTGAATTGGTTTGGCTTGCTTGTTTTAAATTCGAACAAGAAAGAAAAAAAGAGATGGAAAGGAATCCAAATAGAAGTTTACGCATGAGAATTGTCCGATGTTTATATTTAGAATGTATAATTAGTTTTGTGAATTGTTTTTTGCTGCATTTCTAAAATAATCAATCTTATAATTGAACATTTCAGCCATGTTTTTGGCGCGTAATTTTGCTTCATCAGCAATTGGGCCAACAAATAATCCGTCTATTGTTTCGCTGAAAATTTCCATCCAACGCTCAAAATGTTCTTTGGCAACCGGCAATTGTTTGTGCGGAGGAAAAGGACTTCCGGAATAGCTGTGGACTTCCAAAAGGATAGTTTGCCAAAAACGGTACATCTTTTCCAGATGTTCTGGCCATTGGTTTCCAATTTTTTCGTTGAATATAGGGCCAATGAATTCGTCTTTCTGAACTTTAGAATAGAAGGTGTTTACCAGTAATTTGATATCTTCTAAGGTTTTTATGTCTGTAAGGGTTGTCATAATTGGGTATAAAAAAAGCCTACGCAAAGGTAGGCCATAAATTAGGAAAGGGAAATTGTTTTATCCAATTAATTGAGTGAAAAGATCTTGTTTTTCGTTGAGGTATTTAAATTCAAATCCTTTATGTGTCATTTTGTTTTTGATAGCCATAATGTCATTCTTGTTTTTTAATTCCAGTCCTACAACGGCTGGACCTACCTCTCGACTGTTTTTCTTGGTGAACTGAAAATAAGTAATGTCGTCATCCGGACCAAGGATGTCATTTACAAATTCCTTTAAGGCACCTGGACGTTGCGGAAATTGGATCATGAAATAATGCATGAGCCCTTCATACAATAAAGAACGTTCTTTTATTTCGGCAGTTCTCTCGATGTCGTTGTTGCTTCCGCTGACGATACAAACCACGTTTTTTCCTTTTATTTCGTCTTTATAAAAATCCAAAGCCGCAATAGTTAAGGCTCCCGCTGGTTCTACGACCATAGCTTCTTCGTTATACAAGCGCAAAATAGTAGTACATACTTTTCCTTCGGGAACCAGAATAATAGCGTCAAGGTTTTTTTGGCATATTTCAAAAGTCATGTTGCCTACCTGTTTTACCGCTGCGCCATCCACAAATTTATCGATGCTTTCTAATGGTGTGTTTACACCTGCGGCAATAGCAGTTTTCATCGAAGGGGCGCCCTCAGGTTCTACACCTATGATTTTAGTATTGGGACTCAATTCCTTGAATACCTCCGAAAGTCCTGCTGCCAATCCGCCACCGCCAATAGGGACAAAGACATAGTCTATGGGCTCTTTGAAGGATTCTAAAATTTCTAAGCCTACGGTGCCCTGTCCTGCAATAACTTTTAAGTCATCAAAGGGGTGAACAAATGTTAGCTTGTTTTCTGTCGCATCTTGAGCTGCCTTTGCATAAGCATCGTCAAAAGTATCTCCTGTAAGTACAATTTCAACAAAGGATTTTCCGAATAATTGTACCTGTTTTACTTTTTGTTTTGGGGTGGTTTTAGGCATATAAATCTTGCCCTTTATTTTTAGTAAATTGCAGGAATAGGCAACCCCTTGTGCGTGATTTCCGGCACTGGCACATACAACCCCTTGGTTTTTTTCGTGTGATGTTAAGGTACTGATTTTGTTGTAAGCACCCCTTATTTTATAGGAACGTACAATTTGTAGATCCTCTCTTTTTAGTAATATATTCGATTCGAATTCTTCTGAAAGATTTAGGTTTTGGTTTAACGGTGTCGAAGAAATCACTCCGTTCAACTGACTCATTGCCGCTAACGCTTCTTTTAATATTTTCATAATCTATTTATTTTGTTTCAAAAACCATGTTGCTATGATTTGAAAATGGGTTGTTGCTGTGTTTTTGTGTTGAGGTTTTCTCTATGTCCAAAATACCTATTGGTTTTTCATTCGATTTTGGAAGTGCAATTCTACAAGTTTTGACAAATTCAATCAAATCATATTTCCGTAGTTCCTGAAGAAGATTATTGATTTCCTGTCCCTTTCCCTGGGCTTCAAATATGGCGTAATCTTCTTGAATCAGGACAGGCTTAGCTCCGTATTCCTTTAATAGTTGTTCCGCTTTTGCTTCTTTGAAGCTACTGGCTATTGGGACTTTGCATAATGCTGTTTCCTGTTCGATTATCTCCTCAGCGGTATTGGAATAAACTTCTAAAACACCCACTGTTTTTTCTATTTGAAGAATCAGATTTTTTACCACCGTATCAGTCTCGTTTAACACAATGGCAAATCTATATTTTTTTTCTATTTCGTTAAGTGAAATGTTTAAGCTTTCTGTTCTAATTTTTCTTCTGGAAAGAATAAGGTCAATTTTATTGATAAGGTTGAGCTCATTTTCGGTATAGATGCTTATGGTATATTCCTGTTTCATTGTTTATTTGTTTTTTTGAAAGTGTTTGCTTTTTTTGATTTTTAGATAAAAAAAAAGCCTTTCTCATTTTGGTGAGAAAGGCAAATAGGGGCACTATTATTCTGACTCGTCAACTGAAACGAATAATGATAATAATGATAATTGCGATTATAGATAAATTTTTCATTGGACTAAAAAAAAAACCTCCCGATGTGGGAGGTTTGATAAATATATTTGTTTTACTAATTTATATAACACTCCGCTATTATTGTTGAATAATAATAATGATAATAGCGATAATAATGTTACTTAAATTTTTCATTGTTTTTTGTTTGTTGGGCAAATGTATCGATTATTTGATAAAATCAAATTAAAAAATATTATTTTTTTGAATTTGAAGGAGGGAACTGCGCTAAAATTTTTGAGACAAATTCATTAATTTGGCTTTCTTTTTTGGCGCGATTTTCAGTTAAATAACCATTGCCTTCACCTTCCCAAACTAATTCTTTTTTCTTGGCATCAATTAAATCAATATAAAGGGTTCCTTCTGTAGAAGAGCTTACATAAGTGCGTCCTCCCCAAAGGTAAGGATTCCATCCCCATCCCCAGCCATATCCCCAGCCGGCATTGTATTGATTTACATCTAAACGCTCTCTTTCTTTAGTAAGAATATTGATGAGTAAATCTGGATTTTCGCTTTTGGTCATTCCTTTTTTGCTTAATTCGTTGTCAATTGCATGAAGAATTCTTTTCTTGTCTAATTCTGAAATATTAGCTCTGTCAATACCTCTTTTATGGAAAGCATAGGTTTTGTATTGATTGAAATCAACATTGGTATCATAATCTGAATATACTCTGACGGAACTGCATGATGCAATAACGAAAAGTAAGAATACTGGAAGGAATTTAATTGCTTTCATGTCTTAAATATTTGGTTACTATGTGTTTACTAAAGATACGCTCAAATTTTTAAAAATCCAATAGCTCGTCTGCCACTGTATTAGGAAGAGTGACCTTCAATAGAGGTTGTGTTGCCATTGCCCTTTTTATGGCAAAGACAGCTCCTTCATTTCTTGCCCAACTTCTTCTGGAAATCCCATTATTAACATCCCAAAAGAGCATGGATTGCAAACGTTTAGAGGCTTCTGTTGAACCATCAAGAACCATACCAAAACCACCGTTAATAACCTCGCCCCAGCCAACTCCTCCTCCGTTATGGATTGATACCCAGGTGGCACCACGGAAGCTGTCTCCTATTACGTTTTGTATGGCCATATCGGCTGTAAAACGGGATCCATCATAAATATTGGATGTCTCTCTGTATGGAGAATCAGTTCCGGAAACATCGTGATGATCGCGACCTAAAACGACTGTTCCAATTTCTCCTTTGGCAATAGCCTGATTGAAAGCTTCGGCAATTTTTACACGACCTTCTGCATCGGCATATAAAATACGTGCTTGAGAACCTACGACTAATTTATTTTCTTGAGCTCCTTTTATCCACTGAATGTTATCAGCCATTTGTTGCTGGATTTCTTCAGGTGAGTTTTTCATCATTTCCTCAAGAACCGCACATGCAATAGCGTCTGTTTTTGCCAAATCTTCTGTTTTGTTAGAGGCGCAAACCCAACGGAATGGGCCAAACCCATAATCGAAGCACATAGGTCCCATGATATCTTGTACATAACTTGGGTATTTGAATTCTCTTCCTAGAGTAGGATTTTCGGCCATTACATTTGCTCCGGCGCGGGATGCTTCCAGTAAAAAGGCATTTCCATAGTCAAAGAAATAAGTTCCCTTGGCAGTATGTTTGTTAATAGCATCGGCATGACGGCGTAATGTTTTTTGGACCTCGACTTTAAATTGTTCCGGATTGTTGGCCATCATTTCATTCGATTCTTCGAAACTAAAACCAGTAGGATAGTAGCCTCCAGCCCATGGATTGTGAAGTGAGGTTTGGTCAGAACCTAAATCGATATGTATGTTTTCTTTGTCAAATTTTTCCCAAACATCAACCACATTTCCCAAATAGGCAATAGATACGATTTCTTGGTTGGCTTTGGCCAAAGCGACTCTTTTTACTAGTTCGTCAATGTCTTCTATAACTTCATTGATCCAACCTTGACTGTGGCGGATGTTGGTGATTTTAGCATTAACTTCGGCGCAAACGGTGATACAGCCGGCAATGTTTCCGGCTTTGGGTTGTGCCCCACTCATACCGCCTAATCCTGAGGTTACGAATAGTCCCCCTGATGGACTGCGTTTTATTTTTCTAAAACCATTTAAAACGGTAATAGTTGTACCGTGTACAATTCCTTGCGGACCAATGTACATATAGCTTCCGGCGGTCATTTGTCCGTATTGAGAAACGCCCAAAGCGTTCATTTTTTCCCAATCATCCGGTTTAGAGTAATTAGGAATTACCATTCCGTTGGTCACCACTACTCTTGGTGCTTCTTTATGCGAAGGGAATAAGCCCATTGGGTGGCCAGAATAAATGGTCAGTGTTTGCTCATCGGTCATTTCCGATAAGTATTGCATGGTTAGGAGGTATTGTGCCCAGTTTTGGAAAACGGCTCCATTGCCTCCGTATGTAATTAACTCATGTGGATGTTGGGCTACGGCATAATCCAGATTGTTCTGGATCATTAGCATAATGGCTTTTGCCTGTTCGCTCTTTCCTGGATATTCTTGAATAGGTCTCGCACGCATTTCATAATCCGGGCGCAAACGGTACATGTAAATGCGACCGTAAGTTTCCAGTTCTTCTCGAAATTCAGGAATTAATTCGGCATGATGTTTCGGCTCAAAATAGCGAAGCGCATTGCGAAGTGCCAGTTTTTTTTCTTCTGCCGATAGTATTTCTTTACGTTTAGGTGCGTGATTGATGTTAGCCTCGTACGGTTTTGGTTGAGGTAATATAGCAGGGATTCCCTGTTGAATTTGTTCTTGAAAAGTCATTTTAGATAGATTCGTTAATTTATTAAAAAGCCACTTTGAAACCTTGTCGGTTTTCGCGGATTGTCATTTGTAACGAAACAACTAGGGATAACGAATATCCGATCGGTGGTAGGACTTGTGAATCCTTATCCTGTATTTTTGCAAACGAATATCCATTTTGTTTTTAATTAAAGGCAGTTAGTTTTTATTTGACTATTTTTTATTTGTTCCTGTTTTTTTATCATAGCCATAAGGACAATGACGACATCCGCTTTTGCAACAATAGCCTCTTTTGAGATGGAATTTTTCCGTAAAGCATTTGTATCCTTCTGGGGTGTAATAGAAATCTTCTCCTTCTATTATTTTATTTTCATTATTTTGAGTCATCTTTTTTTGAAGTATTCTATTGTTTTTTGGAATGCTCGTAAATTAAAAACAACTTTAATAATTGGATTTTATGTTAAAATACGCAATTCCAGATGTACAAATTTATAGATTTTATAGTGAATGATTGTTAATGCTACCGAATATTTAAATCCTAAGCTTTTTGAAGTTTGTTTGGACAAGTTATTTTGATTTTAAAAAAAAAAATAATTTCTTAAAAAGGGCTGTATTTTAAATTCCTAATTTTATAGAATTTCATGATTGTTTTGTTTTAATTTTTTCAAAATCCTATTCAATGATTTTTATTGTATCTAAATATTTGGTTCCAAAAGGATATCGCGGATTAACGGTGTTTCCTTTTGTTTTTTTGAAATGCTGTATTGATAAAGAGAGTGGTGTTCTTATAAATCACGAAAAAATTCATTTGCGCCAACAGATAGAACTGTTAGTACTTCCTTTTTTTATTTGGTATTTTTTGGAGTATTTGATTCGATTGCTTCAGTTTAGGAATAGCCATTTAGCGTATCGAAATATCAGTTTTGAGCGCGAGGCTTATGCTCATGAATCTGAATTAGGTTATTTGAAGAAACGGTCTTTTTTTAGATTTGTCAAATTTTTAAGGTAAAAGGAGAAGGCAAATACCTTAAACCGGAAGCTTATAAAAAAAATGCAGTGGATGTAGATTGCCTTTTTTTATATATAAATTTTACCTTTGCTGCAAAATCATCCAGTTTGAACCAAAAGTTAGTTATAGAATTTCCAAATTCGATTTCCGTGCATATTAAACGCGAGGATTTAATTCATCCTTTTGTTTCTGGAAATAAGTTTCGAAAGCTAAAATACAATTTGCTGCAAGCCAAAGAAGACAAGCAGAAAACGCTGCTTACCTTTGGTGGGGCTTATTCTAATCATATTGCCGCAGTTGCTTTTGCAGGAAAAGAACAAGGATTTAAGACTATTGGAATTATTCGGGGAGATGAACTGCGAGATAAAATTTCAGAAAATCCAACCTTAAAATTTGCTGAAAGTTGCGGAATGCAATTCGAATTTGTCTCAAGAGAAACCTATCGGTCAAAGAATGACGACTCTTTTTTAGACGATTTAAAACGGAAATTTGGAAGTTTTTATCTTATTCCAGAAGGTGGAACAAATGAGTTGGCGGTAAAAGGTTGTCAGGAAATTTTGACCGATGAAGATGCGCAATTTGACTATGTGTGCTGTGCTGTGGGAACCGGCGGAACCATATCGGGAATTATCAACGGTGCGTTGCCACATCAAAAAGTTTTGGGATTTCCTGCCTTAAAAGGGGATTTTTTAAAAGATGAAATTCGTATTTTTGCCCAAAATGAAAATTGGGAGCTAATAACGCAATATCATTTTGGTGGTTATGGGAAGGTGAATCAAGATTTAATTGCCTTTATTAACCAGTTTTATGCTGATCATCAGATTCCTTTAGATCCTATTTATACTGGAAAGATGGTTTTTGGCGTTATGGATTTAATACAAAAAGACTATTTTAGCCCTCATTCAAAGATTTTGTTAATTCATACCGGTGGAATTCAAGGAATCCAAGGCATGAATTTGAAACTAAAAAACAAACAATTACCAACAATAGATATTTATGTTTAAAAAAATACTGCTCCTACTTGTAATTCTGACTATCGTAAGTTGTAATACCACAAAGCCGGCTATTGTGACCACAAAGCTGGTTCCCGGAAAAGTTAAAAAAACCGTATCTCATTCCACTAAAAATAAAGTCAAACCTACAGCTAAGGGAACAGACTCGCGCACCCCAAATAGAGGGGTAGCCGAAGTGATTGAGTCTAGCTCAAGAACAAGTGTTACCAATGATGTGATTGGGGATTATATTTTTGAATACAAAGATATTGCAATGGGCAACATGAAAAAATATGGTATTCCTGCAAGTATCATTTTGGCTCAAGGAATATTAGAATCAGGAGCAGGAAGAGGAACCTTGGCCATGAATGCCAATAATCATTTTGGGATTAAATGTCATACGGGTTGGGAGGGTGATAGTGTAAAGCATGATGATGATGCCAGTCAAGAATGTTTTAGAAAATACAGTAATCCGGCTGAATCTTTTGATGATCATGCCTTGTTTTTAACTGGAAGAAGCCGCTATGCAAGTTTGTTTTCTTTGCCTAAAGAAGATTATAAGGCATGGGCCATTGGATTAAGAAAAGCGGGTTATGCTACTGATCCAAAATATCCTGAAAAATTAATTTCCTATATTGAAAGATACAATTTAGAGCAATATGATAATCAAGCCTTGGGAAGAAAATATGTCCCTTCAGAAAGACAAACGATTAAAATTGCCAGTGTAGATAATAGAAGTGGTTCTTTTTATGAAGTTCAAAAAGGAGATACTTTGTATTCTATATCGAAAAAGTTTAACCTAATGGTTGATCAGTTAAAACAGAATAATAATCTTAGTGATAATACCCTTTCTATTGGGCAGAAGTTGAGGGTAAATTAAAAACCTGAAGACAATTACATATCGGATATTTTAAATCCAAAATCATAATTTAAAGATGATATATAAAAGAAGCAGTCAGCTTTTTGCTGAAGCAGAAAAAGTAATTCCGGGAGGAGTAAATTCACCGGTGAGAGCATTCAAAGCAGTAGGTGGAACACCCATTTTTGTGAAAAGTGCCAAAGGAGCTTATTTGTATGATGAAGACGGAAATCGTTTAATAGATTACATCAATTCATGGGGGCCAATGATTTTAGGTCATGCCTATGAGCCGGTTGTTGAAGCCGTGATTGAAAAAGCGAAACTGGGAACTTCATTTGGTATGCCAACAGAATTAGAAACTCAAATTGCCGCTTTGGCAGTTTCGATGGTTCCTAATATCGACAAAATAAGATTCGTAAATTCCGGTACCGAGGCTTGTATGAGCGCCGTTCGTCTAGCACGAGGATTTACAAAAAGAGATAAAATAATAAAATTTGCCGGTTGTTATCACGGCCATTCAGATTCGTTTTTGATTCAGGCAGGTAGTGGTGCTATTACTTTTGGATCGCCTAATAGCCCGGGAGTAACTGAAGGTACAGCCAAAGATACTTTATTGGCAAGGTACAATGATTTAGAAAATGTTAGAACATTAATCGAAGCCAACACAAATGAGATTGCTGCCATTATAGTAGAGCCTGTAGCAGGAAATATGGGTTGTATTCCTCCAAATAAGGGTTTCCTTGAAGGCTTGCGCCAACTTTGTACCGAGAATGGGATTCTATTAATCTTTGATGAGGTGATGACCGGTTTCCGTTTGGCAAGAGGTGGAGTCCAAGAATTATTTAACATCAATGCAGATATTGTTTGTTTCGGAAAAGTAATTGGCGGTGGTTTGCCTGTAGGTGCTTTTGCAGCGCGTGAGGAAATCATGAATTATTTAGCTCCGCTTGGGCCGGTTTATCAGGCTGGAACCTTATCAGGAAATCCATTGGCTATGGCGGCTGGATTAGCGATGTTGCAAGCTTTGGATAAGGATCGCGCTATTTTTAAAAGACTTGAAGAGAAAACAGCTTATTTGCATGAAGGTATCGAAAGGGTTTTAAAAGCAAATAATATTGTTTTTACCATCAATAGAATTGGATCTATGATTTCAGTGCATTTTGATGCCAATCCTGTGGTTGATTTTCAATCTGCGGCTAAAGGAGATAACGAAAGCTTTAAGAAATTCTTTCACGGATTGTTAGATGAGGGCGTTTATATCGCGCCATCGGCTTATGAAACTTGGTTTATCACTGATGCACTTTCTTACGATGATTTAGACTTTACAATACAAGCAATAGATAAAGTAGCAAAAACGTTATAGATTTGTTTTACTTAAAAAGAAAAGCTTCGGATGTTTTCCGAAGCTTTTTTTTAATTTTCCATATCGTCTTGCATTTTGTCATGCATCCTTTCTTTCATTCGATTTCCGGCTCTTTCTTTCATCTTTTCTTGGTTGCTTTTCCATTTCGCCAATTGTTCAGGAGTCAAAATAGCTTTCATTTTATTCTCCATAGTTTCTCTTTGCTTTTCCATTTTGTCTCGAGAAGCTTCACGTTGTTTTTTCATCTCTTCTCTGCTAGCCTCTCTTTTTTCCATCATAGCTTCTCTTTTGGTGGCTTGTTCCGCAAGAAGTTGCTTCATTTGTTCCTGTTGTTTGGCGTTTAGACCTAATTCAGTCGTCATTCTCTGCAGTTGTTTTTCTTGACGTTGCTCCGGAGTCATTTTCTCCATTTGGGCTCTTTTAGGGCGTTCTTTTTTGTCTTGTGCAAATGTGGTCATTCCTACAACCAGTAATGCGGCGATAATTAATTTTTTCATGGTATGTTGTTTTATAGTTTATAGTTAGTAAGACTGCTTTTTTTTAAAAGAGTTTAATCCTTAACATAAAAATGTGAAAACTGATTTATATCACATTTTATTATGAAAAGGAGCTTTATATTTGCATCGTGAAAAAAGGGGTGTTCATATTGGCTTTATTTATTCTTTTAAAACCGGTATTTCCGGTTCTGGAATATGTGGTCAATTATGACTATATTTCAAAAGTACTCTGTATAAACAAGGAAAAACCCAAGTTAGAGTGTAATGGAAAATGCCACTTGATGAAAGAATTGGCCAAAGCCTCAGATACAACTGATTCTTTACCTTCAAATAAAAAAACAGTTACTCCTATGCAAGAAGTATTGTTTTTCTATGAAATCAATTCCTTGTCTTTTTTATCAGTGGGTTTTATCGAAAAAGACCAATTAAATAGTAGCTATTCAAATCTATATTCTTATTTGAATGGAAATGCTATATTTCACCCGCCCAATTTTATTTCTTAAATTTTTAGTTGAACGACTTTCGTGTGTGCTTTTCATTTGAATATTTTCATTTGAAGAACTTCTTTGCGCACTATTAATTTAAAATTGAGAATAAAATTATAGCATAAAATGAAAAATTTACTAAATAGAGCAATAGCTATTATTGCGTTAAGCGCTGTGTTTACAGCTTGTACTAATGATGAAACTACAATGTCAGGAACTGGAAATTTAGGTGTAGAATTTGATAATTCCTTTGCGGGGAATGATTTGATTTTAAGCACGCAACCTAATATCACTTCTAATGATGAAGTTTTGAAAATCGAAAAAATTAAGTACATCATCAGTAATATCGTTTTGACCACTGCCGAAGGAACCGTTTTTACGTATCCAAAAAATAAAAGCTATTTCATAATTGACGAATCAAATCCTACAAGTTTAATCGCAAAATTAGAAAATGTGCCAGCCGGAAATTATACCAAAATAAAATTTGGAATCGGAGTTGATAAAGCGCAATGGGAACTTGGAGCTACCGGACAGGGCAATTTTCTCTTGGAGGCACAAGCTGCAGGAATGATGTGGAGCTGGTCTGCAGGGTATAAATTTATCGCTTTCGAAGGAATGTTTACTGCTCCAACGGTGAGCGATGAAACCTCTTTTATGATACACACCGGACAAACGGGAACGGACTATAATTATACCGAAGTTACTTTGGATTTACCTTCAAAAGCCATCGTCCGCAGTTCAATAAGTCCAATAATCCATGTTATTACTGATTTGTCTAAAGTAATTGACGGAACCAATAAAATCAAACTTTCTGATAATAATAAGGGAGGAATGGGAGCCATGATTATGGGAGGAGCTACTTTGCCTTTAATCACTCAAAATATTTCCAATATGTTTACGGTAGATCACGTTCATAACGATTAGTTAGGTTTTAAGGAGCAGAAATTTTTATCATACAATACATTTTTGTCCCGCTTTCCCCTTTATCCGTTCTGTCTTGTTTTTTGTACAAGACAGAACGGGATATCGGCTCTATCGGGGCTATTGATCACTTCTTCGTTCCTTGATGATGGAATCCAAAAAAGAAAATTCACATCACATTAAATCCATTTGAGATTGGATGAACTGAGGTGAATTATTCCCGACAGCGATTTGTATGTCGATATAACCCCATAAACATTAACTATGAAAATGAACTATTTTCTTTGGCTCCTATTGCCATTGTTTTTTAGCTGTTCTGATAATGATGATGCAGCATATAATGATCAAACTTTAGATTTTAAAGTACCCGAAAATTTTCCGGAATTGGCTTATAATATCGATCTGAATCCGCCAACAGTTAAAGGATTTGAACTCGGAAAAAAATTGTTCTACGATGGACGCTTATCTTCGGACGGACTTGTTTCCTGCGGATTTTGTCATATTCAGGAAGATGCTTTCACGCACCATGGGCATGTTTTTAGTCATGGTGTAGCGGATAAAATTGGGACTAGGAATACGCCTTCGATTCAAAATTTAGCCTATCAAACTACATTCATGTATGATGGTGCCACTAACCATTTGGATTTGCAACCTATTATTCCGCTGACCAATCCGGTGGAGATGGATGCTGATCTAACAGCGATTATCGCTATGATGAAAGCTGATCCCGTTTATAGGAAGTTGTACAAGCAAGCATTTGCTGACGGGCAAATTAATGCCGAAAACATGCTTAAAGCCCTTTCACAGTTTATGGTTATGCTCACTTCGTCAAATTCAAAGTTTGATAAGTTTCGTCGCCATGAAACCGGAGGTGAGCTGTCTTCGGATGAATTGGCCGGTTATGCCCTTTTTAATGCAAATTGTGCTTCCTGTCATGCTACTGATTTAATGACTGATAATTCGTTTCGAAACAATGGTTTGGCAATTAATCCAGCGCTGAATGATGTTGGGCGATTTCGTGTAACCGAATTGGAAACGGATTATTATAAATTTAAAGTGCCTAGTTTGCGAAATGTAGAAAAGACCGCCCCTTATATGCATGATGGACGTTTTGGGAGCTTAGAAGCCGTTTTAAATCATTATAGTTTGGGTGTTCAAAAATCAGCTACGCTGGATCCCATTTTAAATAAAAACGGCGCGCTTGGAATTCCTCTTTCTACGATAGAGAAAAAACAATTAGTAGCCTTTTTAAAAACATTAACCGATAATCAATATCTAAACGATAAACGATTTTCAGAATATTAAATACAATGAAAAATAAAATAATAATAGTATTTCTTTTTGCATTTCAGTTTGCTATTGCAAATGGGGAAGTGGATAGTGTTTCCAATTTTACATTTCAAAAAAGGGAACTTTTAACCGATTTTGATTGTGATGCCTGCGGTTGTTCAGCAAGTGGCGGAAGTATGGGCTATAGTTCTATGCTCAACAGCAATTTTGTAGGCTTGCGTTATTTCAAGCAAAGTTATACCAGCAGAGACGGAATTTTTGCTAATTCACCTTGGATAGACGAGAATTTCAATACACTCCAGATTTGGTCCAAAATACCCCTTGGTAAAAAAGTTCAGCTTTCGGCTTTGATTCCTTACCATTTTCACGATCGAGCACTAACGGCTGGAACGGAGAGTATCAAAGGATTGGGTGATGCATCCGTTATTGCAAGTTATTCGATTTATAAAACTCAAAAGGAAGAGGCTCTTTTGGTCCATGATTTACAATTGGGTGGCGGAATAAAAATGCCAACAGGAAAGTTTGAGGAAGCAAATAATGCAGGAACTGTTAATCAAAGTTTTCAGTTGGGTACCGGCAGTTGGGATTATCTTTTGGTTGGTGAATACGTTGTGAAAAAGGAAAATCTGGGTTTGAATACAATGTTAAATTACAATTTTAAGACAAAGAATCAAAAGAATTATCAATTTGGGAATCAGTTCAATTATGGTAGTACCTTGTTTTATCTGTTGGATTATAATACTTTAAAAATTGTGCCGCAAATTGGCGTTGCCGGAGAAGTATTCGAGTCTAACAAACAATATGGTGAGAAATTAGCCAATACTTCGGGAGATGTTCTTTTTAGTAAATTTGGCCTTGAAGTGGGAAAAGAAAAACTTTCGATTGGTATTAATGCCATGCTTCCCATCAGTCAAAATTTATCAAATGGAAATATGGAAGCCAATTACCGCTGGAGTATTAATCTTAATTATGTGTTGTAAAAAACAGGAATAACCGTTAGGAAAAAGCGGATAATAATTTTCCAAAGAGAATTGAGGTAAAAGCATGAATGATTAGGCGAGAACTATTTTTGCCTGATTTTCATGCTTTTCTTTTTTTTTTTAAGTGATTAAAAGGCATGATAAATATCAGGTTTTAAACGGTTTGCTTTATCGAAATTTGTAAACTATTCGAATAAAAAATAATTAACGATGACAACAATTAAGCCATTGCATACTTTTCACATTCCTGTAATGGGATTGGCATACACTATTGACAGTCCCATTCGAGTGGCAAAGTATGGTATATCCTCTGTGATTTCTATCATAGATGACGATCTTATAGAAAAGATGAATGCTTTTTATAGCACTAAATTTAATCTGCCTTATCAGGAAATTACGCAAAAAATTCACGATTACCGTGCAGAACGCGTGACTTCTTATTTGAATTTGGTAGATAAAATCGTAAAAGAGAAATTTGAGAATTTCAAGAATGAATTAGCCGAAAGCAAATTAGCATTGGAGAATTACATTGCGATGTTACCTAACAAGTCCGAAATTAAGCAAGGCTTGCAAAACCTGATGGAAGAAGGCAAGGAAGCTGTGATGAATTATTTGGATTCTAATTTGACTCCGGGTGAAATTGATGTGAATATCATGACCAAAGTTGATAAGGACAATTTCATTAAAGACAAGCAATTGCCTACTGAATTTAATGACGCACATGCTTCACTTCGTGGTTTTGCCAATAGTACTTTGACTTCTTCGGTGGTGCTTTCGGCAGGAATGAATCCAAGATTGTACAGTTATTTCGAGAATTTTGATGTCTTTTTTCCAGATGAAAACAACCAACTGAATAAGAAAATTATTCTGAAAGTAAGCGATTTTAGATCGGCTATGATTCAAGGGAATTTCTTGGCTAAAAAAGGGCTTTGGGTTTCGGAATATCGCATTGAATCCGGTTTGAACTGTGGTGGACATGCTTTTGCTACCGAAGGCTTTTTGTTAGGACCAATTTTAGAGGAATTCAAAGAGAAAAAAGGGCAATTGATAGCTTCTGCTCATGAATTGATGGTAAAAGCCTTAGCGCAAAAGGGAAAACACATTCCAGAAATGCCTTTGGAATTGAAAATTACTGTTCAGGGCGGCGTAGGAACTGCCGAAGAGCATGATTTTTTATTGAATCATTACGAAGTAGATTCTGTGGGCTGGGGTTCACCGTTTTTATTGGTTCCCGAAGCAACTTCTGTGGATGCGCATACTCGTGAATTATTGGCCAAAGCCAAAGAAGAAGATTTGTATCTGAGCCCTATTTCGCCTTTAGGAATTCCTTTTAATACCTTGAGAGGAACGACCAATGAAAAGCTGAAGCAAAAGAGAATTCAGGAAAATAAGGCAGGAAGTTCCTGTCCTAAAAAGTTTTTGGCCCTGAGCAAAGAATTTGGAGCACAAGGAATTTGTACCGCTTCTAAGAAATACCAGGATGTCAAACTGGAAGAACTGGAAGCAAATAAAGAGAATATGTCTGCTGCGATTTACCAAAACGCTAAAAATAAAATTACTGATAAATCTTGTCTTTGCGTAGGTTTAGCCAATGCTTCTTATTTAGAAAATGACATAAAAATTAAGGGACAGGCTCAAGGCGTTGTAATATGTCCTGGACCTAATATGGCTTATTTTGACCAAGAAGTGTCTCTTTCTAAAATGGTGCAACATATTTATGGGAATGCATCCGTTTTGACTACCACAAACCGCCCGAATATGTTTGTGAAGGAATTGTCGATGTATATTGATTATTTGAAAAATGAAATTGCAACGGTTTCTGCTGAGATAAATGCCGGGCAAATAAAAAAATGGAACGCATTTAAAAATAATTTGTTAGAAGGAATAAGCTATTATCAAAATTTATTCGTTTCAACCGGTACTTCTTTGGCAGATAATGCGAAGGTGCAATACTTGTTGCATTTTTATAAGGAGGAATTAATTGAGGTCAAGATTCCCGAATTGGAATTGGCTTAAATAAATAAACGGCTTGAGTAATTCAAGCCGTTTTAACTATTTTGTTAACTTGTTGTTTGCTTAAGATAAAAAAGGAACTCCATAACGAAGTTCCTTTTATAAAATATATTTTAAAGATAAAAAAGTCTTAATCCACCAATTCTACCATTTTGGTATCACCGGCAACAACTACTTTTGTTAATCCGTGTTTAGCTAAATTTTTCATCGAAACATCCCATTTTTTTCCGCTTAAAGCTGCTTTCTCTTTCAAAATAGGCAATTCTACTTGGTTATTGCTGGCTTTCAATAAATCGATGATTAGTTTTTCTTCTTCGGTCAATTCAATTTGAACTAGTTTTTTCTCCGGACGCATTTGCGGGAAGAATAAAACTTCTTGAATAGAAGCATTATTGGTTAGGTACATAATCAAACGGTCCATTCCAATTCCCATTCCGGATGTTGGAGGCATACCATATTCAAGTGCTCTCAAGAAATCTTCATCAATTACGCCATTTGCTTCGTCATCCCCTTTTTCAGCCAAACGCATTTGGTCTTCAAAACGTTCACGTTGATCAATAGGGTCGTTCAATTCAGAATAAGCATTAGCGATTTCTTTTCCGCAAACCATTAATTCAAAACGCTCTGTCAACTCTGGATTGTCGCGGTGCTCTTTACATAAAGGCGACATCTCCTTTGGATAATCGGTAATGAAAGTAGGCTGAATGTAATTTCCTTCGCATTTTGCTCCAAAAATCTCATCGATCAATTTTCCTTTACCCATGGTTTCATCAACGTCGATTCCCATTGATTTTGCAGCATCAAACAATTCTACTTCGCTTTTTCCGGAAATATCAAAACCAGTAAAATGTTTGATAGAATCGGTCATGGTTACGCGAGCATAAGGTGCTTTAAAGTTGATTTTATGTTCACCAAAAGTCACTTCGCTAGTTCCGTTTACAGCAATAGCACAATGTTCTAATAAACCTTCGGCAAATTCCATCATCCAGTTGTAGTCTTTGTAGGCTACATATATTTCCATAGCGGTAAATTCAGGATTATGCGTTCTGTCCATACCTTCATTTCTAAAGTTTTTCGAGAATTCATAAACACCTTCAAAACCACCAACAATTAATCTTTTTAAGTACAATTCGTTAGCAATACGCATATAAAGCGGAATGTCTAAGGAGTTGTGGTGTGTGATAAACGGACGTGCTGCTGCACCACCTGGAATAGACTGTAAAACAGGGGTCTCTACTTCAAGATATCCGGCATCATTAAAATAGCCACGCATAGCGGTGTACAACTTCGTACGTTTGATGAAATTTTCTTTAACATGTTGATTCACTGTTAAATCTACGTAACGCATTCTGTAACGCAATTCAGGATCGTTAAAAGCATCGTGTACGTTTCCGTCTTCATCCACTTTAGGTAATGGTAGCGGACGTAAGGTTTTGCTCAAAAAAGTAAATCCGTCAACACGAATACATTGCGCACCCACTTTAGTAGTAAATAATTCACCTTCAATGCCGATAAAATCACCTAAATCAGTTAATTTTTTAAACACTTGGTTGTACAACGTTTTATCATCTCCTTCACATAAAACATCACGATTAACGTACAATTGTATACGTCCTTCGCTATCTTGCAATTCAGCAAAACAAGCTTTGCCCTGATCTCTTACACTCATCAAACGTCCGGCAACGATCACCTTTTTACCTTCTTCAAAAGACTCCTTTATTTGCTTGGAAGTATGATTTACAGGAAAAAGATTAGCAGGATAAGGATTGATTCCTAGGTTGCGTAAGTTTTGAAGTTTCTCTCTTCGGATGATTTCTTGTTCGGATAATGCCATTTTATGCTGTTTTTAAGTCTGCAAAGATAAAGTTTTTGTTTTTAAATTTTAAGTTTAAAAGTAAAGGTTTTTGGACGATAAATTTATTGCAAAATAGAGCCAGATGAGCCTGGTTTTTTATATAAATTTTGTAATTCCAATACTGGTTTTATGACCTAAAACATTTTCTTAATACTGATAGGACGACTTTACATCTAGTGGTATTTAATTTACCTTTGCTCAACGATTGCGGATTGATTCAGTTTGATAATTCGTATTTTTTTATTGGTATTATCAGCCAAGAATAGGCGATCGTCCAGTTGTGCGGTACTCACAATAGTGCCAAAAGGATTTTCTCCCAGGACATCAGAAGCATTTATTCTAGGATTATAGGTTTTAGTCATAAATTCTTCTTTCGGGTATAGGCATAGGTAATTTAAGCCTCCCTTATATTCTGATGTGACTGCCCAATCGGTACTAAAAGAAACCGCTAGAGGTTTTGTGTCAGCAAATGGAACTACTGTTGGATTGATTGGAGTCGTGAGCGAATTTGTGGCATTGGCACGAATATCTGTAAGTTTATAATACAGATACCCTTTTGTATTTCTTCCGGCAATCACTAAGTTTCCGGTGTCAATATCCATAGAATAGATTTCGTCAAAACCTTGTAAGGTGTTTAACTTAGCGATAGGAGCGATGTTCCAATTGCTTGTTTCGGTAATTTGTGATGTTTCGAAAACTTTAATGGTGGTGCTTTTTTCTTTGACAAATACGAGTCCGTCTTTTACCGCAACTCCAAAAACGTGTACAAAAGTATTCCACCATTGTCCGTTTCCGACTATGCTGATACCGAGATTTGTGTTTTCATCAATCACAAAAAGTCTAGAATCTACACTTCCTAGGTAGATGCGTCCGTTGTCAATAGAAATGGATGAAAGTTTAGTAAATGGAACGCTCGTTGTTCCTTTGGAATAAGTCGAAATTGTTTTTAAGAATGTTAAAGTTTTAGCATTGAAAACTTCGAGTACATCACCATTGCAGATGTATAATTTATCGTTAGCAATAGCGATTCCCTTTGGGTCCAGTTTTCCTGTTCCGTCTCCAATTTGACTTGCGGTGATTTCAGCTTCATTAGTAGGATAGTAATAGCTATAGCTAGATTTAGTTGCATCGTAAGAATCTTTGCTGCAATTAGTAAAGGAAAAAAGTAATAATAGAAAGAAAGCTATTTTGTTCATGTTGATTTGAGGTTTTAATTCCATTTTCCAGCTCCTTTATATTTTAATAAAAATGTGTTTTTAGGGCTGATAGTGAAAACAGGTTTTTTGTAAGTTCCGGTCAAGTACTCGGTTTTAGTCCACCCTTTCAATATATCCGGATCGGTAAATGGAAGATCGTTTAGGTAAATTAGATATTTGTAAAAATGGGTTAGCATTTCTTGCTGACCGCCACCTTCGCCGCTATTGGCTAGATTACTGCTGTGTCCAAAGCCTGTATGATGCGAATATTCATGGGACCAAATTGACATTTCACCTATCCAATGTCCGGTTACATATCCTGATTCCCATTGAGAAGCTAAAGGACCACCTCCTAATGCAGCAGCTCCTCCTACCCTTGCTATATAAAGAGTTCTGCTATCGAGGTAGCTCCAGTATATCTTTTCTATTTCTGCCTTACTGATGTAATCGTAAACTCCATTAACATCATCTGCATTTCCATGCCAATCATTTGCACCATTTATCGCAGTTCCAGCTAGAGCAGCTTGTTCTTGCTTATATTTGTTAAAATTAGTAAAAGTCTCGTAGTAAATAGGATGACTCAAAGCATAAGAGTAATTAAGAATCATTGTTATGGCTTCTTTAGCCAAAACTGGATTCATTGGTAAAAATTTACCATATTCATTGATGTGGTAACCATCGTGAAATTGTACCAATCTTGAAGATTTTATTTTTTTGAATTTGGCAAATAACGGATCGCTGGATTCTACTGAAAATTCAATTGCACCAGAAGAAAAGCCTTCAATTTTGTCAATGGTGACAGTCTTGCCATTTTCCAGTAAATAATCATTTTTTCCCGCTACCAATGGAATCTGGTGGGAAGAACGATGAAAAGCCGGGATTGTTGTAAAATGATAAATCAAAAATCGCTTGTCATAATTAGGAAGTTTGGCATAAACTTTTACATCGCTAAGTTCAACTGGAGAATAAAGAGATACTTGTACTGAATCTTTTCCTTGTTGTATTACTTGTAACGGTTGATTTACTCGAAACCAACGGTCTTTTTTGTCATACATTTTTGAAGGATTTTCATTGTCTTCAAACAGAGTCATTGGCCTGTTTTCTAGCGGTAAATTTGTTGCATCAATACTTGGTAAGTAATTAGCATTGTAACTTGAAAATTTGGATTCGTTGTCGCAGCTTGTGACGATCGTAAAATGGGCAAATAGCAGGTTGAGAATGAGCCATTTTTTAGTGTTTGGGTTCATTTAGTGGGTTTGATAATTTGTTAAAGATTTTAGGGTATTGTATTTTTTTTATTTTAAAACCGTAAAATTCCGCACTTCTTTTTTAAATAAAAAATTGTTTTTTGTTTTTATAATGGTTGAGTTTAGTAAGAGAAGTATTATTGTGTTGGTCGTCTTTTTTGAGTTCTATTTTTGGTGATTTTTTTTTTGGATTGAATAGGATTTTTCTAGTGATTTTTTTTGAACGCAATTAAAAGAATAGGAAGAAGCCAATTTCGACACCATTATTATAGTATTTTTTCGACCCAATGGCAACGCTTGGATGGATATAAACGTTAAAACTGGGAGTTAGTTTTCGGCCATATTCTACAGCGATTGAGTTTTGCCAGCCTTGTAGTTCAAAATTATAGCGGATGATAGCAGTGGTTCCAACCCAATTTTTTTGGAATGAATAATAAATATCATTCTCAAAAATAGTTGTATTTACAGGGGTTCTTGTTTTTTTTCCAGCGAAGCTAAACTGCTGTTCCAGACTGGTGATGGAGAACCACTGTTTTTGTGTGTCCCAATAATGACCTAAAAAAGCGGTCGAGATAAAAACCCATTTTCCAGTGCCAAATGCGTTTTCGGTTGCAGTTGGGATGTTGATTTTACCTCTAAATGCAATACCGGTTTTCTCATTCATTTGTGGTATGTAAGCAATAGAGAGATCAATATCGCCTAGGCCGGTTTGGCCAGTGAAGTCTGGACTGTTTGTGGTGATAATTGGTAAATCAAATCTAAAATTCAAAGCTTTATTGCCAAGTGGATAAAGTATTCGAAGGTTTGTGGTGTTGTATGAACCATCGTTAGTGTTTAAATATTCGTTATAAATAAGTATTGTTTTTTTGAAAAAATTAAATCGGGGTTCAGTCAAAAAACTTCGTGAAACGGTTTCTTGAGCATTCATAGGAATTACCCAAATGAGAAATGTTAAGATTTGAAAAATGGTGGTTTTCATGAGTTCCCATATTGATGTCACGTATTAAAAAAAACTTGGTTTTGAAAAGTCTTATAAAGTTAGTTAAAATACTGTAAAATAAGACTTTATGATTTATTTTTGTTTCGTTAATAGAATTTTTTAATGGTGAATCAATTGTTGTGGTAAAATTAGTAACGGTAATTATTGTCAGATTTTAATTATATTTGGTAAAAATTAAATAGAATGATATTTAAGACTATAAAGGGGAGTTTTCTTTTGTTTTTAATTACACTTACAGTAAGCTGCGAGATTAGAGAGACAATTGCTATCAATCAAGATGGTAGCGGAACCATTGAAGTTGTAAAGCATAGAGAAGAACATAGTTATATGCAGTTGGTAGGAGAGAATTATTCGAAAGAGACAATCTTTAGGGATACTACTTATGTATTTGAAGATTATATAAAAAAGTATAATGAAAATTTTGTTAGATACACCGAGCCTGAGCAAAAGTTTCTAAGTGAATATAGTAAGGTAAAGGTTCATAGTAAGCAAAGTGCTTTTGAGAAGGAATTTAGAACCGTAATTTCGCAATCTTTTGCTAATGTAGAAGAGGTACCTGATTTATATAAAACAGATAATTATGCAAGTGATATAAAATTCAATTATGCCCTAACTGCCGAAGAACATGATTATAGGGTTAGTTACACTTTTGATGGGAATACCTTTAAAAGAACAGTGAAGATAATTGATGCTGTTTTGTTGAAAAAGAATTTTGATGAAATTGAGAGTTTAAAAAAACGATTTTCAAAGTTTCAATTGGTTCAAACGTATACGTTAGATTATCGTTTTCCTCGAAAAATAAAGTCAGTTTCTAATGCGGGTGCTAAAATTAGTGAAGACCGTAAATCAGTTAAATTATACTTTTTATTATCGGATTGTTTGCAAAACCCAGAGAGTACAAATCTAGAGGTGGTTTTGGAGGAGGATATCTAGGCTCAATTTTTGGTAATATCACTTTAAGTCAGTAAAAACCTTTGTAACTTTGCGTCTCAAAGAAATAAAATGAACAAAATAATTCAGCTTCAAGATTTAGGAAATAAAGACTATAATACCACTTGGGAATATCAAGAGGAATTGTTCAAAGAAATTATTGATTTAAAAATCAAAAATAGGAGAGAAGAAACCAATTTAGAAACTCCAAATTATTTTTTGTTTGTAGAACATCCTCATGTGTATACTTTAGGGAAAAGCGGGGATTTAAGTAATTTGCTTTTATCTGAAAAACAACTGGAAGATAAAGGGGCTACTTTTTATAAAATCAATCGTGGCGGTGATATAACCTATCATGGACCTGGGCAAATTGTTGGGTATCCTATCTTGGACTTGGAAAATTTCTTTACTGATATTCATAAATATTTGCGTTTACTCGAAGAATCTATTATTCTTACTTTACAGGATTATGGTGTAGAATGCGGACGAAGCGAAGGTGAAACCGGAGTTTGGCTTGGTGCTGGAACTCCATTTGCCAGAAAAATTTGTGCTATGGGGGTTCGCGCTTCACGCTGGGTTACCATGCACGGATTTGCTTTAAATGTAAATGCCGATTTGGGTTATTTTGACAATATCATTCCCTGTGGAATTCGCGGCAAAGCGGTAACTTCCTTAAACGTGGAACTGGGTGTTGAAAAAGTCGATGAAGAGGAAGTAAAGGAAAAAATCTTAAAACATTTCTCAGAATTATTCGAATGTTCGTTTATTCGATAAATTTGAAAAATCTAAGAATCCAAAAATCTATATATCCAATTTCAATTGTTCGGGCAATAGTCGAAAACTCATTCGGTGGTATTTTGTTACGCCATATTTCCTAATCGCTTCCCGATGTTCTTTGGTTGGGTAGCCTTTGTTTTTTTTCCAATTGTACATCGGGTATTCTTCATGTATCCGATTCATATATTCGTCTCGGTAGGTTTTTGCTAAGACGGATGCTGCGGCGATACTCATAAATTTAGAATCTCCTTTTACGATACTGCTACTAGGGATAGAAGCGAGGATTTCTATTTCGGCTGGGGAGAAGATTTTTCCGCTATTGTTTTTAATGCCTTTTTTTCTAATAAAAGGAGCGTTTCCATCTATTATAATATATTCCGGTTGCGGTTCGAGTTTTAAAACACATTCCTGCATGGCTTTAATAGAGGCATTTAATATGTTGATATCGTCAATTTCCATTGGTTCCAGATGAGTTACCGCATATGTAATGGCTTGTTGTTCTATTAGAGGGCGTAGTTTTTCTCTGGTTTTTTCAGACAGTTGCTTGCTGTCATTCAAAATTTCATTCTCAAAGTCTGGGGGAAGAATAATTGCAGCTGCAGTAACAGGTCCGGCAAGACAGCCGCGACCGGCTTCATCGGTTCCGGATTCCAGTATTTTGTTTGAAAAAGTAATTTTAAGCACTAGTGATATTTTGATGTTGCAAAGATTGTAAAATTTTATTCTAAATAAATGTTTTATTTGATGCTAGGATTTATAGATTGGGATTTTGATTTTAGAATATTGAAAAAGTTAAAATAAAAGATAGGTAACGACGATATTTAACTTAATGTTAATATTGAAATTTGTTAATGCTTGGTTTTATTGGTGTTTTTAGGATTTTCTTTTTAAATTTTATTTATCGATTTTTTATGTAAAATGTTAATATTTATATTTTTTATCTATTTTTTAGCACTTGTATTGAGTAATACTTTGTCTAAAGTTAAACTTTGATTTTAGAAGGAGTGGGCTATGTGAAGTTTAGGAAATAATTAAGATTTTTGTGGGATAACTAATTCAAATAAATTAATATGAGATTAAAATTCAAATGGATTTTTACGCTATTGGTAGCGTTATCTATGCAGTTTTCTTTTGCTCAAGAAAAAACTGTTAGTGGAGTTGTTTCAGATGCAACAGGGCCAATTCCTGGTGCGAACGTAATTGTTAAAGGAACTAAAACAGGTGTTCAAACAGATTTTGATGGTAAGTATTCGGTTAGAGCAAAAGTTGGAGATGTTTTAGTGTTTTCATTCATTGGAATGAATAATTCTTCTGTTACTGTTGGTGCTGCATCTAATGTGAATGTGAAGTTGACTGCTGCCTCGCAAGCTCTAGAGGAAGTAGTAGTTGTAGGTTACCGAACAGTTTCAACGCAATCTTTTACTGGATCAGCAAAACAAGTTAAGTCTGAAAATATTGAGAAAAAAAGTGTTTCAAATATTTCTCAGGCATTAGCAGGTGAGGTTGCAGGTGTTAGGGTAATTAATACTTCTGGACAACCGGGATCTGCGGCTACTATACGTATTCGTGGTATAGGTTCTGTTAATGGTAATAGAGCTCCTCTTTATGTGGTTGATGGAATTCCTTTTAATGGGACGTTGAGTGCTATTAATCCAAGCGATATTGAGTCAACGACTGTTTTGAAAGATGCTGAGGCGACAGCGATTTATGGTTCGCGTGGAGCTAATGGTGTGATTCTTGTATCTACTAAAAAAGGTAAATCAAATACTAGTTTTATTGAGGTAGATTCGAAAATTGGTTTAAATTATTCTTTATTGCCTCGTTATAAAACAATTAAATCTCCTGATGAGTATATTGGTTATGCGTGGGAGTCATTGTTGAATCAGGGTAAGTATTATGAAGGTTTGTCAGGAACTGCTGCTACAGATTACGCTAATTCATCTTTGTTTAATCCGAATAATGCGGGTATCGATCCTACTTATAATATGTGGAATGTTGCTAATGGTGCTGATTTAATTGATCCTGCAACAGGAAAGGTTAAGGCTGGGGTAACTAGGAGATATACACCGGAAAAATGGGAGGATTTTGGTTTTCAAAAAGCGGTACGTCAAGAGATTAATTTAACTTTAGGTGGTGGAGAAGGTAAGACAAAATACTTCTCTTCTTTGGGTTATTTAAATGATAAGGGGTATATTGTGAATTCTAATTTTGAGCGTATCTCAACGCGTTTAAATGTTACTCATGAAGTGAAGCCTTGGTTATCAGGTAGCGCTAATTTTGGATATACTAATTCAACAACAAATAGTAATGGGCAATCTTCAGATTCAGGAAGTGTTTTTTGGTTTGTAGATAATATTCCTTCAATTTATCCATTGTTTCAGCGTGATGCCTCTGGGGCGATTATTAACGATCCAATATACGGTGGAGGTTTGTATGATTATGGATTGACAAGAGGTTTTGGTGGTTTAACAAATTCAATTTCTGATGCTGTTCGTAGTGTGAATGTTACGAAACGTAATGAGTTGAATTTGAATACTTCATTAGATTTTAAAATAGCAAGCTTTTTGACATTTGAGACTCGTTTTGGAGCTCAGTATTTCAATAGTGCCTATACTAATAAGGAGAATCCTTTTTATGGTCCTTCAGCTTCTCAAGGGGGGTCGATTTTTAAAAGAAATACAGAATTATTGAATTATAATTTTCAAAAATTACTGCGTTTCAAAAAGTCATTTGGCGATCATCGTATAGACGGTCTTTTAGCTCATGAGAATACCAACTATGAGAATAGAGTGTTGACAGCTTCTAAGTATAATTTATTAGATCCTGAAGGAACAGAATTAGGTAATGCTGTAGTAAGTAATCCTTCTGACTCTTTTGCTGATAGGTTTTCATTAGAGAGTGTTTTTGGTCAGGTTTCTTATAATTTTAAAGATACTTATTATTTTTCTGGTACGGTGAGAAGAGATGGTTCTTCAAGATTTTTAAATAATAAATGGGGAACTTTTGGGGCAGTAGGTGCCGGTTGGGTAGTTTCGAATGAATCATTTATGAGTGATGTAAGTTGGTTGAAATTTTTGAAATTAAAAGCAAGTTACGGGGTTATTGGAGATCAAGGAGGTGCTTCTTTGTATTCAGGATATGATATTTATAATACATCTAACTTGAATGACGAGTTTTCAATTGCTTTCGCTACGAAAGGGAATCCAAATTTGACATGGGAAAAATCTAATATGTTTCAGACGGGTGTTGAATTTAGATTAGGGAAATTTTTAGACGTTACTGTTGAGTACTATAACAAAAAAACGGATAATTTATTTTTTAATAGACGTGTAGGTCCATCTGTTGGGTATGCTTCAATTTTTGTTAATGATGGCGCATTGGTTAATAATGGGGTGGAGTTTGATTTAACTGCACATGTGTTAAAAGGGAATGATTATTTCTTAGATTTGTCGTTTAATGGTGAGTTGATTAATAATAAGCTTACACGTATGCCTATTGATCCTGCAACAGGAGAGCAAAAAGTAATTGATATTGATGGTATATACGGAAGATCTGTTGGTAATTCTATATATGATTTTTACATGAGAGAGTTTGCTGGAGTTGATCCTGCTGATGGTCGTTCTCAATGGAATGCATATTATTTTGATGCTAATGCAAATGGAGCGAAAGATAGTAATGAAGATTTTATTACTTCAATGGAAGAGTATGTTAGAGCTAATCCTAATAATGTAAGCGGTATTGTTGAAACAACTACTAAAACTTACAGCCAAGCTGCTACGAAATATGTTGGAAAAACAGCAGTTCCAAAAATACGTGGTGCTTTTAATGTGAATACCGGATTTAAAGGTTTTGACTTGTCAATGCAATTTTTGTATGGTATTGGAGGTTATTCATATGATGGAGCTTATGCAGGTTTAATGGGCTCAGGTCAAGCTGGTTCAAATAATTGGCATGTTGATATTCAAGATCGTTGGCAAAAACCTGGGGATGTAACAAATGTTCCTAGATTATCTAATGGTAAAGATCCGAATGTGAATTCTTCATCAACTCGTTTCCTTACAAAGTCTGATTACATTTCTTTGAACAACGTTAGAATTGGATATACGCTTCCAAAGCAATTTGTTACAAAAATCGGATTGTCTAGTTTGAACTTCTTTGTTTCTGGTGATAATTTATGGTTGAGTTCTAAAAGGACTGGTTTTAATCCATCTACTAGTGAAGCAGGTTCTTCGGATACTTATCGTTATTCTCCATTGTCTACCATTTCTTATGGAGTTCGTGTTAAATTTTAATATATATAATTATGAAAAAAATACTAATATTTAGTTTAGCTATTTCAGTTTTTTTGATTTCTTGTGAATCAGATTACTTGGATGCGCGCCCTGACGGAGGAACCACTACGGATTCTCAGCTAGATGAAATTGCAAAAGTGAATCCAAAAGTTTTAAACGGTTTGTTGCTAGGGGTGTATTCAACTATGTATACTGTAGGTGCTGGTGGAACAGATGATCATTCTGACTTTGGTCAAAAAGGAGTTGATATTACCTTAGATTTATTGAGTTCTGATATGGCTTATACAGCTAATAATTATGGTTGGTATAATGCACTTACGCAATTGACGGCTACTCCTAATTTTGCAAATAATGAAAATTACAAGCCTTGGAGATATTATTATAAGATCATCTTGGGAGCTAATTCTGTAATTGATGCTTTAGGAGGTACTGATGCTGTTCTTGTAGATCAAGAGGCAAAAAACGTTATGGGGCAAGCAAAAGGTTTACGTGCTTATGCTTATTTTTATTTGTCTCAGATGTATCAAATATCTTATAAAGCGGATGAATTAATATTGCCAATTTATAAAGATGCGAAGTCTAATAATCAGCCGAAGAGTAAAGCTTCAGAAGTTTATGATTTGATGATTTCTGATTTGACTCAGTCTATAGCTTATTTAGATGGTTATACACGTTCTGCAAAATTTAATTTAGACAAGAATGTTGCTAAAGGTTTGTTAGCGTATGTTTATGCTGCTCGTGGTACTACAGACGATTTAACAAAAATTGTGTCTTTAACGAACGATATTTTAGCTGCTTATCCGTTAACAACTAAAAGTCAATCTACTGCTGTTTTAGCTAATGGTGTTTTAACTAATAGTGATTCTGGCTTTAATAATGTTAACACTCCAAGTTGGATGTGGGGTGTTGATTTGACAAATGCGATCAATCTTGATCTTATATCTTGGTGGGGTCAGATGGATTATTATACATACAGCTATTCATGGGCTGGAGATCCAAAAGGTATTGATCGTGATTTGTTGCTTTCTATACCTACTACGGACATAAGAAGAGCTCAGTTTTCAAGTGGTTCTTTTAGGCCTTTAGGTAAGTTTTTCGATCCAAAGCGTGTAGTTGGAGGTCAAAGAGTAATTGAAACTGATTATATTTATATGAGATCTGATGAGTTTTTACTTTTAAATGCTGAAGCAAATGCTAAGTTAAATAATGAAGGTGCTGCTATTGATAGCCTTAAGAAGTTATTAGCTATTCGATTTGCTTCTGCTCTAGACTATGCTTATGTTGATGCTTTGGGGGGTGATGCATTAAAAGACGAGATCTATAAACAAATGCGTGTTGAGTTATGGGGTGAAGGTAAAATTTATTTAGCTATGAAGAGAAATAAAAGATCCAGTACAAGAGCTTCTAATCATCTTAATTTGAAAGGTCAGACATTCACATATGATGATCCTCGTTTATCATTTTTGATTCCGCAACAAGAAGTTTTAAATAATCCATTTATAGATTAATGAATTTTGTTAAATTTAAAAACCCGCTTTAAAAGCGGGTTTTTTTGTTAGAATTAGTAGTTTAAGATTCTGTTGTTTTGTTTTTAGATGGAATTTTGGTTGTTTTTAGTCTATTGTGGTGTGTTTGGCTCTGTGTTTATTAAGCTTTTTTTTGGTTTTTATTAGTGTTGTTTTTTTGCTTGTTTTTAAGTTAGTGTTTTTATCTCTGGATTTTAGTTGTTTTTATTTAGTTTTAGTTGTTAATTTTGATTATTTATTGCTTTTTATTTAGTTAAATATGTGTAATAAGTTAAATTATTAAATTCCAAGAATATTTGGTTTTTTAAGAAATTATTATGATTTTTGTCGGATAACTAATTCAAATAAATTAATATGAGATTAAAATTCAAATGGATCTTTACGCTATTGATAGCGTTGTCTGTGCAGTTTTCTTTTGCTCAAGAGAAAACCGTTAGTGGAGTTGTTTCAGATGCTTCAGGTCCGATACCTGGTGCAAACGTAATTGTTAAAGGAACCAAAATAGGTGTTCAAACAGATTTTGATGGTAAGTATTCCGTTAGAGCCAAAGTGGGAGATGTTTTAGTATTCTCTTTTATAGGGATGGATAATTCATCTGTAACAGTTGGTGTTTCTAATACTGTAAATGTAAAATTGACATCAGGTTCACAAGCTCTAGAAGAGGTGGTAGTTGTGGGGTATGGAACTCAAAAAAAGAGTGAAATAACGGGTTCGATTTCTCAAATTAAAGGTGGAGAGATTAAAGGTCTTGTTACTCAGAGTTTTGATCAACAATTAGCTGGAAGAGCTGCTGGTGTGCAAATAACTCAAAACTCTGGTTTAATAGGGGCAGCGCCAAGAATTAGAATTAGAGGTATTAATTCAATAAATTCTAGCACTTATCCTTTAATTGTTGTGGATGGTTTGCCAATTTCTACTGGAGATTTAGGTGGTTATGCTGCTAATAATGCTTTAGCTGATATTAATCCTAATGATATAGAATCTTTTGAAATATTGAAAGATGGTGCAGCATCTGCTGTTTATGGGTCAAGAGCTTCTAATGGGGTTATTTTGATTACGACCAAAAAGGGTAAAGAAGGAAAAACAAATTTCAGTTATAATACCTACACGGGCTTTGCTGAAGTTGCTGAATATGCAGATTTGCTAAAGACGGATGATTTTATTCAAATTTCTAACGAAAAAAGAGCTAATAGAGGTCTTGGTGTTTGGGCTGTTGGCAATACTGTTGATACTGACTGGCAAAAAGCAATTCTAAGAAGTGCTTTACAATTAGAACACAATCTAAATTTCTCTGGAGGATTAGGGAGTGGTACATATTATGCTTCTGTAGGATATGCGAAGCAAGAAGGTATAATTTTGTCTAATGATTTGGAACGTTATAATGCTAAGTTTAATGTTGATCAAAAAATTACTAAAAACTTCAAAATTGGTTCAAATGTAGCTTTATCAAGAACATTGACAAATGGTTTGAATACAGGTAATAATTCTCTTTCGGGAGCAATGTTTAATGTAATCCGTCAATTACCAAATACTGAAGTTTATGATGTGAATGGTCCTAGAGGTTATAATATTGCAACTGTGGGAGCAAATACAATTGTAGGAAGAGGTCAAAATACTGCTTATATTGCAAATAATCTTCCAAATATCAGATTTGTTTTGGATAAAAATATTCAGCGAACTACGACAAATCGAGTTCTGGCAAGTGTGTTTGGAGAATATGCTATTAAGCCTTGGTTGAACTTTAGAACTCAAGTAAGTTTAGATCAGTCGAATGCAACAGGTTTAAGATTTTGGCATCCTTTTCATGGTGATGGGGTGAGTTCAAAAGGAAGAATCGAGAATAGTACGGATATTTCACAAACCTATAACTGGCAAAATATTCTTTCTTTTAATAAAGATTTTAATCAGCATAGTTTATCTCTATCTGCTGTTAATGAGTATCAAAAAAACGAAGTTAATGGTTATATAGGGGGAGGAACGGATTTAGCAGATGAGTTCTTTTCTCAAAACGTTATAACGGGATCTTACGGAACTCCTTTTTCAAGTGGGTATAAATCTGCAAATGCAATAGTTTCTTATTTAGGTAAAGCAGGATATAATTTTGATAAGAGATATTATGTTCAAGCTTCCTTGCGTAAAGATTTAATGTCAAAATTTGCACCTGATTTGAGGTCAGAGGTTTTTCCTGGAGTATCGGTAGGTTGGACTGCATCAAATGAAAAGTTCTTTGAGAAAATTAACAATTATGTTAATGATTTTAAAGTTAGAGCTTCGTGGGGTAAAACAGGTAACTTTAGTGTATTGGGAGGTGATTTTCCTTATATGGGAACTTATAGACCTAGGAAATATGGAGATTATAATGGTGTAGCGTTTACAAACATGGAAAACTTGAAATTGACATGGGAAGTTATCGAAAAACGTAATATCGGTGTTGATTTTGGATTATTAGGGAATAAAATTAAATTTGTTGTCGATTACTATAGTAATGATGCGGATAAATTAGTTGAAAGATTTCAAACACCTATGTCGTTAGGGGTGCCAAACAATCAGTATACTGCGAATGTTGGAAATATTAACAATAGCGGTTGGGAATTTGGTGTTGATTTTAATGTAATAAACAAAGAGAAGTTTACTTTTGATGTGAATGCAAATTTATCATTCAACAAGAATAAAGTAGTTTCATTGTCAAAAGGAATTGATCAAATTTCTACGTATAATATTATTAAAGAAGGATTGCCTTTGAATTCACTTTATGGAGTTAAATATTGGGGTGTTAATGCCAGTAATGGTAATCCTGTATACTACAAAAATGACGGCAGTTTAGTTCAAGGAAATTTGGCTACTAATAATTATAGGGTTTTTGATCCGGCAAACCCAACAGATATTTCTAAAACTGCTACATCTCCAGATTTAATGGTTTTAGGAAATACTTTACCTAAGTATTTTGGGGCTGTTGATTTAAAATTGAAGTATCATAATTTTGATTTTGGTACATTAGTGAGATTCAGCGGTGGAAATAAAATAATGAATGTTACTAGATATGAGATGTTAAGTCAAAACTTTAATAATAACTCTACTGAGATTTTAGGAAGATGGCAAAGTGTTGATAATCCTGGAGACGGATGGACACCTAAGTTATGGTCAAGTGCAGATCCTATAGTAAACGGGCCTATTACATCAAATTCTAGGTTTGTTGAGAAAGGTGATTTTATCAAATTTGACAATATATCTTTAGGATATAACTTGCCTTCTAGTATTACTGAGAAATTAAATATTAAGAATTTTAGACTTTATATTTTAGCTCAAAATGCTATTATTATTACAAAATATTCAGGTTCTGATCCAGAGATGGAAATTGGAGGAGTTGACTACAATGTGGTACCTCGTTCAAGAGTGTTTTCTGTTGGATTAAATGTTGGACTATAATTAAAATATGATATGAAAAATAAAAATAAATTTTTAGTAACCTTAGCGATTTTTTCAATTTTTTTATTGAATTCCTGTTCAGAAGAAATCGTTGAAATTGATCCGTCTGGAACAGTTAAGTCTGAAACAGCATTTTCAAGTCCTACGCTAATTCAAGCAGCAGTAAACGGAGTTTATAATGCTGCTCAGATGGGAGTATTCAATGGTACTGAAGGTAGCCCTGCTTCTAGAGGATATGTTTTTGGAGCAGCTTATTTTCAACAAAACGAAGCTAGAGGAGAGGATGTTGTAAATACGGAAGCTTTCTATCAATTGACTTATGAAGCCAATTACGATGCGACTTCAGCTAATAATGTTTATTACTGGTCAGATGCCTATCTTTTGATTAATAAAGCAAATGTTGTGCTTAAAGGATTAGACGGAGCTGTTGCTAATGGTACAATCACTGAAGCTATTGCTAATGGTTACAGGGCTGAGATACGCTATTTCAGAGCATTAACTCATTTGGAATTACTGAAGCATTTTGCAATGCCTTATACTTATACTTCTGATGCTTCGCACCTTGGTGTGCCATACAGGACTGCTGCTATTGTTACTCCTGAAGATGTTGATGCAAATCTGTCTAAAGCTAGGAATACCGTAGCTGAATGTTATACTTTGGCTTTAGATGATTTGAATTTTGCGGAATTAAATGCTCCAACAAAAGCACAAAGAGCCGGGATTGATAAGATAGTTAAGGTGAATAAAGGGGCAGCTATATCAACCAAAATAGTTGCTTACCAAAACATGAGAAATTGGCCAGCTGTATTGATCGAATTTGCTAAATTGGAAGGTCAGTATGCCTTAGAAGCCAATCCTATGGGAGTATTTGCTAATAATTATGGCAATAATGAATCTATTTTCTCAATGTATAATACAGCAAATACAAATCCAGGGGTTAATGGTGCTTTAGCTTCGCAATTTAACAGACGAAATCTTATTGCTATTTCTCCTTTGATTTGGAGAGATAGCCAATGGTTAGTGGATGATAAAAGGAGAGCCGATACTGAGGTGGTATCTAATGCCGTGTTTACACGAAAATACAAAGATGTAACTAATTACTCAGATGGATCACCATTGATTAGATATGCTGAAATGGTTTTAGCTGCAGCTGAAGCTAATGCTAGATTAGGAAATAGTACAGATGCTTTAGTTTTGCTTAATAAAGTTAGAGATAGAGCTTTGGCAAATCCAACTACTCAAGCATATACTGCAATTTCTTTTGCAACAGATGCTGATTTAGTAAAAGCAATTCTTAAAGAGAGAAGAATTGAATTTATTTGTGAAGGGAAGAGATGGGGTGATATTCATAGACTTTTGAATGATGACATTGCTCCGACTACAGGGATTCCAAGTAAAGTTCCTAATGGTTATCCAGCAGCATCTGCTTATGCTTTGGGGACGCCTTATAGTGGTAGTTTGACAGCAGCTATTCCGTCTACAGATAGAAGATTTTTATGGCCTATACCACTTCAAGAAACTAATAATAACCCAACTTTGAAAGCTCAGCAAAACCCTGGTTGGTAGTTGAGATATGATTGTATTGTAGTTGAAACCGTCTAAATTTATTTTAGGCGGTTTTTTCATATCAAATGTTTTTTATTTTTAAAAACTTTTTTAATTTACCTTTGCCACTATAAAATTATACTTGTAATAGTCTTAATAAGATCCTTCCAAATGAGAATTCTCTTCTTTTTATATTTTTTAATAGTGCCAACAGTGTTGTTCTCTCAAATAAGATCTGCGGAGAATACGAACAAAATAAAATCCTTGAGGGGAGATTCAGAATCCATTAAAGAACAGAAAGCCAAAGAACAGGCTAGTATAGACCAATACCGTTTTATTACCTTAGAACGCGATACAACCTATATTGATACTTCACTTACAATACAAAAAGAATACAGTCACAACTATTTACGCAAGGATAATTTTGGGCTTTTGGCTTTTCCTAATGAAGGACAAACCTACAATACGCTACAATATAGTTTAACGAAGTTTTCTCCTTACCCGGAATTTGGTTTTAAGGCCAAACACTTCAATTTCTTGGAAGCAAACCAAATTAGATACAGCTCTGTGGCTACGCCGGTAACCGAATTGTATTTTAAGTCCGTGATGGAAAAAGGACAATCTCTAGATGCTTTTTTTACTTTGAATATTACGCCAAGGCTTAATTTTTCTATTGCTTACAAAGGCTTGCGTTCCAGTGGAAAATACATTAACCAACTAGCAAGTACGGGAAACTTTAGATTTACCACCAGTTATAATACGTCAAACGAACGTTATTTTGCGAATGCTCATTATACCTATCAAGATATTTTAAATGAAGAAAATGGCGGAATCACGACCATTTCGGATTTCGAGAATGAAGACCCTAAATACGATAACCGACAAAGGTTAGAGGTCTATTTGACCGATGCCAAGTCTTTTCTAAAGGGGAAAAGAATATTTTTAGACCATTTTTTTAGAATCAATACTACAAAAGGAGCCAACAATTTATATGTGGCACATCAGTTCAATTATGAGAATAAGTTTTTCGAGTACAATCAGGTAACGGTTCCTTCAACTGTAGGTGCTACAACAGTATTTCGTTTTGGGGATTCTTATGTGACAAGCGGAATCAACGATCAAACCCGTTACAATAAAATGTACAATAAGGCGGGATTGACTTATGAGAATATGACTCTGGGAAAATTTCATTTTTTTGTAGATGACTTCAGAAGCAATTACTATTACAACCAAATTTTAATTCGAGATGACAAGACCATACCTGCCTCATTGAGTAGAAATATTAATAGCGCCGGCGGACAATACGAATATCAAAAAAACAATTGGAAAGGGAATTTTTTATATTCCAGATCAATTACAAATCAGTCTTTGTCTAATTTGGATGCCAATTTACAATATGATTTAAATGAGGATTATCAATTTTCGTTTAAATATCAAAACTTAAATAAGCTCCCAAATGATAATTACAATTTGTATCAAAGCAGTTATATTGGGTATAATTGGTACAATGATTTTAGAAATGAGAAAATAAATACTATCGTGGCCAATGCCAGTACGCCTTGGATCGAAGCTTCGGTTCAATTGATGACGCTAAGGGATCATTTGTATTTTGAAAATACAGCCATTTATAATGAAGAACAAGTTATCACTCCAAATCAGTACGGAAAAACGATAAATTACGTTTCGGTAAAAGTTGCTAAGGAATTTAAATTTGGGAATTTTGCCTTAAACAATACGCTTTTGTATCAAAAAACGGATCAAATGGATGCCATTCTAAATGTTCCCGAGATTGTAACGCGAAATACCATTTACTATACTAATTATATGTTTAAAAAAGCCCTGTTTCTGCAAACCGGAGTGACTTTAAATTATTTTACAAAATACATGGCTAATGATTACAATCCTGTAATTGGAGAGTTTTTTATCCAAAATAAAAAGGAAATTGGGAATTATCCTAACCTGGATTTTTTCATTAACGCCAAAATTCAGAGAACCCGTATTTATCTAAAGGCGGAGCATTTTAATTCTTCATTTTCTGGAAATAACTTCTATTCCGCACCCAATATGCCTTATCGTGATTTCATGATCCGATTTGGTTTGATTTGGAACTTTTTCAATTAATTCTTGGGCGTTTCATCACGCTGTTCGCTATATCTTTAGCCGCTTAAAGAAAGCCGCTAAAGGATGCCGCTGCCATCGTGAACGCAAAAACAATCATCAGCTAATATTTTATAACAAAATACTATCTTTGCATAATTATTTATAACAATTTAGAATCTTAAACGTATCATTCAATGCAATACGAAGAAAATATATTAGGTACAATTGGCAATACACCATTGGTGAAACTCAATAAAGTGATCAAAGGAATAGACGCTTTGGTACTGGCCAAAGTGGAAACTTTTAACCCTGGGAATTCAGTCAAAGACAGAATGGCGGTAAAAATGATTGAAGACGCTGAGGCTGATGGAAGATTAAAACCAGGCGGAACCATCATCGAAGGAACTTCTGGAAATACTGGAATGGGATTGGCCTTAGTGGCAATCATAAAAGGATACAAATTAATCTGTGTGATATCAGATAAACAGTCTAAAGAAAAAATGGACATCCTTCGTGCTGTTGGCGCTAAAGTAGTGGTTTGTCCTACTGATGTTGAACCTACTGATCCTAGATCGTATTATTCGGTTTCGAAAAGACTGGCCGAGGAAACACCAAATTCCTGGTATGTAAACCAATACGATAATCCATCTAATGCATTAGCGCATTATGAACAAACAGGTCCTGAAATTTGGAAACAAACCGAAGGCAAAATCACCCATTTTGTTTCTGGTGTGGGAACCGGTGGAACCATTTCGGGAATTGGAAAATACTTGAAAGAGAAAAATCCAAATATCAAAATTTGGGGAATTGATACCTATGGATCGGTGTTTAAAAAGTACCATGAAACCGGGATTTTTGATGAAAACGAAATTTACTCCTACATCACCGAAGGAATCGGAGAAGATATTTTACCTAAGAATGTTGATTTTTCGCTGATTGATGGTTTTACAAAAGTCACTGATAAAGATGCTGCAGTATATACCCGTAAGATTGCTCTTGAGGAAGGAATTTTTGTTGGGAATTCAGCAGGAGCAGCGGTAAAAGGATTGTTACAGCTAAAAGAACATTTCAAACCAGAAGATGTAGTTGTGGTTTTATTCCATGATTCGGGAAGCCGTTATGTGGGTAAAATGTTCAATGATGATTGGATGAGAGAGCGTGGTTTTCTTGATGAGAATATTACCAAAGCAGAGGACGTAATTCAAGATCACATCGAAAAACCTTTGATTGTAGCGCGCACCGAAGAATTGGTTTCGCATGCGATAGAAAGAATGCGTAAATACAAAATTTCGCAAATTCCAGTGATTGATATTAACGGTTTTGTGGGTTCGCTTGATGAATCAGATTTGTTTCAAAGTTATGTCAATGATAAAAATACTGCCGAAAGACCTATTCGTGAAGTGATGGGAAAACCCTATCCAATAGTGAAATTAGGAACTGCAATTGAAGAAGTTTCTAAACTGTTTACCAAAGAAAATCAAGCTGTATTGTTGGATTTAGGAAATGGTAGATATCATATTATTACAAAATATGATATTATCGGTTCTATCAAATAAAACATTTTTTTTTTGCCACAAATTAGACTAAGAAACGCAAATTTATTTTGTGTCAATTATTGTAATTTGTGGCTTTTTTTAATTTATTAAATGAATTCTAATTTAAAGTTTCGACCTCTAACTACTAACCTCCAATATGACCTTCACTGCGATAGATTTTGAAACCGCGACAGCCTTCCATCCTTGTTCGGTGGGTATTGTAACCGTAGAAAACGGAGTTATTGTAGATGAGTTTGTCAGCCTAATCAAACCGCCCAATAATCTCTATTCTCCGTTTACCATTCAAGTGCATGGGATTTATCCTAGAGACACAGTCAATGCAAAATCATTTCTTCAGGTTTTTCCCGAAATTCAAAAACGGTTAAAAAATAGGCTTGTCGTGGCTCACAACGAAAGTTTTGACCGCAACGTTCTGGCTAAATCAATGGCGCTTTATGGCTTAGATTATGCCGATTTGAATATTGCTTCTCGCTGGGAATGCACGGTGAAAATTTATAAGGCCAAAGGATTGAGACCAACTAAGCTTAGCGACTGCTGCCGAGCAATGAAAATTCAACTCAATCACCATGAAGCTTTGTCAGATGCTCGGGCTTGTGCCAAATTATATTTATTGCGATAGTTAATTATAATAAGATTATCTGTTTGCGGTTCCAAAATAAAAATAGAACAAAGATTAAACGGATTTATTTATTTTTACAGTGTATAGATAAAGCATGGATAGTGTATGGATAAAGCATGGATAGTGCATGAAAACAAAACAGTATACTACAGTTAGATCAATCCCAAAAGTTGTGTGTAAATTGAAAAATAAGTATTGGCTTTTGCATAGAATAATACCATGATCTTGATCTATTTTAAGCTGTAGTCAGTTTGGAGGAATAAAGGTAAATTAGCAATAATCATTTATTCCATGATTATTATTCCCGATACATTCCATGAACTAAAACTAGAGCCTTCGGGTGCTCCTTGAGGAATTGTAACTTGGATGCTGTGTTTTCCGGCGGATAGTTTTCCTAGATCAATATAGACAGGAGGAGTAACAGTACCGGGACACCAGTTTGAACGGCTTAAATCAGACGATGACAATCCATTGCTAAAATTCCCTGAAGCGGGGTTACTCAAGCGATACGAACCGCAATCAGTACGCCAGGGAGTGAAAGCAAAAATCTCTTTAGAATCGACTAATATCGTATTCTTCTTTGGTATAAATTCATCGCCATTTCCCCATCCGCCGTGACCGGTGGTGATGTAGCGAAGTTTGTAATTTTTGTTGCCTTCCGGCACTTCAAATGTTAGTTCGAGACCTTTCTCGCTATTGAACATGGTAGCATATTGTTGTCCGGCCATTTCCATGACATTATTGGTGTTGAAAAGAGGCAGCAACCAACTGTTTTGCGTTTGACTGTCATCTCCTTGATGAATAGAAACATTCAGGCTCACTTTATGACCGCCTTTGTCATAATTTCCAATATTCATCCCTACCCACACTTCTTGATCATCTAAGGCAGGAAGCAGTTCTGAAATTTCTTGGCGATAATACACGCTATCTTGCCAAACTTTATTTTTTAATTGAAGGTTATTGAATTGCTTTACGCCAAAAGGAGTAAAGAAACGCATCAGTTCCAGCAGAGGAGCATAATTTTCTGTACGAACAACTCCTTGGTATTTTTCTCCATTTCCATTTTCATAAATAGGAAGTGTTTTGGCTCCGTTTTTTAAACCATCTAAGAACGAAATGCTTTTGTCAGTAGGAATTACAAATACAGATCCGGTTCTGTCGTAGGCATCACCGTTAGATTGTTCTGTAACATCTACAAAAACAGAACTTCCTTTTTTGATTTTAGGAAAACGTACTTTCTTGACAATGATAGTACCATTGGCAAATCGTAAAATACTGTCATTAGATTGGGCTGCATCCGAAAAGTTGATGATTTCTTTTTCGAAAATTGGAATAGAAGTGAAACGGCTTTTCCAAAGCAGGTCTTTATACGTCAGCTGATCTACTATTTTGGGTTGGGGAATGGGAAGTTTTAGAAATGCAGGAACATTCTTTAATATTTCTATTTTGTTGGCGGTCACTTTGCTGTTTCCATTGCGAACCATTTCTAGGACCAAGCCCAGATCTTGTCCTAAAACTGTAGGTGCTCCTTTTAGATTCAACTCATCCGTGTACCATAATTCTATCGTATTGGAATTGATTGAGGTTGTGGCTTTCTTGCAATTGTAGCCTAATATTTTTCTGGTTTCGGTACTAAATGTGAAATTTTGTTTGCCCAAAGCCAAACTATCAATGCTTAAAATTGTGCTTTGATTTTTGAATTGAGCTAATTGCGAAATGGTTTTCAATTGAAAGTCAACAAAAACTTGTTCAATTGGAAAATCGGCTTTTTGAAGCCTGATTTTTTCGGTACTAACTAGGCTGGTTTTTTCAGAAGTAAAGAGTAGTATTGGATCTTGGTTTCCCAAAACTTTTCCGTTAGAACTTTTTAGATAACTTACTTTTATTGATTTTGGTTTTTTTTGTGCCTGAGTTGGTAAGATTACACAAAGCGCAAGGAGTAGGATGTAATAGTTTTTCATTGAAATAGTTGTTGAAATACAAATATAAATAAAGTGTGATGAAATTTTTGTATGTTTCTAAAACTTGAATCGAAATAAATAATTGTAATGAAAATTCATTATTATTTTATACTTTAGGTAATTCATTTTGAGGTGTTTATTTAAAAATGATACGATGAAAGAAGATTTTCTCCATTACCTGTGGAAATTTAAGAAATTTGACACTTTAAATTTAAAAACATCAGCTGGTGAGGAGATTTCTATTGTTAATGCGGGGCAATATCTCGAATTAGCAGGGCCTGATTTTTTTAATGCCCAAATAATCATTGGTAATCAAAAATGGGCCGGGAATGTTGAAATTCATCTTAAATCTTCAGATTGGTATGTGCATCATCACGAGAATGATCGGGCTTATGAAAATGTAATTCTACATGTAGTTTGGGAACATGACACTGCTGTTTTTAGGAAAAATAATTCAGAGATTCCTGTTTTGGAGCTTAAGAATTATGTTGATTCAAGAGTTTTGTCAAATTACGAGTCGCTTGTGTCGCCTAAATCCTGGATTTTTTGCGAAAAACAAATAAAAGAAATTGAGGGATTTACTTTTAAAAATTGGCAAGAGCGCTTGTTTTTTGAACGTTTAGAAAGAAAATCAAAACCGGTGTTTGAGTTGTTGGAAACCACTAATAATGATTGGGAAACAGTTTTGTTTTGTCTGTTGGCAAAAAATTTTGGATTGAATACCAATGGAGAATCTTTTTTGAGAATAGCCCAATCGATTCCTTTTTCGATTGTCAGAAAAGAAAGTATCGAAGTCGAAAATCTGGAAGCACTTTTTTTGGGTTATGCAGGTTTATTAGACTCAGAAAAGGAAGATAATTATTTTACAGATTTAAAAAGCAGGTTCGCGTATTTGTCGCATAAATATCAATTAGATAAAAACAGCCGGGTGTATGTTCAGTTTTTTAAACACCGACCTGATAATTTCCCCACAATCCGACTTTCTCAATTGGCTAATTTGTATCATAGTCATCACAATCTTTTTTCGAAAGTACAAAATCCAGGTACGGTCACGGATATTTATCAACTTTTTCAAATCGCTAGCTCGACATATTGGGAAAATCATTATCAGTTTGATAAAGTAAGTCCAAAGAAGAAGAAAAAGCTTTCTAAGGCTTTTGTTGATTTAATCATCATAAATACAATAGTCCCAATTCAGTTTGCTTATGCTAAAAGTCAAGGTTCGGAAATTTCGGAAGACTTAATAAAATTATTAAACGGAGTTGTTCCGGAGAAGAATGCGGTGATGGATAAATTTATTTTTTTTGGAATAAAACCCAAAAATGCTTTTGAAACTCAATCTCTTTTACAACTTAAAAATGAGTATTGCACTAAGAATAAATGTCTAGAATGCGCCGTTGGGATCGATTTATTAAGAAGTAATTAAAAGGGTAAAATTGCTTTATTTTTGTAATTTTGCCTTTAAATTTAAATAATTTAAAATGTCACTAGTAATTAAACTAAAGTTCTTTTTTGAAAAATATGGTTTTCATGTATCTTCTAGGTTGGCCGATAAATTAGGAATGCGGGTGACTAGTGTGAGGCTTTTTTTTATTTACATTTCTTTTGTTACTGCAGGATTGGGATTTGGTGTGTATTTGACTTTGGCTTTTTGGATTCGTTTAAAAGATCTGATTCGTGCCAAAAGAACATCAGTTTTTGATTTATAGAAAATAGTTAGCATAAAAAAAGGGCTATAAAGTATCAGATACTTTATAGCCTTTTTTATTTCAGTAATAAATTATTTGTCAGGATTGTTTAATTTACTGTTTTTCTTTCCGTATACAAAATAGAAAAGAACCCCTAAAGCCATCCATAAAACTAATCGAATCCAGCTTTCATAAGGTAGAGAGTACATTAAATATACACAAACTAAAATCCCTGCAATAGGAACAAAAGGAACGAAAGGAGTTCTGAAAGATCTTGGTGCATCTGGCATTTTTTTACGCATTACCAAAACACCAAAACAAACTAAAGTAAAAGCCAATAAGGTTCCAATACTCACCATATGACCTAAATCACTTACAGGTACGAAACCGGCAAACAAACTAACAAAAAACATAAAGAATAAATTTGTTTTCCAAGGAGTGCGGAATTTTTTATGAATTTCTCCAAAAAATGGAGGTAATAGACCGTCTTTACTCATGGTGTAAAAGACACGACTTTGTCCCATTAACATCACTAGCATTACTGAGGTGTATCCTGCCAAAATAGCTACAATTAGTCCTGTTTGAAGGAAGTTGTATCCGGTTACAGCAAATGCAGTTGCAGCAGGTTTTGCATCACCAGCAAATTGATAATAAGGTATAAGACCAGTCATCACATGAGCAAACAGTACATATAGAATAGTACAAATAATTAGAGAACCTAAAATACCGATTGGCATTCCTTTTTGAGGGTTCTTTGCTTCTTGAGCTGCAGTTGAAACAGCATCAAAGCCAATGAAAGCGAAGAAAACTGTTCCAGCTCCGGCTGCAATTCCGGTCCATCCAAATTGACCTTTTACACCTGTGTTTTCAGGAATATATGGAGAATAGTTAGCTGGGTCTATATAGTGCCATCCTAAAACGATAAACAATATTACTACGATAACTTTTAATACTACTAAAAAGTTATTGATGTTTGCTGATTCTTTGGTTCCTCTAATTAATAATAAAGACAATAAAGAAACGATTAAAATAGCAGGAAGGTTGATGTAGCCACCCTCGACTACGGTTCCATCTCCCAAGGTTAGAGTTTCCCAGGGCGAACAGATAAATTTTGGATTGAGATGTACGCCATATTTGTTTAGCAGTTCGAGTAAGTACCGTGACCAGCTTACTCCAACGGTTGCGGCCCCTAAAGCATATTCTAAAACCAAATCCCAACCAATAATCCAAGCCATAAATTCTCCCATTGTAGCATAAGAGTAGGTGTAAGCGCTACCAGCAACAGGTATCATAGATGCAAATTCAGCATAACAAAGACCTGCAAAGGCACATCCTATAGCTGCTAAAACAAAAGAGAGGGTTACAGCAGGTCCCGCATGTTCGGCTGCCGCAATTCCTGTTAATGAAAATAATCCGGCACCAATTATTGCACCAACTCCCAGGGCTACAAGTGATCGAGAAGATAAAGTTCTTTTTAATCCTTTCTCATCTTCTGACGCTTCGTTTAGTAAAACCGATAGAGGTTTTGTTTTCCAAATTGACATATATTTATGGGTTTTATTGTTTTAAGTTTTCAAATGTATTCTTTTTTGTAAAATATTAAAACAATTATCTAGTTTTATAGGTAAATATTGTTGTTTTTGATTTGCAATTTGCTGCTTTATTCTGAAATAAGTATATTTCTTCTGTTAATCTTGTGAAAAACTCAACGTTATCTCATTGGTTATTGAACAATTGTCTTTAAGTTGTTGATTTTGTGTTATTTTTAATAAATTTAATATTTGTTAATTACTGTCGTTAGGCAGGTTATAATATAAGTTAAGTAATCATAATTTTATCATAAATGGATTTAAAAAAAGCGAATACTTATTTTAAATTTTCGAAATCACAAAGTGCAGGGATTTTCTCATTATTTATAATTATTATAATCTTGCAGTCAATTTATTTTTTTATTGGTTTTGATCCAGCTGTGCAAAGCGCTCCCGAAAAACAAAAGTGGCTTTCTGTTCAGTCCGAAATTGATTCGATGAAAGAAGCGAATTCGAAACGTGATTTTAAAATTTATCTTTTCAATCCCAATTTTATTACAGATTACAAAGGGTATAAACTTGGAATGTCAATTGAAGAAATCGATAGGCTTCTTTTGTATAGAAAAATGGGGAAGTTTGTTAATTCAGCAAAAGAATTTCAAAATGTCACTAAAGTTTCTGATTCTCTTTTGAATGTAATGTCGCCTTATTTTAAATTCCCGGATTGGGTGAATAAGCAAAAAGAATCTAAAAAGTACATAGATTATAAGGATAAGACTTTTTCAAAAAAGGAAAAGCTTGTTTTGATAGACATCAATACAGCTACTAAGGAAGATTTGATGAAAGTTTATGGGATAGGCGAGGTGATTTCTGTTCGTATCTTAAAGTTGAAGGAAAGTCTTGGTGGATTTGTTTCAATGAATCAGATGGAGGATGTTTGGGGTTTGTCCCCTGAAGTAATTGAAAAGCTTAATGCTCGTTTCAAGATTTCGGCTTTGCCGGATATCAAAAAAATAGATATAAATAATGCTTCGTTAAAGGAAATTGCTCAGTTTCCATATTTTAAATATGCGTTAGCAAAGGAAATTGTAATGTATAGAAGTATGAATGGGGATCTTAAAGGTGTTGAGGATTTAACAAAAATTAAAGGTTTCCCAATAGAAAAAGCGAATATAATTGGTTTATATTTGGCATTTAATTAGATGTGTGTATTAAAGGGTTTGAGCTTTTCTTAATTGGATACAAAATATTCTTTTGTTACTTGTTTTGATTTCGGGAAGTTGTAACTCTGTTATCTAGCTTAACATTAGCTTAAATCTGAGGTATAAAGTCCTTGCTTTTTGTTTTTGTTAAAAAAGTTTCTGCCACATCAATTTGTCAAAACAATAAAATTATTAATTATATGGATTCAGTTTATTTCACGGAAGAACATCAATTATTTAGAGAGAGTTTAAAAGATTTTTTGCATAAAGAAGTTGTACCTCATATTGAAAAATGGGAAAAAACAGGTACAATAGAGCGTTTTATATGGAAAAAGTTTGGTGAAATGGGTTTTTTAGGAATACGCTATCCTGAGGTTTATGGTGGGTTGAATTTGGATTTATTCTATACGGTTATTTTTCTAGAAGAGCTTCAAAAAATAAAATCTGCTGGTTTTGCTGCTGCTATGTGGGCGCATTCTTATTTAGCGATGACGCATTTAAATGCTGAAGGTGACGAGCGAATTAAGCAAGACTATTTAGCGCCAAGTATAGCTGGTGATAAAATAGGAGCTTTGTGTATTACAGAGCCTTTTGGTGGTAGTGATGTTGCAGGGATGAGAACAACGGCTGTTAAAAAAGGAGATAAATATGTTATTAACGGCTCTAAAACTTTTATTACAAATGGTGTTTATGGAGATTATTATGTAGTTGCTGCAAAAACAAGTCCAGAGCTGGGAAATAAAGGGATAAGTATGTTTTTGATGGATAGTAATCTCAAAGGGATTTCAGCTACCAAATTAGATAAATTAGGTTGGAGAGCTTCGGATACAGCCGAAATCGCATTTGATAATGTAGAAATACCTCTAGAGAATTTAATGGGAGAAGAAGGAAAGGGTTTTCCTTATATTATGCAGCATTTTGCTTTAGAGCGCTTGATTATGGCTATAAATGCCCATGCAAGAGCGGAGTATGCTATTGATTATACAATAGGATATATGTCGCAACGCGAAGCATTTGGTAAAACAATAGATAAGTTTCAGGCATTAAGGCATACATTAGTAGAGCACGCAACGGATGTTGAGCATTGCAAGGTGTTTAATTATGCCGCTGTAGCGCGATTGGATAAAGGGGAGTATGTGGTTAAGGAGGCTACCATGGCTAAATTGAAGTCTACAAAAGTGGCCGATGAAACCATTTATAGTTGTCTGCAAATGTTGGGTGGTTATGGTTATATGGAAGAATATCCTTTAGCACGTTTGTTTAGAGATAGTCGTTTGGGGCCAATTGGCGGAGGAACTTCGGAAATTCTTAAAGAGATTCTTTCGAAAATGATTATTGATAAACAAAATTATAAGCCAGCCGTGAAATAATGGCGAATTCTAATTGATTAAAAAAGGTTTTTTTGTTTATTTCTGTTTTGTTAATTAGAAAATGAGGAAAAATGAATTTTGTTTGTTGAGATTTATTTCTTTTAAAATAATCCGAAATTTATAACTCATAACTCATAAATAATATATACTTTTGCACACTTAACGAAAGGGGGTGTCAATATTATGTTAATTATACCAATTAAAGACGGAGAAAATATCGATAGAGCATTAAAGCGCTATAAAAGAAAATTTGATAAAACAGGAACTGTTCGTCAGTTAAGAGCACGTACTGCTTTTATTAAGCCTTCTGTGAAAAATAGAATTAAGATCCAGAAAGCAGCTTATATTCAAAACATGAAAGATAACTTAGAGAACTAGTTAATATCTTTTTAAATTAAATGCCGTTAGTCATTAAAGTTTTATAACTTTGATACTAACGGTTTTTTTATTTTATATGAGTTCCATTTTAATTGCATTCAGGGATTATTTAGAGAAGGAGAAGAAATATTCTCAGCACACTGTGAATGCGTATTTGAATGATTTGGCAAGTTTTCAGTCTTTTAATGAGATTTGTTTTGGTCAGGATGATTTAGAAAAAGTGGTGTATTCTCAAATTAGGAGTTGGATAGTTTCATTGGTTGATAATGGAATGTCGAATGCCTCTATTAATAGAAAAATAGCATCTTTAAAAGCTTTTTATAAGTTTCTATTAAAAATCAAGCGGATAGAGGTTAGTCCGCTACTTAAGCACAAAGCATTAAAAACGGCAAAAAAACTGCAGATACCTTTTTCAGAGAAAGAAGTGGATGCGGTCTTGGCTGGAGCTTCGGTTTTAGTTGGTTTTGAAGAGGTGAGGAATAAGTTGATAATTGACTTGTTTTATACTACGGGTATACGAAGGACGGAATTGATTCATTTAGGGGTTAATGCAGTTGATTTTTCGAATAACACAATAAAGGTTCTTGGTAAGAGAAATAAAGAAAGGTTGCTTCCTGTTTTGTCTGTTGTGATGGATCAGTTTTTGTTATATGTTAAGGAGAAGGCTCTGTTGGGAATTAGTGAGGATTGTGGTTATTTTTTTACAACAAAAAAAGGATTAAAATTGAGTGATTCTTTTGTGTATCGGTTAATAAATTCTTACTTTAGTACTGTCTCGGAAAAGGTAAAAAAAAGTCCGCATATTTTAAGACATACGTTTGCGACTCATTTATTAAATAACGGGGCAGATTTGAATTCGGTAAAAGAATTATTAGGTCATTCTAGTTTGGCTTCAACGCAAATTTATACGCACAGTAGTTTGTCTGAGTTGAAAAAGATTTATGAAGAGGCGCATCCAAGGAATAGATAATGATTCTGTAAAAAAGTTTAACTATTAAAAAAAAGTAATTATGAAGGTAAATGTTCATGCGGTTAACTTTACTGTTGACGGGAAATTAGTGGATTATGTTCAAGAGAGAATGGATAAGCTGGAAAAGTATTATGATAAGGTGGTCTCGTCAGATGTCTATTTGAAGGTGGAAAAGACGAGTGATAAAGAGAATAAGCTTGTTGAGGTAAAGGTTAATGTTCCGGGGGATGATTTTCTGGTAAAAAAACAATGTAAAACTTTTGAGGAGGCAATCGAATTGTCGGCAGAATCCTTGGAGAGATTGCTGGTAAAAAGAAAAGAAAAAATAAGAACACATATATAATGCAAATTTTTTTAAAAAAATGTTTTGATTCATGGATAAAATCTCTACATTTGCAGTCCGTTAGAAATAGCGGACTTTTTTTATTGAAATCGCCAGCGTAGCTCAGTTGGCTAGAGCAGCTGATTTGTAATCAGCAGGTCGTGGGTTCGAGTCCCTCCGCCGGCTCTTTTTTCCAATGCGATTGGAACCAGTTCATGCAATTATTGATAAAAAAAAGGGGAGATACTCAAGCGGCCAACGAGGGCAGACTGTAAATCTGCTGTGAGAACTTCGCAGGTTCGAATCCTGCTCTCCCCACAAGAATGGAATTTAGGTTGCTTATTTTTGAAAATAGATTTAAGGTCTGGATTTTGAAAATAAAAGCTTTTAAATCAAGGGTTCTGCCGACTTAGCTCAGAGGTAGAGTGCTTCCTTGGTAAGGAAGAGGTCACGGGTTCAATTCCCGTAGTTGGCTCAAGTAAGTAGGAAATTGAAATAAATATATAACTAAGATTAAAAATTAAGTAAAATGGCAAAAGAAACCTTTAACCGTTCGAAACCACACTTAAATATTGGTACGATCGGACACGTAGATCATGGAAAAACTACATTAACTGCTGCGATAACTAAAGTGTTATCTGATGCAGGTTACTGTCAAGCAAAATCATTTGATCAAATTGATAATGCTCCTGAAGAAAAAGAAAGAGGTATTACAATTAATACATCACACGTTGAGTATGAAACTGCTAACCGTCACTATGCGCACGTTGACTGTCCTGGTCACGCGGATTACGTAAAGAACATGGTTACTGGAGCTGCTCAAATGGATGGGGCTATTCTTGTTGTAGCTGCTACTGACGGACCAATGCCACAAACACGTGAGCATATCCTTTTAGGTCGTCAAGTAGGTATTCCTAGAATTGTTGTATTCATGAATAAAGTGGATATGGTTGATGATGAGGAATTGTTAGAGCTTGTTGAAATGGAAATCAGAGACTTATTGTCTTTCTATGAATATGATGGGGATAATTGTCCTGTAATTCAAGGTTCTGCTTTAGGAGGATTGAATAATGATCCAGCTTGGGTACCAAAAATTCTTGAATTGATGGATGCTGTTGATGCTTGGATTGAAGAGCCTGTTAGAGATGTTGCGAAACCTTTCTTGATGCCGGTTGAGGATGTATTTACAATTACAGGTCGTGGAACTGTTGCTACAGGTCGTATCGAAACTGGTGTTGCTAATACAGGTGATGCGGTTGAAATTATTGGTATGGGGGCTGAGAAATTGACTTCTACTATTACTGGAGTTGAGATGTTCCGTAAAATCCTTGATAGAGGTGAAGCTGGAGATAACGTAGGTTTGTTGTTGAGAGGTATTGATAAAGAATCTATCAAAAGAGGAATGGTTATCATTAAGCCAGGATCTGTGAAGCCACACGCTACTTTTAAAGCTGAGGTTTATATCTTGAAAAAAGAAGAAGGTGGACGTCATACTCCATTCCATAATAACTACCGTCCACAGTTCTACGTACGTACAACTGACGTAACTGGAGTTATTACTTTGCCAGAAGGTGTAGAGATGGTTATGCCAGGAGATAACTTAACTATTAATGTAGCTTTGTTAAGCCCGATTGCAATGAATGTAGGTTTACGTTTTGCTATCCGTGAAGGTGGTAGAACTGTAGGTGCAGGTCAGGTAACTGAGATTGTAGCATAATTATAAAATAAATTTATAACCAGCAATATCTTTATTGGTATTGCTGGTTAATTCTACGGGCGTAGTTCAAGGGTAGAATAGCGGTCTCCAAAACCGTTGATGGGGGTTCGAATCCCTCCGCCCGTGCAAAAAAATATATATCATGGCAAAAATTGTTAATTACATATCAGAGGCATTTGAAGAATTGAAATCAAATGTGACTTGGCCTGTTTGGGCAGAAGTTCAAAAACTTACGATTGTTGTTGCTGTTTTTTCGGTATTATTCGCTTTGGCAACATGGGGAGTGGATGAGTTTTTTACAAAAGCATTAGCTGGATTTTTTAACTGGATAAAAGCTTAATTTTTGTGATGACAGATAGTAGTATAAAAAAGTGGTATGTCGTTCGAGCGGTAAGTGGTCAGGAAAATAAGGTAAAAGCTTATATTGAAACAGAAATCTCTAGATTAGGGATGGAAGATTTTGTTTCTCAAGTTTTGGTTCCTACTGAGAAAGTAGTTACTGTAAAAGAGGGAAAGAAGATTGTTAAGGATAAAGTTTATTTTCCGGGTTATGTTATGATTGAGGCTAACCTTATTGGAGAAATTCCACATATTATTAAGTCTATAACAAGTGTTATTGGTTTTTTAGGTGAAACTAAAGGTGGTGAGCCTGTTCCGTTAAGGATTTCCGAAGTAAATAGAATGTTAGGAAAAGTAGATGAGTTAGCTGTGAATACTGATACTCGTTCAATTCCTTTCAATGTTGGTGAAACGGTTAAGGTTATTGATGGTCCTTTTAATGGTTTCAATGGAACTGTTGAGAAAATCAATGAAGAAAAGCGTAAACTGGAAGTAATGGTTAAGATTTTCGGAAGAAAGACTCCATTAGAGTTGAGTTTTATGCAAGTTGAAAAAGTATAATTTTTGTTACATTACCTATAATAACCATTGCAGTCGCTTCCAATGATTGTGGTGTTAAATTTTTAAAAAAATGGCTAAAGAAATTAGTAAAGTAGTTAAACTACAAGTTAAGGGAGGTGCTGCGAATCCGTCGCCACCGGTTGGACCTGCTTTAGGAGCTGCTGGTGTTAATATCATGGAGTTCTGTAAGCAATTTAATGCTAGAACACAAGATAAAGCCGGCAAAATATGCCCAGTGCAAATTACTGTGTATAAAGACAAATCATTCGATTTTGTTGTAAAAACTCCTCCTGCGGCCGTTCAGTTAATGGAAGCTGCGAAGCTTAAATCTGGTTCTGGTGAGCCTAATCGTAGAAAAGTAGCAAGTGTTACTTGGGAACAAATTAGAACTATTGCTGAAGACAAAATGCCGGACTTAAATGCTTTCACTATTGAGAAAGCTATGAGTATGGTTGCTGGAACAGCTAGATCTATGGGTATAACTGTATCAGGAGACGCTCCTTTTTAATTAAGAGAAAGACATGGCAAAATTGACAAAAAAGCAAAAAGAGGCTGCTTCAAAAATTGAAAAGAACAAACTATACTCTTTGAAAGATGCAGCTGCATTAATCAAAGTGATAGCTTCTGCAAAATTTGATGAGTCTGTTGATATCGCAGTACGTTTGGGTGTAGATCCAAGAAAAGCGAATCAAATGGTTAGAGGTGTGGTAACATTACCTCATGGAACTGGTAAAGATGTTAAAGTATTAGCATTAGTTACTCCAGATAAAGAAGCGGAAGCTTTGGCAGCTGGTGCAGACTATGTAGGTCTTGATGACTATTTACAAAAGATAAAAGACGGTTGGACAGATGTTGATGTAATTATCACTATGCCTGCTGTTATGGGTAAATTAGGTCCATTAGGTCGTATTTTAGGACCTAGAGGTTTAATGCCTAACCCTAAAACAGGTACTGTAACTATGGATGTTGCAAAAGCTGTAACAGAGGTAAAAGCTGGTAAAATTGACTTTAAAGTTGATAAAACCGGTATCGTACATGCAGGAATTGGTAAGGTTTCTTTTGGAGCTGAGCAAATTTATGACAATGCACACGAAATTATTCAAACATTAATCAAACTTAAACCAACTGCTGCTAAAGGTACCTATATTAAAGGTATTCACCTTACAAGCACTATGAGTCCGGCAATTGCATTGGACCCTAAAGCAGTATAATTGGTAGTTAAAAATTTTTAGTATGACTAGAGAAGAAAAATCAATCGCGATTGAAGATTTAACTGCACAGTTAGCTGGTACAAATATTGTTTATGTAGCAGATATTTCTGGACTAAATGCAGAAACAACTTCAAACTTGAGAAGAGCTTGTTTTAAAGCAGGTGTGAAATTAGAGGTTATTAAGAACACTTTGCTTGCAAAAGCAATGGAAGCTTCTGACAATAGTTATGGTGAATTGCCTTCAGTTCTTGTAGGTAACAGTGCTATATTTATTTCAGATGTGGCTAATGCACCTGGGAAAATAATTAAAGATTTCCGTAAAAAATCGGCTTTGCCAATTTTGAAAGGAGCTTATATAAATGCTGAAGTTTATATTGGAGATGATCAATTAGATGCGTTAGCAACTATCAAATCTAAAGAAGAACTTCTTGGTGAACTTATTGGATTACTTCAATCACCAGCACAAAGAATTATTTCTGCACTTCAAAACAAATTTGCTGGAGAAGAGCAAGCTGAGGAAGCATAATAAAAAAGAACTTTTAGTTCCCTTTTATTATTTACAATGCGCACAATAAACAAAATATAATTTTACAAATCATTTTAAAACGATAGAAAAAATGGCAGATTTGAAACAATTCGCAGAACAATTAGTTAATTTAACTGTAAAAGAAGTTAACGAATTAGCAACAATATTAAAAGATGAGTACGGAATCGAACCAGCTGCTGCAGCTGTAGTAGTTGCTGCTGGTGGTGCTGATGGTGCTGCAGAAGAAGCTCAAACTGAATTTACAGTAGTATTAAAAGAAGCTGGTTCTTCTAAATTAGCTGTTGTGAAATTGGTAAAAGAACTTACAGGTTTAGGTTTGAAAGAAGCTAAAGATGTAGTTGATGGAGCTCCATCTAATGTTAAAGAAGGTGTATCTAAAGAAGAGGCAGAAGGTCTTAAAAAATCTTTAGAAGAAGCTGGAGCTGTAGTTGAGCTTAAATAGTTAAACTCAGTTTAAAGAATAAGGTTTAGGTCTTGGGTTTAGTCGCCCAAAGACCTAAACCATTTTTCGTATTACAAAAGTCTATCTTATTTTGCTATAAAATTAGCTTTTGAAATTCAATTCCTTTTGCCCATTACGAGGAAAAAAAATTAACAGATAATAAGAAAGTAGTTATCTTAAATTGGTTTTTAAAGATGTAATGGTCGTAGAAGAAAAGTATAAATAGGTTTTATTTATACACAAAAAATTACTTTTTTAATCAAAATTTTGTCCATTGATGATAACAAATCAGACTGAAAGATTGAATTTTGCCTCTACAAAAAATATCCCGAACTATCCAGATTTTCTAGATGTTCAGGTAAAATCTTTTCAAGATTTTTTTCAATTAGAAACTAAATCTGATGAAAGAGGCAATGAAGGACTTTATAATACCTTCATGGAAAATTTTCCAATTACAGATACAAGAAATAACTTTGTATTGGAATTCCTGGACTACTTTGTAGATCCACCACGTTATACAATTCAAGAATGTATAGAAAGAGGTTTAACTCATAGCGTACCTTTAAAAGCAAGATTAAAACTGTATTGTACAGATCCAGAACACGAAGATTTTGAAACAATTGTACAGGATGTATATCTTGGAACAATTCCTTACATGACGCCTAGTGGTACCTTTGTTATCAATGGTGCTGAGCGTGTTGTAGTTTCTCAGTTACATAGATCTCCAGGGGTTTTCTTTGGACAGTCTTTTCATGCTAATGGAACAAAATTATATTCTGCAAGAGTAATTCCTTTTAAAGGATCTTGGATAGAATTCTCTACTGACATCAATAGCGTTATGTACGCTTATATCGATAGAAAGAAAAAATTACCTGTAACTACTTTATTCCGTGCTATCGGTTTCGAAAGAGATAAGGATATCCTTGAAATTTTCGACCTTGCTGAGGAAATTAAAGTTTCTAAAACAGGACTTAAAAAATATATCGGTAGAAAATTGGCTGCTCGTGTATTGAATACATGGCATGAAGATTTCGTAGATGAAGATACTGGTGAAGTAGTTTCTATCGAACGTAACGAGATTATCCTTGATAGAGATACCATTATCGACAAAGATAATGTGGAAGAAATCATCGATTCTAACGTTAAATCTATTTTGTTACATAAAGAAGATGCAAATCAAGCTGATTATGCGATCATTCATAATACGTTACAAAAAGATCCAACAAACTCTGAAAAAGAAGCCGTTGAGCATATCTACAGACAATTGCGTAATGCAGAACCGCCTGATGAAGAAACTGCTCGTGGTATTATTGATAAATTGTTCTTCTCTGACCAACGTTACAACTTAGGTGAAGTAGGTCGTTATAGAATGAACAAAAAACTTGGTTTAGATATCCCAATGGAAAAGCAAGTGCTTACCAAAGAAGATATCATAACTATCGTGAAGTATTTAATTGAATTGATAAATGCAAAAGCGGATATCGATGACATTGACCACTTATCAAACCGTCGTGTTAGAACAGTTGGAGAACAATTGTCTCAACAATTCGGTGTTGGTTTAGCACGTATGGCTAGAACTATTCGCGAGAGAATGAACGTTAGAGATAACGAGGTGTTTACACCAATTGATTTGATTAATGCTAAAACATTATCATCAGTTATCAACTCTTTCTTTGGAACGAACCAGTTGTCTCAATTTATGGATCAAACGAATCCATTAGCTGAGATTACACACAAAAGAAGATTATCTGCACTAGGACCAGGTGGACTTTCGAGAGAAAGAGCCGGATTTGAGGTTCGTGACGTTCACTATACGCACTACGGACGTTTATGTCCTATTGAAACGCCAGAGGGACCAAACATTGGTTTGATTTCATCTCTTGGAGTTTATGCTAAAGTAAACGGAATGGGATTCATTGAAACACCTTACCGTAAAGTAACTAATGGAGTAGTAGATTTAGATTCCACTCCAATTTACTTAAGTGCTGAAGAAGAAGAAGGAATGTTGATTGCACAAGCCAACATTGAAATGGATAATTCAGGTAAAATTATTGCTGAAAACGTAATTGCACGTCAAGAAGGTGATTTCCCTGTAATTGATCCAGCTAAAGTAGATTATACAGACGTAGCTCCTAACCAAATTGCTTCTATTTCGGCATCGTTGATTCCTTTCTTGGAACATGATGATGCGAATAGAGCCTTGATGGGATCTAACATGATGCGTCAGGCCGTACCATTGATTCGTCCTGAAGCTCCTATTGTTGGAACTGGTTTAGAGCGTCAAGTAGCTTCTGATTCCAGAGTTTTAATTAACGCTGAAGGTCATGGAGTTATTGAATATGTAGATGCAAATATCATCACTATCAAATACGACCGTTCTGAAGAAGAAAGAATGGTAAGTTTTGAATCTGATGAGAAAACATACAATTTAATTAAATTTAGAAAAACCAATCAAGGAACAAGTATCAACTTAAAACCTATCGTAAGAAAAGGGGATAGAGTGGTGCCTGGTCAAGTATTATCTGAAGGTTATGCTACTCAAAACGGGGAGCTAGCTTTAGGTCGTAACCTAAAAGTGGCGTTTATGCCATGGAAAGGATACAACTTTGAGGATGCGATTGTAATTTCTGAAAAAGTAGTTCGTGATGATATTTTTACCTCTATTCACGTTGATGATTATTCATTAGAAGTTAGAGATACTAAATTAGGTAACGAAGAACTTACAAATGATATACCAAACGTTTCTGAAGAAGCTACTAAAGATTTGGATGAAAATGGTATGATTAGAATTGGAGCCGAGGTGAAACCTGGAGACATTCTTATCGGTAAGATTACACCAAAAGGAGAATCAGATCCTACTCCAGAAGAGAAATTGCTTCGTGCAATTTTCGGGGATAAAGCAGGTGATGTAAAAGATGCTTCATTAAAAGCATCTCCATCTTTACACGGTGTAGTTCTTGACAAAAAATTATTTGCAAGAGCGGTAAAAGATAAACGCAAACGTACTCAAGATAAAGATGCTTTAGGCGCTTTAGAAATGGAATTCGAAGTTAAATTTGTTGAATTAAAAGACAGATTAGTAGAGAAACTGTTCTTGATCGTAAACGGTAAAACCTCTCAAGGTGTAATGAATGATTTGGGTGAAGAAGTTTTACCAAAAGGTAAAAAATACACTCAAAAAATGCTTTATGCAGTGGAAGATTTTGCTCACTTAAGCAAAGGTCAATGGGTAGCTGATGATGCAACTAATAAAATGGTGAATGATTTAATTCATAACTATAAAATTAAGTTGAACGACTTACAAGGAGCTTTAAGAAGAGAGAAATTCACCATTACTGTTGGAGATGAATTGCCATCAGGAATTTTGAAATTAGCTAAAGTTTATATCGCTAAGAAACGTAAGTTGAAAGTAGGGGATAAGATGGCAGGACGTCACGGTAACAAAGGTATTGTTGCTCGTATTGTTCGTCATGAAGATATGCCTTTCCTTGAAGACGGAACACCAGTTGATATTGTGTTGAATCCACTAGGGGTACCTTCACGTATGAACATTGGTCAAATTTATGAAACGGTATTAGGTTGGGCTGGAATGAACTTGGGTAGAAAATTTGCTACTCCAATTTTTGACGGTGCTTCTCTTGACCAAATTAATGAATTGACTGACGAAGCTGGAGTACCACGTTTTGGACATACCCATCTTTATGATGGTGGTACTGGAGAACGTTTCCATCAAGCGGCAACTGTGGGTGTAATTTACATGCTTAAATTAGGACACATGGTTGATGATAAGATGCACGCACGTTCTATCGGACCATACTCGTTGATTACACAACAGCCACTTGGAGGTAAAGCTCAATTTGGAGGTCAACGTTTTGGAGAGATGGAGGTTTGGGCACTTGAAGCTTATGGAGCATCAAGTACACTGAGAGAAATCTTAACAGTGAAATCGGATGATGTTATAGGTAGAGCTAAAACTTACGAAGCAATCGTAAAAGGTGAATCTATGCCAGAACCAGGATTGCCTGAATCGTTCAATGTATTAATGCATGAATTAAAAGGTCTTGGTTTAGATCTTAGATTAGAAGAATAAATTAAAGTTTGCAGTATTCAGTCCTGATTTTTATCGGGACTGATTACTTGTTTATAAGAGTTTTTAGGATTTAGACCCGTAAACCGTTCCGATTTTTTATACAAACCAAAGGTTTTATAATTAGCACTTCAAAATTAGATTTGAAGTTTAGAGAAGTAATTCGAGGTAGTGTTATAGTCGAAAGTGTCAAAGTCCAAAGTCGAAAGTTATACGTGACTTTTAAAACTGTAAGACATTTGAATTTAGGCTAAAACGAGAATCAATTTTTAATTGCAAATAAATCAATAGTAAAAACTATGATAAATAATAGAAATAATAACAATAAAGATAAAAACCCTGTAAAAAGGTTTAATAAAATCTCAATAGGTCTTGCTTCTCCTGAATCGATTTTGAAAGAATCAAGAGGTGAAGTTTTAAAGCCGGAAACCATCAACTACCGTACGCACAAGCCTGAGCGTGACGGTCTTTTCTGTGAAAGAATTTTTGGACCAGTTAAGGATTTTGAATGTGCTTGTGGTAAGTATAAAAGAATTCGTTACAAAGGAATCATCTGCGACCGTTGTGGAGTAGAAGTTACGGAGAAGAAAGTACGTAGAGATAGAGTAGGTCACATCAACCTTGTTGTGCCAATTGCCCACATCTGGTATTTCCGTTCTCTTCCTAACAAAATTGGTTATATCCTTGGTCTTCCATCTAAGAAATTAGATATGATTATCTACTACGAAAGATACGTAGTAATCCAAGCGGGTATTGCTAAAAATGCTGATGGTGAATCAGTTCAAAGACTTGACTTCTTAACTGAAGAAGAATATTTGAATATCTTAGATACTCTTCCTGCTGATAATCAATATTTGGATGATTTTGATCCAAATAAATTTGTTGCCAAAATGGGAGCGGAGTGTATTATGGACTTATTGGCAAGAATTGATTTAGATCAATTGTCTTACCAATTGAGACATAGTGCCAACAATGAAACGTCTAAACAACGTAAAACAGAAGCATTAAAAAGATTACAAGTAGTTGAATCTTTCCGTGAGTCTAACTTGAACCGTGAGAACCGTCCAGAATGGATGATCATGAAAGTGGTGCCGGTTATACCGCCAGAATTACGTCCGCTTGTTCCGCTTGATGGAGGTCGTTTTGCAACTTCAGATTTAAATGACTTATATCGTCGTGTAATTATCCGTAACAACCGTTTGAAAAGATTGATGGAGATTAAAGCTCCTGAGGTGATCTTGAGAAACGAAAAACGTATGTTGCAAGAATCGGTAGATTCATTATTTGACAATACAAGAAAAGCATCTGCTGTTAAAACAGAATCAAACAGACCATTAAAATCATTATCTGATTCCCTAAAAGGTAAGCAAGGACGTTTCCGTCAAAACTTACTTGGAAAACGTGTGGATTATTCTGCTCGTTCGGTAATTGTCGTTGGACCTGAATTGAAATTGTTCGAATGTGGTATCCCTAAGGATATGGCAGCCGAATTGTACAAACCTTTTGTTATCCGTAAATTGATAGAAAGAGGTATTGTAAAAACGGTAAAATCAGCTAAAAAAATAATAGATAAGAAAGAGCCTGTAGTTTGGGATATCCTTGAAAATGTAATTAAAGGTCACCCAATATTACTGAATCGTGCTCCTACTTTGCACAGATTAGGTATTCAAGCTTTCCAACCAAAATTAATTGAAGGAAAAGCAATCCAATTGCACCCTTTAGTTTGTACGGCATTTAATGCGGATTTTGATGGGGATCAAATGGCAGTTCACTTACCATTAGGACCAGAAGCTATTCTTGAAGCACAATTGTTAATGTTGGCTTCTCATAACATTCTGAATCCTGCAAATGGTGCGCCAATTACAGTACCTTCTCAGGATATGGTTTTGGGTCTATACTATATGACCAAAGAACGTATATCAACACCAGAAAAGAAAATTTTAGGTCAAGATTTGACTTTCTATTCTGCTGAAGAGGTGAATATCGCATTGAATGAAGGAAGATTAGAATTGAATGCTCGTGTGAGAATTAGAGCCAAAGATTTTAATGATGAAGGAGAATTAGTATACAAAATTATCCAAACAACTGCCGGACGTGTATTATTTAATGAAGTAGTACCAGAAGCAGCAGGATATATCAATGATGTATTGACTAAGAAAAACCTTAGAGATATTATCGGTCACGTATTAAATTCAACAAGTGTACCAGAAACGGCTGCCTTCTTGGATAATATGAAAGATATGGGTTACAAATTTGCCTTTAGAGGTGGATTGTCATTCTCTTTAGGTGATATTAGAATTCCAGAACAAAAAACACAATTGATTGCTGATGCTCGTGAGCAAGTAGAAGGAATTTCTGCTAACTATAACATGGGTCTTATTACTAATAACGAACGTTACAACCAAGTTATTGATGTATGGACTTCTGCGAATGCACAATTGACAGAATTGGCAATGAAAAACATTAGAGAAGACCAACAAGGTTTCAACTCAGTGTATATGATGCTTGACTCTGGAGCAAGGGGATCTAAAGAACAAATTCGTCAGTTAACCGGTATGCGTGGTTTGATGGCTAAGCCTAAAAAATCGACTGCTGGTGGTGGTGAAATTATTGAAAACCCGATTCTTTCTAACTTTAAGGAAGGTCTTTCGATCCTTGAGTACTTTATCTCTACTCACGGTGCGCGTAAAGGACTTGCAGATACGGCTCTTAAAACGGCAGATGCTGGATACTTAACAAGAAGATTACATGATGTTTCTCAAGATGTTATTGTTAACATTGACGATTGTGGTACATTAAGAGGTGTAGAAGTTTCTGCATTGAAAAAGAATGAAGAAATTGTTGAATCATTAGGAGAAAGAATTTTAGGACGTGTTGCATTGCAAGATGTTGTTAATCCTTTAACTAGTGAAGTGCTAGTTCAATCGGGACAACAAATTACTGAGGCTATAATGAAAACTATTGACGCTTCTCCTATTGAGAAAGTGGAAGTACGTTCGCCTCTTGTTTGTGAAGCTACAAAAGGTATTTGTGCCAAATGTTATGGTAGAAACTTAGCTACAGGAAAAATGACACAAAGAGGTGAGGCAGTTGGAGTTATTGCTGCTCAGTCTATTGGAGAACCAGGAACACAGTTAACACTGCGTACATTCCACGTTGGTGGGGTTGCGGGTGGTATTTCTGAAGAATCTAGTATCATTACTAAATTCAACGGTAAGCTTGAAATCGAAGATCTAAAAACTGTTAAAGGGGAGGATAACGAAGGAAATGCTGTTGATATCGTGGTTTCTCGTTCAACTGAATTGAAATTAGTAGATGAAAAAACAGGTATTGTTTTAAATACACATAACATTCCTTATGGATCAAGTATTTTTGTAAAAGACGGTCAGTCTGTTGCAAAAGGAGATGTAATCTGTAAATGGGATCCATATAATGGAGTTATTGTTTCGGAATTTACCGGTAAAATTGCTTACGAAGATTTAGAGCAAGGTCAATCATTCATGGTTGAAATTGATGAGCAAACTGGTTTCCAAGAAAAAGTAATCTCTGAGGCTAGAAATAAGAAATTAATTCCAACTTTATTGGTTTACGGTAAAGACGGTGAATTGATCCGTTCTTACAACTTACCGGTTGGAGCTCACTTGATGGTTGAAGATGGAGAGAAAATTAAAGCTGGTAAAGTATTGGTGAAAATTCCACGTCGTTCTTCTAAATCTGGGGATATTACAGGAGGTTTACCAAGAATTACTGAACTTTTAGAAGCTCGTAATCCTTCAAACCCAGCTGTAGTTTCTGAAATTGATGGTGTTGTTTCTTTTGGAAAAATCAAAAGAGGTAACCGTGAGATCGTTATCGAATCTAAATTTGGTGATGTTAGAAAGTACTTAGTGAAACTTTCAAGTCAAATTCTTGTTCAAGAAAATGACTTTGTAAGAGCTGGTGTACCTTTGTCTGACGGAGCGATTACTCCAGACGATATCTTAAGAATTAAAGGGCCAGCTGCTGTTCAACAGTATTTAGTAAATGAAATTCAAGAGGTTTACCGTTTACAAGGGGTGAAAATTAATGATAAGCACTTTGAAGTAGTAATACGTCAAATGATGCGTAAAGTGAGAGTTCAAGATCCAGGAGATACATTATTCCTAGAAGATCAATTGATTCATACTAAAGATTTCATCGTAGAAAACGATAAATTGTACGGAATGAAAGTAATTGAAGATGCTGGTGATTCTACGAATTTGAAAGAAGGTCAAATTATCTCGCCTCGTGAGTTACGTGATGAGAATTCTCTTTTGAAACGTACGGATAAAAACCTAGTTGTGGCTCGTGATGTAATCACTGCAACTGCAACTCCGGTATTACAAGGTATCACAAGGGCATCTCTTCAAACGAAATCATTCATTTCTGCGGCTTCTTTCCAAGAAACCACTAAAGTATTGAACGAAGCTGCTGTAGCAGGTAAGATCGATTACTTAGAGGGATTGAAAGAAAATGTAATTGTAGGTCATAGAATCCCTGCCGGAACGGGTATGAGAGAATACGATCATACAATTGTAGGTTCAAAAGAAGATTACAATGATATGATGGCTAATAAAGAGGAATATATTTACTAAGACATGAGTAATTCTAATCAACAACAAGAGCAAATAAATATTGAATTGGATGAAAAAACAGCTGAAGGGATTTATTCTAATTTAGCTATTATCAATCATTCTTCATCTGAGTTTGTTTTAGATTTTGTAAGTATCATGCCTGGTGTTCCTAAGGCCAAAGTGAAATCAAGAATTGTCTTGACCCCACAGCATGCCAAAAGACTATTAAAGGCTATTGGAGAGAATATTCATCGTTTCGAAATTGCCCATGGCGAAATCAAAGACACCGAACAAGCTCCTATTCCGCTTAATTTTGGTCCTGCAGGACAAGCATAATTTTTAAAAAGGCTTCCGTTGTGGAAGCCTTTTTTTGTCTTAGTGTTTTTTAAAGTTACTTTATCCCGATTGTATTTACACTTTCGGGATTTTTTTTTTAATTGTAGTTTGTTTATCGGTTAATGTTTTAATAAACTAAATATAACGGTTTGGTTGTACTGTGTGTTGTTACATTTTTGTAGCTAAACGTTTATAACAGCTGTTTGTCGAAAATATTTTTTTGTAGGTATTTCTTGCGGTAGTTTTGGTCAAGAATAAGTGATAAAAGTTTATCATTAAAAAAAAAGAATATTATGAACAATTTATTTACACATAACGACAACAAAAAATCTTTGAGTTTTTACTTCGTTGTTGCTATTGTTTTATTGTTTAATGTTACTGCTTTTGGTCAATCTGTTGAGCAAGATGCAGTTGTATCTACCACTAATGAAACTACTCACGAAATAAAACAAGGGGCCTCTGTTAGAAATTCTAATTTAGAATTTGTTCTTTGGTTTATGACTTCAAAACAAAATCCAAATAGTACGATATCAACTGAAGGAGCAAATACTAAAAAGCAAATTATGACTTCTGGATTAACTCCTAACCGTTTGTTGATTAAAGCTTTTTTGAAAAAAGCAGTAAATTTTGAAAGTGCTTTGGCTTAATAAAGCAATTGCTTTCGTTTTCGATAAATAGAAATAGTACGAAATACTAGGCATAAAAAAACCGTTGATTTTCATCAACGGTTTTTTTTATTTCAAGAAAGGATTATCCCTGTGAACTTATTTTCTTTTGATCACTCTTTCTACAGCTTCAACAATCGCTTGATTGTTCAATTTGTATTTCTCCATCAATTGCTCAGGAGTTCCAGATTCACCAAAGCTGTCATTTACCGCTACAAACTCTTGTGGAGCTGGGTGGTGTAATGCCAATACTCTAGAAACACTTTCGCCAAGACCTCCAAGAATATTGTGCTCTTCAGCAGTAACAATGCATTTAGTTTTGGCCAATGATTTTAGAATAGCTTCTTCGTCTAATGGTTTTATAGTGTGTATGTTAATTACCTCGGCAGAAATTCCTTTAGCTTCTAATGCTTCAGCAGCAATAAGAGCTTCCCAAACCAGATGACCTGTAGCAACAATAGTTACATCAGTACCTTCGTTTAAAAGAATTGCTTTTCCGATTACGAATGGTTCGTCAGCAGGCATGAAATTAGGCACTACGGGACGTCCAAAACGCAAATAAGCAGGACCATGATGATCGGCAAGAGCAAGAGTCGCAGCTTTAGTTTGATTGTAATCACATGTATTGATTACGGTCATTCCCGGCAACATTTTCATTAAACCGATATCTTCAAGTATTTGGTGTGTAGCTCCGTCTTCTCCTAGTGTTAAACCAGCGTGAGAAGCACAAATTTTCACGTTTTTTTCAGAGTAAGCTACTGATTGACGAATTTGGTCATAAACTCTTCCCGTAGAAAAGTTAGCGAAAGTTCCTGTGAAAGGAATTTTTCCACCAATAGTTAAACCAGCTGCAATTCCGATCATGTTAGCTTCAGCAATACCAATTTGGAAAAAACGCTCTGGGTGATTTTTCTTGAAATCGTCAAATTTTAACGAACCAATTAAATCAGCACAAAGTGCTACTACATTTTCATTTTTTTGACCTAACTCAGTCATTCCCGCACCAAAACCCGAACGAGTATCTTTACTTCCTGTGTTTGTATATTTTTTCATTATTCTTGTAAAATTGAAAGATTAAAAAATTGAAAGATTAAAAAAAAATCTGAATTCAGAAATTCCTAATCTGCAATCTTAATTCTAGTAGTCGCTTTGTCCTCCTGTATTGTAATTTTGCCCCAAAGCAGCTTCTAGTTGAGCATCGCTAGGCGCTTTACCATGCCAAGCATGAGTATGCATCATAAAGTCTACACCGTTACCCATTTCAGTATGTAATAACACACAAACTGGTTTTCCTTTTCCTGTTCTGGATTTTGCGTCAGTCATTCCTGCGATAATCGCTTCGATGTTATTTCCTTCTTTAATTTCAAGAACTTCCCAATCAAATGCTTCAAATTTAGCACGAAGATCTCCCATGTTCAATACTTCATCAGTAGTACCGTCAATTTGTTTTCCGTTCAAATCTACTGTAGCAATAATATTGTCTACTTTTTTAGCAGAGGCATACATAATTGCTTCCCAGTTTTGACCTTCCTGTAATTCACCATCTCCGTGAAGAGAGTAAATGATATGATTGTCATTATTTAGTTTTTTAGCCTGTGCAGCACCAATAGCTACAGATAATCCTTGTCCAAGAGAACCCGACGCCATTCTTACTCCAGGTAAACCATCATGAGTAGTTGGGTGTCCTTGCAATCTTGAGTTAATCAGACGGAAAGTCGCTAATTCAGAAACTGGAAAATAACCGCTTCTTGCTAATACGCTATAGAAAACCGGTGAGATGTGTCCGTTTGAAAGGAAAAAAAGATCTTCTCCAATTCCGTCCATATCAAATCCTTCCTTGCGATCCATTAGGTTTTGGTACAGGGCTACCAGAAATTCAGTACAACCAAGAGAGCCTCCTGGGTGACCTGAGTTGACAGCGTGTACCATTCGAAGAATATCTCTTCTGACTTGGATAGTTAAATCGTTTAATTGTTGTGTGTTAGGCTTCATTTTGTGTGTAAAAGTTAAACTTGCGCAAAGGTAATTTTATTTTGGCGTAAGACAAATGATTTTTTATAATTGTTACAGTCGTCTGTGTTGATAAAAAAGAAGCCCGAAATTGGACTTTTTGGAATTTTATTTAAAAATAAAGCAATCTTTCTGTTGTAACTTACGAGTTTTTTAGGACGTTGTCTTTTTAGTTTTATTGTATTTTGTTTTGCAAACTGCTCCAACCTCCACCATTATAGACTTGTTCAAAACCATTTGATTTCAAAATGCTTTTTGCCGAAGCGCTTCGCATTCCTGAAGCACAACAAGTGATAATTACAGTGTCTTTTTTTATTTTCGAAAGATGCTTTGAAAGTTCGTTCAAGGGCGCATTTGTAGAACCTTTAATGTGTCCTTGTTTGTACTCGCCGGGAGAACGTACATCCAGTATAATAGCTCCTTTTTTTACTAAATCAGCGTAGTTTACTTTTGGCCCTAAGCCTAATATTTTTTTTAATGTATTGATCATGATTATTTTGTTGCTTTTGATTTGTAATAGTTAACGTCCAGCCAAGAACCACCATTGTAGCATTCTATTCCTTGTTGCGAAAGGAAATGTTGGGCTTGTCCGCTTCTGTTTCCTGAAGCACAACATAAAATTAAAGGTGTCTTAGTGTTTTTTAATTCTTCTATTCTTTGCGGTATTTCATTCAAAGGAATGTTGATCGAATCGACAACGTGGCCTCCCATGAACTCGGCATAAGAGCGTACATCGATTATTGTTCCTTGGTTTTCTGTGATTATTTTTTCTAAATCCATTTTGTTTTTTTTAAAGATGATTTGGAATTAAAGCGATGTTTGTTGTTGAATCGCTCTAAATCTATTTATAAGACAAAAGTAATATAGAAAATAGCTGTTTACAGTAACTTTTGTTACATAAGGTAAATTTACTGTTTAATTTTCTAAGGATGCTTGGCTAATCTTTGAAGGGGAAGTTTTTTTAAGTAACATTGAAGTTAAATTAGTAAGTAATCATAAAAAAAGCCTGTCTAAAACAGGCTAAAAGTCAATTGTTGTTTAAATCTTATAGTTTGTGTTTCTGGATCTATTTTTTCAAAACTGCATCAACAGAAAACCTACCGCTACCCAATAAAAATAAAGCACAATACGATAATAAATACATTAAAGCGGGTTCCATTGTTCCTAGGCTGTCATTGATATGGATGATAAATACGGCAACTACCATTGTTATAATGAGGGGAATCAAAGCTAATCTGGTCCATAATCCAATTATGATTAATAAAGAGCATAATACCTCGGCAAAAACGGTTAAGATTAATGAAGCCGGGGCGCCAATACCTATTGGATCTCCAAATTCCATATTGCCATTTATTAAGTTGATGAGTTTTGGGATGCCATGACTCAGCATCAACAAGCCAAGTGTTAATCGCAAAATAAGTGAAGACAAAGCTGCAGCATTGGCAGACCAAGAAATTGGGGATAGTAGTTTTTGAATCATTATTTTAAGTTTTAGGTTTATAACTCTTACAAATCTAATATAATTTTTAAAAGATTTTGCTGCGCTTTAAAAATTGTAAATCAATACTATTATAATTATTCTTCTTTTGGGAGAGGATATTATTTGTGGTTTTTGGTATGCCTTCTTTGAAATTGTTTTTTACACAAAGAATAGTAGCGGTATAAAGATAGGGCGAAGAGCCTGATTGGATAGATGAAGGAGGGCACGCTTAATAGAAATCATAAAACATTTTTAAATTTTTAACTTATCTAATTATCTAGTTTTCAAATTAACCTATCTTTGCCCGCCGAACAATCGGTAGAAAAACGTTACTATGAAGTTTGATTTATTACAAAAAGACCCGCAGTCCAAAGCTAGAGCGGGAAGTATTACTACAGATCACGGTGTAATTGAAACACCTATTTTCATGCCTGTTGGGACTGTAGCCTCAGTAAAAGGAGTGCACCAGAGAGAATTGAAAGAAGATATAAACCCGGATATTATTCTGGGGAACACCTACCATTTATATTTACGTCCGCAGACGGAAATCTTAGAAAAAGCGGGTGGATTGCATAAATTTATGAACTGGGATCGTAATATTTTGACTGATTCTGGAGGATATCAAGTGTATTCTTTGTCTTCAAATCGAAAGATCAAAGAAGAAGGAGTGAAGTTTAAATCGCATATTGATGGTTCTTATCATTTTTTCACACCAGAAAATGTGATGGAAATTCAGCGTACTATTGGGGCTGATATTATCATGGCTTTTGATGAATGTACACCTTATCCTTGTGATTATAACTATGCAAAACGTTCGATGAAAATGACCCATCGTTGGCTGGACCGATGTGTGAATCATTTGGAAAAAGTGCCTGTGAAATACGGTTACGATCAAGCTTTTTTTCCTATTGTTCAAGGAAGTTGTTATAAGGATTTACGCCAGCAATCAGCAGAATATATAGCTAATTCGAACCAAGTAGGAAACGCTATCGGCGGACTTTCAGTAGGGGAACCAGTCGAAGAAATGTATGCGATGACCGAAGTAGTTTGCGAAATTCTTCCCGAAGACAAACCGCGTTATCTGATGGGCGTAGGGACGCCTATAAATATTTTGGAAAATATAGCTCTTGGAGTTGATATGTTTGACTGCGTGATGCCTACGCGTAACGCCAGAAACGGGATGCTTTTTACGGCTAACGGTACCATTAACATCAAGAATAAAAAATGGGAAGCCGATTTTTCTCCTATTGATGAAATGGGGCATACTTTTGTCGATACGGAATATACTAAAGCTTATTTGCGTCACCTGTTTGCAGCCAATGAATACTTAGGAAAACAAATTGCGACCATCCATAATCTTGGTTTTTATATGTGGCTGGTTCGTGAGGCCCGAAAACATATTATCGCCGGTGATTTTAGGTCTTGGAAAGAAATGATGGTGCGCAATATGAGCCAACGTTTGTAAATTAGTTGATTTGGTTATTTGTTTAATCGAATCTATGAATAGCCAAATTAACGATTAACCGATTAAACTTTTTATGTTAACAATAATAGATAAATATATCCTGAAGAGATACTTGGCCACTTTTGCAGCCATGTTGTTGATGTTTATACCTATTGGGATTATCATTGATGTTTCGGAGAAAATCAACTTCATGATTGAAAATAAGGTGCCGTTTCTTGCTGTTGCGGTCTATTATTATCATTTCACGATTTATTTTGCTAACTCTTTGTTTCCTATTTTTCTGTTTTTATCCATTATTTGGTTTACCTCAAAACTGGCTAACAATACAGAAATTATTGCTATTTTAAGTTCGGGAATTTCTTTTACCCGTTTTTTAAGACCTTATATTATTGGGGCATCGATTATCTCTGTTTTTGTATTGTTGATGGGTTTCTTTGTTGTTCCAGTTTCGAGTGAAGGTTTCAATAATTTCCGATATACCTATCTCAAGACAGGAGGCAAGGAATTGATGCGTGGTGATAATACCGATGTGTATCGACAAATAAGCAGCAATGAATTTTTATATGTGAATAGCTTTAATACAGAATCAAAAGTGGCCTTTAACTTTGTTTTGGAAAAATTCGATAAAGAAAAGCTAGTATCAAAAATTACCGCCAGCAGAATAAAATGGAACCCTAAGGATAGTACGTATACCCTGTATGATTATTCTAAAAGAACTGTAGGTGAATTTGGTGATAAACTTGAAAAAGCACCAGAGAAAAATGCAAAATTCAGTTTTGAATTGGAGGATTTGACTCCGGTGGTTTATATTGCAGAAACCTTGAGTTTGAATAAACTGTACCAGTTTATCGATAAAGAAAAAAAACGAGGATCTTCTAATATCAATGTTTACTTGGTGGTGTTGTATAAGAAATACAGTGTGCCTGTTTCGGCATTTATTTTAACTGTTATTGCTGTTTCGGTTTCTTCAATGAAAAGAAGAGGAGGAATGGGAATGAATCTAACCATTGGAATTGCTGTGGCATTTGGTTTTGTTTTTTTTGATAAAATATTCGGCACTTTAGCTGAGAAGTCTACTTTTTCCCCTTTGATTGCCGTTTGGTTTCCAAATATTGTTTTTGGAATTCTGGCTATATTTTTACTACGCAATGCAAAACGATAAATTCAAAAGTTATTTAAATCTTCATTTAATTGTTTTTATTTGGGGTTTTACGGCCATTTTAGGCGCAATAATTACTATTTCTGCCGATGCTATCGTTTGGTATCGAATGCTTTTTGCAGCAGTTTTTTTATTTTTTTTTATTGCTTTTCAAAAGAAGTCTTTTCGGATTCCCTTAAAATCTTTTCTGAAATTGATTTTTGTGGGATTGTTGATCGCCCTGCATTGGATTTTTTTCTTTCATGCTATTCATGTTTCTAATGTGTCAATCACGCTTTCCGTTTTTTCCTTAGGTGCTTTTTTTGCTTCGTTGTTAGAGCCTATTTTTTATGGTCGAAAAGTACTTTGGTATGAGGTGTTCTTCGGTTTGATAATTATGGCGGGATTAGCGATGATTATGAAAGTAGAGGTGGGTTATATGAGTGGGATGATTTTTGCTTTGATCTCTATTATATTGGGTGTTTTGTTTACGTTGATGAATGGGAAACTAATTGAAAAACATGATGCTACTGTTATTTCTTTTTATGAATTTCTGGCGGGTATGGTTTTTATTTCTGTTTATTTCTTGTATCAAAATAAGTTCTCCGTAGATTTCTTTGATCTAAATCTTAATAACTGGATGTTGATCCTGCTTCTTGCTTCCATTTGTACGGCTTATGCTTTTACAGCTTCGGTAAAAGTAATGGAGAAACTAAGTCCTTATACGGTGATGCTTACCACTAATTTAGAGCCTGTTTATGGTATTATTTTAGCGTATTTTATCATTGGCGGTAAAGAGAAAATGAGTTTTTCTTTTTATGTGGGAGCCGTGATTATTATTATAACGGTCATTTTGAATGGAGTTATAAAGCACAGGCAGAAAGAAGTTTAAGTTATTTTTTACATTTAATTTTAGGTTTCAATTAGAGTTTTTTTAACAGTATGGAACAAATTAAATGTGATACCTTTGCCAAGTTTTACTAATTAATAAAAATAGAATGCAAAAACACTTGCGCCTAAACGAGTACAAAATCTTATTTTACAGGATAGCTTTAGCCTATTTATTTTATTTTATTGCCCGGGTTTTATTTTATTACTTTAATGCTGATTTGCTGAGAGTTGAGTCGGTTAGTGATTTTTTATCGCTTAGTTATTATGGATTGGCTTTTGATACTACGGCCATTTTATATATAAATTTGCTGTTTATCGTTTTTTCCATTCTTCCTTTTTGGAAAAATACCAATGCAGGATATCAAAAGTTTCTGTTTTATTTGTATTTCGGTACTAATCTACTGGCTTTTGCTACTAATTTTATAGATTTTATTTACTATAAATTTACCTTTGCCCGTACTACATCTGCAGCCTTGAATGTTTTAGAACATGAAACGAATAAAACGACTTTGTTCCTTAATTTTTTGGTAGAATATTGGTATGTCTTTGCGTTGTTTGTTTTGACTTCGGCACTTTGGGTATTTTTGTATAAAAGAATAAAAGTACAGGATTTTAAACCTACAGGATATGTGCCATATTTTAGCTTTTCTACCGTTGGGTTTTTAATGATCGTTTTATTTGTGATTGGAGGAATTCGTGGTGGTGATTTCAAGAAATCCACAAGACCGATTAATCTTTTGGATGCCAGTCGTAATGTAAAAAATATTGTACATTCGGATATTGTTTTGAATACGCCTTTTGCAATAATTCGAACTTTATTCTCTAATAGTTTTTTAAAGGTTGATTATCCTGAAGTCAATTCGAAAGTTATTACTGATAAAATTCAACCTGTAAAAAGCTATCACAATAATCCGAAAACCAAACCGAACGTAGTGGTTTTTATTCTGGAGAGTTATGGACGGGAATACATTGGTGCTTTCAATAAAAAATCGAATATACCGGATTATAAAAGTCACGCGCCTTTTTTGGATTCTTTGGCGCAGCATAGTATGATTTTTACCAATGCTTATGCTAATGGAAGACAGTCCATTCACGGCATGTCCTCTGTTTTGGCAGGTATTCCTTCGTTTAAGGATGCTTTTACTTCTTCGCCTTATCCAAAACAAAAAATAGAATCGCTTGTTTCTACTTTAAAAGGAGAAGGATACAATACTTCCTTTTTTCATGGTGCTGCCAATGGTTCTATGGGATTTTTAGGTTTCAGTAAAATTCTGGGAATAGATGATTATTACGGAAGAACGGAGTTCAATGATGATTCTCAATTTGATGGTTTTTGGGGAATTTGGGACGAGCCTTTCCTTCAGTTTATGAAAAAAACATTGGACACAAAGAAAACACCGTTTTTCGCTTCTGTATTTACGGTTTCCTCACACGAGCCTTATGTTATTCCTGAAAAATATAAAAATCGTTTTCATGAGGGAGGTGTTCCTATTCATAAAGCTGTCGAATATACAGATTATGCAGTGAAACGTTTCTTCGAAGAGGCCAAAAAAGAACCTTGGTTTGAGAACACCATTTTCGTGATGGTGGCTGATCATTGTAATCAAATTTATTATGATGAGTATCAAAAACCCATAAATCGTTTTGCGGTACCTATATTGATTTACAAACCAAATAGTAGTTATGTGGGAGTCGATGAAGATTTGGCACAGCAAATCGATATTTATCCTACTATTTTGGACATGATAGGTTACGATAAGCCTTTTAGAAGCTGGGGCAGAAGTTTGTTGGATAAAAAAACCTCAGTCCCATTTGTAATCAACTCTACCGGAAATATTTATCAATTCGCAAAGGGAAATTACATTTGTACATTTGACGGAAAAAAAGCCCTTGGTTTTTATGATAAAGAGGATAAAGCATTGAAGCATAATTTAATAAAGAAAAGAAATGCTGAAATGGATGAAATAGAGTTAAACTGCAAGGCTTTTATCCAGGATTATATGGAAAGAGTAGTAGATAAAAAACTGGATAAGTAGTAATTGGTTTATCTTCTTTGTGTTAAAGAATCAATAAATTAATTTCTGGCTATTATTTTTTAAAATTAAATCAAAAGCTGTCCTCAAGTATTGCTTTGACTTTGAACTAAATTGCAAATTCAGACCGATAGTTTTAGGACATAAATAAAAAATATAGCTTTATGAACGATATAATATTTTATATTTGCAGTCCAAAATAAAAACAAAAACGCACAAATCCTATGGAATATTTAGATTTTGAGCTTCCGATAAAAGAACTAGAAGATCAGTTAGATAAATGCCTTGTTATTGGTCAGGAGTCAGATGTTGACGTTACAGATACTTGTAAACAAATCAACAAAAAACTAATAGATACTAAGAAGGAGATTTACAAAAATTTGACGGCATGGCAAAGGGTACAATTGTCTAGACATCCAAGTCGTCCGTACACAATGGACCATATCAAGGCACTTTGCGGAGATAGTTTTCTTGAACTTTTTGGGGATAGAAACTTCAAAGATGATAAAGCCATGGTTGGTGGATTGGGTAAAATTGGAGGACAATCTTTTATGATTGTTGGTCAACAAAAAGGCTATAATACAAAGACAAGGCAATACAGAAACTTTGGGATGGCAAATCCTGAGGGGTACCGTAAAGCATTGCGATTGATGAAAATGGCTGAAAAATTTGGAATTCCAGTTATAACACTTATCGATACTCCGGGTGCTTATCCTGGACTTGAAGCTGAAGAACGTGGACAAGGGGAAGCCATTGCCAGAAATATCTTTGAGATGGTTCGTCTTAAGGTGCCTATTATAACAATTATTGTAGGTGAAGGTGCTTCCGGTGGTGCTTTAGGAATAGGTGTTGGAGACCGAGTTTACATGTTAGAAAATACTTGGTATTCTGTTATTTCTCCTGAATCTTGCTCTTCTATTTTATGGAAAAGCTGGGAATACAAAGAAATAGCTGCTGAAGCTTTGAAATTGACTTCTTCTGACATGAAAAAGCAAAAACTGATTGATGATATCATACCTGAGCCATTAGGTGGAGCACACTACGACAGAGAGACTACTTTCAAGACAGTGGAGCATTATATTATGAAAGGTTATAATGAATTGAAAGACTTATCAACAGCAGATCTAATCGCTCAGAGAATGGATAAATACTGTAAAATGGGCGAGTTCAAGGAGTAAAATCTTACATTTTTATAAAAAATCCGAAGCCTTGTTGTTTCGGATTTTTTTTTGGTTGTAAACAAAATTGAGGTACTTATAAACAATTCTTTGTAATAACTCAATAGCATTTTTTTTTAATTTTATGGTACATTCGCTATATGGAAAACTTCAAAAATATAAGCCCTGTTAAGGTAGATAAAACAACAATTATAAGTCTGGAAAAGGGGAAGTTACCACCTCAGGCTATCGAACTGGAAGAGGCTGTACTTGGCGCCATGATGATTGATAAAAAAGGAGTTGATGATGTAATTGACATCTTGCAACCGGACGCTTTTTATAAAGAGGCACACAAACATATTTTTGAAGCAATAGTTCAATTATTTACAGATACACAGCCAATTGATTTGTTGACCGTTTCGGCTCAATTAAGAAAAAATGCTAAACTAGATTTAGCGGGAGGTGATTTCTATTTGATTCAATTGACCCAAAAAATTTCTTCTTCGGCGCATATTGAGTTTCACTCTAGAATTATTCTGCAGAAATTTATCCAGCGAAGTTTGATTCGTATTTCTTCGGAGATTATCGAAGATTCCTATGATGATACGGCAGATGTTTTTGATTTATTGGACAAAGCCGAATCAAAACTATACGAAGTTACTCAGGGGAATATCAAGCGTAGTTCCGAAACGGCTCAGAGTTTAGTATTACAGGCTAAAAAGAGAATTGAAGAAATAGCCGGACAAGAAGGATTAAGTGGAGTAGCGACCGGTTTTGAGAAATTAGATAAATTAACTTCCGGTTGGCAACCAAGTGATTTAATTATTATTGCGGCTAGACCTGCGATGGGAAAAACAGCCTTTGTATTATCGATGGCTCGAAATATGGCTATTGATTTTGGAATGCCTGTAGCATTGTTCTCACTGGAGATGGCATCCGTTCAGTTGATCACGCGTTTGATTTCTTCGGAAACGGGATTGTCTTCCGAAAAATTGCGTACCGGAAAACTCGAAAAACACGAATGGGAGCAATTAAGTACGAAAGTGAAAAATTTAGAAAAAGCACCCCTTTTTATAGATGATACACCATCACTATCTATTTTTGATTTAAGAGCCAAAGCAAGACGTTTAGTTTCGCAACACGGGATACGAATTATAATTGTTGATTATTTGCAGTTGATGACTGCCGGAGGGAATGCAAAAGGGGGAGGAAATAGAGAGCAGGAAATCTCGACAATTTCCAGAAACTTGAAAGCATTGGCTAAGGAATTGAATGTTCCAGTTATTGCGCTTTCCCAATTATCGCGTGCGGTAGAGACTCGTGGATCCAGTAAAAGACCATTGCTTTCTGACCTTCGTGAATCGGGAGCGATTGAGCAAGATGCTGATATTGTTTCGTTTTTATATCGTCCGGAATATTATAAAATTGACGAGTGGGATGATGATGAAGCTTCTCCAACTGCCGGACAGGCCGAAATTATGATTGCCAAGCACCGTAATGGTGGTATTGAAAACGTACGTTTGAAATTTATTGGACATCTTGGTAAATTTGACAATTTAGAAGATTACAGCGGAAATTATGATGATTTACCATCATCTATGAATCAGGATGAAAATCCTTTTGCAACTAAAAATTTGCCATCAGCGCATGAGGCTTTTGGAAGCAATTTAAATGACGACGATGATGACAGTGATATGCCATTTTAAAACAAAAATCCATCTGACTAAAACGGATGGATTTTTTTTGTCGTTTAATAAAAATCTTTTAAAATTTTAACATTTGATTAATTGAGAAAAAATAAGTAGTAAATTAGCGTCAAAATACTTTTAAAAAGATTGTTTTAATTTATAAAAGTTTAAATTATGACCCAAGAAACCAACCCTATGAGTAATAATACTGGAGAAGTAAAAAAGATTAATACTATTCCTTTAAAAGAGGCAAAAGCATGGGTTAATAGATGGAGTAAGAAAGAAGGACATTACAATAAGCATCACGAGTTGCATGCTTTCCTTATTCCAAAAATTGATTTGATTGAAGTTTTAGCAGAAGGTGTAGATGCAGTAAGAGCTTATATTGGGGTTGATGCAAATAATGTGGAAAAGCTTATGATAGTTGGAACTAAACTTAATCCGGAAACAGGAATCTACGAAGACATGATTACCATTGGTGCAGGGGCTTCAGCAACTGAGCAAGATGATATTTATGATTTTTCAACGCCTTGTCCGCCTGCCGGTGATCCGGAAAGTCCATTAAATCAGTAATGACGGATGTATTACACACTTGTAAATATTGGATATTTAATTTCTTTAGTAAATTTAGTATTATATTTGAAAAGCTTTTATGCTTACGGGAAAGCTTTTCAATTCTTTAGATGGTATTTAGGAATAATTTTCAGCATTCAAATCATATCATTTATTATGATGAAGTTATATATTAACAACTTGTTTGTGTCTCATTTTTATTTTATTGGACAATTTGTATTGTTGGGGTTATTTTATGAATCCTTAATGATAGCAAAACGACAAAAAGATTTTGTAAAATGGGGCATTGGTATGGGCTTACTTGCTTTAGGAGTGCAGTATGCTTTTGATCCTAAGCAATTTTTTCAGTTCAATTTGTTTGAGATTGCCGTTACTTCTTTGTTGTTAGTCGTATTTGCTGTTTTGCATCTGTACAACATGCTCACCGAGAAGAAAGAGTTTTATTACATCAATTTGGGAATTATCATTTACTTGTTGGGAAGTACGGTTTTGTTTTTTGTTGGAAATTTAACTGCTTTATTGAATCCAAAACTAAGTTTGCTAACATGGACGTTGAATGCTGGATTGATAATCATTTACCAACTGTTTATATTATTGGAATGGAAAAAAAGCTTTTCTAAAAAAGCAATTCAAAAATAAATCATGTTAGCAAACCCAGCATACGAGAAAGAAATAATCAGAATAATTCTGTTTACTTCAGTTTTTTTTATTGTTGTTTCGGTAGTTTTAGTCTTGTTCTTTTATTTTTCGAGGAAAAAAATTATCCAGAAGGAATTAGAAAAAAGTGATTTGATTATACAGTATCAAAAAGAGCAATTGCGAGCCGTCATCATTACACAGGAAGAAGAACGAAAACGAATTGCCCAAGACTTACATGATGATATCAGCTCAAAACTAAACGTTGTTTCCTTGAATAGTCATCTTCTAAAAGCATCAAATTTGACCAAGAATGAAATTGAAGATATTACCGGAAATATCATTAGTCTCACCGGAAAAGCATTAGAGAGTACCCGAAGGATTGCCCATGATTTATTGCCTCCTGTATTTGATAAATTTGGACTTCATGCCGGTGTTGAGGAATTGTGTTTAGAATTTAACAGCAGTAAATCAGTTCGGGTAGAGTATCATAATGCGGTTGTGTTTGACGATTTAGAAAAGGATAAACATCTTCATGTTTTTAGGGTTTTACAAGAATTGATGAATAATTCACTTCGGCATGGAAAAGCTTCAAAAATTGTGATAGCTTTTGAAAAAAAAGAAAGTAAGAAAGTGTGTAGGTATTTTGATAATGGGATAGGATTTGATTTGAAGGACAAGAGGAATCAAAACGGTCTTGGGATGAATAATATAAAGAGTAGAATTGATTTTTTAGGAGGCGAAATTTTCTTTTCTTCTCAAATCAATAACGGAACTCAAGTCACTTTTAATTTTTAAATTATGAATGAGAGCATAAAAATAATTTTAGCAGATGATGAAGTTCTTTTTAGAAAAGGAATCTCTTTTCTATTGAGTAGAGAGGAAAATTTGGAGATTATTTTTGAAGCTTCAAGCGGTAGTGAACTTATTTTGTTTTTGCGGGAAGCTCAAAGTCTTCCGGATATTATCATTATGGATTTGAAAATGCCTTCATTAAATGGTGTTGAAGCGACGAAAATCATTCTTAAAGAATTTCCCCAAATCAAGATTATTGCTTTGACTAGTTATGAATCTAAATCTTTTGTCGCTAATATGATTGCTATTGGTGCTGTTTCTTATCTCGTAAAAAATGCAAGCCCTCAAGAATTATTGAAAACCATACAAGAGGTAGCTTTAAAAGGATTTTACTATTCGGATTATGTGCTGAAAATTATTCAGGAAAATTTATTGGAAGAGAAGAATACTAAAAGTCACATGGATTCTAACTTTTTGACCAATCGAGAACTGGAGGTATTAAAAATGATTTGCGATCAAAATACAACCGTCGAAATAGCCGAAAAACTTTTTATCAGTCCAAGAACCGTAGAAGGGCACAGGAATAATTTATTACTCAAAACCGAATCTAAAAATAGCGCAGGATTAGTAGTTTTTGCTATACAAAATGAGTTGGTAATCCTGGAGAAAAAAGAAATAGATCGATTCTTTTGAGTTGTAAGTTTTATTGAAAAAGGAAATTAAAGGACAAAACATAAAAAGCAATAATAATAACTATTAATAGAAATAAAGCTGGTTTTTTAAGTTTTGCGAGACCTTTTAATTCAGTGTTTCTTTCGCTTGATTCCATTAGAGTTTTTTTTGTTTAAATTTGACAGAAACAAATTTAAGTATTGGAATCTGGATGGCTATGGGGGTTTTTACGTGTTTTATTATGTTTTTCGCTGTAATAGTAAAATCAGAATGTTTTTGATCACAGGTCAATTAGATTTTGAAACAGAATAAAAAGTAAGATTTTAAGGTACTAAAATGCCGTGCTTTTTTATCTTTGATAGAAAATAGTTTAAAATGATGTTCAAAAGAGTACTATGCTTTCTTTTTTTGCTGATTTCAATAATGGCAAAGGCTTCTTTTATTCTCTTGCCAATGGACGAGAACACGCAAAAGAACCATCTCAAAGCTTATGGAATAACCTTTTGGTGTTTAGAAAAAAACTATAAAGCCAGCTGGTTGCTCAATTATCGGGGTGGGGCTTTTTTACTTCCTGATGTCTTAGAAATACGCAAAGAATGTCAAATTCGTGGTGTTAGTTTTGAGATCCTATCTGATGCCGAGCAAACTAATATATTGAATGAGATAGCAAGTCCTTCGCAAAACATGGAAGCGGTTATTCTGGAGAAAGCTCCCAGAATTGCGGTTTATACCCCTAAAGGGAAACAACCATGGGATGATGCCGTTACTCTTGTTTTGACTTATGCCGAGATTCCTTTTACTGCTGTATATGATGAAGAGGTTTTAACTAATCAATTGCTGCTTTATGACTGGTTGCATTTGCATCATGAAGATTTTACGGGGCAATATGGGAAGTTTTTTGGTACTTATAAAAATGCGCCTTGGTATATTGAACAAAAAAATGAAGCAGAAGTTTTAGCTGCTAAATTAGGTTATCCAAAAGTTTCCCAAGAGAAAGGCGCTGTTGCTAAAAAAATCAGGGATTTCGTCATTGGAGGCGGATTCATGTTTGCCATGTGTTCTGCTACCGATAGTTTTGATATCGCCTTGGCTGCGGATGGAGTTGATATTTGTGAGCCTATGTTTGATGGTGATCAGAGCGAGGCCAATTATCAGTCTAAAATAAATTATGCGAATTCCTTTGCCTTTAAGGATTTTACATTGGAAAGAAAGCCTGAAAGATATGAGTTTTCAGATATTGACATGACTGATAAAAGAAGAATTCCTATGGATAAAGATTACTTTAGTCTAATGGATTTTTCGGCAAAGTGGGATCCTATTCCCAGTATGCTGTGTCAGAATCATACTCAACTTGTTAAAGGTTTTATGGGACAAACGACTTCTTTTGACGCTGCTTTAATAAAATCTAATGTTTTAGTCATGGGGAGTTGTGAACTAAACGGAGAAGCACGATACATTCATGGTCAAAAAGGAAAGGGAATGTTTACTTTTTATGGCGGTCATGATCCCGAGGATTATCAGCATCAGGTAGGTGATGCGCCCACAGTTTTGGATCTGCATCCCAATTCGCCTGGATATCGTTTGATTCTGAATAATGTGCTGTTTCCTGCTGCCAGAAAGAAAAAACAAAAAACATAATCGAATTACTAAAAACCAAGAAAAGCCAATCGTTTGCGATTGGCTTTTTTTTTAGTGATAAATCACAGTTTCTTGGTGCTTTAAATATGATTTTCTCTCATATTGGAAGGGTTTTATAGAAATAAAAAAAACTGGTAGGGACTGGTATATTTTATAACTAAAGTGTCCTATTTTTGGATTTGGTTTTTTTTTAAAATGGAAACAAAATGTCGTTGAATAAATGATATTGTAAATCTATCCGGTAGATAAATGCAAATAATAAGTTTTTTGTGTTAATTAAAAAGCAACAGCTGTTATTGATTGATGCCGGATTTTGTAATCAGATTGATATAAAACCGAATAGTGAGGGACAACTATGTCTATTAATTTTGAACCAAAAATGATATATTAAAAGTTATGAAAAAAACAAAGCCGTGCAAGACAGTTTATCGACAGATTCTTTGTAATAGTATTAAAATTAAAAGATTAGAAAAAATCATGATGCTAGTCGCTATGTTTTTTTTGTCTGCTGTCAGTTTTGCTCAACTACCTGCCGAACTACTCAATCCAGAGATCGTTTCTATAAATAGAATGCCCATGAGAAACAGCGCTTTTAGTTTCGAAAACATGGAGAAAGCCAAGCTGTACGACAGAGAGAAATCGGCTAACTATTTTTCATTAAACGGAAGTTGGAAATTCAATTGGGTGCAAGACCCGAACCAGCGTCCAGAGAATTTTTTCGAAACCACTTATGATGATTCTAAGTGGACGGATTTTCGTATACCAGCGAGTTGGGAGGTAAATGGCTATGGTTTGCCAATTTATGTAAACCAGCCTTATGATTTTGCCGGCCATAATTTACGCTATGCCAAAATGAATCCACCATTTGATATTCCTTTCAATAACAATCCGGTAGGTTCGTATCGTAAAAAAATCACTTTACCTGCCAATTGGAAGGGGAAACAGGTCTTTATTCACGTAGGTAATGCTAAATCTTGTCTTTTTGTTTGGGTAAACGGAAAAAAAGTAGGTTACAGTGAAGACAGTAAATTAGCGGCTGAATTTGATATTACAAAATTTTTGAAGCCAGGAGAAAACTTAATCGCTTTTCAAGTGTACCGTTGGAGTGATGCCAGTTATTTAGAATGTCAGGATATGTTCCGTTTTTCAGGAATCGAAAGAGACGTTTTTTTGTATGCCACAGAAAAATTAAATATTCGTGATACTAAGATTATCAGTACTCTTGACGATACTTATACAAATGGATTGCTTAGCATTGATGCCGAAATTAACAGCTATAAAACCGAAAAAGGATTATATAGCAAGAAAGACAGCCTAACGGTTGAGGTACGTTTAGAGGATGCCAAAGGAAATGTGGTTTACCAAGATAAAACCAAAGATTTTAAAACCATATTGGGGAAATATAAGACGAACGTAGAATTTCAAACTACTATAAAAAACGTACAAAAATGGACGGCAGAAACGCCTTATCTGTACCGTTTATACCTTACTTTAAAAAATGCAAAAGGTGCTGTGATTGAAGTAGTACCACTTCGTATTGGTTTCAAAAAAATAGAAATCAAAGGAGCTGATTTTCTTGTAAACGGAAAAAGAGTTTTCATAAAAGGAGTTAACAGGCATGAACATCACCCTACAAATGGTCATACCTTGAGTAAGGAAGACATGAGAAAAGATATGGAGATGATGAAGAAACTGAACGTCAATGCGGTTCGTCAGTCGCATTATCCGTCAGATCCATATTGGATGGAACTTTGTGATGAATACGGTTTGTATGTGGTGAATGAAGCCAACATTGAATCGCACGGTTTGGGTTACGATTTGGATGTGACTTTGGCAAACAATCCACTTTGGAAAGAATCGCATTTGCAACGTATTCAGCGTATGTATGAAAGAGATAAAAATCATGTTTCGGTAGTAACTTGGTCTTTAGGAAACGAAGCCGGTGACGGAGCTAACTTTTATGCCGCTTACGATTGGTTGAAACAGCATACGACTTTGCCAATTCAGTATGAAAGAGATATTAATTATGAAAGGCCAAATGATACGCATTATTCAGAGATTTTTTGCCCGCAATATATGTCTCCCGACGCTTTGTTGAGGTATTCAAAAAGTGATGCCAAAATTCCAAATATTCAAAGTGAATATGCCCACATTATGGGGAACAGTTTGGGGAATTTTCAAGATTATTGGGATGTGGTAGAAAATAATCCAAAACTTCAGGGAGGATTTATATGGGAATGGATTGACCAATCGATAGATACCCTTAAAAATGGCAAACGCATCAAGGCGTATGGCGGAGATTTTCCGCTAGAAGGACCAGTTGATGAAAATTTAAGTGATAATAATTTCTGTGTAAAAGGAGTGGTTACGGCCTACAGAGAAATTACGCCAATGGCTTTGGAAGTGAAAAAAGCACACCAAAACATTAAAACAAAATCCATTGGCAACAATACGATTGCCATTAAAAACGGTTTTTTCTTTAAAAATCTGGATAATGTAATGATGCGTTGGCAATTGATGGAAAATGGAATTGCCAAAGAAAATGGCATCATTAACACTATTTCATTAGGGCCACAAACTGAAAAAGAATTCAGATTAGTAATCAAAACAGCGCAGAAAACCGATAAAGAATACCAGTTGAATGTGTATTATTCGCTAAAAACTGAAGAGCCTTTCTTGCCAAAAGGATACGAAATTGCCGATGATCAGTTTGTACTAAAAACACTTCCGGCAGCTGCATTTACGCCAAAAATGAAAAAAGCTTTGGTCTTGAAAGAAACGAAAGAGCAGTGTACTATTTCTGGAGACAAATTTGAGGTTGTTTTTGATTTGAAAAAAGGTATCATGACGAGCTATAGTGTCAAAGGGGAGCAATTTATCGAGCAAGGACCAAAACCTTCATTCTGGAGAGCACCAACAGACAACGATATTGGAGCAGGATTCAATACCAGCCTAAGAAAATGGAGAAATGCCTATGATAATGCTACTGAAATGCAGACCGCTGTTTCAAAAAACACAGATGGTTCGGTTCAAGTAAAATTTACAAGTAAATTGATTGACGGAGAAGCTTCGCACCAACAACTATTTACAGTTTACGGTGATGGAAGTATCAAAGTAGATAATGAATTTACGGCTATTAAAGGTAAAAATTCGTTGTTGTTGAGAGCTGGAAATGATTTGGTTATCAATAAAAATTTTAATACCATCAATTGGTATGGTCGCGGTCCGGGTGAGAATTATTGGGATAGAAAAACCAATACATTCATTGGTCAATTCAAGCAATCAGTAGATGAGCAGTATTTTCCGTATGCCAGACCACAGGAAAGCGGGAACAAAACCGAAGTGCGCTGGGTGACTTTTGCCAATGCAAAAGGTAAAAAAATCAGTTTTGCATTTGTAGATCATTTATTGAGTTTTTCAGCCTTGCCTTATAATCTAGACGATTTAGATCCTGAAGCGCAAAAGAAACAATACCATAGTGGCGAATTGAATAAAAGAAACGAAATCTACCTTCACATGGACTTGCAGCAAACAGGTATGCAAGGGATTGATAGCTGGGGTTCTATGCCAATGGAGAAATACAGAATTCCGTTTAAAAATTACAAGTACAGCTATTGGATGAAAGTTGAATAATCAATTTTAGATAAAAAAATGAAAAAACAGATTGTCTTTTTAGTATTGCTTCTAGTTTTTTTTAGTACCAATGCACAACAGAAAAAGGTGTCGGGATTAGTTCCCGGTACCGTTTCTGTTTTAAAAAAAACAACACTGCCTGATAGTTTGTTTTCTACCTATTATCACCAACGGGTTTCCCATTTTAGAAGCCTGCCTTTAACAAAAAATGATATTGTTTTCTTAGGAAACAGTATTACCGATGGAGCGGAATGGAGCGAATTATTTGCAGACAATCGCATCAAAAACCGCGGAATCAGCGGTGACATAAGTACTGGAGTCCTGAACCGTATTGATGAAATCAGCATAAGAAAACCCGCAAAAGTTTTTTTACTGATAGGAACTAATGACCTTTCAAGAAATACTTCGACAGATAGTGTTTTTAAAAATATCACAAAAATTGCTTCTTATCTAAAACAGGAATCCCCTTCGACTAAATTGTACGTGCAAAGTATATTGCCGGTGAATGATGTCTACAAAAAATTTGGAGGACACACCAGCAAAGGAGAACAAATAAAACAGTTAAATGCCAAGTTGAAACAAAATGCAGCGGCATTCCCTTATACTTATATGGATTTGCACACTCCATTTTGTGATCAAAATGGTAAGCTAATAAAAGAATTTACTAATGATGGTTTACACCTCAAGGGAGAAGGCTATTTAATGTGGAAGCATTTGGTTTATCCTTATGTTTTTGATTTGGAATCCAAACCTTCTTTATTGCCTAAACCGCAACAGTTGAAATGGAATAACGGTTTTTTTCCATTAACTGGAGTTACTACAATTGTTACAGATAATCCGGCTTTGGCAAAGGAAGCTTTGGTCCTGAAAAAAGCGATGGAGCAAAAAGGTCTCAATGTGAAATTAGCCAATGAAGTGTCGGAGGCAACAAACTATATTCAGCTTCGTCTGGGAAAAGTCGCTTCGCTGCAAAATCAATCTGAGGCCTATCATCTGGAAACAACGGCCAATAAAATTGTACTTACCGCCAATACACCTCAGGGTATTTATAGTGGTATCCAGACTTTATTGCAGTTAATGCGCGACAATGTTTTTGTAGATGCTGTTGAAATTACAGATTGGCCCGCTTTTGCTTGGCGCGGATTTATGGTCGATGTGGGAAGAAATTTTCAATCCGTTAAATTGTTAAAGCAACAAATTGATGCGATGGTAGCTTATAAACTGAATATTTTTCACTTTCATCCTACCGAAGATATCGCTTGGCGTTTGCAAAGTAAGCTTTATCCGCAGTTAACAAATCCGGAATTTATGCTTCGTGACAAAGGCGAATATTATACGGAGCGTGATTTAAAAGAGTTAATCAATTATTGCAAAGAAAGATACATCACCTTAGTTCCTGAAATTGATATGCCAGGTCACAGCGCTGCTTTCAAAAGGGCGATGGGAGTTGATATGCAAAGCGATGAAGGTTTAGAAATTGTAAAAAACATCATAAAAGAATTTTGTGCCACCTATGATGTGCCTTATTTGCATTTGGGTGCCGATGAGGTAAAAATCACCAATCAAAAGTTTTTGCCCGAAGTAATTGCTTTAACCGAAAGTTTAGGGAAAAAAGTAATAGGATGGGAGCCAGGTGGGAATTTTAGTGATGGAGTAATTCGCCAGCTTTGGATGGAAGGCGCAACTAAGGTAAGTAAGAATAAAAGTATAAAATATCTGGATTCAAGGCATTTGTATTTAAACCACATGGATCCTCTCGAAAGTGTAGTCACTATTTTTAATCGCCAAATATGCAATTTAAGCGAAGGCAATGAAAATGCTTTGGGGGCTATCGTTTGCGTTTGGAATGATAGGGCTGTGGCCAATGAAGAAGATGTTATGACTATGAATCCGGTTTATCCCGGCATGTTAGCTTTTGCTGAACGCAGCTGGCTTGGTGGTGGTCATGCGGGTTGGACAGCAACTATTGGTGAGCCAAATAGTGAAAGAGCGATTGCTTTTGCAGAGTTCGAAAACCGTTTGTTGGATCAAAAAAAGCAATATTTTAAAGACTTAGCTTTTACTTATGTAAAACAAGCTGATTTGGTTTGGGATATTTATGGTCCTTTTGACAATAAAGGGGATTTAACCAAAATTTTTGCACCCGAAAAGCCAAAATTTAACCCATCGAAAGAAAAACCATTGTACAAAGAGAGCGGTGGTACTTTGGTAATGAGACACTGGTGGGCTCCGCTAATTTCGGGAGTTATAGAACAACCAAAAGAAAATACGACTTGGTATGCTCAAACTCAAATTTGGAGTGATGAGGATAAAGAGCAGGAATTTTGGATTGGTTTTAATAATTTATCTCGTTCCATGAATACGGATTCTCCAGTGGCGGGAACTTGGAATAATTTGAATAGTTTAATTTGGGTAAATAATGAGTTGGTTGAACCACCGCTTTGGGAACGTCCTAACCAAAAAGGTAACTCAGAAATCCCACTAATTGATGAAGGATACGAATTTAGAGAACCAACAAAAATCACTTTAAAAAAGGGATGGAATGAGGTCAGGGTAAAACTGCCGGTAGGCTCATTCAAAGGAACTAATTGGCAAAATCCAGTAAAATGGATGTTCACTTTTGTTGAAGTAACCGAATAAGGATTCTAGTCAAACCAATAGAGAACAAAAGAGCGAATGTTTCAAAATTAAATACTTTTTATGAAGAATATTTTTTTACTGATTGTTTTATTTGTGGGTATAACTACAGGGGCACAAAAAAAAGTTCAAACAAAACAGTCAAGTCCCGTTTTTATTAGTTTTGCAAGTAGTAATAGCCGCTTTGCAAAAGAGGAAAAACCTACTGTTTTGCCAGTTAAGAATTGGGAGGCTACAGCTTGGAAAGGTGAAAAAATTCATGCTCAAATATTGGTTTGGGCCGATACGGATATTACTAAATTAACGGTAAGTATTAGTGATCTAAAAAATAAAGCCGGAGCTCAGATTACTAAAACGAATGTAAAAACTGGTTTTGTGCAGTACGTCATTACTGATGAGTTTGCTGGTGGTTGTGGTCATAGAAAACCAGAAGATTTCAAATCCTCATTAGTGGCTGATCCTATTGATTGGGCATCTTCTATTGCGGTTAAAAAAAAGCAATTACAGCCAATTTGGTTGAGTATTAGTATTCCTGCTAATGCTGTTGCAGGGCAATATAAAGGAATTGTTTCTATAAATACAGGGAGAAAATTTAGCTTGCCTATTTCTATAAATGTGCTCGAACACGCACTTCCGACTGCTGATAAATGGAAATTCGATTTGGATCTTTGGCAACATCCTGCTTCAGTTGCCAGAGTGCATAAAGTAGATTTATGGAGCAAGGAACATTTTGAAAAAATGCGCCCTTATTATACCATGCTTGCCAGTGCCGGTCAAAAATGCATTACAGCCAGTATCATGCATGAGCCTTGGGGACATCAAACTTATGATGATTTTCCAAGTCTTATAAAATGGATAAGGAAAAAAGATGGCAGCTGGCATTATGATTACAGCTTGTTTGACAAATATGTTTCTTTTGTGATGAGCTGCGGAATTACTAAACGCATCAATTGTTATAGTATGGTGCCGTGGAAGTTGTCTTTTCAGTACTACGATGAAAATCTTTCAAAAAACACCGAACTTGTCGCTAAAATAGGTTCTGATGAATACAATAGTTTTTGGTCTTCGATGATAAAAGATTTTACAAAACATCTGAAAGAAAAAGGATGGTTTGATATCAGTACTATCGCTATGGACGAAAGACCAATGAAAGATATGCAAACGGTCATTAAACTATTGAAAGATATTGACCCAAATTGGAAAATTGCCTTGGCAGGAAATTACCATCCTGAGATTGAAAAAGATATTTTTGATTACAGCATAGCATCGCGATTTCAGTTTGATGCGACAATTTTGAAAGAGCGTACGGCATTAGGAAAACCAAGTACTTGGTACACTTGTTGCGAAGAAAATTATCCTAACGGTTTTACTTTTTCACCCCCTGCAGAACACGTATGGATGGGTTGGTATGCTGCCGCAAAAGGATTTACGGGTTATTTGCGTTGGGCCTATAATAGCTGGCCTGAAAATCCATTGGCAGACAGTCGTTTTACGGCTTGGCCCGCAGGAGATACTTTTCAGGTATATCCCGGTCCTATGACTTCGATTCGTTTTGAAAAATTGATTGAAGGAATTCAGGATTTCGAAAAAATACACCTACTTCAGGAAGGCTTTAAACAGTCAGGAAATCAAGAAAAGATGGAGGAACTGAATCGGTTGCTGAGTAGTTTTGATTTAAAAATGCTTAAAGAGATTCCTTCTGAAAAAACGGTTGATGCAGCAAAAACAAAATTGAATAAGTTCTAATAATCAGTAAAATTAAATCTAAATAACAATGAAAAAACAAATTCTTAGCCTTTTCGTAATCGCACTTTGCTTGGGTAATGGTAGCGTAGAAGCACAATCAAAATCAATTGACGGCAGTATATTGTCGCCAACACCACCAATGGGTTGGATGACCTGGAATTATTTTGCCGATAATATCAATGAAAAAGACATTCGGGAAATGGCTGACGCTATGGTAAGTAGCGGTATGTTAGCCGCAGGTTACGATCACATGTTTATTGATGATGGCTGGCAAGGTGGTCGTGATAACAAAAACAATATGATTCCAGATCCTGTAAAATTCCCTTCGGGCATCAAAGCATTAGCGGATTATGTGCACAGTAAAGGTTTGAAAATAGGAATTTATTCGGATGCAGCACCGCTTACTTGCGCGGGTTATACTGCCAGTTTGAATTTTGAAGAACAGGATGCCAAAACGTTTGCTTCTTGGGGAATTGATTACCTAAAATATGATTATTGTGGCGCTCCAGATGATATGGAAATTGCCAAAACCCGTTACAAAAAAATGGCCGATGCCTTGCGCAAAAGCGGTCGTGACATTGCTTTTGGTATTTGCGAATGGGGCGATCGTAAACCTTGGCTTTGGGCCGGACAAGTAGGCGGGCAATTATGGAGAACAACCGCTGATGTGAGAGATAAATGGAAGAATACTAAAGCCGTAAAAACAAGAGGTGAGTTGCACTCAGTTGGTGCGGGAATATTGGATATTGTTGATTACTCCCACGATTATGCTTCTTATGCAGGCCCAGGACATTGGAATGATTTGGATATGCTTGTAGTAGGACTTTATGGTAAAGAAGGACCTTCAGGTGCTTTGGGCGGCGTAGGTTGTACCGATACTGAATACCAAAGTCAGATGAGTCTTTGGTCTATCATGAATTCACCATTAGCAGCAACAAATGATGTTCGTAATATGAATGTCGAAACTAAACGTATTTTATTGAATAAGGAAGTAATTGCGATTAATCAGGATGCTTTGGGGAAACAAGCTGTTTGTAAAATCAAGAATGATACTTGGAATGTTTTTGTACGCCCCTTGGCAAATGGTGATTTTGCGATTGCCATTTTAAACCGTTCTGAAGCTACACAAAATGCTAAAATTAATTTTGCCGAATTAGGATTAAATGCAAGCTTCGAAATCAGAGATTTATGGGAACATAAAGTGGTAGGAAAAGGAAAAAAATGGAATGGAAAAGTGAAGAGTCATGAAACAAAAATGTTTCGTTTGAAAAAGATTTAGCTAAAGAAGAAAGTTCCTGATAAATTTCCATACTCTTTTTACAATTAAAAAGGAGTCAAAAATGGCACAAGCTTTTGGGAAAAAGCAGAAATAGTTGTTTAAAAGTAAATTTTAAACAACTATTTCTGCTCATGGGATAGTTATGTTGCAAATTAAGCAATAGAAATAAAGGGTTTTTATTGATTGGTTTATTGAATGAAGTTTCTTAAAATTAAAATAAGATGAAAGTAAGATTTGGATTTTTATGGTTCATGGTTTCTTTTTGCGCAAATATTCAATCGATGCAGGCACAGGATTTTAGTGCTGTAACTGCATTGACTCAAAGGGTAGCTCCTTGGACAAAAGGAAAAATTGTTTTTCATTCACTTGCCACATCTACTAATGACCGATTTGAATTGTTTACCCAAGATACAAAACTACATGTCTGGGCCACTTCAGCTTCTGCGGCGGCGATGGGATTCAACTATTATCTGAATCATTTTTGCAATCAAAGTATATCTCATGGTGCTCAAAATTTAAAGCCACTTGTGATATTGCCTAAGGTCAAAGAAAAAATTGTAATTGAAACACCATTTAAATACCGTTATGCGTTGAATTATTGTACCTATAATTATTCGATGAGTTTTTACCAATGGAAGGATTGGGAGAGAGAACTGGATTGGATGGCCTTGCATGGAGTAAATTTAATTTTGGCTACAAACGGCACTGAAATTGTTTGGCAAAAAACACTGGAGCAATTTGGTTTTACTGATAAAGAGATAAAAGAATTTATTCCGGGACCAGCTTATACGGCTTGGTGGCTGATGGGAAATCTTGAAGGCTGGGGCGGTCCAGTTACAGATGGGATGATCAAACGACAATCGGAATTGCAAAAAAAGATGCTTTCTCGAATGAAAGAATTGGGTATCGAACCTATTCTTCAGGGATTTTATGGTATGGTACCTTCAACATTGCAAGCTAAGTTTCCGTCGGCAAAAATTGTAGAACAGGGCAAATGGGCGGGTGGTTTTCAACGTCCAGCTATGTTATCTCCACAAGACAGTCTGTTTGCAAAAATGGCCAAAATATATTATCAAAACTTAAAAAAAACTTACGGAGATTGTAATTTTTTTGGAGGTGATCCTTTTCATGAAGGGGGAAGCAGTAAAGGGCTCGATGTATCGCTTTCGGCAAAAAATATTCAGAACCAAATGCAGGCTAATTTCATAAACAGTACATGGGTATTGCAGGGTTGGGGCGGAAATCCTCGAAAAGAATTATTGAAGGATTTACAAAAAGATAAGGTTTTGGTAATTGATCTTTTTGGTGAAAACCAAAACAATTGGGAAATTTCCAATGCGTACAATGGAACACCTTGGGTCTGGTGTAGTGTCAATAATTTTGGCGAAAAGCCGGGTTTGTATGGGAAACTGCAACGCATTATCGAAGAGCCGCATCGTGCATTGCAAAGCCCGCAGGGAAAATACATGAAAGGAATTGGTATCATCCCCGAAGGGATTTTGAATAATCCGTTGTTGTATGATCTCTCGCTGAACAGTGCTTGGGGCAAGACGACAGATACGGATAGTTTGCTGCTTGATTATGCAAAATATCGCTATGGGAAAGAGAATAATGCTATTTTTGATGGATTGCTTTCGTTGAAGAAATCTGTATATAGCTCGCATAGTGAATATCAGGAAGGATGTACCGAATCCTTGTTTACGGCAAGACCAGCTAAAAATATCCAATCGGTTTCAAGCTGGGGGACGAGAAAGTTGTTTTATGATAATCGAATATTGGAAGAAGGATTAAAATCTTTTTTGAAGGCCTCTGATATTTTCAAAAACAGTGAAACTTTCCAATACGATCTTACTGATATCAGTAGACAGGTAGTAGCGAATCGGGGTCAAATGGCTTATGATTCTCTGATGAAAGCTTTTGAACAAAAAGATACAGTTACTTACAAGAGATATAAAAAGGAATTTCTTGATTTGATGCAATTGCAGGAAAAATTGATGGCAACTAATAAAAACTCTTTGGTAGGAACTTGGATCAAACAGGCGAAAGATTTTGGTAGAACCGCTAATGAAAAGCAATTAGCCGAAAAGAATGCAAGGATGCAAATTACTTTTTGGGGACCGGATAACAATCCAAAGACTAACCTGCATGAGTATGCTCATAAGGAATGGTCAGGGTTGATAAAAGACTTATACGAACCGAGATGGAAATTGTTTTTTGAAGAATTAGATAATGAGCTTGCTGGAAGACCTATTAAAGCAATTGATTTTTTTGCAATGGAATTAAAATGGGCCAAGCAACAGAATGTGTATGTCACAACACCAAAGGGAAATTATTTGGAAGTAATAAATGAGATTGTAGCTTTTTTAAATATTTAAATACATATAATGATAATTTTTAAAAATTAATTTTCAGCCCTTTTTCGGTATTCTTTAGGAGTTGTTCTAGTTAGTTTTTTAAAGAGTCTGTTGAAATTAGAAGCGGTTTTGTAACCACATTGATAGGCGATTTCAGACATGCCCATATCGGTTTCAATAAGGAACTTACAGGCATTGGCTACTCTTATTTCGTTGAGGTGTTCCACAAAGCTTTTCTTAGCTTTTAGCTTAAACATTCTACAAAATGAGGTAGGGGTAAGGTTCGCAATTTGGGCAATTTCAACGAGAGAAATATCTTCTTTATAATTTTTATTTACGTATTCAAAAACGTCTGATAAACGGTCATTTTTGGTTTGTTCGTTTATAGGTGTATAAGCTTCGTTGTTGATAAAACTAAGATCAGTACTTTCAGATAAGATTGATAGAATTTCAAAAAGGCCAATGATAACTTCAAAGTCTTTTTTGAGAACCAGCTTTTCTAGTTTTTTAGCAATCAGTTTGTTTGTTTTCCCATTTATGGATAAACCTCTGATGCCTCGATTAAAAAGAGTATTGATTTTTTGTGCTTCTTTGAGTTCATAAAAAGCAGGTCCAAACAAATCTTTATTAAAATAAACGACAATGGCTTTAGCTTTGAGTTTGTTTATGTTTTGATAATAGATTTCGTCATTAAGCCATACATGAGGAATATCGGAACCTAAAAAAACCATGTCACCAGATTCAAAAGGAGCTACTGAATTGCCTACGATTCTTTTGCCATAGCTTTCTTTAATATAGACTAATTCAAGTTCAGGATGAGAATGAAAGGGAGCTTGAAAAAAGGGCTCTTCACGAGAAAGGACCGAAATGGAACTGTTTAGATAGGATGTTATTTTTGTTTTCTCAACTTTCATTTTCTTAATTTTTTTGAGACGAAGATAATTAATAATTAAACAAAGATAATATTGAATTAATATATATACCATAGTAATTCTATCTTTCGAATTCTAAAACAGTATGAATTTAATAAAATAAGTATGGCATTAGCAGCTCAATCGAATGTGCAAAATAAAGCAGTCTCTGCAACAACCAAAAGCTGGCTGTTCCCATTTATATTGGTAACTAGTTTATTCTTTTTTTGGGGTTTTGTCCATAATTTAGATCCAATTTTAATTCCACATTTAAGAAAAGCTTTTAATTTGACAGATCTGCAATCTTCACTGATCGATTCATCCGTTTTTATAGCCTATTTTGCCATGGCGTTACCTGCGGGATATGTAATGCGAAAGTATGGTTATAAATCAGGAATCTTGATTGGATTGGTTTTGTTTGGTATTGGATCTATTTTATTTGTGCCTGCTGCTAATTCACTGCAATATGTTTACTTTCTGGGCGCTTTGTTTGTCATTGCCTGCGGATTGACTTTTCTGGAAACCGCTGCCAATCCGTATGTAACCATATTAGGACCGGCAGAAACCGCAACCAAAAGACTGAATTTTGCCCAATCTTTCAATGGATTGGCAGCGTTCATTGCTCCAACAGTTGTTGGGCCAATGATATTATCAGGAAAAAATTTAACCGAAGCAGAGATGGCAAGCATGTCGTCAACAGAATTAAGCACTTACTTAGCTTCAGAAGCGGCAAGCGTAAAAATGCCCTACCTCATTTTGGGATTGATTATTTTGGCTGTGGCAATACTCTTTTATTTTACCAATATGCCGGATGTTAAAGATGAAAATGTAGAAGGAGGCGAAAAAGCAAGTTTTAGAGGAGCCTTACAATCGATGAAATTAAGATGGGGGATTTTGGCTCAATTCTTTTATGTGGGAGCGCAAGTTTGCGTTGGAAGTTTTTTTATCAAAATGGCTACCACTACAGCCGGTATTGAAGAGGCTTCCGCAGCTAAATATTTAGGTTTTTTTGGATTGGCATTCATGTTAGGACGTTTTGCCGGAACTTTTTTGATGCAATATATCCAACCAAGAAAATTATTGATTGTATACACAACCATCAATATTTTGTTGTCAATTTTAGCAATAACAGGAACTGGAATGATAGTAGTTTATACCTTAATAGCCATTGCATTTTTTATGAGTATTATGTTTCCAACTATTTTTTCAATGGGAATTGACGGATTGGGACACAACACTAAAATTGGTTCTTCATTGATCGTGATGGCTATTGTGGGTGGTGCCTTATTGCCTCCTGTTTTAGGGCTAGTCTCAGATATTACAGGGAATATTCAATACGGTTATACCGTGCCTTTGATGTGTTTTGCTGTAATATTATTGTTTGCATTCAACGGACATAAAACAAATAAAGCATAATTCTATTTATATACCATGTTAAACAACGAAGTGAAAAGATTGGTAATTAAAATGCACCCAAAAGATAATGTTTTGGTGGCATTAACAGATTTACCAAAAAATGAAAAAGTGATTTTTGAAGAAGAAATTTATATTCTTCAGGATGACATTAAAGCAAAGCATAAGTTCTATATAAACGATTTAAAGAAAGGGGATGAGGTAATCATGTACGGAGTTTTGGTCGGAAAAGTGCAATGTGATCTTGCCAAAGGCAGTTTGATGACAACAGTAAATCTAAAACATGCGGCTGAGCCTTATGGATATCGTGAGGTAGATTTTGTATGGCAATCTCCAGATATCTCCAAATACAAAGAACGAACTTTTAATGGGTATAAAAGAAATGACGGTCGTGTGGGAACGGCTAATTATTGGTTATTTGTTCCAACAGTATTTTGCGAAAACCGAAATCTGGATGTGATTAAGGAAGCATTGCATAATGAATTGGGTTATTCAGTAACGGATAAATATACACAATATACTCATCAGTTATTGGAAGCATATCAAAATGGAGCAGACCTAGCGAAAGTTGATTTACAATTGCCAGCTACTGTCAATGCCAATCGTGTATTTAAAAACGTTGACGGAATAAAATTTCTGAATCATCAGGGAGGATGTGGAGGAACCCGCCAGGATTCGGCAACTTTAAGTGCTTTGTTAGCTTCTTATGCCAATCATCCTAATGTAGCAGGCGTTACTGTTTTGAGTTTGGGATGTCAACATTTACAGGTGCAGGATTTTATAAATGATGTTAAAAAACAAAATCCTTCTTTTGATAAACCATTGCTTGTTTTTGAGCAACAGCAGTCAGTTAGTGAAGAGCAATTAATTGCCGATGCAATCAAACAGACTTTTGAAGGATTAATAGAAATAAATAAGTTAGAAAGAATTCCAGCTCCTTTGAGCGACTTGTGTTTGGGCGTTAAATGCGGAGGAAGCGATGGTTTTAGTGGTGTTTCGGCTAATCCTGCGGTGGGTTATACTTCTGATTTATTAGTGGCTTTGGGCGGTAAAGTATTATTGGCCGAGTTTCCCGAATTGTGCGGAGTCGAACAAAATTTGATTGACCGTTGTGTTACTGAAGAATCTGCGAAAAAATTTATCAATCTCATGCAGTCTTATGATGAATTGGCACATAAAGTAGGTTCCGGCTTTCACATGAATCCTTCTCCGGGAAACATCAAAGACGGCTTGATTACTGACGCCATCAAAAGTGCTGGTGCTGCCAAAAAAGGAGGAACCGCACCAGTGGTGGATGTATTGGATTATACAGAACCCGTTGTAAAACCGGGATTAAGTTTGGTTTGTACTCCGGGCAACGATGTGGAAGCTACAACTGGTAAGGCAGCAGCCGGAGCAACTTTAATTTTATTCACGACAGGTTTGGGAACGCCAACAGGAAATCCGGTTTGCCCGGTTATTAAGGTAGCGACCAACTCGGTTCTGGCCAAAAAAATGAGCGATATTATTGATATCGATTGTGGGCCGGTTATCAGTGGTGAAAAAACCATCGAAGAAATGGGAGAAGACATTCTGGAATATTGTATCAAAGTAGCCAGCGGTGAAATTATCCCTAAAGCAGTACAACTGAATCAAGATGATTTTATTCCTTGGAAACGAGGAGTCTCTTTATAAAGAATTACTTTTTATTAAAATTTAAAAAACAAACATAGATTATGTTTTCATTACAAAATAAAATAGCGGTGGTAACCGGAGGCGGCAGCGGGATAGGAAAAGCAATCTCAGCATTGTTTGCCAAACAAGGGGCAACGGTTCACATTCTGGAATTGACAGAAGAAAGCGCCAAAACTGCCGTTGACGAAATAACTGCCAATGGTGGAAAAGTGGTTGCACATGCCTGTAACGTGGCCAACCAACAGGAAGTATTGGCTACATTCGAGAAAATTGGCAACATTAATATTTTAGTTAACAATGCCGGAATTGCACATATTGGAAAAGTAGATACGACATCCGAAGCCGATTTTGATCGTATTATGAATGTAAATGTAAAAGGAGTTTACAACTGTTTGCATGCAGCTATTCCACAGTTAAGAAAAAGCAACGGAGGAGTTATTGTAAATATGGCTTCCATCGCCTCTTGGGTAGGAATTCCGGATCGATTTGCCTATTCTACAGCAAAAGGTGCTGTTATGGCAATGACATTATCGGTTGCCAAAGATTATATAGGAGAGAACATCCGTTGCAATTCGATTTCCCCGGCTAGGGTACATACGCCGTTTGTCGATGGATTTATTTCTAAAACTTATCCGGGAAAAGAAGCTGAAATGTTTGAAAAACTTTCTAAGACACAACCTATAGGACGAATGGCAAAACCAGATGAGGTGGCTGCTTTGGCGTTGTATTTATGCAGTGATGAAGCTTCGTTTATTTCGGGCTGTGATTATCCAATTGATGGTGGATTTATAAAATTGAACAACTAGTGAAAGTAGCCTTATTCATACCCTGTTACATTGATCAGTTTTATCCGCAGGTAGGGATTGCGACTTTACAGCTATTGGAAAAACTGGGTTGTGACGTTTCCTTCCCTTTAGAGCAAAGTTGTTGTGGCCAACCTATGGCCAATAGTGGTTTTGCCAGTTTGAGTAAAGGCTGTGATATTAATTTTGTCAAAAATTTTTCAGGATTTGATTATATTGTGGCTCCATCAGGAAGCTGCGTATTGCATATAAAAGAGCATTTAAAAGCCGAATTACATCTTGAAGAAGTTAGCAGGATTCGAAACAATATTTATGAACTCAGTGAATTTTTGACCGATGTTTTGAAAGTGAAAAAACTTAATGCACGATTTCCTTTCAAAGTAGGCTTGCACAACAGCTGTCACGGCCAGAGAGGTTTGCATCTTTCTTCTATGACAGAAACAATGTTGCCCGCTTTTTCTAAACCGGAACAACTGCTGAATATGGTGAAAGATATTCAATTGAGTAATCCAAAACGCAACGATGAATGCTGTGGTTTTGGAGGGACTTTTTGCGTATTCGAAGAAGCGGTAAGCGTAAAAATGGGTAAAGACAGAGTCGAAGAACACGATGCCAACTCCGTAGATTATATCACCGGCGGAGACACGAGTTGTTTGATGCATTTAGAAGGAATATTGAAGCGACAAGGAAGTAAGGTAAAAATCATTCATATTGCGGAGATATTGAATAGCTCATTATAAAAGGATGAAAACAACACATTCAAAATTAGCGGAAAAATTTATCGCAGACGAGCCAAGAACCGATTGGCACGACGAAACTTTGTGGTTTGTACGTGAAAAAAGGGATAAGGCCGCGCATGGTTTGCCGGAATGGGAACAATTAAGAGAATGGGCTTCGCAGATAAAAAACCATACGCTTTCTAATCTTTCGGACTATTTAAAAGAATTTGAGGAAAAGGCAAAAGCCAATGGAATAATTGTCCATTGGGCGGAGAATGGAGCCGAACATAATAAAATTATTCACGGCATTATCCAAAGGCATAAGATTCAAAAAATTGTGAAAAGCAAAAGCATGCTTACCGAAGAATGTCATTTGAATGAATATTTGCAACAGTATAACATAGAAGTAGTCGATACTGATTTAGGGGAACGGATTGTGCAATTCCGAAAAGAACCGCCAAGTCATATTGTATTGCCGGCAATTCACTTAAAAAAAGAAGATGTAAGTGCTACTTTTCACGAGCATCTTGGAACAGAAAAAGGGAACAATGATCCCCAATATTTAACCGAAGCTGCCAGACAGCATTTGCGCGACAAGTTTGTTCAATCGGAGTTAGCGATTACCGGAGTAAACTTTGCAGTGGCCGAAACGGGCGGTTTTGTGGTTTGCACCAATGAAGGAAATGCCGATATGGGCGCGCATACTGCTGCCATACACATAGCTTGCATGGGTTTTGAAAAAATAATTCCAAAAGCTGAACATTTGGGTGTGTTTTTGAGATTATTGGCAAGAAGTGCCACGGGGCAACCGATCACGACTTATTCGAGCCATTTTCAAAAACCAAGACCGGGGCAAGAAATGCATATTGTAATTGTAGATAACGGTCGCAGTAAACAATTGAGTCGTGAAGATTTCAGAAATTCATTAAAGTGCATTCGTTGTGCCGCTTGTTTTAATACTTGTCCAGTTTACCGTCGCAGTGGCGGACACAGTTATCATACTGCGGTGGCGGGGCCTATCGGGTCTATTTTGAATCCAAATTTGGATATGAAAGCCAATGCCGATTTGCCTTTTGCATCTACTTTATGCGGCAGTTGTACCAATGTTTGTCCCGTGAAAATTAACATTCACGAGCAATTGTGGAAATGGAGACAAGTAATTGCGGCCGAAGGTTATACAGATGCAACTAAAAAAATAGGCATGAACGCAATGGCTTTTTTATTTTCAAAGCCAAGCCTGTACCGCTTTGCGGGAAAATGGGGTCGCTGGATGATGCGGATCTTTCCTTTTGTGACCAACAACAAATTGAATATTTGGTACAAACAAAGGGAAATGCCCGAATCGCCAAAAGAATCGTTTAGAGATTGGTATTTGAAAAACGGAAAAATCAACAGAAACTAACAGCATGAGTGCAAGAGAAAACATATTGAATGCCATAGCGACGAATCAACCGAGTTTGGTTCCGCTTCCTGTGATTGAACGCAATGCTGTTATTGATTATGAAGATCGTTACGCACAGTTTAAAACAGTGTTGGAAAGTATTGGGGGAAAAGTAAAATTGATTCAGAACTTAACTGAATTAAAAAAGCAATTCATCGCAGATAAAGCGAGCGGTAATTTTGTTATAAATGCCGTAGCGGATTTAGGCGAGCTGGACAATCAAGTGGCTTCAATGCAGGCTTCGGATATGGAAAAAGTTGAAAAAACCTATATCAAAGCAACCCTTGGCGTGGCCGAAAATGGCGCGGTTTGGGTTTATGAAAGTCAGATGCAAAATAGATTGCTGCCTTTTATTTGCCAACATTTGATTATAGTTATTGATAAAAAAGATATAGTAGCAACAATGCATCAGGCTTATGAGAGTATTGATGTGGCAAAAGAAGGTTTCGGCGCATTCATTGCTGGACCTTCAAAAACAGCCGATATTGAACAGTCATTAGTTATCGGGGCGCATGGAGCAAGAAGTGCTACTGTTTATGTTGTAGAATAATAGAAAAGAATAATTTGAAGAGAAATTAATAATTAAAAAGCAATATAATGATTCATAATCGTACTAAAAAAAATGGAATAAAGAGAACCTTGTTGGGGTTAACTTTTTCGTCAATTGTGCTATCAGGTTACTCACAAACTAAAAACTTTGCAGTTGTCAATTCGTCGATGACTGAAAAACAATTAGTAGAGATCGCTGCTAATATCGTTCCTTCGCCACAGCAATTGCGCTGGCAGCGTTTGGAATTAACGGGTTTTATCCATTTTGGGATTAATACTTTTACAGGAAGAGAATGGGGAGAAGGTAAAGATGATCCGAAGTTGTTTAATCCAACGGCCTTGGATGCCAAACAATGGGTGAAAGCGTGTAAAGATGCAGGAATCAAGCAAGTAATTATTACAGCTAAACACCATGATGGTTTTTGTTTATGGCCAACAAAAACAACGGAATATTCTTTGAAAAACAGCCCTTGGAAAGAAGGAAAAGGAGATGTAGTCAAAGAAGTTGCTGATGCCTGTAAGGAACTGGGAGTAGGTTTTGGAGTTTATGTTTCGCCTTGGGATAGAAATCATCCCACTTATGGGAGTGATGCCTATAATGATGTTATGGTGGCCCAACTAACGGAATTATTGACTCAGTACGGACAAGTAGATGAGGTTTGGTTTGACGGAGCTAATGGTGAAGGTCCCAATGGGAAAAAACAAATATATGATTTTGAAAGATGGTATGCGCATATCAGAAGATTACAACCACAGGCGGTGATTGCGGTTTCAGGGCCTGACGTTCGTTGGGTAGGTACAGAAACGGGTCAAGGCAGAGAGGAAGAATGGAGCGTAGTTCCTGTTGGGAAAAAGAATAAAACGGATAATGGCTCTCAAACAAAAGTGGATGCGCCACCAGCTGGGGATATGATGGGCAATGTTTTGGGAAGTCGCAGTCAGTTAAAAGATGGAGACGCCTTAAAATGGTATCCTGCCGAAACGGATGTGTCGATTCGTCCGGGATGGTTTTATCATGTAGACCAAGACAAAAAAGTAAAAACAGCAGAGAAATTAAAGGAAATTTATTTTCATTCTGTAGGAAGAAATGGTGTTTTATTATTGAACATTCCCCCGGATAAAAGAGGATTAATTTCAGATTATGATCTTGCGGCTTTAAAGGGATGGAGAAAAAAACTGGATGAAATTTTTCAAGAGAATCTTTTGAAGAAGGCAAAGGCTGTTGGATCGGTAAAAAAAATAAAACCGCTGTTGGACGGGAACGATGCGACCCATCATTTATTTTCGATGAAAGCAAACGATAATTCCGTTGAAATGGATTTAAATGGAGAAAAAACATTCAACGTATTATTGCTTCAGGAAAATATCCGAGTTGGGCAAAGGGTTGAGAAATTCGTACTTGAATATTGGGATAATAACCAATGGAAAAAAGCAACCGAAGGAACTACCATTGGTTACAAACGCTTGTTGGAGTTTCCTACCATCACCACTTCTAAGGTAAGATTGCGTATTATATCTGCTAGATTGCAACCGGCCTTGGCTGAAATGGGCTTGTATTTTGATAAAAATAACCAATAAAATAATTATGACTTACAAACAACAAGCTTTGGCGATTTTATTTTCGTTTTTAGCTATTCAAGGATTTGCTCAATCAAGAATGAGTAAATCCGATTCAATTTTCTTGAGAAATAAAATGACTGTCGAGGCAACTATTGCCAAAGGAATTTCAAACTATAAAATGCCTGTGGCGCCCGAAGGTTTTAGCCTTCAACTAATAGGATCGGATAATCTTTCGGTAATCACTAAAACGGGGACTATTTTTACTCCTTTGAATAATCTTTCGGTTAATCTTTTGTTTAAAGCAACTAAGATTAATGATCAGTCAAGTCTAGAAATTCCGATTGCCGTAAATGTAGAAGGAAGCTATAAAGATCAAGGAAAAAACGCAAAACCTTTTGTAATTCCTTCACTGAGAGAATGGGTTGGTGCCGAAGGTAATTTTGTGTTGACAGCCAAATCTAGAATTGTTGTAGATGCTAAAAATGCAACTACACTGATGCAGGCTGCCAAGGTTTTTCAAAATGATTTGTTTGAACTATGTAAAGTAAAACCAGCCGTTCTTGTAGGAATTCCGAAAGCAGGTGATATTTTTATGTCATTGGATGGAAATGCTTCAGAATTGGGAGCCGAAGGTTATTCACTTTCGATAAAAGACTATGTTTCCATCAATGCGGCCCAGTATAAAGGGGCTTTTTGGGGAACGCGTAGCATTTTGCAAATACTGGAACAAGATGCCAAGCTGAGTTCTTTACCAAAGGGAATTGCAAGAGATTATCCTAAATACGAAGTTCGCGGGTTTATGCTTGATGTAGGGCGAAAATATTTCACGATTGATTTTCTGCGCGATTATGTAAAGATGATGTCCTATTATAAGATGGGAGATTTTCAGCTGCATCTTAGCGATAATGCTTTTGTACAGCACTATGATAATGATTGGGACAAGACTTATAGTGGGTTTAGATTGGAGAATGAACGTTATCCTGAACTTCCTACCAAAGGAGAATTTTATACTAAAAAAGAATTTATTGATTTGCAATTATTAGCAGAAAGTTATGGCATAAATATTATTCCCGAGATTGATGTTCCAGCTCATTCTTTGGCTTTTTCCAAAGCTTTTCCGCAAATTGCAAGTAAAGAATATGGTAAAGATCATTTGGATATAAAAAATCCGGAAACCTATACCATTATTGAAAACGTATTTAAAGAATATTTAGAAGGAGATTCACCGGTATTCCGTTTTAAAGAAGTGCATATCGGAACCGACGAATACGATAAAAAAGAAGCGGAACCTTTTAGAAAGTTTACAGATCACTTTATAAAATATGTACAAAGTTTTGGCAAGGACGTTCGGGTTTGGGGCGCTTTGACCCATGCCCAAGGAATTACTCCCGTTACCTCAAAAGGAGTTACGATGAATGCCTGGTACAATGGTTATGCTGATCCTTTGAAGATGAAAGAATTGGGTTATCCTTTAATCAGTACACCCGATGGCTTGTTGTATATCGTTCCGGCCGCAGGATATTATTATGATTATTTGAACATCAAACATTTGTACAATACTTGGGAGCCGTTAACCATTGGTAATGTAATTTTCAAAAAAGGAGATCCTTTTATCAGAGGCGGAATGTTTGCGGTATGGAATGATGTAGCCAAAAACGGCATCACCGCTCAGGATGTTACGGACAGAGTATTTCCTGCAATTCAGGTTTTGAGCGAAAAAATGTGGAGCGGAACAAATACCGCAGTCGATTTTAATGGTTTTTCAGCTAATGCCAAAAATATAAACGAAGGGCCGGGCTTGAATTTAAGAGGAATAATTAAGGCTAAGGATCCTTTGGTGCTGAATTTTGCCTTAAAGGGAAAAGATAAGATTAAAGAAAAACAATATGTTAATTATGTTGCTGACGGAAAGCAAAAAGCACTAAATCTTAAGCAAAAAGACAGTTATGTAAAACTTCCTTATGAAGAAATTGGATACAATTATACAGTTAGTTTTGCAATAAATCCTTCGGAAAATAATGCTGCCAATGCGGTGCTTTTTCATTCTAAACATGCCACTGTAAAACTAAAACAAGGCAATACATCGAATCTTGGTTTTTCGCATGAAGGCAAGGATTATGATTTTGGAATTTCGATTCCCGAAAATAAGTGGACTAATATTGCCATTACTGGCGATAATAATTCAACGACTTTGTATTTGAACGGTCAGTTAGCAAAAAAACTAAGCAGGGAAAAAATTCCAACAGGGCACAAAAACGATTCAATTTGGATCATGAAAACCTTGTTTTTTCCTTTGAATACCATTGGCGACGGTCAAAATTCTTTCATCGGTAAAATGAAAGATCTAAAAGTATTCAATACGATTTTATCGGATGCGCAAATTCAAGCTATAAAGGAAGAGGAATAAAATGAACCTTCAAATAACCATAACCAATTATGAGAAGATTACTATCTAATTTGTTGTTTTGCTGCTTTGCTACAATGGTATTACAGGCACAAACCTATACGCCAACTGCCGAAAATCTGGCGGCTAGAAAGGAGTTTCAAGATATGAAATTCGGAATGTTCATTCATTGGGGAGCTTCGAGCGTTTTGGGCAATGGAGAATGGGTGATGAACAACCGCAACATCGGGGTGAATGAATACGGCCGCTTGATTAATATTTTCAATCCGCAAAATTTTGATGCCAAAAAATGGGTGGCTACCGCCAAAGCAGGCGGAATGAAATACATCACTTTCATTACGCGCCATCACGACAGTTTCAGCAACTGGGATACCAAACAATCCGATTGGAAAATCACCAATACGCCTTACGGCAAAGATGCGCTGAAACAATTGGCCGATGAATGCCACAAAGAAGGAATTAAGTTATTTCTGTATTATTCTCTGTTGGATTGGTATCGCAGCGATTACCAATATGAAACCGGAAAAACCGGTAAAGGAACCGGCAGAACCCAAAAGAGTGATTGGGAAAGTTACATCCGTTTTATGAAAGCGCAGTTGACCGAATTGTTAACGGAATACGGTAAAATTGACGGAATTTGGTTTGACGGCCATTGGGATCAATTGGATAATGATACCGATAAAACATTAAAATCAAAAGTTGACTGGTATTATGACGAAATTTATAAGCTTATTCATTCCTTACAACCGCAATGTTTAATTTCTAATAATCATCATTTGACTCCAATTCCAGGAGAAGATTTTCAAGCTTTCGAAAAAGATTTGCCGGGAGGAAATTCAACCGGTTTCGGAGGGCAATCTATTTCTCAATTGCCATTGGAAACTTGTGAGACCATGAATGATTCTTGGGGATTTAACATTACCGATAAAAAATACAAATCGACCAAAGATTTAATCCATTATATGGTCAATGCTGCCAGTCTAAATGCTAATTTTCTTTTGAATGTTGGTCCAATGCCAGACGGAACCATCCAACCGGAATTTGTGGCCACCTTAAAGGAAATGGGAGATTGGATGAAAATAAACGGACAAAGTATTTACGGAACCAGAGGTGATGTTTTAAAAGCACAAGATTGGGGCGTGGTGACAGCCAAAGATAAAACCTGGTTTGCCCATATTATCAAAACACCAAAAGATTCTTCTTATATTTTGATTCCGGATATGAAAAATAAAATTGCTAAATGCAACTTGCTTAACAGTAAAAAAGCATTAAAGTTTAAAATAAAACCAGAGGGGACTTATATTTATTTAGAAGGGATAATTTTAGACCCTATTGACACGATTATAGAATTACAATTAAAATAAAAAAAAACAGACATGAAACTGATACGATTTGGAGAAGCGGGAAAAGAGAAACCAGGAGTTATAATCAATGAAAAAAGATACGATGTGTCCTCAATTGTTGCGGATTATAATGAAGTTTTCTTTGAAAATGACGGATTAAAAACATTAGAAAAAGCTTTGCAAAATAATCCGGTATTACCGGAAGTAGACGCTGCTGTTCGTTTGGGGTCTCCGGTGGCAAGACCGTCAAAAATAATCTGCATTGGTTTGAACTATGTGGATCACTGCAGAGAAACCAATGCGCCAATTCCAACGGAACCAATTATTTTTTTCAAATCGACTACCTCTTTATGCGGTCCAAATGATGATTTAATTATTCCAAAAAACAGCACGAAAACAGATTGGGAAGTCGAATTGGCCTTTGTTGTGGGGAAAAAAGCAAGTTATGTCGAAGAGGCAGAAGCGCTAGATTATGTGGCCGGTTACGCTTTATTGAATGATTATAGCGAAAGAGCATTTCAAATTGAAATGGGAGGCCAATGGGCAAAAGGAAAAGGCTGCGACAGCTTTGCTCCGCTTGGACCGTTCTTGGCGACTCAGGACGAAATAGCGGATGTAAATAATATTCCTATGTGGTTGACTGTGAACGGAAAGAAATTCCAGAACAGCAATACCTCGAATTTGGTTTTCAAAATCCCATTTTTGGTTCATTATCTGAGCCAGTTTATGACTTTGCTGCCGGGCGACATCATCAGCACGGGAACCCCTCCAGGAGTTGGTTTAGGAATCAAGCCGGAACCGATATATATAAAAGAAGGAGATGTAATTGAGTTGGGAATGGACGGATTGGGATCCAGCAAACAAGTGGCGGTCGCTTACAAAAAATAAATTATGGCGGCGCAAAAATATTGTTTGGCATTAGATTTAAAAGAAGATCCGGAATTGATGGCCGAGTACAAAGCCTACCATCAAGAAGTTTGGCCGGAAATTCTAAAAAGCATCAAGGATTCCGGAATCGAAGTATTAGATATTTACTGTGTGGGCAACCGGATGTGCATGATTATTGAGGCGAATGAAAGTTTTTCTTTCGAAAAAAAATCAGCAATGGATGCCAGTAATCCCAAAGTTCAGCAATGGGAAGAATTGATGTGGAAGTTTCAACAGGCCTTGCCTTGGGCAAAATCCGGTGAGAAATGGATGCTTATGGAAAAAATATTTGAATTGAAATGAAAATAGACAGCCATCAACATTTTTGGAACTATCATCCGGCGAAAGACGCCTGGATTACCGATGAGATGAAAGTAATTCAGCAGGATTTTTTGCCGGCCGATTTAGCTCCTTTATTGAGAAAAAATAATATTGATGGCTGTATCGCTATTCAAGCCGACCAAAGCGAAGAGGAAACTCATTTTTTGTTGCAATTGGCAGAAGAAAATGATTTCATAAAAGCAGTGGTGGGTTGGATAGATTTGCGTGGGGCAAATTTAGAAGCAAGATTGGAATATTTTTCCCAATTCAAAAAACTGAAAGGTTTCCGGCATATAGTTCAGGGCGAACCGCAAGATGATTTTTTGCTCAGGGAAGATTTCTGCAACGGAATAGCCAAATTGGCGAAATATAATTTTACCTATGATCTATTGATTTTACCAAAACATTTGCCGTATGCCGTCAAGTTTGTAAGTCGGTTTGCCAAACAAAAATTTGTAATTGATCATTTAGCAAAACCCGATTTCAAACAAGCCGATTTTGCCGACTGGGAAAAAGGAATCAAAGAATTGGCAACTTTTTCTAATGTAATGTGTAAAGTATCAGGAATGGTCACCGAAGCCGATTGGAATAATTGGAAAAAAGCTGATTTTACTTATTGCTTGGATGTGGTTACAGAGGCGTTCGGAATGGATCGTTTATTGTTTGGCAGCGATTGGCCGGTATGTTTATTGGCGGGATCCTACGAACAAACAGGAGAAATTGTGACCGATTATTTTTCGAAATTTTCAAAGGAAGAACAAGATAAAATTTGGGGGGCAAATGCCATAAAATTCTATCATTTATAAAATAAAATAGCGATGAACTTACATTTAGAGAATAAAATAATCATTGTAACCGGCGGTGCCAAAGGAATTGGTTTGGGAATTTGCAAACTATTGGCTTCCGAAGGTGCGATTCCGGTTATCGTAGGAAGAAGTGAGAAAGACAATCAAATAGCTATAGATGAAATCGAAGCTGAGGGAGGAAAAGCAAAATCAGTTGTCGCCGAATTGATAAAACCGCAAGACTGCGAAAATGCCGTAAAACAAGTTGTTTCTCAATTTGGCCGCATTGACGGGCTCATCAACAATGCCGGGGTGAACGATGGCGTAGGTTTGGAGAATGGGAATTACGATTCTTTTATGGAGTCTTTGCATAAAAATCTGGTGCATTATTATTTAATGGCGCAGTATGCCTTGCCCGAATTGAAAAAATCAAAAGGAAGCATCGTGAACATTGGTTCAAAAACGGCCGAAACCGGGCAGGGGAATACCTCGGCTTATGCGGCTTCGAACGGCGGACGCAACGCCTTGACCCGAGAATGGGCTGTGGAATTGTTGTCATATGGAATTCGTGTCAATGCCGTTATTGTGGCCGAATGTTACACGCCTTTGTATGAAACTTGGATAGGAACTCTTGAAAATCCAGAGCAAAAATTAAAAGAAATTACAGCCAAAATTCCGTTGGAAAATAGAATGACAACTACTGAAGAAATTGCCAATATGGTTGTTTTTCTTTTATCGGAAAAATCCAGCCACACCACAGGACAGTTAATTTATGTTGATGGTGGTTATACGCATTTAGATCGAAGTTTGTAAAGAAAAGTCGTGCTGTTTTTTGATTGTAATTGGCGAAATGATAATTAAGGATTAAATAAAGATAATATTGAACTAATATGTAAACAATTATGATTATATCTTTCAAATTTAGAAGTAAGATGAGTTTACTTTTAATGGAAGCTATAATTTAGTATCTAGTCAAAATGATAAAAAGAATAATAATGTTGGCTCTTTTTGGTGGAGCTTTTTTTTGCGCAAAGGCGCAGTCCAAAATAGATCCTAACACAATTAAGGACAAAATGCAATGGTTTGCCGATGCTAAATTGGGTATTTTTATCCATACAGGAATTTATTCAGTGAAGGGCATTGGGGAATCTTGGAGTTTTCACAACAAAGAAATCTCTCATGCTGATTACATGAAACAATTAAAAGGATTCACGCTAAAGAATTATGATCCGGCATATTGGGCCGATTTGATTCAAGAAAGTGGAGCCAGATATTCAGTTATCACGACCAAACATCATGATGGTGTGGCGATGTATGATACTAAAATGAATAATTTGAGTTCCGTAAAAGCAACACCGGCCAAACGAGATATGATCAAGCCTTTCTTTGAAGAATTGCGCAAACGCGACATCAAATGTGGTGCTTATTTTTCATTGATTGATTGGACTAATAATGATTATCCGGGCTTTCTAAAAGATAGTTCCCGTTATGAAATAAAGAATGATTATGGACGTTGGAATAAGTTTAGGAATTTTTTCCAAGGCCAAATAAAAGAGATCAGCGAAAAATACAACCCTGATTTATGGTGGTTTGACGGAGATTGGGAACATAGCGCCGAAGAATGGGAATCACAAAAAACGCGTCAAATTATGTTGTCTAGGAATCCGTCTACGATTATTAACGGACGCCTTCAAGGTTATGGAGATTATGATACTCCTGAGCAAAATTTTCCGGTTAACAGACCTGCATTTAATTGGTGGGAATTATGTATGACGATAAATGATAATTGGGGATACCAACCGCAGGATCAGAACTGGAAAACGCCTTATGAAGTAATAACCATATTTGTGGATGCGGTTGCTAATGGTGGGAATTTACTTTTGGATATAGGGCCAAAAGAAGATGGAAGTATTCCTGAACAAGCAGTTACAGTCTTAAAAGAGTTGGGGGCTTGGAATAAAAGAAATGGAGAAGCTATCTTTAATACTGTGGCAGGAATAGATAAAGGACATTTTTATGGACCTACAACTTTGGCTAAAGACAGTACAACTCTTTACCTCTTCGTTCACGGTAAAGCCACCGGTCCTTTAATGCTTAAAGGATTAGATAATAAAATTGAAAGTATAACTGCTGTAGGAAGTGGTGCTAAACTGTCTCATAAGGTAGTAGGGAAAATTTCATGGAGTCCAGTTCCGGGATTGGTATATATAGATGTTCCAGAAACAGCATTGGATAAATATGTAACAGTTTTAAAACTAAAATTAGACAAGCCTATTAAATTATATACTGGTCAAGGAGGATTAAAATAATAACCAATAATTTTTACTGTGCATGGTAATAAATTGGGTTTATTGAAGGAATGTTTACCTGATTTTTGTTAGTTATTCTGAAGGAACATCACCGGAAAGCCAAGAGGGATATTGTTTAATCGCAAAGTCCCTCTTTTTATATTCTAAAAAAAAAGCAATGTGTTTGAAGGAAAATAGAGATTGATTTGGGGCAGTTAATTAATGTGTTTTTATACTAGCCTTTTGAATTTTAACAACCTAAATAGAAATAAAAGTAGGCTTTCTATTTTGGATTCATAAGAATGTCCATTATTTTCGTCTTTTAAAATCTATTGAGCCACAACATAAATATTTAAAATAGAATGTTAGGCCGATTAATACTATTATAGAAAATGAATTTAATTTCCAAATCGCCTGTTTTTATTAAATTATTGCTTGTTTTTCTACTCATTTTAGCAGGACAATCAGTATATTCTCAAAAATCAAAGAAAAGTTTTGTTCCAAAATACAAGGCGGTATTCACTTCTCCGTCTAAGTTAATCCCAACAGCTTCCGCTCCGGATGCTCCTATTGCAGGAAATGGAGACGTAGGAATCGTTTTTGGAGGAACGCCAGAAAAACAGAGTATTTTTATTTCTAAAAACGATTTTTGGAAAGCAAAGAAAGGATATCCTGACGGAGGACTCAGTTTACCGGGAGGATTGAATATTTCCATTCCTGAATTAAAAGGAGCAACATTTTATGCGGAGCAGCTACTTGCTAATGGAAATATCAATGTGGTTTTTAAGAAAAAAGGACTCACCTTCACATTAAAAGCATTTGTCCCTTCAGATAATAATGTGGTGATTATTGAAATGGCAACAACAGGTAGAGAATCGTGTAATGTGACACTGGATATTTGGTCGCAAACAGGTTTCGAATCCCGTAATGAATCAGGAGAAAAAGAGGGGGTATTTTATGTTGCGCGTCATTTTGATACTCCTGATCTGGACTGGCCTTCTCATGTTGCTTTAGCAATGAATGTTATTGGAGCAACTGGAAAATCATTTGAACTAAATTCATCTTCAAAGGTGACTGTTGTTGTGGGGGTTTCCAGTAGTTTTGAAAGTGAGGATTATCTTAATGTTGCTTGTTACAGAGCTCAAAATTGTACACCAAAAATAATTCGAAAACTGGATGATATCAATAATTTGTATTGGAAAAATTTCTGGGCAAAATCACATATTGAAATTGGTGATCCCGAATTGGAAAAATATTATTACGGTTCGCAATATATATTGGCCTCTTCAAGTAGAAACAAGAACTTTCCGCCAGCGATAGGTGGAAATTCCATTACTGCAGATGCAATACGTTTTTGGGAAGGGGACTATCATACAAATCACAATTACCAGGCTTCTTGGTGGGGAAGTTATTCCTCAAACCATGTAGAATTGACGGATCCTTACGAAAAGCCCATTCTGGATTATATGGAAAAAGCAAAAGGGCATGCTAAAGAATTGATGAAATGTCGCGGCGTTTATTATCCAATTGGTATTGGACCAAAAGGATTTTCTTCCTCAATGTATCCACTCACCCAAGAGGACATGATGGCAAATTATGGTATTAAAGATTTAAATATTGAAGGAGGACACATGTTCTGCGGGCAAAGAAGTAATGCGCTTTTTCTGTCTGTAAATATGTTTCAACGTTTCTATCATACTTATGATAAGAGATATGTTCAAAAGGTATATCCTTTTATCCGAGAAGTTGCTAATTTTTGGGAAGATTATCTGAAATATGAAAACGGGCAATACAATAATTATAATGATAATTTTTGGGAAGTTGGACCATGGACTGATAATTGGAGAAGTGATTTGAAGTCTGGGGACATTAATAATACCAGCACTTTAGGAATGTTGAGAATGTTTTGTAAAGGAATCATCGAAATGTGTACTTTTTTGAATGTCGACAAGGATCGAATAGGAAAATGGAAACACATTCAAGAATATTTACATCCAGTTCCTACTGTTGAAACCAACGGGGAAATTCGAATTAAAGCCGCAGAAAAGGGAACAGGCTCAGGAAATGATAAAAGGACAAAACCCGGATTTGGTAGAGTAATGGCTTATTCGCTGGTATTTCCTTCTGATATTACAGGAGTAAAATCGACTCCTGAATTTGCCGAAACGCTTCGTAAAGAAGTGGAACGATGGGATACAAATCCTGGTGGTGATAGCGGATGGACCAATCTAGAGAGCGGTTTTGAAACCTATTTTACCACTGCAATACGAGTAGGTTATGATCCTGAAAAGGTATTACAAAAACTAAAAGAAAGAATTAATAAAACTGCTCTGCCTAACTTTTTGATTGCTCAATCTGGAGGAGTAACGGAAACGCTAGGGGCAATTCCGTCTTGTATCAATGAAATGCTGTTGCAGAGTTATGAGGGAATGATTCGTGTTTTTCCGGCATGGCCTGTTAGTAGAGATGCTAGTTTTGAAGATTTGAGAACCTATGGGGCTTTTTTGGTTTCATCCGCAAAGAAAAATGGTGAGGTTCAATATATAAAAATAACGAGTGAAAAGGGGAGAACTTGCATTGTTGAAAATCCGTGGAATGGAAAAAAGCCAACGGTTACCGAAGACGGAAAACCAATCACCCCAAAAATAAATGGAGATTTAATCACTTTTCCTACCCAACTTGATAAAATTTATTTGATAAAATATGAGAAATAATAATTTAAAAACTACTAAATAATAATGTCAAAAAAACTCTTTTCCTTTTTTATTTTGGGACTCCTATTTACAACAGGAATCTATGCCCACAAAAGTAAGTCCTTAAAACTTTGGTACAGAGAACCCGCCCAAAAATGGTACTCTGAAGCTTTGCCGATAGGTAATGGAAGGATGGGAGCGATGTTTTATGGCGGTGTGAATCAGGAAAAGATTCAATTCAACGAACAGAGTCTATGGTCTGGCGACAATAATTGGGACGGTGAATATGAAACCGGAGATCATGGTTTTGGCTCTTATCGCAATTTTGGTGAAATCACAATCGATTTTGCACAACAGAATCAGGCTTCAGCCTATAGTCGCTCGCTGGATATTTCAAATGGAATTCATCAAACAGCATTTATCCAAAATGGGATACAATACAAGCGTGAGGCTTTTGCCAGTTATCCTGATCAGGTTTTGGTTTTTAGATATACGGCCAATAAAAAAGGAGCTTTATCCGGAAAAATTTCACTTACTTCTGCGCAAGGAGCAATAAGCAAAACAAAGCAAAACAGTATCATTTTTGACGGAGAAATGGCTAATAAACTAAAATATGCTGCCATTTTACGCATTCAGCATCAGGGAGGAAAAATTAAAATCGAAGGAAATAGCATAAGTTTTGAGAATTGTAATTCATTGATTTTACTTCTTGATGCCAGAACAAATTATAAAGCTGACTTTAAATCAGATTGGCGTGGAAACGATCCTTTACCTTTAATTGAAAAAGAGTTAGCAGCCGCTCAAACGAAATCGTATAATACCTTACGAAAGAATCATCTAACGGATTTATCGGGGCTTTTGGGACGCGCATCTATAGATATTGGAACAACGGATTCTGAATTATTGAATTTACCTACTGACGAACGTTTAAAACGTTATGCTGGTAAAAGCGTTGCTGTTGAAACATCAGAAGGCTTGAAAAAACAACAAAAAGGAAGTGAAGACCCTGATTTAGAAGAAACGATGTTTCAGTACGGACGTTATTTGTTAGCAAGTAGTTCGCGCCCTGGGGGATTGCCAGCTAATTTACAAGGGTTGTGGAACGATAGCAATACGCCGGCTTGGGCTAGTGATTACCACAACAACATCAATTTGCAAATGAATTATTGGTCAGCAGAATCTACTAATCTTTCTGAATGTCAGATTCCGTTGATCGATTTTATTGTTGCTGCTCAGGAATCCTGCCGTATCGCTACCCGAAAGGCTTTTGGAGAAAATACTCGTGGCTGGACAGCTAGGACAAGTCAAAGTATTTTTGGTGGAAACGGTTGGGATTGGAATATTCCGGCAAGTGCTTGGTATGCCCAACATGTGTACGAGCATTGGTCATTTACCCGAAATAATGACTATTTGAAACAAACGGCTTATCCTATAATTAAAGAGATTTGTCAGTATTGGGAAGATCATCTTAAAAAAATGCCTGATGGATCTTTGATGGTGCCTAATGGCTGGTCTCCAGAACATGGTCCTCGCGAAGATGGCGTAATGATGGACCAACAATTAGTTTGGGATTTATTCCAAAATTACCTTGAAATAGCCAAAGTACTAAACATAGATCCAGATTATCAACAAAAAGTTGCAGATATGCAGGCGCTTTTGGCTCCTAACAAGATTGGGAAATGGGGACAATTACAAGAATGGCAAGAAGATCGCGATGATCCTAATGATGAACATCGTCATACGTCACATTTATTTGCGGTATATCCGGGACGTCAAATCAGTATTTCCAAAACGCCAGAATTAGCTCAAGGAGCTATACTTTCGTTACGAAGCCGCAGTGGAAATTATGGAAGAAATGAGCATACTCCATTTACAGCAGAATCGACCGTTGGTGACAGTCGTAGATCCTGGACTTGGCCTTGGCGTGGCGCTTTATGGGCGCGCTTAGGCGAAGGCGAGCGCGCTGGAATTATGTTGCGTGGTTTACTAACGTATAATACTTTGCCTAATTTATTTTGTAATCATCCTCCATTTCAATTAGATGGGAACTTGGGAATTCCTGCCGCTATGGCCGAAATGTTACTGCAAAGCCACATGGATGAAATACATTTACTTCCTGCAATTCCAAAGAGGTGGGCCAAAAAAGGGGCATTTTCAGGACTTCGAGCCCGAGGGAATTATGAGATAGATTGTAGCTGGAGTGAGGGCAAGGTTACGGACTATAAAATTTATTCTTCTAGGCCTACTAAGGTTAAAATTAGGGTAAACGGAGAGCTAAAGGAAATTAGCACAATAGTAAAATAAACAACGTATTTAGAGACTGTAGTTTGTAATATGACTTTTTGATACAAGGGGCGTAATGGAAAAGCCTTGCTAATAAAAGAGGTAAGAAGGAAAGTTTACTGTTAAGCGCAAAAGTGTTGGTTTAAAAAGAGGAACAATTCATGTTTCTATAAAATAAGCATCAAAAGTGAATTTAGAAAAGCCTAGTTTATCCTGTTTTAAATTCGTTTTTGATTTAGAAGAATGTAGCCAAGAAGTTTATGGTTACCAATATTTAAATATTATCTATGAAACAGCTATTGATTATATTATTTTTTTTGATTTCGTTTAATTGCTTTGCTCAAAAGCCAAAAGTAATAAATGTAGTGACGCACAATAGAACGACCATTATCTGTGATCCGGCTACGGGTTCAAAGTCGTATATAAAACCCGGAATTTTTCCGTCAATAAAAACGCCAATTCGCAAGGTAACGATGAAAGTGACCTTGGGTAGTCCCGATAGTCTTTTTACGGCACATTGGGATTATTTGGATCACATTAAACTCAGAAAGAAAGGTGAAAATGGAGAAACAATAAATTATGAGTTAGGCCGTATGCTTACTCCTTATGGAAGTATTTATAATAAAGGATGGCAATGGCAATGGAAAGTTGATGTAACAGATTTTGCCCCTTTGCTTCGTGATAGCGTGGAAATTGAATATGTGCATTCTGGTTATGAGGATAAAACCGTTGGCTGGGCTTTGACTATTGATTTCGAAATTGTTTTAGGACCTCCCGTTGTCGTTCAGTTAGGCATGACACCGCTTTGGAATGCTAGTTATAAATATGGCGATGCCAAAGAAAAAATTGAAGAAAATTTACTTCCTATTGATTTCGTATCGCTTTCTGGCGTTGAGATTAGCCGTATACGTATCCAACATACCGGACATGGGATGGATAAACCAAAGGGATGTAGTGAATTTTGTCAGCGTTGGAGAGAAATAAAAATGGATGGTAAAGTTGTAGATCATCGCAATATGTGGAAAGATTGCGGGGATAATCCGCTTTACCCTCAAGGTGGAACATGGATCTATGATCGCGCCTATTGGTGCCCGGGAGATTTACAGGTTCCAGATGTGATCGATGTAATGACAGAACCGGGAAAACATGAGGTGTCATTAGCAATGGAACCTTATGAAGCTACCGGAAATGTACAGGCAGTTGAGAATATTTCGGCCTATTTGTTCCAATATTCGAAACCCACACATAAAGTGGATGTTGCTGTTGATCAGATTATGGTGCCCAATAACGAACAACAGTATGCGCGATTGAACCCTTCAAGTTTTAATCCCCGTTTTGTAATTCGAAATTTAGGATATGAGAATCTTGAGTCCGTAACCGTGATTTATGGAACAGAAGGATTTCCGAAAGAGAAGTTTAATTGGAAAGGAAATCTTAAATTTAATGAGACTGCCGAGATTGTAATTCCGGGAGCGATAATGTCAAAACCGGGAGCGAATAAGTATACCGTTAAACTTTCTAGACCAAATGATGCCAAAGATGGCTGGAGAGGAGATGATCAGATGACAACAACTTTTGTTTCTCCGGATGTTTTGCCAACTAATTTTGTTATAGAATTCTTAACTAATAATAAACCAAAAGACAATACTGTTTTTTTATTGGGTGAAAAAGGGGATACAATTTACCATAAATTACCTTCAGAGCTTAATATGAATACCGTTTATAGAGACACGATCAAGCTCAAGGAAGGGACATATGAACTGGGATTGATAGATAGTGCAGGCGACGGTTTGCAGTTTTGGGCAGAACCAAAAAATGGGGATGGTTATTTGCGAATGTTTGATATGAAAGGAGATTTGATTCATACATTTGAAAGTGACTGCGGAAATGAGGAAAAACTAAGTTTTACAGCTTCATCAAATTTTGTAGCTGATAAAACGCAAGCAAAATATGCTTTTTCATTGTATCCTCGATTGGTTATTGATAAGACAGAATTAAATATAGTCTCAAATAAGACAAGCCAAATGACCGTTTTGATTACTGTCAATGGCGTTGTTCATGAAAAACATGAATATAAAGCTATTAAAAATGGATTATTGACCTATTCTCTGGCAAACCTACCAAAAGGAAGGATTGTACTAGAGGTTTTTATGGATGGGGCAAGTAAGTTTAAAGGACGATTAAACAAGGAACGTTTATGACAGTATATAAAATTGCTTTAGAAAGGAATTTCTAAGGAATATTTTATTTATAATTAATTATTTCCCTTTAATTAAAAGCGAGTTAGTTAGTTTTTGCAGTGATTTTCTTACCGTTTTTTATACTACCAGTTTTTTTATTATTATTAATGTGTTCGATAACATATAATTTATGTGCCCGAGCACATTTTTTTATTATTCTTAGTTTATAATGAAGCTCATTTATATATTGTTTGTTAAGTTATTCTTTTTTATTGGTTTAATTCTTTTTTTTAAGTTTGACTTAATTCTTCTTATGTCTATTGTTTGATGGTGAATTTTTCAGTTCGGAATATTTTTTTATTTTTAAAAAAAAAACAATAAATAAACTGGTAGGTACTGGTGTTTGTTTTGTGCGAAATCGTTATATTTTTGGATTTAAATACGTTATTAAATTCATAAAAAGAACACCTATAAACGGGTTTGAAAGAGTGAAATTCGCATTAAAGTAGTTACTTTCTATTGAAAAATCATAAGAAATAACCTCTAAAGGTGTTTTCGTTGTTGCCTAGTAATTAAGTGTTTGAAATACTTGTTTTTAGTAAAGTAGACAATACAAAAATGACTTTGCCATTTTTATAAAATAGTTGTCCTTATATGAAATCAATAGATTATGGGAATGCTATTTCGACTGTTTTTCTGTTTAGAAAAATATGTTTTCTTAAAAATGAGTAAAAAAGTAAAAGAATCCATTATTAATCAAAACCAATACAAGAGTATGAATGTACTAAACAAACCCATGAATGTAAGGCTGAATAGGCTTTCACAAAAAGTGGTCCAATTTGCGGGTATTTCGCTGCTAAGTTTTGCTTTGCCAGCTTCAGCAACAGAAATTTCTAAAAAGGCAACCGTAGCTACTAAAGAAAAAACTAATTTCTTTATTTCTAAGGTAGAAAAATTAAAAGAGAGCACTAGTTCTTTATTTGTACAGAAAAAAATCACAGGTACTGTTTTTGATCAAAATGGAGAAACCTTACCAGGGGCAAACATTGTTGTGAAAGGAACAACTATTTCAACCCAGACTAATATTGATGGAACTTTTACAATCGAAGTGCCTGATAATGCGACCATATTAATTGTTTCTTTTGTTGGGCTTGATGATCAAGAAGTAGCGATAAAGAATACACCACTTCGTATTACTTTAAAGCAAGGTGGGCAGAAACTGGAAGAGGTTGTGGTTGTAGGTTACGGTAAACAAAAGAAAGTGAATCTTTCTGGTGCGGTAAATACGGTTAATACTAAAACATTGGCTAATCGTCCTGTAACTTCTTTGACTAATGCTTTGCAGGGGTCTGTTCCAGGGGTTAATATTCTTGGGCGACCTGGAGATGTTGGTAATGATATGGGATCTATTAACATTAGAGGAAGAGGAAATTTAGGTGCTTCAGAAGCTTTGTATGTAGTGGATGGTGTGCCTGTAAGTTCTGGTGATTTTTCAAGAATAAATCCTAACGATGTTGAAAGTATTTCGGTATTAAAAGACGCATCTGCTTCTGCTATTTATGGATCTCGTGCTGCTTATGGAGTTATTCTTGTGACTACTAAAAAAGGGAAAGAAGGAAAAATGGCAATCAATTATAATACTTACTATGCTTCACAATCAGCTATAGTATTACCAAAATGGTTAGGAGCTTATGATTATGCTACATTGCGAAATGAAGCGGCTTCAAATGCAGGTAAGTCTTTGTTGTATTCTGCATCTGATTTGCAAAAGATAAAAGATAAGTCTGATCTTGATTTTTTTCCTGATACAGATTGGTATGGAGAAGTTTTGAGAGCTTCTGCACCGATGTCAGAACATCAACTAAGCATTTCTGGAGGTGGTGATACGCGTTATTTCTTGAGTGGATCTGCTTTTAAACAAAATTCACTTCTTCCTGGAAAGGATCTTAAACGTTACTCTTTCCGTTCTAACATAGAATCGAAAGTAACAGAAAAATTTAAAATTGGAACTAATATTTCATTTATCCGTGATGGTTTTGATAACAATAAAGGGGACATCAGTTTTGTTTCACTAAATAGAATGGTTCCTTTAATGGTATTGAAACAATCTAATGGAAACTGGGGAAGCATTAATGGAGGTAAAATTGACGGTACTCTAGCTAAAGATAATCCAATGCGTTCGTTAGAAGAAGGTGGTAGAAGTGAGTACAATACCAATAGATTTTTAGGTTCTCTTAACGCTACTTTTACACCTATTACAGGGCTTGATATTACAGGACAGTTCTCATATAATTATTACAATAGTTTCAACAGTTCTTTTGAAAATGAGATGACACCAATATTGAATTTTAATACAGGTGCGCCAATTACAGGTACGGGAACAAGTCCAAACAAACTTACTGAGAGCTGGAGTAATTCAGGTAGCTTATTGGCACAACTTGTTGTTAGTTATGAAAAAAATGTAGGTAAACATTTTGGTAAAGTTTTAGTAGGTACTTCTTTTGAAGATAATAAAAGTAGATCTATTGGTGTTATTCGCAAGTCGTTTGTTACTAATGGTTTGAATTCAATAAATGCAGGTTCAACTGATCCGTTGAATACAACAATTGATCCTAAAAAATCAGGTATAGCAGAGAATGCTTTTCAGTCTGTTTTTGGGCGTTTTAATTATGGTTATGATGATAAATATTTATTTGAATCTAGTTTAAGAGTTGATGAGTCTTCCAGATTTGCACCGGGACATCGCAGAGGAGTTTTTCCTTCTTTTTCAGGAGCTTGGCGTGTGTCTCAGGAGGAATTTATGGAATCAGTTGATTGGGTTTCTGAGTTAAAGTTTCGAGCTTCTTGGGGTAAATTGGGTAGTGTAAGCAATGTTGGGAATTATGATTTTTATGACGGATTAACAACAGGGGTTGGTGCTATTTTAGATCAAGGTAAGCAAGACGGGGTTTTCTTAGGGAAATTGGCTAATCCTAATCTTTCTTGGGAAAAAGTGGATATGACAAATATTGGTTTGGATCTAGGTTTATGGAGAAACAAATTGAATTTACAACTTGATGTATTCGAAAGAATGACTAATGGAATCTTATTAACTAATCCATCATTACCTGATGAAGCTGGTTTAGATGGATCATTAAGACCGTCGGTAAATTTAGCCAAAGTGCAAAACAAAGGAATTGAATTATCTTTGACTCACAATAATCATATTGGTGATTTTAATTTTTCAGTAGGTGGAAATTTAAGTAGAATTTGGAATAAAGTTGTTGATTTAGGTGGTCAAGGTGATCAAATAAACGGCAACTGGATTAACCGTGTTGGACAACCGATTGGTTCTTTTTACATGTTGGAAGCCGACGGATTATTTGCCTCAGATCAAGAAGTTGCTGCTCATGCTTTTCAAGCAAACAATACCAAAGCGGGTGATATTAAATACAAAGATCAAAATGGAGATAATAAGATTGATGGAAATGACCGTGTGGTAATGGGTGCCGATGTGCCCTATATTACTTACGGTATTAATATTACAGCGAACTATAAAAATTTCGACTTTTCCTTATTAGGCCAAGGTGTTGCTGATGTAAAGGTATATCTTAATGATGAGGCATCTCAAGCTTTTTTTAATGGTGCAGGTGTTAAAGAATACATGCTAGACCGATGGACTGTAGATAATCCAAATCCAAATGCTTCTTATCCGCGTTTATTAAGCTCAGCTGATAATACGCATAACGCCAGACAATCAAGTTTCTGGTTGTTTGATGCTTCTTATTTTAGAGTAAAAAGCTTATCGTTTGGATATAATTGCCCAGAGTCTTTGACCTCAAAAATTAATGTTCAAGGAATTAGGGTTTATGTTTCAAGCAATAATCCATTTACATTGAGAGGTGACAAAAGAATGAAAGATTTTGATCCTGAAACGGCATCTGTGAGAGGTACTTATCCTCAGCTTAAAACTTTTTCTTTAGGACTAAACATATCTTTGTAATAATTTAAATTTAAATTTCATGAAATATATCTCATATAAAATAGTTGCTATTCTAGCGATAACAGCCCTTGCTAGTTGTTCTGATTCTTCACTAGATAAGTTGCCGCAAGATCAAATATCAAGTGGTTCGTTTTGGACTTCAGAAAAAGAAACCCGTTTAGCTTTAACAGGATGTTATGCTTATTTAGAAGGGGGGTATAATAATGCCTATGATGACGGGGCTTCGGATAATGCTTACTGTCAATATCCATGGGAAAGTACATCAACTGCAATAAGTTCAGGTAATATTAATGAAGGGATTGATCGTGGCTATAAGTCAAGGTATACTGCAATTCGTCAGTATAATTATTTTTTGGATAATGTGGGTAAGGCACCTATGAATGAGAGTCTTAGAACACGATTTATTGCTGAAGCAAAAGTGCTAAGAGCAATGACTTATTTTGAATTAGCGAGAAATTTTGGCGCAGTGCCTTTGCTTAAAAATGCGTATTCAGATCCTTTAGAAACTGCAATAGCACCTTCTTCTGAGGCAGATATAATTGCATTTGTATTATCAGAACTGACAAGTGTGGCTGATCAATTGCCAGCAAGTTATGCTGGAGGGACAAATAATGAAACGGGTAGAATTACAACTGGTGCTGCGTGGGCAATCAAGGCGAGAGTAGAATTGCAATATGGGAAATGGGCTGAAGCCGCTGCTAGTGCTGAGCATGTAATGGGAATGGGATACGAACTGTTTAGAGTTAGTGCTTTGACAAGTAAAGATACCCAAGATGACTATTCTAGCTTTGTGACTTTTGCAAATGCTGCAGAAAAAGAAAAATTCTATAAAGGATTAGCTAGTTATGAACAACAATTTTGGGCTGTAAATGAGAATAGTAAAGAAGTTATTTTGGCGGCACAAAATATAGATAATTCGTCATATGAATATGGAAACGGTTTAAATACCTTATTTCCTTGTTCAGATTTAGGAGGATGGAGTTCTATAACACCAACTGCTGGGTTGGTAGATGCTTACTGGGATAAAAATGGAAATGTTTTTAGTGCTCCTACAGCGGCTCAACGCGCATCAAACTATAATAATGGAACACCAAATGCAGCTTACTATGATGAGTTTAAAAATAGAGACACTCGTTTGTATGCCAGTATTCTATTTCCTTCAAATCCTTGGGATCGTTATAGCGCTGGTTATGTTTTTAATTGGGCAAAAGGAGGAAATAACAATAGTAAAACAGGTTATAATTTTAGAAAATTAGTAGATCCTGCTTATACAACTACTGATTGGGATGGTGCTCAGGATTTTCAGATTATTCGTTATGCAGAAATTTTGCTTACTTATGCAGAAGCAAAAAATGAAGTTTCTGGTCCAGATGCTTCTATCTATGCTGCCTTAAAAGATATTAGAGATCGTGCTGGAATGCCGGCTATTGATGAGGCAGTTTATAATACAAAAGATAAACTTCGTCAAGTAATACGTAATGAAAGACGTATTGAATTAGCAGGAGAAGGACAACGTTTTCAAGATATTCGTCGTTGGAATATTGCTAATGTTGTGATGAAGACTACTTATGATATTACTAATAGTCCAGTTCAAGTGCGTACATGGGAAGAGAAGTTCGTTAAAATGCCTTATCCTCAAAGTGCTTTGGATCGTAATCCATTTTTGAAGGAAGCACAAGCTGCAAAAGGATATTAGTTTTTGCATGTTAGTTAAAAAGGCGTCATTTACAAATGTAAATGGCGTCTTTTCGTTTAGTTTTAAATTGTTTGTGGACTTTTTCAGATTATTTATAAAAAAAATAGTCAGAGAAATTTAAAAAGCTTTTTAAAATGTCTAAAAAATCTTGTAGGTTTACTTATTTCTGTTGATAAACTGGTAGGTGCTGTTAGGTGGTTTGTTTAATATGTTATATTTTCGGCTTTGCATTAATTGATTTTGTAACGGATTACTTGATGCAGTAATTTTAAACAAAGAGTAAACACAATAATAATTAAAAAACAAAAGTATGATAAGATCGATTTTATTTTCACTTCTTCTATGTAGTGTGGTGTCCTTTGGCCAGGAAGTAAATATTATTCCCCAACCGTTGGAAGTCACTACTAATGCGGGAAGTTTTGTTATTAATCCAAAAACAAGTTTAGTAGTTTCGAATAAAATGGATGCTGCTGCTGCTGCTTTTTTGAACGAGTATTTGTCGGACTATTATGGATTTAAATTGGCAGTGGTTAAAAAGGCGACAAAAAACTACATTAAATTCAATAGCCTTAAAAATATTGAAGGCTTGAAAGCCGAAGGTTATAGTTTGAAGAGTACAAGCAATGGGGTGGTAATAAACGGAAACTCTGCTATGGGAACTTTTTATGGTATGCAAACATTGATACAGTTACTTCCATTAGAAAAAAGTAGTGCTTTAAAGATAGCATCTGTTGACGTTAAAGATGAACCTCGTTTTGTGTATCGAGGAGCGATGCTTGATGTGGGACGTCATTTTTTTCCGGTTTCTTTTGTTAAAAAATTCATCGATTATTTAGCTTTACACAAATTAAATTATTTTCATTGGCACTTAACCGAAGACCAAGGCTGGAGAATAGAGATTAAAAAATACCCAAGATTAACCGAAATAGGTTCTAAGAGAAACGGTTCTATTGTGGGTAGATATCCAGGAACTGGAAATGATAATACGCCAGAGAGTGGTTTTTATACTCAAGAAGAAGTAAAAGAGATTGTTAAATATGCATCTGATCGATTTATAACAGTGATTCCTGAAATTGAAATGCCAGGACATAGTAGTGCAGCAATTGCGGCTTACCCACTGTTGAGCTGTTTTCCAGACGAGAAAACAGTAATTCCAGACGCAGTAATTTCTGAAAAAAGTAAGCAAGAATTAGCAAACGGAAGAGTGAAACTTGTTCAGGAAACATGGGGAGTTTTTACTGATGTTTATGCTCCAACGGAATATACTTTCAAATTCTTGGAAGATGTGCTTGATGAGGTGATGGCTTTGTTTCCTTCAAAATACATTCATGTTGGAGGAGATGAATCTCCTAAGGATGCTTGGAAAAGAAGTGAATTTTGCCAGCAATTGATAAAGGAAAAAGGTTTAAAAGATGAGCATGAATTGCAAAGCTACTTTATTCAACGAATGGAAAAGTATATTAATAAAAAGGGAAGAACTTTAATTGGTTGGGATGAGATCCTTGAAGGTGGACTTGCTCCAAATGCGATTGTTATGAGTTGGAGAGGTGAAGCAGGTGGTATTGCTGCTGCCAAAGAAAATCATCAGGTTATTATGACCCCTGGAAGTCATGTGTATTTAGATCATTCGCAAACTAAAGAAGAAACAGAGGTTACTATTGGAGGATTTACTAATTTAGAAAAAATTTATAGCTATGAGCCAATTCCGAAAGAACTGAATGAGCAACAAGCGCAATATGTATTGGGTGCTCAAGGGAATATTTGGACTGAATATATGCTTAATCCTGCCAAAGTAGAGTATATGATATTTCCTCGTTTGAGCGCTTTGAGTGAGGTGTTATGGTCTCCAAAGGAAAAGAAAGACTGGCCTGCTTTTCAAAATAAAATTGAAACAATGAAAAAGAGATATGATATGTGGGGTGCTAACTATTTTAAAGGTAAGTAATCCTTAATCAATTAATAACAAGTGTAATGCCCTTTCATTTTTGAGAGGGCATTTTTATTGTAATAAAAAGTATATAGAAATAAGGATGTTATCTATGATGTGAGTAGTGGTTTCTTAATCTTTTATTTGAATTTTAGCTTGTATTTAAATCCGTCAATATCAGTCGCAATGAGTTCGTTATGATTAATCATTTCAATGACAATCTCTATTTTGGTATCTTCTTTGCCAATCAAAATCCCAATGCCGTTTTTACCTTCAATAATTATTTTCCCTTGAACATCATTTCCTTCTTCATCAGTTCCGAAAACAGACTTGTCGTATTTTATTGAATCAGTGATTTTAGTAGATGTTGTTATTTTTTTAGTCACTAGAGACTTGTCCGTTTTTTTTTCGATGAAAGATGTTTTCTTTTGTTCACAGCCTATATTGATTAAAGCTAGGAAAATGGTTAGTAGTTTTATTGTTTTAATTTTGTAAAGCATGTTTTTAATTTTATTCAAAAGTACTTTTACATCGAAAAAAAACTTTACGGAAAACCTCATTTAGGAAGTTTTTTATTGAAAAATTGTGTTGTAACTTATTAAAGCTATTAAACGTTAATTTTTTAAGCTAATTTTAAAGTATAAAAAATCAATAGCTCTCATGTGAAAAATCGAAATGCTTTGCTACTCTTATAGAAAGAGACTAGCGTGGTTTGGAATAAACTGGGCTGTAAATACAGAAATTAGCCGTTATTAGATCAATCCTAGATCTTTGGCAATGGCGACAAGATGAGTGGCATTGTTAGCTTTGAAGTAGATTTTGAGTTTATTGATTCGTTTTTCAATACTACTACTGCCATTAGGAGTTATTCCATTTTTTTTGAATTCATTAGCGATTTCATCAAGAGTAAGACCGATTGATAATAATTTTAAAAGTGAAATGTCATAAGCTTCGATTTCAAATATTGATTTGTTATTTAACACATGAGACAATGCAGTAGATATAATTCTGGTTCCATCGCTAAAAACATTTTCGACCGTTTTTTTGAGTTCAGGAATGCTATTTCTTCCTTTAGAAACATAGGCATTAATACCTAAATTATTAAAAAGAGATTTTATTCTAAAGGATTTATCTTCGATAGAAAACACAATTGTTTTGATATCGGGCTGTGTTTTTTTTGCTGCAGCGATGAGTGCTTCGCCTGAAGTTAGTTGGTTTTCTCGATGGTCTGCTTTAAATGATAAGTCGCTAATAAGTAAATCGTAAGGAGAGTCATCTAGAATTGCTTTCTTGATTTTTAGTAAGGCATCATCACAGTATTTTGCATGATGAATTTCTGAAATAGAAAGTTCTTCTAGTATTTGTACGACAGCAATACTGATGCTGTCTAAATCTTCGGCTACTAAAACTTTATTAAACATAATGGCTACGGTTATATTGGTAATGCAAAGCTTGTTTTGAACCCTTTATGGGATTTAGTATCAAAATTAATAGTTCCATTTATTGATAGAATACGGTTTTCCACATTTTGGAGTCCATTTCTTTTATTTCTTTTGTCAAGTACTGCTCCTACGCCGTTGTCAGTGTAATCTATTTGTAATTTATCTTCGTTTTTTTTGAAAGTGATTACTGCTAGATTGCATTGGCTGTGCTTTTTCATATTGACAAGTAATTCCTGTAATACGCGGTATATAATGATTTTTTTATTATTTTCTATTTTTGTCCAAGGAGTGGAATCTATTCCGTTTACTAATATATTTACTTCATTTGTATTGAAGCTTGCTATCAATTCTTTAAGAGTAGAGACAAAATTGGAGCCCGTTTCGATATTGCTGTTTTCTTTAGAAATGTTTCGAGTTCTAGAATAAATGGTATCGAGATTTGTGAGTAATATTTCTTTATTTTGACTAGTGGATAAATCTTGTGTTTCGGCAAAAGTCATGGCGTGGTAGACATCATTGGCTAGTTCATCATGCAGTTTTTTTGCAATTCGTATTTCGGTGTTATATGAAGTTTGTATTTTCTCTCTTTTGTTTTTTGCCACCAAAAAATAGGTAATGAATAACGTGGTTAGGAAACCTATTGTTACTATAAAATAAAAGAGTAAATTTTTATTTTTTTCTTGTTCTAAAAGCAGAATCTTTTGTTCTTTTAGTTTTATATTTTCATCTTTTTCTTTTTTAGAATCGTATTTAATTTTAGCAAATTGATTCTTCATCTTTTGCCTTGCTTTATTGACACTGTCATTGATATGGAGGTATTGTAATGAGTGTTTTTTCGATTGACTTGAAGGGCTGTTTTTAATTAATAATTCTAGGCATTTCAAGCGGTCATCAATACTTTTTATCTCGGTTGCTTTTTTATAAGTTAATAGGGCATAATCTGTAGCTAGCTTTGGATGACTTTTGTTATAGTATTCAGAAAGATGATAATAACTCGCCATCAGACCCCAGTTGTCTAATATTCGCAATCTTATTTTCAAGGATTGATTTAAATAATTAAATGCTTTTGGATTGGCTGTTTTAAAATAGGAATAACCTAGATTATCGAGTAGTCTGGCATAAATTTCTGGGTTATTTGAAAGCTCTTTTTTTAAAGTTAACGGCAAAAGAATTTTTATGGCGTTATGGAATTTGTTTTGATCTATATAAACTAGGGCTATATTGCTTTTTGTACTTATTTTTTCAATTGGGTCTGTTTTTAGACTTAATGCTTTATTAAAATAGTATAAGGAATGGTCGTGGTCAGCGGTATATAGGTAATTGTTTCCTAGGGCATTATAGATGTTCCATTTACCATTAGGGTATTTATTGGTGTTTTCTATAAAAGGAAGAGCTTCAACAGCCGTTGCTTCGCCACCTGAATAATCTCCAGAAAAGATATGAATTTGCGCCATCCATGCTATTGAATGGATGATTCGGGAAGTATCTTTTTCTCGAATAGATTCTTGTTTGGCTTGATTAAAATAATAGTAAGAACTATCAAGTTTTGTATTTTGATAATGCTTATACCCCATTTTTAAGAGTGTGTCTATTTTAGGATAGCTCTTTTTTTGGGTTATGGTTTGTGTCTTTTTCTCACAGGATTGAAAGACGATAAAGAGTATCAGTAATAGAATATAAATAGGGGAGTATAGCTTCTTTAGTATCATTGCTCGAAAATACAGAAATTAATTAAAATACAGAAACGTAGTGACTCATATTGTTGGGGTTTTGTAAACCGATTTAAAAGTCATAAATAAACAAAAAACCCCAATCTTTCGATTGAGGTTTTTATATAAGTAAGTAGTCTTAAATTGAGTTGATAAAACGTTTATTTTACTTTGTTAAGTACAGCTTTGAAAGCTTCAGGGTGGTTCATAGCTAAATCTGCAAGAACTTTACGGTTCAATTCGATTCCGTTAGCTTTTACTTTACCCATGAATTGTGAATAAGACATTCCTTCTAATCTAGCTCCAGCGTTGATACGTTGAATCCATAAAGCACGGAAATTTCTTTTGTTCACTTTTCTGTCACGGTAAGCGTAGCACATTGCTTTCTCTACCGCATTCTTAGCAACTGTCCAAACGTTTTTACGTCTACCAAAGAAACCTTTGGCTTGCTTCATTATTTTTTTTCTTCTTGCTCTTTTAGCAACTGAATTTACCGATCTTGGCATAATTTTATTGTTTTTTTGTAGCAGGCGTCCCGAATTAAATCAAGAGAACTTAATGGCCATACTCCAAGGTTATTTTAAATTGTTTTAACCTAAAGAATTATTTTTTGTAATTGACAATTTGTAATTGTCGATTAGATAATTCTTAATTGTTGTTTGATGCTTTTCATATCTGTTTTGTGAACTAGCGCTGAATGTGTCAAAGCCAATTTACGTTTTTTAGATTTTTTAGTCAAGATGTGACTTTTAAAAGCATGCTTTCTTTTAATCTTTCCAGAACCAGTAACTTTAAAACGTTTCTTGGCGCTAGATTTGGTTTTCATTTTAGGCATTTTTTCCTAGTGTTTTAATTTATTCTTACTTACTTATTTTTTTAGTCTTAAAGCCTAATGTCGGAATGTCCAAAGGTTGTACTTTATGACTTTCGACTTTTAAACATTCGACTTATTTCTTTTTCTTTGGAGCAATGAACATAATCATTCTCTTTCCTTCCAGAACTGGCATAGCTTCTACTTTTCCAAATTCTTCCAAGTCTGTGGCTAATCTCAATAACAAGATTTGACCCTGATCTTTATAAATGATAGAACGTCCTTTAAAGAAAACGAACGCTTTTAATTTAGCACCCTCTTTTAGGAATTTTTCAGCATTCTTTCTCTTGAATTCATAATCATGCTCATCTGTTTGAGGACCAAAACGAATTTCTTTAACAGTTACCTGTGTAGATTTCGCCTTAAGGACTTTATCACGTTTCTTTTGTTCGTAAACAAATTTCTTGTAATCCATGATTTTACAAACTGGCGGCTCTGCATTTGGAGAAATCTCAACTAGATCTAATTCAAATTGGTCAGCTAATCTTAAAGCCTCTGAAAGTTTAAAAACTCCAGGCTCAATATTTTCACCTACAAGTCGTACTTCTTGTACACCACGAATAAGATTGTTTATTCTGTGTGCATCCTTTTTTTCTACGCGAGGTTGATAACCTCTGTTGCTTCTTATTGCTATGACTTTATAATTTAAGTTAAACTGTAAATACTTTTAATGTTTTTTTGATTTCTTCGTCTACTATCGAAGCAAATTCTTCTATTGTAACGCTTATGTTTCCTTTTCCTTCCTGTCCATGGCGACGGATAGAAATGGTGCCGTTTTTTTCTTCTTCCTCACCTACAATCAGCATGAACGGGATTTTTTGCATTTCTGCATCTCTGATTTTCTTTCCTATTGTTTCACTTCGGTTGTCAATGAGGGCGCGAATTTCGTGATTTTCTAGCAAATCTAAAACTTTTTTGGCATATTTTTCATATTTCTCGCTCAAAGACAATATTATAGCCTGTTCTGGCATTAGCCAGAGTGGGAAATTTCCTGCTGTGTGTTCTAAAAGAATGGCGATAAAACGTTCCATGGAGCCAAAAGGAGCTCTGTGGATCATGACAGGTCTATGTAATTCGTTATCAGAGCCTTTATAAGTCAATTCAAATCGTTCTGGTAGGTTGTAATCTACCTGAATTGTTCCTAGTTGCCATTGTCTTCCTAGGGCATCTTTTACCATAAAGTCCAGTTTTGGACCGTAGAAAGCGGCTTCGCCATATTCAACAACCGTATTCAATCCCTTGTCACGAGCTGCATTAATAATGGCATTCTCTGCTTTTTCCCAGTTTTCGTCGCTACCTATATATTTATCCCTATTCTCTTTGTCGCGTAGCGAAATTTGAGCGGTAAAGTTTTCAAATCCTAATGAGCCGAATACATAGAGTACTAAGTCAATTACTTTCTTGAATTCTTCGTCCAATTGTTCCGGAGTACAAAAGATGTGGGCGTCATCTTGAGTAAAACCACGAACGCGTGTTAAACCGTGTAGTTCTCCACTTTGTTCGTATCTGTAAACAGTTCCAAATTCAGCATAACGTTTTGGTAAATCTTTGTAAGACCAAGGGCGTACATTGTAGATTTCACAGTGATGAGGGCAGTTCATTGGTTTTAATAAGAACTCTTCTCCTTCAGCTGGAGTATTGATAGGTTGAAAACTGTCTGCTCCGTATTTGGCATAATGACCAGAAGTTACATATAATTCCTTTTGGCCAATGTGTGGTGTAGCCACTTGTTCATAACCCGCTTTCTTTTGTGCTTTTTTTAAAAACTGCTCTAAACGTTCTCTCAATGCAGCGCCTTTTGGGAGCCATAATGGAAGACCTTGGCCTACTTTTTGTGAAAACGCAAACAACTCTAATTCTTTTCCAAGTTTTCTGTGGTCGCGACGTTTCGCCTCTTCTAGTAAAGCAAGGTATTCTGTTAGATCCTTTTGTTTAGGAAATGAAGTCCCGTAAACACGTGTTAATTGTTTGTTCTTTTCGTCACCACGCCAGTACGCTCCGGCAACACTCATGATTTTCATTGCCTTGATAATTCCGGTATTTGGAATATGACCACCGCGACACAAATCAGTAAAAGTATCATGGTCGCAAAAGGTAATGGTTCCGTCTTCAAGATTCGAAATCAACTCAGTTTTGTATACATTATCTTTGTATAGTTCCAAAGCGTCAGCTTTAGAAACAGGGCGTAATTTGAATTCGTGCTTTCCTCTCGCGATTTCAAGAACACGGTCTTCTATCTTTTTAAAATCTGCATCAGTGATTTTCTGATCTTCAAAATCTACATCGTAATAAAATCCATTAGATATTGCAGGTCCAAGTGTTAGTTTAATGCCTGGGTACATTTCTTCCAGAACCTGTGCCATGACGTGTGATGTAGAATGCCAGAAGGCTTTTTTTCCTTCTTCGTCATTCCATGTATATAATATAAGACTTCCATCCGTGGTTAAAGGTGTGGTTGTTTCAATGGTTGTGCCATTAAAAGAAGCTGAAATTACATTTCTAGCAAATCCTTCACTAATGCTTTTTGCAACATCCATTGGGGATGCTCCAGGAGCAAATTCTTTAACTGACCCGTCGGGCAAAGTAATCTTAATCATTGTTTTGTAAATTTTAGAATGCAAATATAAAGTATTAACAAAACACATACAATATATATATAAGGTTTGTTGTGTATTATAATACGGATGAATAAATATTTTAAACCTTTAAATGTGTTGATGATGATGTTTGTTTCGGGAGCATTTACCTGTTATTCGCTAGAATCTTCCGGTTCGCAAGCGGGACTGGAAGGATTTTCGCTTCTATCAGGGCTAGGTTAGGGGTTTGATATCTATTTTTAGAGGCATAAAGAAGAATTTTGGTTGTTTTTTATGGTCAAAGTGCTTCTTTTCCATAAAAAGAGTTTTAAAGTTTAAGATGCTACAATTTCAAGACTCACGTTTTCAGTCGGTTAAAAACAAAGTTGTAAAAAGGGTAAAAATACTTGTTTAAAAGTATTGTTTAAGCGAATAAAGGTGGTACTTTTGCACCCGCAACAGCGACAAAGTTCATTAAGATATTGCCAGTTATTATTTGATTTAGGGATTAAGGTTTCTAAAATAAAAATCAAAAAAAACTTGTGAGATTTGAATTGGCTTATTACATTTGCACCCCGCAAAATATGCAAAGTTCCTTGAGAGATTGGTAAGAAAGATTAAAGAAAAGAGGTTTAAAACTTCGAAAAAAAACTTTAAATTTTTCTTGCGAGATTAAAAAGAAGTTGTACTTTTGCACCCGCTTCGAGAAACACACTAAGTGAGTTATACGAGACGAAAAAAAAGATAAGACACGTTCCTAGACATATTGAATTGACAGCCGTTTTAAGAGAGATCTTAAAACAAAAGAATAAGAGTAATAGAATCGATAGATTATAATAAAACCACTAGATCTTCAGTCAAACATAAATAGAATCAAAGCAATTTGATTCGCATAATATACGATGAAGAGTTTGATCCTGGCTCAGGATGAACGCTAGCGGCAGGCTTAACACATGCAAGTCGAGGGGTATTGGTTTTCGAACCAAGAGACCGGCGCACGGGTGCGTAACGCGTATGCAATCTACCTTTCACAGAGGGATAGCCCAGAGAAATTTGGATTAATACCTCATAGTATACTGAGTTGGCATCAACTTAGTATTAAAGTCACAACGGTGAAAGATGAGCATGCGTCCCATTAGCTAGTTGGTAAGGTAACGGCTTACCAAGGCTACGATGGGTAGGGGTCCTGAGAGGGAGATCCCCCACACTGGTACTGAGACACGGACCAGACTCCTACGGGAGGCAGCAGTGAGGAATATTGGACAATGGGCGCAAGCCTGATCCAGCCATGCCGCGTGCAGGATGACGGTCCTATGGATTGTAAACTGCTTTTATACGAGAAGAAACACTGGTTCGTGAACCAGCTTGACGGTATCGTAAGAATAAGGATCGGCTAACTCCGTGCCAGCAGCCGCGGTAATACGGAGGATCCAAGCGTTATCCGGAATCATTGGGTTTAAAGGGTCCGTAGGCGGTTTAGTAAGTCAGTGGTGAAAGCCCATCGCTCAACGGTGGAACGGCCATTGATACTGCTAAACTTGAATTATTAGGAAGTAACTAGAATATGTAGTGTAGCGGTGAAATGCTTAGAGATTACATGGAATACCAATTGCGAAGGCAGGTTACTACTAATTGATTGACGCTGATGGACGAAAGCGTGGGTAGCGAACAGGATTAGATACCCTGGTAGTCCACGCCGTAAACGATGGATACTAGCTGTTGGGGGCAACTTCAGTGGCTAAGCGAAAGTGATAAGTATCCCACCTGGGGAGTACGTTCGCAAGAATGAAACTCAAAGGAATTGACGGGGGCCCGCACAAGCGGTGGAGCATGTGGTTTAATTCGATGATACGCGAGGAACCTTACCAAGGCTTAAATGTAGATTGACCGGTTTGGAAACAGACTTTTCGCAAGACAATTTACAAGGTGCTGCATGGTTGTCGTCAGCTCGTGCCGTGAGGTGTCAGGTTAAGTCCTATAACGAGCGCAACCCCTGTTGTTAGTTGCCAGCGAGTCATGTCGGGAACTCTAACAAGACTGCCAGTGTAAACTGTGAGGAAGGTGGGGATGACGTCAAATCATCACGGCCCTTACGCCTTGGGCTACACACGTGCTACAATGGCCGGTACAGAGAGCAGCCACTGGGCGACCAGGAGCGAATCTATAAAACCGGTCACAGTTCGGATCGGAGTCTGCAACTCGACTCCGTGAAGCTGGAATCGCTAGTAATCGGATATCAGCCATGATCCGGTGAATACGTTCCCGGGCCTTGTACACACCGCCCGTCAAGCCATGGAAGCTGGGGGTGCCTGAAGTCGGTGACCGCAAGGAGCTGCCTAGGGTAAAACTGGTAACTAGGGCTAAGTCGTAACAAGGTAGCCGTACCGGAAGGTGCGGCTGGAACACCTCCTTTCTAGAGCCTTATTGTTAGTTGATTTATCAACACGTTAAGGAAAGAGACGAAAAGAGAATTTGGAAAATATTTAAAGAATTTATTGCTCTTGCTGTTAATTTAAAAAATAATGAAAATTAAGTAAAAACAGAGTCTCGTAGCTCAGCTGGTTAGAGTACTACACTGATAATGTAGGGGTCGGCAGTTCGAGTCTGCCCGGGACTACTTTTTAAGTTGTTAATTATGAATTGTAAATTATAAAAAACAAAATAAAAAACTGAAAAGCTTAGTAAAAAAGGAAATTTTAGAGGTTGAGTAACCGTTTTAAGTGCTGTTAACTGAAAACTGTTAACTGACAACTAAAAAATGGGGGATTAGCTCAGCTGGCTAGAGCGCCTGCCTTGCACGCAGGAGGTCAACGGTTCGACTCCGTTATTCTCCACAAAAGAAGTGGTCAGAAAAAAAGTGATCAGTGTTCGGGTAAAACTGAATACTAAAAACTGTAGACTGAACACTGAATCAAAGTTCATTGACATATTGAGATAAGAAAAATATTAAAAGTAGAAAGCGTTTTTTACTATTAGTAGTAAAAGACAAACAAAAACGGTCTTAATTAATTTTAAGATTGGTACAATAAGCAAAATAAGGGCGTATGGGGGATGCCTTGGCTCTCAGAGGCGATGAAAGGCGTGATAAGCTGCGAAAAGCTACGGGGATGGGCACACACCAATTGATCCGTAGATACCTGAATGGGGCAACCCACTATGTTGAAGACATAGTACACCGATAGGTGGGCAAACCCGCTGAACTGAAACATCTAAGTAGGCGGAGGAGAAGAAAACAAAAGTGATTCCGTAAGTAGTGGCGAGCGAACGCGGATTAGCCCAAACCAATGTTGTTACGGCAATGTTGGGGTTGTAGGACCACGACATTTCTTGCACGAGGAACTAGAATCTACTGGAAAGTAGAACCATAGAGGGTGATAGTCCTGTATAGGTAACAAGTGTAAAGGATAGTGGTATCCTGAGTAGGGCGGGGCACGTGAAACCCTGTCTGAATTTGGCGGGACCATCCGCTAAGGCTAAATACTCCTGAGAGACCGATAGTGAACCAGTACCGTGAGGGAAAGGTGAAAAGAACCGTGAATAACGGAGTGAAATAGATCCTGAAACCATACGCTTACAAGCGGTCGGAGCCCTTTCGTGGGGTGACGGCGTGCCTTTTGCATAATGAGCCTACGAGTTAACGTTGCTGGCAAGGATAAGTGGTTAAGCCACGGATCCGTAGCGAAAGCGAGTCTGAATAGGGCGCTTTAGTCAGTAGTGTTAGACGCGAAACCGTGTGATCTACCCATGGACAGGTTGAAGCTGTGGTAACACACAGTGGAGGACCGAACCCGTTGACGTTGAAAAGTCTTGGGATGATCTGTGGGTAGGGGTGAAAGGCCAATCAAACTCGGAAATAGCTCGTACTCCCCGAAATGCATTTAGGTGCAGCGTTAGTTATAAAGTTATATAGAGGTAGAGCTACTGATTGGATGCGGGGGCTTCACCGCCTACCAATTCCTGACAAACTCCGAATGCTATATAATGTTCACTAACAGTGAGGGCTTGGGTGCTAAGGTCCAAGTCCGAGAGGGAAAGAACCCAGACCATCAGCTAAGGTCCCCAAATATATACTAAGTTGAAAGAACGCGGTTTGTCTGCATAGACAGCTAGGATGTTGGCTTGGAAGCAGCCATTCATTTAAAGAGTGCGTAACAGCTCACTAGTCGAGCGGACGAGCATGGATAATAATCGGGCATAAGTATATTACCGAAGCTATGGATTTACAATTTATTGTAAGTGGTAGGGGAGCATTCTAACAGGGTAGAAGGTGTGTTGTAAAGCATGCTGGACTGGTTAGAAAAGAAAATGTAGGCATAAGTAACGATAATGCGGGCGAGAAACCCGCACACCGAAAGACTAAGGTTTCCACAGCTATGCTAATCAGCTGTGGGTTAGTCGGGACCTAAGGCGAACCCGAAAGGGACAGTCGATGGCCAACGGGTTAATATTCCCGTACTACTGTTAACTGTGATGGGGTGACGGAGTGATGAAAGTGCCGCGAACTGACGGAATAGTTCGTTGAAGTACCTACCTATAAGACCCGCAGGCAAATCCACGGGTTTTGGGGAAATACGATAGTACTCGGCGTCTTCGGACAAAGAGATAGTGCACCTAAGGGCTTCCAAGAAAAACCTCTAAACTTCAGGTTAATAGTACCCGTACCGCAAACCGACACAGGTAGTCGAGATGAGAATTCTAAGGTGCTCGAGAGATTCATGGCTAAGGAATTAGGCAAAATAGACCCGTAACTTCGGGAGAAGGGTCGCCAGCAGCAATGCTGGCCGCAGTGAAGAGGTCCAGGCGACTGTTTATCAAAAACACAGGGCTCTGCAAAATCGTAAGATGAAGTATAGGGCCTGACACCTGCCCGGTGCTGGAAGGTTAAGAGGAGATGTTATCTTCGGAGAAGCATTGAATTGAAGCCCCAGTAAACGGCGGCCGTAACTATAACGGTCCTAAGGTAGCGAAATTCCTTGTCGGGTAAGTTCCGACCTGCACGAATGGTGTAACGATCTGGACACTGTCTCAGCCATGAGCTCGGTGAAATTGTAGTAACGGTGAAGATGCCGTTTACCCGCAGTGGGACGAAAAGACCCTGTGCACCTTTACTATAGCTTAGTATTGACCTTGGATAAATGATGTGTAGGATAGGTTGGAGACTGTGAAGTGGCGTCGCTAGGCGTTGTGGAGTCATTGTTGAAATACAACCCTTTGTTTATCTGAGGCCTAACCCCGCGATTGCGGGGGACATTGCTTGGTGGGTAGTTTGACTGGGGTGGTCGCCTCCAAAAGAGTAACGGAGGCTTCTAAAGGTTCCCTCAGTACGCTTGGTAACCGTGCGTAGAGTGCAATGGCATAAGGGAGCTTGACTGAGAGACATACAGGTCGATCAGGTACGAAAGTAGAGCATAGTGATCCGGTGGTTCCGCATGGAAGGGCCATCGCTCAAAGGATAAAAGGTACGCCGGGGATAACAGGCTGATCTCCCCCAAGAGCTCATATCGACGGGGGGGTTTGGCACCTCGATGTCGGCTCGTCACATCCTGGGGCTGGAGAAGGTCCCAAGGGTTGGGCTGTTCGCCCATTAAAGTGGCACGCGAGCTGGGTTCAGAACGTCGTGAGACAGTTCGGTCTCTATCTACTGTGGGCGCAAGAAATTTGAGTGGATCTGATTCTAGTACGAGAGGACCGAATTGGACAAACCTCTAGTGTATCTGTTGTCACGCCAGTGGCACTGCAGAGTAGCTACGTTTGGAAGGGATAAGCGCTGAAAGCATATAAGCGCGAAACCCACCACAAGATGAGATTTCTTTTAAGGATCGTGGGAGATGACCACGTTGATAGGCTATAGATGTAAAGGCAGTAATGTCATAGTCGAGTAGTACTAATAATCCGTAAGCTTATGTACACCCTTTTCCTCCCGAGCAATCGGGAGGGAGAAACTTTCTAAAAATAAATTTACTTTTCTTTATCTCAGTATGTTAAGATATTGCAGCAAAGCTGCGTTTAAAGTTTGAAGTTTAATGTTACAAGTTGTTAACTTGAAACTATAAAAACTTGAAACTCCTTAAACAATAATCTTAAGGTGGTTATTGCGGCGGGGCTCACCTCTTCCCATCCCGAACAGAGTAGTTAAGCCCGCCAGCGCAGATGGTACTGCAATTATGTGGGAGAGTATGTCGTCGCCTTTCTTTATCCTGAAATTGTTTCAGGATCTATGGAGCCCCAACCTGAAAAGGTTGGGGTTCTTTTTTTTACAACTACCCTCTCTCGCCTAACAGCTCGGTTTGGGGTCAATTGCAAAAGTTGGGGATTAGGCAAAAAGATTAGATAATCTGAACAAGAAGAAATCTATTTTCCTTACTCCTCTAAACTGACTTCTAAAGGCTTTTATTTTTGCATTGAAAGATTCAGCAGAAGCATTGGTACTTCTATTATCAAAGTAGTTTAAGATTGACCGGTAATTGAAAGTTATAGTATTGAGTAGAATATTGAAGTTTTTAAAACCAGATTCCTCTACATTCCTATACCAATGTGCTAGTTTAGTCATCGCAATGTGCTTGTCATTGTTGCTATTGTAGATACCTCGAAGTTGTTGGCTTAGATAATAGGCTGTTTTTATATCTGGATATAGTCCAAATAATAATTGAGCTCTTTCATTTTGATTCTCAGTCCATTTTTCGCGAGATTTATAAAGTGCATATCGACTCCTGGCTAATAGCTGTTTTACAGAGTCACCGTTAGCTAAGAGCTCCGGAATATAGGTTTGATTCTCTCTTTTGGCTTGCAATATCAATTGATTCTCAAAATCCATAGCCTCCCATCGATGTTTAATCCTAATCTCTTGTAAGGCTTCCAGTGCCAGTTTTTGGACATGAAATCTATCTGTTACCTGTGTGGCTTTAGGGAAACATCTTTTAGAGATCAATTTCATAGAATTAGCCATGTCAAGTGTTATTTCTTTGACACAGCTTCTCTTCTTGTAATCAATCTTTCTGATATGTTCTATGACTTTATCTGCCTTTGTTCCAGCAACAATGGCAACTAAGGAACCTTTTTTACCTTTGAACTTCTTGTTGGTTACAATAGTGTAAAGTTCACCCTGAGACAAAGCTACTTCGTCAATTGATAAATGGGTGCCCATATTTTCAGGGTAAACAATCCATTGATGTGCATGTTCTCGTGGAGCCCAAGCATTAAAGGAACTCAGGTGTTTTTTATATTGTCGTTGGAGTTTCTTTCCGTTGACTCCGAAGAAACCACCAATGGTGTGACAATCAGTAGCACTCTTATCTATTAATTTCTTTTAAAAAAGCCGCAAACTCTTGAGTCATGCGGGTTCCTTTAGCAACTAAATTCCAATCTCTTTTAAGAATTTCGCCTGTTGTCTTATTTGTCCAGCGACGTCTTTTTATATGTAGATATACATATTTACCTCTGAGAGGGAAATCCTGAATGGTTATCTCATCCTGAAAGCCCTTTGATACTAGTTCCAGTGTATCAAATTCTTTTGGAGGCTTGGCATTCTCTTCAAAATATAGGTGTACTATTTCTTCTGTGTTAGTAGAAGAAACCACTTCAAAGTGATCTACTAAAAAGTCAGGTAACATGAATTTTAAAAGGTCTATTGGGGGCATCTCTCATTCTTAAGATTGCAAATCTCTCAATTTATTTTGACATTTCCCCCCAGGTTTTGGGATTGATCCCTTGTAATTGATTTTATAGTGTTCATAATGGTATTGAAGCTTCTAATTCCTAAGTTCTGCATATCATTATACCAGTGTGCTAATTTTTTGATAGCAACTGCTTTATCTATACTACTATTGTATATCTTACGTAATTTTTGGCTTAAGGAATAAACTATTTTAATTTCTGGATATTCAGCAAATACTATTGCCGCTCTTTCTTTTTGACTCTCACTCCATTTATTTGGACTTTTGTATAGCAGAAACCGGCTTCTAGTGAGTAATTGCTTGACCGTATTACCATTAGAAAATTCTTTTGAAAAAAAATGGCGTTTTATTTGATTTAGCCTCTACTATGGCTGTATTTTCTTGATCCAGAGCCTCCAATTTTAGTCTAATTCGAACTTCTTGTATGGCTTCTAATGCCAGTTTTTGAACATGGAAACGATCTATTAGTTGTATTGCCTTTAGAAAGGATTTTTTAGCTATCAATTTCATGCTATTAGCCATATCAAGGGTGATTTCAGTAACTTGATTGTGTTTTTTTAGATCTATTTTTTGCAAATGCTTAATGACAATTTCTGATTTAGTGCCTGCAATAATAGCGAGAATAGATCCTTTCTTGCCTTTAGCTGCTTTGTTGGTAACTATCGTATAGAGTTCATCTATTGATAAGTTAACTTCGTCTATAGACAAGTGATGTCCCATGTTTTCAGGAAATAGTAACCAATCTTCAGCTTGTTCATGCTGTTCCCAGGTAGAAAAATTGCTGAGATGTCTTTTATATTGTCGTTGTAGTTTTTTTTTTTTTTTTCATTGACACCAAAGAAAAAGCTAATAGTACGACAATCGTTTGCCTTAGTATCGATTGATTTCTTTTAAAAAAGTCGCAAACTCCTGAGTCATGCGGGTTCCTTGTGCTACGATGTTCCAATTGTGCTGAATGATTTCTTGAGATTGTTTGTCAGTCCAACGTCTTCTTTTTATGTGAAGATAAATAAATTTGCCTCTGAGAGGAAAATCTTGGATAGTAACTTCATTTAGAAAGCCTTTGGATACAAGTTGTTTGTTATTGTGCTCTTTTGGAGGTATATTTTTTTCTTCAAAAAACAAATGCGTTTTCTCTTGTTCGATTTTGGTGTTTATTAAATCAAAGTATTCTACAATTAATTCAGGAAGTATAAGTTTTTAAGAGTTCTATGTAATTTTCCAAAGAGTGTTTTTTTTTTTTTTTACAAAGCTCAGAATTATTTATTTCCTCCCCAACTTTTGCACTTGATCCACTTAAAGTCGTAGCGTTTCACGATTGTGTGATACCTTATGTATATTTAGTTCTGAAAAAGTTAAAGTCGTAGCATTTACCTGTTATTCGCTAGAATCTTCCTGTTCGCAAGCCGGACTGGAAGGATTTCGGCTTCTATCAGGGCTAGGGTATGGGCTTGAGATCTATTTTTAGAAACATAAAGAAGAATTTCGATTGTTTTTTATGGTCAAAGTGCTTCTTTTCCATAAAAAGAGTTTTAAAGTTTAAGATGCTACAATTTCAAGACACACGTTTTCAGATGGTTAAAAATAAAGTTTTAAAAAGGGTAAAAATACTTGTTCAAAAGTATTGTTTAAGCGAATAAAGGTGGTACTTTTGCACCCGCAACAGCGACAAAGTTCATTAAGATATTGCCAGTTATTATTTGATTTAGGGATTAAGGTTTCTAAAATAAAAATCAAAAAAAACTTGTGAGATTTGAATTGGCTTATTACATTTGCACCCCGCAAAATATGCAAAGTTCCTTGAGAGATTGGTAAGAAAGATTAAAGAAAAGAGGTTTAAAACTTCGAAAAAAAACTTTAAATTTTTCTTGCGAGATTAAAAAGAAGTTGTACTTTTGCACCCGCTTCGAGAAACACACTAAGTGAGTTATACGAGACGAAAAAAAAGATAAGACACGTTCCTAGACATATTGAATTGACAGCCGTTTTAAGAGAGATCTTAAAACAAAAGAATAAGAGTAATAGAATCGATAGATTATAATAAAACCACTAGATCTTCAGTCAAACATAAATAGAATCAAAGCAATTTGATTCGCATAATATACGATGAAGAGTTTGATCCTGGCTCAGGATGAACGCTAGCGGCAGGCTTAACACATGCAAGTCGAGGGGTATTGGTTTTCGAACCAAGAGACCGGCGCACGGGTGCGTAACGCGTATGCAATCTACCTTTCACAGAGGGATAGCCCAGAGAAATTTGGATTAATACCTCATAGTATACTGAGTTGGCATCAACTTAGTATTAAAGTCACAACGGTGAAAGATGAGCATGCGTCCCATTAGCTAGTTGGTAAGGTAACGGCTTACCAAGGCTACGATGGGTAGGGGTCCTGAGAGGGAGATCCCCCACACTGGTACTGAGACACGGACCAGACTCCTACGGGAGGCAGCAGTGAGGAATATTGGACAATGGGCGCAAGCCTGATCCAGCCATGCCGCGTGCAGGATGACGGTCCTATGGATTGTAAACTGCTTTTATACGAGAAGAAACACTGGTTCGTGAACCAGCTTGACGGTATCGTAAGAATAAGGATCGGCTAACTCCGTGCCAGCAGCCGCGGTAATACGGAGGATCCAAGCGTTATCCGGAATCATTGGGTTTAAAGGGTCCGTAGGCGGTTTAGTAAGTCAGTGGTGAAAGCCCATCGCTCAACGGTGGAACGGCCATTGATACTGCTAAACTTGAATTATTAGGAAGTAACTAGAATATGTAGTGTAGCGGTGAAATGCTTAGAGATTACATGGAATACCAATTGCGAAGGCAGGTTACTACTAATTGATTGACGCTGATGGACGAAAGCGTGGGTAGCGAACAGGATTAGATACCCTGGTAGTCCACGCCGTAAACGATGGATACTAGCTGTTGGGGGCAACTTCAGTGGCTAAGCGAAAGTGATAAGTATCCCACCTGGGGAGTACGTTCGCAAGAATGAAACTCAAAGGAATTGACGGGGGCCCGCACAAGCGGTGGAGCATGTGGTTTAATTCGATGATACGCGAGGAACCTTACCAAGGCTTAAATGTAGATTGACCGGTTTGGAAACAGACTTTTCGCAAGACAATTTACAAGGTGCTGCATGGTTGTCGTCAGCTCGTGCCGTGAGGTGTCAGGTTAAGTCCTATAACGAGCGCAACCCCTGTTGTTAGTTGCCAGCGAGTCATGTCGGGAACTCTAACAAGACTGCCAGTGTAAACTGTGAGGAAGGTGGGGATGACGTCAAATCATCACGGCCCTTACGCCTTGGGCTACACACGTGCTACAATGGCCGGTACAGAGAGCAGCCACTGGGCGACCAGGAGCGAATCTATAAAACCGGTCACAGTTCGGATCGGAGTCTGCAACTCGACTCCGTGAAGCTGGAATCGCTAGTAATCGGATATCAGCCATGATCCGGTGAATACGTTCCCGGGCCTTGTACACACCGCCCGTCAAGCCATGGAAGCTGGGGGTGCCTGAAGTCGGTGACCGCAAGGAGCTGCCTAGGGTAAAACTGGTAACTAGGGCTAAGTCGTAACAAGGTAGCCGTACCGGAAGGTGCGGCTGGAACACCTCCTTTCTAGAGCCTTATTGTTAGTTGATTTATCAACACGTTAAGGAAAGAGACGAAAAGAGAATTTGGAAAATATTTAAAGAATTTATTGCTCTTGCTGTTAATTTAAAAAATAATGAAAATTAAGTAAAAACAGAGTCTCGTAGCTCAGCTGGTTAGAGTACTACACTGATAATGTAGGGGTCGGCAGTTCGAGTCTGCCCGGGACTACTTTTTAAGTTGTTAATTATGAATTGTAAATTATAAAAAACAAAATAAAAAACTGAAAAGCTTAGTAAAAAAGGAAATTTTAGAGGTTGAGTAACCGTTTTAAGTGCTGTTAACTGAAAACTGTTAACTGACAACTAAAAAATGGGGGATTAGCTCAGCTGGCTAGAGCGCCTGCCTTGCACGCAGGAGGTCAACGGTTCGACTCCGTTATTCTCCACAAAAGAAGTGGTCAGAAAAAAAGTGATCAGTGTTCGGGTAAAACTGAATACTAAAAACTGTAGACTGAACACTGAATCAAAGTTCATTGACATATTGAGATAAGAAAAATATTAAAAGTAGAAAGCGTTTTTTACTATTAGTAGTAAAAGACAAACAAAAACGGTCTTAATTAATTTTAAGATTGGTACAATAAGCAAAATAAGGGCGTATGGGGGATGCCTTGGCTCTCAGAGGCGATGAAAGGCGTGATAAGCTGCGAAAAGCTACGGGGATGGGCACACACCAATTGATCCGTAGATACCTGAATGGGGCAACCCACTATGTTGAAGACATAGTACACCGATAGGTGGGCAAACCCGCTGAACTGAAACATCTAAGTAGGCGGAGGAGAAGAAAACAAAAGTGATTCCGTAAGTAGTGGCGAGCGAACGCGGATTAGCCCAAACCAATGTTGTTACGGCAATGTTGGGGTTGTAGGACCACGACATTTCTTGCACGAGGAACTAGAATCTACTGGAAAGTAGAACCATAGAGGGTGATAGTCCTGTATAGGTAACAAGTGTAAAGGATAGTGGTATCCTGAGTAGGGCGGGGCACGTGAAACCCTGTCTGAATTTGGCGGGACCATCCGCTAAGGCTAAATACTCCTGAGAGACCGATAGTGAACCAGTACCGTGAGGGAAAGGTGAAAAGAACCGTGAATAACGGAGTGAAATAGATCCTGAAACCATACGCTTACAAGCGGTCGGAGCCCTTTCGTGGGGTGACGGCGTGCCTTTTGCATAATGAGCCTACGAGTTAACGTTGCTGGCAAGGATAAGTGGTTAAGCCACGGATCCGTAGCGAAAGCGAGTCTGAATAGGGCGCTTTAGTCAGTAGTGTTAGACGCGAAACCGTGTGATCTACCCATGGACAGGTTGAAGCTGTGGTAACACACAGTGGAGGACCGAACCCGTTGACGTTGAAAAGTCTTGGGATGATCTGTGGGTAGGGGTGAAAGGCCAATCAAACTCGGAAATAGCTCGTACTCCCCGAAATGCATTTAGGTGCAGCGTTAGTTATAAAGTTATATAGAGGTAGAGCTACTGATTGGATGCGGGGGCTTCACCGCCTACCAATTCCTGACAAACTCCGAATGCTATATAATGTTCACTAACAGTGAGGGCTTGGGTGCTAAGGTCCAAGTCCGAGAGGGAAAGAACCCAGACCATCAGCTAAGGTCCCCAAATATATACTAAGTTGAAAGAACGCGGTTTGTCTGCATAGACAGCTAGGATGTTGGCTTGGAAGCAGCCATTCATTTAAAGAGTGCGTAACAGCTCACTAGTCGAGCGGACGAGCATGGATAATAATCGGGCATAAGTATATTACCGAAGCTATGGATTTACAATTTATTGTAAGTGGTAGGGGAGCATTCTAACAGGGTAGAAGGTGTGTTGTAAAGCATGCTGGACTGGTTAGAAAAGAAAATGTAGGCATAAGTAACGATAATGCGGGCGAGAAACCCGCACACCGAAAGACTAAGGTTTCCACAGCTATGCTAATCAGCTGTGGGTTAGTCGGGACCTAAGGCGAACCCGAAAGGGACAGTCGATGGCCAACGGGTTAATATTCCCGTACTACTGTTAACTGTGATGGGGTGACGGAGTGATGAAAGTGCCGCGAACTGACGGAATAGTTCGTTGAAGTACCTACCTATAAGACCCGCAGGCAAATCCACGGGTTTTGGGGAAATACGATAGTACTCGGCGTCTTCGGACAAAGAGATAGTGCACCTAAGGGCTTCCAAGAAAAACCTCTAAACTTCAGGTTAATAGTACCCGTACCGCAAACCGACACAGGTAGTCGAGATGAGAATTCTAAGGTGCTCGAGAGATTCATGGCTAAGGAATTAGGCAAAATAGACCCGTAACTTCGGGAGAAGGGTCGCCAGCAGCAATGCTGGCCGCAGTGAAGAGGTCCAGGCGACTGTTTATCAAAAACACAGGGCTCTGCAAAATCGTAAGATGAAGTATAGGGCCTGACACCTGCCCGGTGCTGGAAGGTTAAGAGGAGATGTTATCTTCGGAGAAGCATTGAATTGAAGCCCCAGTAAACGGCGGCCGTAACTATAACGGTCCTAAGGTAGCGAAATTCCTTGTCGGGTAAGTTCCGACCTGCACGAATGGTGTAACGATCTGGACACTGTCTCAGCCATGAGCTCGGTGAAATTGTAGTAACGGTGAAGATGCCGTTTACCCGCAGTGGGACGAAAAGACCCTGTGCACCTTTACTATAGCTTAGTATTGACCTTGGATAAATGATGTGTAGGATAGGTTGGAGACTGTGAAGTGGCGTCGCTAGGCGTTGTGGAGTCATTGTTGAAATACAACCCTTTGTTTATCTGAGGCCTAACCCCGCGATTGCGGGGGACATTGCTTGGTGGGTAGTTTGACTGGGGTGGTCGCCTCCAAAAGAGTAACGGAGGCTTCTAAAGGTTCCCTCAGTACGCTTGGTAACCGTGCGTAGAGTGCAATGGCATAAGGGAGCTTGACTGAGAGACATACAGGTCGATCAGGTACGAAAGTAGAGCATAGTGATCCGGTGGTTCCGCATGGAAGGGCCATCGCTCAAAGGATAAAAGGTACGCCGGGGATAACAGGCTGATCTCCCCCAAGAGCTCATATCGACGGGGGGGTTTGGCACCTCGATGTCGGCTCGTCACATCCTGGGGCTGGAGAAGGTCCCAAGGGTTGGGCTGTTCGCCCATTAAAGTGGCACGCGAGCTGGGTTCAGAACGTCGTGAGACAGTTCGGTCTCTATCTACTGTGGGCGCAAGAAATTTGAGTGGATCTGATTCTAGTACGAGAGGACCGAATTGGACAAACCTCTAGTGTATCTGTTGTCACGCCAGTGGCACTGCAGAGTAGCTACGTTTGGAAGGGATAAGCGCTGAAAGCATATAAGCGCGAAACCCACCACAAGATGAGATTTCTTTTAAGGATCGTGGGAGATGACCACGTTGATAGGCTATAGATGTAAAGGCAGTAATGTCATAGTCGAGTAGTACTAATAATCCGTAAGCTTATGTACACCCTTTTCCTCCCGAGCAATCGGGAGGGAGAAACTTTCTAAAAATAAATTTACTTTTCTTTATCTCAGTATGTTAAGATATTGCAGCAAAGCTGCGTTTAAAGTTTGAAGTTTAATGTTACAAGTTGTTAACTTGAAACTATAAAAACTTGAAACTCCTTAAACAATAATCTTAAGGTGGTTATTGCGGCGGGGCTCACCTCTTCCCATCCCGAACAGAGTAGTTAAGCCCGCCAGCGCAGATGGTACTGCAATTATGTGGGAGAGTATGTCGTCGCCTTTCTTTATCCTGAAATTGTTTCAGGATCTATGGAGCCCCAACCTGAAAAGGTTGGGGTTCTTTTTTTTACAACTACCCTCTCTCGCCTAACAGCTCGGTTTGGGGTCAATTGCAAAAGTTGGGGATTAGGCAAAAAGATTAGATAATCTGAACAAGAAGAAATCTATTTTCCTTACTCCTCTAAACTGACTTCTAAAGGCTTTTATTTTTGCATTGAAAGATTCAGCAGAAGCATTGGTACTTCTATTATCAAAGTAGTTTAAGATTGACCGGTAATTGAAAGTTATAGTATTGAGTAGAATATTGAAGTTTTTAAAACCAGATTCCTCTACATTCCTATACCAATGTGCTAGTTTAGTCATCGCAATGTGCTTGTCATTGTTGCTATTGTAGATACCTCGAAGTTGTTGGCTTAGATAATAGGCTGTTTTTATATCTGGATATAGTCCAAATAATAATTGAGCTCTTTCATTTTGATTCTCAGTCCATTTTTCGCGAGATTTATAAAGTGCATATCGACTCCTGGCTAATAGCTGTTTTACAGAGTCACCGTTAGCTAAGAGCTCCGGAATATAGGTTTGATTCTCTCTTTTGGCTTGCAATATCAATTGATTCTCAAAATCCATAGCCTCCCATCGATGTTTAATCCTAATCTCTTGTAAGGCTTCCAGTGCCAGTTTTTGGACATGAAATCTATCTGTTACCTGTGTGGCTTTAGGGAAACATCTTTTAGAGATCAATTTCATAGAATTAGCCATGTCAAGTGTTATTTCTTTGACACAGCTTCTCTTCTTGTAATCAATCTTTCTGATATGTTCTATGACTTTATCTGCCTTTGTTCCAGCAACAATGGCAACTAAGGAACCTTTTTTACCTTTGAACTTCTTGTTGGTTACAATAGTGTAAAGTTCACCCTGAGACAAAGCTACTTCGTCAATTGATAAATGGGTGCCCATATTTTCAGGGTAAACAATCCATTGATGTGCATGTTCTCGTGGAGCCCAAGCATTAAAGGAACTCAGGTGTTTTTTATATTGTCGTTGGAGTTTCTTTCCGTTGACTCCGAAGAAACCACCAATGGTGTGACAATCAGTAGCACTCTTATCTATTAATTTCTTTTAAAAAAGCCGCAAACTCTTGAGTCATGCGGGTTCCTTTAGCAACTAAATTCCAATCTCTTTTAAGAATTTCGCCTGTTGTCTTATTTGTCCAGCGACGTCTTTTTATATGTAGATATACATATTTACCTCTGAGAGGGAAATCCTGAATGGTTATCTCATCCTGAAAGCCCTTTGATACTAGTTCCAGTGTATCAAATTCTTTTGGAGGCTTGGCATTCTCTTCAAAATATAGGTGTACTATTTCTTCTGTGTTAGTAGAAGAAACCACTTCAAAGTGATCTACTAAAAAGTCAGGTAACATGAATTTTAAAAGGTCTATTGGGGGCATCTCTCATTCTTAAGATTGCAAATCTCTCAATTTATTTTGACATTTCCCCCCAGGTTTTGGGATTGATCCGTTTTTTCTATTAATAAGCGTTTACTAATGTTATCACCAAAAAAAGCTATTCTTTTTACATGTAGCTTTTTATTCCAAATTTTTAAATCACCTTGAAAATTGTTGTATTGCGATTGTAAATTTTTAGCCTTTACAGCATTTAAGAGGTAATTATTGTTCAATCATTTGAACAGGAATCTATGGATGCCCTTTAAAAATGAGACAAGCTATTTTTGTCCGATTTTTATTATATAGTAGTTTTCCACAATGTTTTGACTACATGCTTAAGTAGTTATCTTAATATAAAGAATACAGTGTTTTGCTCTTATTTTTTTACGTGAAATAAAATCGTTATTTTAGTAACTCTATTCATTGTAAATCAATTTATTATGTAGGCTTATTAATGAAGATTAGAAAGTATGATAAATATATGAAAATATTAAAAAAATAAATATATATGAAAAGTAAATTAATCTTATCCTCAGTTTTTCTTTTAAGTATTCAAAGTTTGTTTGCGCAGGAAAACCTATCAAGACAAGTGTTAGATACTGTGAAGGTAAAGGGTATTGGTTTGGAAAAGCTAAGACTTGATGAACAAAATAAATTAGAAAAGAAGATTTTAAAAGAAAAACAGAAGGCAGAGGAAGAATTTCAAAAACAACAAGATAGGCTTGTGAAGGAGCGCAAAAGGTTTGAAAGGAAACAAAAACAATATGAAAAAGAACAAAATAAAATAGAAAAGGCTTTAGTTAATCTTGAAAAATATGATAGAAGATTAGAGAAAGAGAAAAAAAAGTTGATAAAACTACAATTAAAACTTGATAAGAGTAGTGCAAAAGGTAATCTTTCTTTAGAAGAAATTGAAAAAGAAAATGTCACTATTGCTAAACAAAAATTAAGAATAATGGAGGTAGAGAATGATGTTGTTGACGCTCAAAGAAAACTTAAAAAATTGAGATAAGGTATTTTATCTACAAAATAATATAAAGGGGGCTGAAATACTATTTCAGCCCCCTTTTATTTTTTTTAATCTAATATTTTATACAGTGGTAACTGTTGTAGGTAATGGAAGTTGATTTTTTAATAGATCCTCAAAAGTTTCGCGAGCTCTAATTAAATGCCCTTCTCCATTTAACCACAATACTTCAGCCGGTTTGTAGCGAGAATTATAGTTTGAAGCCATAGAAAAGCAATAGGCTCCTGCATTTCTAAAACAAAGAATATCCCCTTCTTTTATTTCCGAAATACGTCTGTTGTTGGCAAAAGTATCCGTTTCGCAAATGTATCCTACAACAGAATAAAAACGTTCTTTCCCTTTAGGGTGTGAGATGTTTTCAATATGGTGTTGTGAACCATATAACATTGGTCTGATTAAGTGATTGAATCCGCTATCAATACCAGCAAAAACTGTAGAAGTAGTTTGTTTTACGACATTTACTTTGGCTAAAAAGAAACCTGCTTCACTTACTAAGAATTTTCCGGGCTCAAAGATTAAGGTTAAATCTTTTCCGTATTCAGTACAAAAAGCATTGAATCTTTTGGATAATTTTTTTCCAAGTTCTTCGATGTCGGTTTCTATATCATCTTTTTTGTAAGGAACTTTAAATCCACTTCCGAAGTCTAAAAATTCTAAGTTTTTGAATTTTTTTGCTACATCAAATAAGATTTCGGCAGCATATAAAAATACTTCGATGTCTAAAATGTCTGATCCAGTGTGCATGTGGATTCCCACGATATTCATTTTCGTATTTTCAACAATGCGGATTAAATGGGGTAATTGGTGAATTGAAATACCAAATTTACTGTCAATATGTCCAACAGAAATATTAGTGTTTCCACCAGCCATCACGTGTGGATTGATACGGATACAAACTGGAACGTTAGGATGTTTTGTTCCAAATTGTTCCAATATAGAAAGGTTGTCAATATTAATTTGAACTCCCATGGCGTTCACCTCTTCTATTTCTTCGAGAGATACTCCGTTTGGGGTATAAAATATTTTATCAGGGGCGTATCCTGCATGAAGACCTAGTTGTACTTCTTGGATAGATACAGTGTCCAAACCTGCCCCCATTTCTTTTATTAACTGTAGAACAGCAACATTAGAGAGAGCTTTCATTGCGTAATTGATGCGTAACTTATCTACCTTAGAAAAAGCCTTTGTTAATCTGTTGTACTGAGATTGTATTTTTTCGGCATCATAAACATATAAGGGATTGCCAAATTGTTCTGCTAATTGTAGTAAGTCTTTTGCTTGCATTGTTATTATTTTTTAGCAAATTTATTATTCTTTATTGATACTACAATGAGATTTTTGAATTCTAACAAATTCTAACAAAGTGTTATAAATTAAACAAATAGTGTTTTTTGTGGTTTCTTTGTTGTTTTATACTCCAGTGATAGGGAAAGAGTAGCTCTGTCTAAAAATAAAAAGAGACTGTCTAGTGTTATTTTAGATAGCCTCTTTTTTAATCGTAACTGAAGAACTATAAATTGGGTAAATCACCGTTACCTTTTGTAGGTAAGTTTGTAGATCCCATTAAAAATAGATCTACTTCTCTTGCTGCCTCACGGCCTTCAGAGATGGCCCAAACAATCAAGGATTGCCCGCGACGCATATCACCAGCGGTGAAAATATGCGGCACATTAGTTTGATAATTTGTAGCCTTATAGTTGTTTCGCATATCAATTTCAAGACCTAACTGCTCACTTAATGTTTTTTCAGGTCCTGTAAAACCAAGAGCCAGTAAAGCTAAATCGCAAGGCCATATTTTTTCAGAACCTTCTTTTTCTATTAATTCTGGTCGTTGTCCTGCGGTCATTTTCCAAGCTACTTCAACGGTTTTTAATCCTGTTAATTCCCCTTTTTCATTCGAAATAAATTCTTTGGTATTGATTAACCAATTTCTATCGCAGCCTTCTTCATGTGATGATGAAGTTTTAAGTTGTAAAGGCCAAAATGGCCAAGGAGTTGTTTCACTTCTTCCTACTGGAGGTTTTGGCAAAATCTCAAAATTGGTCACCGACTTCGCACCATGTCTATTTGAAGTCCCAATGCAATCAGAACCGGTATCTCCACCACCAATAACAATAACATTTTTGTCTGTTGCCATTACTTGATCAACAATTGTTTCCCCATATAGAACTTTAGTTTGTTGGGTCAAAAAGTCCATGGCTTGAACAACACCTTTACTTTCGATACCTTTAGTGGGTAAACTCCTTCTTTCGGTAGCTCCACCGCACAATACGATAGAATCAAAAGCATTCAATTGTTCAATATTGTAATTTACACCAACATTTACATTAGTCTTAAAAGTAATTCCTTCGGCTTCCAAAATAGCTACACGTCTGTCGATAATTCCTTTTTCTAGTTTGAAATTCGGAATTCCATAGCGCAATAATCCTCCAATAGCATTGTCTCTTTCGAAAACAGTTACGGTATGTCCAGCTCTATTTAATTGCTGTGCTGCTGCTAAACCAGCAGGACCAGAACCGATAACGGCTACGCTTTTTCCTGTTCTTTTTACAGGAGGTTGTGGTTTGATCCAACCTTCGGCAAAACCTCTTTCGATGATGTTTTTTTCAATATTTTCAATCGCTACAGGCTCTTTTATGATTCCTAATACACATGATTTCTCACATGGAGCAGGGCATAGACGTCCTGTGAATTCAGGGAAATTATTTGTTGATTGTAAAATTTTCAATGCACTTTCCCATTCTTCCTGATGCACCATGTCATTGAAATCTGGAATCAAATTTCCTAATGGACAAGAACTATGACAGAAAGGGATACCACAATCCATACATCTTGAACCTTGCTCTTTAATTTTATCTTTGGCTAACGGAATTGTAAATTCATTGTAGTTTGAAACACGTTCTTTTACTGCTATGTTACTTTCGTCAGTTCTGTTATACTCTTTAAATCCTCCTATCTTACCCATGACTATGCTATTAGTTCTTCAATTTTCTTTTCTTCTGCGATTCTCTGCAATGCTTTTTTATAATCAGTAGGCATTACTTTGATGAAATATTGTTGCTCGTTCTCCCAATTTGCCAGAATACGTTTAGCTAATGGACTGGTGGTATATAAACTATGGTTTTTAATCAAACGTTTCAACTTAGTAAAATCATCCTGTTCCATTGGGTCGAAAGCAACCATTTCCATATTACAGGAATTAGAATCGAATTTTCTATTCTTATCATATAAATAAGCTACGCCACCACTCATTCCGGCAGCGAAGTTTCTTCCTGTCTTTCCTAGAATAACAACAGTTCCACCAGTCATATATTCGCATCCATGATCCCCAATTCCTTCAACAACAGCTGTTGCTCCAGAATTTCTTACGCAGAAACGTTCTCCAGCCATACCATTAATATAGGCTTCGCCGGTAATGGCTCCATAAAGTGCAACGTTACCAATGATAATATTTTCTTCTGGTTTGAAAGTTGCAGTTGGTGGAACCTTGATAATTAGTTTTCCTCCAGAAAGTCCTTTTCCTAGATAGTCATTACAGTTTCCGTGAATTTTGAATGATAAACCATTAGTTGCAAAAGCACCAAAACTTTGTCCGGCCGAACCTTCAAAATCAACTAATATAGTATCTTCTGGAAGTCCTTGCTCACCATAGATTTTGGAAATTTCGTTGCTCAAAATAGCCCCAACGGAACGGTCTGTATTCTTAATTTTAAAAGTAACTCTCGTTTTCTCTTTTCTATAAATAGATGGAATTGCTTCTTTAATGATCGCAAAATCCAATACGTTTTCAAGTTGGTGATCTTGTGTAGTTGTATTGTGAATTGGTTCTGTTTTAGCTTTTTCCGGTTTGTATAGAATAGCTGACAAGTCTAAACCGTTTGCTTTATAATGTTTAATGGCTTTGTTTACATTCAGTTTTTGTGATTGTCCCACCATTTCTTTTAAGGTTCTAAAACCTAATTGAGCCATTATTTCTCTCAATTCTTCAGCGATAAAGTACATGAAGTTGATGATGTGTTCTGGAGTTCCTTTAAAATTTTTTCTTAATTCAGGATCTTGGGTAGCGATACCAACTGGACAGGTGTTTAAATGACAAGCTCTCATCATAATACATCCTGATGCGACCAAAGGAGCTGTTGCAAAACCAAATTCTTCTGCTCCAAGTAAGGCGGCGATAGCAACATCGCGTCCGGTTTTCAATTGTCCGTCACATTCTAATACCACACGGCTTCTTAAATCATTTAGAATTAAGGTTTGTTGGGCTTCGGCTAATCCAAGTTCCCATGGAATTCCGGTATGTTGTAACGAAGTTAATGGCGCAGCTCCAGTTCCTCCATCATATCCTGATATCAAAATCACATCGGCTTTTGCTTTAGCAACACCTGCAGCAATTGTTCCAACACCTACTTCAGAAACTAGTTTAACATTTACTCTTGCTTCACGATTGGCATTTTTTAAATCAAAGATCAATTGAGATAAATCTTCAATAGAATAAATGTCATGGTGAGGCGGTGGAGAAATTAAGCCAACATAAGGTGTGGAGTTACGTGTTTTGGCAATCCAAGGCACTACTTTTTCGCCAGGTAATTGTCCGCCTTCTCCGGGTTTAGCACCTTGAGCCATTTTGATCTGGATTTCCTTAGCATTAGTCAAATAATTAATTGACACGCCAAATCTTCCCGAAGCCACTTGTTTAATAGCACTGTTTCTAGAGTCGCCGTTTAGGTCTTTCTGAAAACGCTGCGGATCTTCTCCTCCTTCTCCAGAGTTGCTTTTTCCACCAATTCGGTTCATGGCAATCGCCAAGTTTTCATGAGCCTCTTGGCTAATTGAACCATAAGACATGGCTCCGGTTTTGAATTTTTTTACAATTTCGGTCCAAGGTTCTACTTCGTCAATAGAAATTGGATCTAAATTGTTGAATTCAAACAATCCCCTGATGGTCATCAACTGTTCACTTTGGTCATTGACCATTGTAGAATATTCCTTGTAACTTTCAGGACTGTTTAGTCTTACAGCTTGTTGTAGTTTAGAAATAGTCGTTGGGTTGAACATGTGTTTCTCACCAGTTCTTCTCCATCTGTAAATTCCTCCAATTTCAAGAGGTAATAAGCTGGCTATTTTCGAATTTGGAAATGCCTTTTGGTATCTTTTGGTAACTTCTTTTTCGATTTCGATTAGACCAATACCTTCGATTCTTGAAGGTGTGTATGGGAAATATTTAGAAGAAAATGTTTTATTTAAACCTAAAATTTCAAATATTTGAGCCGCTCTATAAGAATGTAAGGTCGAAATACCAATTTTGTTCATGATTTTCAAAATCCCTTTTGCAATAGCTTTATTGTAATTAACAATGGCATAATCTGCTTTTACATCAGTTATATGACCTTGGTTCACCTGATCGCGAATGATTTCATTTACTAAATAAGGATTGATCGCACTAGCTCCATAACCAAATAATAAGGCAAAATGATGGGGTTCACGTGGTTCGGCAGATTCGATTATGATTCCGAATTTAGAGCGAACTTTTAAAATGTTCAACGAATGGTGAATGTAAGAACAAGCTAATAACATAGGTATTGGAGCCATTTCTTCACTTACGCCTCTGTCAGAAAGAATGATAATGTTGTGTCCTTCTGAAACTGCTTTAAAAGTAGCTTGAACACATTTTTCTAACGCTCTTTCTAATCCATTTGCACCTTGTTCTATTTTGTATAACGTAGATACTGTGAACGATTTAAAATTAGGATGATCAATATTTCTAATTTTGTCCAAATCCTCTTTGGAAATAACCGGATTTTGAATTTTAAGCTTTTTGCATTGTTTAGATTCAATTTCAAAAATATTAAAATCGCCACCTATTGCTAAGCTGATGTCTGTAATGATTTCTTCACGAATACCATCCAAAGGAGGATTGGTCACCTGGGCAAATAATTGTTTGAAATAGTTATATAAAAGTTGGGGCTGGTCTGATAAAATAGCTAGAGGAGTATCATTACCCATAGAACTGATTGCTTCAGCTCCTTGCGCTCCCATTGGATTTATTATTGTTTTTAAATCTTCAATCGTGTAACCAAATAAACGCAATCTGGTTTCATAATCAACATTCTCCTTTGGAGTGTCGTTATTGGTATAAGGGATTTTGGCTAATTGCAATAAATTCTCATCAAGCCATTTTCTGTAAGGTCGTTTGGTTACAATCGCGTTTTTGATTTCCTCATCTTCAATGATTCGGCCTTCATTCATGTCAACAAGGAACATTTTTCCGGGTTCAAGACGACCGTGTTGTACCACATCTTCTGGCTTGATGTCAAGAACTCCAATTTCTGAAGACATGATTACAAAACCACTTTTGGTTAATGTGTAACGAGAAGGGCGTAGTCCATTTCGGTCCAATAAAGCGCCAATTACATTGCCATCCGTGAAAGGAATAGAAGCAGGACCATCCCAAGGTTCCATAATACAGGAGTTGTATTCATAGAATGCTTTTTTGTCGTCAGACATGGTTTGGTGTTTTTCCCAAGCTTCGGGAACCACCATCATCATTGCTTCGGGTAGAGATCTTCCTGTCATTAACAACAGTTCAATGACCATATCCATCGAAGCCGAATCAGATTTTCCTTCTAATATTATAGGGAATAATTTTTTAATGTCGTCACCAAAAATATCACTTTGCATCAATTCTTCACGAGCACGCATTCTGCTGATGTTACCACGAAGCGTGTTGATTTCTCCATTATGACACATATAGCGGAAAGGTTGCGCCAGTTCCCAAGAAGGAAAGGTGTTTGTCGAGAAACGCTGGTGCACAAGGGCTAGTCTGGTTACTAAATCAGTGTCAGCTAAGTCAGTATAATACCTGCTAATGTCTTCCGGCATCAACAATCCTTTATATATGATTGTTGTTGTGGATAAACTTGAAAAATAGAACATGTGGTTTTCTGAAATTTTTGAACTTATAACAGCATGTTCGGCTATTTTTCTGGCAGCAAATAATTTAGCGTTAAATTGTTGTTCTGTCAGTTCTAAGCCATTTTTGCCGATAAACACTTGCTTTACTGCGGGTTCTTTTTCGGCTGCTATTTGTCCTAAATTAGAAACATCAACGGGCACTGTTCTCCATCCTAAAATTTCAAGGTTTTGCTCTTTTATAGCTGTTTCAAAAGTGGTTTGACAAAAGGCAGTTTGGTTGTTCTTTTTTGGTAAAAAAACCATTCCAACGGCATATTGCCTTGTTTCTGGAATATCGAAATCACATACTTTTTTAAAAAAGTCATGTGGTATGTCAAATAATATTCCTGCTCCATCACCTGTTCTTCCGTCAGAGCTAACTGCTCCTCGATGTTCTAGCTTTATTAATATGTCTAGTGCTTTATGAATAATGTCATTAGACTTGATTCCGTTCAAATTACATATAAATCCTGCGCCACAGTTGTCGTGTTCAAATTCCGGCAAATAAAGGCCTTGCTCTTTAATTTTCATGCTTGATGTTTTTTTACAAAAATAAAGATTTTGTTGAATATAATTCATTGAATACGTTTAATGGGTGTGATTTTTAAGGATATTGTAGAAAAGTGTTTAATAAAAAGCAATGTTGTTTTTTATAAGGACTCAAATTGACAAATTAATAATTGCGTTTGTACTTTCAGAATGAAAATGATAAAAATTTATCAAATCTGACCACTTGCATGCTGAAATTTCAAACGTTATAGTGTTTTTGATTATTTTTTTTGATGAAATGGATCGAAAATCAGCTTCAAGAGGATTTCTTTTTGGATAATAAGTTTAAAGCATTTTAAAAAAGAAAAAAGATTTCTCTGTTTAGATGAATTTTGCTATTTTTGCAGCACTTATTTTCTGAAATAAATTCAGAATTCAGACAAATTCTATATTATGAACATACACGAATATCAAGGAAAAGAAATTTTAGCTAGCTACGGAGTTCGCATTCAACGCGGAATTGTGGCTAATAGTCCTGTAGAAGCGGTTGCTGCTGCAAAACAATTAACTGCCGAAACGGGAACGAGTTGGTATGTTGTAAAAGCTCAAGTTCATGCAGGTGGACGTGGAAAAGGTGGTGGAGTTAAACTTGCCAAAGGAATTGACAAAGTAGAAGGAATTGCAAGCGAAATCATCGGAATGCAGTTAGTAACTCCTCAAACTTCTGCCGAAGGTAAAAAAGTTCACAAAGTATTAATTGCTGAAGATGTTTATTATCCTGGCGAAAGTGAAACTTCTGAGTTTTATGTATCTGTTTTATTGAACAGAGCTACAGGTCGCAATATGATTATGTATTCTACTGAAGGTGGGATGGATATTGAAGAAGTTGCTGAGCACACACCACATTTAATCTTTACTGAGGAAGTTGATCCAGCTGTTGGATTACAAGGTTTCCAAGCAAGAAGAATTGCTTTCAACTTAGGTCTTTCTGGAAATGCTTTCAAAGAGATGGTTAAATTCATCGCTTCTTTATACAATGCTTACATTGGATCTGATGCTTCAATGTTTGAAATTAACCCAGTTTTAAAAACATCTGACGATAAAATTTTAGCTGTTGATGCTAAAGTAAATATCGATGATAACGCTTTATACAGACAAAAAGCGTATGCTGAGATGAGAGATGTTCTTGAAGAAAATCCAATCGAAGTAGAAGCAAAAGAAGTAGGTTTAAACTATGTTGACCTTGACGGAACTGTAGGGTGTATGGTAAACGGAGCTGGATTAGCAATGGCAACCATGGATTTAATTAAGTATGCTGGTTTTGAACCTGCAAACTTCCTTGACGTAGGTGGAACTGCTGATGCAAAACGTGTAGAAACTGCTTTCCGTATTATCTTGAAAGATCCAAACGTAAAAGCAATTTTGATCAACATTTTTGGAGGAATCGTTCGTTGTGACCGTGTTGCTCAAGGAGTTGTTGATGCTTACAAGAATATGGGTGACGCGATTAGAGTGCCAATCATTGTTCGTTTGCAAGGTACGAATGCTGCAATTGCTAAAGAATTAATCGATAATTCAGGAATGCCAATTTTATCTGCTGTAGAATTTCAAGAAGCGGCTGATCAAGTTCAAGCGGCACTTTCTTAATTAGAAATAAATTATAGTTATATATTAAAAAATCCTGAGTGAAAGCTCAGGATTTTTTGTTTTTAATTTGCTATATTTTCAATCGAGTCTGATTCGTAAACAGTAAAACCTTTTATGTTTTTTTGTGCAATTGTTAAAAGTGCTTTGGCTACGGTTTCACTTTCTATGGGTTTGTATTTTTTTAGTTTTCCAAAAAAATAAAAAAGATAGTGTTCTCATAAAAATACCAGCTACTCTTTCGCCTAATCTAAATTCTTGCCTGTTTCCCAAAAGTAACGAAGGTCTCAGTATAGAAACACTTTCAAAATCTGAGTTTTTAAGAACATTTTCTATTTCTCCTTTGGTTTTGAGATAAAAATTCCCAGAAGTTTCATCGGCACCAAGGGATGAGATAAGTAGAAAGTTTTTGACTTTGTTTTTTGAAGCAAAAGAGGCAAACTGCTGTGGATATTCAAAATCTACTTTTTTAAAGGCTTCTTTAGTTCCCGCTTTTTTTATGGTTGTGCCAATAGTGCAGAAAAAATCATCGCCAACGATTAATTCTTGATAGCTTTCGGGCTGGTCAAAATCAATAATATGTTGACTTAACTTTGGATGTTGCTTTCCAGAGTCTCTTTTTACAAACGTAATTACCTTATTGTAGTCTTTACTTTCTAAAAGGAGATTTAATAATTGAGAACCAATTAAACCTGTACTGCCAATAATTAGAGCCGTTTTCAAAATATTATGATTTCTTATTCTTACCGAAATTGAATTTCACTTTTTCGACTACTTGAACTTTTGAATTTCCTTTAGGATATTGCTTTTTCGAAGGTTTTTTGGCTGCAGGCTTCGATTTTGAAGGAGCTTCATCACCTCTTGATTTTTCTTCGTCTCTTGGTTTTGCTTTAAACTCTGGCCTTTCTTTAGCGCTTTGTTTTGCCGGAATTTGGGCTTTGTGCTTGGCTAAAACGTCATTCGGATTTTTTGGATTTTCTTTTGTCCCACGCAAATGAATTACTAATCCGTTTAGGAAATTGCGAAGAACTTGGTCGCCACATTCCATGTAGTTCTCATGTTTTTCATCACGAAAAAAAGCCCCCAATTCAGATTTGGTAATTCTAAAGTCTACCAATTCCAGTATTTCAACGATTTGGTCATCACGTAACATTAAAGCTACACGTAATTTTTTGAAGATATCGTTATTTGTCATCATATTCTAATTTTTTACAAAGGTACGGTTAAAAAGTAAGTGGTTGTAATTTTAGCTTCAGAATTGGTATTGGTTTAGGACGCTAATTAGTTTGTTTAAATCTTCTTGTTGGTGATTGGCAGTAAATATGATTCTATTTAAATCTTTAGCTCCTGCGGTGTATTTAAAGTTAGTCAAGATTATTTTATTGGAAAGAAGTTTTTCGTTAATTCCGTCTATTTCAGGATAGATTACTGGATAATCAGCATTAAAATCCAATAATTCATTATTAGCTAATAGAGAGCTAACATGATTTAGGTTGTCTTTCAGTTTAAGATGTTGTTTTTTGTAAATTTCTTCGGCTTCGCCCGTTGCTTCTGCGAGTGCAGGATTCATACAAGCGCTTGAAATAAATGAATCGTTCATCATCATTTGATGAATAAACGAATGATCGGATGCTATGACACCGCCGCTCACGCCCATGGCTTTCCCTAAAGAAGCCACCATGATCTTACGTTTAATGTTTTTATGCTGAATTGTAGAGAATATTCCACATCCATTATTGCCTAGAATCCCTAAAGAATGAGATTCGTCAAGAACCAAAGTAATTTCTTTATTGGACGTTATTAAGTTTATTACTGATAAATCGATCGCTTTGATGTGAAAGCTCGGTACAGCATCAGTCAGCAAGGTGATTCTTTCATAAGTATTGTCTAGCAAGCGAGGATTTATTTCGTTTCCAATAAAAACGGGCAGGCTGTTAGCCGTTTTTAAGGCTGCGTGGATATTGGGAAAATGAAAGAACATATCAGTTTGTGGAATTAGTTCTTCGATTACTAGCTTTGCGGCGAGCATTCCGGATGAAACTGTAACTGTAGCTTCTGACTGGATGTATTTAGCCAAAAAAGATTCGCCTCTTTCATAGGCTGTGAGTTGGATATTGGCGCTTCTAGAGCTGCCATAGGCTGATCCCCAGCGCAAAATGTTTTTGATGACTAGTTGTTGAAATTCAGGATTTGTTGGCATTCCTAAATAGGCCGTTCCTCCAAAATAGAGATATTCTTTGTTGTTTAGTTCAATTAATCTATCGGGGAATTGGTTGACTTTCATCCAAAATTAAATTAAGGTTACACCAGTTCCATTCAAGTCAGAATAGCTTACTTTTCCATTTTCTATTGTCACTCCGGTCGCAATGTCTTCAGCTAGGAGTAGAGCGCCATCCATATCCACATAATCTAATTGTGGCAATAAATGGGCAATTGCCGAAATTCCCACAGTCGATTCGGTCATGCAACCTACCATTGTTTTCATTCCAAGTTTTTTTGATTCTTGGATCATTCTTCTTGCTGGTGTCAATCCGCCACATTTTACTAATTTTATATTTACACCATGAAAATGATTGTGACATTTAGCAACATCTTCTTCAAGAATACAGCTTTCGTCAGCAATAATTGGCAAGACAGAATGCTTGAAAACTTCTTTGTGTGCTTTCCAATCATCGGCTTTTATGGGTTGTTCAAGGAATTCTACTCCTAGTTTTTTCAATTCTACGGCATTATTAATGGTCTCTTCAACTCCCCAACCGCAGTTGGCATCAATTCTAAAAATAGCATCGGTGTGTTTTCTTAATTCTTTTACAATCGCAATGTCTTCGGCTGTTCCTAGTTTTATTTTGTAAATAGGCCAAGGCAATTCTTGCATTTTTGAGAGCATTTTCTCAATCGAGGCAATCCCAATGGTGTAATCGGTCAATACATTTTTTTCAGTGCTGTAGTCCCAAAGTTGGTATAATTTCTTTCCTTTTTTTCGAGCATATAAATCAGTAAAGGCGATGTCAAGGGCGCAAAGAGCAAACATATCGTGCTTTAAATACGGGTAAGCTAATGCCCAGAAATCCTCGGGAAATTCATTATCTGAAGACTCAATCAAAACTCTGATTTTTTCTAAATCCTGTATCATCATCGGGACGGTGATGTTGTAATAGGGGTTTGAGGTTGCTTCTCCATATCCAGAGAAATCCTCACTTTGTAATTCTACAATTAAGGAAGGCTGTGTTTCTATTGATTCTCTCGAAATCGTAAAAGTATGCTTTAGTTTAAGATTGTATTCTCTTAAGATTAGTTTCATAGGTAGATAATGTTTTTTTCATGAGAATAAGTTGTTGTATTCTTTGATTATTGTTTACCATTTTTAATTATGTGGATTTCATAATAAGTTAGGGTGAATCAATAAAATTAAGAGCTATAAATATATCCAATTTAAAAAGAATATAAAATTCCTTTTTTAGATTTTTTACTTCTTGTAATAGCTAGTGATTATTTAGGTTGTATTTAGTTAAATAATATAAAAAACAGTAGTTTTTCACTAAATATGGCCTTATAGGCTTATAAAACAATGAAAATGGAGCAATATTGTTTAATAATTGCTGGTTTTTGCGTTTTTGATTTTAAAATGATATTTTAGCTAAAACTAATTATTTTATGAACACATTTGAAGAAAAGAAGAATTTGTTATTGGACATGATTGCATTTTCAACAGTAGACGGACAATTGCATAAAAAAGAATATGATTTTTTATTTGTTATAGCTAATGAGTTGAATATTGAGAAAGGAGGTTTCAACGATTTGTTTCATCAAGAATTACCTAAGACTGTTGTGAGGTCTGAATTTCAAAGGATTCAACAATTTTACAGATTTGCACTTTTGATGCATATTGACGGTGTTTTACACAAGAAAGAGGTTCATGAAATACACCAAATAGCCATTAGTATGGGGCTAAATCCAGATGCTGCAAAACGAGTATTGAAGAAAATGAATAAGGCTCCAAACGCTATAATTGATCCGAAAGTTTTATTGGAAATTTTTAAAGAACAGCACAATTAAGTCAATTGTTCCTGTAGTTTTTTGATCTCATCGCGCAATTTTGCAGCCTGCATAAAGTCTAAGTCTTTTGCCGCTTTTTCCATTGATTTGCGTTTTTCCCGAATTCGTTTTTCGATCTCTTCTTTCGATAAATATTCTGTTACCGATTCCGCTGCGTTATCTAAATTGTAGCCCAATTCATAATCTACCAACGGATTTTTGGTGAAAGCACTTTCTATTTTTTTATTCAGCGCCTGAGGAGTTACGTTGTTTTGCGTATTGTAATTGATTTGTTTGGTTCTGCGATAGTTGGTTTCATCAATTGTTTTTTGCATGCTGGCTGTAATTTTATCAGCATACATTATGGCTTTTCCGTTTAGGTTTCTAGCTGCTCTACCTATGGTTTGTGTAAGCGAGCGATGGCTGCGTAGGAAACCTTCTTTATCAGCATCTAAAATGGCTACCAGAGATACTTCTGGTAAGTCGAGACCTTCACGAAGCAAGTTGACTCCAATCAGAACATCAAACAATCCTTTTCGAAGATCTTGCATGATTTCGATACGTTCCAAGGTATCCACATCCGAATGGATATAGCGACAACGGATACTAACTTTTGTCAGGTATTTGGCTAATTCCTCTGCCATTCTTTTGGTCAAGGTTGTAATCAGGACGCGTTCATCCAATTCGCATCGTTGTTGGATTTCTTCGATTAAATCGTCTATTTGATTTAAGCTGGGGCGTATTTCAATTATAGGATCTAATAATCCTGTAGGACGAATCACTTGTTCTACAACAACGCCATCCGTTTTTTGTAATTCATAATCAGCAGGAGTTGCGGATACATAAATCACCTGATTTTGCATCGCTTCAAATTCTTCAAATTTTAAAGGACGGTTGTCCATGGCCGCAGGAAGTCGGAAACCATAATCTACCAGATTTTCTTTCCTGCTTCGGTCACCGCCATACATGGCATGAACTTGAGAAAGAGTTACGTGGCTTTCGTCGACTACCATTAGAAAATCTTTTGGAAAATAATCTAATAAACAAAAAGGTCTTGTGCCTGCTTGTCTGCCGTCAAGATAGCGGGAATAATTCTCTATTCCGGAGCAATAACCTAATTCTCGGATCATTTCTAAATCGAAATTAGTTCTTTCTTCTAGTCGTTTTGCCTCGAGATGCTTGCCAATTTCTTTGAAATAATCCACTTGTTTGACTAAATCCTGTTGGATTTCCCAAATGGCGCCTTGCAGCACGTCTGGAGAAGTCACGAACATATTAGCGGGATAAATCGTCAGTTTTTCGAATTTTTCGATGACTTGGGAATTTTTTACATCGAAAGATTCAATTTCTTCAATTTCATCACCAAAGAAGTGAATTCGAAAAGCATCATCAGCATAGCTTGGATAAACTTCGACCGTATCTCCTTTTATTCTAAAGTTTCCAGGTGTAAAATCAGCTTCTGTTCTGGAATATAAACTCTGTACTAATTGGTGTAATAATTTGGTGCGCGAAATAACTTGATCTCGCTCAATTTCAATTACATTTTTTTGAAATTCTACAGGGTTTCCAATACCGTACAAGCAAGAAACAGAAGCGACAACCAGAATATCTCTTCGTCCCGAAAGTAGGGAAGAAGTGGTGCTCAAACGCATTTTTTCTAATTCTTCGTTGATAGATAAATCTTTTTCAATGAAAACGCCTGTCACCGGCATAAACGCTTCCGGTTGGTAATAGTCGTAGTAGGAAACGAAATATTCTACTGCATTATTCGGGAAAAATTGTTTAAATTCTGAATACAGCTGAGCAGCCAAGGTCTTGTTGTGCGCCAAAACTAATGTTGGCCTTTGTACTTCCTGGATTACGTTAGCAACTGTAAAGGTTTTACCAGAACCGGTAACTCCTAATAAAGTTTGGAATTTTTCGCCGTCAATGATACCTTGAGCTAGTTTTTCAATGGCTTGTGGTTGGTCGCCTTTCGGCTGGTAATCGGATACTACTTGGAAATTCATTTGTGTTAAGGGGCAATGTTTTAGAATTGCAAAGTTACAAAGGAAATGAAGATAAAGTACAATCTAATCAAACTTCCATTTTTGATGTTGTTCTTTACTCATAAAAGTCCAAGCGACAATGCGGCTGTTTTTTTGGCCTTGAGCCATGTCAATTGTTTTTACTTCAACAATATTGACTTTATTCAAGGTTTTATAGATGCTGGAAAGATGCGATTGTTTTGATACTAAAGTGGTAAACCATAAACATTGCATCGGATATTTAGCACTTTCATAAATCATTTGGGTGATGAAACCAAGTTCGCCTCCTTCGCACCATAATTCGGCATCGTGACCTCCAAAATTGAGTACCGGTATCGTAGATTTTTTGTTTTCTAAATTATTGACTTTTCGCAAAGATCCTTTGGTAGCTTCTTCCAGTGACTTGTGAAAAGGGGGATTGCAAATGGTGAATGTAAATTTATCTTCGGGAGTAATGATATTTTTAAAAATAAAGCGAGCTTCAGTTTGCTGTTGCAAGCTAATATTGTCAATCAATTTTGGATTTGCTTTTAGAATCGCACTGCAATTTTCAATTGCTTTTTCGTCAATATCAGTTCCTACGAAACTCCAGCCATAAGCTGCGTTTCCTATTATTGGGTAAATGCCGTTTGCTCCAATACCAATGTCTAAACCTTGAACAGTATGGCCTTCTGGTATGCTGCCATTGTTGCTCAAAGCAAGTAAATCGGCAATATAATGGATGTAATCTGCTCTTCCGGGAATAGGAGGGCAAAGGTAGTTTTTAGGGATGTCCCAATTTTGAATGTTGTAATGCGAACGCAATAATGCCTTGTTCAAAGACTTTACAGCTTCAGGATTACTGAAATCAATAGTTTGCTTCGCCTGTTCGCTATCGCTCGAGTCAATATGGTATTCGTTGAATGAAACAAAAGCTTCTAATTCTGGAGAATCTTCGATTAATTGTTTAAAATTATACCCAAATCGATCAAGATTTCTCGGGTGTAAATTCGTTTTTTCGGTAATTGTTTTTGGTTTCATTTTTTGAATTTCGATGCAAAGATAGTTAATCTCTTGCTGTCAACACTCAAAATTAGCTGTTAAGGCATAAATTGCATGGATTTATCTTACATATCTAATCCATGCACTCCATCATTAGCAAGTCTCCTTGGTCGTGTTCAATCGTTGTGATTCCGTCTTTGACAACATAGTTGCTGCTTCCGGTTCGATAACCAATCGTGAGACTGTCGTCTTTTAAGGGGTAAAATAAATTCTCGGAATGTATTCCGGTTACGTGTCCAATTGGAATTAAAGAAATGGGCGTTCCCGCAGTATACCATTTTTCGAATTTTTTTGGCAACAAAAAAACTTTGGAATGGTCGTCTAATATTACGATTTTTAATTTCTCCCTGTAGCGTACAATATTGGTGAGATTTGTAATCGTGTGATCTGCTCTTCTGCCGGTTGCCCAAACGACATTGACGGCGGGGATTTTTCGTTCTATTAAATAATCGAAAGCTTTTTCTAAATCCGTTTTATTTTGATCTGGAGTATGAACAATTTCTAAAGGATATTGAGAAGTTTGATATATTTCCGGACGGAAACCTCGGTCAAAATCACCCAAAAGGACATCAATTTTTATATCTAAGGGCATCACTCTTTCGATGGCGGAATCCAGTACAACAACTAAAGGAGACCACTCTAGTAGTTGTCCTAGTAATTCAGGATGACAGGAGGCGCCGTTTGCAATAATTAAGGCTGGTTCCTGGTCGTCGCGAACGATATGGTGTGATGACATTGTGATTTTAGATTGCAGATTGGATTGCAAAGGTAGAAAAAAAGGACTCAGTATTTATGGGTTATCTAGAACGAAGTTATTCGATAATATATTTTTTACTGTCTACTTCACTCAGCGCAAAATAACCTAAAGGATAATTAGAAAAATCAGTGGTGTTGATGATATTCCCTCTAACGGTTGCTGGAGGAGATTGAAAAGGACCGCCGCCACCATTTCCGGCAATACTGACTAATACACTCAAGTAATTGTAATATGTTTTTGAAATTCCAAAATGGGTTATTTCTACTTGATCACCACTTTTTAGCTCATCATTTTGCGAAAGGCTAAAGAATTCATTTCCCTGAAAAAAGGTATCCACATCAGTATAATAATTTGATTTTAACTGGTTTGAATAAGCGTATTTGTAAAAGTAATAATTAGATTCTTCGGCGGGATCATTGAAATAAGCTTTAATTTCGATGTCTTTTCCTGTAAAACCACCAGTATTATTTTGTGTGATTTTTGTAATTGGAGCGACTGATTTTAGTGTTTCTGTGGCCTTGTAGGTGTTGTTATTGTGAATTACGGTTAATGTATAGGTTTCATTTAGTACTGGAGAAAAATCAGAACAGAGGTATTCACCTGTTTTTGGAGTTTCAATAAAATCAAAAATTCTATCTGAGCTATTTTTGATAAAAACCGTTGCTCCGGATACTTTAGGAATAATAGGATTATAGAAATCAGTAGTTGTGGTTAATTTTATTTTTTGAAGATTTCCATTTGTCCCTTTTTGCCAGTTGATAGAGGCTTCTATCACTAGTTTTGGTGGAGCAGTATTCAAGTCTACTTGAACTACTTCTTCGCAGCCGTTAATGAAAAAGGTGATTAGTATAAGGAAAGAAAAAGTTATTTTTTTCATGACAATTAAAATTTAAAATTATAACTAACAGCTGGCACAATTCCGAAAATGGACGTTTTTATGGCTTCATTGTTTCCTGTTTCTGAATTTTGTTTGAAGTTAATCGAAGCGGCATTTTTTCGGTTATACAAATTGTAAATGCTAAAAACCCATTCACTTTTCCAGCTTCGATCTTTATTAGAACGAGGGCTTAAAGTTGCCGAAATATCCAGATGATGATAAGCTGGAAGGCGGTTTTGATTTCTCAAGCCGTAACTCGGAATAGTCACACCAAGGTATTCGTACTGGCCAACGGGATAGCTTACCGGTTGTCCACTTTGTAAAGAGAAGTTACCACCAAACGACCATTTGTCATTTAAATAATAAGAACCAGTTACAGCAATGTTATGCAATTTGTCATATACTGATTTGTACCATTGTCCATTGTTGATTCCGGTTTCTGCCGCTGTTCTCCCCGGTGTTTGTTGTTCTGATTTGGACAAAGTATAAGAAATCCAACCATTAAGCGGCCCCTCATTTTTCTTGAACATTATTTCCAGACCATATGATCGCATACGACCATTTAAGATTACTTGTTCGATGGCTTTGTTAGCAATCAAATCGGCACCATCAATATAATCCAAACGATTTTGAATTTTCTTATAATAGGTTTCCACTTCAAGGGAATAAGCTCCCTCGTTGAAGTTTTTAAAATAACCCAGAGCAAGCTGATCGGCAATTTGAGGTTTTATATAATTATCGCTAGGTGTCCAAACATCGAGCGGAGTAGGGGATGAAGTATTAGAAATCAGTTGTAAATATTGAACCATTCGGTTATAGCTGGCTTTTACAGATTGATTTTCGTTAAGTTGGTAGGCAATTGAAAATCGAGGTTCCCAATTGTTAAAGTTTTCAATGACCTTGTTTTTAGAGTAAAATTGGGTTGCTATGGGAGTGGCTTTTTCATAAATCTGCATATCCGTATTGAATAGTACGGGATTGTTGTTTTCGTATATATTGACGGTGGATGTTCCTAAGCGGTAAAACAAACTGTAACGAAGCCCATAAGAAAGTGATATTCTATTGGATAATTCCTGTTCGGCATTGATGTAAACGGCAGGTTCTAAAGCTGTTTTTTTGTCCAATTGATCTGCATTGATTCCTGATTCAGGATTAGAAGGTTTTATACTTCCGGGATTGAAGTCGTAATAAATGGCATTCGTCCCGTAATTCAATTTGAACTTATCTGAAATATAATTTTTAAAATCGTATTTGATATTGTAATTCTTAATGCCAGAATCCCATTTGAAACCGACGAAACCTAATGCTAAACCATAATAATAGTCGCTGTAAACGAGGGATAGATTTGAGAAAAGCTTGTCTGAAAACAGATGATTCCAGCGTAAATTCAGGGTAGAGTTTCCGTAGATATTGGTAAAACTGTTGTTTAAACTAAATACATCGCGTCCAAAATAACCCGATAAATACAAGCTGTTATTAGGATTGAGTTTGTAGCTTAGTTTGGTATTCAGGTCATAAAAATAGGCGGCATTGTCTTTTTGTTCCTCGGATAATTTTAGGAATAAATGCGCATAAGAACTCCTGCCTCCAATCAAGAACGATCCTTTGTCTTTGACTAATGGACCTTCGGCTAAAATCCTGCTGGAAATTAAGCCAATTCCTCCATTGAGATGGAAATTTTTGCTGTTTCCGTCTTTTTGATAAATATCTAAAACAGAAGAAGCTCTTCCTCCAAAACGGGCAGGAATGCCTCCTTTGTATAGTTTTAAATCTTTAATAGCATCAGGATTAAATACAGAGAAAAAACCAAATACATGTGAGGAATTAAAAATAGTAGCCTCGTCTAATAAGATCAAATTTTGGTCAGCACCACCACCACGAACATTAAATCCAGAAGCACCTTCTCCGGCATTAGTAACTCCGGGCAATAATAAAATAGATTTCAGAATATCTACTTCTCCCAAAACAACAGGCATTTTTTTTATATTAGAAATAGAAAGTTTGTTGACGCTCATTTCTGGAGCGGTGATATCTAGAGTGTTTTTATTACTGCTTATGACAACTTCTTTTAAAATAGTTTCATTTCCCGAAAGCGCAAAGTTGTATTTTGTGTTTTGATTGAGATCAATTGTTTTTTCAATGCTAGCATAACCCAAATATTGGATATTGATTTTGTAATTTCCTTTTGGTAGCGTGATGGAATAAAATCCGTACTCGTTAGTCGTTACTCCTGTTTTTAATTCAGGTATAGTTACGTTTACCCCAATTAGGGTTTCATTGCTGCTTGCATCTGTGATGGTGCCGCTTAGAGTATACTTTTGCTTCGCCTGTTCGCTTTCGATTATATGCTGTGAAAAAGTATTCAGGCTAGATAATAATAGGATAAAAAAAAGGGCAATTTTATTACTTATCATTGTTAGGATTTAAATTACAAATTTGACGAAATTACAATTAAACCTTTGTATAACAAGTGTTAAAGTAACGTTAATGTAAAAAGGCTGCCTTTTAAAAGCAGCCTTTTTATGTTTGTGAAAATAGGGTTATACTATTTTAGCCAAAATAGTATTGAATGTTTCGCTAGGACGCATTGCTTTAGTTGTTAACTCAGGATTAGGTTGGTAATATCCTCCTATTTCCTGTGCTTTACCTTGAGCACCTATTAATTCGGCATTAATTGTAGTTTCATTTGCTTCAAATTCTTTTGCAATAGAACTGAATTTAGCTTGTAACTCAGTATCATTGCTTTGTGCTGCAAGTGCTTCAGCCCAGTACATTGCTAAATAGAAATGAGATCCTCGGATGTCAATCTGACCAATTTTACGAGCAGGCGACTTGTCATTTTTTAAGAATTTGTCATTTGCCTGATCTAAAGTTTCAGATAAAACAATTGCTTTTGAATTGTTTAAAGATTGTCCTAAATGTTCTAAAGAAGCACCTAATGCTAAGAACTCACCCAGAGAATCCCAACGCAAGTAACCTTCTTTAGTAAATTGTTCAACGTGCTTTGGAGCAGATCCTCCTGCACCGGTTTCAAACAATCCGCCACCATTCATTAATGGAACAATAGAGAGCATTTTAGCTGAGGTTCCTAATTCAAGAATAGGGAATAAATCAGTTAAATAATCACGTAATACGTTACCGGTTACAGAGATGGTGTCTAATCCTGCTTTGGTTCTTTCCAAAGTAAAGTTAGTTGCTTCAATAGGATTCAAAATACGAATGTCTAAGTCTTTTGTATCGTAGTCTTTTAAGTATGTTGTTACTTTCTCAATGAGTTGTCTGTCGTGCGCTCTGTTTTCGTCTAACCAGAAAACTGCTGGAGTATTTGATAAACGTGCTCTGTTTACGGCAAGTTTTACCCAATCCTGAATTGGAGCGTCTTTGGCCTGACACATTCTGAAAATATCTTTAGCTTCTACGTTTTGTTCCATTAAAATAGTACCGTTGGTGTCAACCACGCGAACAACACCGTCAGCGGTCATTTGGAATGTTTTGTCATGAGAACCGTATTCTTCTGCTTTTTGTGCCATCAAACCTACGTTAGGAACACTTCCCATAGTTGTTGGGTCAAAAGCACCATTCTTTTTGCAGAAATCTATTGTTGCAGTGTAAACACCAGCGTAGCAACGATCTGGGATAATAGCAATTGTATCTTGTAAGTTTCCGTCTTTGTCCCACATTTTTCCAGAAGTACGAATCATAGCAGGCATAGAGGCATCTACGATTACATCTGAAGGAACATTAAGGTTTGTGATTCCTTTTTCAGAGTTTACCATTGCCAAAGCGGGTCCGTTTTCAATTGCTTGATTGATGGCGGCTTCTACTTCAGCTTGTTGTGGATGTCCAGCAATTTTTGCATAAACATCACCTAAACCATTTCGAGTGTCAATATTTAATTCACTGAATAAAGTAGCATATTTTTCGAAAACATCTTTGAAATATACTTCTACAATAGCGCCAAAAATGATTGGGTCAGAGACTTTCATCATGGTGGCTTTCAGGTGGACTGAAAGTAATACATTGTTCTTTTTAGCTTCTTCGATAGTTTTGGCTACAAAACTTTTCAAAGCATTCAAGTGCATTACTGAACTGTCAATGATTTCACCTGCTTTTAATGGTGTGCTTGCTTTTAATACCGTAGATGAACCGTCTTTAGCAACGAATTCAATTTTAACATCGGTTGCTTCTGCAATTGTCAATGATTGTTCACTTCCGTAAAAATCACCGTTTTCCATCGAGGCAACTTGTGTTTTTGAATCGGATGACCAAGCACCCATAGAATGCGGGTTTACTTTCGCGTAGTTTTTTACCGCTCTAGGCGCTCTACGGTCTGAGTTTCCTTCGCGCAAAACTGGGTTTACGGCAGAGCCTAATATTTTAGAGTATTTTAATTTAATTTCCTTTTCAGCATCGTTTTTAGGTTCTTCCGGGAAATCAGGTATTTTGTAACCATGAGATTGTAATTCTGCGATTGCTTCTTTTAATTGAGGAACAGAGGCAGAGATGTTTGGTAATTTGATGATGTTTGCTTCAGGTGAAGTGGCTAGTTTGCCAAGTTCAGCTAAGGCATCGTTGACTTTTTGGTCTTCGTTTAGGAATTCCGGAAAAGTAGCTAGGATTCTGGCGGCAAGAGAGATGTCGGCAGTTTCTATTTCAATTCCTGCAGTTGCTGTAAATGCTTGTACAATTGGTAAAAAAGAATAAGTCGCTAACAAAGGCGCCTCATCAGTCAAGGTGTAAACAATCTTTGATTTTTGTGTCATTTTTTTTAATTTATAATCGTATCCTGATTAAACTAGGATGTAAAGGTGTGTTTTGCTTAAAATTAAGCAAGGCAAATATATGAAAATCAGACCGAAATCAGAGGACGTTTTGAGTAGAAATAATAGAATAATTGGAGAACTAACGAGTTCGTTTGAAATTGTTAGTTTTGTGTTGGTTTTAAGCCAAAAAAAAATCCCAACATTGTCGGGATTTTTATGATAAAGAGATCGTTGACTATCTTCTTTTGTCTTTGATTTTTGCTTTTTTACCAGTAAGTTCTCTGAAGTAGAAAATTCTAGCTCTACGAACTGCACCTTTTTTGTTGATTTCAACTTTTTGTAAAGCTGGCAAGTTTACAGGGAAGATACGCTCAACACCTACAGAACCTGACATCTTACGGATAGTAAAAGTTTCAGTACTTCCAGTACCTCTTCTTTGGATAACTACTCCTTTAAAAAACTGTGTTCTAGTTTTTTCACCCTCTTTAATTTCGTAGTAAACTGTGATGGTATCACCAGCTCCGAATTCAGGGAAATCTTTTCTTGTAACAAATTCGCTATTAACGAAATCTACTAAATTTGCCATTTTAATTGCTAATTATGGTTTTAAATCTAATCAACATTCACGGGTATCGCCAGAGGTTAATCAAATGTGGGTGCAAAAGTAAATAATTATTTTGAATTATAAATTATAAATTATGAATTATTTGATAGCTTATAATGAGTCATTTAAAATTCAATATTTATAATAATTTTATTCTTCCAGTAAATCGGGTCTTCTGTTTTTGGTGTGTTCATAAGCCATGTCTTCTCGCCATTTGTCAATTTTAGCAAAATTTCCACTGGTCAATACCTCCGGAACTTTCCATCCTTTATAGTCGGCAGGTCTGGTGTATATAGGTGGTGATAATAAGTTATCCTGAAAACTGTCTGTTAATGCTGAGGTTTCATCACTTAAAACACCAGGAATCAACCGAATCAAGGCATCCGATAAAACTAAGGCACCTAATTCTCCGCCACTCAAGACATAATCACCAATAGAGATTTCTTTGGTAATAAAATGGTCACGAGCGCGCTGATCTACTCCTTTATAATGTCCGCAAAGAATAATGATATTCTCATACATCGACATCGTATTGGCCATTTTTTGGTTTAAGGTTTCTCCGTCAGGAGACATATAGATGATTTCGTCGTAGTTTCTTTGACTTTTCAAATGCGTAATGCAAGCATCGATAGGCTGCACAGTCATGACCATACCAGCACCACCACCATAAGGATAATCGTCTACACTTTTTTGTCTGTTAGTGGTGTAATCCCTTAAATTGTGAAAATGAACTTCTACTAATCTTTTGTCTATAGCGCGTTTCATAATCGAAGCCTCAAACGGGCTTCTCAATAATTCAGGCAAAACGGTAACAATATCAATGCGCATAATTTTATTTCTAAGTTTTGAAAGCGCAAAGGTACAAAGATTTTTTTCAGAACTGAATCTTGTAATTTGCTTCTGTTTTCGCCGAGCTTCCGTAAATAACAAGTCCTGCAAGGTTTTTTACTAAGCAGGACTGTTTTTTGGGTTTAAAGAATTCGGTTGATAGCCTTATTTTAAGGCCGATTTAGAATCTACATCAATTTACTGAAGAATATTGCATTCCAAAATAATTTTTCTGTTCCTAGCCAGAATGCTCTGAAATTAGTATTGTCTGTAAAGATTATGATTTTTCCATCTCCTCTTTTTATCGATTGAAAAGGAACGGATTCTTTTAGTAGTTCTAAATTTTGTTTTGAAATATATCCACTTATCAACGGGCTTTTGGTGTATTGAATAGGATTGTTGTAACTGTTTTTGTTAGGTTCAATAATAATCGATGTATTTCTGAAAATAGGCATCTTGTCTCTAGGCATTCCAAAATTGATAGGATGAGACAGGTCTAGCTTTGTTTCAAATATAGCACCTGAAATTAGTTGAGCTCCTCTATAATCAGCGGATTGTTCAAAAGAAATATCTTTGGCTTCGTTTTTTACAGTTTTGAAAGTTAAATCAATGAATTTAGAGTCATTTAACCATTTTATGACATCTTGGTACGCTATTAGGGTTCCTCCGTTTTGTATCCATTGTTCTATTTTGTTAATGGTTTTTGTTGAGAAACTGGAGTAATTTCCATTTGCTAATACTAAAGTAGTGTATCGGTTTAGGTTAACGTTTTGTAGTTGATCTATGTTTATTTTGGTCAATGGCATAGTTGCTTTTTGATCAAATAAATGCCATATTTCACCAGCATCAGATGGGTCTACACCTTGGCCTACCACCATCGCCACTTGGGGTTGTGATAGGGTTATAAAGTTAGGATTGCCTAAGTTTATACCTTCTGTTAAACCTGTTTCGGTTCCTGTGATTTCGATGGCATATGCTGGGATTATTTGGCTGAGGTAGTTGAATATTTCTTCAGAATTCATTTCCTGATTTTGGACAGGGAGGAAAAGGCTACCATAAGAAAAGGTTTTTCCGTTGTGGGTAAACGGTTGTTTACTTGTTCTAATGCGTAAGTTCTTAGAAAGAATTTGGTTTAAAAGTTTTGGAGATTCGTAGTCTGTCCATTCGATTAAATACCCGATGTCACTTTTTTTAGACACAAAACCTGTTTTTGCTTTTGGCTCATATTTAGCCCCAGCTTGTGAAAGAGAATTTAGGCCTTCAAAATTAAGGTTGAAAGCCAAATCAAAACTCCAAGTCGAAATATCGTAAAACAAGCTGTCTTTGAATTTAGTTTGTCTGTCAAAAATAGCGTTGATGAGTTTTGTGTTTTTTTGTTCAACGGGAATAATATAACTGAGATTTTTATTAAATTTCTTTTTGTTGATGGTAATGTCTTCTTTTAATTCTAACATTTCAATTTTATGCTGATGCAATATTTTAGCTAATTCGTTTACTCTTGTGGCATCTTTTTCGTCGCCGAAAATATAGGCTTTTGTTTTACTGTTTTTACTGTCGTTTTTTGCTTTAATGTAAAAGTCTCTTTGGTATTCTAAGAGCTCTTTTCGCATTTCATAAGCCGCTTGTAAAGAGGATAAACTGGTAGTGAACTGATTTCTGATGGTGAAAGGGAAAGTCAAAATACCGTTAGCACTTTCTTGGGCATGGCCTCTTGAGCTGGCTTGCTCAAATAAAATTCCTATTGATCCATTAATATCCGGATAGGAAGAACCTTTTCCATAATAAAAATCATCATAATTTTCTTCGATAAAATAGGAACTACCTATTTTGTCTAAGGCTTTAGCGTGATAAGTTGCAATTTTCTGCGTTAGAATTTGATTTAGTTCAGGCGTAAGCGGATTGGTTCGACTAGGTTCTCCGGGTTGAAAAAAGTAAGTGGCATTAGTTCCCATTTCGTGAAAATCACATAGTACATTTGGCATCCATTTACGGTAAGTTCTTATACGCGCCTGACTCTCTGGAAGCTGTACGGGAAGCCAGTCTCTGTTCATGTCAAACCAGTAATGGTTAAAACGACCTTTAGGCCACATTTCATTAAATTCTCGGTCATTAGGATCAGTCACTAAATGAGTGCTTTTATTGCTGTTTACCCAAGTAGAAAAACGCTGTAGTCCATCAGGATTAAGTGAAGGGTCTAATAAAATAATTGTTTTGTCTAATGTTTTTTCAAGTTCAGGGCTTTCTGCTGCAGCTAGGTAATAAGCTAAAGCGATGGCTGCGCCTGTACCGCTGGATTCGTTCCCATGGATTGAATAGCCTAAATAAATTACAACTGGCAAATCAGAAAGGTCACTATTGTTTGCTCCAGAGTCTGTGATGGCTTGATGTCTTTTTAGAATTTGATCAATGTCAGCAAGGTTCTTTGGACTTGAAATTGTAAGCAATTGTAAAGGTTTGTTCTCAAAAGTGTAACCTATGGTTTCAATCGAAACTCGGTTTGAGGCCTTGGCTACTTCATTCATATATTGAGCAACTTGGGTGTGGTCCGTATGCATTTCGCCCAATTCAAAATGGAAGATGCTTTTAGGAGTAGGGATGTTTTTGCTGTAAGTAATGTTTTGGGGTAAATAATAATCTAAGGTGGGCTGTTGTTGGGCATGGGTTAAAAAGCTAAATAAAAGGCAGATAGGGTAAAAATATTTCATAAATTTTTGGTTTTATTTTTTGATTTAGTTGAGGTGAATCTGTTTTTAGCGATTGCTTATTGTCCAAATTGTTTTAAATGATGATCTAAATGCATGTATTGAAGCCGATCCCAGTCCTCGAAACTCATCTCTCCAAAAAAAAGATGCTTGCTGGATTTGATTGCTTTTTCGCCAAGTTCCGAAAACAGCATCACTTTTTGGATCAGCTCCTTTTTGGATTGTTCAAAGTCTATGGCTTCTTTTCGAATGAATTCTGGAGCTGTAGGGCTATTTTTTTTGAATTCTGCCGCATTCAAAATTTTATTCTTAAACATTTTGCCTAATAAACCGATTAGAAAATTAGGTTTTAATTTTAAATTTCCAAAAGCGACATCTATGGGACCCTGACAATGAGAGAGCATTTGCGCTGCATTCATTTTTCCCCATTGCGCTTGGCTTTCAGGACTAAGTCTATTGATTCTTTCAATTAGTTCTAAATTGTGGTCTTTATTGTAAATGCTTTTCATGTTTTCGTTATTGTGATTTCTACGGTTCTGGTTTAGCCCTGATGGAAGTGAAAATCCTTTTTCTTTTTATAAAAAGGAAAAGATTGAAACGGACAGCAGGAGGGATGATTTTTATGGAATTCCAAACGGAGTGCTCCTAAAAAACAGTCTCAAATTTATTATTTATTTCGTAAATTTGCACCTCAATTTAAATATATCAAAATGGAAAACGGAATATATGCTAAATTCAACACCACAAGAGGGTCGATTTTAGTGAAATTAGAGCACGAATTAACGCCAGGAACTGTTGGTAATTTCATAGGATTAGCAGAAGGTAATTTAGAAAATAAAGTAAAGCCACAGGGGAATAAATATTATGACGGATTGAAATTCCATAGAGTAATTCCTGATTTTATGATCCAAGGTGGTTGCCCACAAGGAACCGGAACGGGAGATCCAGGTTATAAATTTGATGATGAGTTTCACCCAAGTTTAAAACATGATAAACCAGGAGTTTTAGCTATGGCTAACGCAGGGCCTGGAACTAATGGTTCTCAGTTTTATATTACACACGTTCCTACTTCTTGGTTAGATGGGAAACACACTGTTTTTGGACATGTTGTAGAAGGGCAAGATGTAGTTGATGCTGTGGCTCAAGGAGATGTTTTAGAGACTTTGGAAATCCTAAGAGTAGGTGAAGAAGCTGAGAAGTGGAATGCTATTGAAGCTTTTATCAATTTTAAGGGAGCGCGTAACAAGCGTGATATTGCTTTGAAAGCAGAAGCAGAAGCGGCAATGGAAAAATTGGCTGCTGGTTTTGAAAAAACGGAAAGCGGTTTGCGTTACCAATTCATCCAAAGAGGTGAAGGAAAAAAAGCAGAAAACGGTAAAACGGTTTCAGTTCATTATACGGGACAACTTCCTGACGGAAAAGTTTTTGATAGCTCTTATCCAAGAAAAAAACCAATTGAATTCCCATTAGGAGAAGGAAATGTAATTGAAGGTTGGGACGAAGGTATCGCTTTGTTGCGCGTGGGTGATAAAGCACGTTTTGTGATTCCAGCTCATTTAGGATATGGATCTCGCGGTGCTGGAGGAGTAATTCCACCAAATGCTACTTTGATTTTTGACGTAGAATTGATGGATGTAAAATAGTATTTAGTGGTCAGTGTTATGACTGCTTAATGATATATAAAAAATCCCAAAACGAAAGTTTTGGGATTTTTTTATGTAAACTTCTCACTTCTCACTTCTCACTTCTCACTTCTCACTTCTCACTTCTCACTTCTCACTTCTCACTTCTCACTTCTCACTTCTCACTTCTCACTTCTCACTTCTCCATTTGATATTACAGCCTAAACTCGGTTTTTGATCCGGGTTAATGATTCTATTGTAGATTAGTCCGTCAATTGCGCCACGCAAATCACTGCCGCTTAATGGGATTCCATTTCCCGGACGGCTGTCGTCTAATTGGCCGCGATAGACTAATTTGTCTTGATTGTCAAATAAGTAAAAATCAGGTGTACAGGCTGCGTCATAGGCTTTCGCAATTTGCTGTGTTTCGTCATAGAGATAAGGGAATTCAAAATTATTTTCGAAAGCAAACTCGGTCATCAATTGAGGAGAATCCTGTGGATAGTTTGTCGAATCATTACTGGAAATAGTTATAATACCAAGACCTTGTACGCGATAATCATTAGCGATCATTACAAGCTCGTCAATGACATGATGTACAAAGGGGCAATGATTGCAGATAAATATTACCAGGGTTCCTTTTTCGCCTTTTAAATCAGCAAAAGAAAACCATTCTGAGGAATTGGTGTCTTTCAAATAAAATTCGGGAGCAGTTGTTCCCAGCGGTACCATTTTTGAAGCAGTTTTTGACATGGAGTTTTTTTTCTTATTTAAAGATTTAGGTCTAAGTTAAGAAAAAAAGGATTGGCTTTTAGGTTTTAGCTGCTAATTTGTAAGAGAAACTTCTGTTTTAGATGTGTTGACTTTAGCCGAAATATAAAAATAGGGAGGTGGTTTTTTAAGAAAAGAGAATGCTTTTTAGCATTTGATTTTTGCGAAAAATGACAAAAAAAACACCTTCATAAGAATGAGGTGTTTAAAAAAAGAGGTTTATGAGTTGCTTGAAGGATTGGCAACAGCAATTATTTTTAAGGTTTTAATTCCAGAAGGCAATTGCCATTCAACTTCATCGTTTTCTTTAAATCCTATGATGGCTACGCACAATGGAGCCAAAATAGATACTTTTCCTTCTTTAAGGTTAGATTGTGATGGCATCACAATTTGAACTTTCATTTGTTGTTTGCTGTTTACGTCCTCTATGGTTACTTGCGAATTCATTCGGACGATGCTTTCATCAACGACGCCTTCTTTGTTTATGATTGCGCGATCTAGCTCTTGGGTAAGTAGTGCAATTTCTCTAATATTCGTACTATCCTTGGCGTTTTTTGTTAATTCTCGAAGGATATTGTAATCTGTAATTGTTAAAACAGGTGTTGGTTTCATGTTGATTTAGTTTAAGTTTATTTTTTCGGTTTTAGCAATATTTTCTGAATCTTTAAAGAATAATGAGGCAAAACTTTCATTGGTTTTATGGTCAATTCTTCTGTAGAATACATTTGGCGTAATCGCTTTTGGACTATCAAAACCACAAGCTCCTATGAATTCGGCAAAAGCTTTTAGCGTATTGTTATGGAAATGGGCAACGCGCACACTTTTGTCTGTGATGTCTAATCCTTTGTATAGGGTTTTGTCTTGGGTAGCAATACCTACAGGGCATTTACCGCTATCGCATTGTAATGCTTGGATACAACCCAAAGCAAACATCATTCCTCTTGCGCTATAACAAGCATCGGCACCAAGAGAAATTGCTTTGGCAATATCAAAACCGGTAATAATTTTTCCTGAAGCCATAATTTTAATTTGATCTCTTAGTCCAAACTCCTTTATTACTTTACTGGCGAATATTAAAGCGTCAGAAAGTGACATTCCCATATAATCTATGAATTCTAAAGGCGCTGCTCCTGTTCCTCCTTCTGCTCCGTCAATAGTAATGAAGTCAGGAACAATACCTGTTTCTTTCATCGCTTGGACAATTGCTATAAATTCATCCTGACGGCCAATACAAATTTTAAATCCAACTGGTTTTCCGTTAGATAATTTTCTTAATTTGTTTAAGAATTGTAACAACTCAACACTATTTGAAAATGCGGTATGTCCAGCTGGGGAATGCACGGCAATGTGAGGTTTGATGTTTCTTATTTTTGCAATTTCAGGTGTGTTTTTTTCTCCTGGCAACAATCCTCCGTGTCCAGGTTTGGCTCCTTGAGAGAGTTTTAATTCGATCATTTTTACTTGCGGAAAGTTTGATTTTTCCGAAAATAATTCATCCGAAAAAGAACCGTCATCATTTCGACAACCAAAATATCCCGTTCCGATTTGCCAAATTAAATCACCGCCTTCTAAATGGAAATCACTGATTCCTCCTTCGCCTGTATTATGGGCAAAACCTCCTTTTTGTGCTCCTTTGTTCAAAGAAGAAATAGCAGTTTTACTCAATGCACCATAACTCATTGCACTAATGTTATAAATACTGGCGCTGTAAGGTTGTAGACAAGCACTGTTTCCAATAGTAGTTCTAAAGAATTGTTTGTCGGCCCTTTTTGGGTAAATAGAATGAGCTGCCCACTCATAGCCAATACGGTTAGGGTCGTCCTGCATTCCAAACGAAATGGTTTGTTTTACATTTTTGGCTCTTTGGTATACAATGGAACGTTGTCTACGATTAAAAGGTTTTCCGTCTAATTCGCCTTCAAAAAAATATTGACGCATTTCCGGACGGAAAGATTCTAGGAAATACCTGAATCGACCCACAATTGGGTAGTTTCTTTTAACGGTATGTCTGGATTGAAAAGTGTCCAGAATCAACAGATAAAACAATGAAAATGGAATAATCAAAAAGAAGTAATTGAGATAGTCAAAGTAAGTCAACGCGCTGCTGATTACTAGAAACAAAATAGTGGATACCCAAATAATTTGTTGTACAGATAATTTTTTTAAAAACATGTTTTTAAATTTGATTGGATTTTAAAAAGGCAGCTTTTTAAAATCTCAGGTTAAATAAATGATGTAAAGAAAGAACCTTCGTCTCGAAGTAGTTTGTTTTTAGTTAGACGAAGGTCTAATCAACAAAGGCTTTTGAATGCGAAAATTTAGCTCCAAGCGCGAAATCCTCTTTGGAAAAAGAGGTAAATGTTGGAATTCTAGTAGAAAAGGTTTTCATAATAGTTAAATTTCACGGTACAAAAATACACTCATTTTTTTATTTTAATAAATTTTTTCATCATTTATGTTAGATTTATCATTATTTGTAGTTAAATCCTACTTTTTACAGGAGCTATTGTTTTCGAAAACTTAGGTTTTTGCTTTATAAAATGTAATTTTAGGTTTCGAAATAAAATTAAAATGCAATAAAATGGAATTGAATTGGCAAGATTTTGAAAAAGTGGCAATGCATGTGGGAACCATAATGCAAGTAAATGATTTTCCGGAAGCCAGAAAACCAGCCTATCAACTCACGATCGATTTTGGTGAAATTATTGGAATCAGAAAAACTTCCGCACAAATAACCAAGCGTTACAGTAAAGAGGATTTACTCAACAGACAAATTGTTGCAGTGGTCAATTTTCCAAAAAAACAAATCGGAAAATTCATGAGCGAATGTTTAGTTTTAGGAGCCGTAGGAGAGGAGGGCGATGTCATTCTTTTGGCTCCCGATTTTAAAATTGAAAACGGATTGAGGATTGGTTAATTCGAAGAATAGAAAAACATTTATTTTGAACAGTGTTTATTGTTTTTTTTACATTAAAATGTTGATGTTCTCGCCGGTTAAATTTTATATGTTTTGGGTTATTTTTTCAATTTATCTGGAATTTTCATAGTTGGATTGAATGGGTTTTTTATTCGGAAATAAATGTTTTTATTCCAATTAGATAGCCATTTGTGCGAGATATTCCTTAAGAATCTAATAAGCGGCGGTGGTAATTTATTTGTCCCAGATGGTATGCCAAGTGAGTTGTCAAATGAACCAAAAAAAATGCCGTTGAATTTCTGCTTTCAAAAACAACAATGGGGTAATCCTGATTTAATTGTTCTTCGGTCAATTTGTCTAGAATAGATTCTATCATGATCATAGTTTCTTGAATTTTTTGGATTAATTCATTTCTGGGAATATCTTTTAAGGAGAATTCCAGTTCGCGATTTCTGATGTAGTTTGTTTTCCCCAATTCGGCTCCAATGAAAGTATTTAGATTTCCGATTAAATGCAAACAAAGATTGCCTGCAGAGTTACTGATTCCTTGCTCTATCTTCCAAATTGTTTTTTCGTTTTGATAGGATTCAATTTCTTGTTTTAATTTATTAAGATCTCTATCAAAAATCGTTTTCAATGTTTCTGTTAGCATATTTTTTCTTTTATTTTTCTATTGGTAAATTTTCATCTTGACCCCATTCGGTCCAAGAACCATCATAAACAGCTTTAGCTTTGTCTGAAATCAGTTCGTAGGCAATCAAATCAATACAAGCCGTTATACCAGAGCCACAGCTGAAGATTAGGTTTTTGTCTTGTTGTGGTAATATTTTTTTTAATTCCTCTTTGGGTAAAAATTTACCGTTTTTTAGAACTTGAGTATAGGGAATGTTTATAGATCCGGGAATGTGTCCGCTTCTTAAACCCACTCTTGGTTCTTTGGTTTCACCTTGAAAACGGTCTGTTGAACGCGCATCTACCACTAAGCTTTTTTTGGATTGTATGTTTTTTAAAAGTTGCTCTTTGGTTTTAACTAATTGGGGTTGGAAATGGACTACAAAATTTCCTTTGGGATAGGATGGTTCTTGTCTGTTTTCGGTAGGATAGTTTTCGTTTAACCAAGAGGGTAGTCCGCCATCGAGAACCCAAACCTTCTCGTGCCCCATAATTTTAAAGAGCCACCATGCCCTTGGACTGGAATAAATTCCTTTGGTATCATAGACCACAATTTTACTGTTGTTGTCAATGCCTATTTTTTGACAGGCAATGGCAAAATCCTCCGGGCTCGGGAGTGTATTGGGTAAAGGATTGCTCGTGTCGCTGAATTTGTTTTTGATGTCAAAAAGACGCGCCCTTTTGATTTGAATATCTTGGGAAGGAGTATCTAAAATGGCTTCGAGTACAATCAATTCAGGATCTTCAAGATGTTCGTGGAGCCAGTCTACAGATACGATTGGACTTTTCATGATTTTTATTTTAGTTGTTTTTTGTTGGCACGTTTATTCCATTTCCAAATTTCAATCCAAAGCACCGAAACTGTACTTACAACAATACAAATTCCAATTTGGCTGAACTCTAAAGGAAGGACGGCGAAAAAAGTAGCAATAGGGTTGATGTATACTATCATGATTAGGAAAAGTAGGGTTAGTGAATTAGCAAATACCATCATGTTATTTTTATTTTTCAACGAAGAAAAAACCGAATAATAAAAGGAACGATTTACCAGTGAAAGAATAACATTTGAAAAAACTAAAGTGGTAAAAACCATGGTTCGGGTTAGTTGTTCGCTGCCGCCATTTTGCACGGTCCATTGGTAAATAAATAAAATACCTATAGTTATGGCAAGGCCCTGAACGATACTTATGCCCATCTCTTTTAAGGATAAAAAAGTGTTGCTCAATGGGCGAGGTGGCTGTTGCATACTGTTTTTCTCGGCAGGTTCATTTTCATAAACAATAGAGCACATTGGTCCCATAACCAGTTCAAGGAAAATTACGTGAACGGGAGTGAATATATCAGGATAAATCCAGCCCAAAAAAAGTGGTAAAGAAACCGTAAGAATAATGGGGATATGAATAGAAACGATATATTGTACCGCTTTTTTAAGATTGGTATAAATGCGGCGTCCGGCTGCAACGGCCACTATCATTTTGGATAAATCATCGTCAATCAGAATCAGATCGGCGGCATTTTTTGCGATTTCGGTTCCTTTTTTTCCCATGGCAACACCAATGTTGGATGCTTTCAAGGCCGGGCCGTCATTTACACCATCACCAACCATTGCCACAACTTGATTGTCTTTGATAAGCGCATTGACCACCTTAAGTTTGGCTTCGGGAAACATACGGGTCAAAAGAGTGGTGTCGTGGATGGCTTTTAGCATTTCGATTTCATTCAGTTTCATGATTTCGGCGCCTTCCATTATGGAATCCACGTTTTTGATTCCTGCTTTTTCGGCAATGGCTTTAGTGGTAAGTGTATTGTCTCCTGTTACTACTTTTAGCTGGATTCCTGCTTCATAAAATTGTTGAATTACTTCCTTGATATTTGATTTTGGAGGATCGTAAAATACGACCAGACCCATAAAATGAAAAAGAATTTCTTGTTGGGATTTTGGAAAATCAGTGCCTTCAAAATCAGAATAACAAACTCCGAGTATTCGATAACCTTGAGAAGATAAGGCGGTAATCGTTTTGTATATTTTAGCTTCTTCTTCAGGGGTGAGTTTAGAGACTTTTATTATGGTTTCTGGGCCTCCTTTGGCAGCAATAATTCGTTTGCCTTCTTGATTTTGAAAAACGTGTGTCATCATGGGCGGTTTTCCGTCCAGCGGATATTCATGAACCATAGAAAATTCTCTTCTGGAATCTTTGTTGGTTGTTTTTTGGTATTCATGATGCAGGTTTTTTTCCATCGGGTCAAAAGGAACAGGCTCGCTTGCCCACATGGCGGTTTCAATTACTTTTTTGGCTTCGGGATCTTTCCAATTCTCTTTTTCATACAATTGGTCGCTGCTGAAAGCATAAACGGATTGCAGACTCATTTTGTTTTCGGTGATCGTTCCAGTTTTGTCGGTACAAATTATAGTAGCTCCTCCTAAAGTTTCTACCGTCCTGATTTTTTTAACAATGACGCCTTCTTTCATCAAGCGCCAAGAACCCAAGGCCATAAAAGTGGTGAGTGCTACTGGAATTTCTTCGGGAAGAATGGACATAGCAAGTGTTAATCCTTTCAATAAGCTATGAAGAATGTCTTGTGTTTTCCAAAAATAAACACCCCAAACCAATAAGAAAATGGCAATCCCTACAATAGCCATTCCTTTAACGAATTTTTGAATTTGCAGTTGTAAAGGAGTTGGTGTTTCTTGAATATCTAATAAGCTGCTTCCTAATTTTCCAATTGCTGTGTTAGAACCAATTTGGTTAACCTTATAAACGGCCAAGCCTGAAGCGACTAAGGTGCCGCTGTATACAGTTTTTACCTCTGTTTTTTCAGATTTGAATACAGCATAGGCTTCGCCAGTAAGAGAGGCTTCGTTTACAGAGAAATCGTTACTGTGAATAATTTCCCCATCAGCATTGATGGTGTTTCCTTCTTCGGCAACAACAAGGTCGTCGATGACAATTTCTTTAGTGGGGATACTTGTTGTGAATCCGTTTCTAAGAACGGTGCTCAATGGTTCGTTTAGTTTTTCTAAAGCTTCTAAGGCTATTCGGCTGCGATTGTCTTGATAAAAGGAAATTCCGGAAACGGCAACTAAAGCGACGAGCATAAAATAAGCTTCATCATTTTGTCCCATGATAAAGTAAAGAATGGCTACCGCAATCAACAGTAAGAGCATTGGGTCTTTGAATAGTTCAAAAATGGCCAGCCACCATTTGTGTTTGTGTTTTTGTATTTGCTCGTTAGTACCAAATTGCTTCCTAGAAGTTAGAACTTCTAGATCATTGAGACCAACAATGTTTTCAGGAATGTTTATTCTTTTGGACATTTTAATAAAATTGTGATATACTATTCAAATATAAGATTTTACATTCATTAAATTTGAGGTTCTCTGTTTTATAATAGTTGCCTTATTTCTTTTCTTGAGTCATCAAAACAAAATACAACAAAACTAAAATACTCGCAAAACCAGTTAAGAAGAAAGTGATATTGGCTCCAAATTGATACCAGATCAAGCCAGCTATTGAGCTGGCCAGCATAGTGCAAATACTTTGAAAAGCAGAATAAGTACCTATGGCTGTTGCAGTATCCTTCTTGTCAGAAATATTGCTGATCCAGGCTTTTGAGATTCCCTCGGTAGCAGCGGCATAAATTCCATAAAGAGAAAATAAGCCAACGAAAATAGGGATGTTGTGTTTGAATCCCATTCCGAAATAAACAAGAGAGAAAATACCAATTCCTAAAATCAGCATTTTTTTTAATCCAATTTTATCTGCTAATATTCCTAGCGGAAAAGCAAACAAAGCATAAACGAGATTATAGAAAATATAAATGCCAATCACTGCCGTATCGCTCAATCCGGACTCTTTTGCTTTAAGCAATAAGAATACATCAGAGCTGTTGAATAATGTAAAGGCTAAGAGTCCAATGACAACTTTGCGATACATGATTGGACTCGCTTTCCAATAGTTGAAGAAAGAGAAAAAAGAGGTTGTGTTTTTTTCTGTTGCAATGTTACTTTTATGTTCTTTTAGGAAAAAGGAAGCGCTTACAGCCAAAAGACCAGGAATAAAAGCGATGTAAAATAAGGTTTTATAATCCTGTGGGTAGAAATGGAGGTAGCCTAAAGCGAGTAATGGCCCTAATACAGCACCCAAGGTATCCATAGAACGATGGAATCCGAATATTTTTCCTTTAGTTTGAGGTGTTGCTTCTTCAGAAAGTAAGGCGTCTCTTGCTCCGGTTCGGATTCCTTTTCCCATGCGGTCAATTGTTCGAGCAAAGAAAATCCAAAGCGGATAAATAAATAGTGCCATCATAGGTTTAGAAATGGCGCTCAACGTATAACCAATTTGTATAAAAGGCAGTCTTTTTCCTGTCAAATCGGAACGTTTACCAAAATAGCCTTTACTCAGTCCCGCTGTAGCCTCGGCAACGCCTTCCAGAATACCGATGAGCAGGATAGAAAAACCAATAGATTTCAAGTAGATGGGCATTATGGGATATAGCATTTCGCTTGCCGTATCTGTAAACAAGCTGACTAGTGATAAAATCCAAACGGTACGGCTTATATTTTTCAAAAGAAAGCATATTAAATTAGGCTTTATAAATGTAAATAAAAAGTCTGAAAATCATATGATTTTCAGACTTTTATAGGGTGTTGCCATTGGATAAGAGTGGCATTTTATGGCAACTGCTGTTTTAGGGTCTCAATAAATGACTTCTTGTATTTTGCAGTTATAAAAAAGTCCAAAAACCTTTTGATTTTTGGACTTTTGTTGAAATAAGTAAGATGTTTAACTTAGATTTAAAAATTAAATGTCGTCAAAATCAATATCAGTAAAGCTTGATGTTTGAGGTAGTATTTCGTCTGCCATTGCTTTTTCGGTGGCATATTCTTTTTTGAAATCTTTTTGGTGTCTTTCTGAGATTACTTCTTCTCCTTTATGGTTTAAAACATAAGAAGTCATGTCGTTAAGAATTTCTGCGAAAGCGGCAAAATCTTCTTTGTATAAATAAATTTTGTGTTTTTTGAAGTGAAAAGATCCGTCTTCCTCAGTGAATTTCTTACTCTCAGTAATCGTAATGTAATAATCATCTGCTTTTGTCGCTCTTACATCAAAAAAGTAAGTTCTTCTTCCAGCACGCAAAACTTTAGAAAAAATTTCTTCTTTTTCTAACATGTCATTTTCTCTCATAATCCGTTCTCTCAATTAATGGTTGTTAAGTAGTAACCAAAAATCTTAAAAATATATGTATTACGCAACAATTATAGCATTTCTTTTTCCGAAAGTTGTTTCAAATAAAGCGAAGAATAATAGCCTTCTTGATTTATTAACTGATTATGAGAGCCTTGTTGTATTATTTTTCCGTTGTCTAAAATGATTATTTTATCTGCATTTTTTGCCGAGGAGACTCTGTGACTCACGATAATTGTGGTTTTGTCTTTGCAAATTGCGTTGAGGTTGTTTAGAATTGCTTCTTCAGTTTCTGTGTCAACGGCAGATAGGCAGTCGTCAAAAAGTAAGATAGGCGGATTCTTGATAATAGCTCTTGCAATAGAAACTCTTTGTTTTTGTCCTCCGGATAATGTGATTCCTCTTTCGCCTAGAACAGTGTCGTACTGTTTGTTGAAACCCATGATGTTGTCGTGAATAACCGCGCTTTTGGATGCTGATTTTACTTGCTCATCCGTCGCTTCTTCTTTGCCAAACTTGATATTGTTTTTAATCGAATCTGAAAATAAGAAGGCATCCTGCGGAACGATTCCAATGCTGTTTCTTAAATCAAAAAGATTCAAAGTACTGATTTCATTTTTATCAATTGTTATTTTTCCTTCGGTAACGTCATACAGTCTGGAAATTAACGATAAAACCGTTGATTTTCCTGAGCCTGTTTTTCCAAGGATAGCGAGCGTTTCTCCTTTTTTTACTGTGAAAGAGATATCTTGTATTGCTTTTATATTGGTATCCTCATAAGTGTAGCTCACGTTTTCGAATACAATGGAACCTTCAATGCTGGAATGATTTGTATTTTTATTTTTTATTTCCGGATCTATTTTAAGGAATTCATTTAGTCTTTTTTGAGAAGCCTCTGCTTCTTGTACCATCGAAGAGACCCAGCCTAAGGAAGCAACGGGCCAAGTTAGCATATTCACGTACAGAATGAACTCGGCTATTGTTCCAATGCTTTTGATGGTTCCGTCAATATAGAGCAGACCACCAAAATAGATAACCACTAAATTACTTATGCCGATAAGAGCCAGCATCAATGGGCCAAATAACGATTGTACTTTGGCAAGATCTAAGCTTTTATTTTTACTCTCATTGGCCAAATTTACCATGTTTTCTTGGTGTTGTTCTTCTAGCGAATACGCTTTTATGACACGAACTCCAGAGAAGATTTCCTGTGAAAAACTCGAAACTTTAGATAGGTATTGTTGAAAAACAGTACTCCTTTTATTGATTTCGGTGCTCAGTTTGAAAATAGCATAGGAAAGTATTGGTAATGGTAGAATAGTATATAGGGTTAGTCGTGGGGAAACATTGTACATATATACTATTACAATTACAAATCGGATAATCGTGTTTATGGTGTACATTACGGCGGGACCCACGTACATTCTTACTTTTGACACATCTTCACTGATGCGATTCATCAAATCACCGGTGCGGTTTTTTTTATAGAAATTTTGCGATAAATTTTCATATTGTCTGAAAACTTCATTCTTTAAATCAAATTCAATATGACGAGACATTACAATAAGGGTTTGTCTCATCAAAAAGGTAAGAAATCCAGCAATGATAGTGGTAGCTATAATTAGCAAGATGTTCGAAATCAGTTCTTCCTGGATTACGGCTATAGAGATGCTTTTGTCTTTTGAAAAGTTTTCAATTGCCTTAAAGGATTGACTGATCAATTTAGGAGTGAACAAGGAAAAAATTTGTGCGATTATAGTGAATAAAATGCCTAATAAGAAACGGTATTTGTATTTGACAAAGTATTTGTTTAAATAAAGTAATTCTTTCATATTTTTAAGATATTCTGTATTGAAATAATATCGTTTAAGAGTTATTGTTGCTTTTTTCGTTGTTTTTGAAAAGAGTTTTTAGTATTTGAATTTATCGAATAAGTATTTTTTTTGAGCAAAAATAAAATATATGTTTTTTTTGTTTAAATTTGATTTGTCTTTTTGACAAATTCATAAAAATACTATTTAAAAAAATAACACTATGGATGCAACTTTCACAACAGGAAAGGAACTTCAAAAAATGGATCCCGTTTTTGGACAATTATCATTTGACGATCACGAGCAAGTTGTATTTTGCAACGACAAAGATACAGGTTTAAAAGCAATTATTGGTATTCATAATTCAGTTATGGGACCTGCTTTAGGCGGAACTCGTATGTTTAATTATGCTACTGAATGGGATGCGCTAAATGACGTTTTGCGTCTTTCTCGTGGAATGACTTACAAAGCGGCCATTACAGGATTAGATATTGGTGGAGGAAAAGCCGTGATTTTAGGGGATGCCAAAACGCAAAAAACTCCTGAATTGATGCGTAAATTTGGTGAGTTTGTACATTCTTTGAGCGGAAGGTATATTACCGCTGAAGATGTAGGAATGGAAACCAGCGATATGGATATTGTGAGAGACGTGACACCTTATGTAACCGGAATCTCAGAATCTAGAGGGGGATCAGGAAATCCATCACCGGTGACTGCTTATGGTGTTTACATGGGGATGAAAGCCGCTGCCAAGCAACAGTTTGGTTCGGATGTTCTTGCAGGGAAAAAAGTTTTGGTACAGGGAATTGGACACGTAGGAGAAACCTTAGTTGATTATTTGACAAAAGAAGGCGCTGTAGTGACGATTGCCGATATAAACCAAGAAAAACTAAACGAAGTAAGTTCTAAGTACAATGCACAAATATTTACCGGTGCCGATTTATATGCTGCCGATGTTGATATTTATGCGCCTTGTGCTATGGGAGCAACAATAAATGACGATACTGTTTATAAAATAAATGCAAAAGTGATTGCAGGTGCGGCCAATAATCAATTGGCAAACGAAAATATCCATGGTGCTATTTTGCAAGAACGCGGTATTCTTTATGCTCCGGATTTCTTAATTAATGCTGGAGGAATTATCAATGTTTATGCTGAAATTGCTCATTATGATAAGGCTGAAATTATGCGTAGAACCGAGAATATCTACAATACCACTTTGGAGATTTTTGATTATGCGATAAAGAATGGAATGACCACGCATCAAGCGGCTCTTACCATCGCGCAGAATCGTATTGATCAAAGAAAAATCGAGAATAGTAAAAAATAGTTGATTTTTTAATTCAAACTCAAAGTCACCGTTTTTAGATGCTTCTGAAAACGGTGGCTTTTTTATTATAAAATAAAGTAAATTCACGGCAAAATCTTTATTTGAGATTTTAATTTTATTTTAAAAAAGGAAATGCTTATTTTTGCAAACTAATTTAATTAAAGTTCTTACAAGGTGGTAAATAGACGACACATACGCGTTAAAGTCATGCAATCCATTTATGCGATGCATCAAAACGGATCCGATAATCTGGAAAAAGAAGAGAAATTTCTTTTTTATAGTATCGACAATATTCAAGATTTATACCTTACAATGATTTCTTCCTTGATGGAAATTTGTAAAAAAGAAACCGAATTTTTACATAAATCAAGTCTTAAGCATCTTGCAACTCCCGAGGAGCGTAAACCCAACGAAAAATTTATTAAAAACAGCATTTTTGAAATTCTTGCCGAGAATAATTCTCTAAGCATTGCCTTGGAAACGCGTAAAATAAATACTTGGTCGTTAAACGATGATTATATTATACTGTTGCTTAATGCAGTTAAGGAAAGTAAAATATATACGGATTACATGAGTAATCCAACCCAATCTTTTGAAGAAGACAGGCAGCTTATTGTAGATTTATTCACCGAAGTGATTGTGCCAAATGAAAAATTGTACGAATACTTGGAAGATGATAAATTAACTTGGATTGACGATATTCCATTGGTAAATACGCATATCATCAAACAATTGAAGGCCATGAAGCCAATCATGGATGATAACTTCAGAGTACCTAAAATTTATAAGGATAGTGAGGATAAAGCTTTCGTGAAAGATTTGTTTAGAAAAACAGTTTTGAATGAAAAAGAATTAGCAAAAGAGTTTGTTGATAAAACGCCAAACTGGGATAGTGAAAGGATTGCCGAAGTGGATACCATTATACTTAAAATGGCAATTTGTGAATTTTTGAAATTCCCTTCGATTCCTGTAAAAGTGACTTTAAATGAATATCTAGAGCTTGCTAAGGAGTATTCTACGCCAAAAAGTAGTATTTTTATCAACGGAATTCTAGATAATTTGGTTAAAGAGCTGGAAACCAGTAAAAAATTAAATAAGACCGGTCGCGGTTTAATGTAATGAGTAATAAATAAAAAAAGAATTTAAAATTATGGAACAATTAAGTCAGTTTGCCCCGTTTTTATTAATGTTTGTAGTAATCTATTTTTTTATGATCAGACCACAACAAAAAAGAGCTAAAAACGAAAAAGAATTTGAAAGTGCTTTAAAAGTTGGGGATAAAATCGTTACTAAAAGCGGACTTCATGGTAAAGTTGCTGAGCTTGCAGATACTACAGTTGTTATAGAAACAATGGCTGGAAAATTAAAAATGGAGCGTTCTGCAATTTCTATGGAAATGAGTGCTGCTGTAGCAAAAAAATAATCCTGATAGGATACAAGATAAAAGCGTAAGCTATTAGTAAAAAAGTCCCATGAAAATGGGACTTTTTTTATTTGTATTTGTCATTCAAACCGATGTTTTTTAAAATCATGGGTTTTATTTTTTCTATTCTCGAAAGTTTGGTTTCGTCTCTTCTGGCAGTTTCAATGTATTCTAAAAACTCCTGTTGTTTGTATTTGCTGAACTTTTTGAAGTATTCATTTAGATTAGAATTTGCTTCAAGTTCTTTGTTTAAAAAATCAGAAACAATTGTTTTTTTCTTTTCTGGTTTGAATCGTTTTCCTTGCTTTTCATTTTCAATCGCTTCGAGAATATAATTCAAAACCTCTTTTTCATTGACTTCTTCCTTAGCTGAAAAACGCCATTGACGCAAAGATTTGGTTACACCTTCCTGAGCGTTGACTAAAACTTTTTTTTCGTCTTTGAGAAAAACACCGTTGAAAAACCAAATCGTAAAATAATTTTTAAATCCTCCTATGCCCAAAACATTTTTACCGTTGAGTACGTAAACAATACCGCCCCATTTTGTGGTTTCAACGAGTTCGGTTTTGTCAATAATTGATTGGAGCAATAGTAATTCCTCAGACCAACTATTGACCTTGTCCCAAGTAGATGTATTGGCTTTTGAGGAGTCCAATTATTTTTTCTTTTTTGTTTTTTCTTTCGCTTTGTCTAATCCAAAATCAGGCATTGATGTCAATTCGGCAATTTTTATGATAACTTCAACTGCTTTTTGCATGCTTTCTACAGGAACATATTCGTATTTTCCGTGAAAATTGTGTCCGCCGGCAAAAATATTTGGGCAAGGTAAGCCTTTATATGATAATTGGCAGCCATCTGTTCCGCCACGAATTGGTTTTATCAATGGTTTGATGTTAAGCTCTTTCATGGCTTTTTCGGCAATGTCTACAATATGTTTTACAGGAGTTACCTTTTCTTTCATATTGTAATATTGGTCTTTGATTTCGGCTATTGCGATATCTTCACCAAACTGTTTTGCAAATTTCTTATTTATTTTGCGGGTAATTTTTTCGATTAGCTCTTTGCGTTTTTCGAATTTTTTCTTGCTGTGATCTCTGATTATCAGTTGTAATTTGGTTTCTTCAATACTTCCTGACAGGTCTGTAACATGAAAAAAACCTTCATAACCTCTTGTTTCTTGTGGCGTTTCACCTTTTGGTAAGGCATTGATGAAATCATTGGCAATCAACATGGAGTTGATCATTTTTCCTTTGGCGTAGCCGGGATGAACACTCTTTCCTTTGAAAGTGATTTTGGCTCCAGCCGCATTAAAATTTTCATATTCTAATTCGCCTACCTGACTTCCGTCCATGGTGTAAGCCCAGTCAGCGCCAAATTTATCTACATCAAAATGATGAGCTCCGCGACCAATTTCTTCATCGGGAGTGAAACCAACTCTGATTTTTCCGTGTTTGATTTCAGGATTGTTGATCAAGAATTCCATTGCGGTCATGATCTCAGTGATTCCGGCTTTGTCATCGGCACCTAATAAAGTGGTTCCGTCCGTGGTGATCAAAGTTTGTCCTTTGTAAAGCAATAAATCTTTGAAATAGCTAGGAGATAAGATGATGTTTTGTTCTTTATTTAATACAATGTCTTTGCCGTCATAATCAGGAACGATTTGTGGTTTTACATTGGCACCGGTAAAATCAGGAGTGGTATCAAAGTGAGAAATAAAACCAATTGTAGGTACTTCGTGATCCACGTTGCTTGGTAAAGTTGCCATGATGTAAGCTTTGTCATCTATGGTGACGTCTTGCATGCCAATTTCTTTTAGTTCTTCTACTAATTTATTGGCTAAGTCCCATTGTTTCTCTGTACTTGGTGTTGTATTTGAATTTGGATCTGATTCGGTATCAATCGTTACATAACTGATGAAACGGTCTATAATATGTTGCATAAATTGTTTTTTTAATGAAGTACAAATATAAGGTTTATTTGTAGAATGAGCTTTTTGAAGTGAATTGTTGTTTTTTATGATGACATTCTTTTTTTTGGAGTTGAAAAGCTTAGATAATTGTCAAAAGAATAAATTAGTTTCTAAACATATAATTATCGACTAGATAGTTTTACTTTTGCACCACCAACACAATAACTATGTATAAATTATTAATTCGTCCGATACTTTTTTGTTTTGATCCGGAAAAAGTCCATTATTTTACTTTCTCATTAATTCGATTTACGTCAAAAATTCCTGGATTTTCCTCTATTTTTAAAGCACTTTATTTAGTTGATGACAAGCGATTGGAAACCGAAGTTTTTGGATTGAAATTCAAGAATCCAGTAGGATTAGCTGCGGGTTTTGATAAAGACGCTAAGTTGTATAAGGAATTATCCGATTTTGGCTTTGGTTTTATCGAAATAGGAACCCTAACGCCAAAAGGACAGGAAGGAAACCCAAAAAAACGTTTGTTTCGTCTTAAAGAAGATTCCGCTATTATCAACAGAATGGGATTTAATAACGGCGGTGTTAGAGAAGCGGTAGAGCGATTAAAATCGAATAAAGACGTTTTGATAGGAGGAAATATTGGAAAAAATAAACTGACTCCAAACGAGGAAGCGACTTCAGATTACGAAATTTGCTTTGATGCCTTATACGATTATGTTGATTATTTTGTGGTGAATGTGAGTTCTCCAAATACGCCTAATCTTCGCGCTTTGCAGGATAAAGAACCATTGACACAATTGTTGCAAACACTTCAAAATAAGAATTTGGCTAAGCCAAAACAAAAGCCAATCTTATTAAAAATTGCTCCTGATTTGACAGACGAGCAATTGTTGGATATTATTGATATCGTCAAAGAAACCCAAATAGCGGGAGTGATTGCGACCAATACCACAATTTCTAGAGAAGGTTTGCAATCTGAAAATAAATTAGAAACAGGTGGCTTATCAGGAAAACCGCTGACTAAACGTTCTACAGAAGTCATTCGGTTTTTGTCTCAAAAAAGCAATAAAGCCTTCCCGATTATTGGAGTGGGAGGAATTCATTCTGCCGATGACGCCATCGAAAAACTGGAAGCTGGCGCAAGTTTGATTCAATTGTATACCGGCTTTATTTATGAAGGACCTGCCTTGGTGAAAGCCATTAACAAAAAGATTTTAAGTCGGTTGTAAGCAAAAATTTCGGATAGCTATAAAAAAGCGCAATTCTTTATCGAGGATTGTGCTTTTTCATTTCTTGATAAAGTTTGTTTGTAAGAACCTTTGCCACTTTACAACTTTTAGTATCTTTGAAAATCTATGGAGCCAATAAAAATTATAGAATGTCCGCGTGATGCCATGCAAGGTATTAAACCCTTTATTCCTACGGAAAGGAAGGTGTCTTATATACAGTCTTTGTTGCGAGTGGGATTTGATTCCATTGATTTTGGAAGTTTTGTTTCTCCAAAAGCGATTCCGCAAATGCAAGATACAGCCGAAGTTTTGGCACAACTGGATTTGTCTCAAACCACAAGTAAATTGCTGGCGATAATTGCTAATACCAAAGGAGCCGAAATCGCTTCAGAGCATGCAGAGATCCAGTATTTAGGTTTTCCATTTTCTATATCTGAGAATTTTCAGATGCGAAATACGCATAAAACAATAGCCGAATCTTTAATCAGCCTGCAAGAAATTCTGGAAATTGCTAATAAAAGCAATAAGGAAGTCGTTGCTTATTTGTCTATGGGGTTTGGTAATCCGTATGGGGATCCTTGGAATGTGGAGATTGTTGGCGATTGGACGGAGAAATTATCCAATATGGGTGTGAAGATTCTGTCGCTTTCTGATACCGTGGGAAGTTCTACTCCAGATGTGATCCAATATTTATTTTCGAATTTAATTCCAAAATATCCTCAAATTGAGTTTGGTGCCCATTTGCATAGCACAGCTGATAAATGGTTTGAGAAAATCGACGCTGCCTATAAAGCAGGTTGTCGTCGTTACGATGGTGCCATTCAAGGATTTGGCGGTTGCCCAATGGCCAAGGACGATTTGACGGGAAACATGCCAACCGAAAAATTGTTATCTTATTTCACTGCCAATAAAGAGAATATCGGGCTGAATCCTTTGAGTTTTGAAAGCGCTTATAATGAGGCTTCTAAGTTGTTTGGGGAATTTCATTAGCATCAATTGCCTTAAAAATACATTTTTATAATTATAAATAGAAAATGAAATTATACCGCTTACATAAAATTTTATTGACGCTGTTAGTGACTATCTTTTTTTCTTCTTGCAGCAGTGATTTGGATTTTAATCAAGTCAATGACTTGAAAATAGAGCCTGTTGTTGTGGCAAATCTAAGTTATTTTGATCTTCCTGCGAATGCTTTTGTCGAGAATGGAATAGAATCTGATGTGGCTTTCCAAGCATTGGATTTTGATCTTTTTCGGGATAAATATTTTAGAAGTTATTTGCAAAGAGCCGATTTTTCCTTTGAAATAACTAACACTATAAATAGAGCTTTTCTCCTTAATATTATTCTATTTGATCAAAATGATCAGCCTCTTTATAGTATTCCTTTTAGTGTTCCTGCTTATTCGGGAAATGCTGTTGTTGTAAGTAAAACGGATATTTTTGAAGGTATAAAGTTGGATTTATTAAAAAGTTCCAAAAAAATGGGTTTTCTAATTACAATGGCTTCGGGGCCTGCTTTGAATGAAAATAGTGTGGGAAGTTTAAAAATGCGTTCTAGCGCAACCGTTTATTTGACAATAGAATGAGAAAAACCTATTTATTTTTGCTTCTATTGGTATCGATTAGTTGCTTAGCCCAGAACAAACAAGTTTTGTATAATTTCACCTCGGTTCCCCAGTCTTTAATGACAAATCCAGGAGCCGATTTTAAGTATCAATATTATTTTGGAGTTCCGCTACTTTCGGGAATTTCGGTTAATATGGGTTCAACGGGATTTTCGGCTTATGATTTATTCGCTAATAACGGAATTGATTTCAATACTAAATTGCGGGATGTTGTTTTTTCGACTGCAAGAAAAGATCATTTGGCATTAAATGAGCAACTCGAAATTTTTAATGGCGGTTTTAAACTAGGAGATTGGTTCGAAAATAAAGGCTATATCTCGTTTGGAATGTATCAGGAATTCGATTTCTGGAGTTATATGCCTAAGGATTTGGCCGTACTGGCTTTGGATGGAAATAGTGATTACATAGGAAAGGTATTCAACTTGGGAGATTTAAGTGTAAAATCAGAGGTGGTTTCTGTTTTGCATGTGGGCTTTCATAAAAATGTATCTGAAAAATTGATCCTTGGAGCCAGAGCGAAAATTTATTCCAGTGCTTTTAATGCTACTTCTACTAAGAATTCCGGGTATATTTATACTATTCCCGGTACGACAACGGCTTATGAACAAGTGATTTATTCGCGTTTGAGACTCAATACCTCTGGAATCGCCCAATTTACTGCTGAAGATTATGACGGAGATATTGCCCGTGATATCAGGAAAAAGGCACTTTTTGGTGGGGATTTAGGTCTTGGTTTCGATGTAGGATTTACCTATTATCCACAAAAAAACATGCAGTTGACAGCCAGTATAATTGATGTAGGTTTTATAAAACACAGTAAGAATGTAGAGAGTTATACTTATGAAGGGTTTTATAAATATGAGGGAATGAATCCTAATTTCAGTACGGGAGGTTTAGTAGAGAATGTCTATGACGAGTTCAAAAATGCTATTCCTTTGGATACATTATACACCAAATATACGACTTGGAGACCTACAAAACTGAATGCTTCTTATCAATATTCTTTTGGAACTTCAAGAGACGAAGACTGTGTGTGTACGGGACAGGACAAGGAATATAAAAATGCAGTTGGTGCACAGTTATTTATGATGAGTACGCCAAGAACTCCAATAACAGCTTTGACAGCCTATTATAGAAGAAGTATTTTTAACAAGATGCAAATGAAAGCCACTTATACTTTAGATTCCTATTCTTCTAAAAATATAGGTTTAGGATTGTCGGCTGATTTAGGGAAATTCAATATGTATGTTATGGCTGACAATCTTTTGGAGTACAAGGATGTTTCAAAAGCCAACAGCCTGTCCTTTCAATTTGGATTTAATTTTATTTTCAAAGACAGCAATGAACCCGATTAATTCGATACTTTTTAGGGAATTGTTCGTTCGTACGAAATATTTGTCAAAAACAATAAAAGACTATTTTTAAGAGTCTTATTTTGAATCATTGCTTGCCTTGCTTTTTTTAAATAAAAATAATTTGCTATATTTGCACGCAATTCAACTAGAAATTGCAACATGATAGCACACAGCTCAAAGATTATCGGCGAAGGTTTAACTTACGATGATGTATTATTAGTTCCTAACTACTCCAATGTGCTTCCTCGCGAAGTGAGTATTCAATCTAAATTTTCAAGAAATATAACGCTTAACGTTCCTATCGTAGCTGCTGCTATGGATACTGTTACCGAAAGTGCTATGGCAATTGCTATGGCTCAAGAAGGTGGAATAGGGGTTTTGCATAAGAATATGACTATCGAGCAACAAGCTGCCAAAGTACGTAAAGTAAAACGTGCCGAGTCAGGAATGATCATCGATCCGGTTACTTTACCGCTTACTTCTACGGTGGCTGATGCTAAAAATGCAATGAAAGAATTTGGAATTGGTGGTATTCCTATTGTTGATGAAAATCAAATTTTAAAAGGAATTGTTACCAATCGTGATTTGCGTTTCGAAAAAAACAGTGGTAGACCAATTGTTGAGGTGATGACCAAAGAGAATTTGGTTACCGTTGCCGAAGGAACTTCCTTAGAGCAAGCAGAAGTAGTTTTGCAAGGGCACAAAATAGAAAAACTTCCAGTGGTAAATAAAGACTACAAATTAGTAGGCTTGATTACTTTTAGAGATATCACTAAATTAACTCAAAAACCAATTGCCAACAAAGACGTTTACGGACGTTTGCGTGTTGCGGCAGCTATTGGTGTAACAGGAGACGCAGTGCAAAGAGCAGAAGCTTTAGTGAACGCTGGAGTAGATGCTATCATTATTGATACCGCTCACGGACATACTGAAGGTGTTGTCAATACATTGAAAGAAGTAAAAGCTAAATTCCCGCAAATAGATGTTATCGTAGGGAACATCGCTACTCCGGAAGCCGCTAAATATTTAGTTGAAAATGGTGCCGATGGTGTGAAAGTAGGAATAGGACCGGGTTCTATTTGTACTACACGTATTGTTGCCGGTGTTGGGTTTCCTCAGTTTTCTGCCGTTCTTGAAGTGGCAACAGCCTTAAAAGGAACAGGAATTCCGGTAATTGCTGATGGAGGAATTCGTTACACAGGAGATATTCCTAAAGCAATTGCTGCAGGAGCTGACTGTGTGATGCTAGGATCACTTTTGGCAGGGACCAAAGAATCTCCGGGGGAAACGATTATTTTCGAAGGAAGAAAATTCAAGTCTTACCGCGGAATGGGTTCTGTTGAAGCTATGCAAGGTGGATCAAAAGACCGTTATTTCCAAGATGTTGAAGATGATGTAAAAAAATTGGTTCCAGAAGGAATCGTTGGACGCGTGCCTTACAAAGGAGAATTGAACGAAAGTATGTTACAATTCATTGGCGGACTTCGTGCCGGAATGGGTTACTGTGGTGCTAAAGATATTCCTACTTTGCAGGAAACAGGACGTTTTGTCCGTATCACGGCAAGTGGTATCAACGAAAGCCACCCTCATAATGTGACTATTACTAAGGAAGCGCCAAATTATTCAAGATAATTTTTAGCTTATAAATATAAAAGGCTGTCTAGAGTGTTAGAACTTTAGACAGCTTTTTTTTGAGCTTTTACAAAATTTATTCTTGGAACAAAGCTGCCATCAATTTCTTGTCGCCTACTACCCAAAGGATGTCGTTTTTCTCCAGGATTAAATTCGATTCGGGATTTAATAAACGTTTTCCATTGCGTTCAATTCCTACAACCATTCCATTGGTTTTTTCTCTTAATTGAGATTGGCGGATGCTTTTACCAATAAACTCATTTTCTTTTTTTAATTCTAGTTGTTGGAGACTGATTTGGTCTTCTTTTACTGTATCAGGGATTTCTATTTCATTTTGGTGCAAATAATTTTTGAAATTCTCGACTTGAGCATCGGTCCCGATGACACAAATTTCATCTCCAGGAAACAAGCGCTCCTGTCTATTTGGAATTTTTACCATAATTTCTCCCCTTTTTATGAAAGCAACATTGATTCCCATTTGTTCTCGAATACGCAATTCCTCCAAGGTTTTACCGGCGATATTAGATTCTTTGGCAATTTCAAAAGTTGTCATGTGACCATCCCAAGGAGTTAAATTAGCATAACGGCGATCCACTTTGGCAACTTCTCTATCATTTAGATTTTTTAGGAAATGATTTTCTATTTTTAGGTATTGCTGGTGGAGTTTCTTTGGAAAAAAGTAATAAATAACAATGGCGCTAATCAAGGCGATGAAAGCAATTCCCGGCGAGAAAAAGATATTTAATAAAAATCCGATGTAGAAAATGGCTAGTCCAATTCGCAAAAGAATCATCATAATGATAGGTCCTCTGTATTTTCGGTCATCTAATAAAGATTGTACTTCTTTGACAGCAACCCGTCTTAAAGACAGCGCCCATAAAAAAGGGGAGATAGCAATGATTGTAATCAAGGCGGCGATCGCATTACCGAATTTTGAGTGCTCTACCAAAGGCAAAATCATTTTGGAAGATAGCAGAATGATGGCTGTAATAATAATGGTATGGAGTACAATTTGAACCATATAAGCTCTGATGACTACCTGCCAAGTACTTACTAGTTTTATCGATTGGGCATTGGCGCTATAGCGCGCAATTCTCTTAACCCATCTTCGAGGTAGTTTTCTTTCGAGAAATTCCGAAAAAGGGGTGGCAAATTTCACCATAAAAGGCGTGGTAAAAGTCGTTACCGCTGAAACAGCAACAACGATAGGGTATAGAAAATCACTCGTAACATTAAGTGTCATTCCTAATGTTGCGATAATAAAGGAGAATTCTCCTATTTGGGACAAACTCATTCCGGTTTGAACGGATTGTTTTAATGGCTGTCCAGAAATCAAAGCACCTATCGTAGAACTTATGGATTGTCCTAAAATAACAACAAAAGTCAAAATGGCAACGGGTAAGGCATATTCGTATAAGGTTTCTGGATTAATTAGCATACCAACCGATACGAAGAAAACCGCTCCAAACAAGTCTTTTACCGGTTTTACTAGATGTTCGATGTGTTCCGCTTGTGTAGTTTCGGCAATGATCGAACCCATAATAAAAGCACCCAGTGCAGGAGAGAACCCAACATTATCCGCAAGGATTACCATCATCAAACATAAGGCAAGTGAGATGATTAACAGCATTTCGTCGGTCAATATGTTTTTTGCTTTTTTAAGTAAAGTGGGAATAAAAAAGATTCCTCCAACAAACCAAATCGTCAAGAAAAATACTAGTTTTAAAACAGATTGCAGCAATTCTCCACCTGAAAATTGTTGGCTTACCGCAATAGTCGAAAGCAATACCATCATCAAAATGGCAACGATGTCTTGGACAATAAGCGATCCAACAACTATTCCTGCAAATTTTTGTGCTTTTACGCCCAGCTCATCAAATGTTTTTAGAATAATTGTTGTGGATGAAATAGAGAGGATTACGCCCAGAAAAATACTATCCATCTGCTTCCAGCCAATCCATTGTCCAACTAAATAACCAATGGCAATCATGGTGACTATTTGGGTGACAGCGGTGATGGAGGCAGTTCCGCCTACTTTCATCAACTTTTTAAAACTAAATTCGAGTCCTAAGCTGAACAATAGAAAAATCACTCCAATTTCGGCCCAAACTTCAACGCTGCTAACTTCTTTTACTGTAGGAAAAAATGGAAAATGTGGGCCTGCTAAAAAACCGGCTACTAAATAACCTAAAACCAAAGGTTGTTTTATTTTTTTGAAAAGTAATAAAGCCAATGCTGCAGTTATCAAAATCAATCCAAAGTCGCTAATTAAAGGCTGTAAATTTTGCGTTGCACTTGCTGCTGTTTCTACTGTATCCATGGGTATTTAGCTCTGTTTGATGTTTTTTTGTGTAATTGGTAAGGTATAAAATTAAACTTTATTTTTGAGGTTTAATTTTAGTTAAAAGGTCTTTTTTGAAATTAAAATTCCCGTTGAAAAGAGTTTTTTTGTTCTTCTTCAACGGGAATTTATGATATTTTAATTTTTACGAACTTAGATTCCCAAGAAATTGCTAGGTGTAATTTGCATTAATTCGGCTTTTATTTCCTCTGACACATCCAGTGTGGCAATAAAGTTATGAATTGCATTTTTATCAATCGCTTTATTGGTTCTGGTTAGTCCTTTCAATGCTTCGTAAGGATTTGGATAGCCTTCACGACGCAAAATGGTTTGAATCGCTTCGGCAACCACCGCCCAGTTTTTTTCTAAATCCTCGTGGAATTTGGATTCGTTCAATAACAATTTGTTTAATCCTTTCAAGCTAGCTTCAAAAGCAATAATGGTATGACCCATAGGAACACCAATGTTTCTCAAAACGGTACTATCAGTCAAATCGCGTTGTAATCTTGAGATTGGTAATTTAGCCGATAAATGTTCGAAAATCGCGTTGGCAATTCCTAAATTCCCTTCAGAGTTTTCAAAGTCAATCGGGTTCACTTTATGTGGCATCGCCGAAGATCCAATTTCTCCTGCTTTGATTTTTTGTTTGAAATATTCCATCGAAACATACGTCCAGATGTCTCGGTCTAAATCGATGATGATAGTATTGATTCTTTTTAATGCATCAAAAAAGGCTGCAAAATGATCGTAATGCTCAATTTGTGTTGTTGGGAAAGAGTGGTGTAATCCTAGGTTTTCTTCAACGAATTTTCCTCCGAATTTTCGCCAGTCAATTTGCGGATAAGCCACATGATGGGCATTGTAATTTCCGGTAGCTCCACCAAATTTAGCTGCAAAAGGGACGTTGAACAACAAACGCATTTGCTCTTCCAGACGTTCTACAAAAACCGCAATTTCTTTGCCCAAACGAGTAGGGGAAGCCGGTTGTCCGTGGGTACGGGCAAGCATTGGAACGTCTTTCCATTCGATGCTTAATTCTTTCAATTTTGAGGTCAAAGTAATTAAAGAAGGCATGTACACTTTCTCGAAAGCTTCTTTGGTTGAAAGTGGAATCGCTGTATTGTTGATGTCTTGAGAAGTCAATCCAAAATGGATGAACTCTTTGTATTGGGATAAACCTAATTTTTCAAAAGCATCTTTGATAAAGTATTCTACCGCTTTTACGTCGTGGTTGGTTACCTTCTCGGTTTCTTTTATCCAAAGAGCATCTTCGGTAGAGAAATTTTTATAGATATCGCGCAAACTCTCAAATAAATTAGGGTTTACGTCTTTTAATTGTGGCAAAGGCACTTCGCACAAAGCAATGAAATATTCAATTTCAACTAATACGCGGTATTTGATTAAAGCTTCTTCAGAGAAAAAAGGAGCCAGTGAAATAGTCTTGTTTCTATATCTTCCGTCAATTGGAGAAATAGCATTCAATTCGTTTAAAGTAGTCATTGTTTTGTTGTTTGTTCGAAAGGCACAAATATAAACCTTTAGAAGCAAAATCGAAAAGGAATGGTTTTTAAATAAACGCGATTAGCTTCTTTTTTAATGTTTCCATTCCTTGCGAAGCCACTTCTGGAATAATATCCAATGGATTTCGAATATTTGGAATTTTATTTGGTTTGGGATCAATGTAAAAAACCGGAACGTCAGCAGCGGTAAAATCGATTAATCCGGCAGCCGGATACACCTGAAGTGAAGTGCCGATAACGGCAAAAAAATCGGCAGTTTTGGTAATAGCAATTGCTTCGTCGAGAGCGGGAACTTCTTCGCCAAACCAAACAATATGGGGACGCAATTGATTTTTATTTTCGTCGAAATCACCAAAATTTAAATCTTCGGTCCAATCCAGAATGTAATCAGCATTTTTTGTACTTCTCACTTTTAAGAGTTCACCGTGCAAATGCAAGACATTCGTACTTCCGGCGCGTTCATGCAAATCATCCACATTTTGAGTGATTACATGCACCTCAAAATGACTTTCTAATTCGGCTAGAATTTGATGCCCTAAATTGGGTTGTACTTCCTTGAGTTGCTGTCTTCTTTTGTTGTAAAAATCAAGAACCAGCTCTGGGTTTTTATGCCAGCCTTCGGGCGTGGCAACCTCCATGACATCATGGCCTTCCCAAAGTCCATCGCTGTCGCGAAAGGTTTTGATGCCGCTTTCGGCACTGATTCCGGCTCCGCTTAAAACAACTAATTTCTTTTTCATGTTTTTATTATCTTGTTATTCCCACAAAGGAAGAATCTCCTAATTTGCTTTCAAAATGTGATTTCCCCTTCGTCGACAGGACAAAATTACTATATTTATTTAAAGCTAGTCTTTTTTAGTATTTTTGCCAAAAAAACCATTTGCAATGATTGATATTGATTACCTGAATTTCCTTGAAACTATTTTAACGGATAATCGCAAAGAACGCTTTTTGAATGTTTTGGCAAACAGAACCAATCATTTTACTATTGCTGTTGAAGATGTTTTTCAGATGCACAATACCAGTGCGGTGATGCGCAGCTGTGAGGTTTTTGGAATCCAGGAATTGAATGTTATCGAGCAACGTTATGGCAAAAGGATTGACAAGGAAATCGCTATGGGTGCTCAAAAATGGGTCGATATCAATAAATTTGACAACGTAAGTAATTGTGTAGACACTTTGAAAAATAAAGGATACCAAATCATTGCTACCACGCCACATGAAAATGATTGCTTGTTGGAAGATTTTGATATTTCAAAACCCAGTGCCTTGTTTTTTGGTACAGAAAGAGACGGCTTGTCTGAGGAAATATTAGAGCGGGCAGATGGTTTCCTGAAAATACCGATGGTGGGTTTTACCGAGAGCTTGAATATTTCCGTTTCGGCGGCTATTATCATTCAAAATCTTACTAATCGTTTGCGAAACTCCAATATCGATTGGCATTTATCCGAAGAGGAAATTTTGGTAAAACGCTTGGCTTGGGCCAAAAATTCCATAAAAGACATCAAGAGAATCGAAGCGCGTTATTTTGAAGAAAATCCGAGATAATTTGTTTTTAATTGCATAATAAATGATTTTTTTGAAAGAAAAGCTTTTGTAGGTTAATAACAGGCTTCGCAAAGTCTCCTGACTTTGCGAAATTTTAGAATGTACTTATTAAATAAAAACGTTTCTAAGTCTCCATACTTTTTACAATTGTTGTTGATTATACTTTGTAAATATCTTTGAATTCAAAACGGGAACAACATGAGTAGTTGTTTTTTTTTTCTATTTGTATCAGTTCGCTAGGTAAAGTAAGAGGCGTTTGCGCAGTAGTTATATTTTGCGCAGTTTTACTTTTAATAAAGCGTTTTTTGAAAAAGTCAGGAGACTTTTAGGGTGATTTCGTTTGTAATAAAATAGTAAAATTGCGCAAAGTCAGAGACGTTTGCGCAGCAGCTACACTTTGCGGAGCGGGTTGTTAATTTTACCTTAGCTCCTTTTCTAATTGGTCTGGATTTTGTCTTGAGTCAAAAATGCTGATGATTTCAATTTCTTTTTTGTCAACATTAACTCTGTAGTATAAAATAGTTTGTTTTGTTACTACACATTTAAAAAGACCTTTAAATTTGTTTGATTGTGGGCAACTTTCAGGTTGATTTGAAATTTGTTGAATTTTAGAAGATAGCTTTTTAATAAAATCATTTCGAACTTTTAAGCTCCAATTTTCTAAAAGAAAATCATTTAACTTTAAAAGTTTGTTTTGAGCTATTTCTGATAAAAAGACTTTCACTAAGAAATTTTTTTCAAGAAGTCGTTGAACTCAATTCTTTTTCCTTTATTTAATTCTTTTATCCCTTTTTCAATTTCTTCTTGCTCAGAAACACTCAATTCATCCCAAAAATCTACTTTTTCATTTTGAATGAATTCTGTGATTTTTTCAATGAATTTATCATTCTCAATGTTGAGAATTATTTTTACCAATTCTATTTTAGAAGATTGAATGTCCATTTTATTTATTTCTAAGAATCAAAGTTACGAAAAAAATCAACATGACAGTTTTCATTATCTTGGCTTTCTGACAAAGATATGCAGCAGCTACACTTTGAAGTGTGTTGCTTTTAATAAATCGTTTTTTGAAAAAGTAAGGAGACTTTTAGGATGATTTCGCTTGTAATAAAAGAGTAAAATTGCGCAAAGTCAGAGACGTTTGCGCAGCAGCTACACTTTGCGGAGCGGGGCTATTTCAACTGGTGTTAGTAAAGATGGTTCAGCATTATTTCCGGTAATGCCCCATCCTAATTATGGGAAAATGGATAAAGAGGATTTAATCTCAATTATTGCTTATTTGAGAACTTTTGAACCAATTAAAAATGATGTGCCTAAATCGAAGGCTGATTTTCCAATGAATTTTATTATCAATACGATTCCTCAAAAAGCAAGTTTTTCTAAAATCCCCGATACTAAAAATACCGTTGTATATGGCGAATATTTGTACAATGCTGCAGCTTGTTTTGAATGCCATACCAAAAAAGACAAAGGTGCTCCTGTTGCAGGAATGGAATTGGCGGGAGGTTTTGAATTTCCAATGCCGACAGGTGGAGTTGTTCGTTCTGCTAACATTACACCCGATAAAGAAACAGGCATTGGCAATTGGACAGAACAGCAATTTGTGTCTCGTTTCAAAATATATGCTGATGGTACCTATGTTCCTGTAAAAGTTAGAAAAGGTGATGCCAACACCATTATGCCTTGGACGATGTATGGGAAAATGAAAACGGAGGATTTGAAAGCTATTTATGCTTATTTAAAAACGATAAAACCAATTAAAAACGAGGTTGTTAAGTTTTCTAAATCATGATTTCTAGTTAGGATTTACGGATTTATTAAATAGGATTTTCTAATGCAAGGTACAGAAAAATAAAAAACCCTAATTACGAAAGTAATTAGGGTTTTTTATTTTTCACAGATTTAAATCTGTTATTTGGATTTATTCAGTCACGATAACCCATTCTCCAGAAGCCAATAGACTTTCTGCTTTTTTGAATTTCATCGTTTCCGTTTTTCCGGTCGCCACTTGTTTGATGGTTACGTTGTCATTACGGTTGATTTTTGGCATGTCTCTCACAATAGTTTCAGTAACTTGTCGTTGTTGTGTTTCGCCAGCCTCACGATTTGCAGCTTCGCTATTAGGAATTTCGTCTTTACTTAATTGCAATTTTTCTTTTGGACGAACTTCTTCTCTCGCTTCTTGAATTTCCGGAGCACTTTGTTGGGGTAAATCTCCTTTGAATAAGAAAGAAATTACCTCTTTGTTTACTCCATTCAACATACCGTTAAATAAGTTGAAAGCTTCGAATTTATAGATAAGCAATGGATCTTTTTGTTCGTGAACCGCTAATTGAACCGATTGTTTCAATTCGTCCATTTTGCGTAAGTGTTTTTTCCAAGCTTCATCAACAATAGCCAAAGTGATGTTTTTCTCGAAATCGGCAACTAATTGTTTTCCTTCAGATTCATACGCTTTTTTCAAATCAGTCACCACGTTTAATGATTTTACACCATCGGTAAATGGAACTACAATACGCTCGAATTGGTTGTTTTTGTCTTCATAAACATTCTTGATAATTGGGAATGCTTCTCTGGCACTACGTTCGGTTTTTTCGTTGTAGTATTTTAAAGCTTCTTTGTATACTTTCGCCGTTAATTCCATTTCTGTCAATCTGTTGAAATCACTTTCGGTAACCGGAGAAGTGATAGAGAAATAACGGATTAAATCAAATTCGAAAGTTTTGAAATCATTTGTTCCTTTAGTATCTTGAACGATTAGTTCGCAGGTGTCATACAACATGTTGGCAATATCCAGTTTTAGACGCTCTCCAAACAAAGCATGACGACGACGTTTGTATACTACTTCACGTTGCGCATTCATTACATCATCATATTCCAATAAACGTTTACGAACACCAAAGTTGTTTTCTTCTACTTTTTTCTGAGCGCGTTCGATAGATTTAGTCATCATCGAATGTTGGATTACTTCTCCTTCTTCGAGTCCCATTCTGTCCATTACCTTGGCTACTCTTTCAGAACCAAATAAACGCATTAGGTTGTCTTCAAGAGAAACGTAGAACTGAGAACTTCCCGGGTCTCCTTGACGACCGGCACGACCACGCAACTGACGATCCACACGACGCGAATCATGACGTTCTGTACCTACAATTGCTAATCCGCCTGCTGCTTTCACTTCGGCAGATAATTTAATATCCGTTCCACGACCCGCCATATTGGTTGCAATAGTTACCACTCCGGCTTTTCCTGCTTCTTCAACAATTTGCGCTTCTTGTTTGTGCATTTTTGCATTCAATACGTTGTGGTTTACACCACGCATTTTTAGCATTCTGCTCAATAATTCTGAAATCTCTACCGAAGTTGTACCAATAAGTACCGGCCTTCCTGCTTGTGATAAAGCTGTTACATCTTCGATAACCGCGTTGAATTTTTCACGAGTAGTTTTGTAGATGAAATCTTCTTTATCTTGTCTGGCCATTGGTTTATTAGTAGGAATTTCTACTACGTCCAATTTGTATATTTGCCATAACTCACCAGCTTCAGTAACTGCAGTTCCAGTCATACCACCCAATTTGTTGTACATTCTGAAATAATTCTGTAAAGTTACCGTAGCAAAAGTTTGGGTAGCCGCTTCAATTTTTACGTTTTCTTTGGCTTCAATCGCTTGGTGCAATCCGTCAGAATAACGACGACCGTCCATAATACGACCGGTTTGTTCGTCTACAATCATGATTTTATTATCCATGATTACGTATTCTACGTCTTTTTCAAAAAGGCTGTAGGCTTTTAAAAGCTGAGTTAAAGTATGAATACGTTCGCTTTTGATGGCGAAATCCTGGAATAATTTTTCTTTCTCTTCCGCTTCGGCGTCTTTGTCCAGTTTTTTCTTCTCGATTGTGGCAATTTCAGTACCAATATCCGGAAGGACGAAAAAGTCAGCATCAGTATCGCCAGAAAGGAATTTGATTCCGTTATCAGTCAATTCTACCTGATTGTTTTTTTCTTCGATTACAAAATACAAGGCTTCGTCAATCTTATGCATTTCGCGATTGTTGTCTTGCATGTATTGATTTTCTGTTTTTTGAAGCAGTTGTTTGATGCCTTCCTCACTCAAAAACTTAATCAATGCTTTGTTTTTTGGTAAACTTCTGTATGTTCTCAAAAGCAAGAAACCACCTTCTTTAGTGTTTCCTTCTTTGATTAATTTTTTGGCTTCAGCCAAAAATCCGTTAGCCAATTGACGTTGTAAACTAACTAGGTTTTCAATCTTTGGTTTTAGTTCGTTAAACTCGTGACGATCTCCTTGAGGAACCGGACCAGAAATGATTAAAGGTGTTCTGGCGTCATCAATTAAAACAGAATCGACCTCATCGACAATGGCATAATTGTGTTTTCTTTGTACTAAATCATTTGGCGAATGCGCCATATTGTCTCTCAAATAATCAAAACCAAATTCATTATTGGTTCCATAAGTGATATCGGCTTCGTAAGCTTTTCTTCTTTCGTCAGAATTGGGTTGGTGATTGTCAATACAATCTACAGTCATACCGTGAAATTCAAATAAAGGGGCTTTCCAAGTACTGTCACGTTTTGCCAAGTAATCATTCACCGTTACTAGATGCACTCCGTTTCCGGTTAAGGCATTCAGGTATAACGGTAAAGTTGCTACTAATGTTTTTCCTTCTCCTGTTTGCATTTCGGCAATTTTCCCCATATGCAGTACCATTCCACCAATCAATTGGACATCATAATGGATCATGTCCCAAGTGATTTCTTTTCCGGCAGCATTCCATTTGTTTTTCCAAATTGCGTTGTCTCCGTCAAGGCTAACATAGCTTTTTGTTCCAGAGAATTCTCGGTCTTTAGCTGTTGCTGTTACGATTATTTCAGAATTGTCTTTGAAACGTCTGGCTGTTTCTTTTACTACTGCAAAAGCTTCAGGCAGAATTTCTAACAATGTTTTCTCAGAGATATCGTAGGCTTCTTTCTCTAAAGCATCAATGGCGTTATAGATGTCTTCTTTTTTGTCAATATCTTCAATGCCTTCTACTTCTTGTTGCAGTGCGCTAATCTTAGCATCAACTCCTGCTCGGGCATGTTTCAGCTGATCTTTAAAGAAATAGGTACGTGCTCTTAGCTCATCATGTGACAATGTAATTAAATTACTTTCGAATGTCTTGATTTTGTTTAAGTAAGGCTGTAAGGCTTTGACATCTTTGTCAGATTTGTCTCCAACAAAGGCTTTAATAATGCTATTTATGAAACTCATAATATGGTTGTATTTCTAATTTATTTTATAGCTGTAAATTTAACCAAAAAAAAAGCCTCTTTTGAGACTTTTTCTTGGGTAATTTTTTTAATATTCATCCTCATTCCAAAGATAATCTTCGTCAGTTGGATAATCCGGCCAAATTTCTTCCATTGATTCATATATCTCGCCTTCGTCCTCTATAGATTGAAGGTTTTCTACTACTTCTAATGGTGCTCCAGCACGTATAGCGTAGTCAATAAGTTCGTCTTTGTTAGCAGGCCACGGTGCATCACTAAGATAGGATGCTAATTCTAATGTCCAATACATCTTTTGTCGATTTAGTTTTGTGCAAAAATAAAATTTTTACTGAAAAAGGCAAGTAAAAATCCATTTATTTTTTAAAAAGTTAAGAACGTGTTTTTTAGTTTAAAGTTTAAGGTTTAAAAGTTTAAAATTTTGAACCGAAAAACACAACTGAATACTGATTTCTGTTTGCTGAATTCTACTTTCTTGGAATCCATTGAACTTCTTCGGCGTTCAAATCATGAGACAACTTCCGTGCCAATACAAAAAGATAGTCAGAAAGTCGGTTTAGGTACTTGATTGCGATTTCGGCAACGGGCTCATTATGACTTAAATGAACAGCTAAACGCTCCGCACGACGGCAAACACAACGTGCTATATGACAATATGACACAGTGGTATGGCCTCCAGGCAGTACAAAATGAGTCATAGGTGGGAGTTCGTTTTCCATGGTGTCGATTTCCTGTTCTAATAATTCGATATCAGTTTCTACGATTCCTAATTTTTTTAAGCGAAGTTCTCCGTTTTTCATCACTTCTTTTTCCGGTGGAGTGGCAAGAATGGCGCCTATGGTAAACAAACGATCCTGGATTTCGATCAGGATTTCTTTGTAATGCGTATTCATTTCCTGGTCTCGTATCAATCCGATATGGGAGTTCAGTTCGTCAACAGTGCCATAGCTTTCTATTCTGGCATGGTCTTTTGGAACTCTGGTTCCTCCAAAAAGAGCTGTCGTTCCTTTGTCCCCGGTTTTGGTATATACTTTCATTTTAAAATTTTATTTTAGATGTTCTCATGACTAGTTATTCATACAGTTGACTGCTACTGTTTACTGAATATTTCTTTTGTAATGTCACTCTCCACAAGACCATCTCGCAAACGAATCACGCGATGGGCATGTTCTGCGATTTCCTCTTCGTGGGTAACCAGAATAACGGTATTTCCATTGGCGTGAATCTCATCAAAAAGGGTCATGATTTCAAGGGAAGTCTTACTGTCTAAATTTCCTGTAGGTTCATCGGCAAGAATGATCGAAGGGCTATTTACGAGTGCTCTAGCTACGGCCACACGCTGGCGTTGTCCTCCTGAAAGTTGGTTAGAATGGTGGTCCATTCGGTCAGAAAGGCCTACTTGAGTCAAGACTTCTTTGGCTCTGGCATGTCTTTCAGATTTAGAATATCCGGCATAAATCATTGGAAGCGCCACATTGTCAAGGGCTGTTGTTCGGGGCAAAAGGTTGAAGGTTTGAAAAACAAAACCAATCTCCTTATTTCGTATTTCGGCCAGTTCGTCATCTTGCATGTGACTGACATCTTTGCCGTTCAAAATGTAAGTTCCTGAAGTTGGGGTATCTAAACAGCCCAAAAGGTTCATTAGTGTTGATTTTCCGGATCCTGAAGGCCCCATTAAAGCAACATATTCCCCTTTGTTAATCTCTAAATCAATGCCTTTTAAGACATAGACAATTTCATTTCCAAGAACAAAATCTCTTTTGATGTTGGTTATTTTTATTAATGGATTTGCCATTTATGGTTACAATTGATTGATTATGAATTCTCGGTTTTAAAAGTACAAAAGACTTTTGAATTAAAGGTAAGTTGCCAAAAATACATTTTTGTTACAAAAGAAATGGAAAAGCCAAAGAAATGGAGTGATTAGAAAAAAAAGACAGCCAGGAATGGCTGTCAATTTTTGTGCTCTCTGAGGAGTTTATTTTAGAAACCGTATAGCAACTTAGTCTGCAATTTTATAAATTTCAGTTATGTCTTTCAATATTGTATCAAAATCAATTTCCAAATCAATTAGTTTCCCGGTGTGTATGTCAAAAACCCAACCGTAAACTTTTAAATTACGTTGGCTATTTGCTTTTTGTACTTCGGCTGTTTTGATAACGTTGATGCATTGTTCCTGAACATTGAGCTCAACGAGTCTTTTGTATTTTTCTCCTTCATCTGTAATGGCATCCAGTTCCTTGCGATGAATACGATACACATCGCGAATGTTTCTTAACCAAGGATTCAAGATTCCTAAATCGGCCTGTTGCATGGCTGCAAGTACACCGCCACAGCCATAATGGCCGCAAACCACAATGTGATTTACTTTTAGGCTCGTTACGGCATAATTGATGACTGACATGGAATTCAAATCAGTATTAGGAACCATATTAGCAATATTGCGATGTACAAAAACTTCGCCCGGCTCCAATCCCATTAGGTCTTCGGCAGAAACTCGACTGTCAGAACAGCCAATGTAAAGAAATTCAGGTGATTGTCCCTGGCCTAATTTGTCAAAATAATTTTCATCGCTTTGCAGCTTTTTAGCGATCCAATTTCGGTTATTCTCAAAAATTTGTTTGATATCCATAAAGCATTATTTTATTGGACAAATATACAAATCTATACGCGAATGATGAAATGTTCTTTGGGTTGTTCTCGTCTAAAGAAAACTAATCCCCACTGAAAAGTATCAATAGTGACTGTTACTTTTGGATGTTTTTTTATAATTCCCCAAGCTTCTTCCATTTCCTCAGACCAATGAATATCATCAAAGATCCAGACCGAATCGTTAGTAATCGTTGGTAATAAAAGTTCAAAATAATCTAAGGTCGCTTTTTTAGTATGATTGCCATCAAAGTAGATTAAAGAAAAGTGTTCAGTATTCAGTTCATAGTGTTCAGTAGTAGCGTTCAGCGATAAATTCTTTTTTTCGAAATAAGAATTAAACTCAGTTATAACAGATTCTACCTTATTGAAATTGAATTTTTGCAATTGTCTTTTTGCAATTGAACTCGTTTCAGCACATCCTTCCAATGTTGTAATTTTTGCCTTCGGATTTCCTAAAGCCAGGGCAGATGTAGCCAATCCTAAAGAAGTACCGATTTCTAAAATCGTGTCAGCTTGGAAGTATTGGGTAATTCTAAAAAGTAATTCCGCTCTTTTGGGGCTAATTCCGGCGGTTTGTGCAATTTTAGAAACTTGTCTTTTATTGGATTTAAAAACTTTCGAACCCGCACCAAAATCGCTTACTTCAATTGCTTCGTTGTTTTCTAAAAGTGAATTTCGGTATTTTTTTAAAACAGCATATTCCGGTTTTGATTTTCGGTCATAAAAACATTTGGTAAGCAAATGGAAAACAAAAGGCGAATGAACGGCATGTTCGTTCTTGGAATACCAAAGAAATTGGATGTAGGATTTGATTTGAAATAACATAGAAAAATTAGCAAAGTAGGTGCGAAGATACAAAGATAATTAGGAGTAGTGAATAGTGTAAATTCAAGTAAATTTTTTTAGACTATTTGGCTTTCACTTTAAAGCCTATATTTGTGGTCTTGGTATTTTGCCAAGATTGATATTAGTTTTATGATGTTGAAGGAAGAAATAGATACGGCCACTGCAATTACTTCGGAGGAAATTGGCAGATGTATCACTATATTGGAACAATTGGTTGCAAATACGGATCAGATATTTGATATTCATAAAGACCAAAGAACAGCTCTGATTAAAGCAGCGGGACAATTTGCGCGCCCAGATCGTGATGAGCTTTCTCGTAGAAAAAAGGACGGAAAAGCTGTTGCCAAACGTAAAAAGGAAAAACAGGATCGAACCGCCAGAAAAGAAACGGGCATTCGTCATGCCCGTGAAGCGAGCGTGTTTGTGGCGCCAAAATTATTGGCTTTTACGGAGCTCAATAATAAAGAACAATTGGAACTGGAAACCCCCAGAAATTGCTATGTCTGTAAAACTCCATTTACCAAAATGCACCATTTTTACGACAGCATGTGTACGGATTGTGGCGATTTTAACTATGCCAAGCGTTTCCAGACAGCCGATGTTAAAGGACAAATAGCGGTTATTACGGGTTCTCGTCTAAAAATTGGGTATCACATTACACTAATGCTTTTGCGCGGAGGAGCAACCGTTATTGCAACAACGCGTTTTCCGGTAGATTCGGCTTTGCGTTTTGGGCAAGAACCTGATTTTATGGATTGGGGGCATCGCCTGAAAATTCATGGATTGGATTTAAGACACATTCCTAGTGTGGAAATCTTTTGCAATTTCATAGAGCAAAAATACGGGCGACTGGATATTCTAATCAATAATGCGGCACAAACAGTGCGAAGACCTGCCGGATTCTATACCCATTTAATGGAGAACGAAGAGCGTCCAATAAGTTCTTTGCCTCAGCAAGCGCAGGAATTATTATTAGATCATACTAATTGTCTGGATGAATTAAAAGTGTTGACCTCGGGAGCTTCTTCTAATCAAAATATGCCGGTAACTTGGCACGGACCCGAACCGGGAATTGGTTTACGGGCTTCCGCCAAATTATCACAGATTCCCTATTCTTTTGATAACGCCTTGGTGGCGAACGAAGTTTTCCCCGAAGGAGAACTTGATGCCGATTTACAGCAAGTAGATTTAAGAAAAACGAACAGCTGGAGATTGAAATTAGGACAAATAGAAACCACCGAAATGATCGAAGTACAATTGGTGAATTCGGTTGCTCCTTTTGTATTGTGTAATCGACTTTCCGAAGTGATGAAGAAAGACCATACAGATCAAAAACATATCATTAACGTTTCGGCTATGGAAGGGAAGTTTTATCGCGATTTTAAGGAAGATCGCCACCCTCATACCAATATGGCAAAAGCAGCATTGAATATGCTTACACACACAGCAGCAAGAACCTTAGCTAAAGACGGCATTTTTATGAACGCTGTAGATACCGGCTGGGTAACTGACGAGGATCCTGCAGAATTAGCCAAAAAGAAACAAGAGCTGGAAGATTTTCAACCACCACTGGATATTGTAGATGGTGCAGCTCGAGTGATGGATCCGTTATTTGATGGGATTAATACCGGAAAGCATTGGTGTGGCAAATTTTTAAAAGATTATAATCCAATTCCTTGGTAAAAAAAGCTAACCTATTAAGGGTGAATAGAAAAAAGTTATAGATGCAAACCACAACAGAAATAGATTTTGTTGTGGTTTTTTGTTATTCGCTAGTTTTTTTATTTAAAACAATATAGTTTTTATCTATTGTAAAAATAATTTAGATAGAAAAATTTATGGTAAATTAGCCTTGAAAGTTTTAAAAATAAAAATTAGAAAATATGGAAAATAACAAAAATGGCAACGCTGAGGGTAAATGCCCATTTTCGGGAGGCACTACAAAACAAAGTGCAGGTTCAGGAACAAGAAACAATGATTGGTGGCCTAATCAGTTAAAATTGAACATTCTAAGGCAACATGCAGCACCGTCCAATCCGATGGGAAAAGACTTTAATTATGCAGAAGAATTTAAAAGCCTTGATCTGGCTGCCGTTAAAAAAGACATCTTTGAGCTTATGACCACGTCTCAGGATTGGTGGCCGGCTGACTACGGACATTATGGACCATTTTTTATCCGAATGGCGTGGCACAGCGCTGGAACCTATCGTATAGCAGATGGTCGAGGAGGAGGAGGTTCCGGTTCCCAACGATTTGCACCATTGAACAGTTGGCCTGACAATGTAAACCTAGACAAGGCACGTTTGCTTTTATGGCCAATCAAAAAGAAGTATGGCAAGAAAATTTCATGGGCTGACTTGATGATCCTTACCGGTAACTGTGCACTTGAATCGATGGGTTTAAAGACTTTTGGTTTTGGAGGCGGTCGTGAAGATATTTGGGAACCCGAAGAAGATATTTATTGGGGCTCTGAAGGGAAATGGCTCGATGACAAACGCTATACGGGAGACCGTGAACTAGAAAATCCACTTGCAGCGGTTCAGATGGGGTTGATTTATGTGAATCCCGAAGGACCTAACGGGAATCCTGATCCATTGGCATCAGCACGTGATATTAGAGAAACCTTTGCTCGTATGGCTATGAATGATGAAGAAACAGTGGCACTTATTGCGGGCGGACATACCTTTGGGAAAACTCATGGTGCCGCTGATCCAAATAAATACGTTGGTGCGGAACCTGCGGGAGCACCTATTGAGAATCAAGGACTGGGTTGGAAAAATAGCTTTGGCAGCGGAAATGGAGAAAACACTATTTCGAGCGGACTTGAAGGAGCTTGGACTACAACGCCAACGAAATGGAGCAATAATTATTTTGAAAACTTATTTGGTTTCGAATGGGAACTTACAAAAAGTCCGGCCGGTGCACACCAATGGCAACCTAAGAATGGGGCAGGAGCAGGAACTGTACCTGATGCCCACAATCCAGCCAAGCGACATGCTCCATTTATGCTTACAAGTGACATCGCCTTGAGAATGGATCCTATATACGAGCCAATTTCCAGACACTTTTTTGAAAATCCAGATAAGCTGGCAGATGTATTTGCCCGTGCTTGGTTTAAACTGACGCATCGTGATATGGGGCCAATTGCTCGTTATTTGGGTCCTGAAGTACCTAAAGAAGAATTAATCTGGCAAGATCCTGTTCCAGCTGTTGCGCATAAATTGATTGATGATGCTGACATTGCTGCATTAAAGACTAAAATAGTAGACTCGGGATTATCGGTTTCTGAAGTAGTGTCGACCGCTTGGGCTTCGGCATCTACTTTCCGTGGCTCCGATAAACGTGGTGGCGCAAACGGTGCACGCATTCGATTAGCACCACAAAAGGATTGGGAGGTCAACAATCCGACTCAATTGTCTAAAGTAGTAGCGGTATTGGAGGGAATTAAATCTGAGTTCAATAGCACTACATCTGGAGGAAAGCAAGTTTCTCTTGCGGACTTAATCGTACTTGCTGGTTGTGCGGCTATTGAAAAAGCAGCGAAAAACGCAGGACATCAATTAACAGTTCCTTTTACTCCCGGAAGAACTGACGCTTCACAAGAGCAAACAGATGTAGAATCATTTGCCGTTTTAGAGCCGGAAGCGGATGGATTCCGAAACTATATGAAAGCTAAATACACGGTTTCAGCAGAGGAAATGCTCGTTGATAAGGCGCAACTGCTAACATTAACAGTACCTGAAATGACAGTGCTTCTAGGAGGACTTCGTGTTCTTAAGACTAATTTCGATCATTCAAATAAGGGTGTATTTACAAATCGTCCTGAGATCCTTACTAACGATTTCTTTTTGAATTTGCTCGATATGGATACAACATGGAAAGCAACTTCTGATTCTCAAGAGGTATTTGAAGGGCGTGACCGTAAGACTGGCGAATTGAAATGGACGGCAAGTCGTGTCGATCTTATCTTTGGATCCAACTCTGAACTTCGTGCTATTGCTGAGGTTTATGGCTGTGCCGATTCTCAAGAGAAATTCCTGAAAGACTTTGCAGCAGCTTGGAATAAGGTGATGAATTTGGATCGTTTCGATCTAGCCTAATTTATTGTTAGCTGGCAAAAAGAATAGAACAGAAATAATTTTAAAAAACCACAATAGTATTTGATGCTGTTGTGGTTTTTGCTTTTTAATTGTTTCTCATTGAAAGAGTCAAATTAGAGAGGGTTGTTTAACGGACTTATGAAAAATTATAGATTTTTTGCAAGTTTGTCAAACATGCTATTCCAGCCTTTCATCATATCGGCTGTCATCGCGGTATCATAATAATTGTCCATTGTTAATTTCATAGCAGTTGTGGCTCCTTCGGTCGAAAATTCAAATTCCACGAGAGATTCAATTATTTTATCTCCTTCCATTCCAAAGTAGGATGGAGGAACCGCGTTGCCCTCGGCGTCAGTAAAAGTGTCTAAATAGGAGAAATAAGTGGGTTCGTTAATTTTTTGGTACTTTCCCCGTCCCCAGAATTCTTTGCCATTGGCATCTTTAAAACAAAATCGGAATAAACCGCCTGCTTTCAGTTCTACGGATATATAGGAAGCATCCATTGTATCCGGTGACCACCAATTTTTCAACAATGCTGCATCGGTAAATTCTTTCCAGATTTTTTCAATCGGAGCATCGAATTTTCGTTCAATAATTAGCTTTTCCATTTAGAATATATTTTAAGTGCAGTTATTCATTACAAGGAGCTGTGAAGATTTGGAGTGCAAATTTTTGGATAAACTAAGGTATGGAAAATAAATTATTTTTTTTAATGTATTGATTGTTAATTAAAAACGGATGCGGTAGTACTTTGTAATATTTGGCTCGAACCATCGGTGCTAGCTTGCTTTTTTCATAAGCAACATATTGTTTTGTGATTTTTTTCTCATTATTACAAAACTCATAAATTGAGAAACCCCAATACTTTCAAACGTTACCGCTAAAAGTGTTGGGGTTTCTATAAATATAAAAATGAGGATTTTTATCCTTCTATCTTCGCGCTCAGCTCAAACCAGCGTTCTTCTTTCTGATCTATTTTATTGATGATATTTTGTAATTCGTTCGCTTTTTTCTCGATATCGGCATCGGCAACTTTTCCGTCTGAGAATAATTGCTCGATTTTAGTTTTATCAATCTCTAAATCCTTGATTTCTCTCTCCAGTTTTTGATATTCTTTTTGCTCGTTGAAAGTTAAATTTCCGGTTGGGTTGTTTTGTTTCCAGTCTTTCTTTTCGGCTTTGTTTTCCTCTTTTTGAGCCACATCGGCACTGTCTTCATAAGCTCTGAAATCAGAATAGTTTCCTGGGAAATCTTCTACAACTCCTTGTCCTCTAAAGATAAATAAGTGATCGACAATTTTATCCATGAAATAACGGTCGTGCGACACCACCAGCAAACAGCCCGGATAGTCTAAAAGGAAACTTTCCAATACGTTCAAAGTCACGATATCCAAATCGTTGGTTGGCTCATCGAGAATCAGGAAGTTCGGATTCTGGATCAAAACCGTACACAAGTACAAACGCTTCAATTCACCACCGCTCAATCGGTCCACAAAATCGTATTGTTTTTTGGCGTCAAAAAGAAAACGCTCCAACAATTGCGAAGCCGAAATGATTTTTCCTTTCATCAACGGAATGTATTCTCCATATTCTTTGATGACATCAATCACACGTTGTCCCGGTTTCGGGTTGATTCCGCTTTGGGTGTAATAACCCACTTTTATCGTTTCACCCATAATCACTTTTCCGGAATCCAACGGTAAAGTTCCCGTTAGTAAATTCAGGAAAGTCGATTTTCCGGTTCCGTTTTTTCCGATGATCCCAATGCGTTCCCCGCGTTGGAAATCAAAACTGAAATTATCCATGATCACATGATCCTTGAATTTCTTGGAGATTTTGTGAAGCTCGATAATCTTGCTTCCCATGCGCTCCATGTTGATTTCAAGTTCCACTTTATTCTCGCGACGGCGACTTTGCGCTTTTTCCTTAATCACGTAAAAATCGTCCTGACGCGATTTCGATTTGGTGGTTCTCGCTTTCGGTTGGCGGCGCATCCATTCCAATTCTTTCACGAATAAATTTTGCGCTTTATCCACACTCGCATTTTCAGAAGCGATGCGTTCCTCTTTTTTCTCTAAATAATAAGAATAATTTCCTTTGTAGGAATATAATTTTCCGTTGTCCAGTTCCAGGATTTCGTTACAAACGCGCTCCAAAAAGAAACGGTCGTGCGTCACCATAAACAACGTAATATTTTCTTTGGCAAAATAACTTTCCAGCCATTCGATCATTTCCAGATCCAAGTGATTCGTAGGTTCGTCCAAGATCAATAAATCCGGGCGGTTGATCAAAATGATGGCCAGCGACAAACGTTTTTTCTGTCCACCCGAAAGGTTTTTTACTTTCAGTTTGAAATCTTCCAATTTCAGTTTGAACAAAATTTGTTTGTATTGGGTCTCAAAATCCCAGGCATTGTGTTGGTCCATTCCGTCAAACGCTTTTTGGTAAGCTTCTTCGTCTTCTGGATTTTCCAACGCTTTTTCGTAAGCTTCAATGACTTTCAAAATCTCGTTATCCGAGGCGAAAATACTTTCCTCAATGGTAAGTTCGTCCTGCAAATTGTTGTTTTGCGACAAAAAAGCCATGCGGATTCCTTTTCTCAAAACCACCTGCCCAGAATCGGGTTCCTCCAAGCCATTGATAATACTCATAATGGTGGTTTTTCCCGAACCGTTCTTGGCTATAAAGGCAATTTTTTGGTCTTTGTTGATTCCAAAAGAAATGTTTTCAAAAAGTGTTCTTTCTCCAAAAGATTTGGATATGTTTTCGACTGACAGGTAATTCATTTTTGTAACTAATTGTATTTATTGTGATTGTGGCTTTTTTATAGATTGGTTTCTAACAATAAAACGCTGATTATTAGTTGTCCAAAAAAAACTGCGGTGCAAAGGTAGTTTATTATTCTTAGGTTGAAATTATTTAGAAAAAAGAACTTTCTCCAGTCTGGAAACTTTAAGCAAAATTCAGTAATGATGCCTTGTTTTTTTCTCAACAATGCTTTTGTTAAAGTAATTCTCGGAATATTTTACTTTTCATAAAAAAAGCCCGATCTGTCGATCAAGCTTTTTCGTTTTACTTAAAATTAGCAATCCCTTTTTTTAACCAAGTGTGGTATTCCTCGACATCCGGAGTATAACCCACAGGATCAATTAGGTTTTCTCCTTCGTGATTGGTCAACACATAAAAAGGCTGCGCATTTGCTTTGTATTTTATCGTTTGAAATTCACTCCATTTTTGCCCAACGTACTTTAATTTTTTCCCCGGCCTTAGCTTGGATTCTATTTCTTCGCCAGCGGGAAGTGGTCTTTTATCATCAACATACAAGGAAATAAGAACGACCTCATTGTTGAGGATGGATAAAATTTGTTCTTTTGGCCAAACTTGCTGTTCCATTTTACGGCAGTTTACGCAGGCATAACCGGTAAAATCAAGCATAACGGGCTTGTTTACTTTTTTGGCGTAAGCCATTCCCAAATCATAATCCGTAAAAGCCAAAATATTATGTGGTGCCATTAAGTGTGCTCCTTCGGGAATTGCTGTAGTTGCAGTTGTTGCACCGCTACCTTGCGAAGATCCCACTCCATAAGGAGATTCGCTATAATGTTGCGCCGGCGGAAAAGCACTGATCAAATTTAAAGGTGCGCCCCATAAACCCGGAATCATATAAATGGTAAAGGTCAACGAAAGTAAACCTAAACTTAGCCTTCCCACAGAAATATGGGTTAGAGGAGAATCGTGTGGCAATTGTATTTTTCCAAAAAGATAAAAAGCCAAAACGCCAAAAATAGCAATCCAAATCGCCAAGAATACTTCGCGCTCTAACAAATGCAATTGTAAAACCAAATCGGCATTGGACAAAAATTTAAAGGCCAAAGCCAATTCTAAGAATCCCAATACCACTTTTACGGTATTTAACCAGCCGCCTGATTTTGGCAATGAATTCAACCAACCCGGAAAGGCTGCAAATAAGGTAAATGGAATGGCTAGAGCCAAAGAAAAACCGAGCATTCCAACGATAGGTCCTACCTGATTTCCGCCTGCCGCTGCTTGTACTAATAAGGTTCCAACAATTGGACCCGTACATGAAAAGGAAACAATAGCCAAGGCCAAAGCCATGAAGAAAATTCCGATAAGTCCGCCTTTATCGGCTTTGGTGTCTACTTTATTAGCCCAAGAATTAGGAAGCATAATCTCAAAAGCGCCCAAAAAGGAAACGGCAAAAACCACCAAAAGCACAAAGAAAATGATGTTAAACCACACATTGGTAGAAAGTGCATTCAAAGCATCGGCTCCAAAAACGGCACTGACCAAAGAACCCAAGAGCACATAAATAATTACGATTGACAATCCGTAAATGATGGCATTTTTGATTCCTACAGCTCTGTTTTTACTTTGTTTGGTAAAGAAACTTACCGTCATCGGAATCATTGGAAACACGCAAGGTGTCAATAAAGCGGCAAAACCGGAAAAGAAAGCGATAACAAATATGGCTAGCAAACTTCTGTCCGAAGATTTATCGCTTTTGTCGGCAGCGTTCTTTTCAATTGTATTGGCTTTAACTTCTGTTTTTGCTACCGAATCAATCGCGGTTTTCTCTTCTGCTACCAAGCCATTTGCATTTTCTGCTTTTTCAATTTCTTTTGTCTGAACAGCTCCAGCCATTGTGGTTTCTGGAATTTGAAAATTCAAATCGACATAGGATGGTGGCAAACAATTCGCATCATCGCAAACCATAAACTCCACTTCTCCCGAAATTTTGAAAGCTTTTTTTGAAAGCACATTGATGCGCTGTTTAAAAACGGCTTTGCCTTCAAAAAACTTAATTTTCATTTCAAAAATAGGATCATTAACGGTATGACCTTTTTCTTCTGATGGTTTTCCAATTAGCTCATAATTGGCATTTTTGCTAAAAGTAAAAGCCGTGGAAACAGGACCGTTCTCGGGAACACTTTGGGAATACAAATGCCAACCATCATCAATGGTGGCTTGGATAACTAAATCATATTTAGTGTCAGAAACGGCAACTACCGATGTAGACCATTTTACCGGATTGTGTATTTGGGCAAATACATTAGCACTTAAAATAAAGGCTAAGAGTAGTATTATTTTCTTCATTGGATTGTGATTTTAGAAAACATTAAATTAAATAGGGTCATTGTAGCAATGACCCTATAAATCCTTTCGTTGTTTGTGTACTAATTCAAAATACTTAATTATGAAACTAAGTTGCAACGAAAGATGTTTTTACTATTACTTTTTGGGTTTTGGAATGTTTTTTATGAATTAATCCATTCTGAATATCAAAAGAATATTTAATTATTATTTTTTGTATAAGGATTTTCCACAGGAATAGCTGTCATATCAATAAAGACTTGTAATTCGTCTTTATTGATATGAACAATTATTGAGAAATTAAAATGATTTAGATAAATTTAGTTGTGTCTAACGGATTAGATTTTTAACGAATCAAACAATGTTATCAGTTCTTTTTCTGAAGGTCTTGGAGCATTAGGAGTAACTATATTTCCATTAGGGTCTAATAAAATAAAATGAGGAATACCTTGAATTAAATAATCTTGGACAAATTGTGAGGCCCAATCTTTATCAGCAAGTAATTGAATGCCTCCTAACGCTTGATCAACAATCATTTTTTTCCATTTGGCATGATCTGTTTGTTTGTCAATTGAAATGCTTACAAATTCAATATTTTTTCCATGATACGCTTTTTCAACTTCTTTTAAAAAGGGTATTTCTTTTCGGCATGGACCGCACCAAGTTGCCCATACATCAATATAAATATATTTTCCTTTTAAATCGTCAAGTGATGTTTTGCCACCAGCATTGTTTTCGTAATCAACAAATTTAGGAGAAGGTTTACCTTTAGTCGTTGTTTTTAAGATGTTATAGCTTTCGGTAATTTTGCTTTTTTCATTCTGATTTGTAGATGCATTGTTGAAGATGGCATAAAATGCTTCTAAATCAGTAGTGTAATTGATACCTTGTCTGGCCTCATCATATAGCAAACTATTTTTTATAGTCTCATCAGAAATCTGGGAAATTGTTTTTAAATAAGCGATATCTTCTTTTGAATCTTTTAATTTTAGATCCGTAGCGGCCTTGTTTTTATAATAGGACTTTACAATTCTTTTATAGCTAGCCGAAAATAAATAGTCTTTACCATTGTTATAATCAAATTTAGATAAGTCCGGTAAGAATCCATTTGAAACCACGAAATCAGGATTTTTGGAGGCATAAGCATATGATTTTTCATAACCAAGGAGTTTACTTATGTATTCATAATTTATATTTCTTTTTTCCTGTTCTTTATAATTGGTAGATAGGTTTGGAGTACTATCAACTAATTGTATTAGAGCCTTTTTTATTTGTGTTGCTTTCGCTTTAAAAGCGGCTTCGTCTAAGGCGCTATACGCATTTCGATCGCCTATTAGCTCTTGTTCCGTTTTGGCTTTTTTTAGTAAGTAGTTATTTGTTATGGCTCCTTTTCCGGAAAAACTTAGGCTTTCTCTAAGGTTTTTACTGTCAAAATTAATTGAAAGTGGAGTTCCCGCTTCAAAATAAGCCCTCATGAAAACCTTTCCATGGGAGATTAAGTGATAGCCGCTGTCAATTCTTAAAGTATCTGAATAGCTGCCGTCTGCAGAAACTTTTATGGTGTCCTTAGTGTCATAGTTGCTGCTGGATATTATGATATAGTCGGCAATTTTGTTCTCAATTTTTCCGGAAAGTACAATATAATTAACTGGTTTTTCTTTTTTCCAAGATATGATACTCAGAGCGAGTAGGATGTAAAATATTTTTTTCATTTTTATAAATGCTAAGATTTGTTATTATTAACCGCCCTTTATTTAAAGAGCGGTAGCTTAATTTTGAATGAATTCTTAATTGGCCTTTTTGATTTCTTGTAGGTTTTGTAAGGCTCTGTTTTTTACCTTGCTGCTAATGGTGTCTGCCATTTTTACCGCAATTTCAGCAGCAGCGATTGCCTCTTTCTTGTTTCCTGCTTTGCTTTGTATTTGTGCGTAAGTACCCACTGTACCATAATTATTTGGATCCATTTTGTAGGCTTTTGTGATTAACAATTGCGCTTGATTTAGAATGTCTTTATTCTCTCTTTCAGGAGGATATAAGGTAGATCTTGCCAGAAAAGCAATGGTTTCTGGATCGTTTTGCAAGAAATTATCAACATAATAATTTGAAGTTTTTATAAATTTACGGGCATTGTTCCCATTTAAATAATAACCACATTCAATAATTGCTAAATCTCGAGGGTTGTTTGTTAACTTTTTTAAAGAGTCCAATTGCTTAAAGAACAAAGCTTCATTCTGTTCTTTTGAAGATTTGTAAAGGTTTCTCTGTAAAGGTTTTTGATATACTTTTTTAACGGCATCAAGACCTGCTAGATTGATAAAATGGGCTTTGTTCGAATTTAGAACCTTAAATAATTCAGAGTCATCTTCATTAACAAAGTTTTCAATCAGTTTCCAACCCGCTGCAGTTTTTAACCAAGTATTGTCTACTCTTGAAAGTAATTTTTTTAGAACTACATCTGTTTTGGGATCACGTAAATGGTTTAGCGCGATAGTATAGTCAAGCATTTCATTATTTGTGATTTGTCCGTCTTCATATTTTTTTTCCAGTAGACCTAAGGCCTTTTTAGGATCAAGTGCATTTTTTGCTTCATTAATGAATTCGGTCGCACTCATTTTAGAGCTTGATTTATGTACTAATTCTCCTTTGCTGTTGATATAGAGATAGGTAGGGTATGATTTTACTCCATATTTTTTACCTATTTCTGGTCCTTCGCCTTTTTCCATGTCTAGTTTTACATTGATAAAGGATTTGTTGTAAAAAGTAAACACGTCTTTTTCGACAAATACAAATTTATCCATCCATTTGCATGGAGCGCACCAAGAGGTGTAGCAATCAATGAAAATTAATTTGTTTTCTTTCTCTGCCAGTTTTAAAATTTCTTTAAAAGAAGCCGAAACAAAGTTAATTGTTTCTTGCTTTTTATTTGTTTCTTGTGCATTTGTAAATAAGAAGAAATGGAACAAGATTATATAAAGTATCTTTTTCATTAGTAGTTTTGATTTTGAATTATTAAACCGTTTGATAATCGGATGGTTTGTATTGGTATTGGCAAGATTAGTTTAGAGTCAGAAGAAATCGCTTTAAAGTCATTGATGTTAATGTCTCCTATTTTGTGATGTCTCACTAAATCATACCATTCTTCTCCGCTTTCTGCACCAAGTTCAAATATTTTTTCAGCACGGATGGCTTCTAAAAGATTGGCTTTATTGGTTGTTGCTATCAGCGTGTTATTGCTTCTTTGACGTAGTACGTTTAGCGCGTTTAATGAAGAATTGATGTCGTCGTTTCCTCTTAATACTGCTTCAGCATAAATTAAATATACTTCATCAAGACGAAGAAAATATTCTGTATCAGCAGTAAGCGGAACGCCATTGAATGTAGAGTTGTTAAACTTGTTATTTCTTGGACTTCCTGTTGTTGTATAGGTAATTGCAACATTCTTTCTAGCATCATTTTGCATGTGCGAAATGTAATAATCCGAAATTCCAAAAGTAGAACGATACATAAATGCTTTATTGTTACGATCATTTAGGTTGTCAAAAGGAGTTTGAAAAAGAACTTCTTTGGTACTAATAATCTTTTTCGTAAAAATTTCGGCATAAGTGGTTTCAAGAGTTCTTTTGTTAGAACTAATCACTTCTAGAGCCAATTGAGCCGCTTGTGGATATTCTTTTTTGTATAATAACACTTTACTTTTTAAGGCTTTCGCAAATAAATTAGAGACGAAAAAAGTATTTGAGAATTCCGGGGCATTTTCAATGGCATAGTCTAGATCTTCCAAAATTAGATTGTATGTTTCTGCCACTGATGCTCTAGGTTGCACTGAAGCGTCACTTATGGGTTCCTTTTTTAGAACAATACCATATGGGGAATCGATGTCATAGAATTCTCCCCAAAGGCGCAATAAATAAAAATTAGAAAATGCTCTTAAGGTTTTAGCCTCAGCAATAATTCCTTTTTTTCTAGGGTCTTCGGTTGTTAGTTTTTCTGTTTTAGTAATAACATGATTGGCGTTATTGATTAGAAAGTACATTTTGGTATAAATACTTTTTAAATAAAAATTATCTGAAGATACATCATTATTAAAAAAGGCAAGTTCGCTACTTCCTCCAGATGCGCCAGGTTTCATGGTAAGCCCCATCATCGATGTTATTGCAGGAGTATAAACAGGGAAGTCTAAACTGCTTTTAAGAACGCCGTAAGTGCCGTATAAAGCCGTTTGTGCTTGATTGATGTTAGTTATTACTTTTTCTTCGGATACTTGGTATACAGGATTTACATCTGTTACATCCGTTAGCTCGCATGAAGTGTTTAGTAAGGAAAAAGGAAGTAATAAAGTATATAGTATAATTTTAGATCGTTTCATAATTTTATAAGTTTAAGTTTAATCCTAAAGTAAATGTTTTTACAGCTGGATAGCTTGCGCTATCGTATCCTTGATTAAAGTTGCTTGCTGGACTATAATTTACCTCTGGATCTAGTCCACTATAAGATGTAATGGTAAAAATATTGCTTGCTGATAACGAGATACTCGCACGTTGGATAAAAAGTTTTTGCAATAATTTTGGATTAAATTTATAAGTAACATTTAAATTTTTAAATTTAAAGAATGATGCGTCTTCTATAAAGAAATTGGAATCTCTTCTATTGTTGTTAGGATCACCGGAAACAAGTCTTGGGATATTGGTGTCAGTATTGGTTGGTGTCCAGGCATTTTGAATGTCAGTAGAGTAATTGCTGGTGTAATTATTGAAAATCAACAAATCTTTCTTGTTGCTATTGTATAAGTAGTTACCAACACTAAAGTTAAACATGGCCGATACTTCGAAATTTCCAAAACGAACAATATTATTCCATCCTCCAAAGAAATCAGGTTCTGCATTTCCTATAATAGTATTGTCATCTCCACCGATGTAACCATCTTTATTAGTGTCAACAAACATAAAGTCTCCGGGAGCAGTTTTAGTAGATTGGTATACTCCACTTGGCGAAGCTGCATTTAAAGCATCTATTTGTTCTTGATTTTGAAAAATACCGGCCACTTTATATCCTGAAAAATAACTGATGGATTCTCCTTCTATAAGATTATTGTAGTATCCTCCGTTTAATTTCAATACTTTACTTTTGATTGTTGTTAAATTCAATTCTGATGTCCATTGGAATTTTTCATTTGAAATCACATCAACACCAATCTGAAATTCAAAACCTCTATTCAAGAAATCTCCTATGTTTGAGTATTGGCTGCTTCCACCAGTTTCTAGGATAACATCTCTCAATAAGATTTGATCTGAAGTCTTTTTGTTGAAAAAACCTATAGTTCCATTGATTCTTCTATCCCATAAAGAGTAGTCTATTGCTACATCTAATTGGTTTGTTGTTTCCCATCTTATTGCTGGATTTGGAATAGTATTGGAAATAACTCCATTGTTGTTGTTGTAAAAACTTCCTGAAGTAAAAAAGGTGGCGTACTGAAAATCAGAGAAGTTTGCAGAACCTGTTTTTCCGTACGAACTTCTTATTTTTAAGTCGTTTATGAAATTTACATCTTCTAAAAAGTCTTCTTTTGAAATTCGCCAAGCAATAGCACCTGAAGGGAAATAGCCCCATCTGTTTTCTGGACCAAATTTAGTCGACTTGTCAGATCTACCAGTAAATGTGAAATAGTATTTATTGTCAAAGTTGTAGTTTGCTCTTAAAAAATAGGATGATAAACCACTAATTGTACCACCGCTGGTTAAACTTACATTTGATGCGGCTCCTGGTGTAACCATAACTTCATCATCAGGGAAATTTGTGGCATTGGTGTTGATGAATTCGCTTTTGTTTTGGGTGTAAGAAATACCGGCAACAGTATTTATGTTGTGTTTGTTGATGTTCTTGCTATAGGTTAAAGTGTTGTCTAAAACCCTTGAAGAGAAATCAGAATCGGTTAAGGTTAATGATCCTTTTCTGTTATTTTTTAACTCAAAAATATCATGACTTGGAGTGTATCTGAAACTTTTGTTGTTGGATGTATTGTAAGAGTAAGTTGATTTTAATAGCAACCTTTTTGAGATTTCATATTCTCCAAACAGGGATACAATCAAATTTTTATTGTCTACAAAGGCAGGATAGCGTACTTTGGCATATGGGTTTGCAGAAACATTTCCTGTATCATGACCGTAAGTTCCGTCTTGATCAAATATTGGTATATCAGGTCTATATTTAATGGTTTGGTAGTAGAAAGTGGTGTTACTGCCTTTGTTTTTGGATTCACTATAATTAAAATTTGCACCTACGCGAAGTCTGTCAGAAAGTTTTGTCTCTAATTTTGTACGTAAATTATTTCTTTTGAAATTAGTGTTATGAATAGCTCCTTTTTGATCTGTCACTCCTGCTGAAAGCGAATATAGAGAAGAACCATTCAAAGAACCTCCATTGGCATTCAAATAATGATTAGTGTTTATGGCGCTTTGATCTGTTTCTTTTTGCCAGTCAGTGTCGACCTCTTTACCATAGGGATATAGCAAATTGTCAGCTGGAAGATTTGCTCCTGAGTTTTGGTAGGCAGTTTCAATCACTTCGTGAAATTGCTTTGAATTAAGCATTGAGTATTCATTAGTGAACTTTGAAATACTGGTATTAGAACTTAAACTAATGCTAGGAACAGAAGAATAACTTCCTTTTTTTGTGTTGATGATAACGACTCCGTTAGCTCCTCTGGATCCGTAAATAGCGGTAGCCGAAGCATCTTTTAAGATATCTAGACTCTCAATATCTTGAGGATTAATAGAGGCTAATGGAGATATGGAACTAGAAAAATTGGAAGAATAAAATGAGTTTCCTTGTCCTTGTCCAATTTCTATTGGTAAACCATCTATAACGTAAAGCGGCTCATTGTTTCCAAATATGGATGTAATACCACGAATTCTAATCGAAGCCGAAGCTCCTGGAGCTCCTGAAGCAGTTATCACATGTACACCGGGTGCTCTTCCTACTAAGGCATTATCAATGCTTACGGAATTGCTTTTGTTAATTTCTTGAACATCTATTTTTGAAACCGATCCGGTTATGTCTTTTCTTTTTTGGGAACCATATCCTACAAGTACAATTTCTTCTAGGGATTGAGAATCCATTTTAAGTACGACATTTATTTTTGAATTATCTCCAACAACTACTTCGGATGTTTGCATTCCGATATAGCTAAAAACCAGCGTCTTCCCTTTGGAACTTGTTATAGCGTAATTACCGTCGAAATCTGAAGAAACACCATTAGTACTGCCTTTTTCGGATATATTTACACCAGGTATTGGTATTCCTTTTTCATTAGTGACTTTTCCGGCAATAGCTTGTTGTACATAATCATTACTAGTACTTACAGTCTTTTCCTTGATTAAAATGGTTTTTTCATCAGTAAATACAAGCTTAAAGTTACCGCTTGAAAGACTTTGCTGCAATAATTTACTGGCTTTAATTGTCCCTTTTTTTAATTGAACCGTTGGGGAGTTTTTAAAAAGATTGGATTTATAGACAAATCTGTAGTCTGTTTGTTCTTTGATGATTTCAAAGACCTCGTCTACACTAATTGTTTTGTCGTTATCAATGATGATTTTAGCATTTTGGGAAATAGCATTTTCCGATGTGAAACTAAAGACTGCGGTGCAGTATAAGAATAAAAAAGCTCTCATAATGATAGGGATCAGTCCTTTTCTGAAACAGAAAAGAGCATTAATTGGTTTAATTTTCATAATTTTGGTTGGTATTAATTAGTTAAATATTTAATTGGTTAATCATTATGGGAATACAGGTTTGCATTGTGAGAGATATGGACCTGGTTCCCTTTTTTTATCTAATAATTATGGTTTTATTGTTTATGTCATAGTTAATGTTGTTGGTTTGATTAATTATTAATAGGATTTCATTAATGCTTTGTTTTTTGTCTAAAACTCCGGTGAATTGAAGGTTTTCAAGCTTTGGGTGAACGAAAATCACTTCCATGTCATACCATCTGGCGAGTACTTTCATTATTTCTTTGAGTGATAAGTCTTTAAAGCTAAAAACACCATTTTTCCATGAGGTCTCATTATATAAGTCTACTGGGTTTATTACGGTAGTCTGCTTTGTAAGGCTGTATGTAGCTTGTTGACCAGGATGTAATATTTTTTTAGTTTTATTTGTTTCAATAGCAACCTTTCCTTCGATTAATGTTGTGTAGATAACATCTTCATCTTTGTATCCTTTTACATTAAATTCAGTGCCTAAAACTTCAATGTTTTGATTGCCTGAAAAGACTTTGAATTTTGACCCTTTGTGACTAGTACTTGGGGAAACATCAAAATAAGCTTCTCCATAAACCAGTTCAATTTCTCTTGTTTTTCCTTCTGTGAAATTTGTTGGATATTTAAGTTTAGATTCAGAGTTTAACCAAACTTGCGTACCATCCGATAAAGTAATAGAGAATTGTCCTCCTCGGGGAATAGTGAGATAATTATATAAAATTTCGGAATCTTTTTTAACGTTTTTGCCATAAACTACTTGCTCTCCATTGCTGCTGATGCCTTGGTTTTGGTAGTTTTGACCTTTTGTTAGAGTTATTTCAGAACCATCTGCCAGTGTTAATATTGCCTTGTCGGTCCCTGCTTTGATGTTGTTTTCTACTATGATTTGTTTTGGGATTTTTTGAGAATCCTCTTTGTTGACAAATATTGTTAATGTGACCATTAATAAAATTGATGCTGCAACGGCATATCTTGTCCAAGTACGATTAAATAAGGGTATTGTAGTTTTCTTTTGTTCCTTTAATATTTGTTTTTCAAGTCTATTGTATATTTCATCAGTATTGATTTGATTGTAAATGGCGAGTTTATCTTCTATGTTTTTTTTGTTTGTTATCTTTTTATATAACGCTTTATTTTGGGTTTGTATCAGCCAGTTGTCAAGTTGCTTTTTTTCTTCGATGGTTATAATATTAGCAACAGACTTGTATATTAACTGAGCTATATGATATTTGGATGAATCTTGCTTCATTTCTTTTTTAGAATTAGTAAGGCAATAATTTTTTACTGTCTATAATTCTATGACTTTAAAAAAAGTATTTAGGGTGGAATTTTTTTTACTTTTTTTTTGATAAAGTTGCTGAAAGCGATTTTTGTCTTTTTTTTTGTCCTAAAGTTTTGAAAGGGGATTTTATAATGTAGCTAAAAGAATTTGAAATAAAGGGTAGTCTTTCAGATGTTCCTTTAATAGTTCAATTGCTCTGGCTCTTTGTGATTTTACAGTATTAATGCTGATTTGTAGTTCTTCAGAGATATCTTTGTATTTTACCCCTTCCAGGCAGGATAATTCAAAAACTTTTCTGCATTTTGGAGGCAATGAAGCTAGTGCTTGGTATAGAATAGCGTGTGTTTCTTCTTCGATGATGTATTGATCCATTAAATCAGCGGAGTCATGCTTGTCTAAATCTAACGGAACGGATTGTTTTTCTTTTTTGAGATAGTCTAATGAGGCATTGCGAGCCATCGCGTATAAATAGGATTTCAGGTTTCCTATTTTGTCTATTTCATTTTTTTTTTGCCATAAAATAAAAAATACGTTTTCGGCAATTTCTTCTGCGGCATATTGGTCTTCAACGTATTTTAAAGAAAATAAATACAAACGTTTGTAATAAGTGTCAAAAATAATTTTGTAGCTATTAGTGTCTCCTTTTTTTAGAAGAGAGATAATAGATGCGTTTATATTTGAATCGACGTTTTTCAATGAAATAATTCTTAATTTCTTTGTAAATAAAACAAAATATTATGAATTATGCTAATCAAAATTGAAAAGGGAAAGTGGGGTTTTAGCTGTTTGTTTTTTGCTTTTTCTAAGATAGTTTTTTTGTTTTTTTTAGGGTAAAATATTTGTTTTTAAGTGTTTATGTTGGTAGGTTTTTTTATTTTGAGATTGTATTTTTCAGTTTAATAATAAAAATGCGAATTCAGTAAATTGTGCAAAAAGTAAGATTTAGTAATCTAATTTTTACGCTAAATCAAGTGTTCTTTTTGTTTAAATTTAGATTTCATTGTTTGTTAATAGATATGATTTATGAGATGATTTTTTTAACGACCGTTTTTAGAAAGATTTTATGATAGATCTTTTTCTTTTAAATGAGGGACAAAGTAAGCTCTGATTCGAATCTAGTAAAAGGCTTATAATGTTAAAAATTAAGCGTAGATAAATTATTTATTCTTGACTCTTGCTCAAGGTTTTAAAGTGGGTATGGCTTTGTTTTTTCAAAAAAAAAGCTTCATTTACCGGTTTAAAAACGGAAAAAATGGTATTTTCGTCATGGATTTGAACTTAGACCGCAGTCGAATTGCTATTGCGTAAGTTTCTGTTTACTTCTAGGAATGGGTTAATTTTATGAAATCGTTAAAAAATAATAGATTAACGGTTAGAATGACATCAAAATATACTGATTTTTTAATAGGATGAGTAAAATCTAATGAAAAGAGATGTAGATGTAAAAATATTGCGATAAATTGCATTTAATGAAATTTATATTTGAAATATTTAGTAATTTCGCAAACTGAAAACAAAAATCACCTTTTAGGTTAACAATATGGCAAGATTTGAATTAAAGCTTCCAAAAATGGGAGAAAGCGTCGCAGAAGCAACCATAACAAATTGGTTAAAAGAAGTGGGAGACAAAATTGAAGCTGATGAAGCAGTACTAGAAATTGCAACGGATAAAGTTGACAGCGAAGTGCCTAGTGAAGTTAGCGGTGTTTTGGTTGAGAAGTTGTTTGGTAAAGATGACTTAGTTCAAGTAGGGCAAACCATTGCAATTATTGAAATAGAAGGTGGTGAAGCAAGTACTGAGGTTAAAGAAACTGTAGCTTCAGCGGTAGTTGCTGAAGTAGAAAAAACAGTAGAAGCAGCCAAAGAAAGTGTTGCGGTACCAGTTGATTTTTCAGATTCAGATAAATTCTTTTCTCCATTAGTTAAGAATATTGCTAAAGAAGAGGAAGTTTCGATAGCGGAATTAGAAACAATCAAGGGTACAGGAAAAGACGGAAGAGTTACTAAAAATGATATACTGGATTACGTAAAAAATAGAGGAAATCAACCAGTGTCCGCTGTGACAACAGCGATTGAAACACCAAAATCAGCTCCTGCGGCTGTTGCTCAGAAAGCAGCTCCGGTTTCGCTAAGCGGTGGTGATGAGATTGTTGAAATGGACAGAATGCGTAAATTGATTGCGGGTTATATGGTGGCTTCGGTACAAACTTCGGCTCATGTGCAATCGTTTATCGAGGTAGATGTGACCAATATTGTAAAATGGAGGGAAAAACATAAAAACGCTTTCGAGAAAAGAGAAGGAGAGAAGTTGACTTATACTCCAATTTTCATGGAAGCGGTTGCAAAGGCGTTGAAAGATTATCCGGGAATGAATATTTCGGTTGATGGTGATTTCATCATCAAAAAGAAAAATATCAATTTAGGAATGGCTGCTTCCTTGCCAAACGGAAATTTAATTGTTCCGGTTATTAAAAATGCAGACCAACTTAACCTGGTTGGAATGGCAAAAGCGGTAAACGACTTAGGTGGTCGTGCAAAAGCAGGAAAATTAAAGCCGGACGATACTCAAGGAGGAACGTATACGGTTACGAATGTGGGGACTTTTGGAAGTGTTTTTGGAACTCCAATTTTGAATCAGCCACAGGTAGGTATTTTAGCTCTAGGAGCCATCCGTAAAATGCCGGCAGTTATTGAAACTCCAGAGGGTGATTTTATCGGTATTCGTCAAAAAATGTTTCTTTCACATAGTTACGATCATCGCGTTGTGGATGGTGCGCTAGGAGGGAGTTTTGTAAAACGCGTTGCAGAATACCTGGAAGCATTTGATGTAAATAGGGATTTGTAAAAGATAAAAGATTAGTTAAGAAGCCCAACAGATTTTTTTGATTTGTTGGGTTTTTTTTAGTTTTGTAAAAGATTGTGCTTTTGAGGTAATATTCTTTCTTGATTCGAGAATTGATGAGCTTTAGAATCAAAACTTTTGAAAAAACAAGAGGCTAATTTCAGGTTTAAAAATTACATTTGTAATATTATAAAAATAAAAAATGGAACTTAAATTAAATAAACCAATCTGCTTTTTTGACCTCGAAACTACGGGAATTGACATTGGAAAAGACAGAATTGTTGAAATATCAATATTTAAAGTTTTTCCTAACGGAAATAAAGAAAGCAAGACGTGGTTAGTAAATCCTACGATTCCAATTCCGGCACAAACAACCGCCGTTCATGGAATTACCGATGAAAAAGTAGCTAATGAACCTACTTTTAAAGAGTTGGCTTCACAGGTTTATAATATGATTAAGGATAGTGATTTGGCTGGTTTTAATTCAGATCGCTTTGATATCCCATTATTGGCAGAAGAATTGCTTCGTGCCGGCGTGGATTTCGATATGAAAAACAGGGTTTCGGTAGATGTTCAGACTATTTTTCATAAAATGGAAGAGCGTACTTTGTCTGCTGCGCTTAAATTTTACTGCGGTAAAGGATTAGAGAATGCTCATTCTGCTGAAGCGGATACTATGGCAACCTATGAAATATTAAAAGCACAAATTGAGCGTTATCCAGAATTGGAGAATGATGTTAAATCATTGTCGGAATTTTCGACGAGAAAAAAAATCGCCGATTTTGCAGGCATGATCGCTTTTGATAAAGAGGATAATGAAATTTTTGCTTTTGGGAAGCATAAAGGAGTAAAGGTGGATACGGTTTTAGAAAACGAACCGGGTTATTTTAGTTGGATACAAAATGCAGATTTCCCTTTGTATACCAAGAAAGTATTGACTGCAATCAAATTAAGAAAATTGAATACGAAATAAGTTTTCAGTGTTCAGTTCTAAACTGACCACTGGTTACTGAATACTAAAGTTATGAAGATAATTTGTATCGGAAGAAATTATGTCAATCATATAGAGGAGTTGCAAAATGAGCGCCCTACGGAACCGGTGGTTTTTATGAAACCGGATTCGGCGATTTTATTAAAGCAGCATCCGTTTGTTATTCCGGAATTTTCGGAGGATATTCATCATGAGGTTGAAATTATTGTCAAAATAAGTAAGGTAGGTAAATACATCGAACCTAAATTTGCTCATAAGTATTATGACGAAATTAGTGTGGGAATAGATTTTACTGCTCGGGATTTACAATCAAAGTTGAAGGCCAAAGGATTGCCGTGGGAAAAAGCGAAGGCATTTGATGGATCAGCGGTTATTGGAGATTTTTTACCTAAAGAGCAATTTAGTTCGCTAGAAAATCTTACTTTTGAGTTGACTAATAATGGAAAGTCGGTGCAAATAGGTGATTCAGCCTATATGTTGTGGAAAATTGATGAGCTTATTTCTTATGTTTCTCAATATTTTACGTTAAAAATAGGTGATATTATTTTTACAGGAACTCCGGAAGGAGTGGCTGCAGTGCAACCGAATGATGTTTTAGAAGGATTTTTAGAAGGACATAAACTCTTTAGAATACAAGTAAAATAATGGCTTTAAATTATAACCTTTCAAAAGTGTACGCACTTTCAGATAATGACACCGAATTTGTAAATGAAATTCTTACCCTGTTTGTGACAGAGGTTCCTGAGGATTTGTTGCAAATAAAAGAAGGAATTAAAAAGAAAGATCACAAGCATGCGTATGCTTATGCGCATAAAATTAAACCTACTCTTGATTTACTTGGTTTAAATGTGGCTTTTGAGGAAATTCTACAATTGGAAGCTTGGACCAAAGAAGAAGGTAAGAAAAAAGATGTTAAAGATACTTTTAAGAGCATCAAGAATCAGGTGAGTGATGCCGTTAAAGAAATAAAAAAAGATTTCGATTTGTAGTTTTTCGAATGTGTTTATTTCTGTCGTGAAAACTTTAAAAATTCAACATTCATTTTTTCTTGAATGTTGAATTTTATTTATAGTCTCAACCCTAAATTTTAGTAAAGAATGAAAGCAACCATAGTTACTATTGGCGATGAAATTTTAATAGGGCAAATTGTAGATACAAATTCTGCTTTTATAGCTAAATCATTAGATGGTATAGGGATAGAGATCGATGAGATGATTTCGATTAGTGATGATAAGCAAAGTATATTAGAGGCTTTCTTGTATTTGCAAAATAAAGTAGATTTGGTTATTATAACTGGAGGTTTAGGTCCTACTAAAGATGATATTACTAAGAAAACGTTTTGTGATTATTTTGAAGATGAATTAATTGTGGATCAAGGAGTTTTGGCTCATGTTACGCAGCTTATTGAGGGTTTTTATAAGCGTCCGATTACGCAAATCAATAAAGATCAAGCTTTGGTTCCGTCAAAATGTACGGTGCTTCATAATCAGGTGGGTACAGCGCCGGGCATGTGGATGAAGAAAGAAAATACAGTTTTTATTTCGCTTCCGGGGGTTCCTTATGAAATGAAATACTTGGTTGAAAGTGAAATTGTGCCAAGAGTAGTAAAAGAATACAAGCGTCCGTTTATTATCCATAAAACGATTCTTACTTATGGTCAAGGCGAAAGTCTGGTAGCGGAACGTATTGAGGATTGGGAAAATAATCTTCCTAATTTTATAAAATTGGCTTATTTGCCAAGTCCGGGAAGAGTTCGTTTGCGGCTTTCTGCCCGTGGAGATAATAAGCAACAATTGGTAGAGGCAATAGATGAAAAGGTGCGTTCGTTGGACGCGAATATCCATGATATCATTGTTGGTTTTGAAGAAGACGAAACGATTGAGGCTGTGGTTGGGGAATTGTTGAAAAAGCATAAAATGACTGTTTCTACTGCCGAAAGTTGTACGGGCGGAACAATTGCGTCGGTTTTGTCAGCGGTGCCCGGAGCTTCAAATTACTTTAAAGGGAGTGTGGTTTCCTATGCAACGGAAGCGAAAATGGATGTTTTGGGTATTCCCGAAAGTTTGATAAAGGAGTTTTCTGTGGTGAGTGCTGAGGTGGTTTCGGCTATGGCCGTGAGTGTGAAAAATCTGATGAAAACAGATTTCGCAATTGCGACAACTGGAAATGCAGGGCCTACAAAAGGCGATGGAAATGCTGAAATTGGCACTGTTTTTATCGCTTTGGCGACGCCAAATGAAGTGATTGTTGAAGAATATAATTTCGGTCAACCCCGTGAAAAAGTGATAGATAGAGCGGTGATTAAAAGTTTAGAACTATTAAGGAAAGAATTTTTGAAAAATGTGTACTGATTTTTTTGCTTCATCCGTTTATTTTTCTTTTCTTTGCACCCTGATTTTGAATAACGATAAAAGATAAGCATAATGTCAAGAGTTTGTGACCTTACAGGTAAAAGAGCGATGGTAGGAAATAACGTTTCTCACGCTATGAATAAAACTAAGAGAAAATTTTCTGTAAACTTAGTTAAAAAGCGTTTTTATCTTCCAGAAGAAGATAGATGGATTACTCTTAGAGTAGCAGCATCTACGATAAAAACAATTAACAAAAATGGAATTGCTGCAGTTTTGAAAAAAGCGCAGTCACAAGGATTTATTAAATAATCTTTATTCCAATATAAATAAATAGCAAGATGGCAAAGAAAGGTAATAGAATCCAGGTAATTTTAGAATGTACTGAACACAAAGCATCAGGTGTTGCAGGAACTTCAAGATACATCACAACAAAGAACAAAAAAAATACTCCAGACAGATTAGAGATTAAAAAATTTAATCCAGTTTTGAAGAGAGTAACTGTTCATAAAGAAATTAAATAATTAGAGATTTTATAAAATCTCAAATGGTTACATTTGAAGATTATGTAAAATTTAAATAAACAAATAGTAAGTCATGGCAAAGAAAACCGTAGCATCGTTACAAACATCTTCTAAGAGATTATCAAAAGCCATCAAAATGGTAAAATCTCCAAAAACAGGTGCATATACATTCGTAGAATCTATTATGGCTCCTGAAGCAGTTGATGAATTCTTGAAAAAGAACTAATTAGTCAAGCATTATATAGAAAAGCTACTTTCATTCGGAAGTAGCTTTTTTATTTTCTATCTTTACCGATTAGAAAAACGCATTAGCTTCTAGGGTATAATGCTTCATTCTTAATACTGTCAATACAATGAGTTTTTTTAAAAGAATATTTTCATCAGAAAAAAAAGAGACTTTAGATAAAGGTCTTGAAAAATCAAAAACATCTTTCTTTTCCAAGTTAAGCAAAGCTGTTGTCGGAAAGTCTAAAGTAGATGATGACGTTTTAGACAATTTAGAAGAAATACTTGTTTCTTCAGATGTTGGTGTCGATACGACGCTAAAAATAATTACCCGAATTGAAAACCGTGTCGCTGCTGATAAATACCTTGGTATTGACGAGCTTAATAAAATTTTACAAGAAGAAATAGCTGGTTTGTTGTCTGAAACTAATACAGGCGAGGCTACAGAGTTCGTAATTCCGATTAATACAAAACCTTATGTTTTAATGGTTGTAGGGGTTAATGGTGTAGGAAAAACGACAACTATCGGGAAATTGGCTTATCAATTTAAAAAACAAGGTTATAAAGTGGTTCTTGGTGCCGCAGATACTTTTAGAGCAGCAGCAATTGATCAATTGCAAATTTGGGCCGATAGAGTTGGAGTTCCTATTGTAAGACAAAATATGGGTTCAGATCCGGCTTCAGTGGCATTTGATACTTTGCAATCGGCAGTTGCTCAAAATGCTGATATTGTAATTATTGATACCGCTGGTCGTTTGCACAATAAAATTAACCTGATGAACGAATTGACAAAGGTAAAACGGGTGATGCAAAAAGTTGTTGCAGATGCGCCACATGATGTTTTATTGGTTCTGGATGGTTCAACTGGTCAAAATGCTTTTGAACAAGCCAAACAATTTACAGCGGCTACCGAAGTGACTTCTCTTGCTGTTACCAAATTAGATGGGACGGCTAAAGGTGGAGTGGTTATTGGAATTTCGGATCAGTTTAAAATTCCGGTAAAGTATATTGGTGTAGGTGAAGGTATTGAAGACTTACAGGTTTTTAATAAATATGAGTTTGTGGATTCTTTCTTTAAATAATATGTATAATGAATTTTTCTTCGATTAAAAATATTCCAACGATGTATCTCTATTTAGGGAGCATTTTTTCCTTTGTTTTAGCTAATATGGTTAGAGATAAAAATATTATTTTCTACTATGTTTTATTGGTTGTTGGAGTTTTGTTTTTTGTTTTTGGTTTGTTTAAAAGAACTAGAAAACAATAGATTATGCAATTTATAAAGTAGTTTTTGCTTTGAATAAAGAACTCTAATTTAGGTTCGGCTTTAAATATTAAATTTATTCTTTTTAGGTTTTTAGATTAATTTTACCGCTGTATTTTTTAATATTAATCAATTTAAAAACTATGGATTCTATTATAACTACAGAAGAAATTCTTCAAGAGCGGATTAAGGAATTGTCCTGTCTCTATGATGTTTCCTCTGTGATTATCCTACATGAAGAATCCGTTACAGATACTTTAGATAAAATTTGCTCTATTCTAGAACGGGCTTGGCGATTTTCTGATAAAGCAATTATTGAGCTACAATTAGAGGATTATTATTTTTCTACTTCTAAAATAATACCAAGTGAGACTGTTTTTCAAGAATCGATAATTTCAATTTTTAACGAAAGTAAAGGATATGTCAAAGTGCATTATCCGATAGGAGACTTTTCTCAGAATGATTTTTTGGACGATGAACAAAAACTACTCAATAAGGTGTCTTCGGATATTAGTAGTTTTTATGAGCGACATTTAAATCAGGAAAAGAATGAGTTATTGAAACGAAGTATGGAACGAGTAGATCGTCTTGCTATTTTGGGTGAAATAACGGCTGGAATTGCTCACGAACTAAATACGCCTTTGGGGAATATTCTGGGTTTTGCAGAATTGATTCAAGAATCTACTAAAGAAAAACAATCTCAGTTAGATTGTACTAAGATTATCAAAGCGGCTATTTATTCGAGAGAAGTGGTTAAAAAACTTATGTTTTTTTCTTGTGAAATGCCTCAAAACAGGAGGTTTGTTGAAGTAGTGCCGCTTATTTCGGAGGCTTTAAGTCTAATGGGGCCTAATTTTAAAAAAGCTGAAATTAGTTATGAATTCGACTTTCAGGACCCTCAATTGGAAGTGCAATTAGATTCGATTCAGTTTACTCAAATTTTATTCAATATTTTAATAAATGCCATTTATGTTTCTCCTAAGAACTCGGTTGTTAAAGTAAAAGTCTATGTCTTAGCGGCGGATTTTTTCATAGAAATTGCCGATGAAGGACCAGGTATAGTCGAAGAATTTAAATGTAAAATATTTGAGCCATTTTTTACTACAAAACCTGTCGGCGAAGGTTCCGGCTTAGGGCTTAGTGTGGTACACGGCATTGTTAAAAGTCACAAGGGAGATATTGTTTCTTTTGATAATGTACCTCAAGGCACTATTTTTCAAATAAGATTACCCTTAAAGACCATTTAATGAAGTTAAAGAAAGAAAATATTCTAATTGTTGATGATAATTATGATATGCTTGAGTTGCTTCATCGCAATTTAAAATCTCAAAATTTTCACACTTATAAGGCTTCTTCTGTGAAGGAAGCGATTGAGATTTTAAAATTCAGTACTATAGATTTACTGATTACTGATTTGCAGATGCCTGGAATTAATGGTATCGAGTTGGTGAAATATGTCCAGGAACATTTTCCTGTTATTCCAAAATTAGTTATTACAGGATTCCCGTCTGTTGATGGAGCTATTGAAGCCGTTAAGTCGGGCGCTTTGGATTATTTGGCCAAGCCTTTTACTAATGAAGAGTTGAGAACTGCTGTGCAGAATTTAATTGTTTCAAAAGAGAGTGCAAAAAATAGTACTGAAAAAGCCGTTTCTTCTGATGTGAAAATTAAGGAATATGCTGGTATTGTAGGTAAATCTCAGCAAATAGTCCAGTTGATAGATTTGATTCAGCGTGTCAAAGACAATAGGGCTACAATTTTGATTCAAGGTGAAAGTGGTACCGGAAAAGAGTTGGTGGCTCGGGCAATACATTATCAAGGGGCTTTTTCTTCTAAACCTTTTATTACGGTAAACTGCGGTGCAATACCTGAAAATTTAATGGAATCGGAGCTTTTTGGTTATGTAAAAGGTGCTTTTACGGGAGCCAATGAGAATAGGGATGGTTTTTTTCAAGCAGCTGCAGGCGGAACGATATTTTTAGATGAAATAGGTACAGCTCCTTTAGCGGTTCAAACTAGGTTGTTGAGAGTGTTACAGGAAAAAGAAATTAGTATGATTGGTTCTCAAAAAACCCAAAAAATTGAACTGAGAATTATTGCAGCTACCAATAATGATCTCTATGAGATGTCTAATAAGGGGACTTTTCGTGAAGATCTTTATTATAGATTAAATGTGGTGAATATTGAAACTCCGCCATTGCGTCATCGCCGTGGTGATATAAAGCTTTTGGTGGCTACTTTTCTAGATAAATATAGCGTGGAGTATAGCAAGCCTCAGATTACTATTTCAGATAATGCAGTCGAGATCTTGATGCGTCATTCATGGCCGGGTAATGTCAGGGAATTGGAAAATGTAATCCAAAGAATGATTATTATGAGTGGTGATCAAATTGAAGTTAGGGACGTTCCTGAATACTTAAAATATCCAATGCCATTTGAAAAGGAAGAACTTAAGTCTTTAAAGGACATTGAAAAAGCACATATTTTAAAGGTTCTTGCAGCTGTAGATAACAATAAAACTCGCGCAGCAGAAATACTTCAAATTGATCGAAAAACACTTCGTCAAAAACTAGATAAATAATTTTTTTTGGGGAATACCTCCTCTTTCGGGTAATTTTACCCCACTTATTTTTAGTATATATGTCCCTATCTTTTATCAAGCCCCTTGTTTCTAAGGGGTTTGTTGTTTCTATGAGTAAGATCATTTCAATTGGCATGCAGTTTGTCTATTGCTAGTAGAATAATTGTTTTTTTTTGGATAAATAAGTTTTTAAAAGATATAAAATGAGCTTGTTAGGTAAAAAAGGGATTGATTGTATTCCTATTGTCATTAAAAGAAAATCAAAAAAAGATAAGATGATAATTGATTTGGATGTATCATCAGTTCCAAAAGAAAAAGCAATTGTTACAAATGGTTTGATTTCGGGTTTGTGTAGTCATTGCGATGATAATTTGCGCTGTGACTGGAAACGGAATAATAAGATGTTTTGTGAACATTATCAATAAAATAATATGACAACTATAAAAGGAGCAACAAAAAAAAGTATGCTCGACAATGTGATGCAACAGTTTAATAAAACAGCTGATAGCATTAATTTGAATCCAAATATTAGAAAAATTTTATCAGTAACAAATAATGAAATTACAATTAACTTCCCCGTTAAGATGGACAATGGTGAAGTACGAGTTTTTACCGGTTACCGAGTGCAACACAACAATGCATTAGGGCCTTATAAAGGCGGTTTGCGTTACCATCCCTCAGTTGATGCCGAGGATACTAAAGCGCTTGCCATGTGGATGACTTGGAAAACCTCATTGGCTGGTTTGCCTTATGGCGGGGCAAAAGGAGGAATTCAAATTGATCCAAAAGAATTTTCAATTCAAGAGCTGGAGCGTATTACAAGACGTTTTACTTATGCTTTGGGAGAAAACATTGGTCCGGAACATGATATTCCGGCACCAGATGTCAATACTAATGAACAAACGATGGCTTGGATGGCTGATACATTTATGTCAACAAAACCATCATCAGAGCGCTCTCGTAATCAGCATGTGGTAACAGGGAAACCCGTTGGTTCTGGTGGTTTAGAAGGGAGAAATCGTTCCACTGGTTACGGGGTGTATCTGACTATTAAGTTGCTGTACAAAAGTAGAGGTGAAAGTTTGCAGGGTAAAAAGTTTATTGTACAAGGTTTTGGTAATGTAGGTTATTGGGCTTCTCATTTCTTAAGTCAGGATGGTGCTATTATGATAGCAGTTCAGGATGCTCAGGCTACAATAATTAATGAAAATGGGATAGCCGTACAAGCTTTATTTGATCATTCAAAAGCTGTAAATGGCTCTGTAAAAGGCTTTGTTGGCGCTAAAGAAATGGACTCAGACTTGTTTTTTGCTTTGCCTTGTGATGTCCTTATTCCAGCAGCTTTAGGAAATCAAATTACGGAGGAAAACGCCTATTCTGTTAAAGCAGATGTGATTGCAGAAGGGGCAAATGGGCCTATAGATACCGAAGGAGAGCAAATCCTGTTAAGAAATGGAATTACCATTATTCCTGATATTTTATGTAATTCAGGTGGGGTGATTGGTAGTTATTTTGAATGGCTTCAAAATAGAAATGGGGAGTTTTGGTCACTGGAAGAAGTGATGCAAAAGATTGATAAAAAACTTAGTGAGGCCTTCTATAAAGTGGAAGGTTTTGTAGAAGAAGGGGAAATTGACTGGAGAACAGCAGCCTATATTTTAGCAATAACAAGGATAGAAATAGCCTATAATCATAGAGGGATTTTTCCTTAAACACTTTTTAATCAGTTTAATAAAAATATACCTTTATAGTGACTCAGCGTTACTATAGAGGTTTTGACTTTACACTTTTACATTATAATTATGAAATACGGACAATTAATAGTAGACGAAAGAGAGTATGCTTTGCTAATGCGAAATATAGAGAGTTCTAGAAGCCAGGAAGATAAAATATATAGAGATTCAATTAAAAAGTTGAAAACGGAATTGCTATCTGCTAAAATTAAGAAAGAAGGCAAGATGCCAGAAGATGTAATTCGATACAATTCGGTTGTGAGAATTCGAACGCCTTTTAATACGGAAAGTAGTTATCAAATTGTGACTCCTGAGAAAAGTAATATAAAGCAAAACAAGATTTCTATTTTGTCTCCTATGGGATTGGCACTTTTTGGTTATGCCAAGGGCGATCGCATAGTTTGGCAATTTCCGTCAGGGACTAATGAGATTGAGATTATAGGGGTAAGCCAGCAGGAAATTCAGCTTAATACCGAAGCGCTATGAAAGATTTGATTTATAAACATGAGACAATTGATGATATCCAAATGAAATTTATGGATAGAGATATTGCGCTTTGGAAAGAAGAAATTTCGATTATAAGGGTAGAAATCCTCTTTTATAAACGAATGTTAACTTCGTCTGTTTTTAAGATCTTGAATTTCAACCCACAAAAAAAAGAGGATTTAATAAAAGATCTGACAAATGTTAAAGAAATAAACGAATCTTATTACAGACAATTAACAGATTTTCTGAATAAGTTGGATATGATAAAAGAGTGTGATGATGTTCAATGCGAAACGTTCTATCTAAATAATCACACTAAGTTTAGAAAAGAGATCGAAAGCCATTTTTCGGCTTATCGATATTATAAAAAGAATGTTATTTTATTTTTTGAGAGCCATCTCGAAGATAAAATATAAAAATAAGTTTTCTAGTTGGTTTTGGTTGAAAAACACATTTGAATTCTGTTCGAATGTGTTTTTTTTATTGATATAGAGCACTTATTTTTTGCCATAATATCTCATCAAAGTCTGATAAAGCTAGGTTTGAATTGTCTGCTGCATTTCCCATCCTGATAATTACCATATTCTTGCTGGGAACAACATATATTTTTTGATCGTTTTTTCCTAAAGCCATAAACATATCATTTGGCGCAGTGGGAATTATACTTCCCAAAAATTGCAATTGCGATTGAGGCAATTGGTAGCTATTTTTCCCGTTGATCCACCATAAATAACCATATCCTTGATTTATATTTTGTGAAGTTGTTGTAGCGGTATTACAATAGTTTTCATTTAGAATAATATTGTTATTCCATTTTCCTTTATTGAGAATTAGTAAACCAAAACGCGCCATGCTTCTTGTTGTACTTGTGTATACAGAGTTATTATCAACTGTAATCCAGTTGCCGTTCATTCCTATTTTGTCCCTTAATTTAGTGTTGAAGTAAGTAGGCCAAGTTTGATTTGTAGCTCGGGCAATGACATCCTGCAATTTGACATAAACATTGTGATACGCCCATCGGGTTCCGGCATCTGCTTTATAGGTCAGGCAATCCGCCGTGACACAATATCCATTGTCTAGGTCTTCCAGTCCGGAAGTCATAGTGAGCAAGTGTTTAGCAGTAATCAGGTTTTCTTTGTTTAAGGCTAAGCCTGTCCAGTTATTTCCTAGATAGGTTGAGACCTTGGTGTCTAGATTTATAAATCCTTCCTGTTCTGCAATTCCGGTTAGGGTTGCTGTCAAGGTTTTTCCGGCGCTGGCCCAATACCAATTTGTAGTAGCAGTATGGCCATTGAAATAATTTTCCATAACAATTCGTCCATTGACCAAAATCATAAAGGATTTGGTGTTTTTTATTTGCAAATAGTCTAAAAGCGGTTGAACGGCCGATTGTTTCCAGTTCAAGTCTGCAATTGATTTTTTTTCCCAGTTTGTTCCTGTAAGGGGAGGGAAATAAGTATCTGCAGTGGGGGTTGGAATTTTTGTTTCGGAATTGCAACTAGCAAATAAAAGCAAGATCAGAAGGGTGTAGATTATTTTTGGCATGCTTTGATTTTTATTTTTTCTTTGGATTAAAAATAGCTAAAATAGTTTAATGTGTTTTGCTATTTTTGTTTTCTTTGAATTTATTAAGCTTAACTTTGTCGCATATAGAAAAAGAGATTTTATTGATCCAATTCCTAGCCCTGATGGAAGCGGCATCCCGCACTTTTTTTAGTGCAGATACAGCGTACAGCAGGAAAAAGCTCCTAATAAGTAAACGATTTTTATGAAAAATATATTCCAAATTTTAGTGTTTTCTTTGTTTTTTGTTGGCTGTCAGCCAAAGGTTCAGCCTGCGGATATTGCTAAAATAAATGGCTATTGGGAGATAGAGAAAGTAGCTCTGGCAGATGGGGAAGACAAGGATTATAAGATCAATGAAAGTTATGATTTTTTTGAAATTGGAAAAAATGACAAGGGAATTCGTAAGAAAGTGATGCCGCAGTTAGACGGAACATTTTTAGTTAATGATACTTATGAGCAGCTTAAAGTCCGATTTGAGAAAGACAAAGCATTCTTGGATTATAAGACTGATTATGCCAAGTGGAGTGAGGAAATAATAACGCTTACGGACAAGGAATTAGTGTTGAAAAACACTGAAAATACTAGATATCATTACAAAAAAGCAGGACCAATAAATTTAAATGACGATGGCAAAAAGACTGAATAATCAAAGTACGATAGGGGATGTGTTAAAGCAAATTATCCAGACGAATAAGTTGCAAGCGGGAATGGATCAAATGGATGTGAAAGAGGCTTGGAAAAACCTGATGGGAAACGGCGTTAACAGTTATACTAATAATGTAGTTCTAAAAGGAGGTACTTTGTATGTTGAGTTGACTTCTTCAGTTTTGAGAGAAGAATTGAGTCATGGTAAATCTAAAATTGTAGCAATGATTAATGAAGAATTGCGTAGGGATGTTGTTACTAGTGTTGTTTTGAGATAATAATTTTAGTTTTTTAATGATGCGAAATATTAGAAGCAAATTTAAAATATTACCTTTTTTTACAGCTATTGGATTAATATTTTTTGGCTTCTTTTTGTTTTATATTTGCTTGGTTTCTCCTGTAGCGACTATTGTGTTGCCAGTTTTGTTTTTATTATTTGTTGCTTATTTTTGGCTGACGGAATTTAGAACTAGAGCTCATAAAATAAGTGTAAATACTGATTTTATTTCTGTTTGTAAGCTCTTTGGTTTAGGAAGGTCTGAAGTTTATGATTTTAAAAAATTAGATGGTTTTGAAATTTCAATTCAGTCTGGTAAATCAGGAAGTTTTGAGTTTTTATTTGTTTTAAAAAATGGAAAAAGAGTCGCTTGTATTTCGAATTTTTATCATTCTAATTATGGTGAATTAAAAAAAATCCTACTAGAAAACTTATCTTATTTTGGAGTAAAAAAGTACAGTTTTAAAGAAGAATACAGTCAAATGCTTAAATAAAAATGCCGTTTCAAAATTTTGAAACGGCATTTTTATTTGGATGATTTTTAAATCGTAGTTCAAAAATCGCTAATCTTTAATCGAAAATTAAAATTGCTCTCTTCCTGCAAAATGGAAAGCACCTTCGATGGCTGCATTTTCATCGCTGTCAGAACCGTGAACTGCATTTTCTCCGATAGAAGTTGCGTATGCTTTACGGATTGTTCCTTCAGCAGCTTCAGCTGGATTTGTAGCACCAATTAAAGTTCTGAAATCTTCAACAGCGTTATCTTTTTCTAAAATAGCGGCAACGATAGGTCCTCTTGACATGAATTCAACTAATTCTCCGTAGAAAGGTCTTGCAGCGTGAACAGCATAAAATGCTTGTGCATCAGCAACAGTAAGTTGAGTTAATTTTAAAGAAACGATTTTGAAACCTGCGTTAGTAATCATAGCAAGTATGTTTCCGATGTGTCCGTTAGCAACAGCATCCGGCTTAATCATTGTAAATGTTCTATTTGTAGCCATTTCGATTTTTGTGTTTTTTAAATTTGATGCAAAAATAGTTTATTTTGTTTAATAATGTTGTAATTTTCGCATTATAGTAAATCAAATTCGATTATAATGTAATGATTTCGAAACTTTGATCCAAAGCTTGTAAACGGCTGAAGAGTTTCGGAATTAGATTTTCTCCATTTTCCAAATAAAATTCAGAAAAATTAGCCTGACGTTCTTGCAAACTTTTATTCGGGAATAATTCGTTCTGCAGGTTGGTTATGCGTTCCAGTTCGTCGTTAAATTTTCGTTTTTGAGCTTTTAATAAACGTTTTTCTAAATTTTCTAATCCCTTTATTTGCTTAGCTTCTTGCGCTTTTACGGCTCCTGAAAAAGATTGATCCGTTTTTTTTGCGATGGAATGCAGATAATGAAATTGGTTTTTTAGAAAGTCTTTTTGGATACTTAAATCAATTGGGAAATCCGAGAAATCTATAGTTTTTTTATTAACTAATTCAGCTTGTTTAGAAAATAGATCAGTCCAGCTTAGGCCTAATTTAGTAGCTTTTTTTTCTTGTTTTTCGGTAGTTAAAAGCGCTGAATTTCGAACTAAAAGCATCGGAAAAGTAATTTTTACCGCATCAAAGAAAGATTTTAATTCAAGCCAATAGGCAATTTCTCCGCCTCCGCCAATGTAACATAAGTTGGGTAAAATCACTTCCTGGTACAACGGACGCATAATCACGTTAGGACTGAATTTCTCAGGATTACTATCAAGTAGTTCTAGGATTTCATTTTCTGAAAACTCAATTTTGGTATGGTTTACTTTGTATTTCTCATTTTCGAAAATAATGCGTTCGCGCAAATTATTTTCGATATAGAACAAATTAATTTCGCGCGGGTTCACCTGAATGGAGTACTCTTTTAACTGTTCAATCGTTTTTGATACTTTTTTATGGGAAGTTTGCTGCAGTAATTCTTCCTTCATAAAAGGAATAAAGTTGCGTTTCAATTCTGAATGGTCGGCATCAAGGATGACTAAACCGTAGTTTCCAAAAAGGGCATTTGCTAAATGGCGTGTAGCGTCGGCAAGATTATTATGATTTAAATAGGCTTCCTGAAACAGTTTTTGGATTGCAATTGCGTTAGTACTAGTTCCTAATTCCTGAGTATATATTTCAAGGAATTCTTCTAAACCTTCGGTTGACAAACGACCTACAGGACCGCTACTTATTTTGTTCCATCTGAATTTTTTTCCTTTGAAATTAAAATGATTTATTTCTTCAAAATCATGGTCTTCGGTCGCCATCCAATAAATAGGCACAAAATTGTAAGCCGGGTATTTAGCTTTTAAATCTTTTGTAAGATTAATAGTAGATATGATTTTGTATAAAAAATACAAAGGACCAGTAAAGAGGTTCAATTGATGTCCTGTAGTTACTGTAAAAGTATTGTTTACCTTTAAAGCTTCAATATTTTGTAGAGTCAAATGAGAAGTTTCAATTTTAGCATACTGTTTTTGCAATACAGAAACTAAAGCGGAGCGATGGTTATGGTTGAAATTACTTTGTTTCTCAATAATTTGATTTTCAAAGTTTTCAATTGAAGGGAATCTATTGTAAAGTTCCTTTAAATTGTTTTTTTGATTTAAATAATCATTCATCAAAGGAGAGAAATATCCTGAATTTTGATAGCTGATACAGTCGGTAGGCATAATTTACTATTTTATGTAAATGTAATAAAAAGTAAAGTTACGATTTTTGGTTTATGAAAGCTTTGTGAAATGTGGAGTTTGCTGTTCTTATTCTAATGTAACTTTCGTTTTTAAGCTAAAAATTTTAGTAGATTGTTTTTTTGACTTTTTTTTCTAAAGCTTATTTTAATAATTATCCCTTATTTTTGCACAAAACAAATTTCCTTTGAAAACGAAACTTTTTCTCATCACGCCACCTTTTACGCAACTGAATACGCCCTATCCCGCAACGGCTTATATTAAGGGTTTTCTAAATACTAAAGGCATCGAATCTGTTCAGGCAGATTTAGGGATTGAAGTGATTTTGAAATTGTTTTCAAAAGAAGGATTGTCTGATTTGTTCCAATCGAATAAAGAGCAGCCTATAACGGATAATTGCAAACGTATTTTTGCACTGCAAGAGGAATATATTAAAACCATCAATTCAGTAATTGCTTTTTTGCAGGGGAAGAATCCCACATTGGCGCTTCAAATTTGTCAGGAAGATTATTTGCCAGAGGCTTCTCGTTTCGCTCAATTGGAAGAACTCGATTGGGCTTTTGGAACGATGGGAACTCAGGATAAAGCGAAACATTTGGCTACTTTGTATCTGGAAGATATCTCTGATTTTATTGTCGAATGCGTTGACGCTAACTTTGGTTTTAGTCGCTATGCCGAACGGTTGGGACGCAGTGCCAATTCATTTGACGAATTGTACGAAGCTTTGCAACAAGAACCGACTTATATCGATAATCTACTGTTTTCTATTTTAAAAGCAAGAATTGAAACAATCCAACCCACATTATTTTTAATTTCGGTGCCTTTTCCCGGTAATTTATATTCGGCTTTTCGATCAGCACAATGGGTGAAAGAACATTTTCCTGAAATTAAAATCTCGATGGGTGGTGGTTTTGCTAATACCGAATTGCGCTCGCTTTCGGATGCCCGTGTCTTTGAGTTTTTCGATTTCATCACTTTGGATGATGGAGAAATGCCAATTGAAGAATTAATCTCCAATATTGAAAATACAGATTACAATTCCTATAAAAGAACGTTTCTTTTAGAAAATGGAAAAGTAGTTTACAAAAATAATTCAACAAAACCAGATTATAAACAATCCCAAGTGGGAACGCCTGATTATTCGGATTTGCTGTTGGATAAATACATTTCGGTAATCGAAATCGTGAATCCCATGCATCGAATGTGGAGTGATGGGAGATGGAATAAACTCACCATGGCACATGGTTGTTATTGGGGAAAATGTACCTTTTGCGATATTTCTTTGGATTATATAAAAGTCTACGAACCCGTTGCCGCCAGTTTATTGTGTGATCGAATGGAAGAAATGATCGCGCAAACAGGCGAAAATGGTTTTCATTATGTAGATGAAGCAGCACCGCCGGCTCTGATGCGCGCTTTGGCGCTTGAGATTTTGAGAAGGAAATTATCGGTGACCTGGTGGACGAACATTCGATTCGAAAAAAGCTTTTCTAAAGATTTATGTTTGCTGTTGAAAGCTTCGGGATGTATTGCCGTTTCCGGCGGTCTCGAAGTCGCTTCGGATCGGTTATTAAAGTTGATTGACAAAGGAGTAACAGTGGAACAAGTGGCCAAAGTGACCCGAAATTTTACCGAAGCAGGTGTGATGGTTCATGCTTATTTAATGTATGGCTATCCCACACAAACGGTTCAGGAAACGGTGGATAGTCTCGAAATGGTGCGTCAGTTGTTTGAAGCAGGAGTGCTGCAATCCGGATTTTGGCATCAGTTTGCTATGACAGCCCACAGTCCAGTAGGAATGTATCCGGAGAAATTCGGCGTAGTGAAAGAAAACGAAACGATTGGAACCTTTGCTAACAACGACATTAATTATATTGATAATACAGGAATTGATCACGATAAATTCAGTTTTGGACTCAAAAAATCATTGTTCAATTTCATGCACGGAATCTGTTTTGATTACGAATTGCAGGATTGGTTTGATTTTAAAATACCGAAATCCAAAATAACAGCTGATTTTATTTTCAACGCCTTAGAAGCAGCCGAAGATTTTACCATTAAGCCTACTGCTAAAATTGTTTGGCTGGGAGGAAAGCCTTCAGTTGAATATTATACCAAATCAAAAAAAGGAAACTCCTGGGAAATGATAACGCTGACTTTTCACGACAAAAAAGAAAGTTTTTCCATTCAAACCAATAAAAATGAAGGGGAGTGGCTGATAGAAATCCTAGAAAAAATAGCTGTTTCGAACATTAAAATCTATTCTTTTCAGGAAGTAAAAACTGATTTTGAAACTCATTTGGAAGATTTTGAATTGTTTTGGTATTCAAAACCAATTACTACATTAAGGGATTTTGGACTATTAGTATTGTAATTTTATTTTTTTAAGCAACCCTATTTTTTAGTATAAATCCACCAATTTTCTATTACGAAAACGTTTTCTTTTACTTATTTTTACGGTCATTAAAAAATCACAGATGAGTAGTACCTATAAAGTAAATGTAAATGACTCCTTTCAATTCGATTTTGATAAGGAACAAGTTTCACAACTCGATGCCGTTAGTATAGAAACGAACAAGTTTCATATATTAAACCATAACACTCCTTTTAAAGCAGAGATTGTATCTGCTAATTTCAATCAAAAAAGCTATACTGTAAAGGTCAATAACAATACTTATACCGTAGCTATTGCTGATGCGCTTGATGTTCTTATCAAAAAAATGGGCTTTGAAGTTGGAGCGACTAAACAAGTCAATGCAATCAAGGCACCAATGCCTGGATTAATCTTAGAGATTAGCGTATCAGTAGGTCAACCGGTCAAAGAAAATGACAGTTTGTTAATCCTTGAAGCTATGAAAATGGAGAATAGTTTTCTGTCACCTCGCGATGGAATCATAAAATTGATTTCTGTAAGTAAAGGTGATGCCGTTGATAAAGGACAGTTATTGATTGAGTTGGAATAGCGGACGAAATAGAAGATGTAAGAAACAAGAATAAATAAACAAGAATAAATAAACAAGAAGAAAGAAACAAGAAGAAAGAAAATCGTTAGAGGTGTTTTATTTTTACATCTGCAGCGAAGCGGCCTTTCCTCTTTTATCTATTGAAATATGAAAAAAATATTAGTTGCCAATAGGGGAGAAATTGCCATTAGAGTAATGAAAACGGCCCGGAAAATGGGTATAAAAACGGTTGCTGTTTATTCTACAATAGATAGAAATGCGCCCCATGTGAAATTTGCCGATGAAGCCGTATGGATTGGAGAGTCTCCATCAAATCAGTCGTATTTATTGGGAGATAAAATTATAGAAGTGGGTAAGTCCTTAGCTGTAGACGCCATTCATCCAGGATATGGTTTCTTGAGTGAAAACGCTGAATTTGCTGAAAAAGCAGAACAAAATAATATCATCTTCATTGGTCCAAAATCGAAAGCCATTCATATAATGGGAAGTAAGTTAGCTGCCAAAGAAGCCGTGAAAGCCTATAATATCCCTATGGTTCCAGGCGTGGATGAAGCTATTACGGATATCGAAAAAGCAAAAGTAGTGGCTAGTGAAATAGGCTTTCCTATTTTGATCAAAGCTTCAGCCGGTGGCGGTGGAAAAGGGATGCGTGTGGTAGAGAACGCTGGAGAATTTGAATCCCAAATGAATCGTGCAATCAGTGAGGCTTTAAATGCTTTTGGTGACGGTTCTGTTTTTATCGAAAAATACGTTGCTTCACCGCGACATATCGAAATCCAAATCATGGCCGATAGTCATGGAAATATTTTGTATTTATTCGAAAGAGAATGTAGTATTCAACGCCGCCATCAAAAAGTGGTCGAAGAAGCGCCTTCTGCGGTGTTAACTCCGGAATTGCGAAAAAAAATGGGAGAAGCCGCCGTTTTGGTAGCTAAATCTTGTGATTATTTGGGAGCGGGAACGGTGGAATTTTTATTGGATGAAAACAATAATTTTTACTTTCTTGAAATGAATACCCGTTTGCAGGTAGAACATCCGGTAACCGAATTAATTACGGGTACTGATTTGGTTGAAATGCAAATTAAAGTTGCTCGCGGTGAAGCTTTAACCATCAAACAGGAAGATTTAAAAATAAAAGGACATGCTTTAGAATTGCGGGTTTATGCCGAAGATCCAATAAATGATTTTTTGCCAAGTGTAGGTCATTTGGATATATACCAATTACCGGTGGGTGAAGGAATACGTGTGGATAACGGATTTGAACAAGGCATGGACATTCCGATTTATTATGATCCAATGTTAGCCAAGTTGATTACCTATGGTGAAACCAGAGCGGAAGCCATTCAAATTATGTTGAAAGCCATAGAGGGGTATCGGGTAGAAGGCGTACAAACAACCTTGCCTTTTGGAAAATTTGTGTGCGAGCATGAAGCTTTTCGTTCCGGGAATTTTGACACGCATTTTGTGAAAAAATATTATAGTGCGGATTTGTTGAAAAACCAATTGGAAAAGGAAGCCGAAATTGCTGCTATGATAGCTTTGAAGCAATATTTTGAAGATCAAAAAATCGTACGATTACCAAATCAATAAATTATGGAGTCTAAAATAAAAGAGTTAAATGATAAAATTGCCAAAGCTCATTTGGGTGGTGGTAAAAATAGAATCGAAAAACAACACCAAAAGAAGAAACTCACCGCAAGAGAGCGCGTGAATTATTTGATGGATGAAGGTTCTTTTGAAGAAATTGGAATGCTGGTTACACACCGTACTACTGATTTCGGAATGGAGAAAGAAATGTATTATGGTGATGGTGTCATTACGGGATACGGAACTATTAACGGTCGATTAGTCTATGTTTTTGCGCAGGATTTTACCGTTTTTGGTGGAGCTTTGTCAGAGACTCATGCCGAAAAGATTTGCAAGGTGATGGATATGGCGGTCAAAATGGGAGCGCCCATGATAGGACTGAACGATTCTGGAGGTGCACGTATTCAGGAAGGCGTTCGATCTTTAGGCGGTTATGCCGATATTTTCTATAGAAATGTACAGGCAAGTGGTGTTATTCCTCAAATATCCGCTATTATGGGGCCTTGTGCCGGCGGAGCGGTATATTCGCCAGCTATGACTGACTTTACAATGATGGTCGAAGACACCAGTTATATGTTTGTTACTGGCCCCAATGTAGTCAAAACGGTGACGAACGAAACTGTAACTTCGGAAGAACTAGGGGGAGCAAGTACGCATTCTACTAAATCAGGAGTGGCACATTGTACTTCGGTTAATGATGTAGAATGTCTTGAGGATGTAAAACGATTGTTGAGTTATTTGCCACAAAGCAATAAGGAAATGGCTCAAAAGTTACCTTATGAACTCAATGATGAGGTTAGGGAGCAGCTTGCAACAATTATCCCGGATAATCCTAACAAGCCTTATGATATGCATAATGTGATTGCTGGGATTATAGATGCAGATTCTTTTTTTGAAATTCATAAAAGTTTTGCCGAAAATATAATTGTAGGTTTTGCCAGATTAGGAGGAAGAAGCATTGGTATTGTAGCAAATCAGCCTTTATATCTGGCTGGAGTTTTGGATGTGAACAGTTCGATAAAAGCAGCTCGATTTACCCGTTTTTGCGATGCTTTTAATATTCCTTTGTTAGTATTGGTAGATGTCCCAGGATTTTTGCCAGGAACCGACCAAGAGTGGAATGGCATTATCATGCATGGAGCTAAATTATTGTATGCTTTGAGTGAAGCAACTGTACCTAGAGTAACCGTGATTACACGTAAAGCTTATGGTGGGGCTTATGATGTAATGAATTCGAAACACATTGGTGCCGATATGAATTTTGCTTGGCCAACGGCCGAAATTGCTGTTATGGGAGCCAAAGGAGCTTCGGAAATTATATTCAAGAAAGAGATCAATGAGGCTGCAGATCCAGCAGCTAAACTATTGGAAAAAGAAAAAGAATATGCCGATTTGTTTGCTAATCCGTATACCGCAGCGCAACGTGGTTTTGTAGATGAGGTAATTTTGCCACAAGATACACGCCGAAAATTGATCAAAGCCTTTAGCATGCTTGAAAATAAAGTGAGTGTGACGCCAAATCGCAAACACGGAAATATTCCTTTGTAGATTTTTAAAATTAATACTAAAAAAACCAGCTGATAAGGCTGGTTTTTTTTATAGTTCGTAAAATTAGATTATGATTTCGTGCTGATATCATAAATGGTATTTCTGGTTTTTTCATCCACTACGGCATTGATTTCATTTGGCATATAATGGCGTTTGAAAGCGATTATCGTTGCTGAAAGATTCTTAGTGTCGTAACCTATAATTCGTAATCCTTGTTCAATATTAAAATTTTCTGGCGCAACTGGCAGTGGGTCGCTAGGCCAAAGACCGAAACCATTTTCGGCCAAGGTTTTCCAAGGAAATAAAGCACTTGGATCCTGTTTTCTCGTAGGAGCAATATCAGAGTGACCAATGATATTTTGCGCTGGAATATTATAATCTTTTTTTAACTTACTCAATAAGGATATTAAAGTAGTGATTTGAGCTTCAGAAAAAGGTTCGACTCCATTATTGTCTAATTCAATCCCAATAGAGGAGGAATTGATGTCGGTATTTTTTCCCCAAGAACCGTTCCCTGCATGCCAAGCGCGTAAGTAATCATTGAGCATTTGCACTACACTGCCATCATCAGCAATGACATAGTGAGCACTTACCTGTGTTCTTGTTAAGGTAAATGTTTTTATAGTTTGCTGTATCGAATCTTGAGCAGTATGATGAATGATAACAAAATTTGGTTTTCTTAAGTTAAAATTCACCGTGCTGATCCATTCCGTATGAATACCGTTTTGCAAAGCCGTAGGTCCTGTTTTTGAAAGAGTGTCTTTAAAGGTATACAATTGTTTAGTGTACACACTGTCTATAGTTATAACAGTTTTAGTGACAATCGGTAATGGTTCCGGTTCTTTGTTTGATAATATTTCCTTAAAGGTTTTGAGTTTGGTATCATATTCTTTCTCGGTGGCTTTATGTGGATTTGTAGCGCAGGAAGTAATTAGAATAACAAGAATCAAGTAACAAAGTTTATTTCTCATATTTTAAGTTGCCTTTTCTTTCAAAAATAATTATTTCTTCTTTTTTGATTTTTTCGGATTTTTACTGTCTTCTTTGAAAGCTTTATATTTTGCTTTTTGTTCCTCGCTTAAAAAGACATTCATTTTTCGATCCGTACTTTCAGAAAGAGCTTCAAATTCTTTCATAAGTTCCTCCTGACTGCTTTTTGATTTTAATAAAGCAGTTTGTGTTTTTATGCTTTCTGTTAAAACATTCGAAACAGCTATTTCCTGTAAGGCGTCAAGGTTCAATTCCGGTTTTAGCTGTTCCATTATTTTACTGACAGTTACTTCGACCGGGATTTCTTTAGGTGCAGATTGCTCTCTGGTTTGGTTCATTTGATTCATACCCATTCCTCCATTTCTGCCGTAACCGTTATTGCCATAGCCGTTACCATATCCATTACCATAGCCGTATTGTGCCGTAACCGTAGTTGCGGATAACAGTAGTAATGCTAAAACGAACAATGTTTGTGTTGTTTTCATATGTAGGTTTTTTTTATTTTTCTAAAGTTGACATGTAATTTGTCTAACCGTTATTGGTAATTGCAGCCAATTTAAAGTTATGTTTATTTCATGTTCAATTTTTTAAAAGTATATAAAAATAGGGATTAAAAATTTAAACTGGCTCTCCGTACAAGTCAAATTCTGTTGCCTCAATAATTTTTATCATGGCAAAATCACCTGTTTTTAGATAATGTTTTGAAGCATCTATCAAAACTTCATTATCTACATCAGGACTATCAAATTCTGTTCTTCCCACAAAATGACCGCCTTCTTTTCTGTCTATAATACATTTGAAAACTTGTCCTACTTTTTCTTGGTTCAAATCCCATGAAATTTGCGATTGTAATTCCATGATTTCATTAGCACGTTCTTGTTTTACATGATCCGGAACATCATCTTCTAATAAATAAGCATGTGTGTTTTCTTCGTGTGAATAGGCAAAACAACCCATTCTGTCAAACTTCATTTCTTGAACAAAATCTTTCAAAATATTAAAATCTTCCTGAGTTTCTCCCGGATAACCTACTATTAAAGTAGTACGAATTGCCATTCCAGGAACAGCCGCACGGAATTCTTTTAGTAATTTGGTTGTTTTTTCTTGGGTTGTTCCGCGTCGCATTGATTTCAGGATAGAATCCGAAATGTGTTGCAACGGAATATCAATATAATTACAAATCTTAGGTTCGCGTTTCATAATCTCCAAAACGTCCATTGGGAAACCGGTAGGGAAGGCATAGTGTAAACGAATCCATTCAATTCCTTCTACTTTAACCAAAGCTTCTAATAATTCACTAAGATTGCGTTTTTTGTAAATGTCAAGACCGTAATAAGTTAAATCTTGTGCGATTAAAATCAATTCTTTTACACCATCTTTGGCTAATCCTTCAGCTTCTTTAACCAGTTTTTCGATGGTTTGAGAAACGTGTTTTCCTCTCATTAACGGAATAGCGCAAAAACTGCAAGGTCTGTCACAACCTTCGGCGATTTTTAAATACGCATAATTTTTTGGAGTCGTTGTTAAACGTTCTCCAAGTAATTCGTGCTTGTAATCAGCACCCAAAGCTTTCAGTAATTGAGGTAACTCGGTGGTTCCAAAAAACTGATCTACATTTGGTATTTCTTTTTCTAAATCAGGTCTGTATCTTTCGGATAGACATCCGGTTACAAAAACTTTGTCAACCAGTCCTTTTTCTTTTTTATCGGCATATTCTAATATCATGTTTACTGATTCAGCCTTGGCATTATCAATAAATCCGCAGGTATTGATGACAATAATGTTTCCCTCGGTTTCGGCTGGTGCTTCATGTTCCACTTCTTTTCCGCTGGCACGAAGTTGCCCCATTAGTACTTCGCTATCGTATATGTTTTTAGAACACCCAAGAGTGATCACATTGATTTTATTCTTTTTTAAAGACTTGGTTCTCATAGATTTGTAAATTGGAGTGCAAAATTACGCTTTTTTATTCAAACTGTCCCGATAACCATCGGGATTGTTTCGGTTTCTTTTAGCTGTTTTTTCTGGAGCTAATCCTGCTGTTCGCTGTATCTTTACTTGCCCAAAAGAGGCAAGTAAAGGATGCCGCTACCATCAGGGCTAAAAAAAAACCGCTTCAATTTGATGAAACGGATTTTTGATTTTAGTCTTGTTTCTACTTGGATTTATAACTCAAAAAGTAAAGTCAAAGCGACGTTGTTGTTGATGCTATTGATTTTGGCACTATCGGTCAACCCTTGTGAGAAAAACGCTTGTTGCGAATCTCTTTTTGCGTAAGCGTAAGATAAATCTAGTTTTGTTGAACCAAAGTTATAGCCTAAACCAGCTGAATATCCATTCAAATCTCCCATTGTAGCAGTGTTTTTGTATGGACTTTGTTCGTAACGGTATCCTGCTCTAAGACTTAGTTTTTCGATTTTATATTCTGCGCCTATTCTTAATTCGCCTGTATTGTCAAGAACGTTGCTCATATAAGCGTTTGTTCCGGTGAATTCATTTTTAGGTTTGAATTGAGTGTTGCTATAATCTTTTATGGCGTAATCAACACTTATTAATCCTGATTTTCCAAAAACGTAGGCTAAACTTCCGGTAAGTTTGCTAGGTGTTTGTAATTTGTAAGGAGCATAAACATTAGTGATTTGAGGATTTACAACATCGTTGGTGTCTGGACCGTTAGTTTTGCTGCTCACGGCACTTAAATATTGAGTGAATTCATCATTAAGGTTATACCAGGTTGATGATTCGTAGGCTAATCCTAAGCGTAGTTCATTAGTCACTTTTGCAATAGCGCCCAGCTGGAATGAAAATCCAGTTCCATAAGTGTATAGTTCATTCTCAAAGCGTAACCTAGATACGGTGTATTCGTTTGTTAGAGGTGCATCATTGTCTTCGTAAAAGCTGCTGAATTGTCTGAAATCAGTAAAATGGGAATTCAGGTTAATCCCGATATAAAGTTTGTCTTTATAGGATGTAGCTGCATTAAAGGATAGTTTTCCGTTGTATCCTTGTGAAGTGATCTCGTTTTCTTGGTAATAATTGCCGCCAGCGGGAACATTTGAGTTGTATAGGGTGTTGTCATCGGTTGGACTTACAGGATTGATAACGAAAGCTTGGTATCCTAAATAAGCTTGTTGAGCTGCAAAATCAAGTCTGCTGTAACTTGTGTTTTCGAAGTCGCCAAAAGGAATACCGTTTGCATAGCTTAAAAAATAATTATCTACTGAGTTGTTCGGGTTTGTTCCTGCAGAAAAGAAAGAATTGTTGAAATTATTTGTGTTTTCGTAATTTAAGGCTAAGGAGAATTTTTTCCAATTGCTGTTAGGGTTATTGTTTTTAAAAACAAATACACCACCAGCTTGATTTAAATCAAAGGAGTTGTCTTTTTCGCTTGTTTTGGTGCCAAAATAATTGGAATTATTTTTAGTATTTAAACTACTTATGGTAAATGCCGCTTGGTTATTTGAAAAAACAGCAGATCCTGCTGGATTGATGTTTAAAGAGGATAAGTCTCCTCCAAGGGCGCCAAAAGCACCACTCATAGCTTGAAAACGTGCTGTTCCGTTTAGGTTATTTTGAGCATAGCGTAAAGCATCCGTAATTTCTTGGGATTGGGCTGTGCTAAAAGTGAAACCTGCGAATAATAGAAATAGATATTTTTTCATCTTATGTTCGAATAAAGTTTTTATTGTAATCTAAAGAGCGTTGGGAGTGTCTACATTCCACCTCTTCTTCCGCCTCCGCCTGAGCTTCTTCCGGCTCCACCACCTGAATTGTAAGATGGCGTTGATCTGGAAGGTGTGTAGTTGTTGTTTCTGGAATTATCTGAACTTTGGGTTCTGGTTGGAGTGTAATTATCGTTTCTTGAGTTGTTCGAACTAGGGGTGTATCTTCTTGTAGGGGTATTGTTTTCGCCTCTAGATTCGTTTGTGTAATTTCTTGTTCTCGAAGGGGTTGTGTAAGAATTGTTTTGAGAAGGGTTTCTTCCCGAAAAATTAGAGTTTGTTCTCGAGGTGTTACGAAAATTAGATGTTCTGTTAGGGGCTGTGTAATTAGAGTTTCTATCAGTGCTTATTCTATTTTGCGAATAATTTCTAGAGCTATAATTTCTGTTTCCACTCACTGTATTGTTGTAAGAAGTTCCTCTTCGGCCAGAGCTGTACGAGTAATTACGGTTATTGTAGTAGTGTCCGTAGTTGTAATAATTATGACCATAGTATGGGTAATTCCATCCATAATAACTTGGGTAGCCCCATCCGTAGTAAGGATAATTCCATCCAAAATTAGAATAGCCATAATAATAAGGAGAATAGCCCCAGTTGTAATTAGAGTATCCCCATCCGTAATAAGGATATCCCATTCCGAAGCCTAGCGATAGGTTCCAATTGTCAGGATAGATGTTAATTTGGGTTTTTGCATGGTTGTCTCCCCAGTCTGCATAATTATAATTCCCTTGTCTGCTGTTATTTGTAATACTGTCGTTATTGTTATAATTGTCGATATCAGTAAAAAAATCGTCTGATTCGCTGTCATTTTGCAAAGAGCTGAAATAATCTTTGTAATAGTTGTTATTGGAGTTGTCTTGCGGAACGCGCTCTACTGTTCTGGTTTCGGTGTATCCATAAATCCCGTCGCTGTCATAATAGGAACTATTTTGATAAGAGCCACAAGAAGTCATCAAGATGCTGAAAAACACAATTAATGGATAGAGTAAAGTTTTTTTGGTGAAAAAAATATTAGTTTTCATATCTATAAGATTTTTTATTGTTGCACATTACAAAAATAGTTAGTTTTGTGGAACTATTTAGTAAAAAATAATAGCGCAAAATTTGTGCCAAACTATTCAATATGAGTAAGAACCTTACTACAAGATCAGAAGATTATTCAAAATGGTATAACGAGTTAGTTGTTAAAGCTGATTTAGCCGAAAATTCAGGTGTTAGAGGCTGTATGGTTATTAAACCCTACGGTTATGCTATTTGGGAAAAAATGCAAGCAGAGTTGGATCGAATGTTTAAAGAGACTGGGCATCAAAATGCTTATTTTCCTTTATTTGTTCCTAAAAGTATGTTTGAAGCAGAAGAGAAAAATGCAGAAGGATTTGCTAAGGAATGTGCTATCGTGACGCATTATAGATTAAAAAATGATCCCGATAAGCCAGGGAAGTTAATGGTGGATCCTAATGCAAAACTAGAAGAAGAGCTAATTGTTCGGCCAACGAGTGAAGCTATTATTTGGTCTACTTATAAAGGATGGGTTCAATCGTATAGAGATTTGCCTTTATTGATTAATCAATGGGCTAATGTGGTTCGTTGGGAAATGAGAACACGATTGTTCTTGCGTACTGCTGAGTTTTTATGGCAGGAAGGGCATACGGCGCATGCTACAAGAAGTGAGGCTATTGAAGAATCAGAGAAAATGATGAATGTGTATGCTGATTTTGCACAGAATTTCATGGCTATTCCGGTAATAAAAGGATTAAAGACCGAAACGGAACGTTTTGCTGGAGCTGAAGAAACTTATTGTATAGAAGCATTGATGCAAGACGGGAAAGCATTGCAGGCCGGTACTTCGCACTTTTTAGGTCAAAATTTTGCAAAAGCTTTTGATGTGAAATTTGCCAATGCCGAAGGGAAACAAGAATATGTTTGGGGAACTTCATGGGGAGTTTCGACTCGATTGATGGGGGCTTTAGTGATGACGCATTCAGATGATCAAGGTTTAGTGTTGCCGCCAAGTTTAGCTCCAATACAAGTGGTAGTGGTTCCTATTTATAAAACAGATGAGCAATTAGCAGAAATTACTGCTGAAGTAGAAATTTTGATTTCTGAATTGAAAAAGTTAGGTGTTTCAGTTAAATATGATGATAGAACAACGCAGAAACCTGGTTTTAAATTTGCCGAATGGGAATTAAAAGGTGTTCCTGTGCGAATTGCTGTAGGTCCAAAAGATCTTGAAAATGGAACTTTTGAAGTGGCAAGAAGAGATACTTTGACAAAAGAAGTGAAATCTAAAGACGGAATTTCGGCTTATATAAGTGATTTGTTAGCGCAAATTCAAAAAGATTTATTTGATAAGGCTTTAGATTATAGAAATACACATATTACGGAAGTAAATAATTTTGAAGAATTTAAGACTGTTTTAGAAGAAAAAGGGGGCTTTGTGTCAGCACATTGGGATGGTACTCCAGAGACTGAAGAAAAGATTAAAGATTTAACGAAGGCTACTATTAGATGTATACCTTTGGATAGGGTAGAAGAGCTGGGAAGCTGTGTGTTTACAGGGAGTCCTTCTGTTGGGAGGGTGTTGTTTGCTAAGGCTTATTAAAAAAAAGAATATTTTTTTTGCTTAGCTATTGTAGAACTCAAAAATAGTTGTATTTTTGCATCCGCAATACAGAAGCACGGTCCGTTCGTCTATCGGTTAGGACGCCAGGTTTTCATCCTGGTAAGGGGGGTTCGATTCCCCCACGGACTACAATTTTGTTTTGTATTATGGTTTTCCTGAACTTTAAATAGGATAATGGTCCGTTCGTCTATCGGTTAGGACGCCAGGTTTTCATCCTGGTAAGGGGGGTTCGATTCCCCCACGGACTACAATTTTAGCTAATATTTTTGATTAGCAACAAACTAGGAGAATAAGGGTCCGTTCGTCTAGGGGTTAGGACGCTAGGATTTCATCCTAGTAACAGGGGTTCGATTCCCTTACGGACTACAAAAAAAAAGAATAGTAAAGATAAAAATATAATAAAATGGCAAATCATAAGTCAGCTCTAAAGAGAATCAGAAGTAACGAAAAGAGAAGAGTATTAAATAGATACCAACATAAAACTACTCGTAATGCTATTAAAGCATTAAGAATAGCTACTGATAAAGTTGATGCTACGTCTAAGTTGTCAAATGTTATCTCTATGATTGATAAATTAGCTAAAAAGAATATTATTCATGATAATAAAGCTTCTAATTTAAAATCTAAGTTAACTAAATTTGTTGCTAAATTGTAATTTACATTTTATACAATATAAGATAAAGCTCCTTTATAAGGGGCTTTTTTTGTGGTTTTAAGTGATAAAGGTTGTTTTGGATCATGCGCAAAAGTTGGGATCATGCGCAAAAGTTGGGGGATTAGGCAAAAAGATTAGATAATCTGAACAAGAAGAAATCTATTTTCCTTACTCCTCTAAACTGACTTCTAAAGGCTTTTATTTTTGCATTGAAAGATTCAGCAGAAGCATTGGTCCTTCTATTATCAAAGTAGTTTAAGATTGACCGGTAATTGAAAGTTATAGTATTGAGTAGAATATTGAAGTTTTTAAAACCAGATTCCTCTACATTCCTATACCAATGTGCTAGTTTAGTCATCGCAATGTGCTTGTCATTGTTGCTATTGTAGATACCTCGAAGTTGTTGGCTTAGATAATAGGCTGTTTTTATATCTGGATATAGTCCAAATAATAATTGAGCTCTTTCATTTTGATTCTCAGTCCATTTTTCGCGAGATTTATAAAGTGCATATCGACTCCTGGCTAATAGCTGTTTTACAGAGTCACCGTTAGCTAAGAGCTCCGGAATATAGGTTTGATTCTCTCTTTTGGCTTGCAATATCAATTGATTCTCAAAATCCATAGCCTCCCATCGATGTTTAATCCTAATCTCTTGTAAGGCTTCCAGTGCCAGTTTTTGGACATGAAATCTATCTGTTACCTGTGTGGCTTTAGGGAAACATCTTTTAGAGATCAATTTCATAGAATTAGCCATGTCAAGTGTTATTTCTTTGACACAGCTTCTCTTCTTGTAATCAATCTTTCTGATATGTTCTATGACTTTATCTGCCTTTGTTCCAGCAACAATGGCAACTAAGGAACCTTTTTTACCTTTGAACTTCTTGTTGGTTACAATAGTGTAAAGTTCACCCTGAGACAAAGCTACTTCGTCAATTGATAAATGGGTGCCCATATTTTCAGGGTAAACAATCCATTGATGTGCATGTTCTCGTGGAGCCCAAGCATTAAAGGAACTCAGGTGTTTTTTATATTGTCGTTGGAGTTTCTTTCCGTTGACTCCGAAGAAACCACCAATGGTGTGACAATCAGTAGCACTCTTATCTATTAATTTCTTTTAAAAAAGCCGCAAACTCTTGAGTCATGCGGGTTCCTTTAGCAACTAAATTCCAATCTCTTTTAAGAATTTCGCCTGTTGTCTTATTTGTCCAGCGACGTCTTTTTATATGTAGATATACATATTTACCTCTGAGAGGGAAATCCTGAATGGTTATCTCATCCTGAAAGCCCTTTGATACTAGTTCCAGTGTATCAAATTCTTTTGGAGGCTTGGCATTCTCTTCAAAATATAGGTGTACTATTTCTTCTGTGTTAGTAGAAGAAACCACTTCAAAGTGATCTACTAAAAAGTCAGGTAACATGAATTTTAAAAGGTCTATTGGGGGCATCTCTCATTCTTAAGATTGCAAATCTCTCAATTTATTTTGACATTTCCCCCCAGGTTTTGGGATTGATCCAAAAGTTGGGGATTAGGCAAAAAGATTAGATAATCTGAACAAGAAGAAATCTATTTTCCTTACTCCTCTAAACTGACTTCTAAAGGCTTTTATTTTTGCATTGAAAGATTCAGCAGAAGCATTGGTACTTCTATTATCAAAGTAGTTTAAGATTGACCGGTAATTGAAAGTTATAGTATTGAGTAGAATATTGAAGTTTTTAAAACCAGATTCCTCTACATTCCTATACCAATGTGCTAGTTTAGTCATCGCAATGTGCTTGTTATTGTTGCTATTGTAGATACCTCGAAGTTGTTGGCTTAGATAATAGGCTGTTTTTATATCTGGATATAGTCCAAATAATAATTGAGCTCTTTCATTTTGATTCTCAGTCCATTTTTCGCGAGATTTATAAAGTGCATATCGACTCCTGGCTAATAGCTGTTTTACAGAGTCACCGTTAGCTAAGAGCTCCGGAATATAGGTTTGATTCTCTCTTTTGGCTTGCAATATCAATTGATTCTCAAAATCCATGGCCTCCCATCGATGTTTAATCCTAATCTCTTGTAAGGCTTCCAGTGCCAGTTTTTGGACATGAAATCTATCTGTTACCTGTGTGGCTTTAGGGAAACATCTTTTAGAGATCAATTTCATAGAATTAGCCATGTCAAGTGTTATTTCTTTGACACAGCTTCTCCTCTTGTAATCAATCTTTCTGATATGTTCTATGACTTTATCTGCCTTTGTTCCAGCAACAATGGCAACTAAGGAACCTTTTTTACCTTTGAATTTCTTGTTGGTTACAATAGTGTAAAGTTCACCCTGAGACAAAGCTACTTCGTCAATTGATAAATGGGTGCCCATATTTTCAGGGTAAACAATCCATTGATGTGCATGTTCTCGTGGAGCCCAAGCATTAAAGGAACTCAGGTGTTTTTTATATTGCCGTTGGAGTTTCTTTCCGTTGACTCCGAAGAAACCACCAATGGTGTGACAATCAGTAGCACTCTTATCTATTAATTTCTTTTAAAAAAGCCGCAAACTCTTGAGTCATGCGGGTTCCTTTAGCAACTAAATTCCAATCTCTTTTAAGAATTTCGCCTGTTGTCTTATTTGTCCAGCGACGTCTTTTTATATGTAGATATACATATTTACCTCTGAGAGGGAAATCCTGAATGGTTATCTCATCCTGAAAGCCCTTTGATACTAGTTCCAGTGTATCAAATTCTTTTGGAGGCTTGGCATTCTCTTCAAAATATAGGTGTACTATTTCTTCTGTGTTAGTAGAAGAAACCACTTCAAAGTGATCTACTAAAAAGTCAGGTAACATGAATTTTAAAAGGTCTATTGGGGGCATCTCTCATTCTTAAGATTGCAAATCTCTCAATTTATTTTGACATTCCCCCCCAGGTTTTGGGATTGATCCGTTGTTTGTATATTTCTCAATCCTCTAATTGGGATCTAAGATCTTTAAATAGATCAGAATTAAAAGTTAGTCTTCTTGGTTGATTTTATTAGTTAGATAATCAAGCATAGTTAGGTTGATGGGCTTTGGTAAGAAGTCGATAACCATGTGGTATTTTTTTGCTTTCTCTAAGTCTTCGGGGTCTATTGTGGAGGAAAGGACAACTACTTTGGTGGTGTTGTAGTCAGAGTAGTTAGAGCTGCTAAAGCGGTCTAAAAATTCCCATCCGCCCATTACGGGCATGTTTAAATCTAAAAAGATAAATTGAGGAAGGTTTTTTGTTTCATTGTTTTGCTTGAGTGAATCAAAGTATTGAAGTGCTTCCTCTCCATTTTTGGCAGTGATTATTTCACGGGAAAAAGATGTCTTGGCAATAGTTTTTTTGCATAACATGAGAGTTATAGGGTCGTCATCGACACATAAAATTAAATCTAACATTGTCTTAGTTTTTAAATGTTAAGGTAAATGTGGTTCCTTTGTTAACTTCGCTTTTAATCTCAATTGTTCCTCCCATTGCTTCAACTTGTGATTTTACAAGGTATAAGCCAAGTCCTTTGCTGTCTGGATAGTTGTGGAATCTTTGATAGAGTCCAAATATTTTGTCTTTGTTTCTTTCTAGGTCGATTCCAATTCCGTTGTCTTTAAATGTTAGAATAACTGAATTGTTAATTTGAATGGCTGAAATTGTTATTTGTAGTGTTCTGTCTTCTGATCTGTATTTAATAGAGTTGGTTAAAAGATTTAATAAGATGCTTTCTATGTATGATTTATTTACGTTTAAAACGGATACTTCTCCAAAATTTAATTTTAAATTAGGTTTGTAAAGATTGATTTGAAATGTCAGTTGGTTGAAAATGTTTTTAAATACTTCTTTCAGTGTTACTGCTTCTTTTTGAATCGAAGTGTTGTCTTTTATTACCATGACTTTTGTTAAGTCATTGATAGTTTCGTTTAGTTGTTGGGTTGATTTGTTGAAACCCTCCAGGATTTCTCTTAGTTCAGGATCATCTATTTTAATGTCCTCAATTAGGTTTAATAAACCTGTTAGGTTTGAGATGGGTGCTCTGAGGTTGTGTGATGTAATGTAAGAGAATTGTTTTAAATCTTTGTTGTTTTGGGTTAGTTCCTTTATGAGTTGTTCTTTTTCTTTTTCTTGTTTTTTCTCTTCACTGATATCTCTTTGTATTGATACCCAATGGGAGAGTTCGTTTTCTGAATTGTAGATTGGTATCATTGAAAAATGTAACCAAAATTCTTCTTTGTTTTTTCTGAAGCAAATAGTTTCGATTAGGCTTTCTTCCCTTTTGTTTATTGCGTTTATTATTTTTTTTATGTCTTCAAGAGGAGTATTTGGAGCTTTTAGGATGTCGGGAGATTTGCCAATAATGTCGTCGGATGTGTACCCGGTCATTACTGTAAAAGCAGGATTGATATAAATTATTTTGGGTAATTTACGGTTATTGAAGCCAGCTTCAGTAATGATAATAGCATCCTTGGTTTGTAAGATTACGGTTTCGAGTAATTTCAGTCGTAATTCTTCCTCTTTTTGTTTGGTTACATCTTGGAGAGATCCAATCATTCGGATGGCTTTACCGTTTTCATCTTTCAAAAGAAAACCTCTGTCTAAAACGTATTTGTAACTGTTGTCAGAACATTTGAAACGGTATTCGTCTTGCCAATTTTCTGTTTTTTGTTCAATAAAGGAATACAATTTAATTGACATTTTTATACTGTCCTCAGGATGGATGTTTCCAAACCACCAAGCAGAACTGTCGCCGACCTGATTTTCATCGTAACCAAAAATATTTTTTATTCCTTTATTCCAAAATAATTTGTCTTCAGGTATTTTCCAGTCCCAAATTGTGTCGCTTGTAGCTTTTGCAACAATGTCATATTTATCATTAGACTCTTTAATTTCGTTATTTGATTCCTTGAGTCTTTTAAAGATGGAATGGTTTCTGTGTTCGTTTTTTGATAGGATATATCTATAAGTTATCCCTGTTAGTATGACAAAAACAATGTCTTTTGAGAAGCTATAGATTCTAAAATTAGCAAAGGTAGCGTGTCTTAATGATAGTTTATGAAAAACAATAACTGCAAATAAGGCAGTTAGTAAGTATACTATAGTTATTTGATTGGACTTGTTTTTCATTACTCAAATGTAATTAATTATTGCGAATTAAAAAATATCCCCATCTACTTATTTTATAAGTTTATATTGTCAATTTAATGTATCTCATGGGTTATCAATATGGAAACTATTGAAGAAAGGTTTTTTGTATAAAAAAAAATTGTACATTTGCGCCCATTAAAAATCACAGATGGAATCTATTAGAAATATTGCAATTATTGCCCACGTCGATCACGGTAAAACAACTTTGGTTGATAAAATTATGTATCACTGTCAATTATTTCGTGACAACGAAAATACAGGTGACCTAATCCTTGATAACAACGATCTAGAGCGCGAAAGAGGTATTACCATTACTTCAAAGAATGTTTCTGTTCAGTATAAAGGAACAAAAATCAATATCATTGACACTCCTGGTCACGCCGATTTTGGTGGTGAGGTAGAACGTGTATTGAACATGGCCGATGGTGTATGTTTGCTAGTGGATGCTTTTGAAGGGCCAATGCCACAAACGCGTTTTGTATTGCAAAAAGCAATTGATTTAGGTCTTAAGCCATGTGTAGTTATCAATAAAGTTGATAAAGAAAACTGTACTCCGGAAGAAGTTCATGAAAAAGTTTTTGATTTAATGTTTGAATTAGGAGCTACCGAAGAACAATTGGATTTTCCAACTGTTTATGGTTCTGCTAAAAACAACTGGATGTCTGATCATTGGGAAAACCAAACAGAAAATATCGAGCCTTTATTAGACATGGTAATCAAAAATGTACCAGCTCCTAAAGTATCAGAAGGAACTCCACAAATGTTAATTACTTCATTAGATTTCTCGGCATTTACAGGTCGTATCGCCATAGGTCGTCTTGAAAGAGGCGTTTTAAATGAAGGAATGCCAATCTCATTAGTAAAAAGAGATGGTAGTATATCTAAATCTCGTATCAAAGAACTTCATACCTTTGAAGGACTTGGTCGTAAAAAAGTACAACAAGTTATTGCTGGAGATATATGTGCAATCATTGGAGTTGAAGGTTTTGAAATTGGTGATACTATTGCTGATTTTGAAAATCCGGAAGGTCTAAAAACGATTGATATCGACGAGCCTACTATGAGTATGTTGTTTACAATTAATGACTCTCCTTTCTTTGGTAAAGAGGGTAAATTTGTAACCTCTCGTCATATTAGAGAGCGTTTGACAAAAGAATTAGAGAAAAACTTAGCTATGAAGTTAGGTGAAACTGATTCTGCGGATAAGTTTATGGTTTTTGGTCGTGGTGTACTTCACTTATCGGTTCTTATTGAAACAATGAGAAGAGAAGGGTATGAGTTGCAAATCGGTCAGCCACAAGTTATCATCAAAGAAATTGATGGTAAAAAATGTGAGCCAATTGAAGAATTGACAATCGATTTACCAGAAACACTTTCAGGTAGAGCGGTAGAGTTTGTTACTATGCGTAAAGGTGAAATGTTAAGTATGGAAACTAAAGGAGAACGTATGATTGTAAAATTCAATATTCCATCTCGTGGAATTATTGGATTGCGTAATCAATTACTTACTGCAACAGCTGGTGAGGCTATTATGGCACACCGTTTTATTGGATATGAGCCTTACAAAGGAGAAATTGCTGGACGTAACAAAGGTTCATTAATTTCTATGGAAAAAGGAAAAGCAATTCCTTATTCTATCGATAAATTGCAAGATCGCGGTAAGTTTTTTGTTGAGCCAAATGCCGAAATTTACGAAGGTCAGGTAATTGGTGAAAACTCTCGTGGTGATGATATGTGTGTAAACGTAACTAAAGAGAAAAAGCAGTCTAACGTTCGTTCTTCTGGGAATGATGAAAAAGCGAGAATTATCCCTCCAATTATTTTCTCTTTAGAAGAAGCTTTAGAGTACATTCAAAAAGATGAGTATGTAGAGGTTACACCAAAATCTATTCGTTTGAGAAAAATTTATTTGACAGAAACTGATAGAAAAAGATTTAAAATCTAAATTTATTTATATTAAAAAAAGGCCATTCGTTCCGATAGTTATCGGAAGAATGGCTTTTTTTATGACTAATAATGAACTGCAAATTAGTCTTCTTTTGTAATTATCTCTTTAAACTGAAATGTCCTTTGGCTTCTCTTCCATCTTCTAATTTTAAGGTGTACCAATAATCATCTGCTGATAAAGGTTGACCATTGAAAGTCCCATTCCATCCCTGGCTTGAAGGCTTTATTTGGGTCAGTAATTTTCCATAACGATCAAATATAAAAATGATAGCGTTGGTATTGAAACCTGCCGATACTCCTTTTATATTCCAATAGTCATTATATCCATCATTGTTTGGTGTGAAAAATTTGGGAGCTCCAATGACAGCAATAGTTTTGCTAACAAGACCACAGGCATTTTTATCATTGATGAATATTTCATGAATCCCAGGAGGAACATTATCAAAGAAATTAGAGTCTTGGAATGGTCCATTTGGCGCGTCTATACTATATTCATATAAACCCTGACCAGATGCATTTACTGTTATTGTATTTACAGCTGTCAAATCTGAGATTAGAATTGAATCGACATGGGCTATATCAGAAGCGGTAACATTTATTGTTCTGATTCTGCTGCAACCAAAACTTGTGGTAACCTCTACTTTGTAATTACCTTCAGTATTTACTCTTAGAGTTGGTTGTATTTCATTGGTTATGATTTGATTATCTTTCCACCAACTATAAGTGTAATCAGTTGTTGGCGAACCGTCATTTATTCCTGCGTCAAGTTGTACAAAAAAAGTAGGTAGGTTAGAACAGACTAATTCATCTTCAGTATGATCTTCATTAGTATTAATATTTGGTTTCGCATGAACTGTTAAAGTAATGTGTGGTCCTAATCCATAGCAAGCATTGTCTAATGTACTTTCAACTCTAACCCAAATTTGTTGTTGGTTAGGGTAGCCTTCATTTCTATAATTGCTTGTATTGATAATCTCGTTTGCCTCTGCTAAGGCATCGGCTTCATTTCTATAATATTTTATAGAATAGGAGGAACTTGGTGAAGGAATAAAAGTGATAATGTCATTTGTAATGCTGCTAAAATCAAATGTAGAAATCCCATCAGTATCATCATGGATTGAATCTATATAATCGTCGCAATCTGAAAAATCACGTTGAAAAGTAGAAGGAATTTGAGTATTGGATACAATTAAGTTTAATTGTGCGACGCTAATACAGCCATTTTGGTTTTCTACTCGAGCCCAAACTATTGCATTAGTACTCGTATAAGCGGTAGGCGTATTTATTTTGGTATTCAAATCAGCAGTATCGGCACCAATTTTTGTGGTATAATAGCTAAAAATTTCATTTAAATAATTAGTTGAAATAGCGTTGTTTTTTTCGGTTAAATTGAAGTCAGAAATTCCATCTGCATTATCATCACATTGAATAATTGAAGTAGGAGATGTAATAGGTAGATTATAGATCACTAAAGTTGTTTCTCCTGAAGTTAAACCACAGTAGTTTCCCGTTTTACTCAACTTAACGCGATATTTATAGCCATTCATAACTTTTGTTGTAGCAGCTATCAATAAGGAATTTGTTGTGACTCCTGAATAAGTGGCATTATTTGAAAGGTCATTCCAAAGAGTTCCATTAGTTGAAACTTGCCATTGATAGATGCTTCCGCCGTTGTCAACAAAAGAGATAGTAGCATCTTGAAATTCACAAGTTGCTGGAGCTGTTGGTTGTTGTGTTATTATTATAGGTGCTGTAATTAAGTATATGCTGTTTGGAGCTGTATAAGCTGTACTGCTTGTTACTTTTCCTTTTGCATCCACTGATAAAGGATTATTACCTAAATAACCATCATTATTTGGGTCAGAAAAACCGGCTTCATTTACATCATTACATAAGTCATTGTCGCTGTCTAAATCACGATAATTTTTGATGCCATCCGAATCTGTGTCAGCAAGAGTATAATTTATAGTTCCGGAATCTGCCGATGTTTCAAGATTGTCAGAAAGACCATTTGTTCCAAAACTAGTTTGATTGCCATCAACAATTCCATCTGAATTTACATCAGTACCATTACTGCCGGATTCTTCTAAATCGAAAATTCCGTCGTTGTCACTATCTAAATCTCGATAGTCCGGGATGTTGTCATTATCGGTGTCTATTGGAATAAATCCTGGTTCGAAGGCATCGTCTAGTCCATTCTTATTAGCATCAATATTAGAAATAATAATGTTATTCGTTTGGGCTTCAACAGTGTCTAAAATACCATCATTATCACTGTCAATATCCAATAAATCAGGAATGCTGTCTGAATCGCTGTCAATTGTTTTCAGATGTTCTATGGCAAATGTAGCTTTGTTGTTATTGGTGTCAGATAAATTATTGTGGACAAAAGTTAGCGAATTGGTTAGATACGTTTGAAATTTGAATGAACCACTTCCGGGAAATAAAGGGATTGTGCTTTTTAATCGGAATCGAATTTCAAAAGAAGAAAATTCTTTTACGCCACTTTCATAAATACCATCATAATTGGTGTCAATTAATAATTGGTCATTGGGATCGGTAACAGTAATTGTCTTATCTGTAGGGACACGGAGTGTAAAATCACCTTCGCTGTTCATTTGCTCATTTATAGGAGTTGATTGGTCAGAATCATCCTGCATAATATAGCTAAAGATTAGTGTTTCGGGTTGATTTAAGTTTAGGGTATAGGATGTAGTATTCATTTTTCCTACCGGCACTTCTGAAACAAAACCATATAGAGGTTTACCAATAATGTTTCCAGTACCACTTGTCTGGCCGGTGTATTCTGTGCCTAAAATCGGATTGGATTGGTTAATTAATAATTGATAAGCTTCATATCGGTTAGTGATACCGTCGTTGTCTAAATCGATATCAATATTATTATTAACTCCATCATTATCTGAATCATAAGGACAATTGCTTACAGGAATTTTATCTGAGAACACCGTAGAACCACAGCCTGAAATACTGCCTCTTACCTGGTAATAACCCGGCTCAGTGGGTTGGTAAGAATTGTTAGTTTCACCGGGGATTTCAGCATCATTTTTGAACCATTGGAAGGTGTCGTATGATGACAAAGTACTAATTTTTAAAATAACATTAGGGATGCATGCGGAATTAGTAAGAGCTAGTTTATCGCTAACAATTTCAGGTTTAGTATCAAAACCGGAATAATAACCGCCATAGGTTGCGGCACCATTAGTGCCAAAATAGGAAACATAAAGCTGTTTGGTAGATTTTACGGAAATATTACCGGATAAACTGTTAAGTGTATATCTGACGAATTTTGGATTTCCTGTAATTGCCACAGGCTGATTAGTGATTGAGTTGTTGTTTATTGTTACGGTAGCGCCAGCTTCAGTAACGATATTTAGTCCGCCATCAAAAATTATATTTCCAATAGATTGAATAAAAGGAATATTGTTCACACTATTTGGCGTAGCACAATTTAAGGGAGGTACAAAAAATAAGTTTTGATTGGCTGGTGGTTGATATATTGTTGGAAGGCCACCGGTACTTTGATAAGCGGCTACGTTTTCTGAAGCAGCAATATATAAATTTCCGTTTATAAATTGACTACCGTCTAAAACAGTATATTCTCCTTCGCTTAACGTTGTAATTGGAGTGCCTGAGCCGTTTATGAAAATTTTAGTTTGATCTGAACTGGCAATCAATAAAACTCGTTCTAATTCATCAGTTCCAAGTCCTTTTACAAAAATATATTCTTTACCAGTTTTTTCTAATGGGACTATTTGGTCAAATCCTACATCTCTGCCACTTGGTTGTCCCGTTTGTGGTCCCCCAGTTTGTAGAGCTGTGCTATTACTGCCTCCAAAAGAACCCGAATTGACTACTACAGGCTTGTCTGTTACTACAAGAGCGCCAATCATTTTAGAACTATTTGATGGAGTTGTATTCAGGGAGTTTTCCATTGCAAGTACGTAACTTTCATTCTTGTCTAAAGTAACCGTTATCGGCTCGTTTACGAGGATTCCATTAGAGAGAATTGTGCCGTTTGGAATATTAGAAATGCTTACCATAGTTCCATTTTCAGTTGATAAAATCGATGCGAAATTAAGTAAGCTATCGTCAAAAAGAGGATTTAACATTGCTCCTAATCTAAATTCTTTCCCCAGAGCGCTATTTCCTTTGGAGACTAATCCACCGGCGTGATTATATCCGCCACTTCCATTTGATCCGGCATTAACTCTAACACTTACATAGATTAAATCTTCAGCTTCAATTAGGTATCCCTTATTGTTTTGCTTTCCTATTTGTGCTTTAGGAACAAATAGTTGTGTGTTTATTCCTGTTCCAACGTTGAAGGTGTAAGGTGTGTCATTCTTGACGTTTGCTGTTATTGTGTTCCCGCCAATGGCTGTGATTTTAAATTTTACATTGACCGTGCTCGGAGTCGATATGTATAAATATTGATCTTGAGGTAAAGTATTGTATGCAGCAGTAATTGGAGGGATATAATGTGTTTTACTAAATTGAGCAAAGCAGTTTATCGATAAAAAAGTAAATATGATGAGTAATTTTTTTTTCATTTGCTAAAAATAGCAAAATAATTCTTATCTTTTTAACGAAAAATGTCCTTTAATGCTTTTTCCTTCTGCAAAATTTATGCTAAACCAATAATCATCCGATGGCAGTTTGTAACCATTAAAAGTACCATCCCAGCCAAGACTTGAAGGGGATAATTGTTTTAGTAGTTTTCCATAGCGATCAAAAATAGTAATTGTAGCTTTAGGGAATAAATCTAGATTTTTAATTATCCATAAATCATTAAAACCATCACCGTTTGGAGTAAAAAAACGAGGATAATCTAATACGTAAAATTGAAAAGGAGCTGCGTTACCACAGCCGTTTTTATCTCTAGCGTAGGCCCAATAAGTTCCGGCGGCAATCCCATTGAATAAAGGACTATCTTGAAAATAGCTACCATCAATAGAAAACTCATAATCTCCCGTTCCCGTATATTCTATTAAAGCTGAATTCTGATTTCCTGCAAAATCATTGACTTGAACATTTTTTATTGATGCTATTTCTGAAGCTATTATGGTGAATTTTTTTGTTGCTTCGCAGCCGTTTGCACTTGTTACTTTTACAGAATAATTTCCTGGATTACTTATGTTAATCTCATTTGTTGTTTCTCCGGTATTCCATAAATAACTTAAAAAGCCAGCATTCACGGAAATATTTAGATTGCTATTAGCGCATAAGGCGATATTTTCTTGCTGAAAATTTGGAGGGTAAAATGAATTTACAACAAGGCTAACAGGGGTAATTCCATAACAATCAGATCCGTTAAGTACACCAGCATATATGGTTTGCCGGTAGGGAATTGTGTTTCTGAAAATTGTCGGCAATGCATTTCTTTCCAGATAGGCATCGTTTTGGTTCAAATAAAAGCCAACCGATATATTATTTCCTAAGCCTGAAAAAGCGCTTAAAGTAGCAATACTCACTAAATCAAATTGATAAATTCCGTCATCAGTTCCGTCGTCATCACAAACGACTATTGGCGCAAGTGGTGTGATGGTTTGGTTCGAAATTCCGAGAGTCAATTGGGCATAATGGGCACAGCGGTAGCTGTCCAAAATTTTAGCAATTAGAATTTGATTATTAGCTTTGTTGTTATAGTTTTTTGGATTCTGAATTGGATTTAGATTATTTTGGGCATCAACAGTGTTTTCGTAAAAAACCATAGTGCCTAAATTACTATTGTTGTTTTTTAGGATAGGTTCTGCTCTTGTCAAATCAAAAATCGCAATTCCGTCCCCATTATCATCACATTGTATCAAGTTAGTATCTTGCAGTACAATTTCGGGCGTAAATTCGACTTTTATTTCACCCGAAGCAATACAGTTTGTACTTCCTAATTCTACTTCAACTCTATAAGTTCCTGTTTCTGTAGCTTGATAAGAAGGATTCGTTTCGCCAGCAATTGGAGTTAAGGAATTATCCTTGTACCATTTGTAAGCATAGCCTGGAGATAATTTAGTATCAATAATAAAGCTTTCGCCGAAACAAATTGTATTGTTAGGAGCAATTCGATCCGGACCTAAATCTATTTTTGAGGTAAAACTGCCTGCTTCGATAAAAATGGCTGAATCAAAATCTTTCGTTCCGTCATCAGCAACTACTAATTTTATATGGTAAGTTTTTCCGGGAATCACAGTTGTTTGCGCATTCATGACAACGGTTTGACCAGCGTAATTTATCGGACTGGTATTGGTTGGACTTGTATTTAATTGTTCAAAATAGGTTTGATTTATTGCAGGACATCCTTTTTGTGTTCCGAAATTATCAGTAAAATTAATTAAGGGACGAATATTTGTCGATGAGACCGGAGTTGTAGTTCCAGGGAGTACGGCTAAATTTTGATAATTTCCCGTACTGCCTTTCTCTTTGATTAAAAAAACAAAAGCATCCGAAAGACGACAAGGAAAATCATCTTGGTATTCATTGGAAGCAAATAAATAATTAAAACTGATGAAGTTTGTCAAAGGAATGAAATCGAATTCTAGTACTGTTGCATTTGTCGATCTAATATCTAAGGTTTGGTCTAAATCAGGATCTCCTAGCCATAAATTACTACCACCTCCTTGGTTCCTCATAAAGGGGCCTTCAGAATTTTTACTACTCCAAGTACTTAAAACGATACCCTCCGTAAAAGGGAAACTGCCCCCTTGATTATTGAAATAGCCATAACTATTTTGTCCGGGCGTAAAAATATCGCCTTTTACGCTTTCTCCAGAAATACTGATGCAAGAACTGTTATTTGTTAGTATTTGGGTAAGATCTGTTGCGTTTTTAGAATCGTCCACGCTGATAGCTTGTGCAAATACCAGCGTTGTATTGCAGAGGACTAAAATCCAAAATAAAATGATTTTTATACATTTCATAGCATCACAAAGATACTATAAATCTCTATTTTTTAGTAATTTGAAAGACATAAACACAAATAGGAAAGTCCAGATTAGAACAATAATGATTGATGAAAAATGAACATCATAATCTTTGAAATTGGCCACTCCAATTTGTTTTCCTAAGTTTTTGACTACTGATAATCTGGAAAAAGGTTCTACGATTAGATTCGACATAGATTCCAAAGGGAAGAATTGCGTAATATTATCGGCAAATTTACTGTCTGGGAATATTTTGAAATTCAATATTCCTTTGGCAATGCCTTCTAAAATATTCCAAACCAGTAAAAAACCAAGTGCAAATGCGGAACGTTTTACTAATATGCCTAAAAATAAACAGAAGGAGAAAAAACCAACTAATTTTATAAAGAAAGCCAGCAGATATTCTAAATCAGAGAAAACAATGCTTAGTTCCGTATAAGAGGAGAAACTGAATCCCAACATTAAACTCATGATAAAAACAAAAACCGTCGAGCAAAAAGAAAATAATACTACGGTGAGAAATTTAGAAAGGATAAATTCCTTTTTACTCATTCCGTCAATTAAGTTTTGTTTTAAAGTTCCGTAACTGTACTCGTTTGCCATCATAGAAACGATAACAATGGCCAAGAATAATTTTAAAATGGCAGCGATATAGGTGTTAAAGTGCCATATAAACGGGAAGTTGAATATGCCCATTTCGGCAAGATGAAATTTAAAAATGCCCAAATCAAATTTTATGGATGCGATTAGTGCTATAAAGGAAAGCAAGATGAAATAAGCCAATGTCAAAATTCGGCTGGCTTTGTTCATCCATATTTTTTGTAATTCTATTGAGAGTAATCTTTTCATGTTTGGCGGTTTTAAGAAGTTGGATTCGTGTTGTTTGTCAATTTTAAAAATTGCTCTTCCAGGCTGTTTTTACGTTTTACTAAATGCCCTAGATTGATGTTTCTTTCAAAAAGGAATTTGTTTAAAACGGCAGCTTCTAATTCGCTTTTCAAATAAACGAACACTTTTTCTTCTCCTTGTTTCACGCTCTCAACAGCGGGATGCGTTTTTAAGACTGCAATTAATTTTTCGGGATCTTCCGATTGCAATTCGAAGAAACCTTCGTTTGCCGAAATCCCATCCACTAAACCGGCATATAAAATTTGGCCTTTTCTTAAAACCACAACATGCGAACAAACTTTTTCTACTTCATCCAATAAATGGGAAGCAAGAAGAATCGTTGTGCCTCCGGCGGCAACTTGCTTGATGATATCTCTTATTTGATGAATTCCTTGTGGATCTAATCCGTTAGTTGGTTCATCTAAAATTAATATTTCAGGATCGTTCAAAAGGGCAGAGGCAATCGCTAAGCGTTGTTTCATTCCTAAAGAAAAAGTACTGAATTTGCTGTCTTTTCTTTCGTTTAAACCTACTAATTCCAGTTTCTCCTGAACTTTGCTATAACTGATGTTTTTTATTTTACATACTAATTGCAGGTTTTGCTGCGCCGTCATATAAGGGTAAAAATTAGGTCGCTCTATAATGGCGCCTACTTTTTTCAAAGCTTCATGCGTTTGCGTTTTACCGTCAAACCAGCTGTATTCTCCTGAAGTTTTATTGACTACATTTAAAACAATTCCTAATGTTGTTGACTTTCCGCTTCCGTTGGGGCCTAAAATACCATATACGTGTCCTTTTTTAATATCGAAAGTCACATCTTTTAGCGCCTGTAAATTGCCATAGCGTTTATTCAGATTTTTAATAGAGAGAATGGTTTCCAAGATGTTGTGTTTTTTAGTTTTTTATAGGACGAACAAATAGGAAAATTGTTACTCTTAATTGGTATTTAGTTTGGTATTAGATCATTTTAGCCATTTCTTTCAATTTTTCGGCAGTAATAGGTTTCATAATATAGCCTTTCAAAAAAGCGTGTTTTTTAGCCATTTCGATATCAGCGGGATCAATGGATGAGGTGACGATAAAAATTGAAATTTCTTTTTTTATAGGTAATAAAATGAACTCATCCAGAAACTGCCATCCGTCCATAACGGGCATATTCAAGTCAAGAAGGATTCCATCAGGTATTTTGTCATTGTCATTACTATTTTTTTTCAGTTCTTCTAGCGCTGATTGGGCATTGAAAAAAGCATCAACTTCATCACAAAATTGATTTTTTTGAATCAGCATGCTCATTAGTTTTACTGATAATTTATCATCGTCAATAATATAGAGTTTTTTATTTTTCATTTAAATATAATTTAAAAGTGGATCCTACACCCACTTCACTTTCAACTTCAATTTTACCTTTCATGGCTTCGATTTGGTTTTTGGTAATAAATAATCCAATACCTCTAGCATCACTATTGCCATGAAATGTTTTAAACATACCAAATATTTTATGGCCGTTTTTATCTAAATCTATTCCCAAACCATTGTCTTTGAAATTTATGATAGTATGCTGATCATTAAGTTCATAGTTTATCTCTAAAGTAGTTGCTCTATCAGGAGATTTGTATCTTATGGCATTTGTAAATAGATTCAGTAAGATACTTTCCAGATATGCCGGAACGGCGAATATGGTTAAATCATCAGGTATGGTATCAAGTACTGTAATTTGATTTTCTTTGATGGTTAGGTTTAAGATGTTTTTCGTTTTTTCGATCTCATCTTTTAGACAAATTTTTGTTTTCTCTAGATTAGTGCTTTTTTGAATGGTGATGGTTTCGTTTAAATATTCGATGGTTTCAGAGAGTTTTTCTGTCGCTTCTTTGAAAAGATCAATATAAGATAATTTTTCTTCTACGTCTTCTGTGTCATTCATTACTTCTAGTATCATCGATAGATTACTGGTATGCGAACGAATATTATGCGAAATTATATGAGCAAAATTAAATAGTTTGTTATTCTGATCAGTAGTTACTTCTAATAATTTATTTAATTCTAATTCTTTAGCTTGTCTAATACTCACATCTCTTCCTACTCCTATGTAGTTGATTAAGGTATTTTGTTTGTTAAATACGGGATTAATGTTTAAGTCAAACCAATATTTTTCTTTATTTTTTTTGTAATTGAGGATGGTGACTTTGATGCTTTTCTTTTGCTGAATCGCTTGTTTCATTATGTCAGTTGTATGCTGATCTGTTTCAGGACCTTTGGATAAGAAGCCTGGTGTGTAGCCCACTATTTCATTAAGACTAAAGCCTGTGAGTTCCAGATAAGCCTTGTTTGCCCAGACCGTTTTTCCCATTGCATCTGCAATAATGATAGTATCAGTAGTTTCAGATACGGCTAGAGAAAGCATATTCATATTGCTTTCTGCACTTTTTCGCTCGGAAATATCTCTAATAAAGCATACTAAATAGTTTTTTTCTCCTACTTGAAATTTTTTTCCCGAAGCTATTTCGACTGGAACAGCTTCTCCCGATTTAGTTTTTAGATAAGCCTCATTTACAATGTAATCATCCTTTGCCAAATGATACTTCATGAAAATAGCAACTTTCTTATTGTATTTATCAGGGAATAATTCAGAAATGTGTAAACCGATTAGTTCAGAATTATTATATCCAGAAAGCACCACAGCTCTAGGATTATATTGGGTAATGAAACCATCAGAAGTGTCAATTATAAAAATAGCATCATTAGCACTCGAAAAAATAGATGAAAATTTTTCAACATTTAATTGAAGCTCATTAATTAGGTTTTGTTCTTTGGTAATGTCTTGAAAAGTACCTAATAAACGTCTGGGTTTTCCGTTCTTAAATACTATCTGGCAATTACATTCCACATATTTAATGTTATTTTTAGCGGTTGTAATTTGAAATTTGTCACTAAATGGAATTCCTTCATTGATGGCTTGATCGAGAAAGAATTTAATTCGATCTCTGTTCTCTCCTTCAGTATAGAAAGGAATTGCACTGCCCAGTACAGGTATGAAATCTTCGGGTACTTCAAGGATGCATCTAGTCACAGCATCCCAGTATACGGAGCTTTTTTTTAGATTGAGCTCCCATATTCCAATTTTTGCCGATTGGGCAGCATTGAAATACAGCTTAAGCTTATTTTTCATAACAGTAGGTTACTTAGTATTTAAATTTTAATTTTATAGGGGTGGGCAAATTTAATTTAAATTAATAAGGTTCGGGGGGGTTCGATCGAAAAAAAGAACATTGTAGCGGCTTTTTTTTAAATCTCTTCATACTAGAGATTTAAGTTTTTGTCTAAAAAAAAAACATAATGCTATTATCTTTATAAACGTTTGAATGTTATTTAATTAGGTTTTGTGCTTTTTAGTATTAAATAGTAGTGTAGAAGTGCGTATAATTTTACAAGGCATGAAGTAGTTGGTCAAACGCTGTTTTGCGATTATAATTTAATGTAAATTTGTATTAAATAACTAGTAATGGAAGACTCTTCAATCCTGTTTAAAAAACCCAGTTATCCTATAAATCAAGCGCTTTCTGATTATTTGGAACGGTATGATCGTGTCTCCAAGGTTGCAATCAGTTACGATGATTTATTGCGTTTTTCGGGTTCTATTAATGTCTATGATAAAAATGATCAGGACACATTATGGATTCGTGTATATTACAATGAATTTGAAAGGACTGAAATTGATTTGACATTAAAGAAAATCTATTCCCTTTTACTATCCGATGGAAATTTAGGAATTCTAAAATTTTTAAATGTCGATTCTATCGATTATTGCACTTTTGGAAATTCTAAACCCTTTAGAGTAAAAGTGCGAAATATTCTAAATGATAACTATACCCATTTTTATATCAAGAAGGCTGATGCTTCAAGGGTTTACGGCTTAGAATTAGAGCATATTCTGTCTCCTGATAAAATTAACTTTTTGGTTTATAAAGATACTCTGATAGAAGAGCACATCATGGGAATTCCTGGTGATGTATTTATAAAAACGCTTCTAAGCAGTTGTACCGAGACTGAAAAAGCGCAAATAGCCAAAGAATTTGTAAAATTCAACGAACGTTGTATGATTCGTTTGCTAGGCGATATGCGCTCGTATAATTATGTGGTGGTACCAACTCATGATTTTGACCAAGTTGTTTATAAAATACGCGCCATCGATTTTGATCAGCAATGTTATGAGGGGAATTTTAAGATCTATCGACCTCAATTTTTTAAAGAAAATTATCCAATGGTAAAATTAGTCAAAGATAAACTCCAAGACAGTTCGATTGACCAATACAAAGACGAGGAAAGATCAGCTTTGGCTAAAAGAATTCATTCAGCTGAAAATAAAATCAAACGACTATTGCAAATTATGAGTGATGACACTATAGCCCCAAAAGAGAATCAAATGAAATTACAAATGGAATTATATCGCTATACAAACGATATGAATTTTAAAAATGCAAAATCGATGGGTTATATATTGAAAGCCGCATTTGAATTTATTATCAGAAACTTTAAAAAAGTTAATTATTAAACAGCATTTTATATTTATTTAATGATTATTTGAATTATGAAAAACTATATTTCTCTAATAGCAGTATTTTTTTTATTAGCCTGCCAACACAATTCTAGTCCCATAAAGGAACTGTATGTTTTACCTAAAAAGTTGAAAGAAGTTTCGGGAATCACATCTTCACAACAGCTAGGTTTTATATGGGCTTTAGAAGATAGCGGAAATCCGAATGTAATTTATGGATTGGATGCTAATGGCGTTCTTGCCCAAACCATAACTATTACAAATGCTACAAATATAGATTGGGAAGATATTACCCATGACAAAGAAGGAAATTTATATCTAGGGGATTTTGGAAATAATGAAAATACGAGAACGGATTTGTGTATTTATAAAATCGATAAAAAAGGATTGAAAAATAACAGTACTGCTTCGACCTCTAAAATCTCTTTTGCCTATCCGGAACAAAAAGATTTCCCACCTAAAAAGAAAGAATTGTTTTATGACGTTGAAGGTTTTTTTGAGTTCAAAAACAATTTTTATTTGTTTACCAAAAACAGAAGCAAAGGATTTGATGGCACCACTTTTCTATACAAAGTTCCTAATATTAATGGTTTTCATCAAGCGCAGCTAATAGGAAAGTTTAAAACATGTGGGGACTACAATCATTGTGTGATTACAAGCGCTGCCATAAGTCCTGATGGATTGAAAGTAGTAATCTTGAGTCATGACAAAATTTGGTTGTTCGAAAATTTTAAACGCGACAATTTCTTGAGTGGAACAAAAACAACATTCGATTTGAACCATTTTTCTCAAAAAGAAGCCATTTGCTTTAAAAACAATGATATAGTGCTTATTGCCGATGAAAAAACTAAAAAAATAGGAGGGAAGGTTTATGAAGTTAGTATCAAAAAACTAAAATCCAAATCCTAGCCCAAAAGTAATTCTGGCCTCTTCATCAACGCTTTTGAAATAGGTGAGTCGGGCTGTAATCACATTCAATCCGTTGAGCCAGATTCCGCCTCCAACGGATTGATGCCATTTGTTAGAATTTTCGCCTTGAAGCCAAACCCTCCCATAGTCAAAACCGCCTAAAACGCCATAGGACATAGGTAGTAAACTACGTTTTATTTTCCCCAAATTCCATCGCAAATCACTACTTTGATAAAAGGATTGATTACCTAAAAAGCGTTCGTTTCTATATCCTCGTAAATCATAATCCCCCCCTAAAGTGGCTCCTTGATAAAATTCAAAATTGTTGTTTAACAATGTTTTTGCTTTTATAATAGTAGCCAAGACTACTTTGCCGGCTGGATCAATTTTATGATTAAAATTAAGTTTACCTTCTAATGAAGGAAAATTTCTTTTGCTGTCATGTAGGTCCATTTTCCAACTTCCGGCAATAGAAAACCCCATTCCCATGGTGGGAAGGGAGGCAACATCATAATTTTCGAAACTATATTTTACTGTTGCACCAGCAAATTGACGGTTTTGAAAAATAGCTTGGTTGATAGTTGAGGGAAGGCTTATAAAGCGATTCTCAGTAGCTTCTACTTTTATGTTCTCAAAAGCGGTTGTAATGTGAATTTCACTTCCAGCTGCCCCCACTTTTTTAATTGATGGAGCCACTTTTAACATTTGGATGCGCACTCGATTGTAATCCATACCCTCAAGTTCATCATTATTGATAGTTTCATTGCCCGAACCAAAATAATTAATAGTGAAATTAGGACTGGTAATTCGTGTTTCTAAATCCAAATCCCATTTCTCAATTAATTTAGGTAAATGCGCATTGTATATAAATTCGTAGCCGCTTGTTGCAAAAAAATAATTGGCACCTAAAAGATGCTTTTGAGTGTATGGATTTTGATTGAATTTATTAATGTTATAGCTCGCGGTGAAACCTAATTTTACACCATCATCAGGATTATAGCCACCGGATGGCAAGCCTGAAAAAGCATTGTATTTTGGTTTTTCATAATTGTAAAGGTTCGTTTCATAGTCATCAGTCAAAACAGCGTTGGTTTTTTTGTCTAATGCATAAGAATTTACTTTGGATTTAAAATCGTAAATTTTTAGATTTTTGCCGTTTTCTACCGTGTACGAATCTTTATTTTGTCCGCCAATTAATCGAATTCTAGTTGTTGATTTTCCGTTTCCTTTCACTTCGAAAACATCCTCATCATCTAGGCCGTAAATCCAAATGTTTTTGGTTTTAGTAGCAGAGAATTCTTTGGTGTAAAGTAGTTCTTCACCTTCTTTTTTTAACCGATAAACTTCGACTTCAAGCTGGTTTTTAGCTTTATGGTTGATTATAAATTTGTCTTTTTTATCGGTACCAACTATAAGAACTGTTTTTTGTAAAACAGCATAGTATTCGGAGGCATATTTTTGAAGCTGTTCTCTCCTCGTTTTTAATTTGTGTTTAATGCTATCGATTGTCTCATCTAGTACTTCTTTGGGTAAATTGTCAAATGCACTATCTATGGCATCATCTGAAAGATTTTCTTGAATGTATTTAGCTTGCGTTATCCATTCTTTCTCAGTAGCCGTTTTAAGAAAGGCAAGGTCTAACGAGAAAGGTTCGCGATTGAGCCATTTGACATTTTTTATGTTTTCCTTAAAAGTTTGCATGTGGCGTAAGGCCGGCATTTTCATCAAAAGCGAAAGTAAAGCTCCATCGTATTTTGTAAATGCCTGATCTCTATCGCGAGGAATTGGTTTGTAAATTATTTTTCCGGCTTCTTCATATTCGCCCCATCGCCACTGATCTTGATGTCGGTCCCAATCACCAATGAGCATATCAAATAATCGGGCTTTAATATAGGAATTTTCATCAATAGTATATTTCTCGTCTTTTTGTAGGTTTTTTAATAAATCTGTTGTGCTAATAATTGTATTGGGTTTTCCAAAGTTTTTCAAATCCTTTTGGCTATCAGAAGGTCGCTCCTCAATCATGTATAATTCATCACCAAAATCGGCATTGAAGTCATTTAATGCTTTGTGTTTTGGGATGTAGTACAATTTAGGATTGGTATGTGAAACGCCAATTTTTTCGGCAAGATTTCCTACAGCAAAAGGCGTGTAAGGATGCGAAGTGGTGTAGAAATCAAATAAAAAATTTTCGGCAACGGTGTTTTTAAATTCGTTTGCAATAAACTGATCTTTGAAAGCAACGGCTTGCAGAAAATTAGAAGCACTTTTTTTCATGGCACGCATGACATATTCCTGACCGTTTTTGTCAATGGTTCTTAATGATTTAGTTTGATGACCTCCACCAGCCCGTTTTGGTTGCAATCCGCCAAAAAGGGTGTCAATAGTTACCGTTTGTACTTCTATTGGTAGGCTGTAATATTTTCTATAATGTTTTCCGAATAAAAAGTTATAAAACCAGTTTTTGTCCGTTTGCTTTTTTGAGTAAATTGATGTTGTGGTAGTTTTAGCAAACGAATTTGGAAGTGCATCCGTGTTACTCTTTTTTGTATTCAATATCGTATGTTCAAATAGCAGTTTTTCGCTGTTGTTTTCATTGCCGTAAAAAAATAGCTTTGCACTACCATTTTCGTAAATAGTCAACTTAGCATATCCATTTTTTCCATAGGAGAAGTCATTTGGAAATAGGGCTCTTGCTGCTTCAGATTTTGAACCAGCACCGCTGATAATTTGTTTGATGTTGTCTTTTTCAATGTATTGTAAGTTATGGTCATGACCTGAAACCACAAGAACATTGTCATGACTTTGTAAAAGCGTTTTTAGTCGTTTTGTGAAAAGAGTATATTGCTTGTTTTGTAGGTCTTGTGGACTTATACCTGATGTTTTTCGAAGTAAATTGATAAAAGAACCCAATACAGGAAGTGGGATTTTTTGTTCTAAAGGGAAAAGCTGTTTTTCTAATGAAAATTGGCCTCCATGTGTCCCGTTACTCATTAATGGATGATGAACTGCCAAAATAATAGTTTTGTCTTGGTTTTTATTTAAAAGACTTTCTAATTCATCAAAGAAAGCGGCTCTGCTCTTGATGTCACAATTGTCATTTATGGTGGGGTTCTTATCCCAATCTTCTAAAAACCATTGACTGTCAATGGTGATTAAGCAGGTGTTTTCATCTATTTTTAAATCGTCTATCCCACAATTTTTTCGAGGTAAAAAGGCTTTTTTATCCCCTAGATAATCCGATACAAATTTAGCTTGTCGTTCTAAACCTATAATACCGTTGTACCAATCATGATTGCCAGGAATAAAAATGGTTTTACCTTTGTAATTTTCGGATAGTTTGAGTTGATTCGTTAATTTTTTTTCGGCTAATAGTAATTTGTCTGGATCATCGGTGCTGGGAAAACCTTTGGGATAAATGTTATCACCTAGAAATAAAAGAGTACTGTTTTTATCTGCTTTTTTTAGTTGTTCGTGAAGTAAATTCATGGTTTGCAGGGGCTTAATCTCGTTAGCATTACCGGCATCACCAATTAAAAAAAAAGTATGTACAATTTTAGAGGTATCAACAGCGTTTTGAGCTATCGGATTTTTGATATTCTTACCAAATTGTGTTGCATGGGTGGCACAGGATTGAATAAGAATGCCTAGTAGAATTAAAAGTAATGAAGTTTTATTCCAAAGAATAAAACGATTATCCAAAAACAATTTCATAATTTAGTAGTGTAAAAATATGTTTATGACCCTTTTAAATGAAGCCGAAGAATTTGTTAGTAAATTATTCAAAGATAAGCTTTCTACTTTATTTACCTACCATAATTTTAACCATACCCTTGGTGTTGTAGCAGCAGTTAATCAAATTACTGAGGCCGAAAATATTAATCTTCTCGATAAAGAGATTTTATTGATTGCCGCTTGGTTTCACGATACGGGTTATATTCAGGGCTGCACTAATCATGAAGATTCCAGTATTAATATTGTTTCTACTTTTTTAAAAGATAAAGAGAAGTCATCAGATTATATTGCCAAGGTTTGTAGTTTGATAAATGCTACCCGATACGGTTATGAACCTCAGACACTTTTTGAAAAAATTATAAAGGATGCTGATTATTTTCATTTGGGAAGTGAAGAATATTTATCTTCCTGTGAATCTTTGAGAATAGAATGGAAAAATCTAGATCAAAAATGCTTTTCAGATAACGATTGGGTCGTTGAAAATTCGGATTTTCTAATTAATAGACATCGTTTTTACACGGATTTTGCCTTGCAGCATTGGCAATCGATAAAAGAAAAAAACATAGAAAGTATTCAAAAGAAGCTAATAAAGATGGAAGTTAAAAAAGAAAAGGAAAATAAGAAAAGGGAGCGAGGAGAAAAACCGGATCGTGGGATAGAAACTTTATTTAGAGTTACTTTAGGAAATCATACCCGTTTGAGCGGAATTGCGGATAGTAAGGCTAATATTTTACTTTCGGTAAATGCAATTATTATTTCAATCGCGCTATCCACTTTAATTCCAAAATTAGACAGTCCTAGAAACAGTCATCTGATGATTCCTACTTTTATTATGCTGATTTCGAGTGTGGTTACTATAATTTTTGCAATCCTATCGACACGACCAAAAGTTACCAAAGGTGTTTTTGACCGTCAGGATATTGAAGAAAGAAAAGTAAATTTACTTTTCTTTGGAAATTTCTATAAAATGCCGTTGAATGAATACCAATGGGCTATGAATGAGATGATGAAAGACAGAGAATACCTTTATAATTCAATGATAAAAGACCTGTATTTTTTAGGATTAGTTTTGGAAAAAAAATACAGATTACTGCGAATTGCTTATAATTTATTTATGATCGGAATCGTATTATCGGTTGTGGCTTTTGTTATTGCTTTCAAAATGATTGGAACTTAATTTAATTCGTCCAGCAAATCCTGATAGGAATAGTTTTTAAGGTTTATCCGATCATCATTTTTAACTTTTACTCTTATGGCATTTAAACCAGAAACACCCTGTAATTCTTCGACTTCAAATTGTTCTATTGTAGGTTCCAATATTTTTTTAAATTGTAGAAATTTGATATAATTCAAATATTCTGTTTTTTCGGCATTATGGGAATAGACGATAGTGATTTTCTCTTTTTCCGTAATGCGCTCTTTTGTTTCTTTGATATTCGCTTTATCAATTCTTTTTTTAACCACTTCGTAGCGAGCATTGTAGGTTCCGTCTACGTCAAAACGTTTTTCATCCATTCTGAAGCGGATGGAAATAGGGGAGCTAAATACTAGAATTAAAGAAGTGACATCTAATTCGTAAGGCAAAGATGATTTGAGTTGATGGTGTTTCAATTCCATTTCACACAGTGTTTGTAATTGCCACAGCCTCAAATTGTGAAGATACATAGTGTCAAAAGTTTTTGCTGGAGTTATGGAAGCTCCAATATAGAGGTTGTGTTCCACACCATCTGTCTTGAATCTTTCAAAATAATGGGGATAAATATTTTGAGCTTCTATTTGTTTTTTGTCGAGAACGGCAGCCAATTTTTTATTGATTATCGATAAGGCATTATCGAACTTTTTTCTAGATTGGTAAAACATTCCTGTTTTTTCATCGAGACTCTCAAAATATTTCTTTTCTAATACTTCACCATCAGAATTTGTCTGGGTATTTTTTAATATTGGATGAATTTCATTTTCGATGTACAGTTGTATTTGTTGTTCTGTATCTGCTTTCAATGGGGATTCTAATTGTTTGTATAGCGATTGTAATTCAAATTTTCGTTGTTCTAATAACACAAGATTCGCATTTGAATTTTGGTTTTTAAAAATTTGTAATAGCGCATTCAACTGATTTTTTAGATCTTCTTTTACGGTTTCATTTCTAAGATCAGAGGAACCTTTGATGTCTATTTGTCCATATAAAGGATAGACTTCTTTGAAGACGATTTCTTTGAAAATGTAATCTTTAATCGGATTACTGGTTTGAAAATATTTTAAAGCTTCTTTTTTAAATTTCCAATATACACTGGGATGAATGGAGGTATATTCCCTTTGGATCACTGCTTCCACTTTGTTTTGCATGTCCGTGTTATAGCGTTCAGTAGTATCAATTAAAAAAGGAAGCACTAAATCAAGCTTGCTGGCATTGATGCTGTTAAGTTCTCTAGGGCTCGAGGAAACTAATTCTAATACGCCTAAGATGCTACCGTTACTTATGATGGGAGCAAAGATACAACTGTGTACGTTTTGTTCTAATAAATGTTTTGCAAATTTTTCATTTCCAGCTATTAAGGCAAATTTTTCAACATTTGAAATAATTAATGGTTTTTGGTTTTTCAAAATATTCTCAATAAAACAACCCAGCAAAGTGTTTTTACAATCAACTTCTTCTTCAATAGGAAGAATAAAGCTATTGATACTGTGGTCGCTAAAACTTGGTTTTACAAATTTTTCTTCTTCTTCATTGTAGAAAACCAGACCAATCCTTAAATCAGCTATTTTAAAGATGGAACGAAAAATAGATTCGAAATTCTCATAAAAGGTTATCGGTTCTTTATCAGGTTTTAAAAGATTACCTTTTAGTTTAGAAATTGCGCTTTCAGTAGTAGAATCGAAAAGAATAAGGATGCCAAAACCTTTTAAAATCCAACTTTCTACAGGGAATTTTTCTTTCCAGAGCGCTATGTTATCATAATTATCCATCAATAAATCGATGTCGTCTTGAGAGATTTCGGGAGCTTTTTTAGTAGGTATGATTTCTATAAAATCCCCATTATACAAAATGCGGTATTGATTCATTATGCCCTCTTTATTTGGGATATCGTAAAATAAAGGCTTGCTGAAATCAATTTTTTGACCATAAAATTCATTAAGAATTAGCGTGCAACTCATTATATAAAAGTGATGCTCATCAAAATCTCGGATAGCCATGTCAAATTGAGAGCCCGCATTGTTTATTATTTTTTTGAATCGATCGCTATAATTAAAAGTAAAATTTTGAAAAGGTATCGTAACGGCTTTTATCTCATTATTTGTTAAAGCAGTAGGGAATAAATCAGCTAAGAGGTGCTTGATTAAAGTTTCGTTTTCCTGAATCAAATTTAGGTTTTCAATACCAGTTCTGAATTCGGGAAAAGGGGCTATTTCTGCCAGTAAAGCTTTGGCATAATTAGATCTGTAATCCACATCAGTCCCTGCGATTTGCTCTAATGTTTCAATTAGTTTGTGAAACGAAATCAAGGTTTTAAATGGACTTTCTTTAAAAAAATTGGTTGTCATCTTTTTTGCTTTACCGGAAAAGCAAATTTACGAAATAAATGAGTAATCTGAGAGATCCCCACGAATAGTTCATAGTTCTTCAGGAAGAATAGGACAATATAACAAATTAGTTAAAATGATTCTAGATTTTGGAGTCAATCAAGTCAAATAATATGAAACTTTTTTTTATTGAAACGAATTAATGTTTCATTAATTTCTTTTAGTTCTGGAGTAAGAAACATTTTTCGACCTTTGTCATCATTTGTTAATTCTAAATGACAAACGGTACATTCAAATTCCTTGAAATGATTTGTGATATTTCTAGTAACAATAAATTTATGTCCCAGTAGCGAACATAAAATTTTGCGATGAAGTATTTTTTCCTTGATTTCAATAGTCGTTATCATTTTACTTCTGATTTTGAGGTGTTTAAATTTAAAAAAAAAATCAGTTGAAAAGTAAAATTTAATCGTTAAAAGACAATAATTTTAAATTTATTTAAATAAAAACTTACAAATAGATATACGAAATTTTCTTTTTATTGTTATTAGCCAAGAAAAAACCCTCAATTGATTTTACAATTGAGGGTTGGTGATTTTGTGATTTTCTTTTAAGATTTCTCTTCTTTATTGAAATAAACTAAGTAGTAGTACATTTGTTTTTCTTCGTCCCAACCTTTTTCAACAAATTTTTCGGCACTTTCCGGGTTGATGAAATCCATTTTAATTTGGATATGAGTATCCAGATTAATGACATTTTTGATTGATTTTCGGGCATCAGAAACCGCTGCATTGGCAATAGGGAATGAAGTAACATCTTCAATGCTGTATTTTTCGCCTTTGTCTACTTTATAATTTTTAAATTCAGGAATCAAATCAGGGTTATCCAAGACTTCATTCAAAAATTCAGTTTCTTCAAATTCATCATTTTTGGCAAAATAATTCACAGATCGGTTCATAAACATCACTTCTTCTTTCTTGTCTTCGGCAGGAAAAACAACATCTTTGGCAAAGTTTTGACAAAATTTAAGGTATTTTTTTGTGATAAAATTTTCATCCTCAAAAGCATCTACCGAAAGGAAATGCTCTAACCAATATCTAGCATCATAACGGTTGCTGTCTACAGTTAGGATTTTATATCCTTCCTCTTTTTTATGATTAAAAATCAAACAACCTTTATCCAGTTTGTTTAAGTTTATTCCCTGTTGTAAAATCATTTCCAGATGGGTTCCTTTTTCTTCAAATTGCAAGAAATCAGCTTGTAATTCACTTTTAAAAATCCCAATAGCATCAACGACATTATTGTCAATATTTACATTAGTCAAATAAGCAACATAAACTTCTCCATTTTTAATGTGCGGATGATTGGATTGCTCAAATAGATGTTTGGTAATTTTTTTGGAACATTCGTGTAAATTAGCCGGATTTTCAAAAATTTCACTGGCGAATTTAAACATATCATTGTAATCTAAATCGACTTCATGCGCAAACTGAAAGTAGTTTTCCTCTTTTTCTCTAAAAGGTTTTAAGAAAAATTCTTTGATAAGAGGTACAATTTCATCTTGAAGATTGAAAGGTTGCTCTGATAAAAAAATAGCTTCATTACGGCTTTTATTTCCAACACGATGGATGGAAAGCGTTTCGATGTGCGTGTTAAATAAGTTGATCATTTTTTATGTTTATTAGATGAAAGAGCCAAGATGAAAGACGGTAGATAGGTCTTTGATCTTGGCTCTTGATTCTTAGTTTTCTACTACTCTAGTTCCAATTTTCCTCAAATCCATAATCCTCAAAGCTATCATCTCCTTCAAACATATCTAAATCATCTTGATCTAAATCGTCTTCAAATTCACTGGCGTAGTCATCAGCATTGTCTGCTTCAAAACTTTTCTCCATTGCCTCATCTGGCATTTCTCCATGTGAGAATAGTGTTTCGGGATAGATATTTCCAGCGGTTTGCTCTTCAATAGCGGCCAATTCAACTAAAAAAGTCCACATATTGATGAAATCATAAACATATAGAATTTTAGTGTTTTCGTCATCAAGGATATCAGAGAGTTTATAATCACTCATTATTTTTTGTTCTCCAGGGACATCTCCAGTATCAAAAAGTGAAATTTCATCCTCCTGATTCCAAGTTTCATCACAAGTATAGAACGAAGCGACTTCCATGCCGTCAAACCCAAAGGAATTGAAGATGGCATTGTGTAAATCCTCTAAAGTGTCTTCTGCAAGTATTGCAATATCTCTGAATATATCTTCCTCGGCATCTAGAATTACTCTGAATTTGTAAACCATAATCTTTGTTTTTATTGAATGGTCAAAGGTAAAATTTAATTTTAGATTTCAGATTTCAGATTCTTGATTTGTTGATAAGATTTTTGCCGATACATTTATCAAGACTGAATCAATTATTTATCAGGAAATTGATTTAAAAAATAAAAAAGAGTACAGCTGCTTGATTTTAATCTTTTAGTTCGAAACAAAAGGCTACTAATTTGAATGAATTTAGATTACTGGTTTTGAAGTGATTTATGGATCCTTTTCCTGATTTTATGGTATTTTTTATGACTTGGATAATACCTGTTAGCTGTCGTGTTATTAAAAATTAAAGCAACAATAAGTAAAATAAGAACGCCACTTAGAACAGGTGTAATGACATACCAATAACCAAGATTTTTAATTTCAGCTGATCCAGTTACTGCTATCAAAGCAGTGGCTCCACCAGGCGGATGCAATGTTTTGGTGAGTTGCATTAAAACAATAGAAATTGAAACGGATAAGGCAGAAGTGAGCCACATGATATCTGGCACAAAAGTAGCAACGGTTACCCCTACAATTGCCGAAATGACATGACCGCCAACCAAGTTTCGAGGCTGTGCTAATGGACTTTGAATCACCCCATAAATAAGTACACATGATGCTCCAAAGGAACCTATAAGATAGACCACATCAGAATCCGGTAATGTTTTGGATTGCATGTAGGCGATAGTTCCAATTCCTATAAATGAGCCTATAAATGCCCAAAAATGTTCTTTAAAATCGACTAGGGTTTCTTTGTATAGAATGTATTTGGTTTTGCGGTAGCTTCTTTTAATTTTTTGAATGGCCATGGATGTTATTTTGTTAAACTTGGAGTATAGTTATAAACGTTATAAGGATAAATTATTTTGGCAGTATATTTTGAGATGAGGCAAACCACTAAAATAGGTAGAAATAAGGTATAATCATTTGTTAGGCCGCAAACTAAGAAAATCGCGGTAAAAGGCGCATGGATACTGGCACTGAGAACGGCAGCCATTCCTATGACCATAAAATTTAGCGGAATCACATTGACATTAAAAAAAGTATTTAAAGTCGATGCAACTAGTAATCCTAAAAAAGCACCAATAAAAAGGCTTGGCGCAAAAACACCGCCATCTCCGCCAGAAGCCAAAGTGGCTGAAGTTACAATGGGTTTTAAAACTATAATTCCGACATAAGTAAGGGCTAATGACAGTGTCAGCGGTATTTCATTCGTAGGATTGAAAATAGTTTTTAGGGCATGATAGCCTTCTCCATAAAGTTGTGGAAACAGCAATAAAGAAACAGTCAGAATGACTGAACCAATAATTATTTTGTAATAATGGGTTTCAATTTTTGAAAATTGTGATTTAAAAAACAAAACACAATGCGTAAGATAAACCGAATTTAGTCCCGCCAAAATTCCTAAAAGGATAAAATAAGGAATGGCTTTTAGATGCCAAGTCGTAATGGTTAGCGCAAACAAAGGTTTTTCATCTAAGAGAGAAATAAGGCCAAATGCAATTGTGACAGCAATCAAATTACTGATTAAAAAAGCTCGGGTTACTTTTCTGGAAATAACTTCCAATGCAAAAAATATCCCAGCTACAGGGCTGCTGAATAAAGCAGTAATTCCCGCTGCAACACCAGCGCAGATCAATTCGGTTTTGTATTGTTTAAAAACGTTTTGCTTTCTTTGGGCAACAGAACCAATCGTCGCCGAAGCAACTACGGTTGAAACCTCAATCCCTGTTGATCCTCCAAAAATAACGGTCAATAATCCGTTGATAAAATGCGATGGTATCTTGTAGTTGGGCAGGTTTTTGGATTTGGAATTGGTGCTTTCAAAAATTTCTTTAATGCCTTTATTTTCTTTTTTTCTAAAAAGATATTCCCGAAGAAAGTAAATGACCGAAAGTCCAAAAATTGGAAAAATCACAAAGAATACGGGGTTTACAGTTGCTTTATGAAAAAATATTTCCTCGTAATATTCGGTTATTTTTTTTAAAGCAACTCCTAAAAAAGCAGACAGGAAACCAATTAGAACAGAAACAATGACTAGTTTTTGAAATTTTATAAACTGGTAATTTTTTTTAATGCGGCTGGTATTGTTCATTTAAAAAATATTTTAGGATGTATTTATTTTCAAATAAAAACAAGAATTGTTTATTCAAAATACAGGTGTTTTTTAGAGCATCACAAATTTAAAGAAAGAAAATCGGATTGAGATTCAAAATTGCGTTATAATCTGGTGTTTTTGAAAAACCTTTGTGAATTCTGTTTTGCCAATTAAAAAAGGATTTATTTTTCGTAAAATTCTATAGGAAGTGCATCCGGATCAGTGATAAAAGTAAAACGTTTATGAGTCGTTTCATCTATTCGGATAGGCTCTGATTGAATGTTTTTGGAAGTTAAATAATTTATTGTTTGGTCTAAATTATCGACTTCAAAAGCCAAATGGCGTAATCCTGTAGCTTCCGGTCTGGAGGCACGTTGTGGCGGATTTGCAAACGAAAAAAGTTCTAGGGTGTACACACCATTTAAAGCCAAATCCAGTTTATAAGATTCTCTTTCCTCACGATAGATTTCTTGAATAATGGTCAATCCTAAAACATCAGTATAAAAAGTTTTCGATTTTTTATAATCAGAACAAATAATGGCAATATGGTGTACTTTGTTTATAGAAATCATGGTTATTTTAAATAAGTCATTTCAGGGAGATTGGCGTTTGGGTCATTTGCCAAAGCATCGGAATGTAGCTGGTTTATTAACTTTTTGGTTTCGTCGATGTTGTCAATTTTAAAAAGAAATTGAACTTCATTTTTAGCATCGGCATTTTGCCAAATGTTTTCTAAATGCATTCCTTGCGAAGCATGAAACAATTTGTCCTTTTTTAAAACCTCTTTGATGGTTTCTAATGGAACATTATGGAGTTTTGCTAGTAGGTGTGGCATAATTTATTGATTTAATTTTCGAATCACTTTTGCCGGATTTCCTACAGCCAGCGAATTGGCCGGTATGTCTTTTGTAACAACAGAACCGGCGCCTATAACACAGCCATTGCCTATGCTAACTCCAGGACAAATGACCGAATTGCCACCAATCCAACAATCGTCGCCAATGGTAATAGGTAAAGCATTTTCGAGTGTTTTTCTCAATTCGGCATCAAGAGGATGGGTTGCGGTATACAACTGAACTCCTGGTGCAAAAAAGACATTGGAACCAATAGTTACTTTGGTAGAGTCTAGAACGACACAATTTACATTGAAATATACATTTTCGCCACAGTAGATGTTGTAACCATAATCGCAAAAAAAAGGTGGTTCAATATAGAGATTGGCTCCCGCATTAGGAATTAATTCTTTAATGATTTCTCTTGCTTTTTTGGTAATCCGATACTCGGTAACATTTAATCGGTGGAGTAGGTTTTTAGATTTTCGTCTTTCTTTTACTAAAACAGGATCTCCAGCTAGATAATATTCTCCGGCAATCATTTTTTCTTTTTCGGTTTTCATAAAGAGCGAGTATCAAGTATCTATGTAATAAAAAAGGATTTTTATTGAGTTCTAAAATTTTTCTTTGGCAATTTGGGCGTGTAGTTTAGAAATTTGCTGTAAAGCAGCACTACTGTACCAAGGCGTTAATTCGACATCGAATAATTTTGCTTGAACGGCAGGATCTGTCGCAACAAGTTTTTGAGCTTCCTCGACGGTTTTTACATTAAAAACAAAAATGCCTCTGTAGTTTTTATCGTTTTCAAGGAATGGTCCCGCAATAACTAATTTTCCTTCAGCCGCAAGTTTGTTAATATTAGCCATATGGCCTTCGAATAATTTTTTTCGTTCTTCTTTAGTTGCAGTGGTGTTGCTTCCGGTTTTTAGAATACAAAAAACATATTGCTTCATTCCATATGCATCAGCGTCTAATGATTTAGCCAGTTTTTCGTCAAAAGAGGTTTTGGTTTCTTGAGAAAAACCAATGGAAAAACAAAGTGAAAGGATTAGAATTGAAATACTTTTTTTCATCTTTTGTTATTTTGGAACAAAATTAATGTTTTTATACCAAAGGACTAATCGTTCTAAACAATATTGTTTGTTATTTTTTTAACTCTTTGGTACAGTTCATCCTGTAATTTCTACGGTTGAGTCAGAACTTTTTTGACAAGCTTGTATTGTCTAAGATATTTGCTGCATCAAAATCAATATTATGAAAACCATTTTTATTTTTAGCTTTCTTTTGTTTGCCAATTTTACTTTTTCTCAATCAACCGTTTCTGGAAAAGTGGTTGACCAAAAAGGGAACCCAATTGTGGGAGCTAATATTTTTATCGAAGGAACCTATGACGGAATTTCTTCTAATGATAAAGGAGATTTTGCTTTTACGACTAGCAGCACCGGAAATCAGATCTTGGTAGCGAGTTTCCTTATTTATGAAACTACTAAAATCCAAATTGATGTGGCTAATTGTCAGGGTAAAATAATTACTTTAAAAGACAATGTCAACGCGCTGGACGCAGTTGTGATAACCGCCGGCACAATGGAATCCGGTGATAAAGCTAGAGTTTCAGTACTGAAACCACTAGATATTGTAACCACGGCGGGTTCGGCCGGTAATATTATCGCAGCTTTGCAAACACTTCCAGGAACGCAAAATGTAGCCGAAGACGGGAGACTTTTTGTTCGTGGTGGCGAGGCCAATGAAACCCAGACTTTTGTAGACGGTATTCGGGTGGCGCAACCTTATGGCGCGAGTACCAATAATTTACCTACCCGTGGTCGATTTTCTCCTTTTCTTTTTAGCGGAATCGCTTTTTCAACAGGGGGTTATTCTGCCGAATATGGAGAAGCCTTATCGAGTGTTTTGCTATTAAATACGCAGGATGAACCCGATCAAAATAAAACCGAAATTTCCCTTATGACCGTTGGTTTAGGTTTAGGAAACACTCAAAAATGGAATAAAAGTTCCCTCAGTGTAAACGCAGCTTATATTAATTTGGCGCCTTATCAGGCTGCTGTCAAGCAGAATGTAGATTGGAACAGTCCGTTTCAATCTTTATCTGGAGAAACAGTGTACCGCTATCATTTTAATAACGGAATCTTTAAAGTTTACGCAGCTTTTGATGCTTCAAAATTCGATATTAATCAAGAAAATATAAACGGACCTGAAAAAATCAGAGTCAATTTAAACAACAATAATTTCTATTTGAATACTTCTTATAATGGAAATTTTGGAGAGAGTTGGCAAATTGCGAGCGGTATGAGTTATGGTTATGGAAAAAACCAGATTGGACTGGATTTAGATCATTTGAATAATGATGAAAATGCTGCGCATTTCAAGCTGAAATTGAAGAAAAACTTCTCCAATAGGTTTAAGTTGTCTTTTGGCGGGGATTATTTCGTCACTGTTTTTGATGAAAAATTTAATGAAAATTCAGGGGCAAAATATGTAAATACATATAATTCCAGAATTGCAGCGGTTTATTCAGAAGCGGATGTTTTCTTTTCAAAAAAGTTTGCAGCCAAAATTGGTTTGCAGGTTTCAAATAATGAATTGTTGAAAGAAACCGCCATTTCTCCCAGAATATCATTGGCTTATAAAATGGCTAAGAACAGCCAGTTTTCGGCAGCTTACGGAGATTTTTCCCAAACGCCAAGTGCAGATTATATTAAATATTCAAAATACCATCAATTTGAAAGCGAGAGAGCTTCTCATTATATCCTGAATTACCAATTCAATAAAAACGGTAAGACTTTTAGAGCGGAAACCTATTTTAAAGAGTACAGAAATTTGGTAAAATACGATACGCCAATGGTGCAATACAATTCGATATTTGATAATGAAGGATCGGGTTATGCTAAAGGACTGGATTTGTTTTGGCGAGACGGAAAATCATTTAAGAATTTAGAATATTGGATTTCTTATTCTTACATCGACACCGAAAGAAATTATAAAAATTTTCCAAATCAGGCGACGCCTAATTTTGTTGCAGATCATAGCCTGTCTATCGTTGCTAAATATTGGATAAACGATTGGAAATCGCAATTGGGTTTTACCAATACTTATAGTTCTGGGCGTCCGTACAACAATCCAAATGAAAGCCAATTCATGAATGGAAAGACAAAATCATACCATAATTTGAGTTTTAACTGGGCCTATTTACTAAGTACCCAAAAGATTCTGTATTTCTCAGTATCCAATGTTTTAGGAAGTCAAAATGTTTTTGGATATGATTATGCCAAAAATCCAAATAGCAGTGGTTTTTATAACAGAAAAGAAGTGACGCCTACAGCGGATCGGTTTTTCTTCGTAGGTTTCTTTTGGACGATTAGTAATGACAAGAAGGACAATCAACTTAAGAATCTTTAATGCAACGTTCAATTTTATAATTTTCGAATAAATAACAATTCATCCTTTAAAAACGACAGTTGGGTAACTATAAATTTTAAAAGAGAGTAAACTGAAATACTTTTGAATTGTAATTAAACAGTTTCAATCATCAAAACAATCATCAACTATTAAAACTAATTATTATGACAAAAATGATCACCTCAATTGCATTATTTGTGTGCAGCTTATTATCAGCTCAAGGACAATTTGAACAAGGAATGGGAAAAGCTTTCGGACTTTGGAAAGAAGGAAAAACAACTGAAGCCTCTGATTTATTCGAAAGAATTGCAGCGGCCGAAAAAAGCAGTTGGCTACCCAATTATTATGTGGCATTAGTAAATACAACGACTGCTTTTGGAACTTCTGACAAAGAAAAAATCAGTTTATTGCTTTCCAAAGCACAAAATGCCTTGGATGTGGAATTGCTAAAAGACACCAATAATGCCGAATTGTATGTTATGCAAGCCATGATAAATACAGCCTGGATTGTTGCTGATCCCATGGTAAACGGAATGAAATTATCTGGAAAAGTAATGGAATTGTATACCAAAGCCGAAGCGCTTGCCCCGGATAATCCCAGGGTTGTTTTCTCTAAAGCCGATTTCCAAATCAATGGGGCCAAGTGGACTGGAGCAGATACTAAACCTTTATGCGCGCAACTGGAGAAAGCTATTGGACTTTTTGCTACTTTTAAACCAGAAAATGCTTTTTCTCCAAAATGGGGATTAGACAGAGCAACGGCAGCATTAAAAAACTGTAAGTAAAACTAGAAAAAAAGCAAGATTGTAGAAAGTCTTTACCTAATCTTCAAGTCAATCTAAAAGAAATAAAATGAATAAACTGATAAAAGAATTTCCAAGAGCTTTGTTTATTTCGCTGGCGATATTCATCGCTTTAACAATAATTCACGTTATCAATGGAGGACAAATAACTTTTGACAATCATTTAAAGGTAAATTTTGCCTACACCATGCTGTACAGTTTGTTATTGTATTATGTAAATGCAGCACTTTTTATGTTTTTAGATTCAATATTTAAAAATAACCGCTATGTGCTCAATAGACTGGTGATTGGTTTTTTTAGTTCATTTGTGCTTTCTTTATTTACAATTTTTTTGCTTAGAATTTTTGAAGATGTACTAATAGAAAAAAACACTTTGGAGGCTTTTTTAAGAGACGAAAAACCGGCCAATTATCTTGTTCCGTCAATTGTTAGCTTTGTAGTTTTATTAGGAATTCATGCGCTGTTTTTCTATAAGGCGTACAATGAAAACAAGGTCAAAGAGCAAAAAATTATTGCGGGAACGGCTTCGGCAAAGTTTGAAAGTTTAAAAAACCAGATTGATCCTCATTTTCTTTTCAATAGTTTGAACGTGCTGAGTTCCTTAATTGAAGAAAACCCTGATAATGCACAAAAATTTACCACTTCATTATCTAAGATTTATCGCTACGTATTAGAACAAAAAGACAAGGAATTAGTTTCGGTTGAAGAAGAATTGGCTTTCGCCAAAACCTATATGAATTTATTAAAAATGCGTTTTGAAAACAGCTTGTTTTATGAACTTCCGGATCAAATTCTAAATCCTGAAGCCAAGGTGGTGTCGTTATCATTACAGCTTTTGTTAGAAAACACCGTCAAGCATAACGTAGTTAGCGAACAAAGGCCTTTGCATATTAGAATTTTTATAAAAGAAGGCTATCTGGTTGTTGAGAATGATTTTCAAAAGAAAGAAGTCCTGCAAGACCGTCAAGGCGTTGGTCTTCAAAACATCATCAATCGTTATGGTATCATTACGAATCGAAAAGTATTGATAGCACAAAACGAAAATACTTTTACAGTCAGAATCCCTATTTTGACCAAACAAATTGCAGTTATGGAAACAGTCAATTATAAAGAGAAAAACGCTTATTATAGAGCTCAAAAAAGAGTAGAAGAATTGAAAAAATTTTATATGAGTTTGATTTCTTATTGCTTTGTCATCCCAATTTTAATTTTTATTAATCTTAAATATTCCCCGCAATTTCAGTGGTTTTGGTTTTCGGCAGCCGGTTGGGGTTTTGGATTAATTATGCATGCTTTTAAAGTTTTTGGTTACAGTTCCAATTGGGAGGAAAGAAAAATTAAAGAGATTTTACAGAAAGAAGATCATAAACAAAGTTGGAAATAATCATGGAAAATACTAATTATAGAGATGAAGAGCGCTATCAGAAAGCCCAAAAAAGAGTAAATGAAATCAAGGGATTTTATGGGAATTTAATTTCTTATATCGTGGTGAATTTGGGTTTTTTGGCAATCAATCTGCTGACTTCACCAGGACATTTATGGTTTTATTGGCCTATGTTGGGTTGGGGAATTGGAGTCCTTTTTCATGGGATGAAAGTTTTTGATTGCATGCCTTTCTTTGGTAAAGATTGGGAAGAGCAAAAAATAAAAGAGTTTATGGAAAAGGAAAAAAGAAAAAATGAAAATTGGGAATAATCAAATACCTATGAATATGGAAAATTTTAAAGAAAATAGTTATAATAGAGCTGAAGCAGGGAGGGATAATCCTGATGTAAGATATGAATTAGCCTATAAAAGAGTCAAGCGAATTAAAGGGTTTTATGTTCATTTATTGATTTATTTTTTGGTAAATAGTTTTATTATTTTGTCAAGATATAATGAGGATTCTATCGGTGATGCTAATTTTTGGGAATGGCAAAATTGGAATACGGTCTTCTTTTGGGGAATAGGTGTATTGGCTCATGGATTATCGGTTTTTGGTGGGAATTTGTTTTTTGGGACTAATTGGGAGCAAAACAAAATCCAAAAACTAATGGAAAAGGAGCAAAGGGAGAAATGGGAATAAAAGAAAAGTGTATTTTAGTTTAAAGCAATTATCAAATAAACGATTCAACATTAAATGACAACAATAATTATCGAAGACGAAAAACCGGCAGCTAGATTGTTACAACGAAAACTCCAAAAACTAAATGTTGAGGTAGGAGTGATGCTTCATTCCGTAGAAGAATCTATTGCTTGGTTTTCTAATAATGCACACCCTGATTTGATATTTCTGGACATTCAGCTGTCTGATGGCTTGTCATTTGAAATATTTGAGAAAATCGAAATTAGAAGCGCGGTAATTTTTACGACGGCTTACGATGAATATGCTTTGCGCGCTTTCAAACTGAACAGTATCGATTATCTTTTGAAACCCATTGACGAAGAAGATTTAGAAGTTTCGGTGGCCAAATTTAAGGCACGTTTACCAAAACAGAATATGGTTCAAATGGATTTTGATCAAATCAAGAGAATGCTTTCTAATCCATTTGATAAAAATCACAAAAAACGGTTTACTGTGAAAATTGGACAGCATTTGAAAGTAATTGCTATTGATGAAATTGAATGTTTTTTTAGCGAAAATAAAGGAACCTATATTCACACTTTCGACAATAGAAATTATTTGATTGAAAGTACTTTAGAAGTTTTAGAACAGGAATTAGATCCTGAAAAGTTCTTTCGCGTAAGTCGGAAATTTATCATTGCATTAAGGTCAATTAAGGAAATTTTAATCCACAGTAACTCGCGTCTAAAAGTGATTTTGCCTTCTTATGCTGAAGATGAGATCATTGTTAGTAGGGAAAAAGTGTCGGACTTTAAAACTTGGATTGGTTAATTCGATACTTTTAAACGAATGAATTAGTAGAATTTATGCTTTTAGCCAGTTTTTTCGAATGCCAATTAAAACAAAAATAAATAACGTATAAAAGATAAAAAACGGGACAATACAGTCAATAAATCCCAGAGGTAACATCAGGGCAATAATAAGTAATTGAAAGCCGAGGCCATAAATAGAGACAAAGGTCATAAACCAGTTAGGAAAGGTTTTTACCTTGTAAGCTTCTTTGTCCATGGCATGAATTATTTTGTCAAAAATTCCATAAACAATAGTGTAAATTTGGAACAAAATATCTACTGATTTTTGACTTTCTCCCGGTAAAGCTTTTGGCGATTTGTTCTCGAATATTTTACTGGTTTTGTCGCCTCCTTCTGATTTGTTTCTCAGGATAACATAGTAGTAATTGTACAAAGTTCCTTGTAATTGGATGCAAAAAAAAGCCAAAAAAGCCAGCCAAATTGTAGTTTGCGAAACGTAACAAACGGTCATTAGAAAGAGAAAATTAAGAACAATATCGAACACGCTGTCGAGATATCTTCCGGTATAGGAGGGTGTTTTTTTTATTCTTGCCAGTTCACCGTCGGCGGCATCAATAATTGATTTTAAAACAATAAAAAAGCCCGCCAAAATGTAATGACCTTGCAGGATAAAGAAAATGGCAATAGCTCCAGAAACCCCAAAAAGCAAAGTGACGTGGATGGGAGTGATTGGAGTATTTTTTAATTGGTTGGCAAACAGTTTGGCCAATGGTCTGCCATAATCGGACAGATCCAGAAATTTATCCTGAGCAGCAAGTTTAGACATTTAAAATTTTGAACAAAGAAATGCGACAATATAGTCAGGTATTTAGGTATGCTTTATCATTATTTTGAGAAACGATGTAGGGTGAACGTCATCGCTGTCAGTAAAAAAAACGCCATTATTTGGTGTGCTAAACCCAACCATAACGGTACGTGGTAAAGCAAGGTGAAAACACCTAAAGCAAATTGTAAAAAAACAACCACTACCAAGGTGTTGATTCCTTTTTTCTGTGGCAGTGAAAGCGTGTATTTTTTACTTTTGAAATATAAGGCAAGGATTAATCCCACTACAACATAGGCCATGGTTCTGTGAACAAACTGAACACCACTTTTTCCTTCAACAAGGTTCAGGAAAAGTGTTTTTTGTTCTATAAAAACGCTATCGTGAATCAGTTGGCCATCACTCATTAAAGGCCAGTGATTGTGTATCAAACCAGCATTTAGACCTGCAACAAATCCTCCGTAGATAATTTGCAACAGCAGAAAAACCAAAGCTATACGAGCCAATTTTCTTAAAGAAAAATGGATTTGGGTTTTATTTGGGTAAATCAAGTCCAAAGCAACCCAAAGGGTATAAGCAAAGGTGATAAAAGCAAAAGTTAAATGCAGAGAAAGTCTGAAATGGCTTACATCTGGATTGTCAATCAAACCGCTTTTTACCATGAACCAGCCCAGAAATCCTTGGAAACCTCCCATGAATAATAGGACAATACATTTTTTTATGGTCTCGCTTGAAAGTCTTTTTTTAATCAAAAAATAGACAAACGGAATGATAAAAACTAGGCCAATTATCCTTCCTATGAAACGGTGGAACCATTCCCAAAAATAAATGAATTTATAATCAGAAAGGGTGAAATCATTATGAATGTTGATTTTTTGGTATTCGGGAAATTGTTTGTAACGCTCAAAAGTTTCCTCCCATTTTGCTTCGGTAAGCGGAGGAAAAGTATCGGTAACCAAATGCCAATCCGTCATGGATAGTCCTGAATTAGTCAATCGGGTGATTCCCCCTACGACAACCATTACAAATAAAAGTACACAACCTGATAATAGCCAAAAGACAACTGATTTATTTTCCTTTTTCATTGTTTGAAAGTAATTTTGTAAAGATATTTTAAAAACAATTATTTCTTAATTCAACAAGCGTTAATTTTTAACCCTAATTTTTTAGCTCTTTTTAGCATAAAATCATAGGCGGCTTTATAGTCGTTTGGGATTTCGCCTTCAAGAATTGCCTCTTTTATTGCTTCTTTGAGAATTCCGATTTCTCGGGATGGTTTTAAATTAAAAATTTCCATAATTTCTTCTCCTGAAATGGGTGGTTGAAAATTGCGAACATGGTCGCGTTCTTCCACTTCCACGATTTTCTTGCGGACAATTTCAAAATTATTATGGTATTTTTTGAACTTGCTTGGGTTTTTAGTGGTAATATCCGCTTCGCATAAAGTCATTAAATTCTCTACATCTTCACCTGCATCAAAAACTAAACGACGTACGGCTGAATCCGTTACAGTATCCTGTGACAAAACGATGGGACGAGAACTCATCATAACCATTTTTTGAACAAATTTCATTTTTTGGTTCAACGGCATGTGCAATCTTTCGAAGATTTTTTTGACCATTTTTCCGCCTAAAAATTCATGTCCGTGGAAAGTCCAACCTTGTTTTTTGTTGAAACGTTTCGTTGGTGCTTTTCCAATATCGTGCAACAAGGCAGCCCAGCGTAGCCAGACATCATCTGTGTTTGGGCAAATATTATCAACAACTTCCAGTGTGTGATAGAAATTATTTTTATGGGTATGCCCTTCAATCTCTTCCACCTGATTCAAAGCAGTCAATTCAGGAAGAATGATCTCTAGAAGACCTGTTTTGAATAACAATAAAAATCCAACAGATGGTTTATCAGTCGAAAGCATCTTGTTTAATTCATCAACAATGCGTTCGCCGGAAATGATTTTAATTCGCTCAGCATTTTTCTTAATAGATTCTAATGATTTTTCTTCAATAGTAAAGCCCAATTGATTGGCAAAACGAATGCCTCTCAACATGCGCAACGGATCGTCAGAATAGGTAATATCGGGATCAAGAGGTGTTCTTAAAGTTTTGTTTTCGAGGTCTTCTAATCCGTTAAATGGATCTAAGAGTTCTCCAAAATTTTTGGTATTCAAAGATAAAGCCAGCGCATTAATGGTAAAGTCACGACGGCGTTGATCGTCTTCTAAGCTGCCATTTTCAACGATAGGATTTCTGCTGTCTTGGGTGTAAGACTCTTTTCGAGCGCCTACAAATTCGATTTCGGTATCCTCAAAACGGAGCATTGCCGTTCCGTAGTTTTTAAAAACCTGGACTTTTGGTTTTTTTGGAAGTAAGTCCGAAACTTTTAAAGCCAATTCGATGCCGCTACCTACGGCTACGATATCGATGTCTTTTTTGAAGTCTCGTTTCAAAATCAAATCTCTCACAAAACCACCAATAACATAGCTGTCAATATGTAGTTCTTGAGAGGCTTGAGCGATGACTTCGAATATTTTATTGTTTAATGCTTCTTTGTAATTCATAATATTTTACCGCAAATTCACAAATTATTTTTTTGAATCTATAATGCGTTTGTATTCTAATGATGTTAAATTGAAATTTGCTAGAATTGCTAATTTATTACCTGATACTTTTAAATAATTTAAACATTGGTTATAATGACTGTTGTCAAAACAGGCTACGGTTTTAATTTCTAGAATAATTTTATCATAAACTACAAAGTCAGCATAAAATTTATGTTTCAAAATAGTGTTTTTGTAATTTACAGAAAACTCTTTTTCTCTTTCATAGGGAATGTTTGAATTTTGCAGCTCAAATTCTAAAGCATCTTTATAAACAATTTCGGAGAAACCTTTGCCTAGATGTTTATGTATTTCGTAAAGTATTCCGACTATTTTATAGTTTTCATCTTTGTAAATGTACTCATCCATTTTTCTGTGTAAATTTGCGGTAAATTAAAATTATTTACGAATCAGCTTTACCTGAGAATCACTTGTCAATTTTATGATTGTAGACGGTTTTCCGGCAATTTTATCGCGTTGCAAATTTACAACATAGTCAACGCCTTTTATAATTTCGGGGCTAATTTCTTTGAAACTTTTTGGAGTGGGTTGTCCCGAGATATTAGCCGAGGTTGAAACCAGCGGTTTTTTCATGCGCTCCAGTAATTTAAAACAAAAGGGTTCTTTTACTAATCGGATTCCTAAAGTATTATCTGTTGCGATTAAGTTTGGAGCTACATTACGTGGTTTGTCCAGTACTAATGTAGTTGGGTTTTCGGAAAGATCCATAATTTGCCAAGCGACTTCAGGAATTTCTTTGAAAACATTGTACATCATTTTTTCGCCGTTCATCAAGACAATCATGCTTTGGGTTTCGGCTCTTTTTTTAAGTTTATATATTTTGGCTACGGCTTCCGGATTGGTCGCATCACAACCAATTCCCCAAACAGTGTCAGTAGGATATAGAATAATGCCGCCTTCTTTTATGATTTCGTAGGCGTTGTGTATTTCGGTGTTGATATCTTGAATCATAATCTCATTTTATTGATAAGTAGACACAATTTTTTTTTTAATTACAGCAGGGATGCCTGCCACCATACAGTTGTCTGGAACATCTCTTGTAACTACAGCTCCTGCTGCAACAATGACATTAGAACCAATGGTTACCTTTGGCAGAATTGTAGCGTTTGAGCCTATTGTTGTGAAATCGCCAATTTTGCTATTTCCTAAAATTCTACATCCTGGGGATAGTTCTACAAACTTACCAATTTTACAATCATGATGTATACTAACATGAGAATTGATCAAAGATCCATTCCCAATTATAGAACCTGCATTTAGAGTTGAAAATGACATGATATTAAGTCCTTCTCCTAATTCACAGCAGGTACTGATTTGTGAATTTTTAGCGATTATAGATCTTGGCTTTCCTTTAAGTTTTGTAAAAGTCTTATATAAATTATAGCGGTGAAGGGCTCCACCTAATCCCAATATAAATTCAGAGTCTTTAGATAATTCTAACTCAACAGCTTCCAAGGATTTTAAAATTTCAATTTTATATAGATGAGAGCCTATGTCTTTATTGACGTTATCAAAAAAAAAGAGTGAAGGATGTTTTTCTAAAGCTAAAAGATCATATATTTCTTTTGCGTGACCTTTAGCGCCTATTATAATCATATGTTATTATTTATAATTGATACAATCTGCTCAAGCTCACTTGTAGTTAATCCCACATAAAGAGGTAAACATAATATTCGGGATGCTATAGATTCTGATATAGACATCTTTTCTCCATTAATATAATTTATCGTATTTAATGAAGGATAGAAGTAGCGTCTTGGGAAAATTTTTTTTTCATTTAACGCTTTTTGAATTTTTAAAAGTACTTGTTCTGATTCGAAAACGACTGGGAAATAGCTATAATTCCAAGTAGTATTTGCTCTTATTTTTAGCCCGTTAAAATTTTTAAAACTCAAATTAGCATTATAATAATCAACTACTGTTTTACGTTCAGTAATGATATGATTTATATGTGGAAATACGGTTAAGCCCATTGCGGCTTGTAATTCAGATATTTTTGCATTTATACCTAAGCCATGAAAATCTAATGGTCCGTTATGACCAAAATTGTGGCTATAAAATAATTTTTCATTCAATTCTTCATCGTTGCAAAACATAGCTCCACCTTCACCCGTATGAAACAATTTTGTGGCATGAAAACTGCAAGTACTAACATCGCCAAAATTGAAAAGAGATTTCTCGTTATAGTTTACACCAAAAGAGTGAGCCGCATCATAAATGACTTTTAGATTGTGTTTTTTGGCAATGTTTTCAATAGCTTCTATATTACAAGGATTTCCAAAAACATGAGTTGCTAAAATAGCAGTTGTCTTTAGGGTTATTGCGGCTTCTATTTTTGTTTCATCAATGGTTAAGTATTCAGAATGTATATCTACAAATACGGGAGTGCAGTTTTCCCAGACAATCGCTGCAGATGTAGCTACATAAGAAAATGGGGTTGTAATTATTTCTCCATTTTTTCCTAGTAATTTTAAAGCAATTTGCAAAGGAATTGTACCATTATTAGTTATAATAATGGAGTTTGTGTTTAGATATTTTTTAAGTTTGGATTCTAGTTCTAAAGTAAGTTCACCTCGATTTGTTAACCAAATTTTGTCCCAAGCTCTTTTAACTATTTTGTTGTATTCTTCTTGAGGCGGAAGAAATGTTTGCGTTACGTTAATCAATGTATTAATTTTTTAAAATGATTTATTCTAGGAGTTATTTGCTTGTCATAACTATACAAATGTAATATTTTATTTCTTCCATTGATTGCTATTGTTTTAAGTAGCTCTTTATCATAATGAAGAGTAATTATTTTTTGAGTTGTTTCGTTGATATCATTATTTAATTTGACGAAATCCATACCGTCGATGATATCTAAATGTTCACTTTCATTAAAATAATCAGTCATAAAATTTACATTGCCAAATAAAGAAGCTGTAACACTTGTGGCTAATGGGAACCCATCAAAAGCGCCTTTGTTTAAAATAAAAGGTTTATTAGGTGAAATCATAATATGGGTTTCTTTCAATATAGTTTCAAATTCAAATTCATTCATAACGCCTTTGAAAACAATAACATTTTTAATTTTATTTATAGTTATGTCTTTTTCAGAAAATCCCCCTATTACTATAAAGTTTATTTCATGTTTCAGATGATATAATTGGGAAACTATATTTTGAAATATATCAAAGCCTTTGTCGCTTCCATCAGTAGTGTATTTATTAGCAAAAAATAAAATGTTTGTATTGCTTAAATCTTTATCATAAACATAGCCAATTATGTTTGTTGAGTTTAAATTAAGAGGAACACCCGGGATTAAATTTATTAAAGAAGGGTCACAGATTTGATTTTCAATGAGATATTTTTTTGTAATATTTTGGTTAACAATCACACCTTTAAAGTTTGCTGAATTAAAATATTTTTTCAGATTTTCATCGGTTGTTGTATCATTAAAGACAAATCCTCCTCCTGGATATAAAGTGAAGGTAAACGGATTGTTTTTCTTGTTTAATGCTTCAAAATGTTTTTTGATATTGTTATAAAATAGTAGATAAACTATCTCTCCATTCAAATTGCTGGTGATCGTTAATTTTTTAATTTTATTAGTAAGTGATGGATAATTTTTAAGGAGTAAATTTAAATTTTCTTGATAACTTTTTCCTTGATTAAAATGTTTAAATGTTGTTTGATCGGTAAGAATTCTTGTATTTGGGAAGTTTTTACTTAGTTCAGCGTATTCATAACTCCTCCATGGTGAAAGGGTTGATGGTAAAATATCATCAAGTATTGTTAAGTCTATTTTAGTACCTCTTTTATAGTGCTTTAAATGTTCTATAATTTTTTTTTTCAATTTCATTAAGATCGTTTTTATTTAGTACATAAATTCAGGGTTGGTGTTGAAACAATTTTTTCAAGCAGTTGTGATTGAAGCTTTTTTGTTTTGTAAAAAAGGAAGTAGGTTTTTAATAAAAGGAACGTTAAAAATATAGATTATATTTTAGTTTGGCTAGAATCCTTTTTAATCCTTTTTGATTTTTATATTTTATTTTCAAAACTTGTTTTGTAAGTTTTTTTTTAATTTCAACTGTGAAATTTTCTTTTATATTCGTAATAAAATTGACCAAAATTAATTCTTGTTCAATTTGTTTTTTTGATGACCAATATGAGGTTTCATGGATACGATAAACTCCCATTACTTCATCAATATATTTTATCTTTCCATGTCTCGCATTGAGCATGTGAAGGAAATAATCGCCTATGGGAGCTTTTTTGAAATATTCAGGAAATTTAGGAATCAATCCATTTCTGTAAACTACGCTGAGATTGTGTATGAAATTAGTCTTAGCAAGTTCTTTAATTCCAGAAATTTCAGGAATTGTTTTTTTTATGTTTTCTTCTTTTAAAACACCTGCACATAATGTGTTTACGTTATGAAAACAAATAGAAAAATCTTCGTTTTTTTCCAGAAAATCTACTTGTTTTTGAAGTTTTAAGGGATCAGTCCAATAATCATCACCTTCACAAAGTGCTATGTATTTTCCAGAACCTTGTTTTAATGAAAAAATAAAATTGGGCATCATACCTAAGTTTTTTGGATGACTGATGTATTTTATTTTATTTCCTTTAGGGTGTTCAGTAATAATTGTGTTGATTATTTCCTCGGTATTGTCAGGGGAAAAATCGTTTGTAATAATTAATTCAAAATCAAAAGTAGTCTCCTGCATCAGGATACTTTCTATGGCTTGTTTAATATATTTTGAATGATTATATGTGATCATTATTATGCTTAGGATCATTTTCATTTTATTTTATTATTTGATAAATCGTTTTAATTAGATTTCAATAAAAATAGATAAGAAGAGGGGGATTTATTTGAAATTTTTCTCACTTTTTTATATTGATGATTTTTTCTCGATTTAGAAAATTGTAACTAAACCAAAGCATATCAAGTGACTGTTCTTTTTAAGTCTTGCATAGTTCTTCCAGACTGTTATAGTGTACTTTTTAATAAATTTGTAAGTTAAAGATGTTATGTGTTGTAAATGAATTTTTTTTGTAAAGTAATAAGTAAATCACGGTCATTGTTCATGTTTTGTTTTTTGTGATTTGCAATAACAACTTCATAATAATCTAACGTTTCATTTATCATTTTTTCGATACTAAAATTATCAATAATCGTTTTTCGAGCTTTAGTTCCTATTTCTAATGCTTTGTTTGGGTGGGTGAAATTAAATTTTATTTTTTCAACAAAGTCTTTTTCAGTCTGGGCAATATATCCATTGCAGTCATTTTCGACAACTTCTTTATACGCGTCTAAATCAGAACAGATAATTGTTTTGGATAGTGACATAGCTTCTAATAGGGCTAAACTGAAATTTTCTCCTTTCGATGGAAAAATAACAGTATTTGCTTTTGATAAAATTTCTATTACTTTTTCAGTTTGTTGTATCCCATAAAAATGGACTTTGTTTGTTATATTGTTGTCGCTAATTATTTTAAGAATTTCATTTTTATAAGCAGTTTTTTTTCCTAAAAAATGGAGACTTGTTTCTGGGTTTGATTTATTAATTTCTAAAAAAGAACGAATAGCAACATCTGCACCTTTTTCTACAGAAGTATTTCCAAAGTAAAAAATTGATTTGGGTATTATATCACTTTTTGCATCATTCTTAAAAAGCGATGTGTCAATGCCATTGTAAATTAGTTTGAATTTTGTTATTCCAAATAATTCATAGTTTACTTTTTCGGAAAACTTCGAAATGGAAATGATGTTTTTAGCTTTTTTAAATGCTTCTTTTTCACAATGAAGGCGACCTTTTTCAACTTTGTAACCAAAATATTTCCCTAATACAGAATAGGAACCATGGCATCTTATGACGTAAGGGATGTTATCGTTTAGGTATAATGAAACGCCTTCGAAATCATGAGTCTCAATAATATCAATCGATAAGTTATTTTTATTGATGTATTGATGTAATTTTTTTGCAATTTCTTTTTTTTCTAGCTCATGAATGTAAAAATGTACTTTTTCTAAAAAACGAATTTTTCCAGAAATAGATCGTGCTAAATTAATAAAGTGGTTTCTTTTAAATAAATTTTTCTCAAATTTTACCTTTACACCCTGATCTTCAAATTCAATTTTGGTTTTTGAAATACCAAATAAGTATACGTTGTGGCCTCTTTTTACAAGCTCTTTTGCTAAAGTCGCATTGAATGTCCCTGTGCCGCCACAAGTGGGTAACATTTCGTGTTTGTATTCTCTAGTTAGTATAAGGATATTCATTCTTTATTTTTTAGTTCAAAAACAGTATCAACCCAGCTATCTAATGTATATTTATTGTAAATGGTTTCGGGTATCGGCTGATACGGAGTTGAAAAAAAGGCTTTTTCAAAATTTATATTCTTTTCGTTTATAACAAGAATGTTGTTTGGATTGTAAAAATCATAATTAACAATCGTTTCATTGTTTGTAATTAGCTTTTTTTGATGGGCCATTGCTTCAAATACTCTAAAGCTCAGCCCAGTTTGATTGTTTCTAATGAGGTCAAAAATTACATTAGTTTTTACATAGTATTTTTCTATATTCTCTTGCTTTATTCTTTTTTTTTGGAACTTTAAAAGAGAAGATTTTTTAGAGAATAGAAAAAGAGATTGTAATTTCTTAAATATTCCTTTTTTTCCAACAACAATAAAAAGATAAGAAACATCAATTTCGTCAAGTTTCTTTTTTATTTGGTATAAAAAAGCCAATCGATTGTCATAAGAAGCTAAATAAAAAGCTTGGTATTTTGTTTTTTCAGTTAAGGAAAACTCTTTTTTTGGAGTATAGATGTAATTTGAAGTTTTAATAAAATTATATTTGTCAACATCATCACTATCAAAGGAGTAAATAGAATCAAATACACCATTTAGCAAATGCTCAACAGGACATCTGGCAACACTGTCATAGAGATAAGCTATGTATTTTGAGGTGTATTTCTTGATTTCTAAATGACATTCTTTAGAAATAAGTTCTGGATTTATGACTAATATCTGATCTTGTTTGCCAATATGTAGTAAGGTATCAAGAAGATATTGTTGCCTCTTAATAGTTTTATTGTTTTTATTTAAAAAAACTTTTGAAAAAGCGTTTTTTGCTTGTTCCCAAAAATTACGATGTTTAAAAGCACCAATATTTATATGTAAGGATTTTATTCCTTTTTTTTGTAAAGTTTTAACAATATGATTGTCATAGTTCCAGTGATCAAAACTGATTACACATATTTTTTGTTTAGACATTGTGTACTTTGTTTTACGAAATACAAATGTAATTTTATTTATTCAAATCCAAAAGTATAGTCTACATTAATATGTTTCCTTTGGGAATAATAATCTTACCTTTGTGAAAATTAATTTTAAAATGAATCAGAAAATTTCAGTTTTTATAATTGCCTATAATGAGGAAAATATTATTGATAAATGTCTAGATAGATTATCTTGGGCAGATGAAATTATTGTGGTTGATTCAGGGAGTACTGATTCGACTGTTGTTATTTGCAAACAATTTGGAGCAAAGGTTATTTACAATAAGTTTGAAAATTTTGGTAAGCAAAAACAGTTTGCTTTATTACAAACGAGCAATAGATGGGTTTTGTCGCTTGACGCTGATGAAGTTTTATCAGATGACTTGATAGATGAAATCAAAAAAACGGTTTTTACAGAACAATTTTCTGGATATAAAATACCTAGAACTCATGTTTTTTTAGATAAAATTTTTAAATATGGCAGTGAAAATAAAAAGCCAATTCTGAGACTTTTTGACAAAGAGAAAGGTTCTTTTGAAGAGAATAAAGTACATGAGAAAATAGTTGTTGACGGCGAAATAGGGAGTTTAAAAAATGAAATGCTCCACTATACTGTTTTTGAAATTTCCATTGCAGTTCGTAAAATGGTTAATTATGCTATATTAAGTGGTGAATTTCTATATGACAGCGGGAAAACGACAGGTTTGTTAAAACCTATAATTAAATTTCCATACGATTTTTTTCGTGTGTATTTGATTCAATTTAATTTTTTAAATGGTTATCAAGGTTTTGTTTGGAGTGTTTTTTGTGCTTTTGGAAGTTTTTTGAAGTATGCGAAATTATTAGAGCTTCAAAAGATGTCCATAATCAAACCTGAATAATGAAAGTGTTTTTTTTTTTGTGTGATTTGGCTTAATTCAATCTTTTGTTTTCAGTTTTGTATTATTTATATTGTTATATATTTGCGTGTTATAATTTGAAAAGTTTTATTATGGGGATTAGTGGTTTGGTTATAACATTTAATGAAGAAAAAATGATTGGAGCATGCATAGATGCTCTTTTGAAAGTTTGTGATGAGGTTATAATCGTAGATTCATTCAGTACCGATGGGACTGTTCAAATAGCTAAGGACAAAGGAGCTTTGGTTGTTCAGCAGAGTTTCTTAGGAGATGGTCCGCAACGAACATTTGGTTTGCCATATTGTAAGAATGATTGGATTCTAAATCTTGATGCGGACGAGTTTTTAGATCAAGATTCCATTGATTTTGTTGTAGCAAAAAAATATCTAAATACTGAACATGACGCATTTAGTTTTAGAGTTAAAAATTTTCTTCAAGATAAAATAATTGATTTTGCAGGATGGTATCCTGATCATAAAATTCGCTTTTTTAATAAAATCTCAGCGCATCCATCAAATGATAAGGTGCATCAAAAAATTATAGCCAGCAATCCTAAAAAACTTAAAACTCATATACTTCATTATGGGAGTCATTCTTTTTTTCAAATTATTGCCAAAAAAAATCAATACGCAGATTGGAATGCGCAACAATTATTTGATCAAGGAAAAAAAGTAAGTTCGTTTAAGCCAGTTTTAAATGGTTTAATATCTTTTATTAGATGTTATTTTTTTAAAAAAGGTATTTTTAATGGAATAGATGGACTAACTATTTCTTTGACTCAAGGATATTTTTCTTATGTAAAATATGCTAATCTTATACAGTTGCATAAGATAAATAAGAAGATACTATAATCTTATAAGATTATTGTAGTTAGTGATTAGTTGTTTTACTACAAATTCATCATTGAATTTTTGCACAAATTCAAAACCTTTGCGAGCGATTTCTGTTCTTAATTCAGTATTTTTTAATAAATGGTTGATTGCTTCTTCCATTTGACTTACGCTTGTGGGATCAATATAAATAGAATCAGGTCCCCCAGCTTCAGGGAAAACACCGCTATGGGTTGTTATGACGGGAGTTTTTGAATATAAGGCTTCAATGATAGGGATTCCAAAACCTTCGTATAAGGATGGGTATACAAATACTTTGGCGAGTCTGTATAAAATGGCTAGCTCATTAATACTCAATCCTTTTAGGAATACAACCTTGTGTTCTAGATTATTTTCTTTGATGTAATTTTTAACTTCGACAGTATAAGGGGTTTCACCGCCAACGATAACTAAAGTGCTATCTGTTTTTTTTATTGCTTTTACCGCTAAGAGAATGTTTTTTCGGGTCTCGATTGTACCTACGTTTAGAATAAAATTTTCAGGTAAATTGAATTTTTTGCTAACTTCTTTTTGTTCTTTTTCAGAATAATCTTCTTTAAAAGCCGCATGACACCCTTGATAGATTACTTTTATTTTCGAAGGGTCAATTTTCAAGAATTCAATAATGTCATTTTTTGTTTGCTCGCTAATTGCAATCACTAAATCAGCTTGTTGAGCTGCTTTTTTAAATTTATAAAAATGTATTTTTCGATCAAAAAAAGAATATAAATGCGGATATCTAACAAATATTAAATCGTGAATGGTGACTATACTTTTGATGTTTTTAGATCTTAAACCTGAAGGGAGTTCACCAGAAAGACCATGATAAATTTTCACGCTGTCTTTAGTTAGATCATTTACCACTCCTTTTTGTCTCCATAAATTATAAAATTTGGAGTAAAAAGAGGTAGATGGTTTTTTTTCGAAAACGTTTTTGCTATTAGCTGTAAATAAAACCTCTTTTGAATCTTTGGGATTGTATAAATAGTAATTGTTTTCTGGAAAATATTGGCTCAGAAGCCGAATCAAATCACGACTGTAATTACCCAGTCCTGTTTTATTGTGAAAAACTCTTTTTGCTTCAAAGCCAATATTCATCTTGTCTATTCTATTTAGTATTAAACTGCTACGTCGTATTCTCTTAACGCATTGTTCAATGATGTTTTTAAATCAGTAGATGGTTTACGAGTACCAATGATTAATGCGCAAGGTACTTGGAATTCACCGGCAGCGAATTTTTTAGTATAGCTTCCAGGGATTACTACTGAACGAGCAGGAACGTATCCTTTCATTTCTACAGGCTCATCACCAGTTACATCGATAATTTTAGTTGAAGCAGTCAAACATACATTAGCTCCAAGAACGGCTTCTTTACCCACATGAACACCTTCAACAACAATACAACGAGAACCTATAAAAGCACCATCTTCAATGATTACCGGAGCTGCTTGTAAGGGTTCGAGAACTCCGCCAATACCAACACCACCACTCAAGTGAACGTTTTTGCCAATTTGAGCACAGCTTCCTACCGTTGCCCAAGTGTCTACCATAGTTCCTTCATCTACATAAGCACCAATGTTTACATAACTTGGCATCAAAATAACGCCACTAGAAATATATGCTCCGTAACGAGCTACAGCGTTAGGTACTACGCGTATTCCTTTTTCGGCATAATTTCTTTTCAGTAGCATTTTATCATGATATTCAAAAATGCCAGATTCCCAAGTTTCCATTTTTTGAATAGGGAAATACATCACTACGGCTTTCTTTACCCATTCGTTTACTTGCCATCCTTCACCAACTGGTTCTGCAACGCGAAGTTTTCCTGAGTCCAGTAATTCGATGACTTCTCTAATGGCAGTAGTGGTTGTTTCTTCTTGTAGTAAGGCTCTGTTTTCCCAGGCTTGCTCTATAATTGTTTGTAGATTGTTCATTTAATTATTTAGTTTTAAATTTATTTTTTTAAAGGATTGTTGTATTTTTTTAAATAGGTTTCTCCTAATAATCTTGCTCCACTAGTATTGAGATGGTCTGGGTTTCTATATACTATTGTATTGCTTATTTCGATTTCGCAATTTCCATTTTCGCACATCACATCATTGAGATTGATTATGATTATAGAAGGATATTTTCTTTTTATTTCATCTATAATATAATTGTTTGGTCTTTTGTATTCAGGGAACGAGAAATTCCTTTCGGAAAAATAAACAGGGATTTTTGCTTTGATTAATTTAGCCCTGTGTAAATTCATTTCGGTTGTCGTTCTTAAAGCTTCAAAAATAATTATTTTTTTTCCAGTTTTCACTAACTCGCCCAAAGTCTTTATTGTCGAACGATAAGTAGCTTCGTTTTTTGAATCAGAAAGACTTTCCCAGTTGGCTGCGATATAAATATTTTTAAACTTTTTGGCATAATTTAAACGATCTATAGCATATTGTTCTGGAAAATTTGCCGAACCATCTCTATTCAATCCATTCATAAGTGGGTATCCACCAGCTGCGCTATCATGAATATATAATTTAGCGTCTTTTGCTAAAACATCTAAAAAAGCCGCGGTATGATTTGCAAAGGAATCTCCTATTAACATACCATCAAGGGTGTCTTTTTTGATTCCTAAAAAACATTCCTCGCAATTTCCAATTTTAAATTTATCAAAACATTGTTTTCTTACCTTATTGGGGTAATTTGTCTTTGGAGTGAATTCACTTAATTGCGGGAATCGCTCAGGAAATCCATCTTTTGAGTCTAAGATGACGTAGGTCAAAGCAATAACGGCTAATGAGGGTAAGAAAATATACAGAAGGGTTTTTCTTAAATTATATTTGTATTTTTTTCTAAAGGGCTGTTCTATAAAGCGCCAGGAGAAATAGGAAAGAACAAAAAGCAAAATTAAAGAAAAAATCCTGACAAATCCATCCAGATTCATGCCTAAATATTTGATAAATACAAATATTGGCCAATGCCATAAATACATAGAGTAAGAGATTAGTCCAATTAAGACCAAGCCCTTGTTTAATAGTACTTTATTGATAATTCCTTTATTCTCGTCCTCTTTTCCTGTAAAAATAATCAAAGCAGTTCCGATACAAGGTAAGATTGCGTTAAAGCCAGGAAATATGCTTGACTTGTTTAGCAGTACTGCAGGAACTAAAATGATAACTATTCCGAGTATAGATAAGATGTTGTTTGTTTTTGTACTAACTACTGGTAATTTTCTCCAAAACATTGCTAAACAAGCTCCAATGGTAAGTTCAAATATTCTAGCCGGTAATAAAAAATAGGCAAAATTTGGATTTGTATTTGTTAAGTAAACGGAAAGGATGATTCCTGAGATTAAAAAAAGAACTATAAAAATAAGCCTCTTTTGCAAACTTAATTTTCGATGTAGAAATAGTAAAAGGAAAGGCCATAAAAAATAAAACTGTTCTTCAACGGATAATGACCAAGTATGTAGAAAAGGCTTTAAATCTGAGTTACCTGCAAAATAATCTCCATTGTTTATCCATAAATGAATGTTGTTTGTAGATAGAATGGTGTGTATGAGTGTTCTGGCATAAGATTCTAAGTCATCTGAAAATAAAATGAAGTAAGCCGGAATTGTTACAACAAGCATTATGAAAACCAACACGGGTATAATACGTCTAATTCGTCTTAAATAAAACTCTCCAAAGGAAAAAGAATTGTGCTGCATTTCTTTATCAATTCCAAGAGTAATTAAAAAACCTGAAAGAACAAAAAAAACATCAACTCCTATATATCCTCCAGTAATAAAGGGAAAGTCGGCGTGGTATAAAACCACTAGTAAAACTGCTATTGCTCGCATTCCGTCAATATCTGGACGATATGAAAAGTTTGATTTCATGAAAAATATTTTCGGCAAATATAATCTGATTTTTTTTGAAAACTAATTTGTTTCCCATTACTATTCTATTTGTTGATTCCGTTTTAGTATTGGTTTGTTTTTTTTAAAAGAAGCACAGCGTTCATTTAGAATGCTTCTTTCTATCTTTGTAAAAAAATCAAGGAATACATGCCTAGAATTCTATCAATAGATTACGGACAAAAACGCACCGGAATAGCCGTTACTGACGAAATGCAAATTATCGCCTCTGGATTGACAACCATTCCCAGCGCAAGCGCTATTGCTTTTTTAAAAGATTATTTTGCTAAAGAAAAAGTCGAAGCGGTTTTAATTGGAGAGCCCAAACAGATGAACGGAGAACCTTCTGAAAGTGCTTCCATTATAAAAGGTTTTGTGACTCATTTTACGAATCATTTTCCAGATATGAAAGTGATTCGGGTTGATGAGCGTTTTACTTCAAAAATGGCTTTTCAAACGATGATCGATAGCGGACTTAATAAAAAACAGCGTCAAAATAAAGCGCTTATCGATGAGATTTCGGCCACAATAATGCTACAAGATTATTTGAACCGAAAACAGTTTTAGACTTTGATATTTAATCAAGTAAAACAGCTTAAACGTTTTCGTGATTTCTAACTTTTTAGAGACCTTTTTATGTTTTTTTTTGCAATTTTATGAAGTACCTTTGCACTTTAAATTATTGCTATGCCTGATACAACAACAACCCAAACAAATACTGATGTAGTTCTTATTGGAGCCGGAATAATGAGCGCTACTCTTGGCTTAATTCTGAAAGAATTGCAACCGGATATAAAAATTCAAATTTTCGAAAGATTAGATATCGCAGCTGCTGAGAGTTCTGATGCCTGGAATAATGCCGGTACGGGACATTCTGCTTTTTGTGAATTGAATTATACTCCTGAGAAAGAAGATGGTAGCATAGATCCGAAAAAAGCAATCAGTATTGCTGAATCTTTTGAAGTTTCCCGTCAATTTTGGGCTTATTTAGTGGAACAGAAAAAGGTTCCTTCTCCTGAAAATTTTATTAAAAGGGTTCCTCATTTGAGTTTTGTTTGGGGAGATAAAAATGTGGCTTATCTTAAGAAAAGATTTGAAACTTTACAGCAAAATAATCTTTTCAAGGAGATGGTGTTTACTACTGATTACTCCCAAATGAAAGAATGGATGCCTCTGGTTATGGAAGGCAGAAAAGAATCGGATAGTTTTGCAGCAACGACAATGCCTATTGGTACTGATGTTAATTTTGGTGAATTGACCAGAAGTATTTTTAATTATTTGGGTACACTGGATGGTGTTAGTCTTCATTTTAATCATGAAGTTAAGAAATTAAAAAAGCAGGATGATAAATCTTGGAGAATAAAAATTACTGATTTAGCTTCAGGTGAAAAGAAAAAAATAAATACCAAGTTCGTTTTTATTGGAGCAGGAGGAGGTTCGTTACCTTTATTGGAGAAAGCAGATGTTCCTGAAGGAAAAGGATATGGAGGTTTCCCGGTAAGCGGACAATGGTTAAAATGTATCAATCCGGAAGTAATTGCAAAACACAAAGCGAAGGTTTATGGTAAGGCAAGTGTAGGAGCTCCGCCAATGTCAGTTCCTCATATCGATTCAAGAATGATTAACGGAGAAAAACAACTTTTGTTTGGGCCTTTTGCTGGTTTTTCTACCCGTTTTTTGAAAAATGGCTCTTATTCTGATTTGCCTTTATCGATTAAAACAGATAACATTATTCCGATGATTGCTGCCGGAATAAAAAATATTCCTTTGACAAAATATTTGATAGAACAAGTGAGACAATCGCCAAAAGATCGAATCAATGCACTACGAGAATACGTTCCTTCTGCCAGATCTAAAGACTGGGTTATAGAAAGAGCGGGACAAAGGGTTCAGGTGATTAAGAAAGATGAAAAAGAAGGTGGTGTATTAGAGTTTGGTACTGAGGTGATCACCACAGCCGATGGCTCTCTGGCAGTATTGCTGGGTGCTTCTCCAGGTGCTTCTACTGCTGTTTCGATAATGGTGGATTTGGTAGGAAGATGTTTTAAAGAAAAACTGGATACGCCAGAATGGCAAGAGAAAATAAAAGAGATGATTCCTTCTTATGGTCAAACATTAAATGATAAGCCGGAACTCTTGGACGAAATTAGAAATAAGACCGCTTCGGTTTTAAAGCTAAAATAAAGATTAAGTTTCTACAGAAAATCCCAACATTGTGTTGGGATTTTTTTTGTTTAAGATTTCAATAGAAGCGGGGTTGTTTTCAGGATATTTTCGGATAAATTAGTGAGCCAAATGAGTTGTTCAATGACCATTTGGGCTTCCTGCATTTTCGTTTGATACATTTCGTCGTTCATGCTATTGGATTTTTTTAGCTCTTCTGAACGGATATTTTTCAACTCTGTAAATCGTTTGCTTAATTCTTCGCTGACTGTTTGTTCCGCTAATTCTGTTCCGTCTTCTTTTAGAAGAATAATAGCGCTCTCTAGGTTTTCTATCACTTTATCAAAAACCATATTGAAGGCTTCCGAAGCTTCGGTGGTTTTATGAGATTGGATGTAAGTGCCTAATGAAGCTGCGGATGATAATAAGGAATGATTGAGAACCGTCAGTTTGTACACTTGTGGTAATTTATTCTGTTTTGACTTTGGTTCTTGAACCATTCTTTGAAAAGAAGCCATCAGGTTGCCAATTTCAATAAAGGCGTGTTTTCTAGCGAGACGGTATGAGGTGGATACGTCTCCCTTTTTATTGTAGAAAATAGAAATTTGTTTTAAATAGTTTTTATTGGCTTCAATTGATTTTTTTAAATGTTGCGGAATGTTTAAAAATTCCCAAGAAGGCCATAGAAAATGGTTTGCCAGAAAAGACAAAGTAGCTCCAACTAAGGTGTCTATAATTCGATATTGAATAACGTCTTGAATATTGGGCGTTAGAATGCCATATATAAAGATGACATATAAAGTCACAAAAGTAGTTCCAACTTTATAATTGGTAGGGGTAAATGAAAAACCTAAAAGCATAGAGATCACCGCAAGACAACCAATTATGGTAGTGTTGTGGATTATGGTTAAGATTCCAAAGGCAATTAGTATCCCTAGAAAGGTTCCAAAAATCCTTTCATAAGTTCGCTGTTTTGTCAGGCCGTATCCTTGACGTAAGATTACCACAATGGTGAGTACGATCCAATAGGAGTTTTGAAATGGAAGCATTTGCCCAATGAGCAATCCTGCCAAAAGAGTAATTGTTAATCGGATGGAATGCCTGAAAACGGTCGAGGAAAAACTAAGGTTTTCGATTAGAGTGCTTAAAGGATAATATTGTGGACTTATAAATTTTTCTAAATCTTTGTCTTTTCCTTTAAAGTCTTGTAAATTGATAGTTGATGTAAAAGCACGCTCCAGAATTTTGATTTTTTCTACTTGTTTCTCTGCATAGTGCAGCATCGTTGTTAGCATCAAAACCCCTTCGGAAGCTTCCGTTTTTCCTAAATCATTTTCGTAATGACTTATAGCAAGTTCTAGTTTTTGCAGGTCATTGATCAGGTTGTGTTTTGGAATGTACTGACTTCTTTCTTCTATGCTTTTTGATATTTTTTTAAGAGTTGAAGCCAGATTGTATGCCAAGTTTTGATAGGTTTTTAACACTTTTGGATGATCATCAAATTTTTGATGTAATTTATTGTGATCAAATGAGGTCGATATCGCTAATTCTAATATTTCAACAAGGGAAATAAAAACAATAAGCATCTTTCTGTTTTGATTGGAAGATCCCGAATTTGTTCGGTTTCTTATGAGAATCTCTCTTATGTTTTCATGAATGGTATTTAGCTCTACTTGTAGTTCCAGTTGTTTTTTGGTAATGTTTTTTCTGTTAGAGTTTAGTTCCCATAGATCGCCTCTAAGTTTTAAATATTTAGAGGTTAGTTGGATGGATTCGGCTATTTGTAATTCAATATAACGGTTAGGTCTGATGTAGAAAAAGATAAGAGAAACCAATAAATAAAATAATCCTCCCGCGAGTATAAGTCCTGAATATTCTAGCATTTCCCAGCCGGTATGTAAGTGTGCAAAAGCCAGTGAGATGGAGAGTAAGGCCGAAAAGGAAACCATGTTTGCTCTTTGACCATAAACAGAAATCATCGATAATATAAAAATCAGCACTGTTAACAGTGGATAAAAAAACCAAGGATAAGGATGAATAAGATTGATTATTAAATTGACTCCAGAAACAATAAATACGGTAACGAGTATTCCATTGACTTTATGTTTCAGATTGCTGGGAATATCACTCGGGTAAGTAAAAAAAGCACCAAGAGCTAAGGTGAAGCCAATGTCGAAATAACCTAAATAAGAAAATACCAATACCGGAATAACTGCTGAGATCGTTATTTTTAAGGCATTGGTAAAATAGGTACTGTCTGTAAATTTCTGGATAGTAGAAACCATAATTCGTGTGTTACTTACAAAGGTATGAATTGTACGATTTATCTATAGTGAAAATAGCTCCGATTTATAATTAAATTATAAAAAAGGACTATTTATCAATTTGGGATTAACCATTGTCTAAATTTTTACTATTTTTGCCAATCCAAATTTTAGAGGTTTGAAACCCTTGATTTGTGGTGGATAATACTTAATATAACAACAATGATTTTACCAATTATAGGATATGGTGATCCGGTTTTGAGAAAAGTAGGTGAGGAATTAGCATCTGATACTCCAAACCTAAAAGAAACGATTGCCAATATGTACGAAACAATGTATAATGCTTGTGGTGTAGGCCTTGCGGCTCCCCAAGTTGGAATGGCGATTCGTTTATTTGTAATCGACACGACTCCTTTTAGCGAAGATGAGGATCTGGAAGATGCTGAAGTAAAAGAGTTAAAAGGATTTAAACGTACTTTTATTAATGCTAAAATCGTAAAAGAGGAAGGCGAAGAATGGGTTTTTAACGAAGGCTGTTTGAGTATTCCGGATGTTCGTGAAGACGTATCCCGAAAAGAACGCATTACTGTAGAATACTGTGAAGAAGATTTCGTGATGAAAACAGAAGTTTTTGACGGATTAATCGCTAGAGTGATTCAGCATGAATACGACCATATTGAAGGGATTTTGTTTACAGATAAAATATCATCTCTCAAAAAACGATTGATTCAAAAGAAGTTGAAAAATATTATGGAGGGAAAAACATTCCAAGAATATCGCATGAAATTCTTTGGTAAAAAAGGAAGGTAATTTATTCTTATCTGTTTGCCTTGGTATAGTTTTTGATTTTTAACAAAAAAATAATACGAATTGATTTCTTAATAATAATTAAAAAAAAATGAATTTAGAAAAAATATTATCCATTTCGGGAAAACCAGGTTTATACATATTAAAAGTACAAACACGTACTGGATTTGTAGCAGAATCACTAGCTGATGGAAAGAAAATTACAGTAAATTTAAAAAGTAATGTAAGTTTATTGTCTGAAATTTCTATTTATACTTATGAAGGCGAAAAACCATTAGCAGAAATTATGAAAAGTATTGCTGCCAAAGAAAACAATGGCCCTGCAATTTCTCATAAAGAAGATAATGCAACGCTAGCAGCTTATTTTAAAGAAATTTTACCTAATTATGATGAAGAAAGAGTCTATCCTTCAGACATCAAGAAAATTTTAAATTGGTACAATACCATCCAAGCTAAAGGATTAGTTGTTGATGAAGCTCCAGAAGCAACTGAAACGGTTGAAGCAACAACAGAAACAACAGAAACAACAGAAGTTGTGGCTGAGAAACCAAAAAAAGCTAAAAAAGTTAAGGAATAGTTTTTCCTTTTTTAATAAATAAATCCTGCATTCTATATTATTGGACTGCAGGATTTCTTATTTTTACACAAAACCAAATGCAATGAACGCAAGACAAACTCAGCTTAAGGCTTTCGAGAGATTACTAGATATTATGGATGATTTGCGCGAAAAATGTCCTTGGGATAAAAAGCAAACCATGCAAACATTGCGTCATTTGACTATTGAAGAAACCTATGAATTAGGTGACGCTATCCTAGATAATGATTTGAATGAAGTTAAAAAAGAGTTGGGTGATTTGTTATTGCACATTGTTTTCTATGCTAAGATAGGGAGCGAAACAAATGATTTTGATATTGCCGACGTTTGCAACGAAATTTGTGATAAATTGATTCACCGTCACCCTCATATTTACAGTGATACGGTTGTGAAAGATGAAGAAGAAGTGAAACAAAACTGGGAAAAACTAAAGCTTAAGGAAGGAAAAAAATCGGTTCTTGAAGGAGTGCCAAGGAGTTTACCGGCATTAGTAAAGGCGAGCAGGATTCAGGATAAGGTGAAAGGTGTTGGCTTTGACTGGGAAGAATCGCATCAGGTTTGGGATAAGGTTCAGGAAGAATTGCAAGAACTGCAAGATGAGGTGCAAGCCGGTGATCAAGATGCGATTGAAGCTGAGTTTGGCGATGTCCTTTTCTCGATGATTAATTATGCAAGATTTTTGAATGTAAATCCAGAAGATGCTTTGGAACGAACCAATAAAAAATTTATAAAACGCTTTCAGTATTTAGAAAGTAAAGCTGGGGAATTAGGCAAACCTTTAATGGATATGACTTTGGCAGAAATGGATGTTTTTTGGGAAGAAGCTAAGAAAATTTAGTATTCAGTATTTAATGAATCGTTTTTGCGTGATTAGAAGTCGAGAACCCAACCTATTATTGAAATTAAATAAATATAATGCCAGAAGATAAAACCGAGTTAAAGCGTTCTTTAGGTTTAATAGATGCTACCAGTTTAGTTGCCGGTTCCATGATAGGATCCGGGATATTTATTGTAACATCAGCTATGGCCAGAGATATTGGATCTGCAGCCTGGTTGTTAATTATATGGTTAGTTACAGGTGTTATAACCGTTGCGGCGGCATTGAGTTATGGTGAATTGGCAGGAATGATGCCTAATGCAGGCGGACAATTTGTTTATATCCAACGTGCCTACGGACGGTTAGTTTCTTTCCTTTACGGCTGGACTGTTTTTACTGTAATTCAAACGGGAGTTATTGCTGCTATTGCTGTTACTTTTGCTAATTATGCCGCTATTTTCTTTCCAGTTTTAGATCAAACGCTTTTTACAATAGGTACTGGTTTTGTTTTTTCGTATCAAAAGGTTTTAGCCATTTTTAGTATTGTACTCCTAACGTATATCAATACTAAAGGGGTTGAAAGTGGAAAAACGGTTCAACTGGTTCTAACTTCGGCTAAATTAATAGCGCTATTTGCTTTGATTGTTTTAGGTCTGTATGTCGGTTTACAAACGAATGTTTTGGCAGATAATTTCACAAACATGTGGGAAGCAAGTAAAACGGTTGTGCATCCTGATGGTTCAATTACGGTTACTAAATTAGCCGGAATGGCACTTTTAGGTGCTGCAGGAGCTACAATAATTAATTCATTGTTTTCTAGTGATGCTTGGAATAATGTTACTTTTATTGCTGGAGAAATCAAAGAGCCCAAAAAGAATATTCCTCGTAGTTTGTTTCTAGGAACGCTGATTGTTACCGTAGTTTATGTTTTGGCAAATCTGGCTTATTTAGCTTTGTTACCCATGCATGGAACACCAAATGCGGTTGATATTGCTAGTAACGGAATCATGTTTGCTAGTAATGATAGAGTAGGAGCAGCGGCAGCAAGTATGATTATGGGTAATGTTAGTGTTTTTGTAATGGCTGGGTTAATTATGGTTTCGACCTTTGGGTGCAACAGCGGATTGATTCTATCGGGGGGAAGATTGTTTTTTGCAATGGCAAAAGACGGCTTGTTTTTTAGACAAGCAACGGAGTTGAATAGTAATCAAGTGCCTGCGAAAGCTTTATGTGTACAATGCATTTGGGCTTGCGTGCTTTGTATTTCGGGGAAATTTGGGGATTTATTGACCTATGCTACTTTTGCGTCCTTATTGTTTTATATTTTGACGATTTTGGGTGTTTTTATTCTTAGAAAAAAAGAGCCCAATGCTGATAGACCCTATAAAGCATTTGGTTACCCGTTTGTACCAGCACTATATATTGTGGTCACCTCGGCAATTTGTATGACTTTATTGATTTATGATACGTTCAATACGGGATTGGGATTGAGTATTGTGGCTTTAGGGATTCCGGTTTATTATTTTGTAATGAACAAGAAAGATTAAGTTATTCGGCTAGTTTTTTTAGTTTGTTAATCTCTTTAAGGGTGATTTTTTTACCCGTTAATTCAATTAACCCTAACTTGTTGAAATCAGACAATAAACGGATACAGCTTTCGGTAGCTGTACCTATCATTCCGGCTAATTCTTCTCTTGATAATTGAATATGTAAAGAACCGTCTTCATTTTTGCCAAAATTCTCTCCCAGATAAATTAAAGTTTGGGCTAAGCGCTCTTTTACTGTTTTTTGAGCCATAGAGACCATATGATCATCAGATTCTTTTAAATCTCCACAAATGTTTTTCATTACACTCATTGAGAATTGGTTGTTCTTGTCGAAAAACCCCATTATTTCTGTCTTTGGAATAAAACAAACTTCCATATCTTCAAGAGCAATAGCGCTCAAATTAGCGGGTTCGTCGCTTATCATTGAACGTTGACCTAGCAATTCACCTGATTTAACTAACTTGACAATATGGTCTTTTCCATTTGCACTCAATTTAGATAATTTGCAAACCCCCTCCTTAATGCAATAAATTCCATTGATGCTTTCGCCTTCGCCAAAAATAGCATCTCCTTTTTTAATCGTATAGGAAGTTTTACAGTTGGCTACTTTCAGGAGTTCTTCTTTATTTAGAGCTTTCAGTGAGCTGAATTCTCTAACAATACATTGTTCGCACTTACTCATTATCACAGATATAATTTACTCCAAAATTAATAAAAAAATACATGATAAATGTCATTTTTTAAGATCTTTAAATGAGTAACCTTTGTGCAAGGTATAATGAGCAAAATAATTATGGATACACAGAACTGTTTCCATTGTGGATTAGATATTGTAAAGCAGGAAGAAATTGTTTTTGATGCGAAGAAATTTTGTTGCAACGGCTGTAAAACCGTATACGAAATTTTTAGTTTGAATGATTTGGTCTGCTATTATGATTTTGAAAAATCTCCAGGGGCAACACCACAAGAAATTAAAGGGAAGTACGATTTTTTGGACAACGAGACTATTGTTTCCAAATTGTTGGAATTTCAAGAGGATACAACAGCAATTGTGTCACTTAGTATTCCGCATATTCATTGCAGTTCCTGCATTTGGATATTGGAAAATTTACAGCGTTTGCAGAACGGTATCAGTACTTCTCAGGTGAATTTTCCTGAAAAGAAAGTTCGTATTACGTATAATTCTGAAACAGTTTCTCTAAAGGAAATTGTTTATTTGCTAAGTTCTATTGGCTATGAGCCGTACATCAGCTTAGAGAATTACGAAACGGGAAAAACGAATATCGACCGAAGTTTGACTTATAAATTGGGAGTTGCTTTCTTTTGTTTTGGAAATATCATGTTGTTGTCATTTCCGGAATATTTTGAAGTCAAAGAGTTTTGGTTAGATAATTACAAACCCTTTTTTCGCTGGTTAATTTTTGCATTGGCCTTGCCTTCTTTCATCTATTCGGGAAGTGGATATTACGTTTCTGCTTATAAAAGTATGAAGTCAGGAATGCTGAATATTGATATCCCAATTGCTTTGGGAATTATAATCATGTTTATACGAAGTACGGTAGATATTGTATTTGACTATGGTTCCGGATTTTTTGACAGTTTAACAGGCTTGATTTTTTTCATGTTATTGGGAAAAATGTTCCAAATTAAAACCTATAGTTTTTTGAGTTTTGAAAGAGATTTTAAATCCTATTTTCCTATCGCAATTACTCGAATTAACAGCGATACTTCGGAAGAAAGTATTCCTGTGTACGATGTTGAAAAAGGAAACAGATTGCTTATCCGGAACCAAGAGTTGATTCCTGTTGATGGTATTTTAATCAGCGAAAAAGCATCAGTTGATTATAGTTTTGTAACGGGTGAAGCAATTCCAATTACAAAGAAATCAGGGGACAAAATATTTGCTGGAGGAAAGTTAATCGGGAAAGTGATTGAAATGGAAGTGTTGCATTCGGTTTCACAGAGTTATCTTACGCAGTTATGGAGTAATGATGTTTTTCAGAAAAAAGTAGAACAAAAACACAAAAGTATCACGGATACCATAAGCCGCTATTTTACCCCTATTTTATTATTGATTGCCTTTGTTTCTTTTGGATATTGGATTTTTATCGATACCAATACCGCTTTTAATGTCTTTACGGCAATATTAATAGTGGCTTGTCCTTGTGCTTTGGCGTTGACTGCTCCTTTTACGATGGGAAATGTATTGAGAATTTTGGGGAAACAGAAATTTTATCTAAAAAATGCTTTGGTTATCGAGCAGCTTGCCAAGGTAGATACAATAGTTTTTGATAAAACAGGAACGATTACCACTAATAAAAAATCGAATATTTCTTATGAAGGTAAAACGCTTACAGATGAAAATGTAATATTAGTTAAAAATTTACTCCGAGCCTCTAATCATCCTTTGAGTAGAATGTTGTATGACTTTTTACTAGAAGGCAGAAAAGCGCAAACCGCAGATTTTAAGGAAATTACAGGGCAAGGAATTCAGGCTTTAATAGATGGGAATGAGGTCAAAGTTGGTTCGGCTTTTTTTGTTGGAAAAAAAGAAGGGAATACCATTTTACAAACCGCTGTTCATATTCAAATAGGAGAAGTTTACTATGGAAAATATGTTTTTAATAATCAATATAGGGAAGGTTTAGAAGTTCTTTTCAAAAGTTTAAAGGAGAATTATCAAATCAAGGTTCTCTCTGGAGATAATGAAGGCGAACGGGCTTCTTTAGAAAAACTTTTGCCTGAAGGAACCGAATTGATTTTTGATCAAAAACCGGAGCAGAAACTGGAATTTATCAAGAAATTACAGGAAGAAGGCAAAAATGTAATGATGGTAGGTGACGGACTGAATGATGCCGGAGCCTTGGCTCAAAGTAATGTTGGGATCTCAATTTCTGAAAATGTCAATGTTTTTTCACCGGCTTGCGATGCCATTTTGGAAGCTAACGAATTTCAAAAATTGAATTATTTTTTAAAGTTGTCCAAAAAGGCCATAACAACCATTAAAATGAGTTTTGTCCTGTCGCTACTTTATAATGTTGTAGGCTTGTCATTTGCTATTACGGGGAATTTAAAACCATTGGTAGCGGCTATTATTATGCCTTTAAGTACCATTACTATTGTCAGCTTTGTGACGGTTATGAGTAATTATTATGCGAGAAAAAATAAGAATTGCAATTAAATTATGATTATTATTAATTTTCTCGTTAATTTAGTTTAAAAGTATAAGTATGACAATTGTCATATTTTTTAAAAAACAAGCAGATTAACTTTGTAAAACAAAATTAGGTATGAGTGTCATTTATTTATTAATCTCCATCAGCATATTTGTAGCTGTCGCATTTTTTATTGCTTTTATAACAGCTGTTAAAAGTGGTCAATATGACGATGATTATACACCATCGGTCAGAATGCTTTTTGACGACGAAATCAAGATCACATCTAAAAAAGAAAAACAAACAACAGAAGAAAAACAAAATTAATTATGGAAATGCAGCAGTTTTATTATGACAACAAAATTGTAAAAAAGTTTATTTACGCTACCATTGTTTTTGGGGTAGTGGGCATGGTCGTTGGACTTTTATTGGCCACACTTTTTTTATTCCCCAATCTTACCGATGGAATCTCTTGGTTGAGTTTTGGTAGATTAAGACCATTGCATACGAATGCGGTAATTTTTGCCTTTGTAGGAAATGCAATGTTTGCAGGTATTTATTATTCATTGCAACGATTGCTCAAAGCCAGGATGTTTAGTGATTTTCTAAGTAATCTTAACTTTTGGGGATGGCAATTAATAATTGTTGCTGCGGCAATTTCGCTTCCCATGGGATACAGTTCGTCAAAAGAGTATGCTGAATTAGAATGGCCTATAGATATTGCTATTGCTTTAATCTGGGTTGTTTTTGGTATCAATATGATAGGAACGATTTTAAAAAGAAGAGAACGTCATTTATACGTTGCCATTTGGTTTTACTTGGCCACTTTTGTAACGGTAGCTGTATTGCATATTTTCAATAGTTTGGCTATACCTGTTTCTGGGATGAAAAGTTATTCTGTTTATGCAGGGGTTCAGGATGCCTTGGTACAATGGTGGTATGGACATAATGCAGTGGCATTTTTCTTGACGACTCCGTTTTTAGGATTAATGTATTATTTTATTCCAAAAGCGGCTAATCGTCCGGTATATTCTTACCGTTTATCCATTGTTCACTTCTGGTCATTAATATTTTTATATATCTGGGCAGGTCCTCACCATTTGTTGTATTCTGCTTTGCCAAACTGGGCTCAGAATTTAGGTGTTGTTTTCTCAGTGATGTTGATTGCTCCGTCTTGGGGAGGTATGATTAATGGTTTGTTGACTTTGCGTGGTGCTTGGGATAAAGTTCGTGTTGATCCAGTATTGAAGTTTTTTGTGGTAGCAATTACTGGTTATGGTATGGCTACATTTGAAGGACCGATGTTGTCTTTGAAAAACGTAAACGCAATAGCGCACTTTACGGATTGGATTATTGCTCACGTTCACGTAGGTGCGTTAGCTTGGAATGGATTTATGGCTTTTGGTATGATTTATTGGTTGGTTCCAAGAATGTCTAAAGGACCTTTGTTCTCTATTAAATTGGCAAATTTTCACTTCTGGATTGGAACTTTAGGAATTATACTTTATACGCTTCCAATGTATGTTGCCGGATTTTTACAGGCTTCTATGTGGAAACAATTTAATCCTGACGGAACATTAACTTATGGTAATTTCTTGGAAACGGTAACGCAAATTATGCCAATGTACTGGATGCGTGCCATTGGAGGAACTTTATATATTATCGGGATGTTTGTATTAGTGTATAATATCACTAAAACAATCAGAGCCAATGCTACAATTGAAGACGAACTGGCTGAAGCTCCTGAATTACAAAAAATTAGCAGTGGACGAATTAAAGGAGAAAAGTTTCATCCTTGGTTAGAAAGAAAACCAATTCAATTAACCATTCTGGCTACTGTGGCTATCTTGATTGGAGGAATTATTCAAATTGTTCCTACAATCATGGTAAAATCGAACATTCCTACTATCGCGAGCGTGAAACCCTATTCTCCTTTAGAATTAGAAGGTCGTGATTTATACATCCGAGAAGGTTGTGTGGGTTGCCACTCTCAAATGGTACGTCCATTTAGAAGTGAAGTAGAACGTTACGGACCACAATCAAAAGCGGGTGAGTTTGTTTACGATCATCCATTCCTTTGGGGATCAAAACGTACTGGACCGGATTTATTGAGAGTGGGTGGGAAGTATAATGACAACTGGCATTTTAATCATATGTGGAATCCACAAAGTACTTCTTCAGGATCTATTATGCCAGGTTACAAATGGTTGTTTGATAATAGCGCTTTAGATATTTCGGATATTGAGGCTAAGATGAAAGTGATGAAAACTCTTGGTGTGCCTTATACTGAGGCTGAAATCGCTAATGCTAAAACAGCAATTAAACAGCAATCTCAAAAGATTGAAGAAAATCTTCATGCAGACCCTGATTTTGTGAAAAGTTATGAAGACAGCAAGAAGAAAGCGCAAGCAAAAGGTGAAAAATTTGTGCCAATGCATGAAAGAGAAATTGTTGCATTAATCGCTTACATACAACGTTTAGGGACTGATATCAAAGTAAAAGACAACAAGTAAAAAATAAAAGTCATGTTCGAACAAATAAAACATAACATGGAAACAATCGCAGGAGTTGCGATTTATCCGATACTGTCATTATTAATTTTCTTTTTTTTCTTCGTAGGACTTGCTCTGTGGGTTGTGTCCTATAAAAAAGAAAAAATCAATGAGTTGAGTCAAATTCCATTGAACGATAATTAATTAGTATAATTTCAAAATAATTAAAATGAAAAAATTAATTCCAGCATATCTAAGAGTACTAATAATTTTCTTTGTCATATTTGGCGTAACGGAATATTTTGTTGACTCAGGCGATCGTCCGGCGTTTATAAAATACCCAATGGTTTCATTGTTTTTATTTGTATTTCTTTTCCTTTTAATAGCGATAGAAATCACAATAAGTGCTATCGATAATGTGACTTATCAGTTGCTTACTGATGACCAAAAGTTGAAATTGGAAAAAGAAAATAGTAAGAGTTTCAGGGAAAAGCAATGGTATAAAAAACTAATGCAAAGCCTTACCAAAACCGAACCTATTGAAAACGAAGCAGGTCTGTTATTGAATCATGATTATGATGGCATCAAGGAATTAGACAATAATTTGCCGCCATGGTGGGTTTATTTGTTCTATGCTTGTATCGTGTTTTCGGCAGTTTATCTGGTTAAATTTGAAATATTAGATGGTGATAATCAGGAAATGGAGCTTAAAAAAGAATTGGCTCAGGCCAAGATTGACGTGGCTGAGTACATGAAAAACGCGCCAGACTTAATGGATGAAAAAACAGTTACTCTATTGACAGATCCTGCAGATTTAGCAAAAGGGGAGACATTGTTCACAACTAATTGTGCAGCTTGCCACAGAGCAGATGGAGGAGGACAAATTGGTCCAAATCTAACTGATGAGAATTGGATTTTAGGAGGCGGAATTAAAGATATTTTCCATACCATTTCAAATGGAGGACGTGACGGTAAAGGGATGATTGCCTGGAAAGGGACTTTAAAACCAAAAGAAATTCAGGCGGTTTCCAGTTATATATTGTCATTGAAAGGAAGTAATCCAAAAGATGCCAAAGAGGCCGAAGGAGAGCTTTGGGTTGAAGAAAATAAATAGCATACAAAATTGCTTAATAGAAGTTAAAACATTCAAAAATGTCAAAATTACCAGATCAAGCATTTAGAGATACCATTGGTACAATTGATGGTGAAGGAAAAAGGAAATTTATTTTTCCTAAAAAACCTTCGGGGAAATTTTATGAATACAGAAAGTGGGTTAGTTATTTTCTGTTGATTGTTTTAATTGCCAATCCTTTTATAAAAATTAACGGCAATCAATTCATGATGTTTAACATTTTGGAGCGTCGTTTTAATATTTTTGGTTTTCCATTCTGGCCGCAGGATTTCTATATTTTTGTTCTTTTTATGATTGTGGGTGTGGTTTTTGTCATCCTTTTTACGGTGATTTTTGGTAGAATATTTTGCGGTTGGATCTGCCCCCAAACGATCTTTCTAGAAATGGTTTTTCGCCGAATTGAGTACTGGATTGAAGGTGACAGAGGAGCACAAATTCGATTATCAAAACAAGAATGGAATGCCGAAAAAATTAGAAAAAAAGGTATTAAGTGGACTATTTTCTTATTGATTTCTTTTGGAATAGCTAATGTTTTTTTGGCTTATCTTATCGGTAGCGATACTTTGATAGAAATGATAGAAGAAGGTCCTGCAAGCCATTGGAGTACATTGATTGCCTTGTCAATCTTTACAGGTGTTTTCTATTTTGTTTTTGTGTGGTTTAGAGAACAAGTTTGCATTATTGCCTGTCCTTATGGCAGATTACAAGGTGTACTCTTAGATAATAAATCCATAAATGTAGCCTACGATTTTGTTCGTGGCGAAAAAGAAGCTGGTCGAGCCAAATTCAATAAACAAGAAGACAGGGCTACAACTGGAAAAGGAGATTGTATTGATTGCAAACAATGCGTCAATGTTTGTCCAACGGGTATAGATATTCGAAACGGAACTCAGTTGGAGTGTGTGAACTGTACCGCTTGTATTGACGAATGCGATGTGATAATGGAAAGTGTAGGATTGCCTAAAGGCCTTATACGCTATGCTTCGGAAGATGAAATTGAGAAAAAAGCAGCATTTAAATTCACACCAAGAATGAAGGGTTATACCGCAATCTTGGCCATCTTAGTGGGGGTTTTGATAGGATTGTTGTTTTTGCGAACAGATGTTGAAGCAACTATCTTAAGATTACCTGGGCAGCTTTTTCAACATAAAGGGGATAATATTAGCAATGTTTTTACCTATAAAATTATTAATAAGACCAATAATGATTTCAAAGAGATTCATTTCAAATTGACAGAATTGAAAGGAACATTAAAGGTGGTAGGAAGTCAGACGCTTAGCGTACCAAAACAAGGGATGAAAAGTGGCACTTTGTTTATTGAAATTCCGCAGTATTTATTAGAAAGTGATAAAACAAAGTTGAGAATTGAGGTTTATAATGGTGATGAGAAAATTGAAACCAGTACCACCACTTTTTTAAGTCCACGAAGTTTTGACTAAAAAAAGATTTTGAAGAACTTTCTTCAAACTTTAAACTAAAATTATGAAATCGCCACTAACGTCATGTTTGCGAAAGCAAACATCAATAAATAAAGAGTCGAGACCATATATGACCACTAACAAATAAATTTCACATATATGAAAATCAATTGGGGAAAAGGAATTGCCATTGCTATAGCGTTGTTCATGGGTTTTATTTTATATTTTGTCATTAAAGTGCAATCAGATTCAAAATACGATAATGATTTGGTTGTCGAAGAATATTACAAACACGATGCTCGTTTTGATGAAGAAATGATACGCGCACAAAATGCGCAAGATTTAGTTGAAAAACCCACTATAACTAACGCTGAAAACGGAGTTACTATCGTGTTTCCAGCTGTTTTTGTACCTAGTAAAATTAAAGGAAAAGTGTCCCTTTATAGACCGTCTAATAAAAAATTTGATTTCGAAATCCCAATTTCGATTTCTAATCCATCTTTGCTCATACCTAAATCAAATTTGGTAGGCGGTCAATGGGACCTTAATATGGAATGGGAATATGAAGGGAAACAATACCTGACTAAGAAAACAATTTATATTAAATAGGCATAAAATTAAGAGAGAATAGAGAAAGAGTTCAAACTGAAAATTGATTTTTAATCATGTTCGCTCTAAAATAGGTATTCTAAAATCCAAAATGGTCATGCTTTATACCGCTTTTATATTCGGCTTAATCAGTAGTTTTCATTGTATTGGAATGTGTGGTCCAATAGCCATGATGTTACCAGTAGACAGGACTAATCCTGCCAAGAAAGTAAGTCAGATTCTTACTTATCATCTGGGAAGATTAACCGCTTATGGCTCTATTGGACTCATTTTTGGATTAGTAGGTAAAGGCTTTTTCATGGCTGGAATGCAGCAAAAATTGTCAATTTTTATTGGTGTAGCCATGATTTTAATTGTTTTAATTCCTGAGAAGATCTTTGCAAGATATAATTTTTCAAAACCCGTTTTTAAGCTTATCGCTAAAATTAAACAAAGTTTAGGGAGCCAGTTTAAGAACAAGAGTTATAAATCATTGTTCATTATAGGCTTACTCAACGGTTATTTGCCTTGTGGTATGGTTTACGTTGCTTTATTTGGAGCTATAGCGATGCAAAGTGTCGGTTTTGGTGTGTTGTATATGATTCTTTTTGGATTAGGAACAATACCTATGATGAGTAGTATAGTTTATTTGAATTCTTTCATAACCCTTACAACCCGTAATAAAATTCAAAAGGCAATTCCTTATGTTGCTGTGATTATTGGAGTTTTATTCATTTTAAGAGGCTTAGGATTGGGGATTCCTTATATTTCTCCATCCAATATGAGTTTGTTTGTTCAGCAAACTCCTGATTGTCATTAGATTAATTTTTCTTATATTTAACTTAAATTTTAAGAGCGATGGAAAGACACGATTTATTGCACGAATTTCCTGAATATCAGGAGAAAATTCATCAACTGAAAGTTAGTAATCCTCATTTTAGAGAATTATTTGATGAATATCATGAATTAGAACATAAAATTCATCGAATAAATGATGGCGAAGAAGTTGTTATTGATGAATATGCCCATGAATTAAAAGCCAGATTTCTTTTTATGAAAGATGAATTAGTGGCGATGTTGGAGAAAGATTAGTGAGATTTTTTATGAGATTTGCTCTCTTTGAGCTTAAAAGTTTATGAATAGTTTTAGTATTTTTTTTATTTTAGATAAAACAGCAAAGCACACTTAATAGTGTGCTTTGCTGTTTTAAAAGTTCTATATCAGTTTTAAATTGTCATAGAGAATAATTTAGTTGCGGGAGCTTTTCTTTTTAAAAGTAAATCAAAAGCCATACAGATATTGCGCACATAAGGTTTTCCAGCTTCTGTAACTCTAATTTTATCTTTTTCGATAATAAGGAGTTTATCATTTTCCATTTCTTTCAATTGAGTTAAAATTTCCGGAATTTCTTCAAAATAGATAGATTCGTCTTTCCAGGAAGTTTCAAATTGACACATTAGATTGAGAATGTGTTTGCGGATAATGAGGTCTTCAGTAGTCAATAAATGCCCTCTAAATATGGGAAGTTTATTAGCTTCTAGCAATTGGTAATAGTCTTCTATTTTTTTTACATTTTGGGCAAAACTATACCAGCTGTCGCTTATGGAAGATACACCTAAACCAATCATCAGTTGTGTTTTTGAAGAACTATAACCCATAAAGTTGCGATGTAGTTCTCCATTTTTAAAGGATTCATACAGGCTGTCTGTCTTTAGGGCAAAGTGATCCATCCCAATTTCATGATAATCATTTTTGAATAATAGTTTCTTCCCTATTTCGTATAACATTCGCTTTTTCTCGTCTTTTGGAATGTCTTTATCCTTAAAACCGCGCTGTCCGTTCCCTTTGATCCAAGGAACGTGTGCATAGCTGTAAAACGCCAGTCGATCCGGTTGTAATGATTTAGTTTTTTCAATGGTGTCTACCACATCTTCTACTTCCTGAAATGGCAATCCAAAAATAATGTCGTGACCAATTGAAGTGTAGCCAATTTCTCTAGCCCAAAAAGTAACTTTGGCAACATTATGAAAGGGTTGTTCTCTATGAATGGCTTTTTGAACTTTTTCAGAATAGTCTTGCACGCCAAAGCTCACTCTTCTAAAACCTAAATCATATAGCTTTTGTAAATGCTCTTTAGTAGTATTGTTGGGGTGCCCTTCAAAGCTGAACTCATAGTCATCGGCACGATCTGCCTTAGAAAAAATACCATTGATCAGATGTTCTAGGTTTTTGGGCGAAAAAAAAGTGGGAGTTCCTCCACCCAGATGGATCTCTTTTATCATGGGTTTTTCGGTCAATATCTCGCAATACAACGTCCATTCCTTTAGAACAGCTTCGATATACGGGTTTTCTACCTCGTGGTTCTTTGTAATGCGTTTATTGCACCCACAAAAAGTACATAAGCTTTCGCAAAAAGGGAGGTGTATGTAAAGACTGATGCCACCTTCTTTAGAATTGCTTTCTGCAAATGATTTTTTTAAGGTGTCAATCCAGTTCTGATATAAAAAAGCTTCTTCATTCCAGTACGGAACTGTGGGATAACTAGTATATCTTGGACCAGGAACATTGTATTTTTGAATCATTGAATTTTTCATAGCTAAGAAATTTTCTATGTTCAAAATTAATTTGATTTTGGAATAATTAAAATGATAATTATCATGCCAATTGGTTTCTAAAAAAAACCTCATGCTATTGCTAGGATGAGGTTAATTCTTTTAGAAAAAAATGGTTTTATTCTTGGTTGAGGTTTCTTAGTTGTTTCAGTTTTTCTTTCCAAGTATCTAGGTTTTCTTTATGAATCGCTATATTCTTGCGAACTTCTAAAACAATTGAATTTTCTTTTTTTGCATTTCTTGTATTTGCAAAAAATTGAATGTTATTTTCTAATTGAAAGATTTCGTTTTGAACTTCATCAATTTTACGCATGATAAAAATCTTTTCGCTTTCCAGTTTTCGAGTATCATTGCTTTCTGATAAGTTGTCCATTCTATTGGCAAAACGAATCATGTCCGAATCTTTTTTACTCAAACTTAATTTGTCAAAAAGGGCGTCTAAGATTTTATTAAACTTACCTTCGATATGTCTCCTTGGGAAAGGAACTTTTCCAAAAGTTTTCCAGTTTTCAATATGCAATTTTATGGCATCCAAATCAGTTTTGTGGTCACCAGTCAGTTGAAATTCCCTTAGAGTTTCCAGATAAGCTTTCTTTTTGTCAAAAGCTTGCATCTCTTCACTGTTTTCATCATGCTTTTGCTCTTTTAATTTATCAAAATAATGATTACAGGCTTCTTTAAATTCTTTCCAAATTTTATCAGAATATTTTCTTGGAACATGCCCTATTTTTTTCCACTCCTCTTGAATTTGTTTCATGATTGGTGTAGTTGCCTCAAAATCATCACTGTCTTTTAATTCTTGTGCTTTGGCAACGAGTGCATTCTTTTTGTTTAAATTTTCGTTTTGGTCTTTTTTGATGTCTTTGTAAAACGAATTTTTAAAAGAATTAAAGTTTCTGACTGCCGTTTTAAAGCCGGCCCAAGTTTCTTCATTCACTTCCGAAGGTACTTTTCCTGTTGAGAAAAAAGCAGTTCTTAAAGCTTCTACTTTTTCAATCTGCACCAGCCATTGTGAGTGTGAATTGACTCTAATGGTTGCCAAAACTTCAATTTCAGCGATTATTTGTTTTTTCTTTTCTAAATTTTCAAGTTCGCTACCTCTAAGCTTTTCAAATAAAACTTCACGTTTATCGTGCATTTTTTTTGTCAAATCACTAAATTGATTCCATATTTCATCACGATGTTCTCTAGAAACGGGACCAATGTCTTCCTTCCAAATTCTATGTAAATCTTGTAATTCTCTGAAGGCTTTGTTAACATCAACTTCATGAAGCAATTCTTCTACACGGCTAACAATTTTTTGTTTTTGTTCTAAATTGTGTTTGAAATCTAAATCTCTTGCTTCTCGGTCAAGATGCAAATAATCGTAGAAATTCTCCACATGAAAATGATAATTATTCCATACGTGATTGTATTTGTCTTTAGGTATCGGTCCCGCATTTTTCCATCGCTCCCTTAATTCATTAAAATGTTTTAAGGTATCCTTGATGTTTTCTTGCGGATTGATCAATTCTTTCAATTCCTCAACGATGGCCAATCTGTTTTCTAAATTGGATTTTAAGTTGGTCTGGAGACTCTTAAAATGATTGTTTTTGTTGTCTCTGTAAAGAGAGTAATATTGGTCAAATTTTACTTTTAGAGGAAAATGATATTGAAATTCCTCTGTAGAATCAGGGTTTTCAGTGTGAAATTCTTCTTTTTTCTCTTCAATAAAGTGATTGTATTTTGCTAAAAAGGCTTTTTTTAATTCTTCAATATGATCTTTTACAGACATTACCTTTTCAGTAGAAACTAATTTTTTCAGTTCATCTACTAATATTTCCATAGACAAGGTCTCGTAGTCTTGCATTGGAATTTCATGACGGTCTTTTAAAGTCTCGTCTTCACTTTCTTCTGCGTTAGTATCAGCTATAGCATCAAGTGCTGTTTGCTTGTCTGAAGGTGTTGTTTTCTCATTATTTGCCACTTCATCCGGAGGCGAAACATTGTTATCCTCAGCAGCTACAGTGTCATTTTGCTCTGCAAATGCGGCTGTTTCCAATGTTTCAGTATTGGACTGATTTGATTCATTTGAATCTTGGGCTAAATTTCCATCTGCTTTTAGCAGGTTATCATTCTTTTCTTCTAACATTTTTTCAATGTTTAAGGTTTTTACTAAAATCGAATGCGAAAGATAGTAAAGGCGCATTGAAATTCAAAATAAATCCTTTATTTATAGTTGTATTATGTTAATTTTTTTTTCATTTCGAAGCAATTTCTTGCTATTAGGTTTGATTGCTTTGCTATTCGAAAAGGAAAATAAAAATAAGATTTTACTGTATTTAAGATTTAGTTTAGTTCTATATAATTGGTTTTTAAAAGTTGTAAGAGTCTTTTGTTTGAGTTTTGTTTTTTGAACAAATAAAGGTTTTTATGTTACATTTTATTGTTTTTATTGGGTTTGTATTGAAACAGAATGTTTAATTTCTTAATATTTTTATAAGAGAGAAGGGGATTTTAGTTCAAAGCTCTATTTTTGTCCAGAAGCCCATTTTTGGGGATATTAGAGGTTATTAATCGAGTTTTTTTTAGAATATAATTTTAGATTATGAGTGAAATAGAAGTGATTAAAGGGGAGATTTTTAATGATCATCGCGGTCAGATTTCCTCCTTGAACAGTTTTAAATTTGGAGAAGTGGAGCGTTATTATTTTATTCATCATCCAGATCCAAAGGTTATAAGAGGTTGGCATGCACATCAATTTGAAAAAAAATGGTTTCAATGTGTCAAAGGATCATTTACGATTGCTTTTGTTAAAATTGATGATTGGGATGCGCCTTCAAAAGATTTAAAGGCTGAAATTTTTGAAATTTCAGAAGAAACAAGTGAAGTTATTTGTTTGCCTATGGGATATGCTAATTGTATAAAAGCACACGATAAAGACAGCGTTTTGATGGTTTTTTCAGGTAAAAGAATTCCGGAAGCTTATGAGGATTCTTGGCGCTATGATGCCAATAATTGGGTTGATTGGTCCCAAATATAGTTTAAAAGGATGCGCTTTTAGTGCGTTAGCTTTAGTTCTAAAAGATTTTCACCGCAGATTCGCAAATTTTAAAAAGATTTTTAATTTGCGAATCTGCGGTGAAAATTTATTATCCAAAGCTGTAAGGCTTTCCGTTTTATGTGATTTATTTATTCCAAATGGACCAAGCTTTCTCTGCTTGAAAAATAAGCATATCAAGTCCATTTTTGATTTTCGCTCCTTTTTCTTTCGCTTTTTTAAGAAATTGGGTTTCTTCAGGATTGTATATCAAGTCATACGCAATGTGCTTTTGAGTAAAAAATTCGTAAGGAATCAACGGAAAAGCATCAATATTAGGGCTTGTTCCCACTGGCGTCGAGTTGATGATTATTTGATATTCATTGAAAGTTTCATCGTTAATTTGACTGTAGTCAATCGCATTTTCTGAAGGAGCCCTGGATACAAAAACATAAGAAATCCCCAATTCCTCTAAAGCAAAAGCAACTCCTTTTGAAGCGCCTCCTGTCCCTAGAATTAAGGCCTTTTTATGATGGGCTTGCAATAAGGGTTCAAGCGATTTTTGAAAACCATAATAATCCGTATTGTAGCCTTTTAATTTGCCTTTTTTGGTGATTTTAATCGTGTTTACAGCGCCTATTTGAGCTGCTTTTTTTGACAATTTATCTAAAAAAGGAAGAACTGATTCTTTATAAGGGATAGTTACATTCATTCCTTTTAAATTGGGATTGCTCTTTATTAGTTCGGTAAAAGCATTGATTTCTGGTATGTCGAAGTTTTCGTAAGAACAATCTTCGGCGTTTTCTTTTTTAAATTTTTCAGTAAAATATCCTTTTGAAAAAGAATAGCTAATGTTGCGTCCTAATAAGCCAAAGCGTTTTTTTTCTATGTCAACCATTATTCTTTATTGTGTTTCGCAATATAATTTTGCACCATTTTTTTAGTCCAAACCACAGGGAACAAATCTTCAAGAAGAATATAATTGTCAAAATTCAATCGCAAAGCATTGCTTAAATGGAATTTTGCTTTGGTATTGTCTTGAATCATAAAGTACAATCCGGCCAAACGGTATTCCACTTCGTTTTCTTCGGGATAATATTCTGAGGCTTGTAATAAAGTTTGAATAGCGCTTTCAAATTCGCCTAAAAATTGAAGGATATCTACCCAAAATAGCCAAGTGTCTAATCCTGTATCACCAAATTCTACTGCTTTTCTATAGCCAAATTCAGCTTCTTCAAAGAAGTTTATTTGTTTGTTTATTGTGGCATATCGTTTCCAGTACAAACGGTTTTGATTGTCTATAGCTAAAGCTTTGTTAACATAAAATAAAGCTTTCTCAAAGTTTTTTTGACGTACATAGAAATCGGTAATAGCAACCCAACCTTTGTCTAAAAGAGGATCTTCATGTACAGTTTCGTTGTAATATTTTAATGCTAATGCAGTATTGCCTAATTTTTCGTGGCATTTCCCTATTCGAAGTAAAGCATAAGAAGTCGCGTCATCTAACTCGATGGTACGGTTGTAACTTTCAATTGCTTCTTCGTATTTTTCTAATCTTTCGTAAGCTTTGGCTCTTTCCATGAAAGCACCTAAGAATTCGTCATCAATCAGCGTGGCATAATCAAAGGCACGGATGGCATTTTCATAGTCTTTTACGCCATAGTACAAACGCCCCATCTGATGCCATGCAATTTCGCTATACGGATTTTTGTCGATGTACTTATTTAGATAGGCAATCGCGTCAAGATTTTGATCTAAAAATTCGAAGCAATATACCACATTGTACAATGCAGATTGGTCTTCGAGATCTTCTTCAAGACATTTAATAAAGCTTTCTTTTGCCAGTTCCAGATTATCCATAAACAGATATTCCATACCAATTAAGTTATAGACATCGGCATAATCATCGGTGTACTCTAAAGCCGTTTCTAAGTAGGCAACCGCTTTTTCATGCTGGTCACGTTTAGAGCAAATATTGGCTTTTTGAATGTAAATTTCTTCATTAGTAGGTTCAAAGGCATATAGCTCGTTGAGTAATTTCTCCGCTATATCCAGTTTGTCGTCAAATACAAGCATTTCTACTTGAACCAACTTCAATCCCGTCGATTTTGGGTGTTGATCCAGTGCTAGTTTTAATGCTTTTTTTGCCAAAGCGGGCTTACCCATATCTAGATAATGAAGTATGATTTCTTCAAATTCTTCAGAGTCAAAAAAGAGCACTTTGTTTGTTTTTAACATTGACTCAAATTTTGACAGAGATAAGCTATAATCTTCTTCTTCGTTGCTTAATTGCATACTTTGTTTTTTTAGAATTTGGCCTATTTAAAATTAGGCATCCTTGCTGTTGTTATGAAGAAAAAGGAGAATTGTTGTGAACAATTTAATTAACAAATGAAATACAGATTTGTAATTACAGTTTTATGTTAATCAATTTTATTTGACAATTGAACTTCATCCATTACTTCTAACATTATTGCGCAACCTTCCCGTATTTCCTGTTCAGAAATCGTAAGCGGCGGCGTAATTCGAATCGCACATCCTTCAAATAGTAACCAGAATAAAATAAGTCCTTTGTCTTGACATTTTAATATCACTTCATTTGTTATTGCAGCGCTTTTTGTCATAGCCGCAAGCATTAACCCTTTTCCTCTAACTTCTTCTATCAAAGGATGTACCAAAAGTGATTTAAATAGTTTTTCTTTATCTAAGGTCTCGGGCATCAGATTAGTTTCGGTCATTTCTTTCAAGGTGGCTAAGCAGGCTGCCGCAATGACAGGATGACCACCAAAAGTGGTGATATGTCCTAGTTTTGGATTATCACTCAACAAATCCATCATTGCCGTTGAAGCGGTAAATGCTCCTACGGGCATCCCGGATCCCATTCCTTTTCCCATTACAACTACATCAGGAACTACATCGTAATTTTGAAAGCCAAAAAGTTTTCCTGTTCTCCCAAAGCCTGGTTGTATTTCATCCAGGATCATCAAAGCGCCCATTTCGGTGCAACGTTTTCGTACTTTTTTTAGAAAATCATTATGCGGCTGAATAAATCCGGCGCCACCTTGAATGGTTTCTAATACTATTCCAGCTGTTTTGGTTGTTATTTTTTCTAGATCGGCTTCATTGTTAAAAGTGATGAAATCAACATCGGGAATTAATGGGCGGAAAATTTGTTTGCGTTCCTCAAATCCCATGATACTCATTGATCCCATAGTATTACCGTGATAGGCATTGTGGCAAGAAATTAATTGGCTTCTGCCGGTAACGCGTCTCGCTAGTTTTAGAGCACCTTCAATCGCCTCCGTACCTGAATTTACTAAATAAGTTTTGTCCAAAGGTTCGGGGAGGAGCGAGGCCATGAGTTTGCAAAACTCTACTGCTGGGCTTTGAGAATATTCCCCATAAACCATAACATGAGAATATTTGTCCAATTGCTCTTTGATGGCTTGGTTTACTCTTTCCGGTTGGTGTCCTAGTGTGCAGGCGGAAACGCCCGCTACAAAATCCAAGTATTTTTTATTGTTAGAATCGTAAATATAAGAGCCTTTTGCGTAGGATACTTCCATACCCAATGGATGAGGGGAAGTTTGTGCTTGGTATTTAATGAAATCGTTGTTCATGTTTGTTTTTTTTAACCGAAAAGATTTTTGCAAAGTTCTCGAAATTTTCAGGTATTGATTAAAACTGAATACTGCCGATTGATAACTGCCTACTTTTTCTTCTTCTTTTTGTCATAGTTCAATGTTTCCTTTCGTATTTTCATCGGAACATTTTCTTTGGCATCTTCGGCTTTTCCTTCTTTAATTAATTTATCATTAAGTTCGTTTTCTTCTAGCGGAAAAATATCCTCTTTGGATTTAATCCTTTCGTCGCCACGCCAGAGGAGTCCTTTTAATTTTCTACCGTTTTCAGGTAACTCTTCTTCTGGGAAGATATCGCCATCAACTTGATTAAAAAAAGTAATTGTTTCAACAGCATTATTCTCTATAATTAGATTGATTTTGCTGCTTACATTTTTGTTGATACCAATGAGCTCCTGTGCATCATTTCGCATATAATAAACGACTTCGGCGTTTTTTACGATGTCTACATCATGGAGTTTTCCTTCTTTGAATTTTCCATAGAGATTGAGTCCTTTTACTTGATTATAGCCGGTTCCCAGAGTATCTTTCGAGACTAGAAAAGTATTGTTGAGGACTTTTAGGGAATCGAGTTGCTGTGTCGTATTGTTGCCTATAAGATGCATGATGTCTCCCGTAATCTGGTTTTCGCCATTCCATAATATAGGGTTTCCTATCAATTTGGTCAAGGCTGTTTTTGAACTCGAATGAATAGAATCGCATTTGCCGCTCATATCGGTTTTGAAAAAGCGAACATTGTTGAAAGCTCGAATAATGCGGTTTCCTTCTTTACCGGTAACCATCAATTTCTTTCCATGAATGTAAACCGAGTCGTTTTGGACAAAATTGATGGCTACGGCTCTTTTGGTAACATACATCGAATCTACTTTCTTATAAAGCTCTGCATAATGCCCTTTTACAACTCCACGATTGATGGAATCGGTTATTTTTACATTGCGTGTGGCTGAAGCAAATTCCCGTCCTCGATCATAATATAAACTGTCGCCTTCAATTAATCGATCTTCATATTTGATATAAGATTTTCGAAGAAAATGCCCTAGATTTTTTTTGGTGTCGTAAAATCCTTTTTCGGTATAGATATAATTTTTCTTGCTTGTAATGGTCGAGGGACCAAAAAGATAAGAATGGCCTGAATTGCTAAAGTAATCCAAATGATTGGATTTAATCACATAGGTTGGATTTGTAATGGTAACGGCCGTCAGGAATTGGAACTTTTTTTGTTCGACATAGTATTTTCCGGACTTAGAAGTTAAGGTGTTTTCTTTATTGTTAATGACTCCCTTAGTATTGTAATATACTTCTTGTGTGTTTCGGTTAAAGTTGATGGTATCTGTGGCCAAAGTAGCATCGGGCGAGCTCATAACGGCGTCTCCGGTGGCAAAGGCTTGCTTTAAGTTACCGTTGTATTCAGCATATCTACTGTTGAGATAAAGGGTGTCACCTTGAACTAATTGTACGTTTCCGAAAGCTTTGATGTAATTTTCTTTTTGGAAATAATACGCTTTATTGCAGGTTAGTACAATTCCGTCATGATTTACAATTACGTTTCCTGTAAGTAAAAAAGCATCGGGAATTTCGATCTGATTTACATCTGCATAATCAGAATGTTCAATGATAATTTTTTTTGGACTTTGAGCCCAAATACTTTTTGAACAAAGTATCAGTAAACTGTAACAGATGAAAAATAGTGATTTATTCAATGGATTTATTTTTCGTCAAATTTATGAAAAAGGAAACAAACCCAATTCATATTAGCATTTATTTATAAAATAGGAAAAGCGAAGAACTTTTTGTTTTTAGAATGATGAAAAGAAGATTTTTACGGCTTCAAACAGACATTTCTAAAGGAATGTAAACTTTAATTTTTAATAAAATAATGCTGATGCTATAACAAGGTTATCGGCATCAGCATTATTTTATTATAATTGGAATCTGTTAGTATTTCCTTCTTAGGGCGGCTTCGTAATTTTCGCCTACTTTTTTCCAATTGATTACATTAAAAAATGAGTCAATGTAGTTTTTTCGTCTGTATTGGTATCCTAAATAATAGGCATGTTCCCAGAGATCCAGAGCTAAAATAGGTGTTCCCGGAACGACTGCGTTTCTCATTAAGGGATTGTCTTGATTTTGTGTGCTGGTAATCTGAAGTTTTTTCGATTTGTCAACAACTAGCCAAACCCAAGCTGAACCAAATTGTTTAGTTGATTCGGCCTTGAAAGCGGAAACGAAATTTTCATAAGATCCAAAATCTCTGGTGATTGCGGTTGCCAAAGTGTCTTTGGGAGTGCCACCAGCATTAGGAGCCATAGATTTCCAGTATAGAGTGTGATTGTAGTATCCTCCAGCATTGTTTCTTAAATCGGCATTGTTAAGATCCATTTTTGCTAAGATATTTTCTATAGTTTCATTCTCTAAAGCAGTTCCTGCTAATACATTATTAAGATTGTTGGTGTAGGTTAAGTAATGTTTTGAGTAATGCATTTCCAACGTTAAAGGGGAGATTGTTGGTGCCAAAGCATCGTAAGGATAAGGCAATTTTTCCAGTTGAAAAGAGCCTTCACTGGCCCTGACATCATCAGGAAATCCAATTGATATTTTTTCTTGGGCGGTAGGTAATGGGACTTCTACAACTTCAGTGAATTTTTTGTCGTTACATGAAACTAAAAAACTTAGCAATAATAAGACTGTAAGTATAAAGTTTAATTTTTTCATTTTACTACTGTTTTTTCGAAAGAGAATTGATGGTTTCTATATATTGTTCTTTTGCTTCTTCGGCCGAAAGATGACTAATTTGCATCCAAGCATTGATTTTGAAAGCATCTCTCAAGTGAAAGGAAGCTGTTTGTTTTGGTTCTACTGTTCCAAAAGTCGCCTGTTTGTAATAGGCATAGAGACGCAACTGCACATCTTGCGGTAAAGACGCTTGAGTCATTTTGGAAGCTGTTTCCACAGCTTCCTGAAATCGAGTATCTAAATCTTTTTCGATCATTATCCTTTGGTTGCAATAACAGTTTTTCCTCCTGTTGCTGTTTGATTTAATACAACGTTTATAGGCGTGCCTAAAGGTAAGAATACATCTACTCTGGATCCAAATTTAATGAAACCAGCATCTGTTCCTTGTACAACCTGCATTCCTTCTTGGGCATAATTCACAATTCGTCTGGCTAATGCTCCTGCAATCTGACGGTAAAGAACTGCTCCGAAAGTATTGTTTTCAATAACTACAGTTGTTCTTTCGTTTTCTTCACTCGCTTTTGGGTGCCATGCTACAAGGAATTTTCCTGGATGGTATTTGCTGAATTTTACGATGCCACTAAGCCCGTAGCGCGTTACATGCACATTTATTGGCGACATGAAGATGGATACTTGTATGCGTTTATCTTTAAAATATTCTCCCTCATAAACCTCTTCAATCACAACTACTTTTCCGTCAACAGGAGCCAAAATTTGGTTCTCGTTTAAAATAACGGTTCTTTTTGGATTTCTGAAAAATTGTAAAATAATTACCAATAATAGGAAAGCACTAATCTGAATTAGTTTTTTTAGCCAAATTGTGTCAATAAAATTGTCAGATAATAATAGTACAATAGCTGTAAAAATAATACCTAGTAAAATAGTCTTGGTTCCTTCTTTATGAAACATAATTTAAAATTTGATAAAATAAAAATACAATTGGTGCTACAAATATAACACTATCTAGTCGATCTAGAACGCCTCCGTGGCCGGGCATTATTTTTCCGCTGTCTTTTACCCCAGCAATACGTTTGAATTTGGATTCGATTAAATCACCGATAGTCCCGAAAATACCAGCTATCAAAGCAATCATAGTCCAGATTAAAATAGATTTTTCGCTGAAATTAGGATTCGGTTTGATGTATAATTTTGAAATTAAAAAGCCTGCAAAAACGGCAAAAGCCACTCCGCCAACAAAGCCTTCAATGGTTTTTTTTGGAGAGATACGCTCCAGTAGCTTATGCTTTCCAATGGATTTTCCTACTAGGTATGCAAAGGTATCATTAGTCCATATAAGGATGAACAATCCAATAATGATTTTAGGATTATAATCATTTATTCCGAATGAAATTTTGACTATAAAAACAAAAGGAAGTACAATATATCCTAATAAATAAATGTATTTGGAGAGTTTGCTCAAGGATTGAATGGTATCATTGAATAAAAAGTCGATGCACTTTATTGATATTAATAAGGTGATGACAAGTAAAATGGTATTCAGCTGGGAGATATTAACGATAAGTTTAATGTCGTGTTCTAGGATTCCATTGATGTAGTTTTCGGTTTCTGTTTTATAAAAGCTGATCAAAGCGATTGTGGTATAAAAGAGGGAACCAAAAATAAGAGGTAAAACTTTATTAATTTGAACTAAATTACAGAATTCATAAATTGCAATAATTAGGAAAACACCAAATAAGCTAATAAAACTTTCAGTAGAAAATAGGATAGAGGCTAATAATAATAGAATATAGACGGCACCAGATAGGGCTCTCTTAAGTGTTTCATTCATCTTAAAGATCTTCTAAAAGCAATAAATAAAGATTTTTGGCAGAACTGCCATATTGAGTAAAGTCTTCTTCTTTTGCTTTTTCAAAATATTTTATAGCGGTAATGTTCGTTGGATAATCTCTTTCGTATTTCCTTTTTATAGCGCTAAGGCTATCACTTTTCATGGCAAGAATTTGACTCGTTCTAGCTAGAACAATGATGTCAACAGGAAGTTCGTGCGGTTTGTGTTGCTTGATTTGTTTTGAAGAGAATAGTATTGATCCTTCTTCGGCAATTAAATTTTCGCAGCTCGCAAAAAGGAATTTTGGATTTGTAGGTTTATCGTAACTAAGTTTATTTTCTTCTAATAGTTTATGAAGTTGTGGGTCATAACAAAGCACTTCTTTTTCATACCAATCATTTTCTTCTAGAATATTTTCAAACTGTTCTTTTACTTCATCCAAATTTTCACAGTATAAAAACTTACCTCCATTTTTTTTAAAATTAAAGATAAACTGCTCGTCAATTGACATGGAATTGTCAATTGGTGATTTGTTATATTCGTTTTCAGTTTCTTCTTCTGAAGCCGGATTAATAGAACCAAAAAATTTTCTAAAAAGACTCATATTTTTATTAAGGTGCTTTATGTATTGTTTGAATAACGTCCAAAGATAAAAAAATCTTAATTCAAAAGTGGCTTTTGAATTAAGATTTTAAAAACTATTAAAAATAAGATGTTTTAAGAGACTACTTCATCAAGGTTTTTGTCAAAGGTTCTTTTTCCGAAAATTGCTTCTAGGTCATCTTTAAATATAACTTCTTTTTCGATTAAGATATCAGCAAGCTGATTTAACTTGTCTTTGTTTTCTTCTAAGATTTCAATTGCTCTTTGATATTGACCTTCAATAAGTGCTGAAATTTCATTGTCTATGACTTTAGCAGTTTCGTCTGAATAAGGTTTAGAAAAACTGTATTCACTTTGTCCTGATGAATCATAATAGGTGACATTTCCTATTTTTTCATTCAATCCATAGATAGTAACCATCGCACGAGCTTGTTTGGTCACTTTTTCTAAATCACTTAAAGCGCCAGTTGAAATTCGGTTAAAAGTAACTTTTTCAGCAGCTCTTCCGCCCATAGTAGCACACATTTCGTCTAGCATTTGATCTGGACGAACTATTTGACGTTCTTCGGGTAAATACCAAGCGGCACCTAAACTTTGTCCACGAGGAACAATAGTTACTTTTATTAATGGTGCGGCGTGTTCTAACATCCAGCTCACAGTAGCATGTCCCGCTTCGTGAATAGCAATGGCTTTTTTCTCCTCTGGAGTAATAATTTTATTTTTCTTTTCTAAACCACCAACAATTCTATCTACAGCATCCAAGAAATCCTGTTTGTCAACGGCTGTTTTATTGTATCTGGCAGCGATTAGAGCGGCTTCGTTACATACATTAGCAATATCAGCACCTGAAAAACCAGGAGTTTGTTTAGCAAGGAAATCCAAGTCAAGGCCTTCTACTTTTTTCAAAGGAGCAAGGTGTACTTGAAAGATTTCGGCGCGTTCGCGAATGTCTGGTAAGTCAACAAAAATTTGTCTGTCAAAACGACCGGCACGCATTAAAGCTTTGTCTAATACATCGGCTCTGTTTGTTGCTGCTAATACAATTACGTTTGAGTTGGTCCCAAAACCGTCCATCTCAGTAAGTAATTGGTTTAAGGTATTTTCTCTTTCGTCGTTCCCTCCTGACATATTACTTTTGCCTCTGGCTCTACCTACAGCGTCAATTTCATCAATGAAAATGATAGCTGGAGATTTTTCCTTGGCTTGTTTAAATAAGTCACGCACACGTGAGGCACCTACACCTACAAACATTTCAACAAAGTCAGAACCTGACAAGGAGAAAAAAGGAACTTGTGCTTCACCGGCAACGGCTTTGGCTAATAAAGTTTTACCAGTTCCAGGAGGTCCTACAAGTAGGGCTCCTTTTGGAATTTTACCACCAAGATTAGTGTACTTTTCAGGATTTTTTAAGAATTCAACAATTTCTTGTATTTCTTCTTTGGCACCTTCTAGTCCTGCAACATCTTTAAAAGTGGTTTTGATATCTGTTTTTTCGTCAAAAAGTTTGGCTTTTGATTTTCCGATATTAAATATTTGGCCACCGCCTCCAGCGCCACCACCAGACATTTTTCTCATAATAAAAATCCAAACACCTATAATAATGATGATAGGAAGTAAACTAATAAGAATGTCAGACCAATTGCTTTTAGCTAAGAAATTAAAGTCTTTTAATTTTCCTTCGGCTACCGCTTTTTCTAGCTTGGTTTGAAATATTTGATCGTTACCAATTTCAAAAGTATATTGAGGACCTTTGTTAGGTCTGTCAAAAATATCTTTTGCTACTTTTTGGTGTTCTTTGTCTTTTAAAGCTTCCGTTTTCAAGAAAACTTCAGCTTCGGTTTTATTGTAGACAATTACTTTTTCAATTTGCCCTTTTTCTAAATAGGCGTTGAATTTTGAAGAAGTTAATTGTGCCGGTTCTTGTAAGCTGGAACTGCCGGTAATAAAGCTGATAAAAAGGAAAATAAGCAAAATGGCAGTGTAAACTAACCAAGGACTTATTTTAAATTTATTAGGATTAGGATTATTTTCTTTTGCCATTCTGAATGTCTTTCTTTAATATTTATTAGCTATTGTAGTTATTTTTGCATCTCCCCACAAACTTTCGATATTGTAATATTCTCTAATTTGTTTTTGAAATACATGTACTACGATGTGTACATAATCCATAAGTACCCATTCCGCATTACCAGAACCTTCAACGTGCCAAGGTTTATCTTTTAGTTCTTTTGAAACTACTTTTTGAATAGAGCTAACAATTGCATTTACCTGCGTATTTGAATTACCATTGCAGATAACAAAATAGTCACAAACTGCGCTATCAATCTCTCTCAGATCGAGAATCTCAATGTCACTTCCTTTTACTTCTTCGATTCCCGCTATAATGTTGGCTAGTAAAGCATCATTATTTATAGTTTTTTTTGTCATGAAATGTTTTTATATAAGTTTGTAAAGTTACCATTTTTTGTGATTATTTTTGAACCTTAACATAATATTAAATTCTGTTGCACAAATAATAGCTAATGAAACTAATCAAACTCGATGCCATAGATTCAACAAACGAGTTTCTTAAAGGACTATCGAATAAGCAGGAACTCCTAAACTTTACTGTTGTTACGGCCGAAAATCAAACTAAAGGTAAGGGGCAAATGGGTTCTGTTTGGGATTCTGAATTAGGTAAGAATTTGATAATGAGTGTTTTTGTTAAAGACTCGTTGTCAAATATAGATCAAATATACAATCTTAATGTGGCGATTGCAGTAGCTGTAATTCAGTCTTTGGAATCGTTTTGCATACCGGGATTAAGTATTAAGTGGCCTAACGACATTATGTCATACAATAAGAAAGTTGGTGGCATTTTAATTGAAAACAGTATAAAAAGTGAAGGTCAGGTATCTTCAATTATTGGTTTGGGCTTGAATGTGAATCAAATCAATTTTGATAATTTGCCCAAAGCTTCTTCTTTGAGAGTTGTTTGCGGTACTTCATTTGACAAAGAAGAAATTCTCTTTCGAATTGTAGAAAAAATGAAAAATAATATTGAAATACTGAAGAAACAGCCAGATTTGTTATGGATGGATTATAGAAACAGGCTTTTTAAGAAAGCTGTTCCAATGCCTTTTAAAGACAAGAAGGATCAAAATTTTATGGGAATCATTCAAGGCGTTTCTCCGTATGGAAAACTTCAGCTACTCTTGGAAGATGATTCTATTGTCGAATATAATATCAAGGAAATTCAAATGTTGTATTAGCTTAGAAAATAAAGCAAAGAATACAGAGTAAAGAGTAAAGAATAAAGAATAAAGAGTAAAGAAAATTTGAGGAAAAAAAATAGAGAATTGATTAATCCAATTCTCTATTTTCTGTATTCTTTTTAAAAGCTACAATTTTGTCATGTTGGTAGCCAAAGTTTCGATAAACTTTCCAATAGGTCCTTTGATCATCATGGCCATCATAGGATTGAAATCACCTTCAAAATCAAGTTTCACAGCGCTTGAATTCTCGGATACTGAATCTATGTTAGCCACTAAGGTAAACGGAAGCTTGTCGCTTGCAGCGCCCAGAACCACTTTGTTTGGAGCTACTTTTTCTTTCATCTTTAGTTTTATTTCTGGCATGCCTTTTAATCCAAAAATAAAAGCATCATCTCCAATGACTTCAAACTTGGCAATGTTTTCAGGCATCAATCTTTCGAAATTTTTGACGTCAGTTAACAGCTCAAATAATTCTTGAGCCGATTTACCTACATTAACTTTAGGACTTTCTAAATTCATATTTTCTTTTTTTTATTTCTAAATTACGTCCCAAGTAGAAGGAGTAACGCTCCATTCTCTTAATGTTTGTTCTTCTTTTTCAGTAATATAACTTTTGGCAACAGCTAAATTTAGTAAATTTTGATAATTGCTCAAAGTGTATAAATCCAGTTTAGCGTTCTTAAAGTTTTGTTCGGCAACATCAAATCCATAAGTAAATATGGCGGCCATCCCTTTTATGTTGGCTCCGGCGGCACGCAAAGCCTCAACGGCCATCAGGCTGCTGTTTCCGGTACTAATTAAATCTTCAACAACAACAACATTCTGTCCTTTTTGAAGAAAGCCTTCTACTTGGTTTTGTCGACCGTGTTTTTTGGCTTCTGGGCGAACATATACAAAAGGAAGCCCCATGCTCTCGGCAACCAGCATACCAATTCCTATTGCTCCGGTTGCTACACCAGCAATAACATCTGGCTTGCCAAATTGTTTTTCAATGTTTTTAGAAAATTCATCACGCACATAATTTCTTATGGCTGGAAATGAAAGGATTAACCTATTGTCACAATAAATAGGTGATTTCCATCCGGAAGCCCATGTAAAAGGATTTCCTGGATTCAATTTAATTGCATTTATTTGTAAAAGCAATTCGGCTGTTTTTTCGGCTGTATCTTTATTAAAAATCATAGTACAAATGTATAAAGTTTTTGTGAACGACAAACCACTTTTTTTGACAAATAAAATATCAAAAGAAACCGATTTTCAATTGTTTTTATTAGAAAGCGTTGATATAGTTCAGCTTATAATTAAAATTTTTCAAAATAAAATTCAAAAAGCCTATCTCTATCATCCCGATGAAAAAGAAATTTTAAAGACTTTAAAGACAAAAATTCCCGTATGCAAGGCAGGAGGTGGCTATGTTTATAATAAAAAGGGAGAGGTTTTATTCATTTTTAGAAACGGAAAATGGGATTTACCCAAAGGCGGAATAGAAAAAGGGGAAGACATCGAAGATACCGCGATGCGTGAGGTAGAAGAGGAAACAGGAGTCAATGGATTAAGAGTTACCAAAAAATTACAAAAAACATATCATGTTTTTAAGCGCAATGGTAAATACAAATTAAAAATTACCCATTGGTTCGAAATGCAATCTAATTTTGAAGGTATACCGCAAGGTCAATTAGAAGAAGGAATCGAAAAAGTAGCTTGGTTGAAACCAGAAGAAATTCCCAGTGCATTGAAAAATTCTTATGAAAATATCAAATTATTGTTTGAAGAAGAAAAACTCCCGAAATAGGAGTTTTCTTTTTAGTTTAAAATGCGGTAAACCGGATATTGTAAATGTGCTTTTTCATAATAGACAGAATGTTTGTAAATCCAGTCCAGTTGTGCTTCGGGATTTTTGGCAAAAGTAGCATCGGATGTTTTTTTCTGTTCTAATTCTGTTTTGAGTTTCGGGTTGTCTTTTAAAATTTGGGCGGCCGTGTCCTCAAAAATATAATCGGAGTAGCCTTCTTTTTGTTGGAGCATGGTGTCAAAAAAATTCCAATTAAAGAAAGAGTCAATTCCTTCCGGTTCTAATGTTTCCAATAAAAATTTCACGCCTTTTTGTTTGGTTGAAAAAACATAATCCCCTTTGGCGAAAGCCAGTTTTTTCTTTTCAGAGGCAATTTGAGTTTCTCGATGCAAATAATGTCCTTCATAAGCGGAATTCGCCGTTTTGAAATCCACAATTCGATAGCTCTCTACTTCAATAAGACTGTCTTTTTCTAGCTGAGTATAAGCGATGTTATTGTTTTTTAGTATGTCGATAACATTCCAAAATGCCTTTGGAATAATATAAGCTTCGGGAATTTGAATTTCTTTTAGCGATTTGAATTCCTTTAAATAAGGAATGTCTTTTTTGTAGGGTTTGTTTCTGTCGTAATAGAGTCTGTTTCCTGTGGTGGCCTCACTTTTTTTATGTCGGGCTTCAAAACCTAAGAACGAAAATGAACTCACTTTGGTCGTGTCAATTCCCCATTTGATAGTATAGGATTTTTTTGGAGCATATTGTTCTTCGTTTTTCAAACGCATTTGTTTGATTTTTTGATAATTGCGATCCATAAAATCAAGTGTTGTGCTCATGTATTCGTAGGTTACTTTTACGCGATCGGCATATTTTTTTAGCATGTGAGTTTCCACGACAAAACCTATCGTATTGAATAGGGAAGTGTAGCCCGTAGAATAGCGCGGACTGTCAAAAAACTGTGCAAAACCATTATCAGGAGTTTCGCTAAAAGCATTTACGTATGGAGTGGTTTCTATGTTTTTTTGTTGTAAATTAAGAACCAGCGATGGCATCATTTCGGTACTCATATAATCGCCTAAAACGGTGCCTAATTTATTTTGTTGGGTCATGATATAGGTCAATTTGTATTGGTAATCGGCGCCATTGCTTACATGATTGTCAATAAAAACATCAGGATTCAACTGGTGAAATATTTCTGTGAAGCTTCTCATATTTCGGGTGTCCGATTTGATGAAATCCCGGTTCAAATCATAATTTCGTCCGTTGCCTCTAAATCTATAGATTTCCGGTCCGTCCTGATTGGCTCTTGAAGTTGAATTTCTGTTTAAGGCGCCTCCAATATTATATACCGGAATAGTTACTAAAACGGTGTTTTTAGGAGTTTTAATTTTGCCTAGAGCCAAGTCGCGAAACAATTGCATGGTGGCGTCGATTCCGTCCGGCTCTCCGGCATGTATGCCATTATTGATTAGAAGGATGGCTTTATTTTTTTGAATTTCTTCAAAATTAAAATTCTTTTCGGGGTTGAAAGTGATAATGTGTAAGGGTTCTCCGCTGTCATTTGTTCCTTTTTTCTCCATTTTTATCGAAGGAAAATCTTTGGCCAGCAAAGAATAATAAGCAATGGTTTCCTGATAAGTTGCGGTTTGGTTTCCATTTCCTTTTTCGAAAAAAGTGGCGTATTTGTTGTTTTTTTGAGCAATAATAGTCATTGAAAACAGCAGGAAACTAAAAGTAAGGAATCTCATATTCAATTTTTTGTAGTGTAAGTCAAATGTAATATTTTTTTAATTGAATTTTCAGACGAAAATTGTACGAATGTATTTTAAGAACTGAAATTAGGCCTGAATTCTAAAAACTGAACAGTGACGACTTTTTTTGAGTACTTTTGCAAAATGAATAAGAAACACCATTCCAATAATATACTTTTGAATTTAGGCATCGAAAGCCTAAACGAAATGCAAGAAGTGGCCCAAGATGCTATTTTAAATGATAATAATGTTTTATTGCTTTCCCCAACGGGTTCAGGTAAAACTTTGGCTTTTTTACTGCCTGTTTTAGAAATGTTACAACCGGAAATCCAGTCGGTTCAATGTTTAATTTTGGTTCCTTCAAGGGAATTGGGATTGCAGATTGAACAGGTTTGGAAAAAAATGGGGACAGATTACAAAGTAAACGTCTGCTATGGCGGTCATTCGATCGATACCGAAATCAAGAATTTGAGCAATCCACCAGCCGTTTTAATAGGAACTCCGGGAAGAATTGCAGACCATATTGATAGAGGAACTTTTCGTTTGGACAAAATTCAAACCTTAATTTTAGATGAATTTGACAAATCTTTGCAATTGGGTTTTCATGAGCAAATGTCTTTTATCATTGGAAAATTAACCAAGTTGAACAAACGTGTTTTGGTTTCGGCGACTTCCGATATTGAAATTCCAAAATATACAAGAGTGGTGAATCCAACTGTTTTGGATTTTATTCCGGAACAGCAAGAAGAAACGAATCTTTCGACGAAAATGGTCGTTTCGAAAGAAAAAGACAAGATGGGAAGCCTGTTTAATTTGATATGCTCTCTGAAATCAGAATCGGCTATTGTTTTTTGCAATCATCGTGATGCCGCCGAACGTATCAGCGACATTTTGAACGAAAAAGGAATTTATGCGACCTATTATCATGGCGGCATGGATCAGGAAGAGCGCGAACGCGCTTTGATCCAATTTCGTAACGGAAGCATGAGCTATTTGATTACCACCGATTTAGCAGCCCGTGGATTGGATATTCCTGAAATGAACCACGTTATCCATTATCATTTGCCATTAAAGGAAGATGAATTTACTCATAGAAACGGACGTACGGCTCGTATGACGGCTTCGGGAACGGCTTATATCATTGCTCACGAGAGCGAGAAAAAGTTAGATTATATTGATTATGGGATGGAGGTTTTCAATGTGGAAAACGCCATTTCATTGCCAAAACCACCACAATTTCAAACAATTTACATCAGTGGTGGAAAGAAAAATAAATTGAATAAAATTGATATCGTAGGTTTCTTTTCCCAAAAAGGGAAACTGGAAAAAGGCGATTTGGGATTAATTGAAGTGAAAGATTTTATTTCCTTTGCCGCCGTAAAATTCAATAAAGTGAAAGACTTGCTTCACAATGTAAGGGACGAAAAAATGAAAGGCAAAAAGTTTAAAATAGAAGTTGCTCGAAAAGTGATTAAAAAGGAAGAGGAGTAATTTTTTAGTGTTCGGTAATCAGTATTCAGTTTTGGGTTGTGATTAAATGAATGCTATCGAAAATCAGCATAAAAAAACGTTAGCAGTATATTTTTTGCTAACGTTTTTTTGTAAAAATGATTCACTGACCACTTAACACTGATCACTGCAAACTAAATTATAATTTCTTAACGTATTGTGTAATAATTACAATAGTTTGTCCGTCAACTTTTCCTTCTATATATTCGGCATTTTCATGGTCTAAACGGATGTTACGCACTGCAGTTCCCTGTTTGGCCACCATGCTCGATCCTTTTACTTTCAGGTCTTTGATTAAAACAACTGAATCTCCATGTTCTAGGATTACGCCGTTACTGTCTCTGTGAATGATTTTATTTTCGTCGTCTTCGCCTTCACCAGTTGCCTGAGCCCATGCCAAGGTGTCTTCGTCAAAATACATTTGATCAATTAATTCTTGAGGCCAACCTGCAGCACGCAAACGGCTTAACATTCTCCAAGAAACTACTTGCACTGCCGTATGTTCGCTCCACATACTGTCATTTAAACATCTCCAATGGTTTAGATCTTCGTGACCCGGATTTTCAATTTGGTCTATACAGGTACTACAAGCCATTATTGCTTCGTCAATTCCGCCTTTTTGTGTAGGTAAAACTTGATACACTTTTAGGTTCTCGGTAGCGCCACATAATTCACATTTTGCTCCACTGCGCTTGTTTAATTCTCTATCGATACTCATTATTGAAATTTATTTTTTTTGCGAAAATACGCTTATTCGGCACTCATTGCAAATTTATGGTTCTTATTTAGGTTTTAAAAAAGCTTAGTTCTTTTTTGCTGTCTTATTCTTTCTGCCTTCTGAATACTGTACACTCTTAACTGAACACTATTTAATTCTCACCGCTTTAGGAACTAGCATTTCATATTCTCCGCCATTTCGGATTACGTCTCTTACAATACTCGAACTGATGTATGAGGTTCTTGCTGCGGTTAACAAGAATACGGTTTCTATTTTAGATAAATGCCTGTTGGTGTGTGCGATGGCTTTTTCGAATTCAAAGTCGGCGGGATTACGCAAACCACGCAAAATGAAATCGGCTTTCATTTTGTGACATAAGTCGATCGTCAAACCTTCATAAGTAATTACGCTCACTTTAGGTTCGTTCTTGAAAGTTTCTTCGATGAATCTTTTTCGCTCTTCGAGAGGAAACATGTACTTTTTTTCGGCATTGACACCAATGGCAATTACAATTTCATCAAATAGAGAAACGCCTCTTTTGATGATGTCTTCATGACCTAAGGTAATGGGATCAAAAGATCCGGGAAATATGGCTTTTCTCATTTGGTGTTTATTTATGCCAAGGCAAGTTCAATAGCATTAGTGAATAAATCTTCCAATGTAATGCCTGCTGCGGCAGCTTGTTGCGGAATCAAACTTTCGGAGGTTAATCCCGGAATGGTGTTCATCTCCAGCATGTATGGTTCGTCATTTACGATGATGAATTCAGTTCTGGAGAAGCCTTTCATTTTTAGTAACTCATAAGCACGTTTGGCGATAGCGCCTACTTTTTGGGTCATTTCGTCAGAAATTCTCGCAGGCGTTATTTCCTGTGATTTTCCTTGGTATTTGGCTTCATAATCAAAAAAATCATTGTCCGAAACGATTTCGGTGATGGGTAAGACAGTAATTTTTCCTTTGTAATTAATGACTCCCACGGTCACTTCGGTACCGTCTAGGAAACTTTCTATGATGATTTCGTTGTCTTCTTTGTAAGCGACTTCGATGGCAATAGGCAATTCGGATGCAGTTTTTACTTTTGAAATTCCAAAGCTGGAACCCGCCTTATTGGGTTTTACAAAGCAAGGCAATCCTACTTTTTTAATGATTTCGTCAGCATTGATTTCATCGCCTTTGTTTAAATAATAAGAAGTAGCGCTTTTGATGCCATAAGGTTTTAAAACCGAAAGAAAGTCTCTTTTATTGAAAGTCAGTGCCGATTGGTAATAATCGCAGGAGGTTTGTGGGATTTCCAATAATTGGAAATAGGCTTGCATGAGTCCGTCTTCGCCCGGAGTTCCGTGAATGGCGTTGAAAACACAGTCGAAACTAATTTTGTTGCCGTTTACCATTACCGAAAAATCATTTTTGTCAATGGGAAACTCAGCATCCGCATCGTCTACATAAACCCATTTTTCTTTGAAAATATGAATGCGAAAGCCGTTGTATTTTGTTTTGTCCAAATATTGATATACTACGTTTCCGCTAATAAGAGATATTTTATATTCGCTGGAATAGCCGCCCATGATAATGGCAATGTTTTTCATTCTTTTTTGTTTAAGGTTTCAGGTTTAAAGTTTTTAGGTTTAAACTCCAATTGATGGACTGTAATTATTAAAAAAAGGTTGTTTTGAAAAGAACTGCTTTTTTAGCCCCGATAGCAGCGACATCCTTTTCTTGTGCTCGTTTTTTTGACGAGGACAAGAAAAGATATAGCGGATAGCTGGAAATAGCTCCCAATCAAAAAAAGCGATTTTTTTGCTTAAACAAAATTATCATTTTTTTTGAAACGAATTAGCTATATCTTTGTCCGATTATAAAAATAAATTTATGAGTTTACGTAATTATCTTACTAGCCGTGTGTTTCTGTTGCAAGTATTTCTTGCCGTTTTGATTATTGCCGTATTGGGATACCTTTTTATGCATTGGTTAACTTTTACGACGGATCATGGGAATGAGATTTCAGTCCCTAATTTGAGTAAGCTGACTGAGGAACAAGTAGAAGAAAAATTAGATGCTTTAGATCTTTCTTATGTGCTGTTAGATAGTGTGGATTATAGAAATGATTATCCTAAATATTCTGTTGTACAGCAGGATCCTTTGCCGGGAGCGAAAGTGAAAGTAGGAAGAAAAGTCTATATAAAAATTAACAGTTCCGGATTTTCATCGGTGAAAGTGCCTGATTTAATTGAGAAAACCTACCGTGAAGCTGGCCCAACACTTAGAGCTTTGGGACTGGAAGAAGGCACGATTACTTATATTCCTAATCTGGGAAAAGATATGGTTCTGGAAATGCGTTTCAAAGGAAGAAACATAAAACCTGGAGATAAAGTTTTGAAATCTTCTAAGATCGATTTGGTTTTAGGCGACGGAAAAGCGAGTTATGAAGAGGAATTACCAACGGATAGCATTGCAAATCCAACACAAGAATTACCAAATGAACAATAATGTAGAGTCGATTGACTTAGAAGAAGAAGAATTATACGAACATTTTAAATTTGAGGTTCCTAAAGGGCAAGCGCCTTTGCGAATTGACAAATATTTGATGGGCTTGATTCAAAATGCAACCCGAAATAAAATTCAAAATGCCGCTACCGAAGGAAATATTTTTGTAAACGACGCCATTGTAAAGTCGAATTACAAAGTAAAAGCTTTTGACGTAGTACGTGTGATGCTCACGCATCCGCCTTATGAAAATCATATTATACCGGAGGATATTCCGTTGGATATTGTTTATGAAGACGATGCTTTGTTGTTGATCAATAAACAGCCCGGAATGGTGGTACATCCCGGCCACGGGAATTACACAGGGACTTTAGTTCATGCTTTGGCACATCATTTTGATAATTTGCCAATGAACAGCAGCGAGCGTCCCGGATTGGTTCATAGAATTGACAAAGACACTTCGGGTTTATTGGTGATTGCCAAAACCGAAGCAGCAATGACGCATCTTGCCAAACAATTTGAAGCCAAAACTTCCGAAAGGGAATATATCGCTTTGGTTTGGGGTAATGTAGCCGAAGAGCAAGGAACCATCGAAGGCAACTTGGCACGTCACCTGAAAGACCGCATGCAAATGGCTGTTTTTGCCGATCCCGAAATAGGAAAACCGGCCGTGACCCATTATAAAGTTTTGGAGCGTTTTGGTTATGTAACTTTGATTTCCTGCCAACTGGAAACGGGTAGAACCCACCAAATTCGTGCGCACATGAAACACATAGGACATCCGTTGTTTAACGACGAGCGTTATGGTGGTCATTTGATTCTGAAAGGAACTACTTTTACCAAATACAAACAGTTTATAGACAATTGTTTTAAAGCTTTGCCAAGACAAGCTTTGCACGCCAAAACATTAGGATTTGTGCATCCTACGACTGGCGAAATGATGCGTTTTGACACGGAACTGCCTCAGGATTTCAAAGATTGTATTGAGAAATGGAGAGGATATTCTAAATCGCATTCGACGGAAGAAGAGGAGTAATTGTGTCTTAAAGGAAGAGGCGTTTGTAACCAACTCTTTTGAAATAAATAAAAAATCCCTCTTGATGGAAATCAAGAGGGATTTTTTATTAAATGAAAGAATGCAAAAAACAAATTAACCCAAACATCAGAAGACTTGGTTGTTTTTTTATAAAGTATAACCAATTCTTAGATGTAAATGTGGGGTGTATTGGTTTCTTTTTCCGGCTCCATCTACGTTCTGGTAATTACCATTGTTATAGTTGTCTTTAAGATATACTACGCGGTAACCTAATCCAATTGCAGTTTCATAAGTAAAGTGATTACCTATTTGGCGTTTTATACCCCAAGTAGGAATAATAGCTAAATCAGCAGTTTTAGTTATGTTGTCATTTAAATTTACTACAAACCAATCTGGATGGTAACTAGTTTTAATCGAAATATAATTTCCACTATTTTTAGTTGTTATAAGGCCTTTCGTATTTCTTTTTTCTAAATTGTAATAATATCTTGGTTCTAATGTTAGTACCGGTTGTAAGATTAATCCAGCTCCATCATAATGATCACCTACTGTAAAATCATGTTCAATTCCTATTTCGCTTCTTAAAGCAATACTATTGGATAATTTACTTTCATTATTAAGCCAGATTCCGGCAAATCCAGTTTGAATTCCAAATATTGATTTTTCAACGGAATTATTTTGTGCGTTTACACCTAGTGAAAGTAATAAAATTGCAAAAGCTATTGTTTTTCTCATTTATAAATTGGTTTTGGATATTGTTAAAATTGAAATCCATAAGGTTCAGGCCTTACTTGAATTTTGAGGCTAAATTAATAATATTCCATATTATGACTACTAAATATTAAAAATATTCTCACAAAATATTTTGTAAGAATTTAATAAAATAAAAAGCCCTTTCCCGCAAATACGGAAAAGGGCTTTGTGATTTAATACAATGCTTTAAAAAGCAAGAGTTATTGCTATAGTTTTAGCGTATTTAAGTTTTTATCTACCAGTATCATTTGCAATGGCTTCAAGTTAAAGTTCAGTTTTTGTTTGGCTTTTAGTTTGATGATAAACAAATCTGAACTGCCTTCCAGAGTTTCCTTGTTTCCGGTATTTACAAAAGTAGGATACAATACTTTTTCACCGTTAGAGTGCAGTCTGTCATTGGTTAAGTTCTCCATTTTCTTAGTGTTGAAAGATTGGATTCCAACAAATTCATAGTCTGCCGTGTTGTAAGGAAGTGCAAAACTCAAGGCGTTTACTGATTTCAGGTTTTTACCGGAAACTTTCACTTCGATGATTTCGTCTTTATTGTAACTTTGTTTCGCTGTTGTCAAGGCAAGTTTTCCGGTAAGTTGCGCTATTTTAGCATCATTTACTCCGCCTTCCAAACGAGTAGCTACTACCGAAACATCATAAGCATCAATCAAGTTGTTTTTGTTTATATCTCCATTGCTTACATAACCTTCAAAATCGGCATCGCCTTTTCTTAATCCCATGTAATTGATGTAAGATGTAAAATCATTGTAGTCAACCAAACGGTCGTTGTTGATATCGCCCGGACGGTAACTTTCTGTTCCAGGAACTTTGAAAACATACAATTCACGGCCAGTGCCAAAATTACCAATAGCTTCACTAACAGCAATTTTTATAAAACGAGCAGTTGGTTGGTTGCTGAATTTAAAGCTTTTTACCTCTGCGTTATTTTTCCAATCAAATGCAGCTGCCTCAGTCCAATCCTGTTTGTCATGGCTGTAAAATACTTTTCCTTTGAGTAAATTACCGTTAGCGCCGCTTGTTCTTGGCAAATAGTCGAAACGATCCAATTGGTTGATGCTGTTTAGGTCGATAATCATTTCAAAAGGAACCGCTTTGGCATCCCATTTGGTATGCCACATATTAGCCTCATCATAATCAAATAATTGTTCAATTCCTGCGCCTTCCTGATCTGCCACATTCAATTGAGCCGTTATTCCTGTAACAGCAAATTCCAAAGGATTGTTTTTAGTTTTAGCGTTGAATGTAGTCCAAGTCGAATTTCCGCTTTTGTTTACCGCACGAACTTTAAAAGTATAGTCAGTTTCGGCGTTTAAGCCATCAAATAGCAATTCAGTTCCTTTGATGGTTGTATAGAGCATTCCATTGAATTCCACTTCGTAGAAATCGGCATTAGTTACTTTCTCCCAAGTAGGGTTTAAGGTATAAGCTTCGGTATTTGCCTCAGAAACCTGTGCGTTTTGTGGAGCGCTTAAAGTTCCATTAGTTATTTTATAAGTATCAGCTGGTGCAAAACGGAATCCTTTGATTTCAAGACTTAGGCTGTTTTCAGTAATATTGGTCGCAGCCAATTTTACTAAAATCTGAGGGTTTTTTGTAATTTTTACGTTTTCAAATTCGCTTCCTTTTGTCGAAAACTGATTCAAATTTGGTGCAGCGTCGTAAAAATACACATTCTCCTTATTTTGAAAATCAGCTAACGAAGCAGCTTTAGTTAATTTGATTTTGCTGTTGCCCATTTTAGCCGTTATTTTTTTAGGCTCTTGGGTCACATTAATTTTAAATTCGGTTACTTTTTCTTTTACAAAACCATCAAAATCGCCTGTTGTAGGCTGAATAGTCACTACAGCATTATCTTTTTTTACTTCAGATTCGATTAAAGTAAAAGCGCCTTTTCCGGCTTTATAGGCTTCCGAAATTCCGTCATCATCATATTCTGTGAACGAAGATTTTCCTTCAGGATAGATTTCGTAAATGCGTAAATTTTTATTGATTTCAGCCACATTGTTATTTGGATTTGTCATCGGAATAATGGCGCCGCTTTTTACAAAAACAGGCAATTTCCAAATAGGGCTATCAAATTCATTGATGATGCGGTTTCCTTCGTATTTCTCGCCGCTAAAATAGTCCACCCAAGTTCCTTCCGGTAAATAGATACCGTTGCGGATATCGTTTCCTTTATCATCGGATTTTGTTGCCTGATATATTGGCGCTATTAAGAAATTTGGGCCATACAAAAATTGGTATTGGGTTGATTTGCCTTGGGTATAGGCATTTTTCGATTCCAAAAACATTGCTCTGATCATTGGTAAACCGGTTAGGGCTTCTTTAGCAATACTATAAGTGTATGGCATAAGCTCCGATTTTAATTTCAGATAATGTCTATTAATAGAAGTTACAGGCTCGCCCAGTACATGTGGGTATTTTGGGTTAGAACCCCATCCGTCCATATTCAATTGCATTGGAGTGAAGGTTTTCCATTGGAAATCTCGGGTGTTTACAATTGGGTTTTTACCGCCAAAAATTCCATCAACATCCGAAGAAATATTAGGTTGACCTGATAATCCTGAACCTAAATAGGTTGGTATGTGAAAACGAATGTATTCCCAAACACCACCTGTTTGATCTCCTGACCAAATAGTTGCGTAACGTTGTGTTCCGGCCCAACCGTCTAGCGAAATGATAAAAGGTCTTGCATTATTACCGTATTTAGGCATAATAATTCCTGCATCGGCTACGCCATTAAGTCCAAAAGAATAGCCTTCTCCAACCCAAGCCACATCGGTTTTCAATACACGAACGCCGGCATCTTTTACCTCCTTTATGATATCTCTTTGCAATAACGCACTGATTCCTTCTTTTGGGTGAAGATCAGATTGGGTCCAAAGACCAATTTCTACTCCGTTTTTTCGGGCATAATCGCCTAAGCTTTTTAAATTTTGAATATTACCGTCTAAAGTTTCTGTTTGACCGTATCCGGCACCGTATCCGTCATTTGGCAAAATCCATCCCAAAGGCATATCGTGATTTTTATAGCGATCAATAACGCCACGTGCCGAAAATTGATAGTTGTTTTTTTCGCCGTTCAAAGATTCTTTGATGCCGGAATCATCTTTTTGACTTTCAACATAAGTTTTACCATCTTCAAATAAAATTCCTTTTGGGGATTCTTTCCAATAATCTCTATTGTAAGCATTCAAATGGCCTTCGTAAAATCCAAATTTTGGTAACAATACCGGATTTCCTGTCAATTGGTAAAAATCATTCAATAATCCTGTTATTGGTTCATTGACCATAAAAAAGACATCCAAATAATCGGTGTCATGCGAAAGCTGTACGCTGCCTTTTGCTTTAGCGCCAAAATCATACTTTCCTTTTTTGAAGGTGTACCACATCATTCCATATCCATTGGAAGACCAATAATAAGGGGTTGGCGAAGCCACGCCGCCATCGGTCCAGCTGTTTTGGTTTTCAATGGAAATCACTTTTCCTTTATGAGAAAAGCGGCCGTTTTGAACGCCACCGCCGTAGAAATATTCGTTTGGGTTCTCCTTTAAAGTTAAAATAACTTGTTTTTCTTCAAAAACAGGAAGAGCTGTTTCTTCTACTATTACAGCATTTGTTTTCGAATTTATGATTTTGAATAAAGAAGTGTTTTTGTCGAAAACAATATTGATTGTAGCCGTAGCAATAGACAATTCACTTTGTTGCTCATTAATGTTTAAAGTAGAAACAGGTTTTCTCGTATTGTCAACTAAAATTTGAGCTTCTGGTTTTGCCTCGGGGGCACGCATTCCTTTACCGGAATTATCTTGAAACAATCTGAAAATATTTTCGCCATAAAAATCGAAAAGCATCTTTTGGTTGTTAGAAAAAGAAACGGCAATCGTAGTGGGATTGATTTTCTTTGCTCCAATAATTTTTAAATTGGATTGCGATATTGTTTTAACTGTGGGATTGTTGTTGGGTTGTTGCGCTTGAAGATTGTTTATTGAAACGCTCGAAGCAACAGCAAATAAAACGCCGGCGATCGGTTTTATTTTCCTGAAATTATTTTTCATAATTAGTTTAATTTATTCAAGTCTTTAGTCCTGGTTAAAAATATTTTAGTTTATATATGTGATTCTAAGCGGATCAATCTCCCTTTTTTAGTTAAAATACACCGCTTTTTTATATTATATTAATTTTATATTCTAAGTGATTGTAGCAATCGATGACAATTTCTATTTAAGCCATTAATATGAATTTCAGCGCTTCTGAATTTGTTGAAAATCAAATGAAATTGACTTTGGAATCATCGGTTTTATGTTAATTTTTTTTGATTTTAAGTGAAATATAAACTACGAAACTAGAGCTATAATTTTAATAAAACAAGTAAATTCAAAAACAATGTGTTCGAACACATTGTTTTTGAAAAATAATTATTGAACAATGCTCTTTTTTGAGACACTATGATTGTTAGCATTTAAAATTGAGAAGTGAACAATTTTTAATGATGCGTTTTGATAATTTAAGTTTTTTGGAGATTGTCTATTCTGTTTGCAGCTAATATTGTTATTTTATTGCAAGATTTTTTCAATTCGGCGTAGTTCGTCTTCGCTAAAAGCGATATTGTTTAAGCACATAAGAGAATCCGCCAATTGTTCCGGTTTACTGGCTCCCACCAGAACCGAACTCACGCGAGGATCTTTCAAAAGCCAAGCCAGCGCCATTTGTGCTAAAGACTGATTGCGTTGTATTGCTATTTGGTTCAATTCCCTGATTTGCTGTAGACGACTGTCGGTTACATCCGTTTGTTGTAAAAAACCGTGGGCTTTGGCTGCTCTGGAATCGGCAGGAATTCCGTCCAGATATTTATTGGTTAATAGTCCTTGCGCCAACGGAGAAAAAGGGATGCAGCCCACTTTTTCTTTTTCGAGTACATCCAGCAGCTCTTCTTCGACCCAGCGCACAAACATCGAGTATTTGGGTTGATGAATCAGGCAAGGAGTTCCCAATTGCTTAAGAATATCAATGGCTTTTTCGGCTTCGGCGGCAGGATAATTAGATAAACCAACATAAAGTGCTTTTCCTTGTTTTACGATAAGATCCAGTGCTCCCATGGTTTCTTCCAAAGGCGTATTTGGGTCGGGACGGTGGTGGTAAAAAATATCTACATAATCCAGATCCATCCTTCTAAGACTTTGATCTAGACTGGCAACCAAGTATTTTTTGCTGCCCCAATCGCCATAAGGACCATCCCACATGGTATAACCTGCTTTTGTGCTAATAATCATTTCATCCCGATAGTCTTTAAAATCTTCTTGGAGTATTTTTCCAAAAACTTTTTCGGCACTACCCGGAGGTGGTCCGTAATTATTGGCAAGGTCAAAATGGGTGATTCCGCTGTCAAAAGCCGTTTGAAGAATCGCGCGACTGTTCTCAAATTCATCCAGTTGGCCAAAATTATGCCATAGACCTAAGGATATTGCGGGAAGCTGGATGCCACTATTGCCGCAACGGCGGTATTGCATTTGTTTGTAACGATTTGTATTTGAGGTATATTTCATAAGACTTTAATTTAAGTGTTGCATTTTTTGAATGACGAAAAATCAAAATTAAGTATTTCGAACGAAGTTGATGCGTTTTTAACTTTTTCCAACAATGATTTTTAATTTGTTAATTATTAGTTAAAACATTGGCAAATAACTGGATTTGAGACACTAAAAATTATTTTTGGCTGGATATAACCATTAAAATAGAATAAATGAAGAAGTTTTTCATTTTAACCGCTGCCAGTTCACTTTTATTAGTGCCCGCAACCCATTTTGCCCAATCTAAAAAAGATAAAAACAAAAAAGCTGACATTGCCTTAACCGTTCCCGAAAAGAAACCGGAATCCACCATCAAGGAATACGGTAAGATAATCACAAAAGACGCTATCTCGGATGAAGGATTGTTTAGCGTCCACAAGGTAGATAAGAAATACTTTTTTGAAATTCCCAATAAACTCTTGGACAAAGACATGCTTTTGGTAAGTCGTTTGTCAAAGTTGCCTTCTGATTTGGGTGGCGGATACGTCAATGCAGGTTCTGAAACGAATGAACAATTGGTGGTTTGGACCCGTTTTCAGGATAAGATTCTCATCAAAGTAAAATCATTTAGTTCCGTGGCCGATGCAAGTTTACCGATCAGTATTTCGGTGAAAAACAATAATTACGAGCCTGTTTTATTTGCTTTTGACATTGTTGCTTTTAGCAAAGATTCTGCAAATACCGTTATTGATGTCACTAAGTTTTATAACAGCGATGTTAAGGCAATAAGCGGTTTGTCGGCTTCGATGAGAGAGACCTACAAGGTGAAAGGAATGGATGATTCCCGCAGTTTTATCACGTCAATGAAAAGTTTTCCGATGAATATTGAAGTGATTCAGGATTTTACCTATAATGCATCCAATCCGCCGGTGATGAAAGATGCCGAAACGATAAGCATTCAGATGAACCAATCGATGATTTTGTTGCCGGAGGTGCCTATGAAGCCCCGCTTGGCCGACCCAAGAGTGGGCTGGTTTACGATGAACCAAATTGATTACGGAAGCAACGAGCTGAAATCAGACAGTAAAACCTATATCCGCCGTTGGAAATTAGAACCTAAAGATCCTGTCGCTTACGCAAAAGGGGAACTGGTAGAACCGATAAAACCAATTGTTTATTATTTGGATCCCGCCACGCCTGAAAAATTGCGCAAATACATCAAACAAGGAATTGAAGAATGGCAGAAGCCTTTTGAAACAGCCGGATTTAAAAATGCGATTATCGCCAAAGATGCACCAACTAAAGAGGAAGATCCTGATTTTAGCCCGGAAGATATCCGTTATTCTGTAATTCGTTATGTGGCGAGCACGACCCGTAATGCCGTTGGACCTAGTGTTACTGATCCAAGAACGGGAGAAATTATTGAGAGTGACGTGATTTGGTATCACAACCACCTGCGTTCCTATAGAAATCGTTATTTATTGGAAACGGGAGCGGCAAATCCTTCGGCCCGTACTTTAAATACCAGCGATGAAGAAATGGGCGAGATGATGCGTTTTGTGATTGCACATGAAGTAGGGCATGCGCTCGGTTTTCCGCATAATATGGGAGCGAGTTGTGCTTATGAGACCGAAGATTATAGAAATGGTGCATTCACACAAAAAAATGGAATTGCTGCGAGTTTGATGGATTATGCCCGTTTTAATTATATTGCCCAAGCCGGAGATAAAGGCGTTCGTTTCATCCGCCAAATGGGACCTTACGATCATTATGCCTTAAATTGGGGCTATCGTGTGATTCCAAATTCTACTTCACCTGAGTCAGAAGTTCCTACATTGGACAAATGGATATTGGAAAAAGCGGGAGATCCGGTATATAAGTTTGGAAAACAAAGCAGCAGCTTTGACCCAACTTCACAAACCGAAGATATAGGAAATAATTCGATGAAAGCGAGTACTTATGGAATGAAAAACTTGCAATATGTGGCGGCACATTTATCGGAATGGACGAGTGATGTCACCAATAATTACGAGGATTTAGATGAGTTGTATAAAGAAATGTTGGATGTTTGGAGCAGGTATGTTGGACATGTGGTGACCAATGTAGGCGGCGTATATGAAAACACTAAAAAACCGAACCAAAAAGGCAGTGTTTATGATGTTGTGCCAAAAGTAAAACAACAGGAAGCCATGCAGTGGCTGCAAAACAATGCTTTTGCTTCGCCATCTTGGTTGGTCAATGTTGGGACTTTAAAAAACATTGACTATTCAGGATATACCGAGCGTTTTAGAAGCTTGCAGGTTAGACATTTGAATAATGTATTGAGTTTTGACCGCATTGGTAGATTGATGGATGCCGAAATAATGGGGACTAATAATTACACTGCTTTGGACTTATTTCAAGATATGCGTAAAGGAATCTGGAAAGAGTCAAATGCGGCATCGAACGTGAGTATTTACAGAAGGAATTTGCAACGTGCTTATATTGAAAGAATGAGTTTCTTGATGAGTGAAGAACTAAAGGCCGGTGGAACAAAAGATTATTATAATGTGTCCCAATCGGATGTTAGGGCATTAGTTAGAGGCGAATTGAATTTGTTAAAAACAAGCTTGTCAGTAGCCAAAAACGGAGCCGTAAATGCGGAAACAAAATTCCATTATCAAGATTGCATTAAGAGAATTGAAAAGATTTTAGATCCTAAATAATCTAAAATCATCTGGTTTGTCTTGAAAAAAATCCGCTATAAAGCGGATTTTTTTATGGATATAAAAAGTAAAATATTTTATTTGATTATTGATTGTTGGTTGGGAATTCAAAAGCATAACTTTTGCCAATGAGAAATACGGCGCCATGGATAATGGATTCAGGAAAATAAGCCATTTTATTTAAGAAAAAATCATAAGTTTTGTTACAATAATTGGTGATTACAAACGGAAAGGAATTAGAAACCAGGTATAAATTTTGGATTCTTTGATCATCTGGAATGATTTTTTTATTAAAATTAGTGAATTGTATTTCTTTGTTTTCTTTTTTTAAATCAAGTAGTTCAAATACAGAAAGAGGTACATTTGAGTCCAAGTGATAAAAGTAGATTGATTTGGCTACATCTATGATAAACCACTTTTTAAGTTCATGGGAGTAGACTTCATTAAAAGAGTGACCTCCGGAGATACTTGGATCTTTGGATACAATTTTTAATCCCCATTCTTTTACTTTGATGTCGTTAATAACACAGAAATTGTTGTAGACTTGAGAGAAATCACTGCAAACGCCTCCTTCGCCATTCATCATTTTCAGCAATGTTATTCCTGAAGGTTTTCCTAAACCGGGGCCTCCTTTCACGTGGTTTCGCAACCATTGGGCTATTTTAAGGGCTTTTTTAAAATCACTGAGATTTGATTTTTCTTTAGGAAATATGGATTGGTTCAGTTCAAAATATATAAGAGGAATGTCTTTTTTGTGATTAATGGAGTTATAGCAAAAATTTTCAATACGCATTGGAGAAACGTTTTTTGAAACCAACTTAAACCTTATCTTATACAATAAAGAATGTCTCCTTAAATACCAATTTAAAGGTTTGCTCATTTTTTATAATTTAAGGTTTTCTTATTCCCTAAATATAAAACAAATAAGTTAATTATCTGATAATTAAACGATTAAAATCGATTAAATACGATAAATTAATTTTTAGCAGTTTGCTTACAGTGAGAAAGGGCTATTGTATTTCCGTTTTTTAATAGAAACGCATTTTATTTAATTGAAAATTAAAATGCAACTATTTTTATTTTTGACTATAAATTTCAATTTGCTTTTTCTTCAATCGTTGTTGTAGCCAGAGCGTCAGTTTCTGTTTTGAAGCTTCGTCTAACTCCGTTTTACTTTTGTAGAGTAAAACAGGAATGGTTTTAGTATTGGCCGTATCTTCATTAAAAGTGTGGTTGGCTATTGAAATATTTTCTATTTCAGGGAATAATATTTTTATTTCTGCCAATAAAGCTTTGTTTTCGTACTTGTTAGAAGCAATTTCGTTTTTGAGATTCAATATGGTAACGTCCTTTTGACTCAAAACAGATTTATTGTAATTGATTTCGTTAAGAATGTCGCTTTTAAGGTCGGTTGTGTCCTGTATAATCAATAATTTGGTATTGTTGAGGTCGTAAGATTTTAATTTTTCGTTCAAGGATTTAATCTCTTCCTCATTGAATCTCTTGGTCAGAAATCCCAGTTCCAATTTTTTTGGGTTTTCATTGAATTTCGTTTTTTTATACAAAATGGCAATTCCTTTATCAGTAAATTCAGTTTCCATAAAAACATTAATCTGATGCTGGTATTTTTTTTCTTGAAATAATTGATAGGCAAAATAAATACTCGGAAGAATTAATATTAGTATTAAAGTGGTGATGATGTATCTTACTTGTTTTTGGTGTTTCTCATCGAGTTGTTTTGTGATGGGATACTGTAGATATTTGACAATTAAAAAAGTGGCAAGACAAATAAAAACGCAGTTTATGGAGTATAGATATAAGGCTCCAAAAAAGAATTTCATATTGCCAAGCGCCAGGCCATATCCCGCTGTGCAAAGCGGGGGCATAAGAGCTGTTGCAATAGCCACTCCAGGTATTGGATTCCCTTTTTCGACTCTGGTCGTAGCAATAACGCCTACTAAACCACCAGCAAAGGCAATAAGAATATCATAAAAATTAGGCGATGTTCTGGATAATAATTCCGGCATGGCCTCTTTGAAAGGACTAATGTAAAAATAGACGGTAGAAACCGCCAAACTTGCCAAGGTGGCCACCAGAAGATTTTTAAGCGATCTTTTGAGTAAATTAAAATCATAGATACCCAACCCAAAACCGGCACCTATAATAGGACCCATCAAAGGGGAAATAAGCATGGCCCCAATAATTACCGCTGTAGAGTTTACATTTAAGCCTACTGAAGCAACAACTATGGCACAGGCTAAAATCCATAAATTAGACCCTCTAAACGAAATATTAGAAATTACGGATTCTAATACTTTGTTCTTGTCTTCCTCTCCTTTGTGTAGATTGACATAAGTGAATAATTTATTTACTAATACTCTCATTTACTTTCTGAGATAAGTTATATTTTAAGAAAAAGAATCCACATAATCCAGCAACTAGTGAAGAAAGTAAAATTACAAATTTAGCATTACTTATAATGGTTTGGTCATCAAAGGCAAGTATGGTGATGAAAATAGACATGGTAAATCCAATTCCTCCTAGAAAACCAACTCCTATCAATGTTTTCCAAGTCATATCGGTAGGTAGTTTACAGAAGCCGGCTGAAACGGCAAAAAAGCTAAATAGAAATATTCCTAATGGTTTTCCTATGATCAATCCTAGAGCAATACCTAAACTATAATGTTGCGCCAAAGTTTCTCCTATGTCTGAACTGATGACAATGGCAGTATTCGCCAAAGCAAATAACGGTAAGATGAAAAAGCCAACAGGTTTATGTAAAAAATGTTGGAGCTTGTAAGAAGTAGATGTTTTACTTCCATTTCCAAAAGGAATTACAAAGGCTAATAAAACTCCTGTTACGGTGGCATGAATTCCAGAGTGAAGCATGAAGTACCACATAACAACCCCACCGATAAGGTAAGGAATCAAGCTTTTTACTTTCATACGATTAAGGATAAATAGGAACAACATAACAGCCAAAGCGATAGCTAAATTTGTCCATAATATCGTTTTGGTATAAAAAATAGCGATAACCATAATGGCACCTAAATCGTCAATTACTGCCAAAGCAGTTAAAAATATTTTTAACGAAAGTGGCACGCGATTACCTAATAAGGATAGAATTCCCAAGGCAAAAGCAATATCTGTAGCCATAGGAATCCCTGCTCCAGAATGTGCGACAGTGCCGTAATTCAGCAATAAATACAATCCTGCAGGCACCAGCATTCCTCCCAAAGCAGCAAAAATAGGTAACAATGCATCTTTTATATTGGATAATTCACCCTGATAAATTTCTCTTTCCAGTTCAAGGCCAATTAACAAAAAGAAAATAGTCATCAAACCATCGTTGATCCAATATTCAATACTTTGTCCCGCAAACAAACTATGCCAAGTATGTTGGTATTGTTCTCCAAAAATTGAATTTGCCAAAATTAAAGAGATTAAAGTGCAGCCAATTAGTACAAGTCCACTGGATTTTTCGTTGTCAAAAAATTCTTTGAATAAATCTGATTTGTAAATTCTTTTTATTGCTTTTCTCATACTTGTTTCTTTGATCAATAATTATTATTAGTATCTAAAAATAACTATTGATGCGATTTTTTAGTTAACAGGAAATTTTATTGAATTCACAAAAATAGCGAAATACTTAGAAATTTCATTAGAGGAAAGTGTATTTGTTTTTAATTTGTTTCGTTATTTTTAAGTAAATACTTCTGTAATTTGTTCAGAAAGCTTGTTGTTGATTTCTTGTAACTATGCTAAATTTTATAGGTTAACCTATTAGGATTCAATTTTATATAGCATAAAGAAAATTTATTTTGATATAGTATAATTTGAATCTAGAATAGCATAAATTTAATACTCTGATTTGTATTATTGATCTTACTATTAAATAAATCAATTTGCATTTTCTTATTTATTGTTTTCAATTTGTACTTTTGAATCCTTACCAAAAAGTAAAAAATGAAAATTGTTATCTCTCCGGCCAAGTCCTTAAACTTCGAAAAAGAATTACCTACCACTCAATATACGGATTCTTCATTTTTGAAAGAATCAAGAATAGTTCAGAAAGTTTTAAAACAAAAATCACCGGCTGAATTATCAGAATTGATGTCTATTTCAGATAAATTAGCCGAGTTGAATTGGCAACGTAATCAGCAATGGAAAACACCTTTTACCCCAGAAAATGCCCGTCCGGCAGTCTATACTTTTGACGGTGATGTCTATGCCGGTTTAGATGCGTATTCAATCCCAAATGAAAAAATTGAGGTTTTGCAAGAACGACTAAGGATTTTATCGGGCTTGTATGGCTTGTTGAAACCCTTGGATTTGATTCAAGGGTATCGATTGGAAATGGGTACCAAAATGCCAATTGAAGCGCATAAAAATTTATATGATTTTTGGAAGCCAACAATCACGAAATCCTTAAACAAGGAATTGAAAGAAGGGGAGTTGTTTATTAATTTGGCAAGCAATGAATATTTCTCGGCCATTGATGTCAAAGCTTTGAAGGTACCGGTTATTACCCCCGATTTTAAGGATTACAAGGATGGGAAATTGAAGATTATCAGTTTTTTCGCCAAGAAAGCCAGAGGAATGATGGTGCGTTACATCCTAGATACCAATGCCGAAACGATTGATGATTTAAAAGCTTTTAATTATGGTGGATATCAATTTGACGCTAATTTGTCCAAAGGAAACCATTTAGTGTTTACCAGATAGCAGAATTTAAATATTGTTATAAAAAAACTCCGAATACAAATTTGTATTCGGAGTTTTTTTATAACAATTATGTCTTGATTTATTTTGTCTAATGCATCGCATCCGATAAGTCGATTTTGTTTTTTCCTTTTTTTATCAAAAGGATAAAAGGAATGCACAACAAAAATAAAATGCCCAGATACATGAATATGTCCATGTAAGACAACACATTTCCTTGAACAATTACTTTGTATTCTATCGCTTTATGAGCTTTGTCTAAGGATTCATTGGCACTAAAACCTTTGGACATGAATCCCATTTGCAATTGTTTTACGGTTTGCTGTAATTCAAAAGAAGTTTTATCAAGATGAGAAATCAAATTTACTCGATGTTCCTGATTGAAACGAGCAATAAAAGTTGTGATAATAGCAATACCAAAAGAGCCTCCCAATTGACGCATCATTCCCGTAAAGGCAGCACCTTCTCCGATGCTTTTTCCCTTGAGGGTTGATAGAGAAAGGGTGGTAATAGGGACAAATAGTAATCCTAAACCAATTCCTCTCCAGATCAATGGCCAGAACATGTGTTCAGTTCCAGTATCCGGGGTAATGATATTGCGCATCCAGAAAGTGAAAATGAAAAACACCAAAAATCCTGTTGCAACCATATATGCTTGCGGAATTCCTTTTTGTATCGCTTTACCAATGAAGGGCATCATCAATCCGGTGGTAATCGAACTTGGAATTAGTAATAATCCGGCATCCAGGGCGCTCCATCCCAAAATGGATTGAGTATAAATAGGAATTAAGAATGTCGAGCCGTAAAGTCCAAAACCCAATATGAAACACATAATGGTCCCTACTCGTAGATTGCTGTCTTTTAATACTCTTAAGTTAACTATAGGATATTTGTAGGTGAGTTCTCTCCAAATGAAGAAAAGTAATCCAAATAAAGAAACAACCGATAAAAACACAATTAAATCATTGTTGAACCAGTCGTCCTGTTGCCCATGTTCGAGTACAAATTGCAAGGAACCAATAAAGGCAGTCAGGAAAATAATTCCCCACCAGTCCACTTGATTCACTTTCAGTTTTTCACCGTATTTAGGACTTTTTACAAAACCAAGGGTTAAGATAGTAGCAATAATACCAAGTGGAATATTGATATAAAAAATATAAGGCCATGAAAAATGATCCACAATATAACCTCCTAATGGCGGCCCGAGGGTAGGTCCCACGATAACACCCATTCCGTAAATGGCTTGTGCCATTCCTCTTTTGGCCACAGGATAACTTTCTGTTATAATGGTTTGCGCGGTAACTAATAAAGCACCACCGCCCAATCCTTGGATAAAACGAAAGGCTACTAATTCCCATATATTCGTTGCGTTTCCGCAAAGGAAAGAAGCTACGGTAAAAATAATAATGGATGCGGCAAAATAATTGCGCCTTCCAAATTGCTGTGACAACCAGCTTGTCATGGGGATTATAATTACGTTTGCTATGGCATAAGCGGTAATTACCCAAGCAACATCGGTCAATGAGGCGCCAAGGCTACCTCGCATGTTGTTAAGCGCTACGTTTACAATAGTGGTATCTACAATTTCCAGCATGGCACAAAGCACCGCTGTAATTGTGATGATCACTCTTCTGAAGCCGTATTCAACTAAATCGTCTTCTCCTGTTTGTGTTGTCATTTTAATTAATTTAGATTCCAGATTAGCTGTTGCCAATTGCAGATGGATAAGCGAGAGCCGGATTTTGTTTGATCAAAATCATTAATCTATACTCTTCCAATTTTAATTTAAATGGACATCTACATAAACATTCATTCCCGGACGAAGCAATTTTATTTTTTCGGCATCATTAGAGGCATCTAAACTTATTTTTACCGGTAATCTTTGGATGGTTTTTACAAAGTTTCCTGTTGCATTATCTGGTGGCAATAAAGAGAATTTGGCTCCAGTTGCCGGAGAAAAGGAGGTGATTGTTCCTTCAAATTTGTGATCAGGGTAGGCATCTACTTTAATGCTTACTTTTTGTCCCATAACCATTTTGTTGAGTTGGGTTTCCTTGAAATTGGCTATAACCCAAGCTTCGTTATTGTTTATGATATAAAAAAGAGATTGTCCTGATTGTACCAATTGACCCGGTTGAATGTCTATTTTCGAAACCTGACCATCAATAGCGGCAGTGATAACGGTATAAGATAAATTTAGTTTTGCCGCATCCAGTAAAGCTTGTGCTTTTTTAATATTGGCAGCAGCCACTTCGGTCATTTTATCCGAAGCTTTAGATTTGGCTACTATAACCGACTTTTGGTAAGCGCTTGCTTTTTGCTGTTGTTGCAAGATGCGAACCTGACTTTCGGCTTCTTGTTTAGCAGCCAAAGCTTGTTCGTATTGTTGTTTTGTAATGGTATGCGTCTTGTACAAATTGTTGTAACGGTTGTAATCACTAGTTATACGGCCCAATCTGATTTTTGCGGTTTCGATATTTCCGCTGGCTGATTGCACATTAGCATCCGAAGCAGAGATGCTTGCCAATACACTGCTGATGTCTGCTTTTGATACTTCGAAGTTTCCTTCGGCAGCAGCCACAGCGGCAGTTGCTTCGGCAATTTTTAATTGGTAATCTTTCTTTTCGATCGTAAATAAGGTATCCCCTTTTTTTACATAATCATTGTCTTTTATATACACTTTGCTCACATAACCGGAAACTCTTGGAATAATAGGGTTCATGTTTTTCTCAATTTGAGCATCATCCGTTTCTTCATGAGATAAAGAATGAATGTATTTATAGCTACCGTATGCAACTCCTAAAAGGACCAATGCGGATAGGATAATAATAAATTTGGTATTGGTTTGTTTATTTGCCATCTGAAATAATGATTATATTTTTGAAAGATTGAAAGATTGTGATAATTGTCCCGTTACCGAAAGCAACTCGTAGTATTTTTGGATTACATTGGCTTTTGCCAATGCTTTATTGATCGTAGCGTTCAATTGTTCCACATCGGCTTCTAGTAAATCATTGGTATCTGATAAGCCATTTTCGTATTTGTCTTTTACGATTCTGTAATTCTCCGTCGATTGTTCAACTGCCTGACCGTAAACAGTACTTTGTTTCAACGCCAATTCATAATCTTCAATGGCTTTTTGAACCTGTATTTTGATATAGTCTGTAAGCATTTCTTGAGAGTTGTGAACTTCTAATGCTTTACTTTGAGCCATTTTGACCATGGTTCCGTTTTTTAATATAGAACTCAAATCATAAGAAATACCTACTCCAAAATTCATGGCGTTTTCCACCGTTATTACATTTTTCAAGTCTAGGGCTGTATAACCGCCAATGAGTGCTATTGAAGGATAGTAGGCGCTTCGGGCTATTTTTATGTTGGCAAGGCTTGCTTTTTCTTGGAATCGGATGGCTTCAAGATCCTTACGGTTTTGAAGTGCTGGTTGCTCGTCTGTGGGGATATTATCCATTCTAAAATCGATAAAATCACTTTCGCGAACTTCTAATTTTGTTTCAGCAGGTAATTTCAGCAGCGTGGTTAGATAAAAATTGACAGTGTTTAAATTGTTATTAGCCTCGTCAAGTGATAATTGTATTTTAGACAGCTGTAACTGGGATTTGAGTAAATCGTTTCGAGGGATAATCCCGTTTTTCTCTAGTTCAATGAAATCAGTAACCCGTTGTTGGGCACTTTTTTGATTTTCTTTTAGGAGTTCTATCGTTTTTTGGGACTTATACAAGCTGGCGTAATAATGAACCACTTTCAGCGCAACATCTTCTTTGGTTTGCAACGATTGGGCTGTTTCGGCCTGATAGAGATTGTCGTGAACCTTGATGCTGTTTTGTATTTTAAAACCGGCAAAAATAGGAAGATTGGCATTGACTTGTCCAATCATTAGTTGATCTACCACGGGAAGCGCATCAGTATTAGTGCCTTTGTTCAATTTTAAATCGATGGAGGCTTTGGCCAAGCGTTGGTATTGGCCGGCAATTTTCAGATCAGGATACTGATTGTTTTTTACCGACTGTAATTCGTATTTCTTGGTGTTCACTTTGGTGTTTGCCAAGGAGACTTCATTGCTTTTGGTCCAAGCCATTTGGATGGCTTCTTCCAAAGAAAAACTGGTTCTTTCTTGTGCTTCAGTGGAAGAAATTCCTATGAAGAAGATCCCAAAGAACAGTATTTGACTAACTTTCATATATCAGAAGTGCTTTTATTGTTTGTTGAATGTGTTTTGTAAGATTTGTTTTGATGTAATTATTGTATAAATCTTCCGTTTTCAGGTTTAATAAGTTTTCGTAAAAACTTTTATTCATGTGAAAATGAAAGAAAGTACCCAAAATAGTGGGGGTGATTAGGGGAATAATAATGTCTTTTCTAAAAACACCTTTGGTTTGCCCTTCGACAATTATGGCTTCCAGAGATTTCAGATTTCCTTTTTTGAGTTCTGAAAAAACCTGATGGTTCAAACTTCTTTTTTTTGAAGTAAATTCGAAATGGATGATTCTGTAGATTCCTTTATTGCAGTTGATTCGATTGATATAGAGTTCAATCAGTTTATTTACCTTCTCGATAGGTTCCAGATCTTCCTGTATAAGATGATCTAATTGCATTTTTAAATCCGATGTTCTGTAGACAATAAGGGATTCTAATAGACGCTCTTTTGAGCCAAAATAGTAAGAGACCATCGCGATATTTATTTTCGCTTCTTTGGAGATGTTTCGTATCGAGGTACCGTCAAAACCTTTTTCCGAAAACAGCGTTTCAGCCACTTCGAGAATTTTGATTTGCTTATCGTTAAAAAGAGTTTTCAAGGGAATACTTTTTGTTAAAACAAAATTAAACAAGTGTTTAAATTAAACAGCTGTTTAATTTATTTTTAACATATTTTTAACTTTTATAAATCTACTTCTGATTTAAAATTAATTCTTCTAAATAGAGTCTATGTACTTGTGATTCTATCTGTTGTAATTTTTTTATTCCTCTCGGATATTGAAGGCTTTGTTGTTATAACTCATAGTTTAATATATTATTGCGTACGATAGTCTTCGGATCGAACTTGCTGCTTTTCTGTTAATTTAAGATGAATTTGATTTTTTGAAGAGGGCTGATTTTTATTAAATAAATCCTAATTGTATAAAATTTATGAACGTTCATTCTTTTTTGATTTACCTTTGCAATCTCAATTAATAGAATATGGCTCAACTTCAAAAAAGTATTGATAAACGGACTGCCTTGTTAAAAGCTACTTTGAGTTTAGTGAACAATGGGGGGATTCAAGGTGCTTCTATGGCTAAGGTGGCCAAAATGGCCAATGTCTCTCCGGCGACTATCTATTTATTTTTTGAAAATAAGCAGGATTTAGTGAATCAATTGTATTTGGATGTCAAAGCTTCTTTTGCGCAAGCGGCTTTTAAGGAATACAACCCAAGCCAGCCCGTAAAAGTAAATTTTGAGCAAATATGGTTCAATATGGCCAAATTTAAATTGGACCAAAAAGAGGAAGCTTCTTTCTTGTCGCAATGTGATAATACACCTATGATCGATGAGGAAACCAGACAGCAAGGATTGCAACACTTGACGCCTCTTTTTGATTTATGGACTCAAGGAATAGAGCAAGGCGTAATAAAAAACCTGTCCCCTTATTTGCTGTATGCCTTTACGATCTATCCTATGGCTTTTTTGATGAATATGAATTGCAAGGGACTTTGTCATTTAGATGAAAAGCTACAGCAAAAAGCATTTCAAGCGGCTTGGGACAGTATAAAAGTTTGATGAATTTTAGAATAAATAATAATAGATAAACACAAATAAAATGGAATTATTAGATAAATTGAGATGGCGTTATGCCGCTAAGGCGATGAATGGTGAGAAAGTAAGCCAAGAAAAAATTGATTCGATCATTGAGGCAGCTTCATTGGCTCCAACTTCAAGCGGCTTGCAACCTTTTGAAATAATGGTGATCACCAATCAGGAGATCAAAGAGAAAATTAGAGCTATCGGTTGGAATCAATCTGTGATTACTGATTGTTCGCATTTATTGGTATTTGCCGCTTGGGATACTTATACGGCTGAACGAATCAATAAAATGTTTGACCTTACCAATGAAGTTCGTGGTTTTAAAAATGAAGGCTGGGAAAATTACCGTCAAATGTTGTTAAACAATTATCCTCAAAAAGATGCCGAAGTAAACTTTCAGCATGCAGCTAGACAGGCTTATATTGCCTTTTCGCAAGCGATTGCCGCTGCCGCTTTTGAAGGAGTTGATAGCACGCCAATAGAAGGTTTTGATGCTGATGCGCTGGACGAAATTTTAAATCTAAGAGAAAAAGGACTTAGAAGTTGTGTGATTCTTTCGTTAGGCTATAGAGATGCTGATAAAGACTGGTTAGTGAATTTAAAAAAAGTCAGAAAAAGCAAAGAGGATTTGGTTACCCTTATTGACTAATTCCAATTGTATAAATTAAACCCCATGAACAGCCTTTCTTATTGAAATGGCTGTTTTTTTTATTCCAATGTTTTCAGGATTATGAATCTTCTTTTCTACGAGCCAGTCGAGTGGCGATAAAGCTAATGGCGAAAATCTGGAACGAATGAAAAAGCATCAGCGGCAATAGAATGATGCCCATCGAGGCCGAAGCTTGAAACAGGATTTTGGCAAATACCGTTCCGTGAACCAATGACTTTTTGGTACCACAAAATTGAGCCGTAATTTTATCTTCGGTGCTAAAACCGAGTAGCTGGCTTAAAAAGCCCGTAAGGAAATAAACCAAATAAAATAGTGCTAGAATAGCTGTGCTTATAACAAGCAAATCGCCGCCGTTTATACTGTTGAAGACCTTTTCTTCAAAGGAAGTACAAAAGCTTTTATAGATGATTAACAGGATAATTGTTTTGTCAAATAAAGTAAGATAACGGTTGTATTCTTGTGCCATTTTCCCCCAATAACGGTGCAAAAGAAGCCCTAGGATTACCGGTGCCAAAACTTCTAAAAGCAATTTGGCATAAATATCCCCCAAATCGTAATTGGTTGCCGCAGCATTGAGAAACAAACCCAACCAAAGCGGGGTGATAATAATGCCTAATAAGCCGGAAATACTGGCGTTGAAAATAGCCGATGGAATATTTCCTCGGGCAATAGAAACCATAACTACCGAAGAGGAAACGGTAGAAGGGAGCGATGCCAAGAACAAAAAAGCTAGCCATATTTTTCGGTCGTCCTCAGTAGAAATCAAGGGATAAAAACACAATACAATCAGCGGAAAGACCAGAAAAGTACAAGTTTGAACCAGCAGGTGTAATTTCCAGTTTTTCAATCCGGCTTTCATTTTTTCGGGACTCAATTTAAGACCATAGAAAAAGAAGATCAATGAGATTCCAATGCTTCCAATAGCACCCAGAGGAAGTGGACCGGACTCGCCGCCAAATTTTGGAAAAAGATAGGCCAGCAGCACGACAATAAGTATCGAAAGAACGAATGGATCAATTTTTATTTTCAATATTGGGGACGGTTAAGTGGTATAGAATACTTCAGTGAGGCGCAAAGATACTAACTTATGGAACAAGGATAAAAGATTGCGGGTTTTTGATTTTAATTTTGGTTTTGCATTTTTCAAATGCCGAAGCGATAGAAAAAGAGGCTAATATTCATTTGAAATTGTGAATATCTATTTTAGCAATTATAGATTTATTTTCCGTTAAAATCTATCTTTGCCATCCTTAAAAAAAACATAGAGATGAGCGCAATTTGGTACGAATGCAAAGTAAAATATAGAAAAACCGATGAAACGGGAGGACAAAAAGTGACTACTGAACCTTATTTGGTAGACGCGATTTCCTATACCGAAGCCGAAAAGAGAATCAATGAAGAAATGGCAGCTTATGTTAGTGAAGAATTTAAAATCACCAATATCAAAGTGGCTAATTATGCCGAAATTCACCCTTTTGAAAACGCAGATCGCTGGTTTAAATCGAAGGTTTCTCTAGTGGCTTATGACGAAGAAAGCGGTAAGGAACGCAAGACCAATATGTATTTATTGATCCAGGCCAATGATGTAAAAGAAGCCTATGACAATACCATTCATGTGATGAAAAATACGATGGGCGACTATTCTATTCCTGCCATTTCAGAATCGCCTATTATGGATGTTTTTCCCTATTTTAGTGGCGAAGAAGGAGATTTGGAAAAATTAGAACGGTTCAATGCGCTTAAAGCTTCTAAACCGGAAGTAGCAGCAGAAATAGTGGATCACATGGAATTTGCTGTAGAGGAAGAAACTGTTTCCTAATAATTCTCATTTAAAAAAAATTACCGCAAATTTGCAAATTAGAAAGTCCCAAACGGAATCTATAATTTGCGAATTTGCGGTTTATAATTTAAAAATGGTTGTTTAAAGAATTTATCGAATCGCTTTTACAAATTCTGCGATTTTTCCAGTTCCATTTTCGGTAAGATGCGTGATAAAAGCACTTCCTATAATCGCTCCTTTGGCGAATTGTGTGGCTTGCTCAAAAGTTTCTTTGTTGTTGATTCCGAAGCCTATTACTTGAGGGTTTTTCAAATTCATGTCGGCTATGCGTTTAAAGTAGGCTTCCTGTGTGCTCCCAAAACCGGTTTGTGAACCCGTAACACTGGCGGAACTCACCATATAAATAAATCCATCCGATACGCTGTCTATAAAACAGATGCGTTCCTCAGAAGTTTGTGGTGTAATTAAGAATATATTCTTCAAGCCGTATTTTTCGAAAGTAGCTTTGTATTCGTCCGCATACACATCCACCGGAAGATCGGGAATAATTAGTCCGTCGATACCAATTTCGGCACATTTTTGGCAGAAATTCTCAATTCCGTATTGCAACATTGGGTTGAAATAGCCCATGATCACCAGAGGAATAGATACTGTTTTGCGAATGTCTTTTAATTGGTCAAACAAAACTTGGGTTGTCATTCCGTTGTGTAAGGCTTGGGTTGAACTTGCCTGAATGGTTGGTCCATCGGCTAAGGGGTCACTAAAAGGTAAGCCGATTTCGATCATGTCAATACCGTTTTTTTCCAAATCCTGAATGATTTGCACCGTATCGTTGAGGCTAGGATAGCCCGCTGAAAAATAGATGGAAAGTATTTTTTTAGTCTCTTGTAATTTTTGATGTATTCTGTTCATTTTCTATTCTGTGTAATTTTTTTATCTTTTTAGCTCCGCAAAGCATCTGACTATGAGGTTTTTTTTTGAAGGTTTCAGACTTTTTTTTATTAATGCGGTCGGAGACCGTTTAAAACCTTCTCAAAGTCAGATGCTTTGCGGATCGGGGAATTAGTTTTGTATTCAAAATTTGGTTTTAGAAATCTCGCAGCCTGCTTAAATGGTAACTCTTTTTCTAGATTATTAACTCTCAATATAAATCCAAGCCGTTATTCCAGATTCCAATGTTATTTGAGTTCTTTTATAAGCATTAGATTCAAATTGATCTGCTTTTATAAGATCTTCACTGGAAATACTAAAAGCAATACCCTTTATTGCATCCGAAGGATTTTCACTGGGAATGGCTACAAAGTAATCTTCCATTCCAAATTCTTCTTCTATTTGTAAATCTTTTAGTTTGTATCCTAAAAGCTGCTCTGGTGTTCCAATCAACAGTTTGTTGAAAACCTGCATTTGAATTTCTTTTGACTGCAATGTACCGTAAGAGAATAGCTGTTCCATAAATAGTTTTTTTCTAGTTATTTGTTTGCGTTAGGGATAGAAGCGCTATCCTTTTTTATGGCTTTATCTGCCATGAAAATGAGGTAATATACAGCTCAATCCTTGGGGAACGCCCCAATTATACTTTTGTTATAATTTAAAATAATCAATATAAGTATTCAAATCTTTGTCGCCACGACCGGAAAGGTTAATGACCACAATATCCTCTGGTTTGAACTTCATTTCGTCCAGAACGGCAAAGGCATGAGCGCTTTCGATAGCGGGAATAATTCCTTCCATTTTGGACAATTCTAATCCCCAATTCATTGCTTGTGCATCGGTTATTGAGATGAACTGTGCTCTTCCCGAAGCGAATAAATGTGCGTGCAAAGGCCCAACACCCGGATAATCCAAGCCAGCCGAAATCGAGTAGGGCTCTGTAATTTGCCCATCAGGAGTCTGCATCAACAAGGTTTTACTTCCGTGAATGATACCCACTTTTCCCAAGGCTGAGGTGGCGGCACTTTCGCCAGAATCAACACCCAAACCGGCGGCTTCGACAGCGATAATGTTGACGTCTTTTTCGTCCAAAAAGTGATAATAAGCTCCGGCGGCATTGCTTCCTCCACCCACACAGGCAATCACATAATCCGGGTTTTCACGGCCTTCTTTTTCCAATAATTGGCCTTTGATTTCCTTTGAAATAACAGACTGAAAACGCGCTACCATGTCCGGATAAGGATGTGGTCCCACCACCGATCCGATGATGTAATAGGTGTCAACAGGATTGTTGATCCAGTCGCGAATAGCTTCATTTGTGGCGTCTTTCAGGGTTTTTGAGCCCGAAAGTGCCGGACGCACTTCGGCGCCTAACATTTTCATACGCGCTACGTTTGGCGCCTGACGGCGGATGTCAATTTCGCCCATATAAACGATGCATTCCAGTCCCATCAAGGCACAAACGGTTGCTGTAGCCACGCCATGCTGACCCGCGCCTGTCTCGGCGATGATACGTTTTTTACCCAAACGTTTGGCTAATAGTATTTGTCCAATGGTATTATTGACTTTGTGCGCTCCAGTATGACATAAATCTTCTCTTTTTAAGTAGATTTTGGTATTGTATTTTTGGGACAAACGCTCTGCAAAATAAAGTGGTGTAGGGCGCCCCACATAATCTTGTAGCAAGGCATCAAATTCAGCTTGGAAAGAGGGATCTGCCGTTATTTTTAGATAGTTTTGGCGTAATTCTTCTACATTTGGATATAACATTTCAGGAATGTAGGCTCCTCCAAATTCTCCGTAATAGCCTTTTTCGTTGACGTGGTATGACATGATTTTATTTTTTTTATTTTTTTATAACTGTAGATACACACTGCAGTGCGTCTTTACATAATTGTATATTTTTTAATCCGGGTTCGATTTCAAATTTACTGTTGACATCAATGGCGTAAAGCGGTAAATTGGTTTTCGAAATTTCATTTACAGCGCCCATTTCAGCAATTCCAATTCCTCCGCTTAGGAAAAATGGTTTGTTTGATGGATATTTTTCTAATACTTTCCAGTCAAAAGGGGTTCCGTTGCCACCGGGTAATTTTCCTTTGGTATCAAAAAGAAAATAATCACAAACAGTTTCAAACGGTTTCAGTACTTCAAAATCAAAATCATCAGCTACCGAAAATACTTTTATGATTTCAATCTGAACTTGTTTCAGATTCTTGATTTCATTTTTCAAATCTAAACAAAATTCAACTGATTCGTGGCCGTGTAATTGTATGGCTTGTAAATTATATTTTTCGACTTTTTCCAAAATTAGGCTGCTGCTTTCGTTCACAAAAACTCCAACTTTCTTAATTGATTTTGGTAAATCAGGAATTATACCATCAAAATATCGAGCTGATTTTTCCCAGAATATAAATCCCATATAATCGGGTAGGAGCGCGCCTACTTCGAGAATGTTTTCGGGATATTTCATGCCGCAGATTTTGAGTTTCATCGTATTTTTTTTAACCACAAAGTTCACAAAGCATGCGCAAAGTTCACAAAGTTTTTATTATCTATTAAATTAGTTTTGAAATAAATTCTGTTGCTGCTTTACCCGCATTGTCGGTTTTCATAAAGTTTTCACCAATAAGGAAACCTTTGTAGCCGTAAGGTTTTAGTTCGTTAATGGCTTCTATTGATGAAATGCCGCTTTCGGAAATTTTTACAAAATCATTCGGAATTTGAGCTGCCAGTTGTTTGCTGAAATCCAAACTTACTTCAAATGTTTTCAGGTTGCGGTTGTTTACACCAATCATGTCCAATGTAGGCATTATCGATTTTTCCAGCTCTTCCTGATTGTGCACTTCCAGTAAAACTTCGAGTCCTAAACTTTTAGCAAATTCAGATAATTTTTTGATTTCGTCTCTGGTTAAAACTGCGGCGATGAGCAAAATTAAATCGGCTCCGTGTGCTTTGGCTTCTAAGATTTGGTATTCATCCACAATGAATTCTTTTCGCAATAGCGGAATATTTACTGTGGCTCTAGCCAAAAGTAAATCGTCTAAGGAACCACCAAAATATTTTCCATCCGTTAATACCGAAATTCCACAAGCACCGGCATTTTCATAGCCTTTTGTTACTTCTTCCACGGTAAAGCTATAATTTATTTCTGCTTTAGAAGGCGAGCGACGTTTGTGTTCGGCAATAATTCCTGACGTGCTGTTTTGCAAATTATCACTCAAAGAAATAGTCTTTTTTTCGAAGAAAACCGAAGCTTCCAATTGTGAAACAGGAATAATCGATTTCTTGAGAATGACTTCTTGTTTTTTGTCAATTATGATTTTATCTAAAATATTCATTCTTAATTGTTTGTTTAAAGTTTTCTTTGTTTAAAGTTTCAAGTTGTTCGAAATTCCAACAACTTTAAACCTTAAACTTTAAACTATTTTATTTGCTTAATTCTTGTAATGTTTTCAAAGATAAAAGTCCTTTTCCGGATAGTAAACTTTCTTTTGCTATTTGAAATCCTTCTAAAGCAGAGCATTTTGTAACCGTTGCAATTGCCATAGCAGCATTGGCACAAACCACATTATTTTGAGCTTCGCTTCCTTTACCGGAAATAATATCAATAAACATTTGAGCAGATTCTTCGATTGTTTTTCCACCTTCAATTTCGCTTTGCGCCAAAAGAGAAACACCAAAATCCTCAGGGTTTAACATTCCTTCCATCGAACGGGTAATTGTTTTTGTAGGTCCAGTCAATGAAACTTCATCATAACCGTCAAGCGAATGAAGAATGGTAAAGTTGGTATCCGTATTTTGATATAAATACGCATACATTCTGGCCAGTTCTAAATTGAAAACGCCTACCAATTGATTGTTTGGGAAGGAAGGATTCACCATGGGACCCAGCATATTAAAAAAGGTTTTTACCGCTAATTCCTTTCGAATAGGACCTACGTTTTTCATAGCAGGGTGAAATAAAGGGGCATGCAAGACACAAATCCCTGCTTTGTCGATGCAGCGTTCCAAGAAATCAGCGTCGTTACTAAATTTGATGCCCATTTTTTCCATGACATTACTTGAGCCAGAAATAGAAGAAACACCATAATTCCCGTGTTTGGCGACTTTTATTCCTGCACCCGCTGCCACAAATGAGGCCAAAGTAGAGATATTGAAAGTGTCTTTGCCATCACCACCGGTACCACACAAATCGATGGTGTTGTAAGCCGATAAATCCGCACGAATACATAAATCTAATAAGGCTTCCCGAAAACCCGCAAGTTCGTCGATACTGACACTGCGCATCATATATACGGTAAGGAAAGCTGAGATTTGACTCGAATTGTAACTTCCGTTGGAGATATTGATTAATACGTTTTTAGCCTCTTCTTTGGAGAGTATTTCGTGATTGATCAGTCTGTTTAATATGTTTTTCATTTTATTTTATTTTTTGCCGCTAAGGCTCAAAGACGCAAAGTTTAGTAATGAATATTGTTATTTAAATTCAGTCAACTGATTACTGCGACTGAACACTGAATACTATGATTTTACCCAATTTTCCAGCATCTTTTTTCCGTTTGGAGTCAGTACACTTTCCGGATGAAATTGTACTCCGCGCACATCAAAGGTTCGGTGTCTCAAAGACATTACTTGTCCGTTTTCGTCAAATGAGGTGGCTTCGAGAACATCGGGTAAGTTAGCCTCTACCACCCAAGAATGGTAGCGTCCCACTTCAAACTCGTTTCCGATTCCTTCAAATAGTATTTCGTTATCAACTACCGTTTTGACCTTTGTGGCTACGCCGTGATATACTTTGTCCAAATTAGAAAGGCTTCCGCCAAAAACTTCTCCTATGGCTTGCTGTCCCAAGCAGACTCCGAGAATACTTTTGGTAGGGGCATATTTTCGGATAACATCTTTCAATAATCCGGCTTCATCCGGAATTCCGGGACCTGGAGAAAGTAATATTTTATCGAAACGTTCAATTTCCTCAATATCAAATTCATCGTTTCTGTATACGCTAACTTCACAATTTAAATCTTCCAGATAATGCACTAAATTGTAAGTAAAGCTATCGTAATTGTCTATGACTACTATTTTTTTCATCGTGTTTGTATTATTTTTCTCGAACGTATTTTTCGATTATTATTCGATTTATTCCCAGTTTTTCAATTTTCTCCGTTCCCTTTTGAATCAAAGTGTCATTTTGTATTTTTACGACAAAGTCAAATTTGTTATTTTCCCATTCTCTAACCGAAAAGTATTCTAGATTTTCAGTATAAAGGCTGTCTTTTAAAGTGTATTTTCCTCCGCCAGCAAAATAAAGGGCGGTACTGTCTTTTCCGTTATTTAAATCATGGTTGAAAAATGAAAAATGAGTGTCATTAATTATTTTGATCATTTTAGTATTAGGATTGAATGTCGAAAAAGTACTGTCTTTTTCAGTAGTAATGGCCGATATGAGTCGCCAAGTTCCTGCAATATTATTTTTGTCTTTCTTAGAATTTTCTTGTTTTAGATTGCAAGCTGCAAAAAGAACAATGATTAGTAAGCTGCTAATTGTTGTTTTCATCTTTTAAAAGTTTAAATTGGTTAAATCGTTTCTGCTAGATCCAGTGCTTTATTTAGCGCCTTTAATTTGTTGTATACTTCCTGCATTTCACTCTCTTCGTCTGAACTGGCTACGATTCCCGCTCCGGCTTGCGAATGCAACTGATGGTTTTTGCTAAGGAAAGTTCTGATCATGATGGCGTGATTGAAATTGCCTTCAAAATCCATGAAGCCTATTGCACCGCCATAAAAGTTGCGGTTGGTTTTCTCATATTCCTCAATCAGTTGCATCGCTCGGTGTTTAGGAGCCCCGCTTAATGTTCCTGCTGGAAAAGTATCGGCAACGACTTGCATGGTTGTGGCTTTGTCATGTAAATGTCCCGTTACTTTGGAAACCAAATGAATAACATGGGAGAAAAACTGTACTTCTCTGTATTTTTCGACATTTACGTCATGACCATTTCGGCTCAAATCATTTCTGGCTAAATCGACTAACATTACATGTTCGCTGTTCTCTTTTTTGTCTTCGGATAATTCTTTGGCAAGAATGGCGTCTTGCTCGTCATTTCCGGTTCTCTTGAAGGTTCCGGCTATGGGATGAATTTCGGCTTTTCTGTTTTTTACAATAATTTGGGCTTCGGGTGAAGAACCAAATATTTTGAAATTTCCATAATCAAAAAAGAACAAATAGGGCGAAGGATTAATGCTTCTTAAGGCTCTGTAGACATTAAATTCATCGCCTTTGAAGCCTTGGGTGAAACGTCTGGATAAAACCAATTGGAAAACATCTCCACGGAAACAATGCTTTTTGGCCAAAGCCACATTGTGCTTGAATTCTTCATCGGTTAGATTTGAAAAACCTTCACCTTCTTTGGTAAACTTATACGAAGCTATGTTTCTGGATTGCAATAATTGTTCGATTTCCGAAATGTTGTTTGTGTCGTCTAGGCTATGGCAAAAAATATAAGCTTCATTTTTAAAATGATTAATGGCAATTATGTTTTGGTATACGGCATAGTACACATCGGGAATGGTATTACTATTGTCTTTTTTGGCAATGGTTACTTTTTCGAAATAACGAACAGCATCATAGGAAATGTAACCAAACAAACCATTATTGATGAATTTGAAATCGTTTTTTGTGGACTTGAATTGATGGGAAAAAGCTTGAATTACTTTTGGAATATCGGTATCAGAATTAATTGCTATTTTCTCAGATGTGCCATCAGGATAGCTTTTAAAGATGGTTTCGTTTTCTATCTTTATCGATGCAATAGGATTACAACAGATATAGGAAAAACTGTTGTCGTTCCCATGGTAATCACTACTTTCAAGTAATAAACTGTTTGGGAACTTATCGCGTATTTTGAAATATACACTTACCGGTGTCATCGTATCAGCAAGGATTTGCTTGTATTTTGTATTTAAGATATAAGATTTCAATTTGTTTTTATTTTAGTTAAGTTAAATTTCGGCATAAAAAAAAGGCCTGTCGTGATGACAAGCCTTTTTATATTTATAGTTTAAATAATACTATAGGAGCTTTGTTCACGACCATTGACGTAAATTATTCCACCACCAAGTATTGTTTAAAATTGTGTTCATGTTGTTTTTATTGATGACAAATATATAAATGAAATTTGATTAGGACAAACTTATTAAATAAAAAATAAAACATTATGCCATTTTTTTGTTTAAAAAAATAATACTCTTTAATTATAGTTTAGAGTTTTACTCCATTGGCTATGAAGTGATTGTCAGGGATTAATATCCTTTGACTAATATGGTGTTTGTTTTTAATCTAAAATCAGGTATCCTTTTATTATTAGGTTGTAGAAAAAGCGCTTCCTTAGTCAGTTTAGAATATTCTATGGAAAAAGATTCATTGCTATACCAGTTTTTTATTTCTGGGTCGTTTTCAATAATTTCGCTTTGGACTCCACCTTCACAGTTATTGACAAGTAGGCTTTGCAGATTTATTTTTGCCAAATTTGCTGAAATATTGGCAATTTTATCGTCCAATAAAACACAAAGTTTAAATCCGGAAACGACACTGTTGCTAAGGCTGAAATAGCTTTTGTCTTTGATGTAAATCGCTTCTCGAACTAAGCCCTGATTGTTTTCTTCTAAATTAGCCAAAGTAATATTGGTAGCTGTTATTTTGGTCAACTTTTTGGTTGGGTCTAAATTTTCGATTTTGTCAAAAGAATCTATTTCGAAGCATCTCGAACCTGAGATATCGGATGAATAAGGGTAACGAATGGCAATACTGTTGTTTATGTTGCATTGGGCTCCTTGGGTAAAATCGAAATCATCATCGGTGGCTCTAAAAGAAATGAGATTGTCAAAATTGACGTCACCTCCATAGCATTCGAAGGAATCGTCATTAGAATAACTGATTTGTATAAAGCTAAACTTGGATTGGCGACCAACTCCGGCCAATGATAGGCCATTAAGTTCTTTTAAAGTATTGAGTTTTCTTCCCGAAAATTCAATTCGAACATATTTTAATATACCGGAATCACTATCGGGATTTTGTCCGCCATATTGACTAATCATGTGATCCAGATTAAAATCTAAGAAACTGACTCCGCCAATTTTGTTGATAGGGGCATCCCCCAAGATGATTATGCCTCCCCAATCGCCCGGTTTTCTTGCGTAAGCTTCCTTATCCGATGTGAAAATGATGGGGTCAGTGTCTTTTCCTTCGGCCATTATTTTGGCTCCTTTTGTTATGACGAGCGTACCGCATGTTTCTACATCACCTCTTATAACTGTTCCAGGTTCTATGGTAAGCACGGCATTATTGGTTACATAAACTACGCCTATCAATCGGTACGTTTGCTTCTTGTGAAGTGTAAGGTTTTTGTCTATTTTTCCTGTCAAAATGGTTGTGGCTTCGGGATATTCTTCGGTTGCCGGTTTGAAATTGGTCCAATTGTTTAACCAATTGTTTTGGCCAATAATTCCTTTTGTTTGCTGAGAATAGATTGATTGGGCACTTAATAAAAGACAGCTAATCAGAATAAAAAGCAATTTTTTCATGATTCAATTTTGTTTTAAATATTTATCATATACACAGAAAAACTTCTGTTGCATTTATTTAATGATTTATTTTTTTCAAAATTAACTGCCTTTTATGAATTGGATAATCATTGAGTATTAAGTATTTGTTACTATAAGGTTAATGAAGATTTTAAATACTGTTTTAGAAATTTTAGTTTTTTAAGGTTCAAAGTAGTGTGTATAATCGAGGATAAGCAGAATGAAAAAGCCCCAATAATTTCTTATTGAGGCTTATTTTTTTTTTTGAACTTTTAAAGCTGTAAACTACATTTTTAGAAATACTTCTAATTCAAAATCATTGTAGATGGTTTTATCTCCAAGGTCTTCAAAATAACTTCCGGAGCCGTATTTAATATCATATTTGGTACGGTCTACAGTTAGTTTAGCTGTTGCGGAGTCGTCTTTTAGGGTCAAATCAAATTTGGTTGGTTTTGTGACGCCTTTGATGGTCAAATCAGCGGTGATGCCGTAGTTGTCTTTTCCTTTGTTCTGGATTGTTTTGAAGACTAAAGTGGCAGTAGGGAAATTTTGGGTTCCAAAAAAATCATCCGATTTTAAATGACCTTCGAGATTTAGTTTTGGTTTACCTGTTTGGTCTGTGTTGTTTAAGGTGGTCATGTCAGCGACAAATCTTCCGCCAGTAATCGTATTATCTTTCATAATAAGATAACCTTCTTTAAAATCGATAGTGCCTTGATGCTCTCCTGTTATTTTTTTACCAGTCCAAGTAATTTTACTTTTTGTAAGATCAATTTTTTTGGTTTGGGATTGGATGTTTCCATAAGTAAGAAGAACGGTCACAAGGATTCCAATAATTTTTAATTTTTTCATTTTGATACACATTTAAAAGGTTAAAGATAGATTTCGTTTGAGAATAATTATCTTAATTACATCTGTTGTATCAAAGTTAAATAAAAAGGATTAATTTTTTTTGTAAAATAATGATTATTAGTATTTTAATGAGGTTTGCTGTGTCTTGTTTTTTTGGTTATGAAAAAAAAAACCTCAATAATTTCTTATTGAGGTTTGGTGTATTTAAGTTTTCGAAAATTACATTTTCAAAGAAACAGCTAATTCAAATTCATCAGAAATAGCTTTATCTCCTAAGCTGTCAAAGAAACTTTTTGATCCGTATTTGATATCGTATTTTGTTCTGTCTACATTGAAAGTTGTAGCGGCAGTATTACCGTTAACTTTAATATTAAAGTTTACTGGTTTTGTGATTCCTTTGATTGTTAAATCAGCAGTCACAGCGTATGTATCTTTGGCAGTCGTTTTAATTGTTTTGAATACTAAGGTTGAAGTTGGAAATTTATCTGTTCCAAAAAAATCGTCCGCTTTCAAGTGTCCATTTAGTTTTCCTTGGTATTCTCCTTTTAAGTCTGTTGCTGTTAATGAAGTCATATCAACTGTAAAAGTTCCTCCAGTTAATTTTTTTCCTTTAAAAACTAAAGCACCGTCTTTTAGGTTAACAGTTCCGTTGTGTTGTCCTGTTACTTTTTTTCCAACCCAGTTGATGGTACTTGCTGAAGCATCTACTTTTTTAGTTTGTGCTGTTACTGATGCAGTTGATAAAACTACTACTAATGCTAATGCAATTGATTTTAAATTTTTCATTTGTTTTAAATTTGATTTAATATTAATAATTATAGTGTAAGAAATAATTCGTTGTTTGATTTTCTAACTTTTTTGTAATGTTGGGTTGCGTCTTCTTCATGGCGGTATCCTATGGTTGCCATTACTGAGGCGTTAAGACCTAATGCTTCTAATCCCAGTATTTCATTTACTTTGTCAGGAGCGAATCCTTCCATCGGCGTAACGTCAATTTTTAATTCGGCAGCGGCATTTAGTAAGTTGCCCAAAGCTAAATAAGTTTGTTTTGCTGTCCAAATATTTCTGGCTTCTTCAGGAAGTGAAGTGATGGCGGATTTCATGAAATCCATATAAGCTTTCATGCTTTCCACTGAAACTTCTCTTGTTTCACTTACGTTTTGGAAGTAATTGTTGATACCTTCTTCTCCAAAGTTAGTTTCATTTGCAAAAATAATAAGGTGAGAAGCATCTACTACTTGGGATTGCCCCCAGGCGGCTTGTTGCAATTGTGATCTCAATTCCGGATTTTCAACTATAAGGACTTTATACGGTTGTAATCCGTATGATGAAGTACTTAGACGAATTGCTTCTTTTAGTGTATTAAGGTCTTCAGTAGCTATTTTTTTGGTGGCATCAAATTTCTTTGTTGCGTATCTCCAATTTTGATTTTTTATAAAAGTGCTCATGGTTTATAGGTATTAATTTCTGTATTTTTCTAATAGGAAATTCAATTGTTCCAGTTCTTCAGAGTCTAATTTGTTTGAAAAAAGACTTTCGTGTTCAACTACTTTAGGATCTATTTCAGTCAGAATATCCAGCCCTTTCTGAGTAATTAGAACTTCAATTTTTCGGCGGTTTTCCGGGCAAACATTTCGTGTAACCAGATTTTTTAATAGTAATTTATCTACAAGTCGTGTGGTGTTACTCGTTTTGGCTAACATTCGCTCCTGAATCATACACATATTGGCAGGATTTCCTTTTTGTCCTCTTAAGATGCGTAAAACATTATATTGTTCTCCGGATATTTCATAAGGTTTCAAAATTTCATTAAAATTTTCTGTAATAACATTTTGGGTATACAAAACGTTCAGTATTATTTTTTTTGAAATGTCTAATGGAACTGTGCTTTTTATTTCGTCTTCAATTTTCATATTTGTGCATATGTAATTTGTTGGCACAAATGTAACACTTTTTTTATTTGTATATACAAATAAAAGAGTGTTTTTTTTAAAAAAAAATATTTTTGACAGTAGAATTGAAAAGAAAACCTTTGCTGTAAAGGGTTTTAGAGGCTATTATTTTTTTAAGTGTTTTTCTGAAACATTGATTGCTATGGCAGCATTTAGATAAAAAGTTTGCTATTCTACAATTTGGTCAATTGTATATAATTAGCCAAAAGGAGTTATTTTTTCTCTTTCTTGGTAAATAAATTGAAGAATAAACCACCTAAAAGGCTTCCGTATAAAGTAGAATTTAAAGGCTTTGAAGTTATGGCACAACTACCGGAAAGACAGCCCACGTAATGATAATATAGGTAGCCACCGATGGCGCCAATGATTATTCCTAATCCTGTGATGATGATTGCTTTTTTATTCATTGATTGCTTTTCTCTAAGATAATTTTAATGAGGTTGTCTTTTTCTACAACCCCAGATTGTCTCCACAATTGTTTTCCGTTTTGGAATAAAATCATCGTTGGCACACCTCGAACTTGGTATACCGAAGCCAATTGTTGGTTTTTATCCACGTCTATTTTGATGATGGAGATTCGATCACCCAAGTTGTCTTTTACTTCTTTCAAAATTGGACCTAGCATCTTGCATGGACCGCACCAAGTGGCGAAAAAATCAACCAGCACGGGTTTTTCTGAATTTATGATTGTGTTGAAACTAGAATTCATGGTGTTTTTTTTTAGTGATAAGCTTTAGTAAACTGATGCGAGTTTTAAAATTACAAAATTTATGACTTACTGATGAGGCTTGATTCGTTAAAAAGGATTTAACTTTTTTAGAAGTTATGTATCTTAAAAATGGTTTTTTTTATCATTGCAATGTTTTATAAAACAGGAAAATAAGGAAAAACAAGAACTGAATCCCCAGAATCTATTTTACGAATAGAAGAGGAGAAAAAAAGTGTGTAAAAGAATTTGAATTCTATGTTACACACTTTTTTAATTTATTTTTTATTTGGAATACTACAACCATTGGGGCCGCAACCAAAATTAAATAGTGCTTGGAACAGGAAGAATATGCCAGATGCAATAAAAAACCATTCCTTGCTCACATAAGCCTGATAAAAAAGGAAGCCTGCAAAAGCTAAACGAAACAATCGCATGGCGTGCCAATTTGTAAAGAGTAATTGTTTCATATTTTATATTTTCTTTATTTTATATTTTTCATCATAAGACACAATTGTTTGTAGTTCTTCTAATGGAATTTCTTTTTTGCTTACAATCAAAACTTCGGCAAAATCAGTGCTCATACTTACGTTAAGAACCTCATTTATCGCGGCAAATTTTTGGGTTACCGTAGTCATACAACCGCTGCAAGTAATTCCTTTGAATTCATAAAGGTTAACTTGTACGGTATTGTTTTTCTTTAATTCAAAAAATAATTCCGTATTGGCTCTTGGTGTAACAGAATTTTCGGCTTTTTCCATTTTTAAAAAAACAAAGGCATTTTTAAAAAGAGCTTCGTATTCTTGTTTGCTTCCGCCAAATGGTGGACTCACTTCAAAAGTTCTATTGAATAACAAGCCTGCCAAAATACCATTGTCGGCCAAAAGCTGATGCATTTTCCACGCATATTTTTGACGCATCGTTGGAGGCAACGCGCAGAAAAAAGTTTGCTCGATGATCAAATCGTATTTTCCTTGATGCTCGAAGAAATCCCCTAATATGATTTGTATGTTGGGATTGTTTGCAAACTTTTGTTTTAAATTCTCAACTAAGGTTGGCGCTATATCAATAACACTAACATTGGTGAAGCCTTTTTCTAAAAGATAATCTGCTTCATAAGTATTACCACATCCGGGAATCAGAATGGCAGTATTTTTATTCTCTAAGCTGTCAATATAAGCTTTAATGGGTGGCGATACCTCTCCAAGATCCCAGCCAGTGGCCTTAGCTTTGTATTGGTTTTCCCAATATTCTTGATCTAATGGTCTTTCGCAGGATACCACACAGCATTGTTCCTTATTCATTTTACTTAATTTTTTTTGCGTGTATTGATATTAAAAGGGCTGTATAAAGGACAAAAGCTTACGAAGCTTGTAATCAAAAATATGATTGCAAATACGCCTAAAATCAAAGCCAGTGTGCCACTGATTGTATTAGTGAAATACAATATTCCTATAACTACAGCTATTAAAACCCTAATGATCTTGTCAGTTTGACCCATATTTTTTTTCATGATATAAAATTTAAATGATTAAAATAGTTTGTAATTCTATAGTAAATTTAATTTATAATGTATTAATAATGTATTAATAATGAGTTATTTTAGGGTTTATTTTGAATTTTAAAGTACTTTACTTTGACATACAAAATCAGTTTTGGGTACTTCGGTTTTTGCAATAGCATTAAAACCACCTTCAATTTCTTTGAAATTTCTAAATCCGCGAGCCTGTAGAATAGAAGCGGCAATCATGCTGCGATAACCACCGGCACAATGAAGAAAAAAGGGTTCTTTTGGGTCAATGTCTTTCAGCCAATTGTTTATGTTTGCTAATGGCCTGCTATAAGCTTCATCGATATGTTCAGCACTGTATTCACTTTCTTTTCGAATGTCAATTACTTTGCTTTCGCCAATTTTTAGTTCTTTCGAAAATTCATCGGCAGTGATTCTATTCACGGTATCGATGTCTTTTCCAGTTTTTAACCAAGCTTCAAAACCACCTTCCAGATGACCTATTAGATTATCAAATCCCACACGGCTTAAGCGAGTTACAGATTCTTCTTCCTGTCCAATTTCTGTTACCAGAATAATCGGTTGTTTTACATCGGCAATTAAAGCGCCTACCCAAGGGGCAAAATCACCTTCGATTCCTATGTTGATAGATTGCGGAATAAATCCTTTGGCAAATACCCCATTTTTTCTAGTGTCCAAAATTAAGGCTCCGGAATCTTCTACAACGGCTTCAAAATCGTTGGCTTTAATCGCTCTCATACCATGGTTTAAAACGGTTTCAAAGCTTTCATAACCTTGTTTGTTCATGGCCACATTCATACCAAAATATGCAGGAGGAGGCAATAAACCATCGGTAACTTCCTTGATGAATTCATCCTCGGTCATATTGGCTCTCAAAGCATAATTTGTCGCTTTTTGTTGCCCTATAGTTGAGACGGTTTCTTTACTCATGTTTTTACCGCAGGCACTACCAGCGCCGTGTGCAGGGTATACAATAACATCATCCGCCAAAGTCATTATTTTTGTTCTTAGAGAGTGAAATAATATTCCGGCTAATTGCTCTTGTGTCATTGAAGCAGCTTTTTGAGCCAGATCAGGTCTTCCTACATCACCAATGAATAAGGTGTCTCCTGAGAATATAGCATGTTCTTTTCCGTTTTCGTCGATCAATAAATAAGTAGTGCTTTCCATGGTATGTCCGGGAGTGTGCAATGCTTTTATTTTGATTTTTCCAATGTTGAATTCCTTACCGTCAGTAGCTATGATAGCTTCAAATTCAGGATTGGCAGTAGGGCCATAAACAATTGGAGCTGTTGTTTTTTTACTCAAATCGACATGACCTGAAACAAAATCAGCATGAAAATGCGTTTCAAAAATGTATTTCAGCTTTACGTTGTCACGTTCTAATCGGTCCAAATAAGGCTGGACTTCTCTTAGCGGATCTATAATTGCTGCTTCGCCATTTGAAGTGATATAATAAGCACCTTGTGCTAAACATCCGGTATATATTTGTTCTATTTGCATGATTTTTTAATTTTAGATTCTTATACAAAGGTAATTCTTGTGTTTCAATTTTAAAGTGACTATTGTTACACAATATGGTTTTATTTAAAAGAAGATTTCTTTCGTAATGATGTAGATTCCCATTATTAATATAAACCACCCAAAGAGGGGTTTTAGTTTAGCTCCATCTATTTTTTTAGAAAGCTTGATTCCAATAAGCATTCCTATAAGGGCAATACTTGAAATCATAATCAAAAAGGGGTAGTCTATAGGCATGCCAATGTACAAGTCACCAGCAAAACCAATACTGGAATTGATAAAAATGATTAATAAGGAAGTGCCAACAGCTTGTTTCATGGGTAAATTAGCAAAAAACAATAAAGCGGGAATGATTAAAAACCCACCACCGGCGCCTAAAAATCCGGTTACAATTCCAACTAAAAACCCAATTATTCCCAGCTGAATATAATTCGTTTTTGGAGGATTTACGACTGTTTTTGTTTTGCGTATCATCGATATGGCGGCAGCCATCATCAGTACCGAAAAAACAATCATAATCAGAAAGTTTTTGGATACTTCATAGGATGCAATGGAGAAAATGGTCGAGGCAATTTTTGGAAAAATGACTTCTCGAATAATCAGGATGGAAACAATCGATGGAATGGCAAAATACATTGCCGATTTGATTTTAAGATTCCCCAATTTATAATGACTAATACATCCAAAAAAGGAAGTGATTCCCACTATAAAAAGTGAATAACTGGTGGCGTTTTCGGGATCTATTTTAAAGAGATAAACCAGAATAGGAATGGTGAGTATAGATCCTCCTCCTCCTATTAAACCCAAAGAAAGACCAATGATGATTGAAGCAAAATATCCTAAAAGTTCCATTTATTTTTATTTTCTTACAAAGGTTGTTTGTATTTAGTGCATAAACAGTAACATTTGTCACATTGCGTCTTTTTATGTCAAAAGCTCGATGTTATTGCGATACAATCTTACTAAACCACGTTGCTCCATTTTCTTGAGTAAACGCGAAATTACCTCTCTGGAAGTATTGAGTTCAATAGCAATTTCTTGGTGGGATAATTTTAATTCTTTACAGTCACACGCTTTGGCATGGCGTTTTAGGTAAAATTCCAGACGCTCGTCCATGGCTCTAAATGCGATATTATCTACTACTTCGAGAATTTCTTCAAATCGGGAGCGATAGGTCATTATTACAAATTCATACCAACTGCGGTACTGCATCATCCATTTTTCCATGAGCGATAGCGGAATCATGATCAGCTCGACATCTTCAACTACTTTTGCCATGATTTGGCTGGTCTGACTTTTGGTTGCACAAATCATAGAAACAGCACAGGCTTGACCCGGTTGTAAATAATACATAAAGAACTCTCCACCATTTTCTCCTTCGCGGTAAATTTTTACTTGTCCTTTGCTAATTAAAAGGGTATGGTTGATGTATTGACCAGTACGCATAATTACATCGCCGGCTTTATAGGATTGCCAAATTGCATTTGATTCAATTTCATGGATAAGATCGTCCGAAAAGGAAGGGAATATTTTCTTTAAAGAATGCTGCATTTGATGTTTTTTTAGAAAGATTTTTTGTTGGAGATACTGTAAAAGTAAGTTAAAAATTGAACATGGCATAGGAACTTTTTGAAACCAAAAATGAAAATGGAAATAAAAAATTGATAATTATTTTTTATTCATTGTCTATAGATTTAATGGGTTAAATATTATGGATTTAACAGCTGATTTTATAGTTGATTGATTAATAAGGCTTAACGAAAACGTTTTCTTCGAATTATTCTCTAATTCATAAAGTGGCAGTACTGTCTTTGATAAAAACATTGTATTTTTACAAAAAAAAAGCACACTATGAATTTAACACAAGAAGATTGGATTTCTCAACTTGAAAAGGATGGGAATTCAGTGATATTAGATGTAAGAACTGAAGATGAGTATAATGATGGAATTATATCCAATGCTATAAATATTGATATTCATAAAGGTCAGGGTTTTATTTCAGAATTAGAAACTTTAGATAAGAATAAAAATTATTATGTGTATTGCCGTTCTGGAGCCAGAAGTGCGAAAGCATGTGAAGTCATGAATGAACTGGGCTTTGAAAATGCTTACAATCTAATTGGAGGAATTTTAGAGTGGAATGGAGATATCGTTTCACCATAAAACTAAAATGAGGCCAACGCCTCTTTTTTTATGTAAATAATTTAGAACAACCAAAATAACCAAAAAATGAATTTAATTCCAGAAGAGTTTCAGATTAATGCTTTACTTAACCAAGATTCCTATTTAGTAAATGGAGAATTAAAAAAATGGGAAGGGCAAACATCAGGCGTTTTCTCAACTATATCATCAACCACAGCATACGCACCTACGTTGTTAGGATCTATTCCTTTTATGAGAGAAAAAGAAGGGCTTGAAGCCGTAAATGCCGCCGCGGGTGCTTACAATAACGGTCAAGGACAATGGCCTACGATGAAAGTAGCTGATCGTATTAAGTGTATGACAAATTTTGTAACACAGATGAAAGAAAAGCGCGCCGAAGTTGTGAAGTATTTAATGTGGGAAATTGGTAAATCTCTGCCTGATTCCCAAAAAGAATTTGACAGAACCGTAGAATACATTTATGATACGATTGAGGATTACAAACAATTAGATCGCAATAGTGCCCGTTTTACCAAAAGCCAAGGAATAAATGCCATGATACGTCGTGGACCTTTAGGAGTGGTTTTGTGTTTAGGTCCTTATAATTATCCTCTAAATGAAACCTTCTCCTTGCTTATACCGGCATTGATAATGGGAAATACGGTTATTTTTAAACCGGCAAAACATGGGGTTTTATTATTATCACCTTTATTAGAAGCCTTTAGAAATAGTTTTCCAAAGGGAGTTATCAATGTAATTTATGGTAGAGGGCGTGAAGTGGCTTCGCCTATTATGGCTTCGGGTAAAATAGATGTTTTGGCTTTAATTGGAAACAGTAAATCGGCGATTGCCTTGCAAGATTTGCATCCTAATAAAAACAGATTGCGTTTGATTTTGGGATTGGAAGCTAAAAATCCTGCGATAATTTTGGCGGATGCCGATTTAGATTTGGCTATCCAAGAATGTATTGTTGGTTCTTTATCTTTCAACGGACAGCGTTGCACAGCCTTGAAGGTTTTGTATGTTCATGAAACAATTGCCGAAGAATTCAACAGACGTTTTGCCGCTAAGGTGGATGCGCTTTCTTTTGGAAATCCTTGGGACAAGGCAGTAATGCTGACGCCATTGCCTGAAAAAGATAAGCCAGCTTATATACAAGATTTGATTGATGATGCTAAGAACAAAGGAGCTCAAATTATTAACGAAAAAGGAGGCGAACAAACACCTAATTATATTTTCCCTGCGGTTTTGTTTCCGGTCAATAAGGAAATGCGTGTGTATCACGAAGAACAATTTGGTCCAGTTGTGCCTATTATCTCTTTCAAGGATATCCAAGAGCCTTTGAACGATATGGCCGAGTCCAATTATGGGCAACAGGTAAGTTTGTTTGGAAAAGACATTACAACCATTGCGCCACTGATTGATACCTTAGTGAATTTAGTTTGTCGTGTAAATTTAAACAGTTCTTGCCAGAGAGGACCGGATATTTATCCGTTTACAGGAAGAAAAGATTCTGCGGTGGGGACTTTGAGTATTCATGATGCACTGCGTTCGTTTTCAATACGTACTTTTGTAGCCTCAAAAGACAATGAGTACAACAATGAGATTTTACAGGCGTTGTTGAATAGCGATAAATCTAATTTTATCACAACTGATTATATTTTGTAAATTATTTTTCAGCATATTAGGAACCGTCTCGTTTAGTACATGAGACGGTTTTTTTATGCTAGAAAAACATCTAAGTTGTTGATTTTTAGTATATTTACGAATAAAAATAACTTAAAGTAGAATACTATGGAAAACTTAAGAAAAATTTTGAATCCCATTTTGATCGTTTTTTTTATGGTTGCCGTTTTCTCTTGCAAGAACAATAAATCAGAACAAAAAGAGGAAGTCACTGAAATGGAAGAAATGGATAGCACGAGCCTGCCATTTATGCCTTTTAAAATTATAGCTATCAAGCATAAAGTAGCCGATTATGCTAAATGGAGAATGGCGTATGATGCACATGATTCCATAAGAAAAATGTATGGTATAACCCATTTTGTTATGGGAAGAGGAATGGATGATCCTAATACCATTATCATAATCGATAAAATGGATGATGTGATGAAGGCTAAGGAATTTAGTGCCATGCCTGACCTCAAAGCGCTCATGAAAAAAGCCGGGGTAGTGAGTGCGCCTGAGTTCTCTTTTTATGATGTGATACGCAATGATGATAGTAAGATTAATCTAAAGGACCGTTTGATGGTGACGCATCGGGTGAAGGATTTTGATACTTGGCTCAAAGTTTATGATGCCGAGGGAATCAACAAGAGAATGGAGGACGGACTTATTGACCGTGGAATGGCCAGAAGTATTGATGATCCAAATGTTGTGAGTTTAGTATTTGCCATTTCAGATTTGGAGAAGGCTAAGGCTAGAATCAATTCTGAAGCAATGAAAAAGCTAATGATGGAAGCAGGAGTAGAAGGAGAACCGCAGTTATTTTTTTATAAGTTAGTGGATTAATAAAATATTTTGATTGGATAAGAACCGCATTGCTGATTTAGGCAAAGCGGTTTTTTTATTAGACTAATTAAGTCTCTATGTGAATTTAAATGCTTAAATTAGTTTGTGAAAATTATAAACAATCAAGAATAATCCCTCTTTTTTAGAATTAGATGAATAGTCTCATCCTAATAATAGAGTAAAAAATAGAAATTATCAAAAAGAAAATTAAAAGAGTAAGACAAAATATTCACGAGCGATTGCATCGTGAGCCTTATTATAGTCATCCCAGATTGAAGTTTGTGCCAAATATTGTAATTAACTTGCTTAGTTTTTTACTTTCTTTTGGAATCGTTTTGAGTGTACTTTATTTAATATTGAGCTATTTGATTAAGAAGTTTTATCACTTAGACTAAGAAATGTTTGAAGGTCTTGTTTTTTACTCTTATAAAAATAGATCTTAAGACAAAAGTTCATTTTTGTGTTTTCCCTTTTCCTACTTATTTTATTTAAATCTGCTGTAAATATTTGATTTACATATTGTTATTAATTATATGTAGTAGTATTCTTTATAATATTAGCTTCTTTTTTAATTGAAATATCACTAAAAGTGGGTATTGTTAGCAATGGCCAATCCGTGTATTTTTGGAATATGAATATAGAATATGCTGAGGTTTCTTTTTATTAGAAAAGACTTTAATAGCATACTTTGTATATGTAAGAAATATATCTCAAAGACAAAAAAGGGGTTTAACAATTGAATAATAATAATAATTATGACAAATTCAGAAAAAATTAGGAAGGTTAATGAATTATTGATTGAAGTGATTAAGGATGAAGAAAATCAAAATGAAACCTCTTTGAGTGGTTTAAAAGACGTAGTGTTAAGCATACTGGTAGACTATTGGCATTCAGTAAGAGAACCAGAAATTTTCATGGATTGTAGTGAGGTTGAAAACGAAGAACTTGAATATAGTAATTAATAACAAATAGCCTTATTATTATTATTATTATTATTAATATCAAAATTTAATAAAATAACAAAACAGCTCGTTTAATTTTTTAGACGAGCTGTTGTTGCTTTATATTTAATTTCCTCTATAAGTTGAATAACCATAAGCCGAAAGTGTTATTGGTACATGGTAATGGTTGTTGTCTTTTATTTGAAAAACAACCTCAATAAAGGGATAAAAGCTCTCCGTATTATTTTTTTTGAAATAATCACTAACAAAATAAGTCAGTTTATAAATCCCAAGGTTTGCTTTTTCAGAATTTAAGAAATCTGTAATTCTTCCATTTTTGTCCGTAATTTTTTCGTCTACAAACTGCCATGTTTTGGTTTGCTCATTTTGCTTTTCCAATTTGATGCTTACTCCTGCTGCAGGAGTTCCCTTGCTAACATCTAAAATATGACTTGATAGTTGGTACGTACTTTTTTGCGCGAAACTTGTCATAGTGATGAAAGCGAAAACTAGTGTTAAGATTGAATTTTTCATTTTGTTTTATATTTAAGTATTAATTATTTTATAGTGATTCCTATTTCTGAGATCGATGCTGATTTAGCAATTAAATCATCATTTTCTGCACTTCCTCCGCCTGCAATACCAATGCTTCCTATTACATTCCCGTTATACCAGACAGGAGCTCCTCCGCTCAATAGTAATAATTCGGGTAATGTGTTTAAATTTTGGGTATCCGGATTTGATTTGGCATTTCTTAGTAAGGCTAGAGTTGCCGTTTTGGTAGATAAGGCCGTGAAGGCTTTTCTTCTTGAGGCTTCCGTATTGTGAGGACCTACATTTTCGCCTCTGGTTGTCATCAGAATGTTTCCTGAAACATCTAAAATTGTAATGGTAACTTTCTTATCTAATGAAGTTGCCGTTTCGTTGGCCCGTTTCGTTAATTCGTAAGCGGCTTCTAACGTCAGATTATCGATTGACTTAATGTATTTTTCTACAGGACTTTTCTGGATTTTTTTCCCTGTATTTACTTGTCCAATACAAGTAGCTGTAACAAAGAGCAATAAAAGCAGTGAATTTTTCATGTTTAATGTTTTTTTTACAAAGTTAAACAAGTTATAGACTGAAAACATTGATCTATATCAACGTTTTTGAAAAAGTATTTTTTTTAAGTAAATAGTAATGCGAAGTGATCGAGACTTTTTGAAGAAAATAGATATTAGTCTTTTTACAGATTAATTTTTCAGCTAAGACTGATAAAAAAAATCCGATTGACTTTCGCCAATCGGATTTTGAGATTAGAATTTTTTTCTTCTTTCGGTTAAATACTTTCGAACCGGAATATCATAGAATTTCATGGTTAAATAGGCGAGGCCAACTAAAAGAAGCGTTCCGCTTATGATGATAAAAGTAAGCTGGCTTGTCCCCGGTTTGTAGATGGTGTAATAGCTTGCAAACATCCACATCACGGCATAATGCGTCATGTATAAAGGATAGGATATTTTTCCGAGGAAGAGACATGATTTTTCGAAGCTTTGATTTAGTGTGGCTCCTGCTCCTATGGCAATTAGTAGGGGAAAATAGAACAATACAATGAGTGGTTCTGTGAGCCAATTCCAATCCGAAAAAGGAATTAAGAAGGCTAGGAGTAGCAATACAGATAGACCGGCAAAACCTAGTTTTGATTTAATAATCCAATTGGAACGATAAATCAACATACCGGCTAAAAAGGAATAGGAAACACGGGCACCGCCATCCCAAAAAGTAGTGTCATTCCATCCGCCCAACAGAGAACCACCTGCGCGATGACTTGCAAAACAGAGTCCTGCCCCAGCAATGACAGTCAATAATAAAAGGGAACGACGGCTTAATTTGTGAAGGAAAAGCGCATAAAAGATATTAGCAACATATTCCCAAAATAAAGACCAAGCGGGTGCATTTAGACCAAACAAGTTAAAATAACGGTCGGGCATTCCCGCAAAAGGAATTAAAAATAGGGAAGCCAGGAATATCAGAATCAATTTACTAGTTTCATAAGTTTCAGTATGGTTGCTAAAAGGATCAAATAAAAAAGTCAATAAGCCTAATACGGAACCAAAAATAACCAAAGGATGCAATCGGATAAGTCTTGATTTAAAGAACTCAATAGTTCCCATTTTACCCATTCGGTCATGATATGCATAAGCAATAACAAAACCGGATAGACAAAAGAAAAAATCAACCGCAAGAAAACCATGCGCGATAAAATTTTTGCTGGGCTCATAAACGATTTCCATAAAATGAAAAAGTACAATGGCCAAGGCGGCAATTCCTCTTAATCCATCAAGAATTTGAAAATGTTGTTTGGTCTTTAAAATGGCAGAGCTATTATTTTGCATGTCAATAAAGGTTTGTTTTTTGGGGTTCTTTTGGTTTTATATCTTTTTGTAGTTTCCAAAAATAGATAAAAAAGACTACATTATTCAAAAGTATCTAAAAATGTGTATTCGAAAACAAAAAATGATTACCTATTAGGAGAAGTGTGCCGAAGGAATGCTGGAAGGTAAAAATTAAAAGTAATTCTTGATGAAACGGAAAAAAGGTTTGTGCCATAAAAAAATCCGATCTGCATTTGCAAATCGGATTTTCTATATTTTATAATGGGTGAATTTACAAATGGATCACCTCGCCATAAGCATCAGCAACGGCTTCCATAACGGCTTCGCTCATTGTTGGGTGCGGGTGAATGGCTTTTAGGATTTCATGTCCTGTAGTTTCCAGTTTACGGGCTACAACTGCCTCAGCAATCATATCTGTAACTCCGGCACCAATCATGTGACATCCTAACCATTCGCCATATTTAGCATCAAAAATTACTTTTACAAATCCGTCTGGAGTTCCAGCCGCTTTTGCTTTTCCTGATGCTGAGAATGGGAATTTTCCAATTTTTAATTCGTATCCTTTTTCTTTGGCTTGCTTTTCTGTCAAACCAACAGAAGCGATTTCAGGAGTCGCATAAGTACAACCTGGTACGTTTCCGTAATCGATAGGCTCTACGTGCATTCCTGCAATTTTCTCTACACAGTTGATTCCTTCGGCAGAAGCTACGTGTGCCAATGCTTGCCCAGGTGTTACGTCTCCAATAGCATAATAACCTGGAACATTAGTTTGGTTATAGGCATTTACCAAAATTTTATCTCTGTCAGTGGCAATTCCTACTTCTTCCAGACCGATGTTTTCAATATTGGTTTTGATACCAACAGCCGATAACAAGATATCAGCCTCTAATTCTACTTCTCCTTTGGCTGTTTTTACAAATGCTTTTACTCCGGCACCTGCAGTGTCAATTCTCTCTACAGAAGAATTAGTCATTACTTTGATACCTGCTTTTTTCAAAGAACGCTCAAATTGTTTTGAGATGTCTTCGTCCTCAACAGGAACAACATTTGGCATAAATTCAACGATAGTTACATCAGTTCCCATTGAGTTATAGAAATGAGCAAATTCTACTCCAATAGCTCCAGAACCAACGATGATCATCGATTTTGGTTGTGTTGGTAAAGTCATTGCTTGACGGTAACCAATTACTTTTACACCGTCTTGTGGCAAGTTTGGCAACTCACGAGAACGGGCTCCAGTGGCAACAATAATATGATCTGCACTGTATTCAGTCACTTTATTGTCTTTGTCAGTAACATCAACTTTTTTTCCAGGTTTTAGTTTTCCAAAACCTTCAATTACGTCGATTTTATTTTTTTTCATCAAGAATTGAACTCCTTTGCTCATTCCTTCAGCAACACCACGGCTGCGTTGTACCACGGCAGGGAAATCTTTATCAAAAGAAGAAACAGTCAAACCATAATCAGAGGCGTGCTTTAGATAATCAAAAACTTGAGCTGATTTTAGTAAAGCTTTAGTTGGGATACATCCCCAGTTTAGGCATACGCCACCTAAGTTTTCTTTTTCAATTACGGCTACTTTAAAGCCCAATTGTGACGCTCTAATGGCAGTTACATATCCGCCTGGACCACTTCCTAAAACAATGATATCGTATTTCATTTTTTTTGTATTTATTATTTTAAATATAAAATGGAATCAGCAAAGGCTCATTTCATTTTATATAAGATTTTATAAATTATTTGAGATTGCGAATTTAAGGATTTATTTTTAAAATTGAACTTAGTATTTTAGAGCATTGTAAACTTTTGAGCCGAACCAATTTTGAGATATAAAAAAGTTAATGATCGAGCCAGCTTTTGAAATGGGCAATTTCTTTTTTACTCACGATTATGGAGTCATTCTCGACTGCTCTAACGCTAAGGATCAATTCTATTTTCTGGTTCGAAAGCTTAATCACTTCTTTGATGGTGTTTCTGTGGACGATGTATTTTCGGTTTACTTTAAAAAAAAGAGCGGGATCTAGATTATGAATCAGGTCTTTAAGGGTGTTGTTGTACAAGTAGCTGTTTCCTGAATTTACGTAAATAAAAAGATGCTTGCCCGATGCCACGAAAAAGGTAATGTCAGTTTCGTTTATCGAAATAAGTTTGTAGCCGTGATTGACCAGGAAGTGGCGCTGTATCTTAGTTTCTTCTTTATTTTCAATGGCTACAAGGGATTGTAGACTGGAGTCGCTGTTGAAACTGTCTTTTATTTTTTTGAATTTTATTAGCGCTTCTAGTAATTCCTGTTCTTCAAAGGGTTTTAAAAGGTAGTCTATGGTGAAGTGTTTGAAAACTTTTATCGCATACAAATCATAGGCGGTAATAAAAATTACGGGGCAGGAAACAGTGGTTTTTTCGAAAATTTCAAGGCTTTTTCCATCGCCCAAATGAATATCCATAAAAGCCAAATCTGCATTGTTTTCAGCGAAGAAAACCACGGCTTCTTTTACGGATTTTAGAATGGTGATTTGTGTTATCAGAATGATTTCTTGCTGCTCTAAAATTGATTTTAGATAACTCGAAGCGAGATACTCATCCTCAATAATGGCAATTTTCATTTGCTTTTTGATGTAAAGGTAAAAAAAAAGTCCAGCTTTGAAAAACTGGACTTTTTTAAATTTATAGATTGGGATTATTCAATCGTGCACTTACTGGGAAGGGCAGGGTATATCGCGGATCGTTTTGAATTAAATTGTAATCATTGCCCTCAAGGCTATGGGTAATTTGTTTTTGAGTGGTTCTTCTCAAATCAAACCAGCGGTGTCCTTCTGCAGCAAACTCTCTTTGTCTTTCTTGATAAATGAAATCGGTCAGCGCAGCTTGATCCATAGCGTTGATGTCAATTGTCAATTGATCGAATCCAAGCTGAGTATATCTGTTTTTGATAAAAGTCAAAAGAGTCGTTTTGGCTTCATCCAAATTATTCAATTGCGCTAAGGTTTCGGCTTTTGTTAGATACAATTCAGCAGTTCTAAAAGAACATTTCTGATTTTGTTCTCCTCCTTTTTTGAATCGGAATCGACTTCCGCTGGCTTGGAAATACAAGGCGAAACGCAAGTCATTAGTACGATCATAAACTCCAGTAAGTGCTGGAGTGGCATAGGAAGCACTTTTTACCTTATTGTCAAAAACATCTTCTAGAGCCATTATCGATTCTGTTGCATCATAATTGTTTGGCAAAATAGCGTTGGTATTTAAATCCACTAGCGTACTGTTATAGGTAAGAGCAGTTGTGGCTGCTGCGGCTGCTTTTTTCCATTCTTTTTGATACAAATAAATACGCGATTCAAGAGCATAAAGAGCTGCTTTGGAGAAACGATAGTTGATTCCTTTAATTTGGGTGTCTTTGTTTAGCAAATTTTTGGCTTCCTCTTTGTCAAAAAGAATCTGGTTGTAAACAGTGGCTACACTTTCCGGAACATAAGCTTGTTCTAAATCTATTTTTAAGGCTATAGGAACTCCTCTATCTGTACTTGCTGTAGCTGAATTGTATGGCTTTGCAAATAGGTTAATCAGGTCAAAATAAGCCATTGCTCTAAGTGCATGAGCTTCACCAATCAATTGGTTTTTATCCTCTGAGTCGGCAATTTTTTTACCCGCTTCATTGATAATTACGTTAGCATAAAAGATGACATTGTATAAGTCTTGGTATTGAAATTCTGTAGTAATTCGATCCGGATTTGCATCTTTCCAAGTATAAATATCCTTAAAATAGATTAGATCATCACTGTATTCATTTAGAACCAGTTCATCACCTCTCAAAGTAGTTAAGGATTTATGTTTTGGATAGGCTTCGTAACCTTTGGTCAATACGGCTCTAAAATCAGTTAATGTTTCTGGAATTACTTTCCCTATCGGTTCTACGTCTAGATAATTATCACAGCTTGTAATAGCTATAGCTGCAATAAATAAGAGTATGTATTTTGATATTTTTTTCATCTTAAATCAGTTTAAAAAGTTATGTTACATCCTAAAGAGAATGATCTTGGAATAGGTTGTGCGTAGATGTTTCCAAAAGTTTCCGGGTCAAAATATCCTTTGTAATCAGAGCTGATAACAAAAAGGTTTCTGGCTTCGGCACTAAAACGAATGCTTTCTACAAATATTTTTTCGCTGGTTTTTTTAGGTAAAGTGTAACCCAAACGCACACTGCTCAATCTCATATAACTCATTTCTCTAACCCAAGTATCCAATAAATTATACATGTCTATTGGGCTTCCACCAGAAAACCATTGGTACGCCATCCATGAATCTCCAGTTCCCGAAGTTTTACTTGTTATACCAGGTAGATTAGAACCTGTATTAGTAGGTGACCAAGCATTTAAGATATCCGTTGTATAGTTTTGACTGCGATCTACTGTTGTACCATTATAAGATGGTCTTTGAACAACAGTTTGTTTGATATTGAAAGTAGTGGCCGCAGAAAGATCGAAATCATGGATTTTAAATGTATTGGTAAAACCGCCGGTAAATTTAGGATCTAAATCTCCAGCATAGGTAAATAAGTCTCTGGTTGCTTCGGCATCAAGTTTTGATTGAGAGAACTCTCCCGGGAAGAAGTCTGCAAAAGGATCGTATAAGCCAAAAAAGGTTTGTGCATTTACTGTTTCTCCTTTTTTATTGACAAATAAAGGATAGCCATTTTCATCGATTCCCGCTGTTTTTAGGGCAAAAACGGCATTAACAGGATAGCCTTCTTTAGATGGTAAATAGCTGTTGGATCTTACCTCAATGCGGTCTACATTACTTTTGTTGTGAGAGAAGTTAAAATTAGTGTTCCATTTAAAATTAGGACGATCTATGTTTTTAGTCGCCACAGCAATTTCAAAACCTTTATTGGTTACTTGTGCCCAGTTTAGGGTAGTAAATTCAAATCCGTTTTCTACGGGAAGGGATCTCAGTCCAATTAAATCGCTACTTTTTCTTCCGTATACATCTGTTATGATGTTGATTCGATTGTTGAATAAACCCAAATCCATACCTAGATTGGTGTTTTCCGTTTTTTCCCAACGCAATTTGTCGTTTGGTGGACTTAATATTACAATTGTACCTTCTGTTTGACCTGGTAAAATCGTTGCATTGTCATGTTCTCCGACAACAAAAGGAGAGGTTCCCTTGTCTATATTTCCTTGTAAACCATAAGAGGCGCGCAATCTTAGGTTAGATATAAAAGGATTATCCTTTAAGAACTCTTCTTCGGATACTAACCAAGAACCTGAGGCAGCCCAAAGTGGTAGGTACTTGTATTTTGGGTCTACGCCAAATAGGTCAGATCCATCATAGCGCACACTTCCAAAAAGGGTGTATTTTTTATCAAAGGTATAAGCTGCAGTGGCATAAAACGAAGCATAGGCATTTTCGTTTTGATTCTTTTTATAAGTTTGATATGCCGCTTGGTTTGCGTAATCTTGGTTTGGGAAGATGATTTGGGTTGTTGTTAATGTTTTTGGATCAAAACCAAAACCTTTTGTTGCAATAGTGGTGCTGTAACTTCTTCTCAATTCATTTCCTGCCATGATGTCTAATTCATGTTTTTCATTGAAAATTGTAGAGTAGTTTACCATCGTTTTCCAGTTGTATTGGAAAAAATCAGCATTAGTGTTTTGAATAATTCCGCCCTCAGGAAGGAAGTAGTTGTAGCCACCATTGCTGTAACGGCGTGTTTTTTCTCTTTCTTTTCGAGTAAAGTAAGTTTCCTTGTCAGCAAATTTTTCACTTGAGGTATTGTCTAATTGCAAACCAATTTGTGAGCTTACTTTTAAATCATGGGTAATTTTATAATCTAAATCAAAAATAGCTTTAAAAGCTCTGTTTTTCAATTCATAAGAGGTGTTTTCTCTTTCTTCCAAGATGTTAAAAGGAACATAGCGATCAGAATAACCGCTGATGTCTTTATCATAGTTGTAACTTCCGTCAGCATTCAAAGGAGTCAAATAGGGATTAACGGTTCTGGTATAATTTGGCGGATTGGTAAATCCGTCCGTATCGGTAATATACGATTTAGTATTGCTTTGAGCACCAAAAAATCCTACGCCAACGCTTAATTTATCGGTCAATTCGTAGTTGTTTTTTAAGGTCAGGTTGTATCTATTGAAACCAGTTCCTATAGTAGCGCCTTCTTCATCATAAACACCCAAAGAGAAATAGTAATCTGATTTTTCTCCACCACCCGAAAGGCTCAAACCATGCTGCGTATTCACCGCTGTTTGATAAAGTAGATTGCCCCAATTAGTATTATTGTTTCTTAAGGCATTGATAGATTGTTGCGTATTGGGATTCAATGCTGAAAAGCCTCCTGTTCTAAAAGCCTCCAATTCATTTGAACCATTTAAAATTCGAGCGATTTCTCCGCCGTTATCTCTGTAAGTCAAATCAGAACGACTCGCCATAGCCAGTTCAAAATCTACTTTTTGAGAACTGTTCATCAAATTCAATTTTGAGAAATCTGGTTTTTGAGTGATAAAGGTATTGGTATTGAAATTAATTTTCATATTCCCTTTTCGCCCTTTTTTTGTGGTAATAACAATCACTCCATTTGCAGCTCTTGCACCATAAATTGCGGTAGCAGCAGCATCTTTCAAGATAGTGATGTCCTTGATGTCATCTGGATTTAGTCCTGCAATAGAATAATTTGTCAATAGATCAATGTTATCCTTGTCGTAATTTTTTGGAACATCATTGCTTTCTAATGGCAAACCATCCAATACCCATAATGGATCTTGTGAACCAGAAAGCGAAGCCGTACCACGAATTCTTATTTTGGCGGCCGCTCCAGGGGCTCCTGTTCCCGGACTTACGGCAACACCGCTCACTTGACCTACAAGTAGCTGATCTAGGCTTGCAACACCCACTTGTTGAATGTCGGCCATAGACACATTAGCCACGGCAGAGGTCAACTTTCTTTTTTCAATTTTTTGATAACCCGTTACTACCACTTCTTGAAGCTGGTCAATATCCGACTTTAAAGAAATAGTGTAGTTTTTTTGAGCGGTTATTTGTAATGTGAATGGTTTGTATCCAATGAAGCTCACTCTAAGACTTGTGATTTCTTTGTTTATTTTTAATTCAAAATTTCCATCGATGTCGCTAATAGTTCCAATGCTGGCGCTTTCAATAACACCTTCTTGTTTGGTGCTATTAGAAACAGAAGTGTTTTCAGCATAGATTGTTGCGCCGGGTATAGGTAATTTATCTTGAGAATCAATAACTTTTCCGGTAATGGTTCTTGTTTCTTGCGCATATCCTGCTATAGTGAGCAGCAGTAATAAGGCGTTTAGTAATTTTCTCATTTAATGGTTTTATAAAGTGGTATTTAATGCTTTTTTGATGCGTTGAATAAGGTCTAAATAATGATTTCTAGTAGATTGATCTCCTGTATTCTTTTTGATTTCTAATAATTGAAGCACCTTAGAAAGTTCTCCTTTTTTATCAGAAGTAACTTCCGTCACTCTTTTTAAAGAGGACTGATTGATATTTCTCGCCATTTGATCATGGTTCAGATGATTGCATAAATTAGGCATGCTCAGCGTCTGTTGGATGTCAATTATTTTTTTTGCATCTGTTTTTTCAAACAATTTGTTTGTCGATACGATTAGAACATCTATATAATTCTTTTGAGTCATGCGCTCCAAAATCGATAGTGATTTGTTCAGTTTAGTTGGCGCAAATACGGCTTGATGTACTTTTTCAAATAAATCATTTACGGTAAAAGCTTTTTCTTTGCTTCCATTTCGTTGGTGCAATTCATTTTCAGTCATTCTTAGCAAACGATCATCACTGAATAAATCGTATAAAAGGCTGTATTGTAATTCTCTTGACAAGGTGTATGGGGTGTACTCATAAGGCCCTACAGGAGAATCTTTCAGCGGATTTGTTTTGTCTAGAATAGGATTGAAAAACAACCACTCCGGAATTGTAAGCACGTTTTTGGCTAAATAATCAACTGCCTTTTTTTGCATTAAAGAGGAAACGGGAATATAACTTTGTTTGTTGTCTCCATGAACTGTAACGTTAAGATAAACACCTCCAATGTTGTTTAGTACATGGCGGTTGTATAATTGCCATTGGCCAATGGTACCAATATATAATTTACCCGTTTCATAGTATGTTTCATCTTTTTCATAGGTCCAATCTAAAATGTTGTTTACCACACGTTTTAAATTTTTTAAACCATATTCACTTGCTTTAACAGCATCATTTCCTAAATCTTCCGATTGTGAACGCGGGTCAATTGTTTTTGCACCATCTTGTTGCTCCCCGTAAAAATAAATCGGATCGTTTTGATGTTTACCAATTAAAGCATTCAATTTTGAGGTTTCGTTTTCCTCATTTGGATACCATCTGTAACCCCATTCAATGGCGTATTTGTCGTACTCCCCAATTTTTGGAGTAATGGCTGTGACATTATCTTCGGGTTGCGCTACATAATTGTAACGGGCATAATCCATGATCGAAGGAGCAGTTCCTCCCATTTTTGCCGAGAAATCTTTAGAACGCAAAGATTCTACATCATAAGCAAAAGAGGAGCCCATGTTGTGTTTTAGACCAAAAGTGTGTCCCACCTCATGTGAGGATACAAATCGAATGGCTTCTCCCATGTGTTGGTCGCTAAATTTATTTCCTCTGGCCTTCGGGTCAATTGGACCGGTTTGTATACGCATCCAACTGTGCAATGAAGTCATAACATTGTGCCACCAAATGATATCGGCTTCTATGATTTCACCGCTTCTAGGATCCACTACAGAAGGTCCCATCGCATTTGATTTTTGCGAAGCAGCATAAGTGATAACGGAATAGCGAACATCGTCAACGTCAAAATCCAAATCGGCTTCAGTAGGTTCTTTGGCGATGATGGCATTTTTAAATCCGGCTTTTTCAAAAGCAACTTGCCAGTCATGAACTCCATCAATGATGTATTGTCTCCATTGTTTTGGTGTTGATGGATCAATGTAATATACGATTGGCTTTTTTGGTTCAACCAATTCTCCTCTAAGGTATTTTTCCTGATCTTCCTTTTTAGGTTCTAAACGCCAGCGGGTAATTAATTCTTTAGCCATCATAGCATGTTGAGCATCATTGAAATACCAGTGTTTTTCAGTGAAATAACCGATACGATTATCAGAGAAACGCGGTTTCATAGGAATTTTATCCAATAGAATAATGTTGCTCGTCACTCCAAGGGTAACCGATAAGGCTGGACCGCCTTCGGCAACTGAAGTAGTCAGTTGTGATTTTACAACAATATTTTTAGGAAAAGATTTTAAGCTTTCGATGTATGATAACTCCGATTTTACAGAACCTCCAAATCCGATGCTACTCAGTACATCATTAAAACTTTTTTGTTTTCCATCGAAAATTTTATTGACCTTGACAACAACTGAAGTCGAATCGTTATTTTTAGTTTCAATATCAAAAAACTCAATAATCGATTCGGCGAAATTATTTTGTACTGAGGCTGTTATCGCATCTTCTTTTGGAGAAGAAACCTTAGGAACATATGATTTTACCCATACTTTCTTGGCTACGTCGTCTTTATAAAAACTGATTATTTTGTTTTCATAATTCATTCCTTTATTCAATCCCGCATCATTAACCTGAAATGGAACTTGGGATAATTTATTTACAACCAGAAATTCCCTGTCGAATAAGCTGTCTTGGATTTCAAAATAGACATCGGTTTTGACTTGGATAATATTGAATAATCCTTTTTTTAGCGTTCCTTCTTTTATAAGGTCATTGTATTTTTTTCCTTTTTTTGAAGCAGAACTGTCTTTTGAGATTTCAGTGGTATTTTCTTTTTTGTTTCTCTTTTTCTTTTGTGAAAAAATGGAAGCCGAAGATCCCAGTAAAAATAAAAATAGTAAGCAGATTGTTTTTAAGTTCCGCAGCATTGCCTTTTCCCTCATTATGATGTTAAGTTTAGGTTAATTTTTGCTGAAAACTATTAATTTTGGGCTCTTAAAAAAAATAAATGGGAGTGAGTGGCTTTTTTTTAGGAGTGGATGTCTATTAATGGCAAAATGCAAATAAAAGTATCCTCTTTTTCTGAGGCTTCAAAATCATTCTTGGAGTAATAGTTGTAAATACTTTGTAAGTAGTTTATACCAAACTTGGTACTGGGTTCAGTATTTGTCTTTTTTTGAAGGTTGTTTATAAACATTACCTGTTTTTCTTTGATTATGATTTGGGTATGCAACGGTTTTTCGTGGGTGGCCAAATTGTGTTTAATGGCATTCTCAACCACAATCTGAAAAGACAAATAGGGAATGTTTTTGTTTAATGCTGCTTCGTCCTCAATTTCAATGGTAAAAAATAATTCGTCCTTAAAGCGGGTTTGTTGCAAAAAGATGTACTTCTCTATAAACAATAATTCGTCTTTCAGGGGAACAATGTTTCCTTCGGGTGGATCAATTAAATAACGGTAAATTCGGGATAAATTCAAGGTGAATTTTTGAGCAGTTTTTCCGTTATTCCCAATCAGCATATAAAGGGAGTTTAGGGAATTAAATAAAAAGTGAGGGTTTATTTGTTCTTTTAGTTGTTGCAGCTGTATTAATGCTTTTTCCTTGATTATTTTTTCGTTTTCAAGATATAAGGAGTTTTTTTCTTTGGTGAGTTCTTCTTTTTCAAGATAAGCGCTGCGGTTTGCCCTTGCAAATAAATAGAAAATAAAAAGAAGCATTACCGTGGTAATCAAGTAAATCAAGGTAGCATATTTTTTTACCAGATTGACATTCTCATCAGTGTAAATTTTAGGAAAATTCACGCTAATGTACCATTGGTTTTTTGCTATTTCAAGTTTTTTCGTGAATCGGATGACGTCCAATTTTAAATATTCGGACAGGGAGATTCTTTTTACATAGTCTTTTTCTTTGCTAAAAATGGTGTCTGAGGCATTGAGACTGGAAATTTCGAATATATTTTTACCTATAAAAGAAATTTCAGGATGAAAAATACAAGTTCCATTTTTGTCAAATAAAAACACATAATTAAGGGTTTTTTCATCTATTGTAGAGAAATAATTGTGCAAAGACTTTAAATTAACATCATAACCGTAACGAATGCTGGTTTTATTCTTAGAAACCAATTTAAAATAATTGCGCCAAACCCATTCTTTTCCTTCTAAGGTTATAATACTGAGCTGGTCTAAATGGCCGTTTTTTACTAAAAAAGTATCAATGTTATTTTGTAAAGTGTTGGAATACTTGTTTTTTACCAATTGGATTTTGCCTTCATCTATTTGGAACCAATTGTTTGTCACTAAGGAATCGGTAGCTTGAATTGAACTCAAAACCATTAAATTAGAAAACAATTCTTTGGGTTGGCTAATTTTTAAAAGCTCGTTTATTTGTTTTTCCTGAACTAAAAATTTGGATAATTCCTGAGATACAAGTTCTTGTTTTTTGATGAAATTGCGTTGAGCGATCTCTTCATTTGACTTTTGGGTAATTTGGGTTATCAAATTACTCAGTATAAATACGGAAATTCCAGTAAGTAATATGGAGATGATGCCATAAACTAAGAGCGTTCGTCTGGATACCGTATTTTTTAGTGTAAATTTCAAAGACGTTTTTTTAGAATTAGCTAAGATTAAGATCGTTTACTAAAAAAAATAAATTCAGCAATATGATTACTGTTTATTGTGATACTGAAAACTGTGAATCGTACAAGTTTTTGTAATACCCAGTTTCCCGATTGATTAATTCCTGATGTGTTCCTTGTTCTACTATTAAACCTTTGTCCATTACTACAATTTTATCGGCATTGACAATGGTCGCCAGTCGGTGTGCAATGACAATTGAAGTTCTTCCTTGTGTAATGGTTTCGGTGGCGCGCTGTATTAATTCTTCGGAATAGGTATCAATTGATGAAGTTGCCTCGTCGAGAATAAGAATACTAGGATTGCTGACATATGCTCTCAAAAAAGCGATTAATTGGCGCTGTCCCGATGACAACATTACACCACGTTCTTTGACATCAAAATCGTAATTATCAGGCAAGCTCATAATAAAGTCATGAACCCCAATTTCTTTGGCGGCAGCCAAAACATCCTCACGGGTTATTTCAGGATTATTCAGCGTTATATTATTGAAAATGGTATCAGCAAAAAGAAAAACATCCTGCAGTACTACTGCAATTTGCTTGCGCAAAGAACCCAAAGTATAGTCTTCTATATTTTGGTTGTCAATACAAATGGTTCCACTATTGATCTCATAAAAACGATTCAATAAGTTGATTATAGTCGATTTTCCGGCACCTGTAGATCCTACAATAGCAACGGTTTCGCCTGCTTTTACATCGAGATTGATTCCTTTTATGACTTCTTCTTCAGGAATATAACTGAAACGCACCTCTTTGAATTGAATATTTCCAAGAAATACGTCGGCTTCTATTTTTCCGTTATCCTGAATTTGGTCTTGGGTATCAATAATGGCAAAAACACGGTTTGCAGCAATCATTCCCAATTGCATTTCATTGAACTTATCTGCAATCTGACGCAATGGGTTAAACAACATTCCTATAAACATGGTGTAGGAAAATAAATCTCCAAAAGTGGTGAAATTATCTCCGTTCAAAATCTTAATCCCACCATAGAGAACAATAAAACCTAAGGTTAAAGAGGAAATAATATCGGCAATAGGAAAGAAAATCGAGTTGTAAAGAATGGTTTTTATCCATGCTTTTTTGTGTTTGTCATTGATTTCTTTGAATTTTTCGGCTTCAATTTCTTCGCGATTGAATAATTGTACAATCTTCATTCCGGTAACGCGTTCCTGAACAAAGGAATTCATATTCGAAATTTGGTTTCGTACTTCCTCAAAAGCGACCTGCATTTTGCGTTGAAATATTCGGGTGACAAATACTAAAATGGGCATAGCGACAATCACAATCCAAGTGAGTTTCCAGTTCATGTAGAACATAAAAATCAATACTACAACCATCTTCATCAAGTCACTGATAATCATAAATAGTCCTTGACTAAAAATGCGTGCAATCGATTCGATATCAGATACGGAGCGGGTTACTAGTTGACCTACGGGTACCATGTCAAAATATTTCATTCTGAAACTCAAGATGTGTCGGAACAATTTAATTCGAATGTCTTTTACAATATCCTGACCGAGCCAATTGGCCCAATAGACAAAGTAAAATTGTGAAAATACTTCGCATAACAGCACAATTCCCATTAAACTAATGTAGAATAAAAGTCCATTTGCATCTTCTGTTTGGATGTAACCATCTACAGTTTGTTTCAATAAATAAGGTCGTAATGCCGCAAAAGCGGATAAGGAAACGGCAAAGACAATAACGCCGTTAAAACGCCATTGGTAAGGTTTGGTATATTGTAAGATTCGTTTAAATAAACGAGTATCAAATGCTTTTGCTTTCATTTTTTTTGGAGCTATTTACTGCGTCAATTCATTTTTTTATGTCCTGTTATCGCTAGGATCTTTCTGTTTTAAAGCGAAAAAATATAAAAGATTCTTACTGTTCTCAGGGCTAATTTTTTATGTAATCGTAATCAATTTCGGTGAGATACAACCCATGAGCAGGAACGGAAAATCCGGCTTTATCTCTGTTTTTACTCTCAATAATATCGTTGAAATCGTCCAAAGTTATTTTGTGAATTCCAACATTTACTAAGGTTCCCACGATAGCGCGAACCATGTTTCTCAAAAATCGATTGGCTGAAATGGTAAAAACCAGTTTGTTGTTTTCTTGTTCAGCTCCGGCTCGAGTCCAATAGGCTTCAAAAATAGTACAATCAAATGTATTAACATCTGTATTTACTTTTGAAAAACATTGAAAATCCGTATGATTGAATAATAACTTTGCTGCCTCATTCATCAAATCTACATCCAGTTTTTGATGAAAGTACCAACTTTGCTCTTGTAAAAAAGCATCTTTAAAGGTATTGATGTGGTATTCATAAGTTCTTTTGGTGGCATCAAAGCGAGCGTGCGCATCATTGGCAACGGGTATGATATCATAAACAACAATGTCTTTTGGTAAAAAGGAGTTGAGTTTATGTATTAATTTTTCAATGTCAAAAGAAGGTTCAAAATCAAAATGGGCATACATTTTTTTGGCGTGTACACCTGTGTCCGTGCGACCGGCACCCATAAGATTGATATCAGCGTTTAGTATTACTGAAAAAGCTTTGTTTAGAGTTTCTTGTACTGAGGAAGCATTGGGTTGGTATTGCCAACCATGATACAGGGTTCCGTTATATGCTAATTGTATAAAATATCTCAAGTGATTTTTTTTGAAGCTACAAAGATACTTATTAATTTTTTTGCCACGAAGGTGCTAAGGAGCAAAGTTTGTTAAGTTTCATTTGGATTTTTTATTTGGTAGCGGAATGTCTAATTTTACCAAAATTCTTAGCCCAGATAGTAGCGGTATCCTTTTTATTTTTCTTTTAAAAAAATAAAAAGATACGAGCGGATAGCTGGAAATAGCTCCTGAAAAAACATAAAATTGTGAGTACAAAAATTCTCTTACTTTCGGATACCCATAGCCATATTGATGATGTGATTTTAAAATATGTTGCCCAGGCTGATGAAGTCTGGCATGCTGGTGACATAGGTGATTTGTCAGTAACGGACAGCATAAAAAAACTAAAACCGCTGCGTGCAGTTTATGGGAATATTGATGACGCCCAAGCCCGCTTAGAGTTTCCTTTGCACAATCGTTTTATGTGCGAAGGTGTCGATGTTTGGATAACGCATATAGGAGGTTATCCCGGGAAATACAATCCGAATATTAAGACCGAAATGGAGGCGAATCCGCCCAAGCTATTTATTTGCGGGCATTCCCATATTTTAAAAGTAATGTTTGATAAGAAACATAATTTACTGCATATGAATCCGGGCGCTTGTGGTAAAAGTGGTTTTCATCAGGTACGCACTATGCTGCGGTTTGTTATTGAAGGAGACAAAATTAAAGACTTGGAAATTATTGAAATTGAGAAACGGGTTTAGGATTCATTTTGTAAAAAAGGTGCTTTTATGTAGATATTTGTTCCTTGATAGAGTACAGATTCAATAGTGATTTCACCCTCAATATTGTTGAGACGAGCTCTTATTCTATTTAACCCAAAACCTTCTATAATATGAGATTCAGTAGTGTCAAATCCTTTTCCATTGTCTTTGACTTCAATAAGTAATTGGTTGTTTTCTTGCTCAATCGTTAATTTTGCATTCGTAGCCTGACTGTGTTTTATGATGTTGTTAAAAAGTTCGGTTACGATAAAGTATATTTTTAATTCAAATTCTTCTCTATAGCGGATTTTTGTTGCTATTGAGCTCGAATATTCGAATTGGATATTTGAATTTGAATTTTTTTCGCAAAGATCATTCAGAGCATAAAATAGCCCGAACCGAACCAGTAAGGAAGGCAGCAGTCGATGAGATAAGTCCCGAACGTTATCGTGTGCATCGCTGAGAATAGTTTTTGTTTTTTTTATTTCCTCACAATCGGTTATTTGGTTTTGTGCGCAAAATACACTTAAATGCAATCCAGCCGAAGATAATAAGGCGCTGATATTGTCATGTAAAAAAGCAGCAATTTTTTTTCGTTCCATCTCTTGTCCGCTTATCGAGGCATCTAAGATTTTCAACTGAATTTTGCTTTCTACATCTTTAAGATCGTTTTTTTGTTTTAGTCTTGTATTTTGAAAGAAAAAGTAAAAGAGAATGATAATTAGAAGTAATATAGAAATAATTATAATACTGATTTGTTTGTTCTTAGACTGTTTTTCTAAAAGCAATTGTTGTTCTGATTTGTACTTTGTTTCTATATTGTCAATTTCTCTTTTGTATTCGTCTAATTCCAAGTTGATTCCGGCAACATTAGCTTTTTTTAGCTTTTCTTCATCGTTAAGTTCCTTTGTTATTTTGTTAAATAATACTAAGTTTTCATACGCTTTTTTATAATTGCCTTTTTTCATAAGGAATTTGGCGTATTCTTCATGGCTAAAGGATAAATCTGATTTTTCTTCACCCATAATTCCTTGTTTAATAGCCTCTTCAAAAAAAATAGTCGCTTTTTTAGCCTCGCCTGAGTGTGAATAATACATGCCGTTAAGCATATTTAGGGCTACAATGGTCGATGCGTCTCCTGATCTAGAATGGTGTTTATTAATATAATTGAGGTAAACTAGTCCTTTGTCGAAGTCTCCAATATCAAAATAGGCCCAAGCTATATTGAGTTTTGTGAAATAAATTTGGGCAGAATCTTTTGTTTTCGTGCTAAATTCTAATGATTTTTTGTAGTAATAGATTCCTTTTTCATATTCTTTTTTATCAAAAAAATAAATATTTCCCAAGTTGTTGTTTATCCAATTTTTTAGATTATCGCTGTTGGTTCTTTGGGCGTAAAGTAGCGCTTTTTTATAATAGAAAACCGCTTTTTCTGATTCGGAAATGCCATCAAAATTAGCAGCAATAGTGTTGTAGCAAGTAGCGATTAAAACATTGTCTTTGATGGCGATGGCATATTTTAAGGCTAGTCTTGATTTTACTAAAGACTTCTCATAATTTTCCTTATGCATGAGAGTAGTGGCGTCCTGGGCAAGTTTGATAATTGCTTTTTTGGGTGGCGTTTTACTCTGGGAAAAGGCATTGCTACTAAAAATGCCCAGTAATAGCAAAAGACATAAAATTCTTTTTTTTTGAAACATAATAATATAAGTAGACTGTTAGAAAAGAAAAACGGTGGTTTTATATGATGCTTTTTTTGCTATTTTTTGATTTAGGATTTAATCAAATTATTTTTAATGGCAAATTTAACTAGGCTAATGGTATTCTTTGCATTTAATTTTTTTATGATGTTTTTACGGTGCGTTTCAACTGTATTAGTACTGATAAATAACTGTTCGCTTATTTCTTTACCGCTATATTCTAAGGCAATTAAGGTAATGATTTCAAGTTCTCTTTCTGTTAATAAGGAATTAATAGTAGGCTTTTGCTTGTTTAATTTGAGGTTGTCTTTGGTTGCGGTGTTAAATATTTTTTCTCGAACTAAATTACTGAAATATTCTTCCCCATTCGCAACGGCCTGAATGGCCTCTACTATGTTTTCGCCTGCACATTGCTTTGTCAAGTAAGCACTGGCGCCCAGTTTCATGACTTCCTTTATGATTTTTAAATCATCATAGCTGGAAAGAATAATGACTTTGCAGGGAAAACCGTTCTTAGAAAATTCTTTAATCACTTCGATGCCGTCTTTTTTTGGCATGCTGATATCCAGAATGAGAATGTCTGCTTTATTGTTTGTAACTTCTTCAAAAAGAGTGCTGCCGTCTAAGGAGAAGCCTACAATCTCAAAGTTAGAAATAGTTTGCAATAGCGTCTTCATTCCGTCAATAAGCACTTGGTGGTCATCAGCAAGATGTATTCGTATTTTTGGTGTCATTCTTTATTGTGCTTTGTCCAAATTTATAAAAAAATATACTAACAATTCATTTATAGGATTTTTTTTATTTTCTAGAAGATTTTTGGTTTTTGCTCACAAAAAAACCCGAACGGTTAGGTTCGGGTTTTCTTCGCACTAATAAACTAATGTTTATAGGTTTACCTCAACCTGTCCACAGATTTTACAAGATCTTCATCCTTCTTGATGGCCTTATTAGCTAAAACTAATAATACGATAGCCAAGATAGGTAGAAACATCCCAATACCTTTCTCAGAGACAACTACTGTCTCTCCAGATAAGTTTAGCGAACGATATACAAATAAGCCTAATAAAATTAAATTTAATATGATATTCAATCTGCCTAATACAAATTGAAGTTGTCTTTTTTTAAATGAAATAATACTCACTAAAGCTAGCGTGGTGCTTAAACCCAGTAAAATAACATAAAGCGGGTTTTGAGCAAAGAAATAATCGATACCGTTGTTCATTGTCCATAAAGGAAATAAAAAGGGCAATATCCCAGTAACTATAAATGCTAGCAGTAAATATATGGTTTGAATTCTTTGTATCATTTTTTCTATTTGATACACAAAAATATATTTTCTTTTTTAAAAATACTATTGTATCGTTAAATTTTATTCGTATTATTGCAACACAATACCGTAAGCACTTCATACTGCGGTCAATTCATAATTATTATTTACTACCTATCTTTTAGAGTATTTCCAAATTAATTTAACTCAAGAACATTCATGTTTGATATTTCTGCATTAAAAGAAATGAAGCTTGCTGAGCTCCAAGAAATAGCTAAGGCTGCAAAAACCATAAAATTTAACGGTGTAAAAAAAGAAACCTTAATAGGTCAGATTTTAGAGCATCAAGCTAATCATATAGCAGCTAAACCAGAAACTAAACCCGAAGCTGATACTGAGGAATCGAAACCTAAAAGAGCTCGAATTGTACCGGTTAAAAAAGCGGTTATCCAAAAAAACAAAATCGCTCCAGTTGTTGTAAATGAAGAGAAGTCACTTGAAAGTAGTGGTGTTTCCCAAGAGTTGGATTTTTCGGCAGTGGAAACAACCTCAGATGCAGTCCTAGATGAAACAGCACCCAAAACAATAATTCCAGTTGAGAAAAAAGGGACTAAAGTTATCAAATTTAATAAGTCAGCTTACGAAAAGAAAATTGCCTTAAAAAAAGATAAAGAGAAGGAAAAAGAAAAGGTAACGGTAACGGTTGCAGATAATGATGCAGTAGCAGATAAAGAGATAGTTGTAGAGAGTACAATTGTTTCAACTACAGAAGCCATTGTGCCTAGTAAAAAAATAAATCCACACGATCGAAAGAGAACGGATGATGCTAACCAGTTGAATAAGCAGAATCCAAATCAAAACCCCAATTTTAAAAATAAAAAGAATAATTTTAGAGATTCCGATTTTGAATTTGACGGAATAATAGAAAGCGAAGGTGTTCTTGAAATGATGCCCGATGGTTATGGTTTCTTGCGTTCATCGGATTATAATTATTTAGCTTCACCCGATGATATTTATTTATCGACGTCACAAATTAGATTATTTGGTCTAAAAACCGGAGATACGGTAAAAGGAGTGGTAAGACCTCCAAAAGAAGGGGAGAAGTTCTTCCCTTTGGTACGAGTTTTAAAAATAAACGGACATGATCCACAAGTAGTCCGTGACCGAGTTTCATTCGAACATTTAACTCCTGTTTTTCCTTCTGAAAAATTTAAATTGGCTGAAAAGCAAAGCACCATTTCAACGCGAATTATTGATTTATTTTCTCCAATAGGTAAAGGGCAACGTGGAATGATTGTAGCTCAACCTAAAACGGGTAAAACGATGTTGCTGAAAGAAATAGCCAATGCTATTGCTGCCAATCATCCTGAAGTTTATCTTATTGTTTTATTGATTGATGAGAGACCTGAAGAGGTGACTGATATGCAACGTTCTGTGCGTGGTGAGGTAATTGCTTCTACATTTGATAGAGAACCTCAAGAACACGTTAAAATTGCTAATATCGTGCTTGAAAAAGCAAAACGATTAGTAGAATGTGGTCATGATGTGGTGATTCTTCTAGATTCCATTACGCGTTTAGCAAGAGCTTATAACACCGTACAGCCTGCTTCAGGAAAGGTATTGAGTGGTGGTGTTGATGCCAATGCTTTGCAGAAACCAAAACGTTTCTTTGGAGCCGCCCGTAATGTAGAAAATGGTGGTTCATTGAGTATTATTGCAACAGCATTGACTGAAACTGGTTCTAAAATGGACGAAGTTATTTTTGAAGAATTTAAAGGTACTGGTAATATGGAATTGCAATTAGATCGAAAAATCGCTAATAAACGTATTTTCCCTGCAATAGATTTAACTTCTTCTAGCACCAGACGTGACGATATGTTATTGGATCAAAAAACATTGCAACGCATGTGGATTATGAGAAAATACCTTTCGGATATGAATCCAGTAGAGGCGATGGATTTCATCAATGATCGTTTTAAGAAAACAAGAAATAATGATGAGTTTTTGATCTCTATGAATGATTAAATTTTCTTTTTCAAAATAAAAAAGTCTTCCGTTTTGGAAGACTTTTTTATTTTATGAGAAAGCGATTTAAGCCTTAACTTCTTTGATTTCCTTAGCTTGCACTTTTCGTTCTAACAAGGCCATGTAAAAACCATCAAAACCAGATTCTGAAGCCAATATCTTTTGGTCTTTTATAAAGTTGAATTGTTTTCCAATATCAGTAGTTAAAAAACGGGCAACCTGTTCTTGGTTTTCCGAAGGCAAAACAGAGCAGGTAGCGTAAACTAGTTTACCTCCTGGTTTTACAATTTTGGAATAGCTTTCTAAAACCTCAGATTGTACTTTACGGATATTATCAATAAATTCAGGTTTCAATTTCCATTTGGCATCAGGGTTTCTTTTAAGAACACCTAAACCGCTACATGGAGCATCAATCAGTACACGATCAGCTTTTTCATGCAGTTTTTTAATCACCTTTGTGGTATCAATAATTCGATATTCAATATTAAAGGCACCATCTCTTTTGGCTCTCAATTTTAATTGCTTTAATTTACTTTCATATAAATCCATTGCAATCAGCTGACCTTTGTTTTCCATCAAAGCGGCGATATGCAAGGTTTTTCCACCAGCACCGGCACAAGTATCCACTACACGCATCCCTGGCTTCACGTCAAGAAAGGCAGCTACTAGTTGTGAGTTGGCATCCTGTACTTCAAAGAAACCTTGTTTGAAAGCATCAGTCATGAAAACATTAGCTCTTTCTTTTAATACTAAAGCATCAGGCTGATTTTTTAAATAGTCAGTTTCGATGTCTAAATCCATTAAGATTGCTCTTAATGTTTCTTTAGTTGTTTTTAAGGTGTTTACTCTAAGAATTACTTTAGCGGGTTGGTTTTGAGCGGCAATTTCAGTCGACCAAACTTTTTCTCCTAGTTCTTTTACTCCTAATTCGTCCATCCAGTCTGGAATAGATTCTTTGATGGCTCTGGTTTTTGAAAGTTCATCAAAACGACCTTTTATTTTTCTTTCTGGAGTTCCTTCGAGTTGGCGCCAATCCGGAATTGGATAACCTCTTAAAACTGCCCATACGGCAAACATTCTCCAAAGATTGTCTCTATCAAAAGGTTCTCTTACTTCGGCAATTTCGGCATATAATCTTTTCCATCTTACAATTTCATAGATTGTTTCGGCTACAAACTTTCGGTCTGAACTTCCCCAACGTTTGTCTTTTTTTAAGGCTCTTGCAACCACTTTATCGGCATATTCTCCTTCGTTAAATATCGCATTTAAAGAGTCAATGGTGGTATAAACTAAATTTCTGTGTAATCTCATTTTAAATAATTGAGGTGCAAAGGTACTATTAATTGGTTGAAAGTTAAATTTTTAATAATGAATGTTAGTTTTATATTTTATCCATAAAAAAAACACTGCTTAAAACAGTGTTTTTCTTTTATTTATAGCTTATTTAATTCGGGTTAAACCAATGTTTTCCGGTGGATGAAGTACCATTGGGAATTTCTCTATTTTCACCGAACTGCTGTCCAGACCAAAAGCTCCTTCTTCTGACAAGCTTAATTTCTTAATAAAGAAATACGAATTCATGATTATTTTTTCGTGCCATCTTAAATCACTATCGTTGGAAAGGAATTTTTCAGATAGTACAAATTTGAAATCGCCTATTATATTGTTTTTATTTAAAGATTCATAACGGCTAGTGACATCAACTTCTCCTTTTTTTACCATGTCCTTGATTACTTCTCTAAACATCAAACTTATTTTAGTAGGCTCTCTAAATCCTAAATTAAAATCCACACGATACAAGTCGTCTTTGATAATTTCGGTTACTTTGTATTCTGTTTTATAAGGTTCGCTTAAGATATTAACATGTACAAACCAGTACAAATCAGCTCTTTTTGGTCTTTTTTGTAAAATAGAATACATTACTTTTTCTTCAATTTCATCTATGCGATTGGCATTGGTCATGTAAACCAGGTGGGTGGCGTATTTTGGTATGCTTAAGTCGGCGCTTAGTTCCATCAATACTTTTTTGTAGTCTTGTATTTTTACAATTTTGGTGTAACTCTTACTGATTTTCTTAGCTAAATACCAAGTAGTCATTACTGAAATTAAAATAATGGCAATTATCAAGGTTACATAACCTCCTTCTGAAAATTTAGTGATATTCGCTGCTAAAAAGCTGAATTCAATCGCTAGGTAAATGGTGATTAAAGGAACAATAAAGTATAATTTGACCCTTTTCATAATCAAGTAGAAATTGAGTAAAATAGTGGTCATAATCATACATAAAATAATGGCTAATCCATAGGCGTGTTCCATATTTCCAGATTCTTCAAAGTGCAAAACAATTCCAACACAGCCAAAGAAAAGCAACCAGTTTATCGAAGGGATATAGAGCTGACCTTTTAATTCTGTAGGGTATTTGATTTTAACTTTTGGCCAGAAATTCAATCGCATCGCTTCATTTATTAAAGTAAAGGAACCACTGATAAGGGCTTGAGAAGCAATAACGGCCGCTAGGGTAGCAATTACAATTCCAATTGGTTGGAACCAATCGGCCATGATGAGATAAAAAGGGTTACCATTAGATCCTCCTAGACTTTTTAAGGTAGCTCCTTCGTGATGAATTAAATAAGCCGCTTGACCAAAATAATTAAGTACTAAAGTCGTTTTTACAAAAATCCAGCTAATTCTAATGTTTTTTCGACCACAATGTCCCATGTCTGAATACAAGGCTTCGGCTCCGGTGGTACATAGAAATACAAAACCTAATACGAAGAATCCGTCCGGATGAATCGATAATAAATGGTAGGCGTAGTATGGATTAAAAGCCTTGAAAACTTCGGGGTGTTTTATAATTTGTAAAAGTCCCAAAATTCCTAGCATGCTAAACCAAATAAGCATCATGGGTGCAAAAAATTTACCAACTAATTTTGTTCCGAACTGTTGAATAGTAAAAAGAACAAACAAAATTCCAATTACAATAGGGATGGTGTTTATTTGCGGATAATAGGTTTTAATTCCTTCCACAGCAGATGAAACTGAAATGGGAGGTGTGATAATTCCATCGGCGAGTAAGGCACTTCCTCCAATAATGGCGGGGACAATAAGCCATTTTATTTTTGTTTTCTTAACTAGAGCATACAAGGCAAAGATTCCACCTTCGCCATGATTATCAGCACTGAGTGTAATGATTACGTATTTAATGGTGGTTTGTAAGGTAAGAGTCCAAAAAACGCAGGATATTCCTCCTAGAACAATATCGGCATTAATGGTATGATCTCCCAAAATGGCTTTCATAACGTATAAAGGAGAAGTTCCTATATCCCCGTAAATTATACCTAATGTAATTAATAAACCACCTAAAGTTAATTTGGTATGCAGGTTTTTATGCGCGGTGCTCATGTAATATTTTTAAAAAACTCGTCAAATTTAGTCTTTTTAATGAAACATGTGCTTTTTATTTAGAAAAAGAGAATTAAATAAAAACACGGCCAATTGGCCGTGCTTAAAATCATTAGATTTATATAATTTTTAAGATCTTCTGTTATTCTCTGTAGACTGATTTCCTCTTCTTGATTCGGCTCTTGGGGGAGCTGATTGTTTCGAAGGTGTAGCTCTGTTTTGAGAAAAATCTCTTGGAGTTGCTGCTCTTTGCGGAGCTGCTTCTCTGGAAGGATTGACTCTGTTTTGCGAATAGTCTCTTGGTGTTTCTGCTCTTTGCGGAGCGGCTTCTCGGGAAGGATTCACTCTGTTCTGAGCGTAGTTTCTTTGATTATCTGCTCTTTGCGGAGTGGATTCTCTAGAGGGATTAACTCTGTTTTGAGAATAGTTTCTTTGAGTTTCTGTTCTTTGCGGAACAGATTCTCTAGAAGAGTTTACTTTATTTTGAGAATAGTCTCTTTGATTTTCGGTTCTTTTGTTTCCAGCCTCTCTGTTAGAATAAGTTCTGTTTCTAGAATAATCTGCATTGTTTCTTGTGCTACTGTATCTTGTAGTTCTTCTTTGATCTAGCTCATAACGATTAGTAATGTTGTTGTTTCTTCTAGAAAAACTGTATTCAGGACGTTGTCTTTCGTATCCATTAGATCGACGGGAACTGTATAAAATCGGAGCACGATTACTTCTTCTATAGTTTACATAATTATAGTGATTGTTTATGTTTAAAGAAATACTGATGTTAGATCTGTATCTGTAAACAGGATATGGGTTCCATGCATAATAGTACGATGGGTAGTAATTCCAATACCAGTTTGAAACATAGGGACGGTAATTGTAAGACCAAAAAGAAGCGTAAATTACAGGAGTGCTATAATATACGGGTTCGTATATGTAATTAGAACCATACATGTATTCATTACCTACAATCTGGATCTGAATTCTATTGTTGCGATCTTTTTCTACTTCTATTGTCGCTACGTCTTGGTATACATCACGGTCAAGAACAGATTGAACAATGATAACATGGGTGTTTTTTTCTACCGTTTCAATAACACGAAGATAGTCTACCTCGTCGTCGTCATTCAAATCTAAATTAGAAATTTGGAGTTTTGGATCGTTTAGGCGTCTCTCAAAATCTTGCAGATCCCTAGAGTCTCCAAAAATATCGGCAACGGCTCTAAGATCTAAATTATCGCTAATTTCATCGCTCATAGCATTTACTCTGGTGCTATTTTGTGCTTGTGCCTGACTCGCAAAAATGGAGGTTACAAGGCTTAGGAATAGTATTTTAGTTTTCATAATAGGTGTATTTAAGTATGATAATTTCGAATATTCAATTACTGTGCCAATAAATTTTAAGTTCAAACGGTTTTCTTGTATTTAATTGTAAATTAGCCCCGAATAAATTGACAACAATGAGAACTTTTATTTTGCTATTTCTAACTGTGTTTTTTTTAAAATCTTGTAAAACAATTAGAAATGAAAACGAAAATAAGAATAAGACTATTTTTAAATCGGTACAGATTGATACGCTTTTTCAGGATAATATCAGTATTAGAGCTATCGCAATTGATGGAAATAAAATTTGGTACGCAGCAAATGGATCCCGATTCGGTTTTTATGATTTGCAAAAGAAAGTCAGAAATGAAAGGCATATTGCAAATGATAGCTTGAAGTTAGAGTTTAGGAGTGTAGCTCAAACGCCTAAAAATGTTTTTATGTTAAGTGTCGCTAATCCGGCTTTGTTGTATAAGGTGTCTAAAGAGAATTGGACTACAACTTTAGTATATCAGGAGAATAATGAAAAAGTATTCTATGATAGTATGCAATTTTGGAATGAAAAAGAAGGGATTGCTATAGGTGATCCAGTTGAAGATTGTTTATCAATAATTATAACAAGAGACGGTGGAAATACGTGGAATAAAGTTCCGTCCAGTAAGCTTCCTAAAATTATTGAAGGCGAAGCAGCTTTTGCGGCAAGCAACACTAATATTGTATTAAAAGGAAATAAGGTTTGGGTTGTTTCAGGAGGAAAAAAATCTAGAGTTTTTCATTCAGCTGATAAAGGAAATAACTGGGAAGTATTTGCAACACCTATAATGCAAGGAAAAACGATGACCGGGATTTTCACCTCGGATTTTTATGATGCCAAAAATGGATTTGTTGCGGGCGGAGATTATGAATTGCCAAATCAAAATTTTGGCAACAAAGCCATTACTTCAGATGGTGGGAAAACATGGAAATTGATAGCAGAGAATGAAGGTTTTGGCTATGCTTCTTGTGTGCAATATATTCCGGGTAGCGATGGAAAATCCTTGGTAAGTGTAGGAGCCAGTGGACTTTATTATTCCTATGATAGTGGAGAATCTTGGAAACAATTAGTTGTTGATCCAAATATTTTTACAATTCGATTTATAAACAATCACACGGCAATTGCCGCAGGGAAAGATAAAATGATTCGAATCCGGTTTTTAAAATAAAACCCAACGCAATAGCTTGTATCGGGTTGGGTTCTTTGGGTATTTTGAATACTAATTACTCTTTTTTGGGAGTTCGGTTTCTGTATTGATGTAGCAATTTTCGATTAAAATCTTCTTCAGCTTTTTTTAGTTTTAAAATTTTTACCGCAGGAAGTACAGGTTTTATATCTCGCACGAATTTTTTTCGCAATAAAAACAATTCCTCATCTGTAGTCTCTATTTGAGTTAATAATAAGCGAGCATCTTTATCGCTCATGCTGTTTAGGGCATCATCACCCATTCGGCTCATGTATGCTCTCATTTTTTGATGTCTTATTTCAAATTGTTTATCATCAAAACGATTGTAAATAGGCCAAAATTTTTCAGACTCAGTAGTAGTCATTTCTAATTCAGTGGTTAAAAAAGCTATTTTTAAGGCTCTAACCTGTTCTTTCTTTTCTTTCATCTTTTCGCTTTGGGCATAAAAATTAAAAGAAGTCAATAGTAAGAGTATGGGCAGAATTTTTTTTAAGTTCATTTTTAATTGTATTTGTTGTTTTAGATTCAAAGTAAAAAAAAATACTTTGTTGTGAATTATTCTAATAAAAGGTGCTCTAGATTAGCATTAGTAGCTAGAATATCTTCAATGGTTTTGTCTTCTAGTACAACTGTAGCTTGCATATTGTTTATGTCTTCAGTATCCAAAGCATTGATCAAGTCATATTGATTCATGTTCGATTGATAGCTCAAATAATTTTCGATAGTTGTTGCGTCTAATTCTTTTGAAGCTCTTAAAGAACGATTTATTTGAGGAATTAAAAGTGCAATAACTAAAACTGCGGCCGCCATCATTAATGTTCTTTTTCTTTTTTGAAAAAACGAAATTACCTTTGGTTTTTCTTCGGGTAATTGTTGCATCATTCTTTCTAAAAAATTTTCAAAATAATGCTCTGGAGTGCTAAATCCAGATTCAATTTTGGGCTCGTTTTCTAATTTAAATGTTTTCATAACGTATGTTAGACTTAATTATGGACAAAAGGTTTAATCTGTCGTTACAAAGGCTTCTATTTTTTTTACGGCAATATGGTAAGATGCTTTCAAGGCTCCGACTGAGGTTCCTAGTATTTCTGATATTTCCTCATACTTCAGCTCTTCAAAATATTTCATTTTAAAGATCAGCTGTTGTTTTTCGGGCAGGGCTATAATTGCTTTGTGCAATTTTATTTGAATTTCATTTCCATCAAAATACGGATCTGATTTTAGATTATCTATGGCTTTGTTTTGCAATGTCTCGGATGATATTCCGTTTTTTTTGGCCTTTTGATTTAAAAAGCTCAGCGCTTCATTTGTGGCAATGCGATACATCCAAGAGAATAATTTACTTTCTCCTTTAAAGTTTTTTAGATGTTGGAATACCTTAATAAAGGTATTTTGCAAGACATCATTAGTATCATCGTGGTTCAGGACAATGTTACGGATGTGATTGTAGAGCGGTTTCTGATAGGTAAACAAGAGCTTTTGAAACGCTTCGTTTTGCGTTTTTGGATTCAATAACAGTTGAATAAATTCTTCTTCTGGCAAAGCTATTATTTTGTAATTAGAATGGAATTCTTTCAATAGGTTTAATCCAAGCTTTAAAAAGTATTAAAATTCGGATTGTCCTTCTTCTTTAATTTTTGGAGTTGCTGTTTTTTTAGGCTCACTACTTTTTTGAACCGGTTTGGTTTTTTTTACCGCTTCTACTGCGTTTGGATCAGTAGTTGTTGGATCTTCGTTGATTTCGTTGTAAGAAGGAACTCCTTGGTTTATCACTTTTATTGGGGTGATTTTAGGTATTATTGGTACGAAAATTTCAGTAAGCCATTCAGAAGGTTTCTTTGTGTCGTCTTTGCCATTGGTATATATCTCAAGGTGCGAAAACAAAGGATTGCGAGTAATTTGGTTCTTTTGAAGATAATCAACCGATTTGTTTAAGGCTTTTTTTAGATGTGAATAATCGCCGCTAAGAGTGGTTTTGACCGCTTCAAAGGCTTCTAGTTTTCCAGATTCAATGTCGCTTCCTGCAGTGATGAAAATTTCACTTTGAATAGGAACACCTATAGAAATTTTTGCTAATCCTTTTTGGGTGTCATAAGTATGGTAAAGGATAAAAGGTTTTCCTGCAATTGCGATATTGTTGTCCTTGCAAAAATCAGTGATTTTAGGGATGACAATTTTAAAATTCTTGTTAATTTTGGCTATTTCACTGGTGAAAGTTTGACATAAATAAAAACTTAATGGTTTTGTAACTATTCCGTTTTCTTTAATAGAAAAGGTGTTTATTTCATAAACGAGCGCCTTGTCTAAATTGATGAGTGTTTTTTCATAAATAGTACCAATAACTTTGTCCGCTCCACCATTTAAAGCGGTGTATACTTTTAAGAAAAAGCTCATTTTTCCTTTTGTTTTCCAAGTTACTTTTGTGCCGCCTAGGGTGTCTTTAAATGTCCAATTGATTGAAGAGGTAGTGCCTTCAGAATCCATTTTTTGTGAAATATCTTCGTTTTCTTTCACGCTAAGGGTACGCATTTCACCGTTACTTTCTTTGCCTTCCCAAGAGAAGGAAGCTCCTTTTCCAATCGTATTTTCGGAATAATTTATTTTAGCTTCAGGGTCTTCGATTGTCCAAGAAATGAAGTCGGCCCAGTTTCTATAATCATTTACATAATTGAATACAGCAGATTTGGGAGAATTTATTATTTTGCTTCTTTCGATTGTATAATCTCCTTTTTGGGTAGCAATAAAGATGGTTAGTGCTACTAAACTTAATAATAGTAAAAGAAATATATATTTTAAAATCCTCATAATGCATTCGTTATTTTCTGTCGTAAAGTTAGAATTTTTATTAATATGTAGGACGAATCATAAAAAAATATGCTAAAGTTTGCGCTACTTCATCGACGATTATATTCTGGGAAATAATTGATATAAACGATAGCAATGAAAACAACTGCTATTGGATTATTTAGGATAAAAGTAATAAAAAATCAATTGGAGCTATAATTGTTTGAATTGTAGCTTTTAAGATAGTGTCAATGCCTTTGTTTTAGCTTTTTTTGAATTAAAAAAAAGAAAATTTGTAACTGTTTTTAAAAAGGAATATTAAATTCTTTAATTATGGAATAAAAAAACTAGCGTTTGAAAAATATTTTTATCAAAAATAAAATCCCGATAAAAATAATGAAACCTAGTAATACCTTTTGGTTTCCTTTGTAGAAAACTCGGTGTATTTTGATGTCTTTTCGGTAGGAAAAAATGATCGCGATAACAAAAGCAATAAAAAAACAGAGTGTAAATATCAATTGTCCTTGGCTAAACATAGTCTAAATTTTTTTTTCACAAAAATAGACAATTGTTTAAGAATAGTTACTAATTTGCCTTTTCATTTAACAAATAATAATCATGCAAAAACAAATCGATTCAGTTAAGGAATTTCATACTGCATTTAAAATAGGACATAGTGAAACCCCAATTGCTGATTTGGGTGTGACTAAAAAGACCCTTCGTTATCATTTGATGAAAGAAGAAAATGAAGAATATCTAGAAGCGGTTCAAAACAATGATTTAGTAGAAATTGCTGATGCATTGGGCGATATGATGTACATTCTTTGTGGAACTATTATCGAGCATGGATTGCAGCATAAAATTGAAGCCGTTTTTGACGAAATTCAACGTAGTAATATGAGTAAGTTGGGTGAAGATGGCAATCCCATATATCGTGAGGACGGTAAAGTAATGAAAGGGCCTAATTATTTTAAGCCTGATTTTTCAAAGATATTAGGAGAGTAAACTTGTTCTAATAAAAAAATCCCATTTAATTAAAAATGGGATTTTTTGAAGAATAGTTATAGTCAGTAACTTATATTTTAACGGTCCAACCAAAAGTATCTTCGGCTAACTTATTTTGAATATTTGTTAACTTGTCTTTAAGTTGTGTTGCCATTGCATTTTCTATTTTTGGCAATTCATGGTATGTCTCTTTATATGAAAAACCGGAGATAGGGCTTATAACGGCAGCTGTTCCTGCACCAAAGATTTCTTTCAAACTTCCGTTTTCAGCAGCTTCAACTAATTCAGATACTAGAACTGAACGAACTTCCACATTAATACCTTCGCTTTTTGCTAAGTCAATAAGTGTTTTTCGGGTTACACCATCAAGAATTCTTTCGCTGGTAGGAGCAGTAAGTAAAGTGTCGTTAATTCTAAAGAATACGTTCATTGTTCCCGCTTCTTCCAGTTTTGTGTGAGTTGCATCATCCGTCCAGATTACTTGTTGGAAACCTTCTTTATTAGCTAAAGTTGTTGGGTAAAATTGAGCAGCATAATTTCCAGCGGCTTTTGCAGCTCCAATTCCGCCATTTGCGGCTCTGCTAAAGTGTTCAGCAATCACTACTTTTACATCGCCTGAATAATAAGAAGTAACAGGTGATAAGATAATCATGAATTTATAATCATCAGATGGATTTGCAATTACACCGGTACCGGTTGCAATCATAAATGGTCTGATGTACATGGCATTTCCTTTTCCTTTTTTTACCCATTCTTGATCAATTTTCAATAATTGACTCAATCCATCCATAAATACAGTTTCCGGAACTTCAGGCATAGCCATTCTCACTGCTGATTTATTGAAGCGATTGTAGTTTTCATCTGGTCTAAAAAGCCAAATATCGCTATTGTCATCTTTGTAAGCTTTCATACCTTCAAAAATGGCTTGACCATAATGGAAAACTCTCATTGACGGATCGGCTAGGAAAGGAGCGTATGGTTTGATGACCGGGGTTTGCCATTCTCCATTGGTGAAATCACATTCTAACATATGATCTGTAAATACAGCTCCAAAGCTTAAGCTGTCAAAATCTACTTCATTTATTTTTGAAGTAGCTGCTTTCGTGATGTCAATTTTGTTGGTTTGAGTTGCACTCATAATAAGGTATTGTTTTTACTTTTTTTGGATTAGAAAAAAACTAAATAATCATTTTTTTTATTAAATGAAGTTTAATTGATGCAAAATTAAATAAAAACTTATTCAATCTTTGATAAAACAACATTAATTGTTGTTATAGAACATCTTTTATTTATATATTAAAAAATGAATAAAATCGAGATAATTTCTATAGGATGTGTAATAAATTAGAGTTCTTTTTAAATTAATTATATGTTTTTTTGTCTAATTTTGACAACTTTAAATTAGTCTTATTCATAAATACCCTCAAAACAAGCATTTTGCAAAGAGAAATTATACAAACTCACGATGGTTCGACCACAATTCATATAAAAGAATGGGATGAATGTTACCATTCTAAACATGGAGCGATCCAAGAGGCACAGCATGTTTTTATCAAAAACGGACTTTCCTTATTTCAAAATAAAGAAGTTTCTATCTTGGAAATCGGATTTGGAACTGGGTTAAATGCATTTATTACTTTTTTGGAAGCAAGGAAGATGAACCAATCAATCCATTATATTGGGGTAGAAGCGTATCCAATTTCGACAGAAGAGTTGGTTTCGATGAATTATGTAGAAGAATTGGATGCCAATGGGGAAAAGGAAATTTTTGAAAAGATGCACCAATCCAATTGGGATGAAAAAGTAGAGTTGAGTGATCATTTTTCATTGGAAAAACGAAAACAATTCTTTCAAGAAATTGAGGATACAGGCCAATATGATTTGATCTATTTTGATGCTTTTGGCTATCGCGTACAACCCGAGTTGTGGAGTACGGCGATTTTTTCTAAAATGTTTGCATCCTTAAAAGATAAAGGAATTTTAGTCACTTATGCAGCCAGAGGTGTGATTAAACGCAGTATGATTGAGGCGGGGTTCACAGTTGAAAAGATGGCTGGACCACCAGGAAAAAGGGAAATGTTTCGGGCTACAAAATCTATGTGATTTACTATTAAGTTATTATACAGTGTGAAGTGAAAAATCTTTATTTTTGTATGAAATAGAATTCATAATTGAACGTTAAATATGTATTATTATGTTTTGAAAAATGTATATTTACAGAAAGTTTAAATAAAATACTAACCTAAATCTCTTATTTTATTATGTCGAAAATTATGTTTGATTACACTAAATCAATACTGGAAAGAGTAAGTTTCGATCCGACACTTTTTTGTAAGGAATTAGAAAAAGCCATTAAAACCTTGTTGCCTTACGAAATGGAACAGTTGAAGGAATGGTTGTCTACCTTTATAATCGAAAAACCGGAATTAAAGCAGTGTTTGTTACTGGTTAAAGTATAAATAATTAAGAAAAAGGAACCTCTCGGTTCCTTTTTTTTTATTTCTTTTGGATTGGACTTATAATTTGTACATTTTGAAAGACAATGGCTCCTTTTATAACACCGGCAATGGTACTTCTTAGGGCGTCAATAATTTGTATTTTTAATTCATTTTTTGGAAAAAGAAGGCTTATTTCGCGAGCCGGTTTAGGTTCCTTAAAATGGCGAAGTTTTCTTTTATCAGATTCTTTTAAATCCAAAGTGTGCAAGTAGGGTAAGAGCGTTGTTCCGAGTCCTTCGTCGGCTAGTTTTATTAAGGTTTCAAAGCTTCCGCTTTCTATTCGAAAATGATTGAAATCTTTTGTAGTGTTTTGTTTGCACAAATTAAGGATACCCTCTCTAAAGCAATGTCCGTCCTGTAACAATAATATTTCGTCTAAATTTAAATCCTCAATTTCGATTTCTTCTTTTTTGAAATGTTGATGTTCTTCGGGAATATAGGCTACAAACGGTTCAAAATATAAAACAATTTCTTTTATCTTCTCTTCCATCAATGGAGTTGCTGCTATCGCTGCATCCAGATGACCGTTGTTAAGCCTTGTAATAATTTCCTCAGTATTTAACTCTTCGATAATGAGTTTTACTTTAGGGTATTTTTTAATAAAATTATTCAAGAACATCGGTAATAGAGTAGGCATGACTGTTGGAATAATACCTAGTCTAAATTCGCCTCCTATGAATCCTTTTTGTTGTTCTACTATGTCTTGTATTCTATCGGCTTCATTAACTATGTTTTTGGCTTGATTCACGATCTTTTGACCAATTTCAGTAAGTTGGATTGGTTTTTTAGATCGGTCAAATATTAAGATACTTAATTCTTCTTCTATTTTTTGAATTTGCATGCTCAACGTGGGTTGAGTGACAAAACATTTTTCGGCAGCAAGGGTAAAATTTTTGTGCTCTGCTACAGCCAGCACGTATTTTAATTGTGTAATGGTCATATATAATATTTTATGATGTAAATATAAAAACAATCAATTTAACTTATAGTTTAAAAGCTGTTTTTCTTTGGTATTTTTGAAAAAAAGTAAAAATTATGGAGAAAAATATTTTAGGATTACCAGTAGAGGCGTCACAATCAATTGTAAATGAATTGAATGTGTTGTTGTCAAATTATCAGGTATATTATCAAAATTTGAGAGGGATTCATTGGAATATTAAGGGTAAGCGATTCTTTGATTTACATGTTAAGTTTGAGGAATTGTATAATGATTCCCAATTGAAAATAGATTTGATTGCGGAGCGAGTTCTTACTTTAGGAGGAATTCCATTGCATACTTTTGAAGATTATTTAGAAAAAAGTACCATCAGCGTAGGGAAAAATATTTTCAAGGATGAGAAGGCAATTCAGTTAATTGTAAGTTCATTGTCACATCTTTTAATTATTGAAAGGAAAGTTTTTGATTCGGCTACAGCGATAAATGATGAAGGAACAAGCTCGATGTTAGGCGATTTTATTAGCGAACAAGAAAAAACTATTTGGATGATGCAATCGTGGTTAGAAGAAGGGATTTGAAATTTCTAAAGGAAAACATAGGGGACAGAATGATAGATATTTAGCGTTCTGTTTCATTTTAGCTATGTTAATTTTTTTTAAAATTTTCACAACTTTTTTTTGATTTTATGCATTTACACCTATTTTTGCCCCAATGAAATTAATAGCAAGTCTTTTTTTATTCTTATTTCTAGCCTTTTTATCTACGCCAGCAATTGTGACTGTGATAGAAAAGTCTTGCGACACTTCTATGTTTTTTAGTTTATCCGAAGAAGAACATCATACCCATAAAGAGATTAAGAATTTTGTTTACGACAACAATTCTTCTTACATCGGTTTTAACGATGGAAAAATAAACAAGTCTAGTTTAATTCATTCTGAGAACTTATCGAAACACGATAATGTTTCGGCATCCATTTTTTCACCTCCGCCCAATTTCGCATAATATTTTCGATTAAATTTTAAAAATTAAATTTCTGCAATCTTTTTGATATGCAGCATATTTACATACAATTTATAGTAATATTATGTCAAAAAAAATAAATCTTTTTGCCAATTTAAAATCTGATTTTGCTTCAGGTTTGGTAGTTTTTTTAGTTGCACTTCCCTTATGTTTAGGAATTGCAATGGCCTCAGGGGCGCCCTTATTTTCGGGAATTATTTCAGGAATAATTGGAGGTATTGTTGTGGGCTATTTGAGTCAGTCTCACATTAGTGTTACGGGTCCGGCTGCGGGATTAACAGCAATTATATTGACCGCAATTACAGATCTTGGTGCTTTCGATGTTTTTTTAACTGCAGTTTTTATTGCAGGATTAATCCAATTAGGTTTGGGGTTTTTAAAAGCAGGAAGTATTTCTAATTATTTCCCAACCAATGTAATTGAAGGAATGTTAGCAGGTATTGGAGTCATTATTATTTTAAAACAAATCCCACATGCTTTTGGATATGATGCTGATTTTGAAGGAGACCAGTCTTTTGTACAGAATGATGGGAACAATTCTTTTACTGCTTTATTTGAAGTTTTTAATCATATTCAATTAGGAGCGGTTGTAATTACAGCTGTTTCTTTAGTTATCCTTATTTCTTGGGATAAGGTTTCTTTCTTGAAGAAATTGAAGTTAATTCCAGGTGCCTTGGTGGCGGTAATTCTAGGGATTATTTTAAACGAATGGTTTATCCAATCAGGAAGTTCTTTTGCTATTTCGCAAGAACATTTAGTGAACTTACCTATTCCTCAGTCTTTTGAAGAGTTTAAGGCAATTATTGTCACTCCAAATTTTGCTGGAATTATGAATCCCCAAGTTTGGGTTGTAGGTTTAACTATTGCTATTGTTGCTTCTATTGAAACCTTGTTATGCATTGAAGCTGCTGATAGAATGGATGCGCAAAAGAGATATACTAATACTAATATTGAGCTTAAAGCACAAGGAATTGGAAATATGGTGAGTTCTCTTTTAGGAGGATTGCCTATGACATCAGTGGTTGTAAGATCTTCGGCGAATAATAATGCTGGGGCAAAATCTAAAATGTCTACTATTATTCACGGCTTATTATTATTGATAAGTGTGCTTAGTATTCCTATGATTTTAAATAAGATACCATTGGCAACTTTGGCAACAATACTAATTTTAGTTGGTTACAAATTGGCAAAACCAGCTACGTTTATTCATTTTTGGCAGAAAGGCAAGTATCAGTTTGTCCCTTTTATTGCTACTTTGATTGCTGTGGTTGCTACAGATTTGCTTAAAGGAGTCTTGTTAGGAATTGTTATCAGTGTTATTTTTATCTTGAGAGGAAACTTAAAACGCGCCTACAGTTTCAAAAAAGAAGAGTATATAGATGGAGATATTATTCATATCGATTTAGCCCAAGAAGTCTCTTTCTTGAATAAAGCGGCCATAAAATTGACGCTGAATGAAATACCTGAAAATTCTAAAGTAATTATCAATGCACATGATACTGTCTATATTGCTCACGATATCTTGGATTTAATACGAGAATTCAAAACGACAAGAGCAATTGATGAGAATATTAAGGTAAAATTGAAAGGCTTTAAAAAGGCTTACGACCTGGAGAATACGCCAGATTCGCCGAATCACGTTACCTTTGAACATTATTACGATGTTGCCAAAAGAGTAATGGTTAAGAAAGAAAAAGTTAATGAAATTTTTCAAAATTAATACAAATAAAAGATCAATGTAATTCGGATTTTAAAATTGATTTACATTTACAAATGTTTTAAAGCTAATTAAAATTAAAAAAATAAATAAGATGAGTGATTTTTATAAAAAAATATTAGACAATAATAAAAAATGGGTTGAAGAGGCATTATCAAAAGACGCGAACTATTTTGCAGATTTAGCCAAAGGTCAAACACCACCATTGTTATGGATAGGATGTTCTGATAGTCGTGTTCCTGCTAATGAAATTATCGGAGCTAAACCAGGTGAGGTATTTGTACATAGAAATATTGCCAATATGGTTGTACATTCTGATATGAACATGCTAAGTGTTTTAGATTATGCGGTAAATGTTTTAAAAGTAAAGCATGTTATTGTATGTGGACACTATGGTTGTGGTGGAATAAAAGCCGCAATGGGAAATGATTCTATAGGTATTATTGACAACTGGATCAGACACATTAAGAATGTGTATCGTTTGCATAATGTTTATTTGGATTCGATTACTGATGAAAATGAGCGTTTTAATGCCTTTGTTGAGATAAATGCAAAAGAACAAGTTTTTGATTTATCAAAAACATCAATCGTTCAAAACGCTTGGAAAAACGGTCAGGATTTAACCATACACGGTTGGGTTTATGGTTTGAATTCCGGTTTTGTTACGGATTTAAATGTCAACATCAGCTCAAACCATGAATTGGACGAAGTTTACCAATTAAATTTATAAAAATAAAAAATCGCCTTCGGGCGATTTTTTTTATTCGTTTTCGTCAAGATTTTCATTGAAAGCCGAGGGCAGTAGTTTAGGGATAAACTTAATTAAAATAGGGAGTAGTAAGCTGCCACCGGGAAGCAGGAAAATAGTTAGAGAAGGAATTGTTTTGCAAATATCTAACAATTGCTTTTTTACCTTTTTCTTTTCTTTTTCGTCTAAATCTCTTCTAGTGGAATAGGCTAGTAATAGCATCAATTCTTTACTTTGAATGATTTCTTTTATCAGTCTGTTTTTATTGCGTGTAATTAATGTAATTACACTTTGCGTTGTTTGATCATAGAAATGTTTAACCGGATTGGAGTAATTAAAATAAGGAATCTCATTTTTATGGTTCATTATAAATTCGTCTGTGCTTTTAATACTTTCGCTTACAAAAGCATCGGGAATCTCAATAAGCTCTGCTAATTTATGCAAGAAATAGGTTTCTTCATTTTCAATTTTTCCGTCACTCCATAGTGCCATTCCGGCCATATCGATCAAATAGTATTTTTCTAATTCAGAACTGAAATAGTCTAAATTAAGACCTTCCAAATTTTGGACACTCACACGCGAGAATTTACTATAGCGGACAGAAGCTTCAAAAAGTTTAATCAATAAATCATCATAATAGGATTTATGAGACTTGGTTTTCAAAGCCAGAGAAACTAAGCTGATAACGGCCTCTTCAATTTTTTTTAAATATTTCTCAGGGATGATTCCATGAATTAAATATTGACGGAATGCCAATACGTCAATAAACAATAACGCATTGGTTACAATGTGAGAAAAATTTTTACTGATAATGTCTATATTGGTTTGAACCCTATTGTCAATTATCTTTTCTAAATTTAAAGAAGCGGGGCTATTGGGTAATACTTTTTTAAATAAATTAAATCCCTGCGGATTCATTGAGTTGTAAAAATCTAATGCTTTGGCAATAAAAATTTCTGGATTGTTTTCTTGGGTTGTTAAACCATAAATGGAATAAAGGGTGTTTAATAAAGCCACTTTTGGAATTTCATTTTGCATCCAGCCCTTAGTTTCTATTGGAACTGCTGTTTCAAAAGAGACAATATGACCATAAATGAATCCAGTATTTCTGATATTTTGATAAAATAAATTAGGATTGCTATAAACAGTTAAAGGGACTGTTTTTTGCTTAGTAAAATATTTGTCTATCCAACCTGATGCAGAAGGGTTAATCATTTCTCATTTTTAAAGCTGCAAAGCTATGTTTTTTTTGATTAGCTTATTAAACTAAAACAACCATCTTATCATAAAATAAATAGGATGGTTGTTTGAATTGTTTTATTTGATGATTGCAGAACAAGCTACTCTGGCACCTGCGTTTCCAGCAGGTTGAGAAACAAAATCATCACTACCTTGATGAACAATTAATCCCTTACCCAGAATATCTTTGGTAGGATCTTCACCACCAATACTCCATTCATCTGTAGTCATGGAAATTGTTCCGTTTCCATTAGCATCAGCTGTGAAATTTCCGATGTCACCTCTATGGTATTCTCCTACACCCCATTTTCCATGGTTCTTAAAGGTAGGATTCCAATGTCCTCCTGCTGAACTTCCATCGGCAGCAGAACAATCTGATTTTTCATGAATGTGAATGGCATGAAGTCCGGGAGTTAAACCGGTTAATTTGGCCACAAAAGTTACTTTGCCGTTTTTTTCTACAAAAGTTGCCGTGCCTGAAACGGTACTGTTACTTTTTGCTTCAAAGCTAATGCTTAGTTTTTTGGTATCATTTGAACTGTTACTGGTTTTACAACCGATCAGAATGGTTAGAATTAGTGCGGTCGATAAGATTAGTTTTTTCATTTGAGCTATTTTAAAAAAATTATAATTAATCGTAAAGTTACTTTAAATTTGATGGAAATCCTTGTATGGCTTGGAAAAAATAATTTAATGATGATCTCTATTTAACAATTCTATAGTACAAGTTGATAGAATTAACCCTTAATTTTGTACCAGTTTTTAACGAGTTTTTACTCAAAATCATTTAATATTATTAAGTATGAAAAAGGTATTTTTATCTCTAACCATTTTATGTCTTGCTATTGTGTCTTGCAATTCAACTAAATCTACAGTTAACAAAGAAGCTTCACTAGAAGGAACTTGGGAGTTGAATTATATCACAGGTCCAAGGATTGCTTTTGAAGGTTTGTATCCAGAGAAAAAACCAACGATTGTCTTCAATTTGAAAGAAAACCGTGTGTCAGGCAATAATAGCTGTAATAGTTACATGGGAGCATTGAATGTAAAAGGACAAAAAATTGATTTTAAAGATGCCAAAATGGCCATGACCATGATGGCTTGTGAGGGTCAAGGTGGGGATTTGTATATGTCAACCCTTGATAAAATTGATTCTTATGCCATTTCTGAAGATGGAAAAACACTGAATTTTATTATGGGAGATATCGCAATGATGCGTTTTACTAAGAAATAAAACAAACAAATTGATGCCCTGTAAGGGGCATTTTTTGTTTATAGTCTACTATTACTGAATTAAGAAATTGCAGCTATGAAATCAAAAAAAATAATTCTAGTAGTGTTCCTTTTACTGGCAGTTACTTTTAGCTTTGCTCAAGAAAAAACTAGAAAACAATTAAGAAAAGAAAAGCAAATTGAAAAAGCAAGACAAACTTCTATTTTGATAGATTCCAATGAGTTTGTTTTTGTTGCTAATAAAGCTTTTCCATTGGGATTTAGAGACATCGATTTAACAACAAATCCTAATTTTATAGAGTTTAAACCAGATTTTATTAGGAGCGAAATGCCTTTTTTTGGAAGAGGTTATAGCGGCATCGGTTATGGAGGAGACACAGGATTAAAATTTGAGGGTAAGCCAAGTGAATTCACAATAGAGAAAGGTAAAAAGACTTATGAAATAAAAGCCATGGTAAGAGGGAAACAAGATGTTTTTAAGATTTTGCTTTCTGTTTTTTTTGATGGGAATGCTAGTCTTACTATTAGTTCTAATAATCGCAGCACAATTTCTTATAACGGTGAAATAGCCAAGATAGAAAAGAAAGGGGACAAGTAGTTTGTTCCAATAGTATAACCTTAATTAAATTACAATTATGAAGTATGTTATTTTTATAATTTTTTGTTTGTCTTTAGTTCTTTTTAGTTGTAAAAAGGAGAAAGTGAAAAATGAAGTTCAAGCTGTTTCAACTGATACGACGGTAGTGGATATGCACAATTCGCAAATTGCTTTAGATTGGTCAGGGATTTATAAAGGTGTTATTCCTTGTGCTGATTGTGTGGGAATTGAAACGGAGGTAATTCTTAATCAAGACATGACTTTTGTCATGAGAACAAAATATCTAGGTAAGGGTGACCAAAAAATATTTGAAGAAAAAGGAACTTTTGTTTGGGACAAAACAGGTTCAATTGTTTCCTTAAAAGGAATTAACGAAACACCTATTCAATATAAAGTTGCTGAAAACAAATTGATACAATTAGATATGGAAGGAAATACAATTAGTGGCTCCTTAGCCGATAATTATATTTTGACAAAATAATATTGTTGACTGTAGCTAAAAAAAACCGTCTCGTTATTTAAAACTTGACGGTTTTTCAGCATTTTGAATTAGTATCGGTTTTTGCTATTAAAAGCAATATTCGTTTTCGGCGACTATTTTAGTCGTAATAATTTCTCTTAATCCAACAATATTTGGCATGTTGGTGTATTTTGTGAAACGTCTCAAGCCCATTAGCATCATGCGTTGTTCGTCGCCTTCGGCAAATGAAATGACACTTTCCTTTCCTTTTTGAGTCACAATGTCCACAGCTTTGTATAAATAAAGTTTAGCCATAGCAATTTGTTCTTGTACTTTGTCTTCGCCTTCTTTCTTGGCTAGTTTTTCCGTTCTAAGGATGGTACTTTCAGCCATATAAATTTCAATTAATATATCCGAAGCCGCCATTAATAATTGTTGGTGTCCTTCTAAATCTGGACCGTATTTTTGTACAGCACCTCCGGCAACCATTAAGAATGCTTTTTTCAGTTTTCCAATCATTTCTTTCTCTTCTGCAAATAATTCAGAATAATCAGGAGTGTCAAATGAAGGAATTCCCATCAATTCTTCTTGAACTTTAGAAGCTGGTCCTAGCAAATCAACATGGCCTTTCATGGCTTTTTTGATAAGCATACCAACAGATAGCATTCTGTTGATTTCGTTTGTTCCTTCGTAAATACGGGCAATTCTGGCATCTCTCCAAGCACTTTCCATTGGTGTGTCTTCTGAGAATCCCATTCCTCCAAAGATTTGGATTCCTTCATCAGCACAGTTTTGAATGTCTTCAGAAACAGCTACTTTTAGAATAGAACATTCAATAGCATATTCTTCAACCCCTTTCAATTCTGCTTCCTGATGTGTAGAGCCTTCAGCTTCGCGGGCAATAATTCGATCTTCTATATCTTTTGCAGCACGATAAGTAGCACTTTCTCCCGCATAACAACTCGTTGCCATTTCGGCTAGTTTGTAACGAATGGCTCCAAATTGAGCAATAGGAGTGTTAAATTGGATTCTTTCATTGGCATATTTAGCTGAACCGGAAATCACTCTGCGTTGTGCATCTAAACAAGCTGCGGCTAATTTGATGCGGCCTACGTTCAACGCATTCATGGCAATTTTAAATCCATTTCCTCTTTCAGAAAGCATGTTTTCAACCGGAACTTTGGTTTCATTAAAGAAAACCTGACGAGTAGAAGAAGCACGGATACCTAGTTTGTGTTCTTCTTCATTCATAGAAATTCCGTTATCAGCGGTATTTTCTACAATGAATCCCGTGATATTTTTATCATCCCCAATTCGGGCAAAAACAATAAATAGAGAACAGAATCCTGCATTCGAAATCCACATTTTTTGACCTGTAATCGAATAATATTTTCCGTCTTCAGATAAAACCGCTTTCGTTTTTCCGGAATTTGCATCAGATCCGGCACCCGGTTCTGTCAAACAATAAGCACCAAACCATTCGCCAGTAGCTAATTTAGGTACGTATTTTTGTTTTTGTTCTTCCGTTCCGTATAAGGTGATTGGCATAGTTCCAATTCCGGTGTGTGCTCCAAAAGCTGTTGAAAACGAACCTGTAGCTCCAGAAATATAATCGCAAACTAAAACGGTGTTTACAAAGCCCATTCCCATTCCGCCGTAAGCCTCAGGAACAGCTACGCTTAAAAAGCCTAGATCTCCAGCTTTTTTCATAGACTCTTCGGTAAAAGCGTAGTCCTTTTTCTCAAAACGATCTTTGTTAGGCCACAATTCTTTATCGACAAACTCTTTTACAGAGTCGCGCATCATTAATTGTTCTTCATTGAAATCTTCTGGAGTGAAGATGTTTTCGCACTTAGTTTCTTTTACAAGGAATTGACCTCCTCTGGTTACGTCGCTCATTTTACTTTTTTTTTAGATAAAAGATGAAAGATTCAAGAAGAAAGACTAGTGTTTAGCTTACTTATGAACCCAGTTGTCATCTTTTGAAATTCAATTATTTTGTTTTCTATTTCTTCTGTTTTTTCCTTTGATAGATAATCGTTTTGACTGGCTATCAATAACTGTGTCTGTAATTCGAATGAAGAACCTAAGCTAATATTCAAATATTGTTGAAAGTGTTTATTTCCTCTATTAGAACCTTCTGCTATATTTGAAGGCATTGATACTGAACATCTATTCATTTGACTTGTTAACCCATACATTTCGCTCTTTGGAAATGTCAAACATAATTTGTGTATGTCTGATGTTATTTCCATTGATAAAACCCAAATTTTTAGATTCTTAAAATTGTGTTTCATAAGTCAATCCTTTCATGAAAAACGTCTTGCTTCTTGTCTCTTTCTTCGAAAGCTTAAAGAAGCTCATAAATCCCTGCAGTCCCTTGTCCGGTTCCTACACACATGGTAACGATTCCGTATTTGCTATCTCTTCGTTTCATTTCATCGAATAATTGAACAGACAATTTGGCTCCAGTACATCCCAATGGGTGACCTAAGGCGATTGCTCCACCGTTTACATTGACGATATCAGGATTTAAGTCCAATTCGCGAATTACGGCCAAGGATTGAGATGCAAATGCTTCGTTTAATTCTATTAAATCAATGTCTTTTAATTGTAATCCAGCTTGTTTTAAGGCTTTTGGAATCGCTTTTACCGGTCCAATTCCCATAATTCTAGGTTCAACACCCGCCGAAGCAAAGTTGACTAATCTTGCGATTGGTTCTAAATTCAATTCTTTTACCATTTCTTCGCTCATTACAAGGACAAAGGCAGCGCCGTCACTCATTTGCGAAGAGTTTCCAGCAGTGACACTTCCATCGGCTGCAAATACGGCTCTAAGACCCGCTAAGGCTTCTTTAGATGTTCCTGCTCTTGGACCTTCGTCTTTGTTAACCACATAGGATTTAGTTTCCTTTTTTCCATTTTCGTTGATGAACGTTTGCTCAACGGTAATTGGAACGATTTGTTTGTCAAATTTACCTTCTGCTTGTGCTTTCAAGGCTTTCATGTGCGAATGATAAGCAAACTCATCTTGATCTTCTCTGGAAACATTGTATTGTTTCGCAACGGCTTCGGCTGTTAATCCCATTCCCCAGTAGTAGTCTTCGTTTCCAGCTTTTGCAACAGCATAATCCGGAGTGGGTTTGTAGCCGCCCATTGGAATAAAACTCATACTTTCGGCTCCACCTGCAATAATACAATGTGCCATTCCTGATTGGATTTTGGCTGTAGCCATCCCAATTGTTTCTATACCAGACGCACAGTAACGGTTTACGGTTACCCCAGGAACGTCCTCGATTTTTAATCCCATCAAAGAGATCAAACGAGCTACGTTCAAACCTTGTTCTGCTTCCGGCATGGCATTTCCCACCATCACGTCATCAATACGCGTTTTGTCAAAGTCAGGCAACTCATTCATCATATATTGAATGGTTTCGGCTGCCAACTCATCAGGTCTTTTAAATCTAAAAACTCCTTTTGGCGCTTTACCAACGGCGGTTCTGTATGCTTTAACTATATAGGCTGTTTTCATCTTTTCTATTTTAAATTTTGAATTATAAATTTTAAATTAAGTTGAATTTGTAGCGATACGAAATCATTTAAAATTCAACATTTATAATTTAAAATAATTAATTACGAAGTGGTTTCCCTTTGGTTAACATGAATTGAATTCTTTCCAATGTTTTTCTTTCAGTACACAATGACAAGAAAGCTTCACGTTCTAAATCCAATAAATATTGCTCACTCACTAATGTTGGCTCTGATAAATCTCCACCGGCCATTACATAAGCCAGTTTGTTAGCGATTTTTTGATCGTGTTCTGAGATGTATTTACCTGCTTCCATTTGGTCTGTTCCTACTAAAAACATTCCTAAGGCTTGTTTTCCAAGGACTTTTACATCCGTTCTTCTGATTGGTTGTGTATAACCCGCTTCGGCCATTATCAAGGCATGTTTCTTTGCTTCGGCAATCTGACGGTCTTTATTTACTACGATAAGGTCTTTTCCTTGCTGTAATAATCCCGTGTCAAACGCTTCGTAACCAGAAGTAGATACTTTTGCCATAGCAATAGTCAAGAAATATTCTTGCAACACATTCAGCTCTACGTCATTTTTATGGAACAAATCAGAAGCTCTTAAGGCCATCTCTTTTGATCCACCACCACCAGGAATCACACCAACACCAAATTCCACTAATCCCATATAGGTTTCTGCAGCAGCAACCACTTTATCGGCGTGTAAACTCATTTCACAACCGCCACCAAAAGTCATTCCGTGAGGAGCAACTACCACTGGGATTCCGGAATAACGCACGCGCATCATCGTATCTTGGAACATTTTTATGGCCATATTCAGCTCATCGTATTCTTGTTCCACTGCCATCATGAAAATCATTCCAATATTAGCACCTACAGAGAAATTTGCTGCTTGGTTACCAATTACTAAACCTTGGTATTCTTTTTCCGATAAATCGATTGCTTTATTGATAGCTTGAAGGACATCGCCTCCAATAGTATTCATTTTAGATTGGAATTCTAAGTTCAAGATTCCGTCTCCTAAGTCTTGGATGATAGCACCGCTATTGCTCCACACTTTTTTGCTTTCGCGAATGTTGTTTAGGATGATAAAAGCATCTTGTCCTGGAACTTTTGTTTGTGATTTTGTCGGGATATTGTAGAAATAAGTAGCACCTTCTTTTACAGAATAGAAGCTTTTGCTTCCAGAAGCGATCATCTCATTGACCCAAGCTGCGGGAGTAAGTCCTTCGGCTTTCATGATTTCAATTCCTTTTTCAACTCCAATAGCATCCCAAATTTCGAATGGACCATTTTCCCAACCGAAACCAGCTTTCATAGCATCATCTATTTTGTATAATTCATCTGAGATTTCAGGAATTCTGTTCGAAACATAAGCAAACATTCCGGCGAAACTCTTACGGTAGAATTCACCTGCTTTGTCTTTCCCTTTTACCAAAACTTTAAAACGGTTGATGGGTTTATCAATTGTTTTTGTCAATTCTAAAGTAGCAAAAGAGGCTTTTTTAGCCGCTCTGTATTCTAAAGTATCTAAATCCAAAGTCAGGATTTCTTTTCCTTCTTTTTTATAGAATCCTTGACCCGTTTTGCTTCCTAGCCATTTGTTCTCCATCATTTTGTTGACGAATTCAGGAAGTTTGAACAAATCGTGTTGTTCGTCGTTTGGACAGTTTTCATAGATTCCGTTAGCCACATGTACTAAAGTATCTAATCCAACAACATCAACGGTTCTAAAAGTAGCCGATTTTGGTCTTCCAATAACCGGTCCGGTCAATTTATCCACTTCTTCAATTGTCAAGCCCATTTCTTTAACCAAATGGAACAAACTTTGAATCCCGTAAATACCGATACGGTTTCCGATAAACGCCGGAGTATCTTTGGCAACAACCGAGGTTTTACCCAAGAATTTCTCTCCGTATGTAGTAAGGAAGTCTAAAACTTCTGTTGAAGTTTGTGGACCAGGAATGATTTCGAATAATTTTAAGTAACGCGCAGGGTTAAAAAAGTGAGTTCCACAAAAGTGCTTTTGAAAATCCTCGCTACGTCCTTCACTCATAAAGTGAATTGGAATTCCCGATGTGTTGGAAGTAACCAAGGTTCCCGGTTTTCTGAATTTTTCAATTTGTTCAAAAACCATTTTTTTAATATCCAAACGCTCTACGACCACCTCGATAATCCAATCTACATTGGCAATTTTTGCCATGTCATCTGTTGTATTTCCAGTCGTGATTCGACTTGCGAATTTTTGACTGTAAATAGGGGAAGGTTTCGATTTTAAAGCATTTGCCAGATGTTCGTTTACTAAACGATTGCGTACAACTTTACTTTCTAGTGTTAATCCTTTTTTTGTTTCTGCTTCGGTGAGTTCTCTAGGAACGATATCGAGAAGTAATACTTCGAGACCAATGTTAGCAAAATGACATGCAATTCCCGAACCCATAATTCCGGATCCGACTACGGCAACTTTTTTAATAGATCTATTCATTTTCTACTTTTTCGGTTTGATTAAATATATTTTTATCTTGAATTAATTCGTTGATTATTTCAGCGACTTCCATGAAATGTTCTAATTTTTCTTCTGAAACGTGCTGTCTGATCGTTTCATTAAATTTTAAAACGGTACTTTTAGAAAGCTCTCTTTTTTCTTTACCAAAATCTGTCAGGTAAATTAAAACACCACGACCGTCATCTGGATTTTTTTTTCTGATGATTAGCCCTTTTTCTTCCATAGATTTTAAGGTTCTAGTCAGGCTTGTTGCTTCCATGCCCATTTTTGGGCCTAATGAAGTCGAAGGAGTTCCTTTACTTTTATCCATGCTTAACAAGGCAAAGCCTGTTGCCATCGTTGCTCCATATTTAGAAGCCTCTTCATTGTACATCCTGGACACGGCTTGCCAGGTTGCTCTTAACGCATAATCAATCGTTTTGTCTTTCATCTCTAAAAAATATAGAATTCAAATATAATGAAAAAATACTATGCATGCATAATAAATTAAAATTATTTTTATGTTAAAAAATATAAATATAAAAAAACTCCTCGTGAAAAGAGGAGTTCGGTTTTGAAAAAATACTATATAAATCTTTTTTGCTGCTTATTTAATTTTTGAAAAATGAATGAAAAAATAGCTTAAGCGTATATTTTTTGGAATAAATCTTTATACTTATCCATTATTATTTTTCGTTTTAGTTTCAATGTAGGAGTCAATTCTCCACCTTCGATAGACCAAACTTCTGGTGTAAGTTCAAAACGCTTTATTTTTTCCCAATTTCCGAATTTTTCGTTTGAGTGATCGATTTCTTCTTGAATTCTTGCAATCACTTTTTCATTGGAAACAATTTCTTCGTTGCTATCTCCTATGTTGAACTTGTGAATGTTTGCCCACTCTTTTATGAAATCAAAATTAGGTTGAATGAATGCTGCAGGCATTTTTTGTCCATCGCCAATGACCATAATTTGATCGATGAAACGCGATTGCTTCATGGTGTTTTCAATAATTTGCGGCGCGATGTATTTTCCTCCAGAGGTTTTAAACATTTCTTTTTTACGATCGGTGATTTTGAGAAATCCTTCTTCGTCAATATTTCCTATGTCGCCTGTGTGAAAATAACCGCCTTGTAAAGCTTCAGCTGTTTTTTCTTCGTCTTTGTAATAACCCATCATAACATTAGGGCCTTTGCAAAGGATTTCCCCGTCTTCGGCAATTTTTACTTCTACATTATCGATTACTTTACCTACGGTTCCTACTTTGAATCCTTTGTTTCTCATGTCATTTACAGATATAACAGGAGAAGTTTCGGTTAAACCATAACCTTCCATGACAGGAATACCAGCTGCGGCAAAGATTCTGGTTAATCTAGGTTGTAAAGCGGCACTACCAGAAACCAATAAATCCAAGTTCCCACCGAGACCTTCTTGCCATTTGCTGAAAATTAATTTTCGGGCAATTTTAAGTTGAAATTCATACCATGAACCATTGGCGCCATAAGGTTCATAACGCAATCCTAAATCGATTGCCCAAAAGAAGAGTTTCTTTTTGATGCCTGTTAGTTCTGTTCCTTTAGCATAAATTTTATCATATACTTTTTCGAGTAATCTGGGAACTGCTGTCATTACAGTAGGTTGTACTTCTTTTAAGTTGTCACTGATTTTATCGATCGCTTCACCAAAATAAACCGAAACACCATAATATTGGTATAGATACAAAATCATTCTTTCAAAAATGTGACAAATAGGAAGAAAGCTTAAGGCGCGACTAGAACCGGCTTCGAACGGAATTCTTGAGGAGCTGCTTAATACATCTGAAACAATGTTTTTATGTGAAAGCATTACACCTTTAGGTCTTCCTGTTGTTCCTGAGGTATAAATAATGGTAGCTAAATCGTCAGTTTTGACATTGTTTTTTCTGTTTTCAACTTCTTGTTGATTGCTTTGATCTTCACCCAGAGCCAATAATTCTTTCCAGTTTTTGCAACCTTCAATGGTATTGAAACAATATACTTCTTTCAAATTAGGGACTTTATCTCTAATTAAGTTTACTTTTCGCAGTACTTCTTCGTCCGAAACAAAGCAATATATCGCTCCTGAATGATTTAAGATGTATTCATAGTCGTCTTCAGATATCGTAGGATATATGGGTACGGTTTGTGCCCCTGTTTGTAAGATACCAATATCCATAATATGCCATTCCGTTCTATTGTTAGTAGAAATTATGGCAATTTTATCGTCTTTTTGAACTTCCAATCGCAAGAGTGCTCTGGAAATTGTATTGGATTTAGCGATGTATTCTTGGGTAGAAGTTTTCTCCCAAATACCGTTTTGTTTAGTTACCAGCGCATCTGGAATCGAATTGTATTTATCTTGCTGGTAATACGGAAAATCAAAAAGTCTGGTTACTGAAATCATTATAAAAAGATTGAATTTTATTGCAAATTAATTAAAATTTAATAATAAAGATTGCTTTTTTAAATTTTAAATAGAAAAATTAAATTGCTACAGTTGTATTTTACGAAATCGATTTTTATGTAATTCTTATTTTCAATGTTCTTTCTGATCTGTTTATTTTTTTTGCACTTTATGTTTATAAAACACAGCTGTTGCAATTGGTTGGTTGCTAGTGGTATGTGGTTTTTTTTTGTTGTGTTTTATTTTTTTGTAGAACCGCTTTGTTAATTGTACTTTTCTATTTTCTAGTTTAAATTGAAACTAGACTGTATTAAAAAAGCGCTCTCTTTCGAGAACGCTTTTAGTATTTTAAAATAAAAATTTAGTTTTTATCGATCCATTTTCTGGCATTGACAAAGGCTTCATGCCAAGGTGAAACTTCGTCGTTTCTGTCTTTTGGATAATGTGCCCAGTTCCATTGGAACGTAGAACGCTCAATGTGCGGCATCATTACCAAGTGGCGTCCTGTAGTGTCGCAAAGCATGGCAACATCATAATGAGAACCGTTAGGATTTGCAGGATAACCTTCGTACGCATATTTACCAACGATGTTGTAGTTTTCTTCACCCAGAGGCAATTCAAATTTACCTTCTCCGTGCGAAACCCAAACTCCCAATGTCGCTCTAGCCAAAGTAGATAACATCACCGACTTGTTTTCCTGTACTGTTACCGAAGTAAAAATACTCTCGTGCTTGTTGCTGTCATTGTGTAACATTTTTGGCATTTTTTCATGCTCTGAATGGATTAATTCCAATTCAACGAATAACTGACAACCGTTACAGATTCCAACAGATAAAGTGTCTTCACGTTTGAAGAAATTATCTAAAGCGGTTTTTGCTTTTTCGTTGTATAAAAAAGCTCCAGCCCAACCTTTGGCAGATCCTAAAACATCAGAGTTAGAGAATCCTCCAACAGCACCAATGAATTGAATATCTTCCAAAGTTTCACGCCCCGAAATCAAATCGGTCATGTGAACGTCTTTTACGTCAAAACCGGCCAAATACATCGCATTTGCCATTTCACGTTCGGAATTACTACCTTTTTCACGGATAATTGCCGCTTTTGGTCTTGGCTTCGAATGGTCAATAATAGGAGCTTTACCCGTAAAATGAGCGGGGAAAGTATAATTTAACGGTTGGTTTTTGTAATTGTCAAAACGCGCTTGCGCCATTCCGTTTTTAGATTGTTTTTGGTCTAATAAAAACGAAGTTTTAAACCAAACATCTCTGTATTTAGCGATGTCTAATTTACAAGGACCAAAATCTAAAGTAGCTTCTGTAGTTGCTGTTCCTAATTTGTAGAAGGCAACTCCATTTGCGTTTAATTTGCTTTCTAAACTTGCATCGTCTTTCGCTTGGAAAACAATTCCAATATTCTCAGCAAATAAATATTTAATGATGTCTTTTTCTTCAAAAACAGAGAAATCGATTTTCGCACCCAAATTCACATCGGCAAAACACATTTCTAATAAAGTAGTGATCAAACCACCGCTTCCGATATCGTGTCCGGCAAGGATATTGTCTTCCAAGATTAATTCCTGAATGGTGTTGAATGCATTTTTAAAGAAAGCCGCGTCTTTTATCGTTGGCGTTTCATTTCCAATTGCGTTCAGGGTTTGTGCGAATGACGAACCACCTAATTTAAATTCGTCTTGCGACAAATTGATATAATAAATAGAACCACCGTCTTTTTGTAAAACGGGTTCCACTACTTTTTTGATATCAGTACAGTTACCCGCTGCCGAAATAATTACCGTTCCCGGTGCAATCACTTCGTCATTTGGATATTTTTGCTTCATAGAAAGCGAATCTTTTCCGGTTGGAATATTGATTCCCAATTCAATTGCAAAATCCGAACAACCTTGGACAGCAGCGTACAAACGAGCATCTTCGCCTTCGTTTTTACAAGCCCACATCCAGTTAGCCGAAAGGGAAATTCCTTTCAATCCGTCTTTAATCGGTGCCCAAACAATATTCGACAAAGATTCGGCAATCGCATTTCTACTTCCTGCAACCGGATCAATCAAAGCCGAAATAGGAGCGTGACCTATAGAAGTTGCGATTCCTTCTTTTCCTAAATAATCCAAAGCCATTACACCGCAGTTATTCAATGGCAATTGCAATGGTCCGGCCGTTTGTTGTTTGGCTACTTTTCCACCTACACAACGGTCTACTTTATTGGTCAACCAGTCTTTACAGGCAACCGCTTCTAATTGTAAAACTTGCTCTAAATAAGTCGAAATATTTTTTACTGAGTATTCTAATTCCGTATAATTGTAATCAACCGTTTTGTCAGTCATCACCGTTTTTGGTGAACTTCCAAAGAAATCTTCCAAAGCATAATCCATCGGTTTAGCACCAGTAGTTTTTGATTCAAAAGTAAAACGGTGGTCTCCGGTTACATCTCCCACCTGATACATTGGAGAACGCTCTCTATCAGCAATTCTTTGTAAAATGTCGATGTCTTTTTTACCAATAACCAATCCCATTCTTTCTTGCGATTCGTTACCGATGATTTCTTTTGCCGAAAGCGTAGGATCGCCCACAGGCAATTTATCCAAATCGATTAATCCTCCTGTTTCTTCGACTAATTCCGAAAGACAGTTTAAGTGTCCACCCGCTCCGTGATCGTGAATGGAAACAATTGGATTGTTGTCGCTTTCCACCAAACCACGAATGGCATTGGCAGCACGTTTTTGCATTTCCGGGTTCGAACGTTGTATGGCGTTCAACTCGATTCCTGAACCGAAAGCTCCTGTGTCTGCAGAGGAAACCGCAGCACCGCCCATCCCGATTCTATAATTTTCTCCACCCAAAATAACGATTTTATCGCCTTCTTGTGGTTTGTGTTTTATTGCTTGATCTAATTTTCCGTAACCAATTCCGCCTGCTTGCATGATTACTTTATCATAACCAATTTTGCGGTCATTTTCCTGATGTTCAAAAGTAAGGACAGAACCGGTGATTAGCGGTTGCCCGAATTTGTTTCCAAAATCAGAAGCACCGTTTGAGGCTTTGATCAAAATATCCATTGGAGTTTGGTACAACCATTTTCTTTCTGCTACCGCATCTTCCCAAGGACGATTTTCTTCCAAACGAGAATAAGAAGTCATATAAACAGCCGTTCCTGCCAATGGCAATGAACCTTGCCCACCAGCCAGACGGTCGCGAATTTCTCCTCCTGAACCCGTTGCAGCTCCGTTGAAAGGCTCTACGGTGGTTGGAAAATTGTGTGTTTCTGCTTTTAACGAAATAACCGAATCAAATTCTTTTACTTCGTAAAAATCAGGTTTGTCAGCGGTTTTTGGTGCAAATTGCTGCACTTTTGGCCCTTTTACAAAAGCCACGTTGTCTTTGTATGCCGAAACGATATCGTTCGGGTTTTCCTGAGATGTTTTCTTGATTAATTTAAAAAGAGAAGTTTCTTTTTCTTCACCGTCAATTACAAAAGTTCCGTTGAAAATTTTGTGACGACAGTGCTCTGAATTGGCTTGTGAGAAGGCAAAAATCTCAGAATCGGTTAATTTTCTACCTAATTTGGTCGATAAATTATCCAAGTATTCCACTTCTTCTAAGCTTAAAGCTAAACCTTCTTTTTTGTTGTAGCCATCAATATCTTCAATGTCCAGGATCGGTTCCGGTTGCACATTTATGGTAAAAATATCCTGATTTAATTCGGTATATTTTTGCGAAAGCATCGGGTCAAAATCCGTGAAATCTTGAGTTACTTTTTGAAATTCCTCTATTCGAATGATCCCTGAAATTCCCATGTTTTGGGTGATTTCAACGGCATTAGTACTCCAAGGCGTCACCATGGTGGCGCGAGGTCCAACAAAAAAATCCGTCAATACGGATTTTTCTATTTTATTTGAGTTGGCAAAAAGCCAGTTAAGTTTTGAAATGTCTTGAGCCGAAATTTCGTTTTGCGTTTGTACTGCAAAAACAGTCTTGCTTTGGTTTTCAAAGAAATGGATCATTGTTGTGTAGTTTGTTGTATTTACGCTGCAAATTTAGTTTAAATAAATAGTACGAGCAAATACGAAGTATAAACTATTTGATAAATTCAAAGAATTAAAAAACTACCGCAAATTCACAAATTAGATTCATTTAGATAGCACGAAAAATTAGCAAATCTGCGGTAGTTTTTAAACTCAAACTTATTTCGGAAAAGGCATACTCTGGTAAGCACCCAAATCAGGAGGCGAAGTTCTCGTTTTGCCATTAATATCTAGCGGAATCAGATAAGCCGGATTCCCTTTTGCGAAAGCGGCAGAACTGTTGTCAATATTGAGCTTGTTTCGGGATGTATTATAAAATTTGGGATCTTTGTTTAAAATAATCCCATTGTAATGTGCCGCATCGGTTTCAAACTGATAATCAGGATCACTTGATGTAGTATTGAATTTTAAAAGACAGCTGTTGAATTTATAATTGAATGCGGCTGTGCTCTTTTTGCTCAAAGACAAGGCATTCGAATAAGAACCATAGATAATGCAATTATTGAAAGTGGCTTGAGTCAGGTCTTTTGCTTCAGGTCTTGCGCCTAAACTATAATTGCTTACTGAAACAGCGACTTGTTTGGAACTGTTCCAGTTGTTATTGAAAGTGCAATGGCTAAAACTATAGTTGCCGCCATAGGAACAGTTTAAACTTGCCAGACCCGCATTGTTGATCACGATATTTTCCCCGTTAATTTTTGCCGTTTGGGCCAGAATTCCATAATTAGCTGAATTGTAAATTTGGGTGTTTTTGATGGAAACCGTAGTCCCGTCATTGTTTTGAATCAATAGCCCGATTGTGGCATTTTTGATGGTTAAATGATTTATGGAGTTGTTCGTGCTTCTGCTTGCGAGCCAAATGGTTCCCCATTGGCCAGGTATATTAGAATATTCGGGTTCCAATCGATCGCCTTCAAAAACAACTTCGTTTTCTAATTGGCTTGTGGTTGATGTAGTTCCGTTTATGTTTAAAGAAGCGTTATTGCTTACAATTAATCCTGAATTAGCATGAAAATGGACTCTGGCACCGGCATCAAAAACAGCTGTTTTTCCTTCGGGAACAGCTGCATAACCGTAAATTACATAGGGTTTGGTATTGGTAAAATGAAGCTCATTTCCGTTTATGGGATCATTTTCGTCCAGATAAAAACCGTCTATTTTTTTGTCGTCAATTGTTAGTGTTTCGGTAGTTCCGTCAGCAAAACGTTTTGGGTATAGAAAAACAGCATCCTGAATCAGGGTTACCAATTCTACTTTTTGAAGATTTTCACCACTGTCAAACTGAATCTGGTCGGTGTACAGGAAATCGGTCGGATTGGCATCGGCAATATTGGCTGTGGTTTCTATGAAAATATACAGGCTGTCTTTGGCCAATAAATCTACATTGTTGAAAATTTTGCCGTTGGTTCCCTGCATCCCGTCAACGGTCATGCGGTATTTAGAATTCAATCCTTTGGCTAATTGGATAGTTGGAATACGAATGTCATTTTTGCTTTTATTGTATACTTTTAAATGATAAGTGCTCGATCCGATATTGGTAAAAACGGTGTCCAAATAAATGGTGTCTTTTGAAAAAACCAAATCGCCAGTGTTGGCTACGGTTTCAAAATCGGAGCGACAGGAGTAAATGGAGTAGAATATCCCGATAAAAAGGAGTAAAGTGACAGCACGCATTTTGTTTTGTTTTTGTAAAAATAGGAAAAAACCCATTCTTAAGTGTAAGGATTTTGAATTAGAATGTAGAATAAGTATGGGATTTACTTTTTGTGTCTTATCTTTTATTTATTTTTACAATCGATTAAAATAAATAGCATGACATTCGATAAAGAAAAAATACTGGAATACTGCAATCGTATTTCTAAAAACACTTTGATGGAGACCTTAAATATAGAATATATTGATGCAGGCGAAGGTTTTTTGGTAGCCAAAATGCCTGTAAATCCTACTGTTCATCAGCCTATGGGATTGCTTCATGGTGGTGCTTCGGTGGCTTTGGCCGAAAGTGTGGGTAGTGCGGCTTCTTTTTTATTTATCAATCCGGAGCTTAGCGAAGTACGCGGAATTGAGATTTCGGCCAATCATTTGAAGGCAAAACGCAACGGGGAAGTGACTGCAACGGCAAAGATTATTCATCAGGGCAGTAGCATCCATCTGTGGGAAATTCGCATTACGGATGAAAATAAGAAATTGATTTCCCTTTGTAAGCTCACCAATATGATTTTGCCAAAAAGGAAAAAACAACAGGCATAGATTTTTATTAAAATTCAGACTTTAAATACCAGCTAAATATGATTGATTTTTTTATAAAAGTAAAGCAGCAGCTAGCACAAAACTTACCTTTTGTGATTTATAGCAAGCCAGATAAAAAAAAGTTAATTGGTTTTTTTCAAAAGAACGATCATTTGTATTTTGCAGAGGATTTCAATGAAATAGGATTTGTTTTTGCTCCTTTTGATGGCAATCAGATGATTTTGATCCCTAGGAAGGAATCTGTAAAGTGGGTTACTGAACTTGATGTTTTTGAGGAGAAAGATTCTTTTTATTTTCCGTCGGTTGAAAATGATCAAGGGAAAGAAGATTTTGAGGCATTAGTTCAAAAAGGAATTGAGGCGATAGAGGAAGGTCAGTTTAAAAAGGTTGTTTTGTCAAGAGAAGAAGTCCTTTCGGTCCCTAGTTTTGATTTGGTTACCGTTTTTGAAAAATTAGTACGCGCCTATCCTACGGCTTATGTTTACTGTTGGTTTCATCCAAAGATTGGTTTGTGGATGGGAGCTACACCGGAACGATTGCTTAAAGCTAAGCAGAATAAGTTTTACACGATGGCTCTGGCAGGAACGCAAACTTTTAATAAGAATTCTTTAAACGTTAGTTGGGGAGATAAAGAGAAAGAAGAGCAGCAGCACGTGACTGATTATATTTTGGACTCAATAAAAGAGGTAACCTCAGAAGTGGCGGTGTCAAGCCCTTATACTTTAAAAGCAGGTAATATCTTGCATATTAAAACGGATATCGAAGGAATTATAAACAACGATTCCAATTTGAAAGAAGTGGTTTCTGTTTTACATCCTACGCCGGCGGTCTGTGGATTACCTAAGGCGGTTGCCAAAGATTTTATTTTGAAAAACGAAGGCTACGAAAGACAATATTATACCGGTTTTTTTGGGGAATTGAATTGTGAGTCTACCAATAAAGAAAAAACTAAAACCGATTTGTTTGTCAATTTGCGATGCATGCAAATAAAAGGTAAAGAAGTACATTTATATATTGGATGCGGAATAACCAAAGATAGCGTTCCCGAGAAAGAGTGGGAGGAAAGCCGCAATAAAGCGATGACAATGAAAAGGGTTTTGTAGAAGAAAGTAATAATAGCAATAAGTAATAAAGAATTGTAAAATGAAACTGGATATATTAGCTTTTGGTGCCCATCCCGATGATGTGGAATTAGGTTGTGCGGGTACCATTTTAAAAGAGATCTCATTAGGGAAAACCGTAGGAATTGTCGATTTAACACGCGGAGAGTTAGGAACCAGAGGTTCTGCTGAAATTAGAGATCAGGAAGCGAATGCAGCAGCTGAAATCTTAGGTGTTACGGTTCGTGAAAATCTGGGTATGCGCGATGGTTTTTTTGTAAATGACGAAAAACATCAATTGGAAATAATCAAAATGATACGCAAGTATAAACCTGAAATTGTTTTGTGTAATGCCATTGACGACCGTCATATTGATCACGGAAAAGGGAGTAAATTGGTTTCGGATGCTTGTTTCTTGTCAGGCTTGATGAAAATAGAAACGGTACTTGATGGGGAGAAACAAGAAGCCTGGAGACCTAAACTAGTTTATCATTATATTCAATGGAAAAATATACAGCCAGACTTTGTGGTTGATATAACTGGTTTTACTGATAAAAAGATTGAGTCTATTTTAGCTTATGGTTCGCAGTTTTATGATCCAAATTCTAAGGAGTCGGAGTCACCTATAAGCTCTAAAAACTTCTTAGAAAGCTTAAATTATAGATCAAGGGATTTAGGAAGGCTTGTGGGGGTAGAACATGCCGAAGGTTTTACAGTTGAAAGGTATTTGGCAGTCAATAGTTTAGGAAATTTGTTGTAGTTTTAGTGATTTTTTTTGATAAAAATATTTGCAAAAGTAAACTTATGTTGTATCTTTGCCACCGCTAAGCAACATGGTGGTTGTAGCTCAGTTGGTTAGAGCATCGGTTTGTGGTACCGAGGGTCGCGGGTTCGAGCCCCGTCTTCCACCCAGAAAGCAAAAGCCTTGAAGAAATTCAAGGCTTTTTTTGCGCGTTTAAGTTTTTTTTTTTTTGAGCAAAGTTGATTCATAGATGATTTAAAATAAAAAGAGCCTTGAATTTCTTCAAGGCTCTTTTTGTATGCTTTAAAAACTATTTTTTATCGACTACAGGACGATTTTCTCTATTAGCCAATTCCCAAGCTGTTACAAAGGCAAATTGAGCTCTTTTAGTTAGGGCGTCATATTCAATTTTATCAGGAGTATCGGTTTTTTTGTGGTAATCTGCGTGCACCCCATTAAAAAGAAATACGGACGGAATACCATGTTTCGAAAAATTGTAATGGTCAGAACGTTCGTAAAAACGATTCGGATCCATTGGATCATTGTATTTATAATCTAATTTCAGATTGGTGTATTTTTCGTTTACGGTAGTGCAGATATTGTCTAAATCTGAAGAAAGACGATCAGCACCTATCAGGTATACATAATTATTTGAGTCGGCATGTGCTTCATCACGGCGTCCTATCATATCGATGTTGATGTCGGTGATGGTATTAGCCAACGGAAATAATGGGTTTTCAGAATAAAAACGAGAGCCATGCAAACCGTGCTCTTCGCCAGTTACATGAAGAAATAAGATAGAACGTTTAGGGCCTTTTCCTTCTTTTTTAGCTATTTCAAATGCTTCTGCAATTTCGAGTAAGGCTACAGTACCTGATCCGTCATCATCGGCGCCGTTATAGATTTCTCCTCCATTAATGCCTACATGGTCATAATGTGCTGAAATAACAATGATTTCATTTGGCTTTTCGGAACCTTCGATGTAAGCCCAAATATTTTCAGAGTCGGATAGATTTTCATTGCGCTTAGCATTCAAGTAAGCTGCCGGAATGGGTTGGTAGAAGTTTGTGGCTCCTTTTGGGAAAGGGATTCCGTTTTTTTGATATTGGCTAATGAGGTATTGACCGGCTTTTTTTTGACCTGGAGAACCAGTTTCTCGGCCTTCCATTTCATCAGAAGCCACGATATAAAGGTGTGTTTTTAGCTCCTTTGCAGTTATGGTATTCATGTATTTTGTAGGATCTGAAACTTTTGAAACAGTATCAGTTGTAGTATTTTTTGAGCTAGCACAAGAGAATGTAACTGCTATCACAAAAAGAGACAGGATTTTTTTCATTATTGAGTTTATTTTAAATTGATAAAGGTATACACGGCAAATATGGCAATAATTAGGATAACTATTATGAAGTTGATGATAAAAAGTAAGCTGCTCTTCAAGAATGATACAAATCGGGTTTCACCATAAAAACGATGATGCGCTGGGTAGAAATAGTAAATCATCCAGCTAAACCCAATAAAATTAAATAATCCAAGAATGAAACTGATTAGACCTGATTTTTCAAATGAAGATAGGAATTTATTGGTCAAAAAGAGGATTAAAAAGAGTAATAGCAAGAACGAAAAATAATGCAAGGTGAAAATCCCATGATCAAAATAGTACCATCGTTTTTTATTGTGAAAAAGCCATAGGAAGAAGGCGAAAAAAGGCATGAATACAAATAAAACCTTGGGTAGGTTGTGAAGAAATGATTCAACAAATTTTTCTAAAATTTCTTTGTTAGTATTGTGATCTTTGATGGTTTGAATCTTTTTGTTAATCCAATAATTAAATTCAGACAGTTTTTTAGATTCGGGGGCATTTTTTTGAATGGAGTCCAATTCTGTGACCGAACCGTAACCAAAGTTGAATAGATCTTCCTCGTCCTTAGTTTCCTGTTTTGTATTTGTAGGAACTTTTGTTTCTTGTATTTTTAATGCTTCTGAATCTTTATTTGGAAAAACGGTAATTAAAAAAAAAGTGATGAAACTGATAAAAATATAGAGACGTACAGGAGCAAGATAGGAAAGTCTTTTCCCGGAAAGATATTCTTTTGTCAATGCTGAGGGCTTGAACAAAAGATTTTTTATGGTTTTCCAAAAAGCATTTTCATAATGTGTCAAGTCTTCTATGAAATGAATGAACAAATGGTAGAAAGTTTTTCGGGTATCTGTATTTTCTTGTCCACAATTAGAACAGAATCGATTTTCTACTACATATCTGCAATTCAAGCAGGTTTTGTCTTTTCTTAAAGGACTTTTGCTCATAGATTAAGGTTTTAAATCAGTAAAGGGTGTTTGTTACTTTCTTAAGACTTCATTCAAAAATAATTTTAAATGTTCAAAAGCTCGTTTGGCGGCTGTTGGATTATAAGCGGCGCCTTTGGAGTTGTCATTTCCTGATTCTGGATTAGTAAAAGAATGGACAGCATTGGAATAATAGATCATCTGCCAATCGGCTTTGGTGTCCTGCATTTCTTGTTGAAAAGCTGCGATTTCTTCTTTGGATTCAATGGGATCATCGGCACCGTGACAAATCAATACTTTCGCAGTAATCGGTTCGACAGCTCTTGATGGGTCTTTTGCCAGTCCGCCGTGAAAGGAAACAACTCCTTTTACGTTGAGATGTCCACGAGCGGCTTCAAGTGCGCCTGTGCCACCAAAACAATAACCAATCACTACAATATTGTCTGGATCTGCGCCAGCCGTAATCAATTGTTTTAAGGCTAGAGTAATTCTATTTTGATACTCTTTGTAATTGGTTTTGTAATAGCCTGCTTTTTGACCTGCTTCAGTATTATTTTGGGGATAATTGCCTTCGCCATAAATATCGGCAATAAAGGCATGATATCCTAGATGGGCTAAGTCAGTGGCAATGTCTTTGGATACTTTATCAATTCCTTTCCAGGCAGGAAGGATTAGAATTCCTGGATTCGCGTTCTTTTTCTTAGATGGCAGAATTTTAAATCCATTCAAAACCTGGTTCCCGTCTTTGTATTTTACCGCTTTTAGCTGGGCCAAAGTGCCATTTGAAAATAAAAAAATTGCTAAAATTAAAAAGATATAATTTTTCATAATATTGTGTTTTTATACAAATATCTGAATTATATATAAATATTTAACTTTCTTAGCCGGAATATATTATGGCTATGTTGTTTTGATTTTTATAGCAGAAAATGGTATGAAATTACAATGTGATGTTCCTTTTGAAGGCACAACCTAATTCAATCATGGAATCTGTTTTTGCAATTCCGGGGATATTGTCAATCTTTTCGTACAAGAGTTTTCTCATGTGTTCGTGATTTTGGGCAATCATTTTGATGTACAGCGTGAAGGAACCGGTTACGTAATAACATTCGGTTATTTCAGGAATTTTTTTTAATTCTTCGATAATTCTGCTCGAATCGGCATCTTTGTTTAGCGTGAGTCCGGTGAAAGCACCCCAGTCGTATCCTATTTTTTTTTCGTCTATAATAGGCTTTATTCCTGTAATGATTCCCTGCTCAATTAAGCGATTGATGCGTTGATGTACCATGGTGTTGGAGATTTTTAAATTGGCAGCAATAGCAGAGAAAGCCATTCTCCCGTCTTTTTCCAATTCCTTGATAATCTTAGTGTCGAATTCATCTAATACATCCATGATAATTGTTTTAAATAGTCGTAATTTTATAAGTTCAATGCATTTTTACGGGACTAACTTAGAGATTAAAATGACTTATTAATTTCTTTTAATTAGGTAAATTAACTTTTGTAAAAGTATAAACAAGTCAAAATTACTTGTTTTTATTGTAAAATAAAAAAATATTGTTATTTTTGTGTTCAATTTTTTTAAAAAGAATATATCATGGAACAAACACACGCAACACTTTCTTCAAAGTCTGAAGTGTTAATAGAAAAAGAGAATAAGTATGGCGCCCATAATTATCATCCCTTACCTGTGGTGCTTGACAAAGGAGAAGGTGTATTTGTTTGGGATGTAGACGGAAAAAAATATTATGATTTCTTATCTGCTTATTCTGCCGTAAATCAAGGACATTGTCATCCAAAGATTGTTGGAGCAATGGTGAAACAAGCCCAAACTCTGACCTTGACTTCGCGTGCATTTCATAACGATCAACTTGGGGTTTATGAGGAATATGTAACCAAGTATTTTGGCTTTGATAAAGTCTTACCTATGAATACCGGAGCCGAAGCAGTTGAGACGGCATTGAAATTATGCAGAAAATGGGCTTATGAAGTAAAAGGAATTCCGGAGAATCAAGCGCAAATTATTGTTTGCGAGAATAATTTTCACGGAAGAACGACCACTATTATTTCGTTTTCAAACGATGAAGGTGCGCGCAAGAGTTTTGGTCCTTTTACCGCAGGATTTATCAAGATTCCTTATGATGATACTTCGGCTTTAGAAGAAGTCTTAAAATCAACGACAAATATAGCCGGATTCTTGGTAGAGCCTATTCAAGGAGAAGCAGGCGTTTATGTTCCTACCGAAGGCTATTTGGCGAAAGCCAAAGCACTTTGTGAAGCTCATAATGTATTGTTTATAGCTGATGAGGTTCAAACGGGAATTGCACGTACCGGGAAATTATTGGCGGTAAATCATGAGAATGTGCAACCCGATATTTTAATTTTAGGAAAAGCAATCTCTGGAGGAGTTTATCCGGTCTCGGCAGTTTTGGCCAATAATGAAATTATGAATGTCATCAAGCCAGGACAACACGGATCTACCTTTGGAGGGAATCCTGTAGCTGCTGCAGTTGCTATGGCTGCTCTTGAAGTAGTGAAAGATGAAAATTTATCTGAAAATGCTGAACGTTTAGGGATTGTTTTAAGAAAAGGATTGAATGAAATTGCCTCGAGAAATCCGTTGATTTCTTTGGTGAGAGGAAAAGGATTGCTTAATGCGATTGTGATTGAGTGTGATGAAGAGTCTGATTTAGCTTGGGAAATTTGTTTGAAATTTAGAGATTATGGTTTATTGGCAAAGCCAACCCATGGAAATAAAATACGATTGGCTCCGCCATTAGTTATTACCGAAGCACAAATTCAAGACTGTCTTGCCATCATAGAAAAAGCATTAAATGATTTCAAACAATAGCAAAAGCATGGAACGATTTATTAAGTTGATAAAAAACCGGTCAGATATAGGAGCGGGGACAAGAGGTTCTGATCTAGGGGTTGATGCGATAGAAATTGCAGCAATCAATAAAGACAGTGATTACTTTAATCAATTTGAGTTTGATGATGTAAAATCGCATAATGAGTCGATATACGACAAAAACCGAAATGCATTTGCCAAAAGAATCGAACATGTTTTGGAGCAATGTACCCGAGTTTGTTATAGTGTAAGGAACAATCTAAAAGAGAATTTTTTTCCAATTGTTTTGTCTGGGGATCATTCTTCGGCTTTAGGAACTATTAGCGGCATCAAAGCAGTTTATCCTGATAAAAGGCTCGGCGTGGTATGGATTGACGCTCATGCCGATTTGCATTCGCCTTATACTTCTCCTTCGGGAAATATTCATGGAATGCCTTTGGCGGCGGCTTTAGGAGAAGATAATTTGGATTGTCAAGTCAACAAAATTATTCCTGAAACCAAGCAGCATTGGGAAGAAATGAAAAACATTGGTTATCCAGGTGCTAAATTGGTTCCAGAGGATTTAATCTATTTTGGAGTCCGTGATACCGAAGAGGCAGAAAATAAGCAAATTGAAAAGTTTAAAATCAAAAACTATAAGGTAGAGGAGGTGCGTTATCGCGGTCTTAAAACCTGTGTTGAGGAGGCTTTGGCAAGATTATCAAAGTGCGATATGATTTACATTTCGTTTGATGTGGATTCCATGGATTGTGACATGATTTCTTATGGAACGGGAACACCGGTTCCAAAAGGATTTGATCAATATGAGATAATTGAGATCATCAACCAGATTATTGCAAGTAAAAAGGTGGTTTGTATTGAATTTGTTGAAATAAATCCTCTTTTGGATACCAAAGGAAATAAGATGGCCGAAACCGCATTTGAGGTTCTAGAACAAATAACACCTTCAATAATATTACCTAGAGAAGAGTTATAATTATTGCTGTTATTCCAATAAAAAAAACCAAAATCTGACAACAGATTTTGGTTTTTTATGTTTTAGATATCGATTGTTATTGTTCCGTTTCCTCGTACATTTTCAATAAATTAGTCACAGTATTCCAATTTCGTATTGTAGCGGTAACATTGAGTTTTTTTTCAATGTATTTTTGATCTAATCTGGTTTTTCCAGCAGAAACGGCATATTTTATAAAAATTCGACTGGAGTCAATATGAACTTCATCGGGTTTTACGGAACTCATCTTGAGATCATGAATGCTTTGATTATTTAAAATAGTCGAGATAAAAGCGACATAGAGTTTTTTAGTATCGACTTCAGATTCTTTCAAAAAAGGATTGTTTTGAAAACAGGCTAACAAATCTTCTTTGGCAATGACCACTACGGGAACATCATGCCCAAAAACTTTGAAAATTTCCTGCTTAATGTGAAAACCTACTGCCGCGGGATTTTCTTCGGCGGTGTTTACAAATACATTTCCGCTTTGAATGTAAGTTCTGACGTCCTGATAACCGCTTTTTTCTAATGCTTTTTGCAAAGCATCCATTTTGATCATATTGTGTCCTGAAACGTTGATGCCGCGAAGAAGGGCAAGATGTGTTTTCATATATTTAGAATGCTTTTGTGAGATGTGCAGCTACCTAATTTGTCTGGGCAAATATAGCGAAGAAACATTTGGGAATATTTTGCTTTTGCGGAAATTGGATTTTAATTGGAAAAGTATTTTTTTCGAAACCAAAAAGCAACATTCACTAAAGCGATTAATGCCGGAACTTCTACCAGAGGACCTATGACACCGGCAAAAGCTTGTCCGCTGTTGATGCCAAATACACCTATGGCAACGGCAATGGCCAGTTCAAAGTTGTTTCCGGTAGCTGTAAAAGCAATGGCGGTACTTTTAGAATAATCGGCGCCAAAATATTTTCCGGTAAAAAAACTGATAATGAACATCAGTGTAAAATAAATCACTAGCGGAATGGCAATTCGTACGACATCCATTGGGATTTGTACGATTAATTCGCCTTTTAAACTGAACATAAGCACAATTGTAAATAGTAAAGCTATCAAGGTTATGGGCGAAATAAATGGAATATATTTGGTTTCAAACCATTCGGTTCCTTTTAAATGGATTAAGCCATAACGACTGATAATTCCTAGTGCAAAAGGAATTCCTAGATAGATTCCCACACTTTCCGCAATTTGACCGATACTGATGTTGACGTTGAATCCAGTATAACCAAAATAAGGAGGAAGTACGGTAATGAAAATATAAGCATAAACGCTGTATAGCAATACCTGAAAAATACTGTTGAGAGCAATAAGTCCTGCAGCATATTCTCGGTTTCCATCGGCGAGATCATTCCAAACAACGACCATAGCAATGCAACGCGCCAGACCAATCAGGATAACGCCAATCATGTATTCAGGATAGCCATTTAAAAAAAATAAGGCTAAGAAAAACATCAGTATAGGGCCGATGATCCAGTTTAGGAATAGAGAAGCGGCCAGTACTTTGGTGTTTTTGAATACTTCGCCCATTTGTTCGTATTTTACTTTTGCCAAAGGCGGATACATCATCAGAATTAATCCAATGGCCAAAGGAATATTAGTGGTTCCGCTCGAAAAAGAGTTAATGAAATCGCCGGTGGAAGGAATGAAGTGTCCAATGCTGACCCCAATTGCCATAGCGAGAAATATCCAAAGGGTTAGATTCCGATCCAGAAAGCTTAATTTTTTTCTTTCTGCTACTGGCGTACAATTAGTTACTGACATAATTTAATTTTTGCTATTTATTTCTTAATGGTCAAAATTTTATTTATTTTTTTATTTGAGAAAAAACATAAAATAGTTCAGTTGCAATTTCAATACTGCGTTCCAGGTATTTTTCAGTTTGTTGGGCTGTATTGTCAAATACTTTGGGATCTTCAAAAGGAATCGGAATGCGTTTTTCGGCACCGGCTATAAACGGACAGTCTCCATCGGCTTGCGAACAAGTTAAAATTGCTGCAAATCCGGATTTGGGATTAAAATCATCATCAAAAGTTTTAGAAAAACCAATAATAGGATGTTCATTATCGCTGTATTTTATAGCATAAACTGAGTTGCTTTCTGTTGAAAGCCTTTTTATTTGAAATCCGTTTTGTTCTATGGTTTTGGCAACCATTGGAAATAGATCAGTGGCTTCTGTGCCGCCCGAATAGCAAAACACATTTTCTATGTTAAAATAAGCCGCCGCAGTTTGTGCCCAAATTTGGGACAAATGGCTTCTTCGAGAATTGTGGGTACAAATAAAATTAAGTCTTATTTGCTGCTGATGGCTTAGTTTTTCTTGTATAAAATCAATCAGCGGTTGTAAGATGATTTTGCGCTCTGGAGTTATATTTATTAATTCAAAAGCACTGATTTGGTTTTCGATTGTTTTGAAAAGAATGGTTTTGTTTGAAATCATAGTTAGAGAAACTTTATATTTAGCAACAACCGCCTCCAGGAGTGCAGCTGTTGGCGGCGGATGTAATTTCGGATAATTTTACTTTTTGTTTTTCTGCAGGAATGCCACATTGGTCTTCAGCTAAACAAGCTGTTTGTTTGTTTAGTAGGAGAAACTCTTTGCCGTTGAAGTTTAAATCATATTTCCCGATGGTTTCGGCCTGATATTCTACTTCAATTTCATAATCTTCAATTCCAAGTACTTTTTCAGAAAGTGCGATGATATTTAATAGTTTTTGTGGTTTTAGGCGGTGTTCAAAATCATTGGCATCCCATAATTGGAAGTTCACAACGGTTTCTTTTCTCACTGTTCCTCCACAATCGATAAAGTTCTTGGTAATCAAACCTACTTCGGTTACATGAAAGTGTTCCGGAACAGGGCTTCCGTTTGGTAAAATAAAAGCGACATTTTCTACTGTGAGGAGCTGTTTTTTAATTTCTGATAGTTTCATTTTTTATATATTTTAAAAATTAGCAACATTGGTTTTTTTGGTTTTCAAAATAGTAGTTTAATTGTTGAAAAAAAGAGCTTATTTTATTAAAACCTTCTTCGTTCAGGCAATAACAAATAGCATTTCCTTCAATATTTCCTTTAATTAATCCTGCATTTTTAAGTTCTTTCAAATGTTGTGAAACAGTAGGTTGTGCAAGAGGCAGTTCATTTACAATGTCTCCACAAATACAACTGTCCACTTTTATTAGGTGTTCAATTATGGCAATTCGTGCCGGATGACCAATGGCTTTGGCTAGAATGGCCAATTCATTTTGTTGTTCTGTGAAATATGCTGTTTTAGTAATTCCCATTGTGATATATTTATATTGCAATATTACGATATAAATATGTAAAATGACACATGTCTTTATTTTTTTTTAAATTTAATTTACATATTCTTTTTGAATTCTACTTTGGAATAGCATGAAAGCCAACTGATTTTACCATCTTTTCAATAGTATCAATGGAAAGTATTTTCGTCGTATATACCGTAAATTCTCGGGGGAAAATTGCGGTGTCTAGAACGACATCTTTGATACCGTCTAATTCTAGCAGTTTGTTTTTAATGTCTAATAAGTCTTGGTTTTCCTTGGCATTTGTCCCAAAAATTCGGCCATGATTTCCTGGGATTACATTTTTTGATAATAAGCTCATGATTTTATTTTTTAAGATTATAGAATTGGTTTTATTTAATTGTCTTAAAGTTAGTTGTTTAGGGTGAAATTGAAGAGAGTAGAGTGAATTTTTTTTGCTTAATTTAGCTAGCATGGTTTTTCATGCAGATTGGAATGACAAATGTCGTTTTAAACTATTGAATTGACGAATAAATGGCTTTTTGCTTAAAAATGATTAACTTAGTGTGATGTAATACAGTAATTTAAAGCTTGTTTAAAATGGAAAAGAAAGACGATAATTCAAAAAAAAGCGATGAAAACAAAGTGCCAGATTCGTTATTGTATCCGCCGAGTGAAGATATTTACAATAAGTTTCACAAAGAAAGTGATATCAACCCAGAAGATATAAGTAAAAAGAAAGTTCCGGTTGAAATAAACAATAAAACGAAATGGAATGAAAAGGATTTTGAAGAAGATGTTTCCGGAGATGATTTGGATGTGCCTGGTTCAGAATTAGATGATGAACAAGAGCAGGTGGGTAGTGAGGATGAGGAAAATAATCATTATAGCATTGGTGGGGATAATCACAACGATTTAGAAGAGAACGATGGAGAAAAAATTTAATTTTTTTGAAAATACCGATTTTTAAATTTAGGACTATGATGTAAAGCACTCATTTGTAGTGTCTAATTTGCTTCTAATTCTGTTTCATTATGTCATTAGATAAATACAATAAAAAGCGTAATTTTAGTTCTACAAACGAGCCTGAAGGTAAAATTGAAAAACCTAAAAGCGAACTTATTTTTGTAGTCCAAAAACACGCCGCCTCTAATTTGCATTATGATTTTAGATTAGAAATGAGTGGAGTTTTAAAAAGTTGGGTCATACCTAAAGGTCCGTCTATGAATCCTGAGGATAAAAGGCTGGCAATTATGGTTGAGGACCATCCCTATAGTTACAAAGATTTCGAGGGAATTATTCCTAAAGGGAATTATGGTGCTGGTAAAGTAATTGTTTGGGATCAAGGAATATATACCTTAACGGATGAGAATCTAGAAAAAGAGGCAGTTGTGTCTATTTTTAAATTTAATTTAGACAAGGGGCATCTTAGTTTTATTTTAAATGGCAAAAAATTAAAAGGGGAATTTGCACTAGTAAAGCTAAAGATTAAACAGAAAAATGCTTGGCTTTTGATCAAAAAAGAAGATCAATTTGCTATTGAAAAAGATATTTTGGCAGAAGATAAATCTGTGATTTCTAATGTTACTTTGGAAGGTTTTTAGATATGAATTAGAGTGTTTTCAAATCGGACTTTTTTTTTAATGATAAAAAATAGCCATTATGATTTCTAAGGCAATCAAAATAATGATAATCCATTCCAGTCGAGAGCTTTCCCGTACATTTAAAACATCAGTAAAAAGGGTCAGATTATTCTCTACAATTTGCAGTCGATAGTCCAAATCTTTGAAACGAGTGTTGATGTCAAAATTAGTCTTTAAACGACGATTTAGTACATTAAGTTCTTCGTTGTCCCAAACTAAATTTGGATCATCGAGAATATATAAATTGTCGACAATGCTGTTTTTTATATTCAGTACCTTTCCGATGTATTTGAGTAAATTTGTTTTTGAAATGCTTATTTTTCCGTCTAATTCCAGTTGTTGAATGTATATTTTAGAGGAAGAAATGAGCTCATCAGTCAATGCTTCATAGTATTCTAATGCCACCGACTGACCAATATTGAGCATCACGATTCGTAAAATAGAAGAATCTATTGCAGGAAGAGTGGTGAAATTGTTTTTGACCGTAATTTTATGTAATTTTTCGTCTATTTCAATTCTGTATTCTTCACTCAAATCCAGGTCTACAAAATTAGTGGCATACTGTTTAATGAAAAGCATAAACTCGCTTTTGGCAACGGCATCATAATTGGCAAATACGACTACGCCATAATCAAAAATATACAAATAACGTTGTTTGTCTTCAATGGCATAAAAGACTTCAGAAGTCGAACCTGAATGGATTTCAGTGCGAAATTCAGCGCGAAATTTTTTGATATTGAAGGATTCTGCAATTTGGATTGCTTCGATTTGAATTTCCATAATCAAATGATTTATATAAAATTACGGAAAAATTTCGTTAATACATTCTGAGTTATATTTTGTTTTTAGAATTTGATAAAAGTCTATTCTGTAAAAAAAAGATGCAATGTAATAGATAAAGTTAAAGCAATGTTAAGGTGTTGAATAGTAGTTTAATACGGAAAATCTTGTAAATTGCGGATGATTTTACCATATACTGTCATTACAAAATAGAATGAAAGAAAAATAGATTTTTAGATTAGAAGAACTTTTTTTATTTTATTCTTTTGAAAACTATAAAAGCCAAATTTTATGTTACAAGATATTTTAGTTGAACGAAAAATATATGCATCTGAAGAACATAAGATGATGCAAAAAATGATTCAAGAGTTCATTGTCAATGAAGTTTTGGATCATATTGAGGAATGGGAGAAAAATGGAATGGTAAGCCGAGGAATTTGGAAAAGAGCGGGAGAGTTGGGATTATTGTGCTTGGATATGCCTGAAAAATATGGTGGTGCTGGATTGGATTTCAGTTTCAATGCGTTGCTAATTGAAGAATTGGGAAAAAAAGGAATTAATGGACCTGGATTTTCTTTGCATTCGGATATTGTTGCTCCTTATTTATTAAAATATGGAACGGAATTGCAAAAAGAGAAATATTTACCGCAAATGTCCAAAGGAACTATTATTACAGCTATAGGGATGACTGAGCCTAATTGTGGCAGTGATTTGCAGGCTATTCTAACAACTGCCGATGATAAAGGTGATCACTATTTAGTAAACGGACAAAAAACTTTTATTACTAATGGTTATATGTGTGACATGGTAATTGTTGCTGTAAAAACGAAGGTCAAAACCGAAGATGAAGGTATTACTTTGCTTATTCTTGAAGCGGAAATGGAAGGTTTTACCAAAGGGAATCCGTTAAAAAAAATTGGGATGAAGTCCCAAGATACCGCCGAATTATTTTTTGATAATGTAAAAGTTCCTAAAGAAAATCGACTTGGTGATGAAAAGATGGGATTCAAAATCATGATGGAAGAGCTGGCTCGAGAAAGGCTCACCGTGGCTATTAATGCGGTAGGTTGTGCTGAAGGAGCCATTGAAAACACAATCAAATATACAAAGGAAAGAAGCGCTTTTAAAACTCCAATTGCCGGATTTCAAAATACCCAATTTAAGTTAGCAGAATGTGCTTCTCAATTACAAATTCACCAAGCTTTTTTAGATCGTTGCATAGAGTTGTTAGTGGATCATAAATTATCCTCAGAAAGCGCTTCAATCATCAAGTATTCAGCAACGGATATGTGCTGTACTGTTGTCGATGAATGTTTGCAATTATTTGGAGGTTATGGTTATATGTGGGATTATCCAATTGCCCGAATGTATGCCGATAATCGTGTCGCTCGGATATATGCTGGGACAAATGAGATTATGAAATTGCTCATTTCCCGAAGACTACTTAAAGATTGAATAGAGTAGTTTTAGAGCAATGGTTTTGGTCTTCGTTTCTAATCTCAATCTCGAATTTTGAGTAGTATATTATGTTTTAAGGATAGTAATTTTTTATTACATTTGCTAAAACGATTTAGTAAAAAATAAAATCCTTATTTTTTAGATAATTAGTTAGATTCGCAAAAGTCAGTAACCATTAAAAATAGAAACAGTATGAAAGCGGAATTTTATCCTTTACAATTTTATCCAATTTTGAAAGAGAGAATTTGGGGCGGTGAAAAATTAAAAACGGTTCTCAATAAGCCCATTGAATCAAAAATCACTGGTGAGAGTTGGGAAATATCAACCGTGGAAGGAGATGTGAGTATCATTGCAAATGGAGACTTGAAAGGAAAATCATTAACGGAAATTATCGAACAATGGCCTAATGAGGTTCTAGGTACAGAAGTTTATGCGAGATTTGGAAAGCAATTTCCTCTACTTTTTAAGTTTTTAGATGCTCGGGAAGACTTATCGATACAGGTGCATCCAAATGATGAATTGGCTAAAAAACGCCACAATTCTTTTGGTAAAACTGAAATGTGGTATATCATGCAAGCAGACGAGGACGCTCGAATAATTGTAGGCTTCAAAGAAAATTCGAATGCAAAAGAATATGTAGAAAGTTTAGAAAATAAAACCCTGTTGACTTTGTTGGATGATGTAAAAGTAAAAGCAGGTGATGTTTTCTTTCTGGAAACAGGAACAGTTCATGCTATTGGAGCTGGCATGGTTGTGGCTGAGATTCAGCAAACTTCGGATATTACCTACCGTCTGTATGATTTTGACAGGAAAGATGCTCAAGGAAATACAAGAGAATTGCATGTTGACTTAGCTTTGGATGCTATTAATTACAGTAAAGTAGATACTTTTAAGGAATACACTAAAGTAGTAAATCAATCCAACTCTATCGTAGATTGCCCGTATTTCACTACAAATTTTGTTCCATTAGATGGTGAAATTGAGGTAAAAAAAGAAGGGAAAACATTTACGGTTCTCATGTGTATAGAAGGTGATTTTGAAATTGAATATAAAGGTTCTAAATATCAATATAAGAAAGGAGATACTGTTTTGTTAGCTGCAGCAATGGATAATTACCTACTCAAAGGTAAGGCTTCAATTTTGGAAGTAGTTATTTCGTAATTTTTTTTATAGTAAAATACTCATATTTAAAACATGGTTTTTCTCGACTTAGTAATAATTTTGCTTTAGTGATACTATTGTGAAAGCGAGATATTTTAGAGATTATGATATTTTATTAACAATAAAAAAACACTTATTTTAAAAAAAAGTTTTGCTAAAACGTTTTTGTAAATGTTTTTATATATATTTGTGATAACATTAAGAAAAAATAAACCCTTAGATGAAAAAAATCACCATTAAAGATATTGCCTTAGAAGCACAGGTTTCTATTTCTACAGTATCTTTTGTACTTAATGATAAAGGTGAGAAAATGGGTATAAGTAAGGCGGTCATAAAGAGAGTGCAAGACGTTGCTGAAAGGCTACAGTACAGACCAAATATGATTGCGACAAGTCTTAGAACAGGAAAGACTCGGTCCATAGGGCTTATAGTTGAGAATATTTCGAATCAATTTTTTTCTGTTCTCGCCCGAGTAATAGAAGAAGAGGCAAAGAAGTTAGGATATAGAGTTTTTTATTGCAGTACCGGTAATGATGATGAGAGGTCGGCTGAGTTGGTTCAAAGTCTGCTTCAGGCAAATGTAGATGGCTTTATTGTTACTCCCACAGAAAAATTGGATAAGAGTATTGATCAGCTTCTCAAAATGAAAAAGCCTGTAGTGTTAATTGACAGGTATTTTCCAGGACAAGAAGTTAGTCATGTGGTGATGGACAATTACGAAGGAGCCTATGCAGCAACTGAATTTTTGATTGATAAAGGCCGTCATAATATTGCTTTAATCAATAATAATTCGGCGATGATTCAAATGCAATTGAGAGAAAAAGGTTATGTTGATGCTATGAAAAAAGCAGGTATTTATAATGAAGAACTGATTTTACATTTAGATTATCACAGTAGTGAAGAGCGTAAAATTGAAGAGATGATCCGTTTCTTTCGAAAAAATAAAGCCATAGACGGAACATTTTTTTTAGCAAACTATTTGGGACTTGCTGGACTTCAGGCTATTCGTGAAATTGGTTTGAAAATACCGGAAGAACTGGCTGTTATCAGTTTTGATGATCATTATAGTTTTAGATTGCATTCTCCATCCATTTCTGTTGTTGAACAGCCATTAGGTGCAATTGGGACGAAAGCTGTTGGCTTACTTATGGATCAAATGCTTCATGAAGAGGATTTTGTTGTAGAAAAAGTGCTGCTAAAGGGAGCGCTTGTGGTTAGGGAATCGGTATGAGTGGAATTTGCTATTTAGAGTCTTTGCTATAAAGAATTTGCTTTTTTTTAGTTTTTTACTAAATCGATTTAGTGGAATTTAATGAATTCTGAATTTGATCAGTAAGATTGCATTTTTTGATGATTTTAAAACACAAATCATGAATTTAAGAGGAGAATAGCTTATGTTTTTTTCTTTTTCAGATTATTAAATCGATTCAATGTAAGTTTTGAGTAAATATTGTGTGATTTTAAACATGCACAAAGCAATAAATATAGATTAAAATTAAATTTTACTTATTAATATTTTTTACAAACCAAAACCAAAAAAAACAAATGCTTATGAAACGAATTTTAGCAGTGTTAGGATTAGTTGTGTTTAGCTGCCTTGGTGCAGTGGCGCAAAATAGATCTATAACAGGCGTAGTCGCAGATGCGGATAACAAGGGTATTGTTTCCGCTACCATAAAGGTAAAAGGAATATCCATTAGTACGGTAACAGATTTTGACGGGAAATTTACCGTGAGTGTCCCCTCAGGTAAAGCTACTTTGGCAGTGTCATCTATAGGTTTTATTTCAAAATCAGTTGATGTTGCTGCAAATGAAAACAACATTACTATCGTTTTAGCTGAAAGTACGCAGGAGTTGGGCGAAGTGGTAGTTACTGCTTTAGGGATCAAAAAGCAAAAAAAATCACTAGGTTACGCAGTTCAGGAAATCAAAGGAACAAGTCTTGTAGAAGCCAGAGAACCTAATTTGGCTAATGCCTTAACGGGAAAAGTAGCAGGATTGCAAGTGGTTCGTTCTAGTACAGGTCCTGGAGGTTCTTCAAAATTAGTTTTAAGAGGTTTTAACTCATTGACAGGAGATAACCAGCCACTTATCGTTGTGGATGGAGTGCCAATGGACAACTTTACTGGAGCCTCTATTAACGACTATTGGAATCCGAGCCTTGACATGGGTAATGGTATTGCCGATATTAATCCTGAAGATATAGAAAGTCTTTCAGTCTTAAAAGGACCTTCAGCGGCTGCTCTTTATGGTTCGAGAGCTGGGAATGGAGTAATTTTAATTACGACCAAAACAGGTAGAAAACAAAAAGGATTGGGAATTACGGTTACTTCTTCTATTGGGTTTGAAACTATTTTCACCAAACCGAAACAGCAGAATGATTTTGGACAAGGCGAAGGTGGATCATTCGGTCCTCTTTCAGGTTCTAGTTGGGGACCTAAAATAGAAGGACAAAGTATTGTGAATTGGGATGGGAAAAACGAAAATTTAGCGTCCTATGATAATGTGGGTAACTATTTTAACAAAAGCGGAATAACTAAAAACAATAGTATTTCGTTTCAGCAATCAATTCAAAAAACATCTATTTATACCTCTTTTAGTCGTATGGAGGATCAGAGTATGATTCCTGGTGCTAAATTGGGTAGAACAAATTTATTAGCAAGAGCTGTTTCTAAGTTTGGAGAAAGAGATCGTTGGACAATAGATACTAAGGTTCAGTATACCAATGCGAAAGCAAATAACAGGTCAGTTGGAGGGCCTAATGGATCTAATGCTTTTTTCTTGTTGAACAATTTCCCAAGATCACTTGATATAACACAATTCAAAGGTGCTACAAATGCTGATGGAAATATGCTTTGGTATGGAAGTGGAAGCGGGATTAATCCTTATTGGGCTAATAAAAACAATCTTAATGAAGATATTAGAGATCGTTTTATGATGAATGCCTCGTTAAAATATGAAGTTACTGATTGGTTGAATGCTGAGATTAAGGCTGGTGCTGATATGTATACTAACAACTCTAATGCAAAAACATATGCTGGAAGTCCTTTGGCAACTACAGGTAGTTATACTGTTGGAAAAAGCACGTTTACTGAAACAAATTATCAAGCTTTATTAGTTGCTAAAAAAGATGACCTTTTTGGTAAATTTGGAGGGATGGCAACCCTTGGGGGCAACTTGATGTCACGTAAATCATCTTTTTTAGGAGCAAATGCTAGCCTACTGGAAGTACCTAATTTGTTTTCGATAAATAATGCGATAGGCAACCCAAGAATTGATGAGTCGTTTAGTAATAAATCAATAAATTCTCTTTTTGGATCTGCTCAGTTGAGTTATGATGGCTATTTATACTTGGATGCTACTTTTAGAAACGATTGGTCTTCAACACTAAGCAAAGAAAATCGTTCATTCTTTTATCCTTCAGTAAGTCTCTCTTATGTATTCACTGATATGTTTACAGCTATGAATAAGGAGTTACCAGATTGGTTTTCTTATGGTAAATTAAGAGCGAGTTATGCTTCAGTAGGTAATGATCTGGATCCTTATAAGTTAATAAATTCTTATAAAATAGGTAAGGATCCTAATGGTCATACGACAGCTTCGAGAAATGATGTTTTGTTAGATCCAAACGTGAAAAGTGAACTAATTAAGTCAACTGAATTTGGTGCAGAAATGCGTTTTTTCAAAAGTAGATTTGGTATTGATGTATCGGTTTACAAATCCAATGCTACTAATCAGTTATTAGATCTTCCAATGGATCCATTAAGTGGCTATAAATGGAAAAAAATCAATGCTGGTAATATTCAAAATAAAGGGGTTGAGTTAGTAGTTGATGGAAAAATATTATCTAATCCAAATTCATTATTATGGAATGTTTCTGCCAATTTCTCTACTAATAAAAGTAAGATAGTGTCCCTTTATGAGGATATTAGTATTTACCCTATACGTTCATTTGATAATGTATCTGTCGTAGCAGAGGTTGGAAAGGCTTATGGCGAAATATATGGTACTGCATTTTTAAGAGTTACTGATCCAGCAAGTCCATCATTTGGGGAGCTATTACTTGACGCTCAAGGATTGCCTCAAGCAACTCAAGGGGCATTAGTAAGTTTAGGAAATCAACAAGCAAAAGCCATGCTTGGTTTGACAAATACCTTCGCTTATAATGGTGTGTCTTTGTCTTTCTTAATTGATGCTAGAATTGGAGGAGAAATATTCTCAGGAACTTTGGCAGATATGCAGGCAAGTGGCGCTTCCTCCGTAACAGTTGTGAATGGATTAAGAGAAAATATTGTAGCTAATGGTGTTATTGACAATGGTGGAGCTTACGACAAAAATACAATAGCAGTTAATCCTGAAACGTATTGGGCTAGAGTAGCAGGCTCTGGAAACTTAGGTATAACCGAAGCTAATATATATGATGCAACGAATGTTCGTTTAAGAAATGTACAATTGAATTATGATTTCCCTACTAAGTTCTTGACAAAAACGGCATTACAAAAATTAAGCGTTGGGCTTTCTTGTAATAATGTATGGATGATTAAAAGTCACATGAATGGACTTGATCCTGAGTCTGTTTTTGCTACTGGTACTAATGCCACTGGATTTGAAAATGGTTCAGGACCAACGACTCGTACCTTTTTGGTGAACTTGGCTTTAAGCTTCTAATATCAATAATAAAATTTATAGGATGAAAAATATAGTAAAAAAATCAGGTTTAGTTTTAGCAATGATAGCTACACTAGCCTCTTGTGATAATTTTGAAGAAATTAATATTGATCCTACTGCCGCTAATGCAGAGCAGGTACAGGTAGAATATTTTATAAATAGCTCTATAATTGGGGCCCAAATGAATCCAGATGTTGCCGAAAGATCTTTTGTACTCTATTGGAAAACAGCAGGGCATCAAATGCTAAGCACGGGTATTTCAGGCGGTAGTTATGATGATGGTTGGTCAACAGCTTATTACAATAGTTCTGCAGGTTGGTTAAATTCCATAAACACTGCTATTCAGATAGCTGATGAAAAAGAAGCTAAAGGGATTGTGAAGCCGTATTCAGGAAATCTAAAACAAATAGCAAGAATTTGGAGAGCCTATTTGATGAGTGAACTGGCAGATAATTTTGGTCCGATAGCTATTGAGGCTTTTCAGGCAAAAAACCCGGAGTTTAACAACGTGAAAGATGTTTATTATTTCATGCTGGCTGAACTTAAAGATGCTTCAGAGAAAATAGATATTTCAGTATCTAATAGCAGTAATGATAAATTAAAAGAGAAAGATCCTGCTTATGGTTACGATTATGTTAAGTGGAGAAAATATGCTAATTCAATGCGTCTTCGTTTGGCAATGCGTTTGTCTGAAGTGGATCCAGCTAAGGCTAAATCTGAATTTGAAGCTGCTGCCAACGGTAATTTGATTACAGATGCCGGAGATAATTTTCAGGTACAAGAAAAACCGGGTTGGGATGATTTGACAGGTGTAATGAGTCGTGAATGGAATGCTCAGATAATGTCTGTAACATTGAATAATCTTTACATTGGTTTAGGTGGTATAAAATCTACAGACCAATTGGCTCCTTCTTTTCATGCTAGTGTTAAACCAGCAGATTATATTGGTCAAAAATTTGCAGATCATTTTACCATGAAGACGAATGAACCAGCTGCGGGCTATTGGTTGGATGGTTTGCCAAACAGGATAGACCCTCGTGCTTACAAAACATTTAATATTCCGGGAGACTTTAATAGTCCTATTTTTTCGGGTTATCCTTCTTGGGATAATAGTGCAGAAACAACAACTGCAGACTTATTAGATAATAATGGTGCTGTGATTAAAACAATTGAAGCAAAAAATACTTGGAATGCATTTGCTGTAGGGAATTGGGGAGCCATGGGGAGTAAAAATCAGGTAAGAGCTTTCAATGGTACTATGCCTCGTTTGTCTCAAGTTTTTAGAGGGAGTGGTAGTCAACGTATCTTCTTTGCCTCATGGGAAACTTATTTCTTGTTGGCTGAAGCAGCTGTTAAAGGTTGGGCCGTACCAATGAGCGGGAAAGAAGCTTATGAAGAAGGTATTAAAGCGAATTTTGCTTATTGGGGAGTTTCTTCTCATCTAAGTACTTATTTAGCTTCTGAGGATTACAATAGAGCGGGTACTTCTGTAAGTTGGAACCATACTACTGAACCTGCTGCAAGTCACACTATGAATTTTGTTGACGGATATACAAATACGCCTGGAGTGGCTACAATTCTTTATCCTAAAAATGATTTGTATAAAAATGGCGCTGTTAAAAATGATTTATTGACTAAAATTATAACTCAAAAATTCATAGCGCAAACTCCTTGGTTACCTTTGGAAGGATGGAACGATCATAGAAGATTAGGGCTACCTTTCTTTGAGAACCCTGCTGTAGAATTGCCTTTGCCTAATTTACCAGCTCTGACTCAAAGTAATTACATGGGTAATCAAGTTAGTTTTTTTCCACAAAGATTGAGATATATTTCAGGATTGAAAAATTCAAACCCGAAAGGTTATACCCAAGCTGTTGAATTTTTAGGAGGTGATGATAGTGTATTTACACCACTTTGGTGGGCTAAGCACTAATGATTTAGTTTAAAATTTTGAGTTAGTTATAAAATGAGTCGGGTAGTAAATCTGCCCGGCTTATTTTTAATAATAAAAGTAGTATTTCGATGATTGAAGGGCTGATATAGGTCTGGTTATTCAAAAAGTGATAGAAAATGTTTTTAATTCTCTTCTTTTTGCATAAAAACTAAAAATGTTTCCTGCAAACAAAATAGAATTTTTAAGCGAGTCGCTTTTAAATAACAAACCGAAAAAGCCATTTAGGTTTATTTACGAATGCTTTTATACTTATCTAAGCTTGTCTTTAGTAAATTTGGAGAAAAAGACAGCTTGAGATTATATATGAATATTAAAATGCCATAATAATGAAATGTAAAAAAGGCTTTTATTGGTTAATTGTCATTTGCTTGACAAATTTGTCTTTGGTGGTTAATGCCCAAAATAATACGGTCGTTTTAAAAAACGGTTGGCAATTTCGCCAGCTGGGAACCACAAAATGGAATGCTGCGACGGTACCTGGGGAGGTTCATACTGATTTGTTGAATAACAAATTAATTCCGGATCCGTATTACCGTGACAACGAGAAAAAACTGCAATGGATTGAAAAAGAAAATTGGGAATATGAAACTTCTTTTTCAGTAAGTCAGGCAAGCCTAAAGCAAAAGCACGCAGAATTGGTTTTTGACGGACTGGATACTTACGCAAGTGTTTATCTTAATGGCAAATTGATACTGAAAGCCGATAATATGTTTCGCCAATGGAAAGCGGATGTAAAATCAATTTTGCGTTCGGGGGATAATCAATTAAGAATTGTATTTCAATCAGCACAAAATGTTGTTGATTCATTGGCTAAGAAAGACCTGCCATTTGTAATACCGGATAATCCTCGCGCTTATGTACGCAAAGCACAATATCATTTTGGTTGGGATTGGGGACCAAAATTAACCACTTGCGGCGTTTGGAAAGAAATAAGATTGGAAACCTATAATCAAAAGGCCAAGGAGAAAGAATATGTTCCAAGCCGCAAAATAGAATTGGTACAGCAACCGGATAGCATCGGGAAATCCTTTTATTTTAAAATAGATGGTAAGCCGGTTTATATGAAAGGGGCTAATTATATCCCATCGGATGCACTGCTTTCGCGCATGACCAAAAAAGAATACGAGAAAGTGATAAAAATGGCTAAGGATGCCAATATGAACATGCTTCGTATTTGGGGAGGCGGGATTTATGAAGACGACTATTTTTATGATTTATGCGATAAATACGGAATCAATGTTTGGCAGGATTTTATGTTTGCTGGAGCAATGGTTCCAGGGGACAAAGCCTTTTTTGACAATGTTAGGGAAGAAGTTAAATACCAGGTAAAACGTTTACGCCATCACAAGAGTATTGTTTTATGGTGTGGTAATAATGAAATAGATGAGGCATTCAAAAATTGGGGTTGGCAAAAATCGATGAAAATGTCCAAACAAGATTCCACTCGTTTGTGGAAAGACTATGTTCGTTTGTTCCAAGATAGTATTCCGAAATGGGTAAAGGAAGTAGATCCTACAAGACCTTATACAAGTAGCTCTCCTTTATTTGGATGGGGTCGAAAACAAAGTATAACCGAAGGAGACAGCCATTATTGGGGAACCTGGTGGGGATTAGAAGATATTGAAGTTGTTCAAAATAAAACCGGCCGTTTTGTCAGCGAATATGGTATGCAAGCCATGCCAAATTATTCAACGACAAAGAAAATTACCTTAGAAGAAGACCGTCATTTGTATTCGGATGTATTGAAAGCGCATCAAAAAGCAGGAAATGGATTTACTAAGTTGAATTCCTATTTGCATCGTTATTTTAAAGACACTACAAATGTAAAGACTTGGTCAGTGAAAGATTATACTTATTTGACACAGTGTTTACAGCATTATTCGTTCAAGAATATCATTGGAGTTCACCGCTCAAAGGAACCTTATAATATGGGAACCTTGTTGTGGCAATTGAATGATTGTTGGCCAGTAGCCAGCTGGAGTATTACAGATTATTACAATCGTCAGCCCAAAGCCGCTTGGTATGCCGTGAAAGAAGCATACAGAGACGATGTGAGACCAGTGGTTGACTTTAGTCGTCCAATTAATATGAACTTAGAGGATCCGAAAATTAGCTGGAAAGTAAAAGGAAATGAGATTATCCTAACAGCTACCAAAGATGCCAAATACGTCTATGTAGAAATTGAAGGTTATTCAGGGAAATTGAGTGATAATTATATGGATTTGAAGGCCGGAAAAGAAGTGAAAATTTCATTTGAAGGCAAAATAAACAAACCACTTATTACCGTTATGTCTTTGTACGAAGTCCTCAACAGATGCAAATAGAGGGAGTGGTCAGTGGTCAGTTTTCAGTGAGAACAGCTCCAAATTAAAAAGCGGTTTTTATTTCTGCAAGGTTTTTTTTGAACCTTGTAGGTATATTTTCAAAGAAGATCTTTTCAGTAAATTCAAAATGCTATTAATAATAAAATAAAAAATGATGTTTACAAAATACAGCAAGATAGCTTACTCGGGAATTGCCGTGCTTGGCCTATTGTTTACCCAACCGGTATTTGCGCAAGCGAAAATCAAAAAACAAGCTACTTTAGATTACAGTCAATATGTTGATCCCTTAATTGGTTCAGCCGGACACGGCCATGTTTTTGTTGGTGCCAATGTACCTTTTGGTGCGGTTCAACTAGGACCAGCCAACGTTTTTGAAGGTTGGGATTGGTGTAGCGGTTATAATTATGCCAGTAATACTATATTGGGTTTTACCCATACGCATTTGAGCGGGACTGGAATTGGTGATTTAAATGATATTCTTTTGTTGCCGGTTACAGGAAAAGTACCACTTACCAAGGGAACCAAAGAAAACATGGAACAGGGTTACGGTTCTTACTTTTCGCATAAAAACGAAATAAGCAAAGCGGGTTATTACAGTGTTTTGTTGGATAAATATAAAATTAAAGCCGAATTAACCGCATCTGAAAGAGTGGGATTCCATAAATATTCTTTCGACTCAGCGGATGATTCTCATATTTTACTGGATCTGGCCGATGGTCTTGGTTGGGATAAACCAATGAAAACATTTATCAAAAAAACGGGAAAAAATAGCTTAGTAGGATATCGCCTTTCAAAAGGATGGGCCGATGATCAAAGAGTGTTTTTTGCAATCGAATTTTCAGAACCTATTGTAAATATGGCTTTATATGACAGTATTTCGAGTGTAAAAGGCAATGAAGGTGAAGCCGTTCGAATGAAAGCGGTTCTCGATTTTAATTTAAAAAAAGGAAAAACCATTCTGGTTAAAGTAGGAATTTCTCCGGTAAGTTATGAAAATGCTTTAGCCAATATAAAAACCGAAATTCCACATTGGGATTTTGCAAAAACGGTCCAACAAGCCAAAACAAAATGGAATGCAGAATTAAACAAGATTCAGATTAAGGCTGACGAAGAAACAAAGAAGGTTTTTTACACAGGCTTGTACCATACGATGTTTGCGCCATCAATTTTTAACGATGTCAATGGCGATTACAGAGGAACGGATAAAAAAGTATATGAAAAAGCAGGTTTTACAAATTACACCACTTTTTCACTTTGGGATACCTACCGCGCTTTGCATCCATTATACACGATAACACAGCCGGATAAAATCAATGATATTGTAAAATCTTTTTTGGCTATTTATCAGCAACAAGGCAGATTGCCAGTTTGGCATTTGATGGGGAACGAAACCAATACCATGAATGGAAACCATTCGATAGCCGTTATTGTAGATGCCTATATGAAAGGATTTAGAGATTATGATGTTAATCTTGCTTATGAAGCGATCAAAAAAACCTCGATGCAAACCCGCGCCGGTATGAATTATGCTCAAAAATTGGAATATATTCCTGCTGATGTAGAACTTGAGAGCGTTGGTAATGCTTTGGAATATGCTATTGACGATTGGTGCGTTGCTCAAATGGCAAAGGCCATGAACAAGCAAGACGATTATGAGTATTTTTCCAAAAGAGCTAAATTATATGAACTTTACTTCGACTCGAAAACTGAGTTCATGAGAGGGAAATTAAAAAACGGACAATGGCGCGAGCCGTTCAATCCGCTAGCGTCTTCGCATCGTGAGGATGATTATGTTGAAGGAAATGCCTGGCAATACACTTGGTTAGTTCCCCAAGATCCATATGGTTTGATAAAATTATTTGGTAGCGAAGAAAAATTTACTAAAAAACTGGATTCTTTGTTTACCCAACAAGAAGGAGTGGTAGGCGATAATGCTTCACCGGATATTAGCGGTTTTATAGGGCAATATGCACAAGGAAATGAACCGAATCATCATATTCCGTATTTGTATGCTTATGTGGGTCAACCTTGGAAAACGGCCAAATTAATACACGAAATTGCCGATAAATTTTATACCTCAAAACCGGACGGTCTTTGTGGAAACGAAGATTTGGGACAAATGTCGGCTTGGTACATTCTTTCTTCCATGGGATTCTATTCGGTTAATCCGGCCAATGGTATTTATGTTTTGGGAAGTCCCTTGGTTGAAACCGCGACTATCAACCATAAAAATGGATTGTCTTTCAAAATGACTGCGATTAATTATAACAAAGAAAACATCTACATTCAAAAAGCGGAATACAAAGGAAAACCATACACAAAATCGTATATCACTCAAGAAATGATTGTAAAAGGAGGAGAGTTGAAATTGTATATGGGAAGTACCCCTTCAACAACTTGGGGTGTAAAAAAAGAAGACAGACCATTGTAGATTTAAGAAAGCTGACGATTTTATAAGGTATGAGAAAAATAGTGATTATTACGGGTTTGCTTTTCGGTTTTGTAACAGCAGTTGCACAAACTAAAACTCATACGGATTTGAATATAATGACTTTCAATATTCGTTATGACAATCCAGATGATGGTTTAAATAATTGGAAATTTAGGAAAGAAAGCGCAATAAAATTAATTCGTTTTCAGGAAGTTGATGTACTGGGAGCACAGGAAGTGCTTTCGAATCAATTAAAAGATATGTCTACTCAATTACAGGAATATGTTGCTATTGGCGTAGGGCGTGAAGATGGGAAAGAAAAAGGAGAATACAGTCCAATTTTGTACAAAAAGGATAAGTTCGCACTGATTAAGTCGGGTTATTTTTGGTTGAGTGAAACTCCGGAAAAACCTTCAAAAGGCTGGGATGCCGCCTGTGAGCGTATTGCAACTTGGGCACAGTTGAGAGACAAAGCCACAGGGATGAAGTTTTTTGTGCTCAATACGCATTTTGATCATATTGGTACAGTTGCAAGAGAAGAAAGCGTCAAATTGATACAACGCAAAACGGCCGAATTAAGTGAAGGCTTGCCACAAATTGTAATGGGAGATTTTAATGCTAATCCCGAATCAAGTGTGGTTCAAGGAATAATTCGTCCTACAAATTTGATTGCCCTTTTTGACTCTAAAAAAAGAGCTTCATTAGTTTATGGTCCAGATTGGTCTTTTCATGATTTTGGAAGAATCCCTTTTGCAGAAAGACCTTTAATCGATTATATCTTTATAAGTAAAAATATAAAAGTACTTAAATATGGTGTATTGGCCGAAACGGTAAATGAGTATTTTTTATCAGATCATACGCCCGTATTGGTTAAAGTTTCTCTGTAAGAAGAGATGCGGATTCGTTTTTTAGAAAACTGAAATTTAAAGAATAATTAGAAGAGTTTAATTTATAACACTCCATTAAAATGATAATAATGAGAAAAAAGAATTTATTTTTTTTCGGATTAGTATTTTTATGTTTGGTCTCCAAGGCACAAAATAAAACTTTCGATCCAGTTGGATATGTAAATCCTTTGATGGGAACCCAATCGGTTCACAGTCTTTCTAACGGGAATACCTATCCTGCCATTGCCCGACCTTGGGGAATGAATTTCTGGACGCCACAAACCGGTAAAATGGGAGACGGTTGGATTTATACCTATACAGCCGAAAAAATTCGCGGATTTAAACAAACCCACCAACCATCGCCATGGATGAACGATTACGGACAGTTTTCGATCATGCCGGTAACAGGAAAAATAGTTTTTACCGAAGACGAAAGAGCAAGTTGGTTCAGTCATAAATCAGAGATCGTAAAACCTCATTATTACAGCGTTTATCTGGCCGATTATGATGTGACCACTGAGATAACAGCTACGGAACGTGCAGCACATTTTCAGATTACTTTTCCTGAAAATGAGCAATCTTCTGTGGTTATTGATGCTTTTGACAAAGGATCTTACATAAAAATAATCCCATCCGAAAATAAAATTATGGGTTATACTACCAGAAATAGCGGCGGGGTTCCATCTAATTTCAAAAACTATTTTGTGTTGGTATTCGATAAACCATTTGCATCGAATTATACTTGGCATGACAAGGTTTTAGAGAATAATAAGTTAGAATTGACAGATAATCATGTAGGCGCGGTAGTTAGTTTTAAAACCAGAAAAGGAGAAAAAGTGAATGTGCGAGTGGCTTCTTCCTTTATTAGTTTTGAACAAGCGGAACTGAATTTAGCTTCTGAACTAGGGAAGGCTTCTTTTGAAGAAACCGTTGCAGACTCTAAAAAAGAATGGAACAAAGTGCTTGAAAAAGTTAGCGTTGAGGGCGGGACAGATGAACAATTAAAAACCTTCTATTCCTGCTTGTACCGTACGGTTTGTTTTCCTCAGAAACATTATGAAATAGATGCTAGCGGAAAAATAATGCATTACAGCCCTTATAATGGCCAAGTGTTACCGGGTTATATGTATGCTGGAACCGGTTTTTGGGATACTTTTCGTGCTTTGTATCCATTGTTAAATTTAGTTTATCCTTCGATTAATAAAGAAATGCAGGAAGCTTTGATTAACGATTATAAGGAAGGCGGTTTTTTACCGGAATGGTCCAGTCCGGGTTTTAGAAATGTAATGGTGGGGAACAATTCGGCATCGGTAGTTTCTGATGCTTATATGAAAGGCTTACGTGGCTATGACATTAATACCTTGTATCAAGCTTTGTTACACGGAGCCAATAATGAAGGGCCAATGGATGCCGTAGGCCGAAAAGGAGTGGGCTATTACAATACTTTGGGCTATGTGCCTTATGATGTAAAAATCAATGAAAACGCGGCTCGAACTTTGGAATACGCTTACGATGATTTTGCCATTTGGAAATTAGCGAAAGCCCTAAAACGTCCGAAGAAAGAAATCAATTTGTTCGAAAAACGAATGATGAATTATAAGAATGTTTTTGATCCAAAAATCGGACTTATGAGCGGAAGAAATAAAGATGGAAGTTTCCCCGCTAATTTCAATCCATTCAAATGGGGAGATGCTTTTACCGAAGGGAATAGCTGGCATTACAGTTGGAGCGTTTTTCACGATGTTCAGGGATTGATCGATTTAATGGGCGGTGCAAGCAAATTCACTGACAAATTAGATTCGGTATTTAGCATGCCACCCATTTTTGACGAAAGTTATTATGGATCGGTTATTCATGAAATTCGTGAAATGCAAATTATGAACATGGGACAATATGCCCACGGAAATCAACCGATTCAGCACATGATTTATTTATACAATTATGCAGGCCAACCTTGGAAAACGCAGTATTGGGCCAGAGAAGTAATGAATCGTTTGTATAAACCGGAGGCCGATGGCTATTGTGGTGATGAAGATAACGGACAAACTTCGGCTTGGTATGTTTTCTCGGCTATGGGTTTTTATCCGGTTTGTCCCGCAACGGATGAATATGTTTTGGGTGCGCCTTTGTTCAAGAAAGTGACTTTAAATTTAGAAAATGGTAAGCAACTCATCATAAAGGCTGAAAATAATTCTGACACAAATAAATATGTCGAAGAATTGAAGTGGAACAATACCACTTATGACAAGAATTATCTCAATCATTTTGATTTACTCAAAGGAGGCACTTTAAATTTTAAAATGATCGATATAGCTAACCAAAAAAGAGGAACTTCGGAGACGAGTTTTCCTTATTCTTATTCAGTACACAAAAAATAAAACACTATGCAATCAAGAAGAAAATTTATAAAAAACACGGGAATTTTATCAGCAGGATTATTGGCATTACAATCACAAGTCTTTGCTTCAGAATCCACTATTTTTAATTTTCCAATGAAAGATTTTGTCAGCAAACGTCCTCCATTGGCCGAGAGAAAATTTACCAGTAAGGCAATCGAAGCGGCTATCGTTAGAATCAAAAAACAAATAGCCAATCCTGAATTGGCTTGGTTGTTTGAAAATTGTTTTCCAAATACTTTGGACACCACGGTCGATTTTGAAATCATCGACGGAAAACCGGATACCTACGTGATTACGGGTGATATTGATGCAATGTGGTTGCGCGACAGTACGGCTCAAATTTGGCCTTATCTTCCATTTGTTAAAGAAGATCCTAAACTTAGAGAACTCATAAAAGGAGTAATTAACCGCCAGACAAAATGTATTTTATTGGATCCTTATGCCAATGCTTTTTATAAAGATTTCAGTCATATAAGCGAGTGGAAGGATGACATGACTAAGATGCAACCGGGAATTCACGAGCGAAAATGGGAGATTGACAGCCTGTGTTATCCTATTCGATTGGCGCATGAATATTGGAAAAATACCGGAGACATCAGCATGTTTGATGCCGATTGGAAAAAGTCTATGGAACTGGTTTTGCAAACATTCAAAGAGCAACAACGTTGGGAAAACAAAGGACCTTATACCTTTCAGCGCACCACAGCTTGGGCTACTGATGGCGTTCCATTAAGTGGTTATGGCTATCCGGTAAAACCTTGCGGATTGATTGTTTCAACTTTTAGACCAAGTGATGACAGTACCTTATTTGGCTATTTGATTCCGAGTAATATGTTTGCCATAGAAGTTTTGGGTTATTTAGAAGAGATGTTCTCCTCAGCAAAATTAAAGGATGCTGAAATGGTGCGTAAAGCCAGTGAATTAAGAAAACAAGTAGAAAAAGGACTGCAAGAGCAAGGGATTATTGAGCATCCAAAATTTGGAAAAATCATTGCTTTTGAAGTAAACGGCTACGGAAGTTTTCACATGATGGATGATGCCAATGTCCCTTCGATATTATCCCTTCCTTATTTGGGAGCTATTGCTGCTGATGATCAATTGTACTTAAATACCAGAAAACTGGTGCTTTCAGAAAATAATCCGTTTTTCTACAAAGGAAAAGCAGGAGAGGGAATTGGAGGACCGCATACTGGAGCCGATACTATTTGGCCAATGAGTATTATTCTCAGAGCCATTACGAGTGTAGATGAAAATGAGATAAAAAATTGTATCAGTACTTTGATAAAAACTCATGCCAATACGGGTTTTATGCACGAATCCTTCCATAAAGATGATGCGATGCAGTTTACCCGCAAATGGTTTGCTTGGGCAAATACATTATTTGGCGAATTGATTGTAAACACAAGTATCAATCATCCTCAAATTTTGAGTAATAGGGACATATAATTTTGAAATAGAACTTCTTTTTTTGCACTTTAAAAAGAGAAATTATAACTATAAAAAGTAAAAAATGAACCAAAAAAGCAATTCTGGGAACAACAAAGGAAATTTTCTTATTTCGAACTTGTTTTTTGTGCTACTGTTGATTTCTGTTAATTCTTTAAACGCGCAGAAAAAGGAGAAATGGAAATTAGTTTGGAAAGAAGAGTTCAATTATACCGGACTTCCAAATCCTAAAAAATGGGGTTATGAAGTGGGGCACATTCGCAATAACGAACAACAATATTATACCAATGCCCGAAAAGAGAATGTCTGGGTAAGTAATGGAGTTCTTTCCATAACAGGTAGAAAAGAAATTTATCCGAACGAATCCTTTAAAAAAGGAAGTGAGGACTGGAAAACCAAAGATTCAACAGCACAATATACATCGGCAAGTATCAATACACTTGGTAAAGCGGTCCCGATAGCTATCGGGAGGAAATACGGCAGAATCGAGGTCAAAGCCAAGCTTCCTCATGGCGGAGGAATTTGGCCGGCAATTTGGATGATGGGAACCAATAGAACAGAAGTTGGTTGGCCAAAATGTGGCGAAATTGATGTCATGGAGTTTATCGGCAATCAGCCAAAAAATATTTACGGAACCATTCATTATCCTGATCCTATTGCTAAAGGAAATAAATCAAACGGGAATAAGATTATTGCAGAAAATCTCGATAGTGATTTTCATGTTTATGCCATCGAATGGAACGAACAAACGATTGATATTTATTTTAATGACAACAAATACCATAGTTTTTCAATTGATACTGCGGGTGAGGGAGTAGATAATCCGTTTCGAAAACCGTTTTATTTATTGTTGAATCTGGCTATGGGAGCCAACTGGCCAGGTCCGATTGACGATACCATCTTGCCACAACAATTTTTAGTTGATTATGTGAGAGTTTACCAGAAAAAATAATTTAGATAGTACAAAATATACCCCAATTTAATAAGAAGATAATGAGAAAAACCATTCTATTAACCGCTTTACTATTCTCTGTGTTGCTACAGGCACAACAAGCCGTTCCTATCATTCCGCAGCCATTGAGTCTGGAAATGAAAGAAGGCAGCTTTATAATTGATAACAAAACATCGGTAAAGATTCCTAAAAATGATAAAGCCACCGCTGATGTGGTTCATTTCTTTACTGAATATGTGAAAAAAGTTAGCGGTTTCGAATTGAAAACCAATACGGGAAAAGGAAAGACCATAGCTTTTAGTATCGAAAAAAATAAAGAAATAGGAGAGGAAGGCTATTTGATTTCAGTAAATCCCAATGAAATTTCAGTTAAAGCTAATACTTCTAAAGGCTTGTTTTATGGAGTTCAGTCCTTACTACAAACCTTACCTTTGATCAGAACCAATGATTTAGTGCAAATTCCATCTATGGAAATCAAGGATTATCCTCGTTTTGGATGGAGAGGAATGATGCTGGATGTGAGCCGTCACTTCTTTTCGACTGATTTGGTAAAAGAATTCATTGATTTGTTGGCAACCTATAAAATGAATGTCTTTCATTGGCATTTAGTTGATGGCGCCGGATGGCGTTTAGAAATTAAAAAATATCCAAAATTGACCCAACAAGCCGCTTGGCGTGTTGATGATTGGGGGAAATCTTGGAACTGGGCTGAGGTACAGTTTAACGCCGACAGAAGTCAATCTACTTACGGAGGTTATTATACGCAGGAGCAAGCTAAGGATATTGTGGCTTACGCCAAAGCAAGAAATATTACCGTAGTTCCAGAAATCGAGATGCCGGGTCACTCTGAGGCTGCAATGGCTGCTTATCCAGAGCTTTCTTGTAATCCTAAAAATACATTTGCTCAAACAGGAAATTTCTATGCTTCTAAAGTAGAAAGTAATTATTGCGCAGGAAATGATCAAGCCTTTGACTTTTTACAGGATATTTTAGTTGAGGTTATGGCTATTTTCCCATCGAAATATATTCATGTTGGAGGTGATGAGGTTGACAAAAAAAGCTGGAAAAACTGTCCTAAATGCCAGGCCAGAATGAAAAAAGAGAACTTGAAAGATGAAAAGGAATTACAAAGTTATTTCATTCGTCGAATGGAAAAATTCATCGTTTCGAAGAATAGAAAAATGATTGGTTGGGACGAAATCCTAGAAGGAGGATTAGCTCCTGAAGCTACCGTTATGAGCTGGCAAGGAGAAGCAGGCGGAATTGAAGCAGCTAAAATGGGACATGATGTGATCATGACGCCGGGCTATCCGCTTTATTTTGACCATTATCAAGGTGATCCAGAAACAGAGCCTTTGGCAATTGGAGGTTTTAATACCTTGAAAAAAGTATATAATTACGAACCAATTCCAGTAGAATTGACTGCCGAAGAAGGAAAAAGAGTGCTAGGGTCTCAAGCGAATCTATGGACGGAATACGTACCCACTTACGAACACGTAGAGTATATGATCTTACCTCGTATGCCCGCATTAGCAGAAGTGTTGTGGTCTTCAAAAGAAAGTCGCAATTGGACAAATTTCAACCAACGTTTACAACCGCATTTGGTGGGTTATGAACAAAGAGGACTTCATTATTCCAAAGGGAATTATAAAGTAGATATCAAGCCAATTGTAGCTAACAATTCACTTTCTATAGCTTTGGAAACCGAGAATGCTGACGGAGTGATCTATTACACAACTGATGGTAGTATACCTACAATTGCTAGTATGAAATATGAGAAACCTTTTGAGGTTACAACTTCTATGACGGTAAAAGCGGTTATGGCTTTGAACGGTAAAGTGATGAACCTAAAACCAGCAGAGCAATCATTTACATTTAACAAAGCTACCGGAAAAACGGTAAAATACGATACGGCTAACAGTCGTTATTATCCAGCTAATGGTGCTAATACGCTGACAGACGGTTTTAGAGGAACTAAAGACATTGGAAAACAATGGCATGCTTTCAACGGCAGCGATATGGTGGCTACAATTGATTTTGGCACTGCTGTGACAGCTAGCAGTATTTCCTTAGGTTGTATTCAAAATTGGGGACAATGGGTGTTTTTTCCACAATGGGTAAAATTTGAAATATCGGCAGACGGGATCAATTTCAAAGAAATAAAGACGGTCATGAATACAGTTCCTGTTGATGCAAGAGATACACAAATCATGGATTTTTCTAGCCAATTTGCTAGTCAAAAAGTGAAAGCAGTTCGTGTTACTGCCAAAAACTTAGGCAAATGTCCTCCTGGACATGCGGGAGAAAATCAAGCTTCTTGGTTGTTTGTAGATGAGATTATTGTAGAGTAAAAAAAAGTATGAAAAACAGAATAGCTTTTACTTTTGAGCAAGAAGTTGAATAAAGAAATAGTTATGTGACCATGATGATTGAATACTTAAACGAGGTATTGAGTTTTTAAATGGAGCATGTACAATTAATTAAGATAAATGAAAAATATATTCGCTATTGGATTAGATATAGGTGGGAGTCACATTACAGCTGGAGTTATTGCTGTAAATGAAATGAAATTGATCGAAGTCTCCTTGTACAAAGAATCATTTGATTCTAATCTTCAGGCTGATCAAGTTATGGATATTTGGGAAAGAGTAATCCGTACTTCATGGAAAAATTCCGGAGTCGAGGAATTCCAAGGTATTTCAGCATGCATGCCTGGTCCATTTGATTATAAAAAAGGTATTTGTTGGATAAAGGGGCAAACTAAGTATGAACATTTTTACGGTTTGGATGTTCGGAAATTAATCCAGGAAAGATTGAATTTGTCGGATGATTTTCCTGTTCTTTTTGAAAATGATGCCGATTGTTTTGGAAAAGGAGAAGTTTTTAAAAACACTGAGAATCGTTCTAAAAAAGTGATGGCTGTAACACTTGGGACCGGGCTTGGAGCTTGCTTTATAGACAAAGCAGAAGCGATTACCGCCGGCAATCAGGTGCCAACAGATGGTGAATTGTATAATACTCTTTACAAAGACAGCATAGCCGAGGATTATGTTTCTGCTCGCGGATTGATTGCGTCCTACTATAAATTAAGTGGTACCAAAAGGAGCTCAGGACTGGAAATTTTTAATTTGGCAACGGCCGGAGATGAAATTGCAGCGCAAGCTTTTCGTAATTTTGGCGAAGATTTAGCTGCAATTGTTGCCCCTTGGTTAAAAACTTTTGAAGCGGAATGTTTTATCATAGGAGGAAAGATTGCAAACGCAAGTAGCTTTTTCTTGCCCGCTTTTGAAGAAAAATTAAAAGAAGAAGACTGTAATATTCCTATTTTAATTTCTTCCGATAATGAAATAGCAGCCTTATTAGGTGCAACAAGTTTACTATATAAAAACTATTTTAATCAAGATGAATCTGCTTTTAGTGATCTAAAGAAGTAGAGTCAATAAATAGAAATAAGATGAATAATCGTAGGAATTTTATTAAAACGGCGGCTGTTGCTTCTGTAGCGGTGGCATTGAATTCTTTTGGCAGCAAGCCTGAAGAAGAAGAGGATAAATTGCCAAGAAAAGGACGAAAACCTATTGTGCTTTCTACTTGGAATTTTGGACTTCAAGCCAATGAAGCCGCTTGGGAAGTACTTAAAAGCAACGGACGCGCATTGGATGCAGTTGAAGCAGGTGTAAAAATTCCTGAAGGTGATCCTAAAGAACGTAGTGTGGGTTACGGTGGAAGACCGGACAGGGACGGACGTGTAACCTTAGACGCATGTATTATGGATGAGCAAGCCAATATTGGTTCGGTGGCATGTTTGGAGTTTATTAAACATCCTATTTCGGTGGCGAGAGGAGTTATGGAAAAAACTCCACATGTGATGTTAGTAGGTGATGGAGCATTGCAATTTGCCCTTTCACAGGGTTTTAAAAAAGAAAACTTATTAGTTGAACAGTCTGAAAAAGAATGGAAAGAATGGTTGAAAACAAGCCAATATAAACCTATTGCTAATATCGAAAATCACGATACCATCGGGATGATTGCTTTGGATGCTAGTGGAAATCTTTCCGGAGCCTGTACTACCAGCGGAATGGCATACAAAATGCATGGACGAGTAGGGGATTCTCCTATTATCGGTGCGGGTTTGTATGTCGATAACGAAATTGGAGCCGCAACCGCCACTGGTCATGGAGAGGAAGTGGTTCGAATTTCGGGTTGCCATCTGGTTGTTGAATTGATGCGTCAAGGCAAATCGCCACAAAAAGCATGTGAAGAGGCTGTTGCCCGAATCATAAAATTAACCAAGAACAGAAACAAGGAATTAAAAGACATTCAGGTAGGTTTTATAGCCTTGAACAAGCAAGGAGAATATGGATCTTATTGTATTCAGGGAGGTTTTAATTATGCCGTTCATGACGATACTGGAAACCGTTTGATTGATGCCGATTATTTTTTAAAATAAATTTAAAATGAATAAATTAGAAATTGCGTGTTTTAATCTAGAATCGGCCATTATAGCCCAAGAAAACGGAGCAGATTGTGTCGAATTATGTGCCAATATGAAAGAAGGCGGAACCACTCCTGATTTTAAAATTACCGAACAAGCCCGAAAAAAATTATCGATTAAATTGAATGTAATGATTCGTCCTCGTGGTGGAGATTTTGTTTATTCGGAAGCCGAATATGAACAAATGAAATCTGAAATTATACAGTTCAAAAAACTGAATGTCGATGGTTTTGTTTTTGGGATTTTAGATAAAAACGGTAACGTTAATATAAAGCAAAATAATGAATTAGTAGCTTTGGCCAATCCGATTCCTTGTACTTTTCATCGTGCTTTTGATGTGTTAAATACGGTGTATGAATCGCTTGAATCAATAATAGAATGCGGTTTTAAAACGATATTGACCTCTGGACAAGAAAAAAATGTGCTTGAAGGAATTGATGTATTGACAGAATTAGTTAGAAAAGCCAATAATCGAATTGTTATTATGCCTGGCGGCGGATTGCGCTCGTCGAATATTGGTTTGTTAAAAGAAAAAACGAACGCTATTTTTTACCATTCTTCGGCTATTGTTGATCCAGGTGAAACTGCTAACGGAGAGGAAGTAAAGGCTTTGAAAACGAGTTTGGAACAATTTTAGGCTCTTGTGTGATAATGAAAATAGAAGAGCCGATTTTAATGTGATTCTTCGAAAATAAAAAATCGTCCGTAAAAATCAACTTCGTTTGAATGAAGTAGATTTTTAGGACGAATTTTTTATTGAAATAATGTTAGTACTCTATCGGCTTTTTGTTAGAATTCCCATCTTACAAAAGCTTCCATTGCTGCATAAGAGGACATTCCTAATTGATCGTACAATACTGCCGTTTCTCTGTTTCTATCTTCGGCTCTTTGCCAAAATTCTCTAGCATCAGATCCTTGGAATACCACACCGTCTTTTTGAGATTGGTGCTTGAAGATTCCATGTCTTTTTGCCAATACTTGGTCTGGACTCATTGGAACAGCCATTTCGATTTCGTCAATTCCCCATTCTTGCCAAGCCCCTCTGTACAACCAAACCCAGCAATCATTCATGAAATCTTTCGATTTTAGATTTTTAACGGCTTCAAAAATAGCATCCAAACATACTTTATGCGTTCCATGTGGATCGGCTAAATCTCCGGCTGCATAGATTTGATGCGGTTTTATTTTTTCGATAAGTTCCATGGTCAATTCGATATCTGCTGTACCTAAAGGCTTTTTCTCGATAGCTCCAGTTTCATAGAAAGGAAGTTCCATAAAATGAATTTGCTCGTCAGGAAGACCCACAAAATGGCTCGTAGCACGTGCTTCTCCTTTTCGAATTAAGCCTTTCAAATAGCGAACTTCAGGAATATCTATTTCGCTATTTTTTTTGTTTTTAAGGAATTCGATCGATTTTTTATAGATGTTTTCTGCTTCTGGGCTTTTTATTCCAAATTTATCGTTGTAATCCAATACAAATCGAGCAAATCGTATGGCCTCATCATCAGCAACGGCAATATTCCCTGAAGTTTGATAGGCAACATGAACTTCGTGTCCTTGCTGTTGCAATCTCATAAAAGTACCACCCATACTGATAATGTCATCATCTGGATGCGGACTGAAGATCAATACTTTTTTTCTTGCAGGCTCTGCTCTTTCTGGTCTGTTAGTATCATCCGCATTCGGTTTACCTCCAGGCCATCCCGTGATGGTGTTTTGTAATTTATTGAATATTTTGATGTTAATGTCGTAAGCCGGACCCGAATCAGCCAATAAATCGCTCATCCCGTTCTCAATATAATCGGCATCGGTAAGCATCAAGATTGGTTTTTTCAAATCAAGTGCCAAACCTAAAACGGCTTTTCTAGTTAATTTGTCTGTCCAAACGATTTTTTCAACTAGCCAAGGAGTATTGATTCTAGTCAGTTTTGAAGAAGCCTCTTTGTCTAAAACAAAAACGGCATTATTATGCTCTTGCAAAAATGAAGCTGGAATTTGGTTGGTCACCTGACCTTCAACTGACTTTTTAATAATGGCCGATTTTCCTTCTCCCCAAGCCATCAAAATAACTCGTTTGGCTTCCATTATTTTCTTTACCCCTAGTGTGATTGCTGTTCTAGGAGTATTGCTTAAACCTGAGAAATCTTTACTTGCTGCTACTCTGGTGATGTGGTCTAATGCTACTAATCTTGTTTTAGAGTTTTGCAAAGAACCCGACTCATTGAATCCAATGTGTCCATTTCCTCCAATTCCTAATATTTGTAAATCGATACCACCCAGGGCTTCGATTTTTTCTTCATAAGTGGTACAATAATTAGCAATTTCTTCTTTGGATAAGGTTCCATCAGGAATATTGTAATTCTCAGGTAAAATATCCACATGGTCTAACAACAATTCTTTCATAAATCGCACGTAGCTATTTATGGAATCGGGTTCCATCGGATAATATTCATCTAAGTTGAATGTAATTACATTTTTGAAACTAAGTCCTTCCTCTTTGTGCAGACGCACTAGCTCGGCATACAATCCCTTTGGCGAAGAACCTGTTGCTAATCCTAACACACAGGATTCATTATTTTCTTGTTTTGACTTAATAAGGGCCGCAATTTCTTGGGCTACGGCTTTGGAAGCCGCTGTTGAGTTTTCAAAAACTACCGTATCGGTATTTTCGAATCTCTTTTCAAAACCTGTCGCTTTGTCTATATTACTTTTTAACATCGTCAGTTTATTTTATGTTGTGGTATTTAGTATTAGGTATTATTTTTTTGACCAAGTTCTGTATTTATGTCCTTTGAACGCAAAGAATATGATCATCATATAAGCCGGTAATAGCATTGAATAAGCGATTTGATTTCCACTTTTTGCTGTTTCAGCAACACCATTTATTTGGTTAGCTGAATTGATTGTTTCTACCAAAGAGCCATAAACTAATGGAAAAACGGCTCCTCCTATGATTCCCATGATCAAGATAGCACTGGCTATTTTTGTATATCCTCCTAAGTCCTGTAAAGCCATTGGCCAAATAGCTGGCCAGCAAAGAGCGTTTGCAAGTCCTAGAAGTGCTACTAATAGAATAACTAATGGTAAAGAAGGAATTCCTGGCAATTGAACCATAATATTTGGAGAAATAGTTACAATTAAAATTACTAAAATAAAACCTAAAATACCAGAAGCTTTTAAGGCTTGAACTTGAGAAACATATTTTGGAATTAATGTAATTCCTAAGATATAACCTACTACCATGGCTGTCATGGTAAAGGAAGTTAGTTTTAAATAAAAATTACCATTTTCACCGTAAACCCCTAATTGCTTACCAAAACTACCTATAGAATCTCCAGCCAAAACTTCGGCGGCAAGGTATAACATTAAGGTGATCACACCTAAAACTAATTGCGGATATTGGAACGCATTTTTTATTTGTTTAAAAATACTCATGTGAGCCACATTTCCATCTTCATCTAGGTCAATTTCAGGCAAAGGTGACAATTTAACGAATAAAGCCAAAACTAGGATCACTAGTCCCATGTATATATAGGGAGTTTGCAGTTGTAAAGCTAAGGTATCTAATGCTGCAGATCGGGCAACACTGTCAAGAGCTGCAATTTTATCGGCAGTATAATCCTGCATATTTGACAAGACTAAAGCGGTCAATACTAGAGGAGCGATGAATCCGGCTAATTTATTAGCGATTCCCAATACACTAATTCTCGCTGCTGCACTTTCTCTAGGGCCAATTACAACAACATAAGGATTAGCAGCAGTTTGCAAAATAGCCAAACCAGTTCCCATTACAAACAAGGCGATTAGAAATAAAACAAAAGTTCGGCTCTCAGCAGCGGGATAAAACATAAATGCACCAAGCGCAATGACAATTAAGCCAAGTGAAACCCCATTTTTATAACCTACTTTTTCAATGACCCAAGAAGAAGGAATTGCCATAACAAAATAGGCGATGTAAAAAGCAAAAGCAACAAAATAAGCTTGAGATTCAGTCAATTCACAAGCTAATTCAAAAAACGGGATCAGTGGTCCGTTTAACCAGGTTACAAAACCTAAAATAAAAAATAATGCGGTTAAAATAACCATCGGAATCAACGCACTGCCCTGATTCTTGTTAATTGTACTTTCAATTTTTGACATCTATATTTGTTTTAAAGTAGTAGTTAAATAAGCCTATTTTATGTATTAAAAATCAAAAATACCTTAAAAATCTAATATGGTTTAGTTACTAGATGAAAAACAGTTTAGAATTATCTTTTGTTTATTTTTTCGGAGGTATTTTTTTTAAAAGTGTTTTTTTTTATTCCTTTTTTTACACATTCCAATCTAATTGTGGATAGTGTGTTTTTAAATATTCTTTTACTTCGGCAATATCTTCTTTTGCTGTTAAGTCAGGAACATGCTCCGAAAATGGAATTCCCAAAGCAATATTGCCAGCTTCTTTTAATGAATTCAATAGTACGGTAGGAAGTTCTTTCTCGTCTCTTTCTGGGTGTACAGGACAATTTTTTAGATAAGGATATAGTACTTTTCCTTTGAATTTAAAAGCATTCATACTTACTCTTAATTTTCCTTCAGAATCTTTGTATTCTTCTAAAACATCAGCTGAAGGTTTCTCAAGAATATCCACAAGACAGTTGTTTTCATTAAGTTTTGCAATAGCAAAACGAGAAATTCGTTCCAATGGGAATTCCATTGCGTCTCTGTCATAACTTATAAATGCATTAGGACTCTCTGTTTCTCTAAGTGCTAATAGGGCAGCAGTTGAATACAGATTGTCACTATTACAAACCGAATAATATTGAGAATTTAGTTCAGGATATTGTTCTACCGCTTGAAGTAAAGCATCTGCGGTACCAAATGGTTTTACTCTTCCTTCCGGGATATATTGGGTAGCAAAAGAGATGTTTAGACCATGAAAATCATTATTCGTGTTTTCACTTCCATAAAATTCTTTGAATAAATCTCCTTGCTCGCCTATGATGATGTAAATGTTTTTATACCCAGCTCTTTTAGCATTTAATAAAAGATAGTCTAATAACGGTCTGCCATTTGGGCCAACACCAATAAGCCCTTTACTTCTTTCGTTAGCTTGTGCAATTTCTTCTTCGCTTAAATTGTCTAATACAACCTGCTTTTTCATTCTTGAAGAAGCGCCACCGGCTAAAATGATTAAATTATTATGCATAATTAGTTCTTTATAGATTTAATGTAATTTTAAAGTATTCTTGATCCCGGATCAACAGTTACGGCATAAGCTTCAACTGCACCCGCAGCTAGTAAAGCTTCGACAACAGGAGCTTCATTTCCTGGCTCGGCCATGACTACAATGCTTCCACCGCCTCCTGATCCAACAATTTTAGCTCCATAAGCACCGGCTTTTAATGCGGCATTAATCATGGCATCTATCCTTGGAACAGTTATTTTTAATAAATCTCTTAATACAGCGTGATGTTGGTTCATCAATGCTCCAATCTTTTTTAAATCAAGAGATGGTTTTTGAAATTCAATTAAAGCCATTCGGGTATAATGATGATTTTTGATGGCTGCTTCGAAGAAAGGAATTAAACGATCCGGTAGATAATTACGGTATTTGTCAAGGTCTTCTATTTCAGTTTGCTGTAAATTAAAATTTGGAAAACTTTGTTTGATAGTACCTATTGCTAACAAGGCATTTCCTTTTAAATCGCCAATCAAACCGATTGTTTCTTTAGGAACACCCGAAACTCCTGTGATAAGACCGCCTAACTCAGTGCCAATAATAGTAAATGAAAAAGGATCACGGGTATCAATGTGTACAATATTACCAACACCAATGCTGTAATGATCCATCATTCCTCCAGGTTCTCCATGCTCTACCACTTCAGATAAATAGCCCATCCTGGAAATGAATTCAGGTGTAATTTCTTCATTCACGCCATAAGCAGTCACCAAAAAATTAATCCAAGCCAACAACAAAGCCGAAGAGCTTGAGGTTCCTGAATTGATTGGGATATTTCCGTTTACTGTGATGTCATAGCCAACATTTGGAATACAACCCTGTCTTCTGAGAACTCTTAAAGAAGAGGCAAAGTAATCACGCGGTTCTAATTTTGTAAAAGTTGCATTGATGTCTATAACTCTAATTTGGTCAATATCGACCATGTTTATTCTAAATTCACCAGTGTTGTTTTGTACTGCTGTTAATTTGATGTTTCTACTTATTGCACAGGCGATAACAGGTAGCCCTAGATAATCTTGATGATCTCCAAAAAGACAGGTTCTGCCTGGTGCCAATGATATGATTTCCTTCACTTTAGATGTGTTAAAATATTACTAAATAGCTTTTTATGCTGTTAATCTTTGTTGTTATTTTTATTTTTTATTGAGTTTGAGAACACGAAACTATAGATATAATATCAATAAAACAAGTAAAAGCATAAAAAATGTGTTCGAACACATTTATTTACGCATGTTCATAAAAAAATCAAAAATAGTATAGATTTTAATGTAACAATACCAGTGCCTACCGGTTTTTAACTGTTCAATAGCTTAAAATGGTTTGTTTTAAGATGTTTATTGTTAATTATTAGTTTTTTAAAGCATTTTAATAGGTTGTTAAGTTATTGTTTAGGAATAAAAAAGAAAATTTTGTTAAGATATTAGAGATTTTTTAATTCAAAATGATTTATTCCAAAGTTTTTATATATTTGTCGGTCATGGATAAAAAACTTACAATTAAAGATATTGCTCAGTTGGCCGGAGTTTCCAAAGGAACGGTGGATAGAGTATTGCATAAGAGAGGAAAGGTTTCTAAGAAGGCTTTTGATAGTGTGAGCGCAATTTTGAATGAGATTGATTACGAACCCAATCTGATTGCGAGAAATTTAAAGAATAATAAGGTCTATTCGATTAGTGTCGTTATTCCGGATCCCTCATTTGATTCTTATTGGCTTCCTTGTGTAAAGGGAATAGAAGAGGCGGTTAAAGAATTTAAGGCTTTTAATTTGTCAATTAAAAAGCATTATTTCAATCCTGAGAGTACAAAATCTTTTAAAAGTATAAATGAAACGGTTTTAGCCTTGGCTCCAGACGCTGTTTTGTTAGCACCTTTATTTTATAAAGAAGCTTTGGGTGTTGTTCAAAAGTACCATGAACAAGGTATAATTGTTAATACTTTTAATAATCAGGTGCAATCAGAAGATATTAAAAACTTTGTGGGGCAGGATTTGTATCAAAGTGGGCGAGTGGCAGCACGACTATTGGATTTGCTTTCGACTGAGGGACAATTTGCTATTATCCATATCAACGAAAGTTATAAGAATGCGGTACACATGCAGGAAAAAGAAAGAGGTTTCAGGAAGTTTTTTAGTGATAATGGGATTCAAGATTCGAGTATAATTACCCTTAAACTGAAAAATCCTGGTATAGAAGCAAATTTGATTGATTTTCTTGCTGCGAATCCTAGGGTTAACGGGGTTTTTATTACCACATCCAAAGCCTATCAAATAGCAAATATTATTGCGGAAAACCAACATAAAAAAGTCGCTATAATAGGATATGATTTAATTGATGAAAATGTAGCTTATTTGAAACAAGGTACTATTGATTTTTTGATACATCAAAATCCAAAAAGGCAAGCTTATCTGGGGATAACCTGCCTAGTGGATCATTTTATTTTTAGCAAAGAAATTCCTAAAACAACCCTTTTGCCTATTGATATTGTGAACTCTGAAAATGCCAGTTTTTATATGGAATAGTTTAAGGCATTAAATGCAATATTCCAAAAGAGGTTGGCGTATGAAAATTTGGGGTTTCGGTTTTAGGATTGATCCAGGTAATCCAAGTAGGCTCGAAGTTATTGCTATCAATAGCATTATACTTTGCTCTAAAAATTCCAGTCTCTATTTTATCTTCTTTAATTAAATGAAACTTTTTTAACGAAGCGATACTAATAGCTCCTTCTACAGTGAAGCTATTTTCGTCTTTGGATGCTTTTACTTCAATATCATTTTCTGGCCAATTCCAATTATAGTTAAATTTTTTATTTGGGTAAGCAATGAAGTCCATTATTCTTGCTTGAGTATCAATCTCAAGACAGTAATAAGGATTTAAAGTTTGGTCAGGTCTAAAGAAAAGTTCTACTCGGTCAGAATTACCAATGCTATAGACACTATTATCTTTTTTGTCTATATGAATGTTTGTGTCATATACTTTAAAGTAAAAAAACAAATAATTTTTATCCCACAAAGCTTTAAACTCAATCTTTGATGGTGTTTCTGTAGTCCAGGGAGAGCTAAAGTCTGATAGAATTACGGCGTCTTTCCATAAGATGCTGTCTCCTTTTCCTGTAATTTTTAATTTTTCATTTGCAATTAAATGTACTTCGTAATTATTAGCGCCCTGTTCCATTCTTTTTTTTTTTTTTTTAGTTCTTGAAAGATAATTTTTCGACCAGATACAAGTGTTCTGAACGGCATATTTGTTTTACAAAAGAAGTTAAATTTTAAAATAAAACATATTTATAGATTATTTTTTTTACAATTAAGTTAATAATTTATACAGTGTTAAAAAAAACTTAAAACTATATTTTAATCTTTTTGTAAAACAAGTAACTATTATTTAAATTTTTAAATTTTATTAAGTAATAAATATTTATAAATTATTTTATTAATGAAGTAATGTATTGATAATTAGTTAATATTTTATTTGTTGTTTTTTTTAAACATTTATATCTAACGTACTGTTAAGTATATCTAATATTATAGAGATGCGCTGGTAGATTGTGTTTTAAATGTTAATTATGTTACAGATAACGTATTATTTTATCACAATTAAAACGTATAATGTTTTTTTATGTGCTCGATAACATATATTTCATGTGTTCGTGCACATTTTTAACATTTTTACTTGCTTTATTAAAATTTAATATATAGTTTCGTTAAAAAATAAGAATTTGCCTCTACAAATTGTGTTAATGAGGTTGGTTTTTATACCTATTTGAGTGGGAAAACATAAGTAAATCGGTGTGTTTTCTAGAGATGGAGTAAAAAGGAATAGGTAATGATTGTTTTTTGGGAGTAGGTTGTTTTGATTTTATGAAAAACAATATAGTCTTTGAAATAAAGTAAAGAAAAAGAAGCATTTTTTGTTTTTTTAAAAGGCGATGACTTTTTATGAATTAATGTTTTTAAAAGATTGCTAGAATTACACTAAAAAAAAACTCTAAAATAAAAGAGCTATTAATTAACCATTAACCAAACCAATTTATGAAACAAAAATTACACTCGCTAGAGTCTAAAATGTTTAAGGAGAAAAAGAGATTAGTCCCTTGGATGTTAAAGAGGTCGACGATGTTGTGTGTTGTGTTATTCAACATCTCGGCTTTTGCAAGTACTGAAGATTTATCTGTTAACTCTCTGAAAAAATTAAATAATAACAAGAAATTTGAAAGATATAATTTTCGACAAAATAATATTACCATCACCGGAAAAATAATTAATGCCTTAGGAGAAGGCATGAAAGGAGCTACTGTGAAGTTAAAAGATGGCAGTAAAAGTGTTTTGACTGATTTAGACGGTAAATTTGCAATACAAATCCCTGAAAAGGGAGGGATTTTAGTTATAAGTTATATTGGGTATTTGACTCAAGAAATAAAAGTTACTAAAGCTACAAATTTAGATGATATTTTATTAGAAGAGGAAGCTACGGCAATGGATGAAGTTCAGATAGTTAGTTTCGGTAAGCAGAAAAAGAAGGCTGTAGTTTCTTCCATTACTACTGTTAAACCAGGAGAGCTTAGGGTTTCTTCAAGTAATTTAACTACTGCATTAGCTGGTAGAGTTGCGGGTTTAATTGCTTACCAAAGAGGGGGTGAGCCAGGAAGAGATAATGCTAATTTCTTTGTTAGAGGGGTAACCACTTTTGGTTACGGCTCTAGTCCATTGATTTTGATAGATGGAGTTGAGTTAGGGGTTGATGATCTTAGAAGACTTCATCCTGATGATATTGCCTCTTTTTCTATTATGAAAGATGCTACAGCCACTGCTCTTTATGGTGCCAGAGGTGCTAATGGGGTTATTTATGTTGTTACTAAAGAAGGGACAGAAGGAGCGGCGAAAGTTTCTTTGAGAATAGAATCTAATGTTTCTGCGCCTACCCGTAATATTGAATTGTCAGATCCTATTACTTATATGAAATTAGGTAATGAAGCAGTTAGAACAAGAGATCCATTAGGACTTTTGCCTTATTCTTTAGAAAAGATTGACAACACTATAGCAGGGACTAATCCAATATTGTACCCAACAACGGATTGGTACAAAGAATTGTTTAAGGAATACACCATGAATAAGCATTTTAATTTCAGTTTGAATGGGGGAGGAAAAACGGCACGTTATTACTTATCCATAGCAGGAAGTCAGGATAATGGTATATTACAAGTTCCAAAAGTGAGTAATTTCAATAGTAATATTGATTACAAGCAATATAATTTGCGTTCAAATACCAATATTAACCTAACGGAAACATCTAAGTTAAAGTTGAGTTTCAATGTGAATTTTGATGATTACCAAGGTCCTAGACAAGGGGGAGGAGAAATCTACAGTATGGTGATGAGAAGTAACCCTGTACTATTTAAGCCTTTCTATGAAAAAGATGCCGCAAATGAATTTACAAATCATATTTTATTTGGAAATTACGGAACTGGAAACTATTTGAATCCTTATGCGCAAATGGTGAGTGGTTACCAAGATGGAACTAAATCTAAAATTATTGCCCAAGTTGAGTTCAATCAAAAAATGGATTTCTTGACAAAAGGGTTGGATTTTAAATTTGTCCTTAATGGGACCAGACAATCTGAATATTCTGTGAATCGTTTTTATAATCCTTATTATTATACCCCTCTTTTAAATAGAGAAACAGGAGTGATTTCTTTAAATCCATTAAATGAATCAAGTGGGACTGAATATTTGAATTACAATGAAGGTGCTAAAACATTGTACTCTTCTACTTATATTGAATCAAACTTTACCTATAATAAGAGTATTAATGAGGCAAACGAGGTAAGTGGTATGTTAGTGTTTACCTTAAATAATAGATTGTTTTCTAATGCAGGAAGTTTAGAACAATCCTTACCATATAGAAATATGGGTATGTCGGGTCGTTTTACTTATGCAAATAATCAGAAATATTTTGCCGAATTTAACTTTGGTTACAACGGATCTGAAAGATTTTCGAAAGATAATCGTTGGGGATTCTTTCCAGCAGTAGGACTGGGTTGGCTAGTATCTGAGGAAGATTTCTTTAGTGGAATTAGAGATGTAGTAACTAAATTTAAATTAAAAGGAACTTATGGTTTAGTAGGTAATGACCAAATTGGAGGTGCTGATGACAGATTCTTTTATTTGTCTAAAGTGAATATGAATAGTGGTGGTTTTACTACTGGGGAAGATTTTGATAATACGATAAATGGTGTTGCTATTGAGCGTTATGCCAATGATCAAATTACTTGGGAAATAGGTAAGAAATTGAATTTTGGTGTAGAGATTGAACTTTTCAAAAATTTAGAGTTAAATGCTGATATATTTAGAGAAGATCGTACCAATATTTTAGCAGATAGAATTTTGCCTTCTTCAATGGGTTTACAATCTGGAGTAAGAGCTAATATTGGAGAAGCTAGAAGCCAAGGTGTTGATGCTTCATTAGTTTATTCTAAAGATTTAGGAGATGGAGCTTGGTTGCAATTAAGAGGGAATTTTACCTATGCAACTAATAAAATCACAAAAATTGAAGAACCAAATTATTCAGCTACACCGTGGTTATCTAGAGTAGGACAACCTATCAACCAAGTTTGGGGTTATGTTGCTGAAAGATTATTTGTAGATCAAGATGAAGTTAATAACTCACCTATACAATCTTTTGGAGAATATTCTGGAGGAGATATTAAATATCGTGATATTAATGGTGATGGTCGTATCTCTGAGTTAGACAAAGTACCAATTGGTAATCCTACTGTTCCGGAAATTGTTTACGGAGCTGGATTCTCAACAGGTTACAAAGGTTTTGATTTGTCTTGTTTTTTTCAAGGAGCAGCAAATTCTTCTTTTTGGATCAATACAGCAGCTACAGCTCCTTTCTATAACCAACAACAGCTAATAAAAGCATATGCTGATGATCATTGGTCTGAAACAAATAGAAATGTTTATGCAATGTGGCCAAGATTATCAGATAAATTGGTAGCAAATAATAGCCAATGGAACACATGGTTTATGCAGGATGGTGCATTTTTAAGGATGAAAACAGCTGAAGTAGGTTATACACTTTCAGATGAACTAACTGCAAAACTGAAAATGGAGAAAGTCAGAATTTATACAAGCGGAACAAATCTTTTTGTACTGAGTAGATTCAAGTTGTGGGATCCTGAATTGGCTGGAAATGGTTTAGGTTATCCTAACCAAAGAGTTTTTAATTTAGGTATTAATGTTACTTTTTAAAAAATAGAGATGAAAAAACAAATAAAATATATTGTATTAATTTTAATAGCAAGTATGCATTTCTCTTGCGAAAAAGATTATTTAGATGTTGTTCCTGATAACATAGCAACTATAGACAATGCCTTTTCAAACAGGTATAATGCAAAGAAATTTTTGTACACATTGTATATGGCGATCCCAGCTCCTGGAGACCGTAATAATCCTGCATTAAACGGAGTTGATGAAATATGGTATCCTAAGTCAGAAGATGGTCTAACAGGAGCCAGAATTGCTCAAGGCTTTCAGAATGTAACTGGTCCTTATGGCGATAAATGGTTGGGACAAGGCAATGCTGCCTTATACGTTGGAATTCGTAACTGTAATATTTTCTTGAGCAAGATAGATGGAGTTCAAGGATTAAGTGATTATGAGAAGAAAGAATGGAAGGCGGAGGCTAACTTCTTAAAAGCATACTACCACTTTTATTTGGTTAGCATGTATGGACCAGTAGTGATCAATGATGAGGCGGTAGCAATCAATGAATCTACAAGTAATGTGAAAGCGGTTAGAAATACAATAGACGAGTCTTTTACTTATATTGTCGGGTTGTTAGACAAAGCTATAGTTGATTTGCCTGTAATTTTGCAAACTCCAAGTGAAGATGTTGGAAGAATTACAAAACCAGTTGCGGCCGCAATTAAGGCAAGAGTTTTAGTTACTTATGCTAGTCCATTATTCAATGGGAATAGTGTTTATAGCGATTTTGTAAACAAAGAAGGGCTTAATTTCTTTCCAATGCAATACGATGCGACCAAATGGGAAAAAGCAGCAGTTGCTGCAAAGGAAGCGATTGATATCTGTCATGAAGCAGGAATAAGATTACATGAAAAATCGGATTATCTAAACTCTTTCCCACAAAATGATATTACTTTATTAAGGGCTTCTTTGAGAGGAAGAGTAACAGAAAAATGGAATTCTGAAATTATATGGGGACATACTGCTAATACTGCAAATATTCAGTCTGAGGCAATGCCTCGTTTGTACAGTTATCTAACAAATCCTGTTGCTTCAAGACATTGTGCTCCGATAGGAATTGCTGAGATGTATTATTCTAGAAATGGAGTACCTATAGAAGAGGATGTTAATTTTGATTACAGCAATAGATTTAAGACTAGGGTTGCTACAACAAATGACAAATATGATGTTGGTGAAGGAGATATAACTGCAGTTTTAAATTTTAACCGTGAAGACCGTTTTTATGCAGATTTAGCTTTTGATAGAGCTGTTTGGTTTGGGAATGGAAAAGAAACTACTGATACTGATCCTTGGATTATTCGTGCCAGAAGAGGAGAATTTGCTTCTGTTTTTGAGATTTCTCAATATTCTGTAACAGGTTATTGGCCTAAAAAGTTAATAGCCATGAGTACGCAGGTGAAGAACGGAAATGAATTGTCTACTAAAAGATATTCTTTTCCTATTATCCGTCTAGCTGATTTGTATTTATACTATGCAGAGGCTTTAAATGAATCTAGAGGAACACCTGATGCTTCCGTTTATGAATATATAGATTTAGTGCGTCAAAGAGCAGGATTACAATCTGTAGTAACTAGCTGGGCGACTTCGTCAACTAATCCATCAAAACCATTAACAAAAAGTGGAATGAGAGATATTATTCAGCACGAAAGAATGATTGAAATGGCATTTGAAGGAAATAGATTTTGGGATTTGAGAAGATGGAAATTGGCAAAACAATATATGAGTAAACCTATTAAAGGATGGAATGTTTTAGAAAATAGTGTTGACAATTATTATACGGTTAAAACATTGTTTAATCCAACATTTTCAGAGAGAGACTATTTCTGGCCAATTCCAGAAAATGAAATAATAAGAAACCCGAGCTTGATCCAGAACCCTGGATGGTAATTAATTTATAACCAAAAAAAAGTAAACTAATGAAATATTTTAAATTAATAATAGCGTTGACTTTATTTGTTTTCGTTGCATGTTCTGAATTTGAACATGGACCTACTGATTCCTCTTCAGGGAATCCAGCTAAAGTTGAGAATGTAGTAATTACACCTATTAATGGAGGTTTAGAAATTACGTATGACTTGCCTAAAGACAAAAATGTATTGTATGTAAAGGCTGTTTATATGAATAGTAAAGGAGTTGAATCAGAGGTAAAAACCTCTGTGTTCAACAACAAAATTCAAATTTTAGGTTTTAAGGATGTTGCAGAAGTATCTGTAAAACTATATTCAGTAAATCGTGCAGAAACTAATTCAGAGGCCGTAGTGGTGTCAGGTACTCCACTAATTTCACCAGTGGACATGATTCAACAAAATTTTGAGATTACTACTGATTTTGGGGGTGCTAAATTCAAGTGGAATAATGCATTGAAAACACCAATTGCAATCCAGTTGTTTGCTCCAAATGAAAAGGGAAAACTTGAATTAGTTAATACGCAATATACTGAACAAATTGCTTCTTCTTTTTCTTTAAGAGGTTATCCATCAGTTCCTACCAAGTTTGCAGCTGTAATTAGAGACCGTTACGATAATTTTTCGGATACTATTTATGCAGGAACAGCTGATAAAATGTTGGTACCTCTTCATGAAGAAAGGTTAGACAAAACTATTTTTAAGAAAGTAGTATTACAAAATGATGACAATTGGGATGCCTGGGAAGGGGATTACTGGGGGTTATTTGACGATAAAAATGGAACTATTGTACATACCCAAGGGAATATACCTAGACCAAGTATTCTAACTGTTGATTTAGGTGTAGTTGTAAATCTTAGTAGAATTAATGTTTTGCAAAGAGCGGATGGTTTAGGTTTAGGTTTTGCTTATACCCATGGGAATCCTAAAAAATATGCTGTCTATGGATCTAAAGAGCTACCGGGACCTGATGGAAATTTAGCTAATTGGATTAAATTACGCGATTGTGAATCGATTAAACCATCTGGGTTGCCGATAGGCCAGAAAACAGATGAGGATGTTGCTCACTTCTGGGCTGGCGATGAATATACCTTTGAAAATGCCCCTGAAATTAGATATTTCCGTTTTGTAGTTTATGATACTTGGGATGGTGCAGGATATATCAGTTTTTCTGAATTAACCTTTTGGGGAAATATTGTAAAATAATAAAATTTAAAATAAAAGAGTATGAAAATATATAAATATTATGCTTTAGCACTTAGCATAGCTTTCTTTTCTATTTTGATTTCATGTACCGATACCTATTCAGTACATGAAGACTATCTAAAAGGAGGAGAAATAGCTTATACGAACAAAGTAGATTCATTGTCAACTGTTTCTGGTAAAAACAGAGTAAAAATAGTAGGCTATATTTCAAATGCATTCAATGTTGATGAAATTGTCGTTTATTGGAATAAAGGAAAAAATAGTCAGCGATTTCCTTATGTCAAATCAGTAAGTAAAGTAGATAAATTAGAATTGATTGTTGATAACCTAGAAGAAAAATCATATCAGTTTGAGGTGTATTCTAAAAATTCTACTAATGATACTTCTGTTAAGATGGTGACTTATGGGAATGTATATGGAGATAATTATAGATCAAACTTAAGTGCAAGAGAGATTAATAAGACCAGTTTTGGTATAGATAATTCAGCTACTATCAATTTTAAACCAGTAGATGAATTCACAAGAAATACTGAGGTTAAATATTTCAATATGAGTGGTGTGGAACTAGTGAAAATTATTGAAAGTACCCAATCTGATCTGGTTATAAGTGAGATTGATAATTCTCGTCCAATACATTATAGAACGTTTTTTGTACCATCTATTAAAGACAAATTAGGGAATGAAACTTCTTTGGATTTATTTGATTCAGATTGGAAAACCTACACTATGCCACAATTGGAACCGATATTAGCAAGTACTACTATTACTCCAGTATTAGGAGGTATTCAAGTAAACTGGTCTAACCCTACAAATAAAAATATTAATGTAACTATAAGTTATGTTAATGGGACGACAAAAAATGTGGTAGTTAATTCGACTGCGACTGCTGGAAGTACTATTGTGTCTGGCTTATTGTATGTTAGTCAGGTAGTTAATGTGGCTGTTTCAGATGCCTATGCTAATTCTTATGGGCCCAGATCCTTTACTACTGCACCACTTGCAGCTGTAAAATTGGTTAAAACATCTTGGACAATTGCTGGCTTCTCTTCTGAAGAACCTGCAGAAGGAGCACCAAATGGACTTGCAACAGCGACAATTGATGGAAATCTGGCTACATTTTGGCATTCAGCTTGGGCTCAAAGCCAACCTGTATTTCCCCATTATTTTATAATTGATATGGGGGCTGTTAAATCAATTTCTAGTTTTGAGATCTTTAGAAGACAAGGTCAGGGAGGAGGAGCTACTGTACATGAGTTTTGGGTAAGTAATGATAATATTACTTATACAAAAGCCGCAACTTATACGGGTGCTTTAACAACAAATAATGCTTATACAGTGTCTGCTGCTGCAAATACTAAAGGGAGGTATGTAAAATATTTAGCCACTGCTGGGCCTAATACCTTTACTTATTTGGGCGAAATTAATGTTTACGGTGCTGAATAGGAAGGCCTTTTTAAACTTTTTTTAAATTAAAGAGAGGGTTGGTGACAGCCCTCTCCTTATAGTTTGATCTTTTTTGCATAATCTTTATGTTAAGAAAACACAATCAGCATTCAACTATTATTAATGAATGCCTTGTCAGTAAGAAAACGCTTTTTAATTCCCATTTTTACTACTATAAAATACATAATATCAAAAGATAGTTTTGTGTTTGTTGTACACCCTTATATTAGTAAAATTCAAAGTGGAATTTTAAATCTTTATACTTAAAAAAAAAATCAGGATTTACATTAATCCTAAGCTATCTTTTTATGAAAAATACACTGAAAATTTTATTAATTATGATGTTTTTTGGGGTAAGTCTCAAAATTCATGCACAAATAGAGGTCACTCCTTATGATCAATTACCGGGGGTAATGAGTATCAATAAGCCGTCATACAGTGAGAGTTATCCTGATTGGGCTAAAATGCTTTACCAATATCCTATAAATTATAATGAAATTGAACAAAAGTTTCAATTGTATATAAAGGAACACGAAGGTGAAAAGAATGCCATTATCCGTTATTATAAACTTTGGAGACCTATTGTTTCTGGATATGCTGATGCGAATGGGTTTATTAAATTACCAAGTTCAAAAGAACAAAGAAAGGCTTTTGAAAAAGCAAAAAAAATAACTGCTAGAACAGCGGACGCTTCCAATTCGCAATGGTCTTTTTTGGGACCAAAAAATACCTTTTGGTTAAATGAATCTAATAACACTGGCGCTCAAGCTGTGGCTCCTTGGCAGGTAAATGTCTATTCCTTTGATGTTTTTAAAGGAGATTCCAACATTTTATATTGTGGAACCGAAACGGGTTATATAAATAAAACAACTGATGGAGGGAAAAATTGGACATTACTTGCTCAGAATTACATTTTTAATGGAGTTATGGACATAGCTATTCATCCTACAAATTCTAATATCGTATATGCTTCGGGCGGGGGACAGATTCATAAAACTGCTGATGGGGGTGAGAGCTGGACTGCAATGTTAGCTCCTAATGCTAAATTTTCAGCAAATCATATTCTCATTGATCCTAGTAATCACAATAAAATTGTAGCATCTGCTGATAACGGAATTTTTATATCTATAGATGCAGGTATTACATGGACACAAAAATCAACAATCAAAACATTTGACTTTGAGTTTAAACTAGGTGATAGTAATACAATTTATACCATAGTTAAAAGTTCAACAGGTAATTTCGATGCACAACAATCTCTAGACGGTGGAAATACATTTACTTCAATTGTTGGATTTCCAGCCGGAATATCTGAACAGTCCGGGGGGTTAATAGCTGTGACTGCAGCAAATCCAAATTTGGTTTTAGCAACGATGTTAAGTTCAGATAATACACCGCAATTATATAGAGGAATTGTAAGTAATGGAACATGGACTTGGTCAAAGGTTAAAGATTGTAATACAACTTCATTTCCTTATAATAATGGTCAGGGGTACTATGACTTAGTTTTGGAAATGTCACCAACAGATGAAAATCAATATATGGTAGGAACAACCACCTTGTTTAAAACTAATAATGGGGGACAGAGTTTTGATGCTATTGGAGGTTATTTTGGAAGGTTTAATATTCATCCTGATATTCAAGATATGCAATGGTTGTCAGATGGTTCCGTTTGGGTAGCTACTGATGGGGGAATGAGTTATTCTACAGATGGTTTTGAAACTGATTTTCAAGCCAGAATTAATGGATTGATTGGTTCTGACATGTGGGGCTTTGATCAAGGCTGGAACGAAGATATTATTGTAGGCGGAAGGTACCATAATGGAAATACCGCCCTTGCCGATTTCTATAACGGAAAAGCTTTAAGAATGGGTGGAGCAGAATCCGCCACAGGTTGGGTACTGAAGGGCAAAAGCCGTCAAGTAGCTTTTGATGATCTTGGAGGAGGTTGGGTTTTACCAAGCACAGCAGAAGGACCGCCTGAAGGTAGGTTTTCTTTCGGTAAATACCCTAATATGTTTGAATACGGAGGGCAACGAGGAAGTTTAATTCATCATCCTAATTATCATGATGTGTTGTTTTTAGGACAAGGAAAAAGTTTTTGGAAGAGTACTGATAATGGAAAAAGTTTTAAATCAATTTATACTTTTCCAGGAGATGTTCTTTGCGTGCAAATAAGTAGAGTGAATCCAAATGTAATTTATGCCGATGTTGCTGGGGCTGGATTTTACAGAAGTGAAGATCAGGGAGTAACATGGGTTTATAAGCCCTCATTGAGTACCAATGCTAATGGGGGGACAAAGATGAGCGGACGCACCAATATTGCTCTTTCTTTATATGATGAAAATACTGTATATGCTTGTTACTCTAACGGACTTTGGGGTGCAACTAAAGGAATGGTTTTTAAATCAACAGATGGAGGAAGTACATGGGTAAATTGGACAGGAACCGTTGATGTCTATACCAAGTGTCTAGTAGTACAGCCAGGTGAGGACGGAAATGATTTAGTGTATTTGTTTTCAACAGCAAAACAAGGAGACGAATCAAAAGCGTATTACAGAAATAGTACGGATACCGCATGGAAAACCTTTTCTAACAACTATCCTGGCGCTTTTGAGATCAATACAGTAATGCCATTTTTTAGAGATGGGAAAATGCGACTTGCTGGTGATGGTGGAGTTTGGGAATCACCTTTACAGGTGCAAAATTATATTCCAATTATCACTCCTTGGGTAGAAACTGCTACTAATAATTGTATGGATAACCTACTTCATTTTGATGATCATTCTATTTTAAATCATACAGGGGCGAGTTGGAAATGGGATATTTCTCCTACACCAGCTTATATAAATGATGCAAATATCAGAAATCCGGAAGTACGACTAGGAACTCCTGGAAGCTACGATGTTACATTAACAGTAACCGTGAATGGAGTAGCTTATTCGAAAACTATAAAAAAAATGGTTACAACAACTACTTGTCCTTCTATAACAGATTGTGGGAATCCAGCTGAATTGCCTAAGAGTGAGTGGAAACTGATTTATGCAGACAGTCAGCAAGGAGATGGACCAGCTACAAATGCTTTTGACGGAAATCCAAGTACGATTTGGCATACGAGATGGAGTCCATCTGTGGATCCAATTCCTCATGAAATTCAGATTGATTTAGGAAATAATTATGCAATAAGTAAATTTAATTATTTACCAAGACAGTCGGGTGCTAATGGAAGAATTAAAAAATACGAGTTGTATTTTAGTAATGATAAAACAAACTGGGGAACAGCCAAGTATATTGGTACTTCTGAAAATACTGCAGCTCCGCAAATTGTAGAGTTTGCAACTCCTATAAAAGCTAGGTATATGAGGTTAAAAGCACTTTCTGAAGTAAACGACGCTGCATTTACCTCAATTGCTGAACTGACATTAACCGGATGTGTAAGTGACAATTGTCCTGATGTAGATAATCCAGATCAAGCTGATTTTGATATTGATGGAATAGGCGATGCTTGCGATGATGACGATGATAATGATGGCGTACTGGATATAAATGACAATTGTCCTAATACCCCATTGACTGATAAAGTGGATACTTTTGGCTGTAGTTTGTTTACTTTACCAGTAGATAATTTTAAAACCCAGACTTTTTCAGAAACTTGCAGAAGCAGCAACAATGGAAAAGTAGCCATCACAGCGATTAATACTTCTTATAGTTATAAAGTTATACTTAGTAAAGATGGAACTGCTGTTAAGTCAGTAGTGTTTACTGATAAAGGTGAAATAATTGATTTGCCATCGGGTGTTTATTCTGCTTGTATAACTATTGAAGGAAAATCTGAAGGAGAGTTCAAACGTTGTTTTGATTTGGTTATTACTGAACCTGTGGATTTAGCTGTTTTGGCAAAAATTGACAACGATAAAAAATCAATTTCACTAAAATTAATTAACGGTGATAAGTATTATATTGATTTAAACGGTGTTAGTTACACAACTAATGAGGGTGATATTGAATTACCTTTAAAACAAGGAGAAAACGCATTGAGAGTTACTACTGGTAAAGATTGTCAAGGTGTTTTCGAAAAAACAATTTTACTTTCAGAAACTATTGTAGCATATCCTAACCCTTTTACTGACTATTTGGTTATCAATATAGGCAATAGTCCAGATAAAATTGTAGCGGTTAGAATCTTCGCAATGGGCGGAAAATTAATGCAACTAAGAGATTTACCTGTAAAAAATGGAGAAGTAAGAATTGACGGAAGCTATATCCCAGAAGGAACTTATCTTGTAAAAGTAGAATCAGATAACATTAACAACAGTTTTAAAATCGTTAAACAATGAAAAAAATCTTATTTCTAAGTATATTTATTTCCATTTTTGCCTGCAGTAGTGGAGGTGGAGATGGCGAAACAGTGCCGGCCAAAAAAGATCCAATAGTTGCAAAGCTAGTTTTTCCAAATGCCAATAGCGAGTGTACTGAGGGCACAAATAAAACTCCAACGCAGAGTAATATAAAGTTTGAATGGATTCCTGGTGAAGGTTCTGAATATTTTGGACTGATTGTAAAAAACCTGGATTCCGGTGTGAGTACAACTTATAGCACTACGAAAAGCTTCTATGAATTGCAACTCACAAGGGGAGTTGCGTATTCTTGGTATGTGATTTCAAGTTCTGCCAGTTCTACTGTTAAGGCGACTAGTGAGACATGGAAGTTTTATAATGCAGCTGAAGGAAGTAGTTCATATGCTCCATTTCCTGCCGAAGCTGTAAGTCCTAAAATGAATGAAAGTGTTAAGGAGAACTCAATTATTCTTGATTGGACTGCAACTGATATTGATAATGATATAGCTAGTTATGAAGTCTATTTAGGAACGACTAACCCGCCTTTATTATTTAAAGCAAATGTGGTGGAAAGTGTTTTAAATACAGTTCCGGTAGAATCAGGAAAAAAATATTATTGGAAAGTACTAACTAAAGACCTTGCTGGTAATGTTTCTGTTTCGGATGTTTATAGTTTCAACGTGAATTAAATAAGCTATTGTCATATAATGATTATGGTTTGATAAATAAGGCTAAGGAATTGTTTTCCGAGGCCTTATTTAATAAATTTAAAATAGTACCAGTGTCTTTGTAATTGAACTGTTTTTAAAAGCAAATGCAAAAAAATAACAAGCATATTATCCTAATTTTTATAACGCTATTGTATATTTTGCAATTGTGTCTTGTTTTTCCCAGAACTTTAATTGTAAATATGCAACAGTTTAGAGCTAAGAATCAAATTTCAAAAAAGTATTTGGAGTTACATAAAGAAATTGCATTAAAGGATTGGGAGCTTCTGGATGATAAAAAAGAAATCAAAATCAATAATACTTTTTATGATGTGATTTCTTTTAAGATAATCGCTCAAAAGGTAATTGTTCAAGTAGCAAAAGATGATTTTGAAAGTAGTCTGAGAATATCATTTCAAAATATTTTAAACAATAATAAAGTTTTAAATTCGAATAAAAAGAAAACTTTGAATTCTTATAAATGGATGACATTAAGGACCCTTAATAAAAGTGAGCTTATGACTTATATTCCCCGTTTTTCAATTATTTTATTTTCATTATATCTTACTGGAAAAGAAAATAAAGTAATTGAATTTATTGACCGGCCGCCTTGTTAATTTGTTGGTTTTAAAAAGAATAAAAGTACTCATCAACGAATTTAATTTATGAAAAAAATATTATCTCTAGTAAGCTGTTTGGTTACCATGACTGGCTTTGCACAGACTCAAACGGATACAGTCAAAACAATTCACTTAAAAGAAGTTAAACTCGGTTTGTATCGTTATAACAAATCGAATAAGAAAACGACGCAGCAAATAGTATCAATTTCTCAAAAAGAGATTGAACTTCAAAATTTTCAAAACACAGCCGATATTTTGGCTAATAGTGGAACAGTAACTGTCCAGAAATCCCAACAAGGAGGAGGAAGCCCTGTTATTCGAGGCTTTGAAGCCAATAGAATTTTAGTATTGGTTGACGGAATACGGATGAACAATCTTATTTTTAGAGCAGGACATTTGCAAAACGTGATTACGGTTGATGAAAATATGTTAGAACAAGTGGATGTGCTTTTTGGACCATCTTCTACCGCTTTTGGTAGTGATGCCCTTGGAGGAGCAATTAATTTACAGACTAAAGATCCGTTGCTTTTATCGGAAACAAGAAATAAAATTTTATCAGGAAATGCCAGTTCACGTTATAGTACAGCTAATAAGGAAAAATCAGTTTATGTAGATTTTAATTTTGCAGCAAATAAATGGGGAGCTTTGACTGCTGTTTCTTTCAATGATTTTGGAGATCTAAGAATGGGAAGTCATAAAAATGGTAAGAACGATCATTTTGGCGAGCGACCTTACTATGTAGAAACTGAAAACAATGTCGATAAATTAGTGGCAAATTCGAATAAGTACATTCAAAAAAATTCAGGATACAAGCAATACAATGCAATGCAGAAAGTGATTTTTGAACCTAATGAAACCACTGAGCACAGTTTGAATCTACAATATTCTACTAGCTCGGATGTACCTAGATACGATCGATTGACAGATCCTAAAGGAAGCGGATTAAAGTATGCGAGCTGGTATTATGGACCGCAAAACAGATTTTTGGCAGCTTATAAATTGACTAAAGAAAAGGCTTTATTTAATAGTAATATGACTTTAGGATTGAGTTATCAAAATGTGGAGGAAAGCCGAATCAGCAGAAAATTTAATGATGATATTACTAAAAGCCAGTTTGAAAAAGTAAATGTTTTTTCTGTAAATGCTGATTTCAAAACTAAAATAGGGAACGGTGATTTTCTTTATGGTTTAGAAGCTTTTCATGATAATGTGAATTCGAGTGCGACTAAGGTAAATAGAGTAACTAATACTACATCTGCAGCTGATACCAGATATCCAAACGGATATAATTATACCCTAAGAACGGATTTGTTTGCTACCTATAATGCTAATATTACCCAAAATACTTCTTATAATTTGGGAGTCAGAGCGGGTTATGTGACTCTAAAAAGTACTATTGCTGATAATTCTATTTTTAGTTTGCCTTTCAACTCAATTCATCAAGATAATTTTACTTATAGTGGGGCAGTGGGAATTGTAAATAACAATGCGTTATCTAGAATTGCTTTTAATTTATCTACCGCTTTTCGTGTGCCAAATATTGATGATTTAGGAAAAGTGTTCGAGTCAGGTGAAGGAATGTTAATTGTGCCGAATCCAAATATTAAACCAGAAAAATCAGTAACTGCTGATCTTAGTATTGCTTTGTGGCAAGGGAAAAAGCTTCGTTTTGAAAACACCTTATATTATACCCGTTTATTTGATGCGATTGTTAACGATCATTTTTTGTTTAACGGACAAAGTACAGTTGATTATGGAGGAGTGTTAAGTGAGGTTTTTGCAAATCAAAATAAAGGAGAAGCCCGTATAGCGGGTATAACTTCAAGCTTGAAGGTGCTTATCACAAAACCTTTATTGTTTTACGGATCTTTCAACTTCACTAACGGAGTTATAAAAGATAAAAATGGAGATAAACCATTGGATCATATTCCTCCTTTTTATGGAAAAGTAGGTTTGAGTTTCGAAAACAAGAAGCTTAATATGGATTTTTACTTGCTTTATAATGGTAAAAAAAGAATTAACGATTATTATCTAAATGGGGAAGACAATGAGCAGTATGCTCCAGAAGGAGGAATGCCGTCTTGGACAACATTGAATTTAAAAGGAGGGCTTTCCGTAGCTAAAAATTTCAAGATTTTTTCTGGCATAGAAAATATCTTTGATATTCAATACCGAACTTTTGCTTCAGGAATTAATGCAGCTGGACGAAATGTTTATTTAGGTGCCAAATATGGATTTTAAGTAAACGAGTATAATGTTTTTTTTTAAAGTTCGAATAGTTTCAACTATTCGAACTTTTTAGTTATTAGTAAGAAATTAAAGCTCTTTTTTTGGGAAAGCTTCATTAGTTTTTCTAAAAAATGAATAATGTCTTTTTTTAATCGATGCAAAATGTTAATATTGTGTGTTCGAACACATTTTTATTTCATTTTCTTGTTTTATTAAAATTTAATATATATTTTCGTCTTTCTTAAGGAAAAGATTGATAACAAAACAGGTGTGAAATCAATAGTATTTGAGTTTTAAAAAGTAATAATCTACCCCAGTTTTCGTATCGCCATTAACTATTTAACCAAAAAAAATGAAAAAAGTAGTTTATTTATTTTTTGCTTTTTTATCAGTGACAATTTCTAGGGCTAATAACAATGACAGTTCAGAAAAAACAATTAGCAAAAAAAATCCAAAAGTTCAAATTTCATTGCCATTAGCCGGTAATGCGTACAGTTCTATGCATTTAGATAGCAGGACGATTACTGATAATGGAATAGAAAACTGGACTGATTCGAAAGAGTATTTTACAGCTTATTTTAGGGTTTCTAATCCAGGGACTTTCCAGGTTACTATAGAGGAATCAGTTGTAATTTCGGGTAAATCAGAATTGGAGTTTTCTATCAATAAGGAATCAAAGAGGGTAAAACTAAATGCTTCTGCCCAAAAGAAAGCCATTGTAGTGGGAAATTGGAAAATTACCAAAGAAGGTTATGTTGCAATTGTAATTAAAGGTTTAAATAAATCGGGAACAAACTTTCCTGCCATTAGCCGTTTGACTATCAGCAGTACTGATTATGACGGCAAAATAGCTTATGTTCCTAATAATGAAGGTGATTTTTATCATTGGGGAAGACGTGGGCCATCGGTACATTTAAATTATCAAGCTCCTGAAAATGTAAATGCTGAATGGTATTATAATGAAATGACCATTCCTGTAGGCGAGGATAAAATAGGTTCTTATTTTATGGCCAATGGTTTTGGTGAAGGCTATTTTGGTATTCAAGTAAATTCCGATAAAGAGAGAAGAGTTTTGTTTTCTGTCTGGAGTCCTTTCACGACAGATGATCCTAATAGTATTCCGGAATCGCACAAAATTAAATTGTTAAAAAAAGGGAATAATGTAACCACAGGTGAATTTGGCAACGAAGGTTCAGGTGGACAAAGTTATTTGAAATACAATTGGATAGCCGGTACAACTTACAAATTCTTGCTTAGAGGTACACCTCAAGGCAATAATTCAACAAACTATACCGCCTATTTTTTTGCTCCAGAGACGGGGCAATGGCAATTAATTGCTAGTTTTAATAGACCTCAGACTAATACTTACTTGAAACGTTTTCATTCTTTTTTAGAGAATTTTATTCCCGCTCAAGGAGATTTTTCTCGAATGGTCGTATTCAATAATCAATGGTTTTGTGATGACAAAGGAAATTGGAATGAATTAAATAGCGCAAAATTTTCTGTAGACAACACCGCTAAACAGGGGTATAGAATGGATTATTCAGGTGGTTTAAACCCAGATGGTTTTTATCTTAAAAATGGAGGTTTTTACAATGAATTTTCTGTTCCAGGAACTACATTCAGCAGACCCCTTACAAATAAAAGCCCAAATATAGATTTTAACAGTCTGCCTTAGAAAAGATTTATATTTTTGAAAGTAAAGGTAGAAAACATAAAAATGATACCATCATAAGTATCATTCCTATTATTAAAACTAAATAAATTAAATCAAAATTATGAAAAGTAGTATTTCTAAATTTTTCCTGATAGCTTGTCTATTAGTGGGTTGGGCTAATGCCTCTGCCCAAATGATTAAAACCCCTACGCCTAAGCGCCCAAAGGGTCAAACCGATGTGTTGCGTTTAACAGTTGATCCTATTCCAACTGTAAGAGTGGCTTTTATAGGTTTGGGAATGCGTGGACCAGGTGCCGTTGAGCGTATGACACACATTCCTGGTGTTGAAATTGTTGCTCTTTGCGACTTGCTAGAGAACAGAACGCAAAAAGCAAATGAGATTTTAGTTAAAGCAGGTCTTCCAAAAGCATTAGAATTTTCTGGAGAAGAGGGGTGGCGTAAAGTAACTGCTTTGCCTAATGTTGATCTTGTTTACATTGCAACAGACTGGAAACACCATGCAGAAATGGGAGTTCAAGCAATGAAAGACGGTAAAAACGTAGCAATCGAAGTTCCTGGAGCTATGACAATGAAGGAAATCTGGGATCTTATCAACACTTCCGAAAAAACTCGTAAGCACTGTATGATGTTAGAAAACTGTGTATACGATTTCTTTGAATTGACTACTTTGAACATGGCTCAACAAGGTTTGTTTGGAGAAATCCTACATGCTGAAGGGGCTTATATTCACGGTTTACAACCTTTCTGGGGAGCTTACTGGGATAACTGGAGAATGGATTACAACAAGAAACACCGTGGGGATATATACGCTACGCACGGGATGGGACCAGCTGCACAAGCATTAAACATTCACCGTGGAGATAAAATGAACTATTTAGTTTCTATGGATACTAAAGCAGTTGGAAATCCCGCTTACATCAAAGAAAAAACAGGTGAAGATGTGAAAGACTTCAGAAATGGAGATCACACAATGACTATGATTCGTACCGAAAAAGGAAAAACGATCCAAATTCAACACGATGTAACTTCTCCTCGTCCATACAGCCGTATGTATCAATTAAGCGGAACTAAAGGTTTTGCTAATAAATACCCGCAAGAAGGATATGCATTAGATTCAAAAACAATCGGAACTGAAGTGGCTCCAAACCATGAAAATTTAAATGCTCATAGTTTTGTTCCTGCTGAAGTGAAAAAAGCTTTGATGGAAAAATACAAGCATCCTATCGTTAAAGATATAGAAGAACAAGCTAAAAAAGTAGGTGGTCACGGAGGTATGGATTTCATTATGGATTACCGTTTGATCTACTGTCTTCAAAAAGGTCTTCCATTAGATATGGATGTTTATGATTTAGCAGAATGGTCTTGTCTTGCACCATTGACTGAAATTTCTCTTGATAATAATTCTGCCCCAGTTGAAATCCCTGATTTTACTCGTGGAGGGTGGAACAAGTTAAAAAGACTTGAATTTGCTCAATAGTAAACTGGTATTAAGAAAATAAATAACTTCTATAGAGTTTTTCCTTCTTAAACAACAATTGAAAAACACCTTTGTGAATTCTAATTCAATTCATAAGGGTGTTTTTTTATGGAATATTATTACTTTTTTTTTAAAAAAATTAGATTAATTAGTTTAATTGGAATTTTTTTTGGTTCAAAAGTGAAATCCTTATCGGTTAAGTATAAATAGCTTGGGTGTTTTTTTACGGTTGTTTTTTTATGTATTTGTAATTTCTAATAATCAAATAAAGTTTTTTATAATGTATTTAAAAAACTTAATATTTTGTTTTTTTTCCTTGGAACAAATATGCTTTAAAAAAAAACTGGTAGGTACTGGTACATGTTTTTAACACTTTGTTTTACTTTTGGTTTTCAGATTTTAATAAATAAAGCGAAGAATTTAAGCTAATATCATATTTTAAAGTTAATTATATAATGGAATTATTTGGTCTTTTGTCTGATGGGCAAGTTGTTAATTCTTTTGAATTGATTAACGAAAAAGGAATGAGAGTAAAGGGAATCAATTATGGTGCAGCCATAATATCTTTAAAAGTTCCTAATAAAGAAGGTGAATTAGTAGATGTGGTTTTGGGTTTTGATACTTTGGCATCTTATTTAGATTCATTTGAACTAGCGGGAGCACCTTATTTTGGAGCAACTGTGGGAAGATTTGCTGGTCGTATAAATAAAGGAGAGTTTGATTTAAATGGGGAGTCTTTTTATTTAAGCAAAAACAATAATGGGCATTCATTGCATGGCGGAATTAATAATTTTAGCCAAAAAATATGGAAGCTAGAAAAGATAACTCAAGGTAAAAATCCATCGGTAAGCCTATCTTATGTTAGTCCTGATAAAGAGGAAAATTATCCGGGGGAATTATCTGTAAGCTTGACTTATACTTTATCCGAGGACAACGAATTAAGTATTGAATATAAAGCTACCACTACTAAAGATACAGTTGTCAACCTGACGCATCACAGTTATTTTAATCTCGACGGTCATCAATCGACTGTTTTGAATCAGGATTTAATTGTAAATGCATCTAAAGTATTAGAAAAAACGAATGAAAATATTCCAACTGGAAAATTTTTAGAGTTGGCAAATAGCGCATTCGATTATAAAACAGCTAAAAAATGTCCTACCAATATAGATGATACCTTTGTGTTAGACAATAAGAATGAATTTGCAGCGTCACTTTTTAATGAAGCCAATGATTTAAAAATGACGGTCTATACAAATCAGCCTGCTGTTCATATTTATGTAGGAGGAAGCTGTCAAGATATAAAAGGGAAAGATGGAGTTGTTTATCATCCTTTAAGTGGAATATGCTTTGAAACACAAAATTTTCCGGATGCTCCTAACCAGAATCATTTTCCTAGTGCAGTTTTAAGGAAAGGGGAAAATTACTATCAAAATACCAGATATAAGTTTGATTTGGTCTAAAACTAAATTTCTTCTTATACCATTTACAAAATAAAAAAAATTAGAAAATTCAAGATAATGAATGATGTTTTAATACATAAAACGACGGCCTATTTTCAAAATGCATTTGGCGCAACACCTGAAACGGTTGTACTTTCTCCGGGAAGAATAAATATTATAGGCGAGCACATTGATTATAATGATGGCTATGTTTTACCAGCGGCTATTGATAAAATTATATGTTTCGCTTTCAAGAAAAACGGTACAAATACCACTAAGATAATTGCTATAGACCTTGATGATGAATTTGAAATTAATTTGACGGAGACTCCGCAATTAAATGAAAAAGTATGGACTAATTATCTTCGTGCTGTTATCAATCAATTAAAAATTAACGGTTTTGTGTTCGAAGGTTTCGACTGTGTTTTTAGCAGTAATATCCCTGTTGGTTCCGGCTTATCGTCTTCAGCAGCATTAGAATGCGGTTTTTTATTTGGAATAAACGAACTTTTCAATTTAAATATTAAACCAATCGATATTGCTCTTATGGGGCAAAAAGCAGAGCATTGGGTAGGTATTAATTGTGGTATTATGGATCAGTTCTCCAGTGTTATGGGGCTTGAAAATAAGGTCATAAAAATTGATTGCAGAACATTAGAATTCGAATACCATAAGGCTGATTTTAGTGATTATTCACTGATTTTATTTGATAGCAATGTAAAGCATTCTTTGTTTACATCGGCTTATAATAGAAGAAGAGAAGAATGCGAGGAAGGATTGGCAATCATAAAAAACCATTTCCCCCAAGTGAACAGTTATAGAGATTGTACCGAAAGCCAAGTTTTGAGTTTAAGAGATAAGATGAGCGATGACGTTTTTAAAAGAAGTCATTTTGTTGTAAAAGAAATAAACAGAGTAATCAAAGCTTGCGTGGCTTTGGACAAGGGCGACATTAAAGGTCTTGGACAATTAATGTTTGAAACGCACGAAGGTTTATCTTCAGAATATGAGGTGAGTTGTGCCGAATTGGACTTTTTGGTCAATACCTTAAAAACAGAAAAATCAGTGGTAGGTTCCCGATTAATGGGAGGCGGTTTTGGCGGTTGTACCATCAATTTAATCCAAAAAGGATATGAAGAAGAAATTAAAGATAAATTGACTCAACAGTATTTGGATGCTTTTGGCATAGAATTGAAAATTTATGATGTCAAAATAGGAAATGGAACATCACTTTATACCCAGAATTAAAATGAGAAAATTTGATATTAACGAAGACCCACATAGACGCTATAATCCATTAATTAACGAATGGGTTTTAGTTTCTCCACACCGATCCAAACGTCCTTGGCAAGGGCAAAATGAGGTATTGCCGTCTGATTCTTTACCGGAATACGATTCCACTTGTTATTTGTGTCCGGGAAATGTGCGTGTCAATGGAGAATTAAATCCGGCTTATGAAAACAGTTTTGTTTTTGAGAATGATTTTGCCGCTTTAAAGCAGGAAGAAATTGCTTTTGAGGATCGTAAAGAGGAAACTTTTTTTAAGGCTCAGCCTGAAAGAGGTATTTCCAGAGTGGTTTGTTTTTCGCCAAAGCACAATCTGACTTTACCGCAAATGGAGGTTGCCTCTATCGAGGATGTGATTGCAACCTGGCAAAGAGAATATACTGATTTGGGCAAAATTGATTACATCAATCACGTTCAGATTTTTGAAAATAAAGGCAGTGTTATGGGGTGCAGCAATCCGCATCCGCATGGGCAGATTTGGGCGCAATCCTCATTGCCAACCGAAGTGGAGAAAACCCAGAATAATCTAAAAACCTACTTTGATAAGCACAATACAAATCTTTTATTAGATTATTTACAGCAAGAATTAAAGGCAAAGGAACGCATTGTAATCGAGAATGAGCATTTTGTAGCTTTGGTTCCTTTTTGGGCAATTTGGCCTTATGAAACCATGATAATCAGTAAACGTCATATAGAAAAAATAACTGATTTTACTCCGGAAGAAGTTACCGCTTTTGCGACAATTTTGAAAGAATTGACGATACGATATGATAATCTTTTTGAAACTTCATTCCCTTATTCGTCTGGAATTCATCAGGCGCCAACTGACGGGAAATCGCATCCGGAATGGCAATTTCACATGCATTTTTATCCGCCATTATTGCGATCAGCAACTGTCAAAAAGTTCATGGTTGGTTATGAAATGATGGGCGAATCACAAAGAGATATTACTCCCGAAAAAAGTGCCGAAATTCTAAGGTCGCAATCCGGGATTCACTACAAGGATAAAAAATAAAAGAATAGTAATGTAGACCGTCTCGTTTTTTCTAAAGATAATAACGGGACGGTTTCTATAATTAATTAAAAAATAAACTATGAGAATATTAGTTACAGGAGGTTTAGGCTTCATTGGCTCACATACGGTTGTCGAACTGCAAAACGAAGGATTTGAAGTGGTTATTATCGATAACCTTTCTAACTCTTCGGAAGATGTTTTGCAAGGTATTGTAGCTATAACCGGTAAACTACCTATTTTAGAAAAATTAGATTTGAGAGAGAAATCAGCAGTTCAAGATTTTTTTGCAAAATACCAAGATATTAAAGGCGTTATCCATTTTGCCGCTTCGAAAGCAGTGGGTGAAAGTGTTGAAAATCCGTTGTTGTACTATGAAAACAACATCAGCGCTTTAGTGTATTTGCTTCAAGAATTAGAGAAAAAAGAGGATGCTAATTTTATTTTTAGTTCTTCTTGTACGGTGTACGGTCAAGCCGAAACCATGCCTATTACAGAGAATGCTTCTATTCAGACTGCAATGTCTCCTTATGGAAACACCAAACAAATTGGTGAGGAAATTATCACCGATGTGGCAAAAGTGAGTAGTATTAACGCTATTTTATTGCGCTATTTTAATCCAATTGGTTCGCATCCTTCAGCCGAAATTGGGGAATTACCAATTGGTGTTCCACAAAATTTGGTGCCTTTTATTACCCAAACAGGTTTCGGTTTGCGTAAAGAATTATCAGTTTATGGAGACGATTATCCGACACCTGATGGAACTGCGATTCGTGATTATATTCATGTGGTCGATTTGGCTAAAGCACACGTTATTGCTTTACAACGATTAGTAAATAAAAGGAATGAGAATAAAGTGGAGACTTTTAATCTGGGTACGGGTAAAGGAAGTTCTGTTTTAGAAGTAATTCACGCTTTTGAAAAAGTAAGCGGTAAAAAATTAGCCTATAAAATTGTTCCTCGAAGAGAAGGTGATATTACCGAAGCCTATGCCAATACTGAAAAAGCTAACAAGATTTTAGGATGGAAAGCCAAATCTACTTTGGAAGAATCGATTGCAAGTGCCTGGAAGTGGGAGCAAAAAGTGAGGGGAAACTGAATTTTAATTCAAGATAATTAGAGTATCACAATAGAAATATCCTATTTTAGTGGTGCAACTTTAATTTTTTAAATAATATAGTAAATAAACATTATAAGCGAAAAAGCATATGGAAACACATTTTGGATTTATTGATTACTTGGTTTTTGCAGCATATGCGGTGCTGATTTTGGGTGTAGGGCTATGGGTATCCCGTGAAAAAGACGGTCATCAAAAAAATGCTGAAGATTATTTTTTGGCCAGTAAATCGTTGCCTTGGTGGGCAATTGGTTCCTCATTGATTGCTGCAAATATTTCGGCTGAGCAGTTTATAGGAATGTCAGGTTCCGGCTTTGCGTTGGGATTAGCGATTGCTTCCTATGAGTGGATGGCGGCTTTTACGTTGATTATTGTTGGAAAATACTTTTTGCCTATTTTTATTGAAAAAGGGATTTATACCATTCCTGAATTTGTTGAAAAGCGATTTTCTACCAATCTTAAAACAATTTTAGCCGTTTTTTGGATTGCGTTATATGTTTTTGTGAACCTGACCACGGTTTTATATTTGGGAGGATTGGCTATTGAAACCATATTGGGAGTCGATATGATGTATGCTATTATTGGATTGGCTCTTTTTTCGGCTGCTTATTCTTTATACGGAGGATTATCTGCCGTTGCTTGGACGGATGTAATCCAAGTTATATTCTTAGTTTTAGGAGGATTAGTAACGACTTATTTAGCCTTAAATACAGTCTCTAATGGTGCTGGAATGATACAAGGGCTGAAAACAATCTATGAGGCGGCACCGGAACGTTTTGTTATGATTTTGGACAAGTCGAATCCGGAGTACATGAACCTTCCTGGAATTGGGGTTTTAGTTGGTGGATTATGGGTTGCAAATATCTATTATTGGGGTTTCAACCAGTATATTATCCAAAGAACTTTGGCAGCAAAATCTTTGCGTGAAGCTCAAAAAGGAATATTATTAGCTGGTTTCTTAAAATTGATTATTCCATTGATTGTTGTGATTCCTGGAATTGCTGCTTATGTCATTGTAAATGATCCTACAATTATGGCTCGATTAGGAGCAGCTGGTCTAGAAAATTTACCGGGTGTTGGTACAGCTGATAGAGCGTATCCATGGTTATTGCATTTCTTGCCTGCTGGAATGAAAGGATTAGCTTTTGCGGCTCTGGCTGCAGCGATTGTATCTTCATTGGCTTCGATGTTGAACTCGACTTCGACCATTTTTACAATGGATATTTACAAACAATATATAAATAAGAATGCCAATGATAGAACCACTGTAAACGTAGGCCGTCTTTCTGCTGCTATGGCTTTGTTGATTGCAGTGATTATGGCACCACTTTTGGGTGGAATAGATCAGGCATTTCAATTCATACAAGAGTATACAGGAGTTGTAAGTCCTGGAATTTTGGCAGTATTTATTTTGGGATTGTTTTGGAAAAAAACAACAAACAAAGCCGCTATTTGGGGTGCATTACTTTCTATTCCAATTGCCATGTTCTTCAAAGTAGGACCAAAATCTTGGGCTACCGGGACTGGTTTTGAATCTCTTTTCCCAACATTGCCATGGATGGATCAAATGGGATATACAGCACTTTTGACGATGGTATTGATTGTTATTATCAGTTTGTTTCAAAATAAAGGAGTCGATGACAGCAAAGGAATTCCATTGACTAAAGAGTTGTTTAAAACAAGTCCTCTTTTTAATATTTGTGCATTTGCAATAATGTTAATTCTAGTGGTGGTGTATGCTGCTTTTTGGAAATAAGTAATAATTAGTTCAAAAAAAGAGGTTGTCCGAGAAAAAGGGCGGCCTCTTTTTTTTTGCGATATTATATTGTGAACTGTATTGTATCTGCAGTTTACCAAGGTTTGGCTATTAGTTATTGTTTTAGTTATTTTTTTAGTTTTTAGTTCGGGACTCCATGGAAAATCTGATGATGGGGTTGTAAAGAAAGGAGAATCTAAATTCTTAAAAATAAGTTTGGTTTAAATGAAGGAACTTTTAAAGAGGCAGGTAACATGTGTTCGAGCACGTTTGATGTGTTTTTCTTTGTTCAAAAAAATATAATATGTAAATTCGTCATAATTTGTTCGAAAAAAGCTGTTTTGGTTTAAAATCAAGCATGCAATAAATACCATATTAAAATTATGAAACTTAATAAAAATACACGCCGTTCCTTTTTAACAAAATCCATTGCGAGTGTAACAGGAGCCGTGGTGGCAAGCGCGTTGCCTATATCTGCTTTTGCAGAAGAAAGAAATTCGGATGTTCTTCCAGTAGATGATTCCCATTCGTTTTTGACTAAACCCTATTTACAAGCGCCATCAGCAAATGGGATGACCATAATGTGGCTTACCAATTTAAAATGTCTGAATTGGGTCGAATTTGGCGAAACGGAAAAATTGGGTACAAAAGCACAACAAACTACTAATGGAATGTTGAATACCCATTCTAAAATTAATTGTGTTTCCATAAATGGGTTAAAACCAAATACCCAATATTTTTACAGGGTCTTTTCGAAACAAATCTTAGATTTCCAACCCTATAAAATGACTTTTGGAGAAATTATTAGTAGTGAAATTTATTCTTTTGCCACCTTGAATCCAGAGGCGGAACAAGTCAATTGGTTGGTAATGAATGATATTCATGATCGTCCGGAATCATTTAGAGATTTGATGCAACTCAATAACGGCAAATCTTATGATTTTGTTTTTCTAAATGGTGACATGTTTGATTATCAAACTGATGAAAATCAAATTGTTAAACATTTGTTAAATCCTTGCAGCTTATTTTCGACAACAAAACCATTTATGCTTGTTCGAGGTAATCATGAAACCAGAGGAAAATTCTCGAGAAATTTATGTGATTATTACTATAATTACGATAATAAAGAATACTATTCATTCAAGATGGGACCTGTATTTACAATGGTTTTAGATACTGGCGAAGATAAAAAGGATTCGCACCCTGTTTATGGCGGAGCCATCGATTTTGACAAATATAGGGAAGAGCAAGCGGTATGGCTAGAAGAACAAATGAAAACCAAAGCGTTTAAAAAAGCAGCTTTTAGAGTGGTGATGATGCACATTCCACATTTTCATTCAGATGATGCGCATGGTACGCTAGAATGTCGAAGAGTTTTTGGATCCTTATTCGAAAAGTACAAGATTGATTTATTTATCGCAGGTCACACCCATGAATATGGATTGTATGAGCCTAATCTGGAGCATTCGTATCATTTTGCCATAGGCGGAGGGCCTAGCAAAGGAACAAGAACATTGACTCGAATTGAAGCTAATTCTAAAAAATTAATTCTAAAAATGTTCAAAGATGACGGTACCGAAATAGGTCAATTCAACATGAATTCCAAAAGATAAAATTTGACTAGAGTTTTGTTGGGAAGAAATAGCTTTTTCTTCTTTTAAAAAAACACCATTCAAGTTTAAATTTGAATGGTGTTTTTTTGCTAAAAGTTAATTGAAATTCAAGGTTTCTATTACTGATAAATCATCGTTGAACTGAACAAAACTCGCTGGAAATCCGGCTTTGATTTTTCCAATTTTATTCTCCATATTGATAGCACTTGCAACCCGTGTTGTAGCCATTTTGATGGCTTCATCTGCCGATACATTTAAATGATTATAGGCATTTTGTACGGCTTCTTGCATAGAAATACTCGCGCCGGCTAGATTGCCTTCTTCGTTTCTGTAAAAACCGTTATCGAGATGCGCATCAAAGTTTTCCCATTTGAAACTTTTAACTTTTCGTCCTAAAAAGGCAGCATCACTAATCAAGAAAAATTTATCTTTCTTTAATTTGTATGCCAATCGTGCTGCGGCATAATCGCAATGAGCACCGTCTAAAATAATGGGTGCATAGACTGCTTCGTTTTCGAAAGTGGCTCCAACCAATCCCGGTTCGCGATGGCCAAACTGCGTCATAGCGTTAAATAAATGAGTAACCAGGTGGATCCCTTTTGAAAAATAATATTGAGCTTCTTTATAGGTCATCGTTGAATGTCCCGCCGAGATCACAATACCACTTTCTAATAGCATGTCCAGTTGCTCATTGGTAAAACATTCTGGGGCAATAGTAATTACTTTTATGACCTCTTTTCCGTAGCGGATGATTTCTTCTAGCTCTGAATTTGTGGGCTTTCTAACCTGATTGATACTGTGGGCACCTCGTTTTGAAGGATTTAGAAATGGACCTTCTAAATGCATTCCTAGAACTCCATTATTGTATTTTGATTTGTAATTTTGAACCGCTTCAATTCCCTGAAGAATGGTTTCTTTAGAAGACGAAATTAGACAGGGCAGGCTATGGGTGGTTCCGTATTTTAAGCTAGAATCATGAATGTCTTGAATGCTTTCTTCAGTAGGAAACTGACTAAAATAATGTTTTTCTCCCCCGTTGATTTGGATGTCGATAAAACCTGCGGAAATGTGTTTGCCTTTGAGATCAATTTTAGCAATATCATTTGGTATTTCTTTCTGAACCGAAAGTATTTTTCCGTTTTCTATAATAATAACTCCGTTATCAATGATTTCATCTCCAGTATGCACAGTAGCATTAAAAAGAGTTTGTTTCATTTTCTTTAGTTTTTTGAATTAATTTTAAATAAAATCCTCCATAAATTTAGAATTTATGGAGGATCAATTAACGTTATTTTTTTATGGATTTTCTTTTTTTGGATGCTTTTTTGAACTTATCCTTTCCGTCTGTTAACCATTTCAAAGAAAAGCTTACAAACTCATTTTTAGTATGCTCATCTTTTTCAAAAAATACAGCTATATCGCCATTTTTTAATACAGTAAGCGATGAATATGCGGAACTTCCTGGATAAATAGTTTTCCCTTCTGACCAAGTTTTCCCCTCGTCATAACTGATACGAACGTTCAAATTCATACGTCCTTTTTCCATTTTGGCATTCGAAAAAAGTATTCTGTTTTTATCATAACCGTCTGCTTTTGCAGTGTATCTAATAATACTACCATTACAACTAGGATCTATCAGCGCAGGCTCTGGCTTAGTTGTCCATGATTTTCCTTTATCTGATGAAGTATGTACATAACGCATTTTTCCACCGTTCACTCTTGAATTAACCATCCAACTTCCATCGGCCAATTCAATAATTTTTGATTCATCAGCTGGCTTTATTGGAGTGTCAATAAAGTACCAAGTTTTACCATGGTCATCACTTCCGAAAATGAATAGACCTTTGCTTAGATTAACCAAAGTATGCAGTAATTTTCCGTCTCTTGTTTGAATCCCACGACCTGAGGTGATAAATTTAAAATCTTTATGCCATTCTGGTTTGGCAATTTGGCTTGTAATATCTTCTGGTTTACTCCAAGTTTTTCCGTTGTCCTTACTTTTTACTACGTGTAAATAATAAATGTCTCTTTCTTTTTCAAAGTCCATGTAGTTATAAAAAAGGATAATTTCTTTGGTATCTCTATCTACAATCATAGAAGGATCTGAAGCTGATAGTCCCAATGGAAAATTAACAACTGTTTCAATTCCAGACCAAGTCTTACCATTGTCGGCACTTCGTCTCACAACAATATTAATATCACCGCTTCGGTTTAAATCACCGCAATTAGGAACACGCTCATCAATGGCAGCAATAAGATCACCATTTGGAGCTGTAACAATTGCTGGAATTCGGAAGCAGTTCACTCCTTGAACCATTGAAGTATTAAAGATGTCCTGATGTGAGATTACTCCTCCGGCTATTTCATGGGTTTTATTTTGAGCTGAAAGACTCATTACAGTAAGTACTATTAACGAGGTGAAAATTTTTTTCATAATAAAAATTGTTTAATGTTATTGTGCGTTTTTTGGTTATTAGATCAAAATAATCTTAAAATGTTTTTTGGCACATGATGTTTCAATATACCGAAAAGTTAGAAACCAAGTTTTAGATTATTTATTTAAATGTTCATTCAAAAGCTGTAGGCAATACCATTCTTGTCTCGGCATATGAAAAGGACCTTTGAACATGTTTCCTTTGGCAGTTTGTGCAATTGTTCCGTCTTTATGCAAATAGCCAAACCATTCACCGTTTACTTTATCATGAAATTTGCTGTAGGCATAGTCGTGTACCATTTTGTGCCATTTTGCATATTTTTCGTCGCCGGTCATCGTGTAAGCTAATAGCGTTGCAATAATAACTTCGTTGTGCGGCCACCAGAACTTCATGTCTTGCCAGTATTCTTGTACCGGTTTGTCATATACATCACGGAAATATAAAATGCCACCATGTTCTTTATCCCAACCTCGTTCCCACATATAATCCAGCATTTTACAGCCTAATGTAATCAAACGGGGATCATTGTTTCTGTATTTTGCTTCATGCAAAATAAACCAAGCACCTTCTATAGCATGTCCGGGATTCAAGGTTCTTCCGTCTATGTGGTCAATGATAGAACCATCAGGAGCCACTTGTTCCATGACACATTTAATGTCGTCTTTTACAAAGTCACGTTCAATCTCGTTGATCCATTTTTCAATCCATTCGTCACAACGCGAATCCCCAATAGTTTCCCTTAACTGTTGGGCTGTGTTAATCATAATCATAGGAGTACCAATTCCTTTTGAGGGACGGGTAGAAGTAAATTTGGCTGGTAACAAACCTGGTGTACTAGAATATTCAATACATTTACCGAATAAATAGCGGGCTTTTTCAGCGGCAGCTTCGTCTCCACTTGCTTTTGCATAGGCTGCCATGGCAATTACCGCAAATGTTTCTGAAAAGTAATAGCGACGTTTACGGATTGGCTGTCCATCACGAGTAACGTGAAAGAACATTTGTCCATCTGTGTCGAAACAATGATTATTTAAAAAATCAATTCCTGATTTGGCTCCATCTAACCACTCTTGTTTAGGTTCTACAGTATTATAAAGCGTGGATAAAAGCCAAGAAGCGCGGCCTTGAATCCATACTGCTTTATCGTCATCCAATAGACTTCCATCGTGATCCCGCATTAGAAGATAACCACCAAATTGGGTATCAATAGACCGTGGGAACCAAAAAGGAACCGTGTCATTTAATAATTGATTCTGATAAAACTCTTTTAGGTTTTGGAGGTCTGTCGTTGAATAATTCATTTTTAAAAGTATTTTATAGATGGGTTTATCAAAAAGCGATCTACTTATTTTTATTATTTATGTTTTCGTACACACTCTCAAATGTATACTTGTTTTTTTATTTTATTGCACTTCTAATCTAAAAGTAGAGCATGGCAAGCCGGCTTCATTTACTAAATTAGCTCTGCTGAAAGGTTCCCAAGCGTATAAGACATTTGTAATGTTTTCTCCTTTTGGAATACTGATACTCACTTTATTTTTGATTATTTCCGCTTTGGTTTTAATGTGTTTTCCTCTATCAGTAACAAGTTCAAAACCAACTAATTCTTTTTTATCCGCTGTGGTTAGTTTTTTTGCAAAAGCGAAAGAAAGGCTAATTAACTCCTTTTTTTTAACCGCTTTCAAAGCCGATGGACCATTAGCAATGACTGATTTTCCGTAGGTATAGCGCAAGGCCAAAAGTGCCAAGCGGTCTGCTACTTCTTTTTTCCAGATAGGGTGAACATTAGTTGAATCTCCATAATCCATACTCACAGCCATACCGCTATTTGGGATTATTTTTTGCATGCCATTTTGAGCTTCTCTAAATGCCGGCCACGACGGACGGTCGATACTGGATAATTGGACATAATAAAAAGGAAAATCTAAATTCCAGGCTTTGCGCCAACTTTGAACCATAGTAGGCAAAAGATGCTCATACAATTCGATATGGTGCGCATTGCTTTCGCCTTGGTACCAAATCACCCCTTTTATTGGAAATTGGGTCAATTTTTTTACGCCAGCTTCAAAATTGTATGCGGGGTCATACGGATGGCGCTGTTTAGGATTTGTGGCATTTTTCAAATTCACACCAGCTCGTTCTCTAACCCAAGGCATGATGAAATCGGATTTACGCCAATTGGTCAATAAATCGACCACTTTGTCGTCATGTTCTAATGTATATCGGTCAATCCAGGATTCTATTGGCGATCCGCCAACGGCAAGCTGTATCAAACCTACGGGCACATTTTCCTCAAGGGCAATATTTTTACCAAAATAATAGGCAATTGCCGAAAAATCTTTTGCTGTTAATGAATCACAATTGGTCCAATTCCCAGTAAAGAATTCCAATTGATTGGTTTTTGCCAATGAAAGGGAATCCCAGGCCGTGTTATCCGTTTCTTTAATTGCTTTAAAATTCAGTAAACGAAGGTTTGAATTTTGGATTGCTTTTTTTATTTCTTCCTTTCCGTCTTTAGATTCTTGAAGCTGAAAAGCCATATTGGATTGTCCGGAACAAAACCAAACATCGCCAATGAGAATATTATTCAAAGTACTGTTTTTTTCATTGCAGCTGATATTCATTTTATAAGGGCCGCCATGGGTCATAGCAGGAAAGCTAATTTTCCATTTTCCGTATTTATCCGTTATTGCTTTCTTTTTTTGTTGGTTAAAGCTTATTTCCACCACATCGCCACCATTAGCAGTTCCATACAACTGAATAGGCTGATTGCGTTGTAAAACCATATTATCAGAGAAAACAGAGGCTAATTGGAATCCGCCAAAATCTTTTGTAATATTTCCATAAACGGTTTTCGCCAAAATTGCCGCTCCTTCTTTTGTAGGATGTAAAGCATCGGGGAAAAGATCAGGACGTGCATACAAATTTTCGTGTAAGTCAATAAGTCCCACTTGGTTCGCTTTGGCAATAGGAGTAATGTGGGATTGAATCTGCCAATACCAATCTCTGGTTCCTGATTTGAAACGAGAATGTTCGTTGAAGATAGGCGTCATTCTACAGATGTACAATTGTACGGCTGGATTTTGCTTTTTTAAGGTATCCAATAACCAAGAATAATCGGCATCAAAATCTTCTTTATAATTAGGCCAATTTCTGGGATCGGTATCATTAAGACCCAAATGAATGATAGCTATATCGGGACGATAAGCAATAGCATCAGCACATTCCTTAGTCTTATAATAAGGTTTATGGCCTTTTTTTAAAAGAGTCGCTCCACTATAACCAAAGTTTTTAACCTCATAATTTTCTCCCATCAAGATTTGAAGCTGGGACGGATAGGAGGCTGTTGCTGGGTCAGCAAGCAGATAACCAGCCGTCACAGAATCACCAATACAGGCCACTTTGATGGCTGTATTTTGCGCAATTGTTTCTTGTCCTAAGACGAGAAAAGTTAGGCATAAAAATAAAAAAAGATTTATTTTAATTGGTTTCATGGAAGAGGGTTAAATGTTTTTTAATTTACTAGAACATTATCGGTCAAGGCGAAATCAGCTATTTCGCCTCAACGGATAATTCTAACCAAAACAAAACTCATAAAATTTAAAATCAGTTACCTTATTAATAAATGAGGTAGTTAATTTGATATATTTTAAATGTTAGGCATCGACAAAATCATTTACTTTAGGGCGTAAAAAAACAATTTGAACGATTAAAGCCAATAGGACAATACCAGCCATCAATGCAAATCCATCACCTAAAGTGCCGTTATCAGAATATTTCCCTAGTAAGGAGGTAACCAAAGCACCACATCCTACTCCGGTCATGTTTAAAATACCATAAGCGGTGGCTCTGTATTTTGAAGACACAAATTGACAAAGAATGGGCATATTGTTCGCATCAAACATTCCATAGCCAATACCAAAACAAAGTGCTGCTCCAACCACATTAAACAACGAATGACCAAAACCAATAAGCAACAAGGCAGGAATAGTCAAGCCTAAACCAATTGCACTGGTGTAAACTCTACCTTTAATATTTTTCTGAACCCATTTATCCGATAATATACCTCCACATATAACTCCCAAAAATGATGAGAAGGATATGGCAATGGTTGCTAAAGGTCCCGCTTGTTCCATTGGGATATTAAGATTCTGGGAAAATAGGGTAGGAAGCCAGTTTTTGGTAGCCCATCCCGGTAAACTTGGTATGGCAAAATAAAACAGGATAATCCAAAAAGACATATTAGTGAATAAGATTCCCAAACCTTTGAATACAGATTCTTTTTTTGTTTTATCGGATGAAATAGTTTTATTGTGAGTTGTTTCGCTGCTTTTTTTCTCTTTCAAAAGGAAGGCTAAAGCGGCTGCATACACAATCCCGATTAATCCAAAATAATGAAATGTAGTATGCCAAGAAAATGAAGCTGCTATGGTTGCGCCAAATCCTCCTATAGCTGAACCCATGTATAAGCCAGTCATGTGGATACCAATGGCGAGTGATCTTGTTTTTTGCTGGTGGTAATCGGCTATAAGCGATAAACCGGCAGGAATATATAAGGCTTCACTGACTCCCATCAAGGCTCTTAACCAGTACACCTGATTATAAGTCGTTGCAAGTCCCATGGCATAAGTCACCGCTGACCATACAAAAAGGCTGCCTACAATTAGCCATTTTCGATTCAGTTTGTCGGCAATAATACCAGATACGGGGCTCATTAAGGCATAAATCCAAAGGAAAATGGCCATTAAACGTCCAAAGTTTTCACCTGAGACTAGTTCAGGAATATCGGTCTCCATCGAAGGGCGCATGGTAGCCAGCATTTGGCGATCCATATAGTTGAGCAAGGCAACAAGCCATAGTAAGCCTACGACAATCCAAGGATAATGTTTTGATTCTTTCATCTTTAGTCTACTTTATTTATCAGTTGTTGTGCAACAGCTTATAAAGAAAGCGTCGCACAGAAACCAGTATTGTTTTTATTTTTTTAGGGTTCCTAACATTACATCAGGAGTACGAATTCCTGGTTTTATTTCTCCGTTTGACAAGATTATTTTTTTATCCCATAACACCGCAGGGGTTGTAACATGAGGAAGGAATGGCAATTCGTCTATTTTTTCCCATTGATCTGTTAGGGTATTGTATAGTAAGATACCGTTGTAAAATCCGGGATGATTGGTAACGAGTTTATTCTTTTTAGCAATGAGCTCTGCTTTTTCTTCCTCTGATTTTGCTTGAGCTATTTGGGAGAGATAAGTCTCAATTTGATGAAAAATGGCTCCATTATCACCGCCAACGATTAAAACAGAATGATTCCCAACAGCTAGTCCGGCACCAGCCGAAAAGTTAGTGGTGTTTTTTCCATCGGATATCGCTGCGACACTTTCCCATTTTTGTTTTTTAATATCAAAAACAAAAGTGGTATGATGTAAATCACTTATTCCTGAAGCCGTTTTTGTTCTTCCACCCACAACATAAATTCCGATTCCATTTTTTCCTTTTTGCGCAACTGCGACTGAATTGGCCAAAGCCAAAGGTATTTTTGGCAATGTTTTCCATTCTGGATTTGCTTCGTTTAGATCAAGACTGGCAAAAGAATCAGAAGATTTTGTGGCTTCGTCGCCACCTACGGCATAAACTACATTGTCTATGTGAGTCAGCGCTATATTGGCAATCGCCAAAGGGAAATTAGGTAGTGATTTTATTTCTACCTCTTTTGCCTCCGCGTTCCATTTTAATAAATACGATTTATTAGAAAGACCATTTTCATTTTCTCCACCTACATATACTACGCCTAAGTCAGTAGAAGTAGTCCCACAATAGGCGATAGGTTCCGCTAAGGTACTTTTTACTGCTGCAATCCAAGAAAAAGTATCGCCACATTTTTGTAACACATGAATTGTTTTTGAATAACTTTTTTTTCCTCCTTCCCAAGGCATTTTATCAGGAAAATTGGCGCCACCCGCTACAAGCAATACGTCATTGTTAACTCCATTTATAGGGCCTGCAAAGCCTATAGATAGACTTCCATCAGGGTTTTGCAATTGGGCAGCTGTTTTCCATTCAACATGCTTAACCTCTTTTTTTTGAGAAAATGAGTCAGTAGTAGACATAATCAGGGATATAAAAATTAGAGAAAAAATAGATTTAGTCATCGTTCTTATTTTTTTAAATAAAACGTACCAATGGATTATTTTGACTTGAATGCGTCAAAATTCAAGCTAGCTACATCTTTTTTGAATAATTCGAATTGCTCAGCGCTCATGTTTTTGACAGGCAATCTGAATTCGCCTAGGTCGTGCCCAACCACTTTCATATAAGCTTTTCCTACAGAGATTCCACCGTATTTTCCTAACAAACGAATCATATCGATTGATTTTTGTTGCAAAGCGCGTGCTTTAACCAAATCATTAGCGTTAAAAGCATCAATTAAGTCATAATATAGGGGCGCAGCATAATTGAAAGTGCTCCCTACAGCTCCTTTGGCTCCTAAAACAAGCGCTGATAGCATATTTTCATCGCGTCCCCAAAGCATATCAAATTTGCCGTTTTCATAGCTCATACAGCTTTGGAAATCCATAAAATCTTCATGGGTATATTTAACACCGGCAAAATTAGGAAGCTTGCCGTCAAGGGCTCTTACCAAATCAAACATTGGGAAGTTAACTCCTGTCAATACCGGGATGTGGTAGTAATAGAATGGCATGTTAGGCACTTCTTTTCCTACTTCGATACAGGTTTGCGCCAACATATCTATGTTTGCGGGTTTGAAATAAAAAGGGCCGGTCAAAGAAACGGCGTACAAACCTATCTCGTAAGCATGTTTGGCAAGTTCGATACAATCGGCAAGGCAGGTTCCCGCTAAAAATGCCATTACTTTAAAGTCGGTATCATGATTACTGCAATCAGCCCAAGCTTGAGCAACTGCTTTCTTTTCTGCTAGAGTTGTAGAAACTCCTTCTCCTGTAGAACCATTAATGAAAGCGCCTGTTACTCCATTTTGTTTTAAAAAAGAATAATAAGCAGGGATTAGACTAACATCTAATTTTCCATTGCTGTCAAAGGGTGTAAAAGGGGCAGAAATAAGTCCTTGTAAGTGTTGAATTTTCATGAGGTATTTTTTTTAGTTGTCTTTAGTTTTTAATGGAGTCTAAAGTTTTAAATTTTAGTGTCTCCAATAGATAATTTTCTATTCAATAGTATTAGGAATCTATATTTTCAATCGCGTATTAGAGTTTTTATGCTTAAAAAGCGGAACTACTAGGGTTGCCGGTATTGAAATAGTGAATCTGTTAAATAGTAATTTAGTAGAAATCTGATTTTCTTCAATCGGAGTATTTTTGCTGTATTTTCTATTGATACAGCAAAGGAATAGAATAATTGAAAATTATGGCGCTATACATTTACTATTAAGTTGTAAACATACAAAATAATTTAATAAATAAAGAGTATTTATTAAATTATTTTAATAACAAAAGTTAAAATAAATGTTAGTTATTGATAAGGGAGGATAACATTTTTTCTTTTACAACACAACAAGCACCAATAACGCCGGCGCGACGGCCTAAACTGGATTTTTTTAATTTAACGTCTCTGTTGACTAATCCAAGGGAATATTTCTTTAAAGCGGATTGAATAGGTAAGAGGGTGTAATCTCCCAATAGAGAGAAATCTCCTCCAATTACTAATAGATCCGGATTGAAAATGTTAAGAATAATAGACAGATAACGCCCCATTTTTTCACTTTGCTTAGAGACTAATTCAACACATAAATTGTCTTCCAGATTTAATGCTCCCGCAATTATGGCATGATGTTGCAGGGTGGTTGAGTTTTCGTCAAGGACTATTTTAGAATGTTTTCCTTCTTTTATGGCTTCCTTGAATTGATTCACTAGAGACCAGCCGGATATTTCAGTCTCTAAACAACCTAATTTTCCACATTGGCATAAAATTCCATTGTCTAATATGGTACTGTGTCCAAATTCTCCAGAATAGCCTGATTTCCCGTAATATAATTTTCCGTCGGTTATTATTCCTATTGCTACGCCCCAGCTGTAATTCACATAGATAATATTTTGCTCTCCTTCAACAACTCCTTCTCTATATTCACCAAAGGCCATTGCCCTAGTATCATTTTCTAAACGAACCGGTATACCCAATTGATCCGAAATGATTTCAGTCAAAGGTCTGTTTTCGCTGAAAAAAAAGTTATAACTGAATCCTTCCATCGAATTAATACGACCCGATAAATTGATACATGCTCCTACAATCATATTTTTATCGACCAAACTGTCTTCTATGAATGAGTTGATTAAACCACATAACTCTAAAAGTGATTCTTGGGTATTTTGTAAAATAAAGGAAGCTCCTAATTCGATACTTACGAATTCATTTTTTATATTCTGTAATCCAATTGACATGCTGCTTCTGCCTACTTCAATTCCTAGAAAATAAGCGCAAGTAGGATTAATGCTGTATAAAGAAGGGCGTCTGCCGCCACTATTAGTGATTTTTCCCATGTCTACGACATAGCCTTCGGCTAAAAGTTCATTGACTGCTTTGGTTACTGTGGGAACACTGGATTGCAATTCCGAACCCAATTCAGCAATTGTAGCATTACCGGTTGATAATAGGCGTTTTATTATTGATTGTCTCAACATGTGCCATTTTTGACCGGATAGGCTGTTGTCAGTACTAGCGTCTAATAAATCTTTTAAGCTCATTATGATTATGTTTAAAATATGTAGAGGTATTCAATCACAAACTTACTATATTTTTTTTTAAAATATTATATAAATATAATCTTACAATTGATCTATTGATTTTAAAAACAGTCTCAAAATAAGAGAATGTGCAGTGTTAAATAGTAAGTCAGAATGATTAAAAAAAAAGGGAGAACTAAAATAAGTCTCCCTTTTTATTAATCATTACTAGTTCAAATAAATATAAATTAATTTGTATAGCCTGTTGTTTGTTCAAGTAAAGGATTTCTACCAATCATATCACTTGTTATAGGTAATAGTAATTTATATTCGTCACCCGAAGATAAAAAACTTACATTATCAAAGACAAAGCTATTTCCAGCTCTTCTTAAATCCCACCATCTTTTACCCTCTCCAATAAATTCTTTATAGCGCTCATTCAAGATCGCATTGGTATTCGCTAATTTAGAGCTGTTAGTATAAGCATGTGTTGCGGAAACATAATTAACGCCATAAGCTCTTTGTCTTATTTGATTGATTTCTCCGGAAGGATCTTCTCCCAATAAGTTTTTCGCTTCTGCTAAAAGCAATACAACGTCTGCATATCGGTACACAGGTACGTCATTTTCGAATATTCGCTCAGTTCCGGCTACTCTTCCTAAAAATTTATTTAATATACAACCAAAATATTTATCTTTGTTATAAGTAGGATAAACTAAGTTGTCTTTATATAACCTAATAAAAGTAGCATCTTTACGGCTGTCATTATTATCGTCTAGCAACAATATAGTTTTCTCAGATTGACCATATCTATTTGCTCCGGCTATTACGAAACTTGTCATTGCAATACCTTTGTCGTCAAATCTTGGATTGATTTCTGTACCTCTACCGGTAAAACTATTATATATATTAGAAGCTTCGTTTTGTTTGTATTGCAACGCAAAAATAAATTCCTTGTTGTTTTCATTCGCTACACCCCACAAACCAGAACTAGGTGCTAAGCTTACGTCTAATGATGCAATCTGTTGCAAAGCGGCTTTTGCTTCATTAAAATCAGCGGCACCTCCACCAAGCAAGTTACCAGACCAAATGTATACATCCCCTTTAAGAGCTAATGTCGCTGCTTTGGACCAGTATACTCTGGTGTTTTTATAAAAGCTATTATTAGAGCCAAAAGCGTCTAAAGAGGCTTTTATATCAGCTTTTATTTGAGTCATTACCTCATTTTGAGAGGACCTGGCCTTACCCAAAGAAGATGGGTCTATATTTGTTACAGGCTCTAAAGAAATAGGCACATCCCCCCATGTTTTTAAAAGCGTATAATAGTATAAAGCTCTTAGACCATAAGCCTGACCCATAAGATGATTTTTATCTGCTTGATTTGTAAAGCTAATGTTAGGCACATTTTTCAAAAAATCATTTACTTTATGAATGTTGCCATAAAGTCCAGCCCAACCTCCAAAAGGCGCTGTAGTTGCCGTTATATTTGATTCTATAAGGTTGACATCGGCCGCGGTTTCGAATGTTGTACCACCCCAAATATCACTTCTCATCTCTCCCAGTAAGAATAAATTATTATAAGACCCTCTAAGAGTAGCATACAATCCTGTATGTGCAGCTCTTGCGCCGTTTTCGGTATCCCAGAAACCAGCCGCTGTTAATTCACTAGGGCTCGTTAATTCAAGCTCACTTTCGCATGAACTAAAAAAAACAGCAACCAGTAATATTGATATATATTTTTTCATTTTTATAATAATTAAAAAGTTACATTAAGTCCAATTGTAATTGTTCTAGGCATAGGAAATGCACCTTCTTGCGCTCCTCCAACTTCTGGGGTATCGCCGCTATAACTCTTGAAGTAATGCAAGTTACTTCCTGTTGCATAAAGATTAAAATTCTGTATAACACCTTTAAAATATTTTTTAACAGGCAAATTATAGTTCAGGGTAACTTCTCTTAGGGCTAAATAATCCCCTTTTTCCCAAAACTGGCTATTTCTTGAAACAGTACCATCCCCCCTAAGGACATTTCTTTGTGCGTCAACAAAGACCATACGAGGCCAATCGGTATTAGTGTTCTGAGGAGTCCAAGAATCCAATATCTCTATTGGTTGATTCAAATTTCCCTGTGTTTGTGCATAGCCTTTACCTCTAATATGATTGTAAACTAAATGACCGGTGGCAAAGTCAGTTTTAACAAATAAACTAAGGTTTTTATAGCTTACGTTTGAGGTAAAACCACCTACTAATTTAGGTGTACTGCGTCCAATAACTTTTCTGTCCAAACTATTAATAATATTATCCCCATTCAAATCTTTCCAGGCAACATCTCCTGGATAACGTTTGAAATGATTCGGTAATAATACATCTTGGCGTGTCGCATGCGCATCTACAGCTGCCTGATCCGCATAAATATAATCTTGCACATAAACTACAATTTCATCCAATCCAACACGTTTTCCTTCTTCTAATCCCCCTACCCACTTTGTTAAACCTGTAGCAGGATCATAAACTTCTGTACCATCTTGCCCGTTAAAAGCTCTATTACTTTTAGGAAGGCTTATCACATAATTCTTATTGGCGGTATAAGTTGCCCCAACATTCCATGTTACATTATCATTTCTAATAATATCTGCATTTAGTTCCAGCTCGAATCCTTTGTTTCTAATAACTCCATTATTAGTTCTTATAGAAGAGAATCCTGTCCAAAAAGGCAAGGTAAGAGGGGATATTTTACCCTTAACATCTCTTGAGTACAGATCCGTAATAAAGTTAAGTCTGTTATTAAAAAAAGACACATCTAAACCTGCATTGAGAGTAGTTGAACGTTCCCATTCAAGGTCTAAAGTAGGTAAGCCTGTATTGGCATAACCTGTTTGACCATTATAGACACCTTGAGAGCCATAAGATCCAAATACTGTATAATTCCCTGTATAATCTCTTTGTCCTGGACTAGTTATCGAACTAACGTCACCATTAACCCCATAACTTAACCTTGGTTTTAATTTTGACACATATTTGCTAACACCTTCTAAAAACTTCTCATTGTGCGCATTCCAACCAACAGATACACCCGGGAAAACGTCAAATTTTTGATTTCCCAATCTTGATGCCCCATCGCGTCTAAAGGTGGCACTTAATAAATATTTATTGTCATAATCATATATTAATCTTCCGAATGTTGACACGATAACTTGTTCTGATTCAAAACTGAATGGCTTACCATCAACTTCTGCACCTGCATTGAGTGTTTCGATTAAATCTGTTGGAGAATTTTTAGTACCTGCACCACTAAAAAAGACATTGTCTTTGAAATATTCAGCACCTAACAAGGCATTGAAATTATGACTGCCAAACTTTTTAGTGTAATTTAAAGTTCCAGTTAACTGATTCCTAAGTGTTCTATCTAAACTTACAGAAGCAAAACGTGTTGTTATGGGTGCATTCGAGCTAGCACCTTCTATATAAGCTTTATTGAAATTTTCTTTATGATTGTTAATTGTAAAATGACTAGCTTTTAGAGATAAGGTTAAATCATCAATAATATCCCAATCTAAGCCGGCGGATGCAGACAGTCGTTGTTCTAAATTTTTTCTGATAAACTTGTCCTGATAATACAATGGATTACCGAAACTAAAATTTGTACCCGGACTCAAAACACTAGATAAAGTTCCGTCAGGATTATTGTCATAGGTTCTAGAAGTTGGTGCTTGCCCCGCAAACCTTTGAAATACATCACTATCAGGGCCTAATGGGCTTAAACTTAGGTTAGAATGCGAATATAATATGTTAGAATTAACTTTAACCTTATCAGTAATCTTGTATGAACCGCTAAATTTCCCAGAGTATCTTTTAAAACCGGACCCTAAAACCAAACCATCGTTATCTAAAACGCCTAGGCCTAAGTAGTATGTTCCTTTGTCGTTACCGCCATCAAATGATAAATAATGATCTTTAGTTACACTGTTTTGATAGATCAAATCGCTTACATCATTATCTAAAAATAAAATTTGTTTACTGGCATTCAAAGGATCTGTTATGGTTTTCCATCCGGGTTGGCTCAATAAATACTCGTTAGTAGGTGTTAAAAACTGAACGGTATAAGGAGAATTTGTTGTGTTTCCTCCTGTACCAAAAGCGGTTGCTCCATCTAAAAAATTAGCGAAATCATTTGGCTTATTAGCAGCTTGTCTTTGATAGGCTACCGATTGCCTATTGTATTTTATAAAATCGGCAGCACTTAAAAACTGCTGATCGTTTCTTTCTTTGTTTACGCTGAATTTATATTTGTAGTTAATAGAAGATCTGCCTGCTTTACCCGTTTTGGTGGTGACTAAAATAACCCCATTAGCTGATCTGGCTCCATAAATAGCTGTAGATGCCGCATCTTTCAACACCTCAATGGATGCAACATCATCAGGATTCAAAGCATAGAAATCACTAGGAATACCATCTACTAAAATAAGAGGAGAGCCTGATCCGTTGAAATTAGTGCCTCCGCGTAAAACAATTGAAGGAGTTGAGCCAGGTTGTCCAGTATTATTGGTTACCCTTAAACCTGCTATAGTACCTTGTAATGCTGTAGCTACATTCGATCTACTCGAGGTTTCCAAAATTCTGGTATCTAATTTAGAGATAGAAGTTGTTAATGTGGCTCTATTTTGTTTGCCATATCCTGTAATTACCACTTCATCTAGACTTTGTCCGGTTTCCTTTAAAATTACGGTTATAGGTGATTTGCCAATTGTTACTTCTTGTTGCTCCATACCTATGAAAGAGATGATCAGTTTAGTAACATTGTCTGGGACTTCTATCGTGAAATTACCATTAAAATCAGTTTGTGCCGAGGCATTGCTACCTTTGGCAATAATATTGGCACCAGGAATTGGATTTCCATCCGCATCCAGTACTTTTCCTGTAACTTTCTTTTGAAATAAACTGAATGTTGTTGCCTCAAAGCCTTTTTTAGCAGTAGTGTTACTTTCTAGCGGAACTACTTTTTCTGAAGAAGCTGCCGTTGAAAGCTGGACCGATAGCGCTGTTAGTAAAACAGTAGCTAGTCTAGTTGTCCCCCAGGCTGGTGATTCCTGCCATAAATTACGGGGCTTGTTTTTGGAAAAAATTTTCATAATTTTTTGATGGTTTGTTAATAATAAATTTGTTGTCGCAGTTTCTTTTGTTTTTTTCGCTATTTGAAAAGGGTTTTAATACAAGATTGTTTAGATGAACCTTTTCTTTGCTATTGTTATGGTGGTATTTTTAATCTTTTTTGAATTAAGAAATGATGAATTTTACTGTATAAATTTTTACTAAAACGTTTTTTATTTAAAATCTATAAACAAATATATAAAAATATTTAATTAAAATAATAAGTTATTAAAAAAATTTATTAATTGAAATATAACTTTGTTTTAACTTTAAATTTAGTTTTGGAGATTTTAAACTATAAACTCCCAGTATTACTGGGGAAATATTTTATTTTATTTTTTTAAAGCTTTAGTTTTCATTTTTTTGGGAACTAATAACAATTGTAAGTGAGTAACTACAATATAATGTAAAAAAAAAGAGAGGGAGTGTTTTTTGATTAGTGGATTAAATTACCGGATAGTTATTGTTTGGCTTTTTTTTTATTGTATAAATTATTAGTAATTTATTTTAATAGTTAATATTCTGTTTTTTTTGATTAATCTGTTTTTAAATTATTCTAAAGTTTTATTAGCGGCATGGATAAGTATTTCCAAAAGATAACAATGTTATCAGTATGATTTATCAGTAATAAATTTAAGATTTTAATTGCATTGTAAAAAAGATTTTTTATTAAAATTAGATTTTTTAAATTTTCATCAGCTTAATTTTTTATTTTTGGTGAGATAATGAATAGCTTTTTATTTTGGATAATCTTTCCATTCCTACTTTATCTATTGGCAATATACTAGGAGAAAATCCTTTGGGTATTAGTTTGTTTCGCCATAGTGTAAAGGGACGAAATGAATTTGAGCAACCCCATAAGCATGATTTTTATCTCGTTTTTTTTGTTGATAGTGGTTCAGGTTTACATGATATAGACTTCATACAATACAATGTAAATGATAATCAGGTTTATTTTATAAGGCCGGGACAGGTGCATAATTGGTCGCTAAAAGAGGGGACTTCAGGCTTTCAATTGATGCTTTCTGAAGAAGTGATACATGTATTTTCTAATTTATCTCCTTTTCCTTTTTTTCAACTGGCTTCGCCTTCTTGTCTTGCTTTGAGCGCTATAGAATTTGATGAATATAGAAAACAATTGCAAGAAATAGAAGGACTGCTTCCGTATAAAGATGTATTGACTAAAGAAATAGTGGTACTTCGTTTGCATTTGTTACTCAAATTATTACAAAAGGATTATGGAGCTCATTTTCCAGATAATGAGGTTACTGTCCGACCTGAAAAAATTGTCCAAAAATTTATTGATTTCATTGAGATTCATTTTCAGGAAGAATCTTCGGTGCGGTTTTATGCCCAACAGTTGAATATTACTCCAAATTATCTAAACATCCTTTCGCAAAAATATTTAAAAACACCGGCAGGGGATTTTATAAAAGACAGAATTATGCTGGAGGCTAAGCGTTTACTTATTAGTACTAGCTTATCTATGAAAGAAATAGCCTATCAGTTGGGTTTTAATGATAATGGTTATTTTAGTAAGGTATTTAGAAAGCATACGGGAAAGGCTCCAGGTGATTTCAGGGAAAGTTATAATTTTTACCATTCTTCTCATTAATAATACTGCTGGAAATTGAATTTCTAATCGATTTTTGTCAATCTTATTAAATGTCTAGCTGCGGTTAGTATATTTAAAAGATTAGTCAAAAGGTTTTTGGCTGAAAATCTTTTTTCAATATTAAAAATTTCGTTTTATGATCCACCTAAAAAACAGGAGTAATTTACTAACAGGTTTTGTTTTGATTGTTATATCGTTAGTGAGTTGTTCATCTAAACAAGCAGATATTATGGATAAAAATAAAGCTCTTTTTGAAGCTGTTGATAGTGGGAATGTCACACTTGTGACTACTATTTTAAAAGATAAGCCATTTTTAGAACAGAAACATGAAAAGGGGAGAACCGCTTTGATGCATGCGGTTTACAAACGTAATAACAAGATAGCCGCTTTGTTAATCAATGCCGGTGCTAATGTTAATACACAGGATGATATTAAAAATAGTCCTTTTTTATATGCGGGCGCCGAAGGTAATTTGGAACTGGTGAAAATGGCATTAAGTCATGGTGCAAATTTTAATATATTCAACCGTTATGGAGGTACGGCACTTATACCTGCAGCCGAGAAAGGGCATCTGGAAGTGGTGAAATTACTGGTAAATACTGCGGGTTTTCCTAAAGATCATATCAATAATTTAGGTTGGACTGCATTATTAGAAGCTGTTTTATTGAGTGATGGAGGTACAGTTCATGTAAATATTGTCGCTGCATTGATTGATGGCGGTTGTAATATAAACATAGCAGATAAAAATGGTATGACTCCATTAGATCATGCTAAAAAACTTCAGTATGTTGAAATGGTAAAATTATTAGAAAAAAAAGGATAAAATTATATAGGTATAATGATGGAACAAAAAAAAATTAGTCGAAAACAATTTTTAGGAATGAGTGCTGCCGCAACAGGAGCGGCTTTGTTTTCTGGCGTGGGGAATGCGGCAATGGCACAGGTGTTGCCTGAGGATGAAAAAACTGCTGGATCGAAAGAATATATTTTGACCAATGTAAGGCTGGAAGACGGTTTTGAATACAATGAAAAAAAGGAAGTTCAAGCTACCAAAACAGGCTTATACAACTTGCATATCGCCGATGGAAAAATTAAAAGCATAGCAAAAGAGGGTTTGAATTTAAAATTAAAAACAATTGATGCCAAAGGACTTTTAATGCTTCCTGCCTTGCGTGATATGCACATTCATATCGATAAAACCTATTATGGAGGCAAGTGGAATGCTGCACCTAGAAAAGGGTATACCGTAAAGGATATGATTACTCTTGAGCAAAAGTTGATCCCGCAATTGTTGCCAGATTCTCAAAGAAAAGCCGAAGAAGCAATTAAATTGATGCAAAGTCAAGGAAGTTATTTTGCCCGTTGCCAATGTAATATTGATCCCGTGAGCGGATTAAAAAGCTTGGAGCATTTGTTGGCGGCTTTAGAGAAAAACAAAGATAGTTTTGCTTGGGAAATAGTTGCTTTTCCACAACACGGCATACTCTATTCTCAATCTGAATCTTTGCTGAGAGAGGCGGCTGAAATGGGCGTGGATTTCATTGGTGGTTTGGATCCAACAAGCGTTGATGGTCATCTGGAAAAATCACTTGATGCAATGTGTCAAATCGCGATAGATAACAATAAAGGGATAGATATACATTTGCATGAATCACCGCCATCGGGTAAGGCGGCAATCGAATATATTATTAAAAAGACCGAAGAAAATAAACAACTACAAGGTAAAACTTACATCAGTCATGGCTTTGCACTTGCAAGAATGGAGCAGAAGGAATTAGAAAAAGTAGCGGAACAAATGGGAGCACTTGGTATTGGAGTGGTTTCTACAATTCCAATAGGTAGAACAATTATGCCTATACCTACCTTGAAAAAATACGGTGTAAAACTAATGACCGGTACTGACAGTATTGTTGATCATTGGATGCCTTTTGGTACTTGCGATATGTTAGAAAAAGCAAAATTGTGTGCACAACTTTATGGTTGGACCGATGAATACAGTCTAAGCCGAGCGCTGCATATTGCCACGACAGACGAAATAGTACCTCTTAATGATTCAGGGGATCGTGTATGGCCAGCGGTAGGTAATGAAGCTAATTTTATTCTGGTAAAATCAAGTTGTTCTGCTGAGGCCGTGGCGCGTCTGCCTAAAAGAGAAGGGGTCTTTTTTAAAGGAAAATTAATTGCAGGGGAAATGAAAGGCTAATTCCGGTTAGTCTTCTGTAATAAAGTTTTTAAAAATAGAATACTTATTAAATTTGAATTTAGAGTCAGGAAAGTATGCTTCTGGCTCTTTTTTTATGCCAAATTTTAAATTAACCTTGGTTTAAATGTTTAAAAGGAGTTGTTTTAGATGTTTAAATGCGTAGTGAGATTTGCTATTCATTTAAATAAGGTTGTTTTTTTTTTTTTAGATATCGCAAAATAAACTGGTAGGTACTGGTGTATAAATCAAGAAGACTGTTCTATTTTTGAGAATTGCTATTGCAAGTAAAAATACAGTCAGGTGTTTCTTTTAAAAAAGTTCTCTTAAGTGGGTTTCAATGCAGGATGAGGTATATTGTATTGTTTTTCTTCTGATAGAGAAGTTTGTAAAGACTCGGTATTTTTAGAAGGAATTGAAATTTTAAATGAATCAAATGAAAAATAATTTTAGCACTATTGCATTTTAACATGTACTTATGGTGCGAGAAGGAACTATACAAATCAAAAATCACGTTAAATTAGTTACAATGAAACAAACAAGTCATTTATTACAAGTATTTTTCCTATGGTTTATAGGAATAAATGTAGTTCAAGCCCAAACGCTTGATCCAGTTATAGAAAATCCGGATGTTATAGGGATTAATAAATTAGATGCAAGATCAAGTTTTTTTCCATACAATTCAGTTGCCTTGGCAAAGGAAGATAATGTTGCGAAAGCAGAAAACTACTTGTTGCTAAATGGTATCTGGCAGTTCAATTATGTCGATTCACCTGAAAAAAGGCCAACTGATTTTTACAAGGAGGATTATGATGTGTCGAAATGGAGCACGATCAAAGTACCTGCCAACTGGGAAGTAGAAGGTTTTGGTATTCCTATTTATGTGAATGCCTCTTACCCTTTTCAAAAAGGAGAATTGAGCCCGCCTGATATTCCTGATGGGAACAATCCTGTGGGTTCTTACAAAAGAACATTCGACCTTCCAAAAAATTGGAATGGTAAAGATGTGTTTGTTCATTTCGGAGCTGTAAAATCAGCTTTTTATGTTTGGGTCAATGGTCAAAAAGTGGGCTACAGTCAAGATTCTAAGCTTCCGGCAGAATTTAATCTAACGAATTTTGTTAAGCCAGGAAAGAACACTATTGCTTTAGAAGTATACCGTTGGAGTGATGGTAGTTATTTAGAATGTCAGGATTTCTGGAGAATTTCAGGAATAGAACGCGATGTGTATTTATATGCTAGGCCTAAAGTGCAATTAGCGGATTATTTTGCAAAAGCAGGATTGGAAAACAATTATACTGATGGTGTTTTTGATTTAGCGGTAGATCTTAAAAATATAGATGCTAAAAAACAAAAGGGAAGTATTTCAGTTGAACTTACTAGAGACAATCAGTCGGTTTATAGTACTACTTCAGCATTTGAATTAAATCCGAATGCTATAGGAAAATTCAGCATCAACAAAAATATCCCGCAGGTAAAAACCTGGTCTGCCGAAATACCAAATTTATATCAATTGACTATTGTTATCAAGGATTTAAAAGGCAACGTTTTAGAGGCTGTTTCTAAGAAAATAGGATTTAGAACTTCTGAGGTAAAGAATGGTCAATTCTTAGTAAACGGTAGACCAATCTTATTCAAAGGTGTAAACAGACACGAGCATGATCCAAACACGGGTCACGTGATTTCTCGCGAAGACATGCTAAAGGATGTTAAAATTTTTAAGGAATTTAATATCAATGCAGTGCGTACAGCGCATTACCCTAATGATCCTTATTTCTACGAATTATGTGATGAATATGGAATTTATGTTATAGATGAAGCCAATATAGAATCGCATGGTATGGGATATGCTTTAGATAAAACCCTAGCAAATAATCCAGCTTGGTTAAAAGCGCATTTATCTCGTGTAGAACGCATGATTCAAAGAGATAAAAACCATCCTTCTATTTTGATTTGGTCTTTAGGGAACGAAGCAGGAAATGGTTATAATTTTTATGAGTCATACTTGTTAGCTAAAAAGCTAGATGAGACGAGACCAACACAATATGAGCGTGCCGTACACGAATGGAACACAGATTTATTTGTACCAATGTATGATACACCAGAACAAGTTGAAGCTTATGCAAAAGATCCAAAAAGAACGAAACCTTTAGTACAATGTGAATATGCACATGCTATGGGAAATAGTATGGGAGGTTTTAAAGAATACTGGGATTTATATGAAAAATATGATAAACTGCAAGGTGGTTTTATCTGGGATTTTGTTGACCAAGGAATTAAGACCGTAAAAAATGGTAGAGAGATATATGCTTATGGTGGTGATTTTGGTCCAAAAGGGACACCAAGTGATAATAACTTCTTAAATAATGGATTAGTACAACCTGACCGAAAACCAAATCCACATATTTATGAAGTAGCGCACATTCAACAAGAGGTCAAATTTTATGAAAATGATCTTGCCAAAGGTGTTATCGATGTTAAAAACTGGTTTTTCTTTAGGGATCTATCAAACTACAAATTAAATTGGGAAGTAATTGCCAATGGGGAAGTAGTAGAATCAGGAACAATAGACAACATCGGACTTAATCCGCAAGCGAAAAAAGCCGTTAAAATTCCTTTTACTACGACATTTAATAAGAATGTGGAATATTTTTTAAATGTTTCTGCAGTATTAAAAACAGATGAGCCTTTATTAAAAGCGGGTTACCGAGTGGCTTACGAGCAATTTAAATTACAAGCAGCAAATGTTCAAGTTCCGTCTAAAGCTACTGAAGCTGTTGCTTATACAACAAAGGGAGATCTTATTAGTGTAACTGGAAAAGAATTTGAAGTGGCATTTAATCAAAAAACGGGAACCTTAACAACGTTTAATTTTAAAAATAAAAACCTTGTAGAAAGTGGTCCAGAAGTTAACTTTTGGCGTGCACCGGTAGATAATGATTATGGAGCCGGTACTCAAAAAAGGTACAAAGCATGGAAAGACGCTGGAAAATCAGCAAAAGTAACTACAGCTGTAAAACAGCTTTCAAAAAGTGAAGTGCAAATTAGTTTTACAAAGGATTTGTTTGGTGGAGACGCTAAATTAATTGAGACTTTTGTAGTAGATGGAAACGGGGCTGTAAAAGTGACTAACGACTTAAAAGCAATCAAAGGAAAATATCCTGATTTTTATAAATTTGGAAATAAATTAGTTTTACCAGAAGCCTACAAAAACATCACTTTTTATGGAAAAGGCCCTTTCGAGGCTTATGCTGACAGACAACATGCTGCCAAAGTAGGTTTGTACAAACAAACTATAGCCGAACAGTATTTTCCGTACATCCGTCCGCAAGAGACTGGAAATAAATTAGAAGTGCGTTGGGTATCGCTTACTAAAGAAGACGGTTCAGGAATTAAAATTTTAAGTGAAAAACCGCTTTCAGTTTCCGCTCTTAATTTTAGAGAAGATGATTTGCATACAGGAGACGAAAAGGGGCAGCACCATGCCGGTGAAATAGATCCTAGAAAAGAGGTGTTTGTTAATATTGATGGTTTTCAACAAGGATTAGGAAGCATCAACAGCTGGGGAACATTACCATTGCCGCAATACCGCTTGCCTTACAAAGATTATTCGTATTCATACTGGATGGTACCTGTGGCAAAATAAATATATTATAGAAGTATTAAAACCATACAATATCGACTTTTTATCCAGTATAATAAGTCGATATTGTTTTATAAAATAGGGAGAAATGATTAAATATGGTCTGTTAGTATTGGTGGTGTTTTTATCTTCTTGCAAGGTCAAAGAAACACAACAAATCGTTTTGCATCCTGCAAAATCTCAAGGAGTTCAAAAACCACAAACACCCATTATGGGATGGTCAAGTTGGAATAACTTTCATGTTAATATCAATGAAGAAGTAATAAAGGCGCAAGCTGATTTTATGGTTTCTTCTGGTATGGCTGCTGCTGGTTATTCGTACGTTAATATTGACGATGGTTTTTTTGGAGGAAGAGACAAGCAGGGAGATTTAGTAGTACATCCAGAACGCTTTCCAAACGGAATGAAAGTAATTGCAGATTACATCCATTCCAAAGGATTGAAAGCTGGAATTTATTCAGATGCAGGAATTAATACCTGTGCTTCACATTGGGACAAAGATACCATTGGCGTTGGTTCGGGACTGATGGGACACGATAGAAAAGACCTGAAATTGATGCTTAAAGATTGGAATTACGATTTTATAAAAGTAGATTGGTGTGGCGGAGACTGGTTGGGATTAGACGTAGAAACCCGCTATACTCAAATTGCCAACATCATCAAAGAAATTAAACCCAATACAGTTTTTAACATTTGCAGATGGCAATTCCCGGGAACTTGGGCACTTCAAATTGCTGATTCTTGGCGAATTTCGGGTGATATTTCTAATGAATTTAATTCAATTTTACACATTATTGATCTTAATGCAGATCTATGGAAATATGCCTCTCCAGGCCATGTAAACGATATGGATATGTTACAAGTAGGAAGAGGAATGAGCTATGAAGAAGATAAAACACATTTCTCGATGTGGTCTATGATGAACTCGCCACTTTTGGCTGGGAATGATTTAAGAAGTATGAGCGATCAGACTATTGCGATACTAACCAACAAAGAAATTATAGCACTAAATCAAGATCCATTGGTGTACCAAGCCCGAAGATTAGTAGATAATGGTGATTTAGAAGTTTGGGCAAAACCATTAATTTCAACTATGAGTGGTAAAGTTGCCGTGGCCTTATTAAATAGATCTAATAAAGCAGCGACTATCAGTTTTGACTTGAATACAGTGGGAATCGATGCCTCAAAAGGATATACGTACCGAGATCTATGGGCTAAAAAAGATTTTGAACGTTCAGAAAAAAAGACATTGAGTTTTGAAGTGCCTAAACATGGAGTTGTGGTCTTGACTGTCGATGGGACATCAAAACCGTTCAATATTTTTCAGAATAAATAATGAAATTAACCCTCTAAGTGTATGGAGATTAAAAAAATAAGATTTATTAAAAAATATCTGATGAAGTACAGTCTATTTACTGCTATTTTATTCGGCTTAATTTTTACAGTATCTGCATTTGGACAGCAAACTGCCAGAGAGGTTTTCACTTTAGAAAAAAACTGGCGTTTTCATAACGGAGATGTTGCTAATGGTTATTCGAAATCTTTAAACGACTCCAAATGGGAAAAAGTAACTGTTCCACACGATTGGGCAATAAAAGGCCCTTTTGATAAAGCTATTGATATACAGAACGTAGCTATTGTTCAAAACGGAGAAAAAGTAGCCACCGAAAAAACAGGTAGGACAGGAGCGTTACCTTACATAGGAATTGGTTGGTATCGCAATGAATTTTCTATACCCAATTTTGATTCCAATAAAAAGGTAATTCTTCTTTTTGAAGGGGCGATGAGCGAGCCAGAGGTTTTTATCAATGGCAAAAAAATTGGTAGCTGGAATTATGGTTATAGTTATTTTTATTTTGATATAACAGCACATATCTTGGGTACTTCAGAAAATACTTTGGCGGTAAAATTAACCAATAGAGCCTTGTCCTCTCGCTGGTATCCTGGTGCGGGTTTGTATCGAAATGTACGGCTTATTGTTAAAAACAACGAAAGTATCAATCAATGGGGTACGTTCATAACTACACCAACGATTAGTTCAGAATTAGCGAAAGTAAACATCAAAACCAAAGTCTCCGGAGAACATCTTACATTAGTAAACCACATCATAGATGCCACTGGAAAAACGGTAGCGATTGATAGCACATCTGCTATTTATGGCAATGAATTTGAGCAGAATATTGCGGTGAAGAAGCCAAATTTATGGAGTCCGGAAACCCCTTATTTGTACACATCCATTTCGAAACTCTATGTTGGAAATACCTTAAAAGACGAAACGTCAACCAAATTCGGAATTCGAAAAATAAAATACGAAGCTAATAAAGGATTCAGTTTAAATGATTCCATTATCAAGTTTAAAGGAGTGTGTTTGCATCACGATTTAGGACCAATTGGTACGGCCGTCAATAAAGCAGCTTTACGCAGACAACTAACCATTTTAAAGGATATGGGAGCCAATGCCATTCGAAGTTCACATAATATGCCTTCATTAGAACAACTGGAATTATGTGACGAAATGGGCTTTTTGTTTTTAGCTGAAAGCTTTGATGAATGGGCAAAGCCCAAAGTAGAAAATGGCTACCACCGTTATTTTGAAACGGATGCTGAAAAAGATATTGTGAACCTCGTTCACGCTACACGAAATCACCCAAGTATTGTTATGTGGAGTTCCGGAAACGAAGTTCCGGATCAATGGGGAAGTGAAGGCGCAAAACGTGCTAAATGGTTGCAAGATATTTTTCATAGAGAAGATCCTACCCGACCTGTAACCGTAGGGATGGATCAAGTGGAGGCTACAATGGCATCAGGATTTGGCGCGGTATTGGATATTCCAGGTTTGAATTATAGAGTGCATTTATACGATAAAGCATATAAGGCTTTTCCGCAAGGATTAATTCTAGGTTCAGAAACTGCTTCAACAGTGAGTTCGAGAGGTATTTATAAGTTTCCTGTTGTAGCGGCAAAGATGAAGGAATATGATGATTTTCAATCTTCTTCTTATGATTTGGAAGCCTGTAGTTGGTCTAATATTCCAGATGAAGATTTTGTATTACAAGATGACAAGCCTTGGGTAATTGGCGAATTTGTCTGGACAGGTTTTGATTATTTGGGTGAACCCACTCCTTATGATACCAAGTGGCCTTCGCGAAGTTCTTATTTTGGGATTAATGATTTAGCAGGATTACCAAAAGATCGCTATTATTTGTATCGCAGCCGTTGGAATATAAAAGAGGAAACCTTGCATGTGCTGCCACACTGGAATTGGGAAGGACGCGAAGGCGAAGTAACCCCCGTTTTTGTCTACACAAGCTATAATAGCGCCGAACTTTTTGTCAATGGAAAAAGTATGGGTATTCAGAAAAAAAACAACAGCTCACCTACAAACAGATACCGTTTAATGTGGATGGATGTTCAATATGAGCCTGGAACTATAAAAGTGGTGGCTTTTGACGATGACGGAAAGGCTGTTGCTGAACAAGAAACGCATACTGCAGGAAAACCCTATAAATTAGTGTTAGAAGCGGATAGAACACAACTAGATGCAGATGGCAAGGATTTATCTTTTGTAACGGTATCTGTGGTAGATAAAAATGGTATTCCATGTCCCACAGCGACTAATCAATTGCAATTTAATGTCAAAGGAGATGGTGTTTTTCGCGCAGCCTGTAATGGTGATGCGACTTCGCTAGAACAATTTCACTTGCCAAGGATGAAATTGTTTAGTGGTAAATTGGTTGTTTTGCTTCAGTCAGCGTCAAATGCTGGTGAGATCGAATTAAAAGTCTCAGGAAAAGGATTGCAGCCAGCAAAAATAAAAATAACTACTAAAAAGAAATAAGATAGTTTATTGTTCTTATTTGATTAGTTTCTATTCTAGCTCCATTCATAGTTATTCTTAAATAAATAGGGAAGAATCCATTTTTGGCTGGTTTGGAAGTTTTTACATAGAAAAGTATTGACATTTTGCGGTGACTTTATTATTAATCAAATTACTTTATTTAATCTTTCTTGTCAAGATGTTCCTCTTTTGAACAGCTTGTCATTACTGGCTTGGCGTAAAATTCGGGTACCTTAGAATTTAGTTTTTTAGGGTACCCGATTTTAGCACCTTTGCTTTAAGATTTAATGAATAATTTGAATAGTAGTCAAAACAAAAAAGCCTGTAAATCATACGATTTACAGGCTTTTGCTGCAATTTTAATTCTTTCTAGTGGAGTCGCCGAGAATCGAACTCGGGTCCAAACAAGCAACTAAAAAGCTTTCTACACGTTTATTTCCTGATTGGGTTTTCGATAGTGCGCCAGGCCAGAAACAGCCACACACTACTTATCTTCTTAATTTCGAAATCCACCCGAAGCTTATGGAAATCTAGGTTTATTTTTACGGTTCCCCTGTACTGACCGCCACAAACCAAGGCTTTCAAGGAGAATCCAGCTTTCCTATCTGATAGGAACGTGGCGTAATCGTACTATAATTCGGATTATGCAGCTAAAGCGTAGTTATTTTCGCCGTTTAAAATGGTAAGATCTTATATTTACGAGCAAGGTCTCAATGCTCGACGTGCTTACTTCTCAATTCGACTTGCTGTCAAAACCAGTCGACCCCTTTTTAATTCAAAAATGAATTTGAGTTTGCAAATATACAATTAAAACTAGTATAATTTAGCATGAACTTTAAACTCTACAACAAAAATCATTCCTCTTTATCTAAACGGAAGGGATAGTCACCAAATAGGCTAGATATTTTCCGAACTTGATATGTCTTTGTAGTAAATTTATTAGAAAGAGCAATAATGGTTAGCTTCTCATTTCTTAAACTGATATACGATGAGGTATTCCCATGCCACCAACCGTTGTGAAAATAGAAATTTTGTCCTGTATCCCAATTGATCATGCGTATGCCCAAACCATAGTTTTTTATTCCTTTATGTTCGTTACTATATCCCAGATAGACCCGTTCTAGTAATGTTGGATTTAAGAAATCGGGAGCATTTCGGGCACGGTCAAATTTCAATAAATCTCGTGGTGTAGAATAGATATTTTTGTCGCCATACACAGCATCCAAAAAATCTTTGCCTATTTCCACCTTGTTCCCTTTATAAGATGGAACTACGCTATCTTTATCGTTTTCATAATCGAATACAAAGCTGTCCTTCATGCCTAGCGGTTTGAAAACCATCACTTCCATTGCTTTTTTATAGCTCAATTTGGTTACTTTTTCAATTATTAAGGCCAGCATGGCATAATTAGTATTACAATAACTGAATCGGGTATCTGTTTTAGATTCTAATCCAATGTCTTTGGTAGCCATTAAAGTTAGAATATCTTGATTGGTAAGAATGTTATGACGGTCCCAAATTTCTTTTTTATCCGCAAAATAAGCATAGTTTTTCATCCCGCTTCGATGATTTAGAAGTGTTTTTATTGTGACATCCGGATAAGGAAATTCCTTTAGAATAGTATTTACCTTTTGATCTAAATCAATTCTTTTCGCATTTATTAATTTTAATATTACTGCAGCCGTAATGACTTTGCTGACTGATGCTAAATGCAACGGAGTAGTAGCAGTAATCCGTTTTTTTGTTTTAAAATTGGTGTAACCTTCGTATTTTTCATAAATAATCTGACCGTTTTTTGCCACGAGAAGACTGCCATTTAAACTATTGTTTGGCCAGTTTTTGCGATAAAAAGAATCAATGGATCTTTTTTTGGATTGAATATAGGAAGCTGTCAATTTAGGGAGCTCATTGTTTAAAGGCTTCATCTTAGGTAGCGTACTCTTTGGAAGTTTATCATCGCTTAATTCTACCTTCTTTTTCTCTTTTGCACAAGAGCTCAATACAAGTGCGAGCACAAGTATTTGTAGTATATTTGTTTTTTTTATGAAAATCATTTTGGTGTGGTACTTAAAGGCAAATATATAGAATCAATCCCTTTTTAAGGATTCTTTTTCGTAAAAGCTGATAGTTGTATTTTGTTAAAGTTTGTTTTTAATTCTGTATTATTTTGTGATTCAGCTTTTAATAATTTTTAGCATTGAAATGTTTGTAGTAAAAAAAAGATAGATGTAGGTTAAAATGTTATATTTGTAACAAATAACACTAATAAAGTTGTATAAATAAATATCATTAAAGAGTATGAAATTCGGAATTATAAGAGAGAGAAAAAATCCGCCTGACCGTAGAGTCGTTTTCTCGCCGGAGGAACTAGAAAGATTGAAAGGGCTGTATCAAGAAGCTGAGATTAAGGTAGAATCCTCTGACATTCGAATTTTTACCGATGAACAGTACCGAGATTTAGGGATTGAAGTATCTGAAGATTTAAGCGATTGTGATGTTTTATTTGGAGTAAAAGAAGTTCCAGTAGAGTATTTAATGGCTGGTAAGTCGTATTTCTTTTTTTCGCACACCATTAAAAAGCAACCTTACAACAGGAAGTTGCTACAGACTATTCTTGAAAAAAATATAGACTTATACGATCACGAAACTATTATTGATGCCGAAAATAGAAGATTAATAGGTTTTGGACGTTATGCAGGTATTGTGGGCGCTTATAATAGTATTCGTGCTTTTGGAATCAAATTTGAATTATTCAAATTGCCCAAGGCAGAAACACTTTCAGGAAAAGAGCAAATGATTTCTCACCTAAAACGAATCGTTTTTCCACCAATTAAATTTGTAGTTACCGGAACAGGGAAAGTAGGCAATGGAGTAAAAGAAATTCTAGATGCTATAAAAATTAAACAGGTTACTGTTGAAAATTATTTGACCAAGAATTATACGCAAGCGGTTTATGTCCAAATTGATGTTTTGGATTACAATAAGCGTATCGATGGAAAAGTTTTGGATTTTAAAGATTTTTGCGAAAATCCAAAAGAGTATATTTCTGATTTTGAACGATTCACTAAAGTTTCTGACATAGTGATTACGGGACATTTTTATGCCAATGAGGCACCGGTTATTATTAGCAGAGAAATGCTTCAGGCCAATGATTGTAAAATTAAAATCATTGGTGATGTTTCTTGTGATGTTAATGGTCCTATTGCTAGTACTTTGAGAGCATCAACGATTGCCGAGCCATTATACGGATATTTGCCTTCTGAGAATCGTGAAGTAGATGTTTTTCATCCTGCAGCCATAGTGGTAATGGCTGTTGATAATCTTCCTTGTGAGCTTCCAAAAGATGCCAGCGAAGGTTTTGGAGCAATGTTTATGGAACATGTGATTCCAGCCTTTTTTAATGGTGATAAAGAGGGTATTCTGAAAAGAGCCAAAATGACCGAAAAAGGAAAACTTACCCCTAGATTTGCTTATTTACAAGACTATGTTGACGGGAAATAGTTAAAAGTTATGAATTGTAAATTATGAGTTATAAATTCCCAACTTATAACTCATAATTTATAATTATTTTAAACCATATCTTCGGGTTTTACCCAATCATCAAAATCTTCAGGACTTACATAGCCTAAACGCACGGCTTCTTCTTTTAAAGTTGTTCCGTTTTTATGGGCTGTTTGAGCAATTTCGGCCGATTTATAATAACCAATTTTGGTATTTAAAGCCGTAACCAGCATCAATGAGTTGTCAACTAGTTCTTTGATCCTTTTATAGTTGGGTTCAATACCTTGGGCACAATGTTCGTCAAATGATACGCAGGCATCTCCTAATAATTGTGCCGATTGTAGGAAGTTGGCTGCCATTAGCGGTTTGAAAACATTTAATTCATAATGACCCTGCATACCTCCAACACTAATTGCTACGTCATTACCAATAACTTGGGCACAAACCATAGTCAAGGCTTCACATTGGGTGGGATTTACTTTTCCTGGCATAATAGAGGAGCCGGGTTCATTCTCTGGAATAATTATTTCACCTATTCCTGAGCGAGGACCTGAAGCTAACATTCGGATATCATTGGCGATTTTATTTAATGAAACGGCCAATTGCTTTAATGCTCCATGAGTTTCCACCATGGCATCGTGAGCCGCCAAAGCTTCAAATTTATTCTGAGCAGTTACAAATGGATGGCCTGTAAATTCAGCGATGTATTGGGCTACTTTTATATCGTATCCTTCGGGAGTATTTAATCCCGTTCCTACGGCTGTACCACCAAGAGCCAATTCTGATAAATGGGATAAGGTGTTTTTGACCGCTTTTAGACCGTGATTTAATTGGGAGACATAACCAGAAAGTTCTTGACCTAGGGTAAGGGGAGTGGCATCCATTAGATGGGTGCGACCTATTTTTACAAGGGTGTTGAATTGGACGGCTTTTTTTTGTAAAGTGTCCCTTAATCTTTCGACTCCGGGAATCGTAACTTCAACTACCGCCTTGTAAGAGGCGATATGCATAGCGGTAGGGAAAGTATCGTTAGACGATTGGGACTTGTTTACATCGTCATTGGCTTTGATAAATTGTTCGCCTTCACCAATGGTAAACCCTTTTAATACCTGAGCTCTATTGGCAATGACTTCGTTTATGTTCATGTTGCTTTGGGTTCCTGAACCGGTTTGCCAAATAACTAACGGGAATTGATCGTCTAGTTTTCTTTCTAAAATTTCTTCGCAAACAGCTGTAATCGCATCGCGTTTTTCGATGGATAAAACACCCAATTCACAATTTGTATACGCGGCCGCTTTCTTGAGATAAGCAAAGCCTTCGATAATTTCTTTTGGCATCGAAGCGACTGGACCTATTTTGAAATTGTTTCTGGAGCGTTCTGTTTGTGCGCCCCAGTATTTTTCTGCAGGTACCTGCACTTCTCCCATGGTGTCTTTTTCTATTCTGAATTTCATTTCCATGCTTATTTGTTCAAAGTGATGAGATTTACTTTTTTGGGGTCTAATTTAAATAAAGGCACAACAACCTTACAATTGTATCTAAATTTACGTATAAATACTATTTTATGAAAATTGATTTGTTTTTTTATTGCTAAGAAAAGATATTAAACTTACATTTGTGGCTACATTCAAAAATTCCGGAAAACATGTTTGAATTTTCACAGTATTTAGGCTTTTTACTTTTCTTAACCATTCTTACAATAGGATTTTGGTTAATGTTTTTCTTGGTAGGTTTCGTTCAGTATTGGATTGGAGGAGCTTTATGGGAAAGATATAAGGAAAAGAAAGCAAAGAAAGAACAATCTGTTTAACTGATTGTTTAATAAAAAAAGGATCCGTTTTACGAATCCTTTTTTTTGGTCTATTAATTTTGAATCTGAGTTTTTGGGTTTAAATAAGGAAATAACTTAGAGGTTTGTATAAAAAAAGGACTCGTTTTACGAGTCCTTTTTGTTTATCCTGGAAAGTCACCACCATTGTCGTTATTGTCATTTTTAGGTTGTCTTTCTCTTTCATTTTTCTGCTTGTTTATGCGATAGGTGAAAGAAAGACTAAATTGCCTTTTTCTCCATTGCATTTCAGAATAGGAATCCACAACACCAGGAAGATAGCTATCCATCATTCTTTTTCTGGAATTGAAAACATCACTAATGTTAAAAGATAAGGTTCCTTTGTCTTTTAAGATGTCTTTGCTAAAGGCTAGATTTGCAGCAAAAACTCCTAAACTTCTACCTTGAGCATAGTTTTGTGGGCCGTTATAAGTAGCATTTGTTTGCCAGTCAATTTTATAAGGCAAGCTCACTTTTGATGTTATTCTAGTGTACCATGACGTAGTGGTATTATCAAAATTTTGAACAATTTCTTGATTGTTAAAATCAGTATATACAAAGTTACCTTGGGTTTCGTTTCTGAAGAAATTGAAATTACCGTTTAATTTCCACCATTTGTAAGGAGAATAATTTAAAGTAAATTCATAACCTGCTCTATATTCAGTAGCCAAGTTTATTGGAGAGCTAATGATAATAGGTGTTCCGTTGACAAAATCACCCGATTCTCTTCTAGCAAATTGAAAAACATCGGTTGTTTTATTTACATATAAGGAAGTGTTAAGAGTCAATTTGTCCCAACGTTTGATATAACCAAAATCAAGAGCATCGGTAAAAGCAGGATTTAAATCTGGATTTCCGGTGAAGATATTGATGTTACTGGATAAGTTGCTGAATGGATTTAACATTCTTCCTCTTGGTCTTGAGATTCTTCGGCTATAGCTTAAAGAAGCACTGCTTTCATCCGAAATTTCATAAGTAAAAAAGGCACTTGGAAAGAAATTGCTGTATTTTTTAGTATTGAAATCATTGGTGGCTAATTGGTTGATGTTAATATTAGAGTCTTCAAAACGCAATCCGAAAAGAGCCGAAAATTTATTAATTTTCATACCATATTGTGTGTAAATGGCATTTACTTTCTCTTTGTATTCTAGGGTGTTGGTGAAATTATTGTTGATTACACCATCATTTTCTACTCTATAATCAGTAATCAATTTATTGAAATCACCGCGATACCCAGCTTCAAACTGACTTCCTTTTCCAAGAGGTAAAACATAATCCATTTGGATTAAATTTCTGTTTTGATCCTGATTATTAATAGTATTGTCAAATTTAATCTGGTTGCTATTCGTAGATTTATCTGTTATTATAGCATCATTTAAATCATTATTTGTAGAAAAGGACCCGTCGATGGTTAATTTATGACCCTCTTTTTTAAATTTTTTGGTAAAATTTGTAGAGAATTCAACATTTTCACTGTCACTATTTTCTTCATTCGTACGATTACGGGTGTAATCATAAACATAGTTTTGATCATAATTTTTTTGAAAAACATCATCTACATTATCTCCTTTGTTTTTTCGGTAGTTCAGGATGTTAGTCCATGAAGTGCTTTCATTTAAATAGAGTTCTACACCAAAGTTACCATTATAACCTTTATTGTATCGGTCATTTTCTCTTGTTTCATTGACGTAATTTTTAGTCGAATTATCCGAATTCAAATAACGTGAATTAGTGATTGCACTTCCCGGACTGTTGCGGTAATTGTATCCTTGGGTTGTGAAAATATTGAAATTCTTAGATTTATAGCTCAATGTTCCGCTTAGACCATGATTGTCAGGAATTCCGGTTGAGGCAATAAAAGTACCGTTTAAGCCTTGATTTTTTCCTTTTTTCAGAATAATATTTAATAAACCTCCACCACCTTCGGCATCATATCGGGCAGATGGATTTGTAATAACTTCAACTTTATCAATGGCATCGGCAGGGATTAATCGCAAAGCCTCGGCTATGTTAATGGCATTGGATGGTTTTCCGTCTATAAGCACTCTAACATTTTCATTTCCACGAAGGCTTACGTTTCCTTCGACATCTACAGAAACAGACGGGATATTGTCTAAAACATCACTAACAGTTCCACCTTTTACCATAAGGTCGTTTCCTACATTATATACTTTTTTGTCTAGTTTTATCTCTACAGTCGATTTCTCGGCACGGATAATGACTTCGTTAAGTTGGGCAGCATCTTCTTCTAAGGCAATTTTACCTAGATTAGTACTAGACTGAAGATTTTTTTGCTTTATTTCATTTAGTTTAAAAGAAATAAACTCGATTTTTATGTCATAAACTCCAGCGATAACGTCAATTGCAAATTCACCTTTGGCATTGGTAATGCCCCCAGCGATTGCTTTTGGATTTTTTGAATTTATAAAAGTTACCGTAGCATATTCTAGAGGTTGCTTGCTTATTTTTTCAATAACCGTACCTGTAATTTTTATTCTTTCTTTGGATGGCGCATTTTGCTGGGCAAAACTGATCAGAAATGTAAATAAAAGGCTAATTGAAAAGAAGTACTTTAACTGGTATTTCATTTTAGTTTAAATTAAAAATTATTGCGGGTAGGATTGCAAAAAATGGGATTGGTTTAAAGGCTAAATCATAATATTCTGTTAAATGATTTATCGAGTCTCTAAAGGAATGAATTTAGTCGGTCTAAGTCTCTGCCAATGATCGCTTTATTGCCTTTTATAACAATAGGTCTTTCTATCAAAATGGGGTGAGAAACCATCGCTTGAATAATTTCAGAATCGGTAAGTGCTTTGTTTTTGAAATTTTCGATCCATATTTTTTCTTTTTGGCGAACTAAATCCAATGGTTTGCTTTCTAATTTATTAAGTACAGCAACCAATTCATCAAAACTTGGAGGATTGTCTAAATAATTGATAATTTCATATTCTTGACCTGATTGAGTCAGGAAAGCGAGGCAGTTTCTTGATTTTCCGCAACGCGGATTATGGTATACCTGTATCATGGGTTTTATTTTTTAAGAAGTGTAGGAAATTGAATTTAAAAAACTAATTTAGAAGAAACAAAAATAGGCTTTGAGAGTCAAATTTCAGAATTATAATTTAAATATTAACAGATGTTTATAGAGCAAGGTGTAAATCCAGAGAATAGGTTTTGGAAGTATTTAGTGGGTTTAGGATTGATTTTTATGGCTTCAATTGTAGGTCAAATTCCTTTGTTGGTAGCCATTTTCTATGAAACTCTTTCTAAAGGCAAAGCTTATCCTTTGGATAATGAACAAATGATGCAGTTTTTCGAACCTAATTTGACTTTATTTTTGGTTTTAATATCTTTTGTTTTCGCTATGTTGGGGATTTTTTTTGTAGTCCGCTATTGGCATAAGCAAACATTACTTTCGGTAACTACATCAAGAGAGAAAGTAGATTGGGGAAGAATATTTTTTTCATTTTCAATTTGGGCTGGTTTTATGATTGTTTCCACTTTAACGAATCCTGATGGTTTAGTGCTTAATTTTAAACCACTTCCTTTTGCAATATTAGTAGTGATTAGTGTGCTGTTGATTCCTATTCAAACCAGTACTGAGGAATATGTTTTTAGAGGGTATTTGATGCAGGGTTTTGCTAATTTAGCCAAAAATAAATGGATTCCGTTAGTGGTGACTTCAGTTGTTTTTGGAGCCATGCATTTATCTAATCCGGAAGTTTCAAAAATGGGGAATATTATTTTTGTTTATTATATAGGAACGGGTTTTTTTCTTGGAATTATTACTTTAATGGATGAAGGTATGGAACTGGCTTTGGGCTTTCATGCCGCTAATAATTTGATTGGCGCCTTGTTAGTCACTTCTGATTGGTCTGCGTTTCAAACACATTCTATTTTTAAGGATATTTCTGAGCCACAGGCAGGGATTGATATAATTATGCCAGTGGTTATAATTTACCCGATACTTTTATATATCTTTAGTAGAAAATACCAATGGACCAACTGGAAAGAAAAACTGATCGGAAAAATTGAAGTACTACACAAGGAATACTAATTTTAAACAAATTCCATCATTATGAAAGAAGTGAATTATACTACTGTACACAATTTTTTTAAGCTGAATGGATTTCCAATGGATAAGGAGAGATTATGTGAAGCTGCTTATAGCCTAATCAAAGAGGGAGACGAATCAGAACAAACAACAGGAGCGTTTTTGTTAGATTGGTTTGATGCTAAAAGCTATATAAATTTGCAAACTTCAGGAACAACAGGAATTCCTAAAAATATCAGAACAAGTAAACAAGCAATGATTGATTCGGCTTTGGCTACGGGGAGTTTTTTCGAATTAAATCCAGGTGATAAAGCCTTATGTTGTTTGCCTACCAAATATATTGCTGGTAAAATGATGCTGGTGCGAAGCATTGTTTTAGGCCTTGATCTTGATTATGTAGCTCCAAGTTCCTTTCCGATATTGCATAATAGCACTATATATGATTTTGTAGCAATGGTCCCTTTACAAGTAGAAAATTCTTTACAGGAATTGAAAAACGTGAAGAAAATAATTGTTGGGGGTGCTAAAATGAGTAAAGCTCTCGAAAAAAAACTGTTAAATACAAAAACAGCAGTCTATGAGACTTATGGAATGACAGAAACGATTACTCATATTGCGGCCAAGAAAGTCGGGGAAAAAGCTTTTTCTGTTTTACCGAATGTTAAAATCTCTCAGAATGATAAGAATTGCTTGGTAATTGAGGCTTTGAAAATATCAAATGAAGCTATAGTTACCAATGATCTTGTGGAAATCATTAGTGAAAACCAATTTATTTTTTTAGGACGTATCGATAACGTGATTAATAGTGGAGGAGTCAAGTTGATACCGGAACAAATTGAAGAAAAATTAGCTAGCAAAATTCAGTCCCGTTTTTTTGTAGGAGGAATTACAGATACTGTTTTAGGAGAGAAATTAGTTTTGGTAATAGAAGGAGAACAGCAAGATTTGGACAAAAACCTTTTTAAAAATCTTGATAAATATGAAAAGCCTAAGGAAGTATTTTATATTCCAATATTTAGTGAAACCCAAAACGGAAAGATAAGAAGAAAAGAGATTTTGGAAAGTATTTAGAATAATAAGAATAAAAAAGAGGTTACTCGTGAAATGGCAACCTCTTTTTTTATTAGATTATTTTTGCATTTTAAAATAATAATCGGCCGAGTGTTTCCCACTTCCATAAAATAGAAAAAACACACAAACTGCAAGAACAGCTATTGCCAATAATAAATTTTGCGAATGCATTTCTCCCATGAAATTGACAATAATTGCTCCAATTAGTATGGGTAATTGTGCAATAATAGCCCATCGGGTCAACAATCCAAAAACAATCATTATTCCTCCGATCATATGAGCAGGAGCAATATAGTGAACCATAAACATCCCTCCTCCAATTTTATCAATTGGAGATATCAAATCAGCTAAGTATTGAATGTTTGTAATGAATGTGATTCCTTTTACAAACAAAAATACGCCAAGTGCAATTCGTACTAAATCTAAAGTGAAATAAGTGTGCGAGTTCGCCCATTTATTTAATTCTTTTACGGTATTCATATCGCTTTGATTTTAAAATGGTTGCACTAAGTTAGTGATTTTTAAATAAATAAGATTGTTCTTGTTTTAAAAATGATAAACTCATCTCATTTTTTGATTTGCTAGCTAAATCAGGTGTTATTTTTGTGATGTTGAATTCAGCCAAAATTTCTATTAGTTGAAACAATAATTAAAGCGTAAACCAAGCGAATTTTCGGCATGGCCTTTATGAAGAAAATTAGTCAGATTCATGGATGCTTGAAAATTGTTGTTATTATGACCAATTGATAAATATTTACCAATGTACAATCCAGAGCAGGAACCAAATTTGGTATTACCACCATATTCAGAAACAAAACCAAGTCCTATGGCGCCGTTTTCGTCAGAAAGAGCATAGCCAACTCCTGTTTCGGCACCAAAAAACCAATTGCAATTAAAATTAAATTGAACATTTGGTTTAAGAGCAATTAGGCTAAAGTTGCGATGGGAAGCTCTTTCTTTTACGGTATCTATCGTGTCGGGAATATTTCGAGCAAAACGATAATCATAATCTAGCTTAAGACCAATTTCTGTTTTTGGAGTTATTTTTTTGAAAGCTCTAAAATTAACCCCGATTGCATATCGATGTGTTCGAAACATTTGGATATGTACTGGAAGCGATACATTTACACCAGCTTCTATAAAAATGGATTTGTTCTTTTCGAAACTGTTGTCTTTATTAAAACTTTGTTGCGCGAAGCTTAATTGAAAAACTAGCAACATCACAATCAAAGATATAGTTGATGTAGTTTTCATTTGATTTTAGGTATTAATGATTCATTCTAATCAGTTTTATTTTCCGTATAAATTAAATGTAAGGTGTTTTTAAAGAGCGGATTATTTTAGTTTTTAGAGGTCTATTAATCACTAATAAAGATAAGGAAAAATAAGTGTAAGTAGTTGTTAATGAGTGTTAAACTGTCTTTTTTTATTTAAAAAAAGTATGGTTTTGAATTTTAATAAAAAAGAATAAACAGTATAAAAAGAGGTTGGAATAAAAATAAGAAAATGATATTTTCCAATGGTTTATCAAGCAGATGTTTTTAGCTCCATTTTTCACTAGTAGTAAATAAAACTAGTGAAAAACGGAGGTAGAATAGTATATAAATAAAAATGTTTGTTATACCTGAATAACCCCTAAATTGAATGGCTTTTCGATAGGCGCGTGATTAGCAGCTTCTATTCCCATTGAAATCCAAGTTCTGGTGTCAAGAGGATCAATTATTGCATCTGTCCATAATCGGGAGGCAGCATAATAAGGAGAAACTTGTTCGTCATATCTTGCCTTGATTTTAGCGAATAATTCAGCTTCTTTGGCTTCGTCAACAGTTTCACCTTTAGCTTTCATTGAAGAAGCTTCAATTTGCGCCAAGACTTTGGCGGCTTGTGTTCCTCCCATAACGGCCAATTCGGCACTTGGCCAGGCAAAAATCAATCTCGGGTCATAAGCCTTACCGCACATGGCGTAGTTTCCGGCACCATAAGAATTTCCTACAATTACGGTGAATTTTGGTACTACCGAATTACTTACAGCATTCACCATCTTGGCACCATCTTTTATGATTCCTCCCTGTTCTGATTTCGATCCCACCATAAAACCGGTAACGTCTTGTATAAATACCAAAGGGATTTTTTTCTGGTTGCAATTGGCAATAAAACGGGTAGCTTTATCGGCACTATCGGAATAGATGACACCGCCAAATTGCATTTCTCCTTTTTTGGTTTTTACCACTTTTCGTTGATTGGCAACAATTCCAACAGCCCATCCGTCAATTCTGGCATAACCCGTGATTATGGTTTGACCATAGCCGTCTTTGTAGGCTTCAAATTCGGAATTGTCAACCAAACGATTGATGATTTCCATCATGTCGTATTGTTCATTTCGGGCTTTTGGCAAAATACCATAGATATCTTTTTCGTCTAAAGCAGGTTTTTCAGGTTTCACTCGGCTGTAACCGGCTTTTTCATAATCCCCAATTTTATCAACGATGTTTTTTATTTTGTCTAAGGCGTCTTTGTCGTCTTTGGCTTTATAATCGGTAACTCCCGAAATTTCGCAATGCGTTGTGGCTCCACCTAAAGTTTCGTTATCGATAGTTTCACCAATAGCGGCTTTTACCAAATAGCTTCCCGCCAAGAAAATACTTCCCGTTTTGTCAACAATGATGGCTTCGTCACTCATAATGGGTAAATAAGCGCCACCGGCAACGCAACTGCCCATAATCGCTGAAATTTGGGTAATTCCCATGCTACTCATTTGAGCATTATTTCTAAAAATGCGTCCAAAATGTTCTTTATCAGGGAATATTTCGTCTTGTAAAGGCAAATAAACACCGGCGCTGTCTACCAAATAGATGATTGGTAAACGATTTTCCATCGCAATTTCCTGTGCTCTTAGGTTTTTCTTGGCGGTAATTGGGAACCAAGCACCCGCTTTTACGGTAGCATCATTGGCCACAACAATGCATTGTTTTCCTTTGATGTATCCTATTTTTACAACAACTCCTCCCGAAGGGCAACCGCCATGTTCGGCATACATTCCTTCTCCTACAAATGCTCCAATTTCAATGCATTCTGCGTTAGCGTCAAGTAAATAATCAATTCGTTCGCGTGCGGTCATTTTACCTTCAGCATGCAATTTTTCAATTCTTTTTTCGCCACCTCCCAATTTTACTTTGGTAAAATTTTTCTTTAATTGGGATAATAGAAGTTTATTGTGATCTTCGTTTTTATTGAAGTTTAAATCCATAATATTGTAATGTTTGTAAGAAAATAGATGGCTAAAGTACGAAATTCATCCTAATAATTCAATGCATTGACTCATTTAGAATGTAGAATTGCTATAAATGCAAAAAAAAAAGAAAACAGAAATTTACTTCTGTTTCCTTTTTTGATATGATTAATAATAAATATTTATTTTTTTGAATCGTTGACCAATCTTTTTAAGATAGCCCATTGTTTTAAGGCATCCCGAGCTTCAACGGCTGGATAACCTAAAACTGTTTTTCCGGCTGGCACATCACAGGTAACACCTGAACCGGCACCTACAATTACACCATCACCTAAGGTTGCGTGGTCTTTTATAGAAGCGCTTCCGCCAATGATTACACCATTGCCTAAAGTCACTGAACCAGCAAGTCCGCTGTGTCCGGCCATGATACAAAAACGACCTAGTTTACTGTTATGACCTATTTGAACTAAATTGTCAATTTTGCAACCATCGCCAATAACGGTAGAGCTGAATTTTCCTCTATCTACACAAGAATTAGCGCCTATTTCTACTCCGTTACCAATAATTACATTTCCAATTTGAGGTATTTTGACCAAGCCTCTTTCGGGACAAGGACGAAATCCAAATCCATCGGCGCCAATTGTCGCATTGGGATGAATAATACAATCAGTACCAATATGACAACGTTCTCTAACCACTGTTCCGGACCAAATCACGCTGTTTTTTCCTATGGTAGATTCATCAAGAATGGTCACATTAGGATAAATAATAGAGTTTTCGCCTATTTTAACTTTAGGACCAATATAGGCTCCGGCACCAATTTTTGAGCCCACTCCTATAATTGCCGATTTGTCTACAACCGCCGTTGGGTGAATGTCGATATAAAATTCCGGCATCGGATGTGCAAAAAGGTTGAGAACTTGTGACATGGCCAAATCGGCATTTTTTACTTTTATGAAAGCTCTGTTCTCTCCTGGTTCGATTGAAATATCCTCGTTAACAACCGCCACGCAGGCTTTTGAGCTTGACCAAAGTTTCTCGTATTTTTTATTTCCTATAAATGAAATTTCAGTTTCCATGGCGACTTCCAATTGTTCTGGCGCCGTTATAGATTGTAGGGTATTACCTAAAATGGTTCCCTTGAGGACTTCATTGATTTCTTGAACTGAATAGGATTTCATTAAGTGTAATGTTAGATTTTGGATTAAAATTTTTCAAATAAAATGATTTAGGTTTGGAATTCCTAATATTTGAAGATTCTTTAACAACAATAAAATGGTATTGTGAAAAAATTTTAAAATAAATGAAGAACATTAGCAATTATTGAAGGTTTTTTTAGGAGTCAATGTTGGTTTTTGTAAAAGTATCTCAGCATAAATGCATGAAAGACCATTTTTTGCATCTTTTTTTGCAGAAATGAACATTAACCATAGCTTATCCTGAATTTTCCGACAATAGACTGTGGTTGTTTTTTCTTGTGAACAAAAAGAAATTCAAGATGTAAGAATTTCTTTTGATTATTTGTAAGGGATTTTTTAAATATATTTGGAAATAAGCAGATAGGGGAAACAAAGCTTTATTTCGGTTGTATACTGGTTAGTGGCAAATTAAACCCAAAAAACGTAAAAATAGTAAATTATGAAAAACACATTATTTGTTACAATGTTATTTTTAGCAACAAATTGTTTTGCACAAGTGAAATCGGAAAAAGTTGATGAACTAAAAAGAGTAAATATTGAACTTAGTACCGAAAAAGATTCAATTATAAAAGTTGTTTATAAAAAGGAAATGGAAAATAATAAAAAACCAGCTTACTTCCTAAATGGACAATTGACTAACGAAAGTATTTTAAGAACCTTAAATCCGAGTGAAATTGGAACAGTCAATGTAGAAAAAGGCGACTTTGTAATAAATAATGTAAAATATTTTGGAAAACTTAAAATTGAACTTAAAAGTAGTTATAGTCCAAAATTAATATCATTGAATAATTTAAAAGCTAAATATACGAACCTAAGTGGAAACCAAACAATTTTTAAAATTGACAATGAAATAGTAAATTCAAATTATGACAATTTTATAATCGATGAGAAATTTATTTTGAAAATTATTGTTGAAAATTATGAAAATAAAGAAGAAAAATTAAACGTGAATTTCATCAATTTGATTACGAAAACAGAAGAGAACATAAAGAAATCAAAACAAACAATAATCCGTGGAAATAACGAATTTGCGATAAATAAATAAGTAAAAAGTTCCTTGGGCTTGAAAAGCCAACAATATAGCTGCGATTGAGTAAAACCACTCAACTTCTTTCTTTATTAAGATTGCTATTTGGTTTTATAAATAAAAAAATCCTCTACGCATTTTTAATCAAAATGCGTAGAGGGATTTTTATAATTTGAGTTTAGGTTCACTGAATACTGCAAACTGACCACTGCAAACTGAAAACTATTCCTCTTCTTTTTGTCCCATCATCATCAGATAAGCTTTTAAGAATTCGTCAATTTCCCCATTCATCACTCCATCAACATTGCTGGTTTCATAGCCAGTACGGACATCTTTGACCAGTTTGTAAGGTTGCATGACGTAATTCCTGATTTGGGAACCCCATTCTATTTTCATTTTTCCGGCTTCAATATCGGCGCGTTGTGCCTGTTTCTTTTTCAACTCAATTTCGTACAGTTGAGAACGCAACATTTGCATCGCACGCTGCCTGTTGTCCTGTTGAGAACGGGTTTCTGAACATTGAATTTGAATTCCGGTAGGTTTATGATACAGTTGTACTTTGGTTTCCACTTTGTTCACATTTTGACCACCGGCACCACTAGATCTTGAAGTTGTAATTTCAATATCGGCAGGATTAATGTCAATTTCGATACTGTCATCCACAAGCGGATACACATAAACCGAAGCAAAAGAAGTGTGGCGTTTGGCATTGCTGTCAAAAGGGGAAATACGCACCAAGCGATGTACTCCGTTTTCTCCTTTTAAATAACCAAAAGAATAATCGCCTTCAAATTCCAGTGTTACGGTTTTTATTCCTGCGACATCGCCTTCTTGATAATTGAGCTCTTTTATTTTATAGCCATATTTTTCGCCCCACATCATGTACATACGCATTAGCATCGATGCCCAATCGCAACTTTCGGTTCCACCGGCACCGGCTGTGATTTGTAAAACAGCACTTAAGGTGTCACCTTCATCCGAAAGCATGTTTTTGAATTCGATGGCTTCGATATGTTTTTCGGTAAGATTGTATTGTTCGTCAAGTTCTTCTGCCGTGAGTTCTCCCTCTCGGTAAAATTCATAAGCCAATTGCAATTCATCAGTCATTTCGACTGCTTTATCGTAATCTTCGATCCATTTTTTCTTGTTTCTAAGATTCTTTACAATTAATTCGGCTTCTTTGGCGTTATTCCAAAAATCCGGAGCAAAAGTCTTTTCTTCTTCGTTAGAAATTTCGATTAGTTTGGCATCAACGTCAAAGATACCTCCTCAACGCACCAAGGCGCTCTACAATACCTTTTATTTGTTCGGTAGTTGTCATAAATTATGTAATTTTGTGCAGCAAAAATAAGAAAATTTTTCGCTCAGGAACAAGTGGAACTTGTTTGGATTAAAATAAAAATAAATAGATGGAAATAAATTTAGTTAGCGATACGATTACCAAACCAACATATGAAATGTTGCAGTACATGTTTAATGCCCAAGTAGGGGATGATGTGTACAAACAAGATCCAACAGTTATTGAACTTGAGGCAAGGGTTGCTGCAATGTTTGGAATGGAAGCGGGACTATTTTTTCCATCGGGAACTATGGCAAATCAAGCGGCTATAAAATTGCATACCCAACCGGGAGAACAATTAATTGCTGACAAATATGCACATGTGTATCATTATGAAGGCGGCGGAGTTTCTTTTAATAGTGGAGTTTCCTGTTGCTTGCTTGACGGAAATCGCGGGATGATTACTGCAGAACAAGTGGCGGCGGCGATTAACGATCCTGAATTTTATCACAGTCCGCTAACAAGTTTGGTATGTGTAGAAAATACAACCAATAAAGGTGGCGGTGCTTGTTATGAATTGGAAGATTTGCAGAAAATAAAAGAAGTGTGTGTGGCCAATAATCTCAAATTCCACATGGATGGTGCGAGAATTTGGAATGCTTTGGTAGCCAAAAAACAAAATCCTAAGTCTTTTGGGGAAATATTCGATACCATTTCTGTTTGCTTTTCAAAAGGTCTTGGAGCGCCTATAGGTTCGATGCTATTAGGAGATAAAAAAACAATCCACCGCGCTTTAAGGATCCGAAAAATATTGGGTGGAGGAATGCGACAAGTGGGTTATCTGGCTGCTGCCGGAATTTATGCTTTAGACCATAATTTAGGTCGCTTGGCAGAGGATCACCGTAGAGCAAAAGAATTGGCAAATGTATTAAATACTAAAAGTTGGGTGGCCTCTGTTGAACCCGTCGAAACCAATATTTTGATTTTTTCATTAGCTGAAAACTACAGCGATCAATTGCTGATAGAAAAATTAAAACAGAAAAACATTTCAATAAGTTCTATGGGGCATGGAAAACTTAGGATTGTAACGCATCTCGATTATAGGGAAGTGATGCATACTTATGTACTGGAGACCTTGTCTAAGTTATGAGTTTGTTGAGTTGCAGTCATAACTTATTTTGAATGTTTTAAAAAAAAAAGTCCTGAATTATGAGTTTTCAATGAAAGCTTATAATTCAGGATTTCTATTTTGATTGATTATTTGAATAAATTATCCATACCCGGAATCATTGGCATATCCATTTTAGCAACAGCGTCAAGTTCGGCTTCATTTACCTTGGTGGCTTTTTCTATGGCTTTGTTTAATACCAAGATCATATAATCTTCTAGTTGTTCTTTGTCTTGCAATAATTCATCAGCAATTGTGATTGCTTTGATTTTTCTATTGGCAGTGATTGTTATTTTTAGTAAACCGTCAGTGCTTTGTTCATCTACAAGAACGGTATCTAAACGTTTTTTTGTTTCTTCGATTTTATTTTGGGTTTCTTTCAATTTACCCATCATTCCCATTAAATCCATTTTGCTGTTTTTTAAATTATTGGAGTACGAAATTACTATATTTGATACAATAATCAATTTATTAGATGAAAAAACCACTCATTTTAAGCTGTCTTTGTGTTATTTTTGTAACTTCTTTTACAAATATGAAAGCACAACAAATGACAGAGAAAATACAGCCGCCAGTGGCTAAAATTATACCTACGCAGTTTGAAAAGTTTGGAGACGTAAGAGTCGATGATTATTTTTGGTTGAATGACAGAGAGAATCCCGAAGTTATTGATTATCTGAATAAAGAAAATGAGTATTATCAAGAAATGACCGCTCATACTAAAGATTTTCAAAAAGATCTTTATGAGGAAATGAAGGCGAGAATTAAAGAGGATGACGAATCAGTGCCTTATCTTTATAATGGCTATTACTATATTACCCGTTTTGAGAAAGGGAAGGATTATTCTATTTATTCCAGAAAAAAGGAAAGCCTTTCGGCGAAAGAGGAAATCATGTTTGATTGCAATGAATTAGCGAAAGGGCACAAGTATTTTAAATTAAGCGGATTGAGTATTAGTGTTGATAATCAATATGCGACCTTTGCTTTAGATTTAGTGGGGAGAAGAATTTATACTTTGCATGTGAAAAATCTTTTTACGGGAGAAATTCTGGCAGATAAGATCGAAAATGTTACAGGAAGTTCGACCTGGGCTAATGATAATAAGACGATTTTTTACACCAAACAAGATGAGAAAACCTTGCGTTCGGATTCTGTTTTAAAACATAAATTGGGTGAGGAATCATCAAAGGACGAATTAGTTTATTTTGAAAAAGACGACACTTTTGACGTAGGTGTTGGTAAAGAAAAATCAAAAAAATACATCTTAATCAGCTCTTCGAGTACGATGACAACGGAATTCAGAACTTTATTAGCTGACAATCCGGACGGAAAATTTAAAGTTTTTCAAAAGAGAAAACGTGGACTAGAATACAGCATTTCGTTCTATAAGGACAGTTTTTATGTTTTGACCAATAAAGACAAAGCGACCAATTTTAAATTGATGAAAACGCCAGAAGGAGCAACCTCAAAGGAAAGTTGGCAAGATCTAATCCCACACAGAGAGGATGTTTTACTGGAAGATATTGATATTTTTAAAGACTTTTTGGTGGTTTCGGAAAGGAGTAATGGCTTAAATAAGATTCGCATTATGCCTTGGAACGGTAAAGACGAATACTATTTGCCTTTTGAGAGCGAAACTTATACGGCTTATACTACAACCAACGTTGATTTTGACACGGATATTCTTCGATATGGTTATCAATCGATGGCAACGCCGGCTTCGGTGATTGATTTTAACATGAAAACCAAAGAAAAAGAAATCAAAAAAGAGCAGCAGGTTGTAGGAGGGAAGTTTGATAAGAATAATTATACTGAAGAACGTGTTTGGGCTACCGCAACTGATGGGACTCAAGTTCCTATTTCGATGGTTTATAGAAAAGGAATCCAAAAAGACGGCAAGAATCCCTTGCTGTTGTATGCTTATGGTTCTTACGGACATTCTATGGATGCCTATTTTTCATCGACAAGATTGTCTTTGTTAGACAGAGGATTTATTTATGCTATTGCACACATTCGTGGAGGAGAAGATCTAGGAAGAAAATGGTACGAAGATGGAAAACTGTTAAAAAAGAAAAACACCTTTACGGATTTTATCGATTGTTCTAAACATGTTATAGCGCAAAAATATACTTCTCCGGAACATTTGTATGCCGAAGGCGGTTCAGCAGGAGGATTGCTTATGGGAGTGATTGTAAATACAGCGCCACAGTTGTATAATGGGGTTATTGCTCAAGTGCCTTTTGTGGATGTTATGACTACAATGCTTGACGATACTATTCCATTGACTACAGGTGAGTATGACGAATGGGGAAATCCAAATGTGAAAAAATATTACGATTACATGAGATCTTATTCTCCTTATGACAATGTTAAAGAGCAAAATTATCCCAATATGTATGTATCTACAGGACTTCATGATTCTCAAGTGCAATACTGGGAACCGGCAAAATGGGTAGCTAAGCTGAGAAAAACAAAAAAAGATACTAATGTTTTATATCTAGATACAAATATGGATGCAGGTCATGGCGGGGCTTCCGGGAGATTTGAGGCACTTAAAGAACTATCAAAAGAATTCAGTTTTTTGTTAGATTTAGAGAAAATTAATAAGTAATTGGATTTTTTTGTTAAATTTGCAACGTATCGAAGTCAAATAAAATAGGCTTAGATTAACTATTTTTTTATGAAAGAAGAAATAAACGCTTACAATAACGTTTTAGAATTAATAGGTAATACACCACTTATTAAACTAAATAAAGTAACCGAAAATTTAGAAGGTAATTTCTATGCAAAGGTAGAAGCTTTTAATCCGGGACATTCCTCAAAAGATAGAATCGCATTATATATTATTGAAGAGGCAGAAAAAAAAGGAATATTATCACCAGGAGACACCATAATTGAAACCACATCAGGAAATACCGGTTTTAGTTTAGCAATGGTAAGTATCATAAAAGGATATAATTGTATTCTAGCTGTTAGTTCAAAATCTTCCAAAGATAAAATTGACATGCTTCGCAGTTTAGGCGCCAAAGTCTATGTGTGCCCTGCCCATGTTTCTGCCGATGATGAACGTTCCTATTATAATGTTGCCAAAAGGCTACACGAAGAAACCAAAGGATCGGTTTATATCAATCAATACTTCAATCAACTGAATATTGATGCACACTATAATTCTACAGGTCCGGAAATTTGGAAACAAACAAATGGTAAAATCACACACCTTGTTGCCTGTAGTGGTACTGGAGGAACGATTTCAGGAACAGCAAAATTCCTAAAAGAACAAAATCCTAATATCAAAGTACTTGGAGTTGACGCTTTTGGATCGGTATTAAAAAAATACCATGAAACAAGAGAATTTGACAACGACGAAATTTATCCGTATAGAATTGAAGGTTTGGGAAAAAACCTTATTCCATCGGCTACAGATTTTGATATGATCGATAAGTTCATGAAAGTAACTGATGAAGAGAGTGCCCATTCTGCAAGAGAGATTACAAGAAAAGAAGGCTTATTTGTAGGTTATACTTCAGGAGCAGTAATGCAAGCGATAAGACAATATGCAGAAGAAGGCGAATTTGACGAAAACAGCAATGTAATTGCCATATTCCCAGATCACGGTTCTCGTTATATGAGTAAAGTATTTAGTGATGACTGGATGAACGAGCAAGGTTTCTTTGACAGCGTTAATGAAGAAGAAGCTCAAAAAATTGAACTTATAAAATAGATTATTCTATTTTTAGCCATAAACAAAAAACTCCAGAGCAATCTGGAGTTTTTTGTTTATATACTTTGGGTTATTTCAATCGAAGCGTAATTTCAATTTAGAGAATCATCAGTTGTAGATTTGTGACAACACAATTAGTACAATTGCTATTAAAGCCAAAAACAAACCTAAATAATTCCTTTTACTCAATTTTTCTTTAAACAAAAAAATACCTGCAAGACTTCCCAGAATAATAACCCCCATATTCATTGCTGCAAAAACAGTTGATGGATTATCGGAAAACGCTTTATGTGCCTTTAGATAGAAAAGAATATTGCCAAAGTTAAAAACCCCAACTAAACCACCGAAAATAAAATTTACTGCTTTCAGCTTCGTTTTTTTGAAGACAACTTCATAGGTTATGACCAGTGCCATTAGTGTCATTGCGATGCAAAATATTATAAATAGAGAGCTAGTGTAAGGCAGGCTGGTGTATAAAGAAATTTGTTTAAACAGCACATCTATGATTCCAAAACCAAGCAATACTAAGGCCGGATAGATCCATTTATTGTTTGCGTTTTCTTCTCGCTTAGACAAAATAAGTAATAAAGCTGCTAAGGCTATAAAAAAAGCAATTATTTTGAGTTTATTGAATTCTTCTTCAAAAAGTAGCCAAGCGGCCAAAATAGGAATGAATAGGGAAAGACGTTGGGCGGCATCTGTTTTTACAATGCCCATCTGCTTTATTGACATCGCCAGAATAAGAAAAACCGCAGGAAGTAAGATCCCAAGCGGAATATAGATATTCCAAGGCGCTGTACTATCTATAGCTTTCAAATCGGGACTAAATGATGTATAACAAAGCAGCAATGCAAAAATATAATTCCAGCTTATAATTTGTTTAATATTTACCGTGTAGTTGCGCGAGATTTTAAAAATAATCCCTACAGTTACACTACATAAAATACTTAGGATGAGAAATAGCATCGTGGTTTTTTTAAGTTAAGGTTTTGCTAATAAAAAACTCCAGCATAACTGGAGTTTTAAAAAGTTTTATAAGAAGAGATAATTAAGCTTCTTCCATGGTGTGATACACGTTCATCACGTCATCATCCTCTTCTAATTTTTCGATCAATTTCTCAACATCGGCCATTTCAGCTTCTGTAAGTTTTTTGGTGATTTGAGGTATTCTTTCAAAACCAGAGGAAAGGATCTCTATATTTCTGTTTTCTAGTTCTTTTTGGATGGTTCCAAAACTATTAAAAGGAGCGTAAATTAAAATGCCATCTTCGTCTTCAAAAACCTCTTCAGCACCAAAATCGATTAATTCTAATTCTAACTCTTCAGGATCTATTCCGTTTGCCGGAATTCGGAAATTACAAGTATGATCAAACATGAATTCAACAGAACCTTGAGTTCCCATTGCTCCATTGCATTTGTTAAAATAACTTCTAACATTAGCCACCGTTCTATTGTTGTTGTCAGTTGCGGTCTCGATTAAAAGCGCAATTCCATGTGGTGCATAACCTTCAAAAAGAACTTCCTTATAGTTGGCAGTATCTTTATCCGTTGCTTTTTTAATCGCGCGTTCTACGTTATCTTTAGGCATGTTGGCAGCCTTTGCATTCTGAATAACGGCTCTCAATCTAGAGTTGGCATCCGGATTAGGTCCACCTTCCTTAACAGCCATTACGATATCTTTTCCAATTCTGGTAAATGCTTTAGCCATTGCTGACCAACGTTTCATTTTTCTACCTTTTCTGAATTCAAATGCTCTTCCCATTTCTAATTTGTTATTTTGAATCGCAAAAATACGGTTATTAGTTTTTTTTACCAAAATCAAATTATCTTCTTTTTATGAAAAGAGACCGATAATTACTTTGAAAACTCATTTTTTGCTATTATAATTCTCTAATATGGTAATTGCCTCATTGAGATAATGATTTTTTTTAAGAGTTTCCAGCTGAAATTGGTTGGTTGTTTTTTCCAAAGGATAAAGCGTCAGAAGAAACTGATTCAAGTTTGAATTGTGAATGTCCAGACCATTTGTTTTTGAATCAAAGGCATGAATATCTTCCCACAGGAAATTCAGTTCTTTTTGCTCTTTAAAAAAAACGTCAATTGTTAATGGCATTGGTGGTTTTGGTTGCTTAAGAATGTTCTCTAATTTTGAGTTGAGGTTTTTTATTTCGTTAAAATAAGAATTGACGGCTACTCTTTCCATACTTTCTTTTGCTATTTTTTGAACGAAAGTATCGTCTGAATACGGTTTGAATTCCAAATTCACTAGTAGGCTGTCGTTTTTAAAAGCAGTGGGACTGTTAATTTCTTTAGAATAGATTGTTTCAAATAATTCAGGAAGATGAACGTTTGGAATAATTCCCACGGCTTGATCGCTTTTACCAGTTATTCTATAAAACTTGTTGATAGTTAATTTTATAAAAATGTTGTTCTTATCTTTTTCTAATGGGAGTATGGTTTGCATGGTCGCTTTGCCTATGGTGGAAGTCCCTATCAGTAAAGCTCTATTGTAATCTTGCATTATAGAGGCAAAAAACTCGCTTGCCGAAGCCGAATTACTGTTTATAAGTAAAACAATTGGATCTTTATAAATCATCCCTTCATAAGGATCATTTATTGCCATCTGGATTTTTTTATTGTCGGTTATGATTGAAATTGGCCCCGAATCGATCAGCATTCCGGCTAGTTTAATCGCCTCGTCAATAGAGCCGCCGCCGTTATCAGTCAGATCGATAATCAGTCCTTTGATATTGTCTTTTTGTAACTTTAAAGCTTCCAAGGCAGCGTCTTCGGCACAACCTTTACCGCTGTTTCTGTCATAATCGGTGTAAAAACTAGGGATTTTTATATAACCAAATTTTTCGTTTTTATGTTCAATGATAAAGCTATAAACGGTATTTTCTTCATCTTTTAACAATTGTTTTTCTACCAATACATCAAAAATTTTGCCTGGAGTTCTTTTGAGGGTCAGTTTTATTTTCTTGTTGGTGTCTGATGTGATCATGTTCGAAATTAAATCCAAAGTAGCACAAGAAACGTCCACCGTTTCCTTTAAATTTGAAATAGAAACAATTTGGTCTCCTTTTTTTATTTTGCCCGTTTGAAAAGCGGGACCGTTTGGGTTCAATTCATAAACAATAATTTCCTTTTTTTCATTCAAACTTACATTCATTCCCAGCGAAAGATGTTCTTTTGATAAGGAGGCTAGAAAACTAGATTTTGCATTGATGTTGAAATACCTAGTGTGCGGGTCAAAATAATTACAAAAATAATTGAATATGTTTTCGCTGTAATCCGTTTCCTTTTGCAATAAGGTATTTATTTTACAAAGCTCATTTTCAATAATTGCTTTTTTTGAAGTCAATTCCAATGTTTTAAAATTAGTTTTTATAGAATCTAAATTTTTGTGTTTGGAAGCAACGTCATTAAGAATTTCATATTTTATTTTTTTTGTCAAAACTTTTTCTACTTGATTCTCTTGCAGGTAAAAAGGGAAGTGTTTCTTGTAAAATCGTACCGTATCTTTGAGCTCGTAATCAATGTCTAGATTGTTTATTTTTTCCAAAAAGGATTTATTTCTTGAAAGATCGTTTTTGTATACAGCAATGATTTCTGGTAGGAAAGAGCAATTTTTTGCATTGATAAAATCGTCAATATGGAGACGGTATTTTTTAGAAAGGGTTTCGTATTCTGATTTGAGGAAAATATTTCTGGAAGGATCCAGTTCATTGATAAAGTTATCAAAAATAAAAACCGATAGGCTGTCGTCTATCGGTTTTGGGTAAATATGTTCGCTTTGAATAAGCGTATTTATTTTAGAAAGAATTTCACATGTTTCGGTTTCATTTTGGGCAAAGAGCGAAAATGTCGTCAAAAATAGTATTAATGCAATCTTTCTCATAAGTCCTCCATCCTCTATTATGCTTAAAATTAAGTCTTTTTTTGAAAAAAAGGGCTTAAAAAAAGCATAATTTTTTGATAGTGAACCTATTGGTTATTTTTTGTAAAAAGGTAATTTTACTACTTTGGCAGGAACATCATTTTTACGGATTCGGATATAGATATCGCTGTCAACGGCACTGTTGGCAACAGTTACGTAACCCAAACCAATTCCTTTATTCATAGATGGTGACATGGTTCCCGAAGTTACGATTCCGATTACAGTTCCTGTTGCATCAACGATTTCGTAATCATGTCTTGGCACCGCACGTTCTTGCATTTCAAAAGCAACAATTTTTCGGGTAACACCTTCTTCTTTTTGTTTTTTCAAGTTTTCAGAATTGGTGAATTCTTTGGTGAATTTAGTAATCCAGCCCAATCCCGCTTCCAATGGAGAAGTAGTGTCGCTGATATCGTTACCGTACAAACAGAATCCCATTTCAAGACGTAAAGTGTCACGTGCAGCAAGTCCGATTGGTTTGATTCCAAAAGCAGCTCCCGCTTCAAAAACTTTATTCCAAATTTCTTCCGCTTGGTCATTTTTACAATAAATTTCAAAACCTCCAGAACCGGTATATCCCGTAGCCGAAATAATTACATTGTCAAATCCTGCAAAATCACCTACTTCAAAGTGATAATAAGGAATAGAAGCTAAATCAAGGGAGGATAAAGATTGCATTGCTTCAACGGCTTTTGGTCCTTGAATGGCGAATAAAGAATATTCGTCTGAAAGGTTTTTCATGTCTACCCCTAAATCATTGTGGGCCGAAATCCATTGCCAGTCTTTGTCGATATTAGAAGCATTTACAACCAATAAATACTCTTCTTCTTTCATTTTGTAGATGATTAAATCGTCTACAATACCACCATCATTGTTTGGTAGACAAGAATATTGCGCTCGGCCAATAGTCAAAGTTGAAGCATCATTAGAACAAACTTTTTGAATCAAAGCCAATGCATTTGGTCCCGAAAGCAAGAATTCACCCATGTGAGAAACGTCAAAAACACCAACTGCATTTCGTACCGTTTCATGTTCAGCATTCACTCCTTCATAGGTAATTGGCATATTGTATCCGGCAAACGGAAGCATTTTTGCTCCCAAACTTTCGTGTATGTGCGTAAGCGCAGTATTTTTCATGTTTTTTGTAATAAAATTTAAAGTGGCTAATTTATTGATTTTTTATGGAGTGGCAAAGGCAAAAAGAAACAGATTCAAACGATTTCGTTTTTCTGTATTTCAATTCATTGACAGTTTAAATATAAAAAAGGCAAATCAAACGCAGGTTTCGATTTGCCTTTTTGGTTCCGTTTAATTTAAACGAGTATTAATATTTTGCGGGTTGGTTGTCTTTAGGAAGTGATTGTTTGATAAAAACCCTGATATCCTCATTGGCAGTTTCTAAATCTTGTTTTCTTAAATACATCATATGTCCGCTTTCATAACCTTTCCAGCTCATTCTTTCTTTTAGCTTTCCGCTGGGATCCATTTGCCATAAATTGTATTTCGAATTAAAATAATCACAGGCGCCATCATAATATCCGGCTTGAACCATTATATGTAAATACGGATTTTGTGCCATGGCTTGGCGCAAATTTTCCCCGGTTTGATCGTTTGAATTATCCCAAGGATGTACTGGACCAAACATATTGTATTTGAAATCGGTTTTGTAATTCAGGTTATTGCGAAGGTACATATTGATAGCTGGCGTGAAGGAATGCAACCAAGAAGTGAGTTCCGCATTAAAATCAGGACGATCTCCTGCGTCCTTACGGTCAATTCCTTTATAGCGTGAATCGAGTCTTCCTACAGTGAAACCTTGATCCCGCAAAAGCTCTTTCCAAAAATAATTATAAGGAACATTAAGATTGTTTTGTAATACTACTTTTTCCGAAAGTCCGGAATATCGCGCTATTTTTTCCGCAATTTCTTTTCTTTTTGCTTCATCAAGAGAACCTCCTTTGCTTAAAGCGGGTAGCAGTTCATTGAGGGTAAAATCTTCCACTTCGGGTAACATCGCAGTCAAATCTTTATTCTGCAAATCGGCAGCCAGCATTTTGTGATACCAGGCTGTAGCGGCAAAATAAGGCAGTTTAAGAGCAGCATCAGAAGCCACTCCACGAGTTATTCCTAGGGTTGTAGGGGAAACTAATATGACTCCGTTAAGATACATCCATTCGCTGTTTTGCAATTCAAGAGCAAGACCGGAAACACGGGTGGTGCCATAGCTTTCGCCAATTAAATATTTTGGTGAAGCCCAACGATTATTGCGTGTTACAAAGCCGCTGATCCAATCGGCCAGGTATTTAACGTCAGCATTTACACCAAAAAAAGTAGACTTTGGAATGTCTTTACTCGTTGCTCTGGAATATCCTGTGTTTACTGGGTTTACAAAAACAATATCGGCAACATCTAAAATAGAATACGGATTCTCCTTAATTCCATAAGGTTGCAAAGGGTAGCCTTCATCATCGATATTTAAGAGTGTTGGTCCGGTATAAGCAATGTGCATCCAAACTGAAGCCGAACCCGGACCTCCGTTGAAAGAAATTACCAAGGGTCGCGTAGCACGGTCTTTAACATCTGAGCGTTCATAATAAGTGTAAAATAACCCTGCAATGGCTTTCCCATCTTCGTCCCAAACGGGCATTGTTCCAGCGGTGGCTTTGTAAGGAACTTTTTGGCCTTTTATTGTTGTGGCATGTTCTGTGACAACACTTTGGTCAGGGTTAAAAATTAAATTAGAAGTCGAAAGATTCTCTTTAGCTGTTCCTTTTGAATCTTTAGACTGGCCGGCAGATTGTTGGGCATGGGATGTCTTGATAAATCCAACTAAGATTAATAAAAATAGTGTTTTTTTCATGAGATTGATTAACGGGTTTTTTGGAAAGTCAAATTTTGAATTTACTAAAGTATTGTTTTTTATAGCAACGACAAAAAAGCCAGAAGATATTTGTAAGAAATAATGTTAGCTTTTATTTTATTCGATCATTATTTAGGTTCTCCAAATGTGAGTATTTTACAAGCGATTGCAATTGATTATATTATTGTAATTTTATCCAATCCTAAGAAAATAAACATGCTACTTCCCATACTCATTGACCAAAAAGAAATTTTAAAATTTTATAAAGCAATTGATATCCATACTCATAAAGGGATTCAAGGACATGCGTTGATCATTGCCGGAAGCTATGGGAAAATTGGTGCTGCGGTGCTGGCTTCCAAGGCTTCTTTGAAAACGGGTTGTGGATTAGTGACTGTTTTTGTTCCCAAATGCGGTTATGATATTGTTCAGATTTCTATTCCAGAAGCAATGGTTTTGACAGATACTGCAGAAAAGTATATCTCAGAGATAACATTCGAGATCAAACCAAAAGCCATCGCGATTGGTCCTGGTCTAGGGTTGGAATTACTAACCCAAAATGCATTTCATAATTTTCTAAAAACCAATAAAGCACCTTTGGTTATAGATGCTGATGCGTTGAACATTTTGTCTCAAAATAAGTCTTGGCTTTCTTTATTGGCTCCCAAAACCATTCTCACACCGCATCCCAAAGAACTGGAACGATTGATAGGGAAGTGGGATTCTGACGAAGAAAAATTTGGTAAAACGATTGCCTTTTCTAAACAATATCATTTGATTGTGGTCATGAAAGGCGCGCCAACGCATATTATTGATGGTGAAACCGTTTATGAAAACACCACGGGAAACGCGGCATTAGCAACCGCAGGAAGTGGCGATGTACTGACGGGAATGATTTGTAGTTTATTGGCACAGTCTTATGGGGCAATCCATGCTGCAATTTTAGGCGTTTACCTTCACGGTTTGACCGCCGATATCGCTTTGCCAGAAACAGGCTATCAATCTTTTATCGCTTCGGATATTATTGGACATATTGGAAAAGCCTATTTGACTTTGGAAAATTGTCAGAAATAGCAGCAGAAGCTATAAAATCCAACGCAGTTATTTGTAAGTTTGTATTGGCGCAAAAAGTGCCATTAAAATTAGATTATGGAAAACAAACCCCATCTAAGAACCGTAAACGTTACGCGATACATTACCCCTTTGCGAGAAGGCGGTTCTTTGCCTGCCTTGGCGGAAGCCGATGATGATTTTAAATACGTTCTGAAATTCAAAGGTGCCGGTCATGGCGTAAAAGCCTTAATTGCCGAGCTGATAGGCGGAGAAATTGCCCGTGTCTTGAAATTACAAATCCCGGAATTAGTCTACGCCAATTTGGATGAAGCTTTCGGACGTACTGAAGGCGATGAGGAAATTCAGGATTTATTGCAAGGTAGTCAAGGATTGAATTTGGCTTTGCATTTTTTATCGGGAGCTATAAATTATGATCCCGTAGTCACGGTTGTTGATGCAAAATTAGCTTCGCAAATTGTCTGGCTCGACGCTTTTATCACTAATGTGGATCGAACTTTCAGGAATACCAATATGTTGGTTTGGCATAAAGAATTGTGGTTGATTGATCATGGTGCTTGTCTTTATTTTCATCATTCCTGGACTAATTGGGAAAAACATGCCAAAAGTCCATTTGCTCTGATAAAAGACCATGTGCTGTTGCCGCAAGCCTCGATGTTGGAGGAAGCTGATGTTCAGTTCAAGTCTATTTTGACAGCCGAAAAACTGCAATCGATTGTTGATCTTATTCCTTTGGAATGGTTGGAGTGGCAAGATACAGATGAAAGTCCTGAGGCTATACGTGAAGTTTATCTTCAGTTTTTATTGATGCGTTTAAGTAGTTCCGAAATTTTTATAAATGAAGCACAAAATGCAAGAAAAGCACTTATATGAATATGCGGTAATACGCGTTGTGCCTAGGGTAGAACGCGAAGAATTTCTCAATGTTGGAATTGTTCTTTTTTGTAAAAAAGCAAAGTTTATTAAGGTGCTTTATGTTATTGATGAACCAAAAATGCGGCTGTTTGCCGGTGATTTAGATTTGGATCAATTGCGATTGAATTTAGAATCCTTCCAGAAAATAGGTCATGGAGATAAAAACGGCGGACCCATTGCGCAATTTGAGATGCCCGAGCGTTTCCGCTGGTTGACTGCCTTACGAAGTTCAGCAATTCAAACCTCAAGACCGCATCCGGGAATGTGTGATGATTTAGAAAAAACCTGCCAACGCCTGTTTGAGGAGCTGGTTTTGTAATTTTTTTATATTCAAATTAGAGCAAAAGAAGCAATAGAAAAGTTGAAATAGAATCGAAAAGACGAATTAAAATAACAAAAACTATTCTATATTTTTCTCTAGTACAATAAATTCCAGAGGTTGCTCTGAGATTGGTATATGAATATCACTAACAGGAAAAAGTTCTCTTGCCCCTGTATCCACGTAACCGTGGCGTTTGTACCAAGCAATCAATTCTGCCCGAATTGAGATGACAGTCATGACAATTTTGGGTAAGCCTAATATTGTTGCATGGATTTCTGCTTGCGCCAATAATTTTTTGCCTATACCGCTGTTTTGCAATTCAGGAGAAACCGTCAGCATTCCCAAATACAATTGATTTTCTTTCTGGGTCAATAACACACAGGCTACAATTTGTCGGTTCTCTGTAAATTTGAGGACCGTATTTTTGGAATCTTGAAGGATTTGGTTTAATTCCATTTCAGTTGTGCGGCTTCCTTCCAGTAAATTTGCTTCGGTGGTCCATCCTTTTTTAGAAGATTCTCCTCGATAAGCGGAGTTTATCAATGTATTTAATGGGGAAACGTCTTCTATTGTCGCTTTTGTAATCATGCTACTATTTACCTGAGTTCTGACTTTGTATTTTTCAAAGGTAAAAAAAACTAGAACAAAATAGGATTTCGTTCTCGTTCTTTATAGGAAACTATTTTACGGCATTTTAATGAGAAATGTTTAGTCTGTTGGTTTCAATTTTCGTGATTTACCAACGTTTTTAGTAATATATCGGAATGATCAAAAATATCGTCTAATGTTAAGACTTCGGTTTTCGTTTCTTTCTATCCAAAAAAGATGTAATTAATTATTTTATATTGTTTTTTAGATTGAATGCTAAAAAAGTCCTAAAAAAAGGAATAAACTTGCCGCTTTCTTGGCTGGTTTTAGTATTTTGGCGCTAGAATCAATTACAACTAACAGATTAGTATGAAATATAGAGTCGCTACTGCGTCATTGAATCTCAGAGATTTTCCGGCAACAGATAATAATTCCAGAATTTTAACAAAAATTCCTTTTAGGCATACCGTTAAATTAATTGATAAAACAACAACAGATTGGTGGAAAGTAAAGCTTTTAAACACAGAAAAAGAAGGATTTGTATTTTCAAAAGATATTGAAATCGTTGACGAAACAACGGAAAAAAAATCAGACATTGAAGTGCCTAATTTTGAACCCGGTGTAAAAGGAAGTCTTGACAATAAAGAAGAAACCTATAGGCCAATGGCCGACCCGTCAATCCCTTTTAGAGACCTTACAAGTTTGGAAACAAAATTGACATCCATTAGGAATATTATCGATAAACTGGACGTTTCTAAAAGCTTCAGGTATCAAAAAGATGAGGCGGATACCTATTGTAATATTTATACTTTTGATTATTGTTTTTTTGCCAGAGCTTATATTCCAAGGCTAAGATGGACCGATAAGGCAATCGAAGAACTAGAAAAAGGAAATGAGGTAAGAGTGGCTTTTGACGATACGGTGAGGCCTTTTTACTCGAACTATATCTATGACTGGTTTGTAAAATCAGCTAGTGATTTTGGATGGAAAAAAATAGATAATGTTGATGCGCTTCAAAAGATGGTAAACACCAATGGCGGAGTAGGAATCATCTGCGCTAAACGATTCATTTTGAATAAATCAGGGCATGTTGTAGTGGTAGTTCCAGAAACGGATACCGAAAAAGCGTATAGAGTTGACGGAAAAGTTGTTTATCCGTTGCAGTCTCAAGCGGGAATGAATAATTATAATTATTTTTCCGAAATAAGAAAGGATTGGTGGAACAATAAAGATCCGGAAAAAGGCTATTCCTCAGCCATCTTTTATTATCATGATTAGATAAAAATGAAAAAGACTTCTTTAGGATTGTTTGTCTGCAAGAAGTCTTTTTTTATAAGATATTTTAAAAAGCTTAATCAGGTTTATACTACTACCGCACTTTTTTTAATCAGCAAGGAACTACAAAAACCACTTTCGTAATAGGTAGCATGTAAATTCGCGTATATTTGATTGTAGATTGCTATAGGGTCATTCGATTCTATTTTAATAGCCAAAATGTTTTCTAAAAGTGCAATAAGACCTGATGGTACGCAGGTTTCTTTGCCCTTTATAATAGATTCATAAACAAAGTTATTCCATTCTAAATCACAAATCGGGTTTTCAATTTCATTTAATATGGCATGATCCATAATGAAAACAAGAAAATTCAAAACCTCCTGTAGGTATTTTTCGTCAAAATAATCAAACATTCGGAACTCAATACCATGATTTTTGTGCTTGTGGAAATTTACATCAAGTCCAATTTTTTCAATTCTTTCGTAATCTGATATTTCAGAATAACGATTCACCCACCATAATGGATTTTCATGCATTGGATGCTCATCAAAATTCATCTGGACAATTTTTCCGGTTTTCATCACATTGGTGTCGTAAGTACCAATCCCGATGTATCTTGACATGGCACATCGTTGCGATGCTTTGGTTAGATTGACATTATCGTCATGATGGGATAAGTAATCAGAAGAGCCAAATTTGATCATAAACAACGGACTTAACCATTGAAACAAGCGTATAGTTCGCTGATGTTTTTTTATAAAATCTATTTTGTCTTTAATTTCACCTTCCTTGTTCAACTCTGTCGGAATGGTTAAATTAAAATGATAAGTCATGTTATTGAAAACAGAATAATTGTCATTATTGGAAACAAATATGGCAAAAGGATGGTTTTCTGAACAAATTTTGATATTGCCAAACTCCGGAAATATATTTTCTTTTTCCATTCCGCGCTGCAAGTTTGTTGAAAACTCTTGCTTAATGTTTGCTAGCTCTGCAATTACAGAATCTACATCTTTTTTATAGAAATCTTGAGTAACAAATTCAATAGTATCGCCATCAAAAATGAATTTTTTTTGAAGTTCATCTACGAAATAACTATTGTTTTTTTGTAATTTATCGAATATACTTTCCCCTGAATATGCTGGATTTGGTTCCTTATCTATAAAATCCAAAGTTTCATGTTCATTGTTTACATCAGTTTTTGTAAACGAATGCGAATTCATTAATACAGGAAGCTGATATTCTTTATCCGTTAAGATTTTCTGCAACGAATTTTCGAATACGTTTTCCTTGTAATTTTTAAAATGATTGACGCTATACTTTTCATGCAGTCCTTTAGTTAGCAAAAAATCTTTATCCACCGTTCGGCGTTTTTCAAACTCTAAATAACATTCATTTTCGATACCAATTCCCCAATAAAAATCGTTTGATTGATATTGATTGATATACTCTTTATGTTTGTCTAATAATTCAATTTCAAAACTAACATCATTCATGCTATGATTCGTCATAAATTTTTTTCTCCTTCTTTTAATAAATTATGTTGATATGGGAAGCTACTTTATCAGGTAGTTTTTGAAGTATTGTTTAATCTGTTGAATTCCTTTTTAGTTAAGATTCAAGAAGGGGACTTAATACTTGTTTTTTTTGCTTTCAAGTTGTTTTCTAATAATCTAAGGATTGAATATTTGCAACTTAATTTTTTTGCAAAAGTAGTTATAATATAAATCATATTCAAGTTATATTTTTAGATCTAGGTATTTATTTTTTTACTGCAAAAATTCTTATTCTTTATTTTTTAAAAAGTTTATAATCATGGATATAGGATTTATCCGTGAAGCCTTGTAGATTTTATTTTTTTGTGTTTTAAAAGAGAATTCACTCACGATGTTTGCTAGAGTAATTTTAATGGAAAACCAGCTACCAAAATTTATTTTGATAGCTGGTTTTTTTGCTTTGGGAAGATGTTTTTTAACCTAAAAAATCTTTTAATTCTTTATAAGTTTTAATTTTAAAGCTCACTTTTTCCTTATTCATCACGCTTTCTATTTGTGCAGGAATGGGCAATTTTACGTTTAAAATAGGTTCAACAACATCTAGGAATTTGATAGGATGTGCCGTTTCCAAAAATACGCCAATCGCATTTGGGTAGTTTTTCAGTTCTTTTTTTAATCCCAAATAACCAACAGCTCCGTGGGGTTCTGCAATATATCCGTCGGTGTCAAAAATGGTTTTCATCGCAGCTTTCGTTTCCGCATCGGTAAAAGTATAGGAAGAAAAATCTTTTTTGAATTGCTCCAAATCGTTATGATACATTTCCTGAATCCGAATAAAATTACTCGGATTCCCAACGTCCATTGCGTTCGAAATAGTTGCTTTGGATGGTTTTGGCTCGTAAATCCCGCTTTTTAAAAATCTTGGTACCGTATCATTTATATTTGTCGAAGCCACAAAATGGAGTAGAGGCAGACCCAATTTTTTCGCCATAATTCCGGCACAAATATTCCCGAAATTTCCGCTCGGACAGGAAAAAACGAGTTCTTTGTTTTGCTTTTTCAAAGTCTTGTAGGCAAAGAAAAAATAAAACATTTGGGGTAACCAGCGTGCGATATTGATAGAATTTGCCGAAGTCAGGTTTTTGTGTCGTAGGCTTTCGTCCAAAAACGCCTTTTTAACCATATCCTGACAATCGTCAAAAACACCATCAACTTCCAAGGCTTTTATGTTTTGTCCAAGAGTCGTTAATTGTTTTTCCTGAATGTCGCTCACCTTGCCCGAAGGATAAAGAATCACGACTTCTACGCCTTCAACGCCAAGAAAACCACTAGCAACCGCTCCGCCGGTGTCTCCGGATGTTGCGACCAGAACGGTGTTTTTGCTGTCTTTTTTGTCTTTGTTAAAATACGCCAAACAACGAGACATGAAGCGCGCGCCTACGTCCTTGAATGCCATCGTAGGTCCGTGAAATAATTCAAGGGAATAAATGCCTTTTTCGACTTCGACCACCGGAAAATCAAAACACAAGGTTTCGGCAATGATTTCTTTAAGTGTGGTTTCTGGAATTTCATCGCCCACAAATTGTTTTATCGCTTGGTAAGCAATTTCTTCATTGTTTAAGTTTTCGATGTTATCAAAAAAATCTTGAGCTAAAGGAGTAATGGTTTCTGGAAAATACAATCCTTTATCGGTTGCTAATCCTTGTATTACGGCTTCTTCGAAAGAAACCTTGGGTGCGTTATGATTTAAACTGTAATATTTCATTTTTAATTTACGATTTATGATATTAGAAATACAATTTTAGAATTCTGACATTGTATTTCTAATATCTTATATTATTTTCATTCCTTGGTCATTCACTTTCGAGACATGAATTTCGTAAGGCAATTTCATTTCTTCATAAACAATGCTCATAGCTTTGGCAATTTTATTGGCGGTAGTTTCTCCTTTGCTTAAAGCAAAAATAGAGGGGCCAGATCCGGATATTCCAGAACCCAAAGCGCCATTTTCTAAGGCAGTCTGTTTGATTAAATCAAAACCCGGAATTAAGACACTGCGAATGGGTTCCACAATTTCGTCATGTAGCGAACGACCTATCAAGTCGTAATCCTGAGTGTATAAACCTGCTATTAATCCGCCCACATTTCCCCATTGCATGATGGCACTTTTTAGAGAAACGTTTTGTTTTAATACCGAACGCGCGTCGGATGTTTTTAACTCTATTTGAGGATGTACTACCGTGACGTATAATTCCGAGGGGCTTTTTATTTTTATAATATCTAAAGGATGGTAACTTCTTACCAAGGTAAAACCGCCCAAAAGGGCAGGAGCTACATTGTCGGCATGGGCGTTGCCGCAGGCCAATTTTTCGCCTTGCATGGCAAATTGTACCAGATCTTTTATTTCGAAAGGGTTTCCCAACAAGGTATTGATTCCAAAAACAGCTCCAGCAGCACTCGCAGCACTGCTGCCAATTCCGCTTCCGGCTTTAATATGTTTGTAAATTTCGATATCAAATCCAAAGTCAGATTCAACAGCGTTCAATAAAGCCAATCCGGCTACACCAGCTACATTTTGTTCGGTTTCCAGCGGTAAATCGGCACCAACTATTTTAGTGATGCGAATTCCTTTCGCAGCTGATTTTCGGATGATCATTTCATCGCCTACATTGTCTAAGCAAAGTCCCAGAACATCAAATCCACAGGATAGATTAGCGATTGTGGCTGGGCAAAATATTTTTATTTCGTTCATTTTTTAAAAGTTTCAGAGTTTCAGAGTTTCAGAGTTTTTTAAGCTAGTATTTAATGACAAGCGACTATGCTTTGTGACTTTGAAACTCTGTGACTTACTATTTATACATTTCCTATTCTAATTACATCGGCAAAAATTCCAGAAGCCGTAACGGCAGCTCCGGCTCCGGCCCCTTTTATCAACAACGGTTGATCGACGTAACGATCTGTGTAGAATAAAACGATATTGTCTTTTCCTTCCAGATTGTAAAAAGGATGATCTTTTGGGATAAATTGCAAACCAACGCTTGCCTTGCCATTTTCGAATTGGGCCACAAATTTCAATCGGCTGTCTTTTTCTTTGGCTTCCGCCAAAATTCCTTCGAAATGACTTTTATGCTCAATTAGCGATTTGAAAAAATCCTCGTTATCTGCTGTTTCCATACATGCTGCGGGAAGAAAGGATTTATTTTCAATTTCTTCAATTTCCATTTGGTAGCCACTCTCGCGAATCAAGATCAAAATTTTACGGGCTACGTCAATTCCGCTCAAATCAATCTTTGGGTCGGGTTCTGTAAAGCCTTGCACGCCGGCTTCTTTTACCACGTCGTGAAAAGAACTCTTTTCATCAAAATTATTAAAGATGAAGTTCAGACTTCCTGATAAAACGGCTTGGATTTTATTGACTTTATCGCCAGATGCTACTAAGTTTTTTACCGTATCAATGATAGGTAATCCCGCGCCAACATTGGTCTCAAAAAGGAAAGGAGAGTTGAATTTTCGGGATAAATTTTTGAGATTTTTATAATTGTCAAAAGCAGAGGAACAGGCGATTTTGTTACAAGTAACCACGGCCACATTTTCTCTTAAATAGTGTTCGTATGTTCTGGAAACAGTTTCATTGGCGGTGATGTCTACAAAAATACTGTTGCGTAAATTCAATTTTTTTACTTTTTCGATAAATAACTCTTTGTTGGCTTCCTCGCTATTTTCTAAAACGGATTGCCATGATTTCAAGTCAATTCCATCTTCATCAAAATGCATTTTTCTCGAATTGGACAAAGCGATAACTCTGAGGTTTATTTTTAGGTTGTCTTTCAGGAATTTTTTTTGCTGATTTATTTGTTCGATAAATTTTTCGCCCACATTTCCAACTCCCATCACAAAGAGGTTCAATTGTTTGGTATTGTCTTCAAAAAAACGTTCGTGAAGGCTGTTCAGCGCTTTTTTTACATCTCTTTCGTTGATTACTACTGATATGTTTCTTTCGGACGCACCTTGGGCAATCGCTCGAATGTTGACATTGTTTTTTCCTAAAGTGCTGAACATTTTGCCACTCAAACCTTGATGATTTTTCATGTTTTCGCCCACCAGAGCAGCGATGCATAGATTTTTTTCTACGATACAAGAATCTATTTTATTTTGTAAAATCTCAATTTCAAAAGCCTTATTGATGGCATTTTTGGCAACTTCGGCATCAGTATTCAGAATTCCGATACAGATAGAATGTTCTGATGAGGCTTGAGTAATAAAAATAACATTGATATTTTCCTGAGACAATACCTCAAAAAGTCTTTTTGAGGAACCCGAAACTCCTATCATACCAGGGCCTTCAAGGGTAATCAAAGTAATATTGTCTATATGGCTGATTCCTTTCACAGGATTCGTATGCTGAAACACGTTATTAGAAATACAAGTACCGATGGCTTCCGGTTCAAAAGTATTTTTAATATGAATGGGAATGTTTTTTTTCAAAACCGGCTGAATAGTAGGAGGAAACAACACTTTGGCGCCAAAATGCGACAACTCCATCGCTTCCTGATAAGAAATGGAAGCAATAGGTTGGGCTTGTTTTACTATTTTCGGGTTGGCGGTATACATTCCGTTTACATCAGTCCAGATTTCCAAATCGCTGGCATTTAATGCCCCGCCGATTATCGCAGCAGTATAATCAGAACCTCCGCGGCCTAAAGTAGTGGTGATTCCGTCGAGAGAGGAAGCAATAAAGCCTGGTATCACAACAACTTGACTTTCATCTGAAGTAAAAAAATCACCAATAAGTTGGTTTGTAACTTCAAAATTTACCGCCGCTTTGCCAAAATTGTTATTGGTTTTAATCAATTCTCGACTGTCTTTATAGCTGCTGTTTTTTAAATTTTGTTTCAGTGCTTCGGCGATAATATAGGAAGACAATAATTCGCCAAAACTTAAAATAGTATCCGAAGTTCTACGAGATAATTCTCCTAAAAGAAAACAGCCGTCCAATAGCGTTTCGAGATGGTTGATGATTCGTTTAACATGACTCAATAAACTACTTTGTTGGCTTACTGGAATCAATTCTTTTAAAGTGTCTAAATGTTTTTTCTCTATTTCGGCTACAATTTCCTTGTAGCTTTCGTCCTTTGCGGCGGCTTTTGCAGCTGCCAATTGAAGCAAGTCGGTCACTTTACTAAGTGCCGATACCACTACAACTAGTTTGTCCTTGCTTGCTTGATTGAGAACTATATTTAAGGCTAATTTTATGTTTTGTGCATTGGCTACCGAAGTACCGCCAAATTTTAATACTTTCATTCTTGTTGATTTTATTTTGGAAAAAAAAGGGAGGCTATTTATACGTTCGATTCTCTTCTTTCTAAAAAAAAGAAAAATATAAATAATAGGTTTATATGTAAAATGTATACCCCTAAGGGGTAGTAGTTGTTGTAGTAATTGTAGAAATAGCAGAAGCTGCAACCCAAATTTGAGTTGTAATCGAAGAGTGATATGTGGTTCTGTTACTTGACATTATGATATTTCAAATGTACACTTTTTTTGTAAATTCGAAGCGAGTAAGTGTGTTTTTGCGAATATTTTAAAATAAGAAGTTTAATTGGACTCCAGTTGTCTATTTCTTAATTTACAAGCCTTTCATAAGAGCTATCATTATTTTTAGATTTAATTGAAGGTTTTTCTAAAAGTGTTTTGTGGTGCTTTTTCTAGTTTTTATTCCATCATTTAGGTACATCTAGTATAGACAATACGATATTTATAAATCAATTGGACGTTAATTCAGAATAAGATTTAGGTTTAAAACGTATTAAATTTGTTAAATTATTGTTTATTGATAAGAATTTTAAATTATCATTAATATATGTTGCTTTTTAATGTTGATTTGTGGAATTTTGGCTTTTTAAATTCGATACCTAATGGATAATATGCATTATATAAGTACCGCTGTACTTTCTTTAGAAATAGTTCAAGAGATCATTTCGCAACATAAATTATTAGAATTGTCTGAAGAAGCCAAAGTAAACATTCAAAAGTGTAGAGACTTTTTGGATAAAAAAATGGCTTCACATTCTGAACCAATTTATGGGATAAATACGGGTTTTGGTTCTTTGTGTAATGTGAAAATATCCAATGAAAATTTATCTAAACTTCAGGAAAATTTAGTTAAATCCCATTCTTGTGGAACAGGTGAAGAGGTTCCTAGCGAAATTGTAAAACTGATGCTATTGCTTAAGATTCAATCTTTGAGTTATGGACATTCTGGGATTCAATTGCAAACAGTAGAGCGTTTGATCGCTTTTTACAATAATGATATTCTGCCGGTAATTTATACTCAGGGTTCGCTGGGTGCTTCTGGGGATTTAGCTCCATTAGCTCATTTATCATTGCCATTGCTGGGTGAAGGCGAAGTTTATTTTGAAGGTAAAAAAGTACATTCTTCAGAAATATTGAAGCGTTTTAATTGGGGACCAATTGTATTGCAATCCAAAGAAGGTTTGGCTTTGTTGAACGGAACGCAGTTCATGAGTGCTTATGGAGTTCATATTTTGATGAAAGCGAATAAGTTTTCTTATTTAGCTGATTTGATCGCTTCCATTTCATTGGAAGGATTCGATGGACGTATTGAGCCTTTTCACGAATTGATTCATTTTATTCGCCCACATAAAGGACAAATCGTGACTGCTAATCGTATCAAAGGATTCTTAGAAGGAAGTGAAATTATTGAACAAGAAAAAACGCATGTTCAGGATCCCTATTCTTTCCGTTGTGTGCCGCAAGTTCATGGTGCTTCAAAAGACGCGATAGATTACGTAAGAAAAGTTTTTAAAACTGAAATTAATTCGGTTACCGATAATCCAAATATTTTTATTGAAAGTGACGAGATCATTTCGGGGGGGAATTTTCATGGACAGCCTTTAGCATTAGCACTGGATTTTATGGCTATTGCTTTGGCTGAATTAGGAAGTATTTCTGAGCGTAGAACCTATCAATTGATATCAGGATTGCGTAATCTTCCTGCATTTTTAGTAGATAACCCAGGACTGAATTCCGGTTTTATGATTCCACAATATACAGCAGCAAGTATTGCCAGTCAAAACAAACAATTGGCCACGCCGTCAAGTATAGATAGTATTGTTTCCAGCAACGGGCAGGAAGATCATGTGAGTATGGGCGCTAATGGAGCGACAAAAGCATTACGCGTAATGGATAATCTGGAACGTATTTTAGCCATTGAGTTAATGAATGCTTCCCAAGCAATTCAATACCGAAGACCATTGCATTCAAGTGATTTTATTGAGATGTTTTTGAGCTCGTATCGTGAGGAAGTTTCGTTGGTTACAGAGGATAGAATTTTGCATTATGACATTGAAAAAACAGTTTCATTTTTAAATAGTTTTCAGATCGAAGAAGATTTGTTAACATTGGCTTAACATTATCTTAAAATAAAGAATTAAATTTGTCCCCAAAAAATAAATAAAATGTCATTAAATAGTATTTTCCAATTTTTAGTTCCAAAGGACAAGAAGTTTTTCCCGCTTTTCGAGGAAGCATCCACTAACTTGATTGAATTAGCTTCAAACTTGCACGAAGCGGTTAATTTGCCTTTAAAAGAAAGAGAAGTTCTTTTTCAAAAAATAGACAAATTAGAACAAAGAGGTGAGGATATTACGCGTCAGACTAATTTAGAGTTAAGTAGAAACTTCATCACTCCATTTGATAGAGAAGACATACACTCTTTGATTACATCAATTGACAATGTTGCAGATAACCTTCAAGGTGCTGCAAGCAGAATGAGATTGTATCAAGTGGATAAGATTACTAAGTCGATCAGAAAATTGACAGAAATTAATCTTGAGGCTTGTCAGAATATTGATGCTGCGGTGAAAGAATTGAAAAACTTTAAAAACATCAAGAATATTACTGAAGCTTGTGCGAGAATCAGCAAGTTAGAGAATAAATCAGATAATGTTTACAATAAAGCAGTGTTTGAAATTTTTGAAAATGAAACTGACGCAAAAAATATAATTAAATATAAGGAAGTACTGTCTGTTTTAGAAACAGCAACAGATAAGTGTAAAAGTGTGGCAGGTGTTTTAGAATCAATTGCTGTAAAGCATTCTTAATTTAATCAGTTACTTTCTGAAATTACATTTATGGAATTTACTTTACTTATAGTTATAATTGTACTGGCTTTAGTCTTTGATTACATCAATGGTTTTCATGATGCGGCCAATGCAATAGCTACCGTTGTTGCCACAAAAGTTTTATCCCCTTTTCAGGCGGTAGTTTGGGCAGCTTTCTTTAATTTTCTGGCTTATTGGGTTTTTGGTTTTGGAGTGGCAGATACGGTTGCTAAAACGGCCAATACGCTTGAGATTAATCTGGTAGTGATTCTCGCCGGTGTTATAGCAGCCATTATTTGGAATTTATTTACCTGGTGGCAGGGGATTCCTTCGAGTTCTTCTCATACTTTAATTGGTGGTTTTGCTGGTGCAGCCATTGCTCATGCCATTGCAGTCCATGGTTTTTTTGAATATACCATTGTTAACGGTGCAGAAATACACAAAGCCTATTGGTACGATACCGTAAATTGGTATACAGCCGGTAAAGATGGTGGTTTTCCTTCGGGAGTTATGGTCATCGTTGCTTTTATCGTTTTGGCTCCTTTGTTGGGTGCTTTAATGTCGTATTTAATTTCTATTTGGCTTCTTAGTGCTTCTAAAAAAAGTATTTATCCTAAGATATTTACGGCAGTTTTGATGTTGTTAACGATCTGGTTTGTTGAAAGTCAGATGATTTATTACGATCAAATTAAGAAACCACGTTTTGATTCTCATTTTTGGAGTGTTGTTTTCGAATCACACAATATAAAATGGTTCTTAGTTGCTTTTATTATTTTGTCAATCAGTAGTTTTTGTTTGCTATTTAGTAGTTTAAACTTACACCAATCGGCATCTTGGTTGAAAAAGATGCAGTTATTGTCTTCTGCTGCCTTTAGTTTAGGTCACGGTGGAAATGATTCTCAAAAAGTAATGGGTATTATAGCGGCAGCCGTTACGGTCTATATCCATACTAGTGGAATTGCCCAAGAAAGTCTTCCTCATTGGTTGGATGTTGTGCTTCCAAATGAAGAGGGTGATTTCAGAATGCCTGAATGGATTCCTTTGGCGTGTTATTCTGCTATTGCAGCAGGAACATTGAGTGGTGGATGGAAGATTGTAAAAACAATGGGTTCCAAAATCACAAAAGTGAGTTCTTTTGAAGGTGTAGCTGCAGAAACTGCCGGAGCATTAACTTTATATTTTACTGAGCATTTCAAGGTGCCTGTAAGTACAACACATACAATTACCGGTTCTATTATCGGTGTTGGTTTGACTAAAAGGGTCTCGGCGGTTCGTTGGGGAGTTACGGTAAGTCTTTTATGGGCTTGGGTTTTAACCATTCCAATTTCAGCAATTTTAGCTGCATTGATTTATTATTTCCTTAGTTTATTCTTTTAAAATAGATCATAAAATCAGATACAAAAAACCATTAACAATTGTTAATGGTTTTTTGTTTTTGTCCAAAATAGGATTGTATGATTTAGAGATTGGTTTGGTGAAAGTAGTCTATAATGGTGAAATCATTTTATTTATATTCAATATTGGAAATCTGGAATTTAGTTGCTGTATTTGTAATTATTCCTGATGTAATTCGGTCTTAATTTCGATTGGATTGCTTAAAATAAGGTGTATCGGACATTTATTTGCAATGGCTAATAATCTTATTTTTTGATCCGCGTCCAGGTCTCCAAATAGTTGAATTGAACGCTCAATTTTGGTTTTATTTTCTGATGGATCTCTATCGAGTGTGACTTCGACTTTTACCTCAGTTAAATTCCATTTTTTTCTGTCGGCATACATCCGTAAGGTAATGCTGGTACAGGCAGCTAGCGAAGAGGCGAGCAACTCTTTAGAGTCAAACCCTAAATCATTTCCGCCATTACTTTCGGGTTCATCAGCGATTAGGATATGATTAGGAGATTTTATTTCTGTTTTGTACAGTTGCGTACCAATGTGCGCTGCTATTTTAGTCATAATCGATAGTGTTTATTTTGCTCAGGAAGTGGTACAAATTCATTTTCGCCGGGAACTTTATCAAAAGTTTGTGCCAGCCATTTGTCTTTAGCTTTTTCAATAAGTTCTTTGGTTGAAGCTACAAAATTCCAATAGATAATTCTTTCTTCGGGAAAAGCTTCTCCTCCAAAAATATAGATAGTTGTGTTTTCTGCCATATCAAAACTGCAAAGTTTACTGTCTTTAGCAACCAAAAGTTGTTTGGGTTCAAATATATGACCATCACTTTCAATGCTGCCTTCTAAAATATATAAGCCGCTTTCGCCAAATAGATGTTCTCCAATAGTAACCGTTTGACGATTGCTGCTTTTTAATTCTAAAAGATATAGCGGACTGTAAACTGGAACTGGTGATTTTTTGCCTAGAACCTCGCCAGCGATGAGCTTAAATGCAACATTTCCCAGTTGCCATTCAGGAATTTCATTCTCAGGAACATGAAGAAAGGAAGGTTCTATTTCTTCCAATTCCTTTGGTATAGCTACCCAAATTTGAAGACCGTGTAACATTTTATCGGAATCACGTAAATACTCAGGTGTTCGCTCTGAATGGACAATTCCTTTTCCTGCAGTCATCCAGTTGATTTGTCCGGGTTTGATTTCTATTTCGGTTCCCAGACTGTCTTTGTGCATAATACTTCCTTCAAACAAGTAAGTCAAAGTGGAAAGTCCAATGTGAGGATGCGGTGGAACATCGAGATTTTCGTAATTACTCATACAAGTTGGTCCCATGTGGTCAATGAATGCAAATGGTCCTACCATTCTTTTTTCTCGAAAGGGAAGCAATCGTCCTACCATAAAATTACCAATATTACTTGGACGTTCTTCTATTATCATTTTTATATTTGACATTTTGGGTGTTTTTTGAACTATAAATTTAAGAAATTAATCTTCTATATTTAGATTATTGAATAGTAAGATGATTTTCGGTTGGATAGTTTTGATAAAATGTCATGTGCAAATCATGACTTTTCTCCTAGTTTTAGTAGTTAGAACTAAAGTTATTGTTCGTCAGTTAGATTTGCTTCGTATTGAAAGCTCTTTTTAATTGATTCCGCTTAAATTTTTATGGATGCGCCTTCTTTTAAAGTGGGTTTGGCGAAGGTCTTTTTCTCCAGAAATAATACTGATGTTTCCGTCAATTTCAAGCATGGCCAGTTTTACATCTGTAAAATGTTCGACTCCATGTTCCCGCATGGCTTCTTTTAATTCTTCGGATGTGATATTTAGTTTGCTTAAGGTTTTAAAATCCAGATTTCCGTTGTGAATGAGGATTTCGGGTTTGTCTTGCATTAAATTACTTAGTTTAGGATATTTATACATCAATTTTTTGAAAACAAAATTGATTGTAAAAAGAACTGTTGCAGCTGCTATACCGCCCCAAAGACTACTGTTGTTTCCTACCATGGCGTTTTGAACGGCGTTGCTTATCAGTAAAATCAGAATAACATCGGCCGTGTTGAGCTGTGATAATTCTTTTTTGCCAAATAAGCGCAACGCAATCAGCATAAATAGGTATACGCTTGTACTTCGGATAATAATGTCAAGATAGGGGTTCATATTTTTAAGTGTTCAGTCTCGGTGTTCAAATCCGTAGCAGGCTGAGAACTGCAGCTGAGACTGAACAGTTTAAAACTATTTTAGTTTGAAATTTTTCTCGATGGCTCTAATCATTTCACCGGCAATGTCTTTGTTTGTAGCTCCTTCTATTCCTTCTAAACCTGGGGAAGAATTTACCTCCAGTAATAAAGGACCTTTAGAAGAACGAATGATATCAACACCGGCCACTTTTAAGTCCATTGCTTTGGCTGCTTTTATGGCGATGCGCTTTTCTTCGCTGGTTGCTTTTATTACTGATGCTGTTCCGCCAAGGTGAATGTTGGCTCTGAATTCTCCTGGCATGGCTTCACGCTGAATGGAGGCTACTACTTTGCCGTCTATTACAAAACAGCGAATGTCTTTTCCGTTTGCTTCTTTGATGAATTCTTGAACTAATATGTTGGCATTTAAGCTTTTGAAAGCGTTGATTACACTTTCGGCAGCTTTTTTAGTTTCGGCTAATACAACACCTTTTCCCTGAGTTCCTTCGAGTAATTTTACAATTAGAGGTGGGCCTCCAACCATTTTTATCAAATCGTTGGTATCTAAAGGAGAATTAGCAAAACCGGTTGTTGGTATTCCTATTCCGCTATTGAGTAGTAACTGTAATGAAAATAATTTATCACGTGATTGGGTGATTGCTGATGCTGAATTTAAACAGAAGACTTTTAATGCTTCAAATTGTCTTGTTAAAGCACAACCATAAAAAGTGATACTAGGTCTTATTCTTGGAATAATAGCATCAAATTGATTTAAAATTATTCCTCCTCGATAGTGAATTTCAGGTGTTTTTGCATCTAGTTTCATGTAGCATTCCTTGATGTTCAAAAAATGCATTTCGTGTCCACGCATTTCGCCAGCTTCCATGATTCGTTTGTTGCTGTACAGTTCAGGATTACTTGCTAAAACACCAATGCGAAGACCTGAACTGGCTTTCTCGGAGTTTTTATATAATTCTTTGAGGTTGTCTGAGCTGGGCTGTCCTAAAAGGTATTTTTGTTCCGGATCAACAAGAACCCTTCCGCTCATGGCTTCTCTGCCCAAAAGCATTCTGAAACCCATAGAGTCTCTATTGGTTAATGTCATTTCTATAGGCCAATTTGAATCCCCAATCTTCAAGGAAGTCTGAATAACGTAACGTTGTTCTCTAAATCCACTAGAACTTTTTACGATTCTTTTGTCAATTAGCGGCGCCTCACAATGGATTACTGTCTTTAAGTTGTTTTGGATAGGATTAATGTCAAATTTCACCCAATTAGTGTCGTTTTTAATGAACGGAGCTATGTTTATGGCATGTAAAGCAGAGGTCTTAGCTCCTGAATCTACACGGGCTTTGATTGTAGGAATTCCTAATTCAGGAAATGAACACCATTCTTCACTGCCTAGTATAACTTTGTTTTGAGACATATATCAATTTTGTTTAGACTTTTTATAAAAACCAAATGTAAATATTTGTTTTTAAAAAAATGTTTAATTTCTATAAAGAATCAGCCCGTTATGTTATAAAAACGTAACGGGCTGATTGGCTTGTTGCAGATAGAATTAACTATAGATTAGTTGGTTCAATTGCTTTTTTTATTTTTACTGTCAATTCTTGAACGCCATCTTCGATATCCATAAAAATTTCATCGCCAGAAGCAATTTTAGAAGTGATTATCTCTTCGGCAAGTGCATCTTCTACATATTTTTGAATGGCTCTTTTTAGCGGTCTTGCTCCAAATTGCTTGTCAAATCCTTTTTCAGCAATAAATGCTTTGGCTTTATCGGAAAGACTTAAATGATATCCTAAATCGGCTATTCTGGCATATAATTTTTTCAATTCAATTTCGATGATCAAATCGATATCGTGTTTTTCTAATGTATTGAATACGATTACATCATCAATTCGATTTAAAAACTCTGGAGCAAAGGTTTTCTTTAAAGCGCTTTCAATAATACTTTTAGAGTTGTCCTCGGCATTTGCAGTTCTTGCAGCAGTACCAAATCCGACACCTTGTCCAAAATCTTTTAATTGTCTGGCTCCAACATTAGAAGTCATGATGATTATAGTGTTTTTGAAGTCAATTTTTCGACCTAAACTATCGGTTAAATAGCCATCATCCAATACTTGCAATAACATATTGAAGACATCTGGATGTGCTTTTTCAATCTCATCTAATAAAACTACACAATAAGGTTTTCTGCGGACTTTTTCAGTCAATTGACCGCCTTCTTCATAACCTACGTATCCCGGAGGTGCTCCAACTAAACGTGAAATGGCAAATTTTTCCATGTATTCGCTCATGTCAATTCGAATCAATGCATCTTCAGAATCAAATAATTCTTTGGCTAGTACTTTGGCTAATTGTGTTTTTCCAACTCCTGTTTGTCCAAGGAAAATAAACGAACCTATTGGTCGGTTTGGGTCTTTTAAACCGGCACGATTTCTTTGGATGGCACGGGCAATTTTTAAAACCGCTTCTTTTTGACCAATAACCTTGCTTTCGATTAACTCTGGTAATTTAGCTAATTTATTGCTCTCGGTTTGTGCGATACGATTGACCGGAATTCCCGTCATCATTGAAACTACATCGGCAACATTATCTTCTGTAACCTCAATACGGTTGTTTTTAGCATCTTCTTCCCATTGTTCTTGGGCAATAGCGAGGTCTTTTTCAATGCGTTTCTCGTCATCGCGAAGTTTGGCTGCCTCTTCGTATTTTTGTTTTTTAACGACTACATTCTTCAATTCTCTAATATCTTCTAATTGACGCTCTAAATCAAGAATCTTTTTTGGAACTTCAATATTGGTGATGTGAACGCGTGAACCCGCTTCGTCCAAAGCATCGATAGCTTTGTCCGGTAAGAATCGTTCAGACATATAGCGATCTGTTAGCTTTACGCAAGCTTCAATTGCTTCTGGCGAATAAGTAACATTGTGATGGTCTTCGTATTTGTTTTTTACATTGTTTAAAATGGTAATCGTTTCTTCAACAGATGTTGGTTCGACAATTATTTTTTGAAAACGTCTTTCTAAGGCGCCGTCTTTTTCAATGTATTGTCTGTATTCGTCTAGGGTTGTTGCTCCGATGCATTGGATTTCGCCTCTTGCTAAAGCGGGTTTGAACATATTCGAAGCATCCAATGAACCTGTAGCTCCGCCAGCACCAACAATGGTATGAATTTCGTCAATAAAAAGAATGATATCGTCATTTTTTTCCAATTCATTCATCACTGCTTTCATGCGCTCTTCAAATTGTCCGCGGTATTTAGTTCCGGCGACAAGGCTGGCTAAATCTAAAGTTACCACGCGTTTATTGAATAAGATGCGGGAAACTTTCTTTTGTATGATGCGTAAGGCTAAACCTTCGGCAATGGCCGATTTTCCAACTCCAGGTTCTCCGATAAGAAGGGGGTTGTTCTTTTTACGACGGCTCAAAATTTGACAAACGCGCTCAATTTCTTTCTCGCGTCCTACAACAGGGTCTAGTTTTCCTTCTTCGGCCATTTCGGTCAAATCTCTTCCGAAATTATCTAAAACAGGTGTTTTGGATTTTTTGTTTGATTTGTTAGCCGGATTATTAAAATTCCCTTCTTTCAGACTGTCATCTTGTCCTAAATCGTCATTATAAGAGTCACTCGCTTTAGGCAAGTTCTCTAAAAAATCGTCTTCGTTTGGAGTCATATTTAAGTATTGTTCTTTAGCTACATCATAATCAATCTTTAATTTGTTGAGCAGCTTGGTTGTTGGATCGTTTTCATTTCTTAAAATGCACAATAATAAATGTGCCGTGCTAATGGAGGAACTTTGAAAAACTTTTGCTTCTAAGAAAGTGGTTTTTAAAGCACGCTCAGCCTGACGTGTCAGGTGCAGGTTTTTCTTTTCGATATTAGTATCTATGCTAGGGCTTGCAGGGCTTAAGATTTCTACTTTTCTACGTAAATGATCTAAATCGACTGAAAGGTTGTTTAATATTTGAATTGCCTTACCATTACCATCTCTGAGGATACCTAGCATTAAATGCTCGGTTCCTATAAAGTCATGCCCCAATCGCAAAGCTTCTTCTTTGCTATAGGTAATAACGTCTTTTACTCTAGGTGAAAAATTATCATCCATAATATATTTGGTATATGTAAATTTAGTGATTTAACAAATTAAAAACAAAAATCATTCCTTTGTTGAATCATGTCAGCTAAGAGACAAAAAAAAACAATAGAATAACAGGAAAACGGCCTTAATTTAGTAAACAAAAACAATGTTAATTTGTTAATAAATCCTTGAAATTAATGAGTAAATATGCCTTTAAAAATTTCTAAAAGACGTATATTGGCACGTTTTGAAACTAATATAATTTTTTAATATAACAACTTATGTCTGAAGGAGAAAAGTTAATTCCTATTAACATAGAAGATGAAATGAAATCAGCTTACATTGATTATTCAATGTCAGTAATTGTATCAAGGGCGCTTCCAGATGTTAGAGATGGTTTGAAACCAGTACATCGAAGAGTTCTTTATGGAATGTATGATTTAGGAGTTTTTTCAAATAAAGCCCATAAAAAATCCGCCAGAATTGTCGGAGAAGTTTTAGGAAAGTATCACCCGCATGGAGATACATCCGTTTATGACGCGATGGTTCGTATGGCTCAAGAATGGAGCATGCGTTATTTATTAGTTGATGGTCAAGGTAACTTTGGTTCTGTTGATGGTGATAGCCCGGCAGCCATGCGTTATACTGAGGCCAGAATGAAAAAGATTTCGGAAGAAATCATGGCAGATATCGAAAAAGAAACAGTTGATTTTCAACTAAACTTTGATGATACTTTGTATGAGCCAAAAGTAATGCCAACGAGAGTTCCAACTTTATTGGTCAATGGAGCGACTGGAATTGCTGTAGGTATGGCAACTAATATGCCTCCACACAATTTAACAGAAGTGATCAATGGTACCTTAGCGTATTTAGATAATAATGATATTGAAATAGACGAATTGATGAATCATATTAAAGCACCAGATTTTCCAACTGGAGGTGTTATATATGGTTATGAAGGCGTACGTGAAGCTTTTAAAACAGGAAGAGGTCGTATTGTTATGCGTGCCAAGGTTGGTTTTGAAGAAGTAGACGGAAGGGAATCAATCATTGTTACTGAAATTCCATATCAGGTTAATAAAGCTGATATGATTAAGCGTACAGCTGACTTGGTTAATGAAAAGAAAATTGAGGGAATTGCTAATATTCGTGATGAATCAGATAGAAACGGGATGCGTATCGTTTATATTTTGAAACGAGATGCAACTCCAAATGTTGTTTTAAATACCCTTTATAAGTATACACAGCTACAGTCTTCATTTAGTGTTAATAATATTGCATTAGTAAAAGGGCGCCCACAAATGTTGAATCTAAAAGATATGATTCATTATTTTATTGAGCACCGTCATGATGTTGTGGTTCGTAGAACACAATTCGAATTACGAAAAGCCGAAGAGAGAGCGCATATTCTGGAAGGTTTAATCATTGCTTCGGATAATATTGACGAAGTAATTGCTTTAATTAGAAGTTCTAAGAATACAGAAGAAGCTCGTGAAAAATTAATCGAAAGATTTAAATTATCTGATATTCAAGCTCGTGCTATTGTTGAGATGCGTTTGCGTCAGTTAACAGGTCTGGAGCAAGATAAATTAAGAGCAGAGTACGAAGAGTTGATGAAGTTAATTGAGCATTTGAAAGCTTTATTAGCCGATGTTGTTTTAAGAACCAATTTAATCAAAGAAGAGCTGGTTGAAATTCGTGATAAATACGGAGATGAGCGTCGTTCTATTATTGAATATTCAGGAGGAGATGTGAGTATTGAAGATTTAATTGCTGATGAGAATGTGGTAATTACAATATCTCATGCAGGTTACATCAAACGTACTAATTTGTCTGAATATAAAACCCAAAATAGAGGTGGAGTTGGTCAAAAAAGTGCCGGAACAAGAGATCAAGATTTCTTAGAGCACATGTTTGTGGCTACCAATCACCAATATATGATGTTCTTTACTCAAAAAGGAAAATGTTTCTGGATGCGCGTGTATGAAATACCGGAAGGAAGTAAAACAGCCAAAGGTAGAGCAATCCAGAATTTGATTAATATAGAAAGTGACGATAAAGTAAAAGCATTTATTTGTACTCAAGACTTGAAAGACCAGGAGTATATTAAGAGTCATAACTTAGTTATGGTCACTAAAAAAGGTCAGGTTAAGAAAACATCTTTAGAGAAATATTCTAAACCTAGAGTAAATGGTGTTGCTGCTATCACTATTAAGGAAGGTGATGAGTTATTAGAAGCGAAATTAACGAATGGTGAAAGCCAAATTATTTTAGCAGTAAAATCTGGTAAATTAGTTCGTTTTGAGGAAACTAAAACCCGTCCGATGGGAAGAACAGCATCAGGAGTTCGTGGAATTACTCTTAAAGATGATACTGACGAAGTAATTGGTATGGTTACTGTAAATGATATGAGCAGTGAGATTTTAGTTGTGGCTGAAAACGGTTACGGAAAACGCTCTAGTCTTGATGAGTATAGAATTACTAACCGAGGTGGAAAAGGAGTAAAAACATTAAATATTACCGAAAAAACAGGAAAACTAATTTCTATTAATGCAGTAACGGATGCTGATGATTTAATGATTATTAATAAATCAGGATTAACCATTAGAATGGCTGTTGAAGACTTAAGGGTTATGGGACGTGCTACCCAAGGGGTTAAGTTGATTAATATTAAAGGTAAAGATTCCATTGCAGCTGTTACAAAAGTGATGAAAGATGATGTTGCTGAAGTGGTGGTAGATGAAGACGGTAATGTTGTGGAAACCGAAGCAATCGAAAGAGTAAAACCGGTATTGGAAGTTTTAGAAGATGAAGGAGTTTCAGAAGAGGATGAAGACGAAGATGATGAAGAGGAGGAGCTAGATGAAGAAGTTGATGAAGAGGATTCTGAAGACGAAGCATAATCTGTTAATATTGAATAAACAAGAATAATTATTAAATACAAAAATTGAATTTTATGAAAAGTAAATATGTAATACTAGCGTCAGCTTTATTGATATCGGTAGCTACTTTTGCTCAAAAGGATCAAATTAAAGCTGCTGAAAAAGCGCTAAAAAAAGGTGAGGCTCAAGAAGCCGCAACAATTTTGCAAGGTGCAGAATATTTAGTTACCAATGCTGCTGAGGCAGAGAAAGCGTTGTTTTTCTTTATAAAAGGAAATACGTTTTTGGAATTGGCTAATAAAAATATTGATACTGATAAAAATTTAAGTACCGCTGCTGCGGCTTATCAGGAGCTGATTGCTGTAGAAAAAGAGTCTGGTAAAGTAAAATATTCTACTCAGGCTGCAACTTCTATAGCAGATATAAAAAATAAGTTGATCAATGGTGCTATTGCTGATTCTAAGGTTGAAAAACATTCTGAAAGCGCCAAAAAATTACATGATGCTTATTTGTTAGACAAAAAAGACACCATCAATTTGTATTATGCTGCATCTACTTATGTTAATTCTAAAGAGTATGATAAAGCATTGGAATTGTATGATGTTTTGAAAAAACTGAATTATTCAGGAAAGGCTACAAATTATTTAGCAGTTAATAAAGTAAGTGGTCAGGAAGATCTTTTTGCTACTGCGCAAGAAAGAGATAAAATGGTGAAATTGGGGACGCATGAAAAACCAACAACTGAAGCAATTCCTTCAAAAAGAGGAGAAATATACAAAAATATTGCTTTGATTTTGGTCCAAAATGGAAAGATTGAAGAAGCTAAAAAAGCAGTTTCTGAAGCTAGAAAATTAAACCCTGAAGACTCTTCATTAGTTTTAACAGAAGCTAATTTATATTTAGAAACTAAAGATTTTGAAACTTACAAAAAGTTAGTTGGAGAGGTTTTAGAGAAGAGTCCTAATGATGCTGATTTAGTTTTTAATTTAGGAGTAATCAGCGGAAATGCAAATAACAAGGCTGAGGCTGAAAAATATTACTTACGTGCAATTGAGATTAAGCCAGATTATATCAATGCTTATATCAATTTAGCTGCTTTGAAACTGGAAGCTGAAAGACCTATTATTGATGAAATGAATAAATTAGGTACTTCTACAAAAGATATGAAGCGTTATGATGAGTTGAAGTTAAAGAGAGAAAATGTGTTTAAGAGTGTAATCCCATTCCTTAAAAAAGGATACGAATTAGATCCTAAAAACGAGGATGTAGCTAAAACTCTTTTGAATGTTTATAGTGCTTTGGAGATGACTACAGAATATAAAGCGTTGAAAGCTAAAATGTAAAAGCTAATTGATGTTGATAAAAAAAGCCTGTTTGAAATTATTTTCAAACAGGCTTTTTTTATATTATTTTTTTAATGACTCTAAGTTTGTGTGTGTGTTTATTGATTTCGGCGTTGTAAATCCCTAAATGATCTAATCTGTCAATTCTTATTTTTCCGCTGGCATGAATGATGTAATTGTTTTCCATTATGATGCCTACATGAGTGATGTTTCCTTCTTCATTATCAAAAAAGGCCAAATCACCCGGTTCACTTTCTTCTATAAAACTTAAAGCTTCGCCCTGAACGGCTTGTTGCGATGCGTCTCTGAATAATTTATAACCGTTGAGTTTATATACCATTTGTGTGAAACCGGAACAGTCTATCCCAAAAGGAGTTTTTCCTCCCCAAAGATAAGGAGCGTTAAGGTATAAAAAAGCAGTTTTTATTAGTTCTTTTTTGTCTTTAATGCCTTGGGTTGTTGTGCCTTCAAAATGAAATTGAGCGGTGTTTATTTCCTTATTTTTTAAAAAAGATAAGGAGGAACCTAATGGAATTGGCAATAATAAATTAGAAGGAGCGGTGATGTATTCTATTAAATCTAAGTTCAATACAATCTCTTCATCGGATAGTTGATTGTAGTTCTCTTCAGAGATTAATTGGTATTGTTTAGAATCTACCCAGCCTTCATAAGCGTCATATTGTGTTTTAATACGAGACCATTGTTTTGCCTTTTCCAAAATTTCAAAATGTTCACCAAACAAGACTTGGGAGACAATTTCGCTTTTATCGCTAGGTTCAAACCGAAGCGGGATTATAGCCAGATTACAAATTCCGAACATTTAGATGTTTTTATATTGAAAAAAAATGGTCTTTGTTTTTGTTTCCATTAGTAGGAACAAAGCCAAAGACCATAATGTTTATTTTTAAATTCTTTCGATAACAATTGCTGAAGCTCCACCGCCACCATTGCATATAGCTGCAGCTCCGGTTTTTGCATTATTTTGTTCCAAAACGTTTAATAAAGTAACAATGATTCTTGCTCCAGAACAGCCAAGAGGGTGTCCTAATGAAACAGCACCTCCATTAACGTTGACTTTATCATTGTCTAAACCTAAAATTTTAGAATTAGCTAATCCTACCACAGCAAAAGCTTCGTTGAACTCAAAGTAGTCTACATCGCCAATACTTATTCCGGCTTTGTCTAAGGCTTTAGGAAGAGCTTTTGCGGGACTTGTGGTAAACCATTTTGGCTCCTGTGCGGCATCTGCATAACTTCGTATGTAAGCCAAAGGTTTTAGTCCTAATGATAGTGCTTTTTCTTCGCTCATTAGTACCATTGCTGCAGCTCCGTCATTGATTGTTGAAGCATTGGCTGCGGTTACGGTTCCGTCCTTGGTGAAAACAGCATTTAATGTTGGGATTTTATCCAATTTTACGTTGGTAAATTCTTCGTCCTTAGATATTATTATTGGATCTCCTTTTCGTTGTGGTACAGCTACAGGGATAATTTCGTTGTCAAATTTTCCGTTTTCCCATGCTTTTGCAGAACGCTCATAGGATTGGATGGCGAACTGATCTTGATCTTCTCTGGTGAAGTTGTACTCAGCGGCGCACAAATCAGCGCATACACCCATTGCATTGTTATCATAAGCGTCCGTGAGGCCGTCTTTTTGCATGCCATCAACCATTGTGGTAGGTCCAAATTTAGTTCCGTTTCTCAAATGCATGTAATGTGGTATCAAGCTCATGTTTTCCATGCCTCCAGCAATGACGATTTCAGCATCTCCGCATTGAATGGCTTGTGCTCCCATCATCACAGATTTCATCCCTGAGGCGCAAACTTTATTTACAGTAGTACAACTAACAGAATTTGGTAAACCGGCAAACAAAGCTGCCTGACGAGCTGGAGCTTGTCCTAAGCCTGCTTGAACAACATTACCCATATATACTTCGTCAACTAAATTCGGATCTAATTTTATTTTGTCTATAGCACCTTTAATAGCTGCTGCACCTAGTTTTGGGGCAGAAACAGTGGATAATCCTCCCATAAAACTTCCTATGGGTGTCCTAACGGCAGAAACGATAACAACTCTTTTGTTCATGATTTATATTATGTTAGTTTATCTAGCAAATTTAATCATTTTTAGATAAAATCTGATTTTGATTTGGGTATTATATTTTTCTCAAAAATAAATGCAATTTTTATTGAGGCCTATGTGTTTGATTGTGAATTGATTTTGTAAAAAAATGAAAAAATATTGAAAAAAGTACTCTAAATAGTTGTGAGAAACGTAATGAAGTGTTAGATTTGCAACCGCAAAACAAGACACGTTCTTTGAGCTTGGAGAGGTGCCAGAGCGGTAATGGAGCAGATTGCTAATCTGTCGACGAGTAATCGTCGCCAGGGTTCGAGTCCCTGTCTCTCCGCTTAATTGTACACTCGGGGTGTAGCGTAGCTCGGTTATCGCGCCTGCTTTGGGAGCAGGAGGCCGCAGGTTCGAATCCTGCCACCCCGACTAAATAAACTTTTTCCATTTAAGTTTTAAAAGAAAAATGGAGGCATAGCTCAGCTGGATAGAGCACCTGCCTTCTAAGCAGGCGGTCGAAGGTTCGAATCCTTCTGCCTTCACATTGAAAATCAAGCCCTTACAAATCTGTAAGGGCTTTTTTTATGCCTTGTAACGAACATTTGACGAACATTATAGTCAAATAAAGTAATTGATTCTATAATTATTTTTTCTTATGTTTGAGTAAACTAAGATTAATAATTATGAAAAGCATTGAAGTTTATGTTTTGTTTTGGCTAATTCACATGCTATTTTTCTTTTGGATCTTCGCTCGTTTGTTTTTTTTTGGTCTTGCTATATTAATCAAGCTTTAAAAATCTGTTTAATCCTTCTAATTTATGGTAAAAACTCTTTTTAATAATTGCGAGATTATATTTTAATTGCTACTTAATGTGGTGAAAAAATATTTTTTTGATCATAAAAATTTATTCGTAGGATGGTACTAATACAATTTACAGGATTATCTGGTTCGGGTAAAACAACATTAGCTGAAAATGTTCATCAGTTGTTAGTAGCAGAAGGCTATAAAGTTGAAGTCATTGATGGTGATGTTTATCGAACAACTATTTGTAAAGATTTAGGATTTTCAAAAGAAGATCGATGTGAAAATATCAGACGTCTTTTTGAAGTAGGACGAGATTTTGTTAAAGCAGATACTATCGTTTTGATGTCGGTAATTAATCCATACGAAAATCTAAGAAATGAATTGAGAGCACATAAATTTGTCAGGACTGTATTTTTGGAGTGTTCGATAGAAAATTTGATCAAAAGAGACCCTAAAGGATTGTATAAAAAGGCATTACTGCCAGATAATGATAGTAATAAAATAAATAATTTCACAGGAATTAGTGCTGTTTTTGAGATCCCTTTAAGAGCAGACTTGGTATTAAAAACGGATTTAGAAACCGTGTCTTTATCTACTAATAAACTGTATAATTTTATCATTGAAAATTTATACAATTGCTCTTAATTGTTAAAAAGCAGATGTATGAAACGAAAAAAATATTAATTTCTTCGTTGACAAAGCCTTCACAAAATTTATATATTTACAGCGCAAAAGAAATGATTTCTAATTTAATCTTTTAAAAGAATATGAATCCTTTTTCTATTAAACTCCCAATTTCCTTTTCGATAGATAAATTGCAAAGTGAATTAGCTGTATGTGAAAATGATCTGTGGACTCCCCATTTCAATACACAACGCTATGAAGGCAGTTGGACCAGTATTTCTTTGAGATCAGCTTCTGGCGAGGTAAATGACATTTTATCTTTTGCAAATAAAGAATACCATAATACTAGTTTACTTGATCATTGTCCTTATTTTACCGAAATTATAAATTGGTTTAAATGTGACAAAGAAGCTATACGGTTACTTCGTTTAGATCCACAAAGTGAAATAAAAGAGCACGTAGATAATGATACTTCCTATGAGGATGGTTTTTTTAGAATTCACATACCTATTGTAACAAATTCTGAAGTTTTTTTTTATGTTAACCATGAACTTGTTCCTATGAGGATGGGTGAGTGCTGGTACGCCAATTTTCAGCTTCCTCATAGTGTGCAAAATAAGGGATTGAAACCCAGAATTCACCTCACTCTGGATTGTGTCAGAAACGCGTGGTCAGATGACTTATTTACAAAAATGGGTTTTGATATTCATTATTCTTCAAAGAAAAACCAGTATTCAGACGAAGTTAAACGACAAATTATTGCTGAACTCTCCAGAACTCCATCTGAGATAAATGCCAAAATTATAGCAAGTCTGCAAGCTAAATAGATTTAATAAAATGGAAAACATAGATCATCCTCTTTTACATTGGATTCCTTATAAGTTAATTGAAAAAGATAATGATGTATATTTTGAATGGATCTATCTAGGAGATAGAAAATATACGGATCCGTTTTTTGAAGAAACTATTTCTAAATGTAAAAGCCATCCCTATAATTCAAAAGTAGTTAGAGTAGTAAGTACTATAGAGAATCTTTTGGATTGGTCTAAGCAATTGATTTCTATCGAATTAAAAGCGTTAGTATTTCATGTTTCGCGCTGCGGCTCTACCATGGTGAGTCAGTCTTTAGTTACTTCTTCAGGAAATATAATGATTTCTGAAGCTCCGCTTATAGATCAAATTTTACGTGCTACTGTTTTTGATTTCAAACAAAAGTGTGTTCTTGTTGAAGCAGTTATAAGGCTTCTAGGTCAAAAACGATTTCCAGAACAAAAAAATTTAATTATAAAGTTGGACGCGTGGCATATATTTAATGTTGCCCAATTTAGATTGATCTTTCCGGAATTACCTTTTATGTTGCTTTATAGAGAACCAGCAGAGGTCTTAAAATCTCATCAAAAAATGATTGGAATGCATATGGTTCCCGGATTAATACCGCACAGTGTTTTTGGTATTCCCTCTCTGATTATTACAGAAATTAGCTACAAACAGTATGGTGCATTAGTTTTAGAGAAATATTTCCAGGCATTTCTTGATTTTTATGCAACAGATCAAAATGTTTTATTATGCAATTATAATGACGGAATGCAATCTGTCATAGAGCGATTTATATCTTTTGTTGTCATTGACTATTCAAATGATGAAGTTATTGAAATGTTTGAACGTTTAAAAAAGCACTCTAAAAATCAAAACGCGGCCTTCAAAGGTGATTTCTTTTCCGCTGAAGTTTTGGGAATAGATCTTACCCAACTTAAAATCTTGTATGAAAAATTAAGTAATAATCAAATAAATGTCTAGTTAGAAAAAAAAGTATTTTCTGTTGTTATGCTTTTACTAAATGGAAGTTAAATTTTGAATTAATTAATGTATCTGTAATATCATTTTTAGGAATGAATTCAGGTCTAAAATCTGGATTGTAAGACCACAATTGACTATCAACGCGACATCCTAATTTTGTTAAGTAAATTGTGCCAATAAATGTTTTGTATCCGTCAGCTTCAATTTTTACTTTGATTTTATGGTTTCCTTCCTTTAATACATTTCCAACTATAGAATATTGTCCGTTTTGAATATTTCCTGTTCGGGTTTTGGTAAAAAGACCTGAATCGGATTTAATTTCTATGTTAGCATTTATAGGCTTTTTAGAAATGGCATCTATTGCAAAACCATTAACGATTGCTTTTTTACCGCTAGAGATAAAAGAAGATAAATTTAATTCGCAATTTGAAGGTTCTTTGGCAATTAATTCAAGAGGTGAAGACAATAGTGTAACGGTAGATAAAACTGCTGATTGCTGTATAAATGTTCTTCTTTTCATGTTTATTTTTTTTTGTTTTTATTTTTTTTTGTTTTTATTTTTAAAATATCGGTTTGTATTTTTTTTAACAAAATAAGTATTTTTTATTTGTAAAAATAAAAATTAAGTTGTTGATTTGCAATAGAAAATCAATAAAAACTAAAAAAAATATTATGGAAGAGTTTATAGGAATAATAAAAATGTTCGCAGGAAATTTCGCCCCAAGAGGATGGGCGTTTTGTAATGGTCAAATCCTTTCAATAGCCCAAAACACAGCTCTTTTTTCTATATTAGGGACTACGTATGGAGGAAACGGTCAGACAACTTTTGCTTTGCCAGATTTAAGAGGAAGAGAAGCAATTGGATGGGGACAAGGACCAGGTCTTTCAAATATTATGTTAGGTCAAGTTGGAGGAGTTGAAAATGTGACACTTATCACTAATCAAATTCCGGCTCATAATCATGCATTAAATGTGAATGATGGTGATGCGACTGTACATAAACCAACAAGTGCAACTGTAATAGCAGCTCCGGTTGATGTAAATGGAGATGGTGTTAATGATTATTTAAGTACTACTCCGAATGTTGCATTATCTCCAAACTCAATTGGTCTAACAGGAGGCAATCTACCACATGAAAATAGAGTTCCATATTTGGGTGTTACTTATATTATCTGCCTCGAAGGTATTTTTCCTTCAAGAAACTAAGACGTAAAACTGAAGGTGATCATTAAAATGAATCACCTTTTTTGTTGATTAATTATTCGAATTAATATCATTTTAAATTCAATTTATGAAAGGGAACATTACTTTAAAAATTAAAAATTTAATCCTCTTGTTGATCCTGGTTAGTTTTGCACCAATTGCGAATGCTCAATTACAGACAGGTGACATTGCTTTTGTAGGAATTAATTCAGATACAAATCCCAATGAAATAGCTATCTTGACCTTAAGTTCCATAGCTAGTGGTCAAACAATATTACTAACTGACTATGCATGGAATGGCTCTTCATTAGAAACAGGCAATAGTAGTGCTGAAGGTTTTATAACTTGGACCACTAATACAATAGTTCCTGCCGGAACGCTTATTAAGATTACGATAGGTTCAGGTGCAGTAATAGGTGGAGGTCTTTCGGACTTTGGTTCTGTCTCTGCTACTGGATGGAGTGCCGATGCGATTGCATCTGGTGGTGATAACTGGTTTGTCTTGCAAGGAAGTATTGCAGCTCCAACTTTTATTTATGCTTACGCTAATTGGAGTACATCCGCCTATGGAACTAAAACTTGGCCAAGTACAGGTGTGACTTTCCCTAATGCTACTATTTCTTATTTACCGTCTAGTTTATCGAATGGCACAACAGCAAATATTCAGAGTGGAAGCCCTTTGTATCATTTTGATAATAATGTTTATACAGGAATCAAGTCAGGAACTAAAGCTGCTATTTTATTGGCAATTGCCGATTCAGCGAATTGGAGCGGAAGTGAAGTTGATACTGAAACTAAAGATCTAACACCTGGAGGTACAAATTTCCCCGGAGTAAATCCAATCTTTACTATTGGCTCGCCGGTAAGTATTTCTGGGCAGCCTTCTAATATTAGTACTTGTACCAATACTAATGCCTCCTTTTCCATAGTGGCTTCAAATGCAACTGGTTATCAGTGGCAGGTAAATGAAGGTAGCGGATTTACAAATATTGCTAATGGGGCACCTTATTCTGGCGCTACTACAACTACTTTAACTATCACAGCGGTAACAGCTGGAATGAGTGGTTATTCATATCGCTGCGTCGTTAGTGGTGCAGATTCTGCTACCTCAAATTCAGGAACACTAACTGTTTCTAATACAATTGTTACTACAACTTCTCAAACCAATGTATCCTGTAAGGGAGGCAGTAATGGTTCAGCAATCCTATCGGCTTCTGGCGGGATAGCACCTTATACCTACTCATGGTCCCCTTCTGGTGGTACAGCAGCAACAGCTTCTGGTCTGAGTGCGCAAACATACACCGTTACCGTTACCGACAATATTGGATGTGTAAAAACCCATACAGTTATTATTACAGAACCAGCAGCTACTCTTGTAGCAACAGCTGCCGCACAAACCAACGTATCTTGTTTTGGAGGCTCAAATGGTTCTGCTACAGTAGCTCTTACAGGAGGCACACCAAGTTACACTTATTCATGGTCACCTTCGGGAGGTACTGGCGCTACTGCTAGTGGCTTAACTACGGGCACTTATACTTGTACGGTTACTGATGCTAACGGTTGTACCGCTACTCAAAGTTTTACGATAACGCAATCTACTGCTCTTGTAGTAACACCTGCTTCGCAAACCAATGTATCTTGTTTTGGAGGTTCAAATGGTTCAGCTGCTATCAATACACCAACAGGCGGTGCGGGAGGATATACTTACGATTGGACTCCGGGAACACCAACAGGTGACGGAACTACTTCTGTTACAGGTTTAACAGCAGGAACTTGGACATGTACTGTGACTGATGCTAATGGTTGTACTGAAACTCAAAGTTTTACGCTGACCCAACCTACTGCTATTACCGTAACACCTGCATCACAAACGAATATCGCTTGTAATGGAGGTTCAACCGGTGCAGCTGCTATTAATACACCAACCGGTGGTGCCGGTGGATATACGTACGATTGGACTCCGGGAACTCCAACAGGTGACGGAACTACATCTGTAACAGGATTGAATGCTGGAACGTATACCATAAAGGTTACTGATGCCAACGGTTGTACCGCTACTCAAAGTTTTACGGTTACTCAGCCATCAGCTCTAGCTGTAACGCCAGCTTCACAAACCAATGTAAGTTGTTTTGGAGGAAGTAACGGAACTGCTACTGTAAGTGTATCAGGAGGAACAAGTGCTTACACGTATGCATGGTCTCCATCAGGAGGAACTGCTGCTACAGCCACAGGATTGAGTGCAGGAACGTATACCGTAACGGTTACCGATGCTAACGCATGTATCGCTACTCAAAGTTTTACGATCACGCAACCACCTGTTCTAGCCGTAACACCAGCTTCGCAAACCAATGTAAGTTGTTTTGGAGGAAGTAACGGATCTGCTACTGTAAGTGTATCAGGAGGAACAAGTGCTTATACGTATGCATGGTCTCCATCAGGAGGAACTACTGCTACAGCTTCAGGATTGAGTGCAGGAACGTATACCGTAACGGTTACCGATGCTAACGCATGTATCGCTACTCAAAGTTTTACGATCACGCAACCAGCTGTTCTAGCCGTAACACCAGCTTCGCAAACCAATGTAAGTTGTTTTGGAGGAAGTAACGGATCTGCTACTGTAAGTGTATCAGGAGGAACAAGTGCTTATACGTATGCATGGTCTCCATCAGGAGGAACCGCAGCGATAGCTACCGGACTTGCAGCTGGGACTTATACTGTAATTGTAACCGACGCTAACGGATGTACGGCTACTCAAAACTTTACAATTACGCAACCAACTGCTCTCGTTGCAACTGCTGCTACACAAACGAACGTTACTTGCAATGGAGGTGCTGACGGATCTGCTACGGTAAGTGTTTCAGGAGGTACAAGTGGATATACCTATGCATGGGCTCCAACAGGCGGAACGGCAGCTACTGCAACAGGACTAAGTGCTGGAACTTATACTGTAACTGTTACAGATGCTAATGGTTGTGTAACGACTCAAGGTTTTACCATTACACAGCCAACGGCAATTGGTTTTACGACAACTGTTTTATCTGGTTATGATTACAATACTGGATATAGTCAGACTATTGTAGCTTCAGGAGGAACAGGGGCTAAAACGTATGCAGTTACAACGGGAAGTTTGCCTTCTGGCTTCAATCTATTACCAAATGGAGAGATAACAGGAACTTCAACTCAAATTGCTGCTAGTAATTTTACGGTTACTGCTACTGATGAAAATAATTGTATTACTACGCACGATTTTATACTAAAATTAAACCAAATACCTATTACTGTAACTGCTACTGCATCTCAAACTAAAATTTACGGCGCAGCTGATCCTATTCTCATATATTTAGTTTCTCCAAATTTAGAAAACGGTGATACATTTAGTGGAGCTTTATTAAGAGCTTCTGGTGAAGATATTGGCGATTACGCTATAAATGTAGGCACCCTTTCAGCTGGTTCTAAATATTTAATGACTTTTGTTGGTTCTAATTTCGCTATTACAGCTAAACCGATTACTGTTACAGCCGATGTTGCTCAAACAAAAGTGTACGGTACAGCTGATCCTGTATTTACTTATTCAGTTGCGCCAAGTTTAGTTAGTGGAGATTCGTTTACTGGAAACCTAACACGAGTAGCGGGACAAAACATTGGTAATTATGCAATTGAAAAAGGAAGTTTAAGTGCAGGTAATAATTACGACATTACTTATGTAAGTAAAGATTTCGCTATTACAGCTAAACCGATTACCATTACAGCCGATGCTTCACAAACTAAAGTGTACGGTACAGCAGATCCTGTGTTTACTTATTCAGTTGTTCCAAGTTTAGTTAGTGGGGATTCGTTTACTGGAAACCTAACACGAGTAGCGGGTCAAAACATTGGTAATTATGCAATTGAAAAAGGAAGTTTAAGTGTAGGTAGCAATTACGACATTACTTATATAAGCAACGATTTTGCTATTACTGCTAAACCAATTACTGTTATAGCCGATACTGCTCAAACCAAAGTCTACGGTGCAGCTAATCCTATTTATACTTATACAGTTTCGCCGAGTTTGGTAGGAAGTGATGCATTTACAGGAGCATTAACTAGAGCTGTAGGAGAAAATATTGGAACTTATGCTATCACACAAGGAAGTTTGAGTGCCGGTTCAAATTACAGTATCAATTATGTTAGTGAAGACTTTGCTATTACGGCCAAGCCAATAACAGTTACAGCGAATCCTTCTCAAACCAAAGTTTACGGTACGGCTGATCCTGTTTTTGCTTATTCAGTTTCGCCGAGTTTAGTAGGAAGTGATGCATTTACAGGATCTTTGACAAGAGCTGCTGGAGAGAATGTTGGGACTTATGCAATAGGACAAGGAAATTTAAGTGCTGGTTCAAATTATACAATTGATTATGTTGGTACTACTTTTAGTATTACTAAAGCAGATCAGTTAATTAGTTGGAATCAAGTTCTGTCTTTAGGTTGTGATGGCGAGACTACAGTACTTTTAACAGCTAGTTCTAGTAGTGGTTTAGCAGTGAGTTATGCCTCTTCCGATAGTAATATCGCAACAATTTCAAATGGTTTATTAGTCACTAATAATTATGGTTCAGCCATAATTACAAGCTCACAAGCGGGTAATGCTAATTATAATGCTGCAGCAGTAGTAGAATTAGCAGTTGTAAATAGTCAGCCTAATTTAATTAGAAAACAATTTGAAAATATTATATTCTTTGATAATAGTTCTAATAGTTTTAAATCCTATAGTTGGTATAAAAATGGAGTTTTAGTTCCAGGTCAAACGGCCCAATACTTTAAAGAAAGTGGTGCTTTAAATGGGATCTATCATGCAGTGGCCACCAAATTGGACGGAACATTAATTACTAGCTGTCCATTAATTTTATCTCCAACAGTAGAAGAGGAATATATAAAAATTGTACCTAATCCTGTTAAACCAGATGCAACTTATGAGCTTGTTACTAATGTATCGTCTTCAAGATTACAGAATGCACGTATTGAGGTATATGGTATAGGGGGATTATTGATAGAGAATAAAACTACTAGTCAAAACACAGTGAGTTTAAAAGCACCAACTGTGGAAGGTATTTATATTGTGAAAATGACCTTGGCAAATGGTAAATATTTCACTAAAAATCTTTTAGTTAAAAATTAAATAATGTCGAGTATGAAATCCTCATTTTTTTATAAATGAGGATGGATTATTCTAATAACAAAAATATACAGATGAAATTTAATATTAAAAACATAATAGGAGCTGCAGCCTTCCTGATTTCTCAAGGGATGGCTGCTCAGTTTTATATAGGTGCCCAAGCAGGCATTGGGAATATTCAAAGCGATTTCAAAGGTACCGTGGCTGGTTATGAACTTGGTGGAGCAATAAAAGCGGGTTATATTTATTCTTTAAGCAATCATATCGGAATTGGGTCAGGTGTTGAGTTTTCTCAATACAAACAGGATGTTTTTTTAAGCAATTCCTCAGTCACACTAAGTAACTATGAAATTGATCCTTCAGGTTCCGCTTTTGTTTATGATGTTACTACGGCTAATTATAAGGAAAAGCAAACACTACATGCTATCCAAGTTCCACTTTTTTTGCAATATAAAACAAATATAAATAAAGGGATTGATTTTAATTTTAGAGCAGGAGCTAAATACTTTTTGCCTGTAAATTATAAAATAAAAGCAACAGCAAATAATGTAATTGGGACTGCATATTATCCAGACGTTAATTTGACTATTGATAATTTACCAGAATATGGTTTTGGAGTCAATAGTGATTATTCCGCTACTGGAGAATACCAAACTAAGGGCATTATAATGAGTATGTTTGAATTGGGTTTTACATTTGATATGGGAACAAAGAACGCATTATATGCAGCAATGTTTCTTGAAAACGGTTATGGTTCCATTCTCGACCAAGAAAAAGATGAATCTTATATAGGTTATAACCCAACATCTGTTGTAGATAGGAAAGCTAATGGATTGTATAGTACTGATAAAAATGCAAAAATTAAAGCTGTTGCCTTTGGAGTTACACTAGGATGGAATTTTAAATAAATCTAACTTTTTAAAATTATACAAAAGGTCTTGACTAATAGTTAAGGCCTTTTTTTATAGCTTTCTTTTCAAACAGTTTATGAGTACTAATTCTCCTTAAGTACTGTTTGTACAGATTTTAAAAAGTTGTTTTTTAATGAAAGGCGGAGGGGCAATTTGAATAGGAATCAGGTGCTCACTTTAAATTGTAATTTAAAAATCAATATCACTGGAATTTACATTCAGTAAAAGAAAGAGTCCCTAAAAAGTATTTCTTTAAATATTTAAAAAACGTATTAAATCCATTCCGAAGTTTGCTTATAGTTGTCTGGTAAATAAGTAAGGTATTGTACCATTCTGGGAGCAGAACCGTGATTGGGTGTGGCACAATGAGGTAATGCCTGGTGCCAAATAATGAAATCTCCAGCGTTTCCGATCACAGCAGTGGGCTTTAGTGTTTCAACAGCCACTTTTCTTGGATTTTCATTAGGCAACAACTCACTTAGCCAATTCTCAATATGGTGGTGAAATCCTGCAACACAATGAAATGCACCCTCTTTTTCCCCACAGTCCGTCAGATAAAGAAGTCCTTGTAGCCCAAAAGGGATAGGCAGTTTTAAACTTACATCCCAGTGAAGCGAACTTCCTAAGAACCGAAAATATTCATTTTCAGGAGGATTAAAACTTACCTTATCGATCGTTTTATAGATCTTTGTGGTGCCATAAAGTTGCTGATAGGCTTTTTGAATTCGCAATGATTGCCTGTTTTTATTCAGCGTGGGATGATTTGAAAAAGTGAGCATCAGACCTCTCTGTTCTTCGTTTTGTTTGTACCAAGTCTCTTTTTGGTTGGGATCCATCCCTAAAAATTCCCAAATGGCTTGTTGGGTTGCCTCACATTCTGATTTAGATATGGCATTTTTCACGACTACATACCCGTTTTTATCCCAAAAAGCTAGATCTTCCTCATAAAGAACATCTTCAGAGATAGTTTGCTCCGCTGTAGAAATATCTTTTTGATTTTTTACAATCCATTCTTTAAAAGAATCCAAACTGGGTTTCTCAAAATATAGATAACGAAGCGTATCTTCCATACTGATACCCAAGCGGTACAATGATTCAATTTCCTTATTCCAAGAGCAATTTTCACCAGAAACAGTTGTTTTTTCAGGGTGTAATGTTCGTTCCCAGAGTTTCTCAATATTGGTTGACGGCATAAGGCTGTGTTTAGATTGTTCTCAAAAAACAATAAAGAATAATAGTACGAATTATTTTTTAGTATTGAAAATTTTGGACATGCTAACTTAGCCGACACAATAAGTTAAGAATAAATCTTAATTTTAACTTATGAAAAAAGTCCGTAAAATTTATGATGCAAGTTTTAAAGAACAGGCAGTTCAACTGAGCTATGACAGAACCAATGTTTCAGAGCTTGCAAGAGAATTAGGTATAACACCCCCACAATTATATAAATGGCGCAAAGAATTTGAGACCTTTGGAGAAGGAAGTTTTCCTGGAAAAGGAAATTTAAAACAAACTCCAGAGCAAGCAAAAATTCACGAATTAGAGAAAAAGCTCAAAGATGCAGAGTTGGAACGCGATATATTAAAAAAAGCAATCGGCATTTTTTCCAAGAGCGGTCGATGAAATACTGTTTCATTAAAAAGAATGAAAAAATATTTCCGATTGAAAAAATGTGTCGTGTTTTAGAAATCAGTACAGGAAGTTTTTATCGCTGGAGAAGAGCAAATATAACAATTGCTCAAAAAAGGATAATTGCTTTAAAAGAACAGATAGAGAAAATTTATTTTGAGTCCAAACAACGCTATGGAAGTCCCAGAATAGCAATAGAACTCCAGTGTTTAGGATATCAAATATCCAGAATAACGGTAGCTAAGTGTTTTGACCCCTATAAAACAAGAGTAATATTCTAAATTTCGATTTTTAATTACGCGGTTAATTTTTTCATTATTATTAGATGTTTATCTAAGTTCCATTTCTCCATAGGAGTAATTCTTCCTAAGAGTCCGTGAAGTCGTTCATTGTTGTAAAACGACACAAATCTTTTCAATATCTGTTGGATCGCTCCAAAAGTGCGATAGTCGAATCTGGAAAATACTTCCTTCTTCAAGATGCCATGATAGGCTTCTATATGAGCATTTTCTTCAGGTGTTGCAACGTGTGTAAATTCTTGCTGCACACCTATTAAGCCTAAATACTCGCGGACACTTTTAGCTATAAATTGACTACCATTATCACTCCTAATAACTACACTTTCAGGATAATTATATTCGTCAAAGAGTGTCGAGAGTAAGTCTATAACATGATTTTGCTTTATATTGAAAGAAAAATAATCCTTTAAAATTCTTCGTGTATGAACATCAATTATAGATAGCAAATAAGCGTTTTTACCAACATTTGGTACCCACACCATTTTAATATCCATTTCTAAACATTGCAATGGTCTGGAAGTATAAACCTTCCTAAATTTCACAAACTTACGTCCAGAACCACTTCTATTAATTCTATTCTCGAGTTTTAAAAGACCTTCTTCTTTCATAATTCGGTATAGTTTTTTATGATTTATTAGGTAGCCATCTCTATTTAGATATTTGGTCATCAACCGATAACCACAATCTATAAATTCGTGTTTTAAAATATCTTTAATAGACTTTACAACAACTGATTGGCTTACAAAACCATTTTTTTGATGAAAGGTCGCTACCGTCGGATGATTACCTTTCTTTCCAAAACTACGTTGTCTATAATAGCTACTAGTAACGATACCTACCATCTTTATGATTTTAGCCTTGCTACACTTATGCTTTTCATAAATATAGTTCACTAAATCTTTCTTGGATCCGATGTCCCAAACTTTTTTTTTAAAAGCTCCCTTTGTACCTCTAATTCTATTTCTTTATTGCTTAGTAGCTTGCGTAGAATGCGATTTTCCTCTTCTGCCTCTTTTAGCTCTTTGCTCTTAGTGTCATAGGTAACTTTTAAGCCAGCCTCTCCTTTGTGCTCAAACTTCTTCTTCCAACTATATAAGCTTCCTGTACTTACGCCATACTTACGACAGGCCTCTACAATACCCATATCTTCTGAAGCAGTTATTATTTCTAGCTTCTGAGTTAAAGTCCATTTCTTGTATTTCATATCTCAAATATATAATTTTGAAATTTAAAATAACACTCCGAACTATTATGGGGCTAAACTACTAAGTATATGAAAGATCTTGGCTTAAAAAGCAAGCTCAGCAGGAAGTTTAAAGTAACAACAAACTCTAATCACAATTATCTAACGGTTGATAACATATTAAACAGAGAGTTCGTTGTCAATAAACCTTCAAAAGCTTGGGTTTCGGATATCACTTACATTCAAACCAAAGAAGGTTTTCTTTATTTGACAACCATTATGGATTTGTACGACCGAAAAATTATTGGCTGGAGCTTAAGTAACGGAATGAGCACTGAACAAACAAGTCTTGGTGCTTGGAAAATGGCAGTCAAAAACAGAAATATTGAGCAAGGTTTAATTTTTCACTCCGATAGAGGTGTTCAATATGCCAGCAAAAAGTTTGTAAATGTTCTTGATTCCTATAAAAAAATAACCCGTAGTATGAGCCGTAAAGGGAATTGTTGGGATAATGCAGTAGCCGAAAGCTTCTTTAAATCTATGAAAACCGAATTGATTTATGGAAATAAACTCATCTCTAAAGAACAAATGAAAATGGAAATTTTTGAATACATCGAGATTTGGTACAATCGAAAAAGAAGACATTCGGCTTTAAATTATAAAACAATAGAAGAATTTAATAATCAAATTAATTTCAAAAATGTGGCTTAACTTATTGTGCAGTTTTTGTTTGCATATCCATTTATTCTCTAAAGATATGTACTAGTTGGAATATATATATGAGTATGTAAATAAAAACTGGATATGCAAACAAAAACTGCACAATAAGTTAAGCCACATTTTTGTAATTAATTTGATTATTAAATTCTTCTATTGTTTTATAATTTAAGGCTGAATGTCTTCTTTTTCGATTGTACCAAACTACAATATATTCAAAGATTTGGATTTTCATTTGCTCTTTAGAGATGAGTTTATTTCCATAAATAAGTTCGTTTTTTATAGATTTAAAGAAGCTTTCTGCTACTGTATTGTCCCAACAATTTTCTTTACGGCTCATACTACGAGTTATCTTTTTATAGGAATCAAGAACATTCACAAACTTTTTGCGGGCATATTGAACAACCTCTATCGGAGTGAAAAATTAATCCTTGTTCAATATTTTTATTTTGACTGCCATTTTCCAAGTTCTAAGACTTGTTTGTTCAGTGCTCATTCCATCACTTAAACTCCAGTCAATAATTTTTCTGTCGTACAAATCCATAATAGTTGTCAAATATAGAAACCCTTCTTTGGTTTGAATATAAGTGATATCTGAAACCCAAGCTTTTGAAGGTTTACTGACAATGAATTCCCTATTTAGTACGTTATCAACAGTTAGATAATTATGATTTGAGTTTGTTGTTATTTTAAACTTCTTACTGAGTTTGCTTTTAAGACCAAGAGCTTTCATATATTTTGCTACCGTTCCCCTTGATATTTGATATCCTAAATTTTGAAGTTCTATTGCTATTCTAGGACTTCCATAGCGTTGTTTGGATTCAAAATAAACATTCTTAACCTGTTCTTTCAAAGCAATTACTCTTTGTTGAGCAATTGTAACACTTGCTCTTCTCCAGCGATAAAAACTCCCTGTACTGATTTCTAAAACACGGCACATTTTTTCAATCGGAAATATTTTTTCATTCTTTTTAATGAAACAGTATTTCATCGACCGCTCTTGGAAAAAATGCCGATTGCTTTTTTTAATATATCGCGTTCCAACTCTGCATCTTTGAGCTTTTTCTCTAATTCGTGAATTTTTGCTTGCTCTGGGGTTTGCTCTAAATTGCCTTTCCCAGGAAAACTTCCTTCTCCAAATGTTTCGTATTCCTTACGCCATTTGTACAATTGAGGCGCTGTTATACCCAATTCTCTAGCTAGTTCTGAAACATTAGTTCTGTCGCTTAGCTGTACTGCTTGCTCTTTAAAAGCAGAATCATAAATTTTACGGACTTTTTTCATAAGTTAAAATTAAGATATATTCTTAACTTATTGTGTAGGCTAAGTTAGCAACTTCAAATTCGAATAGGGTTTCATTTTCGGATGGAAGTCATAGATCGAAACTAGCATATTTTTTAGAATATGATCATATTCTAATTTTAATCCACAAATTAGATATCTATAGCATAAGTAAAATATTAAAACTTAGAATTCCTCAAATTTCAATTTACCATTTGGATCAATAAATATCCAGCTCATACTTCAAAACTGTCGGCTAAAAGTTTCAAATCTTCAAGAAAAAGATTCGAATTTTGTCCTATTTGGGTCACAAAAAAAAACCTTGTAAACATTTGATTTACAAGGGTTTTTAATTTAGTTGTCTTTTGCATTGATCCAAAATTCTACTCAAACATTTGCACTTCTATTGTTAAAATAGTTTAAGATTGACCCCTAATTAAATTAAGATTTAGCTCTTCACTTTCTGTAATGACTAAGTTAGAATGTCCAGATTTAAATTTAATAAAAGCACCACGGTTTTGATTTCTGTTGATGGACCGTTGGACAATAAGAATTGCGATTGTAATCATATTATTCAATTCATAAGCGGCGGAGTTTATTTGAAAATGCTGGATGATAGATTCTATTTCGCGTTGCCATTTTAGGAGCTGTTCTAAAACTTTTATTAAGTCGGCTTCATAGCGCACAATACCAACGTTTTTATGTATTAAGTGTTGTAGTTTTTCTTTAAATTGAATCAAGTAAGTCGAATTAATTTTGGTTTTATTAGTTAGCTTTAAATCAGCAATAGGAGATTTGGGTTTGTGGGATACAGTGGAATCGTTCGATAAGTAATGATAAATTTTATCCGAATAGACTAAGGCTTCTAACAGTGAATTAGACGCCAGCCTATTGGCGCCATGTAAACCAGTTTGGGAACATTCGCCGCAGGCAAATAGATTTTCTACGCTCGTTTTTCCATTTTTGTCTACTGCAATACCGCCACAAAGATAGTGTTGTGCAGGTATAACTGGAATCCAGTCTTTTGTAATGTTTATTCCAATGTCTATACAATGCTGATGAATCATTGGAAAATGTTTTATGAAAGCATTTATATCCAGATGGGTGCAATCAAGATAAATACAATTATCTCCTGTTTTTTTTAGTTCCAAATCGATACTTTGCGAAACAATATCTCGGGAAGCCAATTCTCCTCTCTCATCATAATTTAGCATAAAGCGTGAGCCTTTTTTGGTTCGTAAATAGGCACCAAAACCTCTTACTGCTTCCGAAATTAAAAACTTGGAACCCTGAGAATCATCATATAGAGCCGTAGGGTGAAATTGGATGAATTCCATATCCTTGATTGTAGCATTTGCTCTAAAAGCCATCGCGATCCCGTCTCCCGTGGCAATAATGGGATTGGTTGTATGTCCGTAAAGATGACCGATTCCGCCGGTGGCTAATAAGGTATAATCCGATTGAAAACAGAGGATTTCGTTTGTTTTTTGGTTTAATGCATAAGCACCTTGGCAACAGCCGTTTTGGATAATTAAGTCAAGGGCAAAATGATGATCTAAAATATGAATGTTCTTTTTTTTATGGACTTCTGATAGAATGGCGCGCTCAATTTCAAAGCCAGTTTGGTCTTTGTGATGTACAATCCTGTTATGTGAGTGGCCGCCTTCTTTACCTAAATCAAAATTTCCTTTGGAATTTCTGTCAAATTCGGCTCCCCATTCTATGAGTTCTTTTAGCCGTTTTGAACCTTCAGTAACTACCATTTCAACGACGGATTCATCACAAAGACCATCACCACATATCAGGGTATCTTGAATGTGTTTTTGACAAGAATCTTCGTCTTCATCAAGGACAATGGCGATGCCGCCTTGCGCATATTTGGTATTCGATTCGTCTTCAGTAGATTTTGTTATAATTGTAACTCGTTTATCGGGGAAACGATCCGCAATTTTTATGGCAAAGCTCAATCCCGCAACTCCTGACCCTATTATTAAATAATTACAGCTTGTCATTATTTTGATAGTTCGAGCATTCGTTCGATAGGAATTAATGCTTTGGTTCTGATATCTTCTCTAACATTGATTTCTGGTGATTCGTTGATCAGACAATCGTATAATTTTTGCAAAGTATTCATTTTCATATAGCCACATTCGCTACAGGCACAAGTATTATCTTCTTTTGCTGGTGCCGGAATCAATGTTTTATCAGGAACGAGTTGTTGCATTTTATGAAGGATTCCTACTTCGGTGGCAACAATAAATTGGTCGTTAGAGTTGGATTTTACATAATTAATCATTCCTGCCGTGGAGCCAATGTAGCTAGCCGTTTCCAGAATAGGAGTTTCTGATTCCGGATGCGCAATGATGGTCGCATTGGGGTGTAATTTGTGGACTTCTATGAGTTTATCTAGTGAAAAAGCCTCGTGCACGACACAGGAACCGTCCCATAGTACCATATTGCGACCTGTTTTGCTGATGATGTATTTTCCCAAATTTTTATCCGGAGCAAAAATAATTGGAACATCTTTCGGGATTGATTCCACAATTTTGACAGCATTAGAAGAAGTACAAACAATATCACTCAAGGCCTTAATCTCTGCAGAACAATTCACATAGGTAATGACAATGTGATTAGGATGTTTGGCAACGAAATCTTTAAACAAATCCGGCGGACAGGATTCGGCCAAGGAGCATCCAGCTTTCAAATCGGGGAGAATTACTTTCTTGTCTGGGTTCAAAATCTTTGCCGTTTCGGCCATAAAATGTACACCAGCAAAAACGATAATGTCAGCCTCAACATTCATAGCTTCTTGCGACAAACCCAGGCTATCCCCAACATAATCAGCTACATCTTGAATAGCAGCCTCTTGGTAATAATGCGCCAGAATGACCGCCTTCTTTTCTTTTTTAAGTTCTATTATTTGCTCTTTGAGATTTTTCATTTCTCTTATCGATTTAATTTTATTTCCAAAGTTTTCAAGGAATTAAAAGTATCGCAATAAAGTTTCAGAGTCTATGACAATTATCAGGTTTTCAAGGTTTTTTGTAGATGCTTGTATTGTGGTGCTAATAAATTAAATAATCGATTAGAATCAGTATACAAGGGATTCGTTATTTTTGTTAAAAATATTTATAAATAGTTTAATTGTAGGTTATTAGTAATAAATTAGTTGAAAGATTTAGCCTCTTTTTAGCTTGTGTTTTAAGGTATTAATACCTCAAGAAAGTATCCCCTGATTTAATTCCCATTGCTAATTCCTCGAGATTAGTATTTTCTAGCATCGTGGCGAGGCTGTTTCTGATTTCTTTGAATCTATCATGAACAGGACAGGGATGCGTTTCTGAACAATGACTCAATCCCAGACCACAACCTGTAAACACCCGGTCTCCGTCAATTGCAGAGACTATTTGTATTAGTTTGATTTGGCTCATCATTTTTTTAGGAATTTCAAAGCCACCACCCACGCCTTTGATCGAATGGATAATATTATTTCTGGAAAGTATCTGTAAAATTTTGGCTGTAAAAGCTTCGGGAGAATCTATTTTTTCGGCTATGTCTTTTAACCCCACACGATTATCTTGATAAGATTGGGAGGCTATAAAAATAGTGGCGCGTATGCCGTATTCACAGGTTTTGGAAAACATATTCAGTTTTTTACAAATTTATTGAAATTAGTTTCAATTTGATGAGAAATCGCTTTTTGTTTCAATCATTGACCGCAAATTTCACGTGTTTGTTACTATAAATACTAATGACTAACTGTAAAAGTCCTAGAGGTAGAAAAATACTGGCAAATAAAAGATTTTGATGGTAAAAAGGAAATTCTCCAAGTCCAAAGTAAAGATAAATGCCTTGAAGGAATAAAAGAGATTCCGTAAGGACAAATCCCAACAAAAATAGTTTTATTCCCCACTTTGTTAGTACTTTTTTTGGGTTTAAAAAATTGTTTTTCAAAGCAATACCAAATAAAAACCCGCTGATAATTCCTAACATGGTTAAATGAATATAGCCAATGACAAAATTGCGAATTTGATGCGAAACCTGATCCAATCCCGGCAGTAAAGCGATCAGTTGAATCCCAACTTTTAGCCCCAATGAAAATAAGGCGAAACCGTAAATTATTTTTTCAATTCTTTTTAAGGTCGAAAAGAAAATGGGAATTTTAGGTTTAATGATTTTTATAAATACCCCAAAAGCGCCCAATTGCAATGTCACTCCCAAGGCATTAATCCAATAAAAAACCGGATTGTCTAGATACCAGCTGACCGGTAGAGCCAAAGTAAGAATTGTTGATACAATTAATAAAATATAGAATAATTGGAATTGTTTTTCGTCAATTTTGGCTTTAAGTTGATTGAAGAACAAGGCTAAAACGGCAAATAAAAACCAGCCGTTAAATTGAAAATGCAAGAAAAATTGAATCGCAATTTGATAAAAAGCACTTGCTTTTCCAAGTAAACCCACCGCAGGTCCTAGACACCAAACCCCCACCGTGGATACTACCATAAAGACCAAAGCCGCTCGCAATAGTTTTTTTTCAGACAAGGAGGATGGTTGTGCATCTTTCCATATTTGCCTGCAAAAAATATAGCTACAAAAAATATGTAAAGTAGAAAAAGCAATCGAAAATAAAGCATAACCTTCAACAGGAAAGCGAAACATCATGCCTATGACACTGAATTGAGTAACCCAAAACAGGCGGTTGTAAACAGCTTTTTGTTGTGCTTCTTTGGTTAAAAAAAAGTGAACGATTAGACTGTACAACATCAAATAGACCCAGCCGAGCATGGCTACATGCGAATGTCCATGTAACAAAAACTGAAAATTGATCCATTCGACAGGAGTAACATACATCAGACGGAGCAACAATCCCATCACAGAGGCAATGAAAAAATTAACAAAACAAGTTACCAACCAATGCTGCTTCATAGTTAATTTCTAAAATGTTTTTTTAGTTATCTAGGAACTTTTTTTATTTAAAATACAAAGTGTATTGTTCTAAATAGGAGGCGATTTCCTGTTGCATAGGCTTTTTATTAGCCTCTTCAATAGCGTTGATTTTATGTTTCAACGGAAGCAAATAATTGTGTAATTGATCGTGGGCTTCTCCCGTCATGGTACATTTTTTAAAGATTATGGTGAATTCGACGTTTAACTTTTCTTTTAAAACTGCAGCACTTTCTCCCTGATTGGAAGCCAAAATTAGTGTATTTAAGGCTTTAATTCCACTAGTTGTTTCTGGATTAGCTTCCCATGGCTGGCCGTTGTTTAGGCTCACTTTTTGGGGCGTTTGGGTTTCTGTGGCAACTTTTTCAGTACTCGCTGAGTTTGTTTTTTGCTCCTCTTTTTTTTGACAAGCTATAAAAGTAATGGACAAAAGGACTACTGTTAACGCATTTATTTTTTTCATCTTAGTGTTGTTTTTATATCCAAAAAGGATCGTTTTCGTTTTCTGTAAAAGTTACGCGGGTATGAATGCTGTTAATTTTAGACAGCTGTTCAGCTGTTGCTATTTGCTGAATTTCGGCAAATAAAATGCGTTCCTCAAAACGAATATGGTTTTGTAATTCTTTTTCAATTTGCAGCAAATATATTTCTAAAACTGTTTTTTGCTCAAATAAATAGCGCAAATTTTTATGTTCGGACAAGGCTTGTTGTACAAGCTCATTTTTTGAATCTAAAACAGGAAAAATGTATTTTTCTTCCAATTCAAAATGTGGTTTCAGATGATTTTCATAAAACCAATCGGTATATTTTTTAATACGTTCGTGTGGTACTTTTTTTGAAAACCCAGTTCTAATTTTCCAGCACAACTGTAACCCATGATGATGATCGTGGCTCAAAGGCTGTAGTTCAGGAACTCTTTTTAAAGGTTTTTTTTCTGTCATTTTTATAAAATTTAGAAACCGCCAAAGCGGATAAATGTTCCAAAAACAAGCATCAACACACCAATTATAGTAACAGCGATGATGTGAAAAGTCATCTCTGGTAATTTATTCGGGTCGTTTTTAAGCTTGGGTAATACTCGAAATTGCGCGCTTAATGCGAAAGCTACTGTAAGTAATAATAAAAGCAGTTTTGTAGAAATTACTTTCTCTATAGGACTGTCAAAATGAAACCAATATTCAATGCTGACATTGTATTTATAAGCCATTAAAATACCTGAAATTACCAGTAGAATCAAAGCAGTCATACCTATAGCTTCATACTTTTTTTCGTAATTCAAAATTATAGTTTGATCTTTGAATTTAAGGGCTTGAGGCAAATAAGCAATTACTAGCAACAAATGACCGCCTACCCAAAGAGCGGCACATAAAAGGTGAATAATGAGTAATAAATGATGATTCATATTTGTTTTTTGATACTTGAAAGATAGTCTTTCTCTTTAAATTAGCCTCTAAAATGTACTTTAATTCCTTCTGTTGAAAGCGTCAATCGTTCTAATTCCCTATTGGAATAGTGTAATTTCTCTAATGTAGGTACTCCGTTTACAAAAAATTGTAGGTAATAATTACCTGTATAATTGCTCTTTTCTAAATAGGCAATCATCATTCGAACTTCTTTTTCAGCCATTAAATCCGAATGCACTGTGGTACGAACTTCAAACGGAATTCCACTTTCAATCAATAAATGCAGGGATTTTTCAAAGGGTAAAAAAAAACTGGACCGGGTTATTTTCTCAAATTGAGAAGGCATGGCCTTAAAGTCCAAAGCGAGGTAATCAATCAGCTTTTTTTCGATCAGTTCTTTTAAAACAGTTGGTTTAGAACCATTAGTATCAATTTTTACCAAGAAACCCATTTTTTTGACAGCAACAATCAGTTCGATTATGTTTTGATGCAACAGACATTCGCCTCCGCTGAAGACAACAGCATCTAATAAATTTTTGCGGGAGCGCAAGAAATCAAGCGCTTTTTCGAAAGAAAGTGTCCCCTTGCCAAGAACAATTTCGGGATTATAACAATACAAACACCGCATATTACAGCCCGCAAACCAAAGAATACAGGCGGATTGATGCGGATAATCCAACAAAGTAAAAGGCGTTATGCTGTAGATGGGCTTAGTTGCATTTTCCTTCATTGAAGTGGGTGCGTTGTTTGTGTTCGCCTTTCTTTCCAATATTAAAACTTTCTACTGGTCTGTGATAGCCCATCACGCGGGTGTACACGAGGCATTTGGTGCGTAATTCTTGATTTTGAGCTAAAATTTGGTTGGTTGTTAGTTTCATTTTTATGGCTTTTTAATTATGTTTTTTTTTAAAACTCGATAAATTTTGCTTTCTCCGCGATTATTATTTCATCACATTTTGGACAATATTCATGCTCTCCATTCAAATAACCATGAATTGGACAAACACTAAATACGGGAGTAACGGTAATATAAGGCAATTTGAAATTTGAAATTACTTTCTTTACAAACTGTTTGCAAGCTTCGGGCGAACTGATTTTCTCACTCATGTACAAGTGTAAAACTGTTCCGCCGGTGTATTTGCATTGCAATTGGTCTTGTAAAAATAGTGCTTCAAAAGGGTCTTCGGTATGGTCTACCGGGATCTGTGAACTGTTTGTATAATAGATATTTTCTTGTTGTCCGGCTTGAATGATATTTGGAAAACGCTTTTTGTCTTCTTTAGCAAATCGATATGTAGTTCCTTCGGCGGGGGTGGCTTCCAGATTGTAGAGGTTTCCGGTTTCCTCCTGAAATTCCTTCATTCGGTTGCGAATATGATCCAACACTTCGGAAGCAAATTCAATTCCCGATGTAGAGCTAATTGCATCTTGTTTTTCTGTGAAATTGACAATCATTTCATTCATACCGTTGACGCCAATGGTCGAAAAGTGATTCCTGAAATGTTGTAGGTATCTTTTGGTGTACGGATACAAACCACGATCATAAAGCTCCTGAATAAACACTCTTTTTTTCTCTAAAGTCGATTTAGAAAGAAATAATAATTTATCCAGTTGTTGGAATAATTCGGATTTGTTTCCTTTGAATAAATAGCCCAAACGAGCCATATTAAGGGTTACTACACCGATGCTTCCCGTCATTTCGGCACTGCCAAAGAGACCGTTTCCTCGTTTTAATAATTCGCGTAAATCGAGTTGCAATCTACAGCACATAGAACGTACCGCATTAGGCTTGTAAGCTTCAGGATTTTCAATTTTATTGCCGTTTTGATCTAAATTGTATTGGCTTCCTATAAAATTTTGGAAATAAGAAGAGCCTATTTTGGCGGTATTTTCAAAAAGTATATCAGTGTTTTCTCCGTTCCAATCAAATTCTTCGGTAATATTTACCGTTGGAATAGGGAAGGTAAAGGGCTGCCCGCTGGCATCGCCTTCGGTCATTACGGTATAAAATGCCTTATTGATTAGGTTCATTTCTTTTTGGAAATGTTCATAACGCAAATCGGTCAGCTTTTTTATGCCGCGCTCTTTGGCTCTGTCCAAAATATTTTTACTGTTAATATTTTCGAAGAGGTGATGATCGTTTTTCGTAGGAATTTGAGTTTTCAAATCTTCGGGAACCACCCAGTCCAATGTGATATTGGTAAAAGGCGATTGGCCCCAGCGTGCTGGAACATTCAAATTATAAACAAAACTGCGTATGGCTTTCACGACATCATCAAAGGACAAATTATCTTTAAAAACATAGGGCGCTAAATAGGTATCGAAGGAACTGAAGGCTTGCGCACCTGCCCATTCACTTTGTAAAATACCAAGAAAATTAGCCATTTGTCCCAAAGCTTCCCTGAAATGAGAAGGGGCTTTGCTTTCTACACGACCGCGAACGCCGTTGAAACCTTCGTTCAATAAAACGCGTAAACTCCAGCCCGCACAATAGCCCGTCAAGCAATCGAGATCATGGATGTGAATGTCGCCATTGCGATGGGCATAAGCCTCTTCTTTGGTATAGACTTTATCCAACCAATAATTGGCAATGAGTTTTCCTGCTGCATTGTTTACCAAACCTGCATTAGAGTAGGAAGTATTCGCATTGGCATTGATTCGCCAATCCGTTTGTTGAATGTATTCTTCTATAGTTTGGCTGCTGTCAACGTAAGTGGTGTCTTCATTCAATCCGTTCACATGTTCGCGTTGCAATTTTCGAGTGTGACGAAAAAGCATGAAGGAACGCATGACTTCAAAATACTGTTTTTCGAAAAGTTTTTTTTCGATTAGATCTTGAATTTCTTCCACGGCCCAGATTTCTTTAAATTGCAATCCAGCCAAAATAGTTTCAAAAACACTTTCATCAAATGCTATGTTGACGCTATTGAAACTTTTTTCGAGCGCATCTTGTATTTTAAAAGGTTCAAAAGGTTTGTATTCGCTGTTTCTTTTGATAACATATTTTTCCATAGCATTTGATGATTTTGATTTAGATGAATGTTTTTTCCTATTCTTGTCTGGAGAATTTTTTCTCTAGTGCAGCTGCTTTGGGAAATAAAATATTGTTTTCCAGATGAATGTGTTTGTGCAAATCCTGTTCAAATTCTTGCAGCATAGCAAAAGTCACTTGGTAGGTATTGCAACCATCGGCCGGCGGTGTATAATTGTTGGTTAATGTTGCAATTTTCACAAAACGATCGCCTTCGGCTTCATGTTCATGTTTCATCATGGCAATCGGGTTTTCTACTGATCCAAAATGCGCTTGTTCAATAAGTTCGTCAGTAATAGTTGCTTTTACCATTTTTTTGATGAAAGGAAACAAGATCAATTCTTCTTTTTTCATGTGTTGAGCTAATTCTCCAGCACAACCTTTGAATAATTCGTTTATTTCAAACAATTCAGGATGTACAGCACCGTGTACGTTGCATAATTTGTCTAAAAAAGGAAGCAAAACTTGGGTTTTTTCTTCCACATAACGATGGTGGGTTTTCTCAATATAATCGACCAACAAATCCAATGGCCAAGATTCAAAATCAATCGAATTTTCATTTTTACTTGCCAGAACACTATTGATTTCATCCAGAATCAGATGGCTGTCCAGGTTTTTGTTTTCGCAGGCCTCTTCTATAGTTCGGTTTCCCTTGCAGCAAAAATCGATTTTGTATTTTGAGAAAATGGCTGCCGTTCTAAAATCTTTTGCGACATATTGTCCTATAGTTGTTTGCTCTAAAGTTTCCATATTTATTATTTTTTATATTAATTATTGTTTTACAAAATTAGCTATTATTTTTAATAAAAGATAAATTTATCCGATATTAAATTTTAAACAATTTATTTTCATAAAATAATAGAGGTCAGTGTTGTATGTTTTATTTTTTTGTCTATTTTCTATTTTTTAATATTGAATAAAAATTATAACCAAATATGATTTAAATCATGTTTTAAAGATTTTTTATATAGTTATTTTGTCCGAAACAAATAAAGGATATTTTTGTCCTTTATTGAAAAACCAAATTTATTAATTAATTAAAACTGATAACTATGCTTTCAAAATCACAAGCTAGAGCATTTTTTTTGGGAGGAACATTGGTCACCTTTTTAATCTTCATAGGATTGACTATTTATTCCTTTATGCCCAGAAACGATCAAACCAATTACAAAGAAATTACCAAGGAGGTAGTCAGGGGAAAAGAACTTTGGGAATCCAATAATTGCATGGGATGTCACAGCATTATGGGCGAAGGCGGTTATTATGCACCTGAACTGACAAAAGTGCTGGAACGCCGAGGCGAAGGCTATGTAAAAGCAGTTTTGATGTCTCCGGTGCCTTGGGCTCCAAAGGGGCGAAAAATGGTCGCTTATAAAATGAATGAGGCCGATGCCAATGCGATGGTCGCTTATTTTAAATGGATTGGTAAACTGGACTTGAACGGATTCGACAGAGTCGTTTCACCATTAGCACAAGAAAATAATTAATACAAATAGATATGAATTCGCCACTTAAAACAAGTTTGTTGAAAACAAACACCATTAAAAAAAGGCGATATTATATTTGACCGATAACAAATAAAATTTACAAATATGAAATATAAATCACAAAAAGTTGCCTATTGGTTTTTTGGCTTGTGTATGTTGCTGTTTTCGTTACAGATCGTATATGGCTTTATTATGGGTTTTGACCGAATAGGAATACAAGGATTACACGAGATTATTCCTTTTAATGTGGCAAGAGCCGTACATACTAATTTGTTAGTAGTGTGGTTGTTAACGGGTTTTATGGGTGCCGCTTATTATATTATTCCTGAAGAAGCCCAACATGAATTGATTAGTGTAAAATGGGCTTATGTCCAGTTGATATCCCTGGCTGTTGTAGGTGTTATTGCCATTGTTGGCTTTCACTTTAACCACTGGGAAGGAAGAAAATTCCTTGAGATTCCTAGAGAATTAGACTTTTTAGTCGTTATCAATGTGTTGCTTTTCTTGTTCCTGATCATAGGAACACTTTATAAAGGAAAACAGAAAACAACTACCGCAATAGTATTGGTAATGGGATTGTTCTTTGCTGCTCTACTTTATATCCCCGGAATGATTTGGTTTGATAGCCAAGTAATGGATTCATTTTTCCGTTGGTGGGTGGTTCACCTATGGGTTGAAGGCGTTTGGGAATTGATCATGGGAGGTATTTTATCTTTCTTATTAATCAAATTAACTGGTGTAGATAGAGAGGTTATCGAAAAATGGTTGTACGTGATTGTAGGTCTTACTTTCCTTTCGGGAGTTCTTGGAACAGGGCATCATTACTATTATATTGGAGTCAATAAAATTTGGTTAATCGTTGGCGGAATATTCTCTGCATTAGAACCTTTGGCTTTCTTAGCAATGGCGTTATTTGCTGTGAATATGTACCGAAAAGGCGAGAAAAGTCATCCAAACAAAATAGCTTTATTCTGGACCATTGGTGCGTCTATCGTTTCTTTTGTCGGAGCTGGATTGTTAGGTTTTGCGCACACATTACCACAAACGAATCTTTATACTCACGGAACATTAGTTACAGCCATGCATGGTCATTATGCCTTTTGGGGTGCTTATGCGATGATTGTTTTGGCAATTATCAGTTATGCGCTTCCTAACCTGACCGGACGTAAACGCTATAATAGCACCCAAGGAAATATGGCTTTCTGGTTATCCAATATAGGGATGCTTGGAATGACAGTTGCTTTTGGAGTAGCCGGAGTAGTTCAGGTATACATGGAACGTAAGCTGAAAATGGATTTCATGGATGTTCAAAACGAGATCAGTATTCACTTTGTAGTCTTACTAATTTGTGCGACCATGTTTACCACGGGAATTGCACTTTTTATATATGATTTTGTGAAGTATGGTAGACCTACTGATGAAGCTTTGGAAGGACAACAAAACGGAAATCTTTCTTCTTCTGAAATAAAAATAGGTCGCAATCCTGCCTTAAAACAGAATGCTGCTATTTCTGAAAAAATAAATTAGTTCACTTCAATACTTTATTATTGCTAACAAAACTCATTCCTATTGAATACAGCACTTGAAACCGTATGTAAACAGTAGAATGGGTTTTGTTTTTAAAAACAAAATTATGTCAGCAAAAATTCCATATTACCAAGCTGTAGGTAAAGAAAAAGAAGTCTTTGAACATGCCTATAAAAATAAAATCCCTTTTTTGCTAAAAGGGCCTACAGGAACCGGGAAATCTCGTTTCATAGAACACATGGCTCATGTATTGGATAAAAAAATCATTACGATTAGTTGCCACGAAGAAACTTCTTCGACTGATTTAATTGGTCGTTTTATTATCAAAGGAGCCGAAACGGTGTGGCTTGACGGACCGTTAACTACAGCTGTAAAAGAAGGTTCTATTATTTATTTGGATGAGGTAGCCGAAGCACGTCCCGATGTGATTGTGGCCATTCACTCCTTGACGGATCACAGACGCGAACTTTTCATCGATAAATTGGGCGAAACTGTAAAAGCGCACGAAGATTTTATGTTAGTCGCTTCTTTCAATCCGGGTTATCAAAGAGGATTTAAAGAACTGAAACCTTCCACAAGACAACGATTCATTGCCGTTTCATTTGAATACCCAGAGTCGAAAATTGAAACAGAAATATTGGTAAATGAAACCCAAGTGGAACAGGATGTGGCCAAGAAACTGGTAGCCATCGGGAATAAAATCAGAAACTTAACCGAATTAGGCTTGACCGAAACCGTTTCTACCCGTTTGTTAGTGGATGCCGCCAAAATTATTCAAAGCGGACTCCCCAAAAGATTATCGGTACACGTTGCCGTTGTAGAACCCTTAACAGACGATTTGCAAACGACACAAGCCTTAAAAGATTTGTGCGATTTGATGATATAGAAAAGAGTGGACAGTAATCAGTTTTTAGTGGTCAGTCAAATTGACTCCTAACAATAACTGAAGATTAAGTATTGACTCCTCCGAACAATAATCACTGAATACTAAAAAAATGGGATTTGAATTAGACGAATATTTAGTTGGAAAGTTTTTCAAGCAATTGAAAAAAAGCAGAAAAATTGACCCCGAAATTATAGCAAGAACCGTTATTTTAAATGATATTAAACCCCGTTTGACGATTTTGGCGCGGGCATTAACAGGGAATCCAATTGATATTTTCCCTGCCGAAAGAGAAGGCGGTTATAAAAATAATAATTTTTTTCTTCCGGTTTCATTCTCCGAATTAGCTACAACCGAGGAGAATCTGACTTTTTATCTTTTCCGAGTTTTGTATCTCAGCATTCAAAAACGCTTGGATTTCAACTGGAAACCCACAGAGAGAGAGCAAACCTTGGAACTTTCGCAACAAAAAGCATTGGAAACCTCCGAAGAAATTCTGTCTGTTTTATTCGAAGAATTTTCTTTTGATACTGATTTTCATTCAAAAGTGAGAGATCATTTTGCTGAAAAAGCAACCGATAAAATCCCTGCTGATTATTCCTGGTTGTACGGAAAATGGATGCAGAACGAAATCGAACTGAATAGCGATAAAAAGTTGGAAAATTTTTCGGATAAAACCAAAAAAGGAAGCGAGCTGCAACCGACAACTACACTAAAAGCAACAGCAGTAGAAGAAGTAATTACGGTTGAGCTGGACAAAAAACAACAGGAAGATTATGTGATGTTGCATAATTTTGAAAAAGTAGAAACGGCCGAAGAGTTCAATGGGGTTTGGCGCGATTTTGATGGTTCAGACGAACTGGAAGAACATCAGGATGCACTGGAGGAACTCAGTATGAAATTCACCGTTCGAGTGGATGATACTGCGCATTCCGTCTATCAGGCGGATTTTATAGAAAACACCACCATTTCAGAAAGTGCCGAAGTGGATGATAAAGGTTTTCACTTGATGTATGACGAATGGGATTTTGACAAACGTCAGTACAAAGATAATTTCTGTAAGGTGTATCCCAAATCACAACTAAAATCGGATAGCGGGTATTACCAAAGAACCATTAAAAAAAATGCTTCTACATTAATAGGCTTGCGCAAAATGTTGACGAGCGTCAACAACAAAATGCAACAGCAAAAACGACAAACCCAAGGCGAAGAATTTGATATCGATGCTATCACGGATTTGTATGTGGATGTACATTCCAAACGAACTCCTTCCGAAAAAATATACATTTCGAATCGGAAAAAAGAGAAAGATTTGTCCATTCTCCTTCTTCTAGATATTAGCCTTTCCAGCGACGGTTATGCCGCAGGAAACAGAGTGATTGATGTAGAAAAGGAAGTATCGATACTTTTTGGAGAAATGTTGAACGAATTCAATATTGATTTCTCGATTGACAGTTTTTATTCGAAAACCCGTAATTATTCGACTTATTTGACGGTCAAAGATTTTGATGAAAAATGGAATGTGGCCAAACACAAAATTGGCGCTATAGAACCCAACGGTTACACCCGAATCGGGGCTGCCTTGCGACATGCCGGCGCACGACTCGACAAAAGAAGTACTAAAAACAAATGGGTCATCTTAATTTCTGACGGAAAACCCAATGACTACGATAAATACGAAGGAAAGTACGGTATCAATGACGTAAAACAAGCGCTTCGGGAACTCAATAACAGAAATATCAATTCGTATGCGTTGGCCATTGAAGCGCAGGCCAAATATTATTTGCCTCAAATGTTCGGACAAAATCACTATCAGATTCTGACAACTCCTGTTGAGTTGTTGCAATCCTTGGTGAAATTGTACGAGAAAATTAAACACCAAAAATAAGTAACGCGATGAACGAAACATCAAACTCCATCACACTTCCCGAAGGACATCCCGTACAGGTTTACTTTCAGGAGAATGACATAATACATCGGCTTTTAGAAGAAATAACCGCTGTTGATTCGTATGAAGAATTTCAGAAATATACCAATATTTTTAATCAACTTCATACCATTGAGAAACGTTTTGCCCGAAAAGAAAATCAGCTTTTTCCTTTTTTGGAGAAAAAAGGTTGGCTAGGACCTTCTCAAGGAATGTGGTCTTTTCACGATAATCTTCGGGAACAATTTCGAATGTTGCGAACCAACATGGATAATAAGGATTTCAATAGCATTAAAACCAATACGCCTTATTTAGTCAATGGAATTTCCCGATTATTGGAGGTCGAAGAAACGGTTTTGTTTCCCAATGCTTTGGAGCTTTTGGCGGAAAAAGATTGGATTGAAATGCGTAAAGGCGAAGAAGAAATAGGTTGGATGTTAGCCCAACCACCAGCTCCTTTTCCTAGTGTGGCTTATGTGCATCCGAGTGAAGATTTTACCATTCGAGAAATGCCTTTCTCATTAGAAAACACTTCGCATTATGACGAAGGGCACATGACAGTGGAACAGGTAAATTTATTGTTCAGAACCATGCCTTTGGACCTTACTTATGTGGATGAAAACGATAAAGTTATTTTTTACAATAGGGGAGAAGAACGCGTGTTTCCTAGAAGTGCGGGAATCATTGGTCGAGAAGTAAAATTTTGCCATCCACCCAAAAGTGTTGGAACGGTCTTGAAAATTTTGGAAGAATTTAGAAAAGGAACTAAAAGCGAATCTTCATTTTGGATTAATTACAAAGAGCGACTGATCTACATTCGTTATTTCGCGGTTAGGGATGCCAATTTGAATTACAAAGGCGTTATCGAAATGTCTCAGGATATCACCGATATCAAGAAAATTGAAGGTGAAAAACGATTGCTGGATTGGGAATAATATCTAATTATAACGACCATTTTTTTTGACCTCCTCTTCGCTTCAATCAGATTCCAACTAATAAAAAGTAGAGAGGAGGTTTTTTGAAAATTTGGTAAACAAAATGAATACTTATATGAATACACTAAAAATCGATTACAAGAACATCTATTATCCACCTGGAGGGATTTTGATGTGGATTATTATTTTCCTGGAACTGATTACTTTCGGAATGGCATTGGTTGCTTTTGTTTATTATGGACAGCAAGAACCTCAAGTGTTTCACCAATCTCGTATGCAGCTTAACACCACCATAGGAGCCATTAATACTGTTTTTCTATTGACAAGTGGTTTTTTTATGGCCATTGCTGTGCAACAATTTAAAGAAAGAAATAGAAACAAATCTTCCTTTTATTTTAAACTGACGATGCTTGGCGGACTATTGTTTTTGGTTCTAAAAAGTGTTGAATATTACCATAAAATTGAATCCGGAATTTCATTAGAAACCAATATGTTTTTCAGTTTTTATTGGATGTTAACCGCTTTTCATCTTATTCATGTCGTCATGGGATTGGTTATTTTGATGTGGACAAATTACGGAATGACAAAGAAAAATTCAGATACTACTATTGAAGATATTGAAGCTTGTGCGGCTTTCTGGCACATGTGTGATTTGATTTGGCTGTTGTTATTTCCAATTCTCTATTTAATTTTTTAACTAATGAAAAAGTCTTTATTATATACCTACGGCGTACTTATTCTTTTAACCTTAACTACTGCTTTTGTTTCAAATTCAATTACGGTTTCAGCTTTTGCCGTCAGTATAATCATGGGTATATCGGCTCTTAAATTTATTTTAGTTGCCTTTCAATTTATGGAATTGAAAAAAGCGAATTCCTTTTGGAGAATCACTCTCGGGCTTGTTTTAGGATTGATAATTTTAGTAGTGGTAACAATAATCTGAAAATCATAATAAAAAGTTAAGAAACATGATTTTTATCATGTTAAAGGATGTTTTTGTCCTTTATCTTTACACTATATAAAACCAATATATAAATCTAAAAAGTTTAGGATTATGTTTAAAAATGAAACAAAAATAAAAAATATCGCACTTGCAATGTTTGTTGCGATAGGGTTGTTTTCTTGTGGTAAAAAAGAAGAAAATGAGGCTAAACATTATGAAAATGTAAAAGTTGAAGGCCAGCAAGTTGCCGAGCTTACGGCACCTCCTTTTGTACCAAAACCAGTTGGCAATCGTGCAGCAACCAAATTGGTTGTGCATATGGAAATAAAAGAACAGGAAGGAGAAATGGTAGATGGGGTAAAATATACTTACTGGACCTTTGGCGGATCTGTTCCTGGAAGTTTTATCAGAACCAGAGTGGGGGATGAGGTTGAATTTCATTTAAAAAACCATCCGGACAATAAAATGCCTCACAACATTGATTTGCATGCGGTAACCGGTCCCGGAGGAGGAGCAACCTCCTCTTTAGTAGCACCGGGGCATGAAAAAGTGTTCAATTTTAAAACCTTAAATCCAGGTTTGTATGTTTACCATTGTGCTACTGCTCCGGTGGGAATGCACATTGCGAACGGGATGTACGGATTAATATTGGTAGAACCGGAAGGAGGTTTACCGCCAGTTGATAAAGAATACTACGTTATGCAAGGTGATTTTTATACCAAAGGGAGTTATGGAGAGCAAGGGTCTCAACCTTTTGATATGAATAAAGCGATTAAAGAACAAGCTGATTATGTGGTTTTCAATGGAAAAGTTGGAGCAGTTACTGGAGAAAAATCCCTTACTGCCAAAGTAGGCGAGACAGTTCGTATTTATATGGGAAATGGTGGTCCAAACTTGGTTTCCTCTTTCCATGTAATTGGAGAAATATTTGACAAGGTACACATTGAAGGTGGAGATATGATCAACAAAAATGTTCAAACGACTTTGATCCCTGCCGGTGGTTCAGCGATAGTAGAGTTTAAAGTGGATGTTCCAGGAACTTTTATTTTAGTAGATCACTCGATATTCAGAGCGTTCAATAAAGGAGCACTTGGAATGCTAAAAGTAGAAGGGGATGAGAATAAAAAAATACATTCTGGAACCATTCAAGAAGGAATTTATTTGCCTGAAGGCGGAACAATACAAAATATGCCAAAAGTGAATGGTGTTGCCAAAAGTACTGCTCCAAAAACTCTTGGAGAGCAAATTAAATCAGGAAAAGCATTGTATGGAAGGACTTGTTTTGCTTGTCACCAGTCAGAAGGACAGGGGGTGCCAAATGCTTTTCCTCCATTGGCCAAGTCTGATTACTTGAATGCTAATATTGACAGAGCAATTAATGCCGTATTGCATGGATTGAGCGGAGAAGTAACTGTAAATGGCAAAAAATACAATAATGTTATGACCAGTCAGAATTTGACCGATGACGAAATAGCAGATGTTTTAACCTATGTTTATAACAGCTGGGGGAATAATAAGACAGTAGTAACGCCAGCCAAAGTAAAAGCACTTAGAGCAAAACCAGTGGTTAAGACTAAAGATATTCATGAATAAAAAGAATAATAATTTAAAAACTATAATAAAATGAAAAAGTATATTTTTTGCATCGCAATGATGGGATTGGCTTTTCAAGGATACAGCCAAAATACCACCAAAGGGAAAGGGGTTTATGATAAAGTATGTGTAGCCTGTCATCAGGCGGCAGGACAAGGAATTCCGGGAGCTTTTCCTCCTTTGGCTAAATCAGATTATTTGAATAAAGATGTGAATCGAGCTATCAAAGGAGTGGTTAAGGGATTGTCTGGACCAATAACTGTAAATGGTAAAAAATACAGTGGAGCCATGCCCGCACAAGCCTTAAATGATCAGCAAATTGCTGATGCGATGACTTATGTTTACGGAAGTTGGGGTAATAACAAAACAGTGGTTACGCCAGCAATGGTAAAAGCCCAAAGAAAGTAATACTATATAATTAAAAGGAGTTCGCCATGTTAAAAACTAAAATAGCCGTATTTTTATTATTGTTATTAATAGCAACATCGCTACAGGCGCAACAAACTCCAATGGTTTCTATAAAAAGGGGGGCTTATATCCCCCTTTATGGAACCACGGATAAAAAACCGGTAGAGATTTTGGCTTTTAATATGGATGTTTACCCCGTTACCAATGCACAATATCTTGCTTTTGTCCAAAAGTATCCGGAATACAGTCGCTCTAAAATGAAAGGAATATTTGCTGATAAGAGTTATTTGTCACAATGGCAGAGTGATTTTAATTATGGAAAAAACAATTTGAGTAACGCACCAGTGACCAATGTTTCTTGGTTTGCTGCCAAAAAATATTGCGAATGCCAAGGAAAACGTTTACCCAAGATGGACGAATGGGAATACGTGGCCATGGCCGATGAAAAACGAATAGATGCGCGTAGCAAAGAAGATTTTAATAAATATATCATGTCTTGGTATGAAAAGCCCAAAACCGATACGAATCCTGTAGGGCAGACCTTCAAAAATTATTGGGGGGTTTATGACATGCATGGACTCGTTTGGGAATGGACGGCCGATTTCAATAGTATTTTTCTTTCCGGTGAATCCAGAAAAGATAAGGACACTGATAAGAATCTCTTTTGCGGAAGCGGATCGGTGAATGCAACCGATCTAATGAATTATGCTGCCTTTATGCGTTATGCTTTCCGAGGAAGTCTTAAAGCCAGATACACTACAAAAAACCTTGGTTTTAGATGTGCTACTGATAAAATACCACAACCCAAATCAATTCAAAAATCAAAGAAATGAAACCTATAATTCAAAAATACCAGAAATCAGCAATTAAGAATAGTGTAAGTAGAAAACTGTTTTTAGGTTTTATGCTACTCCTGTTGTCCTTACAGGGCTGTATTAAAAAATCAGAGTCAGATCTAAAAGAGAAAGTAATTTCTGATTTATCTATTTACAATCTTCCTTCCAAATGGACTAATCAAAATGGTGAGAATTTAGAAATGAAAGATTTGAAAGGCCAAGTATTAGTCATGGTAATGATTTACACTTCCTGTAAAGCAGCCTGTCCTAGATTAGTGGCCGATATGCGAAATATTGAACAGCGCTTACCAGAAAATATCAAAGACAAAGTCAAACTGGTTTTAGTGAGTATAGACCCAAAAGTGGATACTCCAACACGATTGAAAGCTTTTTCGATTGAAAATAAAATGGAGGGAAATCAATGGCTTTTCCTGCGTTCAACCGAAGAAAATACAAGAGAATTTGCCGCAGTTTTGGCGGTCAATTATAAAAAAATAGCTCCTTTGGATTTCTCGCATTCCAATATCATAAGCGTTTTTAATTCCGACGGTGAATTGACTTATCAGCAGGAAGGTTTGGGAGTAAATTCAGATCAAACAATAGAGAAAATCACTGAAGAAGCGGAGAAAACAAACTAGGTTAATGGAGAAATTACTCTAATTTAAAGCGACAAAAAGGAAGTAGATTTCGATATCATATCATTAAATATTACCCCCATGAAATTAATAAAAAAAATTAGTTTGTTATTGATAGTGATGACAGGCTTAGGAACTTATGCGCAAGAATTTGAAGCAAATCTCCAACTTAGACCCCGTTTCGAATACAGAAATGGTTATAAAAGCCCAATATCAAATGCTGATGATGCGACTTCTTTTATATCCCAGCGTTCCCGTTTGAATTTGAACTTCAAACAAGAAAAACTTCAAACAAAGTTGAGCCTGCAAAATATACGTACTTGGGGTGATGTTGCCACAACTACCACAGCCGATAAAAACGGAATTGCTGTTTTTGAGGCTTGGGCTCAATATGATTTTGATTCTAATTGGAGCGCACGCTTAGGCCGTCAGATAATCTCCTATGATAATCAACGAATCTTTGGTGAAATTGATTGGGCACAACAGGGACAAAGCCATGATGCAGTGGTTTTTTCTTTTCATCCAAAAAATCATAAATTGGATTTGGGATTTGCATTGAATGCGGATAAAGAAAATCTAGTGCTTCCATCTACGGTCTATACCACCAATTATAAATCAATGCAATATGCTTGGTATCATACTCAGTTTAGCAAGTTAAATATGAGTGTACTATTGTTGAATACGGGCTATGAATATGCAAAGACAGTTACAGATTTAAAAGTCGATTACAAACAGACTTTTGGTACTTATCTATCGTATAAAGAAAATAAATGGGATACTAATTTAGGATTGTATGCCCAAACTGGAAAAAGTAATGGTAACAATTTGAGTGCTTGGTATCTGGGAGCTAATTTAGGTTATGTTCTTACATCAGAATTTAAAATGGTACTGGGATATGAATTTCTTTCGGGTAAAGATCAAGATGATAATACAAGTGATAATAAATCATTCAGTCCTCTTTTTGGAACTAATCACGGATTCAATGGGTTTATGGATTATTTCTATGTGGGTAATCACTTGAATAGTGTGGGTTTGCAAGATGCTTATTTGAAACTAAATTATAATATTGATAAATGGCAGTTGGCTTTAATTCCGCATGTTTTCCATGCTCCTAATAGTGTTTTAGATTCGTTTAGTAATAAAATGCACAGTTATTTAGGCACCGAGATTGATTTTTCAGTCGGTTATACCGTTCAAAAAGATATTGTCGCTTCGGCAGGCTATTCTCAAATGTTTGCATCATCAACTTTAGAAAGAGTAAAGAATGTTACTAATCCATCAAATAACAATAATTGGGCATGGGTAATGATTTCATTTAATCCAAAACTATTTGCTACAAAATAGATGTATTTTTAGTTTTGGACATGCTAACTTAGCCGACACAATAAGTTAAGAATAAATCTTAATTTTAACTTATGAAAAAAGTCCGTAAAATTTATGATTCAAGTTTTAAAGAACAGGCAGTTCAACTGAGCTATGACAGAACCAATGTTTCAGAGCTTGCAAGAGAATTAGGTATAACAGCCCCACAATTATATAAATGGCGCAAAGAATTTGAGACCTTTGGAGAAGGAAGTTTTCCTGGAAAAGGAAATTTAAAACAAACTCCAGAGCAAGCAAAAATTCATGAATTAGAGAAAAAGCTCAAAGATGCAGAGTTGGAACGCGATATATTAAAAAAAGCAATCGGCATTTTTTCCAAGAGCGGTCGATGAAATACTGTTTCATTAAAAAGAATGAAAAAATATTTCCGATTGAAAAAATGTGTCGTGTTTTAGAAATCAGTACAGGAAGTTTTTATCGCTGGAGAAGAGCAAATATAACAATTGCTCAAAAAAGGATAATTGCTTTAAAAGAACAGATAAAGAAAATTTATTTTGAGTCCAAACAACGCTATGGAAGTCCCAGAGTAGCAATAGAACTCCAGTGTTTAGGATATCAAATATCCAGAATAACGGTAGCTAAGTATATGAAAGTTCTTGGCTTAAAAAGCAAGCTCAGCAGGAAGTTTAAAGTAACAACAAACTCTAATCACAATTATCTAACGGTTGATAACATATTAAACAGAGAGTTCGTTGTCAATAAACCTTCAAAAGCTTGGGTTTCGGATATCACTTACATTCAAACCAAAGAAGGTTTTCTTTATTTGACAACCATTATGGATTTGTACGACCGAAAAATTATTGGCTGGAGCTTAAGTAACGGAATGAGCACTGAACAAACAAGTCTTGGTGCTTGGAAAATGGCAGTCAAAAACAGAAATATTGAGCAAGGTTTAATTTTTCACTCCGATAGAGGTGTTCAATATGCTGCAAATTCCAGTGATATTGACCACCCAATTCCAATTTAAAGTGAGCACCTGATTCCAATTCAAAATGACCACCTAATTCCGGAGCAAAATGACCACCTCCATTTTTCATTAAAAACTACTTTTTTTCATCTGTTAATTAGTATTCAAATATACTTAAATATTAGCTTTTGTTTATGCCCCTTTTTTTTCTCATAGATTCTCCGTGCAATTCGATTCGGTGAGATTGATGTATCAGCCTATCCAAAATTGCATCAGCTATTGTTTTTTCTCCAATGATGTCATACCAGCCTTGCACTGGGATTTGTGATGTTACAATTATAGAACCATTATTATGTCTGTCTTCAATGATCTCTAAAAGGGTAATTCGGTTATGACTATCTAATGCTTGGAGTCCAAAATCGTCCAGTATAATAACATCTTGCCGTTCTATTCTTGCCAGTTCTCGAAGATAAGAACCATCTGCTTTGGCCATTTTTAATTTAGCAAACAACTTTGAAGTATTAAAATAACTTACCTTAAAACCCTGTATACAGGCTTGATAACCTAATGCTGTACCTAAATAACTCTTACCTACACCAGTACTTCCTGTGATTAAAATGTTTTCGTTTTTCTCTACAAATTCGCATTCTGCCAGACGTAGCACCATGTTTCGATCCAGATTACGGGTTTGGTCAAAATTGATACTTTCAATATTTGATTTGTAATGGAATCGGGCATTTTTGATACTGCGTTCAATGCGACGATTATGCCTTTCATCCCATTCGGCATCAATAAGCATCGATACAAACTGATCAAGTGTGTAATGGTCAGTTTTCCCGCTTTCAATGGCGGTTTTAAAAGCATTATGCATACCATAAAGCTTCATTTGTTTCATTTTTGTTACTGTGGATTGCTACGCCTGTTCGCTTACGCTCGGGTCATTCATGATTATTGGGTTTTAATTTAATTATAATACTGTTTTCCTCTGATGTTGCCGTGAACAGGGAGTTCCTGCTCGGGTTCTTGTTCAAAATCAATGTGGTCTAGGTTGTTTTCTAAAATATTTTGTATGGTCTTAAAATTGTAAATTTTAAAATCAAGTGCCCGTTTACAGGCATTTATTAATCGCCGCTTGCCTACCTTTTTCTCGAAGTTTAGTATTCCCAGACAACTTTTATAGGCTTGTTCGGGGTGGTTTCTGCTTTCGATTATTTGCAAAATATATTCTCCTACGGATTCATCAATACTACTGGCCCAATCAATGAAGCGGGCAGCGCTCCATTGGGCTACAAATTGGTGGGTACTGGCTAAATGTTCTGGGGTTGTGGTATAGACATAAGGTTTGTAATTCCTCGGATGAATGGCTATTCGATTGTATTTGTAATAGATCTCTACCGTTGATTTGGTATACAAGAGTTTCGCTTTTTTCTTTACATATTGATACGGAACACTATAGTAATTTTTGTCTTGACTTAATTGGACATGTCCGTTTTGCATCACCGTTGCAAAGGATTGGTATTTGATTTCAAAGCGTTCTTGTGGTAGTGGGCGTAGTTTTTGTTTCTCATCTTCTAAAAACAATTCTTTACGGGAGTAAGGACGTCCTGTGAGTTTTCGACTATTATGAGCATCTAATAAATCCCATATCTGCTGGTTTAATTCTTCTAGAGAAAAGAATTTGGTTTCTTTTAGAGTTACGTAAATCCTTCTGTACAATATCTTTACCGCACCTTCAACCAATGATTTATCCCTTGGTTTATAAGCCCTGGCAGGTAAGATTGTGGTTTGATAATATTCCGCTAAATCAGCCAGGGTTTCATTGATTGTTGGCTCAAAACGACTGCTTTTTATCACTGCAGATTTTAAATTATCGGGAACAATTGCCGCAGGAGTACCTTCAAAAAAACGCATGGCATTTTCTACCGAAGTAACAAAATCTTCCTTTTGTTGGCTCATGGAAGCTTCTGCATAGGTATATTGGCTGGCTCCCAATATGGCTACAAAAAACTGTACTTCTTTGATTTCTCCGGTATCTTTATCAATGATGGAGAGTGTTTTTCCGGCATAATCCACATACATTTTATCACCGGCTTTGTGATTCATATGCATTACAGGATTGACTCGTTTACCCCATACTTTGTAATGATGAGCAAATTGCGAACTCCTGTAACCATCGGGGTTTACGGCAATATATTGCTCCCACATATGTTGTACGGTAACGCCAACTTTCTTTAGTTCACGTTCCATTTTAGGGAAAAAATCGTATAGGATCTGCAATTTGGGACTAATGGATTCCACAGTAGTCTGTGAAAACAAAAGTTCTAGTTCTGTATCTGTTTTTCTATCAATTAATTCAAAGTTTAATCCGAGAACTTCAAATAAAGAAATATACTTCTTTACCGTATTCCTGGAAAGGGATAAGTAGCTACTTATAAACAACTTACTCTTTCCTTCACAATAGAATTTAATTACTTTTCTAATTTTACTCATGTCTGTTATTTTGTTTGCCATAATCCGTATTTTTTTAACGAATGTATGGTGCTAACAACATGAAAAAGTCAGTAGTTTTTAATAATCAATTTACCCCAAAATTAGGTGGTCAATTTGAACTGGAAAGTGGTGGTCAGTTTGCTCCGGAACTGGTGGTCAATTTACACTGGAAAGTGGTGGTCAATTTGACCGGTTTTTCCACATTAAGCAAGAATATAGGTTTAATATCATTTAATACAGGAGAATTATTTGGAGAGTATGGTAAATTCCGTTTTGGTTTCAAAGGAGTTTCATTTGTGACAGGATTAATGGATGGTACAAAAAATGGTTATGTAGTAGCTGATATACTATTAGGTCATCCAATTTATGAGAATGATGTTCGTTTTTTTATAGATAAATTAAATACTATAAAACAATTTGAAAAATCATCGAGGTTAATTCCTTTTCTAATTGTTGATGATGTTGATGGCGAAGCATTAGCTTTATTAAAGAAAAACGGTATTGTCGTTGGTTTTATAAAAGAACTATTTGGAGAAAAATATGCTGAAACTTTAAAAGAATTAGTTAGTATTTTAAATAATGCAGGTGCAAGTTTAAAACAAACTCCAGAAAAATATTTAGATTTAATTAAACAGCTTAAGAAATTTAATGAAGGTCTTGCTAATAATATTAAAGGAACATTATTCGAATTTGTTATAGGACACATTCATTCAACTACATGTCAGTCATTAGATTTAGGTAGAGAAATAGTTGACGAAACGGGTAAACATGAACTTGATGTTATAAGTGTTTATACTGATAAAATTGTAATATCAGAATGCAAAGCAACAAATTCCAAAATAGATTTAAAAGCAATTGAAAAATGGGATGGCAAAAAACTACCTGCTTTTTTCAAATGGATAAAAAGTATAGAAGTTTATAAAGAAAAAGATATTGTATTTGAATATTGGTCAACAAATGGTTTTACCGAAGATGCTTTAATAAGATTGAAACACCTATCTGAAACTTCAAAGCGTTTTAAAGTCTTTTATTATGATGGCGATGATTTAAAAGTAAAAGCAAAACAAATGAAGAATAAAAAACTAAAAGAAGCCGTTGATAATTTTTTCCTTAAAACAATTTAAATGTCTGAAGAATCCATTATATCAATCATCAATATATTAAATAGAAATCCCAATTATAAAAACTGTATCAAACATTTAATAAGTAAAAATGTTGATTTTGCTCATATTTGGATTGAAAACTCAAGACTCAAGCATAGTCCCAAGCCATTTTTTTTAATCAAAAAAGATACTAAGTATGTTGGTGCTGTTTTGGACATGAAAATAGATTTACATTGGGTTATCTTACCAGAACATCGTAAAAATGGCTATTTAACAACTGCTTTAAAAGAAGCTATAATACCATATTTATTTAGTGTTGTCGAAAGAGAAGAATTAAAGATATCAATTAATGGATTAGAAATAGGTAATGAAAACTATGATAATTCTTTGAGTACAGCTTTGAAAGTTGGCTTTAAAAAAGTAGATGATACAACCTATATTTTAGAAGAAAGAGATTTTGATTTTTCAAATGAAGAATTAGATATAAAATATAAGGGTTTAGCAGATGATGAAATAGAAGGTATTTGTAAAGAACTTAATGCAATTGCTAAAAAGGTTAGTATTATTAATTCTAAAATAGAATTATCTATGGGGCAATCTCCTTCTACTTATATGAAACCTTCATTAGATGATATGAGTTATAAGCTGAGTTACTTTACAACTCTAATTGATGATATAAAACACGATTATATTCAAGATAATTAAACTAACTACACTACTTAGACTTAAATAGATATGTTAAATTATAATACTAATGTATTGTTATTGTATTACATTTATATACTTTTGTAGTACTAAAAAAAACAATTATGGCTAAACCAATTAAAGAGACTCCTTTTCTTTATGGTAAAGATGCTACTACTTTCGTTCAAGATAACAAAGAAGTAAAGAAAGCAACTGAAAAAGAAAAAGAGGAAATAAAAGAAGACTACGAAACTTTAATGAGTATCGCAGAATTTGAGTACTAGTAAAGTAAAATTAATCAGGTTACAACCTGATACTGTAATATTGCCGTTTGACTGTGGAGACACAGATTTGAACGGCTTTCTTTTTGATGATGCTAAAAACTATTCGAAAGATTTAATAGCTGTTACTTACATCATACAAAACGAAGAGAAAACACTTGCCTATTTCAATTACCTTAATGATAAAATTTCTCATACTGATTTAGATGGAAATCTTGCAAAGTTTATAGAAAGAATAGGTGTAATGTTACCTAAAGAAAAAGGAGAGCATAAAAGTTATCCAGCAGTAAAGATTGGTAGATTGGCTGTTGATTTAGAGTATCAAAAAGGTGGCGGCTATGGTAAAATGATAATAAATTACACTAAAGGAAATTTTACCAAAAATAATAAAACGGGATGTAAATTTATTACGGTCGATGCTTATAGAAAATCACTTCAGTTTTATGAAAAAATGGGTTTTAAATATCTTTCTGGTAAAGATAAAAAGTCGGATACAAGACTAATGTATTATAATCTAGAAGCGATTACGGATTAAATCACGAGCAATCAAGCGGTCTCTCTACGGTCGTTCCCTTTGTTCCGTTCGGCTGTTCCAGTCGGTCAACCATATATTTCCATAAGAACAATTTCGGTAAATAGGCAATTTATTATTTCAATTCAATATTTAGGTTTCCCTCCGTTCCACAGACACTTTACAGCACAAAAAAATACAGCAGCTTGAAAATAAGCAGCTATATTTTTTGCGCTGTTTCGTTCCTCATCTTCACACGGTCTCTTCCTGCGTTCGGTCGGGCTTATGCATCCACAATACCGCTTCATTTCGTTACACTCCGCAGGCTACGTTTCACTACATTCCAGCCGTATTATGTCTGCCGCCCTATATTTTTTCAGCGGTTGCTCCTTCGCACAGCCATCGGGGTTGGCTCCGTTATCACTTTGCCCTAAATCAAGGATAGCCAAAGGCAGTCTTTTATTGTTTCCCCGCCGTTACACGCTCATAGCTGCTACGTTTCGCTTCGTACCTTCGCTCAACTCTCGCATCTATGGTGGCTGTTCGATTGCCGCAACCCCGCCACTGCGCTCCTCATACATTCCGCTATAATTTCGCTATCGCTACATTTTAGCTCCATTCCTTGCGGTGCTTGGGGGTGTTTGATTGCCGATTTCCATAAGAATAATACCATTCACCTAATAACGACCCTGCAATAAAAATAAATAAATAAAAAGAAAGTAAAGGTCTGCTACGGTTTCAAATAGTAAAGTTCAAGCCCTACGGGTTTTTGAAAAAATCTCCACCCTTATATTTCCAATTCATATTCCGACTTAATATTCACTTTTTAATATGCAAGAACAGTTGGGTAGTATTTTTTCAAAAAAACTTGACTTCATTTGAAACCTTCGCCGATAGGACGACTTTCTTTTTTTTCTTTTTTTCTTTTGAAAATAATAAGAAGGTAGGAGTGGATTGAAAATAAAAAAAGCCTAATCTTTCGAAAAGGCTTTGCTTAGCTAAAATAATAAATGAAGTGTGTTAAAGCCCGCTCACTTGAACTAAAGCCAACGGATTATAGGCGCCGTTTTTCAACGGATACATTTGTCCATTCACCTCTTGAAAATACTCAACCCCAACTGCCAAAAACAGCGGACTTACACTGTTTGGAGTAACCAAATTAGAGTGGTTAATAGCCGCTGTTGGAGTCATGTCCCAAGGTAAAATTGCAGTTTCCGAACTCCCAACAACAAAAGTATCTGCTTCAAAATTGATTTCAGCTCCCGCCGATATTATTTTAAAATGAGTGGTTCCACCCGGAGCCGCAATCATATTCGCAGGAAGGAATGAATCCAGATCAACTGCAATTGTTCCAGTCGCCCTGTCAATCGTTCTCTCAAAAGGAGCAAATAAACTGGTTCCTAATTTGCCTCTGATGTTAAAATCAAACCCAGTCAACAATTCAGCTTCCCCGTCGATAACGTTTCTTAGACCTCTTTCATTAGTTTGGTCAGCTTGTATCACCTTAACCATTGATTGAGTTAATCTGCTTACCATTCTGCTATCAGATGAATTCATCAATAAAGTTCGTAAAGCTATCCTTAAAGTTTTACCTGCTGTACCAGCTCTTCCAAATTCTGCTCCATTTTCACGAGTTCTTTGAAATGCAGGATCATTTTTAATTCTGTTTGCATCTAGACTGCCTTTTTCACGTGCTAAATGTCCATCTTTTGTTTTGTAAAAAGTAATATCCCCGATAGTACCTTTCAGTTTAATAATACCATTCTGTCTGGCCATGATTTCTAAAATTTAGATTGTTAATTAGTTTTAATTTTTAATCAATGACCCTATGTTTTATAAGTGTATCGCATTGATTTTAAATCAAATTTTATAAATTAAAATAGTATAACAATACAAAGTGTCACAATTAGACACATTAGGCAATAAAGGAACATTTAGCCTCTTAAAATCGATTATAGTATTGTAAATTGGTTAATGTAATAGAAAAAAAATTTTCTATTGAAGATATGAAGTAAAGAATGTTTTTAAGTGTGTTTAAAGTATAACAAAGCCAAGGCAAAGGCATAGATAAAGTATGAAAACCCAAAATAAAAGATTGTGCATTTACCCGAAGGATATAACGCTCATTACAGGCAAGAGTTATAGATATAGCGCTAGATTGTTGCAAAAAATAAGAACTGAGCTAAAAAAGGATAAAAATGAGTTTATAACAGTAGAGGAGTTCTGTCAATATACTAGTTTGAAATTGGAACAAGTAGAACGCTTCATAATTGGATGAATAATAAAAGTATCTGGAATAAGCTTTGGTACGGCAATAGATACTTTTATGAACCGCTTAGAAATAGGCGGTTTTTTTATGTTTAAAACTACTGAATTGTGGGGATAATGTGGGGATATAGTGTAAATAAAAAACCCTAACACCTTTGTTTATAAGGGTTAGGGTGATTTTCCTGCGGAGAAAGAGGGATTCGAACCCCCGGACCTGTTACAGTCAACAGTTTTCAAGACTGCCGCATTCGACCGCTCTGCCATTTCTCCAATATCTCGCTTTCATTAGCTGATTTCGAGTGCAAATATAAGGACCTTTTTCGGTTTACAAAAACAATTTTGATAAAAATTTCAACTGTTTTTTAAACTATTTTTTAATTGTTTCATTTTCTTTGTTTTAGCTGTAAAATATTTTTGAAAAATAAAACCAAATAACTTTAATAGCTTACGTATTCTGTGATTTCAAGGCCATAACCAATCATTCCAACACGCTTTCCTTGTTCCGTATTAGATACTAATCGGATTTTTGAAATATCAATATCATGTAAAATTTGAGCTCCAATTCCAAAATCTTTTTTATCAATCTTGATTTTTGGTGCTTTCATTTCACCGCTAGCTTGTAATTCTTTCAACTCAGAGATACGATTCAATAAATTGACTGACTGCATGTCTTGATTGATGAATATAACAGCTCCTTTTCCTTCTTCGTTAATTTTTTTAAACATATCGTCCAATTGCTGATCGGCATTGTTAGTCAAGGTTCCTAATAAATCGTTATTCACCTGAGAAGAGTTAATTCTTGTCAGGATTGCTTCTCCTAGGTTCCAAGTTCCTTTAGTCAAAGCAATATGGATTTGTTTGTTGGTTGTTTGCTGATAAGCTCGTAAACGAAAAGTACCAAAACGGGTATTGATATCAAAATCTTCTTTCTTTATAATCAGACTATCGTGTTGCATGCGGTAAGCCACAAGAGCTTCGATAGAAACCAATTTTAAATCAAATTTTTTAGCTACTTCGACTAATTGTGGTAAGCGAGCCATAGTTCCATCCTCATTCATGATTTCAACAATCACACCTGCCGATTTAAAACCTGCCAAACGGGCAAAGTCAATTGCAGCCTCCGTATGTCCTGTTCTTCTTAAAACACCACCTTGCTTTGCAATTAAAGGGAAAATATGTCCAGGACGTGCTAAATCGTGGGGTTTAGTATCAGTGTCTACTAATGATAAAATAGTTTTAGCTCTATCAGCGGCAGAGATTCCGGTTGTTACTCCGTTCCCTCTTAAATCTACCGACACAGTGAAGGCAGTTTCCATAGGATCGGTATTGTTACTGACCATGACGTGTAGCCCTAGTTCTTTACAACGGCTTTCGGTCAATGGGGCACAAATTAATCCACGTCCATGAGTGGCCATGAAATTGATCATTTCGGGTGTGACTTTTTCGGCGGCAGCCAAGAAATCACCTTCGTTTTCGCGATCTTCATCATCTACAACAATGATTACTTTTCCTTGACGGATATCTTCGATTGCCTCTTCTATTGTATTGAGTTGTATTGTATTCTGAACCATGATTGGTGTTTATTTTTGAGATGGAAATAGTTTTTGAAATAATTTTTGGAAAGGAGCCAAAATGACATCCATATTGATAAGTCCGATATCGTTAGTTGCTCTATAAGTCAATAATATCGCCAGTGGACTAAGAATAAAGGAAGACATCCAAGCGCCCATAAAAGGAGATAATCCGTTTTCTTGGGCAATTCTTTTTCCAAAAGTATTGATGAAATGAAAAGCAATAAAAATAAGTACGGCAAAAACAATCGGAAGTCCAAGACCGCCTTTTCTAATGATTGCACCAAGAGGCGCTCCAATGAAGAACATTAAAAAACAAGCAAAGGCAATTACAAATTTATCATAAAAAGCCAATAAGTGATTGTTGATGTTTTTCTGCTTGTTCAATAAATTGACCTTAGTACTTTCGATGGAATAACCGGTACTGACCACATTACTGTTGGCCATTTTTAGGATTTCAGACTTCTGTTCATTGGAGTACAAGGACAAAAGATTATTAGGAAGCGTTTTCTTCTTTTGTTTTTCTTCTTGTACACGAGCAACTGTATTGGTTATCCCTGTTCTTAGATTGATATTTTCCGAATAGGAGATGATCTCTGTTTTTAAATTTTTGCTTAATGAATCTAAGGTGTAGTTTAGTTCATTGGCAGTAAGCATAGTATTGGTGTTGCTAATGTCAGTATCATCAACCGTACTTGCATTTAATTGCGACAAGTCAATATTGATGGTGTATTTTTTGAAAGAGCTCTTGGCAAAAGGTAATTTGGCTCTGTCAGTATATTTCTTTGGAACAATATCCTCATAGTAATTACCGTCATTAAGGACTAATTGCAGGATACTTGATTTTTCGCTACTGATTAATTCGCCATCTTTGGCTTTAATGACTGTTTTACTGCCATCACCTATATTGGATTTTTTATGAATGGTTATGCCTGTAAGGATGTTTCCATTGTCTCCTGATTTTTTATTGACTTTGATATTATAAGCGCCTACATCACTAAATTGTCCTTCGGCTATGGCCAATGCTGGTTTTACTTGTGCAATATTTTTTCTAAAGTTGATGAACTTATATTCAGCATAAGGAATCACATTATTGGCAAATAAAAAGGCAACAAAACTTAACAAGAAGATGAATATCGTAAGACTTCTCATTGATCTTTGCAATGATATTCCAGAAGATTTCATTGCAGCAAACTCGTAGTTTTCGGCCAGATTGCCAAAAGTCATAATGGAAGCCAGTAATATCGATAAGGGCAGTACTAAGGGTATAATTCGAGGCATCGAAAACAGCAGGAACTTAATAATCATGAAGATATCCAGATCCTTGCCTGCCAGTTCTGCAATGAACAACCAAATGGTTTGAAGTATGAATATAAAAAACAAGATTACAAATACCGTAGTAAATGTAATCAGGAATGTTTTTAATAAGTATTTGTCAAGAATTTTCACCTAGGGATTAATCTAATTTATTGATGTAATAATTTGGATATTTACTTTCGGCAAAGGTAAATTGATTTTTTGATAAAGGTTGGTTGGTTTTAAAAGAATTAACGGTTAAAGTTGTTTTTGTTCCTTTTTTACCTACTTCAATCAAATTGTAGATGTGTTTGGTTTGTATATCGATTCCCAATTGGATCTCTTTTCTTTGATCCCTATTGTTTGTTGGGATCAGTTTTATATATTGAATTTTTCTTCCTTTGATATTTTGTAAATCAGCCATAGTATAACGGTATCCACTATTAAAAAAAGTCAACATCTTTGATGGCGTAATGGCATTGTCGTCTTTTTCGTTAAAACTAGAGATGGTGATTTCTTCATCTTCAGGGACAATAGTATAGGTTTTCTTTCCGTCAAAAATTTTAGTAATTCCCATGAAATTCAAAACATATTGATTGTTTTTCATCGTTACATTTCCTTTACTGTCCTGATTAATGTTTTCTTTGGAATTATTCAAGGAATATTTGAAATCGATTACAATATTGTCATAGCTTTTTACTTTTGAAGTTACCTGATCTAAAAGCTCTTTTGCTTTTTTGTCTTGGGCTTGTATCGAAAAGCTAAAAAGTAAAATAAATGCAATCTGAATAATTTTGTTCATGGTATTAATTATTTTGTTCGTTGTTGAAAAATTGATCAAGAGAGCTCATGTCTAGGATGTTTACGCTTCTTGCCTTGCTTCCTTCAAAGGGTCCTACAATTCCGGCTGCTTCAAGTTGGTCAATCAATCGACCGGCTCTGTTGTAGCCTAACTTCAGTTTTCTTTGCAACAATGATGCCGAACCTTGCTGGGCATTGACAATAATTTCTGCAGCTTCTCTAAACAGGGTATCTCTTTCGGAAATATCCATATCAAGATTGATGCCACTATCTTCTCCTACAAATTCTGGAAGCAGGTAAGCTGTTGCGTATGCTTTTTGGGAACCAATAAAATCAGTGATTTTCTCCACTTCGGGTGTGTCTATAAACGCACATTGTACGCGTACGACATCGTTACCGTTGGTATAAAGTAAATCTCCGCGTCCAATCAATTGATCCGCACCTTGGGTGTCCAAAATGGTTCTGGAATCAATTTTGGAGGTAACTCTAAAAGCGATTCTGGCTGGGAAGTTGGCCTTTATCAAACCGGTAATTACGTTTACCGAAGGTCGTTGTGTGGCAATAATCAAATGAATTCCAATAGCACGCGCTAATTGAGCCAAGCGGGCAATAGGAATTTCAACTTCTTTTCCTGCAGTCATAATCAAATCGGCAAACTCATCGACAACTAATATGATATAAGGAAGAAAACGATGTCCATTTTCAGGATTCAGCTTTCTGGATTTAAATTTATCGTTGTATTCTTTTATGTTTCGAACCATCGCATCTTTCAATAGTGAATAACGATTATCCATTTCCACACAAAGTGAATTCAAAGTGTTCACCACCTTAGCATTATCAGTGATAATGGCGTCTTCGGTATCAGGTAGTTTGGCCAGATAATGTCTTTCAATCTTATTGAAGAGTGTCAATTCTACTTTTTTAGGATCGACCAATACAAATTTGACTTCGGCAGGGTGTTTTTTGTATAAAAGTGAAGTCAAAACGGCATTCAAACCAACTGATTTTCCTTGTCCGGTAGCACCCGCCATCAAAAGGTGAGGCATTTTGGCTAAATCTACCACAAAAGTTTCGTTCGAAATCGTTTTTCCAAGGGCAATTGGAAGCTCCATTTCGGCTTCTTGAAATTTGGCTGATCCAATAACACTTTTCATCGAAACCATTGTAGGATTCTTGTTAGGCACCTCGATTCCTATGGTTCCTTTTCCAGGAATAGGAGCGATAATACGAATTCCTAATGCCGAAAGCGATAAAGCAATATCGTCTTCTAAGCTCTTAATTTTAGAGATACGAATTCCAGCTTCGGGAACAATTTCATATAAGGTAACCGATGGTCCAACGGTTGCTTTTATTTGTGCAATCTCAATTTTATAATTGCGAAGCGTATCTACAATTTTGTTTTTATTTTCTTCTAATTCCTCTTGGTTGATCGTAATTCCGCCAGTTGAATATTCTTTTAATAAATCAATTGTAGGATATTTATAATTGGATAAATCCAAAGTAGGATCGAATAATCCAAAATCAGAAACTAATCTGGAAGCTAGATTTTCTTCAATAATATCTTCTTCCTGAGCTGTTTCAATCACGAAAGAATCCAAAGGATTTACTGTGTCATTGTTAAAAGGAGGAGGGACAATAATAGGTTTTGTAATAGGATCCAAATTGATTTCGGAAGAATGCGAGATAGTAGGTTTCAAAGATTCTTTGTTAATCTCAAATTGGGAAATCTTTGGTTTTAAAACAATATCTTCGAGTTCGTTTTGTTCGGCAACAGCAAATTCTTCCAAATTATAAGCGCCTTCGTTTTTGCTCATCGCAAGGGAACTCAAGTCTGTTTTAATGTCTTTTTTGGTATTTTCAAAGAAAGATTGGACTTTTTCAGGAGATAATTTGAGTTTAAAAATAAGATAAACAACCAAACCAAAAACCAGTGTCAAAAGCGTACCTGTTTTTCCGATATAATCCTGTAAAAATAAATTGAGTTCATATCCTACAACTCCTCCTAATTCTGGTAAGGAAGTGGCAAAAAAACCAAATAAAACCGATAGGATAATGATGGCAAATAAGTCCCAAAACCAAATCCCTTTCAACTTTTTTGAGGAAAGATTCAGAATTAAAAAGATTCCTGTTAAGAAAAACAAACGAACAAATAGGAAAGAGGCCAAGCCGAAACCGTTGTGTACAATTAAATCGGCCAAAAAAGCACCAAATTTCCCAAGCCAGTTTTGAACTGTTTCGGTTCTGTTTGTCAATTCGGCTACGGCACTTTGATCCACTTGTCCGTGAATATAAAATGAAATAAAGGCAATTGCTAAAGCAATAGAAAACAATACCAAAAGACAGCCCAAGACAATCTTGTGCTGTTTTGTTATTTCCCAAGGTTTGCTAGCATCAGATTCGGACCTGTCTTTTTTTTGTAGAGGTTCTTTTTTTGTAGTTTTGGCCATTCTAAATTGTTATAGTACCTAAAATAAAATTGGTATATAAATGATTAAACCGATTGCGATTGCCGTCATTGCAGCAAAGAAAACAGCTCCTGCTGCAATATCTTTTATGAATCCAATTCTTTCATGATAATTTGGATGGATAAAATCAGCGATTTTTTCTACAGCAGTATTCAAGCCTTCTATACTTACCACTAATCCTATTGCTAGGGTTTGAAAAAGCCATTCTGTCTTGGAAATACCAAAATAGAAACCGGCAATGGTCATCAATATTCCTATTGAAAATTGAACCATAACGCTATGTTCAGTCGTAATCAATTTTATAGCTCCTTGAAGTGCATAGGTCATGCTTTTCATTCTTCCGGTAACGAAGCTGTTGTCTTTTTGAAATTCCATTAAAGAGGTATTATAGTACTGCTAATGCAGCTTCGTAGTTAGGTTCATTAGCAATTTCAGCAACTTGTTCCGTATGAGTAATTACTCCGTTTTCGTCCACAATTATGATTGCTCTGGAATGTAATCCTGTCAATGGTCCGTCAGTGATTTCTAATCCATTTGCTTTACCAAAACTACCTTCTTGGAAGTCAGATAAGTTGATTACATTTTCAATTCCTTCGGCACCACAAAAACGCTTTTGAGCAAATGGCAAATCTCTGGAGATACATAAAACGGCAGTATTCTCTAAGTTAGCTGCAGTCTCATTAAATTTTCTGACAGAGGTAGCACAAGTTCCAGTGTCGATGCTTGGGAAGATATTTAAAATCAGTCTTTTTCCTGTAAAATCATTCATTGTAGCAATTGAAAGATCGCTGTTTACTAATTTAAAATCAGATAGTTTAGTTCCTACTTTTGGTAATTCTCCTGAAGTGTTTATTGGATTTCCTCCTAATGTTATTGAAGCCATAATTTATTTTTTTAATGAGGTTCAAAAGTATGAAAATTATTTAAGAATAATAGGGATGGTTTTGAGATTTTAGAACAATAGGAAAAGGACAGTCTAATGCAGGGGCGAAAAAAAAACGTCCTTATTTCTAAGCACGTTTCTTTAGTAGTTTAATTGGGTGAAGATTTCTATTTATCAATTGAGCCCAAAACTCTTTTCATAAAAGTATTTAATGCTTCTTTTTTATCTGTTCCGTTTTTGACCAATTTGTGAACTTCTAATGCACCATACATATTAGAAATCAGCTCGCCTATAACATCCAGTTCTTCATCTTTCAAAGAGGGAATTTCTGTCATTGCTTCCAGAACTTCAATGGTTTCTATGATATAATCCTGATCGTTTTCTTCTATAAACTGCGTTAGATGCTTTATTACGGGTAATTTCATTTTAGATTTTTTAGATTGTTTGACGTTTTAGATTTTTAGACTTTCTTGAAAATTTAGACAAGCTCTAAGAAGTCTAAAATACTAAGGAGTCTAACTTATCTAATTAGGCTATTTCGCTTACTAATTCGGCCAAAACCTCGGCTTTGTTTGTTTGGGTTTCGTTTACTAATTTTCCATTTACAAAAGTGGCAAAAGTGGGTAAATTACTAACATTAGCTAACTTTCTTGATTCAGGTGAATTTTCAGCATCAACAAGCACAAAAGTAATCGCATCGTTTTCTGAAGCCAATTTTTTGAATTTTGGTTTCATAATGCGACAATTTCCACACCAGGAGGCCGAAAATTGAACCACAACTTTTTGGTTTTCAGTGATTAAATCAGCTAATTTATCTTCGTTTAAATCGATTAACATAATTTATAATTTTTAAAGTTTAAGGTAAAAATAATGGCAATTAAATACACCCAAAGTGCTTTAATTGCCATTAGGAGGATGTTTTTTATTAGTTTAAGCTCAAATATGCAGCAGTACTTTTTCTGTCAGCACTCATTGCTTCTTTACCAGCTTCCCAGTTAGCAGGACATACTTCACCTTTTTCTTGAATGTGAGTGTAAGCGTCAACCATACGTAAGTATTCGTTTACGTTACGACCAAGAGGCATATCATTTACACTTTCGTGGAAAATTTTACCAGTTTCATCAATTAAATAAGTCGCTCTGAAAGTAACATTAGATCCTTCAACAATTACTGAATCAGTTTCTTCACTGTATTCTGTTGAATCGATATCAAGAATACCTAAGATGTTCGATAAGTTTCTGTTAGTATCGGCAAGAATTGGGTAAGTTACTCCTTCAATTCCACCATTGTTTTTTGGTGTGTTTAACCATGCAAAATGCACTTCGTTGGTATCACAAGAAGCACCAATTACGATTGTGTTTCTTTTTTCAAATTCCGGCAAAGCTGCTTGAAAAGCGTGAAGTTCAGTTGGACAAACAAAAGTAAAATCTTTTGGGTACCAAAACAAAAGTACTTTTTTGTTGTTTTTTGTAGCTTCTTCAAAGATGTTGATTTTCAAATTATCGCCCATTTCTGAGATGGCGTCAACTGCAATGCTTGGGAATTTTTTTCCTACTAATGACATATTATTTATTTTAGATTAATTTTTTAATTCTGCTGCAAAAATAAGACAAACAGAAGGGTTATAGCAATAAGATTTGATTGTAAAATTTTATCAGATAATAAGTTTTAGCTATCATGTTGCAACTAAGCCATAATAAAATATTATAAGTTGCTGATAATTACCGGAAGTGTTCCTTTACATTCAGAATTGTCCAGCAATTGCTGGGCGGCGCTTTCTTGAAATTCTGTAAAATCTTGGTATATTTGCACGATTCCTAAAGCCGATTTTAGGTTTGGAATTATTTGTAAGGCATAAGGATTTCCAAATACGTATAAAATACAACTTTTAGTACTAAATATATTTTTCAAAAATTCCAAAATTTCCTCTTCAATGTCAAAATTATTCAATGGCTTTGCCTTTGGAACGAATAGAGAAATTAGTAAAGTATCATAATCGGTCAGGCTTTTTTCTATGCTATCGATTGAATCGATTTCGTCCATTTCAATTGCAAATTCTGCGGAAAGAATCGTTTTATTTAAGGTTTCGAAAAAAGGATTATCGATGTTTTTATAAAGACTCACTTTGGCTAGCGCTCCTTTTTTGGATGCATCCAAAATGACTGTGCTATTGTTATTGTCTCTTATTTTTGTGATCGAATTTTGGGCAATCTTACGATTCAAATCGGATGCAGCTTCAAAATTTAAATTTCCTTTTGGTTGGTTGTCAACTAAAATTCCCGCTTTTTGCTTGCATTTCATTAAACGCTTGTAACTAGCTTCAATACGCTCCGGTGTGGCGTTTTCGAGGATTTCCTGAATGCCTTCTTCAACATTTTCGGCAAAACACAATACATCGTTTCCTGCATTGAAAGCTTGCCATTCGAGCTGGCCTTTTTGGTCATACAATTTGGAAACGCTATGCATATTCAAAGCATCCGAAATCACTAATCCATCATAATGTAATTGCTCGCGCAAAAGCGTTTCAATTACCGATTTTGATAAGGTTGCCGAGGTATTTTTGCCATCATTTAAGGCAGGAACAGCTAAATGTCCAATCATAATCGAGTCAACATCGTTTTCTATTCCTTTGATAAAAGGATACAATTCATTTTCGAGTAATTGATCTAATGTTTCTTCCAAAATAGGTAAACCCAGATGTGAATCGACATTGGTGTTTCCGTGTCCGGGAAAATGCTTGAGACAGCCTAAAACTCCCACATCGTTCATACCTCTTAAATATTCAAGAGTAAAACGCGCCACTTTTTCTTTATTTTCGCCAAAAGAGCGGTAGCCAATTACCGGATTATTCGGGTTGTTGTTGATATCTGCTAATGGTGCCAAATTGTAATGAATTCCTGCTGATTTTAGATCTAAGCCAATTTGTTTTCCTACTTCGTAAACTAAATGAGATTCGCTCTCCGGCAAAGCACCAAGAGTGATTGCATAGGGATATTGCGGTGTTTTTTCGACACGCATGGCTAAACCCCATTCGGCATCGATACTCATTAAAAGTGGAGTAGTAGCACATTTCTGATAACGAATTACAAGTTCTTTCAAACGTTCATAGCTGTCGTCGTTGAAAACAATTTTCTTTTTGGTCTCATAATTGGTGGCTGCGCTGGCTCTGCTGTGAAAAAAGGTAAGCCCGCCAATATTATGTTCCTTGATTAATCGCTCTGTTGCTTGAATATTTTCTTCGGTATCGTTTATGAAAACGGCGGGAAAAAAGAATTGTCCTATTTTTTGTTCTAATGTCATTCTTAAACTGTTATTATTTTAAACCGGCTTTTTTTCATCGTCTGTTTTTTTTCCAAAATCATAAGGGAAAATCAAAAAGCGAGACAATATCAGCCCTGGAATCGTTGCCAAAAATACCCAGATAAAGAAGTTTCCGTAACCCAGATATTCTTGAATATAACCACTAATCATTCCGGGAAGCATCATGCCTAAAGCCATGAATCCCGTTGCAATAGAGTAGTGGGAGGTTTTTGATTCGCCATCAGCCACATAAATCAAATACATCATAAAGGCCGCAAAGCCAAAACCGTAACCAAACTGTTCGGCAATAACAGTTGCATAAACGTAATAAACGGAGGATGGATGAAAATGCGCTAATAAAATAAATCCAATTATAGGTAAGTGCATGGCTAAAATCATGGGTAACATCCATTTACCAAGTCCGTCTCTAGAGATGACAATTCCGCCAATTATTCCGCCAACAGTTAAAGCAATCACTCCGAAAGTTCCATAGATTATACCAACATCTTGGGTGGTCAAACCTAATCCGCCAACGCCTTTATCGTCAATTAAAAAAGGTGTCAACATCTTTAATAATTGGGATTCACCTAATCTGAATAATAGAATAAAAGCTAAAATAAGTCCAATTTGTTTTTTTTGAAAAAAACTGGCAAAAACGGCTCCAAAACTTGCGTTTGAGTTTTTTTTAGAGTCTTTTAGAGGAGTAGCTATTTCTGTTTTTGGTGTAGCAAAATAATTATAGATAGTCAGTAAGGTCATTATTAGCCCAACAATAATCATGGTGTAGGACCATGCTTTTTGTTTATCGCCATATTCTTGTTCGAGATAGCCTCCAATAATTACAACCAAACCATTTCCGGTAAGCATCGAAAGACGGTAAAAAGTACTTCGTATTCCTAGAAAAAAGGATTGTTGATCTTTTTCTAAAGCCAACATATAAAAGCCATCGCTGGCTACATCATTGGATGCCGATGCAAAAGCCGCTACCCAAAAAACAGCCAGACTTATCACAAAAAAATGATTCATCGGAATGGTGAATCCAACAATTAAAAAGGCAATCGAAATTAGTAATTGCATGGTAATAAACCATTTTCTTTTGGTGGCATAGAGATCGATAATAGGGCTCCATAAAGGTTTTATAACCCAGGGTAAATATAAAAGGCTGGTGTATATTCCGATGTCTTCATTGTTGATTCCCAGATTTTTATACATGATTACCGAAACCGAAATAATAATAGCATAAGGCAGGCCCGAGGCAAAGTTTAAAACTGGTATCCAGTACCAAGGTCTATTGTCTATTTTCATTATTTGAAGGGCTTTGGATTGTATTTGTTTGCGATGTAGTATTTAATAAAGTGGCTTCACTTTCATTGCCGTAAAAATCAACAAAAGAGATGGCGTAGTTATAATTTGGATCTAAAAGATTGTTTTTAATAACAATGTTGATGGCATCTTTTTTCTCTGTGAAAGCTATTTTATCGATAATCTGACTAGGATCATTCACATCAATTTTTGAATTGTTTTTGGCACCATAAACCATAACATAGCGCACTTTACTCTCAAGAGGATAGTTAAGTGTGTATGTACAAGAGTTTTCGTTATTAGTTGTGCTGCAAACTGTTGGAATATCAATTACCGTTTTTCTTGAATTGGGAACTACGTTTGGAAGTGCAGGGTATTTGTACTGATTTTCCATAAGTAGTTTTGTAACGGCTTTGTTTTTATTGACAAAGGATTTGGCACTAAAAAAAGCATTACCGCTAATGTTTTTATAAGAACGGGTCACATCAATTTGATTTGGAATTTCGCTTGGATTATTCCATCTTTTATCAGAATCGGCATTTACTTTATAACTTCCATTCCCAATATATACAGCGGTATTTTTAGAATTTTCGGACCACCATTTTATTAGTTTTGAATAAGAAGCCGTACGATGATCCAAACTCCAATACAATTGTGGCAGTATGTAATCGACCCAACTGTGTTCCATCCATTCCATCGGATCGGCAAACAAATCATCATAATTGGTTTGGCCGGCTTGAGTATCGGAACCCTTTGGATCGACTGATTTATTTCGCCAAACTCCAAATGGACTGATACCAAACTGTACCCAAGGTTTGATGCTTTTTATGGAATAGGAAGTGTATTTTACAAAATTATTGACATTTAAACGTCTCCAATCGTCTAATTTCATTCCGTTGCCATATTTTTTGAAAGACTCGGTATCATTGAAGTTTTGTCCTGTTATTTTGTAAGGATAAAAATAATCGTCAAAATGAATCGCATCAATGTCGTAATTTCTAACAACTTCATCAACAACGGCAATCAAGTGTGTTTGAACTTCGGGTAGGGCAGGATTGTAATAATATTTTCCGCCGTATTTAATCATCCATTCCGGATGTTTGAAATAATCATGCTCCGGACTCAAAGCCTCTGTTTTTAAATCCATAGTGGCGCGATAAGGATTCAGCCAAGCATGAAATTCAAAACCTCTATTGTGCGCTTGGGTAATCATCCATTCTAATGGATCAAAATAAGGATTAGGTGCCTGTCCTTCTTTTCCGGTCAGATATTTAGACCAAGGAGCTAATTTTGAAGGATAAAAAGCATCACCAACACTGCGTATTTGAACAATAACTGCGTTGTAATTTAATTTTTTATAGGTGTCTAGAATTTCAAGATAATCCGCTTTTTGTTTTTCTACGGGATCAGTACCCGATTTTGGCCAATCAATATTCACAACTGTAGCAATCCAAACGGCTCTGAATTCGTTTTTGGGATACATCAAATTTTCTTGTGCATTTCCTTCAGAAAATGATAATAGAAATAAGGGAAGCAGCAATAAGATAAAATTTTTTGGATTCATTGGTTTGAATGTTTTTTATGAAAATCAAAATTAGCTTTTTTAGTGACATTTATAAGATATAAAAGTCCTAAAATTGGATTTGTTTAGTTCGTACAATTTCTTTGCCAAATTATTGATATTCATTACAAAAAGTAAATTGGGGAATAATTGTTTTATGGGTTATACTTTAAAAATCAATTTGTATTTATAAAAGATCCATAGGATTATTGACCAGAAAACGGCATAGGCTAATGCAAAAGTCAGTGATGCATTTAATGGATTGCTAAAATAAGGAACAATACAAAATTTGTAAAAGTAATTTTGAAGATTGATTTTTTCAGCGGCTATTTCTGGGTTTTCAATCTTAATTGCGCTTAAAACTCTAGGAATTATTCCTGAGAAGAAAAACACAATCATGGGATTTACTCCCCAAATTAAAAATAGCTTCGTCCATTTTTTATAATTTACAACATCTATTATGTAGTATAAAATTGTTAAAGATAATGTTGCAATACCGGCTGTATATAATACGTAAGAGCTTGTCCAAAGTGATTTGTTTATAGGGAAGACGATGTTCCAAATTAAACCAGTAATTACTAGAAGAATACCTACGATTCCTATTTTTTTTAGGATTTCAATTTTTGGAATTTGTAAATTTAGTATTTGTCCTATGTACATTCCGAAAATTCCTGTAGCTATTGCAGGCAAAGTGCTCAGAATTCCTTCGGGATCCCAAGTTTTAGAATAACTCCATAAATGTCCGTTTAAAAGCGAATTATCTATCCAAGCAGCTAAGTTGGTACCTTTTTCAAAATTAGCAGCGCCAAATCCCGGAACCGGCACAAAAGCCATTAAAATCCAATATCCTACTAACAGCGAAGCAGCAACCAGTAGTTGTGTTTTTAGATTTGTTTTCAAAAATAAAAGAGAAGTAAAGAAATATACAATTCCTATTCGTTGTAAAACTCCTGGGATTCTTACTTCCTGATAAGCTTCAATTGAACTGTATGCCAAGAATAGTAGGATTGCAAAAATTCCGAAAACTAAGTAGGTTTTTATTTTTAGACTGAAATTTCCTAAAAGCGCATAAGCCACTGCAAAAGTTATAAATAATCTCAGGATCAATAAAGGAATTCCTTCTAAACCCAAGATTTCTATTCGGCTAAAATAATTCAGGAATAATCCCAAACAGAAAATTCGTAAAGAACGAACAATAATTTTATTAAAAACAGCAAAGTCTAAATGTTTAGTTGGCATTGCAAAAGGAATTGCGGTACCCATTATGAAAATGAAAAATGGAAAAACTAAATCGGTAGGAGTACAGCCATGCCATTCGGCGTGCTGTAAAGGCGGATAAATGGAAGCCCAACTTCCGGGATTATTGACAATAGTCATCAATAAAATAGTGAATCCTCTGAATACATCTAACGAAATTAAGCGTTCTTTTATCATTGTTTTTGGTTGGTTTTTTGGTTTTAGTAATTAGTGGTATTTATTTAGTTAGCTCGGAAATGAAATTTTCCCCATAGCAACCGATGGAATTCCTTTGCGTATTCCAAAATCAGAATTGCCACCGGAAACGGTTTCATTGGCTAAAATGGCAAACAAAATTGCCTCTTTGGCATCGCCTGAAATACCTAAAGCATCGGTTTTTGAGAAATGACAAGGCAATAATTCTTTCAGCCATTGTACTAATAGCGGGTTGTGAGTTCCGCCACCGGACATATAAATGGTAAAACTTTCAATAGGATATTTTGTATTGTCTATAGTTGATTGTATAGCGTTGGCTATGGTTTCGGCAGAAAACCTTGTTAATGTTGCCAATAAATCGGGAATTGAGATATTTTCTGTTTCGCTTTTGCTTTGTGCTTTTTTGACGTATTCAATATTAAAAAGTTCCGGACCTGTAGTTTTAGGATAAGGTTTCAGGAAGAATTCATTGTCTATTAAAGCTTTCAAAAGAGATGGGTTTACGGTTCCTTTCTTAGCAATTTCGGCATCTTTATCGTACGATTTTTCAGGGAAAGAAAGTCGGGTAAATGCATCAATCAGAGTATTTCCCGTTCCGGTATCAGTCACAAAAACTTCTTCGGGATTCATGCTTGAGGGTAAAAACGTAAAATTAGCAATTCCGCCCATGTTGAGCATAATACGATTTTCGCCTTTTTTTCCAAAGAGGAAATAATCTCCGTAAACAGCCAATGGTGCTCCTTCGCCACCTGCGGCAAGATGTTTTTGTCTGAAGTCTGAAATGGTAATAATTCCTGTTTTGACAGCAATATGATCTCCATCTCCAATCTGTAAGGTAGCATTTGGGAACTTTTCTTGTTGGTGTAAAATCTTCGGCGCATGAAAAACGGTTTGTCCATGCGAAGCTATCAAATCGATTTTTTCTGTGGGGATTTTCCAACGATTCAGACAGTCCAAAATCATATTGGCGTGAAGCAGTCCAATCCATTCGTTCAATAAAACCAGTTTCTGGAAGTCGATGGTTTGTTTTGCAAATACCGTTCTGATTTCTGATTTGATTTCTTCGGAATAGTCAACAGTGTCAAATTGTACTAATTGAATTTCTGTATTTTCGCCAGAACCTGAAATCGTGCATAAAGCCACATCCAAACCATCTAGAGAAGTACCGGACATTAGACCAATAATAGTTCGGCTTGGTTTTTTTGCAATTTTATACAGTGATTCCAGATTTGCGTTCATGATTCAATTTTAAGCTGTTATTTACAATTTGGATTGTTTTGTCAATTTCTAAATATATAGAAGTGTTTGTTATTTTATAATGGCTTCCTGAATTATTTTCTGAATATCCTCTCTGATTCTTTCTTTGGATAACTTATTCCCCTCAGCAGTTACTTCTGGATACGTTCTATTGGAAAGAAAAACATAAACGATTTCGGTTTCAGGATCAACCCAAGCGATGTCTCCGGTGAATCCGGTATGACCAAAACTAGATTCAGAAACGCAGTTACAAGTAGAGCCGTCGTTTCCTATTCTTTTGTCAAAACCTAAACCTCTTTGAACTCCTTCGGAAGCGTAATAGGAAGTGTTAAAATCATCAAATGTTTTTTCGGAAAAATAACGCTGATTGCCATAGCTGCCTTTTTGTAAAAATAATTGCATCATTTTGGCAACATCCATCGCATTCGAGAAAATTCCGGCATGACCTGCGACTCCGCCTTCCATTGCCGCCGCCATATCGTGAACATACCCCTGAACACTCTGGTGGCGGAAATAATTGTCAATTTCAGTAGGGGCAATAACATTCCTATCAAATTTGTTTAACGGATTGTACAGCGTGTTATTCATTCCAATTGAGTTGTAAAAATTTTGCTGGCTTAGGACATCTAATTTTTGTTTGGTCTTTTTTTCTAAATATTCTTTCAGGATGATAAAGGTAAAATCACTGTATTTGTATTCTTTTTTAAGGGATAATGGAGTATCAGCGATGATTTTCATAATGGTGTCTTGATAGTCATTTCTGATAAAAAGATTATCTGTCACTTTTGTAGAAAATTGAGAGTCTGCCACTTTGCGATAATATTTTTCAGAAGGATTATTTTTATTGTCCAGGGTTGCTTTGTAAAACGGAATCCAAGCCTGAAGTCCTGCATAATGGGTTAGTAAATCCTTGAAGTTGATATTTTCCTTATTTGTTTTTGCAAAAAGCGGAACCATATCTTTTAATTTGGTGTCCAGATTCACTTTGTTTTTATCGTACAATTGCATGACATTAGGAAGTGTCGAAATCATTTTTGAAATGGAGGCGACATCGTATAAATCCGAGTTTTTGACTTTTGCGGCATTGTCATAAGTATGGTGGCCGTAGGATTTTTGGAAAATCACATTCCCTTTTCGAGCCACCAATACTTGCATTCCGGGAGCCATTTTACCATTGATTGCTTTTTGAGCAATCGAATCGATTTTGGATAAAATTTTTGGATTCATACCTTCATTTTCCGGTGCTGTAAATCCCAAACGGTTTAATTTTGTTGTCGATAAACCATCGTTTACGTTGAAAGATTTATTTATCGATACGGGTAATTTTCCTTTGGCCTCGATGGCGCCAAAGAGTAATTCTGCCGAAACAATCTGACTAATATCCGAGTTTTGGTAAGAAACGACCAATCCTTCAATAGCATCAAAATTTGTGATTGGTAATAAAGAATACGGTTTTGTGAAAATATCCAAAATCACCTTGTTGTGTTTTGCAATTTCTTGCAACCAAAGCAATTCGGTTTCGGTAAAATTCTGTTTTTCCCAAGTTTTGTTTAGTTTGTGGAAACCAATAATAACGGTTTCGTATTTTTTTAATTCGTTGTTTAGGCTGTCAATATGGGTATGAGATACTTCGGTTACTTCGGTATATTTTTTTAAGGTAGATACAAAAGTGCTGTTGACATCATCGCCTAATTTTACGTAGGCAATTTTTTGATTCAAATTTTTGATAGGAAGTATTTCTTTTTCATTTTTCAAAACGGTAATGGCATTTTCATACAACTGATAGCTTAAAGCATCATTTTCTGAAGGATTAAGATCTGAAGACAAATTTGTTGTGTCAATAGATTTGTATTTGTTTAGCCCTGCTTTAAATTTATAATGCAGTATTTTTTTTACCGAATGCGCCAATCGCTCCTCGGTAAGAATACCTTCGTTGTAAAATGTTTCCAGTTTGTTTAAGCCAACAACTTCATCGTTGGGGCCAAGAAAGATGTCATTTCCGGCAAGTAAAACGGCTAATTCAAGATCTCCGGGACCTTTAAAGTTAGTGGCACCTTTCATCGCTAAACCATCGGTAAAAATCAAACCATCAAAACCTAACTGATTCTGAAGTAGGTTAGTTACTATGTTATAAGAAGCCGAAGATGGATGATTTTCTTTCGATTCCAGACTTGGAATATTAAGATGTCCAACCATTACAGACACCAAACCTTCATCAAACATTCGTTTGTAAGGATACAATTCTACCATATCGATTCGCTCTTTTGAAAAATCAACCAAAGGCAAGGTATAGTGAGAATCGGTCGAAGTATCTCCGTGACCTGGGAAATGTTTGCCGGTGCTGAAAACGCCCTGACCTTGAACGCCTTTCATCAAAGCGGCGGCTTTATCGCTGACATTGCGTTTGTTTTCGCCAAAGGATCGGTTTCCAATAATTGGATTTTTAGGATTGGTATTGATGTCAAGAACAGGTGCGAAATTGAAATGGATTCCCATTCGTTTGCTTTCGGCACCCATGTTTTTTCCTAGTTTTTCAATTAAATCCAAGTCCTGAATGGCTCCTAAAGTCATGTTCCAAGGAAAAACATAAGTAGAATCCAGTCTCATACTCAAACCCCATTCGGCATCAATTGCTACGAATAAAGGCACTTTTGCTATTGCCTGATACTGATTCGTCAATTTAGCCTGACGGCCCGGACCACCTTGGAAAAATATTACTCCGCCTATATTATAATCTTTAATTAATGCCTTGATTTTATTTACATGAACCGAATCTTTATTTGAATAAGCCGAGATCATAAACAGCTGACCTATTTTTTCTCGAACTGTCATTTTGTTATAAATGCTGTCTACCCAATGGGTTTCGGCATTAGAATCTTTAAAAAACGTTTTTCTCTCGGATTTTTTTAAAGGAACGTAAATATCTTTATCTTCCGTAAAAGAAGTTTTATTTAAATCAGTAATGGTTTTGCTTTTTTTCGAAATAGTACAATTGGTAATCAAAAATAGAAATGCGGTGTAAAGGCTAATCTTTATAAAGTAATTTTTCATTTAATTGTTTTTTATGGCAATTGAATTCCAATTTTTCATTCAGATGGACCTCAATCAATTAGTCAATTATAGTGTTTTTAATGGGGTTTAAAAACTTATTTTTTCACTGCTGCGGGAACTTGTTAGGTACAATCCCAAATAAGTTATCAGTCCGTTGAGTACTATTAATTCATTGTCAAAGACATATCCTGAAAACAATATTTTTGAGTTTTCATTTATAAGATAGGTCAAAAAAGGAGATAATAGGCATAGGAATGGAACCAGTTTATCATTTACGTTTCTTGATTTTTGGAATAAACCAAAGGCATACAATCCTAATAAAGGACCGTAAGTATAAGAGGCAACCTTGAATATCATCCCAACTACAGAGCTATCATTGATGGAATTAAAAATAAGTATTACAAAGAAGATTAAGGCCGAAAAAGCGAGATGAACAAAATGTCTTAGGCGCACTGAGTTTTTCTTATTGTTCTCGGCTTTGTCCATACCTAAAAAATCCACACAGAAAGAAGTTGTTAATGCCGTTAATGCTGAATCTGTGGTGGCAAAAGTTGCTGCAATAATTCCCAATAAGAATATAATTGCCGGAATTATAGATAGATGATTTAATGCAATTTCAGGAAAAAGTAAATCGGTTCTTGGCTTGCCTGTAATTGAATCAACCGGGATTGCGATACCGTTTTTGTTGGCATAAATATAAAGAAGTGCTCCTACGCTCAAGAAAAAAATATTGATAAGCACGAAGATTCCCGTAAAGGTAAACATGTTTTTTTGTGCTTCGCCAATGTTTTTACAGCTCAGGTTTTTTTGCATCAAATCTTGGTCGAGCCCCGTCATTGCAATGGTCACAAACATTCCTCCTAATATTTGTTTTACAAAATGAAATTTGCTTCCCAGAAAATCATCAAAGAAAAATATTTTTGAATAATTGCTGTTTTTTACTTCTTCAAATGCGCCAATAGCACTTAAATCCATACTGTCGCAAATAAAATAGATCGTCAGGAAAACCGAAGTAACCAAGAAAAATGTCTGTAAAGTATCCGTTATAATAATTGTTTTGAGTCCGCCTCTGTAGGTATAAGAAAAAATGAGAAGCAAGGAGATTAATACAGTGATTGCAAACGGAATGTTGTAATAATCAAAAACAAAACGCTGTAATACAATAACCACTAAATAGAGTCGGAATGCAGAGCTCACAGTCCTGCTGATCAGGAAAATAGAAGCCGCCGTTTTATAGCTAAAGATCCCCATTCGCTGCTCGATATATCCATAAATAGAGGTTAAATTCATTCTGTAATACAGCGGTAATAATAATTTTGTAATTATGATAAAACCGATGGCATTACCCAATACAAACTGGAAATATTTAAATTGTTCGCCACTTGCGGCGCCTACTTCGCCCGGAACCGATATAAAAGTTACCCCAGAAAGAGCGGTTCCTATCATCCCAAAGGCAACTAAATACCATTTAGAATTCTTATTGGCTGTAAAAAAAGCTTCGTTTCCGTCATCTTTTCGGCTGACTCTATGCGAGATATAGAACAATGTTCCGAAATAAACGATAATAAGGATTAGGATTGCACTTGGTGTCATTTTATATCTTTAGTGGTTTTCTATTTTTTTATAAATCTATGAAAAGAGTTTAAATAGTTTGGTTGTTAAATTTCTAGATTTTTATTTTCGGCCAGTAGAACAGCTCTAACACTTTTGTGTTTTTTCAATAAATCAAAAGCCAATTTTTCATCAATATGGAGTTCTTCTACAATCATTTCGACACCTCTTTGAACTAATTTTTTATTGGATAACTGCATGTCAATCATTTTGTTTCCATAAATGCGTCCCAGTTTTATCATAACCGATGTTGAAATCATGTTTAAGACTAATTTTTGAGATGTTCCTGCTTTCATTCTGGTACTTCCGGTAAGGAATTCCGGGCCAACAATCAATTCGATAGGATAATCGGCTTCTTTTGAAATCAGGCTTTCGCTATTGCAGGAAATGCTTCCGGTAACGATATTGTTTTCTCGGGCTTTTTTTAAGCCGCCAATAACATAAGGCGTATTTCCCGAAGCTGCAATTCCTATAACCACATCTAAAGGCGAAATTTCATAGGCGGATAAATCTCTCCAAGCTTGATCAATATCATCCTCGGCATTTTCTACTGCTTTTCTGATGGCTGAGTCGCCACCTGCTATGATGCCAATAATCCAATTATCCGGAACTCCAAAAGTAGGAGGACATTCAGAAGCATCAAGAATACCGATTCTCCCGGATGTACCCGCTCCGATATAAAATAATCTTCCGCCCAATTTCATTTTAGAAACAATGATATCTACTAGTTTTTCAATATGGGGAATTTGTTTTTCAATTACATCTGCTACTTTTTTATCCTCATTATTTATATTAGACAGTAACTCAGTAGTACTCATTTTATCTAAGTTCGAATATAGAGACTCTTGTTCTGTATCGGGATTGAATTTTGCCATTTTTATTTTTGAATTTTTAACTTATTAGAGATGTTTTTTTTAGACTTATTTAGCGAATGAGTAAGCATTGATTTAGTAGATTAGATATTTCACTCTCATTTTTTTGAAAGAAGTCAAATCTTTCTGCCAACTTTTTCTTATTTTATTTTCCGAAGTTCCACTTTCAATTTGTTGCTGTAATTTTTTTGTTCCAGCCAGTTTTGTGAAAAAAGGATTGAAGAATTTAGTTTTGTCGCTGGTGTTTTGATAGGCTTTAATTAGCCATTTTAGTTCTAATCGCTTTAGTTTTGGGTAAGTTGTTAAATCTTCACCAATACATTCTTTGCCATTATAAGTTGGATCTTTTGCACCAAAATTTGGTTTTGGAGTAAAACGGTAATTGAAGTTTTCTTTAGCTAGAAAAGGGGAACCATAAATTTGGAACTGCTTTTCAGTACCGCGCCCCATACTTACATTGGTACCTTCAAAAAAGCACAAACTCGCGTACAAATTGATGGATTGATCGTTGGGTAAATTTGGAGACGGTTTTACAGGTAAACTGTATTCCATTTTTCGATTATAGTCAACACAAGGAATAACGGTCAGCGTGCATTGTACTGCATTTTTGAGCCATTTTTCTCCATTAATCATTTTAGCATATTCTCCAATTGTCATTCCGTGAAGCACCGGAATAGGGTGCATTCCTACAAAACTGGTAAATTCTTTTTCCAAAAGAGGACCATCAATAATACTTCCATTTGGATTTGGCCTGTCAAGAATTACAAGCGGAATTCCATTTTCGGCACAAGCTTCCATGACATAATGCAAAGAGGAAATATAGGTGTAAAAACGGGCTCCAACATCTTGCAAATCAAATAACATGATGTCAATTCCTTCTAATTGTGTTGGTTTTGGTTTTTTATTGTCTCCATAAAGCGAAATGATTGAAAGTCCGGTTTTGGGATCTTTTCCATCAACTACATGTTCGCCTGCATCTGCAGTTCCTCTAAAACCGTGTTCAGGAGCAAAAATAGTTTGAATAGTAATTTTTTTATCCAATAAGAAATCGACCAAATGTGTATTGTCAGACAAAATCCCTGTTTGATTGGTAACGATTCCTATTTTTTTATTTTTTAACAAAGGCAGGTATTTTTCATAATTATCGGCACCGGTCTTAATTGCTGTGGTATTATTTTCTGGCGTATTATTTTTTGCAATTGCCTGAAATGTATTAGAATAAGTAGCGATTGAAAATATAGAAAATGCAAGAAGGGCACTTTTTTTTATGAATTGCATCATTTTAAATCAGAGTTTAATAGTTAGAATCATGAAATGGATTAAATAAAGTTGGTGTTTTTATTTAATATTTTCAGTTTTTTCTAGATTATTATTAATTTGAATTACTGTAGAAGAGTTTGTCTGAATGAATCAGATCGCATTAAATCCCGTAGTTTAATTCATCGAAGCTCAGTTTCGAATGAAAAAGGGATTTTAAAATACTACCTCTGGATTGCACCAGAGGTAGTTTGTTATTTTATCAGTAATCAGAGTTTTAGGAAACTCTTAATTCCAACCTGGGTTTTGTTTTAATTCGACACCTTCGGCTAAATACAAATTGATGTCATTTGTAGGAATAGCTGTCAAATAATGTTTTGGTGAGATAAAGGTTCTCGTAACAGTATAAGGTATTACGTAACCATTTGCATCTACTTTTGTTTTTGAATTAGTTCCAATTAATGCAGGAATTCTTGCTCCTAATAAAGCATCTGGGTTTTTAGTACCATCAAGATAATCTCCTTTTTTCCAACGTAAAATATCGGCTTTTCTAAGAGTTGTCCAGCTCATAAATTCCATTCTGCGTTCACGACGGATTTCCCAAATTAGTGGACTTACAACACCAGAAATTTGTTCTAAAGCAGATGTTCGTTGTGGATCATTAATTTGTACTCCATTTGCAGAAGCATTTGTACCATCAGTCGTTAGATTTGCAATTCCCGCACGAGTACGTACTTTATTGATTGATAAATCAAGGTCTGCATTTGTAGCGGTACCAAGTTCAGCACAAGCTTCGGCATAATTCAAATACACTTCACTAAGTGTAAATATAGGAGTATCTATATGATTTTGTCCTATTGTTGTTACCTCTGTGCCTGATGTACTAGGGTTATTGTACAATTGAAAAACATATCCTGTTATAGAAGTCAATCCATTAAGGGGTTTGTCAGAATAAGCATAGTCAACATTGCTGAAAGCTTTTGCAAAACGAGGATCTCTATTTGCAAAAACATTTGAAATATTATCATCTCCTAGGTATTGGCTGTTTCCGCCAACTTGTTTAATTGGTAATCCGTTAGTTGTAACATAACTCTCGGCTGCAAATTTTGATAATCCACTTTGTACGGTTGAAGTGTTTGTGTAAGCTTGAATTGAGTTAGATAAAACACCTCTGATATATCTTTTTGCTAATATTGTCTCGGTATTTCCTAATAATTCAACAGAATTGTAAAGTGATTTCCAATCTGCATTCAATTTATAAGCAGAATTACTCATAACTGCCAATGAAGCTGTTTTTGCTTTTTGAAGATATTCGTTGCCGCTTTGTGCAAGATTGTATTTTCTATTTGTCCCTTCGTAAAGACATACTCTACTCAATAAGGCATAAGCAGTATATTTATTTACGGTTACGTTTTGATCATCAACCGGTAAAAGCAAAGCAATTGCCTCTTCAAGATCTTTGATCACATTGTCTATAACTTCACCTCTTGCTAGAGCTGGCTTATAAACATTAGGATCGTTTTGCGTTAAATACATATCTGTATATGGAACATCCCCAAATTGTTGAGCCAAACGGAAATGGGTAAAAGCTCTGAAAAACTTGGCAACACCCAAATAATGGTTTTTCTTGGTCTCATCCATCGGAACTTTAGGAACTCTTTCCAACATTAAATTACAACGGCGAATTAATGTATAATATTCATTCCAACTTGCATTTGTGGCATTAGCGGTTGTGTTAAAAGTTGTGAAATCTCTCCAACACAAATTGTCGTCAAAATTTGATGAAGTTTGAAAATAGAAATCGGCAGTTGTTCCTGAGTTATTTCCATACGCAAAAAAGGTATCATAATTTAACCACGAATATGTTTTTACATTATTTTCGGATGTCCAAAAATTAGCATCTGTAAATATATCTTTAGGAGGTGTGTCCAAAAAATCGGAACAACTAAAAGACAGCGCGGCCGCAAAAAGAACAACTAGCGATGACTTTATCTTAGTGTTTTTTATTATTTTTTTCATTTTAATTGATTTTTTAATTTTAATTAATATTTAAAATGCAACTTGAATACCCACAGACCATGTTTTAGAATATGGGAAAGTTCTACCCCATGCTGCTTCAGTATCATTAATTTCTGGGTCAACAGGTAGTTTACTGTTTTTAAACGTTAATAAGTTTAATCCTGATACATACGGTCTGATTTTATCTACTCCTATTTTTTGAGAAAGGCTTTTAGGAAGGGTATAACCTACAGTTACACTCTTTAATCTTAGGTAAGACATGTTAAGTAAATATCGAGATTGTGCCACAAAGTTGTTTGATCCTGGTGCATAGGCTCCAAAAGCATTTGTTGCATGATTTGGATAAGGGTTTGGATAATAAGCATCTGTGTTTTCAGATGTCCAATAGTCATTCATGTGAGCATACATGGCATCAGTCCTGTTATAGAAAGGCAATACTAAATCAGAAGAAGCCCAGTACTGACGCTCTCCAACTCCTTGGAAGAAGGCATCGATATCAAATCCATAAAGTTTTCCTCCAAGACGAATACCGTATTGATAACGAGGAGTTGTATTACCTATAACACTTAAATCTCCTGAATCATTAGCAGTTCCTTTTCCTCTTGAAATTTTTCCGTCTCCATTTAAATCTCTATACATAACATCTCCAGCTCCAAATTTGAAAGTTCCTGTACGAACATCTTTATTATCGATCCCATTAATGATTAATCCTGAAGCATCAACAATATCAGATGATTGTATTAATCTATCGGTTGTTAATCCCCAGATTTCACCAATTTTTTGACCTGAATAAAAAGAACCTAATAATTTAGTGGTATTATTCCATTCTGTTACAACTGTTGAATAGTCTGAAAGAGTCAAATCAGCATAAACAGAAATGTCTTTGTTGATGTCTTTATTGAAATTAATTCCTAATTCCCAACCTCTTGTTCTAAGATTTCCTGAGTTTGTATTTGCGGCAGCTTGGCCAAATGAACCCGGAAGAGATTTACCAGGAGATAACATTCCCTTAGTATCACGTTGGTAATAATCAAATGTTAATCCAACCATGTCGAAAACTCTTAAATCCAAACCAATATCTTGAGTAGTTACTTTTTCCCATGTTAAATTTGGATCAACATTGTTTGGTTGTGATACTGACGGAGGAATTGAAGAACCGCTTCCTAACCACCATGGATTAGAGCTTGACATAATAGGTAAAAAGGCATTATTTGCAATATTTTGATTCCCTATAGATCCAATAGATCCACGTATTTTTAAATCATTCAACCAGTCACGAGTACTTTCCATGAATTTTTCGTTAGAAATTCTATATCCAACAGAAGCTGATGGGAAAAAACCCCATTGTTCGTTTGTTGGGAATTTTGAAGATCCATCGTAACGCGCATTCAATTCCAATAAATAGATTCCGTTGTAATCATAATTTGCTCGAGCGAAGAAACCAGCTATTGCATATTGAGATAAACCAGGATTAAGTGTAGAATTTGAAGTAAGAGGAGATGTAAATTGATCGCCTATCGCCATGTTGAATTCTGGTTTGTTTTTATCCAAAAGTGTGTTTCTACGGGCATAGGTTCTCTCAAATGATTGCCATTCCGTATTCAAACCACCTAAAGCTTTGATATTATGAATGCTATTGATTGTTTTGGAGTAATTAGCATATATATTAGCAACGTTTGTTGTGTATGATGATTTAGATTGAGCTACAAAATCATCACCTGATTGCATCATTGTAGGTTTTCCGGAAACTAAATCAGATGCATTTGTCCACCAATCCCACAATGGAATTTGTCCACCATTCATTTTATTGCTAAAGAAATTATTGTTGACACTATATTCACCAATTATGTTAAAATCTTTAGTGATTTGTGCTGTCAATTTTGCATTGATACGCGTGTCGTTTGTCAATCTTTTATTTGAAGATGAATTAGTCATATAACCTGCTGCATGGCGGAAAGATGTTCCGTTATAAGTTCCATAAGGGAAATAAGAACCCCAACGCATATAGTATCCAAAATACCCGTTTCCTGCAGTATCTAGTCCACTGTTATAGTAGTTAAAAGGAGATGTATATTCTTGGAAAGAAGATAATATTTTGAAATCACCTGAAAGCCAATCTGTCAATTGAGTGCTCATACCCATATTCAAATTCAATCTTTCATTGTTTTCCGTATTAATATTCATAACCCCTTCTTGGTTAGAAACCCCCAAGGAAACTATAAACGAACTTTTATCACCTAAAGAACCTTGTGCCGAAAAATTATGATACGATTGGATCGAGTTTTTCTTTAACATTTCTTGATGTGGATCCCAAACTCTATAGAAATATTCTCTTCCTCCAATAACTTCAAAATCTTCTCCTAAGATCATATTTTTATCGCTGCTACTGCGAGATGAAGCATATTTTTCTTTCCAATTTATTATACCTGGAAGTAATGTTTTGTAATTCATACCAAAAGACTCTGGATTTGCATTTCCTGCACGAGCCTGCGCCTCAATCATAGCAGGAAGTTCAACTGTAGGATCATTAAAACCTACTAATGAAATAGGATTACTCCAACCATAATTGTTGCTATAAGAAAATCTAACTTTTCCTTTTGCACCTTTACCGTTTTTAGTCGTAATTAATATTACACCAAAAGCTGCACGAGCACCATAAATAGAAGCTGAAGCAGCATCTTTAAGAACCGACATAGAAGCAACATCTTCAGGATTAATAAGAGACATATCTGATGGAACTCCGTCAACCAATACTAAAGGAGAACCAGTAACGGTACCATTGATAATAGTTCCTGCTCCACGTATATTTATATCGGATGTTTTACCAATGTTTCCAGAATTAAAAGAGATGTTCAATCCCGGAGTAGTACCCTGAAGTCCTTTGCTTAAATCCGTTATTGGTTTGCTTCCAAGTGCTTTTTCTACGTCAACTTTTGCTACGGCACCAGTTAGGTTTGCTTTTTTCTGAGAAGCAAATCCTACAACAACTACTTCGTCCAGTTTTAAAGTGCTTTCCGAAAGTTCAATATTAATTGTTTGCTGTGCTACAATTTTTACTTCTCTAGTCTCAAAACCAATAAAACTAAAGCTAAGAACATCTGAAGATGCTGCACTAATTGCGAATTTCCCGTCAAAATCGGTAGTGGTACTAGTCGTAGTACCTTTAATAAGAACTGTAGCTCCCGGGATAGGAATACCGTCAGCTTTATTTTTTACAGTTCCAGTAATTGTTTTTGTTTGCGCAAAGGTAGTTTGGACCAACAAAAACAAGAATGAAATAAGGAATGATTTCTTCATAATTATTTTGGTTTTTTTATGGTTATTTAGCAAATATATTTAAATATTGCATATAAATGCAATATTTGATATTTATTTTTAAAAAACAAATCAAATAATGCAAAATAACGCAATTTTAGACTGTTTTTGAGCAGTAAATATGAATGGAATATTGAAATATTTCCAATTCTTGCAAATTTCTCTCTATAATTGAATTAAATTATTTGATATATTTGTGCTGAATTTAAATTTTTAAAAAATGCTAAAAGCTGAAAGACATAAGTATATCATGACTAAACTTATTGAAGATGAAAAAGTTGTTACAGCGGATTTGGCTTTGGCTTTAGATTTGTCAGAAGATACAATAAGAAGAGATCTGAATGAGTTAGATCGCAAGAAGCTTCTTGAAAAAGTATATGGAGGGGCGATACAAATTGCAGAGAAAGCGGTTGACGTCTTTGATATTGTTATTTCAACCGAGGAGGAAAAGAAAAAAATTGTTTCAAAAGCATTGTCTTTGCTGGCTGATGGACAGGTTATTATAATGAGTGGGGGAAGTACTAACTTGGTTTTTGCAAAGTTAATCCCTTCCGATTTGAAGGCGACTATTTATACCTATAGTTTACGAATCGCGATGCAATTATCGCAACATCCGAACATAGATTTGATATTTATAGGAGGTAAAATGCAGAAAAATGCAATGGTAACAATTGGAATGGATGTTATTCAGGTTTTGTCAAAGATTAAAGCTGATATTTGTTTTATTGGCGCCAGTAGTATCAATATAAAACAAGGTTTGACAGAGATTGGTTATGAGGTATCAATTGTAAAAAAAGCAATGATAGAATCCTCTGATAAAGTGGTTTCGATGTTTGCTTCGAATAAATTAAACACTAAAATGCCACATGTAGTTTGTGAACTCAATCAGTTAGATACTATAGTTACTGAGTTAGAACCTGAAGATGTTAGATTGGAGGAATATAGAAAAGCTGGAGTTTTTATATTGTAGTTTTAGTATACAAACATTTGTTTTTGCGTTATTTTGCATTTTGTTGTTTTGTAAAATGTTAAATAATGCAAAAAAATGTATTTATTTCGTTTTTTGTTTATATTTGTTAAACGATCTTTATCCAGAAATTCAGTTTTTAAAAATCATCAATTAGATTAAAAAAAATAATACTCTCAAGCTTCGTCAATTGTTGCTTTTGAATAAGCTTTATTAATTCAAGCCAAGAATAAACCCAAAATATAAATGTGTTTTTTAAATTAGCTAAACGCTTCTTTGATTAATTAAAAAGGAATGTTTACTGTTTTCATGTTTTATATAAAAAAAAATAGAACCACCTAAATGTCTCACTCTCTCCAATTGCAACAATTATCCGATTCGCTAGAAGGAACACTTTTCTATGACGAACTTTATACTACAATATATGCGACTGATGCTTCGGCTTATAGAATTAAGCCAGTTGCTGTAGCGATTCCAAAAACCGAAGACGATATTGTAAAAATTATTCGCTTCGCTAATCAAAATAAGATTTCAATTACTCCTAGAACGGCAGGAACTTCTCTTGCAGGACAAACGGTAGGTAATGGGATAATTGTGGATGTCTCTAAATATTTTACAAAGATTGTGTCTTTTGACCCCAAAAATAAAACCGTTACTGTTCAACCGGGTGTGATTCGTGATGAACTAAATTTATTTTTAAAACCACATGGCTTGTTTTTTGGACCAAACACTTCTACTTCTAATAGATGTATGATTGGCGGTATGGTTGGGAATAACTCTTCGGGTACTACATCGATTCGTTATGGAGTCACGCGGGATAAAATTGTGGAGATAAAAGCGGTTTTAAGCGACGGAAGTATTGCTGTATTTAATGAAATGTCTTCGGAGGAATTTATAGAAAAGACCAAAGGAGATTCACTCGAAAGTAAAATCTACAAAACAATTTACGAGGAACTTTCAAGTACAGAAAACCAGAAGGAAATTGTAAAAGAGTTTCCGAAACCCGAAATTCATAGACGAAATACAGGGTATGCAGTAGATTTATTGTTGAAATCAGAGCTTTTTTCCGGAACTGAAAAAACAATAAATGTAGGTGAATTGCTTTGCGGAAGTGAAGGAACTTTGGCGTTTACGACAGAAATCACTTTGAAAGTGGATAAGATTCCGCCAACGAATAGTGTTATGGTCGTTGCGCATTTTCATAGTATTCAAGAAAGTTTGGAGGCTGTTGTGACGGCAATGAAACATCATTTGTATACCTGTGAAATGATGGATGATACGATTTTGAATTGTACCAAAACCAACAGAGAACAGGCCAAAAACAGGTTTTTCATTCAAGGCGATCCTAAGGCGGTTATTATGCTCGAAGTAGCCTCACATTATAGTATGAAAGATGCCGAAGAACAAGCCAATGAATTGATTGCAGATCTCGAAAAAAATAATTTTGGTTATGCTTTACCTAAAATTTACGGTGCCGATATTGATAAAATAAACGAGTTGCGAAAAGCAGGTTTAGGACTTTTAGGGAGTATTGTAGGAGACGATAAAGCAGCCGATTCCATAGAAGATACGGCAGTTGAGTTAAGTGATTTACCAAATTATATCGCCGAATTCTCGGCTATGATGGAGCGTCACGGTCAAAGCGCTATTTATTATGCACATGCCGGAGCCGGCGAATTGCATTTGAGGCCCGTTCTGAATTTAAAAACAAAAGAAGGATTGCACCAATTTAGAAACATTGCTACCGAAGTGGCTATTTTGGTAAAAAAATACAGAGGTTCACTAAGCGGGGAACACGGCGACGGAATTGTTCGTGGCGAGTTTTTGCCATTTATGATTGGAGATAAGAATTATGAATTGCTCAAACGAATAAAAAATGCCTTTGATCCGAATGCCATTTTAAACATTGGAAAAATTGTAAATGCTTCCAAAATGGACGAGAATCTTAGAGTAGAAGCAGGAAGAGTAGAACCGGATATCAAAACAATTCAAGATTTTTCTGATAGTATGGGAATTTTACGCGCTGCAGAGAAATGCAATGGTTCCGGTGATTGCAGGAAATTGCCTTCGGCTGGAGGAACTTTGTGTCCGAGTTATCGTGCCACGCGAAACGAAAAAGATACCACTCGCGCCAGAGCTAATGCGCTTAGAGAATATTTGACCCATTCTGAGAAAGACAATAAATTCGATCACGAAGAATTGTATAAGGTATTTGAATTGTGTGTGAGCTGTAAAGCCTGCGCCAGCGAATGTCCGAGTAATGTGGATGTAGCAACTTTAAAATCGGAGTTCTTGTACCAATATCAAAAAGCAAACGGCTTTTCAATCCGTAACAAAATATTTGCTTTTAATTCTAAACTCAATAAGTTGGGAAGCATTGCACCATCGATGACTAATTTTGTAGCCAATTTAGGTTTGGTTAAAAAAGGCATGGGAATAGCATCCAAAAGACAAGTTCCTTTATTGGCTCCAACGACTTTTAGAAAATGGTACGAAAAAAATAAAAAAGCAGCAGAAAGCAGTTCTTTTGAAAACGGAAAAGTTTATCTTTTTTGTGATGAATTTACCAATTATTATGATGTTTCAGTTGGTATTGATGCCTATGAATTATTAACCAAAATAGGTTACGAAGTGATTGTAATAGATCATGAAGAAAGCGGAAGAGCTTTTATATCCAAAGGTTTTCTGGAAGAAGCGCAAGTTGTTGCCAATAAAAATGTGGCTATTTTTAAGGATTTAATTTCAGAAAATACTCCTTTGATTGGAATTGAACCTTCGGCGATTTTGACTTTCAGAGACGAATACATTCGATTAGCAAAAGACAAAGCGAGTGCCGAAAAATTGTCGAAAAATACATTTACTATCGAGGAATTTTTCAAAAGAGAAATAACAAAAGGGAAAATTCATTCTGAACAATTTTCGGATGTGGAGAAAACAATAAAAATTCACGGGCACTGCCATCAAAAGTCATTGAGTACTATTGAAGCTTCTTTTGCCATGTTGAATTTGCCCAAAAACAGCGTGGTTACCATATATAATTCAGGTTGTTGCGGTATGGCGGGTTCTTTCGGTTATGAAAAAGAGCATTATGAAATCAGTATGCAAATGGGTGAAGATACTTTGTTTCCAAAAATCCGGACAACTGAGCCCACAACAGCGATTGCTGCTGCTGGAACATCTTGCCGTCATCAGATTTTTGACGGAACGAATAGAAAAGCCATGCATCCGGTGACCATTTTGAGAGATTGTTTGAAATAAATCGCTCGATTTTTTGATTTTATATTCTTTTTGAAGAAAAAAGATTGCCTTTTTTAAACCCAAAGACACCATGATTTTATGAAAAAAATAATCTATGTAACACTTCTCGTATTTATGTTTTTTTCTGCCAAAGCGGCTAAGGTTGATACTTTAGATGTTTTTAGCGTTTCGATGAATAAAAATATAAAAACCTGTGTGATAACGCCTGATAGTTATAAAAAAAGCAAGAAAAATTTCCCAGTTGTTTATCTGCTGCATGGGTATAGCGGAAATTACGCAACTTGGGTAAAAAGCTTTAAAGAGGTTGCTCAGCAAGCTGATAAGTATGGTTTTATAGTAATTGGTGTTGATGGAAATTATTCAAGCTGGTATTTTGATAGTCCGATTGATCCTGATTTTAAATATGAAACGTATATAATTGATGAATTAGTTCCTTTTATAGATAAAAAATACAAAACAATTGCAAGTCGGGAGGGAAGAGCCATATCAGGTCTTAGTATGGGCGGGCACGGAGCCTTGTATTTATCGTTCAAGCATCAGGACGTATTTGGAGCGGCAGGAAGTATGAGCGGTGGTGTCGATTTTCGTCCTTTTCCTGGAAACTGGGATATAAAAAAGCGTCTTGGTTCCATAACCGATTTTCCTGAAAATTGGGACAAAAATACAGTTGTCAATATGCTTGAATTGGTAAAAAGCAATAAACTAAATCTTATTATTGATTGTGGTGTTGACGATTTTTTTATTGATGTCAACAGACAGCTTCACGAGAAGATGCTGGCTTTAAAAATAAACCACGATTATATTGAACGCCCCGGAAAGCATAATATGGAATATTGGGAAAACTCCTTAAAGTTTCAATTGCTGTTTTTTCATGATTTTTTTAATAATAAAGTAAAGACAAAATAAACACTAGCTTATGAAATATCTGTATTCCAAAATTTTATTACTTTTTATAATCATATCCGGTTTTTCTCAAGAAATCAAAAAATCTGCTGATATCAAATTTGTGCAGCTTACTGATTTGCATGTTTCTGTTGGGAATGAAAATGATTTTTTATTGCAGAATATTGTAAAGGAAATCAATAATTCTACGAATGAATTTGTTGTGGTTACTGGTGATTTGACTAATCGCGGTGCTGATGATGAACTGAACCAAGTTCATTCTATTCTTTCGAGTTTAAAAATTCCCTATTATGTGATTTCTGGAAATCATGAAACGAATTGGAGTGAAAGTGCGGGCTTGACCTATAAAAAACTTTGGGGCGATGATCGATTTGTGTTTTCAAAGGGAGAGTATCTTTTTATAGGTTTTCCTTGTGGTCCTTATATGAAAATGGGGGATGGTTTTGTTAAATATGAAGACATTCTTTGGTTGGACAAAACAGTAAAAGACAGCATTAAAAGTGGGAATAAAAAGGTCTTGAATTTTGCTCACTATCCATTAGATAACAGTGTTAGTAATTATAAAGATGTGCTTTCTGTTTTGGCAAAATATCCTACTGTTGCTAGTTTTTGCGGTCATGGGCATACTTTGAAAAAATATGATTTCTCTGGCTTGAGTGGTATTATGGGAGCATCTATTACGTCACGAGATGGAAAAACTAAAAGTTATAACGAGGTAATTATCAGTAACGATAGTATTAGCATTTATCAGAAAGAGTTAGCAAAAGCAGGCGTTTTTAAATTTTCAGTTCCAACAAAACCTTCAAAAATTGAAATTGAAAAAGAGTCAGAAAAAGATTTTCCACCTTTTGTAAAAGACATTGCATCTGTTTACAGTGTTCCTTGTTTTGATAAAAAGAACATTTATTTTGCCAATTCTATTGGCGAAGTGCAATCGATGAGTTTAAAAAGTAAGACATTGAATTGGAAAACAGAGACAGGAAATTCGATTTATTTCGCACCAATAATTGTAAAAAATAATCTTGTTGTTGGCACAATAGAAGGAAATATTTTAGCATTTGATAAGCAATCGGGCAAACAAAAATGGAATGTTCCCGTTGGCGGCGTTTTGGTTGGTTCGCCAATTGTCAAAAATGATAAAATTTATACGGCGAGTTCAACAGCCTTTATTTGCATCGATGCAGTTAACGGAAAAATAATTTGGCAAAATAAATTGCCGTTGTCTTACTCACAAGGAATCCCTTTGATACAAGGTGATAAGATCATTTTTGGAGCATGGGATACCAATCTTTATTGTTTAAATATAAATACAGGTGAACTTATTTGGAAATGGAATAACGGAAATGATAAGCAAGTCTTGTACTCAGCAGGAAATGTAAATGTAGTTTCGTCTAAAAACCGACTTTATTTTGTCACTCCCGAACGCTTTTTGACAATTTTAGACATAGAAACAGGAAAAACTCTTTTGAGAACCTCAAAATGGAAAGTGAGAGAATCAATGGGGAAAAGCCAGGACGGAAAATGGTTTTATGCTAAAACAATGAATGGCGAACTTTTGAGATTACCGCTTAATGATAAGGTAGAATTAACCGAAGAAAATCTAGTGAGCCAAAGTAAAGTTTTGGATTTAAAACTTGGCTATGAGCATAATCCTGCGCCAATACTGGAAAATAATAATAAAATCTATATAGGAAGCCGCAAGGGAGAAGTTGTTATTGTAGATGCTGAAAAATTTGAAATTGTAAAAGAAATTCATTTGGGTAGTTCCAGCGTAAATGGATTTTCGATCGATGATAAAGGAAAAGTTTGGACATCACTTATTGAAGGCGGAATTTATTTGCTGGAGTAATTCTCAAATTAATATAAAAAAGCTTTGTCAGAGTAATTATGTAATAAATGGAAAACATTTCGATAAAGTTCTAAAAATTATAAAGATGAAAAAAAGTATACCGTTAATTGCTGTTTTCTTGAGTTTCCTGAATATTTTACAGGCTCAGAAACTAGATATAATTCCAAAGCCTGTAAAGATAGAACAGCAAGAAAAAGTATTTGTAATTCCATCATCTGTAAAGATAATCGTTGATAAAAGAATGCAAAAAAGTACGGATTACATTGGCGCTGGTCTTTTGAAAAATGCAGGGATTAATTCAATTGTTACAACTGGAAATACTCATAAAAAAAATGCAATATCATTTTTGATAGATGAAAAAATGAATATCCCAAATGATGGTTATGAATTGAAAGTAACTAAAAAGGGGATTTTTGTAAAAGGAAAATCTTTAAACGGAGTCTTGAATGGTTTTCAGACTTTACTCCAAATTTGTTCTGCAAAAGAGGTGAAAAAAGGCACGATCCCTTTTGTGAAAATAGAGGATTATCCTCGTTTTGAATGGCGCGGAATGATGCTAGATGTATCAAGACAGTTTTTTGATAAAGGAACCGTTAAAAATTATATTGATTGGTTAGCAGCACATAAAATGAATATTTTTCATTGGCATCTTACAGACGATAACGGCTGGAGAGTTGAGATTAAATCAATGCCAGACCTAACTTTAAAGGGAGCTTGGAGGGGGCCGGGAGAAGTATTGTTGCCATCATACGGTTCTGGAAATAAACGTTACGGAGGCTATTATACGCAGGACGATATAAAAGAAGTGGTGGCTTATGCTTCAGAGCGTGGTGTTTCGATTATGCCAGAAATCGAAATTCCAGGACACTCTCGTGCTGTAACCGCATCTTATCCAGAAATAGGTTGCGTAACCACACAGGAAACCAAAAGTGTTCAAGGAGAAGTTAAAAATGTATGGTGTGTAGGGCGAGAAGAAAATTTCGAAATCTTAGATGGTATAATTAAAGAATTTACGGAAATGTTCCCCTTTGAGTATATTCATATTGCAGGTGACGAGGTGAACCGTGCTAATTGGGAACACTGTCCTAAATGTAAAGGGGTTATGGAAAAGGAAGGATACACTGATACTTTTCAATTGCAAAATTATTTCTTTAAACGGATGGAAAAAATTGTAGAAAAGTATGGTAGAAAAGCGGCTGGTTGGAACGAAATTATGAAAGGCGGGGTTCTGAGCCCAAAAACCGAAATTTTTGCATGGCAAGGTATAAGTTACGGAATCGAATCTGTTAAAAAGGGTCACCCAACAATTATGATTCCGGGACAATACACCTATTTTGATATGGCGCAGTCTGAAAATGAACGAGGCCATCGTTGGGCTGCTATTACAGATACTAAACGAGTATATTCGTTTGAACCAATTCCTCAAAATGATTTATCATTAGATGAGCAAAAATTAATAAAAGGAGTTCAAGGAGCTTTGTGGAGTGAATATCTCGATCTCCCAACACGATTTATGGAATACCAAAGTTACCCAAGAATTAGTGCTTTGTCGGAAATTGGATGGTCTAAAAAAGAGTACAAAAATTGGGATGATTTCTACGGCAGGTTAACAAATAGCCATTTACAACGTTTAGCAAATATGGGAATTGCTTTTAGAGATTTTCCGCCTACAGCAATTTATAAAAGCGGAAGTATTACAGTAACTCCACCTTATGAAGGAGCGGTTGTACGCTATGATACGCAAGGAAATGAACCTACAAGACAGTCACCTTTATATACAAATCCAATTCAGACAAAAGAGTATGAGAAATACATGTTTCGTACTTTTTTTAATGAAGATACAGCAAGCCCAGCTGTAAAAGCAGAGAAGCTTCCAGTAGCAACTTGGAGCACTTCAAAAATCGAAATTTTAAATGTTTCGGAGAATATTTCTGAAAATATCGATAAAAACGGGATTTGGTACCTGACTTTTGATCCAGCAGCCGATGGAACAAATAATGGAGTAATAAGAGCAATTTCACTTTTTGAAAATGATAAATTAATACAAACATATTCAGAAGATAGAGCATTAAAATCAAAACCCCGTTTGCGATTTGTAATTGATAATTACAATGATAAAAACAGCTATCGTTTAGATTTTACGGTTGAAAATAAAGAAGCAAAAGAATCTGCTGCGAAGGTAAATTTCAATTGCTCACCTTATTTAGAGCCGGAGGTGAAAGTTACTTCATCGATGGTTGAAAACCCGAAATTCCCATTCACAAGATTAGAAGACTATAATGTAGAAAGCTATTTACGCACCGATGTTCCGTGTGCAAATGGTGATTGGATTTTATACACTTTTACCAATCCAGTTGTTTCATCTAAAATTGATGTGTTGACAGGAATACCGCACCACCCGAGATTTATTATAAATGATGGCTATGTTGAGTATTCTTACAACGGAGTTGATTTTATAAAAGGGGAGAATTTTGATTATGGGAATGCTTCCATTTATCCGAAACAACCTGTAAAAGCAATAAAAATTGTGATTACAGGAACAAATAACGAGCCTATTATGGCAGCTCAGGATTTAAGAATTAACCCTTAAAAAGAAATGAAAAAGTCAGCAATTAGAATAGTCCTTGTTTTTTTGATTCTTTTAGGAGCCAGTTGCCGTTCGGTAAAAAAATCAAGTAAATCTTTCGATACAAAACGGAATGAAGCCTACATCGATTCTATTATGAATAATGCGCTCGAAAAAGGTTTTTTTCCGGGCGCACAAATTGTTGTTGGTAGCAAAGATTCTATTTTTATATTGAAAAATTACGGCTATCAGGATTATTCAAAACAACAACAAGTGAAAACAGCCGATGTGTACGATTTGGCTTCTATGTCCAAAGTTTTGGGAGCAACTTTAGTAGCAATGCGGTTAGTTGGTGATGATAAAATAAACTTAGAAGATAAATTAGGTGATGCCGTTGCGGTATATAAAAATACAGCCATTGCTGATTTGACACTTTTTGAATTACTGACGCATACAACAGGGCTAAAATCAGGAATCACTTTTTATCAAAGCCTACTTTCTACATCCGATGGATTACCATTTTTAAGCAATCAACAATCAGAGAATTATCCAAATTTATTTGATAATATGTATGTAAACAAAAATATAGTTTACGATGCAAAATATTTGTCTTTCGAACCAAAAGACAATTATATTCAGATTTATAGAAACATGTGGTTAAATCCTGAATTTTATAAAACAGTTTATGAAAAAATAGCTTTGGCTAATACCAATCCTCGGGGGAATTATTTGTATAGTGATCTAAATTTGATATTAGCACAACAAATGATGGAAGCAAAAACAGGTTTGAAACTCGATCAATTAACTAGAGCGATTTATAATGAATTAGGCATTACAAAAATAGGATATAATCCTTTGAAATGGACCACTGTACAAGATGTTATTCCTACAGAAATTGATAATTTTTTTAGAAAAGACACTATTAAAGGCTATGTGCATGATGAAGCGGCTGCCCTTTTAGGAGGCGTTTCAGGAAATGCGGGTTTGTTTGCAAATGCAACATCCATCTCGGTAATATGTCAAATGTTACTTAATAATGGGAAGTATCAGGGAAAACAAATTTTAAAAGCTAAGGTGGTTAAGGCATTTACAAAATCACCTTTGGCTAAAAAAGGGATTTATCGCGGACTCGGTTTTGATAAGCGCAAACCAGATGGATTTTATAAGAAAAATGATTTTGGTCATACTGGTTTTACGGGAACTTTTTTCTTTTTAAATCCGGATAATAATCGATTTCTGATTATTCTTAGCAATCGTGTAAATCCTTCTAGAACCAACAGATTAATGTATAAAGATGATTTTTGCCCGAAAATTTGGAAACTGATAAACAATTAGAAAATCCAATTAAGTGCTTATAAATAAATATAAAGATTGACTCTATGAAAAAACTAACCCTAATTTGCATGTTGATTGCAACAGTTTCTTTTGCGCAAAATATAAAAACCGGTGCCGAAAATTATAAAGAATATCTGCCTATTTTGAAAGGTAAAACTATTGGTATTGTAACCAACCAGACGGGTATTATTGACAAGAAAACCCATCTGGTTGATTTTTTAGTTGAAAAGAAAATAAAGATAAAAACCATTTTCGCCCCAGAACACGGATTTCGTGGTACTGCTGATGCTGGTGAGCATGTCTCGGATGAAGTTGATAGTAAAACGGGTTTATCCATTGCATCGCTTTATGGAAAAAACAATAAACCAAGTCAGGAGCAACTGAAAGGTATTGATGTTATGGTTTTTGATTTGCAGGATGTTGGAACTAGATTGTATACTTACGTTTCTACGATGCATAGAATAATGGAAGCGTGCGCAGAGAATAACATTCCGCTAATTGTAATGGATCGTCCCAATCCAAATATTGCGATTGTTGATGGTCCGGTTTTAGATATTGCTTTTCAAAGTGGCATAGGTATGCACCGAACACCTTTGTTACACGGAATGACTTTGGGAGAACAAGCTAAAATGATCAATGGTGAGAAATGGCTAAAAGATGGTATTCAATGTAAATTGACTGTAATTCCTTGTTTGAATTACAACAGAAGTATGAGTTATAGTTTGCCTGTTAGACCTTCTCCTAATTTGCCTAATGACCAATCTATCAATTTATATGTTAGTTTGTGCCTTTTTGAAGGAACGAATATTAGTATGGGACGTGGAACCGAAAAACAATTTCAAATTTATGGTTCTCCTGATTTGCCAAAAAGTGATTTTGTATTTACTCCCAAGCCTAATTTTGGAGACAAAGACCCTTTGTACAATGGAATAGAATGTAATGGTGAGGATTTATCGGCAATTCCAAGAATTAACAGACTGGAAATAAAATGGCTCATCAAAGCGTATCAATCGTGTTTAGATAAGTCAAAATTTTTCGATAAAAGAAAGTTTTCAATACGAGCTGGAAATGATAAACTACAGCAACAAATTGAAGCAGGAATTTCAGAAGAAGAAATCAGAAATAGCTGGAATGATGGTTTGCGTGATTTTAAAAAAATGAGAAAACAGTATCTGATTTATAGAAATTAATAATAAACTAAAGAGAGTTTGGACATCGCTGATTGAAGGAGGAATTCATGTACTAGACTAGGTTGAAATTTGAATTCTAGTGCCAATTATTTTTTTGAAGGAAAAGCTTTAATTGTTTTTGTTTTCTGATTTTTTATTGCTTTATTTTATTTTTTTTTGACTTTTAGAAGAATATTAAATACCATTATTGGCTTTTTTATTATCTAGTTTTAAAAAATCCTGAATCAAATCTTTCAGAATTGAATTTGTTTTATACATTTGGTTTTTGAATAATATTAACGTTATTTCTAATATAATGGAGTATTATTTAAAGGATATTAATTTTTAATGAGAAATTTTACAATATGGCATTTTCAAGTTTATTTAGGAAAAAGACAGTAGAAGATATTTTAAGGCAGGTTGAAAAAAATGAAACGGATGGTCATAATACGCTGGGAAGGTATTTGACAGCCAGGGATTTGACCGCTTTTGGTATTGCTGCGATTGTTGGTGCCGGAATTTTTAGTACAATTGGGAAAGCCAGTTCAGATGGTGGTCCAGCAGTAATTTTCTTGTTTATATTTACCGCTTTAGCCTGTAGTTTTGCTGCTTTTGCTTATGCTGAATTTGCTTCTATGGTTCCTGTTTCAGGGAGTGCCTATACCTATTCTTATGTCGCTTTTGGTGAATTAATTGCTTGGATTATTGGTTGGGCACTGATTATGGAATATGCAATTGGTAATGTTACAGTTGCCATTTCTTGGAGTGATTATTTTACGGGCTTGCTCGAAAGCGGGGGAATCCATCTCCCCCAATGGGTTCAAATGGATTATTTATCTGCTTCCAATGGATTTAATGACGCAACCGCTTTGATGCAAGGAGGGAAGTCCTTTGAGAATTTGAGTTCTGGTATGCAAGCCGCTTATGTTGCTTGGACTACTTCGCCATCTATTGGTTCTTTTCATTTCGTAGCCGATTTGCCAGCTCTATTTATCATTATTTTGATTACAACCTTAGTGTATCGTGGCATGAAAGAGTCAAGAAATGCTAGTAATATGATGGTTATAGTAAAATTAAGTATCATTCTTTTAGTTATCGCTGTGGGCGTGTTTTATGTAGATACTGAAAACTGGACTCCTTTTGCACCTAATGGGGTTAGCGGGGTTTTAAAAGGCGTATCGGCTGTTTTCTTTGCTTACATTGGTTTTGATGCTATCTCTACTACTGCTGAAGAATGTAAAAATCCGCAACGCGATTTGCCTCGTGGAATGATGTGGGCTATTATAATCTGTACGATTTTATATGTGATTATCGCTTTGGTATTAACCGGAATGGTGAACTACAGTGAATTGAATGTAGGTGATCCTTTGGCATTTGTTTTTCATAAATTGGATTTAAAATGGATGTCTGGTATTATTGCTGTAAGTGCCGTAATTGCCATGGCGAGTGTTTTGTTGGTTTTTCAAATGGGACAACCCCGTATTTGGATGAGTATGAGCCGTGATGGTTTATTGCCAAAACGTTTTTCTAAGGTACATCCAAAATTTAAAACGCCTTCTTATGCAACGATAGTAACTGGTTTTGTAGTGGCTATTCCAGCTTTATTTTTGAATTTGACTATCGTTACTGATTTGTGTAGTATTGGGACATTGTTTGCCTTTGTATTGGTTTGCGCCGGTGTATTGGTTTTACAAGACAAACCCAATATTCCAAGAGGAAAATTCAAAACGCCTTATGTGAATTCAAAATATGTTGTTCCTTTTATGCTAATTGCCGGTTTGTATTATGCATTTGCCTATAACAATAAGGCAACTACGGATTTTATCACCAATGAAACCCAAATTTTTAAAGCCACTGATATTATTACTTCATTGAACAAAGAGGAGACCAAAAAAGTGTATGATTATTTAGTAGGGATTGAGACTAAAAAAAATACAATTGAAGTTTTGGATTTAGAAAATTTATTAAGTCAATACCAGCAGGATGACGCAAAATATGCTTCGGTTGTGGCGGGTTTACCGATAGATAATAAATTAAAGTATGAAAGTGGTTTTAGCTTGTTTAAGCATAAGATACCTATGTGGATTTTCTTGATTACTTTAGTGGTACTTACATTTTGGTCTTTTCGTAAAAATTTATCTTTAATTCCTTTATTAGGTTTGGTTAGCTGTTTGTATATGATGGCTGAATTGAGTGTGTGGAACTGGATCTATTTCACGATTTGGTTGCTAATAGGACTTACAATTTACTTTGGCTTCAGCCGTAAAAACAGTAAACTGAATTTGATGGAGTCTTAGAAAGGGATTTTATACTGATTAAAAAAGAAGGCTATTTCTAAATTTATTTTAGAAATAGCCTTCTTTTTTTAGATGTCTTATCAGTTGGAATCGATTATTTATTGCTGATGGTTCGATAATTGCCAAAAAAAAACTGCCTTTTTGGGGCAGCTTTTTTTTGGTATTTCGATTAAGTATTAGAATTGGTATCTAACTCCTAATGCGATATCAGAACCATAATTGTTTTTGTAGTAACCATTTCCTCCAAATTCAGGTCTGAAATCTAAAGAAATTAACAATGGAATGTCAAAGTTATACTCAATTCCAATGTCTCCTGCTGCAAAAACGAAAGTGTCATTATAGGATTTACCATTATTATCATCATAACCGTAATTTCCTAATCCTCCACCAACACCAGCATACCAGTTGAAACCACCGTCAATGTTCCATACCCATTGATACAATGCTGCTAGTTTAACAGCGTGAGAATCATATCCGTTATTGTTGAAGTTGTCTCTGCTTCTCCATCCCAAATCTAATTCCAGTCTGTTATTGTCAGATAATCCTCTTTGGTAAGAAACTTCACCTCCAAAACCACTGTTGTCTCCTAAACGTAGACCTAATGCATTTTTTGAAATGTCTTGTGCTTGTGCGCTAAATGCTAATCCAAAAAGCATAATAGCCGATAAAATAATTTTTCTCATAAGTAAATATTTGTTCTACAAAGTTACAATGAAAAGTAACGAATGAAATATACTATTATTATAAAAAATTATATAATTCACATGTTTTTCATTCATTATGTTGTTAATATACTGTTATTCAGTTGTTTATTTGTTTTTTTTAAGTTTTTTTTATTTTAAAAAATAAAGCACTTATTTTGAATTAATTATCGAATGAATCAGTTTATTATTTAGAATATCCTCCATTTCAAATAAGTTTTCTTCTTCTTCGATGTAATTAGATTCCTGATAGTTGTATAATTTCCATCGCTTTTTGTTGTATTCCAAAGCGGTTAGATTTTCGACCCAATCTCCAGAGTTTAAATAGAGTGTGGAGCCATTTTTATTTTCCTTTCTAATTATTTTTGGCTCATGAATATGTCCGCAAATGACATAATCGTATTTTTTTTCAATGGCCAGTTCAGTAGCGGTTTCTTCAAAATCGGAGATGTGTTTTACCGCTTTTTTTACGCCCGCTTTTATTTTTTTAGAAAAAGAATAGGGTTCTTTCCCCATTTTTTTTAAACACCAGTTCACAAAGCGGTTCAGTAAAATTAAGTAGTCATACCCTAATCCGCCTAGTTTTGCAATCCATTTGGCATGGTTCACCGAAGCATCAAATACATCACCATGAAAAATCCAGGCTTTTTTGTCATCGATTTCTAAGACTAACTTGTCAACCAAGGCAAAATTTCCCATACTCATGTCAGTAAACTTTCTAAGCATTTCATCGTGATTACCGGTGATATAATAGACTTTAGTGCCTTTGGATGCAAATCCTATTATTTTTTGAATGACTTTGAGATGCGTTTTTGGGAAATACGATTTTCTAAATTGCCAGATGTCAATGATGTCTCCATTTAGGACTAAAATCTTGGGTTTAATAGTCGATAAATACTTGTTTAGTTCTAAGGCGTGACTTCCAAAAGTGCCCAGATGAGTATCAGAAAGCACTACTAATTCAACTTTTCTTTTTTTCAATTGATTCTAATTAGTTTTTTACAAATTTAAGGGTACTATCTTTTACGAATATTTAAAAAAAGGTTATCATTTTGTAAGAATCTTTAACGGAATGTAAAGTTTTAGTCAATTGATTTTATAAAACAATCGTAATTTTTAATTTTTTACTTTAAATCAGAAAACATATATTTGTTCAAAATAATTATAATGGCAGGAAATAACTACGGAACACTATATAGAATAACCACTTTTGGAGAATCGCATGGAGAAGCATTAGGCGGAATTATTGATGGTTGCCCTCCTGGGATAACAATAGATTTAGAAGCAATTCAAAGAGAAATGTCCAGAAGAAAACCAGGACAATCTGCAATAGTTACCCAACGAAAAGAACCGGACGATGTTCAGTTTTTGTCGGGAATTTTTGAAGGAAAAACAACTGGTACACCAATAGGATTTATCATTCCCAATACAAATCAAAAATCAGACGATTATTCCCATATAAAAGATAATTACAGACCAAGTCATGCCGATTATGTGTATGAAAAGAAGTATGGTGTTCGTGATTATCGAGGTGGTGGTAGAAGTTCAGCCCGTGAAACTGCCAGTAGGGTGGTGGCCGGTGCCATTGCAAAACAAATGTTGCCTGAAATTAAGATAAATGCCTACGTCTCTGCTGTAGGTCCGATTACGCTTGATAAGCCGTACCAAGATTTGGATTTTTCTAAAATAGAGAGTAACCCTGTTCGTTGCCCTGATGAAGAATCAGCTGCCATTATGGAAGATTATATTCGTGAGATTAGAAAACAAGGAGATACCGTGGGAGGTATTGTAACTTGTGTCATTCAAAATGTGCCAATAGGTTTGGGCGAGCCGGTTTTTGATAAACTTCATGCCGAACTGGGAAAAGCCATGCTTTCTATCAATGCCGTGAAGGGATTTGAATATGGAAGCGGTTTTGATGGAGCTATAATGAAAGGAAGTGATCATAACGATTTGTACAATACTGATGGTACTACAAGAACAAATCTTTCGGGTGGTATTCAAGGAGGAATCAGTAATGGTATGGATATTTATTTTCGAGTAGCATTCAAACCTGTAGCAACTATTATGCAAAAACAAGAATCACTGGACAATCAAGGGAATATTACTGAAATGACCGGTAAAGGTCGTCATGATCCTTGTGTAGTACCACGTGCTGTTCCTATTGTAGAAGCTATGGCAGCTATTGTCCTTGCCGACTTTTATTTGGTAAATAAAACGTATAGTTCTACTTTTTAAAGGAGATTTGAATTTACAATGCTGTTAAAATTAGGACTATAGAATAATTGTATTTTGGGACGAGACCCAATTTCTAATAATAATTAATATTAAATCGATGCATTCAACAACAGTAAAAAAGAAATCTATATTTGCTAATCTGACCACGCAAATACTTATTGCTATGGTCTTGGGGGGGATTTTGGGAATTATTATTCATAATTCGGTTTCAGTAGAAACAGCAACATCATTTAGTAATAAAATTAAAATATTAGCTACAGTATTCATTAGATTAGTTCAAATGATAATTTCGCCCTTAGTATTTACAACGCTTGTTGTGGGTATCGCTAAGCTTGGGAATGTTAGTGCTGTAGGGAGAATTGGAGGAAAAGCATTAGCTTGGTTTTTTACTGCTTCTTTAATTTCTTTGTTGTTGGGGATGTTTTTTGTAAATATTCTTGAGCCAGGAGTTGGATTGAATTTGTTAAATGTTGATTTAACTTCGGCAACAGAAGTAGCTGCAAAAACACAGAGTATTTCCTTTGAAAACTTCATAGAGCATATAGTGCCTAAAAGTATTTTTGAAGCAATGGCCACCAATGAGATTCTTCAAATTGTTGTTTTTTCAATTTTCTTTGGTTTAGCCGCAGCTTCTATCGGAGATCATGCTAAACCGGTTGTCAATGCGCTAGATAAGACTTCGCATATTGTTCTTAAAATGGTTAATTATGTGATGAATTTTGCTCCTATAGGTGTTTTTGGAGCTATTGCTGGTGTTTTTGCTGTAAGAGATTTTCAAGAATTAGCGATCACTTATTTCAAGTTTTTTGGTTCTTTTTTGATAGGAATCTCTTCATTGTGGGTGATATTAATAGTAGTAGGTTATATCTTTCTTAAAAGCAGAATGACTTTGTTGCTAAAAAGAATCGTGAGTCCTCTTATCATTGCTTTTGGAACTACTAGTAGCGAGGCTGTTTTTCCAAAGTTGACCGAAGAATTGGAAAGATTTGGAGTAAAAGATAAAATAGTTTCATTCATGTTGCCGCTGGGTTATTCTTTTAATTTAGATGGAAGTATGATGTACATGACTTTTGCCAGTATTTTCATAGCTCAGGCTTATGGTGTTCATTTAGATATGGGGACGCAGATGACCATGCTTTTGGTTTTGATGTTAACCAGCAAAGGAATTGCGGGAGTTCCTAGAGCGAGTTTAGTAGTGGTTGCCGCTACTTGTGGGATGTTTGATATTCCAATTGAAGGTATTGCTTTGATATTACCAATTGACCATTTTTGCGATATGTTTAGAAGTGCTACAAATGTTTTAGGAAACGCTTTGGCAACATCAGTAGTTGGTAAATGGGAAGGGGACAATGAAATGCTAAGCGAAGTTTCGGAATAGTTTATAGATTGCTTAGTAAAAAGTATAGATTTTTTTAAATAAAAAGCCTGCTTGAATGTTTCAAGCAGGCTTTTTTATGAATTAGTATTTTTTGATTGTAAAATAGATCAAGTGTTTTCAGGATAAGATGTTTTAAAGCTTTAAAAATTAATGGAGTATAATGAATTGTTTCTTAAAATTTAGCTGTATATTTGAACAATTAGTAGTAGTTTATGTACAACGGAATTCAAATTATTTTTTTGATTTTATTTTCCTTAAACATTTTAAGTAGCCAACCCGCTACAACTAACGCGATGCTTAGCGATAAGGAAATTTTAGAACTAATAAAGCAGGGTTCTAGTTCTTTGCATGAGTCTAAATTTGAAAAGTCTTTTGAAACCTCCAGGAAGGCTTTGCATCACTCTTATGTCAGTAAAGATAATTATCTCATTGCCAGATCCTATAATAATATAGCAGCCAATTATCAAGGTTTAGCCGAGTATGATAAGGCAGTTTTCTATTTTGTTAAAGGTTTGCTATATGCCAATAGAACTAATAATGATACTATCAAAAGTTGGTTAAATAATAATTTAGGAAACTTGTATAGTTTTGACAAAAATCAATTCAGTACAGGATTAAAATATTATAAGAAAGCTTTATGGCATAGCGAAAAAACAAATGATAGTGCTCAAATTTATGTAACCAAGTTAAACTTAGCTTGGGCTTACTTTTATATAGGTAATTTTAAAGAAGGAGAGCCTTATTTAAAATTTATTAATGTTCAGCACAAAAAGTATGGTAAAGAGAAAACAGCGGTAGCATTAAACATGCTCAATGGGATGTTTTATAGTCATAAAAATGAGTATAATAAAGCAAGTTCTTATTTTTTAAAAGCCATTGCATTAGGAAATCAAGGTAATGAAAAGCAAGATTTGTCCCAAGCCTATAGTGAATATGCAAAATTATTATTCAAAACAGGTGATTTTAAAAAGGCCTATGAAAATATGGCTACTTTTAATAAAGTAAATAATGAGCTTACTGATTCTAAAAAACTTAGGAAAGCTAATTTGGTAGGTATTAATCTGGAACTAGATGAGTACAAAAGAAAAGTCAATACTATTGAAAGTGAAAAAGAACTTCAATACCAAAGCTTAAAGAAATCAAGAATCATTGTAGTATTATTCATTATTGCTTTGAGCGTTTTATTATTATTGTTCTATACACTCTATAAGAGTTATAGTTTTAAACAAAAGAAAAACAAGGAGCTTATTATTGCTAATAAAGAGCTATCGGTAGCAAAAGAAAATGCAGAAGTTGCTTCCCAGCAAAAGTCCCAGTTTGTATCAACGATTAGTCATGAATTAAGAACTCCTTTATACGGTGTTGTAGGGATTACTAATATGCTTTTGGATGAGCATAAAGAATTGGCAAACAGTCCGCATTTGAGTTCACTTAAATTTTCTGCCCGGTATTTATTATCATTGGTTAATGATGTACTTCAAATCAATAAAATTGAAGAAAACAGAATAGTATTAGAAAACATGACTTTTAATATTAGTGATGAAATCAATATGATAAAGAACTCTTTGTCTTTTATTGCTAAGAATCATGATAATAAAATTAATGTTTATATTGATCCTGCAATTCCGGAATATTTAATTGGAGATAAATTAAGGCTTTCTCAAATTTTGATTAACCTGGTAAGTAACGCTTTGAAATTTACTAAAAATGGTGAAGTCAAAATAAAAGTTGATTTGGTTAAAATGGCAGAAAAAGAATGTAGTGTTGAATTCAATATTGAAGACAACGGTATTGGTATTGCCAAAGAGGATCAAGATAAAATCTTTGATACATTCGTACAAATTGGCAGAAAGGAAATAGATTATCAGGGTACTGGATTAGGTTTAGCAATTGTTAAACGATTATTAGACTTGTTTAATAGTTCTATTAATCTTGAAAGCGAGGCCGGGAAAGGAACTAAATTTACTTTTGTCATAAAATTTGAACATGACTCTGCTAAATCAGTTGAAATGATTAATAATATAGAGGTTGATTTAGGAACAAACCAAATTTTTAAAATTTTAGTGGTTGAAGACAATAAAATCAATCAAGTTATTATTAGGAAAATTATTGAGAAGCAAAACAGCAATTGTATAATTGTCAGTGATGGATTTACAGCCCTTGAAATTCTAGATAAAGATAAATTTGACGTGATATTAATGGACATTAATATGCCAATAATTAACGGTTTTGAAACAACAAGAAGAATTCGTGAGAGAGGTATTTATACACCTGTTATTGCTTTAACGGCATTTAATAAAGAGGAAGTCACAGAAGAAGCGATTTCATCCGGTTTCGATGATATTATAAATAAACCTTTCGAATCTGAAGCTCTATTTAAGACTATTACTTATTTATTGTCTAGACAGGAATCTCTTTCTTTAAACTAAAAAAAAAGAGCTTAGAGATTTTTTGTAAATTCTAAGCTCTTTTATTTTGAGTCATTTTTAAAAATGGCTTATTTAACAGTGATAGTTTTGGCTATTTTGTTAGTTGTACCTTCTTTTTTTGCAATTTCTACATGTAAAATACCGTCTTTATAATTGGCGCTAACATTGTTTTCATCGGCGTAATCAGGGAGACTGAAAGCTCTGTTGAAGGATTGATAGTTGAATTCCTTTCTGTAATAATTGTCTTTTTTTCTATTTTCTTCTTTTTCCTCTTTTTTTTCAGAAGAAATACTAAGCATGTTATTGTCAATTTCAATTTTAAAGTCTTCCTTTTTTAAACCGGGAGCGGCCAATTCTACCTCAATTTTTTTGTCTGTTTCTTTTAAATTTACTGAAGGTAAATTACCGCCTAAAGAAGAGAAATTCTTACCGCTCCAATCTGTAAGATCTTTTGATAGAAAATCATCAAAGAAAGTATTTACAATTGGAACAAAACCATTTTTTTTTGCTGGAGTTTCCATGATATTAAAGATTTAGATGATTAGTAATTTTTAATAAAATTAAGGAAAAACACTTGAAATAGTTATATCTAAAAAGTTAATTAACTCATTATTAGTATTTTGTATGTAAAAAAAATCCTTTTACGATATTGGTAAAAGGAGTTTTTTAAGGCTAACAAATTATCTATTTTAATTAATACCAGCGTTTTTTATTTTGCTTGGAAGCACTAGATTTTCTCGATTTGTGAGCACCGCCGCTGCGATTTGAATTTTTAGGTTTAGTCGATCCTCCAGGAGCAGTTTCAGGACTTCCTGAATGCCACGGATAAGGATGGTCATTTATGGTTTTAACGTCTACTTTTATTAATTTTTGGATGTCTTTCCAATAACCATGTTCGTCTTTGCTGCAAAAAGAAATAGCAACTCCGCCATTTCCGGCACGTCCTGTTCTACCAATACGGTGTACGTATGTTTCGGGTATGTTTGGCAGGTCAAAGTTGATGACAAAAGGCAATTGGTCAATATCAATTCCTCTAGCGGCAATGTCTGTGGCTACAAGAACGCCCACTTCTTTGTTTTTAAAAGCTTCCAGTACACGCTGTCTGGCATTTTGTGATTTATCGCCATGAATAGCTTCGGCAGCGATGTTGTTTTTTCGTAATGCTTTTACAACATTGTCCGCGCCGTGTTTCGTTCTTGAAAAAACCAATATATTCGATAAATCTTGATTTTTTATCAAATGGTACAACAGATTTCTTTTCTCTGTTTTTTCAACAAAATAAACGTGTTGTTCTACATTTTCGGCGGTAGAGGAAACTGGAGAAACAGTTACTGTTTCAGGATCAGTCAAAAACATTTCGGCAAGTTCTCTTATTGCAATAGGCATGGTTGCCGAGAAAAAAAGAGTTTGTCTGTTTTTAGGCGTTAGCTTTACGATTTTTTTGACATCATTTACAAAGCCCATATCAAGCATTTGATCCGCTTCATCCAATACAAGCGTATGCAAATGATCTAAGTCAATGAAACCTTGTTTGTGTAAATCAAGTAATCTTCCCGGTGTTGCAACCAAAATATCAACCCCGTTTTTTAAGGCATCAACCTGTGGGTTTTGAGAAACTCCTCCAAAAATGGTGAGTTGGGTTAAATTGGTATATTTTCCATAATCATCAAAATTTTGACCAATTTGGACTGCTAATTCCCGAGTTGGGGTAACTACCAGGGCACGAATTTGTTTGGCTTTTTTTGATGAACCTACAATGCGGTGTAATTGATGGATGATAGGAATGGCAAATGCTGCCGTTTTTCCTGTTCCTGTTTGTGCACAACCCACTAAGTCTCTTCCTGCTAAAACTAAAGGAATTGCTTGTTCTTGAATGGGAGTGGGGATGGTATAGCCTTGTTCAAATACGGCTTTTTGTATACTTTTTGAAAGCGATAAATCTTCGAATAACATATTTTGGATATTAAATACCTTGTATTAAGTACAGAGATAGTTTTGCAAAGATACTATTATTATTTTTGGCATCTTTTTTTAATATTTTCCTAGCCAAATTGATTTTAATAATCAAATGGTTGTACTAATTACTCAATGCTGCTGTTGGATTTTATAAAATCAGTAACAAGATACCCAATTAATTTTCCAATTAAATGATTGTTTTTTTCTTCAGCCAAATCCGGTGCGCCTTCGCAAATGTGTAAATAAGAAGCGTTTTTGTGTTTGCCGAAGAATGAAATAAACTGTCTCAATTCTTCTACAGAGAAACCGCTCATCGTCATTGCGCTACTGGCAATATTTGGAATAGCATCTAAATCGATCTCAATTCCATAGGAATCGGTTTTTATAAATTCTAATGCGTTAACCATTTCTTGGCGAAATTCTTTTTCTTTTCGAATGTTCAGGCTGTCGTAGGTATTGTAACGTACTCGATCTTCTTTTTTCTTGATAATATCCAAGACACTTTTGGAAGTGTAATTTTCGTGTAATCCAAAGATGAAATATTTTTTTAAGAAACCTTCCTCGTAGGCATAAGAAAATCCGTTTCCGCTATGACGTCCTTCTAGAATTCTAAAATCGGAATGGGCATCAAAATTTATCGCGTTAACTGCTTTTCCTTTGGCTAAGGCAGTCCCTTTTATGTTTCCGTAAGAGTTGTTGTGTCCGCCACCGATAATTATAGGCGTCTTTCCTGATTTTATAATGTTAAAAATAGCATGTGAGACCTCTTTGTCGATTTTCTCTACCAGTTGACTTAATTTTGTACGATCGCTTGTTTTATTGAAATCTAAATGTTCTACTTCTTTCATTTCATCATAAACATCAATTTGGCCAAGAACGATAATTTGACTGCCTTTGCAAAAACGATTGTGTTGAATGTTTGCGATATTTTTTATGGCTACATCCCAAGCTGATGCTGCGCCAGGCCTTCCAAAATTAGCTCTGATACCAATATCTTCCGGAATTCCCAATAATACATATTTGGCTTCATAGCTTTTTAAAAATGAAATAAAATCGGTGTCTTTAGGGACCGTTATCATTTTTTCTCCAAACTTTATTTCACCACTTCTATGGTTAGTAATTTTCGCTAAATCATTAGCTGTAAAACGCAGTAGCTTTTCCATAAAGGATAAAAATTTTTCCAAAAATAATATAATTGTCATAACTTACGTTATAACTCAAATATATATTGTTAAATTTGGAAAAAAATAATTAAAAATGGAAAATCAAAAAAGTAGTTCAAGTTTAAAAGCTGTTATAGCTGTCTTAGCGGTATTGCTAGTGGGAAGTTTAGTGTATATTTTTAAAATTACCTCAGATGCTGATACCGTACAAACTGAATTAAAATCTACTATGACTGAAAAAGAATCAGTTATGAAAGATTTGCAAGAGTTGAAAGCAACTTACGATGCTGCAATTGCAGAAAATACTTCTATGTCTGAAGAGTTAATTCAAGAAAGAGATAAGGTGGTAAGCTTAATGGCTGACTTGAATAAATCTAAAGGGGATGTAGCTTCATTGGCAAAATACAAAAGTCAATTTGTTGCTTTGCAAAACAACATGAAAGTTTTGATGGCGGAAAATGAAGGTTTGAAAAAAGAAAATACAAATCTTACCACACAACGTGATAGTACTATTGTAGTGTTAGGTGAGTCTAAAAAATACAATGAAGTATTAGTAGGACAAAACGAAGAGTTATCAAAAGCGGTTGAAAAAGGGTCTAAATTATCCGTTTTAAACATGAAAACTTCGGCTTATAAACTAAGAAGCTCAGGAAAACAGATTGAAACTGATAAAGCCAGTAGAGCGGATGTACTTAAAATTAGTTTTACCATTGCTGAAAACCAAATTGCAAAATCAGGAGATAAAACTTATTATGTACAGGTAATTGATAGTAAAAACAACGTTTTAGGGGACAAGAAAACGGAAAACTTTGGAGATAAAGATTTGACTTATAGTTTTATTACTAATGTGAAATATGAGAATAAAACAGTTAATGTTTCTGAAGATTTAAAAGGAAAAGATTTTGCCAAAGGAACTTACTTTGTAAATGTTTTCGATAAAGATGAATTGGTTTCAAAAACAAGTTTTACTTTAAGATAGTAGCTTACTAATTGAAAAATATAAAAAAAGAGGAACTAAATGTTCCTCTTTTTTTATGCTATACTTTTACCTTCTATAAACACGGTTTCTATTAAATTACTGCCAAAAGCATAAGGCAATTGATAATAGGAAGGAATGTTTTTTGTAAGAATCAGATTTGCTTTTTTACCCACTGTAATACTTCCATGGGTTTCGGAAACTCCCATGGCATAAGCTCCGTTGATGGTAGCTGCATTGATTGCTTCTTCAGGAGTCATTTTCATTTTTATACAGGCAGTGGCAACAACAAAGTTCATGTTTCCGGATGGAGTAGAGCCTGGATTGTAATCGGTAGCTAATGCCAGAGGAAGTCCGGCAGCAATCATTTCACGCGCCGGCGTATAAGGAATACTTAAAAAATAAGAACAAGAAGGTAAAGCTACCGGCATGGTTTCGGTATTTTTTAAAGCCATAATGTCTTCCGTATTCATAACTTCAAGATGATCTACTGAGAGCGCATGTTGTTTTACAGCCGCTTGGATTGCTCCGATAGAGTTAAACTGGTTTACGTGGATTTTTGATTTCAGACCGTATTGTAGTCCTGCTTCCATGATTTGTTCCAGTTCGCTAACAGTGAAATAACCCGTTTCGCAAAATACGTCGATATATTCTGCCAGCTTGTTTTGGGCAATTTGCGGCAGCATTTCATTGATTAAAAGATCGATGTAGCCTTTGCGGTTTTCTTTGTACTCTAAAGGAATAGCATGAGCGCCAAGAAAAGTAGCTTTTATTGTTATTGGATAGTTGTTAGAAAGCTTTTTAATTACACGAAGCATTTTAAGTTCTCCATCGATTGTGAGTCCGTAACCGGATTTTATTTCAACAGCACCCGTACCCAGACGCATGACTTCCTCCAGGCGCAATTTTGACTGCTCGTAAATTTCTTCTTCTGAGGATTCGTTGAGTTTTTTTGCCGAATTTAAGATTCCACCGCCATGGTTAGCAATTTCTTCATAGGTCATGCCATTGATGCGATCTACAAATTCCTGCTCGCGATTCCCGGCATAAACAATGTGGGTGTGACTGTCGCACCAAGTGGGTAAAACCATTTTTCCAGTTGCATCGATAACTTCATCGGCTTTTATTTGCGGTAAATTATCCATAGAACCAAAATCGGATATCAAATCATCCTGAATCAATAAATACGCATTTTTGATTGTTGGTAGAATGGCCATTTCGGCACCGGAAACTTTTGAAACGGAAGTTTTCCGCACCTGAAGCAATTCCTTTACATTTATGATCAGTGTTGTCATGTTGTTATTCTGTAATTTTGATTTCAAACATTTTGTCCCAGTTTTTCCCGGTTACAAAAATAGTCTTCGTTTTCGGGTTGTAAGCAATACCGTTTAAAACGTCAGTGTCGGGTAATTTTGTAATTTTATTATTTAGATCCGCTAGGTTGATAATCCCTTCAACGGCACCATTTTTCGGATTGATAACTGCAATAGCGTCTTTTTGATATACATTTCCATAGATTTTACCGTCAATCCATTCTAATTCATTTACAGATTTTATTTTTGTTTCATAGGAATACACATTGATGAAATCAATTTCTTTTAGCGTCACAGGATCGATAATCCAAATTTTTTCGGTTCCGTCAGATTGGTATAAATTTTTACCGTCATTGGTTAGGCCCCAACCCTCAATATTTTTAAAATAGGAGAATGTTTTTTCTTTTTTAAAGGTATCTGCATTATAAACGTATCCTTCATTCTCTTTCCAAGTCAGTTGGTATACTTTATTGTTCAGAATTGTGATTCCCTCTCCAAAATATTTGGAATCTAGTTCAATTTCTTTATAAACTTTCCCAGTTTTATAATCGGTTTTTTTGAGCTGAGATTTGCCATATTGTCCAGTTCCTTCATAAAGGGTGTCACGGTAAAACTCTAATCCCTGAGTGTAGGCTTTAATATCATGTGGATAGGTATTTACAATGGTGTATTTTAATAATTTTGGATGAATGTTTGAAACCAGTTCCACTCTTGCTGTAGCTTCTGAATTTCCACCATCATAATAAACCAAAGCTTTTAGGTTTTGATAACCTAGTTTTTGGTCTTTTAATTCGAAAGTCAATTTTTCAAGACCTTTCTTGGAAGCAATTTTTTTGTCATTTGTAAAATAAACAATACTGTCAATTGCCTTCTCTTTTGGGTTCAGAATTTCCAAACTTAGTGCTTCTTGTGGCTGATATTGTTCCTTAAATTTGGAAGTATCGAAATTAAATATAGAATTTTCTCCTTTTTTTGTATCTCCACAATTAGAAAAGGTGATTCCTAATAAAATGAAAGATAGTAAGTTATATTTTTTCATGGTCATTTTTTTTGATAGTCCAATATACAATGTTATTTTAAGGCGGCAAAGGGCTTGCAAAAATATAAAAAGATTGTATATTTGCACCGGCAAGTCCTACACGACCAGCTCCTGCAGACTCCCCCAGGATGGGAACATAGCAAGGGTACGTGGTTGAGCGGTGCGATGTAGGTCGCTTGCCATTTTTTTTAAATCTGGATTTATTTCAGATTCTTTTCAAAGTTTATACAAAAGTAGTCTTCCTTCGGGAGGATTTTTTTATTTTTGGCCCTTTCATATATCAAACAATCATACAGCATGGATAAAGTCGTTTTAATTACAGGAGGTTCCTCAGGAATAGGAAAATCGATTGGGGAATTTTTGCATAAAAAAGGTTTTGTCGTTTATGGTACGAGCCGAAATCCCGAAAAAGTACTTAATTCTATTTTTCCTCTTGTGGCTTTAGATGTTAGAAATGTTGACTCTATAAAGTCAGCTGTAGATAAAATTATTGCAATAACAGGACGTTTAGATGTTGTAATTAATAATGCGGGAGTTGGAATTACTGGTCCTTTGGAAGAAATTCCGACGGAAGAGATAAAGAATAACTTTGAAACTAATTTCTTTGGACCAATTGAGGTGATGAAAGCGGTGTTGCCACAAATGCGTTCTCAAAAATCAGGTTTGATTATCAATGTGACTTCTATCGCGGCTTATATGGGCTTGCCTTATCGCTCTGTTTATTCGGCTTCCAAAGGCTCTTTGGAGTTGATAACCGAAGCTTTGCGTATGGAAGTAAAGCCTTTTGGAATTCATATTGCTAATGTAGCGCCGGGAGATTTTGCCACTAATATTGCTTCGGGACGTTTTCATGCGCCTTTAGTTAAGGGGTCTGCTTATGAGATTCCTTATGGGAATACTTTAAAAATGATGGATGAGCATGTGGATAGCGGTAGTAATCCTAATGAAATGGCTGAGGCTGTGTATCGAATAATACAAACTAAGGAGCCAAAAATTCATTACAAAGTGGGTGTTTTTATGCAGAAATTTTCAATTGTTTTAAAGCGCATTCTTCCTGATAAAGTATATGAAAAAATGCTAATGAATCATTATAAGTTGTAATTTTGCAGCAAATTTTATTGATTTTGCAATAGCGTGAAGCATTACTTCACTTGATTTTTATTTTAATTGGAGTTCAGTGAATTTCATTTGTAGTGAAAGTCCTTTTACTTTTTTATTTTAAAAAGTAAGAGATTGCAGCGGAAAGCCCGATTCGCCGCGGCGAACACGCCCCAAAAAAAGAACACACAATTAAATTATATATATTATGAAATTTTTTATTGACACGGCTAATTTAGCTCAGATTAAGGAAGCACAGGCATTAGGCGTTTTGGACGGAGTTACTACTAATCCGTCATTGATGGCTAAGGAAGGAATTACTGGAAAAAACAACATTTTGAAGCATTATGTTGACATCTGTAATTTGGTTGATGGTGATGTAAGTGCCGAAGTGAATGCGCTTGATTATGACGGAATGATTAAAGAAGGAGAGGAATTAGCGGATTTACACGAGCAAATTGTGGTGAAATTGCCTATGACTAAGGAAGGTGTTATGGCGGCTAAATATTTTTCGGATAGAGGAATTAAGACTAATGTTACTTTAGTATTCTCTGCCGGACAGGCTTTATTGGCTGCTAAAGCGGGAGCGACTTATGTATCTCCATTTATTGGTCGTTTGGATGATGTGTCTACAGACGGTTTGGCTTTGATTGAAGAAATTAGAGATATTTATGATAACTACGGTTATGAAACTCAAATTCTTGCAGCTTCGGTACGTCATACCATGCATATTGTAAACTGCGCAAAAATTGGTGCCGATGTAATGACAGGTCCACTTTCGGCTATTTATGGTTTACTAAAACACCCATTGACAGATATCGGATTGGCTCAGTTTGTAGCTGATTTCGAAAAAGGAAATAAGTAAAAAATATAATCAGTGATTGGTTTTTAGTGGTCAGTCATTGAAATAAACAAAAAGTCCCGCTTCAGTTGAAACGGGACTTTTTTTATGAATGCTATCGAAAATTATTTTTTTACAAATGGAGGTAATAATTTAGAAGAAACTTCTCCAAAACCAATTCTTACTTCGTCATTTTGGCAATAACCTTTCATAATTACAGTGTCATTATCGTTGATGAATTTACGCTCAGTACCATCACTCATTTTTACAGGATTTTTCCCTCCCCAAGTCAATTCTAACATGGAACCAAAACTATCAGGAGTAGGTCCAGAAATGGTTCCTGATCCCATCATGTCTCCAGAATTCACACGGCATCCGTTAGAAGTATGATGTGCCAGTTGTTGGCTCATAGTCCAATACATGTATTTGAAATTGGATTTACTTACTATAGTTGGTTCTGCTTTTTCCGGTTGGATGGCGACTTCTAAATTGATGTCAAATGAATGTTTTCCATTTTGTTGCAGATAAGGTAGTGGCGTTGGTTCTTGCTTTGGACCAGCAGTTCTAAATGGTTCCAGTGCATCCATTGTTACAATCCAAGGCGATATGGAAGAAGCAAAGTTTTTGGCTAAAAAGGGGCCAAGAGGCACGTATTCCCATTTTTGAATGTCTCGGGCACTCCAGTCATTCAATAAGACCATTCCAAAGATATATTGTTCGGTTTCATCTACAGGAACACTTTCTCCCATTATATTTACGTCTGTGGTAATAAAGGCAGTTTCTAATTCAAAATCGATTGATTTAGAAGGGCCAAAAACAGGGCTTATTTCGCCGGCAGGCAAAGTTTGTCCCATAGGTCTGTGAACTGGAATTCCAGATGGAATGATAGTAGAGCTTCTACCGTGATATCCTACCGGAATATGAAGCCAATTAGGTAATAAGGCGTTTTCTGGATCACGGAACATTTTCCCTACATTGGTCGCATGTTCTTTACTGGAATAAAAATCAGTGTAATCACCTATTAAAACAGGTAGTTGCATTTCTACGTCTTCCATTTTAAAGATCACTACATCTTTATGTTTTGCGTTATCTCTTAAGATTGGGTTTTCGGCATCAAAAATTTCGGCAATGCGATTTCTTACCAATCGCCATGTTTTTTGACCATCTGAAATAAAATCATTCAGCGTGTCCTGCATGAACATATCATCAGTTAGTTCAATACCTTCAAAATAGTTTAATTGCTGCAAGGCTCCTAAATCGATTGCGAAATCACCAATTCGAGTTCCCACAGTTACCACATTTTCTCTAGTAAGGAAAACACCAAAGGGAATGTTTTGAATAGGGAAATCACTATTTTTAGGTACTTCTAACCATGATTTTCTATTAATATCGTTAGCTATTATTGGCATAATATGTTAATTATTTTGTTGAAAATTACACATCAAATATATCATAATCTAACTGTTTAACAAGCGTTTTTTTGTATTTTTGCTCCAAATTAACTAAATTCAAAGAAATGCAACGCGACGAACAAATTTTTGACCTTATTCTAGAAGAACAAGAAAGACAAATACACGGATTAGAACTTATTGCCTCAGAGAACTTTGTAAGTGACGAAGTGATGGAAGCTGCGGGTTCTGTATTGACCAATAAATATGCCGAGGGTTATCCTGGTAAAAGATATTACGGAGGTTGTGAAGTAGTTGATGTTATTGAGCAAATTGCAATTGACAGAGCTAAGGAATTGTTTGGTGCTGAATATGCAAACGTGCAGCCACATTCGGGTTCACAAGCCAATACAGCCGTTTTCTTTGCTTGTTTGAAACCAGGTGATAAAATATTAGGTTTTGACTTGTCTCACGGTGGACATTTAACTCACGGTTCACCGGTAAACTTCTCAGGACGTTTATATACTCCGGTTTTTTACGGTGTAGATGCTGAAACGGGACTTTTAGATTACGATAAAATTCAAGAAATAGCCACTAAAGAACAACCAAAATTAATCATCGCTGGAGCTTCGGCTTATTCTCGCGATATGGATTTTGAGCGTTTTAGAGTAATTGCTGACAGTGTTGGTGCTATTTTGTTTGCTGATATTTCTCATCCTGCAGGTTTAATCGCCAAAGGATTGATGAATGACCCAATTCCTCATTGCCATATTGTATCGACTACTACGCATAAAACTTTGCGTGGACCACGTGGAGGTTTGATTATGATGGGGAAAGATTTCCCGAACCCATTTGGTTTAACAACTCCAAAAGGAGAAATCAGAATGATGTCTTCTCTATTGGATTTAGCTGTTTTTCCTGGAAATCAAGGTGGACCATTAATGCATATTATTGCTGCTAAAGCGGTTGCTTTTGGCGAAGCTTTGAAAGATGAATTCTTTACTTATGCTTTACAATTGCAAAAAAATGCCAAAGCTATGGCTGAAGCTTTTGTAAAAAGAGGCTACAATATCATTTCAGGTGGAACCGACAATCACATGATGTTAATCGACTTGAGAAACAAAAACATTTCAGGTAAAGAAGCCGAAAATGCTTTGGTAAAAGCAGAGATTACCGTGAATAAAAACATGGTGCCTTTTGACGATAAATCACCATTTGTAACTTCTGGTATTCGTGTAGGAACAGCGGCAATTACCACTCGTGGATTAGTTGAAGAAGATATGGAAACCATTGTTGATATGATTGATAGAGTTTTGATGAATCATACTAACGAAGAAATCATCGAAGAGGTGGCTAATGAAGTGAACGAAATGATGAGCGAAAGAGCGATTTTCGTTTTCTAAATTGAATTTAAAAGTTTCAGGTTTAAAGTTTAAAGTTTTGTGTTTGTCAAAAGCATTCTAAAACTTTAAACTTTTTTCATTTTAGTAGAATTTTAAACAAACTTTAAACAAGAAGAAATGGGTGTATTACGATTGCAATTGCCAACAGACCCTAGATGGGTAAATATTGTAGAAAAAAACATAGAAGAAATTTTGACGGACCACGCTTGGTGCGAACAAAAAGCGGCGACCAATGCCATTACGATTATCACTAATAATTCAGAACATCAGGATTTAGTTCAGGATCTTTTGGCTTTGGCCAAAGAAGAAATTGACCATTTTGAACAAGTTCATAATATTATCATCAAACGCGGTTTAAAATTAGGTCGTGAACGCAAAGACGATTATGTCAACGAATTGTATTTGTATATGAAAAAAAGTAGCAACGGCAGCCGAGTTTCTAGTTTAGTAGAACGATTGCTTTTTTCGGCGATGATCGAAGCCAGAAGTTGCGAACGCTTTAAAGTACTTTCGGAAAATATTCAAGACGAAGAATTATCGACATTTTATAGGGATTTAATGGAAAGTGAAGCCGGACATTATACTACGTTTATCACTTATGCCCGTAAATACGGAATAGGTATCGATGTAGAGAAAAGATGGCGTGAGTGGATTGAGTTTGAAGCGTCAATAATTGAGAATTACGGGAAAAGCGAAACGATTCACGGTTAGTGTTCAGTAATCAGTTATTTCTAACTCATAACTCATAATTTTTATATGGTAACAATAAAAGAAGCCACAGCCAAGGATTTCAAAATAATTCAGGAAATTGCTCATAAAACTTGGCCGGATGTCTATGGAGAAATCCTTTCGGCAGTGCAATTGGACTATATGTTGAAATCCTTTTATTCAGAAGAGGCTTTAAGGGATAATGTAGTCAATAAAGGGCATCATTTTATTCTGGCTTTTGAGGAGGATTTTTGTTTGGGTTTTGCCTCTTTTCAGCATGATTATTTGGACGAAAAAGTGACACGTTTGCATAAAATTTATTTGCTTCCTGAGGCACAGGCAAAAGGTGCGGGTAAGCAATTAGTCGACGCTGTCATAAATTATGCAAAGCAAAGCGGTTCCAATGTTATTTCCTTGAACGTAAACCGATTCAACAAAGCCTTGACTTTTTATCAAAAACTAGGTTTTGAAATCGTAGGAGAAGAGGATATAGAATTGGAACACGGCTATTTGATGGAAGATTATAAGATGGAGAAACAGCTGTAGTTTATTTTGAGTATAAAGGGTTTTAATTTATTTAAAAGAAATTTCTTCTATTATTCGTTTTACAGAAAAAAGCAGTAAATTTAAATGTTTATTGAAACTGTTTTTTTAAGATGTCAAAATGAAATATGTAAATTGTTTTCCCCTTATTGCGCTGTTTTTGCTCCTTTCTTGTTCAAAAGATAGAGAAGGAATAAAGCCCGATAAAGGCAGTGTTACCGAAAGTGTTTATGCATCGGGTATTATCAAAGCCAATGATCAATATACTGTTTTTTCTACGGTTAACGGAATTTTACAAAAGATAAAAGTAGTTGCAGGACAGTCTGTTCATCAAGGACAATTATTATTTGACATTGAAAGCGAAAAAGCGGCTTTAAATACCGAAAACTCCCGATTAGCTTATCAATTAAGTTTGCAAAGCAATCGGTATATTCAAGATAAAATTGCCGAAATGGAACTAAAAGTACAGTCGGCCAAGGACAAACTCACTCTCGACGAATCCCTTTACATCAGGAATAAAAACATCAAAAATCAAGGCGGGATTTCTCAAGTTGATTTTGAAAGAGTGGAGCTTACCTACAAAAGTTCTAAACTCAATTATGAGGCTTCGCAAAAACAATTATCGCAGCTCAAAGCCCAATTAGATAACGACCAAAAACGGAACAACATAAACCTTAAAATCAATGAGAAGTCACAAAGTGATTTCAATATCAAAAGTGCTTTTTCGGGTGAGTTATTTGATGTTTTAGTCAAAGAAGGAGCATTGGTGACAACCCAGACTCCTTTGGCCATCATAGGGAAAGCCAATTCCTTTTTGCTGGAATTAGAAGTTGATGAGAATGACATGGTTCGGGTCGAAATAGGACAAAAAGCACTTGTGACTATGGACAGCTATAAAGGAAAGGTTTTTGAGGCTGTAGTCGATAAAATTTACCCTATTATGAATGAGCGTTCCCGTACCTTTAAAATTGAAGCCCACTTTGTGAATCCGCCCAAAAAACTTTATCCCAATCTTACGGCTGAGGCTAATATCATCATGCAAACAAAAGAAAATACCCTTACCATTCCCAAAGCCTATTTGCTAGACAATGAATACGTTTTAGTTAAGAATAATGAAAAACGAAAAGTAAAGACCGGTTTGAGTGATTATCAAAAAGTAGAGATTTTAGAAGGATTGAAAACAGATGAAATGATTTACAAGCCCGAATAATGAATTTTAAATTGATTTTAAATATTGCTTTTCATTTACTTAAAGCCCGACTAAAACAAACTATAGTTGCCGCTGTGGGGGTTACCTTTGGGATTGCTATGTTTATTACTTTGATTAGTTTTATGGGTGGCTTAAATGAAATGTTAGATGGATTAATGCTCAACAGAACACCGCACATTCTGTTGTACAATGAGGTAAAACCATCAGAGAACCAGCCCTTGTCCTTGTCAGAAGAGTATAAAAGCCACACAAAATTTATTCATTCTATAAAACCAAAAGACAGAGGCAAATCAGTTTACAATAGTCAATCGATTATTAAAGTTTTAAAACAGGACAAACGCATTATAGATGTCGCGCCCAAAGTGACTGCTTCGGTTTTGTTTAATTCGGGAACCATTGAGATTTCGGGTTTTGTAAACGGAATTGACATGTTTGCCGAGGATAAACTTTTTAAGATAAGTGATTATATAACTCAAGGGAATATTGCTGATTTAGCTCAAAATAACAGCATTATTATTGGAATAGGATTAGCTAACAAAATGTTGCTTTCAAAAGGAGATATAATAAAAATTACTACTTCTCGTGGAGATTTGACTTCTTTGAAAATTGTGGGGATTTCTGAAATTGGAATTGCCGAAATTGACAATGTGATGAGCTATACTTCTTTGGCTACAGCCCAAAAAATATTAGGACAACCCAAGAGCTATATCACCGATATTCAGGTTAATTTGTATGACAAAGAAACTGCAGTAGAACTTGCAAAAGAGTTTCGAAAGGAATTCAATATTGATACGATAGATTATCAAACTGCCAATGCGCAATTTGAAACCGGGAGTACTGTGCGAAGTATTATTTCTTATTCGGTGGGAATTGTGTTGCTTATCGTGGCTGGTTTTGGGATTTACAATATATTGAATATGATGATTTATGAAAAAATGGACAGTATTGCGATTCTTAAAGCCACCGGTTTTTCAGGTAGTGACGTAAAATGGATTTTCATCTCTCTCTCAATAATTATTGGACTTACAGGTGGAATTTTAGGACTGTTGTTTGGATTTATTTTTTCTAATATAATCGATGTAATTCCTTTTGAAACTACATCTTTACCAACTGTAAAAACCTATCCAATTGTCTACAATATTATTTATTATATCATAGGAATTGTTTTTGCTTTTTGTACTACAATTATAGCAGGACTTTTTCCTGCTCTAAAAGCAAGTAAAGTAGATCCTGTAGAAATCATTAGAGGGAAATAGTTATGGAAGACAATAAAAGAGTGATACAAACCATTGGTTTAACCAAATATTTTTATGACCCGGTAAAATTTCAGGTCATTAAAGAAGTTGATTTGAGTATTAATCATGGTGAGTTTGTTGCTATCGAGGGGAAATCGGGCTCAGGGAAATCTACCTTATTGTATTTATTATCTACTATGGATACGGATTATGAAGGACAATTATTCATTCATAATGAACTTGTAACAGGGCAGGAGGATGCAAAATTAGCGAAAATCAGAAATGAAAAAATTGGATTTGTTTTTCAATTTCATTACTTATTAGTGGAATATAATGTTTTAAAAAATGTGATGCTTCCGGGCTTGAAATTTGGAAAATATTCCGAAAAGGAATTGGAACAGCGCGCTATGAACCATCTAAAGACACTTGGGATGGAGACTCATGCCTTGAAAATGCCAAATCAACTGAGTGGAGGTGAAAAACAACGTGTAGCTATAGCTAGGGCATTAATCAATGATCCTTTAATTATTATGGGGGACGAACCTACCGGAAATTTAGATAAGAAAAATGGAGATTTGGTTTTTGATATTTTCAAAAAACTAGCGCGAGAATTTAATCAAACCATATTAGTTGTTACTCATGATAGTGATTTTGCCCAAAGAACCGATAGAATAATCACGATGGAAGATGGCCGAATTATCTCCTGATTCTTATTGAACCACAATTTCATATTTTGTCAACAAACCTTTAACGGCTTCTAATGAAAATTGCGCTTTTTTTAGTTTTGTTCTCATCGGATCAATTGTATAATTGCGGCTAGTTCTAAAATCGGCTTTGTTTGCAATAGCTTTATCAAATTCAGCCCGATATAAATCGCAAGTATCAAAAAGAACTTCAGTCAAATCTGTACTCATAAAATCAACAGCAATAAGACTACAATTGGTAAAAGTAGTTCCTTTCATTTTTAAAGCGTAGAATTTAGAGAAATCCAAAATACAATTGCTAAAATGAATTTCAAAAATGAGTTTATCGCACATGGCAAAATTGACGTCTTTTATTTTGCAATGATTAAAAAGTACGGATCTTAAAGCAACATGATTTATTTTTGAATTATTGAAATTACAATTGTTGAAACTGCAATCTATAAAGGTGACCGCTATAAAATTGCATCGGGAGAAATCACAATTGTTAAAAATACAGCATTCAAATTCCTTGAAATTCATGTCTTCAACATCATAAATGATGTCATTGTATTGCAAGTCAAGGTGGTAATCTGGCATTTTTTCGAGATATGAAGTTGTTTAAATGTTGGCTAAACTAGAAATAAAATTCGATTAATTTCTTATTTGTATATCTTAAGTTCCTTGTGTTACATAAAAGGGGAAATTTGGATTTAAAATCAGGCAATTTTTGTAATATTGATTTTCAAAATATAAAATTCTATTCTAAATACAACAATCAATTACTGATGTACGACAATACAGATAATTTTAAACTTTTTTGCCTAGAAGGGGTAAAAGATATAAACGCAACCGCTTCGAGTGCTATTTTTTATTCATTGGAAAATTTGGCTCTGTATCAGGGAATTACCAATATCTATAAAACCTGTGACAGCATTGAAAGTTTGGAAGAAAGTTTGAGCGCTTTACTTTATGCCGACCGCCATTTTAAGGATTATGAAATTTTATATCTGGTGTTTGAAGGAGAGGGAAATTCAATCGTTTTGGATGATTATTATTATAGTCTTGGAGAAATAGCGGAGTTTTTCGAAGGGAAATTAAGCGGAAAGATTTTGCATTTTGCCAATACTAAACTTTTGGATTTAGATGAAGAAGAAGCGCAGTATTTCTTGGATGTAACGGGGGCAAAAGCTGTTTCGGGTTATAATAAAAAACAGCCTGTTCTGAGTAGTTTTATCGATAATGAATTTTTTGGTTTTTGCCAGCAATATGATGATGTGGTTGAAATAGTAGAGGAATTATATGTGCATCATGCTGCGATATGTAATACAATGGGATTTACACTTTACTATTAAAGAGCAGATGGCCTTAAAAAATTGAGGGGATTTAGGCTGATTTAATCGAGATATGATCAAACAGTAAATTTGATTTTGTGCCCAGTTTTTTCTTGAGACGTTGTTTAGATTTTTTTATTGCATCGGTTGTGACACCTAGGAGCTCAGCAGTTTCATTGTTGCTAAAATTAAGTTTTTGTAGCATTAATATTCGAATATTGGAGTCGGTGAGTTCCGGAAATTCAGTCAGTAACATATTATAGAATTCCGGATGTTCTTTTTGAAATTCGCGTTTAAATAAGTTCCAATTGCTTTCGGTCATCAAATGCGATTCTAACAGAGCATTTAGTTTACTGGATATGCAAACAAAAACTGCACAATAAGTTAAGCTACATTTTTGAAATTAATTTGATTATTAAATTCTTCTATTGTTTTATAATTTAAAGCCGAATGTCTTCTTTTTCGATTGTACCAAATCTCGATGTATTCAAAAATTTCCATTTTCATTTGTTCTTTAGAGATGAGTTTATTTCCATAAATCAATTCGGTTTTCATAGATTTAAAGAAGCTTTCGGCTACTGCATTATCCCAACAATTCCCTTTACGGCTCATACTACGGGTTATTTTTTTATAGGAATCAAGAACATTTACAAACTTTTTGCTGGCATATTGAACACCTCTATCGGAGTGAAAAATTAAACCTTGCTCAATATTTCTGTTTTTGACTGCCATTTTCCAAGCACCAAGACTTGTTTGTTCAGTGCTCATTCCGTTACTTAAGCTCCAGCCAATAATTTTTCGGTCGTACAAATCCATAATGGTTGTCAAATAAAGAAAACCTTCTTTGGTTTGAATGTAAGTGATATCCGAAACCCAAGCTTTTGAAGGTTTATTGACAACGAACTCTCTGTTTAATATGTTATCAACCGTTAGATAATTGTGATTAGAGTTTGTTGTTACTTTAAACTTCCTGCTGAGCTTGCTTTTTAAGCCAAGAACTTTCATATACTTAGCTACCGTTATTCTGGATATTTGATATCCTAAACACTGGAGTTCTATTGCTATTCTGGGACTTCCATAGCGTTGTTTGGACTCAAAATAAATTTTCTCTATCTGTTCTTTTAAAGCAATTATCCTTTTTTGAGCAATTGTTATATTTGCTCTTCTCCAGCGATAAAAACTTCCTGTACTGATTTCTAAAACACGACACATTTTTTCAATCGGAAATATTTTTTCATTCTTTTTAATGAAACAGTATTTCATCGACCGCTCTTGGAAAAAATGCCGATTGCTTTTTTTAATATATCGCGTTCCAACTCTGCATCTTTGAGCTTTTTCTCTAATTCGTGAATTTTTGCTTGCTCTGGAGTTTGTTTTAAATTTCCTTTTCCAGGAAAACTTCCTTCTCCAAAGGTCTCAAATTCTTTGCGCCATTTATATAATTGTGGGGGTGTTATACCTAATTCTCTTGCAAGCTCTGAAACATTGGTTCTGTCATAGCTCAGTTGAACTGCCTGTTCTTTAAAACTTGCATCATAAATTTTACGGACTTTTTTCATAAGTTAAAATTAAGATTTATTCTTAACTTATTGTGTCGGCTAAGTTAGCATGTCCAAATACGAATATAATAAAAATTAGCGGGCTGTAAAAGGGGTGTTTTTTATAAAATATTGATTATGTATGGCTTGATGTTTGAAATGTCCCCCATTTGTCCCCCTTAACTTGTAGGAATAAGTAGATTGTTGCAATATTTTTGCGTTCATTGTAATGTCTCAAATAGATTTAATCTCAATTGTTTAATAATAAACTTTTTTATTCTTTCTTAACGGACTATTTTTTAATAATGTTCTCTTTGTTAGTTATGATTATGTATTGATAATCAGGAAATCTATTAATTAATTTTATTCCTTTTTTCAAACCTAAAACCATGATTGAGGTACTAAAACCATTACACATTTCTGCATTTGGTCCAATTATAGTAACACTTATTAATTCTGTTGAAGGATAGCCAGTTTTTGGATTAATTATATGGGAATATCTTTTGTTATTAATCTCGACATACTTTTCATAATTTCCCGAAGTAGTAACCGCATTATTTCCTGAAAATTCTAAAATTTCAATAGTTTCACCCGTTTCTAAAGGATTGTTTACACCTATTCGCCAAGGATTGCCATTAATCTGTGTCCCCCAAGCAGCGATATCACCAGCAGCATTTATAATACCGGCTTTGATACCTGATTCTTGCAATAGTTTACGTGCTTTATCTGCAGCATAGCCTTTCCCGATGGAACCAAAACCTATTTTCATTCCTTTTTTTGAAAGAAAAATTGTGGAGTTAATGCTGTCTAAAACGATATTTTTATAATTTACATTTATAATAGAGTTCCTAATTGCTTTTTTTGATGGTAACTTTTCCATAGTTCCGTCAAATTTCCAAATTTTGTCCATCGCAATAATACTAATGTCAAAAGCACCATTTGAAATTTCAGAAAACCAAATCGCCTTTTTTGTAAGTTCAAAAACTTCTTTGTCCACCTGAACCGGTTTTATGCCCGCATTTTGATTTACTTTCGAAATTTGAGTTTGTGGTCGCCATTCAGAAATTAAATTTTCAATGCGTTCAATTTCTAGGATAGCTTTATTGATGTTTTGATGTGTAGAAATACTATCCGAATCAACCAAAGTAATTTGGAAAACACTTCCCATCAAATTTACAGTTTTCGTTTGTTCCACTTGACTGAATGAAAATGTGCTAATTAAAAGTAAAACTATTTTTAAAAGGATTGATTTGAATTTCATAAGTTGGCAATTAGTAACAATCCGTTAAAATCTGATTATTTTCTTTGTAAATTTCGAAGTCTGTATTGTTATTTGAACAAATAGTAGCCAAAACGTTTTCAACATCTTTTTGCATTTTAAGAGAGCCACAGATCATTATAACACCATTATTTCTTAATAATTCTAGGAAGAAGTTTTGGTCTTTTTTTATCAAATCCATCACATATTGTGATGCTTCTTGTCGTGATAAAGCTAAATTAAAAGTGGAAAGTTTTTGTTTGGAAATATGCTTATGTGCAATTTTTGAATATTTTTTAGTGAGTTCATCATTATTTCGAAAGCCACAATACAAATGAGTTTCCACCTTGTTTTTATTTTCGGCTAACATTCCTAAAAAAGGGGCAATTCCTGTTCCGTTTGAAATCAAAGCCACTTTAGAAGCTTTCTTCGGAAAATGAAAGTGTGAATTCTTGATAATTCGCGCTTTAATTGAAGTGCCTTTTTGCAACTTGTATAAAAATTCAGATCCTAATCCATTTGGATGCAATCGGACAATTAATTGTACCGAATTATCAACTTTACCAATGGAATAAAAGCGCTCGACAGCATCATTTTTTGGATAAATAGCTAATAAATCACCTGATTTAAATTTTGTCAAAGCATTAGGTTTCAAATTTAGCTTGAAAGTAATTACCTCATCCGAATTTATTTCTGCACGATCGACAACTTTTAAAACTTTTAATTTTGGTGCTTTTTGATTGTATAAAGAAGGTGCTGTTGCAATGGCTAAGCTATTCAAATTGGCCCAAACCGAAAGCCATTGTGTAAATTCTTCTGCAGATTTGTCGTTTACAGTATGAAGTTTTACTGATTTCTCTGCCCAACTTTGTTGGGACAATAACACATCAACTTCTTTGGCATAGGCACAGAAATCGGGATAAGATTTAGATCCAAATCCTACAACCGAATACTGAATATTTTGTTTTTGTGGAAATTCACAAACTAGTTTTTCGAACTTTTTGGCATTAATTGGTGCTTCACCTAAACCATAAGTAGAAGTAAAAATAAGTAGTTGCTTCGCACTTGAAAAATCGGTATAATTATTCATATCTGTTAGGTACGATTTCTTTCCATTTGCCTGCAACTGCTTATGAATCTGATTCGCAAATCCTAAGGTAGAACCATTTTCTGAACCTACTAAAAGTATAAATTCGCATTCATTTGCCTTATATTTATTTTTAATTCTTGTTTTAGTTCGTTTTAAAGTAATTGCAAATCCAGAATAGATAAAAAGTAAAATATTGATAGAAGCGAAAGCCAAAATTATAGCCCAAATCCAATTTATTTGTCCTGTATGCAAGTCAAAGCTCAACTTTTCTAATACTTGTGTGAAAGGATATTTAACTTCTTTTACGATTTGACCCGTTAGTTGATTTACTGTTATTTCACTATCTTTCAACTTCAAAATGTAAAATTCTTCCGGTTCATCTTCCATAAACGGAAATTCAATCTTTATAACATCAGACAATTTCGTTTGTTTAAATACAGAAAAATCAGTCAATGGAACTTTTTTTAGTTTTGCATCTTCGGTATAATTAATCGCATTTGCTTTTTGGACAGGAATAATTTCGAATCGAAGTAAAAATAAATACGTTCCTGTTAAAGCAATAATCAAAACAGGTAGTAACATGATTCTTCCGGTTACCACATGAAAATATTGGGCAAGCGAATCGTTATTTACCTTTGAAAAGAATTTCTTGATTCCATTTTGACGTTTAATCAAAAGAATCGTACCTGAAATAGCAATTAAAAAAAATAAAAACGAAGCCAATCCTACAATAAATCTTCCAGTTTCATGAAGAAATAGCGAACGATGTAAAGCCAAATTCCATTGGATAAACTCATTTTTTTGCTTTGGAATTCCCAATTGTTTTCCAGTAGTTGGATCTATATAAGCTTTAATTTCATTACCTTCTTCATCAAAACCTTCTAAAGTTACAGATTGGTTGTAATCTACTGAAATATTAGAGATTTCAGGATACACTTTACGTAATTCTGGTAAGACTTGATGAAGTGTCAGTTCATTGAAATTGTCTATTTGATACGGATTTGTTTTCTCATTAGCCACATCAATAGCGAGAACAATTCCTGTTAAAGAAGCAATAATAAGTACAAATGAAGCCAAAAGAGCTAAAACCAAATGGGCATACCGCCAAATAGACAATGTCATATTAGATTATTTTTAAAGTTTGTTAAGCTTTACATAACGGATAAACCCTTTTCCTTCTTTTTTCTTCGTAATATCAGCTGTTGTTAATGCAATTTCTACATCTCCAACATAATATTTATTGTCTTCGACAGCCGATTCAAATCGAAGTTTGTAACCTTTGTTTAATTTAGATTCATCAATAGAAAAAGTTGTAATACTTCTGTCACCTGCCGCTATAGAGGCACCGGTAATACCATTCAGATTTTCTTTCTTCTTGGCCAAGGTTTTGTTCCATTCTTTGAAACCATTATACCATTGTTTATCTGGTCCCATTACGTATAATGTCTTTTCATAATTTCCTTTAGAATCAATTAAAGAAACAACAACGTAAGCTTCCAAACCTTCATAATTTGTCAGTTGCAACATGCATTTATACTTGGCTAGTTGGGCATTTGCTTGGGGCATAAATAGTAGACCAAACAGGCCTACCAATACAAGTTTTATTATTTTATTCATAGCGTATTATTTTAAAAAATCTACTGATATATTAGCTTTTGTTAGTGACTCATTTTCTTTTGCTAAATCATAAGCAGTTTCATCAAATTCTGTTAGGATGTCTTTTTTAGCACCTGAGGCAACTAAAAATTTTAAGATTGAGTCCTCTTTTGCTGTTAATGCCGCTTTGTGTAAAGCTGTCATTCCTTCCTGATTTTTAGCATTGATGTCTATATCCAATGCACTTATTTTTTTAAATAGATTTAACTCATTTTTTGCAACTGCCAAATGGTATAATGTATTGCCATCCTTTTGTGGAATTGTGATGTCAAAACCAGAATTTTTCAACAAACTTAATTTATCGTCAAATCCATCTTTTCCGTCTTTTCGTACCGATTGAATCAAATAATAAGCTAAATTATTTCCTTTTGCATCAATTACGTTAGTTTTTGCTCCGTTTGCTAGTAGAAATCCCACCATATCTGAAGAACCATTTTCAACTGCAAAGCTCAATGCTGAAAGACCTTTTGAATTTATAGCATTCACATCTTTTACTTTCGAAATGAATGTTTTTACCAATTCAATATTTCCACGAGTTGCGTTCATTAAAACAGAATTTCCAGCCTTATCTTGGTGGTTTACATCAACACCTTTAGCTAAGAAATAAGCAATAATATCATCTTGTTTTGGTTTTTTAACTAGATTGTGTAAAACATTTTCACCTTCATCACCTAACGAATTTGGATTGATCTTTATATCTTCAACCAAATATTTATAAGCTTCTAAAGTTGCAGATGAAGATCTGGTTCCTTGAGAAGCAATAATTAAAGCTCTTCCATCGTATTTAATTCCTTTTTTTAGGATAGTTTGCAACAGTTTTACATCACCACTTCTGGCAGCATAATTAAATGCCGTATTCCCTAAATCATCCGTATCCTTTAGCGACAAACCTTTTGTAGCAAGATAATCGGCTAATTTTAGTTCTTTGTCGTTTGGAATAGATAAGAGTAATATATTGGCTCCGTTTTTAAATTTTTGTTTTGGATTGTTTCCAGCTTTAAAGAACAATTCATATATTTTTGCATTAGCTTGTCCGTTAGCCGCAGCAAAAGCAATTGGAATAGCTCCTTTATCATCAGAAAGATTAATATCTGCTCCTTTTTCTAGTAAAAATTTCACTAAATCAACATTTCCTTTACTAGCCGCCCAATGCAAATAAGTACGACCATCATGCGTTAATTTTTTCACACTATTTCCATCTTGTTGAATAAGAAATAGGATACTTTCTAATGACGCATCGTTATTGATGGCCATAGTAACGGCATCAAAATTACCGCCATTTGCTTCAGAGGGACTATTCCCTTTTGCTATCGTTTCTTTAATAGTAGTTAAATCTGGATTTTTTTTCCAAAAATCTCCATTTAAAAGTGTATTCTGTCCATTTGAAACACTTGCAATTAGCAGTAGTGTACTAAACAATATTTTTTTCATTGCTGTTTTGTTTTTTAAAATAAATGAAACTTTTAATTACAATTTAAAAATTCCGTGCTGCAAAAATACAACACGGATTTTTAAGTTATACACTAGAAGGCTCCAATAAAATGGTTTCCAGGTTTATTTATTAATTTAGCTCCAATAGTTACGACTCCAGTCGCACTGTTAATGATATAAATACGACCATCTTGTCCAACCGGTGCGGCAGTTACATAAACATCAAAACCATCAACAACATAACCTTGATATTGGAAGAAATACATATCTGTGCTGTAAGGTAAATCTAATGTTTTAGCTGTTTTAGCTGTAAGATCTACAAGTGCTAAAAAACTTTGAGATTGTCCAGAAAGAGCAGAAACTGCTGAACCACTATGGGTATAAGCTACCACAGCTTTTCCATTTCCAACATATTTCCAGTTTTCAATATAAGTACCTGATAATCCTAAAGCTGTATCTAAATTGAACACATAAGAATTATCGTATTGATTACTTGAATTAATTCTTAAGATGTGCGAACCAGAAGCATCTCTTTGGGTAGCTTGATAAATATTTCCATCATCACCAACAAAACTATTAAAACTACGGTAACCACTAGTATCACCAAATCCTACAGTAGAAGTAATTACTACCGGATTTTCTAATGATGGATAATCAATAACAACTGATTTAGCTCCTAAATGAGTATAAGTACTTTCATTGGTTCCCGTTGCTGGGTTTGTTTTACGCATCCAAGTACCAATAATTAATTTGTTAGCTGCTTTATTTAAAACTGGCGCATCTAATCTAAAAATATGATGTCCTTGTGCTTCTTCCACTGCGCTCAAAGCGATTTCATAAGATTTAGTTTGAGCAATTAATGAATTTACTAAATCTAAAGATAAAACTGTAGCAGTTCCTCTAGTGTGCTTATAGCTTCCATCTGCATTAGTAACAACAGTTGGAGACGTGACATTTACAGCAACTCCAGTTTTATCACCATCATATAATTTCACCCATCTTGGACTTGTTCCTGCATATTGTGAAATATTTACAACTCCACCTGTAGGCGTAAAATTTTGTCCACCATTTACTTTGTATTTTGAAAATTCACCACCATTTGTTCCTGTATAAGCGATATTGAAAAGCGTAGAACCATCTTGTGAAGATTGCAAGCGCGCTGTTCTGTTTGATGGAACTGCAAATCCGTTTTCAAAAACGTCATAAGTCTTAGAAGGATCTTTCGCATTTTCTTTACTTATAGCATATACAATTGTTCCACCATTTCCATCTCCTGGCGTAGGATCTGTAGTTCCCATAACTGCTCCGGCTACAGTGATGTATCTGCCTTCTGTAATGGGTGGTTCTGTAGTTCCGCCGCTAGTATTGTCATCATCACTGCAACTTGTTGTTAGAGCGATAACTCCAATAAGTGCCGTAAAAGCCCATAAATTTAAAAATCTGTTTTTCATTATATTTATATATTTAAAAATTATTGATTATGTAATTAAGTTTTAAGTAAAATGCTCTTCCAGGTTTTTGTACGCCCATATTATCGTAACTCTGTTTATTAAACATGTTTTTTGCATCAAAACTCGCTATGAAATTTTTCTTTGGAAAAACATAACTTACGCCAGCGTCTTGTATAAATTGTTCTGGGACATTAAAAAAATCAGTTCCGGCTGTATTGCTATATAATTTTCGATTGTAATTGAAAGTGTCTACAAACATGAAATTATAAAATAAGTTCAATTGTGATTTTTTAGCTAATACATCATTAAAGGAATATTGAGCACTTACGTTAGCGTTTAAAAAAGGCTCATTTGGCAAGTCATATTTTAGACCTCCTGTAACGGTTGTAAGTTCAAATTTTGAGACTCCCATTGCAATATTCAGATTGTTATTATAAGTGTAATTTAATTCGAAATCAACGCCCTTTGATTTTACATTACCTTGATTTACGAAAGGAAGTGTTTGAATATTTGTATTAATTGCTGTTTGCACCGGTGTACCAATTCTGTCCGTTATGCTTCTGATAAAACCATTGGTAGAAATCACTACTTCATGTTTTTGGATTTTGAATTTTCCAAATCTAAAGCCAAGATTATAGTTCTTACTGGTTTCTGGTTTAATGTTTGGATTTTCTGATATGTTATCGCCTGAATCTCCAAAAACTTCATTTTCAGTAGGTAATCTAACTGCTTTTTCGGCAGATGTTAAGAGCGTTACCATCGGTAGAACAGCATAAGAAAACGCTCCACCATAGCCCATAACATTTTTATTGCTACTAATGATATCTTCAACCTTAGTTTGAACACCATTAATATTCTGCACTATCGGATTCATTCGTTCAACCCTTTGTTGATAATACTTGCTAAAAACACTAGCTTTTAATCTACTTTCATGAGCAGTCAATTCGTAGGTCAAAGCGCCTATGTTTTTATTTAAGTCTCTTGTCCCAAGAAATTTTCGTTCTAAAACCGATTTCATTTCATCATCATCTTCTCTGTTTACTACAGAAAGTGTATAGTTTAATAAAAATTTATGATTTTCATTAATTTCATAAGAAATACCAGTTCTTATAGTACCAACTTCTCTTTTAATATTGGCTAAAGTTGGAGCTCCTTGTTGTGCTCCGGAAGGACGTGGAATTGGTTGTTCGTTTAAATCCAAACTCAGATTTCCATTCCAATCATAATTCCATTTAACGGTGTCGTTAATAGTTCGATTTCTTTCACCATACAATCCGTGAAAATTAAACTCTAAACCTTTTACAAAGAGATCTTTCTTATTATAGGTTAAGCTCATCAATCCGGCATCTGATCGTAAAAATCTGCCTTTATAAGGAGTAGACATAAACGTTCCGTGCTGTACTTCTTTATATGAATCTGAACTGGTGTAACCAATAAAGAAATTATCTGCCCATTTTACATCTGTAAATCCAACTTCTACAACACTTCCTGTTGATTTAAATGCATCTTGCAAGCGCTTAGCTCTAATGTAATCGTATCGGCCATTTGGTAAGATATTATAAACTGTTTTTCCCCAAACTTCATAATCATTATCAGAATAATTGTTAAAAAAAGAAGTTTTAAGAGTAAAACCAGATGCTGCAAAACGATACAAACCATTAAAATTTACCTGAGAAGTGTTAAACGAACCATAAGAAGCCGACGCATTAAAATTATTTCGAGCGCCTTTTTTCAACACAACATTAATGGCACCTCCTAAAGCATCATCAGATAAATGACCAGGAACAACACCTTTATAAACTTCAATACGTTCGATGATTGAAGGTGGAATACTATTTAAATCAAAAGAAGAACCATAAGTTGAAATAGGAATACCATCGATAAAAATTCTAACAGAATTGCCTGATATACCATTAATATTATAATTAACATCTGAACCTAAACCACCATTTTGACGAATTCTTACACCAACAGTTCTGCTTAACAATTCATTAGTTTGCATATTTCTTGATGCAGCAGTTTTAGTCTCAATAACATTTACTGCAAAACCTTTTGTTTCAATTTTCTTTTTTTCAGTTGTAACATTAACCACAACTTCACTTAGCTCAACGCTTGTAGCTCTCTCTATTGTAATATTTATATTTTTAGTAGTAGCATTTAACTTAATAGCTACAGTCTTTTTATTTGCTTCTATAGAACTAGTTTCAAGAATATAATTTCCATAAGGGATATTTTCGATTACATAATTTCCGCTTTCATTTGAAACGGCGGATTTAGTGGTTCCTTGAAGAAAAACTAAAACACCAGGTACGGGTTCATTATCTGTGAAATTTATTCTACCGTTAATTTTAGTAGTTTGTGCAATAGCAGAGGCGCCAAAGTAGAAGCATATTAAAAAGACGAAATAGTGAGAGAGTGACATATTTTCTGTTCTAAAATTTTTACAAATCTATACTTATTTAGACTAAATACAAATAAAAATAATTAAAATATTAATAATTCAATTCGCAATACATTGTAAGAATTTGAATATTAGAAGTATAGATTCTAAATTTCGGTTCTGTCGCGTCTGTTTAATAATTATTATCTTTAGAACTTCAAAATATATTAAATGAATACCAAAGGTCATTGTTATCCCAAAGCTATTATTCTTCAGGCCGTTTATTTGAAATTGAGATTTACATTGAGTTACAGAGATATTGAGGAAATAATGAAAATGCGAGGAATAGCAGTTGATCATGCTACGATTCAGCGTTGGATGTTTAAATTTGCACCTTTGATTGAATCGCAAATCAAAAAGAGAAAGAACAGAGTAGGTGCCAGCTGGCGAATGAATGAAACTTATGTAAAGGTAAAAGGCATTTGGTGTTACTTATATCAAGCTGTTGATAAGTTGGGTAGTAAGGTGGATTTTCTTCTGACCAAAAGAAGACAAAGAATGAGTGCGCAGTCATTCCTAATTAAAACAATAAATAATAATTGACGGCCAACGGTAATAAATATAGACAAAAGCGGCTCTAACATGTAAATTCCAATGACGTTGGCCACCTCATTCCAATTTGAAATCACTACTGAATTCTATTAGGTGCTGTTCGTGAAAATAAATGATAATTTGTTGATTTTTAACAAACTGATTTGTGTTTGAGATGGATTTTTTTAATGTTTTTATTGGTCAATTAAAATAGGAATTGGGTGGTCAGTTTAATCGTTTTTTCCGGATATATTAGCTAATTATAATAAAAATCGATTACGTAAGTTAAAATGATTTTTGATTTAATGATACATTAAATTATTGCTACTCCACAGATTTTTTGTTATAATCTGGTTTTAGTTCAGTCAAGGTGACTTCAATAAATATCCAAACCAGTGAGAATATTTGAGTTTAAATATGTTAATTATGAAAAAATACGTATAAAAAAAGCTCAATTCGTGTGAATTGAGCTTTTTATTTTGTGACGCTTAATGAACAACTTACAAACCATTTTATGAATGATTTGAAGAAATTAGCTATTTAGAATCCTTTATAGGAAGTACAAATCTGTTTCTAGTTTTTAATTGTATTTAATCACCGCATTTTTGCAGTATATAATTATAATAATCACCGCAAAAGAGTATTAAATGTTTGTGTGATAAGTTATAGTTCGCTTAAAGCAATATCTAATAATTCAATCATCTCATCTGCATTTTGTTTGTTGAAAGGCATTGGTGGCTTTATTTTTAATACATTATGCAAAGGACCATCCGTACTTAGTAAAAACCCTTTTTCTTTCATTTTTTCGACAACTATATCAATTTCAGCAACAGCGGGCTCCATTGTAACTCGGTCTTTAACCATTTCCGCACCTATGAATAAACCGTGTCCACGAACATCACTGATGATAGGATATTTCGTCATTAGTTTTCTAAGACCGTCCATTAGGTGGTTTCCAACTTCTAATGCGTGTTGTTGCATTTCTTCGTCTTGAAGAACCTCTAATACAGCTAATCCTGCCGTCATGGATACGGGATTACCTCCAAAGGTGTTGAAGTATTCCATGCCATTGTTAAAAGCATTTGCAATTTCATTTGTAACAATCACGGCAGCCAGTGGGTGTCCATTACCAATGGGTTTTCCTAAAACAACAATATCGGGAACGACATCTTGTAATTCGAAGCCCCAAAAATGGTCTCCAATTCTTCCAAAACCAACCTGAACTTCATCAGCAATACAGATTCCTCCAGCAGCTCTGACGTGTTGATACACTGTTTTTAAATAATTTTTAGGAAGCGGAATTTGACCTCCAACACCTAACAACGTTTCGCAAATGAATACCGCAGGCGCTTTATCTTCTTTTTTTAGATCTTCGATAATTCGTTGTACATCAGCAGCATATTTTTCTCCTGCATTTGTATCCCCATATTTATAAGGACCTCGATACAAGTCGGGGTTAATAGCCTTATGAATCCAAGGCATTTTTCCAAAACCGCCTTTACCATCAAATTTATAGGGGCTCATTTCCATAGCAACCGTTGAAGTACCATGATACGCATGATCCAGAACAATAATGTCTTTCTGTTTGGTGAAATGGCGACTCATTCGAATGGCCAAATCATTAGCTTCACTACCCGAATTGACAAAATAGCAAACACTTAAGGCAGCTGGTAAAGTCGCGGTAAGTTTTTCGGCATATTCAATAATAGTGTCATTAAGGTAACGCGTATTGGTGTTTAAATTAGCAATTTGTTTTTGCATTCTTCGAACAACAACAGGGTGACAATGGCCTACATGTGATGGGTTGTTGACACAATCTACAAAAGTTCGTCCTTTATCATCATAAAGATATTGTAGTGCGCCTTTGGTGATTTTTAATTTGTCTTTGTAACCAATACTTAAATTTCGACCTATGTTTTTCTGACGAGATTCTAATAGATAAGCATAGTTTTCATCAGATATTAATCCTATAAAACCACAGGCTTTTCTAAAAGTATCTTGCGCTTTTATTGGATTAATTCGAATAAGTTGGTTCAGCAATTCCCACGCTGGTTTTTCAGTAAGAAAATGATGTTCATTATTGCTGTCTAATGATGCGTTGTAAGCAGACTGTGTCACACTAATACAAAGTCTCCCTGCAATTAGATAGTACAACAAATCAACTTCTTGCTCAGTAAGGGCATACGATTTATGATAACCTTCAACAATCGATGCAGCAACAGCCAATGGATCTTTTTCACCAAGCATTGCATAAGTACACGCAATCGCTAGATTGTTGATAAGCGCTGTGTAAACCATATCTCCAAAATCAATCAAACCAATAATTTGATTTTCTTGAACTAGGATATTATAATCGTTTGCATCGTTATGTATGTAGGCATGGCGCAAAGAGTGGATTACAGGAAGTACTTCGCTATCAAATTGTAACAAGAAATAACCCGCGATTCTTCTTTTTTCATGATCGAGAATATATTTTAAATTCTCATTTGCCTCGCTGGCACAACTAATATCCCAAGTATAACGGCGGTGCATAGCAAGATGAGAAAAGTCGCGAAGTTCATAATCCATATTTCCTAAAAAGGATCCTAGATTGTAAAATAACTCTTTTGATTTACTTTCTTTTTCTACCCAAAAAGTACCTTCTAGAAAATTGAGAATTCTAACATAATATATTTTAGAATCGGCCTCAATTTTTGTCAAAGCATCTCCCTGCTTGTTGATGCAAAACTGCTGAAATTCATTGGCAAGCTTGCTATTTGATAGGTGCTGAATAATTTTAACCTGCGCATCTAAAAACGGAAGAGGATGATCTTTATTTGATATTTTTAGAATATACTTTTCGTTTGTATTAGTAGATAAAAGAAAATTTAACTCGTCATAACCATTTAATGATTTTGCGGTTGTAGCTAGGCCATAATGTTCTTTGGTTAATTGCTCAATAGTTTCTTCTGAAAAATTCATTCGTAAATTTTTAGTGTTTTTTTAATTTTATTTCCAAATTATAGCTTGTGCAGGCTGCAAAGGATTTTGTCCAACCAATATTTTACTTCCTTTTGGGATCTCAAGTTCGACAGGATCGTTTGAATAATTAACTCCTACATAGAAGCCGTCTCTCCATTCGACAAAAACACCGCTTGGTAAATTCTCAATGGCCACATTTGCTCTTCCATATACGCTGCGTACAATTTGTCTCTCTAAGTTTCCATCAGTACTTTCTACACCAATGTAAGTTACTGTTCCTTTTCCTAACTTTCTAGTAACCGCGGCGGCTTTACCTTTATAAAATTGGTCTTCATAAGTGGCTAAAACTTCAGTTCCTTTTCTAGGAGATAATACATCTGCCCAAGTATTCCATTGAAAGTTATTGTTATCTGCTTTTATATTTCCTTTTATATCTGTAACTAATACATCAAAAAAGTCAACATCAGCTCCAATTAAAGGCACGATTGGTGCGCTCCAGTTGGCTTCAAAAAAATGTCCGTTTTTGTCTTTTTGTCCAGTTCTACAACTTAAAATCAAGTTACCTCCTTTTTCAACATACTTAGTCCATTTGTCCACTAATTTTTGATCAATAAGTTGATATGAACTAGCGACAATAAAAGGGTAGTCATCAAAATTGTCTTCCTCTGTAAGGAAATCGACTGGCGCTCCAGTAGATTTGATAGCTGAAGAATAGGTATTTCTATGTTTCCAAGTACTCCAATGTTTAGTTTGTTTGTGATTTTCTAAGTCCCAAAGATTTTCATGACTCCATAAAAAACCTGTTTTTCTATTGGCGATTTTTTGAGGAAGCACTGCTTTAGGATTATACTCTTTACGCAATAGTTTCATGTCTTGAATGGATTGTACAAATTCTTTTCCACCGGTAGAAAGTGTCACTCCGTCATTGCCCACAATACCTTCGTGATACATTTCGCTACTTCCTAGTGGATGTCTGTATCGGTAAGTACAAGTAAAAGCGCAACCACCTCCAAAAGCTTGTGAAAGCCACATGTGTACAGTTCCCGGTTGTAATTGAGGATTGATATCCGCCCAGTTTACCTGTCCTGGTTGCAATTCCATAATTCCTGTAACGCCACTGATTGAACGGTAATAATCGTTTGCCTCATGAATTTTACTAGGATGTCCCATTCTAAAATTAGCTCCGCCTAAATTATTTTGCCCACTTACTGGGTACATTGTATAGGTTATGAAGTCCATTTTATCAGCTCTTCTTGGATCTGAGTCATAAGTCACATTCGTGAAATTAGTTGTTATCCACTGTTTTGGATCCGTGTATTGTCTTAATATTTCGGCTTGATCGTTTAAGAAACTAGCTTGTGCATCGGCAGTGAATCGTTTGAAATCTAAAATCGTATGTGGACTTAACTTATCTTCAAAATAAACTTCGGTGTTAGGCAATACGATTTGTTCAAAGTTAGAATAACGTGTACTCCAGAAACTTCCAACCCATTCCGTATTTAATTTTTCAATAGTTCCGTATTTGGCTTTTAGCCAAATTTGAAATGCTGTTCTAGCAGAAGGACTAAAATCCTCTGTAGACAAGGGCTCGTTGTCAATTTGCCAACCTATAACATTCTTATTTTTACCGTACCTTTTTCCTAATTCAGCTACTATTTTTGCTGTAAATTCACGGTATTTTTCATTTGTTACTGAAATGTTTGCTCTATTTCCATGTTGTCTTCGGTTGCCTTTAGAATCAACTAAATATATTTCAGGGTATTTATCACCCATCCAAGCTGGTGGAGTAGGAGTAGGGGTACAAAGAATTACCTTTAAACCTTCTTTTTCGGCTATTGCCATGGCTTCATCCAGCCATTTAAAATCATATTTACCTTCTTCAGGCTCCATAAATGTCCAAGCAAATTCAGCGAAATGTGTGAATTCAAAACCTAACTTTTTTATGTTTTTTAAGTCACGATCCCATTGTTCTCTTGGCCATTGCTCAGGATAATAATACACCCCAATTTGCATTAAATCAGCTTTGTCAAAAAATCGTTTCGGATCTTTTTTTTCTGTTGTAGCTACTTTTTTATTTTGAGCAACTATTTGCGTCGAATTACAAGTAAATACCACCAAAGCTACTAATGTGAGCTTAGTTAGTAGGGAATTATAATTTATCATTTCTTAATCGTTTATTTTTTAGTTGTTTAAAAGTAGTAGTAGAAAATGAGCGGCTGACCAGCTAAAATTTTCGGCTTCTAATCCTTTTCCAGTTGTAGGATGGTAATTTTCTCTTATAGATTTTCCTTTTTCTACAGCACCTTCGGCGTTATGAACCAGTTTTTTTGTTAAGAGATTGGCTTCTGTTTTGTAACCGTATTTTTCTAGTCCATTGATACCAAAGTAAACTTGATCTAGCCATATTGGTCCTCTCCAATATCCATTCGCAGGATTAAATTTCGGATTGTTTTTAGCCAATGTTGGTAAAGGCACAAAGGTGTTGAAGGTATTTGGATCAAGTAAATTAACTTTTATAGCCTTAACTTGTTTTCTAGAAGCAACTTCAGTCCAAAGCGGCAAGAAACCTTCGCAACCCATATCTTTTACGAATGTTTTTCCATCCAAAGAGGTGTCATAAAACCATCCTGTACTTGGATCCCAAAACTGTTTTTGAATTTGCTTTTTTAGGGTTTTGCTTCCTGCTTTCCATTTTTTTTCATCTTTAGCTAGTTTTAAAACGTTAGCCATTTGACTCAAATAGTTTTTCTCGGCATAAAGGAAAGAGTTCAAATCTACACTTTCTTGATCTAGGGAATAGGCATTTTCGGCATTTTTTAGTACTTTGCTGTTGTCAAATCGCACGGCATTGTCCATTCCGCTTTCCCATTTTCCAGCTACTAAAGTACCGTCTGTAGACCCAAACTCGCAAAGTCCGTCTTGGTCATGATCACGTTCCTTATACCACCAAGCATGATATTTTTTTAATTTAGGATACATTTCTTTAATGAAATCTACATTCTTGTTTTGCTTGTAAATTTCCCAAACTGCCCAAGCAGCCAGCGGCGATTTAGTATTTCGATAATTATTAGGTTCAATCGAGGTATCTCTATAAATACAATCAGGAATAAAACCATTAGGCTCTTGAAAGTCGAACATAGCTCGTACTTGGTTTTCGGCTAAAGCTGGATCTACTTCTGCAATTGCAGCAGCATGTTTCCAGCTGTCCCAAGCCCAGAAACCATGAAACCATTCGTAATGATAGCTTGGGAATATTCCAGCATGTTTTAAACCTTCTGCTGCAATACGAGTGTTGTTTTGCAAAGTGAGTATTAACTTCGCTAGGAAAACAGAGTATTCAGAACCTTTGTAGGTCGGTTTCTTTTTTGCAATTAATTGTGCTAATTGATTTTCTTTTTCTTGTTGTGTTTGTTCTAAAACGGAATCAAATTGTAATTTTGAAATGCTTTCTTTTTCTTTTTTCCAGTCGTATTGTGGGAAAATAAACGTTTGAGAAACTACTATTTCTTTAGTTTCATTTGGTTTTAATACAAGTTGAGAAGTCTTTGCTGTAAAGCCATTCTTTGTAACTTCTATTTTGCTGTCCTCATTAAGAAATTGCACATAACCAATAACGTTACTTTTTGATGAAACTATTTTTAATACATTATCTACTACCGAAAGCTGCAGATTGTCTAAATAAACATCTGATTGAAAGCTAGGTGTGAACGAGATGTTTTTGGAAGAAGTATTTGTTATGCTAGTTTTTTGAATTGCAGTATGTCCAGATGAAAAAACTAGTTCTTGTTTGATGCTTAATTTTTCATTTGAAAACTCCTGTTCTAAATGGCTATTATAACTGTTCTGACTTTTTAAAGCCGTTTTCCAATTGATCATTTCTTGTTGTTTGTCATCGATTAGATGCAAAGAAAGAAAGGAAGAACTCAACCAAACTCCGTTTTGCTCCGTCATTAAAAAAGGACCTGAAAACCCAGCTTGAATATTTGAAGGCTCTAGCAATCCAAAGGCAAACCAAGCGCCTTTATCAGAGAAAGCCAATGATTTTCTGTCCTTAGCATTTTCAGGATTCCCTTTGTAGTTTAAGTTGTTTTTACTTAATTCTAAGTTGCTAAATTTACTTTGGGCAAAACTAGCTTGCAATAGTAAAAAGAATAGAAGTATATAAAATTTTTCTTTTTTGTACATGATTATTTAATTTGTTAATATAGAAAAGCACAGCTCATTTTTCATTATAATGTGCATTTGGTACGAGCAAGCAATTTGAGCTAATATAGATTCTCTCACACTAATTCTATTGGTAACATTAAAAAATGTTTTTTTAAATTAAAAAGAATAGCCCAAGTACTATTCGGACTATTCTTTTTATTTTGAATTTATTTTTTTAACTCTCTTAATTATTTTGTATTTCAGTTAAAGGCACTGGATAAAAATTATTTTTTGCTGCGTCAAAACCTGTACGTCCAACAGCATCTAAAGCAGATTTTGTTTTTCCCCAACGGCGTAAATCATAGAAACGGAAGTTCTCTAAAGGGAACTCAATGATTCTTTCATGCTCGATTTGCGCTTTCACGGCATTATAAGTTGTGCCTATCATTCCTGGCATATCAGCGCGAGCTCTTACAAGATTGATAAGAGGTATTGCTTCAAGCGTACGATTCAATTCGTTCAAAGCTTCTGCTTTCATTAATAACACATTAGAATATCTCATTAAAGGAACATTTAACCCTAAAAACTCGGTGTCCATTTGCTCTTGAGTAGGAGGTAAGTACTTACGGAATACAGGTTTGTCAGTATTTCCGAATTTGGCATCATACGTTTCACCAAAAATTCTAGGATTAGAGGCTTCATTAAAATAAGGATCTTTAAAGAAAATGTTACCGTAAAGACGGCTGTCATAATTTCCTGTAGTTGCTATTTTACCTTCTTTTTTGAACTCATTCATCAACATATCTGTTGGCAGAATTTCGTCCCAACCACCTAATTCGCTTGCACCCATCCAGAAATGAAGCGCAGTACGGTAGAATGCACCGTTAGATGTGTTGTCTGTAAATTGAAGTTCAAAAATAGTTTCTTTTGAGTTCTTGTTAGTACCATTAAATAAACTCACATAGTCCTTCACTAGTTCATATCCTTGAACTTTATCAAGAGCTTTAATTGATTCAGTAAGGTGGGTTTGTTTGTCTGCGGTTTCTTCATACGCTCTAGTCAAATAGGCAAAACCAAGGTAACTATTAGCAGCACCGCTTGTTGCACGACCTACGTTATCAGCAGGTTGTACTGCAGGAAGCACATCAGCAACTGCTTTTAATTCGCTAACAATAAAATTCCAAGTTTCTACACGTTCAGCAAGAGGAAGACTTATTTCGTTTTGATTAGTAATGTATTTCGTTCTTAATTTAATTTTTTCCCAGTTAAGAATTAATTTTAAATGATAGTAAGCTCTTAAAAATCGTGCTTCAGCAATAATTTGGTTTTTATCAGCATCACTAATAGCAGATGAAGGCATTTCTCCAACCTTAGCAATAACTTGATTTGCATTAGAAATTCCACGATAGTTTAATTTCCAATACGATGTTATTTGGCTGTTCCCATTTGTATAAGTAAAATCAGCTAATTCCACCCAATTTTGATAATTTAAGGCATCACTACCTAATTTACAAATGTCTTCACGATAGGCTTCAACAGGCCATTTAACTTCAGGAAAAGCGTACTCTTCTACAGCTCCCTCAAGGTAAGCGTAGGTTGAGGATAAACCAGCTTCGGCATCGGCTTTATTTCTCCAAAAAGTAGATGAATTAAGTTGGTCTGGAGACTGTTGCTCTAGGAAATCATTAGTACATCCTACTAGTGTAAAGATGCATAATACGGTAATAAAATTATATATGTTTTTCATAATTGTTTCTTTATAAATTTCTTAAAATACGTATTGTACGCCTACAACAAATGATCTTGTAAATGGATATACAAAACGGTCAACGCCTGTATCTAGTAAGTTATTTCTAGAGAACTCTGGATCAGTTCCTGAATACTTAGTGATGGTGAATACATTTTCAGCACTTACATAAAATCTAAGTTTGTCGATTTTTGCTGCTTCTAATAATGAGCTAGGTAATGAATACCCTATTTGTAATTGTCTCATTCTTATAAAATTTCCATTTTCAAGGAAACGATCAGACTCTCTACTATTTCCATTAGGATCACCAAGTACAGCACGTGGAATGTTGCTATTGTTATCTGGAGTCCAAGAATTAAGGGTTGAAGCTAACATATTAGTTCCTGAGCTCATAGACTCATAGAAATAACGATTTCCGTTGTATAGTTTATGTCCGAAACCACTTCCAATCAATGTACTAAAGTCAAATCCTTTGTAGCTAGCTCCTAAAGTTATATTAGCTTCTACTTTTGGTAAACCTGTACCTGCGTATTCTTTATCATTTTCATCAATAAGGCCATCATTATTTAAATCTTTAAATCTAACATCACCTGGTTTAGCATTAGGTTGTATTAAATTCCCATTGCTAGTATAGCTATTCACCTCGTCTGTAGATTGAAAGATACCATTGGCACGGTACAGATAGAAAGAGCTTATTGGCGTTCCTACTCTTGCTTGAGTTGGGAAGTGTTCCGTATCAAATTTTAGTCCTTGTCCGTTGATAGCTTGGTCTGCATTAGCAAGGCTTTCTACTTTGTTGCGAAGTGTACTAATATTAAATCCTACATTATATTTAAAGTCATTACTTTGTTCGCTATAATTTACCTCAAACTCAAGTCCGCTATTGCTTACCTTTCCAACGTTAAGAATTGGGTTGTCGATACCGGCTGAAGGTGCTAATTTCTTTGTAATTAACAAATCATCAGTAACATTGCGGTAGTAGTTTATCGAACCACTAATTTTACCATTTCTAAGTGTATAGTCAATACCTATGTTTTTAGAATCAGTAGTTTCCCATTTTAGGTTACGGTTTTCTAATGCTGTAGCAATACTTCCCGGCCATGGATTACTTCCTGTTCCTTGTACGTAACCAGAATTTAAGTAATTACCTGATAAAATTAAAGAGCTAGAAGTATAATAGCCTAATGCTGCCTCGTTACCTAAACGTCCCCAGCTAGCACGTAGTTTAGCAGTAGAGATGATGAAATCTTCTGGATAAAAATCTTCTTTATCAATTTTCCAACCTAAAGCCACAGAAGGAAATGCTCCCCAACGACTGTCTTTACCAAATTTTGATGATCCATCATAACGCAAAGTGGCTTGCGCTAAATAACGATCTTTGTAAGAATAGTTGATACGACTAAAGTAAGAAAGTCTATTGTATTGGTATTTAGAACCATCAGCTGAGTAAGTTCCTCCTTTTCCTGCTCCAATAGTTTCAAAACTTGGATCTAAAAATCCTGCAGGACGTTCCGTTGAAACAAGCTGACCGTTTACTACGGATTGATCCGTTGTTTTGCCTTCAACTGTAATATCATTCCAGTTAGAAGAGGACGGATTAATAGTACTACCTAATAAAAAGTCGATAGAATGTTCGCCAAATTTTTTATCCATCATTAAGGTGTTTTCAAAAACTTGTTCACTCCAGTAGGTTCTAACTTCTCTATGAACCGTATATTTTTCTGGTGCTTGTATGTTAGCGATGAATGGTGCGTTGTGTGCTGTACGTTGTGAATTTAATTCATGATGAGAGTAGGCTGTTTTAAATTTCAACCAAGAAGCGATATTGGCAGTAATCGAAATGTTAGCCGTTAGATCTTGACCTCTTAATTCTCCACTTCTAAAATGCTCATCGGCTACAGGGTTTGTGTTAAATGGCAATCCGTTTTTGTTTGTTAATCCGTATCCGTAAGTTTCATTTGAATCTAAAACAGGTACTAATGGCGATATTGCATACACTTCTTTCAATTGAAAGTTAGGTTGCTCACTTTTAGTCGATAAGTACGATAATTTAGTGTCGATATCAAAAATTGATTTCTTAAAGCTTACTCTTGCGCTAGCATTCTTTTGTCCAAAGTTATTATCAATGATGATTCCTTTTTCTTTAGCGTAGTTACCATATAGAGCAAATTTAACCACTCCCTCGCGACCTTGCACACCTAAACCATAATTTTGTGCTAAACCAGAGCGAAAAACTTGGTCCTGCCAGTTTGTGTTAGCTGTTGTTGGTGCGTTGATATAGGCAGGCAATGAAACCGGTGTATTAGCATATTTATTGTATTCGTCATACATTCTTTTGTGAACTGTTTTATAGCCAACAGCATCTAATAACTCTATTCTTTTTGCTGTCGAAGTGCTATTTACAAAAGAAGTAAAATCAACTTTTACACCTTCTTTAAGCCCAGATTTAGTAGTAACGATAATTACTCCGTTAGCGGCAACTGATCCATAAATTGCAGCAGCTGCTCCATCTTTAAGCACTTCTATAGACTCAATGTTTGTAGGATTTACTGAACTTAATGAGCCCTGAAACCCATCAATGATACATAGCGGTTCTGTGTTCCCGAATGTATTAATTCCTCTAATTTTTATTTTTACAGCAGCACCAGCAGCACCACCACTTTTTTGAACATTTACACCAGCTACTAATCCTTGAATCGCTTCTGAAGCATTATTTGTAGCTCTAGTTTCAATACTTTCTTTCTTGATCGAAGATATTGCTCCGGTAACATTCCCTTTTTTAATGGAACCGTATCCTATGACTACTACTTCATTTAGTTTATTGTTTTCTTCCTCAAGTGTAACGTTTAACTCTGATTTGTTATTTACACTTAAAGTAAGATCTAAAAAACCCATGTAGGTAAAGTTTAAGCTTGGATTTTTTAAATCTGAAGGAATTTTTAATGTAAATTTTCCGTTTTCGTCACTCGTAGTTCCAATACTCGTTGTCGCTAATATAATATTTACTCCGGGAAGTGTATTTCCTTTATTATCTGTTACTTTTCCCGAAATACTTTTTTGCGGTTGATTTTCTTGCGCAAAAGTAAAGTGTGGTTGACACAGGAACATCATTAAGAGTATGAAGTTTAAACCCTTAAATAATAAAATTCGCTTTTTCATCTGTAATAAATTTGGTTAATTATAGTTTTATGGTTCTTAGTTATTTATAGTTTTTTTATTGTAAATCAAATTTAATTCCTTGTGCCAATGGTAGGTTTGTGGTATAATTAATTGTGTTAGTTTGACGCCTCATATATATCTTCCAAGCATCTGACCCAGATTCTCTTCCGCCTCCAGTGTCTTTCTCGCCACCAAAAGCACCTCCAATTTCAGCTCCGGATGTTCCTATGTTAACATTGGCAATTCCACAATCTGAACCTACAACTGATAAAAATCTTTCAGCTTCACGTAAATTATTGGTCATGATAGCTGATGATAATCCTTGTCCAACTCCGTTTTGATATTCAAGTGCGTTATCAACATCTCCACTGTATTTTATTAAATATAAAACAGGGGCAAAAGTCTCGTGTTGCACAATCTCAAATGAATTTTTAGCTAAAGCAATCGCTGGCTTCACATAACATCCACTTTCATATCCTTCTCCAGAAAGAACTCCGCCTTCAACTAAAATAGTTCCACCTTCTTCAACTACTTTATCTAAGGCTGCTTTGTACAATTTGACTGCGTCTTTATCGATTAATGGACCTACGTGATTGTTTTCGTCTAATGGATTTCCGATTTTGAGTTGTTTGTATGCCGAGACAATAGCGTCTTTTACTTTTTCATAAATACTTTCATGAATAATCAAGCGACGCGTTGATGTACAGCGTTGTCCTGCAGTTCCTACAGCTCCAAAAACAGCCCCAATAACAGTCATTTTTATATCTGCATCAGGAGTTACGATTATAGCATTGTTCCCTCCTAATTCTAAAAGGGATTTACCTAAACGTGCAGCAACTGCTTGCGCTACTATTTTCCCCATTCTGGTTGATCCTGTAGCTGAAATTAATGGAATTCGAGTATCGGAAGTCATCAATTCCCCCAATTTATAATCGCCATTAATCAAGCATGAAATTCCTTCGGGTAAATTATTTTCTTTAATAACTTCGGCTATAATATTCTGACAAGCTATTCCACAAAGAGGTGTCTTTTCTGAAGGTTTCCAAATACAAACATCTCCACATATCCAAGCCAAAGCTGTGTTCCAAGCCCAAACAGCAACTGGAAAGTTAAATGCCGAAATAATTCCAACAACTCCCATAGGATGGTACTGCTCATACATACGGTGTCCAGGTCGCTCAGAATGCATGGTTAGACCGTGCAATTGACGTGATAAGCCTACTGCGAAATCACAGATGTCGATCATTTCTTGTACTTCACCATATCCTTCTTGCAATGATTTCCCCATTTCATAAGAAACCAATTTTCCTAAAGCTTCTTTGTTTTGGCGTAATTTTTCTCCAAATTGACGAACAATTTCGCCACGTTGGGGAGCAGGCATTAAACGAAAGGTTTTAAATGCCTCAGTAGCCGACTGTATTACTTTTTCGTAGTCTTGTGATGTGGATGTTTTAACAGAACCAATCAATTTTCCGTCAACGGGAGAATAACTATTTAAAATTTCTCCAGACGAAAAATGATTTAAACCAGTTGATGTTCCTTCATTTATAGTCTTGATCCCTAATTTTTCTAGAGCCTCATTCATACCAAATTGAGATTTTGTTGTAGTCATATTTTGTTTTTTTTGATTTTCATCATAATTTATTTGTTAGCAGAATTAGGATTTAATTTTAATCTAAGTTTTGGTCTCACAAATATTAAATTATTTCAATATAAAACATCAAAAAAGAACTTTACTTGACCTTTACATCCTCAAGCAAAGCCAGTATATACAGGGGTTTTACGAATAATTATCAATGTAAGCACTATGTTTTTAATATGATGGAGGTTTAAAATTGAAGCAGTTTTTTTCTTTATTATATTCTTATCAATATGAAAATTCAATTACAGAAAGAATAAATTGTATTTTAAATTTAGAATATAATGTCGATAAGTTTAATATAACACTACCCAATATGATGTTGTCGGTGAGAAAAGAAATCAAAATTTACAGTAAAAAAGACTACACTATATAAATTATATTTTAGCACCTAATGAAATGCATCAACAGAGTAAAATAAAAAGGAGCGCTTATAAACCAAAAAAACAGTTGCAAAATAATTTTGCAACTGTTTTTATAATGTAACATTTTTTGTCTTATAAACTGTGTTAATAATTGAGGACAAGGACTGAGCATAATATTTGAAGATGTCCAAGAAAGATTAATAGCCTAAATGTTTTCCAGAAAAGTAACTAGGTTGTCTTTGTTTTCTAATCCTAATTTTTTTCTTAACCTATGTCTTCCAATTTCTACTGAATTAGCAGAGATATTATTGATATTGGCTATTTCTTTAGAGCTAAGTTTAAGTTTAACCTGTACTGCCAACTGAATATCTTTATCAGTTAAATTAGGATATTTTTCTTTAATTCTAAATAAAAAATCACTTTGTAGGGTTTCTATGTTGGAATGAAATTGCTGAATATCTTCATTTAAATCAAATTTAAAAGTGTACTCGTTTATAAGCGCATTGATGTCTTGTTTAAGTAAGCTTAAATCGTTGAATTTTAAATTTTTTAAAGATTTTGTTAGGTCCTTATAAATATTAGTTCTTTGAGAAATGAACAAAGCTAGATTTGTAAGTTCCTTAGTTCGAAAATCCAGTTTGCGTTCTAAATTCTCCTGTAATAGAAATTGTGATTTTAGTTTTTCCTTTGAAAGTTTATGATTTTGCAGATAAATAGCTTTTTTCTTTTTTATATTATTCCATAACGAAGCTATTATTAGAATTCCTATTATTGCCAATAATAAAGAACCTATCAATAAGGATTTTCTTTTCTGTGATTCCAATTTACGTTGTTGCTCTAATAACTTGATTTCAGATTCGCGTCGTTCAGCCTCATATAAAATCCGCATTTCAGCCAATTTTTCACTTTTATTGCTTGTGAAAAGTTCAGATTTACCATTAGTATATTTCATATAAAATTTGAAAGCCTCCTTATAGTTATTTAATGCTAAATAATAATCGGACATAATTTTATCATTCTCTAAAACTAGTTCCTTTTTATTACCCAATGCGTTAGTAATAGTCCTAGCTTCTTGTAACAATAAATAACATTTATGATAATTTTTAAGTTGTAAGTGTACAATAGCAAGTTCATGAAGAATATAAACTTTTTTGTAGTCATATTTAATTTGACTCTCAATATCCAGAGCAGAATCTAAGAATTTTTTAGCCAAATTGAGTTCATTAATTTTACGATAGCAAATGGCCATATTTTTCATCGTTTCTGCGATTCTGTCCTTATTATTAGAATCTTTTATGAGTTTTAAAGATTTTTTGAAAAAAAATAATGCCAAATTATAATCGCCTTTGCCATCATGAATTATTCCGATACTGTTATAACTGTATGCAATTCGCTGCTTGTCGCCTATTTTTTCATGTATGATTAAAGCTTGGGTATGATATTCTAATGCTTTTTCAAAATAACCAATGTCATAATATAACCAACCAAGTGTACGTAAAGTAAAGGCAAGATCATAATCGTTTCCAATTACTCTTCGTATTTCTAAGGATCGTAGCCCGAATTGTAAAGCTTTATCATAAATATTATTAAACAAATAACCCTGACACAAATTTATTAGTGCTAACCCTTCTTGATTTTTATTTTCCAACTCGATTGATAAACGTAAAGCTTCCGAGCCATATTTTATAGTTTTATTAGGATCAATGACCCAGTATATCTCGGCAATTCTATTTAATAAAGACAGTTTTTTTTCTCCTATAGATTTGGGCAAGATTTTTAACAAACTGTCTAGTTCAACCTGTGAATCACTGGGGTTTTCATCCCATATGTTTTTCTGAGATTGGGCTGTAAAACAGACAAATATAAAACTAATAAGTAGCAGATGAGCGAGTTTTTTCATTGCAAGAAAATTTTAAAATAGAGTTATACCCTTTATTATAATGCTTTTTAAAGCTTCAAATATCATCATTATTTATGTATTTAAGTTCAATAGTGTGGACTTAAAATAAGTTAAAAACCCGATGGTTAATATTATGTTCATTGATATTGTATTGCTAGGTTTTTATTACGATATTCTTAAAAATCTAAAAATAGCGGTTGGTGGTATTTGGAGAAATGGTCAGCCGTATACAAAACCAATTCAAGGAAATGAAACCGTTCAAAACGGAAATAATACCATGGTAAATTATGATTCGCCAAACAGTTAAAAATTAGATGATTTCATGCGTTTAGATGCCTCTTTAAATTTTAATCTATCACCGCTATTTAAAGCTTCGTTTACTGCCGGTGTGATTAATGTTACTGATGGGAGTAATGTAATTAATCGCTATTACAAAGTCAATTCTAAAGGCTCGAATGATGCTGTTCAAATAGATAATCAATCACTTGGCTTAACGCCAAATATAAGATTAGCTGAAGTAATACATCGAGATTTAGTACAATATTAATCTGGTATCAATTACATAGCAATTTTTTGCTACTCCACAGGTTTTTTTGTTATTATCTGGTTTTAGTTCAGTCAAGGTAACTTCAATAAATATCCAAACCAGTGAGAATATTTGAGTTTAAGTATGTTTATTATGAAATAATAGGTATAAAAAAAGCTCAATTCGTATGAATTGAGCTTTTTATTTTGTGACCCTTACTGAACAATTTACAAACCATTTTATGAACGATTTGAAGAAATTAGCTATGTGGAATCCTTTATAGGAAGTACAAATCTGTTTCTAGTTTTAAGTAAAGTTATACCTGTTTTTAGGATATCCACTTCATAATTTAGCTAGGTAAGAGGTGTTTTTTTAATTTGGAGATAGAGAGACTATTGTTTTTCACTTATACCAATTCTCATTAAACAATATTCAATTCAATACTAAAAGTACTTCCTAATCCAAGTTCACTTTTTACAGCGATTGTACCATTTTGTGCTTCAATAAATTCTTTGCTAATTGCTAAACCTAATCCAGTTCCTAATTTGTGACTTCCTGGAATTTGGAAATATTTATCAAAGACTCTATTTTTATAATGACTATCAATCCCTTTTCCTTTATCTATAACTTCAAAAAGGACTGTGTTGTTCACTTTTCTTAGTTTGACAATAATTTTACTATTTTCAGAAGAGTAGGTAATTGCGTTTGTTAAAAAGTTAATTAGGACCCAAGCTGTTTTATCGTTATCTGCCTTTACAAAAGGTAAGTTTTCTTCTGCATCGATTATGATATTTATTGCTTTTTGATCGGCCTTTACTTTTACTGCAGCTATAGCATAGTTTATTATTTCGTATGGATTGTTGTCTTCTATAGTTAGATGTATGTTTCCCGTTTCTACTTGGGATAAATCCAGTAATTCTCCGGTAATTTTTAGCAATCTTTCGCTATCTTCTTTAATGCTGGTAATTAATTGTTTTTGGTCTTGATTCATTTTACCGTTATCTTCTTTTTCTAGGATTTGTAAACTCATCTTTATAGAGGAGATAGGTGTTTTTAATTCATGAGAAACCGTGGCTATAAAATTTGTTTTTGCAAAATCTAACTCTTTAAAAACAGTAATGTTTCTTAGAATTATCACATCACCAATATCGATTTTGTGGTCTTCCCCCGTTGGTTTAATGGTAATATTTACAATTTCCTTCTCGAAATAACTTTCTATGTTATCTGCAAAAATCTTCATTGGTTCCACTTTTTGTTTGCCATCAAGAAGTGTGCTTACTAATAGCGATTTCATTAAATCATTTGTAAGGGCTAGATTAGTGGCTAATTGGCCTACAACTTCATTTGATTTTAAACCAATGATTTTTAATGCTTCATTGTTAACAAATAATATAATTCCCCTATTATCCAATCCAATAATGGGATCGTGCATGTTATTAATCAAAGTTTCTAATCGCTTTTTCTCAAATGATAATTTGTGTAAGTTGCTGCTACTATATTCTTGTAATTTCTCAGCCATTGAATTGAATGACTTTGCCAAGTCTCCAAATTCGTTATGATTCATAAAGTGTACTCTTTGCGAATAATTTTTATTGGCAATTTCCTTGATACTATTTGTTAATTCCTTAATAGGATTGGCAATATTATTGGGTAAATTTACTAATAAATTAAAAGCTATCAAGAAGCATAACGTTCCGGTAATAGCAATCCACAAGCTGGCCGTTTCAGCAGTATGCGTGGCTACATCACTTTTTTGCTTGATGGCATTCATGTTCAACTTCATAATTTCAAAAATATCTTGCCGAATCTGATTTTTGATCTCATCATTAGAAAAATCGTTTTTGAGTTCCGTAAATTTTCTCTCTAGATTGATGTTAACATTTCTTTCACCAATTTCAGTTGCATTTGCCATTTGATTTTTAAGATTTTTTTCGAAAAAGGAAAAATCTATATTTTTATCGGTACTAATTTTCTCTAATGAAAGTAACATGTTACGAGAATATTCTAAGGTGTTGTAATTTGCTTTCAAAATATTTTGAGTGTCTATTTTTATTAAAAAAACGGAATAAGCACTAATTAGCGAAAGGATGATTATCATCAAGAATAACAATCCAACGCCGAGATTTAATTTGGTTTTTATTTTCATTAGGCTTCTATTTGCGATTATGACAAAATTACTAAGTCAATATTTGATGAGGTTAGGTTATTTAGTAATTTATTAAATATGGTCGTCGATAAAATTACTTTAAATAAATTTAAATGTGGTTTTCCAATGCAAACGGTTGTGATATTTTTCTGTTCAACTATTGCTAATATCGCATCGGTTATACTACTATTTTCTACTTTGATAACCTCAGCATTTAATTGCGAAGCTAATTTAAAATTATTGATTAGATGGCGTTGTTTATCTAATGCTATTTTACTAGAACTTTCTTTTGGAGTTTCTACATATAAAACATACCATTTGCAATTGTAATAACTCGCCAATCGCGCGGTTTTCCGAATAACAATTTTAGCCATTTTATCATTGCTACTAATGCAAGCGACTATTTTTTGAGGCTTTAAAGCTAAATTTTTTGGCACTTCGTTTTCGACTTTGCGTCCCACTTGATTCACCACTTCTTTTAACGCTAATTCACGTAACTGTAAAATCTGATCTGATTTGAAAAAGTTATTTAATGCCGTCGGAATTTTATCTGCAGTATAAATTTTACCTTCTTTCAATCGAGCAATCAAATCCTCTGAAGTCAAATCGATATTTACTACTTCATCTGCTATTCTCAAAACATGATCAGGGATTCTTTCCTGCACATCAATAGTGGTGATTCGTTTTATATCTTGATTTAAACTTTCTATATGCTGAATATTTACTGCCGAAATTACATTAATACCCGATTCTAGAATTTCCAAAACATCTTGCCAGCGCTTTTCATTTTTGCTTCCTTCTATATTCGTGTGTGCTAGTTCATCTACAATTACTACTTCTGGACGTAAATTAATGATCGCTTGAACATCCATTTCTTCCAGTTGTTTCCCTTTATAAAAAATAGTACGGCGCGGAATAACAGGCAGACCAGCTAACAATTCATGCGTTTCTTTACGGTTATGCGTTTCAATATATCCTATTTTAACGTCAATTCCGTTTTTTAATAAGGTGTGTGCTTCTTGAAGCATACGGTACGTTTTTCCTACACCAGCACTCATCCCAATGTAGATTTTAAATTTTCCTTTGCGAGATTTCTGAATTAAATCAAGAAAGTGCTTGACATTATTTTCTTTTTCGTTATCCATTTATGCTGTTTTTTGCTACTAAGGCACAAAGTCAATAAGGGTTTATTTATTATTTTTAAAATAACTCAAGGAGACAAAGTTTTTATTTTTATCATGACATTAAATTCTTTTGCCGCTAAGGCATGAAGTCATGAAGAATTTTTTGCAACAATATTTAAATAGCACAAAGTCTTTAATACTATTACTTTTAATAACTTTTTACCTTTGCTCTTTCGTGGCAATAGATAAAATTTTCCTTAAATATAAATGTTTTCATTATTTCTAAAAATGAAAACTTTGTGCCTTTGCGGCAAAAAATATTATTTAAAATTTGATAGCCAAAGAAGTATTTATCGAAAAACTAGTATCAGAAACTTCAGCTGTGTTTTTTACAAAAATTGCCTCTTTGCTACTGTAATTTTTAACTTCAGTTCTCCACATTAAATTTGGAGTAATTTTATAGTCTGCATTCAAAGAAACGCCGAAGGTTTCAAAACCATTTGGAGTTCCTGAAGCTATAATTACCCCTTTTTTATCTTGATAATATTCTCCTCTTACGGCAAAATTTAATTTATCAGTTACCATCAATTGCATCATTACAGAAGCTCCGTACCATTTATTATAATCCTCACTTTGAGGTGCGGCTTGTTCCCAACCTATATCAAATCCTGCTAAAAGTTTCACTTTACGGGTTAAATCATAAGCGACATACAAATCATGGAAATAACGTTTTTGACGCAAGTTGTCCGCTTTATCATTTCCTATAAAAGAGCTACTGTTTATAGAAAATTTAGCCAATGGTCTAAAGATAATTTGGTGACCAAAACTAGGTGTGGTGTTGCCATCGACACGTTGGATTCTTTGCCATCCGTTCAGATACAATCCTGTTAATTCCCATTGCCCACTTGGTGAAACGTATGTAATTTTGGCTCCAGCCTCAAAATAAGGAGAATTCTCCGCCATAATGCTCCTTGTCAATGTGAAGCAATCGGCTCCAACAGCACTTTCATAACCGATATGCGACGGAAAGATTCCCGCTGTAAGCCACAAGTTTTGATTTTTAGCAACTTTAAATCCTACGTTGGCTTCATAAATATTTTTCAAAACCCCCGGTTCTGCTGCATAATTCGCATTCATATAAGAACCTGCAGCTATAGCTAGATTGGTACGTACCTTTTCAGTTTCGTAATTTGCTTTTACAAATGTAAGGTTCAGACTTACTTCATTGTTACGGTTGTGGCTGTATATAAATTCTGGACGAGAATTATTGATTGGATTGTTGGTATCGTACTGAAAATAAGTTTCAGCATATCCACTAATTGTCAATGGATTTTTTGGTTTCTCCTCTTGTGCAAAAGCTACCGCTGAAAAACATAAAGTTAAGGCAGCTAGACTTATTTTTGTATTCATTTTGTATTTGTTAAAGTGATTTTAAAAAAGGGGAGGTATGGCAAAACCTCCCCAGCTCTGTTAACGGGTTTATTTTAGTTGGTCTAGAGCAATATTTAGTTTTAGGATATTAATTTTTGCTGGTCCAAAAACACCTAATAAAGGATGTTCTGTGTTGGCATCAATCAAGGTATTTAATTTTTTAGGATCTATATTTCTTACGTTCTGAATTCTAGCGATTTGTATTTTCGCACTTGCAACTGAAATATTCGGATCTAATCCGCTTCCACTGGCTGTTACTAAATCAACTGGTATTTGTGATTTTTGTACTGTTGGGTTTTTAAGTAAGAACGTATCGATTCGGCCTTGCACTACGGCTAAATATTCCTCATTTGAAGCTCCTTTATTGCTAGCTCCTGATCCAGCAGCATTATAGTCTACGGCTGAAGGGCGTCCCCAGAAGTATTTGTCATCCGTAAAATTTTGTCCAATATTAGCGTATCCTTTAGTTTGTTTATAAGACACTACTTCGCCTTTTCCGTTATTAGGCGCTAATTGAGCAACTGCCCATACCGATAGTGGATAAATTACGGTGAACAGCACAACTAACACTACGGTCATTCTAATTCCTTTTATTAAATTGTTTTTCATAATTTTTTTTTTTTAAATGAATAATGCAACTACCATATCAATTAATTTTATACCGATAAATGGAACAATGATTCCACCAACACCAAATAGCAAAAGATTTCTTCTCAACAAAGCACTTGCACCAATTGGTCTGTAACTCACTCCTTTTAAAGCCAATGGAATCAAGAACGGAATAATGATCGCATTGAAGATTACTGCTGAGAGTATCGCGCTTTCTGGACTGTGTAAATGCATAATGTTCAATCCTTGTAAAGCGGGGATCGCTGTGATAAACAAAGCTGGAATAATAGCAAAATACTTGGCAACATCATTTGCAATACTGAAAGTAGTCAACGTTCCACGAGTCATTAATAATTGTTTTCCAATTTCAACAATCTCAATTAATTTAGTTGGATCATTGTCTAAATCGACCATATTTCCCGCTTCTTTTGCAGCTTGCGTTCCACTATTCATGGCAACACCAACATCTGCTTGAGCCAAAGCCGGTGCGTCATTTGTTCCGTCTCCCATCATGGCTACCAAACGGCCCGCCATTTGCTCTTGTTTGATGTAGTTCATCTTATCTTCTGGTTTCGCTTCGGCGATAAAGTCATCAACGCCTGCTTTTTCGGCGATAAATTTGGCAGTCAAAGGATTATCACCCGTTACCATTACGGTTTTAATTCCCATTTTACGAAGGCGTTCAAAGCGCTCGAACATTCCCGTTTTGATGATATCTTGCAATTCAATCACTCCTAAAGCCACTTCATTTTCGGAAACTACTAAGGGAGTTCCTCCATTTTTTGCAATTACTTTTACTTGGTCTAAAAGTTCTGTTGGAAAAGGATTTCCAGCATAAGTCACCATGTTTTTAATGGCATCTGTAGCTCCTTTTCTAATTCGAGTAGTCTCAAAATTGATTCCTGAGCTTCTGGTCTCTGCAGTAAACTTTATAAATTTTGCATTACTATTTTGAAAAGACGAAGGATCTATTTTTGATAATTCAACAATCGATTTTCCCTCTGGTGTCTCATCAGAAATAGAACTTAAAAATGCAGCTTTAATTAATTGTGCTTCTGAAATCCCAGGAGCTGGATAGAAATGAGTCGCTTTTCGGTTCCCAATAGTGATTGTTCCCGTTTTATCTAAAAGCAATACATCAATGTCACCAGCAGTTTCTACGGCTCTACCACTTTTTGTAATTACATTCGCTCTCAAAGCTCTGTCCATTCCTGCTATTCCAATTGCTGATAAAAGTCCTCCAATGGTTGTTGGAATCAAACAAACAAAAAGTGCTATAAAAGAAGCAATGGTAATATTAACATTGGAGTAATCTGCAAATGGTTTTAGAGTCACACAAACAATTATGAACACTAATGTGAATCCGGCAAGTAAAATTGTTAAAGCAATTTCATTAGGTGTCTTTTGACGTGAAGCTCCTTCTACTAAAGCAATCATTTTATCTAAAAAACTTTGGCCTGGTTCATTAGTAACTTCTACTAGAATTCGGTCAGACAGCACTTTTGTGCCACCAGTCACCGAACTTTTGTCTCCACCAGATTCTCGAATTACTGGAGCCGATTCTCCTGTAATGGCACTTTCATCAATTGTAGCTAGACCTTCTACGATTTCTCCATCTGTAGGAATAATATCGCCCGCTTCACACACAAATAAATCTCCTTTTTTTAGTTGAGAGGACGATATTTTCTCACCACTTTTTAAAGTTGCAGGTGTTTCTTCTCTTGTTTTTCGCAAACTATCAGCTTGTGCTTTTCCTCGTGCTTCCGCAATGGCTTCGGCAAAATTGGCAAACAACAACGTAAATAATAAGACTAGGAATACAACAAAATTATATCCAAAACTACCTTGTGAAGTTTCGCCTGTCAATGTCCAAATAGAAACAACAAGCATCACAAATGTTCCGATTTCTACCGTAAACATCACAGGATTTCGGAACATCAGTTTCGGATTCAATTTCACAAAAGATTTTACCAATGCTTGCTGCATGATGTCTTTTTGAAATAAGGATTGATCTTTATTCATTTTTTAAATTATTTTTAGTAAATGGTAAAATATTCAGCTATCGGTCCCAAGGCTAACACGGGGAAAAAGGCTAATGCAGCAATAATCACAATTACCGTCAAGGTTACTAAACCAAAAGTTGCCGTATCCGTTTTTAAAGTTCCGTCTCCTTGAGGAATAAATTTCTTTTGTGCCAATAATCCAGCAATAGCTACAGGGCCAATAATGGGTAGAAAACGGGCTAGAATTAAAACGATTCCAGTAGAAACATTCCACCAAACTGTATTGTCACCTAGACCTTCAAATCCACTTCCGTTATTTGCAGATGCAGAAGTAAACTCGTAAAGCATCTCACTCAAACCATGAAATCCAGCATTATTTAAGGTTGCTGTACCATATTCTGGTATGGCTGCTGTTAAAGCAGTTCCAACTAATATTAAAAATGGATGCATTAAGGCGATAATCATTGCTATTTTCATTTCCCGAGCTTCGACCTTTTTTCCGAAAAATTCAGGTGTTCTTCCTACCATTAATCCGCTGATGAAAACAGCCAGAATGATAAAGACGAAAAAGTTCAAAATTCCAACACCAACACCTCCATAAAAACTGTTGATCATCATGGCTAGCAATTGGTTCATGCCAGAAAGCGGCATCGTACTGTCATGCATAGAATTCACAGAACCTGTCGAAATTACTGTCGTAGCAATGCTCCAATAACCTGATGACGCAGCACCAATTCTTGTTTCTTTACCTTCCATCGCACCAAGCGAAGTCTCAATTCCCATTTTTTCGATCATTGGGTTTCCTCGCATTTCTCCGACAATATTAGGAATGGCTAAGGCCAAGAAGCCAATGGTCATTACGCCAAAGATCATCCAAGAGAACTTTCTCCTTTTAATGAAATATCCAAAGGCAAATATCATTGCAAACGGAATAATCATTTGAGCCCACATCTCTAACATATTGGTGAAATAAGTTGGATTTTCAAGCGGATGTGCTCCGTTTGTACCAAAAAAACCTCCACCATTTGTACCAATGTGTTTTATAGCAACAAATCCTGCTACTGGTCCACGAGAAACCTCTTGTATCTCTCCCTGCAAAGTAGTAATACTGTCTTTTCCTTCAAGTGTCATAGGTGTTCCTTGGAAAGCTAAAAGGGCGGCAACAACAAAAGAAAGTGGTAACAATATGCGAGTACAAGATTTCATGAAATAGGTATAAAAATTACCTAGTTCTGTTGTAGTTTTATCTCTAAAAGCTCTAAAAACTACAACTGCGGCTGCCATTCCCGTTGCTGCACTTACAAATTGTAGGAACATCAAATAGAATTGTCCTAGATAACTTATTCCGGTTTCGCCTGAATAATGCTGCAAGTTGCAATTAACAACGAACGAAATGGCAGTGTTAAAAGCTAAATCTGCTGACATACTTGGATTCCCGTCGGGATTCAATGGTAAAGTTCCCATAGTCATCAGGATAATCATTCCTAAAACAAACCATATTATGTTTATGGTTAGTAAAGCTTTCATGTGCTGTTTCCAGTTCATTTCTTCCTCTGGATTGACACCACTTAGTTTGAAAAACATTTTTTCAAGAGGATTAAAAATAAAATCCAGCCATGTTTTCTCCATTCCGTAAACCTTGGAAATATATTTTCCTAACGGAATAGCGAGCACTAAAGTCAGCAAGAACATCGCTATAATTCCTAATATTTCTGTATTCATTTTTTAGTATTAAGGGTTAAATTATTCTTTTGTTGCTAAAATTTTTCAGGTTTTAATAGTACATAACAGATGTAGACAAAAACTGCAATTGCTATAATAAATAATGTGGTCATAATTTTTTAGTTTTCTAATAAGGTTTTTAAATATCCTTGCTTTGATTCTTTCGAAAGAAAATCCAAATGCTTTTTTAAACTTGCTGGATTTTCTTGAGTAATTAATTCAGTAAAAAATTCGTTCTCAATTGCATTTCGAGTGTAGTGATTGCCACTTTCATATAGCATGTTAATCACTCTGATAACTTCTCTTGCTGACTGTGATTCTAATTAATTCATCAACTGAATCCATTCTCTCAATACAAAACTTAGCGACACTTTTTAAAAGTGTATATTGATGAATGGTCTCATCACTGGTGGATGGTAAATCAATCCAGTTTTTCGAATCGGGTATCCATTGCTGGATAGCTTCGTAGATTTTTGTTTTCATTTTTAGATATTGTCAAAATAATTGATGGAGCGATAGAGTAACCAAAAGCACAATAAACCGAGTGCAAAGAGGACAAGTGTTAGCATAGTAAATAAATTTAGATGGATGAGAATTAGAGTTTTGATATCAATTGTTTGATGAAGTTTGTCACACTCCTAAAGAATTGATTTGCTTGTTATACTCTAGTTTTAAATTTTGAGGAAAAAGATTGGAAATACTGCAATGACGAAGTTCCATAAAGGAAGAAACAGAAAAAACATAAATATTAGAAATGACACTTTTAGTTTCGTTGCTTCCGTTGTTGAATAAGTTTTCTGCGTGGGCTAGACATTTTTTAGCTCTAGCAATGTTTCCTGTACTAATCGCTTTTTTTGTGATTTCTGCGAAGCGTTCTGCTTGTTTGTAAATAGTAATGACTTGATTTTTCATAAGGATGAATTTTTATGTTCTCCTCACTCATGCCAAAATATGTTCCAATAAATAGCTGTTTATGTAAAGTGTTGTTAGTGTTAGGTTTATCGGTTTTGTTTTAGAAAAAAGCATAAAAAAAGCCTATCATAATGATAGGCTTTTATTGAAATGATAAGTTTTTATTGAATGTTGTATTCTTCTAATTTTCGGTATAACGTAGCAATACCAATTTCTAGCAAACGCGCTGCTTCGGCTTTATTACCTTTAGTATAATTTAATAATTTCTGTATGTGCAGTTTTTCGACACTTTGCATAGAAAATGCCGACAGGCTTTTACCATTTTTAGAGTTTTGTTGTTGCATTTCGTAGGGAAGCAAGTCTGTAGTTAGAATAGTACCATTACATAAAATTACGGCTCGCTCAATTACATTTTTTAATTCTCTAATGTTTCCAGGCCATTGGTAGACTTCTAATTTCTGCAAAAAACTACTATCAATTTGCAATGTTTGGCGATTCATTTTTTCAGCAAACTGACTCACAAAATAATGAGTCAATGGTTCAATATCTTTTAGGCGTTCGCGTAAAGGCGGTATAGTAATTTCAAAAATATTTAATCTAAAGTATAAATCTTGACGGAATCTTTTTTCGTCGCTTTCTGTTTTTAAATTTCTATTGGTAGCAGCAATCAATCGAAAATCTGATTTCTTTGGAGTTGAATCACCAACAGGAATATATTCGCTAGTTTCTAGGACACGAAGTAATTTAGCTTGTAGATCAATTGGCATTTCTCCTATTTCATCTAAAAATAAGGTTCCGCCATTGGCTTCTTCAATAAAACCTTTTTTGTCTTTTATCGCGCCAGTAAAGGCACCTTGTTTATGACCAAACAATTCGCTTTCTAAAAGTTCTTTGCTAAAAGTACTGCAGTTTAATGCTACAAATGATTTTCCACTTCTATGGCTATTCTCATGAATCGCTTGCGCAAAAACTTCCTTTCCTGTTCCGGTTTCTCCGGTTAAAAGCACAGTTGAATCAGTTTTAGCTACTTTTTTAGATAACTGGATTACTTGTTCTAAACCTTTTGATCTCCCAATAATAGATTCAAAAGAATACTTTTTTGAAATTCGTTTTTCAAGTTGTTTGATTTTTTGCTGAAGTGTAACCTTTTCAATTGCTTTGTATAGTAGTGGAAGTATTTTATCATTATCATCGCCTTTTACAATGTAATCAAAAGCACCATTTTTCATGGCTTGCACGCCATCTGAGATTTTACCGTATGCGGTTAACAAAATTACTTCTGTTAAAGGAAAACTAGCTTTAATTTTATCGAGAAATTCAACGCCGTTGCCATCTGGAAGTTTTACGTCACAAAGTACAACATCGATATCATTTTGCTCTAATTTCTTAAAACCAGATTTTAAATCCGCTGCTTCCAATACTACAAAACCTTCTGACTTTACAATTCGCGCTAGAAGACCTCTTAGCTTTTCTTCGTCGTCGATTATTAGAATATTTCTCAATTCGATTACAATTTAATTTTTGTAAAATTAGATATTATTTTTTTAGTGATGATATATTAATAATTTATAATAAAAATCTATCAAATGTGATCAAATTAATCTGGTATCAATTACATAGCAATTTTTTGCTACTCCACAGGTTTTTTGTTATAATCTGGTTTTAGTTCAGTCAAGGTGACTTCAATAAATACCCAAACCAGTGAGAATATTTGGATTTAAGTATGTTAATTATAAAATAATAGGTATAAAAAAAGCTCAATTCGTGTGAATTGAGCTTTTTATTTTGTGACCTTTACTGAACAATTTACAAACCATTTTATGAATGATTTGAAGAAATTGGCTATGTGGAATTCTTTATAGGGAGTACAAATCTGTTTCTAGTTTTAAGTAAAGTTATGCAAATGTTTTTATAAAATCTAGATGCAGCGTATATCTTGAATTTATTCCATCTTCAAGTGTGAAACTAGGTCATGAAAGTATTTGGGCGACCATATATCGAGTTGTGCTGGATCTTTTATAAAACGAATTACATCAGCCTTTACATAATCCATATTTACGCTATCTATTTTTTTTGAAAGCAAGTCTCTGAAGTCCATTTCTGAAATGGTTTCCCCTGTCCAGTCACCGCTGTCTTGTGCTCTAGATAGGAAATGACCAAGATCAAGTTTAATCCCTTTTTTGATATACCATTCCATATCGTACCAGTCACGTCCTTTTACATTAGTTCCCCATTTTCGAAATAGCAGTGCATGCATCTTACCAGCAAAGAGGTCTGGAAGAGTAAAGCATTTGACGTAAAAGGAGAAAGGTTTTACAAGAAGTTTTTCTTCTGTTTTAAAACCTAAAGGCGGTTCTGTATCTACCTCGATCTTGATTTTTATGTTGGCTTTAGTATCGAGACCATTTTGCGGTATGATAGTTTCCAATTTTAATTCACGCCAAAGGGTTTCAGATTTTAGAAAGGCTGAATTGATATTATTCTGCTTCACTTTCTGTTTCTCACTAATACTCACCGTCATTCCTAAGGATGCAAATTCATTTACAATTGCATGCTGGTACTTTTCTAAGGAGAAATCTTGTTCTGTTTGTAATAATGAAAAGTCAAGGTCTTCTGAGAAACGATCGAGGTTATGGAATATTCTCAATGCTGTTCCTCCATAAAAAGCCGCTTTGTCAAAAAAGTTCGAGCGTTGGAGTCCTGCAAGTGCAATTTCTTGCATGATTTCTCGAAGTGCTGATTGTGCTTCTTCTTTGTTTTTAGGATTATAACTTTCAAGCCATTCTTTTATCATAATTTCTCTATCATTTTTATTAGTATTTCCAAGCTCTCTTTTTTTGGTGCATCTGATAACCAGGAACGCATTTCAGTGGTATTAAAGTCTTTTAAATCGGATTGTTCCATTCTAAGATTTTCGAAAACGTAATTTTGAGCATTATTCATACTTCTAAGTATAACTCCTGATGTTGTTACTATTTTATCAGCGAGTGCTTTTTCCGGCGAAGCCATAAGGACTTGCTGTTTCTCGTGAAGTATTACATTCTTAATTCCGAAGGCAAAATAAGGCAGTGGAAGATGGGAATAACTATATAGTCCGATCGAAGTTCTGAATTCTTTTGAAGGTTTCGTTGTCATCGATGTTACTGCATATACGCGTTCTGGAATCAAGCCGTAATGAGATAATGAGGTTTCCATTGATAAATAACTTGGACCATAAATATGATTGGCAATCAAGCCACTTTCAGGCACTCGCATATTTGCGTTTTTTCCTGGAATGTAGATCCCTCTTTTTACAGATTTGATTATGCCTTTGTCTTTCAGTGCTTTGATTTTGTCATTAGGTCGTTTGTATTGACTCAGTATGCTGGTCAGCATTTGATGCGTTATTGGCTGTCCTTCAAAAGTAGATAATAATCTGCTGAAATCCATAATCTGTTTTGTTTTTGTTTGTGAAACAATAAGTGTATAATCGATATAATGTCGATTATCTATTTGCAAATATACATATTTTATTGTGGTAATAAATGTATATAATCGATATTTTATCGATTATCTATTCTTGTAAATACACTAAAATTTAAGAAAGAGTATTTCATTAATAAATGAAATGTTACAATGTTTTACTTGTAAGTTAGAATTATAGACTACTTGGCAGCATATGCAAACAAAAATAGCAAAATTAGTTAAGTAATATTTTGTAGTAAAATTGATTATTAAAAGTGAGATTTTATTCTTAGTTTTTAGTGTCTACTAAGTTAGCATATCCAGTAAAGAGTTCGAAGAGTTTGGAGAAGGAAGTTTTCCTGGAAAAGGAAATTTAAAACTCACTCCCGAGCAAGAAAAAATTTACGAACTGGAGAAAAGACTCAAAGATGCCGAGTTAGAACGTGATATATTAAAAAAAGCAATCGGCATTTTTTCCAAGAGCGGTCGATGATTTATAGTTTTATAAAAAGCAATGAACAACTATTCCCGATTGAAAAAATGTGCAAAGTTCTACAAAGTAAGCAGCGGAAGTTATTACCGATGGAAAAAACAAGCAATCACAGCAAGACAACAACTAAAAATTACCATAAAAGAACAGATAACATTGATTTATTTTGCTGCCAAACAAAGATATGGAAGCCCTGGAATAACATTGGAATTACAGCATTTAGGTTATAAAATTTCACGACCCGAGAGCTTGCTCGAACAGGCGAAGCAATTACAGTTGCAAAATATATGAAATAACTTGGCTTACGA